>JBJDMS010000002.1:96724-1124418 GCA_044900255.1 Microbacterium sp. NPDC090218 | reverse complement strand
AGCTAGACGAGGATAATTTGGCATTTGACAAGTGCACGCTGTTGAGTTCTCAAGGATCGGATGCTCCCACGACCCAGCCATCACAGCCAGGCCCGCAGGGCAACTTCTCTATCTTACCGACCCTGTCCCGCTTGTCAAATCGGCGCGCCGTGCGGATCGAGGATCCGCAGCGCAGCTGATGACAGCCGCAGAAGGGTGGATTCCCTATCCTAGACGCAAGCGTCTGATCTCTCAAGTGAGAGTGGATCGGGAGTGGTTCTCCGCTTGAGGGGGGTGAAGCTCTCGGCTCCTCCGCGTCCCTGTGGGGCGAACAAGTAATAAATTACGTGGGTTCCGGGGTTCTGGCAAATCGAGCCCTACGGCCCGGGCGTGTCGTGCGGCCCGCCGAGATGGTTTCGCCCGGATCAGCCCGTATTTCGAAGGTGTCCTGCCCTCCGGAGTACGATCTGCCCATGCCCGTATCCGTCGATCAGCCGCCCGGGGGACCGCCCTCCTCGCCGGCCGAATCGAGACCCCCCGCACCGGGAGACGGCGCGCGGATCGTCCTCGATCGCGTCCGTCGAGAGTTGGGCCTGACGGCAGGGGATGCACCACTCAGCCCGCACCGCGTCGTCCCTCTCCCCTCCCGTCTGGCGACCGCCGATCTCGCGTGGGCCAGCGTCTGTGCCGCGACGGTCTCCGCCGGCCACTCCCCCGACCTGCTCGATCCCACCCGCATCGCGATCGCGTATCGCAGCGACCGTGTACTCACCATCGACGGAGCGACTCCCCCGGTGTGGTCCCCCTTCTCGGGATTCTGGCCGAGCGCCGACGGCTGGATCCGCACCCATGGGAACTATCCGCATCACGCCGCAGGGCTTCGGGCTGCCCTTCATCTGCGTGACGACGACGGAGCCGACGCGATCCGCGACGCCCTGGCGCGTGAGATGACGGCGGACGCGGTCACCCGGATCACGGCGGCCGGTGGTCTCGCCGTTCCCGTCGCTTCCGAAGATCCGACGGCCGATCGCGCTCTCCGCGCGACGCCGCTTCTCGACATCCGTCGGATCGACGCGCCCGTGGCACCCTCTTCCCGCCGTCCCGCTCGTTCGGGGCCACGCGATGACGGACGACCGCTCGCGGGCATGCGCGTTCTCGACCTCACCCGCGTGATAGCCGGCCCCGTCTGCACACGGACACTCGCGCTTCTCGGCGCTGATGTGCTGCGCATCGATCCACCGGCGCTGCCGGAGCCCGAATGGCAGCACCTCGACACCGGGCACGGCAAGCGCACCGCCCTGGTGGACGCACGCTCTGAACGGTTGGACGAGCTGCTGGCGGCGGCCGACGCCGTCGTGCTCGGATATCGACCCGCCGCTCTCGAGCGACTGGGACTCGCTCCGGAACTGCTCGCACACCGCCACCCCGGTCTGATCGTCGCGCAACTCAGCGCCTGGGGCGTGGAGCACCCTGACCGGGCCGGATTCGACAGCCTCGTTCAGGCCGAGTCCGGTATCTCGCTCGTCGAATCCTCGGATGGACGGACTCCGGGAGCATTGCCGGCGCAGGCCCTCGATCACAGCGCGGGGTATCTGCTCGCCGCCGCTGTGACCACACTGCTGCGACGACGGCACCTGCAGGAAGGCGGATCGTGGCTCGTCCGCACCTCACTCCGCCGGGTTGCCGCGGAGCTCCTCGGGATGCCGCGCCGGGACGATCCGAACCCCGAGGTCGACGTCGACGTCCGGCCTCACCTCGCCCGATTCGACGTCGGTGGCCGGACCCTCGTGACCTCGCGTCCGGCGCTGGCCGACCTCGAGTTCGCGCCACCCCATGCCTGGGGCTCGGATCAGCCCGTCTGGTGACGGCGTCCGCGCACCACGAGGATGATGCACAGGACGAACGTGATCGCTCCCCAGAGCGCACACGCCGGAGGAAGCACCCGATACGCGAGGTGCTGAACGGTGAACTCCGCGTCGAGCGGTCCGAGGGCGACGAACCCCCAGATCCACGCTCCGACCAGGATCACCGGGAGCGACACCCACCACGCCACCCGCACGACCTGCGGGAGCGACTGCACCACATCCGCGCGCGATGCGCGGCGACGCAACCACAACAGCGCCCACACGCCGATGACGATGAGGCCGATCACGCTCGATCCGTACTGAAGCCACTTGAATCCGGGCAGCGGACCCCACATCCCGTCGAGCGCGGGGAACAGCTGCACGCCCCAGCGGTTCTCATGCGTGAACAGGTCCCACACGATATGCGAGAGCACGCCGATCAGGAACGACACCGCGAGAAGCACGGGATACGAGCGCTTCTCCCCCACACCGACCGCTCGGCCCGCCGCGACGGCACCCCTGTCGCCCCACTCCTCCGGCAGCCGGCGCGCCAGCCACAGCGGAGCGAGCTCCGGCACGGCGGGACGCAGCACCACGCGCCACAGCAGGAACAGGACGAACGCGAGCAGGGCCGTCCACAGGACGTTGCCGAACGTGTGGGTGAACGTGTAGTTCAGCCCGACCCCCCGCACGAACAGCGGAAGGTCCGGAGTCATGGCCCCGATCGCGATCGCCGCGGGCACCAGGGGTGTCCGCACGAAGGGAAGCGCGACGAGCGCGTGGCTGGGAGTGAACGGCATCCGGCCGGGTCAGCCGAGGAAGACGCCGGCGAGGGTCTTCTTGCCGCGACGGAGCACGGACACTCCCCCGGGAAGCGTGCCCTGAACCGTGGCTGCCTCGTCTTCGACACGTTCGCCGTCGAGGGTGACACCGCCCTGACCGATCGCACGCCTCGCCTCGGAGAGGCTCGCCACGAGCCCGGTCGAGACCAGTGCCTCGACCACGGGACTGCCGGCGGCGACGGTGGCGTGCGGGAGCTCTTCGAGCGCGGTGCGGAGGGTGCTCGCATCCAGCGCGGTCAGGTCGCCCTGACCGAACAGCGCTTCGGATGCCGCGATCACGGCCGCCGTCGCATCGACACCGTGCACGGTGGCGACCACCTCGAGCGCAAGGCGCTTCTGGGCGGCGCGGCGGAACGGCTCCGTCGCGACGAGCTCCGCGTACTCCTCGATCTCGGCCCGGCTGAGGAAGGTGAAGACCTTGAGCCGGTCGATGACATCGGTGTCGGCGGTGCTCAGCCAGAACTGGTACATCCGGTACGGGCTGCACATCTCGGCGTCGAGCCAGATCGCGTTGCCCTCGCTCTTGCCGAACTTGGTGCCGTCGCTGTTGGTGATCAGCGGGGTGCCGATGGCGTGCGCCGAGACACCCTCGGCACGCCGGATGAGGTCGGTGCCGCTGGTGAGGTTGCCCCACTGGTCGGACCCGCCGGTCTGCAGCACGCAGTCGTACTGGCGGTACAGCTCGAGGAAGTCCATCCCCTGCAGGATCTGGTAGCTGAACTCGGTGTAGCTGATGCCTTCATCGGAGTTGAGCCGCGCGGCGACCGCATCCTTCTTCAGCATGGTGCCGACACGGTAGTACTTGCCGATCTCGCGCAGGAAATCGATCGCACTCAGCGGAGCGGTCCAGTCGAGGTTGTTCACGATGCGGGCGGCGTTGTCGCCCTCGAAGCTGAGGTAGCGCTCGACCTGGGTGCGCAGTCGGTCCACCCACTCGGCGACGGTCTCGCGCGTGTTCAACGTGCGCTCGGCCGTGGGGCGGGGGTCGCCGATGAGTCCCGTCGATCCCCCCACCAGACCGAGCGGCTTGTGACCGGCGAGCTGGATGCGGCGCAGCGTCAGCAGCTGCACCAGGTTGCCCAGGTGCAGGCTCGGCGCCGTCGGGTCGAACCCGCAGTAATACGTGATGGGGTCTCCCGCGAGCAGGGCGCGCAGCGCCTCCTGGTCGGTGGACACATGGACCAGGCCACGCCACACGAGTTCGTCCCACACGTTCTCGAACGTGGGATCGATCGCCTGGGGTGCGGTCGTCAGATCGGGAGTTGACACGCGCTCCAGGCTATCAGCGCGGGGCACCGGCGCTTCGCGCTCAGCTGTGCGCAGCCCACCAGACGAGGAAGGCCGCGCCGAGGGCGATCACCCAGCTGACGAGGCTGCCCACGAGGAAGTACTCGGCCCTGGCACCGGTCTCGCCGTCGCGGGAGATCTCCGGGAAGCGGACGATGCCCTTCGCCGCGAGCATCGCCGCCAGGATCGGGTAGGCCGCGGCGAGCGTGAGGATGAGGACCAGGATCCTCTCCAGCGGACCGATCAGGCGCCCGCCCTTGAATCCTGCCCGAGGATCGGGGGCGGCCACCGGCGCGAGCGGCTGATCTGCGCTCAGCGCGGCGAGGGTCGGATCAGCATCCGTCGAGACGGACGCGGCGTCGACGACCGGTGCCGCTTCGGAGACGGAGTCGGACTCGGACGCGGAGCCGGACTCTGGCGCGGAAACGGAGTCGGGTGCGGAGCCGGAGACGGAGTCATCGCCCGAGATCTGCTCCGCGGGGCGCCAGGTGTGCTCGCCGTCGAGAGCAGCGCGCACCACGAGGTTCGCGGACTCCAGGAGGAACGCCGACACCCCGAGCACCAGCATCGCCAGGTCGAAGGTCACCTCGCCGAACGGCGAACGCAGCTGCCACACCGCGCCGATGAGGCCGGCGTGTGCACGGCCGCCCGTCCAGATCACGGCACCGACGACGACGAGGGCGAGGACGACGGCGGGCCAGAACCCCGCACGCGACGGTCGGTCGTCGGGCATGCACCAGATCCAGAGCGCGCCGGCCACGAGCGCAGCGATCATCGGCAGAAGCGCGTCACTGACGCTGCCGAGGAGAAGCAGCACGACGGTCGCCGCCAGATAGCCGATCCACCGACGCGGAGCGAACTGCCGTACGAGGTCGGCGGCACCGATGGCCAGCAGGATGAATCCGGCGATGATCATGCCGACTCCCCTCTCAGAGCCGCGAGCCCTTCGATGAGCGCGGCGGATCCGGCGCTTCGCAGCGACTTCGAGACACTGGGCTGGGAGATGCCCTCCTGCGCCGCGAGCTCCTGCTGCGATCGACCGACCAGGCGTCCGTAAGTGAGTCGTCGTTCGCGCGCGCTCATCGCCCCCACGAGCTCGTCACGTGCGAGCAGGTAGGCATTGGAGACCGTGATCGTCGACGCCATGACCTCATCCTGCCCCGGAGCGCCGACAATCCAGGTGCGCGTCCGCGGTACGGCGCGCTGCTCACGCGAGTGCACCGTCTCGATCGCGGCCCGCGCGGCGTACCAGCCCGGACCGTCGGCGAGCTCCCCGTGAACGGAGGCGACGGCACGCACCTCCCCCACGCCGATGCCGAACCGGAAAGCGATCCCGTCGGGCAGTCGCAGCTGGACCATGAGGAGAGAGCTCAGCGCATCCCCGAGGTCTCGGTAGACGCCCTGCTGCTCGTCTCCTACTGTGGGCGTCAGTGGCTGCGCCGCCAGGGGCAGGTCGGCCTCGACCTGTGCGATGGTCTCGTCCAGCACGCGTTGCGCAGCAGCGCGGTCCCGAAGTTCACGGGAACCCACGATGTCTGCGATCACGGCGATGACCATGCGATAACCTTATCACGAATAAACTTAGATATATGCACTATGTGGTTATGGATTGGAAATATGCCTGAATCGCGCATCGTCTCATGGTCCGAGGGAGGCTGGACCCATGCCCCCGCCGCCGTGGAGGAGACCGAGCACCTCGACGTCACCGCAGTCGAAGGCAGCGACGCCTGGCGGCACACCGCCTACGGGTTCGTGCACGACACCGAGCACGCTCTGCTCGCTCCGCTCGCCGTGGGCGAGGCGATGGAGGTGTCGTTCCGCGCACCTTGGGACGGACAGTTCGACCAGGCGGGCGTCTTCGTGCGGATCGACGACGAGCACTGGGTGAAGACCGGCCTGGAGTACGCCGACGACCACCTCGGACTGGGCGCGGTCGTCACCGCAGGCGGATCAGACTGGTCGGTCGGCCACGTGGACGAATGGCACGACAGCGAGATCACCGTGCGGGTGAGCCGATGGGTGGATGCCGTGATCGTGCGCGCCCGCGCCGACGACGGGCCCTGGCGTCTGGTCCGGGTCGCCCCGTTCGACGGTCAGGCCGAGGCATCCGCCGGTCCGTTCCTCGCCGCGCCGACGCGCGCCGGACTCACCGTGCGGTTCACCCGGTGGGAGCGGTCCGCCGCCGACACCGACCTGCACTGAACAGACCCGAGCTGATCCTCGTGATCACCTGACCTGGCGTGACCTGGCGTGACCTGCTGTGACGGATCGCCGAGGTGGGGACGTTCTACGGACCGAACCCGTCGAAACCACGGCGAATCGTCCGGGCATCCGTGAACCGTCGCCACCCTCGGCGTGGCGACTGAATCTGCACAAGTCCGAGAAGGAGCCGCCTGTCCACATTGGCCGGGTGCAGGGTCCGGCGCCGAGAGGCGACTCCGACACGGTGGGCTGATGCTCTCGGCTACGGACACGATCACACGGCTCGGCGGAATCGCACGAGGAAAGCGGCTGCAAGCCCTCGGATTCTCCCGGCAGGGCCTCTCGCGGCTGGTCTCGCGCGGGGAGATCGAGCGTGTGCGCGACGGCGTCTTCGCGGTCGGTCCCCTGAGCGCGCAGGTGCGATCGGCCACCGCGCACGGCGGCGCACTCACCTGCGCGAGCGCGCTCCGTGCCCGGGGGATCTGGGTGCTTCCGGTCGAGGACGGCCCGCACGTCTGGCTCGGACCTGACCAACACGCACTGTCGCACCCGCACTGCACATGCGTCTCGCACTACTATCGCGGAACTCCGCCGCTGGGTTCGGTCCCGGTCGAGACCGCGCTTCTGCATCTTCGGCGCTGCGCCGGTGACGAAGCCTTCTTCGCCGGATATGAATCGGCATGGCGGATGGGTCTGCTCTCCCGCGCCGCGCGGTCACGGATCCGCGCCGCGCTGCCTCGTAGCGCGCGGTGGCTGACGGACCTGGCGCGGCCCGATGCCGACAGCGGTCTCGAATCGCTCCTCCGCCTGCGCCTCCACCTCCTCGGGCTCCGACTGGACTGCCAGGTCACGATCGACGGCGTCGGCAGAGTCGACTTCGTCGTCGCGGGCGTCCTGATCCTCGAGGCCGACGGCGAGCACAACCACGGCGGATCCCCACAGCGCCATCGCGACCGCGTAAGGGACGCCGAAGCATCCCGCCGCGGGTACGAGACACTCCGGTTCGACTACGCCCAGATCGTCCATGACTGGCCGACCGTCCAGGCGGCCGTCATCGGTGCACTCCGACGGATGCCGGCGCCCCGGTGACGGCCTCGACCGTGACCGCCGGGTGGGTGACCGCCGCGACCGTGACCGCCGGGAGGGTGACGATTCACCGAGGGGATGACGATCGACGGAGGGTTTCACACAAACCCTCGGCCGATCGTCTCACCCTCGGCGGATCGTCCCCCGACGAGAACACTCGGGAGCAGGACCCCAGTGACCGACGGCCCGGACTACAGACCGAGAGCGTGCGCGGCGGCCTGCGCGCGGGCGACGAGTTCGGCGCGCTGCTCCGCGACACGCACCGGAGCCGTACCACCGACGCCGGTCCGGGACGCGACCGACCCCTCGATCGTGAGCACTTCACGCACCTCGGGCACCAGATGCGGCGACACCGACAGCAGCAGCTCGTCGGAGGCATCCTCGAGCCCGATGCCCTGCTCCTCGCACGCGCGCACCAGGGCGCCCGAGATCTCGTGGGCGTCGCGGAAAGGCACCCGGCGCTTCACGAGCCACTCTGCGACGTCGGTCGCGAGCGAGAAGCCCTGCGGCGCCAGCGCCGCCATGCGCTCGGTGTCGAAACGCAGGGTCGCGATCATGCCGGCGAAGGCAGGGAGCACGACCTCGAGGGTCTGCACCGAGTCGAAGACGGGCTCCTTGTCCTCCTGCAGGTCGCGGTTGTACGCCAGCGGGAGACCCTTCAGCGTGGCCATCAGCCCCGACAGGTTGCCGATGAGGCGACCCGACTTTCCGCGCGCGAGCTCGGCGATGTCGGGGTTCTTTTTCTGCGGCATGATGCTCGAGCCCGTCGAGTACCCGTCGTCGAGCGTGACGAAGCCGAACTCGCGGGTGTTCCAGAGGATGATCTCCTCGGACAGGCGCGAGATGTCGACACCGGTCATGGCCGTGATGAACGCGAACTCCGCCACGACGTCGCGAGCGGCGGTGCCGTCGAGCGAGTTCTCGGCCGGGCGGTCGAGTCCCAGCTCGGTCGCCACGAGTGCGGGGTCGAGGCCGAGA
This sequence comes from Microbacterium sp. NPDC090218, assembly GCA_044900255.1. Classification (GTDB taxonomy): domain Bacteria; phylum Actinomycetota; class Actinomycetes; order Actinomycetales; family Microbacteriaceae; genus Microbacterium. The sequence goes on along the minus strand of JBJDMS010000002.1, from coordinate 1,116,200 downwards.
GTGGAACCGGCCAGCGCTCCCCCGCCGTATGGCGAGACACCCGCGCGGCGACGCCAGTCGACGAGACGCTCGAGCTCCCGCACCAGCGGCCAGCCGTGCGCCTGGAGGTGATGGGCGAGCAGCACGGGCTGCGCGTGCTGCAGGTGGGTGCGTCCGGGGAGGATCGCCGCGGGGTGCGCCTCGGCCTGGGCCACCAGCGCGTCGATCACCCGCAGGACATCACGGGCGATGACCCGGGCGTGGTCGATCAGGTACATGCGCACGAGGGTCGCGATCTGGTCGTTGCGGCTGCGACCGGCACGCAGCCGCCCGCCCAGCTCGGGACCGAGCTCGGCGATCAGCGCCTGCTCCAGCGCGCCGTGCACGTCCTCATCGGTCGGCACGGGACGCAGGGTGCCGTCGGCGACCTTGCGCGCCACCGCATCCAGTCCCTCGTGCATCCGCCGCGCCTCATCGGGCTCGAGGTATCCGGCCGCTTCGAGGGCGGTCGCGTGCGCATGGGAGCCGGCGATGTCGTAGGGCGCGAGGATCCAGTCGAAGTGCGTGGAGCGACTGAGCTCGACCAGCTCCGGAGAGGGACCCGTGGCGAAGCGGGCACCCCAGAGCGCACCCTCGTTGGTGCCTTCGTGCGTCGAGTCGGTCATCACGCGTCCTTCTTGCCGAGCAGCCACACCAAGAGCGCCTTCTGCGCGTGCAGCCGGTTCTCCGCCTCATCCCACACGACGCTCTGCGGCCCGTCGATGACCGACGAGTCCACCTCGTAGCCGCGATCCGCGGGGAGGCAGTGGATGAAGATCGCCTCGGGATCGGCGAGGGTCATCGTCTCGGGAGTGACCTTGTAGCCGCCGAGATCGCGGATGCGCGCGATCTTCTCCTCCTCCTTGCCCATCGAGACCCACGTGTCGGTGACGACGACGTCCGCACCGGCGGCAGCCTCGACCGGATCGGTGTAGAGCGTGATGGATCCGCCGGTCTCCGCCGCACGGCGATCGGCGGCCTCGATGACGTCGGCACGGGGGGCGTAGTCCTCCGGCGAAGCGATCCGCACATGCATGCCGGCCGTGACGCAGGCGAGGGCGTAGGAGTGCGCCATGTTGCTCTGTCCGTCACCGAAGAACGTGAGCGTGAGCCCCTTCAGCTGACCCTTGTGCTCACGGATCGTCAGTAGGTCGGCGAGCAGCTGGCACGGGTGGAAGTCGTCGGAGAGCGCGTTGATGACCGGTACGCGCGTGCCGGCTGCCATCTCCTCGAGACCGGACTGCGCGTACGTGCGCCAGACGATCGCGGCGACCTGGCGCTCCAGCACGCGTGCGGTGTCGGACGGCGTCTCTTTGCCGCCGAGCTGGCTGCTCGCCGTCGAGATGATGAGCGGCGAGCCGCCGAGGTCGGCGATGCCCACCGCGAACGACACCCGGGTGCGCGTGGACGACTTGTCGAAGATCACCGCGACGGTCTGCGGGCCGGCGAGGCTCTTGTCCGCCCAGCGGTCCTTCTTCAGTTCGAGGGCGAGATCGAGGATCTCCGCCTGCTCGGCGGGCGTCAGGTCGTCGTCACGCAGCAGGTGGCGGGTCATGCGGATACCTTTCCGGGAAGGGATGCCTGGACATCGGCGAGGGCGGCGGTGAACAGCTCGCGGAACTCGGCGAGTTCCGCATCACCGATCGTGAGCGCCGGCGCGATGCGGACGGTCTCGGGGTTGGCGGCGTTGACGATGAGGCCGCGCTCCTGCGCCGCGGCCACCACGGCGCCGGCGACCGGCTCGGCCAGAGCGACGCCGATGAGGAGGCCGCGTCCGCGCACCCCGTCGATCAGCGGGGAATCGATGCCGAGCAGGATCTCCCGCAGCTCCGCGCCGCGGCGGGCGGCGTTCTCGACCAGTCCCGCGCTCTCGATCTCGGCCAGCACCGCGTCGGCGACCGCGGTCGCGAGCGGGTTCCCGCCGAACGTGGATCCGTGCGACCCCGGGGTGAACAGCGAGCTGGCGGCACCGTAGGTGACGAGCGCTCCGATCGGGAAGCCTCCGCCGATGCCCTTCGCGAGGGTGATGGCGTCGGGCGTGATGCCCTCGTGACTGAAGCCGAACCACTCACCGGTACGGCCCGCACCGGTCTGGATCTCGTCCACGATCAGCAGTGCGCCGTGCGCGAGCGTCAGCGAGCGCGCAGCGGCGAGGTACCCCTCCGGCAGCTCGACGACACCGGCCTCGCCCTGGATGGGCTCGACGATCACGGCGGCGACCCGGTCGTCCATCGCCGCCTTCAGGGCCTCGATCGTGGCCGGGATGTGCTCGACACCGGCCGGCATCGGTTCGAACGGCGCGCGCATGGAGGCCTTCGCGGTGAGCGCGAGGGAACCCATGGTGCGACCGTGGAAGCCGTTCTCGAGCGCGAGGATGCGCGGGCGCTCGGTGCCGCCGTGTAGGCGGGCGAGCTTGAACGCGGCCTCGTTCGCTTCGGCGCCGGAATTCGAGAAGAACACGCGACCGTCGATGCCGGCACCCGCGAGGCGCTTGAGCCGTGCGGCGAGCGCGAGCTGGGGCGGGGTCGCGAAGTAGTTCGACACGTGGGCGAGGGTCGCCGCCTGGGTGGACACCGCGTCGACGAAGGCCGGGTGCGCATGGCCGAGGGAGGTCACCGCGATACCCGCGAGGAAGTCGAGGTGGCGTCGGCCTTCGGCGTCCCACAGGTACGAGCCCTCACCGCGGACCAGCAGCGCGAGCCGCTCCCCCGCGTTGAGCACGAGATCGCGTGCTGCATCGTCCTGCCAGACGGTCATGCCGTCACCTCGTTCTTTCCCAGGACCACTTCGGTCCCGATTCCCTTGCTGGTGAAGAGTTCGACGAGCACCGAGTGCGGCACCCGACCGTCGATGATCGCCGCCGCGTCGACGCCGCCCTCGACCGCGTCGAGGCAGGCGCGCATCTTCGGGATCATCCCCGACTCGAGCTTCGGCAGCATCTCGATGAGCGCCTCCGACGTGAGGTGCGAGACGAGCGAGTCGCGGTTGGGCCAGTCCGCGTAGAGCCCCGGCACGTCCGTGAGGATCACGAGCTTGCGGGCGTTCAGCGCCACCGCGAGCGCGGCGGCCGCGGCATCCGCATTGACGTTCAGCGACTGGCCGGGGTGGTCGAGATCGGGCGCGATGCTCGAGACCACGGGGATGCGCCCGGCCGCGAGGTGATCGAGCACCGGCGTCGGATCGACCTCGACGACATCGCCCACGCGACCGAGGTCGATCTCTTCGCCGTCGATCACGACACCGCGGCGGCGTCCGCCGAAGAGACCGGCGTCCTCACCGCTGAGCCCGGTGGCGATCGGTCCGTGCGAGTTGATCTTGGACACGAGCTGCGGGTTCACCTGCCCGGTGAGCACCATGCGCACGACGCTGATCGCCTCGGTGTTGGTGACGCGGTAGCCGCCCTTGAACTCGCTCGGGATCTCGAGACGCTGCAGCATGTTCGAGATCTGCGGACCACCGCCGTGGACGACCACCGGCAGCACACCGACATAGCGGAGGTACGCGATGTCCTGTGCGAACGCGTCCTGCAGCTCTTCCGAGACCATGGCGTTGCCGCCGTACTTGATCACGACGATCTGGTCGCGGAACTTCTTGAGCCACGGCAGCGACTCGATGAGCGTGGTGGCCTTCTGCGCGGCGACCTCGGCGGGCGTGTCCTGGATGTCGGTCATGAGGCGTAGGCGCTGTTCTCGTGGACGTAGTCGTGGGTGAGGTCGTTGGTGAGGACCGTGGCCGTGGCCTCGCCCGACTTGAGGTCGACCACGAGGTGCGTGGCGCGCGGGGTGAGGTCGACCTCCTCCCGCGGACGGTCGGGGCCGCCTTCGGTGCAGACGCGGACGCCGTTCATCCAGACGTCGACGTCATACGGGTCGAACTGCGCGTTCGTGGTGCCGATCGCGGCGAGCACGCGACCCCAGTTCGGGTCGTTGCCGAAGATGGCGGCCTTGAACAGGTTGTTGCGCGCAACGGACCGGCCCACCTCGACGGCGTCCTGCTCGGACACCGCATGCTGGACCTCGATCGTGATGTCGTGGCTCGCCCCCTCGGCATCGCCCTGCAGCTTGACCGCGAGCTCCTGACACAGCTCGATGAGAGCAGCGGCGAAATCGTCGAGGTCGGGGACGACCTCGGAGGCGCCGTTGGCGAGGAGCGTGACCTGGTCGTTGGTCGACATGCAGCCGTCGGAATCGAGCCGGTCGAACGTCTTCCCCGTCGCGCGGCGCAACACCTCGTCGGCCTGGAGCGGCTCGAGAACGGCGTCGGTCGTGATCACCACGAGCATCGTGGCGAGCCCGGGCGCGAGCATCCCCGCCCCCTTCGCCATGCCGCCGATCGTCCAGCCGTCGCGGCTGATCACGGCCGTCTTCGCGACCGTGTCGGTGGTCATGATGGCGCGCGCAGCATCCTCTCCACCGTCGGCGCTGAGCTCGGCGATCGCCTGCTCGGTGCCGGCGAGCACCCGGGCGCGGAACGTCTCGTCGCCGGTGCCGATGAGACCGGTGGAGCAGATGAGCACATCGCCGGCGCTGACGCCGAGGAGCTCGGCGGCCTTCTCTGCGGTCTGGTGAGTGGTCTGGAACCCGAAGGCGCCGGTGAAGCAGTTCGCTCCCCCCGAGTTGAGCACGACAGCCTCGACGACGCGGTCGGCGACGGCCTGCTGCGACCAGATGATCGGGTTCGCCTTGGCACGATTGCTGGTGAAGACGGCGGCGCCGACCTTGCGCGGCCCGCGGTTGACGACCACGGCGACGTCGGGCTTTCCGGTCGACTTGAGTCCTGCGGCCACACCGGCCGCCTCGAATCCTGCGGGGGCGGTGACGCTCACGGCGCGACTCCGTTCAGTGAGAGGGCGCGGGCCTCGGGCAGTCCCAGCGCGATGTTCATGGATTGGATGGCAGCGCCGGCGGTGCCCTTGACGAGGTTGTCGACCGCGGTGACCACGGTGACCCGGTTGGCGGAGCGGTCGATCGCGAGACCGATCAGCGCGGTGTTGGCGCCGATGACGTCGGCGGTGCGCGGGAACCGCCCTTCCGGGAGCAGCTGCACGAAGGTCTCGTCGCCGTAGGCGCTCTGCCACGCGTCGCGGATCTGCACGTCGGTCGTCCCGGGGACGATCGGCGCCGTCGACGTGGCGAGGATGCCGCGCGACATCGGGACCAGCACCGGGGTGAAGGAGATCCGGATCCCGTCCGGGTCCGCACCCGACGCCGCGGCGAGCGCCTGCCGGATCTCCGGGATGTGCCGGTGGGTTCCGCCGACCGCATACGGGTTCGCGGAGCCGAGGATCTCGCTCGCGAGGAGGTTGGTCTTGAGGCTCTTCCCCGCACCGGACGGGCCCACGGCCAGCACCGAGACGATGTCGGAAGCGTCGATCACACCGGCGGCCACACCGGGAGCGAGACTGAGGCTCACGGTGGAGGCATTGCAGCCGGGCGCGGCGATGCGGGTCGCACCGCGAAGGTGCTCGCGCTGCTTCACACCGGCGACCAGGAGCTCCGGCACCCCGTACGTCCACGGCTCGTGGAAAGCACCGCCGTAGAACGCGTCCCATGCCGACGCCGATGTGAGCCGATGGTCCGCTCCTGCGTCGATCACAAGCGGTGCGTCGTTCAACGCGTCGGTGTACTGGCCCGACTGCCCGTGCGGGAGCGCGAGGAACACGATGTCGTGGCCGGAGAGGATCTCCGGCGTCGTGTCCTGCAGCGTGAGGTGTGCGAGGGAGCGCAGGTGCGGCTGGTGGTCGACGAGAGGCTGTCCGGCGTTCGAATGCGCCGTGACGGTGCGGATCTCCATGTCGGGATGGTCGGCCAGGAGGCGTAGGATCTCGCCGCCTGCGTAGCCGGATGCGCCGGAGACGGCGACGGAATACGTCATGCTTCTACCTTAACGGTCGGGTCCTCCCTCGAAAGAAGGACCGCGGGCGGGGCCGGAGGCGGCGACACCGGCTCTCGACCGCCGCGCGTGGGCAGGCAGGAGGGCGGGGTCGCCTACAGTCGGCGGCCGCGGCGTCGGCGCACAGCGATGACACTCGGAGCGAGCGTCGAAGAAGCGGTGGCGGCCGAAGGCATGTCGCGACAGTAGCGCGGCCTCGGCAGCCACCGCAAATCCGGACCGTCATCCGGCCGGCGTCGGCTCCAGCGGCGCGGCGAAGAAGGCGTGCTCGTGTGCGCTCGATGCCTCGAACGCACGGAGCATGCGCGCCCTCGTCCCGTCGTCCGCCCGCTCGGCCGCTCGGGCGGCGTACGCGATCGCCGTCTCGGTCGCCTCCTCGAACGCCGGATCCGCGTAGGTCCTGAGCCAGGAGGCGTAGGGATGCCGCGGGTCGCGGGCGTACTCCCCGAACTCGCCGGCGTGCAGACGCCGACCGAGGTCCGTGTAGAGCCAGAAGCACGGGAGCACCGCGGCGACGATCTCGGCATAGCTGCCACCGAAAGCGACCGAGCGCAGGTGGTCGAGGTACGCCGTGGTCGCCGTGGAGGGTTCCACCGCGAACGTCGCCTCGCTCACCCCTTGGGACGGCGTCAGCCAGGACGCGTGCAGCTCGAGTTCGCCGACGATGGAGCCGTGTGCGGAGTTCGCCCAGAAGGCCTGCTCCGCCGATGTGGGAGCGAGGCGGGCCGCCTCGCTGAGGACGCGGGCGTACTCGCGCAGGTACAGCGCGTCCTGAGCCAGGTACGACAGGAACGGCTCCCGTTCCAGTGAACCGTCGGCGAGCGCGCAGACGAACGGCAGCTCGTCGATCTCCGCGCGGATACCGGCGATACGCTGCCACCAGTCGGCAGCGATATCCGTCGACTCCGGGCCGGTCGTCGTGCCCGCCCGCGCCCACAGACCGGCGAAGTGGTTGATGGGTCCGTGCCCGCCTCCCACCCGCAGCGCCTCTCCCGCACGGAGGGATTCGCGGAGCCAGGTGCGCGCCGCGTGGACGGCCGCAACGGGCTCAGCCCCTTGCCCGAGCAGCGTCGCGAGTGCCGAGGACAGCGAGCAGCCGGTCCCGTGGGTGCTCGAGGTGACGATGCGAGGGCCGGTGAACTCCTGCCGCAGGCCGCGGCGGGCATCGACCAGGGCATCCGGGGCTTCGTCGCCTGTGAGGTGGCCGCCCTTGACGAGGACGGCGGCACCCACGGCGGAGGAGAGGTCCTCCGCCGCACCGATCGCGTCGGCCCAGTCGACGATGTCGCGGCCTGAGAGGACGGCGAGCTCGGCGAGGTTCGGCGTCACGAGGGTCGCCCGGTCGAGCAGGTCGCGCAGCTCTCGCTCCGCATCCGGCTCCAGCAGCCGGTCCCCCGAGGTGGCCACCATGACCGGATCGAGCACGACGACCGGCGGACGCACCTGATCGAGCCACTCCCCGACGGTTCGGATGACCTCGGCGTCGGCCAGCATCCCGATCTTCACCGCGTCGATGTCGATGTCGTCGGACACCGCCTCGAGCTGGGCGCGGAGGAAGTCCGCGGGAGGCACATGCACGCCGCGCACGCCCCGGGTGTTCTGCGCGGTCAGCGCGGTGAGGACGGCCATCCCGTAACCGCCGTTCGCCGCGATCGACTTGAGGTCGGCCTGGATCCCCGCTCCGCCGGATGGATCGCTCCCGGCGATGCTCAGCACGCGGGGCACGGAGCCGACGCGCCACCGTCGACGGAACGCGCCGGCGGTCGCAGCGGGGTCATCGGCCGCGCACAGCGCCGAGACGACGGCGAGTCCGACCGCGCCGGCATCGCGCAGTGCCTCGGTGTCGTCGATGCCGACGCCGCCGATCGCGACGCACGGGAGCGGACTGTTCGCCGCGAACTCGCGGAACCCGTCGATGCCGAGGGGAGCCGGGTGATCCGGCTTGGTCGCGGTGGGACGGATCACGCCGACCCCCAGGTAGTCGACGGTTCCGGCCGGCAGCGCGACGACCGCGTCGAGATGTGCAGGACTGTTCGCGGTGAGACCGATCAGCGCCTCGGGGCCGAGTGCCTCGCGCGCCCGCCGCACCGACTCATCGCCTTGCCCCAGGTGCACCCCATCGACACGTGCCCCCCGCTCGCGGGCGGCGAGGGCGGCCTCGAGCCTGTCGTTCACGACGAGCAGCGCCCGCCCGTCGATCACCCGCGACAACGCGATCAACTGATCGACGGTCTCGGCATCGGTCGCGGTCTTGTCGCGCAGCTGCACGATGCGCACCCCGCCGTCCACGGCGCGGCGCACGGTCTCGACGACGCCGCGGTCCCCGCAGAGCACAGGGTCGGTGACGAGGTAGAGCGAGAGATCGGCGTTCACAGCACACCGCCCTCGACGCGTGCTTCGGCGACGACGTCTTCGGGGCGCAACGCGGCGAGCGCGTCCAGCAGCGCGACAGCGAAGCTCCCCGGTCCGTTCGCGATCGCGGCGGCGTGCTCGGCGGCGATCGTGTAGCTCAAGCTGGCGGCGGCGACCGCGGTGAGGGGGTCGTGTCCCGTCTCCCTGGCGGCACCGAGGAACGCAGCCATCACCGCTCCGAGAGCGCAGCCTCCGCCGGTGACCCGGGTGAGCAGCTCATCGCCGTTCGCGAGTCGCAGCACCCGCACGCCGTCGGTGATGAGGTCTATCGGACCGGACACGGCGACCACCCCGCCCGTCCTGCGTGCCAGCGCAGCGGCGGCATCGGCGGCGGCATCCGTGCTGTCGGTCGCGTCCACACCCCGACCGCCGGCGCTGAGGCCGGCGAGGGCGAGGATCTCGGAGGCATTGCCCCGGATCGCCGTCGGCCGGTGCTCCGCCAACTGATGTGCGAGGGCGGTGCGGATCGGGAGGGTGCCGATGGCGACCGGGTCGAGCACCCAGGGCGTGCCGGATGCCGTGGCGCCCGAGACCGCCTCGAGACTCGCGGACCGCTGTTCGGGCGTGGGCGTGCCCAGGTTGATCAGCACGCCGGAGGCCACCCCGGCGAACAGCTCGGCCTCACCGACGATGTCGACCATCGCCGGTGCGGCGCCGAGGGCGAGGAGCACGTTGGCCGTGAACCCCGTGACGACGGTGTTGGTGATGCAGTGCGTGAGCGGTGGCGCCTCGCGCAGCACCCCCAGCAGTGTCGCAGCCGAGCCGGCGAGATCGGTGGTGGAATCAGGACGCAGAAGATCGCTCATCGCGACATCCCTTCGCTAGTACGAACTAGATCAGGTTCGACGGGTCTGTTCTCAGCCGCGGATGCGGCACCCCGTGTCACTGCTCGCAGTCTAGCGATCGGCCAGGAGAGCCACCTCCTCCGCACGGGTGAGTCCGGCACGGCGGACGCGATCCGCACCGCGCTCCCGTTCGTCGGCGACGACGCGGTCGACGGTCTCGGTCAGCGCGCGGAGCCGACCGCCCGCCGCGTGGAGGGCTGCGTTCGAGCGGGTCATGAAGCCTGCCATGTCCGGGGGGAGCCACAGTGGGAGCGATCGCGGCCCCGCCCAATACTCCACGCCGTGAGCGACGAGCCACTCCTCCTCGGCGACGACGACGTCACCGCTATGACCGGCGGCCGCACGAACCGCCTGCAGCACGTCGGCGAGAGGATGACCGTCTCCGATCGCATTCACCGCCCCACTCCGGGTGGCCGTGACGACGACGTCGGCAACGTCGTCCACGTCGATCACCTGCGCCGCTCGTCCCTCGAGCGGCGGCAGCAGCACCGGGCCCCGGCCGGCTCGCAGGAACGCGGCGGCCCAGTAGCCGAACCGGTCGCTCGGATCCCCGTCCCCGACGATCAGCCCCGGGCGCACGATGAAGCCGCGTTCCCCGAGCTCCGAGACGGCATCCTCGGCCGCGGCCTTCTGCGCCCCGTACTCGTACTCGTCGCCGGGACGAGCGGCCGGGTGCCGGGGCGCCGATTCGTCCGCACCCACCGTCTGGTCGTCGGAGTAGACCGACATCGACGACACGTAGGTCCAGCGCGCTGCTCTCTCGCCGAGGATCTCGACGGCCTGGGCGACATGAGACGCCTGGGAGGAGATATCGACGATGTGGTCCCAGTCGCGCTGCGCCAGCGCGACATACGCTTCGGGGGCATCCCTGTCCCCACGCACGAGCCGGGTTCCGTCGGGTGCGGGGCGCGACCCTCGGGCGAGGCAGGTCACGCTCGCACCGGCATCGAGCCATCGACGGGCGATCCGCCCGGAGAGCCAGCCCGTACCGCCGAGGATCAGCACATCCGTCATGGCTCCATGTCAGCAGGAACCCGGCACCCGCGGTAGAGCTTCCGCTCAGAGCAGATCGCGCCGCGCCTCGAGCTGATCGAGACCGGCGAGAACGGGGGTGCTCCAGGACGGATCCGGACGCCAGTCGCGCCACTCCTCGTCGAAAGGCCAGTCCCCCGCATCGAACGACGCGATCGCCGCATCGGCATGTCTCTCGATCTGCGCGGCTTGTTCCGAGCTGAGCCGCCCCTGCTCGATCGCGGCGACGAGCTCATCCTCGTCCTTGAGATGGAGGCCGCCCTGCGGATCGATCTCGACGTCGAGGACGTGATCGGACGAGTAGGTGTCACGGTCGGTGCGCAGGTGAGCGTTCTCGAGGTTCACGTACCACCCCGCGAACACCCAGTCCGCTCCGCCGGTGTCGCTCCAGAACAGCCAGACCGACCACGGCATCCCGGCGGGCGCGATGCGAAGCACCCCATTCCCCCACCATTCCTCGACGATCCGCGTGCGGGTCTCGAGCCAGCGGCGGTCCAACGGCACCGAGCGCAGTCGCTGTCCGTCGGGCGCCCCCTGCGACTCCTGCAGCGTCCCGGGCGCGAGCCAGGCGACCAGTCCGCGCTCATCGTCGCGCACGACCCGCATCGGGGAGATCGTGGACGGCTCACCCGCCTGCCACCCCGGCTTCCGGTAGTGCCAGTCGATCTGCGCTCCGGGTGCGAGGAACGGCCCCTCTCCGAGCGGTCGCGCGTCATCGGGGACGGCGGCCGGTGTGCTCTGGGGGAGGATGCTCATCCCGCCACGCTACTCCGGTGCCGCCCCGGATGATCCGAGGACGGGCAGGTTCTTCCGATGTCCTGCTCAGTCGCGCAGAGCGGCTCCGAAGCGCTGCGCGGCGACCTCGACGCCGGCGAGCTTGGCCTCGGTGGCCTCGGCGGCGGTGAGGGTTCTGTCGTCGGCGCGGAAGCGCAGTGCGAAGGTCAGGCTCTTGGCCCCTTCCGGCACGCCCTCACCGCGATAGTCGTCCACGAGCCGCACCGACTCGAGCAGCGCACCGGCGCCCTCGGCGAGTGCCGCCTGCACATCGGCGGCGGGGATCTCTGCCGGCAGCGTGAGCGAGACGTCCTGTGTCGCCGCGGGGAACGTCGACAGCGAGGCCGCGACGACCCGTCCGCCCGCGAGCGTCAGGATGCGGTCGAGGTCGAGCTCGAACACGGTCGCGCGCCCGGGAAGGTCAGCGTCCTCCGCCACGGCGGGGTGCAGTTCGCCGACGTATCCGACCTCTTCACCCGCGACCAGGAGCGATCCGGTGCGGCCGGGGTGAAGGGCGGCACGTTCGGCCTGAACGACGTCGATGTCCACACCGGCGGCGGCCGCGATCACGCGGACCGCATCCAGCGCCTCGACCAGACCGGCGGCCTCGGCCGGGCGGCCAGGCTGCCGCGGCGACACGTGCCCCGTCAGCAGTGCCGAGATGAACCGGTGCTGCGGCGGGATCGAGGCGTTCAGCGCAGCGAGCGTCTCGTCAGACGGGCGCTCACCCAGGGGCGGCACCTCCTCCGTGCCGTACTCGACGCCGGGCTCGGGCAGGAACACGACGCCGGTCTCGAAGATCGCGAGGTCGGTGAGCCCGCGCGAGATGTTGCGGTGCGCGGTCTGCAGCAGGCCGGGGATGAGCGAGCGGCGCAGGTACGGCGCCTGTCCGTCGAGCGGGTTCGCCAGGCGGATGCTCGGCAGGTGCTCGCCCGACGCGGAGCCGTGCAGGTCGTTCTGCGCCTCCGTGGTGAACGGGAACGACGGCGTCTCGACGAGCCCCGCCGCAGCCAGAGCATCGGCCACGCGGCGACGACCCTGCTGGTGCGCGGTGAGGCCGCGGCCGGACGGCGGCGTCGGCAGCACCGAGGGGATGCGGTCGAGCCCGTGGATGCGGGCGACCTCCTCGGCGAGCGTCCACTTGTCGGTGAGGTCGGGACGCCAGGTGGGCGGGATCACGGTCCAGCCGGAGCCGTCCTCCACCGCGGTGACGTCCGCGCCGATCGTGGTCAGCGCACCGGTGATCTCGTCGTCGGTGTAGTCGACGCCGATGAGCCCCTGCACGAAGCCGGCGGGCAGCTCGATGTCGGCGACGAACACCTCGGCGAACAGCGCGCCACCCTCGTCGGTGAGCGTGCCGCCGGCGAGCTCGACCATGAGGTCGGCGACGCGACGAGCGGCGACGAACGGGATGAGGGGGTCGACGCCGCGCTCGAAGCGCTTGGACGCCTCGCTGGGCAGCTTGTGCCGCCGCGCCGAACGGGCGATGGTCGTCGGGTCGAAGTTCGCTGCTTCGATGAGGACGTTCCGCGTCGTGTCGCTCATCTCGGTCGTGCCGCCGCCCATGACTCCGGCGAGACCGATCGGTCCGGACTCATCGGTGATGAGGAGGTCTTCGACGTGCAGGGCGCGTTCGACACCGTCGAGCGTCGTCATCTTCTCGCCCGGGGTCGCCCGACGGACCGTGATCCCGCCCTTGAGCTTGTCGAGGTCGTACCCGTGCAGCGGCTGGCCGAGCTCGAGCATCACGTAGTTGGTGATGTCGATCAGCACGCCCAGCGAGCGCATGCCCGCGAGGCTGAGCCGAGCGACCATCCACGGTGGCGTCGGACGCGAGGGGTCGACATCGCGGACGACGCGGGTGACGAACTCGCTCGCGCCGACGCGTCCGCGCACGGGGGCGGCGTCGTCGACGACGGTCGTGTGTCCCGTGCCCGGCTGCAGGTCGGCGAAGTCGCGCTCGGCGGGGTCGCGGAAGGCCGCACCCGTCGCGTGCGCGTACTCACGGGCCACGCCTCGCAGAGAGAACGCGTAGCCGCGGTCGGGGGTGACGTTGATCTCCACCGCGACATCGTCGAGACCCAGCAGCGCGATCGCGTCGGTGCCGACCGGCGCGTCGATGCCGAGGTCCGACAGCACGACGATGCCGTTGTGCTCGTCGCCGAGGCCCAGTTCACGCGCGGAGGCGATCATGCCGTCCGACACGTGGCCGTACGTCTTGCGCGCCGCGATCGGGAACGGACCGGGCAGCACGGCACCGGGCAGGGTGACGACGACCTTGTCTCCGACGACGAAGTTGTGCGCACCGCAGACGATTCCACGGAGGCCGCCGTTCGCCTCGCCCACGTCGACCTGGCACCAGTTGATGGTCTTGCCGTTGGACTGCGGCTCGGGCTCGATCGAGACGACCTGGCCCACGACCACGGGCCCGGAGATGTCGAAGCGGTGCACGTCCTCCTCTTCGAAGCCCACGGTCACCAGAGCGCCGAGGACGTCCTCGGGCGTGGCATCCGCTGCCAGATCGACGTACTCACGCAGCCACGAAAGCGGGACGCGCATCACACCACCATCCCGTACTGCTCGCTGAATCGGACATCGCCCTCGGCCATGTCACGCATGTCCTGGACATCGCTGCGGAACATCAGTCCACGCTCGATACCCATGCCGAACGCGAAGCCGCTGTACTCCTCGGGGTCGATCCCGGCCGCCCGCAGGACGTTCGGGTTGACCATGCCGCAGCCGCCCCACTCGATCCAGCGCGCGCCGCCCTTGAAGGTCGGGTGCCACAGGTCGAGCTCGGCGGACGGCTCGGTGAAGGGGAAGTAGTTGGTGCGGAAGCGCGTCTTGGCCTCAGGACCGAAGAGCTGCTTCGCGAAGTGGTCGAGTGTGCCCTTGAGGTGCGCCATCGTGATGCCCTTGTCGATGACGAGCCCCTCGAACTGGGTGAACACCGGCAGATGCGTCGCGTCGAACTCGTCGGTCCGGTACACGCGACCGGGGCAGAGCACATAGATCGGCACCTCGCGGTCGAGCATCGAGCGCACCTGGACCGGGCTCGTGTGCGTGCGCATCACCAGGTGGCGCGAGGGCGGGTCGACGTAGAACGTGTCCTGTTCCTGGCGAGCAGGGTGGTCGACGTCGAAGTTCAGGGCGTCGAAGTTGAACCACTCGTGCTCGAGCTCGGGTCCCTCCGCGATCTCCCAGCCCATGCCGACGAAGATGTCGCAGACCTGGTCCTGGAGGAGGGTGAGCGGGTGTCGGGCGCCGACGCGCGTCCGGGACGGCACGGCGGTGATGTCGACCCGCTCGGCTTCGAGGCGGGCGGCGACCTCGGCCGCAGCGAGCTCGGCCTCCTTGGCGGCGAGCGCCTGCGTCACCTGCCCGCGGCCCTGGCCGACGAGTTTGCCGAACGCGGCCTTGTTCTCGGGAGCGACCTGTCGCATCGAGGCGTTGAGGACCGCGAGCGGCGATCCGTCGGCGACGTGTGCGGCGCGGGCCGCTTTCAGCTCAGCGGTGTCGGTGGCTGCGGCGATCGCCGCGAGGGCGTCGGCGACAGCGGCTTCGACCGCTTCCGGGGTGATTTCAGGAGACTCTGACACGAGAATCGAGTCTACCGGGGGCGCGTGGGTCCCTTTGGCGGGTCAGCGCGGCGCTCCGCCTCCAGGACCGCCCTCGTTCTGCAGGACGATGAGCGAGGTGTTCGTCTCGCCTCCGTGCTGACGGGGGTCCGGCACCGCGGGTCCGGCCTTGGGCGAGCGCTTCGCCCGACGCTGCAGGCGGTAGGCGATGTAGGAGAGCACGAGGCAGACGGCCACGTACATCGATCCCCCGATGATCGCCGCGGGGATCAGCGGGGAGCCGTACGGCGCCTGGTTGCCGATCTGGTTGATGACGTAGAGGAGCTCCTGGTACGTGATGATGAACCCGAGTGCGGTGTCCTTCAGCGCGACGACGAGCTGCGCGATGATCACCGGCATCATCGCCCGCACCGCCTGCGGGATCAGGATGAAGTACATCACCCCGGTCTTGCGCAGACCGATCGCGTAGCCGGCCTCCTGCTGCCCGCGCGGCAGCGACTCGATACCGGCGCGCAGCACCTCGGCGAGCACGGACCCGTTGTAGACGATCAGCGCGATCACGACCGCCCAGTACGGCGGCATCTTCACGCCGATCACGGGGAGGCCGTAGTACAGCAGCATCATGAGCACGAGGACGGGCACAGCCCGCAGCACCTCGATGATCCACCGGACCGGCTCGCGCACCCAGGCGTGGTCGGACAGGCGCCCGATGCCGAGGACGAAGCCGAGGACGATCGAGCCGACCGCGGCGACGCCGAACGCCGCCAGCGTGGCCATCAGTCCCTGCCCGAACCGCACCCAGACGGCGGAGAAGGTGAAGATGTTCCACTTCTCGGCGGTGAACTGCCCTGTGGCGACGAGCCGCCAGACGACCCAGCCGAGGATCGCGAGCACCACGACGACGGTGAGGGCTCCGATGAGCCGGTTGCGGACGACGGCGCGAGGGCCGGGGACGTCGAAAAGGACGGAACTCATCGCGCGATCCTCCACTTGTTCTCGAGAACGCGCTGCACCCAGGCGAGCAGCAGCACCAGCACCACGAAGACGACCATGACCCACAGGAGGACCACCAGGGCGTTCTCGCCCTGCTCGCTCAACGACGCCCGGATGGTGCCGAGGTTGACGACCGAGAAGCCGGCGGCGACCGTGGTGTTCTTCATCAGGGCGATGAGGACGCTCATCATCGGCGGGACGACCGAGCGCGTCGCCTGCGGCAGCACGACGTAGCGCATGACCTGGCCGAAGTTGAGCCCGATCGCCCTGGCCGCTTCCGCCTGCCCGACCGGCACCGTGTTGATGCCCGCCCGCAGCGCCTCGGCGACATAGGTCGCGGTGTAGATGCCGAGGGCGATGACCGCCAGGAGCAGTGCGTTGACGCGCTCCCCCAAGAGGATCGGGAGGCAGAACGCGAAGAAGAACATGACGAGGGTCAGCGGGGTGTTGCGGATCCAGTTCACGTACACGCCGCCGACGGCACGTGCGATGGGGACCGGGGACACTCTCGCCGCTCCCACGATCAGTCCGAGGACCAGCGCGATGAGGCCGCCCCCGAGGAACAGCACGATCGTGCCCTGCAGTGCTGCACCCCACAGATCGAGGTGGTCGGTGATGACTCCCACGGCTGCTCCTGTCGATTCGTGTTCTCGTGTCGTCCCTGTCGATGAGTGGGGCGGCCGAATCACTCGGCCGCCCCACGCGATCAACCGATCGGGTCGACCTCGGGCTGCGTCGCCTTGACCCCGGAGGCACCGAGGTTGTTGTCGAAGATCTGCTGCCAGATGTCTCCGCCGTCGGTCAGCTGCGTGTTGAAGTACTCGGCCAGCGCGTCATCGCCCTTGGCGAGACCGATGCCGTAGCGCTCCTCGCTGAACGGCTCCCCGACGACCTTGAGCTTGTCGGGGTCCTGAGCCGCGTAGCCGATGAGGATCGCCTCGTCGGTGGTGACGGCGTCGACCTGACCGTTCTTGAGATCCTCGACGCACTTCGAGTACGTGTCGTACTCCTTGGTGGGCACGTCGGGGTAGTTGGTGTTGATGTTCTGGATCGGCGTCGATCCGGTCACCGAGCAGACCGTCGTCGACGCACTCAGGTCGTCGACGCTCTTGATGTCGCTGTCGGCGCCGACGAGGAGGCCCTGTCCGGTGACGAAGTACGGTCCGGCGAAGGAGATCTGCTCCTTGCGCTTGTCGGTGATCGAGTAGGTGCCGACGTAGTAGTCGATGTCACCGTTCACGATCGCCTGCTCGCGGTTCGCCGAGGCGATCGCCTGGAACTCGATCTTCTCGGGGTCGACCCCGAGCGACGCCGCCATCCAGCGGGCGATGTCGACGTCGAAGCCGGTGCGGTCGCCGGTGACCGGGTCGAGGTAGCCCAGGCCCGGCTGGTCCTCCTTGACGCCGACCTTGATCGTGCCCGAGGACGAGATCCGATCGAACGTCGGGCTCCCGTCGATGCTGACATCCTCGAGGACGGTCCAGGGGGTGCTGGAGGTCTCCTCCTCGCCGCCGTCTTCCGGGGCTCCGGTGCTGGACGGCGTGCCGCTGTTGCAGGCCGTGAGCGCGAGCAGTGCCACCGCCGCGATTCCGATGCCTGCCAGTGTCCGTGTGCGTCGCATGTGCGTCTCCTTCGTGTGCTGTGTGTGCAGGGTCTGTGTGGTCGGGTGCGCCGAGGTCAGTGCGTGAGGAGCTTCGAGAGGAAGTCCTTGGCGCGGTCGCTCTTGGGGTTCGTGAAGAACTCCTCGGGAGTCGCCTCCTCCACGATCCGACCGTCGGCCATGAAGACCACGCGATCGGCGGCCTTCCGGGCGAAGCCCATCTCGTGCGTGACGACGATCATCGTCATCCCCTCATGGGCGAGTCCGACCATGACGTCGAGGACCTCGTTGATCATCTCGGGGTCGAGGGCGCTGGTCGGCTCGTCGAACAGCATCACCTTCGGCTGCATCGCGAGGGCTCGCGCGATCGCGACACGCTGCTGCTGACCACCGGAGAGCTGCGCCGGGAGCTTGGATGCCTGCTGCGCCACGCCCACGCGCTCGAGCAGCACCATCGCCTCCTTCTCGGCATCCGCCCTCTTGAGACCGCGGACCTTGATCGGACCGAGGGTCACGTTCTCGAGGATCGTCAGGTGGGCGAAGAGGTTGAACGACTGGAACACCATGCCGACGTCGGCACGGAGATGCGCGAGGCCCTTGCCCTCTGCGGGCAGCTCCTTGCCGTCGATGCGGATCGTGCCGCTGGTGATCGTCTCGAGCCGGTTGATCGTGCGGCACAGCGTCGACTTGCCGGAACCCGACGGCCCGATCACGACGACGACCTCACCCGAGTTGACGCTCAGGTCGATGTCGGTGAGCGCCTGGAAATCGCCGTAGTGCTTCTGGACGTTCTCGACCACGACGAGGGGTGTATCAGAGGTCATCATTTCTCCAAACTAGCCACGTCGTACCTGGTGTTCCAGGGACCTCGGTGAGATTTACACGTTCGTAATCACCTGATCGCGGCACCAATGCTGCTCTGCATGGGTACCCCACGGCCCGCCCCCACGGGCCGCGGGATCGTCCTCCCGCGTCACCCCCCAACGACAGCTGAGCGGCAGGATCGGATCGTGCGCGATCGACCTCACACTGGCAGAGCGTCCGGCCCGGTGTCAGACTTCTTGAGGATTTCTTGAGCAGTCAGCCGCGGAGGTCCCGGTAGTAGTCGATCGCGCCCGGATGCAGCGGGACCGGACCGGTGAAGATCGCCGAGCGGCGGTCCAACAGCGCCGCCGTCGGCACCTCCCCCGCCAGGCGGAGCCGCGCATCGAACAACCCGGCGAGGATGTCGCGTGCGACGCCGTCCGGAGTGGCCGACGCCGTGACGAGGTAGTTCGGGACCGCCATCGTCGGTGCGGAGGCGGCGAGGCCGTACGTCCCCGCCGGCACGTCGGCAGGACGGTATGCGTGCGAGTACCGGTCGTTCACCTCGTTGACCCAGTCCTGCTCGATCGGGAGCAGCCGCACGGACGACGTCTCGGCGAGCTCCGCGACCCCCGGGGTGGGCAGTCCGCCGACCCAGAAGAAGCCATCGATCTCCCCCCGCTCCATCGCATCGATGGACTCGCTGAGATCGAGTTGCGGGTTCCGCACCGTGCCGATCTCGACGCCGGCCGCATCCAGCACGCGCCCGGCGATCACGTTCACGCCGGAGTTCTCGGCCCCGAGCGAGATCGTACGACCGGCCAGGTCCCCGATGTCGTCGATCGCCGAGTCGCCGCGCACCACGACCTGCACGTACTCGTCATACAGGCGGGCCATGGCCTTCACCGGGAGAGGTTCGTCGAACGCCCCGGTCCCCGCCACGGCGTCGGCGGCCGCGTCGCCCTGGGCGAATCCGATCAGCGCCTCGCCGGAACCCACCCGCAGCAGGTTGTCGACCGATCCGGCCGTCTCCTGGGCGGCCATCCTGATGCCCAGCGACGCCGACAGCTCGTCGGCGAGATGGCTGCCGTAGTCGTAGTAGACACCGGTCGACCCGCCCGCCGCGATCACGTACTCCGTGTCGGTCCACTCGCTCGCGCGCGGGCTGCACGCCGCCAGGGCCCCCAGGAGGAGGAAGGCGAGGACGCCGGCGGCGAGGCGCCGCACCGCGGCCGTCACGGTGTCGTCCTGTCGTGGAGCAACAGGGCGACTTCGAGACCGCCGCCGTCGGCAGACGCGACCGCCAACTCTCCGCCCACGGTCTCGAGCAGATCGCTCGCGATCGCGAGCCCGAGGCCCGAACCCGGCGTGTCCTGCGTTTCGGCATTCCGCCAGAACCTGTCCGTCGCCGCGACCGCCTGCTCCGGAGTCAACCCCGGCCCGTGATCCCGGACCGTGATCCGGCAGACATCGCCCGTCCGCTGCGCTCCGACCTCGATCCGACCGCCATCAGGCGAGAACTTCACGGCGTTGTCGATCACGGCGTCCAGAGCGCTCTCCACGATCGTCCGGTCCGTCACGCTCATGACCGACGACTCCCCCGTCGCACGCAGGGAGATCCCGCGCTGCCCGGCGACGTCACGCCAGGCATCGAGACGGCGAGCGGAGAGGGTCGTCAGATCGACCGCGGAGATCGTGGAATCCCCACGTCCGCCACGGGCGAGGCCGAGCAGGGTCTCGAGGATGCGCGTCATCCGGCGCCCCTCCTCCCGGGTCTCCTCGACGTCGTCGCGCCATTCCCTGCCGAGGCCGGTCGCCAGGTGCTCGACGCGCAGAAGCAGGGCGTTGAGCGGATTGCGCAGCTCGTGGGAGGCGTTCAACGCGAACTCCTGCTGCCGCGTCATCACGCGCTCGATCTCATCGGCCATGCCGTTGAACACCTGTGCCATGCGACGCAGCTCCGGCGGACCGGCATCCTCGGCGACACGCGCGTCCATCTCACCTCGCTCGATCGCCACCATCGCCTCATCGAGCTGTCTGACCGGCGACAGCACCCATCGGGCGAGCCGGAACACGAGCAGCACCCCGAGCGCGATCAGCACCAGCGCGATGGCGGAGATGAGCAGCAGCTGCTGCAGGATCGCGGCGCGGGGCGCATCGACATCGCCGGCCACCAGCACCGCACCGATCACGTCGCCGTCATCGAAGACCGGCTCCGCCAGAGCGGCATCCGCGACGGTCCAGGGATACACCGTCACGGGCTGCTCCGCCCGCCGGCCGGAAAGCGCCAGCCTGACCCGCTCGGCGTCCTCCTCCGCGAGCACGTCGGCGCCGTGATCACCCGCCGCCCAGACGCTGCCGCCCAGGTCGAACACCGTGACCTCGATCCCGTAGACCTCCTGGAAACGCATGACCTCGGCGTCGATCACGGCGGCGCTGCCGGAGCGCAGGGCCTGACGAGCGCTCGTGACGAAGTACCCGAGGTCTCCGAGCTGCTGCGTGTAGAAGGCCTGCTGGACGCTGCGCGCCGCACTCCACCCAGCAGCGCCTCCGAGCGCGACGAGGATCGCGACGAGCGGCACGAGGAAGACGATGACCAGACGCCGACGCATGGCTCAGGACCCCGCGAGACGATAGCCGACGCCGCGGACGGTCTCGATGATGCCCCGAGCCCCGGTCTTCTTCCGGATCGCGCCGACGTGCACCTCGAGCGAATGCCCGAACCCCCGCCAGTCCGTGTTCCAGACCTCTCGGATCAGGCGCTCCTTCGGCACCGCGACGCCTGGGTACCGCGCAAGAACCGCGATGATGTCGAACTCCTTGCGCGTGAGCTCGATCGGCGACCCGTCGACCAGCAGCTGCCGAGCGACGAGATCGATCTGCAGGTCGCCACCGTGGAGCAGCACGCGCGCCTCGGATTCCGGACGCATCGGACGTGATCGTCGGGTCACCGCCTCGATCCTGGCGAGGAGCTCGTGCACGTCGTACGGCTTCACGACGAAGTCGTCGGCACCGGCGCGCAGTCCCTTGATGCGCTCCGCGACCTGGTTGCGCGCGGTCACGATCACGATCGGGACCTCGGAGCGTCCCCGGATACGGCGGCACAGATCGATGCCGTCCACGTCCGGAAGCCCCAGGTCGAGGAGGACGACCTCCGTATCGGCGCCGAGGAGCTCCAGCGCGGATGCCCCGTCCGACGCACGCACCGTGGCATAGCCGGATCGTGCGAGGAACGCCTCGAGCGCGCCGGCGACCCGGTCGTCGTCCTCGACGATCAGAATCCTCATCGACTCCGCTTCCTGCTTCTTCGCCGGCTCAGCCTGCAGACGTCGCCCGCTGCGCGAAAGCACTCTCGTAGAGGCACACGCTGGCGGCCGTCGCCAGGTTGAGGGACTCCGCTCGCCCGAAGATCGGCAGCTTCAGCACCCGGTCGGCGAGCTCGAGCGCGTCGTCTTCCAGCCCACGCGCCTCATTGCCGAACAGCCACCCCGTCGGCTCGGCGAGAACGCCCTCCGCACGGGCCTCGAGCAGATCGTCGCCCTTCACGTCGGCGGCGAGGATGCGCAGACCCGCCGCATGCGCACGCTTCACGACATCGGCGAGGTCTCCCCCGACCGAGACCGGGAGGTGGAACAGCGAGCCTGTCGTGGCACGCACGACCTTCGGGTTGTACGGGTCGACGGTACGCCCCGTGAGCACGACGGCATCCGCACCCGCAGCATCGGCCGCGCGGATGATCGTGCCGAGGTTCCCGGGATCCCGCACCTCTTCACAGATCGCGACGAGCCGCGGCGACGCGTCGAAGATGTCGCGCACCGATGTCGGGGTCTGCTGGACGACAGCCACCAGTCCCTGCGGAGTGACCGTGTCGGCCATCGCATTGAGCACGTACTCGGTCACGTACTCGACGTCGATGTCGGCTTCGGCGGCCTTCGCCCGGATGTCGGGATGCTTCTCCCAGCCGCTCGGCGTCGCGAACAGCTCGACGATCGCCTCCGGACGATAGGTGAGCGCCTCACGGACGGACTGCGGGCCTTCGAGAAGGAACAGGCCCGTCTCGGTGCGCGCACTGCGCTTGGTCAGCTTGGCGACGGCACGGACTCGGGGCGAACGCGGGTTCTCCAGCACGATCACAGTCTAGGGAACACGGGGCTGCCTGCCGCACCATCGGGATAGGGTGCGTCCATGAGGAAGGATGCCGCGGGGTCGGCCACGCGCCGACGGATAGCCCTCGGTGCTCTCGCCCTCGTGACGGTCGCGATCGGATTGCTCGTCCATCGCGGAGTGGGCGGGACGATCGGCGACATCGCAGGAGACGCGCTGTACGCCGCGCTCATCTATCTGCTCGTGGCCGTCGTCGCACCCCGGTGGCATCGCCTCGCGGTGGGTGCCGCCGCGGTCGCGTTCTGCGGCGGCGTAGAACTGCTCCAGCTCACCGGGCTGCCCCGGGAGTGGGCGGCTGCCTTCCCGCCCCTCGAGCTCGTGCTGGGATCCGGCTTCGACGCCCGTGACCTCGTCGTCTACGCGGTCGCCGTCACCGTGGCGGCCCTGCTCGACGCCACCGTCACGGTCGCGGTCACCGGAACCAGGACCGGAAACGCCACAGGGCGCCCTCCCGAAGGAGAGCGCCCTGTGTGAAGAGGTGCTTACGCAGCCGACTTCGGTGCGTTGACGTCGGAGGGCAGAGCCTTCTTCGCCGTCTCGACCAGCGTCGTGAACGTCGCTGCGTCGTTGACCGCGAGGTCGGCGAGCATACGACGGTCGACCGTGACACCCGCGAGGCCGAGGCCCTGGATGAAGCGGTTGTACGTCATGCCGTTCTGGCGAGCCGCAGCGTTGATGCGCTGGATCCAGAGGCGACGGAAGTCACCCTTGCGCTTGCGACGGTCCCGGTACGAGTAGACCAGGGAGTGGATGACCTGCTCCTTGGCCTTCCGGTAGAGGCGCGAACGCTGTCCGCGGTAACCGGAGGCGCGCTCGAGGATGACCCGGCGCTTCTTGTGGGCGTTTACTGCCCGCTTGACTCTTGCCATTTTCCTGTGTTCCTATCGTGCGTTCGGGCGCGTCAGCGGCCGAGAAGCTTCTTCGCGACCTTGGTGTCAGCCTTCGAGAGCACCTGGTCCTGGTTCAGACGACGGGTGCGACGGCTCGACTTGTGCTCGAGGTTGTGGCGCATCCCGGCCTGCTGCTTCTTCAGCTTTCCGCTGCCGGTGATCTTGAAGCGCTTCTTAGCACCCGAGTGGGTCTTCTGCTTCGGCATCTTCTCTTCCTTCGTATGGCGCCTTCTCAGGCGACGGTGTCAACCCGCGGTGCGGGAGTTCTGGGGGCGGAGCTACTCCGCCGGAGCTGCAGCCGAGGCGTCCGCATCGCTCTTCGCGTCGCGGGCGGCCTGCTTGTTCGCGGCGCGCTGCGCGTCGCGGACGGCGTTCTGCTCCTGCTTGGCCTCGGACTTGCTCTTCAGCGGAGCGACGACCATGACCATGTTGCGACCGTCGATGGTCGGGTTCGACTCCACGGTGCCGAACTCGGCGACGTCCTCGGCGAACTTGCGCAGCAGGCGGACACCCTGCTCGGGGCGCGACTGCTCGCGACCACGGAACAGGATCATGGCCTTGACCTTGTCGCCCGCCTTGAGGAACCCCTCGGCGCGCTTGAGCTTGGTCGTGTAGTCGTGAGCCTCGATCTTCAGACGGAAACGGACTTCCTTGAGGATCGTGTTCGCCTGGTTGCGGCGAGCTTCCTTTTCCTTCTGGGCGGCCTCGTACTTGAACTTGCCGTAGTCCATGATCTTGACGACGGGCGGCTTCGAGTTGGGGGCGACCTCGACGAGGTCGAGATCGGCTTCCTGCGCGAGGCGCAGCGCGGCCTCGATGCGGACAACACCGATCTGCTCACCCGCGGGGCCGACGAGGCGGACCTCGGGGACGCGGATGCGCTCATTGGTACGGGGATCGCTGATGCGGAACTCCTTAGACGATGTGATTCGGCCACCGTGACGCTCTCTGCATCACGGGCGAAATCGGAATCGTCCCCGCCCACCGGCATTCAGACGCCGGCTCCGCACCCTTCCTGCCGGTTCCGTCTTGGGAACGGAGCCGGTGGAGTGCAAGACCCGGTAGCCTTGAACGGCAAGCGCGGGTGGGAAGTGAATCCTCTTTCGATCCGGAGCATGACGCTCCGAAGCCCGCCAAAGTCTAACAGAAAGCAAGGCGAAGTGACGAACCAGGCACCGGACGAGGCTGCACGCGAGCGCGAAGAGCGCTGGGCACGTCAGGAGGAGGCCGCGTCGTCGGCCACCCGCGACATCGCCGATGTACCCGCTGTCGAGGTGATCACCACCGCCGCCGTGCACCTCATGAGCGCGGCCGCCGTCAAGCTCGGCCTCGCCGACGACCCGGACGCCGCGGCACAGCTCGACCTCGACGAGGCACGCAAGCTCATCAACGCCCTCGCCGGACTCATCACCGCCGGGGCTCCGGAGATCAGTGACATGCACGCCCGGTCGCTGCGCGACGGCCTCCGCTCGCTGCAGCTCGCCTTCCGCGAAGCATCCTCGATCCCCGACCCGATCGGCAAGGGGCCGGGCGAGAAGTGGACCGGTCCGGTCAACTAGGAGGGGTCTCCCGGCGGTACGCGGCGTTCGTCACGGACTGACGATGCCGGTCGCCGTGGGCACGAGCGCTCAGACGCTGCGACGGAGCTTCACGGTCAGCGAGTCCGCGAGCACCGCGATCCGGTCGTCGGACGCCCAGCGCTGAGCCAGACGCGACATCACGGCGTCGAGCACCTCGCGCTCCAGACCGTCGACGAGTTCCAGGATCACGATGAGTTCCGGTCCACGCAGGCGCGCGTCGGGGTCACCCGAGGCCACGGCCACATCGATCACCGCGAGCTCGTGCGCCACGCTCTCCTGCAGCGCAGTGAACACCTCGGTGGAGAGGAAGCTCGGCTCCCAGGGGTGCTCCTGCGCGATCGCCCACACCGCGGGGCGGCGGATGACGAACTCGGTCTCGGACGTCGGATCCAGGACGATCAGGTCGGTGTCCTCCGCGGACGCCGCCAACGCGGCCCGCAGTGCTTCGACGGGGATCGGGCGTGCCGTCGCATCCCACGCCTGCATCGCTTCGACGGACGAGAACACCGGCTGCACGCGACGCCCGTCGGGAGCGGCCACCGTCACGATCGACAGCTCCTGCGTCTTGTCGACGGCGAGGCCGCTCGGCGCGATGCCCTCCTCGCCCTTCTCGGCGATGAGCGGAATCAGCACCCGCGCGGAGCGGAAGGCGTCGACGACCTCCACCTGACTGCCCTCGCCCGCACGGAAGCGCAGCAGTGCGGCCAGCAGAGCCGGATCGGCCGAGCCGTCGTCCGCGGCGTGCGGGTTCGACTCGAAGCTGCGACCCTCCCACGGAACCCCGGCCGAGTCGCCGTGGTTGTGCGGTTCGGGGCCGCAGGCGTGCGCGTCAGTCTCCTGCGACATCCAGTGCCTCAGCCAGCGTGAACGCACCGGCGTAGAGTGCCTTGCCGACGATCGCGCCTTCGACGCCCAGCGGCACGAGCTCGCGGAGCGCGGCGATGTCGTCGAGGTTCGAGATCCCGCCGGAGGCGACGACCGGCTTGGGAGTGCGCGCAGTGACCTCGCGCAGCAGTTCGAGGTTCGGACCGCGGAGCGTGCCGTCCTTCGTCACATCGGTCACGACGTAGCGGCTGCACCCGGCGTCTTCGAGGCGGTCGAGGACCTCCCAGAGGTCTCCACCCTCCTTCGTCCATCCGCGGGCGGCGAGCGTCGTGCCGCGCACATCGAGACCGACCGCGATCGCCTCGCCGTAACGGCCGATCACGTCGGCGGCCCACTCGGGGTTCTCGAGGGCCGCGGTGCCCAGGTTGATCCGGGTCGCACCACTCTCGAGGGCGGCCTCCAGGGTCGCGTCATCGCGGATGCCGCCGGAGAGCTCGATGTTGACGCCCTTGAACTGCTTGATGACCTTGCGCAGGATCGGCGCGTTGCTTCCACGGCCGAACGCCGCGTCGAGGTCGACGAGGTGGATCCACTTCGCGCCCTGCGCCGCCCACTCCCCCGCAGCATCCAGCGGGTCGCCGTAGCTGGTCTCGGTTCCGGCCTCGCCCTGGGTCAGGCGGACGGCCTTGCCCCCGGCGACGTCGACCGCGGGAAGGAGCGTGAGCGAGGGAGACTGCGCGAAGTCGTTCATGGGTTCCTTGGATCGGGAAGCTCTGCAGCCCGGAGCGGGCACGAGAACCGAGGGTAGTCCGCCCGGAGGCGGGTGACAAAACGGATGACGTCCACGAGTGGTGTCAGAGACTCCCGACCCAGTTGCGGAGCAGTTGGATGCCGGCCTCGCCCGACTTCTCCGGGTGGAACTGCGTGGCCGAGAGCGGACCGTTCTCGACCGCGGCGAGGAAGGGATCGCCGTACGTGGTCCAGGTGAGCACCGGCTCCGGGAACGGGGGGATCACGTCGAGCTCCCACGACTGTGCGGCGTAGGAATGCACGAAGTAGAACCGCTCCTGCTCGAGGCCGCGGAACAGCACGCTGTCGGCGCCCGGTTCGACCGTGTTCCATCCCATGTGCGGAAGCACGGGAGCGTTCAGCTCGGTGACCGCACCCGGCCACTCCCCGAGGCCCTCGGTGTCGTGTCCGCGCTCGACACCGTGCTCGAACAGCACCTGCATGCCGACGCAGATCCCGAGCACCGGTCGCCCGCCGGCCAGCCGCCGGTCGATGATCTCATCGCCGCCGTGCGTGCGCAGCGCCTCACGGACGGCCTGAAACGCCCCGACGCCGGGGACGAGGAGTCCGTCGGCTTCGAGAGCCGTCTTGCGGTCGCGCGTCAGGACCGTGTCCGCTCCGGCCGCGTCCAGCGCCTTGACCGCGGAGTGCACGTTGCCGGACTCGTAGTCGAAGACCGCGACACGGGGCGTCCTGCTCACAGGGCGCCCTTGGTCGACGGGATGCCGTCGACCAGCGGGTCGAGAGCCTTGGCCTGCCGGAACGCCCGAGCGAACGCCTTGTACTCGGCCTCGGCGATGTGGTGCGGGTCACGCCCGCCGAGCACGCGGACGTGCACGGTCAGGGCGGCATTGAACGTGATGGCCTCGAACGAGTGACGCACGAGGGATCCGGTGAAGTGCCCGCCGATGAGGTGGTGCTCGAATCCCGCCGGCTCTCCCGTGTGCACGAGGTACGGACGTCCGGAGATGTCCACCACGGCCTGGGCCAGCGCCTCATCGAGAGGCACGAGGGCGTCGCCGTAGCGCGAGATGCCGGACTTGTCGCCGAGTGCCTCGAGGATCGCCTGTCCGAGGACGATCGAGACGTCTTCGACGGTGTGGTGCGCGTCGATGTTCGTGTCTCCCGAGGCACGCACCGTGAGGTCGGTGAGCGAGTGCTTCGCGAACGCGGTGAGCATGTGGTCGAAGAACGGCACCGACGTGTCGATGCGGCTCGCTCCGGTGCCGTCGAGGTTCAGTTCGAGCTCGACGGTGGACTCCGACGTGCTGCGGACGCGGCTCGCGGTCCGCGGGGTCGGTGCGGGAGTGCTCATGATGCCGATCCTATCGAGGCCAGCGCATCCAGGAATGCGGTGGTCTCGGCCTCGGTACCCGCGCTCACTCTGAGGTGACCCGGGATGCCGACGTCGCGCACCAACACGCCGCGGTCGTACAGGTGCTGCCACGTCGCCCGCGGATCGGCCACTCCGCCGAACAGGACGAAGTTGGACCACGTCTCGTGCGGGGTGTACCCGAGTGCCTCGAGCGTAGCGGTGATGCGATCGCGCTGCTCGACGATCTCCTCGACCATGCCGAGCATCACGTCGGCGTTGCGGAGAGCCGCGACGGCCGCAGCCTGCGTGAGCGCGCTGAGGTGGTAGGGCAGTCGAACCAGACGCAGTGCATCGATGAAGGCCGGGTCGGCAGCCAGATACCCCACCCGGGCGCCGGCGAACGCGAACGCCTTGCTCATCGTGCGGGAGACGGCGAGCCGCGGTCGCCCCTCGAGCAGGGTGAGCGCCGACACCGCGTCGCGCGGAGCGAACTCCTGGTACGCCTCATCGACGATGACGACGCCACGGGCCGCCTCGTAGACCGCCTCGACGACGTCGAGGCCGAGCGGTGTGCCGGTCGGATTGTTGGGCGAGCAGAGGATGACCACGTCGGGGTCCGCAGCGCGCACCTGTTCCGTCGCCTCTTCGGGCGTGATCGAGTAGTCGGGCTGCCGGGTTCCGGCGATCCAGCGCGCACCCGTCCCCTGCGCGATGAGCGGGTACATGGAGTACGTGGGCGCGAAGCCGAATGCCGTGCGTCCTGGACCTCCGAAGGCCTGCAGGATGTGCTGCAGTACCTCGTTGGATCCGTTCCCCGCCCAGATCTGGTCCGCGGTGAGCCCGTGTCCGAGATACTCCGCGAACGCCTCGCGGAGCGTGGTGAACTCCCTATCCGGGTACCGGTTGACGTCGCGGATCGCCACAGCGATGTCGTCGAGGATGTCGCTCGCGACCGATTCCGGGATCGGATGCGTGTTCTCGTTGACGTTGAGGGCGACCGGAAGGGGCGCCTGCGGAGCGCCGTACGGCGTCAGTCCGCGAAGATCGTCACGCAGCGGGAGATCGTTGAGGGAGAGGGTCACCCTTCCTATGTTAAGCGGCCCGTCGAACGGATGACGCAAGGTTTCGGCGGGCGACTCAGTTCGTGTACTGAGCCGGAATCGCCAGCTCCTGACCGATCTGAAGCTCACCGCCACGCAGCAGGTTCATCCGGCTGATCTCGCCGATGACATCGCGCGGGTCGGCATTGGGGGCGACCGTGGTCGCGATCGACCACAGCGTGTCGCCCGGCATGACCGTCAGCGTCTCGACGCTCGCCGCGGGCGCATCGACACCGGAAGCGACAGCGCTGCCCCCGCTGAGCGCCGCGAAGGCGATCCCGATCGCGAGCGGCACCGACGCGACGGCGAGCAGCACTCCACGACCGCGTGCCGTCAGCCGGAGACGCGTCGCCGGACGTGCCGGTGCCGGGATGACCGCTGCGGTGCTGAAGCTGATGCTGCTCATGTCGTGCTCCTTACCTTGTCTCGGAGCGGTGAGCCCCGAGGAAGTTGGCGTAGCGTTCGCATTCCCGCCTCGGCCGGGAGCCGTGAATGCGAAGCTACGTTCCGAAGATATCTTCGAGTTCGAACATCTGTCAAGTATTCTTCGAAACCTGATACGCGATTCGGCCGACACGCTCGAACAGATCTTCCAGATCCGGCCGTTTCTCGGATACGGTTTCGATGAGAACACCACACCACGGGCCTCCGACATTCGAAGAGCGACGTCGGATCACGCACTTAAGGAGCACCATGAGCGAGAACTCAGCCCCCGAGTCGGAGGCACCGCGGACGCGCCGCCGCAAGAGCCTGAGCCCGAAGCAGATGGCGATCCTCGAGGTCATCCAGAACTCGATCGCGCATCACGGCTACCCGCCGAGCATGCGGGAGATCGGCGACGCCGTCGGCCTCAAGTCGCTGTCGAGCGTGACCCATCAGCTCGGACAGCTCGAACTCAGCGGCTACCTGCGACGCGATCCCGGCAAGACGCGCGCGATGGAGGTCCTGATCGATCTCCCCGGCGCAAGCGGTGAGAACCCCGCCGACGTCGCGACTCCTGTCGGCGACGCCGCTCTGGTCCCCCTCGTCGGACGCATCGCGGCGGGTGTGCCGATCACCGCGGACCAGCAGGTCGAGGAGATCTTCCCGCTCCCCCGCCAGCTCGTGGGCAAGGGCGACCTGTTCATGCTCAAGGTGTCGGGCGAGTCCATGATCGATGCCGCGATCTGCGACGGCGACTGGGTCGTCGTCCGCTCGCAGAACAACGCGGAGAACGGCGAGATCGTCGCGGCGATGCTCGACGGAGAGGCTACCGTCAAGGTGCTGCGTCGACGCGACGGCCACACCTGGCTGCTGCCGCGCAACTCATCGTTCGAACCCATCCTCGGCGACGAGGCCGTGGTGCTCGGCAAGATCGTGGCCGTTCTGCGAGCCGTCTGACCCTCAACGACACGACGAAGGCCCTCCCGGAGCTCCGGGAGGGCCTTCGTGCGTCATCGGCCCATAGGCTCGAAGCATGTCGTCCCCGTACGGTACCTGGTCCTCGCCCATCTCCGCCGCATCCGTCGCGGTCTCGTCCCCGCGCATCGACGGCGCGCGTTTCGTCGGCCCCGAGATCTGGTGGGGTGAGTCGGTCCCGTCCGAGAAGGGACGCGTGACAGTGCGGACTTCGTCCGGCGGCGAGGTCCTCCCGGCACCCTGGAGCGCACGCTCTCGGGTGCACGAGTACGGCGGCGGCGCATGGACGGCCGCTCCCTCAGGAGTGCTGTACTTCGTCGAGGCGGGCGATCAGCGCGTGTATCGGCTCACCCCCGGGACCGAGCCCGTGCCCCTCACCCCTCCTGGGCCGTCGCACGGAGGCCTGAGGGTGCAGGACGGCCGGCTGCTGGCGGTGCGTGAAGACCTGACGACGACCCCGCACACACGTTCCATCGTCGAGATCCCGATCGACGGTTCGGCCGCCGAAGACGCCTCCGCGGTCCGGGTGATCGCACAGGGTGAAGGCTTCTTCGCCCACCCGGCGCTCTCCCCCGACGGGACGCGGATCGCCTGGGTCGAGTGGGAGCGCGGACGGATGCCCTGGGAGGGCGCGCAGGTGCGGGTCGCTGCGCTCGATGCTGACACGGTGCACACGCTGCCCTCACGCGCGGCGCTGCAGCCGGAGTGGGTCGCCGAGTCCGAGCTGGTGTTCGCCGATGACCCCGACGGCCGTTGGGGGTTGTATCGCGTCGCCCTCGACGGAGCCGTGCCCGCCGGTGCGCCGCATCCGCTCGCGCCCGCCGATGCCGACACCGGCTACGGGCTCTGGGTTCTCGGCAACCGCTGGTATCAGCCGCTCGACGACGGTCGGATCGTCGCCGTCCGCACGAACGGCCGCGACCTGGTCGTCCTGATCGATGCGGACGGCGGGGTGCGACCGATCGATCTCCCCGGAGACGGTCACCTGAGCGTGGACGACGTCGAGGGCAGCCGTGTCCTCCTCTCCGGAGACGGCTCGGCCGTCTCACCGGGACTCTGGTGCGTCGACATCGACTCTGGTGAGACCGTCGCGGTGCGCGGCGGGGAGCCCGTCGACGCCCGGTGGATGCCGCGGGCGGTCGCGATCGAGGTCGACGGGGTGCACGGCGCCGTGCACGCCTTCGCGTATCCCCCGACGAACCCGGATGCGGCAGCGCCCGACGACGAGCTCCCGCCGTACATCGTGCTCGTGCACGGCGGTCCGACCGCGCACGTCACCGGAGCGTCCTCGGCGGCTGTCGCCTACTACACGAGCCGCGGCATCGGTGTGCTCGACGTGAACTACGGAGGGTCCACGGGGTACGGCCGCGCCTACCGTGCGCGCCTGGACGGACAGTGGGGCGTCGTCGATGTCGACGACGTGATCTCGGCCGCCGGCGGGCTCGCGGACGCCGGGCTGGCCGACCCCGCCCGCATCGCCATCCGCGGTGGATCGGCCGGTGGTTGGACGGTGCTCTCCGCTCTGGTCCGCGGCGGCGCCTTCGCCGCAGGGATCAGCCGCTACGGCGTGGCCGATCTGCGGATGCTGGCCGCGGAGACGCACGACTTCGAGGCCTCCTACCTCGACGGGCTGGTCGGTCCGCTCCCCGAGTATGAGCACGTGTACGTGGAGCGTTCGCCGCTCACCCACGCCGACCGCATCGATGTGCCGGTGCTGCTGCTGCAGGGCGGTGAGGACCGCGTGGTGCCGCCGGCGCAGTCGGAGTCGCTCCGCGATGCGCTGGCCGCCCGCGGCATCGACCATGAGTACGTGCTGTATCCGCAGGAGGGTCACGGGTTCCGCAGCGCGGAGACGATCATCGACGCACTCGAGCGCGAGCTGGCATTCCTCGGTCGGGTGTTCGGGTTCGAGCCTCGCCGGTGACGGAGGGCGGCTACTCGCCCACGCGATTGCGCAGACGCATCGCGCGATCAGCCTCGCGCGTGTCCTGCCGCTCGCGCAGGGTCTGACGCTTGTCGTACTCGCGCTTGCCCTTCGCGAGGGCGATCTCGACCTTCGCACGTCCGTCCGAGAAGTAGAGCTTCAGCGGGATCAGCGTGTAGCCGCCCGCCGAGACCGCGTGCGCGATCTTCGCGATCTCCTCGCGGTGCAGCAGAAGCTTGCGGATGCGCTTCGCGGAATGGTTGGTCCAGTGCCCCTGTGAGTACTCCGGGATGTGCACGGAATCGAGGAAGACCTCGTTCCCCTTGACGAACGCGTAACCGTCGCTGAGGTTGGCGCGACCCTGACGCAGCGACTTGACCTCGGTGCCGGTGAGCACCATCCCCGCCTCGTACGACTTCTCGATCGTGTAGTCGTGACGTGCGCGACGATTGGTCGCGACGACCTTCTCTCCGCGTTCCCTGGGCATGATGCTCTCCTGTTGCCGTGATGAGCTCGACCGATCGTTCCGACCGAGCAGCCTTTCAGGCTATCAGGTACGGAGCCAGCGCCGGATCGCGAAGCCCGCGGACAGCGCGGCGAGCACCACGCCGATGCCGATCAGCACGGGCACCACGAGCACCGCATCCTGCATCGTCACCCAGGTCGTGATGAAGGGCACGCGACCTCGCAGGTAGCCGTTCACCCCGAAATGCACGCCGGCGACGACCGCAGCGCTGGCGAGCGCCGAGCCGAGGAACGCCGCGAAGACGCCCTCCAGGACGAACGGCGTCTGGATGAAGCGGTTCGACGCTCCCACCAGGCGCATGATGCCGATCTCCTTTCGTCGCGCGTACGCCGACAATCGGATGGTCGTGCCGATCAGCAGCGTCGCCGCGATGAGCATGAGGACGGCGATGCCGACCGCGATGTACGTCGCGACCGTCAACGCGGAGAACAGCGGTTCGAGGTACTGCAGCTGATCCTTGACCTGCTCCACGCCGGCCTGTCCGCTGAACGCCTCGGCGAGCACCTGGGACTGCCCCGGGTCCTTCATCGTGACGAAGAAGACCTCGAACGCCTGGTCGGGGGTGAGCACGCTCGCCTGATCCGCACCGAGCTGCTCGACGAGCTTGGCGTACGTCTCTTCCTTGGTGTCGAACGTGAGCGAGCTGATCAGGGGCTTGAGGGCCTCGCCCTCGAGCTGAGCGCGAACTGCCGCCACCTGCTCCTCGCTCGCCGCACCGTCGATGCAGGTGTCGGATTCGGAGACCGCCGAGCACATGTAGACGGCGACCTGGGCGCGCTCCGCCCAGTAGCCGCGCATGACGCCGATCTGCCCCTGCATCAGGATCGCCGCGCCGACGAAGGTCAGCGATACGAAGGTGACGAGGACGACGGAGATCACCATCGAGATGTTCCGCCGCAGCCCACCGAGGGCTTCGGCGAGGATGAGTCCGATTCTCATGAGGTCGGGCCCACTTCCTCGTCGTCTTCTTCCGAGAGGCCGAGGCGATCGGCGACTCCGAGCTCTGCGACGTCGACGGTCGGGAGGGTGATCGGATGCGTGCGCGGACGGACCACCGCGGGTGGCTCCACGACGGCGGGCGGCTCCACGATGTTCGCGGATGCGTCAGCCTCCGGTGTGGTGACCTGCTCCGGGGGCTCCACGGTCCGCGGGGGCTCGACGGTGCGGGGGGACGGCGCAACGTCGGTCTCGGATCCGCGGTCGGCCGCGGCCGCCTTTCGCTGTGCCCCGAGCTCCTCGGCCAGAGCGGCGCGGACCACCGAGAGATCTGCCGTCTGCCGCTGCACCTCCTGCACCGCCGTGAGTGCGGCAGCGGCAGCGGCACCGCGCACCTCCTCCGGGACGAGACGCGGGATGTTCGAGGTGTCGCCGTAGCCGCCGTGCACCTCGTCGCGCACCATCTCGCCGTCGCGCAGCTCGATCACACGACGCTGCATCTGGTCGACGAAGCCGGCCTCGTGCGTGGCCATCAGCACCGTGGTGCCTCCCGCGTTGATGCGCGCGAGCAGCTGCATGATGTCGACGGAGGTCGCGGGGTCGAGGTTGCCCGTGGGCTCATCCGCCAGCAGCACTTGCGGACGATTCACGAGCGCACGGGCGATCGCGACGCGCTGCTGCTCGCCGCCGGACAGCTCGTGGGGCATGCGCTTCTGCTTGCCGTCGAGTCCGACGAGCGCAAGCGCCTCGGGCACGGCCTGCTGGATGAAGCCACGCGAGGAACCCGTGACCTGGAGCGTGAAGGCGACGTTCTGGTAGACGGTCTTCGACGGCAGCAGCCGGAAGTCCTGGAACACCGAGCCGATGTGGCGCCGGAAGTACGGCACCTTGCGGTTCGCAAGCGAGCGCAGGTCCCGACCGAGCACGGCGACGCGTCCCGATGTCGGGACGTCTTCGCGCAGGATGAGGCGCAGACAGGAGGATTTGCCGGAGCCCGAGGCGCCGACGAGGAAGACGAACTCCCCGCGCTGCACCTCGAAGTCGACACCGGAGAGGGCGGGCTTCGACGTCCCTCGGTAGCGTTTGGTGACGTTCTCGAACCGAATCATGGCGTTTCGAGCCTAAGCGCGCCCCTGCGGCTCGCCGCGAGCGACACCCCGCACGGCGCGTCCGTGTCGGGATCCGATGGGGATTGCTCCCCATCGCGACGCCCCTCCTGCGTCACCGGCCACTGCTATACATGATGTTGCGGTCGCACCATGGAGCGGCCGCATTTCATCGAGGGGGAACCATGACCACGACACCTGCCGGTTGGTACGACGACGGCTCGGGACGCCAGCGTTGGTGGGACGGCCAGCAGTGGACCGAGCACTTCGCCCCGGAGGCCGCGGCCCCCGCCGAGCCGGAGACTCCCGCGGTTCCCGAGATTCCGGCGGCCGCCGAGACCCCGGCCGCAGAGACTCCGGCGTACGAATCCCCCGCGGTTCCCGAGACGCCGTCGGTGGAGGACACCGTGATCCGCCCGTCCGACGCGACGGCGACCGCGGCGACGACGCCTCTGGGCGACGACCTGACCGCATACGCCGCGCCGGCCGCCCCCGCCTCCGCGGCGAACGAGCCCGCCTCGGGTTACCCCGGTGCCGCACCCGCCTACCCGGGCGCCTACACGGCCGCGCCGTCCGGTTACCCGGCCGCGTCTCCGTACGCGCAGCCCGGCCAGGAGGCTCCCAAGAAGATCTCGGTCCTGGGACTCGTCGGACTCGGCCTCTCGGCCGTCGGTACGATCCTCGCTTTCATCCCCCTGATCGGCTTCTTCGGCTTCATCCTGCTCGGCGCGGGATTCATCGTCTCGTTGATCTCCCTGTTCCTGAAGGGCAAGAAGTGGCCGGGCATCGCCGGCCTCATCCTCGCCGTCGTCGGCGCCATCATCGGCGTCATCATGTTCTTCGTGTTCGTCTTCGCGGTCGCGCAGAGCGCGAGCGAAGAGCTCGACGACCTGCCCAGCACCTCGCCGTCGGTCGAGGCGACCGATCCGGGCGAATCGGACGGTGCCGACGACGGCACTCGCCCGACCACGTCCGAGGTGGCCACGGGTCTGACGGCGATCCTCACGCTGGACGGCACCGAGGGATACACCGAGGCGCAGATCACGTGCCTCGCCGATCTGCTGGTCGTCTCCGATCTCGACAATGCCACGCTGCGTGCGATCGCAGAGAGCGACGGCACTCTGACGGATCTCGACGCGATCAACGGCCTGGCCGACGTCCTCGGAGACACCGAGGCCATCACGGCGTGCTTCGTCTCCTGATACGACGGAAGAGCAGGAGCGCCTGATGACAACACCTGCCGGGTGGTACGACGATGGCTCGGGAAGCCAGCGGTGGTGGGACGGACAGCAGTGGACGGAGCACGTCGTCACGGCTCCCCAGCCTGCTGCGGAGACGACTGCCGGGCCGGTTACCGAACCGGCCGCGGAGACGGTCGCGGAGGCGGTTCCGACCGCTCCGGACACGGGCGCGGAGGCGCAGTCGTACGCTGCGCCCGCCCCTGAGCCCGCGCCGTTCGCACCGCCGTACATGATGGCGCCCGCGACGTCGGCCGAGCCGGCGTACGCGCCCGGTCCGGCCGGCGTCACGTACCCGGGCTATCCGGGCGCCTCCGGCGTCCCCGGGGACCCGTGGGCGGCCCCTGCCGCGGCTCCCGCCCCGACCGGCGTGCCCGTGCTCGGCATCATCGGCCTGGTGACCGTGGTGGTCGGCGTCATCTGCGCCTGCATCCCCGTCATCGCGTTCGCCGGCTGGGGTCTCCTCGCCGTCGGGTTCGTGCTGTCGCTGGTCTCGCTGTTCCTGCGGGGCCGGAAGTGGCCGGGCATCACGGGCATGGTGGTGGCTGCGGTCGGCGCCCTCCTCGCTGTCGCCGTGTCGGTCGTCGTTCTGGCGACGACATCGATCGACGACGGTGCGGGCTCACCGAGCGACCGCCCGTCGACCGATGACGGCTCCGTCGCCGAGGGTCAGGATCCGTCCAGCATCGAAGGCGCCGAGATGGTGGCCTTCGCAGATCTCGAGGTGGGCGACTGCCTGCCGCTCGTCGACTACTCCGACGAGGAGGGCGACATCTACGAACTTCCGGTGGTCCCCTGCGACCAGCCGCACACCGACGAGGTCTTCTTCATCTACGACCTCGAGGGCGAGGAGTTCCCCGGGGAGGGTGCCCTCGAGAGCGCGGCGTGGGACGGCTGCATGGCGGAGTTCGAGGCGTACATCGGGACGTCCTACACGGACTCGGTGCTCGACTACTACACCTACCAGCCGACGAAGGCGTCGTGGGTGCGGGCGAGCGACCGCACCGTGCACTGCATCCTCTACAGCTACGAAGACGTCACCGGGTCGCTGCGCGACGCGAAGTACTGACGCTCGCCACACGAAGAAGGGCCCCGGATCTCTCCGGGGCCCTTCTTCGTGGTCTCAGTCCTCGACTTTGCGCTTGCGCCAGCGGATGCCCGCCGAGATGAAGTCGTCGAGGTCGCCGTCGAACACGGCTGCCGGGTTGCCGGACTCCTGGCCGGTGCGGAGGTCCTTCACCAGCTGCTGGCCGTAGAGGAAGTAGGAGCGCATCTGGTCGCCCCAGCTCGCGGTGATGTTGCCCGCGAGTTCCTTCTTCTTCGCCGCCTCCTGCTCCTTCTGCAGCAGCAGGAGTCGGGTCTGCAGCACCCGCATGGCGGCGGCGCGGTTCTGGATCTGCGACTTCTCGTTCTGCATCGACACGACGATGCCGGTCGGAAGGTGGGTGAGGCGGACAGCGGAGTCGGTCGTGTTGACCGACTGCCCGCCGGGGCCCGAGGAGCGGAACACATCGACGCGGATGTCGTTCTCGGGGATGTCGACCTCGGTCGCTTCCTCCATCAGCGGGATGACCTCGACGGCGGCGAAGGAGGTCTGGCGCTTGTCGGCCGAACCGAACGGGCTGATGCGGGCGAGACGGTGGGTGCCGGCTTCGACCGAGATGGTGCCGAAGGCGTAAGGCGCATCGATCTCGAAGGTCGCGGACTTGATGCCGGCACCCTCCGCATAAGACGTGTCCATCACCTTGACGGGGTACTTGTGCCGCTCCGCCCAGCGCAGGTACATGCGCATCAGCATCTCGGCGAAGTCGGTCGCATCGTCGCCGCCCGCACCGGAGCGGATCGTGATGATCGCCGCACGCTCGTCGTACTCGCCGTCGAGGAGCGTCTGCACCTCGAGCTGGTTGATCAGGTCGGTGAGGGCCGCGAGCTCGGTGCGCGCCTCCTGTGCGGAGTCCTCGTCACCCATCTCGTTCGCGAGGCCGACGAGCACCTCGAGGTCGTCGAGGCGCTGAGCGATGCCGGTGATGCGGGCGAGCTCGGACTGACGGTGGCTGAGGGCGCTGGTCACCTTCTGCGCGTTCTCGGTGTCGTCCCAGAGGTCGGGGGCACCGGCCTCCTCGCTGAGACGCGCGATGTCGTCGCGGAGACGGGAGACATCGACGACCTCGCTGATGTCGCCGAAGGTGTGCCTGAGCGCCTGGATTTCGGCGGAGAGATCTAGTTCGAGCATGACACCTCAGCCTAACGTGCCGTCTGCCCGCGCGGGGACCCCGTCGCTGGGCTCGTCCCGACGGGGAGTAGCGTGAGGGCGTGAGCAGTGCATCGACGGTCCTTCGGCAGTTCGGACCGATGGTGTATCTCCCGACGATCCTCTTCGCGCTCGGCGAGGGCGCCGTGATCCCGCTGATCCCGGTGCTGGCGGCGTCCATGGGCGCGGACGTGGCCTTCGCCGCCCTCGTCGCCTCGGCGCTCGTCATCGGTCAGCTGTGCGGAAACCTCCCCGCCGGGTGGGCGGTCGGGCGCATCGGAGAGCGGTTCACGATGGTGATCGCCGGCGTGATCGCGATCCTGGCGGCGGTGGGCATGGTCTTCGCCCCGACGCTCGGCGTCCTGGCGGCCTCGGTCTTCGTGTTGGGTCTGTGCGCTGCGGCCTTCGGCCTCGCCCGGCACGCCTTCATGACGACCAGGGTGCCCGTCGCCTTCCGCGCGCGCTCGCTGTCGCTGCTGGGCGGCAGCTTCCGTCTCGGCATCTTCATCGGTCCGTTCGTGGCCGCGGGTCTCCTGCAGCTCTTCGGCACCGAGAGCGCGGCGATCTGGTTCTTCCTGGGCTGCCTGGTCGTCATGGTCCTGCTCGTGCTCTTCGGACCCGACCCCGAGAAGACGATCCCTCCCGTGCCGATCACCACCGACGAGCGCTACATGGAGGACTCCGGCGAGGCGGTCAGCGGATCCATCCCGACCATCGTGCGGGCGGGGATCTTCCAGACCATGTGGCGGCAGCGGGCGGTGCTCGGCCGCCTCGGACTCGCTGCGGCCTCGCTGTCGGCCGTTCGCTCGGCACGCCAGGTCGTCCTCCCCCTGTGGGGGCTCTCGCTGGGGCTGGATGCCTCGACGATCGCGCTCGTCGTCGGCGTCTCCGGGGCGATCGACTTCGCTCTCTTCTACGCCAGCGGCCAGGTGATGGACCGGTTCGGGCGACTGTGGGCGGCGATGCCCGCGATGGTGCTCATGGGCGCCGGCTTCCTCGCGCTGTCGTTCACGCACGATCTCGATGCGGCTGTGCTGTGGTTCGGCATGTTCGCCGCGGTGCTCGGCGTCGGGAACGGTCTGTCCAGCGGCATCCTGCTGACGCTCGGTGCGGACGTCGCCCCGAAGCGGGAGCCCGCGGCCTTCCTCGGATCCTGGCGGACGCTGACGGATGCCGGGGGTGCGATCGCGCCGCTGCTCGTGTCGGCGATCACCGCCTTCGCTGCGCTGCCGTTCGCGGCGGCGGCCATGGGGGTCATCGGTCTCGTCGGTGCTGTCGGATTCCTGCGTTGGATCCCCAAGTTCGTGCCGAGGGAGCGACCGGACGACGATCGTTCGGAAGAGGCACCGGAATGACCGCGATGGTCGCAGCGGATGCCCACCGACTGATCTCAGCCGTGGTGCCGCACACCGATCGAGAGCGGGCCGCGCAGGAGGGCTTCGCCTCGTTCTTCGACGCGGACGGCGGCCCTGTGCTTCGCGACTCCGGGCCGGACCACCTCACCGCATCGTGCGTGGTGTTCGATGCTGCGCTTGAGCACACCCTGCTCGTCTTCCATCGCAAGGGGCGGTTCTGGGTGCAGCCGGGCGGCCACGTCGAGGACGGGGACCGTTCGGTGGTCGACGCCGCCCTGCGCGAGCTGCGCGAGGAGACCGGTATCGATGTGGTGATCGACGTTCTGCCCGCCTGGGATCTCGACCATCACGCGCTCTCTTCCCGGTTCGGCCACTGCGCGTCCCACCTCGACATCGCGATCTCCGTCGTCGCCGACCGCGACGCCGCGATCGATGTCAGCGATGAGTCGGAGGATGTGCGATGGTGGCCACTCGCCGATCTGCCCACCGAGGTGCCGCCGCAGCTCGCACCCCGGCTCGACGGACTCCTCGCACAGCTCCGCGACTCCCGCTGAGTCTGCGTGTCCCCACTCCTGCCTCACCGCAGGGCCGTGCGGCTCGTGGCCGTCGACTCCAGGCGCACACCGTGGGGAACGAACGGGGAGAGCAACGGCGGACGCCAGTCCACCGCGACCGTCACGCGCGCCGAGACACCGTCGGGGGATCCGGCGGAGACGAGGGTCGCCTCTCCGGTCATCTCCTCGACCAGCGCGATCGCCTGCTCTTCCACTCCGGCATCGGTCAGTTCAGCGCGGGCCGCACCGTCCGTCACGACGAGTGTGAAGCCGTCGGCTCCGGCGAGCGCTGCCGCATCCGCGAGGGCGTCCAGCCGCTTCTGGGTGATGTAGAGGTCCGTCGCGCAGACGCACACGAAGATCACCGCCAGCGCGAGGAGCACATAGCCCAGCGTGAGCAGCAGGACGCTGCCCTCGTCGTACGCAGAAACCTTCCTGCCCGCGGCTCCCCCACCGCGATTCATTCGGCGCCCCACAACCGCGACACCTTCTGCACCGCATCGGCCTCGACGGGGACCGCGGTCGACCGATCGAGCCCGAAGAGTTCCGGCACGAGCGGAAGCTGCACGCGCGTGGCGACGGTGATGAGGATCGTCGCGCCGGCGGACGGGCATTCGGCACCCGACGGCGTGCAGGTCACCGACACGTCGACCGCGTCGGCGTCGAGGCCGTATTCCGCGACGACTCCGGCGAGCACCGCGTCCGCACGTACGGCTGCTGTGGCGGGATCGGGCGCCCGTGAGATCACCCGCGCCAGATGACGGGCTGCCGCCTCGGCACCGAGCGTCTGCTCCTGGACGGCTCCGAGCGCGATCACGAGGTAGATCAGCGGCACCAGCAGGATGACTCCCACGGCGATGAACTCGAGCGCCGCCGACCCGTCGTCATCGATCGCCGAACGTCTCCACGGGTGCATGGGCCTCCACCTCCATCGCGAACGGGACGCCGATCAGGCCGAGCAGCGGAAAGGTCGAGCGCACACGCACGTCGACGGTCTCCTGCTGCGGAGGCCCGGAGGTGCCGATCCGGATGTCTTCTGCGTAGGCCGGGCCGATCGCTCGAGTGATGACCTCGCGGGTCCGTTCGACTCCTTCGTCCTGGCTCGTGTCCGCGAGGGCGGCGTGATACGCCCCCTCGACCGCCGCGTCATGGACGACGTTGTGCACGTACACGGCGAGCGCGAGCTGGAGGACGGCGAGAGTGAGGGCCGTGAGGAGAGTTCCCACCAGGAGGAACTCCACCGGACTGGAACCACGATCGTCTGCGAACCGACGCCCGACACGCACGTCAGAGTCCCGAGACCCGTTGGACCGCCTGCTCGAACAACGACGTCAGTGCCGGCCCCGCGACGGCCCAGATCAGCACCACCAGGCCGGCGGTCATCAGAGTCACGAGCACCCAGCCGGGGACGTCACCCGTCTCGTCGTGGAAGAGGGTACGGAGGCGTGATGTGATGGCGTGCCGCGGGGAGCGCCGGGCATCGTGTCGTGCTGCGGTCATGGTGGTCCTTTCTGGGGCGGGTCAGCCGAGGCCGAGCCGGAGGATGAACAATCCCGGGTAGACGGCGAACAGCACCGACAGCGGGAGGATGAGGAAGACGAGCGGGAGGAGCATCAGGATCTCCTTGCGTCCTGCCTGCTCGATGAGGGTGCGTTTCGCGTCCTCGCGCGCGTCGCCCGCCTGCGCGTGCAACACCGCGGCGAGCGGTGCCCCGTGTTCGAGAGCGGCGACCACCTGGTCGGTCGCGCGCGACAGTCCGGGAAGCTGGAGACGCCTCGCCATCTCGCTCAGCGCGTCGACGAGCGGCGAGCCCGTACCGACCGCGAGGATCACCTGGCGGAGCTCGGCCGTCAGCTCCCCCGTGCCGACGGCCGCGACACGACGCAGCGAGTCGAGGAAACCTTCACCGGCCGAGAGACACAGAGCCAAGAACTCCAGGGTCGTCGGAAGCTCGTCGGTGAGTCGCACCCGCCGGGCTCTGGCGCGCGCGGAGAGCTGCATGTCGTACGCGACGGCGGCGAGCGCACCGCACAGCACCGGCAGCAGACTCGTGGGCACGGACAGCCGCCCGGTCAGGGCGAGCACGGTGAGGACCACGGCGCCACCGCCGATCCCCGCGAGGGTCCATCCCAGCTGCCTGCCGCGGAACGTCGCCGGTTCCATGACCACTCCGGCCTGGGAGAGACGTTGTCGAAGCGCCTCCCCTCCGCCGAGCATCCGCTCGAACCCGGCGAGGACACGGCCCCAGAAGGTCCGGGCGCTCGCCGGCAGCAACCCTGTGGCGGGGAGGACGCCGCGGGGCAGACTCTCATCGGAAACCACGTCTCGGACGTACGGCCCGATGCGCACGATCAGGGATGCGGCCCGCCAGCGTGGAAGGACGGACAGGATGCTCAACACCCCGGCGGCGAAGGCACCGCCGATCAACACGGCGACGGCGATGAAGGACACGCCGGTCACCCGAACCACCTCCGAGGCTCGGGAAGCCGCCCGATGCGAACCATGATCTGGAAGGCCACGACAGAGACCGCGGCCCCCAGGCAGATCACGAGCACGCCCTCGGGTGTGCCGTATGCCGAAGCTCCTTCCGGCCGCATCACGAGCAGACCCAGTATGACCCAGGGCGCGACGGCCCCGAGGACCGCGGCACCGCGGATCCAGGACTGCCGCGCCTCGACCTCGCCGCGCAGCGCGGCGTCTGCCCGCACGGATGCGGACAGCGCACGGAGCACGCTGATCAGCTCGGTGCCGCCGACCTGACGGGCCATGCGCAGGGTCTCGGCGATCCGATCGCCGATGGGGTCGGCCAGCGTCGCCTTCAGCCGATCGAGGCTCGTCTCGAACCGGCCGCTCGCCCGCAGATCTCTCGCGAACACGACGAATGCCGGTCTGAGCATGATCGGCGCCGAATCGGCCAGGCTCGCCACCGCGTCCGGGAGGGAGAGCCCGACGCGGATCGACGCGATCAGGAGGTCGCAGACATCGGGCCAGAGCTGTCGACGCTGCCGGCGCAGGCGAAGCCGTCGCCCGCGCAGGAAGATGATCGGCGCCGAGGCTCCCGCCAGCCCGGCGAGCAGCGCGAGGACGGCGAGACCGGTGAGGAGCCAGACCGCGGACGCCGCCAACAGCCCCGCGGCCACGACCACGCTGACCAGCACGCGCGGCGCGAGCGCGTCGAGTCCGGCCTCTTCGATCAACCGCGTCAGTCGTCCGCTGCGGATGGTCGGCTGCGCGCTCGCCCGTGGCGGCCACATCCACGGGGACAGGCATAGGAGCACGCCCGCAGCGAGCACGGCCCCGAGGAACAACGTCACGAGGAGACCCCGATCCGAGGAGGCTCCGAGCGTTCGGCGTCGGTGTCCGGCCCGGTCAGGGAGTCGGCGAGGTACACCCGGACGGTGCGGATCCGCCCGTCGTCGATGTCGCCTGTCGGCGCGACGATCTCGTGCACCCGCCGACGGCCCGTGCGGTCACGCACGCAGTGCACGACGAGGTCGATCGACGCCGCAAGGGCGGGTGCGATGAAACCGCGATCGATGTTGCGGCCCGCCAGGAGCGGCAGGATGCTCAGCTTCTCGAGCGCCTCCGTCGCGGAGTTCGCGTGCACCGTGCACGCGCCCGGCACACCGGTGTTGAGCGCGAGCACCAGGTCGAGCGCTTCGGCGTCGCGCACCTCGCCGACGACGAGACGCTCCGGCCGCATCCTCAGCGCTTCCTTCACCAATCGGCGCAGCGTGATCTCACCGGTGCCCTCGAGACTGGACTGGCGCCCCTGCAGCGCGACCAGGTCGGGGCCCTCGACGGCGAGCTCGAACGTCTCCTCCACCGTGACGATGCG
This sequence comes from Microbacterium sp. NPDC090218, assembly GCA_044900255.1. GTDB lineage: Bacteria > Actinomycetota > Actinomycetes > Actinomycetales > Microbacteriaceae > Microbacterium. Next base: position 1,072,463 of record JBJDMS010000002.1, on the reverse strand, counting down.
CTGAGACTCCGCGCACGAAGCGAGCAGCGCGCCGAGGACCGTGGTCTTGCCGGCGTGGGTCGCCCCGGAGACGACCACGCTGCGGCCGTCGTTCATCGCCGCCCGAAGCGTCTCCGCCACGGCGGCGGGCATCATCCCCTGAGCCGTCAGCGCCTCGAGCGACCGGTACTTCGGCAGGAACTTCCGGATGTTGACGGCCCACGACCCGCGCACGACGTCGGCGATCGCCACATGCAGACGAGATCCGTCGGGCAGCGAGGCATCGACGAAGGGCTGGCTGATGTCGACGCGTCGCCCCGTGGCCTGCAGCATCCGTTCGACGAGATCGCGCACCGCGGCGTCGTCGAGGCGCAACCCGGTCCGCTCCGCGGCACCCTCGCGTGCCACGTGCACGTGCCCGGTGCCGTTGAGCCAGATCTCCTCGACCTCGGGGTCGTCCAGCAGGGGCTGCAGCGCTCCGAAGCCGCTGAGGGACGCCAGCACATCGCGTACGCACGCTTCCTCATCCTCGATCAAGGCCTCGCCGCGTGCGAGGGCGACATCGTCGTGACGACGAACCTCCGCATGCGCGATCCGACGAGCGGTATCCGGGTCGATCGTCGGATCCACGCCCTCGGCGCGCAGCCGCAGCCGCACACGTTCGGCGACCAGGGCAGACGGATGACTCACCCCGGCATCCTCGCAAGAATCCGTTCGGCCGCGCCGGAGTTATCCACAGGCCCTGCGGCGCTCGACCTCGCCGGGCGAGGCCGCACCACATCACACCGCGGAACGCAAGGGAGGAGACAGCAGCACGGCACCCTGCTGGGCTCGCGGATACACAGATCCCGCGAAAGGAACCGACATGTCCGACACCTCTCCCTCGCCGTCGACACCGGACGAGCCGTCCCCGCTGTTTCCGGACGAACCGCTCGCCCCCAACCCGGACGAGCCCCTCGCCCCCAACCCGGAGGAGCCGCTCGCTCCGAATCCCGAAGAACCGCTCGCCCCCAACCCCCAGGAGCCTCTGGCACCGAACCCCGCAGAGCCCGGCATCCCGCCGTGGACTCCGCAGGCGTGACTCGACACGCGCCTGTCGCAACCCGCGAACTGCGGGCTGATCCCCAGACACGCGGTTTCGGCGGTCAGTAGACTGATTCCACCGCGCGGGAGTGGTGGAATTGGCAGACACGCAGGATTTAGGTTCCTGTGCCCCAGGGCGTGTGGGTTCAAGTCCCACCTTCCGCACGAGAGACGATCGTGCCGTCCTCCAGGGCCGCACGCGTCGCTCAGCTGCACCGCCGACCAATCACGACCGACGGGACTCCCCCAGTGCTCGAAACCATGCTGCACGCACCGACCGCCCTGATCCCCTGGCTCGACCCCCAGACGATCATCGGCGCGGCCGGTCCCTGGGCGCTCCTGGTGGTGTGCTTCATCATCTTCGCCGAGACGGGGCTGCTGGTCGGGTTCCTCCTCCCCGGAGACACCCTGCTCATCATCGCGGGGCTCCTGACGCACACCAGCAACGTGTTCGGAGTGAACATCTGGGTCGTCTCGCTCCTGATCGCGCTCTCCGCGTTCATCGGCGGCGAGGTCGGCTACCTGATCGGTCACAAGGGCGGACCTGCGGTCTTCGAGCGCAAGGAATCCGGCCTCTTCAGCCGGAAGAACGTGGAGCGCACGAACGCGTTCTTCGAGCGCTTCGGCGGACTCACCGTCATCCTCGCCCGGTTCGTCCCGATCGTGCGCACCTTCGCGCCGGTCGCCGCCGGCGTGGGACACATGCCGTGGCGCCGCTACTCGCTCTACAACTTCATCGGCGCCATGATCTGGGGCTTCGGCCTCACGATGGTCGGCTACCTCATCGCCTACATCCCCTGGGTGCGCGATCTCGTGGTCGAGTACATCGATGTGATCCTGCTGATCGCGGTCGGCGGCACCGCGATCGTCACCCTCTGGCACTACTTCTCCGAGCGTCACAAGGCCAAGAAGGCCGCAGCCGCCGGCGAAGACGTCGTGACGGATCCCGAAGAAGCGCAGGAGCTCGTCCTCGACGCCGACGTGTTCGACCGTGCTCCCGACCTGGACGGCGACGGCAAGCACTGATCGTTCGTCCGGCCTCGACCGCTCGGCGCCGGACGATCAGCCCGCGTTCTTGGCCCGCTCCTCCTTGGTGCGCGCGACGCTGGCACGCAGCGCCTCCATGAGGTCGATGACCTCGCCACCCTCGGCCGCCTTCTCGGCCTCCCCGAACGTCTCGGCGACGTCGAACGTGTCGCCCGCCTCGATCTTCGCGTCGATGAGCGTGCGGAGCTCCTTCTGGTACTCGTCGACGAACGCCTCGGGGTCGAAGTCGGCCGAGTAGCTGTCGACGAGCGACGACGACAGCTCGAGCTCCTTCTTCGAGATCCGCACGTCCTCGTCCAGCGCCGGGAACTCGGCCTCACGCACCTCGTCGGCCCACAGCAGCGTCTGCAGCACGAGCACCTTGCCGCGCACGCGGAGCGCGGCGAGCCGGGTCTTCTGACGCAGCGTGAAACGCACGATCGCGGTGCGATCCGTCTGCTCCAGCGTCTTGCGCAGCAGGACGTACGCCTTCGGGGACTTCGAGTCCGGTTCGAGGTAGTACGGCTTGTCGAGCGTGAGGAGATCGACCTGGTCGGAGGGCACGAACTCGACGACGTCGATCTCCCTGCTCTTCTCCGCCGGAAGCGCCGCCAGGTCATCCTTCGTCAGCACGACGGTCTGCCCGTCGTCGACGTACGCGCGATCGATGTCGGCGTACGCCACCGTCTCGCCGCACACCTCGCAGGTGCGCTGGTAGCGGATGCGACCGCCGTCCTTCTCGTGCACCTGATGCAACGGCACGTCGTGATCCTCGGTCGCGGAATACACCTTCACCGGCACGTTCACGAGCCCGAACGTCAGCGCGCCCTTCCAGATCGTCCTCATGACACCAGTGAACACCAGGCGGCGCCGTCCCGACCAGTCCCTTGACTACGCTGGCTGCATGGTCGGACAAGGGCAGATCGTGCAGGTCGACGGTCGCCGCCTGCGCGTGACGAACCTCGACAAGGTCGTCTACCCCGAGACCGGCACGACCAAGGGCGAGGTCATCGCCTACTACAGCGCCATCGCCCCGCTCATCCTTCCCCTCCTCGACGGACGCCCTGTCACCCGCAAGCGCTGGGTCGAGGGTGTCGGGACGGCGGATGCTCCGGCCGACGCGTTCTTCACGAAGCAGCTCGAGCCCGGGGCTCCCGACTGGATCCCCCGCCAGGCGATCCAGCACTCCGACGGCCCGAAGGAGTATCCGCTGGTCGAGGATGTGCCGACGCTGGTGTGGCTCGCCCAGGTCGCCGCGATCGAGCTGCACGTGCCGCAGTGGCGCTTCGCGCCCGACGGTCTGCCCGGGCGCCCGGATCGCCTCGTCCTCGACCTCGATCCGGGGCCGGGCGTGGGGCTCGCGCAGTGTGCGGAGGTCGCCCGATTCGCCCGCGTCATCCTCACCGACATGGGGCTGGACCCGTTGCCCGTCACGAGCGGGAGCAAGGGCATCCACCTCTATGCGGCGCTTCCGGGTGAGCAGACGAGCGATGAGATCTCGGCCGTCGTGAAGGAACTCGCGCGCCTGATCGAGAACGACCACCCCGACCTCGCCACGAGCGTCATGTCGAAAGCCGTCCGCGGGGGTCGGGTGTTCCTCGACTGGAGCCAGAACAACGGCAAGAAGACGACCATCTCCCCGTACTCCCTGCGCGGCCGCGCCCAGCCGTGGGTCGCGGCTCCCCGCACCTGGGACGAACTCGATGATGCGGACCTGGCGCAGCTCGACATCGACGAGGTTCTCGCCCGTGCTGCTGCGGGGGTCGATCCCCTCGCCGGACTGCGTCCGCTTACCGCCGCATCGACGCCGCTGCCGCCTCCGCGGCGTCCCTCGCGCCACCCGCGGAGCGCACCGGCTCCGATGACGGGCACGACCCCCGCGACCCTCGCCCCTATGCTGGCTGAGAACGGCACGCCCGGGGTCGCACGGGCGCTGAGCGACCCCTCCTGGGTCGAGGTGAAGTGGGACGGCATCCGCGCGATGGGAACCTGGGCGGATGGACGGATGCTGCTGCATGCGCGTCGCGGCACGGACATCACGGCCCGATACCCCGAGCTCACCGCCGACGGCGCCCCCTTCCTCCCCGTCGCCGACGCGATCGTGGACGGGGAGATCGTGGCCTTCGACGCCCAGGGGCGGCCGAGCTTCTCATTGCTGCAGAACCGCATGCACCTGACGCGGCCGCGTGAGATCGAGCGCGAGGTGGTGCGCACACCGATCGTGTACATGCTGTTCGACCTGCTGCGCCTCGACGGCCACGACCTCACGGGCATGCCGCTGCGAGAGCGCCGGACGCTGCTCGAGGATGTCATCGCCGGCCTCGATGCACCGATGCGGATCCCACCCGTGTTCGATGACGTCGACGCGGCCCTCGCCGCCAGCCGGGAGTTCGGGCTCGAGGGCGTCGTGGTCAAGGATCCGCTGTCCCGCTACCGCCCGGGTCAGCGCAGCCCTTCTTGGCTGAAGCTCAAGCTCACGCGCATGCAGGAGGCCGTGATCGTCGGGATCCGTCCCGGCAAGGGCGACCGGGAGAGCACGCTCGGGTCTCTGCTGCTGGCGGTACCCGAGCATCCTGACAGCCGAGGCGGGTCGACCCGACTCCGCTACGTCGGTCGGGTCGGAACCGGATTCACCGACCGCATCCTCCGCGATCTGCTCGCACGCCTTGAGCCGCTGCGCGTCGAGACGGCACCCCTCGACGGCGTTCCCGTTCCCGACGCGTCCGACGCGCTCTGGGTGCGACCCGAGCTCGTGGGCGAGGTCGAGTTCGCGAACTGGACCCCCGATGGGGTGCTCCGCCATGCGCGATGGCGAGGCCTGCGCCCCGACAAGGAGCCCGACGACATCGTCGTCGAGGCCTGACCTCCCGCGCGGGGGACCCGATCAGGCGTGGTGCGGTTCGCAGTCCGACTGCTCGGCCGGCTCGATCTGGAAGGTCGAGTGCTCGACGTCGAAGTGGTCCGCCAGACACGCCTGCATGTCGGTGAGCAACTGCGTCGAGCGTCCGTCGGCGAAGAGCTGCGGGTCGACGCTCACATGGGCCGTGAAGACCGGTGCCCCTCGGGTGAGCTGCCACACATGCACGTCGTGCACGCCGACGACGCCCTCGTAGCCCAGAAGGTGCGTGCGGATGTCACTGACGGCCGTCCCCTTCGGCGCGGACTCGGCGAGCACCGAGAACACCTCGCGCAGGAGCGCGATCGCCCGCGGGATGATCATCGCGGCGATGAAGAGGGAGGCGATGGCGTCGGCCGGCATCCACCCGGTGAGGAGGATGACGATCGCGGCGACGATGACCGCGGCGGACCCGATCAGATCCCCCATCACCTCGAGGTAGGCGCCGCGGACGTTGATGCTGGTGCGCTGTGCCCGGCTGAGGAGCCACATCGACACGGCGTTCGCGAGCAGGCCCACGACGGCGACGACCAGCATGAGACCTCCGGCGACCTCGACGTCACCGGGGTTCAGGAGCCGGCCGATACCCTCGACCGCGACCCAGGTGGCGAGGGCGATGAGGATGACGGCGTTGATCAGGGCGCCGAACACCTCGGCGCGCTGATAGCCGAAGGTGCGACGGTCGTCGGCCGGCCGCGCCGCCACGGTCGCGGCGATGAGGGCGATCACGAGGGCGGAAGCATCCGTGAACATGTGCGCGGCGTCCGCAAGGAGGGCGAGCGAGCCGGTCAGGATCGCCCCGACCACCTGCACGATCATCACGGTCGCGGTGAGGGACAGCGAGATCGCCAGCAGGCGACGGCTGCCGGCCGAACGGATGCCGCCGGGGGCGGGCGCGTGATCGTGCATGCCACCAGGCTAGACCGGGAAACCGGGCCGGGAGCCCTGTTCCGGCTAGTCGGGAAGGGTAACGATTCTCACCGTCATCTGCGGTTCAGCGACGAGTACGCAGATAGGTCAGCACGACGCATCCGTTGTCGAAGGTCCGGGCCTCCTCCAGCTCGAACTGCGCGGGCGCGAAGGCGAACCGTGCCATCGGGATCCCCTCGCCGGCGATCACCGGGTACTTCTTCACGATGAGACGGTCGATCTCGTCGATCAGCGCTCCGGCGAGCAGAGCGCCACCGGCGAGGTAGATGCCCAGTCCCTCCTCGGCCTTCAGCTCCCTCACGCGCTCGACGGGATCGGTGCGGACGATCTCGACGTTCGGATCCGCCGGGTCGTCCAGCGAGCTGCTGAACACGATGGTGCGCAGGTGGGTGTACGGATCGGTCACCCCCACCTGCAGGGCCGGTTCGTAGGTGCGGCGCCCCATGAGGACCGTGTCGAACCGGGTCACCGGCGCATCCGCTCCCCCGCGGCCCGCACGGGCGAACGTCGGCTGCACGTCGGCGAGCTCGGTGCCGAGAGCCTCGGCGAACGCCTTGGTCACGGGATAGAAGTCGACCTCGTCCGCAGGCCCGGCGATGAAGCCGTCGAGGGAGACGCCGATGTAGTAGGTCAGTTCACGCATACCGAGAATCTAACCACTACGCTTGAAGTACGTCAAGCGTAGTGGTTAGGTTTTCGGTGATCAGAGCGAGGCCAGCAGCGGCACCAACTCTGCGAACGCACGCGCACGATGCGACTGCGACTGCTTCTCGTCCGCGGTGAAGTCGCCCACCGAACGCTCCTCGCCCTGCGGCTGACCGTCCGGGATGAAGATCGGGTCGTAGCCGAAACCGCCGCCACCGGAAGCCGCATGCGCCAGACGCCCCGGCCACCGGCCCTCCACGACCTGCTCACGACCGTCGGGGAGGACCAGAGCGATGGTCGAGGTGAAGTGCGCGCCCCGGTGCGGGTCGGCGATGTCACGCAGCTGATCGAGCAGGAGCTCGAGATTCGCCGCAGCATCCTTCTTCTGCCCCGCCCAGTAGGCGGAGAAGACACCGGGTGAACCGCCGAGCACGTCGACGCAGATGCCGGAGTCGTCGGCCAATGCGGCGAGCCCGGTGTGCGCTGCGGCCGCGCGCGCCTTGATCAGCGCATTCTCGGCGAAGGTCACACCGTCTTCGACAGGCTCGGGGCCGTCGTAGCCGACGATCTGGAGATCGGGTCGCGTCTGCGCCACGATCTGCTGGAACTCGGCGACCTTGTGCGGGTTGTGCGTCGCGAGGACGACCTGCATCGTCACTCCCCCGCCAACGCGGCGAGCTGCTTGCCCTTCAGGTCCGCGCAGCCGGCCACACCGAGCTCGAGCAGCGCATCCAATTCGCGCTTGTCGAACGGGGCGCCCTCGGCCGTGCCCTGCACCTCGACGAAGAGACCACGACCCGTGACGACGACGTTCATGTCGGTCTCCGCGCGCACGTCCTCGACGTATGCCAGGTCGAGCATGGGCTCCCCGTCGATGATCCCGACAGACACCGCGGCGACGGAGTCGAGGAGCGGCGCGGAGTTCTTGCCGATGAACTTCTTCTCGCGGCCCCACTCGATCGCGTCGGCCAGCGCCACGTACGCACCCGTGATGGCCGCGGTGCGCGTCCCCCCATCCGCCTGAAGCACGTCGCAGTCGATCACGATCGTGTTCTCGCCGAGCGCTTTCGTGTCGACCACGGCGCGAAGCGCACGGCCGATGAGGCGGGAGATCTCGTGCGTGCGTCCGCCGATGCGGCCCTTCACGCTCTCGCGGTCGTTCCGGCTGTTCGTGGCGCGCGGGAGCATGGAGTACTCGGCCGTGACCCACCCCTTGCCCTTGCCGGTCAGCCAGCGCGGAACCCCGTTGGTGAAGGACGCGGTGCACAGCACCTTCGTGCCCCCGAAGCTGATCAGGGCGGATCCCTCGGCGTGCGCACTCCAGCCGCGCTCGATGGTGATCTCACGCAGCTGATCGGTGGAACGGCCGTCGACGCGGACGATGTCGGTCATGTGCTTCTCTCGGGTCAGGGTGATGCATCGAGCCGGAACGACTCGACGCGGGTTATTCGAAGGTCGATTCGGGGAGGGTGATCACGCCGGTCTGGACGAGCTGCACATCGCGGACCTCCCGACCCATCAGCCGGTTCGCCAGCGCGGTGAAGTCGTCCGTGGATACGCCGGTCGCCTCGTAGACGTAGTTCGCTGTGGCATCGGGTGAGGCCAGCAGGTCTCCCCGCACCAGTTGGCGGTACACGTCGCCAGCGGTCTCGTCATCGCTGGACACGAGGGTCACGCCCTCGCCCATCACGTAGCTGATCGCGCCGCGCAGGAACGGGTAGTGCGTGCAGCCGAGCACGAGGGTGTCGACGTCGGCGTCCCGCAGCGGAGCGAGATACTCCTCGGCGACCGCCAGCACCTCGGGGGTGCCGGTGATGCCCGCCTCGACGAACTCGACGAAACGCGGGCACGCGGCCGTGAAGACCTGCAGCCGCTCGTTCACCTCGAGCATGTCTTGGTAGGCCCGGGAGCCGATCGTGCCGACCGTGCCGATGACCCCGACGCGTCCGTTGCGTGTCGTGGAGACGGCGCGGCGCACCGCCGGCCCGATCACCTCGACCACCGGGATGTCGTACCGCTCACGCGCGTCGCGGAGCATGGCGGCGGATGCCGTGTTGCACGCGATCACCAGCATCTTCACGCCCTGCTCGACGAGCGTGTCGAGCACCTCGAGGGAGTAGCGACGGACGTCGGCGATCGGCTTGGGTCCATACGGGGAGTGCGCTGTGTCTCCGATGTAGACGAACGACTCACGGGGCAGCTGGGCGCGGATGGCCCGCGCCACCGTGAGCCCGCCGACACCGGAGTCGAAGATCCCGATGGGCGCGTCGTTCATGACTCCCCAGCCTACCCGCGCGCGAGCCGCCGCGTGCATCCGCACGCTCAGTAAGCTGAGCGCATGACCACGTCGACGGCGCTGCTCACCGACCGTTACGAGCTGACGATGCTCGCCGCCTCGCTCCGCGACGGGACGGCTTTCCGTCCGAGCGTCTTCGAGCTGTTCTCCCGGCGCCTCTCCGGCGGCCGCAGATTCGGCGTGGTGGCCGGCACCGGGCGATTCCTGGGTCTGCTGCGCGACTTCCGGTTCGGCGAGGACGAACTGCGGTTCCTCCGCGACGAGAAGGTTGTCGACGCCGCCTCGCTGAAGCACCTCGAGGACTACCGCTTCACCGGTACGATCCGGGGCTACCGCGAGGGCGAGCTCTACTTCCCCGGCTCCCCCATCCTCACGGTCGAGGGCACGTTCGCCGACGCGGTGGTGCTCGAGACCCTCGCTCTGAGCGTGCTCAACCACGACTCCGCCGTCGCCACCGCCGCATCGCGGATGAGCATCGCCGCGGGCGAGCGACCGCTCGCGGAGATGGGATCACGCCGTGCCGCCGAGCACTCGGCGGTCGCCGCGGCACGCGCCGCCTACATCGCGGGGTTCGGTGCGACGAGCAATCTCGAAGCAGGCCGGAGCTGGGGCATCCCCACGATGGGCACGGCCGCCCATTCCTGGACCCTGCTGCACGACACCGAGGAGGAGGCGTTCCGGGCGCAGGTCGAGAGCATGGGCATCGGCACGACCCTGCTCGTGGACACGTACGACATCCGCACCGGCGTCGAGACCGCGATCCGCGTCGCCGGCACCGAGCTCGGAGGTGTGCGCATCGACTCCGGCGACCTCCCGATCGTCGCCGGTGATGTGCGGACGCAGCTCGACGAGCTCGGGGCGACGGCCACCCGCATCACCGTGACCAGCGACCTCGACGAGTACGCGATCGCGGCCCTCGCCGCGTCGCCGGTCGACGCCTACGGGGTCGGCACCTCGGTCGTCACCGGATCCGGGTACCCGACGGCGAGCATGGTCTACAAGCTCGTGGCGCGGCAGGACGCGGCAGGGGCGTGGATCGGCGTGGCGAAGGCCTCGGCCGACAAGGCCTCATACGGCGGGCGCAAGGCTGCGTTCCGGACTCTGGTCGACGGGGTCGCGACGGCCGAGACGGTCGTCGTGTCGGACGGCTTCGAAGAACTCGACACCCCGGCGGAGCACCCCGACGGCCGACCGCTGCAAGTGACGTTCGTCGAATCGGGAGACATCGACACGGCGCACGAGGGCGCGGAGGGCACGGCGTCCGCGCGAGCGCATCACTTGCGTGTGCGCGAGGAGCTGCCGGTGCGCGCTCTCGCGCTCAGCAAGTCCGACCCGGCGATTCCCACCGTGTACGTCGAAGCCGACTGAGGTCAGCCGACCATCGACTCGTAGATCTCCTTGCACGTGGGGCAGATCGGGAACTTCTCCGGGTCACGGCCCGGCGTCCACTTCTTGCCACACAGCGCCCGCACCGGCTTGCCGGTGATCGCGGACTCGAGGATCTTGTCCTTCTTCACGTAATGCGAGAAGCGCTCATGGTCGCCCGGTTCGAGATTCTCCTCGCGGAGGAGCTCTTCCAGTTCGCGATCAAGCGTTGCCACGCCGCCCTGATCGGGGCTGTCCAGCGGAGTACTCATCCCGTGAGTCTAGCGGCGTCGAGCCCGTCGCGGGCGGCCGTCACGCGGTCTCGACGAACTCCATCAGTCGCTCTCCGCTGCGCTCGAAGATGCGCCCGCCGATGACCGCTCCCGCCGCCAGCACCGCGAGACCGATGACGAGTCCGACCCAGAACGTCGCCGGCGCGTACGCCGAACCCTCGACGATCGTGGCCGCGAACAGCCAGATGGTCGGAATGCTGAGCACGATCGCCCCGAGGAAGGCTGCGGCAGGACCGTAGGCCCCGCGGGAGGTGGGACGCTGCGGCTGCTGGAACGGGCTGTCTCCGGGCCGGGAGACCGCGTACGGCGCGACGACCGAGACGATGCTCGAGATGCCGAGTGCCGAGAACAGCAGGCTTGCGGCGAGCCCGCCGAGCGGCAGGAGCAGGCTCCAGTCGCCGATCAGGAGCAGCGACAGCGGCACCGCGATCGCGAGAACCGGAATCGCCACCAGCAGCACCGGGACCAGTCGCCCGAGGCGGTCGGGAAGCCCCCTGACGCCGCTCGCAACATGGGTCCACAGAGCCGTCGAGTCGTAGGCGACGTCGTTATGGGGAAGCCAGCCGAAGAACAGCGCCATCACCGGCACCGGCACGAGCGCCGCGACCTCGAGCGGGACGCCGGCGACGATGAGCGGCAGCACGGTGAGCACTCCGGCGACCGGGACCACGATGATGTTCATGATGTAGCGGCGATCACGCAGCCAGTACACGAGACTCCGCGAGGCGATCGCGCCGAACGCGTTGGAGGGCAGGAGACCGAACCAGCCGAGTCCCGTGCGCTCCCGCGAGGCGATAGGACGCTCGGTGGTCGTCAGCAGTCGCCGGACGAGCCAGGTCCACGCGGCCCAGAGCAGCCCGACGGTGAGGACGGCGATGATGCCGCTGACCCAGGCCGAGCCCGTCTCCCCTTCCGCGGCGGCGAAGAGGAAGGCCGGCGACGCGGCGAGTGGCGTGAACCCGAGCACGGACGACACCGTCGCCAGGGAGTCCGGGACGAGGCCGTCCCAGCGCAGGGAGCCGAGGAACACCGCGACGGGGAACGCGATCACGAGCAGCGCGAGGGCGAACAGCGCGGTGAGCTCGCGGGAGCGTCGCTCGGGGAGCAGCAGCGCGTTGATGGCCATGCCGATCCGCGATGTGAGCGCCGTGGTCACCACGGCGATGATCGTCATCAGCACCGCCAGGGGCCACGGGGCGCCGGCGCCGATCGCGACGATGCAGACGCTCGTGTAGACGGCCAGGAGCGCCAGACTCGGCACGCTGATGAAGGACGCGAGAGTGAGCACCCAGGGCATCTGGCGCTCGTCCACGCCGAACACGGCGAACCGGCGCGGGTCGAGCTGATCGACGGCGCCGACGAGGATCGGGCCGACGAGGAAGCCCACGAGCAGTGCGGCTCCCCCGAGCACGGTGACCGCGCGAGCCACGGGGACGGGTGCCGCCCCGAGAGTGAAGACGGCGATACACACCACGGCCGTCACGGCGACGACCGCGGCGAACACGATGAGCGTCCGGACCCGACGGTCGCCGCGCAACGATCCGAGGAGAAGCGCGAACCTCAGTCGGAGAACGTGTGCAGCCACTCGAGCCCCTCCACCTCTCCGCTGGAGCCGGCGAGTTCGACGAAGCGCGCTTCGAGCGTCTGCCCCGCGCGCACCTCGTCGATCGTGCCCTCGGCGAGCACCTCACCGCCGACGATGATGGCGACGCGCGAGCAGACGCGCTCGACCAGGTCCATCCCGTGGCTGGAGAGGATCACCGTCCCGCCGTGCGCGACGTAGGCGCGCAGGATGTCGAGGATGACCGCGGAGGAGACCGGATCGACCGACTCGAACGGCTCGTCGAGCACGAGGACCCGGGGCGAGTGGATCATCGCTCCCGCGAGCATGATCTTCTTCGTCATACCAGCCGAGTAGTCCGAGACGACGCGGCTGAGCGCGTCACCCAGGTCGAATGCGCGGGCGAGGTCTGCCGCGCGCTTCTCGATCACGTCCGCTGCGAGGCCGCGCAGCAGCCCGTAGTAGTAGAGGAGCTGACGTCCGGTGAGTCGGTCGAACGTCCGCAGTCGGTCGGGCAGCACGCCCATCAGACGCTTGGCCGCCTGCGGCTGCGTCGCCTGATCGATGCCGCAGATCACGACACTGCCCGCGTCGGCCCGCAGGAGACCTGCGACGATCGACAGCGTGGTCGTCTTCCCGGCGCCGTTGGGTCCGACGACCCCGTAGAACGAACCGGCGGGAACCGTCAGGTCGATTCCGCCCACGGCGCGGTTGTCGCCGAACTGCTTGACGAGACCACGGATGCTGATCGCCTCGGCGGCGGACGAGCTGTCGATCCGACCGGCCGCGTCGGATGCCGCGTCGTCGGAGTCCGCGACGGCCTCGATGACCTCGACCGTCGTCGGCTCCTCGACGCTCTCGGCCTCGGAGACGCGCGTCAGCTCGTCGACGTCTTCCGCCGTCGCCTCTGCGGGAGACTCCGCCTCGTCCAGCACCGGCGCCTCGGGCTCGGGGGCGGGCTCGATCACGGGTTCGGCAACGGGGGCCGCCTCGACCGCGGGCGCGGACTCGATGACCTGCGCCGTCTCGACCTCCGGGGCGGAATCGATCACGGGTTCGGCCCCGACAGCCGCATCGGTCGCGAGAGCCGCTTCGGCCTCCGCCTTCGCGGCCCGTTCCGCCTCGGCCTTCGCCGCCTTCGTCGCAGCCGCCTTGGCTGCGGCCGTCTTCGCCGCGGCAGTCTTCGCCGCCGTGGTCTTCGCGGTCGTCGAACGGGCCGTGGATTTCGCGGCGGCGGACTTGGCGGCAGCGGTCTTCGCGGCAGCCGTCTTCGCGGCCGCGGTCTTCGACGCCGCAGACTTCGACGCCGCGGACTTCTCGGCAGTGGACTTCGCCGCAGCGGCCTTCGACCCCGCGACAGCTGCACGCGGCGCCGCGACGCGAACCGGCGTCGAGCGGCCCGCAGCCGGCGTCGAGCCGGTGGACTTCGTCGATCCTGCGGACTTCGTCGAACCGGCGGACTTCGTCGAACCGGCGGACTTCGTCGACGCTGCCCGTGCTGCCGTGTTCTTCGCCGCCGCGGCGCGTGCAGCCGCCGCCGTACGGACGGGAGCCGCCGTCGACGACACCTTCTCGGTCGAATCCGCGGGCATCGCCTTGGGCAGCGGCTCGACCACGACCTCAGCGGTCGGAGCCGCCTTCTCGGCGGCTGCCTTCGTCGTGGACGTCTTCGCAGCCGTTTTCGCAGCCGCCTTCACACCCGTGGCGCGACCGGTCGAGGCGGTCTTCGCCGACGTGCGCGCAGCGGCGGGCTTCTTGGCGGCCGGCTTCTTCGTGGCGGCCTTCTTGGCAGCCGGCGTGCGCGTCTTCGGGGCCGACGATGCGGCTTCCGGGGCCTGCGCGGAGGCCGGCGCGCGCTTCGCCGACGTCTTCTCAGGCACGGTCTCGGTATCGTCCACCTGGGCGGTGCGGTCGTCAGGGGAGGAAGTCACCGTCCTACGGTATCAATGGGTGGCCGCAAGCCAAGCCGACGCGCAACAATCGGCTGTCGGATCCCTCGATTCGGGACTGATCCGGCCACGGATGCAACCCTGTGCGTCCGGTGTGTACTCGATCACGAAATGGCAACAGGGGCCTCCGGACCCGGAGCTTCCCAGCCTGAATCGCTAGCATGAACCCCGGCACGACGAAGTGTCTGGTCGGTGAACCGACCGTGAACACAACTTCCTTTAGGAGCACTCGTGACTCTTCAGACCGTCATCCTCGCCGCCGGCATGGGCTCGCGCCTCGGCCGTGCGCTGCCGAAGCCGCTCACCGAACTGAGCGACGGCCGCACGATCATGGGCCAGCAGCACGACAACATCCGCGCCGCCTTCGGGTCCGACGCGCGCATCACCACTGTGGTCGGCTACCGCGCCGAGACCATCATCGACGCCTTCCCGCAGGTCAACTACGTCCACAACGAGCGCTACGACGAGACGAACACCTCGAAGAGCCTGCTGCGCGCCCTCGGCGCCACCGGCAAGGGCGGCGTCCTGTGGATGAACGGCGACGTGGTGTTCGACCCGATGATCCTCGGTCGTGCGGCCGCGTTCATCGAGCGCGACCAGTCGTTCGTCACCGTCAACACCTCGAAGGTCAGCGACGAAGAGGTGAAGTACACGGTCACCGCCGAGGGCTTCATCAACGAGCTGTCCAAGACCGTCAAGGGCGGTCTCGGTGAGGCCGTCGGCATCAACTACATCTCCTCCACGCACAAGAAGGCGTTCATGCGCCAGCTGCAGCGCGTCGAGGACCAGGACTACTTCGAGCGCGGCCTCGAGCTCGCGATCGCCGAAGACGGCCTGTTGCTCGAGCCGATGGACGTCTCCGACCTGTACGCGGTCGAGGTCGACTTCGCGGAAGACCTCGAGCGGGCGAACCTCTTCGTCTGACCCGTCTCCAGAAAGCCCGGTTCCCCTGAGGGACCGGGCTTTCGGCGTTTTCGCGGCCGGGCTTCGTAGGATCACTGCATGGCCCCCAAGGTGCACAAGATCCACTCCCTGCCGGATGACGCTCCGTGGGACAAGGGCGTGCCGCCCACCGGCTCGCCGGAGCATCCGATGATGGTGCGCGGCCTCGACCGCGTGCTCTCGATCCAGCGCCCGCTGGTGCTGGCACACATCCGCAGCATCCGCCTGCGCAACCCCCAGGCGTCGCCGGCGGAGATCATCCGGATCCTCGAGCGGCGCTATCTCGCCGCCGTGACGACCGGAGGCGCTGCGGTCGGCGCGACCGCCGTCGTCCCCGGCATCGGCACGGGCGTCACCCTTGCGTTGTCCGGCGTCGAGACCGTGGGGTTCGTGGAGTCGACGGCGCTCTTCGCGCAGTCCGTCGCCGAGGTGCACGGCATCGCGGTCGCCAACCCGGACCGCGCACGCGCTCTGGTGATGACCCTGATGCTCGGCAAGGAGGGCGTGGACCTCGTCGGGCAGCTCGCCGGTCAGGTCGCGGGGCGGGGCGTGAGCAGGTCGTCGTACTGGGGCGAGCTGGTCACGAAGTCGCTCCCGCGCGCCGCGGTCGGACCGCTCGTCGATCAGCTCAAGAGCATGTTCGTGAAGCAGTTCGCCGCGAAGGGCGGGGCCTCCGTCATCGGCAAGGCCCTGCCGTTCGGCATCGGCGCGGCCATCGGCGGTGCGGGAAACCACATCCTCGGCCGCCGCGTGCTCACCACGTCGCATCGGGCCTTCGGAGCCGCGCCGATCGATCTGCCGCTCGAGCTCGAGCCGGTGCCGGGTGCCGAGAAGCTGGAGCTGCGGATGCTGCGCGGCGCCAGGTACGCCGGCAACGCGGTGGCCGGAGCCGCCGGGACGACCGTCCGCGGCGTCGAGTGGGTCGGGCGCAGGGCGCTCTCCCTCGGCCGCTCGGCGAAGCCGGACGAAGAGTTGGAGCAGGGCGACGCCACCCTGGCGAGCGACGCGCCGCGGGAGAACGACGGCCCGCCGCCGGCGACCGCCGACCCTGAGCGCTGAGCACTGCGCGGACGTCACCAAAGGATCGGCCGCCCCGTTGTGCCGAGCATCCAACAGACCGGGCCGACCCGACGCTAGGGTGGAATCCGTGACGGACAAGCCCGACCTCTTTACCACCGCCGGCAAGATCGCGGACCTGCGCGCTCGCTACACCGAAGCCGTC
This sequence comes from Microbacterium sp. NPDC090218, assembly GCA_044900255.1. GTDB lineage: Bacteria > Actinomycetota > Actinomycetes > Actinomycetales > Microbacteriaceae > Microbacterium. The sequence goes on along the minus strand of JBJDMS010000002.1, from coordinate 1,056,276 downwards.
GTCGACGCAGAAGCGAAGGCGAAGGAGAAGCAGCACGCCAAGGGCAAGATGACCGCCCGCGAGCGCATCGAACTGCTCGTCGATCCCGGGAGCTTCGTCGAGTTCGACGAGTACGTGCGCCACCGCACCACGGCCTTCGGCATGGACCGCTCCCGCCCGTACGGCGACTCCGTCGTCACGGGCGTCGGCACGATCAACGGGCGCACCGTCGCGGTGTACTCGCAGGACTTCTCGACCTTCGGAGGCTCGCTCGGCGAGGTCGCCGGCGAGAAGATCATCAAGATCATGGAGTTCGCCCTCGCCGGAGGGATGCCGTGCATCGGGATCCTCGATTCGGGTGGAGCGCGCATCCAGGAGGGCGTCGTCGCCCTCGGCAAGTACGGCGAGATCTTCCGCCTGAACACCCGCGCCTCCGGCGTCATCCCGCAGATCTCGATCATCATGGGCCCGGCGGCCGGCGGTGCGGTGTACTCCCCCGCCCTCACCGACTTCGTGATCATGGTCGACAAGACCAGCCAGATGTTCGTCACCGGTCCCGATGTGATCAAGACCGTGACCGGCGAGGACGTCGGGATGGAGGAACTCGGCGGCGCGTACACGCACAACACCCGCTCGGGCGTCGCGCACTATCTCGCCGAGGACGAGGACGACGCGATCGACTACGCGCGCACGCTCCTCAGCTTCCTGCCGGACAACAACATGGCGGAGCTGCCGTCGTACGAGAGCGCCTTCGAGTTCGAGACGACCGATGCCGATCGCATGCTCAACACGATCGTCCCCGACTCGACCTACCAGCCCTACGACATCCACACAGTGATCGAGCACGTCGTCGACGAGGGCGACTTCCTCGAGGTCCAGCCGCTGTTCGCCCCGAACATCGTAATCGGGTTCGGGCGCATCGAGGGCCGTTCGGTCGGCATCATCGCCAACCAGCCCTCGCAGATGGCCGGAACGCTGAACATCGAGGCCGGTGAGAAGGCCAGCCGTTTCGTGCGATTCTGCGACGCGTTCTCGATCCCGATCGTCACCCTGGTCGACGTCCCCGGCTACCTGCCGGGCACCGACCAGGAGTGGACCGGCGTCATCCGCCGTGGAGCGAAGCTGCTCTACGCCTACGCGGAGGCCACCGTGCCGCTCGTGACCGTGATCCTGCGCAAGGCATACGGCGGCGCGTACATCGTGATGGGCTCGAAGCAGCTCGGCGCGGATGTGAACCTCGCCTGGCCGACGGCCGAGATCGCCGTCATGGGCGGTCAGGGCGCCGTCAACATCCTGTACCGCGGCGAGATCAAGAAGGCTGAAGAGGCCGGCGAAGACGTCGCCGCCGTGCGCACGCGCCTCGCGAACGAGTACACCTACAACGTCGCCTCGCCGTTCCTCGCCGCGGAGCGCGGAGAGCTCGACGGCATCATCGAACCGGCGAACACGCGTGTGTCGATCGCGAAGGCGCTGCGCGCCCTGCGCGGCAAGCGCGCCGAGCTGCCTCCGAAGAAGCACGGGAACATCCCGCTGTGACAGAGCAGAGCGCACAGGACGCAGCGTCGGGTGCAGAGGCCACGATGCTCGAGATCACGCGTGGGGCGGCGACCGAGGAGGAGCTCGCCGCTCTCATCGCGGTGATCAGCGAGGCGTACGCGACCGAGGCGGCCGATGCGGTCGCCGACGAGCCGTCCGTGTCTGCGTGGACTCGCACCCAGCGGCCGCTCCGACGCCCGCTGCGCCGCGACATCCCCTGGGGACGCTTCTCCGGCTGACGGCGCCTCAGGCCTCGAGTGAGGGCCTGCGGAGACGGAGCGTGACCAGCTGGAAGGCCCGCAGTTCGAGGCGCACGGTGCGCCCCTCGACGCGGCGGATCGCCGACGGATCGAGTTCGCGCTCCAGCAGATCGGTCTCGATGACCCCATCGAAGGCGAAGGCGCAGCTCAGCGTCGCAGCGGCGCGACCGCCGTGCGCCTCGTAGAGTCGGACGATCAGATCGCCGCTGCGGTCCTCGGCGAGCTTCACGGCCTCCACCACCACCGCATCCGAAGACACGGCGAGAAGCGGCTCGACCGGGCCCGCCCCTCGGAGGGGACGCATCGGAAGGTTCAGCCGGTACCCCTCGCGCACCGCGTCCGCGATGGACGACGACGGTCGCACGCTCACCCGGAAGGTGTGCGTGCCCTGATCGGCATCCGGGTCGGGGTAGAGAGGCGCCCGCAGGAGCGAGAGCCGCACCGTCGTCGTGGTGCCGCCGTGCTTTCCCGCCGTGCGCGTGATGTCGTGCCCGTAGGTGGCGTCGTTCGCGACGGCGACCCCGAAGCCCGGTTCTCCGACGTGCACCCAACGATGCGCCACCGTCTCGAATCGCGCCGCATCCCACGAGGTGTTCGCATGCGTCGGGCGGTGCACGTGCCCGAACTGGATCTCGGAGGTCGCCCGGTCCGCGTGCACGTCGAACGGGAACGCGAGCTTGAGGAGCTTCTGCCTCTCGTGCCAGTCGACGGTCGTCTCGATGTCGAGTGCGTCGCCGTCAGGGCCGAGGGTCAGGGTCTGCGTGATCCGCGAGCCCCCCGACTCGCGGATCACGCAGACGATCGCTGCCGTCGGGTGCGGGACGATGTCGACGGACACCGCATCCGTCACGTCGGTGACGTGGCGGCGGTAGTGCTCGTCGATGTCCCAGGCATCCCAACGGGTCGGCGTATCGCGATGCAGCTGGAGGAGGTTCCCCCGCTCCCCCGCCGCGATCGCGTCTCTCCCGGTCGCGCGGGCGACGAGTGACGTCACCAGGCCCGCGCTGTCGATCGACACCGTCAGGTGCTCGTTCTCCAGCACGAAGCCGCTCGTCGTCCGCGTGACCGCCGCAGGGGCCCCAGTCCCCTGCACGGCGGCGATCCCCATTGCCGCCGTTCCCTCCCCTGCGTAGGGGCCGGCGTTCGCGACCAGTTCGGATTCCCCCGAACCGGCGACGACCGTCAGCGCCCCCGCGATGATGCGCTCCGTCGAGGCGAGCACCTCGGCGTAGCGTCGTTCTGCCTCCCGGTGGACCCAGCCGATGGAGCTGCCGGGGAGGATGTCGTGGAACTGCTGCAGGAGCACGACCTCCCACAGCCTCTCGAGCTCGTCGTAGGGATAGGTCTCTCCGCGCAGCGCCGCGGCCGTCGCCCAGAGCTCCGCCTCGCGCAGGGCGTGCTCGCTGCGTCGGTTGCCGCGTTTCGTCCGCGCCTGGGAGGTGTAGGTCCCTCGGTGGAACTCGAGGTACATCTCGCCCGTCCACACGGGCGGATCCGGGTACTCGGCCTCGGCGATCTCGAAGAAGCGGCGCGGCGTCGACAGGGTCACGGTCGGCGACCCCTCGAGCGATCGCAGCCGCGCGGCGGCCGCCAGCATCTCACGGTTCGGTCCTCCCCCGCCGTCACCGAAGCCGAACGGCACGAGCGAGGTGTTCGCCCGCCCCTTCTCGGCGTACTGGCGCTCGGCGCGGGCCAGCTCCTCACCGGTGAGCTGCGCGTTGTAGGTGTCGACGGGCGGGAAATGCGTGAAGATCCGGCTCCCGTCGAGCCCCTCCCATCGGAACGTGTGGTGCGGCATCCGATTGGACTCGTTCCACGACATCTTCTGGGTCAGCATCCATCGCGAACCCGCCGCCCGGGCGATCTGCGGCAGCGCCGCCGAATAGCCGAACGAGTCCGGCAGCCAGACGTCCAGCGGTTCCACGCCGAACTCCTCCAGGAAGAAGCGCTTCCCGCGGACGAACTGCCGGGCCAGTGCCTCACCACCGGGCATGTTCGTGTCGGACTCGACCCACATGCCGCCCGCCGGGATGAAACGCCCTTCCGCGACGGCCGCCCGCATCCGCGCGAACAGCTCCGGTTGGAACCGCTTCATCCAGGCATACTGCTGCGCCGAGGACGCGGCGAAGGCGAAGTCGGGATCCTCCTGCTGGAGGGAGAGCACGTTCGAGAACGTCCGGGCGACCTTGCGCTGGGTCTCGCGCACCGGCCACAACCAGGCCGAATCGATGTGGGCGTGCCCGACGGCGTGCACGCGATGCGCGGATGCCGATGCCGGGTGCGACAGCACCGACGCCAGTTCCGTGCGTGCCGCGGGCGCCGACCCGGCGATGTCGTCAGGGTCTGCCGCGTCGATCATCCGCTCCAGGGCGCGGACGATCTCGGCGCGCCGCGGCGAGTGGACCGGAAGCTCACCCGACAGGGACCGCAGCACCGCGACGTCCTGCAGGAGCTCCCACACGGTCGTCTCGAGAACGGCGATGTCGGCACGACGGAAGGTGTACAGCGGCGCGTCCCCCGCGGTCTCCCACTCGCCGAGCGCGGTGGGCTGGAAGTAGCGGAAGCCCGCGGCGACATCGGGATTCGCGGCCGCCTCCAGGTAGAGCTCGAAGGGCTCACCCGCCGCACCCTCGAGGGGGACGTAGGCGTTGCGGGGCTCGACTGCCTTCACGATCGAGCCGTCCGGCCGGTACACCGTCCCCTCCGCCTGGAACCCCGGCTCCGCATCGTCGAACCCCAGGTCGAACATCAGCTCCGCACGCTGACCGTCGCCGACGTCGGGGACGACTCCCCTGATCCGCAGCCACATCGTGCTCCATGCGCGCCCCCAGGGCGTACCGACCTCGAAGTCTTCGAAGCTCTGCGTCACCGCCTTCTCGAAGGGCACCGGCTCGGCAGGCACCATCCAGGAGGCGAGCTCGAGCGCCGTCGTCCGTGCATACAGCGCGGGGCGGAGTCGCTCCACCACGAAGCGCTCGATACGCGCTTCGACGAGGGCGGCATTGTCGTGCATCGGTGGTCCGATCGCTGAGGGGATGACAGATAATACATCGATTGGAGTTATTCCTGTCAAGCCCCAGCGCATATCCGCCTCCGAAGGCGGAGAACAGCGGACGGACTCAGCGCTCGAGGAGCAGCCCCGACGCGCGCGGGCTGAGCACGGAGTCGAGCACGACGCAGCCTGCACCGACCGCGCCGACGTCGTCGCCGACGACCGTGCCGTCGACCGGCAGCGTGCGCACCGCGTGCGTCGCACTCGCCCGCTCGAGGCGACCCGGGATCTCGCGGAGGTACACCTCGGCGAGCCTCGACCAGAACGGGCCGCCGAAGACGACACGGTCCACATCGAGCATGTTGGTCAGCGCAGCGGTCAGAACCGCCATATGCGCCGCCGCCTGCCGCAGCACCGCCACCGCGGGAGCGTCACCACCCGCCGCCCTTTCGCACAGCTCGGTGAAGCGCACATCGACGGCCTCGACGTCGCTCACCTCACGATCGTCCTGGAACACCCCCGCGCGCTCGGCCTGCTCGACGATCGCCTGCGGGGTGCAGACCACCTCGACGCACCCGCGGGAACCGCAGCTGCACTGCGGTCCATCCGGGTCCACGATGATGTGCCCGACCTCCCCGATGTTGCGGGTGCTCCCGCGGACCGCCTCCCCGTCCCGCGCCAAGGCCGCTCCGATGCCGGTACCCAGGTAGACGAACACGAAGGAATCGTCCGCCGACGCGCTTCGCGTCCACAGCTCACCGACCGCGGCAGAGGTCGTGTCCTTCTCGAGCACCACCGGGAGGCCGGTCGCTTCGGCGAGCACCGCGCGCAGTCGCACCCGGTGCCAGCCGCGCAGCTTCGGCGGATCGATCACCGTGCCCTTCTCCGCGTCGAGGGGGCCGGGTGCGGCGACGCCCACGCCCGCGATCAGGGACCGGTCCACGCCCGAGCCGGCGATGAGCGCATCGATCGTCCCCGCCATGGCCTCGATGATCTGCCGAGGGTCCTTCGCGGGGGTGCGTACGCTCAACCGCCGCACGACGGCGCCCGACAGGTCGAGGAGCACGAAGGTCATGATGGCGGGGTCGAGGTGCACGCCCACCGCGAAGCGGCTGTCCGGGACGAGCCGCAGGGTGACCCGAGGCTTGCCCGGTCCGTTGATCGTGCGCCCCGCCTCGCGGATGAAGCCGTCGTCGAGCAGCCGTCGGGTGATGTTCGTGACCGTCTGTGCGGACAGGCCCGTGGCCGTCGCGAGCTCGATCCGGCTCAGCCCCTCACCGGACTGGCGGATGGCCTCCAGGACCACGGATTGGTTGAAGTCCCCCATCCGCGGAAGGTTTGTGCCGCGACGCGTTCCCATCGTCCAATGATCCCCCATCGCCCGAGAAATCGTGTCCCCCAAAATACCTACAGACAACGTCTTGAAGAACCTTCAGACTGAATGAGACGCTTCGCGTTCGGCTGGTCTCTCTGTCCCAGGGTAGACAGACGCTGATCGGCCACCAGCGGATGGTTTTCGGGTAACTGTCCGCACGGCGAGGGGCTGGCGTAACCGCCGCCCCTCGCCCACTCTCAGCATTCTCGACTCCGGCCCTCCTCCCCAAGGCCGGGGCCGAGGACGGGCCTGCGTGAATCCGTGGTCCCTCAGACGACTTCGGCGTCCCGCGCGATCTCGTGCCAGAGGTCGACGGCATCGTCGTCTCCCGATGCACGCGTGCCTGCGCGCCCGACCACCGTGACCGCGACTCGGGCATCTCGGGCCGAACGGATGATGAGGCGGGCGCTCTGCGCGCGGATGAGCACGTCGGCGAGCTCGTCCCGGATCTCGACCCGGCGCTCTTCGTCGATGCCGTCGAATCCCCCCTCGTCGAACACGGTGACCACCGCTCCGCGCAGGCGTGCGGCGTCGATCGCGTTGCGCACGGCGTCGTTGAGCAGATCCGCTCCGCGCAGCTCGTCGCGCAGCCGCCCCTCTGCGAGACGCGCTTCCAGCCGCTCCTGGTCGTCGAGCGCCCCGCGGGAGGACACGACGCGACTCAGCACCGGCCCGGCGACCGCCAGAGCGAACTGCGTGCGCAGACGCCGCTCACGCTGACGCACACGCTGCGTGGCATGCCAAGCCGAGACGGCCTGCTGGATCTCCGCGAGCCGTTCGGTGTCGCGCACGGCGCGATCCCAGAACATCACGAGCAGTCGCGCGACGACCACCCACATGATCGAGCCGACGAGACCGAGGGTGAGCGCGACGCCGAATCCCAGGTAGGCCGAGGCGGCCACGACGAGCACCGCGAGCGTCAGCCACCCGATCAGGAACCGACGACGGACGACGCACACGACGCCGAGCAGCCCGAGACCGCCGATGTACCAGGTGGCGAACGGCGCCGTCCGGTCGGCGGGCTCGAGCGACAGTGTGACGAGAGTCGGGATGAGGGCGCTCGCGAGCAGCGAGAGCACCGCGGACCACAGGGGCATCCGCACCGATGTCGCATCGCCCAGGATCGCGAGGTTCACCACGGCGAGGTAGACGCCGATCGCCGCGATCATCAGCAGCGGCGCCGTCGGCTGCTCGATCCACCAGATGGCGCGGGCGACGAAGTACAGAGCGAACCCGACGGCGAGTGAGGTGGCGACGCTGCGCACGGTGCGATTCACGAGCGCTCCCACCCCAGCACGACGGTCGTGCCGTGCTCATCGGACCGGATGTCGGCGGTGCCGGCGACCCCCGCCATGCGGGCGAAGATCGATGCGCGGATCCCGAGCCGGTCCGCACCGATCGCCTCGACGTCGAAGCCGGGGCCGGTATCGGACACGGTCACGGCGATTCCTTCGTCACCATGCCCCTCGGCGACGATGTGCAGTCCGCGGCCGTTCGCGTGCGATACGGCGTTGCCGATCGCCTGCCGCGCCGCGAGGACGAGTGCTCGTGCCGCGCGACCGGGGATGAGCCCGATGCCCCCGCGTTCTTCGACGATCGCGTCGGCTCCGAGCTCCGAGAGCGAGCGGCGCAGCTCGACGACGATCTGCGCGGTTCCGACCGGCTCATCGCTCCCCTCCTGCGCCACGGCCGCCTCGGTGTTCGCGAGACGGGTGAGCGCCTCGCGCGCCATGGCGACCGCGAGCTCCTTCGCCCGTTCGCCCTCCGCGCGCTCGGCGGCGATCAACGCCGCGAGCACGCTGTCGTGCATCAGCGCTGACATGGCCACCCGCTCCTCCTCCGCGGCGGCTGCGGCAGCGGCTGTGGAGTAGGAGGCGACGGCCTGACCCCTCGCTTCGTCGACGCCGGCGGCGACGGAGCGGAACATCCATCCCAACGAGATGATGACGACGCCGAGGATGAGCGTGAACGAGACGTCGAAGGCGGTCGTCACCCAGAACTCCCGCGAGAACTCCCCCTGCACGAGCCGGACGTAGCCGTAGACGAACGGCATCCCGGCCGCCCAGGCGAACTGGAGTCGCAGGGGGAACGCGAGCATCGCGGCGACGACGCCGACGTTCACCAGGAAGAAGATCCAGGGCTGGTCGCCGGCGCTCTTGTCGGACGGGTCGACGACCGTCGGCCAGGCGGCGAGCGCCAGCACGTAGACCACGGCGAAGGCCCCGGAGAAGGTGCGCACCCCGCGGCCGATCAGGCAGGCCACCAGCATCGCGGCGAGGGGCACGAACACGACGACGACCATCACGATGTGCACCACGTCGGCCTGCGAGAGGGTGTTCACCGCGGCGAACAGTGCCTGCGCGCCGAGCGCGGACGAGCCGATCGCGACGACGATCGCGAGGATCCGCTCCATGCGCTTGCCGGTGAAACGCTCGAACTCGGTCTCCGTGCTGCCAGGAGACGGGATCTTGCTCCAGGCGTCGCGGATGCTGAGCGGGTCAGCGGGCACTCGGTGCCCCGTCTGCCGTGACGATCCCGTCCTCCATGGCACGGCGGAGGAGATCGACCTTGGTGGGTGCGGGGCGCCCGACCTCGACGTACTTCACCCGGACGCGAGTGATGTTCTCCTTGGCGGTCGAGTAGGCGACGCCGAGCCGTTCGGCGACGGCCTTCAGCGGCAACCCGGTCGCGTAGAGCCGGAGCACCTCGCGCTCGCGGGTGGAGAGCTGCGCGTCGGCGAAGGCGCGGTCGCCGTCGACGGCGCTCGCCCATTCGACGTTGTTGAGGGCTTCGCCCTGCGCGACGGTGCGGATCGCATCCATCACGTCATCGAGAGCGGAGGACTTGCTGACGACCCCGGCGGCGCCCGCCGACAGCGCCTCACGGACCGCCGCAGGCCGATCTGCGACGCTGTGGATGACGACGCTCGCGCCGTCGTTCACGAGGGATGTCACGTTCTCGGTCACGGTGCTGCCATCGCCCAGCGTGAGGTCGAGGACGACCACGTCGGCAGGGGCGGCCGCGGATGCCGCCCGCCATTCCAGGTACGACACGACGGTGCTCCCGGAGAAGACGACCGTCTGCGAGTCACGCGCGCACGCGGCCTCGAGGCCGAGGCGAACGGACTCGTGATCGTCGATGAGTGCGACCCTGCTCATCCACCCAGCCTAGTGAGTCCCCGCGGGAGCCCGCGGACGGCTCAGCGCGTCAGCAGTGCGACCACTTCGAAGTGGTGCGAGTGCGGGAACAGGTCGAAGCCGCGAAGGCGATCGACGTTCCAGCCCAGCGCGCGGAAGGTCCCGAGGTCACGGGCGAGAGCGACCGGGTCGCAGGCGACGTAGGCGATGGCCTCGGGGGCGAGCGCGTGCACCGCTTCGACGACCTGACGGCCCGCACCCGCGCGCGGCGGATCGAGGATGACGGCGCCGGTGCGTCCCGCGCTCTTGCGCGTCGACAGGAATCGGTCGACGCGCGCCGTCACCGCGGTGACGTCGAGCGGGGCGAGGTTCGCGGCCGCGTGCTCGGTGGCCCTGGCGCTCGACTCGACCGTGACGATGTCGGTGCCGCCGAGGTCGGCGAGGGTCGCGGCGAACAGCCCGACACCGCCGTAGAGGTCGTAATGCGTCTTCTCGTCGTCGACGTGTCCGTCGAGGATGCCGTAGACCGCCGCGTCGAGCACGGAGGCCGCTCGCGGGTGCACCTGCCAGAACCCCGTGGCATCGACCTGGAATCGCCGGTCGCCGACGACCTCCTCGATCACCTCGGGGGTCGGACGACGTCGGAAGCCGCGCGCGACCCTGGCTGGACGCTCCGTCTCCTCCCGGCGGATGACGCGGACCTTCCCGTCAGCGGGTTCGACGAGCTCGATGCGGCCGGGGGCCTCGCCGTGCAGCGCGAGCGCGGCCTCGGCGATGGCGGGACGCGAGAGCGGGTACGAGGTGACGGGGATGACGCGGTGACTGCGGGCCGCGAAGGGTCCCACCTCACCCGCGTCGTCGACGTGCAGGGTGACGCGCGTGCGCCAGCCGGTGCCGTCTCCGGAGTCGACCGCCTCGATCTCCGGGGCGACGAGCCCCTCGCCGGCGAAGCGGTCGAGGGCCTCGGTCAGCACCTGGCGCTTGAGCACCCGCTGGTGATCGAGGTCGATGTGGCCGAGGTCTGCTCCTCCCGGGCGGTCCGCAGGGTCGCGGGACACGTCGGCCTCGGCCCAGATGTGCGGTCGCCGCTGCTCCGAGGCCTCGAGCACCTCTACGGTCTCGGCACGCCAGAAGCTGCGGGTCGAGGCATCCGCGCCCTCCTGCGGCGCGATCAGTCGAGCGCGGACGCGCTCGCCGGGGATCGCGTCGGAGACGAAGACCACGCGCCCCTCGTGGCGGGCGATGAAGGTGCCCCCGTGCGCGATGCCGGTGATGTCGAGTTCGAGCACGTCGGCTGGGGAGGAAGTCATCCTTCGAGGATACGGTGGTGGACATGCGCGTCTGCCTCGCCTCGACCTCACCGGCCCGACTCATGCTGCTGCGGCAGGCGGGCATCGAACCGCTCACCGTCTCTCCGGACGTCGATGAGGATGCGGTCGCAGCGGCCGCCGAGGCGGAGAACGGTGCCGCGCTCGCTCCCGCCGACCTCGTGCTGCTGCTCGCCAGGGCCAAGGCCGCGGCCGTCGCGGAGACCCTCGCCGCCGCCGGCGACTTCGATGGCCTCGTCATCGGCGGGGACTCGATGTTCGCCCTGGGCGGGCGGGTCTACGGCAAGCCGTACACGCCCGAGGAGGCCACCCGGCGCTGGCAGGAGATGCGTGGCGCCACGGGCATCCTGCACTCCGGGCACTCGGTGTTCCGGGTCGCGCCCGGCTGCACTCCCGTCGAGGCGACCGCCGTCGCCGAGGCCGCGGTGACCTTCGCCGAAGACGTGAGCGACGCCGAGATCGCCGCCTACGTGGCCTCGGGGGAACCGCTGCTCGTCGCCGGCGCCTTCACGGTCGACAGCCTGGGCGGCGCCTTCATCACCCGGGTCGACGGCGATCCCTCGACCGTCGTTGGCATGTCCCTTTCGACCGTCCGGCGCCTGGCGGCGGAGCTCGGCGTGCAGTGGACGGACCTGTGGTCGTAGACTCCCCTCCACGTTTTCGCTTCTTTCTTGTGGGGAGTCGTCAAAGCGATCGAGTGCCTTCTCGCTAGGCTGGCAACCATGCCTGCTATCGCCAAGGTGCTCATCGCCAACCGCGGCGAGATCGCCGTACGCATCATCCGCGCCGCCCGTGACTCCGGGATCGCCTCGGTCGCCGTCTACGCCGACCAGGATCGGGACGCCCTGCACACGCGTCTCGCCGACGAGGCCTACGCACTCGGAGGCTCGACGAGCGCCGAGACCTACCTGCAGATCGAGAAGATCCTCTCGATCGCGCGCCGCGCCGGAGCCGACGCCGTGCACCCCGGATACGGCTTCCTCGCCGAGAACGCCGAGTTCGCTCGCGCGATCATCGACGCGGGGATGACCTGGATCGGCCCGTCACCCGAGGCGATCGAGGCCCTCGGCGACAAGGTGACCGCGCGTCACGTCGCCGAGAAGGTCGGGGCGCCCCTCGCTCCCGGCACTCCCGGGCCCGTGGCCGGAGCCGACGAGGTCATCGCGTTCGCGAAGGAATTCGGTCTGCCGATCGCCATCAAGGCGGCCTACGGCGGCGGCGGGCGCGGCCTCAAGGTCGCACGCGAGCTCGATGAGGTCGCGGAGCTCTTCGAGTCGGCCACCCGTGAGGCCGTCACCGCCTTCGGACGCGGCGAGTGCTTCGTGGAGAAGTACCTCGACAAGCCGCGCCACGTCGAGACCCAGTGCCTGGCCGATGCCGAGGGCAACGTCGTCGTGATCTCCACGCGCGACTGCTCCCTGCAGCGCCGCCACCAGAAGCTCGTCGAAGAGGCGCCGGCACCGTTCCTGACGGACGAGCAGAACGCGCAGCTCTACTCCGCGTCCAAGGCCATCCTCAAGGAGGTCGGCTACGTCGGCGCCGGCACCTGCGAGTTCCTGATCGGCGCCGACGGCACGGTCTCGTTCCTCGAGGTGAACACCCGCCTGCAGGTCGAGCACCCGGTCTCCGAAGAGGTCACCGGCATCGACCTGGTGCGCGAGCAGTTCCGCATCGCCGCAGGCGGCACGATCGACTACGACGACCCGGAGCCCCAGGGACACTCGATCGAGTTCCGCATCAACGGCGAGGACCCCGGTCGCGGCTTCCTCCCCCAGCCCGGACCGATCCACGTCTTCAAGACGTTCGGCGGCCCCGGCATCCGCCTCGACTCCGGCGTCACGGCCGGCGACTCGGTCTCCGGCGCCTTCGACTCCCTGCTCGCGAAGATCATCGTGACCGGCAAGGACCGTGCCGAGGCGCTGGAGCGTTCGCGCCGTGCGCTCGACGAGTTCGAAGTCGCCGGGCTGCCCACGGTCATCCCGTTCCATCGCAAGGTCGTCCGCGACCCCGCGTTCACCGCCGAGAACGGCGAGTTCGGCATCTTCACCCGCTGGATCGAGACGGAGTTCGTCAACGACATCCCTGCGTGGGACGGCGAGCTCGAATCGCCGACCTCCGCCGAGTCGCGCCACACGGTCGTCGTCGAGGTCTCCGGCAAGCGGCTCGAGGTGAGCCTCCCCGATCGCGTCGCCGTCGCTCCCGGCACGGCTGGTCGCCCTGCGGCCGTGCCGCCGTCCCGCCGCAGCCACGCGACCACCGCCAACGCCGGAGCCTCCGGCGACGCGGTGAAGTCCCCCATGCAGGCGACCGTCGTCAAGATCGCGGTCGAGGACGGCCAGCAGGTCGTCAAGGGCGACCTCGTCGTGGTGCTCGAAGCGATGAAGATGGAGCAGCCGCTGCAGGCACACAAGGACGGCGTGATCGGCAACATCAACGCGGACGCCGGTACGACGGTCTCCGCCGGACATCAGCTGCTCACCATCAGCTGACGATCCCCCGCACACGCGAAAGGCGCCCCACCGAGGTGGGGCGCCTTTCGCGTGTCCTGAGGAATCAGGAGATGTTCACGAGGTGCATCGCCCTGCTGGCATCGGTGATGCTGCTCGACAGCGAGGGGTAGGCCGCGAACACCCGGGAGACCTGGTCGACGGTGAGCCGTCGCTCGACCGCCACCGCGATCGGGTAGATGAGCTCCGAGGCCTTCGGCGCCACGATCACGCCGCCGATCACGGTGCCGGATCCCTTGCGGGCGATGATCTTGACGAAGCCGTCCTTGATGCCCATCATCTTGGCCCGGGGATTGGCGGCGAGGGGCAGCTTGTACACGAGACCTTCGGTCACGCCGTCCTCGGCATCCTTCTGCGAGAAGCCCACCGTCGCGATCTCGGGAGCCGTGAAGATGTTCGAGGTGATCTTGATCAGCTCGAGCGGGATCACGATGTCTCCCAGCGCGTGGAACACGGCGGTGCGCCCCTGCATGGAGGCGACGGAGGCCAGCGGGAAGAAGTTCGTGCAGTCGCCGACCGCATAGATGTTGGGCACCGAGGTGCGCGCGACCCTGTTCACCCGGACGTGGCCGGAGTCGTCGAGCTCGACGCCCGCCTCTTCCAGACCGATGCCGGCCGTGTTCGGGATCGAGCCGACCGCCATCAGGCAGTGGCTGCCCTCGACCGTGCGCCCGTCCGACAGCGTGACGGTGACACCGTCCTTCGTGACCTCGACCTTGTCGGCGCGCGACTTCGAGAGCACCTGCATCCCGCCGCGCTTGAAGACCTTCTCCAGCACGCGCGCGGCGTCCTGGTCCTCACCGGGGAGCACCTGCTCGCGGCTGGAGATGAGCGTGACCTTCGCGCCGAGGTTCATGTAGGCCGAGGCGAACTCCGCCCCCGTGACGCCCGATCCGACCACGATGAGGTGCTCGGGGAGTGCCTTCATGTCGTACAGCTGCGTCCAGGTGAGGATGCGCTTGCCGTCGGGCTTGGCCGAGTCGAGCTCGCGCGGCGAGGCACCGACGGCCACGACGATCGTGTCGGCCTCCACACGGTCGAAGTCGGTGCCGCCCTGGCCCGTCGACACGACGATCGCGGTCGGGCCCTCGAGGCGTCCGTGGCCGGAGAGGATGCGCACTCCGGCCTCGAGGAGCGTGGCGCGCATGTCCTCCGACTGCTGCCCGGCCAGCGCGAGGAGGCGCTTGTTGACGGCCGCGAGGTTGATCGCGATCTCGGGCTTGAGGGGTTTGCCGTTCTCCCCCTTGGCGTAGAAGTTGACCCCGAGGTCGCTCGCCTCGGAGATGGCGACCGCGGCATCGGCCGTCGCGATGAGGCTCTTGGAGGGCACCACGTCGGTGAGGACGGCCGATCCGCCGACTCCCACCCGCTCGACCAGGGTGACCTCGGCCCCGAGCTGAGCGGCCGCGAGGGCCGCCTCGTAACCGCCGGGACCGCCGCCGAGGACGGCGACGCGCTGAGTGCGCTCGAAAGTGGTGGAAGACATGGAAACCATTCTTCCCCAATCCTGGCCCCCGAGCCTGCACCTTCCTAGAGTGGATCCATGCCCGAAACGCACAGCAACCCCCTCGACGACCCGACCGCGAACCCGTTCGAGGTCGCCGCGCAGGCCGCGGCCGACATCGCGCGCCTGACCGGCGTCGAGAATCACGACATCGCCCTCACCCTCGGCAGCGGCTGGGGCAAGGCCGCCGACATCATCGGCGAGACCGTCGCCACGATTCCCGCCACCGAGGTGACCGGCTTCTCCAAGCCCGCTCTGGAAGGCCACGTCGGCACGCTGCGCAGCATCCGCACGCCCGGCGGCAAGAACGTCCTGGTGATCGGTGCGCGCACCCACTACTACGAGGATCACGGCGTGCGCCGCGTGGTGCACAGCGTCCGCACCGCCGCAGCCACGGGCGCCAAGATCATGGTGCTCACCAACGGTGCCGGCGGCATCCGCGAGACCTGGAGCCCGGGTCAGCCGGTGCTCATCAGCGACCACATCAACCTCACCGCCGACTCGCCGCTCGAGGGCGCCACGTTCATCGATCTGACCGATCTCTACTCCCAGCGTCTGCGCGACATCGCCCGCACCATCGACCCGATGCTCGACGAGGGCGTGTACACGCAGTTCCGAGGCCCCCACTACGAGACCCCGGCCGAGGTGCAGATGGCGAAGCACATCGGCGGCCACATCGTCGGGATGTCGACCGCGCTCGAGGCCATCGCCGCCCGCGAGGCCGGCATGGAGATCCTCGGCTTCTCGCTCATAACGAACCTGGCGGCGGGCATCCAGCAGACCCCGCTCAGCCACGCCGAGGTGATCGAGGCCGGTCGCGAGGCGGAGCCGGTGATCTCCGCGCTCCTGGCCAGGGTGGTCGAGGCCCTGTGAGCGAGGAGCGGCTCGCACAGGCACGCGCCTGGATGCGGCAGGACCCGGATCACGAGACGCGCGACGAGCTCGCGGGTCTGATCACACGCGCCTCCGCCGGCGAGGAAGCAGCCATCGCGGAGCTCGATGATCGATTCCGCGCGCGCCTCGAGTTCGGCACCGCCGGTCTTCGCGGTGAGCTCGGCGCCGGAAGCAACCGGATGAACCGCGTGCTCGTCGCCCAGGCCGCGGCCGGCTTCGCCGCGTATCTGCGCGAGAAGGCGCACGGGACCACGCCCACCGTCGTGATCGGCTATGACGGGCGTCGCAACTCCCGCGTGTTCGCGACGGACTCGGCAGAGCTCTTCGCCGGCGCGGGCCTGCGTGCGATCCTGCTCCCCCGTCTGCTCCCCACCCCCGTCCTCGCCTTCGCCGTCCGCCATTTCGGCGCCGACGCCGGCGTGATGGTGACCGCGAGCCACAACCCGCCGAACGACAACGGCTACAAGGTCTACCTCGGCGGCGCCGACCAGGGGTCGCAGATCGTCGCTCCTGCGGATGCCGAGATCGCCGCGCACATCCAGCGCACGGCCGATGCCGGCTCGATCGCCGCATTGCCGCGCTCGACGGCCTACGAGACCGCCGGCGAAGACGTCGTCGAGGCCTACATCGCGGCCACCGTCGCGGTGGCCCCCGCGCCCGCCGCCGCCACCGGGATGCGGTGGGTCTACACCGCGATGCACGGGGTGGGCTGGGAGACCCTGTCGCGCATCGTGCGCGACGCGGGCTACCCGCAGCCGTTCGTCGTCGACGAGCAGCTCAAGCCGGACGCCACGTTCCGCACCGTCTCCTTCCCGAATCCGGAGGAACCGGGCGCGATGGACCTCGCCTTCGCACGGGCCCGCCGCGTGAAGGCCGACTTCATCCTCGCCAACGACCCCGACGCGGATCGCCTGGCCGTGGCCGTTCCGGATGCGTCGGCAGCGGATGGCTGGCGTCGACTCACCGGCAACGAGGTCGGGCTCCTCCTCGGAGCACGGGCCGCCCGCGCGGCCTCCGGCACCCCCGGAGCCTCGCTCGCGTGCTCCCTCGTCTCCTCCCCCGGTCTGGGTGCCGTCGCCGCCCACCACGGACTGGACTTCCACGAGACCCTCACCGGCTTCAAGTGGATCTCGCGCGCACCCGGCATCGTGTTCGGCTTCGAAGAGGCACTCGGCTACCTCGTCAACCCGGAGACCGTCCGCGACAAGGACGGCGTCTCCGCAGCCGTCGCCATCCTCGGACTCGCCGCCGAGGCCCGCGACCGGGGTGCGACGCTCGTCGACCTGCTCGCCGAGCTGGGCGAGACGTACGGGCACTTCGCCAGCGGCCAGGTGTCGGTGCGCGTCGAGGACCTCGCGGTCATCGGCGACGTCATGCTCGCACTGCGCACCCTGCCCCCGACGCACATCGCCGGACGGTCGATCGCCTCGGCCGAGGACCTGCTCCAGGCGGCCCCGGGCGAACCGTCCGGAGACGTGCTGCGCTATCGCCTCGGCGACGGCTCGCGCGTGATCGTTCGCCCGAGTGGCACCGAGCCGAAGCTCAAGGTCTACATCGACGCCCGTGCCGAGTCCGCCGGAGCCGCCAGGGCAGCCGTCGCGGAGCTCGAGACCGGAGTGCGGACCCTGCTCGACGAGCGCACCTGACATGCCCGTCCGACGTCTCATCGTCAGCGCGCACAACGGCGTACATGCCCGTCCGGTGGCGGAGTTGGTGCGCCTCGCGCAGTCGCACGGCGCACCCGTGACCCTGCGTACAGCGGACGGCACGACCGTCGACCTGAGCAGCGTGCTGGCGGTGATGGACCTCGCGATCGCCTCCGGCGATGCGGTGGTGCTCGAGACGACGGCCTCCGACACCGCGGAGGCCGTCCTCGATCAGCTCGCCGAGGTGCTCGCGCCGCGGGAGTGACGGTCGGGATCAGCCGTCGATCACGGCGACGAGCTCATCGAGGAACGCCTCGAACGTGGTCCCCCGACGGACGATCCGCTGCACGCTCTCGCGTTCGCTGAACACCTCGACCAGCTGCTCGAAGACGGTCTGGAACGCCGCACGATCGCTCTCGCTGAAGGCCGCGAGCGCGACGACCTGCACCCGGCCGCCGCCCCACCCCGCTGAACCGTCTGCCACGCCGATGGCGATGGCTGTCCGGGTCGCCGTCATCTGGAGCGCGTGCGGGACGGCGAGCGCGTCCGTGAAGGCGGTCGATGACATCCGCTCCCGCACGATGGTGTTCTCGATGTAGTCCTCGCCGATGAGTCCCGCCTGCACGAGCAGCCCTCCGAGTCGGCGGATGATCGCCTCCTCGCCCTCGTCCGGCAGGGGGAACACGTACGCGTCGGCCAGGAAGTAGCGGGCCAACTCGCCGCGCAGGCGGGTGAGACGTCGCCCACGGCGCACCCGCGCGGCCGCCTGCTGGATGCGGTCGACATCGGCGTCCGTCAGGAACGGCTGGATCCGGACGAATCGGTCCCCCGCCTTGCCCGGTTCGATCGTGCTGAGCACGAGGTCGGTGTCGAACGACGCCCAGTCGGGATCGACGTTCGTGACGACGGTGGTGACCTCGATCGCCGATCCCAGTGAGCGGTCGACGCTGGAGCGGAGCAGCTCGTGCAGCTCGTGGTATCCGGGGCAGACGATCGTGGCGGTGAGGATCGACTCGGCCTTGCGACTGCGCTCCAGCCGTCCGCCGACGTGCATGGCGATGTACGCGATCTCATCGTCGTGGATGGGGGTGCCGACGCGGTCGTGCAAGCCGCTGGCGATCGAGACCGCCACCTCGAAGATCATCGGATACGTCGTCTTGAGGGATCGGGTGAGCGGGTTGCGCGTCAGCGCGCTCTCCTCGGCGCGGCGCAGCAGGTTCTGCACGTGCAGCGCGAGTCGGAGCACGAACGTCTCGTCGACGAGGTCGACCTGGAAGTCCTCGGCCGCCCGGGTGATCTCGGCGCGTACGGCGGCTTCGACGGCCGGGTCCACGCCGCTGCGCGCGACCTCCCGGGTGGCATCCTCACCGGGGGCGACGATGCGGGTGAGCACGAGGGAGGCGAGGTGTCCGCTGTCGCCCTCGCCGAGCACGACCGAGAAGTGCTCGGCGGCCAGGCGGGCGATGACCGCTCCGACGCGCGGGATCTCCTCACGGGTGCCGGCCGGCGAGGATTCGAGGGCGTGTCCGGCCGCGACCCGCTCCGCCGCGATGGCGATGTGCAGCAGCACGTCGGCGATCGCGAGCTCGTTCACGTAGTAGCCGAGTTCGCCGAGTTCGCGGACCAGGGAGGACTTGAACGGCCCGACGGCGCTGGCGGCCACCGCGGACCCGGAGAGCGCACGACGGAAGGTCTCGGGGTGGAAGGACGCGTCGTCCATCTCGTCGTGCGCGAGCCTGCTGAGAAGACGGCGCTGCGCGGGCTCATCGCCTCGGAGACGCACGCGCTCCCGGTCGCGCTCGAGCAGGAGCTCGGTGCCGTCGAGCAGGCCGCGTACCCGCACCAGGTCCGCCTCGAGGGTGGCCTCGCTGACGTGCAGCTCGTCGGCCGTGTCGAACACGTCGATCCCGGCAGGCTCGTCCAGCAGGAGACGAACCAGCGTGTGAAGCCGATCGCGCGGCGCCGACTCCCCCGTCTGACGCATCCGGTGCGCACCACGGGCACCGGGCCCCGCACGATACCCGGCCGGGCCGGACTCGATCACGCCGGCACCGGGTGTGCGCGCATTCAGTGCCGCGACGTAGGAGCGGATGCTGCGCGGCGTGACTCCGAGCAGATCGGCGAGGCTCGCGGCCGTCGCCCATCCTTCCTGGCGCAGCAGCGCTGCGAGGAGCTGGTCCTGGCGCTGGCGCGACATGATCCTCCCCTTCCCGCGTGCTGACCGCACTGTCTCGACGTGGTCTCCATGATGTCAGCATGCCGGCATTCGCGGGCGGAAGCCCTCGTTCCGCGGGGGCGGAAAGGAACCTGTTGGCGCGGTACCCCCTCCGGTTCACAGACTGTTCTCAGGAAGGTGGGAATCGATGAGGATCCTCGTGGTGTGCGGCGCCGGCGCGTCGAGCACGTTCGTCGCACAGCGGCTCCGCACAGCGGCAGCAGCGGCCGGTCTCGACTGGGACGCGACGGCCGGGATGGAGAGCTCCGTCTCCGCCTCCGACTCCGACCTCGTCCTCGTCGGCCCTCACCTGAGCGACCGGCTGGAAGCCATCCGCACCAGCGCGCACGCGCCCGTCGCGGTGCTTCCGCATGACGTCTTCGCCGACCGCGACGGCTCCCGCACCCTCGTCTTCGCCCGATCGATCCTCGCCGCCGCCGGCGACACCCCGAAAGGAACACCATGACCGCCACCCGCACCGTCCGGATCGGCTCCTCCCACGGACTGCACGCCCGCCCGGCGAAGCTCTTCGCGCAGGCGGCGAAGGATTCCGGCATCGCCGTGACGATCGCCAAGGACTCGGGCAAGCCGGTGAACGCGGCGAGCATCCTGGGCGTGATCGCCCTGGCGATCGAGTACGGCGACTACGTGACGCTCACGGCCGACGGCGACGGTGCCGAGGGAGTCCTCGACACCCTCACCGAACTGCTCACCACAGACCACGATCAGGACGCTGCCGGATGAGCGAGCTGCGCGGAGTGGGGATCGGTCTCGGTGTCGCACAGGGGCCGATCATCCGCATGTCCGAGGCGATGCCCGCCCCGGAGAACACGCCGAGCACCGTGGGTGCCGAAGCCGAGCGCGCCCGGGTCCACGATGCCGTCGCGACGGTCGCCCGAGAGCTGAACGAGCGCGGCGAGGCCGCGGGCGGCTCCGCGCAGGAGGTGCTCGAGGCACAGGCGATGATCGCCGAGGACCCGACCCTCCAGGACGAGGTCGACACCCGCATCGACGCCGGCGCGACCGCCGAGTGGGCCGTGCACGACGCGTTCGCCGGGTTCCGCGCGACGCTCGAAGCCGTCGGCGGCTACCTCGGCGAGCGGGCGGCCGACCTCGACGACATCGCGCAGCGGGTGCTCGCGCATCTTCGCGGCGTCGACGCCCCCGGCGTGCCCAGCCCGGGACACCCGTTCGTCCTCGTCGCGCGAGACCTCGCCCCCGCCGACACCGCCCTGCTCGACCTGGACCAGGTCCTCGCGCTGATCACGACCGACGGCGGTCCCACGTCGCACACCGCGATCCTCGCCAGGGAGAAGGGCATCGTCGCGATCGTCGGCGTCGCAGACGGTGCACTGCTCACCACGGGTGAGACGGTGATCGTCGATGCCGCCGCCGGGGTCGTGACCCGTCAACCGACCGAGGAGGAGAAGGACCGTGCCACGCAGCGCGCTGCCGCCCGCCGCTCGGCCGACGCCGCTCCGCCGACTCCCGGCGCCCTCGCCGACGGCACGCCTGTCGCACTGCTCGCGAATCTGGGGAAGCCCGCAGACGCCGCGGATGCGGTCGCTCGGGGGGCCGAGGGCGTCGGGCTGTTCCGCACCGAGTTCCTGTTCCTCTCCTCGGCGCAGGCGCCGACGATCGCCCAGCAGCGCGAGTCCTACCGGGCGCTGCTGACGGCGTTTCCGGGCAAGAAGGTCGTGGTGCGGATGCTGGATGCCGGCGCCGACAAGCCGCTGGCGTTCCTCAACGACGCGCACGAGGAGAACCCCGCGCTCGGACTCCGGGGCCTCCGGGCCCTCCGGGCGAGCGAGGACATCCTGCGCGAGCAGCTGACCGCCCTCGCGGAAGCCGATGCCGAGACCGAGGCCGATCTCTGGGTGATGGCCCCCATGGTCGCCACGGTCGAGGAGACCGTGTACTTCACGGGTCTCGCCCGCGAGTACGGCCTGCAGACCGCCGGGGTGATGGTCGAGATCCCCGCGAGCGCCCTGCTCGCCGACCGCGTGCTCGCGCACGCCGACTTCGCCTCGATCGGCACCAACGACCTCACGCAGTACACGATGGCCGCCGACCGCATGCTGGGTTCCGTCGCCGGCTTCCAGGACCCCTGGCATCCGGCCGTGCTGAGACTCGTCCGGGAGGTCGGCGATGCGGGCGCCCGTCTGGGAAAACCCGTCGGCATCTGCGGCGAGGCGGCGGCCGACCCGCTGCTGGCCGTCGTTCTCGTCGGGCTCGGCGCCACGAGCCTCTCGATGGCGCCGTCCGCCCTGGCGGACGTGCGACACGCGTTGTCCGAACGCACCCTGTCCGAGGCGCGGAGCCTCGCCGAAGCCGCCCTGGCCGCTGACGATGCCCCCTCCGCCCGTACCGCCGTGGCGACGCTCGCCACGGAACTCCCCCTCCAGAAGAAAGAGACGACATCATGACGACGACGTCACCTGCCGCCACGAAACCGGGCGGCCTCCGCGTAGGAGTGCAGCGTTTCGGCACGTTCCTCTCGGGCATGATCATGCCCAACATCGCGGCCTTCATCGCCTGGGGCTTCATCACGATGCTCTTCATCGCCGTCGGCTGGCTGGGGTGGTGGCATCCGGTGTCCGACCTCCTCGGCGGCTTCGGCAACGCCGACGTCATCGGCTGGCAGGGAGCCATGACGGCTCTCGCCCAGGATGAGAACGGCGCCACGTTCCCGCAGTACGTCGGCCTCGTCGGGCCGATGGTCACCTACCTGCTTCCGCTGCTCATCGCCAACACCGGCGGTCGCATGATCTACGGAGAGCGCGGCGGCGTGGTCGCCGTGATCGCGACGATGGGTGTGATCGTCGGCACGAACATCCCGATGTTCCTCGGCGCGATGATCATGGGCCCGCTCGCAGCCTGGATCACGAAGCAGATGGACCGACTGTGGGACGGCAAGATCCGCCCGGGCTTCGAGATGCTCGTGAACAACTTCTCCGCCGGCATCCTCGGCATGCTGCTCGCGATCGTCGGCTTCTTCGTGTTCGGGCCGGTGATGCTCGCGGTGAGCACCTTCCTCGGCACGATCGTGGACTGGCTGGTGAACTACCAGCTGCTGCCGCTGCTCTCGGTCATCGTCGAACCGGCCAAGGTGCTGTTCCTCAACAACGCCATCAACCACGGCGTGTTCACCCCCCTGGGGCTGCAGCAGGTCGAGGAGGCCGGCAAGTCGATCCTGTTCCTCATCGAGGCGAACCCCGGCCCCGGCATCGGTCTGCTGCTCGCGTTCAGCTTCTTCGGCGTCGGCGCGGCGAAGGCGTCGGCACCGGGCGCGGCGATCATCCAGTTCTTCGGCGGCATCCACGAGATCTACTTCCCGTACGCGCTGAGCAAGCCGATCACGATCCTCGCGCTCATCGCGGGTGGTGCCACCGGCGTCACGACGAACATGGTGCTGAACGGCGGACTCGCCTTCCCCGCGGCTCCGGGCAGCATCATCGCGGTCACGGCCGCGGCGGTCGCACCGGCGGCGGGCGGAGTGGCGAACCTGCTGGTCGTGTACCTCTCGGTCGTGCTGGCCGCGGTCGTGACCTTCCTGCTCACGGCGGTGTTCCTGCGGGCCTCCCACAAGCGCGACCTCGAGGCCGAGGGAGACACCTTCGGCGCCGCGATCGCGCAGACCGAGGCGAACAAGGGCAAGTCGTCCGCCGCGATGGATGCCCTGCGGACGTCGACGGCGGCCACGACCGCCGAGGCTGCGGCCGCTCCGAGCACCACCGCGATCGCCATCACTCCGATCGAGCGCATCGTGTTCGCGTGCGACGCCGGCATGGGATCGTCCGCCATGGGCGCCAGCGTCCTGCGCAACAAGCTCAAGAAGGCCGGCATCGAGGACATCACCGTCACCAACCAGGCGATCGCGAACCTCGACGGCACGGCCGACGTGGTGATCACTCAGCAGCAGCTCACCGAGCGCGCCACCGCGAAGTCGCCGAACTCGGTCCACGTGTCGGTCGACAACTTCATGAACTCGTCCAAGTACGAAGAGGTCGTCGAGATGGTGCGCGAGCAGCGAAAGGAAGCAGAATGAGCGTTCTCACCCCCGAGCAGGTCCGCATCCATCCCGGAGGGGCGACGCGGGACGACGCGCTCCAGGAGGCGACCGACATCCTGGTCGCCGCCGGAGCCGTGACACCGGCGTACGTCGATGCCATGAAGCAGCGAGAGGAGACCGTGTCGACCTTCATGGGCAACGGCCTCGCCATCCCGCACGGCACGAACGACGCGAAGGATGCGATCCTCGCCTCGGCCCTGTCCGTCGTCCGCTACGACGGCGGCGTGGACTGGGCCGGCGACCCGGCGACGTTCGTGATCGGCATCGCGGGTGTCGGCGACGAGCACCTGGAGATCCTCTCCCGCATCGCGATCCTGTTCTCCGAGGAGGACGATGTCGCGCGGCTCGCCGCGGCGCAGACCCCGGAGGAGCTCTACGCCCTCCTCTCGGAGGTGAACGAGGGATGAAGGCGGTCCACTTCGGGGCGGGCAACATCGGGCGCGGGTTCGTCGGTCTGCTGCTGCGCCAGGGCGGGTACGAGGTCGTGTTCTCCGACGTCGCGGATGCCCTGGTCGACGCGATCAACGCGGTCGACTCCTATACCGTGCACGAGGCCGGCCCCGGAGGGACCGATCACGTCGTCACCGGCTTCCGGGCCGTCAACAGCCGCACCGACCCCGGCGCCGTGGCGGAGGAGGTCGCATCGGCAGACGTCGTCACGACCGCGGTCGGACCGACCGTGCTGCGGTTCGTGGCGCCGTCGATCGTGGCGGGACTCGCTCTCCGCTCCCCCGACGCCGCGCCGCTGCAGGTGATGGCGTGCGAGAACGCGATCGGCGCCACTGATCTGCTGCGCCGCGAGATCGCGACGGCGGCGGGGGCGGATGCCGACACGCTGCTCGCCCGCGCCGTCTTCGCGAACACCGCGGTCGACCGCATCGTCCCGGCGCAGCCCGCAGACGGCGGCGTCGATGTCACGGTCGAGCCCTACTTCGAGTGGGCGATCGAGGCCGGCCCGTTCGGTGACGCGTTGCCGAACATCCCGGGCGCGCACTTCGTCGACGACCTGGCGCCCTACATCGAGCGCAAGCTCTTCACGGTGAACACGGGGCACGCCGCGACCGCGTACTTCGGGGCGCGGGCCGGTATCGAGCGCATCTCGGACGCTTTGGCCGATCCGGCGATCGCCGCGAGCGTCTCGGCGGCACTCGAGGAGACCTCCGCGGTACTGGTGGCCGAGCACGGGCTCGATCCCGCAGATCTCGCCGCCTACCGGGCGAAGATCCTCGACCGGTTCCGCAATCCCGCCCTCGTCGACACCGTCCAGCGGGTCGGCCGTCAGCCCCTGCGCAAGATCTCGCGGCACGAGCGCTTCGTCGGCCCGGCCGCGATGGCCGCGGAACGCGACCTTCCGACGGACGCTCTGGTCGCGGCCGTCTCCGCCGCGCTCGAGTTCGACGATCCCGCGGACGAGCAGTCGGTCCAGATGCAGGAGCTTCTGCGCGCCGACGACGCCGCATCGTTCACGGCACGCACCACGGGCCTCGATCCCGAGCATCCGCTGTTCCCTCGCGTGCGCGATGCCGTGGCAGCACGGCAGCAGCACCTCAGCGCCGGCTGAACCGCGGGATCTCGACGCCCCCGCCCACCGGATACGATCGGTGGGCGGGGGCGTTTTTCGAGCACAGCGACGTGCGGGGAGCAGCATGAACAGATTTGC
This sequence comes from Microbacterium sp. NPDC090218, assembly GCA_044900255.1. Classification (GTDB taxonomy): domain Bacteria; phylum Actinomycetota; class Actinomycetes; order Actinomycetales; family Microbacteriaceae; genus Microbacterium. Next base: position 1,031,171 of record JBJDMS010000002.1, on the reverse strand, counting down.
CGTGATCGGCGCGGGTCCATCGGGATTGGCCGCGGCGCGTGCTCTGCACAAGCGCGGGATCACCGTGGACGGCTACGAGGCCTCGCACGGCGTCGGCGGGCTGTGGGACATCACCAACCCGCGCAGCACGATGTACGAGTCCGCGCACCTGATCTCGTCGCGCACCACGACCGAGTTCACCGAGTTCCCCATGCGCACACGGGTGGACTACCCCGGGCACCGGGTGCTGAAGGAGTACTTCCAGGAGTACGCCGACCGATTCGGATTGACCGCGCTGTTCCGGTTCGACACGAGGGTCACCCGCCTCGAGCCGCGCGACGGCGGGTGGGACCTGACGAGCACCGGCCCGGAGGGTGAGGAGACACGCTGGTACGCCGGGGTCGTGCTCGCGAACGGCACGCTCGCCGAGCCGAATGTCCCGACGTTCCGCGGCGACTTCACGGGCGAGCTGCTGCACACCAGCGCCTACAAGTCGCCCGAGCAGCTCCGGGGCAAGCGGGTGCTGCTGATCGGCGCAGGCAATTCCGGCTGCGACATCGCCGTGGATGCCGTGCATCATGCGGTCTCCGTCGACATGAGCGTCCGCCGCGGCTACTACTTCGTGCCGCGCTATCTGTTCGGCAAGCCCAGCGACACCCTCAACCAGGGTCGGCCGCTGCCGGCGCGGATCAAGCAGGCCGTGGACAGCCGGGTGCTGCGGGCGTTCACGGGCGATCCGGTGCGGTTCGGGTTCCCGAAGCCGGACTACCGCATCTACGAGTCGCACCCCATCGTGAACACGCTGATCCTCAACCACCTCGGGCAGGGCGATCTGCGCATCCGCCCCGACATCGACCGCTTCGACGGGTCGACGGTGCACTTCCGCGACGGCAGCACCGGCGACTACGACCTCGTGCTGCTCGCCACGGGGTACACGCTCGACTACCCGTTCGTCGACCGGGAGCACCTGCACTGGCGCGGCGCCTCGCCACGGCTGTTCCTGAACGTGTTCCCCGCTTCGTTCAACGGTCTGTACGTGATGGGCATGATCGAGGCGTCGGGGATCGGCTGGCAGGGCCGCTACGAACAGGCCGACCTGCTCGCGGCCTACCTCGACGCCGCCGAGAACGACCCGTCGCGCGCCGCACGCTTCCGCGACAGGGTCACCGGCACGGCCTGGCCCGACACCTCCGGCGGCTATCACTACCTCGGCCTCGACCGTATGGCCTACTACGTCAACAAGGACGCCTATCGGGGCGCGGTGCGGCACGAGAAGAACGCGCTGGAGGCATCGGCATGAACGTCGACGACGTCGTCCTGTCGTTCACGCCCGGCACGCTCACGATCCTGAACGTGGTGCTCGGCCTCATCATGTTCGGCATCGCACTCGACACCTCGCCGAGCGACTTCCGCGTCGTGGCGAAGCATCCGAAGCCGTTCGTGATCGCGATCCTCGCGCAGCTGCTCCTGCTGCCGATCGCGACCTTCGTGCTGACCCTGGTGCTGCCCGTCCCTCCCTCGATGGCCTTGGGCATGCTCCTGGTCGCGTGCTGCCCGCCCGGCAACATCTCGCAGGTGCTCACCCACCGCGCGGGCGGCAATGTCGCCCTCTCCGTCTCGCTCACCGCAGTCGGGAACCTCATCTACATCTTCGCGATGCCTCTGAGCATCACGTTCTGGGCTTCCCTGCATCCCACGGCCCGCACGCTGCTGCGGGACATCTCCCTCGACCCGTGGCGGATGCTGCTGGAGATCTTCCTCATCGTGGGACTCCCCTTCGCCGCCGGGCTGCTCCTGCGCGCGAAGGCTCCAGGGTTCAGCGCCCGGGTGCAGCCGTTCGTGAAGTGGTTCAGCCTGATCGCCCTGCTCGGGTTCATCATCGCCGCGCTCATCGGCAACTGGGCGGTGTTCGTGCAGGTCCTCGGAATCATCCTGCTCGTCGTCGCCGTGCACGATGCAGTCGCGCTCGCACTCGGCTACGGCACCGCCGTCGTCGGCGGCCTCGGCACGCGCGAGCGCAAGGCGATGACGTTCGAGGTCGGCATCCGGAACGCCGGTCTCGGTCTCGGCCTGGTCTTCCTGTTCTTCGACGGGCTGGGCGGCATGGCCATCGTCGCCGGCTGGTGGGGCATCTGGGACATCGTCGCCGGACTCGTCCTCGCGGGCCTCTGGGCACGGCACACCAGACGCCGCACGAGCTCGGCGACCGGAGACGCCAGCGGCCGCACCACGGTCGAGGCCGCCTGATGCCGCGGGTGCTCATCACGGGCGGCGGAGGATTCCTCGGTTCGCATGTGGCCGGGGCCCTCGCCGCACGCGAAGACGTCGAGGTCGTCGTCGCCGCGGATCTGCGGGCGAGCGCGCCTCGCGCCGGCATCATCGACGCGCGACTGGATGTGACGGATCCCGCGGCGATCGCTCCGCTGCTCCGGCAGCACCGCATCGACACGGTCGTGCACCTGGCGGCGATCGTCAATCCGGGGCGCGACGTCGCTCTGGAGTACCGCGTCGACGTGACCGGCTCTGCGAACGTCCTGGCCGCGTGCGCGGAGGCCGGTGTCCGCCGCATCGTGGTCTCCAGTTCCGGGGCCGCCTACGGTTATCACCGCGACAACCCGGAGTGGATCGACGAGGACCGGCCGCTGCGGGGCAACGACGCCTTCCCGTATGCACGGCACAAGCGTCTGGTCGAGGAGATGCTGGCTGAGTACCGGGCAGCGCACCCCGAACTCCAGCAGGTGATCTTTCGCATCGGCACGATCCTGGGCCCGTCCGTCCGGAACCAGATCACGGCCCTCTGGGATGGAAGTCGGATCCTTCGCATCTCAGGCTCCGAGTCCCCTTTCGTGTTCGTCTGGGTCGACGACGTGGCCGCAGCGATGGTCCGTGCCGCGACCGACGGTCCGCCCGGCATCTTCAACGTCGCCGGCGACGGGCGCATGACCGTGCCCGAGATCGCCGCTCGGCTGGGCAAACCCGAGCTCGTGATCCCCGCCGGGGTGTTGGCGGCCGGGCTCCGGATCGGACGGATGCTGCGCCTCACGGAGCACGGACCGGAGAAGGTCCCGTTCCTCCGCTACCGGCCGGTGCTGGCGAACGGGCGTCTGAAGCGCGACTTCGGCTACACGCCGCAGCGCACGACCCGCGAGGCGTTCGAGGAGTATCTCCGCACGCACCCCGCGATCGCTCGTGAGGGTCTCGGCGCGGAGTAGCGTTGACACATGCAGAAGAGACGTGGCCGGAGAATCCTGAAGCGCGTGCTCTGGAGCGTCGCGATCGTGCTGGTCCTCGCCGTCGGCGGCGTCGTCGCGTGGAGCCAGATCGGCGTCATGGCCGCGGAGCCCGGGCCGCTCGCGACCGTGCAGGAGAATCCGGCGATCACGGTGACCGATGCCGACCAGGGCATCGTGCTGGCCCCCGCCGACGGCGACTCCGAGCTCGGGTTCGTCTTCATCCCCGGCGCCAAGGTCGATCCCTGGGCCTATGCCGCCATCCTCCAGGGGCTCGCGGAAGAGGGGGTCACGGTCGTCATCACCCGCCCCTGGCTGAATCTGGCCTTCTTCGACCCGCGCGGCCTGGATGCCTTCACGTCCGCTGCCCCGGATGTCGACGTCTGGGGCGTCGGCGGGCACTCCCTCGGCGGCGTGCGCGCCTGCCAGCTCGCCTCGGACGCCGACGCACTCGTGCTGTTCGGCTCCTACTGCGCGAACGATCTGTCGGAGAGCGGGCTTCCGGTCCTCAGCCTCTCGGGCAGCGACGACGGCCTCTCCACGCCGGAGAAGGTCGCCGATGCTCGGGACGAGCTCCCCGCCGACGCCGAGATGGTGGAGATCGCCGGGGCCTCCCACGCGTCGTTCGGCGACTACGGGCCGCAGGCCGGCGACGGCGAGCCGACGATCTCATCCGAGGAGATGCACGCCGACGTCACTCGCCTGGTCGACGACTTCCTCGCAACGCTCGCCCCCTGAGCCTCACGACCCGGCGGAGCCGGTCTGCAGCACCTCGTCCAGCAGGGGATGCAGGTGCCGCGAACGCAGAACCGACGCTGCGGATCGAGCCCCGGCCTCGAGAGCGGCGACGACACCCGCACCATCCAGACGCGCATCGAGCACACCGGCGAGGAAGGCGTCACCGGCGCCGTTCGTGTCGATGACGTCGACGGGCACGGCGGGTACCCGATGCGTCGTGCCCTCCTCGTCCACCGCGAGCGCACCGTCCGCTCCGAGCGTGCACACCGCCAAGGTCGTCCCGGCAGCGATGCGGGACCGGAGGAAGGCCAGCGGATCGGCGAGTCGATCGGCGTTGCAGAACACGGCGTCGGCGACCTCCAGGAACGGACGGTGGAACGTCGCCTCGCCGTCGTAGTCGTGCACGTCCACCCAGACCGGGGTACCGGTCTCCCGGGCCATCGGCAGAAGCCGCAGTGGCTCCGGGGCGAGGTCGAGCACGATCGCGTCGGCCGCCCGCATCCGGTCGCGCACCCAGCGATCGTCCTCCCCCGTGGTCTCCGCCGGCGAAGAGAGGTAGAGCGACACCCGGGCGCCCGCACGCGTCATCAGATTCAGATGCCGCTCGGTCGTGCCGTCACCCCAGCGCACGGGCACGCCGGCCCCGTCCAGGGCCGCGCGCACCCGCTCGCCTTCCGCATCCTGTCCCCTGAGGGCGTAGAGCTGCGTCGTGCGTCCCAGCGCGGTCAGGCTGAGCGCCTTGCCCGCACTGGTGCCGCCGACCGTCTCCCAGGACTCCTCGGCGAACTGCATGTGCGGCACCGGCTCGGGAAGCCGGTCGAGCACGACGATCCTGTTCCAGGAGGCAGGACCGACGACGAACACGGAGGCGGACATGCGACCATCCTGCCGTCTCGACCGGGGTCAGCCGATGCGCGACACCAGCGCGTCCAGCCCCATGCCGTAGTCGATGCGCACGACGGGGAGGGCGAGCTTGTCCGTGCCGATCTGGACGGTGCCCGGCTCGATGGTCCGCGCCATCTCGAACCCGGCCTTCAGGACGCCTTCTTTCGCGGTGTCGTTGTAGTGACCGAACGGGTAGGCGATGACTTCGCGAACCCCCAGCGTGTCGCCCGAGAGGTTGAGGTCGGCCGCGATCTGATCCGCTGTCCAGTTCACCATCAACCCGTCGCCGTTGGCCCCGGCCTGGTGCATGTCGTGCGTATGCGAGCGACGCAGCACGTAGATCGAGGGCGGCGGGTCGGAGCGGTACGCGGTGACCATGAAGGAGGTCGCGAGCAGCTTGTACTTCTCGACGACGGGTGCCGCGAGGTCGAACCAGGTCTGGTCGGCGTCGTCGTCGGTGATGATCACGCTCCGCGCAGGGAGCGAGAGCCGACCATCGATGAAGGCGCTGAGCTCGTCCCACGTCGGCAGGTAGAAGCCCGTGGTGGCGATGTGGTTCATGTGCGCGTCGAAATCGCCGATGTAGGCGTAGTTGCCGCGCAGCCAGCCGGACTCGCCATCCGGGTTCGCCGTGAACTGGTGGTACATGAGGATCGGCACCCGTACGCCGTCGGCCGCGTTCTGCTCCGGCGTCTTCCAGGCGGCGAAGAGCTCGATCTGCTGCTCCTCGCAGACCACCGGATCTGCACCGTTCATCCGGGCGGCGACCGTGTAGGCCGCCGCATCCGCCGCGGTGCCGTACCAGCCGGCGAACACCCGGCCGTCGAGGGCGGGGATCGGAAGCGCCTGATACAGGCCGCCCTGCATCTGCAGCTGCGGATCGACCGGCGCGCCCTCCCCGGTGAAGGTCACCGCGCACGCGAGCGGGTCGTCGGCATCCGCCAGCAGCTGCTCCGCCGGAGTCAGTGGCGGAACGGTCTCCGTCGGCGTCGGCTTCGGAGTGGGTGTCGCCTCGGCTTCTGCCGGTGCGTGGTTCAGCCACAGGTACGCCGCGACACCGCCCCCGATCAGGACGACTGCTGCTGTGATGATGATCGCCGCGACGCTCCCGCGCCGCCTCCCCCCGGAAGCCACGATCAGATGTCGAAGCCCTCGGCGATCAGCTCCACGAGCTCCTCCCGCTCCTCGACCGGGAGGAACGCGGCGGCTGCGGCGTTGAACTGGAACGTCTCGAGGTCGTCGAGGTCGTACTCGAACGTCTCGACGAGCAGCGCGAGCTCACGGGTGAGCGAGGTGGCGCTCATGGTGCGGTTGTCGACGTTCACGGTCACCGCGAAGCCGAGCTGGTACAGCAGGTCGAACGGGTGATCCGCGAGGGTGTTGCCCCAGGCCGCGATCGCCCCGGTCTGCAGGTTCGACGACGGCGACAGCTCGAGCGGGATCTCGCGGTCGCGGACCCAGCGTGCGAGGTCGCCGAACTGCACCTGCACCTCGTCGCCCTCCTGGGTCACGACCTGGAGGTCCTCGGCGATGCGGACGCCGTGGCCCAGTCGCAGCGCACGGCCGTCCAGCAGCGCGGAGCGGATCGAGGCGAGGCCCGCCGCTTCGCCGGCATGGACGGTCACCGGGAAGAAGCTGTCGGCGAGATAGTCGAAGGCGGCGCGGTGATTCGACGGCGGGAAGCCGTCCTCCGGGCCGGCGATGTCGAACCCGACGGCGCCGCGGCCGCGGAAGTCGACTGCGAGCTCGGCGATCTCCCTGGCGCGATCGGTGTGACGCATGGCGGTGATCAGCTGACCGACGCGGATGCTGCGGCCGTCGCGGTCGGCGGCGTCCTCACCCTCCTCGATACCCTGCTGCACGGCCTCCACGGTCTGCTCGAGCGTGAGGCCGCGAGTCTGGTGCTGCTCCGGTGCCCAGCGCACCTCGCCGTAGACCACGCCGTCGGCCGCCAGGTCCTGCACGAACTCGCGAGCGACGCGGGTGAGGCCTTCCTGGGTCTGCATCACGGCGGTCGTCAGGTCGAACGTCTTGAGGTACTCGACCAGCGACCCGGAGTCGCTCTGCTTCGCGAACCACGAGCCGAGGGCAGCGGGGTCGGACTCCGGGATCTCGAGGCCGATCGCGTCCGCGAGCTCGAGGATCGTCGCCGGGCGCAGGGCACCGTCGAGGTGGTCGTGCAGCGACACCTTGGGGAGGCTCCGCAGGGAGACGCCCTGCAGCGTGACGTCGCCGTTCGCATCGATCGACATGGTGGTCCTCCTCGGTCGCGGATGTGCTCAGTTCAGGCTAGCGGTCTCCGGTCAGGCCGTGATGCGCTCGCGCACGATGGGGCCGGCGGCCGGCGCTTCGTCGCCGATCGCCCACGCCCCTTCGAGGGCTTCGATCGCCCGCGGGAATCGCGCCTCGTCCGCCGCCGAGAGCGTGAACAGCGGCTGGCCCGCGACCACGCGATCGCCGGGCTTGGCGTGCAGGTCGATACCCGCCTCGAAGATCACGGGATCCTCGGCCCTGGCACGTCCGGCTCCCAGACGCCAGGCGGCGACGCCGAACGGGAGCGCGTCCAGCCGCGTGATCACCCCGTCGGCAGGAGCCGTCACGACGTGCGTCTCCCTGGCTGTCGGGAGCGCGGCATCGGGATCGCCGTCCTGCGCGCGGATCATGGCCTTCCAGGTGTCCATCGCACGCCCGTCGTCGAGGGCGGCTTCCACATCGGCGTCCGGCTGCCCGGCGAGGGCGAGCATCTCCCTGGCCAGCGCCAGAGTCAACTCGCGCACGTCGGCAGGTCCGCCGCCGGCGAGGATCTCCACCGACTCGCGGACCTCGTTGGCGTTGCCGATCGCGAGTCCGAGGGGGACGTTCATGTCGGTCAGGAGTGCGGTGGTCGCCACGCCCGAATCCGTGCCGAGGGCGACCATGGTGCGGGCGAGCTCGCGTGCGCGATCGATGTCCTGCATGAAGGCGCCCGAGCCGAACTTCACGTCCAGCACCAGCGCGTCGGTGCCCTCCGCGATCTTCTTCGACATGATGCTCGACGCGATCAGCGGAATGGCCTCGACGGTGCCGGTGACGTCGCGGAGCGCATACAGCTTCTTGTCGGCGGGAGCCAGCCCCGACCCGGCGGCGCAGATGACCGCGCCGACATCGCCCTGCATCTGCGCGAACATCTCCTCGTTGCTGAGGGCCGCACGCCAGCCCGGGATCGACTCCAGCTTGTCGAGCGTGCCGCCGGTGTGGCCGAGTCCGCGGCCGCTCAGCTGCGGAACGGCGACGCCGAACGCCGCCACCAGCGGGGCGAGCGGCAGGGTGATCTTGTCGCCGACGCCACCCGTGGAGTGCTTGTCGACGGTCTTCTTGCCGAGGGAGGCGAAGCTCATCCGCTCCCCCGAGGCGATCATCGCGTCGGTCAGTACGCGGATCTCGTCGCGCTCCATCCCGCGCTGGAAGATGGCCATCGCGAACGACGCCATCTGCGCATCCGACACGTAGCCGCGCGTGTACGCGTCGATCATCCAGCGCAGCGCCGCCTCGGGGACCGCACCGCCGTCGCGCTTGGCGCGGATGACGTCCACCGCGTCGAAAGGCTCCACCGTGGTCATCGTGCTTCCTCCAGGTCGCGCGGCCCGAACGCATCGGGCAGCACCTCGTCGATCGTGCGGATGCCGGAGACGGTCTCCAGCAGCATCCCGGGCATCGCGTGCTCGAACAGCAGCTGACGGCAGCGGCCGCACGGCATGATCGTCTGCCCGTCGTTGTTCACGCACACGAAGGCGACCAGCTGGCCGCCACCTGACATGTGCAGGTCTCCGACGAGGGCGCACTCCGCGCACAGCGTCACCCCGTAGGAGGCGTTCTCGACATTGCACCCGGCGACGATCCGGCCGTCCCCGACGAGGGCCGCCGCACCCACGCGATAGCGCGAGTACGGCGCGTACGCCTTCGTCATGGCGTCCGTGGCGACCTGGCGCAACTCATCCCAGTCGATGTCCGTCATTGCGATACTTCTCTCTTCCCGGCAGGGCTACGACTTGATGTACGGCTTGCCGTCGGCTGCGGGCGCCTTGATCTGTCCGGCGAACCCGGCGACCGCGAGGAGGGTCACGACGTAGGGCAGCATGAGCATGAACTCGCCGGGGATCGGCGTCTTCAGGATCGACAGCAGGTTCTGCAGGTTCGTCGCGAAGCCGAACAGCAGCGCCGCGAGCGTCGCGCGGATCGGGTCCCAACGGCCGAAGATCACGGCTGCGAGGGCGATGAAGCCGAGTCCCGCCGTCATGTCCTTGCCGAACTGCGGCACCGAGACGAGCGTGAAGTACGCGCCACCCATGCCGGCGATCGCACCTGCCAGCAGCACGTTCCAGAATCGGGTCGGGTTCACCTTGATGCCGACGGTGTCGGCCGCCTGCGGGTGCTCACCCACGGCGCGCAGCCGCAGACCCCATCGGGTGCGGTAGAGGCCCCAGGCGACGACCGCGACCGTGATGAACATCAGGTAGCCGATGAACGTCTGGTTGAACAGCACCGGTCCGATGATCGGGATGTCGCTCAACAGCGGGATCTCGACGCGCGGGAACCGCACCGGAGTGTTCAGCGTGGCCTCGTTCGGTGCGAGGAGCGCGCCGTAGAGGAATCCGGTGAGACCCGTGACGAGCACGTTGAGCACGACACCGACGATCACCTGCTCGACGAGATACTTGATCGCGAACGCGGCGAGCACGCTGGCAACCAGCACACCGCCGACCATCGCGCCGATCAGACCGACGAACGGGTTGCCGGTGATGCTGGAGAGCAGTGCGGCGGAGAACGCTCCGAGGAGCAGCTGACCTTCGATCGCGACGTTGACGACACCGGCACGCTCGCCGATGACACCGCCCAGGGCGCCGAACACGAGAGGCACCGACAGGGACACCGCGCCGAACAGGAGGCTGGTGACGGGAACGAGACCGCCGGCGGATGCCCACACGAGGAAGGCGAAGACGGCGAGCACGCTGAACGCGATCACCAGCCAGAGGGACGGCTTGCGGTAGGTCCAGGCGCGGAGGAACGCCCCGACCGTCAGGACCACCAGGATGCCGAACACGACCCAGAAGGTCGAGGCCGTGGGCAGGGCGACATCCGGCAGCGCGAGAGCCGACGACTGATCGGAGAGCCGGAACGTGCTGGTGCCGTCTCGCGGCACGGCGAGGAACAGCAGTGCCAGCAGCGCCGTGGCCGCGGCGAGCACGATCGGTGCCTTGAGGTGCCGCTCCTTCACCGTCGCCAACTGGACGGTGCCGTCGGCGGCCTGGGTCTGCACGAGGGACATCATGCCGCCACCGCCTTCTTCGCGGCCTTGGCTCTGAGCCTGGCCGCCTTCTCGATATCGGTCTTCGGGAGGAAGAACACCGTGCGCAGCAGCGGCGGCGCGGCGATGAACAGCACCACGAGCGACTGCACGACGAGCACGATGTCGACCGGGATGTCCTGCGCCTGCATCGAGAACGATCCTGCCTTGAGCGCACCGAACAGGATGCCGGCGGCGAACGTGCCCCAGGCGCGGCTGCGTCCGAGGAGGGCGACGGTGATCGCGTCGAAGCCAATGCCGGCGTCGATGGTCTCGGTGACACCGGTGGTGACCGCGCCCTGGACCTGGTTCATCCCGGCAAGACCTGCAAGGCCTCCGGCGAACAGCATCGCGTACACGTAGATGCGCTGCACGCTGATACCGGCGGCGCGCGCGGCGTGAGGGTTCTCACCCACGGCGCGCATCCGCATGCCGAGAGACGAGCGCTCGATGAGCCACCACACGAACAGCGTCGCCACGATCACGATCACGAAGCCCAGGTCGAGCAGCGGGAACTGCGGTCCGAGCAGTGTCGGGAACTGGGCGCTCTCCGGTGTCGCCGAGCCGAGCGCCTGGTTGGTTCCCGGCTTCTGCAGCAGCCCCGGGGTGCGGATCATCCACAGGAGCAGGTAGTAGGCGATGTAGTTGAGCATGATCGTGAGGATCACCTCGTGCGCACCCGTGCGCGCCTTGATGAGTCCTGCGATGGCGCCCCAGAGCGCACCGCCCGCGATGCCGGCGATGAGGGTGACCGGGATGTGCAGCCAGATAGGCAGGTCGAGCGAGAACGTCAGCAGCGCCGCGACGGCGACACCGATGAGCATCTGACCGCGGGCACCGATGTTGAACAGGCCCACCCGGAAGGCGAGCGCGACGCCGAGGCCGGCCGCGATGAGCGGTGCCGCGAAGCCGAGCGTGTTCGTCAGCGGTCGGATCTGCGCCGCGAAGTCCGCGCCGCGGGCGTTGAAGATCGCACCACGGAACAGCGCCTCGTACCCGTTGTAGACGGCGTTCCAGGCCGCGACGAACGTGTCGCCCGGCTGAGCGAAGAAGTACACGGACGCCGCCTGCACGTCTTCGTTCGTGAAGGCGATCAGGATGCCGCCGACGATGAGCGCCAGCACGATCGCGAGGATCGTCGTGACGGCGTTGCCGCGCAGGATCTCCTTGAGGATGACGTTGCCGCGCGGGGGCGGCGGCACGTCGGACGGGTCGCGCGGAACCGTGCCGGTGCTCGTGGCGAGCTCCTGCGGCGGGATGCCCCTGGTCACATCTCCTGCGCCGGGTGTCGCTCCGCTCACGCGGCCACCTCCCCTTCGGCCGCTCCGGCCATCATGAGTCCGAGCGTCTCCCGGGGCGTGTCACCGGGGACGATGCCGACGATCGTGCCGCGGTACATGACCGCGATCCGATCGGCGAGAGCTGCGACCTCGTCGAGCTCCGTGGAGACGACGATCACCGGAATGCCGGCATCTCGCGTCTCGATGATCCGCTTGTGGATGAACTCGATCGAGCCGACGTCCACACCACGGGTGGGCTGCGCGGCGACGAGCAGCCGCAGGTCGCGGCTCATCTCGCGGGCGATGACGACCTTCTGCTGGTTTCCCCCGGACAGCGTCCCTGCGGCCGTCTCCGGCCCCTGGGTGCGGATGTCGTACTCCTTGATGCGGGCCCGGGCGAACTCGTCGAGAGCGGAACGGCGCAGCGTGCCCGCACGGCTGAACGCCGGATCGTCCGACCGGTCCAGGATGAGGTTCTCCGCCACGGAGAACCCTGCGACCAGGCCGTCCTCCGTGCGGTCCTCCGGGACGAAGCCGACGCCCGCGTCGAGGATGGCACGCACGCTCTTGCCGACGAGCTCCTTGCCGTCGAGCGAGATGCTGCCCTCCACGCGAGCGGCGAGACCGACGATGGCCTCCACCAGCTCGGTCTGGCCGTTGCCCTGGACACCGGCGATCGCGAGGACCTCGCCCGGCCGGACCGCGAAGTCGACGCCGTCGACGACGATCGCACCGGTGGGCGTCAGGACGCGCAGTCCCTTGACCTCGAACCCTCCCTCACCGACGCGGGGCGGATCCTTGTGGACGGTGAGCTCGACCGCCCTGCCGACCATGAGCGAGGCGAGCTCGGCGTTGGTCGCGGTCGGCGACGCCTCACCCACGACCCGGCCGAGCCGGACGATGGTGATCTTGTCGGCGACCTCGCGCACCTCGCGCAGCTTGTGCGTGATGAACACGATCGCCGTGCCCTCGTCGCGCAGCTGGCGCATGATGTTCATCAGCTCATCGGTCTCCTGGGGAGTGAGCACGGCCGTCGGCTCGTCGAACACGAGAACCTTCGCGTCGCGTGAGAGCGCCTTGATGATCTCGACGCGCTGCTGCACTCCGACCGGGAGGTCGCCCACGAGGGCGTCCGGGTCGATGTCGAATCCGAAGCGGGCCGCGACCGACCGCACATGCTCGCGGGCCTTCGCGATGTCGAGCGTGCCGAGAGCCTTGGTCTGCTCGTGACCGAGCATCACGTTCTCGGCGACGGTGAAGACCGGGACCAGCATGAAGTGCTGGTGGACCATGCCGATCCCCGCAGCCATCGCGTCGCCGGGACCGCGGAAGCGCTGCACCTCGTCATCGAGGAGGATCTCGCCCTCGTCAGCCTGATACAGGCCGTAGAGCACGTTCATGAGCGTGGACTTGCCCGCGCCGTTCTCGCCGAGCAGCGCGTGGATCTCGCCGGGCTCGACCACCAGGTCGATGTGGTCGTTCGCCACGAGGCTGCCGAATCGCTTGGTGATGCCGCGAAGTTCGAGCTTCATATCTGCACCTTATCCAGAAGAGTCATCCAGGAGAATCATCGTCCGTCCACGGCACGGGGCGAGTGGCAGCCTGCTCACCACTCGCCCCGTGCTGGACCTGCGACGACTTACGGGGAGTTCTCGGACTCCACCGTGATGTCACCGGCGATGATCGACTTCTGCAGCGCGGCGAGCTCGTCGAGCAGGCCGTCGGGCAGCTGGGACTCGAACTCGCCGAAACCGGAGAGCTTGACGCCCTCGTTCTCGAGCGTGCCCACGTACGGAGCCGGGTCGAAGTCGCCACCGGCGGCCGCGATGGTGGCGTCCTTCACGGCGACGTCGATCGCCTTCATGATCGAGACCAGCGTGATGCCGGCGACGCTCGGGTCGGCGACAGCCAGGTCGCTGTCGACACCGAGCATGAGGGTGTCCTTGCCGCTGTCGGCGATGGCCGCAGCCGCGCTCTGGTAGACGGGGCCACCGACGGGGAGGATGACGTCGACACCCTGGTCGAGCACACCCTGTGCGGTCTGCTTGGCGGTGTCGTTCGCGTCGAAGCCGCCCGTGAACGAGCCCTTCTGCGTTGCGGCGTCCCAACCGAAGACCTCGACCGCAGCCGACTTGTCCTCGTTGTACTTCTCGACGCCGAGCTGGAAGCCGTCCATGAACACGGCGACGGACGGGATCTGCATTCCGCCGAAGGTGCCGACCTTGTTCACACCGCTCTGCGCGGACCAGGCAGCCGAGGCGTAGCCACCGAGGTACGCAGCCTGGGCGGTGTCGAAGACCAGCGGCTTGATGTTCGGAGCGTCGACGTTGCCGTCGAAGTCGTTGTCGGCCCAGTCGTCGATGATCGCGTAGTCGATCTCGGGGTTCGCGAGCGCGGACTCGACCGTGGCGGCCGAGAGCTTGAAGCCGACCGAGACGATGAGCGAGCAGCCCTCGGAGACGGCGGTCTCGAGGTTCGGCGCGTAGTCGTTGTCGTTGGCCGACTCGAACTCGAGCGGCTTGATGTCCAGCTCTTCAGCGGCGGCGTCCATGCCCTCCTTGGCCGACTGGTTGAACGACTTGTCGTTCCACCCGCCGGCGTCCGAGACGAGGCAGGGAAGGAAGTCGGAGTCGACCGGCTTGTCAGAGCCGGCGGGCTTGTCCGTCGGCGCCTGGCCGCAGCCGGCGAGTGCGAAGATGACGCCCGCGGCGACGGTGACGCCGAGCAGCTTCTTGGTGGTGGAGATGGTCAACTGATGCCTCCCTCAACGAAACCGCGGCCATCGCGGATCGATCAAAGTTACCTACTGTTTCGGCTTTTGCACACGTTCGCGCCGCACGTGCTGGCCAAAGGTTACAAAGCTGAAATCAAGCCACCCGATGAGCGTGGAGGCGTGCTCATCGGCGCATGCCTCAGAGCACGTCCCCGCGGCCGGTGAGCTTGAGCGACTCGACGACGCCCTTCACCCGCTGCGCGTGCTCCACCGTGGTGACCAGGAGCGCATCGGGGGTGTCGACCACGACGATGTCCTGGACGCCCACCAGGCTGATCACCCGCGAGGTCTGGCTGACCAGGATCCCGCTCGCACCGTCGGTGAGCACCCGGGCATTGGGCCCCAGGACGGCGAGGTCGTTCTTGCGTCCGTTGTTGATGAGCTTGGTCAAGGAGGCGAAGTCACCGACGTCGTCCCAGTCGAAGTGTCCGGGCACGACGGCGAGGCGTCCACGGCGGGCGGCCGGCTCGGCGACCGCGTAGTCGATCGCGATCTTCTTCAGGCGCGGCCAGATCCGATCGACAGCGGGACCGCGCCGATCGCGGTCGTCCCACGCCTCGGCGAGTTCGAGCAGACCGGCGTGCAGCTCGGGCTCGTTCGCGGCGATCTCGTCGAGCAGGACGCTCGCCTTCGCGATGAACATGCCGGCGTTCCAGAGATAGCCCCGATCGGCGAGGTACTCCTTGGCGGTCTCCAGGTCCGGCTTCTCGACGAAGCTCTCCACGAGGGCGGCCTCTCGGGCGCCGTCGACCACGAGCTCGGGGCCCTTCTTGATGTAGCCGAAGCCGATCGCGGGCTCGGTGGGGGTGATGCCGATCGTGCAGATGTATCCCTCGCGGGCGACCTCGACGGCGTCGCGCACCGCGAACTCGAACACTCGGGTGCTGCGGATGACGTGGTCCGCGCTGAAGGAGCCGATGATCACGTCGGGCTCGCGGCGGTGCAGGATGGCCGCCGCCAGTCCGATCGCCGCCGCAGACTCGCGCGGCTCCGACTCGAGGAACACGTTCAGGTCGGCGATGCCCGGCAGCTCCGCCTCGACCGCGGCACGGTGGGCACGCCCGGTGACGACGGCGATCCGGTCCGGTCCGGTGAGGGGCTCCAGGCGGTCCCAGGTGTCGCGGAGCAGGGAGTGACCGGAGCCGGTGAGGTCGTGCAGGAACTTCGGCGCGTCCGCTCGGGAGAGCGGCCAGAGCCGGCTGCCGATGCCGCCGGCGGGAATCACTGCGTAGAAATCCTTGATGGT
The DNA here is from genome assembly GCA_044900255.1 of Microbacterium sp. NPDC090218. Taxonomy (GTDB): domain Bacteria; phylum Actinomycetota; class Actinomycetes; order Actinomycetales; family Microbacteriaceae; genus Microbacterium. The sequence goes on along the minus strand of JBJDMS010000002.1, from coordinate 1,015,717 downwards.
TTCGCTCACCCTGCCAGGGTAGCCGCCGCAGACATCTCGACATCGAGATACTTAGGCTCCCCTTCGTCGCTCCCAGTGTTCTGACAGGAATAGGATGGACAGCGATCGGGCGTGCCTGAGACTTCGACAGGCTCACACTTGAACGAGAGCAGCGCACGCGACCGACGCACATCGATCAGGGAGGACGACCGTGTCCACGAGCGCTCGCTTGACACCGTCGATTTCGGAAACCACGTCAAAGACCCCCCGCGGCACCCTCTATCGGGGTCGCGAAGGCATGTGGTCGTGGGTGCTTCATCGCATCACCGGAGTCGCCATCTTCTTCTTCCTGTTGGTGCACGTGCTCGACACGGCACTGATCAGGGTCTCGCCGGAGGCGTACAACGCCGTCATCGGCACGTACAAGAACCCCATCATGGCGCTCGGCGAGGTCGTGCTCGTCGCCGGTATCGTGTTCCACGCGATGAACGGACTGCGCATCATCGCCGTCGACTTCTGGTCGAAGGGCGCCAAGTACCAGCGTCAGCTGTTCTGGGGTGTCCTGCTGGTGTGGGGAATCATCATGGCCGGCTTCGTGCCGCGCCATCTGATGCTCGCGTTCGCCGGGTTCGGAGGGGGACACTGATGTCTGCACAGACCATCGCCGCCGCCCCGGTGCGTCGACGCCGCGGAGTGAACCTCGAGAAGTGGGGCTGGATCTTCATGCGTGCCTCGGGCGTCGTGCTCGTGGTGCTGATCTTCGGCCACCTCTTCGTCAACCTCATGGTCGGCGAAGGCATCCACGCCCTCGACTTCGCGTTCATCGCCGGAAAGTTCGCCACGCCGTTCTGGCAGTGGTGGGACGTGCTGATGCTGTGGCTCGCACTCATCCACGGCGCCAACGGCATGCGCACGATCGTGAACGACTACGTCACGAACAACACCGCTCGCAAGGCGCTCACGTGGGCGCTCGGCCTCGCCGCCGGCCTGCTCATCATCCTCGGCACGCTCGTGGTCTTCACGTTCGACCCGTGCCTGGGTGCGACCGAGGACAGCGTCCTCTGGTCCGAATGCGCCGCACTGGTCGGGAACTGAGAAGAAGGCTAAGAAGAAGTGACTACCGAGACGCAGGATTCCGTCGTCCGTGACGGCGTGCATTACCACCAGTTCGACATCGTCATCGTGGGCGCCGGTGGCGCCGGAATGCGCGCGGCCATCGAGGCCGGCCCCGGGGCGAAGACCGCCGTGATCTCCAAGCTCTATCCGACCCGCTCGCACACCGGTGCGGCGCAGGGCGGGATGGCTGCGGCGCTCGCCAACGTCGAAGAGGACTCCTGGGAATGGCACACCTTCGACACGGTCAAGGGCGGCGACTACCTCGTCGACCAGGACGCGGCGGAGATCCTCGCGAAGGAGGCCATCGACGCGGTCATCGACCTCGAGAACATGGGCCTCCCCTTCAACCGCACGCCCGAGGGCAAGATCGACCAGCGTCGCTTCGGCGGGCACACGGCCGAGCACGGCAAGACCCCGGTCCGCCGCGCCTGCTACGCCGCCGACCGCACCGGCCACATGATCCTGCAGACGCTGTTCCAGAACTGCGTCAAGCTCGGCATCAACTTCTTCAACGAGTTCTACGTGCTCGACCTGCTGACGGTGAAGGACGCCGACGGCAAGACCCAGATCTCCGGAGTCGTCGCGTACGACCTGTCGACCGGCGAGCTGCACGTGTTCCAGGCCAAGGCCGTGATCTTCGCGACCGGCGGCTTCGGCAAGATCTTCAAGACGACCTCGAACGCGCACACCCTCACGGGTGACGGCGTCGGCATCGTCTGGCGCAAGGGCCTCCCCCTCGAAGACCTCGAGTTCTTCCAGTTCCACCCGACCGGCCTCGCCGGCCTCGGCATCCTCCTCACCGAGGGCGCCCGAGGAGAGGGTGCGATCCTGCGCAACGCCTCCGGTGAGCGCTTCATGGAGCGCTACGCCCCCACCATCAAGGACCTCGCACCCCGTGACATCGTCGCGCGCTGCATGGTGCAGGAGGTCCTCGACGGTCGCGGTGCCGGCCCCCACAAGGACTACGTGCTGCTCGACTGCACGCACCTGGGCGCCGAGGTCCTCGAGACCAAGCTGCCCGACATCACCGAGTTCGCCCGCACCTACCTGGGCGTCGACCCGGTGGTCGAGCCGGTGCCGGTCATGCCGACCGCGCACTACGCCATGGGCGGCATCCCGACCAACAACGACGGCGAGGTCCTCGCGGACAACACCACCGTCGTCCCCGGCCTCTACGCCGCCGGTGAGTGCGCTTGCGTCTCGGTGCACGGTGCCAACCGCCTCGGCACCAACTCGCTGCTCGACATCAACGTCTTCGGCAAGCGCGCCGGCCGCAACGCCGTCGAGTACGTCAAGACCGCCGAGTTCGTGCCGCTGCCGGAGAACCCCGCCGCGTTCGTCTCGGACATGCTCGAGGGCCTTCGCAACAACCAGGGCACCGAGCGCATCGCCGTGCTGCGCAAGACGCTCCAGGACGAGATGGACAAGGGCGCGCAGGTGTTCCGCACGCACGACTCCCTGCAGCACGTGCTCGGCGTCATCGCCGAGCTGCGCGAGCGCTACAAGAACGTGCATGTCGACGACAAGGGCCAGCGGTTCAACACCGACCTGCTCGAGGCCGTCGAGCTGGGCTTCCTGCTCGACATCGCCGAGGTCGTCGTCTACGCCGCGCAGAACCGCGAGGAGAGCCGTGGCGGCCACATGCGCGACGACTTCCCCAAGCGCAACGACGAGAAGTACATGCAGCACACCATGGCGTACCTGACCGGCGACCCGCACTCCTCCACGCCGAGCGATCACATCAAGCTCGACTGGAAGCCGGTCGTGTTCACGAAGAACGAGCAGGGCGAGTTCAACTACCCGCCGATGGAGAGGAAGTACTGAGCATGTCGACTGCGATCGCAGAAGCACCTGCCGACACGACCGAAGAGACCGGCATCCAGTCCTTCATCGTCACTTTCAACATCCGCCGATTCGACCCCGAGGTCGACGCCGAGCCGCACTGGGTCGACTACGACGTGGAGCTGTACTCGACCGACCGCGTGCTGGACGCCCTGCACAAGATCAAGTGGGAGGTCGACGGCTCGCTGACCTTCCGCCGCTCCTGCGCCCACGGCATCTGCGGCTCCGACGCCATGCGCATCAACGGTCGCAACCGCCTCGCGTGCAAGACGCTGATCAAGGACCTCGACATCTCGAAGCCGATCTACGTCGAGGCCATCAAGGGTCTGCCGCTGGAGAAGGACCTCGTCGTCGACATGGAGCCGTTCTTCGCGTCGTACCGCGAGGTGCAGCCGTTCCTCGTCGCGAGCTCCGTGCCGGAGAAGGGCAAGGAGCGCGTCCAGACGATCGCGGACCGCGAGATCTTCGACGACACCACCAAGTGCATCCTCTGCGCCGCGTGCACCTCGTCGTGCCCCGTCTTCTGGACCGACGGCCAGTACTTCGGCCCGGCGGCGATCGTGAACGCGCACCGCTTCATCTTCGACTCGCGTGACGACAACGCCGCGGTGCGTCTGGACATCCTGAACGACAAGGAAGGCGTCTGGCGCTGCCGCACGACCTTCAACTGCTCCGAGGCGTGCCCCCGCGGCATCGAGGTCACCAAGGCCATCGCCGAGGTGAAGCAGGCGATCCTCCGCGGACGTCCCTGATACCCGCTTCACACACTCGTACGGCAACAGGCGGTCCCTCTCCGGGACCGCCTGTTCTCGTCTGTGCGCCTGCTCTCACGCCCCGCACCGCTTGGATAGGGTGGGGACGTGTCTGAACCCGCTGACGCCGCGACCGAGCCCGGTCGCCTCGATGTGGCCGTCGAGCGTGCGACCGCGCTGACCCGGCGGACGCTCGGCCTCTTCCCGGTCCGCGTCTGGCGTCACTTCCTCCAGCACAACGGATTCCTCCTCGCCGCGGGTGTGAGCTATCAGGCGCTCTTCGCGATCTTCGCGGCGATCTACCTCGCCTTCGCGATCGCCGGTCTCTGGCTCGGCGGGAGCGAGGAGGCCGTCGACGGCCTGATCGACATCATCAACAGCTACATCCCCAACCTGATCCTGCCCGAGGGCGAGGGCGGCGTCGTCACGCCCGAGCAGGTGCAGGACATCGCCGCGAACACGACCGGCGTCCTGAGCGTCACCGGTCTGATCGCCCTCGGCACCGTGATCTGGACCGCGATCGGCTGGGTCACGTTCTCGCGACGCGCGACCAGGGACATCTTCGGACTCCCGCCCGACCGTCGCAGCTACGTGATCCTGAAGGCTCGCGACCTGTTGGCGGCGGTGATCTTCGGCGCAGCGCTCGTCGTCGGCTCGCTCCTCAGCTCCGCCAGCGCCTGGGTGCTGAGCTGGCTCCTCAGCCTGATGGGCTGGGACTCCGGCTCCGAGGGAGTCAACATCAGCATCCGCATCGGGACCGTCCTCGTCTCGTTCGCGATCATGTCGACCGCGCTGGCGGCCATGGTCCGCTTCCTCACCGGGACGTCGCTGCAATGGCGCACGATCTGGCCGGGCGCACTCCTCGGCGGTGGCGCGATGACCATCCTCCAGTACGGCGCCGGCTTCCTCCTGAGCTACACGCCCTCGAATCCCCTGCTCGCCACGTTCGCCATCTTCATCGGGCTGCTGCTGTGGTTCCGTGTCAACGGAGTCGTGATGCTGGTGGCGTCGTCATGGATCGCGGTCGCGGCGAAGGATCGCGACCTCCCTCTGCTGCAGCAGACAGAGGCCGAGCGACGGATGGCGGAGTATCAGGCGCTGCTGACGGCGGCGCGTATCCGGGTGCGCGAGGCTCACGCCGCCCGGCAGGACGCCCCGTGGTACCGGGCCTGGGCCGCGGGAAGGGCCGTGCGGGACGCGGAGGAGGAGCTCGCGGACCTCGAAGCCTCGCCTCCCCCACCTGTCGACTCGGGCACTCCCCTGGCGCAGCGGCTGCTGAGCGAGCTGCACCGCCCGGCTCGGGATGTCGGCGGCCCTCGTTAGGCTTGTCAGCATGCCTCATCTGCGTATCGCCACGGTCAATGTCAACGGGATCCGAGCGGCGGCTCGCAACGGGATGAGCGGCTGGCTCGACGAAGCCGGCATCGACATCCTCACTCTCCAGGAGGTCCGCGGTCAGGACGAGCACCTCGAGGCCGCACTGCCCGGATGGTCGTTCGTGCACGACGAGGCCACGGCCAAGGGCCGCGCCGGCGTCGCCATCGCGAGCCGAACGCCCGCGCTGGCCTCGCGCACCGCCTTCGGTCCGGAGGACTTCGACTCCAAGGGACGCTGGATCGAGGCCGACTACCTGATCGGCGACCGTCCCCTGACCGTGGTGAGCGCCTACGTGCACTCCGGCGAGGCCGACACTCCCAAGCAGGAGGAGAAGTGGAAGTTCCTCGACGCCTTCGGCACCCGACTCGCTGAACTCGGCACCGACGGCGCCCTGGCTCTCGTGACCGGTGACCTCAACGTCGGGCACCGCGAGCTCGACATCAAGAACTGGCGCGGCAACCGCAAGAAGGCCGGCTTCCTCCCCCGCGAACGCGCCTACTTCGATCGATTCCTCGGCGAAGCCGGCGCCGAGGTCTCCGGTGTCGACGGCACCGTGGGCACCGGCCTCGGATGGATCGACGTGGGCCGCAAGTTCCACGGCGAGATCGACGGCCCGTACACCTGGTGGTCGATGCGCGGCCAGGCGTTCGACAACGACTCCGGGTGGCGCATCGACTACCACCTCGCGACGCCCGCACTCGCCGAGCGCGTCGAGACCTATCACGTCGCCCGCGCCGCGGCGTACGACCAGCGCTGGAGCGATCACGCCCCGGTGGTCGTCGACTACCGCTACTGAACGGTCCGACCGAAGCAGCACCATAGGATTGGTACGTGACGAAACCTCGCCTGTACTCCGGAATGCAGCCCTCCGCCGACTCCCTCCAGATCGGCAACTACATCGGCGCGCTGCTCCAGTGGCGGGACCTGCAGAGCTCGTACGACGCCTACTTCTCGGTCGTCGATCTGCATGCGCTCACGGTCGCACAGGACCCGGCGGAGCTCCGCGAGAAGACGCGCCGCACGGCGGCTCAGTACATCGCCGCGGGTATCGAGCCCTCGCTGTCGACGCTCTACGTCCAGTCGCACGTGCGCGCCCACGCCGAGCTCGCCTGGATCCTCAGCACGATCACCGGTTTCGGCGAGGCCGGGCGGATGACGCAGTTCAAGGACAAGTCGACGCGCTACGGCGCCGACGCGACGAGCGTCGGACTGTTCACCTACCCCGTGCTGATGGCCGCCGACATCCTGCTCTACCAGACCGATGTGGTGCCCGTCGGCGACGACCAGAAGCAGCACGTCGAGCTCACGCGCGATCTCGCCGAGCGCTTCAACTCGCGCTTCGGTGAGACCTTCACGATCCCGATGCCGGTCATCCAGAAGGAGACGGCGCGCATCTACGACCTGCAGAACCCGACGGCGAAGATGTCGAAGTCGGCGGAGAGCGACGCAGGAGTCCTGTGGATGCTCGACGATCCCGCGAAGTCCGCGAAGAAGATCATGCGTGCGGTCACCGACAACGAGGGCTCGGTGCGCTTCGACCGCGAGAACAAGCCCGGCGTCTCGAACCTGCTGACGATCTACGCGGCGCTCAGCGGGCGTCAGGTCGCCGCGATCGAGGACGAGTACGCGGGGCGCGGCTACGGCGACTTCAAGAAGGGGCTCGCCGAGGTCGTCGTCGGCGAGTTCGAGCCTGTGCGGGCGCGGGCGCTCGAACTGCTCGACGACCCCGCCGAGCTCGACCGCATCCTGGCCGAGAACGCAGGCCGTGCGGACGCGGTCGCCGATGCGACCCTGTCGAACGTGTACGACCGCGTGGGGCTGCTCCGACGCGTCTGAGTCGCGTCCTAGGATGGGGGCGTGACTGATCCGCAGCTGCCCTCCCCGTCCGGTGCCGAGACCCCTGACTCGCCGGTGCCGCCCGTGGCATCCGTGCCACCGGCTGCGGATGCCACGTCCGGTGCGGTCCCTCCTCCCCCGGCACCACCCGCGCCGCCCGCGTACACGTCGGCGGCTCCCGCCTACCCCACGGCCGCACCCGGATATCCCCCGGCCGCGCCGTCCTTCCCCGCAGCGGCTCCCGCGTACTCGCCCGCAGTGCCCGCACAACCGATCACGCCCCCGTACGCGCCCGCTCAGGGCGCTCCGGCTCCCGGGTATCCTGCAGCGCCTCCCGGGGCGTACCAGGTACCTGTGGGTGGCTATGCGGCACCCGCCGGCGCCTATGCCGTACCTGACACCACGACGCGCCCGTCCGGACTGTTCGGTGTGCTCGCCCTGATCCTCGCGCTCGTCGCCGCAGTCGTGCCTGCGATCATCGTCGGGATCAGCGCCTTCGAGATCGGACGAGTCCTGCCGCAGGGCGTCACGACGACCACGACCGAGGACCTCAGCGTGCTCTCCCCCGCACGGGACCAGGTGCTGTGGGCGGAGCTCTCCTTCTGGTTCGGAACGATCCTGGGCATCGCCGCGATCGTGTTCGGCATCATCGCGATCGCGAAGAAGAAGGGTCGGGGCGCCGGTATCGCCGCCCTCGTCGTCGCCGTGCTGGCCGCGATCATCTTCTTCATCGTGCTGGTCGCTGCTCTGGCCGCGGGCAGTGCCACAGGCTTCGCCACCTACACGACCTGAATCGGTCCGGCGGAGCGGACGCTCAGGCGGGCGTCAACGCGGTGCGTGGTGCTTCTGCTGGGCCGCGAGCAGCCCTTCGCCCACGAGCGTCTCCACCGCGTCGGCGGCATCGGAGATGAGGATCGGCAGATTCGCTCGCTCGTCCTTGCCGAACGGTGCGAGCACCCAGTCCGCCGGATCCTGGCGACCGACCGGCCGTCCGATGCCCACCCGGACGCGGGGGAAGTCCGCCGTTCCCAGAGCACGTGCGACATCGCGTACGCCGTTGTGTCCGCCGTGCCCGCCGCCGGTCTTGAGCTTGATCGTGTCGAACGGGATGTCGAGCTCATCGTGCACGACGATGACCTGCTCGGGGGGAACGGAGTAGAACCGCGCCAGCGCCGCCACGGGCGTGCCCGAGATGTTCATGAACGTGTTCGGCTTCGCCAGCACCAGCTTGTCCGCACCGGGGCGCAGCCACGTCTCGACCACGCGCGCTCCGCCCTTGTGCTCGCGGAACGCCTCACCACGTCGTGAAGCGACCTCGTCGACGACCATCTGGCCGATGTTGTGCCGGGTCGTCTCGTATCGCGGGCCGGGATTGCCGAGCCCCACCACGAGCCAGGTCGATGCCATGTCCTCGTCCTCTCGATTCCCGGGCGCAGAGACCCCGGGTCAGGATACGACAGAGGGGACGCGATCGGATCGCGTCCCCTCTGTGATGAATCAGTCGGAGATCACTCCGCGGCGGCCTCTTCGGCTGCCTCAGCCGCCTCGGTCTCCTCAGCGGTCTCGTCCTCGGACGGTGCGGCCGGGACGGAGATCGCGACGACGAGGACCTCGGGGTCGGAGAGCAGCGTGGAGCCCTTGGGGAGCTTCACGTCGGCGGCGGTGATGTGCGCGCCCTCTTCCAGGCCCTCGACGGAGACCTCGATGTTCTGCGGGATGTGCGTGGCCTCGGCCTCGATCGACAGCGTGGTCGCGTCGAGGTTGACGATGGTGCCCGAGGCGGACTCGCCCGTGACGACGATCGGGACGTCGATGGCGACCTTCTCGCCCTTCTTCACGACGAGCAGGTCGATGTGCTCGATGATCTGGTGCACCGGGTCGCGCTGGACGTCCTTGACGAGGGCGAGCTGACCCTTGCCCTCGATGTCGAGCTCCAGCAGCGCGTTGGCGCGGCGGATGATCAGCGAGACCTGGTGGCCCGGAAGTGCGACGTGCACCGGCTCGGTGCCGTGGCCGTAGATGACGGCGGGGATCTTGCCGGCAGCGCGGAGGCGGCGGGCGAAGCCCTTGCCGAAGCTCTCGCGGAGCTCGGCCTGGACCTTGGTGTCTTCAGACATGGGGTTCTCCTTCGGGGCACGCAGCGAAGGCGCCGCGCGGTGGTCTTGGAATTTTCGAACTCGCTGACGCAGGAGGAAAGCCACCGGGCTTGCTTCGCCGCGTCGATAACGGATGCTCGCGCACGCGCAGAAGCATCCCTCGCCGAGGTACAGCCTCAATGGTACCGGATGACCCGATAGGCTGAGGACACCGGTCCTTTTCTGCAGAACACGGAGAACCCCCATGCTCGACGGCGCCTTCCTCTCGCACGCTCTCCTCTGGCTGATCGGCGCCATGACCGTGTGCGCAATCGTGGGCAGCTTCGGCGCCCTGTTCTCCATGGGCCGCTCGGGTTACCGCAAGGACTGACAGCGCCCGCAGGTTCAGCGCGTCCGCTGTACGGCCGCGGCGATCACGGCGGACGCCGTCCGCACATCGGCCGATTCGTCGACACGGATGCCGCGTTCATCGGCTTCGAGCGATTCGAGCGTCTCGAGCTGTGAATCCAGGAGTGCCGCCGGCATGAAGTGGTCGGAGCGCAGACGCATCCGCTCCTCGAGCACGGCGCGCCCGATCGCGAGTTCGGCGAAGTAGGTGTCAGGAGCCTCGGCCCTGATGACGTCGCGATAGGCACGCCGGAGCGCGGAGCACGCGACGACGATGCGCTCCTCCCCCTGCAAGGTCTCTCCGACGAGGCGGAGCCAGGGCAGCCGATCGGTGTCGTCCAGCGGGAAACCGGCCGCCATCTTGCGGACGTTCGCCTCCGGATGCAGATCATCGCCGTCGATGAAACGCGCACCCAGGGTCTCGGCGAGGAACGCCCCCACCGTCGACTTCCCCGAGCCGCTCGGGCCCATCACGACGATGCGCACACTCATACCTCCAGGCCGAAGTCGATGAGCACCTTGCAGGAGCTCGCAGGATCTGCGGCCAGCGCGAACGCGTCGAGAGCATCGCCCACGGGCAGCACCTCGCTGATGATACCTCGCACGTCGAGGGTGCCGTCGGCCAGCGCGGCGATCACGTCGTCGAGCTCCGGGCCGAAGCGGAAGGAGCCTCTCAACGTCAGTTCCCTGGTGATGGCGGTGGCCAGCGGCGCCGGCACCTCCCCGGCGCGCTGCAGTCCCAGCATCACCACGGTGCCGCCACGCACCGCCGCGGAGACGGCCGCCGAAAGACCCGGCACGGTCCCACTCGATTCGACGACGACGTCGGCGTGCAGTTCCGCGATCTCCTTCTCCGCGCGAGCGTCGATCGCCTCGATCCCCCGTGCTTCCGCGATCGCGCGCGGGCGCTCCTGCAGGTCGGTGACGATCACGGAAGACGCACCGCCGCGTTGTGCGACGGCGGCGACGAGCTGCCCGATGGGTCCGGCCCCGATCACGGCCACACGACGACCGCGCACATCGCCGGCGCGGTGCAGGCCATGCCAGGCGACGGCCGCCGGTTCGGCCAGCGCGGCCGTCTGCAGGTCGAGCCCGGTAGGCAGCGGATGCAGCATACGGGCGGGCAACGCCACCTCACGCGCGAAAGCGCCCTGAGTGTGCGGCAGGTGCATCGCGGAGCCCAGATACGTCGAGGCGGGGGCGAGGTTGGGATGCTCGGCGGGCCACGGCGTGCGTCCATCGCGGTGAGCGGTGAGGGGGTGCACCGCCACGGGAGTGCCCGCTGACGGACCGGAGCCATCCGCGGCGGCGACGCTGACGACACCCGAGACCTCGTGTCCGAGGATCATCGGCTCGCGAAGCACGGATGCGCCCGCGGCACCGTGGCGCCAGTAGTGGAGGTCCGAGCCGCAGATACCGCCGTATGCGATGGCCACGACCGCCTCGTCAGGGCGAGGCACCGGGGCGCCGATGTCTTCGATCCGCAGATCTTCGGCGGCGTGCGCCACCACGGCGAGGTTGCTCACCGCACTCCTTCCTCGGTCACACGAATGCGGTGACCAGCTCGATTCCGGCGACCCTGATCGTCACCCGCTGCCCGGGGCACACCGGCGCCTGGGAGTACGGGGCCCCGGTCATGACCACGTCTCCCGGGCCCAGTGGAGCCCAGGCGGCGAGGTACGCGAGGCACTCCCTGATCGACGCGGGCAGCTCCCGACTTCCGGTCGTGGCGACGAGGCGACCGTCGATCTCGACCTCCAAGCTCACATCGTCGATCCCTGCCTCGGTATCGATCCACGGTCCGAGTGGGGTGTACCCCTCCCCCGACTTCGACTCGAAGTTGCGCGGATCGAACTCGGCGCGCTCCGGACTAGAGAGGTCGTTCACGGCGGTGATCCCGAGCACGAACTCGTGCGCGTTCTGCGCGGTCAGCCCCACGGTCGAGCGGCCGATCACGACGGCGATCTCCCCTTCCGCGACCTGTGCGCCGGCATCGCGTCGCAGGGCGACCTCCTTGCCGCTTCCGATCACTGTCCGCGGGCTCTTGAGCCAGGCCTGCACGGGCGAGGTGTGCTCCGGTCCGTTCTGGGCGATGCCGACGACGACGACAGGGTCGACCGGCGCGATGACCCGTCCGGCGACCGCGTCCCCCTCGTCCTTCGGAGCATGACCCTCGGCGAGCGCGAGGAACGGGTCGGAGATCGGGATCAGGCTGCCGCCCGCCTCCCGCACCCAGCGCGGCCCGTCGGACGACGCGATACGACCGACCCGCATCAGACGACCGCCGTCATGCCGCCGTCGACGAACAGGGTCTGCCCGTTGACGAAGTCGCTCGCGCCGCCGGCAAGGAAGAGCAGCGCGCCGATCAGATCCTCGGTGGCACCCCACCGTCCGGCCGGCGTGCGGCCGCGCACCCATGACGAGAACTGCTCATCGGCGACGAGCGACTGCGTGAGCTCGGTGGCGAAATAGCCCGGGGCTATCGCATTCGCCTGGATGCCGTGCGGCGCGAGGTCGGCGCACAGCCCCTTCGTGAACATCACGATCGCTCCCTTGGTGGCCGCGTACGCCGCGATGGACGGGCGGGCGAGCTGCGACTGCACACTGCCGATCTGGATGATCTTGCCCGAGCCGCGGGCGATCATCCCCGCGGCGACCCGGCGCGACAGATGGAACACGCTGGAGAGGTTGGTCTGCACGAGCGCGTCCCAGTCCGCGTCGGCGAACTCCGCGATCGGCGCCCGTCGTTGGATCCCGGCGTTGTTCACGAGGATGTCCGGCGTGCCGATCAGACGCTCGACCTCGCTCATCCCGGCATCGACCGCCGCGGCATCGGTCACATCGAAGACGACGCTGTGGGCGACGGCTCCCGTGGCCTGGGCGATCTCGATCGCGGCCCCGTGTGCCTTCGCGGCATCCCGACCGTGCAGGACCACGGTCGCGCCCGCGCCGGCGAGTCCTTCTGCGAGAGTCCTGCCGATCCCCTGGCTCGAGCCGGTCACCAGCGCCGTGCGACCCGTCAGGTCGAAGGCAGCGAGGCCCGCCGGGAGCGCGGTCACCGTCCGACGGCCTTGATCGACACGGTGGTGGCGAAGACGTCGTCGCCTCCCTCTTCGCGCGAGACCTTGATCGCATCGTCCACGCGGGTGAGATCGCGGCGGAGGGTCTCGGGAGCGAGGAAGGTCGACGCGGTCGTGATGAGGGCGAGCACAGCCATGTAGATGGCGAGCAGCACCCAGTTGCCGCCGCTGACGGCGATCAGGTACGCACCGAGGACACCGGCGAGGCCACCGGCGAGCACTGCCGAGATCTCGCGGGCCATCGCCACACCCAGGTAGCGGTGACGGTTGCCGAAGAGCTCGGGGAGCATGGCGCACTGCGGTCCGAGCATGCTGTTCACGGCGACGCCGATACCGATCGCGATCACACCGATGGCGATGGCGTAGTTGCCGAGCGACAGCAGCCACCACGCGGGGAACGTGTAGACGAGCATGAAGACCGCGCCGAAGCGATACACCGTGCGGCGCCCGAAGCGGTCGGAGAGGTGGCCGGTGAACGGCACCGAGAAGACGCCGATCAGCGATCCGAGGGTGACGCCCCACGTGAGCAGACTCTTGTCGGCGTTGTCGCCGACCACGGTGACGAAGAACGCGAGACCGAGCGTCTGGAACATGTAGGAGCCGCCGTTCTCGGCCATCCGCAGCCCCACGCCGACGATGACGCCGGGGAGCCCGTGCGTGAAGATCTCCCTGATCGGGCGGTCCGCGATCTGTTCGTGCTTCTCGAGCTCGACGAACGTCGGGGTCTCGCGCAGCCGCATCCGGATGAACAGCGCGAGCAGGATCAGCGCGAACGAGGCGAGGAACGGCACGCGCCATCCCCAGCTCAGCAGCTGGTCCTCGGGGAGGAGGGTGATGAGGCCGAACACCACGGCGGCGAGCAGCGTGCCCGCCTGGATGCCGACGAACGGCAGGGCTGAGAAGAAGCCGCGACGCTTGACCGGCGCGTACTCGGCCATCAGCACCGTCGCTCCGGCCTGCTCGGCACCGGCGCCGAAGCCCTGCAGGAGACGCATCAGCACCAGCAGGATCGGCGCCCAGACGCCGATCGCAGCGTAGGTGGGCAGGAGACCGATCGCGGTGGAGGCCCCGCCCATCAGCACGATGGTGGCGACCAGGACCCACTTGCGTCCGAGCTTGTCACCGAGGACCCCGAAGAAGAGGCCGCCGAACGGGCGGGCCAGGAAGCCGACGCCGAAGGTCGCGAACGCCGCGACGGTGGCCATCGCCGGATCATCCTGCGGGAAGAACAGGACGTTGAAGATCAGCGCGGTCGAGAGGCCGTAGAGGGCGAAGTCGAAGTACTCCAGCGCGCTGCCGATGCTCGATGCGAGGGTCGCGCGGCGCAGATTCGCCGCGTACTCCGGGTCGTCGGACACTGCTCGGGCTGAGGTGCGGGGTTCGGTCACGGCCATCTCCTTCGATCGGCTTCGCCTGCGGCGTGATCCCGACTGTACCAGCCCGTTGGATTGCGTTCAACCCTTTGGACCGGCTCTGACCGTGCCGATGAGCAGGCCGAGACGTAGACCCCGAGCCCGGGAGGTCGCAACGGAGGAGATCAGCGTCGCGCGGCGGAACTGAAGGGGTTCGTGAGCGCCGCGGCGGCTTCGCGCAGCGCCTCGCCCACGCGCTCGATGCGTTCGTAGTCGGCCTCCGCCGCGCGGATGGCGACGCCGAGGGCGAGCGGAGGATCGGCCGGCGCCCAGCCCTCCAAGGGGACGGCGACGCCCACGATGCCGCGGAACGACTCCTCCGCATCGAGCGCCCACCCGCGGCGGCGAGCCGTGGCCAGGACCTCCAGGAGCCCGTCCATCGTGGTCGCGCTGCGCTCGGTGAGCTGCGGGAAGACGGCATCTTCGCCGAGGAGCTCGACGACCTCCGCATCGCTCATCGCGGCGAGGAGCGCACGCCCGGTCGCCGAGAGCGGCGCGGGGAGCCTCGAGCCCAACGGGGTGCCCAGCCGCAGCGACCGCGAGCCCTCGTGCCGGGCGAGGTACAGCGCATCGGTGCCGTCGAGCATCGCGACCTGCACGAGCTCGGAGGACAACTGCGGCGAGGCCTCGCACACGCTGTAGAACTCGCGCACCTGGTTGAACTGCGCCGCGAACGCGCCGCCCAGCTCGGCCGTGCGCAGACCGAGACGATACCCCTGTCCCGTGCGCTCGATCATGCCCCCGGCTTCGAGCGCGAGGCACAGGTTCGCGGTCGACGACTTCGCGAGCCCCAGGTCTCCTGCGAGCTCCGTCAGCGTTCGCGGTCCCCCCGCCTCGGCGAGGATGCCGAGCAGACGGATGCTGCGGGTGACCGCGGGCGCGGGGTCGCGCCCCTCGCGGGTCTCGTCATCCATGGCCGCGCCTTCCACCATCGGGGGTACCGCCGGCAGTCGACTGCCGGCGCGGTGATCAGTAGAACTCGACCGTATCGACCACAGCCGTCAGCGGTTCGCCATCGAGCAGGCGCGCCGCGTTCTCCGCGAAGCGCCGGGCGATCCGCTCCTCCTCCTTCGAGCTGAGGGCCGCGGTGTGCGGACTCACGAGCACGCTCGGATGCGTCCACAGCGGGGACGCGTCGTCGAGGGGCTCCTGCTCGAAGACGTCGAGGGCAGCGAAGCCGATGCGACCGTCGTCCAGCGCCGCGAGAAGGGCGGTCTCATCGATCACGGTGCCGCGCCCGACGTTGGTGATGATCGCCCCCGGCTTCACAGCGGCGAGAACGTCGGCGCCGATGAGGTGGTGCGTCTGGGCGGTCCCCGGCAGAGTGACGACGATCGCGTCGACATGGGCCACCGCCTCGATCAGCTCGTCGAGCGGCACCAGGCGATCCACGCCCGCGACCGGCTCGCCCGAGCGCGTCGTCCCCCAGACCCGGGCGCCGAGCGCATGGAAGCGTCGGGCGCACTCCGCGCCGATGCCGCCGAGACCGACCACCAGCACCGTCATCTCATCGAGCTGGCGCATCTCCCAGCGGTCGGGCCACGTGCGACTGCGCTGGTCCGCGAGGAGGCGCGGGAGGTTCTTCGCCCCCGCCATCACTCCGAACACGGCGAACTCGGCGAGCGGGCCGCCGTGCACCCCGGCGCTCGTGGTGAACACGATCCGATCGAGATCCTGCCGGTCGAGGCCGGCCGCCTTCACCGAGGCACCGCCTCCAGCGGCGGTGGTCATGACCCAGCGCAGACGGGGGTTCGCCGCCACGGTCCTCGCCAGCGCCGCCGCATCCACGTCGGGGATGCCGAAGAGCACGTCGGCCGAGTCGACGAGCTCGTCGAAAGCCTGCTGCTCGCTCGGCGTGCGCACGTGCTCGGGGTCACCCGTCCAGTCGGCGGGTCCGCGCATGGGAGCCATCAGCGAGTGATCGCGGACCACCTCGACGCGGGGCTCGAGCTCTTCGATCAGACGACACAGGTCTTCCGGCAGCGGTACGGCCACGACCGCGCGCAGCTTCTTCTCGGTCCCCGTCATGCTGATCCCTTCCTCGGGAAGTCTCTGGATCCCTCACCCTAGTCCAGATCCATCCTGTTGAACACTGTTCTATCTGTTGGATTCTTGCTACCGTGTGCGCATGAGCATCTCATCCGTCACCGTCGGCGCCGTGGGCCTCGGCGCCATGGGCCGCCCGATGGCCGACCACCTGCTCGCCGCACACGGTCGGCTCGTCATCCACGCGCGCCGCCCACAGCCGGAGCTGCTGGCCGCCGGAGCCTCCTGGGCGGAGACACCACGCGAGCTCGCCTCCAGAGTAGACGTCCTGCTCATGATGCTGCCCGACCTGCCCCCGTTCGAGGCGATGCTCGACGGTCCGGACGGACTGCTCGCCGACGCCGGAGACCTGCTCATCCTCATCGGATCTACCTCGTCGGCCCCCGCCGTCCGTGCCCTCGCGGAGCGTGTGGGCGCGCAGACCGACGGACGCGTGCGATTCGTCGACTGCCCGGTCTCGGGGGGCGAGGACGGCGCGATCGCCGGGACCCTCTCGATCATGCTCGGCGGCGATCCCGACGACGCCGCCGTGGCGGCCGAGGTGCTCGCCCCGTGCGGCACCCCCGTGCTGCTCGGCCCGCTCGGCGCCGGCGAGGTCGCCAAGGCCTGCAACCAGCTCGTCGTATCCGCGACCATCCTCGCGCTCGGCGAGGCCACGGTGCTCGCCGACCGCTCCGGACTCGACCTCGACGCGCTGTGGACGCTCCTCTCGGGCGGCTATGCCGGCTCGCGCCTGCTCGACAGCCGCCGCGAGAAGCTCGTCTCGGGTGACGACTCCCCCAGCGGCGTCGCGCAGTACATGGTGAAGGACCTCGGTTTCGCCGCCGACATCGCCGACGCCACCGGCACGTCCCCCGTGCTGCTGCCGACGCTGCGCGCCGCCTTCGACGAGCTGGTCGCCGCAGGCCTCGGCGATCGCGACATCGCGGTGTCGCGGCGCTTCATCGCCTCGCGTGACACAGGTGAGCACTGACCTCCCGTACAGCGATACGCTGAAACCACCCCTTCTTCACGATCGAGGAGCCTTCTGTGCCCGAAGCATCAGCGAACATCGGAGTCGTCGGACTCGCCGTCATGGGATCGAACCTCGCCCGCAACCTCGCCAGCCGCGAGGGAAACACGGTGGCGATCTTCAACCGCAGCTACGAGAAGACCCAGACGCTCCTCGACGAGCACCCTGAGGCCGGCTTCGTCCCGGCCCACACCTACCAGGAGTTCGCCGACTCGCTGCAGAAGCCGCGCACCGCGATCATCATGGTCAAGGCCGGCGGCCCGACCGACGCCGTGATCGACTCGCTGGTCGAGGTCTTCGAGCCCGGCGACATCATCGTCGACGGCGGCAACGCCTACTTCCCCGACACCATCCGCCGTGAGAAGGCCGTCCGTGAGACCGGCATCAACTTCGTCGGCGCCGGCATCTCCGGAGGCGAGGAGGGTGCGCTCACCGGACCCTCGATCATGCCCGGCGGTTCGGACGAGTCCTGGATCACGCTCGGCCCGATCCTGAAGTCGATCGCCGCGATCGCCGAGGGCGAGCCGTGTGTCACGCACGTCGGCCACGACGGCGCCGGCCACTTCGTCAAGATGGTGCACAACGGCATCGAGTACGCCGACATGCAGCTCATCGCCGAGGCCTACGACCTCATCCGCCGCGGCACGGGCAAGTCGCCCGCCGAGATCGCCGAGATCTTCGCCGAGTGGAACAAGGGCGAGCTCGAGTCGTACCTGATCGAGATCACCGCCGAGGTGCTCCGCCAGGTGGATGCCGCCACCGGCAAGCCGCTCGTCGACGTGATCCTCGACCAGGCGGGAGCCAAGGGCACGGGCGCCTGGACCGTGCAGACGGCCCTCTCACTCGGCGTTCCCGTGTCGGGTATCGCGGAGGCCACCTTCGCCCGTTCGCTCTCCTCGCACCCCGAGCAGCGCGCCGTCGCGGGCGCCCTCCCCGGCCCCGACGAGGAGTTCACGGTCTCTGCCGAGGACACGGAGCAGTTCATCGAAGACGTGCGTCTCGCCCTGTACGCCTCGAAGATCGTCGCCTACTCGCAGGGCTTCGACGAGATCCGTGCGGGTGCGGCCGAGTACGGCTGGAACATCGACCTCGGAGCGATCTCGAAGATCTGGCGCGGCGGCTGCATCATCCGCGCGCAGTTCCTCAACCGCATCGCCGACGCCTACGCCGAGACTCCCGACCTGCCTGTGCTGATGACCGCGCCGTACTTCGCCGAGGCGCTCGGCCGCGGCCAGGCGTCGTGGCGCCGCGTCGTCGTCACCGCCGCCCAGTCCGGCATCCCGGCCCCGGCCTTCTCGTCGTCGCTGTCGTACTACGACGGCATCCGCGCCGACCGTCTCCCGGCCGCGCTCGTGCAGGGCCAGCGCGACTTCTTCGGCGCACACACGTACAAGCGCATCGACAAGGAAGGCACCTTCCACACCCTGTGGTCGGGCGACCGCACCGAGATCGAGGCGGAAGACACGCACTGACCTCACGCCGTCGAAGAGCCGGGTACCGCGAGGTACCCGGCTCTTCGCGTATCAGACGACGATGTTGTGGTTGCGGCGGAACAGGTTCTGCGGATCCCATGCGGCCTTCGTCGCGCGCAATCGCCTCAGCCCCTCGGGCGAGAACATGCCCGCGACGGCCTCCGGCCGCTCCGTGTCGGCGAAGTTGCCGTACTCGGCCAGGCGCCCCTTCTCGATCTCGCGCCAGTCGGCCTCGATCGCGGCGCGGGTCCCGTCGTCGATCATGCCGGGGATGTCGAAGGCCCCGGCGAGGACGAACCAGTTCGCCGAGCGTCCGGGGAACGCGGTGTCCTCCTGCGCCACGTCGTGGAAGGCGCCTCCGAGGGACCGGAGGAAGACGACGGATGCCGGGTACTCACGACGGAAGCCGACCAGCCGCTCGATGAGGGCGTCGTCGAGCTCGGCATAGAGGCCGTCGCCGCCGATGAATCCGGGAGGAGCCTCCTGCTCCTCCCCTTCGGGCTGCGGCATCTCCAGCAGCACCTCTCGGTACGGCGGCGTCGTGACCTCGGTCTGCACCCCGTCGAGGGCGGAGATCGGCTCCAGCACCTCGCGCAGCCGTTCGGGTTCCGGTGCGGCCCACACGGCGCTCAGCCGCGCACCCGCGGGCGCGCTCGGATCCATCGGCGGAACGTCCATGTAGGTGACGGTGAGCTCGCGGGGTGCGTCACGCAGCAGCTCGCGCGCGGCACGCAGCACGGGCGTCGCCTCGCCGTCGATGACGCTCTCGGCGAAGGCGATGCCGGGCAGTCGGTGCGCGGCGAAATCGAAGCGGGTGACCACTCCGAAGTTGCCGCCGCCGCCCCGCA
The DNA here is from genome assembly GCA_044900255.1 of Microbacterium sp. NPDC090218. Classification (GTDB taxonomy): domain Bacteria; phylum Actinomycetota; class Actinomycetes; order Actinomycetales; family Microbacteriaceae; genus Microbacterium. Next base: position 996,462 of record JBJDMS010000002.1, on the reverse strand, counting down.
GCGCCCAGAAGAGCTCGGGATGCGCATCGGCGGAGGCTTCCACGACGTCACCCGTGGCCGTGACCACCTGGGCCCCGATCAGCTGGTCGACGGCGAGGCCCCAGGCCCGCACCATCCATCCGATGCCGCCGCCGAGGGTGAGTCCGCCGACCCCGACCGAAGCGGTGTCGCCCGAGCTGAGCGCGAGACCGTGCGCGGCGAGAGCCGTGGCCACCTCACCCCATACCGCCCCGCCCCCGATGCGGACGGTGTCGCCCTCGACCTCGACGTCGGACAGGTCGCCGAGCTCGAGCCGGATGCCGCCCGAGGGGGCGTGCGACCATGGCCCGTGCCCGCCGGCGACGACGGTCAACGGGACGGCCTCGCGCGACGCCATCCGCACGATCTCGACGACCTCGTCGACGGTGCGCGGGCGGTGGACGGAAGGAGCGGAAGCATCGGTGCTGTCGGCCATGCCGACACTGTAGTCAGTGGCTCCGACATCGTGCACCCGGTCTTCCCGGGGCACCGCACGCGAGCGCACGTCACATGCTGCGCACGGCCTGCACGAACGCGTGGGCGCGGCTCTTCAGCGCTGCGAGATCGCCGTCCGCCGTCGCAGCATCGCCGACGAGGGGGCCGCCGACCCCGATGCCGAAGGCCCCGGCAGCGAGGTACGCACCCACGGTTTCGACACTCACGCCGCCCACGGGGATGATCCGCGCCTCGGGGAACGGATCGCGCACGGCGCGGATGAACCCGGGACCGAGCGCCGAAGCCGGGAACAGCTTGACCGCGGCGCTGCCGAGATCGTGCCCCCGCTGGATCTCGGTGGGCGTGTAGACGCCGGGGAGCACCCCGATCCCCTGACGGACCGCATACTCGACGGAGCGGCTCAGAGTCGGCGTCACCATGAACTGCGCGCCGGCGGCGACCGCCCGCTCGACGTCGTCCTGGTCGAGCACGGTCCCCGCGCCCACTAGCGCCTCCGCTGGGGCGTCTGCCACGACCTGGGCGATCGCCTCTTCGGCATCCCGGAGGGTGAGAGCGATCTCGAGCGTCAGGATGCCCTCGTCGATGAGGGTGCGCGCCGCGGCCACCGTGGCATCGACGTCGGTCCCCCGGAGGATCGCGACGATCCGGGTGGCGCTCAGACGCTCGCGGAGCTGGGCGTTGTCGACGATGCTCATCGCGCGGCCTCCTCGACGGGGCTCGCGCCGCTCCACGGCCACGCCGGCGCCCCGCCGACATCGACCCGCACGCCCAACAGCGCGCCGTCGGCGTCGGTGGGTTCCTCGAGTCCGATGCTCGCCGTGGTGATCACGAGCAGCCGGTCGACGAGCACGACCGCGGTCGGCCGCCTCGCGGGGAGGGCGATCGATTCGAGGAGCTCTCCTGCCGGCGAGTATCGACGGACCTCGGCCGCGTCCCAGACCGCGACCCAGAGCATGCCGTCTAGGTCGATCGCCATGCCGTCGGGGTTGCCTCCGTCGACGCGGCACACTGTGCGACGGTTCGAGAGCTCACCGTCCGATGCCACATCGAAAGCCTCGATGCTGCGGTTCGGCAGCGTGTCGATGTAGTACAGGGTCGTGCCGCTGCGATCGAAGGCGAGGCCGTTCGACACGGTCACCCCCTCGAGACGCGCGACCGGCACGCCGTCGGCGCCGATGCTCCACAGGGTGCAGTGCGGATCGCGGGGCATCGATTGACTGCCCACCCAGAAGCGTCCGGCGGGGTCGCCGCCCCCGTCGTTCATGTAGTCGCCCGGGGCAGCGATATCGCCGGTGAGCGGAGTGATCATGCCGTCGTCGCTCACGTGCACGACTCGTCGATCGACGCCGACCGCCCAGCCCGCTCCCGGCTGCGCGAGAGGGATCGGGGCCCCGATCTGCGCGCCGACGACGACCGCCGTCTCCGGGACCACCTTCCCCTGCGCGATCCGGCCTCGGTGCAGGGATCCCGTCGCCATGTCGATCCAGGCGAGGCCGCCGTCGCGCCCGTCCCAGCGCGGCGATTCGGCCTGGACGTATCGGGCGTCGGAGAGGATCTCGACGGTTCGGGCGGTCTGGGTGTGCGACATCCGGGTCTTCCTTCGCTGGTAGCTCGTAACCGTTATGTGGCAGACTATCTCACAATATGCATAACACTTGCGAGAAATGTGGACACACGATGAAGAACCGGGGAAACAGCTGATGGCTCCGAAACTCCACGGCTTGATGCCTATCCTGGCCACTCCGTTCGACGAGACGGGCGCCCTCGACCGCGCGAGTCTGCGTCGGCTGGTGGAATTCCAGCTCGCATCCGGAGTCGACGGCGTCGCCGTCTTCGGCATGGCGAGCGAGGGTTTCGCACTCACGACGGACGAGCGGCGCACGATCCTGGACGATGTCGTCCGCGTGGTCGACGGACGGATCCCGGTCATCGCCGGGGTCAACGGCACCTCCACCGCGACGTCGATCGAGCAGTCCCTCCTCGCCGAGGAGGGCGGAGCGGACGCCCTCATGGTGCTTCCCCCGTTCATGGTGAAGCCTCCGGCCGGGACGCTCGTGGACTTCTACGGAGACGTGGCCGCCGCGACCTCGCTCTCGGTCATGGTCCAGGACGCCCCCGGAGTCACGGGCGTCGCCATGGCACCGAGCCTGATCGCCGAGCTGGCCCGCCTCGACGGCGTCGACTCGGTCAAGGTCGAGGCGCCTCCGACCGCGCCCAAGGTCGGCGCCGTCGTCTCGGCGATCGATGATCCGGGCTTCGCCGTGCTCGGCGGACAGAACGCGCAGTTCTGCCTCGAGGAGTACGCCCGCGGAGCCGTCGGCACGATGCCGGCCTGCGAGTTCCCCGATCTGCTGGGACCCGTGCTCGCGCAGTTCCTCGAGGGGCGCGTCGACGAGGCTCGCGCAGAGTTCCGTCGTATGCTCCCTCTCGTGCTGATCGGTCTGCAGGGCGGCATCGCGTGGGCGGTGCACAAGGAGGTCCTCGTCGCGCGCGGCGTCATCGACCACGCGACGGTGCGCTATCCGGCCTCGCGTCTGGACGCCGGCAGCCGCACGAGCGTCAAGCTCGTGATCGACGAGCTCGCCCTGCCGCCGATCCCCGCCACGGTGCGCGTGTGACCCGCCGCGGCGTGCTGCTGATCGGCGGCAGCTCCGACATCGGGCTCGCCATCGCCCGCGCGTTCGTCGACGGCGGAGACGCCGTCGTCGGCGTGGGCATCGAGGAGTCGACGGATCCGGTCTTCGAGCGCTACCTCGTCGCGGACTGCAGCCGATCCGATGCCGCCGATCGCGCCGTCGCCGATGCCGAGCAGGCCCTGGGTCGGCTCGACGTCGTCGTGCTCGCAGCCGGGCGCATGCCCATCGGCCGCGCCGACGCCACGAGCGACGCCGAGTGGAGCGGCGCACTGGGTGCCACGCTCGACTCGGCGTTCTTCGTGGCGCGAGCAGCGCTCCCCCGTCTGGCTCGCGGATCGTCGATCGTCGCTGTGACGTCCGTCAACTCGTCGCTCGCAGCGCCCGCGCTGCCCGCCTACGCGGCCGCCAAAGCCGGCGTGGACGGCCTCATCCGGCAGCTCGCGCTCGACTACGGCCCCCAGGGCATCCGCGTCAACGCCGTGCAGCCGGGCAGCATCTCGGCGGCCGACACCGGCGAGAGCGAGGGCTACCCGCTCGGACGCATCGGCCGCCCGGAGGAGGTCGCGTCGGTCGTGGCCTTCCTGGCATCGGACGCCGCGTCCTTCGTGACCGGCACGTCGATCGCGGTCGACGGCGGCTTGTCGATCTCCTCCCCCGCAGCCTGGCTGAAGCCCGTGCTGCGCGAACGCTGGCTCTGAGCAGCCGTCTCTCCACGAAGAAGGCCGCGTCCCCTCTCGGGACGCGGCCTTCTTCGTGCCGGTGTCAGGCGTTGGAGTCGAGCAGCCCCTGGACTTCCTTCTTGAGGGAGTTGAGGCCGGACTGCACGTCGACCTGACCGGCGAGGATCGTCGCGACCCCGGCACCGATGGCGGCGTCGATCTGGGCGGTCACCGCGACGCGGTCCCATGCGGCACCGCGGGCGTGCTCGGAGACCTCCGTACGGAAGGCTCCCTGGAACTTGTCGGCCGCGAGCGCCGGGATCTTGTCGGCGACGGTCTTGGCCGCGGGAGCCACCGCGGAGTTCTCGTAGAGTGCGGTCGCCGCCTCGACGTTCGTCGCCGCGTAGAGGATGAAGTCGCGGCTCGTGAGCTCTCCCTCACCCGCGGTCGCGAAGACGCCGCTGCCCCACGCACGGTTGAACGAGTCCTTGCCACCGGCGGTCGGACGCGAGATGGCCCCGATGTTGTCGATGATGTTCTGGGCCGCACCGTTCGTCTTGACGAAGGTCGAAGCGAGCGGGGCGTCGTCGTACAGGGCCGCCCGGCCGCTCGCGAACAGGATGCGGGCATCGCTGCGCGCCACGTTCGTCTGCGTCAACCCCGCGTCCTGCAGGGACTTGTACCAGGTGACGGCCTTGACGCTCTCGGCGTCTCCCAGGGTGCACTTGAGGTCGTCGGTGACGACATCGCTGCCGAAGCCCCACATCCACGGCACGGCATCCTTGAGGTCCGGGTTCTTCGTGACCGCGGCGTAGGGGATCAGCGACGAGTCCTGCTTCTTGATCTTCTCGAGCGCGGTGGCGAACTGCTCCACCGTCATGCCCGACTTGATGCCGACGCTCTTCGCGATCTCGCCGTTCGTGATGATGCCGATGCCGGCAGCCGTCAGCGGCAGCACGAGCAGCTTGCCGTCCATCGTGTACGAGTCGAGCACGCCCTGCGGGATGCCCAGCCCCTTCGCGAGGTCGGTGAGGTCGGCGAGCACGTTCATCGGCGTGAGCACCTGCCATCCGCCCGACTGCCCGACGCCCATGAGGTTGCCGGAACGACCGGTCAGGGCGAGCTGCGTCGCGGCCTGGTCGTACGGGTAGATCACCGGGGCGACCTTGACGCCCTCCTTCTTCGAGAAGCCGTCGAGGATTCCCTGCCAGGCCGACTTCAGCGCCTCCTCGCCGAGGGAGTTGCCGTAGAAGTTGATGGTCTTGGCCTTCGTGCCTGCGGCCGCGGTCGCACCGCCGGCACCGGCGCCGGGTGCGGCGGGCGTCGCACAGCCGGCGAGCGCGAGGGCACCGAAGGCGGCGAGCACGGTGCCGCCTCCGAGGAAGGCTCGGCGGCTCAACTGCGAGTTCGAGATGTTCATGGAGACTGCTCCTTCGGGGTGATGGGGACGTGCTGTTCGGTGAGGCATGGCTAGCCCTTGACGGCTCCGGCGGCGAGGCCGGAGACGAAGTAGCGCTGCAGGAGGATGAAGATGATGACGAGAGGCAGGGAGGTGATCAGCGACGCCGCCATCAGTGCGGGCCAGTCGGCCGTCCCCTCGCGGATGAAGGCCTGGGTGAGCCCTGCCGGGAGCGTCTGCTTGTCGGGGCCCGCGAGGGTCAGCGCGAACAGGAGATCGCTCCAGCCGCGCATGAAGGCGAACATCCCGGCGGTGATGAGACCGGGGACCACGAGTGGGAACACGATGCGGAACATCGTCCCGGTGCGGGAGAGCCCGTCGACCTTCGCGGCCTCGAGGATGTCGTCGGGAAGAGCGTCGATGATGCCCTTCAGCAGGAACACCGCGAGCGGCAGCGTGAACGTCGTGAACGAGATGATCAGTGCCGTGTAGGTGTACAGCAGTCCGGCGGAGCTCAGCATCAGGTAGAGCGAGATGAGCAGCAGGGCGCCGGGGATGAGCTGTCCGATGAGGAACATGAACATGATGGCGTTGCGTCCGCGGTAGCGGAACTTCGACAGCGAGTACGCCATCAGGCCGCCGACCAGGACCGCGAGCAGAGCCGTGCCCGTGGAGACGATGATGCTGTTCAGGAGGTTCTTCAGCAGCAGGTCGTTCTGGAAGAACCCGATGAAGTTCTCGAACGTCGGGTCGACCGGGAAGAACGGACGGTCCAGCGAGAAGACGTCCTCCTTCTTCGTGAACGCGGTCGCCGTGAGCCAGTAGACCGGCAACAGGCCGAACAGCGCCAGCAGCAGGAGCAGGACGCGCCCCGGGATGGACAGGTGGGGGCGGATGATCGACTCCCCCACATCGCGACTACGGCGCATCACTTCTCCAGCCGTCGGTTGAGGAACAGGTATCCGGTCGTGATGATCGCGAGCAGGACGAGCCAGAGCGTGCCCATGGCGGAGGCCTTGCCGAGCTCGTAGCTGCCGAAGGCGAGGTCGTAGAGGCTGACCGCGAGCGTCGTGGTCGAGTTGCCCGGCCCGCCGCCGGTCATGACGAAGATGGTGTCGAAGTTGCCGAAGTTGTAGATGAACTCCAGCACCGCGACGAGGGTGACGGGGCCGGCGATGTGCGGCAGCGAGATGTGCCGGAACCGCTGCGCGCGCGTCGCACCGTCGATCGTGGCGGCCTCGATCTGCTCGCTCGGGAGCGTCTGGAGCACCGCGAGCGCGACGACCATGATCCACGGGAAGGAGTGCCACGTCTTCGCGATGACCACGGCGGCCATCGCGCCGGTCGGCGTGCCGAGCATGCTGACCTCCGGCAGGCCGAAGACCGAGAGCACGTGGTTGACGACGCCGTAGCTGTCGTTGAAGATCCACGCCCAGAGGAAGGAGACCACCACGCCGGGGAGCAGCCACGGCAGCATGAGGGCGCCGCGCAGGATGTTGCGTCCGCGCATGCGGGCGTTCAGCAGCAGAGCGAGGGCCACGCCGAGCACCAGGGGGAAGACCGTGGAGAGCGACGCGAACACGAGGGTCGTTCCGAGCCGGGCGAAGAACTCCTCCCAGACGGCCGAGTAGTTGTCCAGACCGACGAAGGTGCGGTCGGGGCGCAGGAGCGATTGGTCGAAGAGGCTCGTGAAGATGCTCGACACGAGGGGGAAGATCGCGATCACGAGGAACAGGAGGACCGCAGGAAGTGCGATCATGAAACCGAAGGTGCGATCCTTCGCGCCCAGCGTGGAGCGTCGCCCGGAGCGGGGCTCGACGGCCTTCTGCTCGCTCTCTGCGGGCCGCTCGAGTATGGCTTGTTGCATTGCAGTCACTTTCCAGTAGAGACGACCCCTGGGGGCCCTGCGCATCGTCGTCACAGTCGTCGACGTCGACGTGCGGCCAGTTAACCACAATGCGGATGCGAAATCCACAAGATGCATAAGACACCCACATTTGTGTTGCTCTACGCCATTTCTCTCAATAGGATGACTGGCAGCGGCGAGGAGCCGCAGCGTCGCAGCTGCGACGACAGCATTGAGGAGGAGTCACCATGGCGTCGGAATCGGTAGGCGGCACGCAGACCGTCGAACGGGCGATGTCGTTGCTCGCATGCTTCACGGAGGAATCCGGCGAGCTGCGGGTCTCCGAACTCTGCACGCTGACGGGCCTGGGCCAGTCCACGGTCTCCCGCATGATGTCCGCGCTCGATCGCATGAAGTTCGTGGTGCAGGATGCCCGCACCGGCCTCTACCGCCTCGGCCCCGCAGCGGTATCGCTCGGCACGATCGCGATCAACGGCTCCCCGATCTTCCGCGCGTCGCGGCAGATCGCCCAGAACCTCGCACGCAAGATCGAGATCGGTGTGAACGTGGCCGAGCTCAGCGGCTTCACCTTCACCTACCTCTGCAACTTCGAAGGCGCACTCGCACCGAAGTCGTTCGCCATGGCCGGTCGCACCGGGCCGCTGCACGCCACCGGCATCGGCAAGGCGCTGCTCTCCGGCATGACCGACGAGCAGGTCGACGAGTACTTCGCGCAGACCCCTCAGCGCTTCACCCCGCACACGATCGTCGACCGCACCGCGATGCAGACCGCCCTCGACGAGACCCGCAGCCGCGGATACGCGACCGAGATCGAGGAGCTCGCGTTCGGTCGCGCCTGCATCGCCGCACCGATCCGCAACCGGGCGGGCGAGATCGTCGCGGGAATCTCGGCGAGCGGCCCCCTCTCCGTGCTCGACCTGCACGCGCCGCATCAGGAACTCGCCCTGCAGCTGATCGAGGCCGCCGACGAGATCTCCGTCGCCCTCGGATACAGCCCCTCTCGGACCGCATCGGCGTTCGCCGCGCTCTGAGCCCCCGGCCGCGACACCCGGCGGCCCTTCAACCCCGACCGCGGCACCTGCCGCCGGCCGCTCGACCATCGATGTCTTCGGAGACCCCAAAATGAGAATCACGCGTGTCCAGACCTTCCCCCTCTACCTCTCCAAGGAGGATGCGAACAACTCCTACGCGGGCGACACCGCCGTCGACCACCGGGGCTACGTGATCCGCCCGCCGTGGCGGAGCCTGTACTCCCCCGGTTACGAGACCCTGCTCGTGAAGATCGAGACCGACGAAGGCCTGGTCGGCTGGGGTGAAGCCCTCGCCCCGGTCGCACCCGTCGTGGCCGCGGCGATCGTCGACAACCTGCTCACGCCGCTGATCATCGGTGAGGACCCGCGTTCCGTGCGCACCCTCTGGCACCGCATGACCGAGTCGATGCGCGAGCGCGGACACCTCACCGGACACCAGGCCGATGCGATGGCCGCCGTCGACATCGCCCTCTGGGATCTTTGGGGCCACGCCACCGGGCTCTCGGTGTCCGAGCTCGCCGGAGGACGCTTCCACGAGGTGCTGCCGACCTACGTCTCCGGCATCCGCGGCGTCGACGACGTCGAGCGCGCGGAGAAGACCGCCGAGCTCGTCGAGGGAGGCGTCCGCCGCATCAAGCTGCACCTCGGCGTCGACATCCGCACCGACCTGGCGACCTACGACGCGGTCCGCGCCGTGCACCCCGACCTCGACGTCGCGCTCGACGCGCACTGGACGTACCACCTCGGTGAGGCCCGCGCACTCGGTCGCGAACTGGACGACCGCAAGGCCTGGTTCTTCGAGGCGCCGCTCGCACCGGAAGACGTCGAAGGGCACCGCGACCTCGCCGCAGCCCTCGCCACTCCGATCGCCGTCGGTGAGGCCATGCGCAGCCGCTTCGAGTTCACGGACTGGCTCACCCGCCGCGCCGTCGGCCTCACGCAGCCCGACATCGGACGCACCGGCATCACCGAGGGACTCGCGATCGCGGCTGTCGCCGACGCGTTCCACGTGCAGGTCGCGCCGCATCACTCCGCTGCGTTCGGCATCGCGATGGCCGCGGGTGTACATGTCGCCGCGAGCGCCGCGTCGCTCCTCGCCTTCGAGTACCAGCCGTTCACGCTGCCCGTCGCCAACCGCCTCCTGACCACGCCGCTCGAGGTGCGTCCCGACGGTGGATTCCTCGTGCCCACCGGCCCCGGGCTCGGCGTGACCGTGGACGAGGACGCCATCCAGGAGTACGTCCGGCACTGACACGCTGCGGCACCCGACGCGAACGGGTGGACGGACCGGAGGCATCCGGTCCGCCCACCCGTTCTTCGCGTCAGTCTCCGATGCGCACGAACTGCGCGGCGCTGACACGGTGGATGCTCGTGTTGCGGACTTCGAGCCGGACCGTGCCGACCGCATCGGCGTCGTACCGGAACGAGCCCAGCGACCGCCACGCCGCAGCCCCCTGCGTCTGATCCACGATGACCTCGGAACTGCCGCCCTGATGCTCGACGACGTACGCCGCAGAGGTGGTCGTGGTGGGGTTCGTCGGGTACCAGACCGAGACGCGGTAGAGGCCGGCCTGCGGCAGGTCCACGTTCCACGTCACGGTGCTGCCCACTGAGTCTGAGTCGCTGTAGCGCGTGCGGGTGCCGTTCCATCCGGACAACCCGCTGGGGTACCAGTGTCCGGACTCCAGGTAGCCGGGCCACGGGGACTGGGTGTGGGCGATCACCCCTTCGTCGGCGACCCGCACCAGGACGCCGCGACGCAGGGTCTGATCCAGCCGCGCCTCGAATCGCGTCGAGGACCCCGGCGCGATGCCGGATCCGGCGGTCACGGTCCAGGTGTGGGTCAGATCGGACCTCGGCGGCACCGTGACCGTCGTGCTCTGCTGCCCCACGCTCCACCCGGTGAGACCGTACAGCGCGAGCGTGCTCTGCAGCGGGGTCACGCCGGTGTTGATCACGAGAGCGGTGAGCTTCGCGACCGCGCCCGGCCCGCTCACGATCTCGACGTCACTCGTCAGCGACACGAGCCGGCGCCGGTCGATCACCTCGATCGTCGCCGGCCGCAAGGTCACTGGGTCCTCCCCCGGCAGCGACAGCTTCGCGGTGACCTCGACCTCGCCGAGCGCAGCGGCGGGGGCGATCACTGCCGCCGACTCGACGCGAGCCGAGTCCTGCGCGGGCACCGTGATCGCCGGCACCGTCCCGTCGACCTGCCACCCCGCGGGCAGAGTGATCGCGATGTCACCCGTGATCGGATCGTCGGTCGCATTGCGCACCTCGATGGTCAGCGGTACGCGGTCACCGGCCGTGCCTGTGGCCTGCGCGATGACGTCTCCGACCACCCCCGGGTTGGCTCCGCTGATCCGCGGGGGCAGCCGCAGGGTGACCTCCTCCGTGGTCGTCCCCCCGGAGGTGATCGTGTACCTGAACGTCTTGGTGAGATCGCCCACCGGAATCGTCCACTCGAAGGGATACTCCTTCTGCAGAGCCTGCTGCACCGCGGATCCCCCGATGCGATACGACAGCGTTGCCTGCTGCTCCGTGTCGATCTGCACGTAGGCGTCGTAGCCCTGCCTGTCGGGTCGCACCAGGAGCATCCCCCGCACGATGCCGTAGTCGGTGGCGGAGTCCGTGTCGACCTCGTGGAAGCTGTCACGACCATGATCGACGATGTCGTCGGAGGGCAGCCCCGGCCGCTGCACGTCCACATCCCGCACGACGAGAGCCAGGAGCCCTCGGGCCGGCACGGTGACGGTGACGCGGCCGTTGTGGGCCGCCGTGGTCGTCCGACTGCCGTTCGCGGCGACCAGCTCGACCGCGGTCGAGGAGCTGCGGGGCAGACCCGTCAGGTCGGATGAGAGGTCGACCACGACCTGCTGCGCGGTGCCGGCGGAGTTGGTGAGGCTGAGGTACAGCGCATCGTTGCCGACGCCGCCGATCCAGTTGACCAGCGGATTGTCGAGCGCGACCAGCTCCTCGGGGAAGTAGGGCCACACACCGTCCTCGCCGAAGAACGTCCCGGGGGCGTACCCGTACGCGAAGAACTTGAAGTAGGCGAAGTCCGCCTCGAACACGTGCGGGAACTCGATGGCACCGGCACTGCGGTAGAAGCTCTCGCTGATCAGGTAGTCCATCGCGAGGCCGAGCTGGGCGGGAGCGTGGTGGAAGTAGTAGCCGGTGATCCCCACGGGGCCGCTCGTCGCGAAGCCGGGCTTCATGTGCGCGACCTGGAACTGACGGCCGTAGTAGCCGGGATACGTGGTGAACCGACCGATCACCATGTTGTGCGCGATGTCGGCCAGCAGCTCATCGCCGGTGTGGTGCGCCAGCCGCAGCAGCGCACCCGCCCAGCACGGATTGAACACGTAGCCGCCGCCGGGGTTGGCCAGCGTGCTGACGCCGAGCTTGAACGACGACAGCGCTTCGAAGGTGAGGCCGGAAGGCGAGACGTACCAGGCGGGAACCGTCTCGGTGGGCACGTTCGTCGTCGGATACGACGGCAGCGAGGAGCGCGACTCCCAGTCGTACTGCTGCTTGATGACGGATCCGACCGGCACCGTGACGGTCGTGTCGGGAACCGGCCTGACCGCGGTCTGCGTGATGAACCGCTGGACCTCCCGATACGCCCCGTCGAGGAACTCGGTCTCTCCGGTCACCTCGAACATCTCCAGCAGGTCGACCCAGTACTTCGAGAAGCTGTAGGCGAACCCGCCGGGCGGCTGACCGTTGCTGCGATACGGCGTGAGGATCTGCTCCTGGGAGTAGCGCCGCGCGATCAGCGTCGCCTCGGTCAGGTACGCGGGGTCCCCCGTGACCCGATACGTCGCCAGCGCGTTGGAGAACGGCGCCCTGCTCTGCCCGACGACGCCCGCCTTGGTCGCCTGCACCGCGAGGCGTTGGATGCCGGCGTTGCGACCATGGGTGAGCTGCGAGAGCGAGGCGAGGTTCACCGCATCCGTGGGGATCCTGCCGATGCGGTACTGGGTGGTGTCGTTGTAGACCGGGCTGCCGATCACCGGGGAGTGCCCGATCCCCTTCCGCGAGAGCTGGTACTCGACGAGCGGTCGTGCGCGGCGGTCGTACAGCGTCCCGTCGGCGGTTCCCGTGAGGTAGTGCGCCGCGAGCACGACGCCGCTGGCCGCGGCACGGACGGCGTCCTCGTTCTCCACGTCGACGAACCCCTTGGCCCGATTCCACCATCCGGAGTACGACGGGATGTAGTCGACCGCGTCGTCCCCCTCCGGTTCCACCGCGATCAACGCCGCCATCGCGTGGACCGCGTCCGTCAGGGATCTGTCGTAGACGTTCCGCCGGTACGCGGTCAGGCCGTACTCGTTCCGACACAGCTGCGTGTAGGTGCCGTACAGCGAGTCGGCGCGCACCGCGAGACCGAACGCGAAGCCCCGCTGCTCGCCGACGGCCATCGCCGTGCGCAGGCCCGGCTGCGGCGAGTACATGCAGGGGACGATGTCGAGGCTGTCGTTGCGCAGGCTCATCCCGTACGGCTGCCGGTCCGACATCAGCTGTCGCTCGTGCACGAACTCGGCCACCTCGGCGGGCAGATACACCCCCGACGTGACCGCGACGCCTCCGACCTGGTACTGCGTGAGGGCCATCGGCGCGAAGAGTTCCCAGGCGCCCAACGGCGCGGAGCCGTCGAGCACCGACAGCGCGTGCTGGTACGAGCCGCACAGCACCTCGTCGAGGTCGTCGAGCGACCTGGTGTCCTGGCTCTGGTAGCCGACGATGTAATCGCCCGCCTTCTTCGCCGTCACCACGTGGTGAGCCTCGGGGTGCGCGCCCTCGAGCCGCCAGCGGACGACCAGCTCCACGTCGTCCGTGCTCGTGGTCAGCTCGATCGCCTGCGGACCGAGCACCTGATACGACGTGAAGCCGAGCCAGCTCGGAGTCAGCGGGCCGTAGAGCTCCGGGGCACTGCCGGACGGCAGAGTCCCTTCCAGCACGAGCCATTGCTCGTCGAAGCGGTGCGCGGGATCGGTCACCGGGAGCCACCCGCCGTCGTGCGCCACCTCGAGGTCGCGCACGATCGTGGCGCCGCCGTCCCACGTCGCCTGCAGGAAGGTCATCCGGTGGTTCTGTCCGACCAGCTGCGCGACCTGGGTGAACGCGAGATTCGGCTTGTCCAGGCGACGAAGCGCGTCGGCGTAGAGCCCGCCCGTCGTGGTCACCTCCGTGGCCGCAGCGGGCGCGACGCCCGAGGTGGATCCGAGCACCGGGGGAAGGACGCCGGCGATCACGAGCATGCGCAGCACCGATCTGCGGCTCCACAGCATGGGGTTGTCTTCGGCTCCGTCGCCATTGATTGAATCCATGATGCACATACTGCAATTGCTATGCGATCATGTCAATGGATGCGACGAACCGGTTGCAGACGCCGTCTGCGACGGCGACGCCGGTAACGTCGACCGAACAGACATCCTCCGGAAAGGAAGACGCGGTGACCCAGGATCCTCCCGAAGAGCTGACGGAGTACTCCCTGAGCGCCCTGCTGACCCCGCCCGCGCCGCCCGAGGAGCCCGCGGACTTCGACGACTTCTGGCAGGCGACCTTCCACGAGTTCGGCGTCGGCCCGGTCGCCTGGGAGTTCGCGCAGGATGTCCCCCCGACCGAGACGCATCGCATCGCGGAGATCCGCTTCCACTCCTCCGCCGAGGAGCAGGCCGCCGCGTACGCGATGGTGCCGCACGACATCGGCGACGTCCGGCGCGGGCTCGTCGTCGGTCACGGCTACGGCGGCCGCACCGGCCCCGACCTCGACCGCGTGCCCGCCGACACCGCCGCGATCTTCCCGGTCGCGCCCGGCACCCACCTGGTCGCATCCAGCCGCTTCCCCCGCGATCCCGACGAGCACGTGCTCGCCGGGATCGGCCACCGCGACACCTACTCGCATCGCTTCAGCGCAGCGGACATCTGGCGCGCGGCGACGGTCCTCCTCGACATGGTGCCTCACGTGACGGGAGCCCTCGACTTCAGCGGAGGCAGCTTCGGAGGCGGCATCGGGGCGATGGCGCTCCCGTGGGACGACCGCTTCCGCCGTGCCGCGCTGGACGTGCCGAGCTTCGGCGACCACGATGTGCGGCTCAGTCGACGGTGCACGGGCAGCGGCGAGGCCGTGCGACAGCATCTGCGCGAGCACCCCGCGGTGCGCCCCGTGCTCGACTACTTCGATGCGGCGATCGCGGCGCGGCGCCTGCGCCTGCCCGTGCACGTGAGCGCCGCAGTGCTCGACCCGTCGGTCGACCCGCGGGGACAGTTCGCCGTGTATCACGCGCTGTCCGGGCCGCGACGCCTCGGCGTGCGGGCCAACGGCCACCTCGCAGGACCGCTCGGCGAACAGTCCGACCGACTCGCCCTGCAGGACGGCATCGACTTCCTCGCGCTGCCGGACGAACGGCTCGCCGGAGCGCTCCCAGGCAACGCATAGCGCTCTCCATAGAAATTACATAGGAGATTCCGCAGAATAGGGACATGACCAGCGACCTGCCCGAACTGCGCCGTCCCGATGGCTCCCCCCTGCGCATCCTCGCCGTCGACGACGAGCAGATGCTCACCGACCTGCTCGCGATGGCCCTGCGCATGGAGGGCTGGGAGGTTCGCACCGCGTCCTCCGGAATGGAAGCGCTCCAGGTCGCGCGTGAGTTCGAACCCGACGCGCTCGTGCTCGACATCATGATGCCCGATCTCGACGGCATGTCGGTCCTGAAGCGACTCCGCGAGTCGGGCAACCTGGTGCCGGTGCTGTTCCTCACGGCGAAGGACGCCGTGGGCGACCGCGTCGCCGGCCTCACCGCCGGTGGCGACGACTACGTCACCAAGCCGTTCAGCCTGGAGGAGGTCATCGCCCGCCTTCGCGCGATCATCCGACGCACGGGCCACGCCACCGCCGACGACGGCCAGTCGATCCTGCGCGTCGCAGACCTCACCCTCAACGAGGACAGCCACGAGGTCGTCCGCGACGGGACCGAGATCGAGCTCACCGCGACCGAGTTCGAGCTGCTGCGCTATCTGATGCGCAACGAGCGCCGCGTGCTGTCCAAGGCGCAGATCCTCGACCGCGTCTGGAGCTACGACTTCGGCGGCAAGTCCTCGGTGGTCGAGCTGTACATCTCGTACCTGCGCAAGAAGATCGACGCCGGACGCACCCCCCTGCTGCACACCGTCCGTGGCGTCGGCTACATGATCAAGGCTCCGCAGTGAGCTCTGCGACGATGATGAGACGGCCGATGAGCCTGCAGACACGGTTGATGTCCGCCGTGATCGGGTTCGTGTCGCTGATCCTCATCATCGTCGCCGTGATCACCAGCGCGACACTGGGCAAGACGCTGGAGGATCAGCTCGACCAGAAGGTGAGCAACACCGCACATCAGCTCGTCAGCGTGACGCAGCAGTTCGCCCCGTCCTCCGCCACAGCACAGAACATCCTGACCGGACCCTACGCGCCCCCGGCCGGGGTGCTCTTCGTCGTCTCGAGCCCGGTCACCGGGTACAGCGGCGCGGTGGTGAAGAGCAACGCCGACGACGAGCTCACCGGCACCCTGCAGACTCTGAGTCGGACGCAGATGGCCGAAGTCGCGGCTGCGCTGACGGGCACGTCGGTGGCGACGGTCTCCCTCACCGACCTCGGTTCCTACCGGATCATGGCGCTGCCCTCGAACAACGGCGTCCTCGTCGTGACCGGGCTCCCCCGCGACGAGATCCAGAATCAGCTCACGCAGCTGCTCACCGTGATCGCCCTCGCGACGATCGGCGGCCTCATCCTGCTGGCGTTGACGACGGCGATCACCATCCGGGTGAGCCTGCGCCCTCTCCGCGCCGTGGCCACGACGGCGACCAGGGTCGCGAACCAGCAGCTCGACCGCGGCGAGGTGAGCATCACGGAACGCGTCCCGGCCTCCGAGGCCGATCCGCGCACCGAGACCGGACTCGTGGGTGCTTCCTTGAACAAGCTGCTCGATCATGTGAACACCTCCCTCGCCTCGCGGCAGAAGAACGAAGAGCGGATGCGTCGTTTCGTCGCCGACGCGAGCCACGAGCTGCGCACCCCGCTCGCCTCCATCCGCGGCTACTCGGAGCTGTCGCTGCGCGCGCTGCGCCAGTCGGAACCGCAGGCGGAGCGCCAGGAGGTCATCGAGGGCACGACCACATCGCTCGAGCGCATCCAGGCGCAGTCGCTGCGGATGACCCGCCTCGTCGAGGACCTGCTGCTGCTCGCCCGTCTCGACGAGGGCCGCGAGCTGGTCTACGGCACGGTCGACCTCACCCAGCTCGCGCTCGAGGGACTCTCCGACGCGCGCCCGACCGCAGCCGACCACCACTGGACGATCGAGGTTCCCGACGAGCCGGTCACCGTGGTCGGTGACGCCGGGCGGATGCACCAGGTCGTCGCCAACCTGCTCGCCAACGCACGCACGCATACGCCCGCCGGCACGACGATCACTCTCAGCGTCGCGAACGAAGGCGACGATGCGGTGCTGCGCGTGCATGACGACGGCCCCGGCATCGACCCGGCCATCCGCGATGAGCTCTTCGCGCGCTTCGCTCGTGGCGACAGCTCGCGGGCCCGCCAGACGGGCGGCACGGGTCTGGGTCTCGCGATCGCCAAGGCCATCGTCGAAGGACACCACGGCTCGATCACCGTGACCAGTGAGCCCGGCGACACGACCTTCACCGTCCGCATCCCGGCCAACCCCGCCGCGGCCGGCGAGTCGCCCGGGGCCTGACCCCGAGAGGCGCGGCGGTCAGTACCCGGCGAAGGCGTCGGTCGTGAGGCTGCGGGCCTTCTGCAGCGCCGGTGCGAGGTCGGCGATCAGCCGCGGCGGACCGGAGATGAAGGCGTGACGGGTGCCCAGGTCGGCGACCGTCCGCTCGAGAGTCTCCGCATCCAGACGCGCGCCCTGCGCCCAGGTCCAGTGCGCGGGGAGGTCCGCGGGCTCATCACGGGTGAACACGACGGTGCGCACACCGGTCGCCGCGAGCTCATCACGGAACGCGAGCTCCGACGCCTCGGATGCCACGTACACGAGCACGACGTCGCGCTGCTGTCCCGTGGCCTGCAGCTGGCGCAGCTGGGACACGAACGGGGTGACGCCGATGCCTGCGGCCACCATCAGCACCGGGTGGTCGCCACGCGGCAGGATGAAGTCGCCCCAGGTGCCGGTGACCGCGAAGGTCGCTCCGGGCTCCGCCGCGGCCAGGGCGCGCTTGTAGCTCGACGGATGCTTCTGGTCGCCGTTCTTGTAGGCGATGCGCAGCGTCGGCAGATCGGCCGGTGCCGACACGATGCTGAACTCCCGCCGGGTGCCGCGTGCGTCGGGTCGGTGATGCGGAACGTCCAGCTCGAGATACTGACCGGGAAGGAAGCGGACCCGCCCCTTGGCCCGGAAGGTGAGCTCCTGCGCGGTCGGGGTGACGAACGCGCGATGCTCGAGCACGAGCCGCACCGACCCGCGGAGTGCGAAGGCGAACGCCACCAGGTTCCCGATCAGCAGCGCCCGCTCCTGCCCGAGCGTGAACAGTCCCGCCACAGAGATCGGCCATCCGGCGAGGAGACCGACCACGGCGGCCACGACCAGCTGCTGCCGGCGGCGCGGGGGGAGCGTGAGCGGCTCGGAGAGCATGAACGCACCGAGGAACAGGAACGGCGACTGCAGCACGGCGAACTGGAGCGCGGTCGAGACCTCGAACCCGATATCGAACTGCGCGGCCTGCACGGCCTGGCGCACGATCGAGGTGGCGACGGCGACGAGGAGGAACACCAGCACCACGCGCACCTTCTCGGTGCGCCACAGCACGGCGAGGCCCAGGACCGCGACGGGGATGGTCAGCACCGGCGTCCCGACCCACCACGACGACGAGGTGCCCAACCACTCGAATGCTCCGAACGCGCCGAGGATCGAGACGACGGCGGCACCGAACGCGGCGGGGTTGAAGATGTGGCGCCCACGCCAGGCGATCAGGTACTTCGACACGCTCGCCACCGCTCCCGCGAGAGCGAGTCCCAGCAGGGCGCCCGGCTCGACGCCCGGTCGAAGCACGAACAGCAGGATCAGCGCGGTCACGAGGGACGACTCGATGCGCCACGGGAGCCTCAGGATGCGCTGGGCTGCGGCGTCGACGGCGGAGATGACGATCGCGAGCACCAGGAACGACGCCACCAGCTCGAGCGGTGTCGGCGAGACGATGATCCCGAGCAGCGAGAGGACGAACGCGACGACCGAGAGAGCGATGAGGGCGAAGAGCACGAGGCGGTACATCGACAGCGAGCCCAAGACGGCGAGGACCCGCTGTCGTGCGGCGGCGAATGACGTGATCACGGTCTCCACTCTTCCCTAGTTCCTTGTCGCGGGGCGCGTCTTCGCTCCGATGAGGAACAGCTCCACCGGGCATCCGGGCGAGCGCTGCACCCTCCCGTCGGTGCTCATGCGGACCCAGTCCACGCCCCAGGCCGCCGCGAGTTCGGGGCCGCCGTCGAAGAAGAGCGCGGTCGCGACCGCATCCGCCGCCATCGCCGCAGGGGCCAGCGCCCAGGTCGCCGCCCAGGTGCGCACGGGCAGGCCGGTCCGTGCATCGAGGACGTGGTGCAGGCCACTCCCCCATGCCCGTCGGTTCACTGCCGAGGCGCACAGCGCCAGGTCCTGCACCTCCACGACGCCGATCGCCTTCTGCGCGTCGTACGGGTGTTCGAGACCGATACGCACCCCTGCACCGCGGACGCGGATGTCGCCACCGGCATCCACGACCACGTCGCCGGGCACGTCCGCAAGAGCGCCCGACACGAGATCGACGAGGCGTCCCTTGCCGAGCGCTCCGACGTCGAGGAACGCGGGAGCGGATGCGGTGACCGTCGAACTCGTCCACGACAGCCGCTCCTGCCAGTCGGTCGGAGCCCGGACCGGGTCACCGCCCTCGAGCGAGTATCCGGCGTCGTAGCCGAGAGCGCTGAGACTGTCGGCCACGAGGGGGTTGACCGCGCCGGCGGTCGCCGCGGACAGCTCCCGATAGGCGTCGAGCATCGGGCCGGCGTCTGCGGAGGCGAAGGCACCGCCCTCGCGTCCCAGGCGCGTGACCTCGGAGTCGTCTCGGAAACGGGACCAGTCGCGGTCGAACCGGTCGATGACGGCGGAGACCTCGACGTGCACGTCCTCCGCGAGCGGGTCCGTCGTCACGATCTCCCAGTGCGTTCCGATCGCCTCGAAGCGCCAGCTCGCCATGGGGCGTCAGGCGCCTAGGCGGCCGCCTGCTCCTTGATCGACGCGACGGCGTCGTTGAAGCCGCCGCTGGTGAGCGAGGAACCGGCGACGCGGCTGACGTTCAGCTCATCGAGAGCGACACCCTCGACCTCATCCGCGATGCCGGCGATGAACTGGCCCTGGTACTGCTCGGTCTCGGGTGCCTGTGGGTCACCGGTGACCTCGACGTCGGTCACGACGCCGTCGGCGAGGGTCAGCGTGACGGAGATCTGCTCGACGGTCTCCGGCGTCTGGTACGAGCCTTCGGCTGTGTAGGTGCCGTCGGCATAGGTCGCCGTCGCGTCGCCGCCGGACGACTCCGAGGAGGACCCGGTGTCCGGGCTCGCGCCACCGTCGGCCGGAGACTCGGCGTCGGCATTGCCTGAGCATCCGGCGAGGACGAAGAGCCCCGCGATCCCGAGGATCGCGGATCCCTTGCGGACAGAGGTCGGTACGGTCGTGCGGATCATGATGTGGTCCTCCCGGCTCGGTGTCGGTCGACTCCGGTGGTCGACGATTCGACCGTAAGCACCGCGTCTATGCGCGGGCTGTGCCGTGACGATGAGTTACGCGTCGCCGCCGAACATGCTCGTGACCGAGCCGTCTTCGAAGACCTCGTGGATGGCGCGTGCGAGCAGCGGCGCGATCGGGAGGATCGTGAGCTTGTCCCAGCGACGCGACTCGGTGAG
This sequence comes from Microbacterium sp. NPDC090218, assembly GCA_044900255.1. Classification (GTDB taxonomy): domain Bacteria; phylum Actinomycetota; class Actinomycetes; order Actinomycetales; family Microbacteriaceae; genus Microbacterium. Next base: position 976,458 of record JBJDMS010000002.1, on the reverse strand, counting down.
CGGGATCGTGTCGGTGATGACGACCTCATCGATCGACGAGTCCTGCAGCCGGTCGGAGGCCGGGTCGCTGAAGATCGCGTGCGTCGCGGCCACGATGACGCGGTGCGCGCCGTTGGCCTTGAGCGCCTGGGCGGCCTTGACGATCGTGCCACCGGTGTCGATCATGTCGTCGACGAGGAGGCAGGTGCGACCGTCGACGGCACCGACGATCTCGTGCACCGAGACCTGGTTCGCGACCTTCGGGTCACGACGCTTGTGGATGATCGCGAGCGGGGCGCCGAGGCTGTCAGACCACGTGTCCGCCACCCGCACGCGGCCCATGTCCGGCGAGACGACGGTGAGGATCTCGCGGTCCTCCGGCGAGAGGGTGCGCTCAAAGTAGTCGAGCAGCACGGGCTTGGCGAACAGGTGGTCGACGGGTCCGTCGAAGAAGCCCTGGATCTGCGCGGCGTGCAGGTCGACGCTCATGACGCGGTCGGCGCCGGCGGTCTTGAGCAGATCGGCGACGAGGCGAGCGCTGATCGGCTCGCGACCGCGGCCCTTCTTGTCCTGACGCGAATACGGATAGTACGGCGCGACGACGGTGATGCGCTTCGCCGAGGCGCGCTTGGCGGCGTCGATCATGATGAGCGTCTCCATGAGCCACTCGTTGACCGGCTCGCCGAAGGTCTGGATCAGGAAGAGATCCACACCGCGGATGGAGACCTCGAACCGCGCGTAGATCTCGCCCGACGCGAACGTGCGGTGCTCGACCGGTGCGATCTCGGTGCCGAGCGCTTCGGCGACGGCCGCGGTGAGCGCCGGGTGCGAGCGACCACCCGCGACGACGAGTCGCTTCTTGGTCTTCGCGATGATCCCGGGGGCCACGCCGTTGTCGCGATCCAGATCGACCGTCTTCTTCTTGCGCGCCATGCTCCGCCTATTCCGCCGAATTCTCGCGGGACGCAGCATCCGCCGCGCCCGTCCCTGCTCTGTTCTTCTCGACCCAGCCTTCGATGTTGCGCTGGGGCGCGACGCTCATGGCCAGAGCGCCGGCGGGGACGTCCTTGCGGACGACGGCGCCTGCACCGGTCTTCGCACCGGCTCCCAGCCTAACGGGCGCGACGAGCACGGTGTGCGATCCGGTGTGCACCTCGTCGCCGATCTCGGTGCGGTGCTTGTTCACGTCGTCGTAGTTGGCGGTGATGGTGCTCGCGCCGAGGTTGACGCCGCGGCCGATCGTCGCGTCGCCGACGTAGGAGAGGTGGGGAACCTTGCTGCCCTCGCCGATCTCGGCGTTCTTGGTCTCGACGTACGCGCCGATCTTGCCCTTCGCCCCCAGCACGGTACCGGCACGCAGGAACGAGAAGGGCCCGACGGTGGCTTCCGCGCCGATCACGGCGAGGGTGGCATCGGTGCGCCGGACGATCGCGTCCTCGCCGACCTCGCAGTCGACCAGCGTCGTGTCAGGTCCGATGACGGCACCGGAGGCGATGACCGTGGCGCGCAGGATCTGCGTGTTCGGGAGGATCGTGACGTCGGGCGCGAGCTTCGCGTCATCGTCGATCCAGGTCGTGGCCGGATCGATGACGGTGACGCCCTCGAGCTGCCAGCGGCGCACGATGCGCTGGTTGAGCAGGCGGCCCACCAGAGCCAGCTGGGCGCGGTCGTTCACGCCGTACGTCACGGTGACATCGGAGACGACGGATGCCGCCACCCGGTCGCCGTCGCGGCGCAGCAGCCCGGGGACGTCGGTGAGATACAGCTCGCGCTGCGCGTTGTCGAGACTCAGCTGCGGCAGGTAGGTGCGCAGCGTCGCGGCGCGGAAGACGTACATCCCGGCGTTGATCTCGCGGACGGAGGCCTCTTCGGCGTTCGCGTCCTTCTGCTCCACGATGCGGTCGACGCCACCTTCGACGTCGCGCACGACGCGTCCGTACCCGGTCGGGTCGTCGACCAGCGCGGTCATCAGCGTGGCCGGCGCGCCGGAGGCCCGGTGCTCCTCCACGAAGGCCGACAAGGTGTCGACGTCGGCCAGGGGGCAGTCTCCGGAGAGCACGAGCACGTCGCCGTCGAAGTCGTCCGGCAGGGCGTCGACCGCCACCTGCACGGCACGACCGGTGCCGGGGATGTCGTCCTGATCGACGAACACCGCGTCGGGATAGTCATCCGTGAGCGCGGCGACGACCTGATCGCGCTCGTGCCGCACGACCACCTCGACGTGCGCGGCCTGCAGGCGCGCCGCCGTGGTGAGCACGTGCCCGACCAGCGGGCGGCCGCTCACCGGGTGCAGCACCTTGGGCAGCCGCGACTTCATGCGCGTGCCCTGGCCTGCAGCGAGGACGATGATGGCGAGATTGTTCCCAGTCATGCTCCGCCGCCAGGACTCGAACCTAGACCTAACAGCTCCAAAGGCTGTCGTGCTGCCATTACACCACGGCGGACCGCGTCGCCCGCGTGGGCGTCGCGGGTCAAGTCTGCCATGCTCCGGCACCGGTTCTGCTGACACTCCGGCCCGTCATCCGTCGGAAACACGGCTCTGGGATGCTGACGCCATGAGCATCGTGATCGAACGGGTCGAGACCGCCACCCCCACCCTCGCCGCATTCCTGGTCGCCCACCACGCCGAGCTGGAGCACACGGCACCGCCGGAGAGCCGTCACGCACTGGTGTTCGAGCGCCTGCTCACCCCGCGGGTGCGCCTGTTCGCGGGCTACCTCGACGGACGCCCCGTCGCCACCGGAGCACTGGCGACGGTCGACGAGGCGCACGAGGAGCTCAAGTCGATGCGAACAGACCCCACCCTGCGCGGCCAGGGTATCGGACGGTCGATGCTGGCCTTCCTCCTGGCCGATGCGGAGGCCCGCGGCATCCGACGGCTCTCGCTCGAGACCGGGAGCGCGGACTTCTTCGTGCCCGCCCGTGCGCTCTACGCGGCCGCCGGTTTCGGCGAATGCGGTCCCTTCGGCGGTTACCTGGCCGACCCGCACAGCACGTTCATGACCCTCGCGCTGCCCACGGCATCCGCCACCGCGCTCCCGCACACGCGATAATGGGCGGATGAGCGAGGTGGATGAGGTCGACCGGATCGTCGGCGCGTGGAACACGCAGCGCCCCGACCTCGACTTCTCGCCGCTCGAAGTCCTCTCGCGGATGGACCGGCTGTCGAAGCACCTGGACCGCGCCCGCCGCGACGTGTTCCGCCGCAGCGACCTGGAGCACTGGGAGTGGGACGTGCTCTCGGCGCTGCGCCGGGCCGGCAGCCCGTTCCAGCTCTCCCCGAAGCAGCTGCTGCAGCAGACCCTCGTGTCGAGCGGCACGATGACGAACCGGATCGACCGCCTCGTCGGCCGCCGCTTCGTCCGCCGCGAGGCCGACCCCGGCGACGGCCGCAGCGTGCTGGTCACGCTCACCGACGATGGCCGCATCCGCGTCGACGCCGCGATCACCCGCCTCGTGGATGTCGAAGCCGACCTCCTGCAGGCCCTCTCCCGCTCCGACCGGGATCGCCTCGCGGGACTGCTGCGCAAGTTGAGCCTGAGCTTCGACGCCTGAGCTTCGACGTCGCCGGCTTTCAGCGCGCCGACTCCAGGAGCAGCCGACGGTTCTTCTCCGGCACCCCGGCCGGGAGCCCCGCGACGATCTCCGCGACCGTGACGCCCGCGAGCGAATCGCGCCACGCTTCGTGTGCACGACGCATGACCGCGGCGAGCGCGCACGGTCGGGTGCAGTCCTCGGGGCGCGCTGCTCCGCGCCCCTGCTGCCGCAGCTCGCGGCACACGTAGGGGTCGGCGGCGCCGTCGACGGCGATGACGAGGTCGAGGATGCTGATCCGCTCGGGCTCCCTCGCCAGCCGGAATCCACCGCGGGGCCCGGTGCTGCCGGTGAGGATCCCCGCCCGCACGAGTTTGGCCAGCTGTTTCGACAGGTAGGGGCCCGGAACCCCGAAGTGCTCGGAGAGCTGCGCTCCGGAGACGGTCGATCCGGCGGGGAGCTGCGCGATCACGGCGACCGTGTGCAGCACCCACTCGGAGGTCTCCGGCAGTTTCATTTGCCCATCCTATCGCCGGAGCTCTATTGTGGACACGTAATATCCATGATTAAGGAGTGAGCATGCGCATCGCAGTGGCTGGTGGAACGGGACGGATCGGGAGTCTGGTCGTGGCGGAGCTCGAGCGAGGAGGCCATGAGGCGGTCTCCCTGAGCCGCCGCGAGGGTGTCGACCTCCTCACCGGCGTGGGTCTCCGTCAGCGCCTGGAGGGTGTCCAAGCCGTGATCGACGCGACCAATCCTCCGGTCGCCGACATCGCCGAGGCGGAGCACGCCTTCACGACGATCACCCGCAACCTCCTCACCGCCGAGTCCGAGGTCGGGGTGGCGCACCACGTCGCGCTGTCGATCGCGGCCCTCGATGCCGTGGCCGGGAACCCGCACTACTACGGCAAGCGCGCCCAGGAGCGCGCGGTCGCCGCGGGCGCGGTGCCCTTCACGATCGTCCGGGCGACCCAGTTCCACGATTTCCCGGCGATGATCGCCGAGTGGACCGTGGTCGGCGGCGAGGCGATCGTGCCTCCGCTGCTGATGCAGCCGATCGCCCCGGCCGACGTCGCCGCCGTGCTGGTCGCGACCGCCGCCGAGGCGCCGCTGTCGGCATCCTTCGACATCGCGGGACCACGGACCGAGGACGCGGTGGACATGGCACGGCGCACGCTCGCCACCCGCGGCCGGGATCTCCCGCTGCGCGCCGCCTGGCGCGATGCCGCGCTCGGGGTCGAGTTCGCCGGCGAGGTGCTCCTCCCCGCCCCGGGAGCCCGCCTGGCTCCGACGACCTTCGACGCCTGGCTCGCCGCCGGAGCCCTCTGAGTGACGACGGCTGACCGTCGGTTCCGGGCCGCGCGTCGCTTAGGGTGGGAGGATCCCGTCGCGACCCGCGACCCTGTTCCCCGGAGGCCGACCGATGGGCATGCCCTCCCCCCTCCCCGTGCGCGACGGCGTGGGGGCGACACGACTGCACGTGCCGCTCACCGGACCCTGGCCGACCGTGTCGGCCTACATGGTCGAGCGCTTCTTCCATCTGAACCCCGAGGGTCTGCGCGAACGGTTCGATCGAGGAGAGATCGTGCGGGCCGACGGTTCAGCCGTCCCGCGGGACGCCCCACTCGGGAGCGTCGAGTTCGTCTGGTACTACCGTCAGCCTGCGGTGGAGACGCGGATCCCCTTCGAGATCGAGATCCTGCATCAGGACGAGCACCTCGTCGTCGTCGACAAGCCTCATTTCCTCCCCACCACACCCGGGGGCAAGTTCCTGCAGAACTCGGCGCTGGTCCGGTTGCGCAACCTGCTCGACAACCCCGACCTGGCGCCGATCCACCGGCTCGATCGCGCGACGGCCGGACTCCTGATGTTCTCGACGCGGCCGGCGACGAGGGGCGCCTATCAGCTGCTGTTCGAGAACCGACAGGTGCAGAAGGTGTACGAGGCCGTGTCCGCGCTCCCCCGCGACGCGGCGCTTCCGTCGTTCCCCGTGGTCTACCGCAACTACATCCTGAAGCCTCGAAGCCAGGTGCGGGTCCAGGTCGACGACACGAAGGAGCCGAACTCCGAGACGCTCGTCGAGCTGATCGACACGGACGAGCGCGTGGTGCACACCCGGCTCCGCCCGCACAGCGGCAAGATGCACCAGCTTCGCGTGCATCTCGCCGCCCTCGGCATCGGCATCCTGAACGACCGGTTCTACCCCGAACTGCTCGACGACCAGCCGGACGACTTCGACCGCCCGCTGCAGCTCCTCGCGCGCGAACTGCGCTTCGTCGACCCGATCAGCGGGAAGGATCGGGTGTTCACCACGCGACGCACCCTGCAGGACGCGCCCCGCGCCACGGAACCCCTCAGCGGCGCATGACCTTGCGCGCGAGGCGGGTGCCCAGCGTCTGCGCCACGTGCACGAACACGACGATGAGCAGCACGGCCGCCCACATCACGACCGGCTCGAACTGACGGCGCCCGTAGGTCAGGGCGAAGTTGCCGAGCCCGCCGGCACCGATGTAGCCGGCCATGGCGGTCATGTCGATCAGAGCCACGATCACGAACGTGTAGCCCAGGATGAGCGGTCCGAGCGCCTCGGGGATCACGACCGTGAAAAGGGTGCGCCACGGGCCGGCGCCCATCGCCCGCGCAGCCTCGATCACACCGGGCGGGACTCCGACCAGATGCTGCTCGACGATGCGCCCGATCGCGAACATCGACGCCACGACCAGCGCGACGATCGCCGCATTCGTGCCGATGCCGCTGCCCACGATGAAACGGGAGAACGGGATCAGCACCGTGATGAGGATCACGAACGGGATGGGGCGGAAGAAGTTGATGAAGAGGTTCAGCACGACGGAGACCGCACGGTTCTGCAGCATCCCTCCCGGCCGGGTGAGGTACAGGCCGACGCCGATCAGACCTCCCAGCAGGCCTCCCAGGACGAGCGTGAGAGAAACCATGTAGAGGGTCTCCACGGCGGCGGTCCAGAACTCGGGCCCCAGTTCGATGAGACGATCCATCAGCGCACCTCCTCGTGGTCGATGTCGGACACTTCGACGTGCTCCGCGATGCTCGCGAGAGTCTCGTCGATGCGGTCGTCCGCCCCGCGGATCGCGAGGGTCAGGTGCCCGAAGGCGCGTCCGCGGATGTCGTTGATCCCGCCGAACACGAGCTCGAACTCCAATCCGGCCTCGGCGAGCTGGAGGAAGACCTGGGCTTGGGAGGGACCACCGTCGCGGAACGAGAACGTCACCAGGCGTCCGTCGTGGCGCTCACGCAGCACGGCCCGCTCGGACGGCGACGGCACGCCCTTCACGACGGTGCCGACGAATCGCTGCGACGCGGCGTGCTGCGGGTTCGAGAAGACCTCGAAGACGTCGCCCCGCTCGATGACGCGACCGCTGTCCATCACGGCCACCTTGGTCGCGATGGTCTGGATGACGTCCATCTCGTGCGTGATGACGACGATGGTGACGCCCTGCTCCTCGTTGACGCGCTTGAGCAGCGCCAGCACCTCGTGCGTGGTCTCCGGGTCGAGGGCGCTGGTGGCCTCGTCGGCGAGGAGGATCGCAGGTTTCGTGGCGAGTGCGCGGGCGATGCCGACACGCTGCTTCTGTCCACCGGAGAGCTGTTCCGGGTAGGAGCGCGCCTTGTCGCTCAGCCCGACGAACGAGAGCAGCTCGGTCACACGCGCGTCGATGTCGGCCTTCGACCATCCGGCGAGCTTGAGCGGATATGCGATGTTCGCGCGCACGCTCTTCGAGGAGAAGAGGTTGAACTGCTGGAAGATCATCCCGATCCCGCTGCGCACCCGACGCAGCTCCCGCTCGGCGAGCGAGGTGATCTCGACGCCGTCGACCGTGATGCGACCTTCGGTGGCCGGCTCCAACGCGTTGATGAGACGCACGAGCGTCGACTTTCCGGCTCCGGAGTAGCCGATGATGCCGTAGACGTCGCCCTGGTCGATGTGCAGGGTGACATCGTCGACAGCGGTGATCTGCTCGTCGGCGGCAGCCGGCGAAGGGTATCTCTTCGACACGTTCTCGAGGGAGACGATGGGCATCAGGGGTGCTCCGGTCTTGAGGGAGGGAAAGGCGGGGTCGACCCGAGGACGACGAATCGGGCGACGCTCGCGCGTCGCCCGATCCGCTCGGAGCGCGGCGATCAGCCGTTCGCTGCGACGTCCTTCTGAACGTCCTTCAGCAGCGAGGCGAGCTCGTCCGCGGGCGTCTGCAGCGTGACGCCCGTTCCGCCCGAGGACTTCGCCAGCCCCTCCTGCACACCCTTGTCGGTCTGGAAGATCTCGACGAGCTTGAGGTACGTCTTGTTGTCGACGTCCTCAGCGCGCGACGCGAAGATGTTGACGTACTGGAGGGCACTCGGGTCCTCCGGGTCATCCGTGAACAGCGCGTCGTCGAACGAGAGGCCCGCGTCCTCGACGAAGTCGTTGTTGATGACGGCGGCCGCGACATCCGGCAGCGCCTCCGGGGTGAGCGCCGCCTCCAGCGCGGTGACCTTGACCTTGGACTTGCCCTCGTCGATGTCGGCGAGGTCCGAGAACGCGGTCCCGCCGTCCTTCAGGTCCACGAGTCCGGCAGCCTGCAGCACGAGCAGTGCGCGGGCCTGATTCGAGGCGTCATCCGGCACGGCGACGGTCTCGCCCTCGGGGATGTCCTTGACCGAGTCGTACTTGGTCGAGTACAGGCCCAGCGGGTAGATCTGCGTCGAGCCGATCGCGGCGAGATCGTCGCCCGCGGCCTCGTTGTACTGGGCGAGGTACACGATGTGCTGGAACTGGTTGAGGTCGATCTCGCCCTCGCTCAGGGCGGGGTTGGGAAGCTCGTACGAGCCGAAGTCGACGAGCTCGACGGTGATCCCCTCCTCCGCGGCCGCGTCGACGAACGCCGGCCACTGCGGGTCGCTCTCACCGACGACGCCGATCTTGACGACCTCGTTCTCGGTCGATCCCTCGCTGCCGGAACCGGTGTCGGAGGATGCCGTGGCGCAGCCTGCGAGCACGGCGAGAAGCGGGACCGCGGTGAGCGCGGCGAGAACGGGGATGGAGCGGCGTGACATGGGAAGGAGTTCCTCTCTTGGGGGACTCGAATACGTTAGGCAGGCCGCAGCGCGCTCACGGAATCGTGTGTCACACGGCGTCACAGCCGACGGCGCGCACGCGTCAGTCGAACTCCTCGATCCCCTGCAGGCGCACCTGCTCGAGGTCGAGGCGGGCCGAGATGCGCCGTACGACGATGTCGTCGACGGTGCCGGCCCCACGCAGTCCCAGCAGCACTTCGCGCTTGCGGTCGATGAGGGCGAGCTTGAGTCGCGTGTGCTCCTCGTGCCGGATCAGCGGCGAGCGCTGCGCGAGGTCGACGTCGGCCGAGGTCGCGATGATCTGGAGGATCGTGCCGTCGGTGCCATCCGTCTCCGCGATCTGCTCCGTGCCCAGGATCGAGGCCGGCTCGGCCCGAGGACCGGAGGTTGCGGAAGGTCCTGAGGTTCCGGACTGTGCCGTCGGTCCTGCCGGGCCCGCGCCCAGCGGGTCGGGCTCGCCCAGCATCTCGTCCAGAGCGTCGGCCTCGGCATCGACGAGAGCCTGCTCGCGCGCCAGGGAGCGCGCGTTCGCGAACTCGAGCATCTGATACCCCTCGGAGCGGACACGGTCGAGCACCTCCTGCCCCACACCGTGCTCTGCGGCGAGGTCATCGAGTGCGGCGAGCGCAGCGCCGGAGATCGCGCGCTCGGCGAGCTCGTACTCCTCGTCCTCCACGTGGTCGACCGGGAAGCGCGCCCATCGCACGATCGCCGGCAGGAGCGGGCCCTGCACCAGCAGACTCAGCATGATGACGCCGGCGGTGACGAAGACGATCTCGTCTCGCCCGTTGACCGCCCCTCCTTCGGTGATCGAGGCCGGCACGGACAGCGCGATCGCGAGCGACACGGCACCGCGCATCCCGGCCACCGTCGACACGGCTCTGGCGCGCGCTCTCGCCCCCGGCGCCGGCCGGACACCGGTCTGCCGCTGGAAGGGGACGTTGAGCAACTGGAACAGGTACCGCACGACGAGCAGCGTCGCCCACACGGCGAGGGTGATGAGCACGAGACGCCCGATCGCCGCGGCCGAGATCTCGTGCACGACGTACTGCACCTCGAGCCCGATCAGCACGAACAGCGCTCCGTTGAGCAGGAAGACCCCGAACGGCCATGCCGCATCGGCCTGTCGCCGGGAGGATGCCGTCGTCACCCGCGGCGACACGTAGGCCACGATGAGTCCGGCCACCACGACCGCGAGCACGCCCGAGGCATGCACCATCTCCGCCACGAGGAACGCCGTGAACGGGATCAGCAGCAGGGCGACGTTGATCACGATCGTCGAGGACGTGCGGCGCAGCAGCAGGTATCCGAGCCCGGCGACCGCGACACCGGCGGCGATCCCGCCCACATACGAGATCAGCACATCGAGGGTCACCGACAGCGGCGTGATCTGGCCGCCGAGCGCGAGGGACACCGCGATGGCGTAGAGCACCAGGGCCGTGCCGTCGTTCGTCAGGCTCTCGGCCTTCAGCTTCATGAACATGCGCCGCGGCAGCAGGCGTCCGAGGGCCGCGACGGCCGTGGCGTCCGGCGGGGCGACCGCGGCGCCGAGGATGAGGGCGATCTCCCACGGCATCCCGAACAGCACGCCGATGCCGGCGACGGCGAACGCCGAGGCGACGACCAGCACCGTGCTCATCGGGAGGATGTAGCGGAAGTCGCGTCGGATCGACCGCAGCGACGTCGTCAGGCTCTCCCAGAACAGCATCACCGGGAGGAACAGCAGCAGCACCGTCTCCGGCGGCAGCTGCACCTCGCGCAGCTGCGGGACGAAGCCGAGCAGCAGCCCGAAGATGACCAGGACGAGCGGGAGCGCGAGACGCACGCGCGGGGCGATCAGGGTTCCGACGAGAATCGTGAGTCCGAGCAGGACTGTTACTTCGAGGCCTTCCATCTCTACCTCCCAACAGCGTTGAGAGAAGGATATTCCTCCGTCAGCCGATCTCCTCGGTGAGTTCGAACCAGCGCAGCTCCAGCTCCTCGATCTCCGCCTGCTGCTCGCTGATCTTCTTCATCCGATCACCGAGTCCCGCGTAGTCGGACTGGTCGTGATCGGCGAGCGCGGTCTTGGCGGCGTTGACCTGCTGGGTGAGCTTCTGGATGCGTCGTTCGAGGGCCGAGATCTCCTTCTGCGCCGTGCGCAGAGCCGCCCCGTCGAGTCCCTTCGGCGTCGCGGTCGCCGCGGCGGTCGCGGTCTGCTTCGTCTCCGCGGAGGCCTGCAGGTGGCGAAGGCGCAGATACTCGTCGACACCGCCAGGGAGGTGCCGCAGGTGGCCGTCGAGGATCGCGTACTGCTGGTCGGTGACCCGCTCCAGGAAGTACCGGTCGTGGCTGACCACCAGGAGCGTGCCCGACCAGGAGTCGAGAAGGTCCTCGATGGCGGCGAGCATGTCGGTGTCGAGGTCGTTGGTCGGCTCGTCGAGGATCAGCACGTTCGGCTGGTCGAGCAGCACGAGAAGCAGCTGCAGGCGGCGCTGCTGGCCGCCCGAGAGGTCCTTGACCGGCGTCGAGAGCTGTGCGGAGTCGAACCCGAGGCGTTCGAGCAGCTGGCCCGGCGTGAGATCCTGCGCCTTGGATCCGGCGCCCATCGTGTACGAGGTGCGCAGACCCGAGATGATCACACGGACCGGGTCCTTCCAGTGCTGGGTGAGCTCGTCGAGGCGCTGGGTGAGGGTCTGCACCTTCACGGTCGTGCCCCGCTTGACCCGGCCGACGGTCGGTTCGACGGTGCCGGAGATGAGGCCGAGCAACGTGGACTTGCCCGCGCCGTTCACCCCGAGGATGCCGGTGCGCTCCCCTGGCGCGATGCGCCACTCGATGTCGCGGAGCACGACCTTCTCGCCGCCGTCCGCCGTCGGGTAGGTCACGCCCACGTCGAGCAGGTCGACCACGTCTTTACCGAGGCGGGAGACGGCGAGGGACTGCAACGACACCTTGTCGCGGATCTCGGGCACGTCGGCGATGAGCTCGTTCGCCGCGTCGATGCGGAACTTCGGCTTGGCGGTGCGGGCCGGGGCTCCTCGGCGAAGCCAGGCGAGCTCCTTCTTGGCGAGGTTCTGACGCTTCGCCTCGGTCGCAGCCGCCATGCGGTCGCGCTCGACGCGCTGCAGGATGTACGCCGCGTAGCCGCCCTCGAAGGGCTCGACGATGCGGTCGTGCACCTCCCACGTCTCGGTGCAGATCTCGTCGAGGAACCACCGGTCGTGGGTCACGACCATGAGCGCCCCGGAGTTCGCGGACCAGCGCTTCTTCAGATGCCCCGCGAGCCACGTGATGGCCTCGACATCGAGGTGGTTGGTGGGCTCGTCGAGGGCGATGACATCCCAGTCGCCGGTGAGGAGCTTCGCGAGGGACACCCGCCGCCGCTGGCCACCGCTGAGCGAGCCGATCTCCGCATCCCACGGCAGATCGGTGAGCAGTCCGTCGATCACGTCGCGGATGCGCGCGTCACCCGCCCACTCGTATTCGGGGGTGTCTCCGACGACCGCAGCGCTGATCGTGAGGTCGTCCGGGAGGTTGTCGGCCTGATCGAGCACGCCGATGCGGGTACCTCCGCGCACCGTGACACGACCGGAGTTCGGCTCCTTGATGCCGGCGAGCATCCCGAGGAGGCTGGATTTGCCGTCGCCGTTGCGGCCGACGATGCCGATGCGATCGCCCTCCTCGATGCCGAGGGTCACGGAGTCGAAGACGACCCTGGTCGGGTATTCGAGGTGCAGGGCTTCAGCCCCCAGAAGATGTGCCATGTTCCCTCAAGGGTAGCCGCGCGCGGTCGGGCTGCTCGCCGGCCGCATCATCGCCGACGGTTCGGGCCGTCGAGAACACGTACGAGATGCACCGCGGGTACGCAGTGATGGCTCGACGACGCTGAGAACACGCGAACTTCCTACTTCTTCTCGGCAGGAGAAGAACGCGCGCGAGGCCGGCCTGTTCGAATCGGAGGGATCCCCATCTCCGTGCGCGCCATCCTCCGCACATCTACCGAAAGTCCGCTGAGCCACACATGAACATCACCATTGCGAGACCACGACGCGGCTTGCGAGCGCTGCTCGCCGGAGTCATCGCGCTCACTGCCGGAATCGGCGCAGCCATGACCGTTCCGATGGCCGCAAGCGCCGCCGAGCTCGATGCGATCACCGGGGTGGAGATATCCTCCCGCTATTCCCCGATCGTGATCGGCACGACCCTCGACGTCACCGCCACCTGGGCGGCCCCCGACGGGTCACAGGCCGGCGACACCTTCTCGCTCTCCTTCCCGAGCCCCGTACTCGCGTACGCCTCGCAGTTCGAGCTGAAGGACGAGACGGGAGCGGTCGTTGGCAGTTGCGATGTGGGCCCCAACTCCTTCCTCTGCACGCTGAACGACTACGTCGAGACCCACCACGGCGTGCACGGAAGCCTGTGGTTCCACGCCAAGGCCGCGGAGACCACGGAATCCGGCGACGTGGACTTCACGACCGGCAACGACGTGCAGATCAGTGTCCCGATCCCCGGAGGCGGCATCGGGGTCGGCGAGGCCGAACCGCTCCCGACCTCCGTGGAGAAGACCGGCTGGTTCGAGTCCGATGGAGAGACGATCACCTGGCGCGTCTACGTGCCGGCGAGCGTGCTCACCCCCGTCGACGGCGGAGACGTCGTCTTCACCGACATCTACGACGCCGGACTGCAGCTCGACGCATCATCCTTCCGGGCGCACTGGTCGCCGACTTCTGCATGGCCGACCTTCGAATACAACCGTCTCTCCGAAGGCACCGCCGCCAACACCTACAGCTTCGTCGACTCGCCCGCGACGAACTCCTTTCGGGTGACCTTCAACGCTCCGGTCACCGACGGCAGCCGCCTCTACCAGTTCAGCTACTCGACGAAGATCCCGGCGGGCACCGTCGACGGGCACCGGTTCGGCAACAAGGTCCAGGTCTCCGGCACGGACGCCTCGTCGTTCCGCGTGCGTTACGTCGCCGCCGGCGGTGACGGCGGGGGCTCCCTGAACACCGGCGGCTTCAGCGTCACGAAGACACTCTCCGGCAGCGGAGCCGAAATCGTCCCGACCGACACCACCTACGCAGTCGACTACTCCTACGACCTCGCCGGCACCCCGGTGAAGGGCACCCTCAAGATCGGCGCCGGCGAGACCGACGGCCTCACCGACCTGCCCACCGGTACCGTCGTCGCCCTCGCCGAAGTCGCCCCCATCGACCCCGCCGGCCTCGAGTACGGCACCCCCATGTTCAGCGGCGAAGGCGTCACCATCACCGATACCGGCGCCACCATCACGATCGGCAAGGGCACCACCATCGCCATCGGCCTCGAGAACCCCGTCACCCAACTGGTGCCGCCGCCTCCGCCCGCGACGCCGGAACCGTCAGAGACCCCCGAGTCGCCGGTCGGCCCCGCAGAACCGGACGCACCGGCACCCTCGGCACCCGATTCCCCGTCAGCCTCGGGAAGCCTGGCGATCACGGGTTCCGACCTCGGTGCGGGTGGCGCGATCCTCGGTGGGATCCTGCTGCTCGTCGGGGCTGCGGCGTTGATGATCCGCAAGCGGCGGTCGACCGCGGCCTGACAACGACGAAGACACCGGGAAGGGGCGGCGCGTGGGCGCCGCCCCTTCCCGCGTATCACCGCCGTCCCGTGTTCTCCGACCGAATCCACCCGACCTAAGATCGACGGGTGCCAAAGAATCGCCGGGTGTTCTCGCTCATGCTGGACGATCGCAAGGCGAAGCTGGTGCAATCGAGAAGGCACCCCGGCCGCTACCAACTCAGCGTCGATGGAATCCCGCAGTCCGTCGTCTCGATGACGGAACCCACCACACTCGAATACGCCTACACCCAGCACATCGCCCGAGCAATGGATGCCGCGACGGAGCCCGGCGCACCGCTGTTCACCGTGCATCTGGGAGCCGGAGCGCTCACGCTGGCACGCTACGTCGAGGCCACGCGTCCAGGATCGCCGCAACTCGTGGTCGAGTTCGAGCCCGCTCTCTATGCAGCGGTGATCGACGCACTGCCTCTGGCCCCTGGCACTGACCTTCGAGTCATCTTCGGCGATGCGCGAGCGGTCGCCGACGCGGAGCTTCCGGACGAGAAGCGATCGTCAGCGCCGTCATCCCCTTCCCCCGCGCTGCGCGCCGCAGCGAGCGGCCACACAGCGGTCGACACCGATTGGGTGGATGCGCGCTTCACCGTCGTCGATCTCTGGGATGCCGCCGTCATCCGGCATCGTGTGGCCAGCCAGGAGTTCTACCGCCGCGTCGCCGCCCGCTCTGCAGCCGAGGGAATCGTCGCGGTGAACCTGCTCGACGGGCATCCGTTCGAGTACTCCCGGCGGCAGGCGGCCACCCTGAGCACCGTGTTCGATCACATCGCCGTCGTTCTCGACGCGGAACCGGAAGATGAGGAAGGACCACTCGGCAACGTCGTCATCTTCGCGAGCGATGAGCCGCTGGACATCGTGACGAACCCCGACCTTCTCGGCACACCACGCCCGAGCATCCTCCACGACGGCGCCCTGACGTCGTGGATCGCCGACGCGCGCATCATGACCGACACCGACGGCACCGACTCCCCCGACCCCGACGACCCGATCTGGGACTAGCGCGTTGCGTCGTGACGGGTCCGCGGCGACGGATCGGCACGACGGCAGGCGGGGGCCCGGTCAGCGCCGAACATCTCGGGGAGGGCGGCCGTGAACTCGTCGAAGTGGCTGTACCAGACGGTGTGCGCCGCGCCCGGGATACTGCGGACCTCGACTCCCCCCTCCTCGAACCGACAGGCAGCGTCGTCGGTCACCCAGGTGCTCGGGTCGGCGCGGACCACGATCGATCCCGGTGCCGGATCCCACCTCTGGTCCGGGCCACACGATATGGACGCGGAGGTCGCCGGATCGAAGCGCTCGGCGGCACGCGCCTCCACCTCGGCATCCGTCGCCGAGTAGAAGGGACGGCTCGCTCGGAGTGCCTCCGGTGACGACCGCATCAGCCGATCCTGTTCGTACACGGCGCTGAGGGACAACCGATCCGCGCCCCCGACGAGGGCGAGCGATGCATCGACATAGACCGCGAGCTCGGGTTTCAGCCGCCCGGCGGCAGCGGCGAGCACTGTCGCGCCGTAGGAGTGACCGATGACATGGAGCGGCTCCGCCGGAGCGAGGCAGCCGATGGTCGCAACGACAGCCGCTGCCGCGCGTTCGACCGTCAGATCCGGATCCCGCGGGGACAGACCGTGTCCCGGCAGATCCAGTGCGAGCACGCGGTAGCCGCGCTCGGCAAGGAGCGGGGCGACCCTCCACCAGCTCTCCCCCGAACCCATCAGGCCGTGGAGCAGGACCGCCGTGCGCGGGCCGCCGCCGGTCTCGATCGCGTGAAGCTGCATCCGGTCAGTAAACCACGTTCGTTACCTTTTCGTGATCATCTCGACGTCGATCTAACTCGAAATTATCTTCGAATGTCGGTGGTCGGTGATGGACTGACGTCATGACCGCACTGCTCGACGCGACGGATTCCCAGATGGCGATGCTCGCCGATCTGGTCGCGTCGCTGGAGGCGGCCGAGACGACTCTGAGCAGCATGCAGGCGGCTCGTGACGGCCTGCTCGCCCTGGCCGGACGCCTGGCGATCGACATCGCGCGCAGCGCTGCGCACCCCGATCACGGCGACATGGCGATCCGCACGATCGCAGCCGAGATCGGGGCCGCGCAGCACACGAGCGACCGCGCGATCGAGCGGCGGATGGCCGACGCCTCCTGGCTCGTGGAGAAGTTCCCGGCGGTGTGGGCGGCGCAGGGCGAAGGCCGCATCAGTGCCGCGCACTCCCGGGTGATCGTCGAGGCGGGGGCGCATCTCGACGACGCCGTGGACCGCGCCGCCTATGCCGACGAGGCCGTGGAGGTCGCCGAGACGGAATCCCCGAACCGGCTGCGGCGGATCGCGCGGCGGCTTGCGGAGGGGTTCCAGGAGCGCAGTCTCACCGAGCGGCATCGCGATGCCCGCGAGCTGCGCCGCGTGTGGGTGAGAGACCTCGACGACGGGATGGCCGAACTGAGCGCGCGGGGTCCCGCGGCGTTGGTGCGCGGGATGTTCGACCGGCTGTCGCAGATGGCGCACGCGGTGCAGGCGGAGAACGCGCGGGCGGCGAAGGACATCGACGTGGATACCGACGCCGGAAGGCTCCCCGCCGACGACCGCACGATAGATCAGCTGCGCACCGATCTGCTCGCCGACCTGGTGCTCACGGGCACGCCTGCCGGGCACGATACCGAGGAGGGTCTGCTCGGCGAGATCCGCGCGCGCATCGAGGTCACGGTGCCGGTGCTCACTCTTATGGACGATGACGCTCCGACCTCGTCACCGGCCGAACTCGACGGAATGATTCCCATCGACGTCACGACCGCTCGCACGCTGGCGGGTTCCGCGACCGGCTGGGACCGCGTGCTGACGCACCCGATCTCCGGCGAACTGCTCGCGGTCGACCGCTACCGCCCGAGCGAGCAGCTGCGGCGGCACCTTCGCGTGCGAGACCAGCGTTGCCGGTTCCCCGGATGCGGGATCGCGGCCCGGAAGTGCGACCTCGACCACAATCACGCGGCCTCGACAGGGGGCGCGATGGCCGACGGCAATCTCTCCGCGTTCTGTCGACGACATCACATGCTCAAACACCACTCCCCCTGGCACGTCGAACAGCGCCCGGGTGGGGTGCTCGCGTGGACGAGTCCGACGGGTCGCAGCTACGTCGACCGCCCGCCTCCGCAGCACACGGTGACCTTCACGAGTGCCGATCCGGTGGCCGCTCCGTTCTGACGTGTGCGTCGGGCATGTGCACCGGATGAACGACGAACCGTCCGGACCCGAGGGCCCGGACGGTTCGCGTATCCGTGCGGATGTGTGCCGCGCGTCTTACTGGTACGACTTCACGATCTCGAGGAGGCTCGGCACGTTGGCGTAAGCCTCAGCAGCGTTCTCCTTGGTGACGATGATCGGAGGCAGCAGGAAGGCGGGAACGACCTTCTCGCCGTTGTCGTACTGCTCGGTGTCGTTGACGTCGACCTCCTCGCCCTTCTGGAGCTGGCCGACCATCTTGATGGCCTGCTCCACCAGGAGCGTGGTGTCCTTGTTGATCGTGGAGTACTGGATGCCCTCCATGATCGACTTCACCGACTCGACCTCGGAGTCCTGACCGGTGACGACCGGGACATCCTTGCCGGCACCCTGCACCGAGGTGATGATGGCGCGGGCGAGCGTGTCGTTCGGGGAGAGGACGCCGTCGAGCGTCTCCGAGCTGTACGTCGAGGTGAGGATCGAGTCCATACGACGCTGGGCGTTCTCAGCCTTCCAGCCCTCGGTCGCCGTCTGCGCGATCTCGGTCTGGCCGGAGACGACCTTCAGCGTGCCGTCGTCGATCTTCGGCTGGAGGATCTCCATGGCACCGTTGAAGAACACCGCGGAGTTCGCGTCATCGGGCGAGCCCGAGAACAGTTCGATGTTGTACGGAGCCTCGTGTCCTGCACGCTCGGCGAGACCGTCGAGGAGTGCCTGACCCTGGAGCTTTCCGACCTCGAAGTTGTCGAACGCGACGTAGTAGTCGACGGCCTTCGTGTTCTCGATCAGACGGTCGTATGCGATGACGGCGACACCGGCGTCGTGGGCGGCCTCGACCTGCGTCGCGAGCTGCTTGCCGTCCTTCGCGCCGATGATGATGACCTTGGCGCCACCGGTGACCATCGCCTGGATCTGGTTCTGCTGCTCGGCGACCGTGTTGCTGGCGGGCGCGTATTGCACGTCCGCCTTGAAGCCGGCCTTCTCGAGACCGTCCGTGAACAGCTGACCGGCGAGGACCCAGTTCTCCGAGGTCTTGTCCGGGAGGGCGACACCGATCGTGGCGTCGGCGGCGAAGCCCGAAGCGGTCTCCTCCCCCGCTCCGGAACCGGTGCCACCGCCGCGCTCCGAGGAGCAGCCGGTGAGGGCGAAGGCGCCCGCGACGACAAGCGCTGTCGCCGACAGAAGAATCTTCTTCATGTGATCTCTTTCTCTGGTGTGTGAAGGTCTCGTCACGCGTGCGGCACGCGATTTCGACCCCTACTATCCGCGCGTCTCGTCGACGGCGGGGGCTTCGTACTTCTGGCTGGTGGGGTAGTTCGCCTTCGTGTCGAAGGTCTCCTCCGCAGGATCGGGCTTCCGGCCGAACCGGCGGGTCATGAAGCCGATGATCGACGGGCGGCCCTGCTGCTTGTTCCACACGTCGACGCCGACGGCGAAGAGGAGCACGAGGCCCTTGATCATCGAGACCACGTCGGCGCCCGCGCCGAGGAGGGCGAGTCCGTTGTTCAGGAACGCCATCACGAGACCACCGATGATCGACCCGATCACGGTTCCGATACCGCCCGAGACGGCCGCGCCACCGATGAACACCGAGGCGATCGCATCCAGCTCCCAGCCGTTGCCGTCCTGAGGCCCCGACGCCGTCGCCCTGGCCACGTAGATCATGCCGGCGAGAGAGGCGAGGACCGACATGTTCATCATCACGAAGAAGTCGACCCAGCGGTCCTTCACACCCGACAGGCGGGCGGCCTGACGATTGCCGCCGACCGCGTAGATGTGGCGGCCGAACACCGTGTTGTTCGTGATGAACGAGTAGAGGATGACCAGCGCGAGCAGGATGACGCCCGAGATCGGGAAGCTGGTGCCCTCACGCCCGGTCGCGAACAGCCAGCCGGCGATGAGGATCACGGCCGAGATCAGCACGACCTTGGTGACACTCACCCAGAGCGGCGCCATGTCGGCACCCATCTTGTGCTGGATGCGGCGTGTGCGGATCTCCCAGAACACGATCCAGGCGACACCCAGGAGTGCGAGGAGCATGGTGAAGACGTTGAACGGCACGGGGATGAACGACAGCTCGGGCAGGTATCCGGCGCCGATCACCTTGAAGCCCTGCGGCACCGGAATGGACTGCGAGTCGCCGACCCACTGGTTCGCACCGCGGAAGAACAGCATGCCCGCGAGGGTCACGATGAACGCGGGCACCCCGACATAGGCGACCCAGAACCCCTGCCACGCGCCCACGAGCACGCCGACGCCGAGACCGAGGAGGATGCCGAGCGGCCAAGGGAGATTCCAGTCCGCCATGGCCTTCGCCACCACGATGCCGGTGAACGCGGCGACCGAGCCGACCGACAGGTCGATGTGGCCCATGATGATGACCATCACCATGCCGATCGCGAGGATCAGGATGTACGAGTACTGGTTGACGACGTTGATCAGGTTGCCCGAGGAGAGCGTGAGGCCCGTCCCCTTGAAGATCCAGGTCAGCACCTGGAAGACGACCAGGATGACGACGAGGCTGCCGAGGATGCCGAACTGGCGGAGCGTCGACTGACCGCCGCCGAACATCTTCGTGATGTCCTTGAAGTGGAAGCCGCGCTTCGTTGCGGTGGTGTCGGTGGTCATGCGGATGCTTTCTGGGTCGCGGAGGTCATGCTGCGCATGAGGTCCTCAGGTGTCGCCTGATCGGCCGGGATGCAGTCGGTGACCCGACCTTCGAAGACTGTGTAGATGCGGTCGGAGATGCCGAGGAGCTCGGGCAGCTCGCTCGAGATGACGATGACGCCCTTGCCCTGCGCGGCGAGCTGGTTGATGATCGCGTAGATCTCGTACTTCGCACCGACGTCGATTCCACGGGTGGGTTCGTCGAGGATGAGCAGGTCGGGGTCGGTGAACATCCATTTCGCCAGCACGACCTTCTGCTGGTTGCCGCCCGAGAGCTTGCCGACGCCTTCTTCGACCGAGGGCGTCTTGATCCGCAGCGCCTTGCGGTAGTCCTCCGCCACGGCGAACTCCTCACGCGCGTCCACGACGCCCCGGCGGGCGATCTTGGAGAGCTTGGCGGCGACGATCGACCTCTTGATCGTGTCGAGCAGGTTGAGTCCCAGCACCTTGCGGTCTTCGCTCACATACGCCAGTCCGTGCTTGATCGCCGACGCCACGTCGTGCAGCGCGACCTCCTGGCCGTCTTTGATCAGCGTGCCGGAGAGGAACGTCCCATAGGAGCGACCGAAGATGCTCATCGCGAACTCCGTGCGTCCGGCGCCCATGAGGCCGGCGATACCGACGACCTCGCCTCGGCGCACGTTGAGGTTCGAGCCCTTGACGACCATCCGCTCGGGAACGGTCGGGTGCTGCACCCACCAGTCCTTCACCTCGAAGAACACATCGCCGATCTCCGGCGTCCGGTCGGGGTAGCGGCTCTCGAGCGAACGACCGACCATCCCCCGGATGATGCGGTCCTCGTTGATCTCGCCGCGCGAGATGTCGAGCGTCTCGACCGTGCGGCCGTCGCGGATGATCGTGATCTCATCGGCGATCTGCTCGATCTCGTTGAGCTTGTGGCTGATCATGATCGACGCGATGCCCTTGGCCTTGAGTCCCAGGATCAGGTCGAGCAGGTGCTGCGAGTCGTTCTCGTTGAGAGCGGCGGTCGGCTCGTCGAGGATCAGGAGCTTGACGTCCTTGTTGAGCGCCTTGGCGATCTCGATCAGCTGCTGCTTGCCGACACCGAGGGTCTTGATCTGCGTGTCGGGGTCTTCGCTCAGCCCGACGCGAGCGAGGAGCTCGATCGTCCGCTCCTTCTGCGCCTGCCAGTCGATGCGGCCGAGACGCTGGATCTCGTTGCCGAGGAAGATGTTCTCGGTGACGGACAGCTCGGGGATCAGCGCGAGCTCCTGGTGGATGATCGCGATGCCGGCCTGCTCGCTGGCCACGATGTCCTTGAAACGCTGCTCCTCGCCGTACAGCAGGATCTCGCCCTCGTAGGTCCCGTAGGGGTACACCCCGGAGAGAACCTTCATCAGGGTCGACTTCCCGGCACCGTTCTCGCCGCAGATGGCGTGGATCTCGCCGGCGCGGACGGTGATCGAGACGTCGGCGAGCGCCTTGACACCCGGGAACTCCTTGGTGATGCTGCGCATCTCCAGGATGGGGCCTGACACGGTAGGCAACGTTGCTGTGGTGCTCACGAATCTTCCTTGCGACGTGCGGTCACCTTCGATGTGACCGTTCACATTGGATTACATCGTCCACTCACGACGAACCGCTGTCAAGTCCGCGCCGGGATTTCGTGTCGCTACCGTGATGCGGCGATTGCGCGAAGGGCTGGGAGCGGTCCCGTGAAGACGCGTCAACGCGCGGCGGCGGATTCGCGCGCGCGCAGGATCGTCTGCAGCGGACCGAACTCCGGTGCCTGCTCGCCCCGGATCTGGGCGAGCAGGATCCGCACGGCGCGGCGTCCCAGCTCGGGGAAGTCCTGATGCACGGTGCTGAGCGTCGGCGCCACGTGCGCGGCGACCGGGATGTCGTCGAAGCCGATCACGCTCACATCGTGCGGCACGCGCACCCCGGCGTCACGGAACCCGTGCATCAACCCGATCGCCATCAGATCGTTGGCCGCGAACACCGCCGTGAAGTCTCGGCGGAGCGAGAGCTCCTTGCCGGCGAAGTAGCCGAAGTCGGCGGTCCAGTCCCCGCGGATCGGCGGGAAGGTCGGCAGATCGGCCTCGCGCAGCCCATCAAGGTAACCACGCATCCGCGACTCCGCCTCGATCCAGTCCTGGGGTCCCGCGAGATGCAGGATGTCGCTGTGACCGAGGGAGATCAGGTGCTCCGTGGCCGCCCTGGCACCCGCGACCTGATCCGCCGAGAGACTCACACCATCCGACCCCGATGCCGTCTGCAGCGTGACGAAGGGCATGTCGACGGACATGCCGCGCAGGACATGGAACACTCGCACCTGCGGGGCGAGCACGACGATGCCGTCCACCTGTTCTCGAGCCAGCTGACGCACCGCGTTCCCGATGGCCTCCGGTGTCGTCGCCGGAAGGTTGAGGGTCGAGACCGCGTAGCCCTCCTCCCGCGCCGCATCCTCGATGCCGGCGATCGACGAGGTCGGACCGAACTCCCCGATCGTCGCGGAGAGGATCCCCAGCACGTTCGACTTGCTCGTCACGAGTGCGCGGGCTGCGAGGTTCGGCCGGTAGTCGAGGACGGAGATCGCGTCGAGGACCTTGGCCTTCGTCTCCGGGCGGATGCTCGGGTGATCGTTGAGCACCCGCGACACCGTCTGATGAGACACCCCGGCGAGACGAGCGACGTCGCGGATGCTCGGCAGCCGCGCACGCTCGGAGGCGCTGGACATCACTTGCCTCCTTGCGTGTGCACGGTCACATCGTCACTACATTATGTCTTCCGGGGCGCGCGCGTGCACCTCTCGACGACACTCGCTGCGCGTGACGGGTTGTGCGGGGGCACCGGATCGACCGCACGCTTTCGTCGAGCGGCACCGGGAACGGCCCTCCCCAGCATGGCATCGTGACGGCGTGGACACTCTGCTGCGCGGCGGGCGCGTCATCGACCCGAAGACGGAAACCGACCAGGTCACCGACCTGCTGATCTCGGAGGGACGGGTCGCCGCGATCGGCGACGGTGTCACACCGCCGGAGGGTGCCGAGGTCGTCGACGCGACCGGCCTCGTCGTCGGTCCCGGCTTCGTCGACCTGCACAGTCACGTGCACTCGATCGCGGGCCAGAGACTGCAGGCGATGGACGGCGTCACCACAGCACTCGACCTCGAGGCCGGACTCATGCCGATCGCCGAGGCACTCGCCCGCGCCGCCGCCGACGGGCGTCCGCTGAACTACGGCTTCTCGGCCTCCTGGTCACAGGCGCGCGCCTACGCCCACCTCGATCGCATCCCCGTCGCCGATTTCACGGCCTCGATGGATCTGCTCGGCAAGCCCGACTGGCAACGATCCTCCTCCCCCGCCGAACGCCGCCGCTGGCTCGGCCTGCTCGAGGACGAGCTCGGTGCCGGTGCGCTCGGGATCGGTGTGCTCATGGGCTACGCCCCGCGCTCCGACCCCGACGAGTACCTGGAGCTCGCCCGCCTGGCCGCCGCAGCCCACGCACCGACCTTCACGCACGTGCGCGAACTGATCGAGGCCGACCCGCGCACGCCGATCGACGGCTCGGAAGAGCTCGTCCGGGCCGCCGCCGAGACCGGGGCCGCGATGCACCACTGCCACGTGAACAGCACCTCCCTGCGTCACATCGACCGGGTGCTGGCACTGCTCGATCGCAGCCGCGCGGCCGGATCCCGGGTCACGGTCGAGGCCTACCCCTACGGCGCGGGCAGCACGGCGATCGGCGCGTTCTTCCTCGCACCGGAGAAGCTCGCAGGGCTGGGCATCACGCCGACTTCGCTGATGCTGGTAGACACCGGCGAGCGCATCGCCGACGAGGCCCGACTGCGTGAGGTGCGCGCGACCGATCCCGGCGCCACCTGCATCGTGACCTTCCTCGACGAGGCCGATCCGTTCGACCGCGCCCACCTGCACCGCGCACTGGCGTATCCCGACTCGATCGTCGCCAGCGATGCGATGCCGATCTCCTGGGTGGCGAGCGGAGGCGCGACGGTGTACGAGCAGCGAGAGTGGCCGCTCCCGGCCGGCGGGCACACCCATCCACGCACAGCGGGGACGTTCGCGAAGTCCGTGCGCCTGATGGTCCTCGAGAGCGGAACGTGGAGCTGGCTCGAGGCGTTCCGTCGCTGCTCCTTCCTCCCGGCACGGGTGCTCGACGAGGTCTCGTCCGGCATGCGCGGCAAGGGACATCTCGCCGTCGGCGCGGATGCGGACATCGTGGTCATCGACCCGGCGACCCTGACCGACCGCGCGAGCTACGCCGACCCGACCCGACCGTCGCGCGGTGTGCGCCACCTGTACGTGCACGGCACTCCCGTCGTGCGCGCCGGAGAGATCGTGACCGACGCCCTGCCGGGGCGCGCCGTACGAGGAGACGCATGATGCACGACGACCTGCAGGACTTCCTGGACACCACCGCCGCCGAGCTCGGGGTGCCGGGCGCGGTGGTCGGCGTGATCGACGGGGACCGCGAGATCATCGCCACGACAGGGGTCGCCGCCGTCGACACCGGCGCAGCGGTGACGGAGCGCACGCTGTTCCAGATCGGCTCGACCTCGAAGACCTTCACAGGCACCGTCGCGATGCACCTCGTCGAGCGCGGGGAACTCGATCTCGAGAGCCGCGTGGTCGATGTCCTCCCGGACTTCCGATTGGCCGACGAGAACGCCCTCGCCGCGCTGCGCATCCGGCATCTGCTCACCCATTCCGGCGGCTTCCTCGGGGATGCCGACGATCACCCGGGGTGGGATGACGGCGCCCTCACCCGCAACGTCGCGGCGTTCTCCGAGCTGCCGCAGTTCTTCGCCCCCGGCACCATCGCGTCCTACAGCAACGCCGGGATCCGTCTGCTGGGCCGTGTGATCGAGCAGGTCACCGGCGCCACGTTCGAACAGGCCGTGCAGCGCACCGTGCTGGATCCCCTCGGCATGTCCGAGACGTTCTTCTTCCCGTGGGACGTCATCTCACGCCCGCACGCCGTCGGTCACGTACCGGGCGACGACGGGGCGATGACCACGCTCCCGCACTGGCCCCTCACCCGCGACATCGCGCCCGAGGGCGGCCTCGTGTCGTCGGTACGAGATCAGCTGACGTACGCCCGCTTCCACCTGCGCGGCGAGAGCTTGGGCGCACCCCCCGTGGCCGAGGCGACCCGGCTTCTGATGCAGCAGCCGCAGCTCGCCGCAGGACCGCCCATCGACGCGATCGGCCTGCCGTGGCTGCTCGCCCGGCACGGGTCGGCGCGTGTCGTCATGCACGGGGGGAACATCTCCGACACCCAGCTGAGCGAGTTCGTGCTCGCCCCGGACGAGGATCTGGCGATCACGGTGCTGACCAATAGCGGCAGCGGCAAGGCGCTCGGCGCGAAGATCGTCGACTGGATCTTCACGAACCTCCGCGGCATCTCGAAAGCCACGGAAGCCGCCCCGCTGCAGCCGATCGAGAAGCTCGACGAGGTCATCGGCCGCTATGACGCCGGGCAGTGGCACTACGACGTCACCCGCGTCGGAGAGGCGCTCGAGTTCGCGATGGTGCTCCGCGAGGACATCGCCGCGCTCGGGTTCCCGCCACGACCTCCGCTGCGACTGCGTGTGCGCACGGACGGCGCCCTGATCACCGACGCGGACCAGCCCGTCGGGCGGCTGCTGGCCCCGGAAGAAGGCGGGCCCGAGCTGCTCCATGTGGGCATGCGGGCCGTGCGGCGACGTTGAGCGGGATTCCTTCGTCCGGGCGAACCAAGGTCTGCGCAAGTCTCGTCGCCCGGCACCAACGGACCGAGGAAATCCGCGAATAGTCTCGGCCCATCGCCGTCGCCCCGAAAGCGACGACCCACTCGACGAAGAGGAGCGCACGTGTCCGACCTGAACGAAATCGGCAGCTGGGTGCGGGAGAGCCTTCCCGCGATTCTCGCCGAAGCGCACATCCCCGCGGCATCCGTCGCGATCCTTGCCGGCGGTGAGATCTTCACCACCGCCGCCGGCGTCCTGAACCGCAACACCGGCGTCGAAGCCGACGAGGACTCGGTCTTCCAGATCGGCTCGATCACCAAGACCTGGACGGCGACGCTCATCATGCAGCTCGTCGACGAGGGCCTCCTCGACATCGACGCCCCGGTGCGCGACACCGTGCCCGCGTTCGCGATCGGCGACGACGCCGCGGCGAGCGCGATCACCACCCGGCAGCTGCTGAGCCACGTGAGCGGGTTCGAGGGCGATCTGTTCAACGACACCGGCGTCGGCGACGATGCCGTGGAGAAGTACCTCGCGACGATCGCCGATGCCCCGCAGCTCTTCACGCCCGGAGAGCGCTTCTCGTACAACAACGCCGCGTTCGTGGTGCTCGGCCGCATCGTCGAGGTGCTGCGAGACACCTCGTACGACCAGGCGCTGCGCACCCACCTCGCTGCACCGCTGGGGCTGACGCACGTCGCCACAACGGCCGCGGAGGCGATCATGTTCCGCGCCGCGCTCGGACACATCCCCGCGGAGGGCGGCGACGAACCGGTCCCGGCGCCGGTGTGGAGCCTCGTGCGCTCGAACGCACCGGCCGGGTCGATGCTGGCGATGACGGCGCGCGACCTGGTGAGCTACGCACGCATGCACCTCGACGGAGGCGTCGCTCCCGACGGCACCCGCGTCCTCTCCGAGAACAGCGTCCGCGCGATGCAGGAGCGCCAGGTCGAGCTCCCGGAGCTCGGCATCATGGGCGATGCCTGGGGCCTCGGCTGGGAGATCTTCGACTGGGAAGGCGGACCCGTGATCGGCCACGACGGCGGCACGATCGGCCAGAACGCGTTCCTGCGGATGGTTCCCTCCGCCGGCGTCGCGGTCGCGATCCTCACGAACGGCGGACAGACCGTGGACGCGTACCACGCGATCACCGCGAAGGTGCTCGCCGGTCTCGCCGACGTCACGATGCCCGCGCTGCCCTCGATCCCGGAGACACCGGTCGCGGTCGACGTGGAACGTGTCCTCGGCACCTACTCCTCGTCGGTGTCGGACTCGACCGTCCGCATCGACGACAGCGGCCGCATCTGGCTCGAGCGCACCATGAAGGGCATCTTCGCCGAGCTCGGCCCTGCCCCGGCGCCCGTCGAGCTCGTGGGCTGGGAGGGAGACACCCTCATCCCCCGCGAGCCGCAGAACGGGATGCACATGCCGCACGCCTTCGTCGGCGACGACGGCAGCGGACGGGCGCTCTACCTGCACACCGGACGCGCCGACCGCCGGGTCGACGCATGACCGCGGCCACGGCGACGCCGTCGGAGGTCGGGCAGGACATCGCCGAGATCTTCGCGGATGCCGGTGCCGCGGGCTTCCTGCACGCGCGGGAGATCGGCGTCGAAGGCGGCCCCGAGGTGGGCATCGACGCCGATGAGCCGGTCGTGCTCGCCTCGGTCTTCAAGATCCTCGTCCTCACCGCGTACGTGCGTGCGGTCGCCGCCGGTGAGCTCGACCCGGCCGCACGCACGACCGTGACGGCGCGCTACCGGATCGGCGGGGTCGGCACCGCCGGCTTCGCGGACGATGTCGAGGTCAGCTGGCGCGACCTCGCGCTGAACATGATGACGATGAGCGACAACGCCGCGACCGACGTCATCTACCACCGCCTCGGCGCCGACGCCGTGAACCGGGTCATCAGCGATCTGGGGCTCCGGCAGACCCGGCTCGTCGGCTGCTGCGAGGATCTGTTCGCCTCCGTCATCGCCGATCTCGGCGGTTCCGCCGACAGCGACCTGGACGAGCTCTTCGAGGGCGCGACGGCGGAGCAGATCCTCGCGCTCGACGCCGTGCACCCCGTCAAGACCTCGCATTCCACCCCGCGCGACGTCACGACGCTCCTGAACGCCCTGTGGACCGACACCGCGGCGTCCGCCGAGGCCTGCCGTCAGGCCAGGGACATCATGGCGTTGCAGATCTGGCCGCATCGGCTCACCTCCGGATTCCCCGGGGAGGTGCGCCTCGCGGCGAAGACCGGCACGCTCCCCACCTGGCGCAACGAGGCGGGAGTGGCGACCTACCCGGACGGTCGGCAGTACGCGGTCGCGGTGTTCACCCGTGCCACCTCGCTCGCCGATCGGCAACCGCTCGTCGACGCGTCGATCGGCCGTTCCGGCTTCGCCGCCGTCGAGCACCTGCGCGCACAGACCGTCTGACCCGATCCCCCAGACTCACCCTGCACCGTCACTGCACCATCCACCTGCACCACCCCGAACACTGCTGGAGGCTTCTGATGCGTTCTCGTACCCCGCTGATCGCGCTGCTCGGCGCTGCGGCGCTCGCCCTGACATCCTGCGCCGGCGGCGCCGCTCCTGCCGGAGGTGACGGCGCCGACGGCGTCCTCGTCGACGGCAAGACCTTCACCTCGGTGATCTCGACCGATCCGGGGAGCCTGGATCCGTTCGTCACCGTGATGTCGGTCGCCCGCTCGATCGACCGCTTCCTGTATGCCCGCCTGGTCGAGGTGCTGGAGGACGGCACCATCGCCTCCGGGCTCGCCGAATCCTGGGAGGCCGACACCACGACCGCGACCTTCACCCTCCGCGACGGCCTCACCTGCGAAGACGGCACGCCGCTGACCGCGACGGACGTGGCCGCGAACATCACCCACATCGGCGACCCCGCCAACGGATCGCCCCTCATCGGTCTGCAGGTGCAGCCGGGGACCTCGGCCGTCGGCGACGATGAGGCCGGCACGGTCACCGTCACCAGCGGGCGTCCGGACTCGTTCCTGATCGAGAACATCGGCAGCATCTCGATCGTGTGCGGCACGGTGATCGACGACCCCGACGCCCTCGCGAAGGGCGAGGGTTCGACGGGCATGTTCACGATGACCGAGATCGCGCCGAACAGCCAGTACACCCTCACCCGGCGAGAGGACTTCGCCTGGGGACCGGACGACTGGGACCCGAAGCAGAAGGGGCTGCCGGACAGCGTGGTCTTCCGCGTCGTCCCGAACGAGACCACCGCCACGAACCTGCTGCTCTCCGGCGAGGTCAACGCGGCACTCGTGATCGGCCCGGACAGCGCCCGCGTCGAAGACGCAGGGCTCTTCCACACGGCGATCGAGACCCCGGGCGGATCCTTCACGTTCAACCAGGCGGAAGGACGGCCCACCGCCGACCAGGCGGTGCGCGACGCCCTGATGCAGGCCGTCGATCTCGAGCAGATGCGTCAGGTCATCGGCAGCGGCAAGGCCACGGTTCCCACCGGGCTCGTCACCGTCTCCCCCAACCCGTGCCGTGCCGACACCGTCTCCGGGCACCTCCCCGAGCTCGACGTCGATGCGGCCGCCGCGGCCCTCGACGGCGCCGGCTGGACGGCGGGATCCGACGGGGTGCGCACGAAGGACGGCGAGAAGCTCACTCTGCGCATGATCTACTCCTCGCAGCTCGGAGACGCCGGCAACGCCGCAGCCGAACTCGCTCAGGCGGCATGGAAGGACCTCGGCGTCGACATCAGCGTCACCGCCGTCGACTCACCGACCCTCAGCGAAGTGCTCTTCTCGACGGGCGACTGGGACATCTCCGCCGCGCCGCTGACGGTCTCGCTGCCGAGCATGCTCGTGCCGTTCTACTCCGGACCGACCCCGCCCAACGGCACCAACTTCGCCTCCATCGACAACCCGGACTACACCGCGGCCGTCACCGCGGCATCCGCCAAGGCCGGCAGCGAGGGCTGCGACGACTGGGCCGCCGCCGAGGAGGCGCTCTTCGAGACGACCAGCGTGGTGCCCTACGCGAACATCACGCGGTCGACCTTCGCGACGAAGGCGACGTTCACCGAGGGCGACGGCATCGACCCCACCTCGATCCGCATGTACGAGTAGACCGAAGACCGGAGACAGCCGATGGCCAGCACCACCGCCACGCAGGCGATACTGATCAGATCCGCACGGTCGGACAACCCTTGGGTGTCCTTCCTGGTCCGTCGCGGAGGGCAGTTCGTCCTATCGGTGTGGGTGCTGGTCACGGCTGCCTTCCTCATGATCCACCTCGTGCCCGGTGACCCGGTGCGCGCGGCACTCGGCCTCAACGCCCCGGCCGAGCTGGTCGAGTCCCGACGAGCGGCACTCGGCCTCGACCAACCGCTCATCGTCCAGTACTTCCGCTACATCGGCGGCCTGTTCACCGGCGACATGGGCACGTCGATGATCACCAGCCAGCCGGTGTCCGAGATCATCGCCACCCGACTCCCGGCCACCCTGCAGCTGGCGCTGCTCGCCGTCCTGCTGGTGCTGCTGGTCTCGGTCCCCCTCGGCGTGACGATGGCCGTCGCCACCCGCGGTGGACGGCGGCGCGGCCTCGAGCTCGCGTTCGCCGCGGGGTCTGTGATCCTCGCCGCGATCCCCGAGTTCCTCCTCGCCGTCGGACTGGTCTACGTGTTCGCGGTCTCGCTGGGGTGGTTCCCCGTGGCGGGCAACACCGCTCCGTTCGCTCTGGTCCTCCCGGTGGTGGCGCTCGCGGTGGGACCGATCGCGGTCTTCTCGCGCATCATCCGGGTGGAGGTGCTGTCCGTCCTCGGCCAGGACTTCATCCGCACCGCGCGCGCCAAGCGCCTCGCACCGCACCGGATCTACTCACGCCACGCCCTGCCGAACGCCATGACCGCGACCCTCACCCTCACCGGTCTGCTTCTGACGGGCATGGTCGCCGGGACGGTGCTGGTCGAGAACGTGTTCGCCTGGCCCGGGCTCGGCACCATGATCGTCCAATCGATCCTCACCAAGGACTACTCCGTCGTGCAGGGCATCGTGCTCGTCTACGGCATCGGCGTGCTCGTCGTGAACCTGGTGATCGACGTGATCCTCGCACTCCTCGACCCTCGATCCACCATCCGGGAGGCATGATGTCAGCACGTACCGCCTGGTCGGGCATCGTTCGCTCACCACTGGGCATCACCGCTCTCGGGCTCGTGCTGCTCGTCACCCTCACCGCGGTCTTCGCGCCGATCATCTGGGGGGCGCAGGCCGAGCAGGTGAACCCCACCGCGATCACTCAGGGACCGAGCGCGACCCACCTGCTGGGCACCGACACCCTCGGACGCGACGTCCTCGCCCGCGTCCTGGTCGCCACGCGGCTCTCGGTGCTCCTCGCCGTGCTCGCGGTGATCATCGGGGTGGTGGCGGGCACGCTGCTCGGCACGGCACCCTCCGTGCTCCCCCGCTGGGCCGGACGCCCGATCGTCGGCTTCGTGAACATCGCGGTCGCCTTCCCCGGCCTCCTGCTCGCCCTGTTCTTCGCCGTGATCTTCGGCGTCGGTACCACGGGCTCGGTCCTCGCCATCGGATTCGCGACGGCACCGCAGTTCGCCCGGCTCACCCAGACGCTGTCCGCCGCGGTCGCCGGCCGTGACTTCATCGCCGCCGCGCAGGTCGCGGGTGTCTCCCGGTTCCGCATCCTGATCCGCCACATCCTCCCCAACATCGGCGAGCCGCTCATCGTCAACGCCACCGTTGCTGCCGGTTCCGCGCTACTCGCCTTCGCCGGCCTGTCCTTCCTGGGACTGGGCGTGCAGGTGCCCGAGTACGACTGGGGCCGTCTGCTCGGCGAAGGCCTGAACCGCATCTACCTCAACCCCGCAGCCGCCCTCGGCCCGGCCGTCGCGGTCGTGGTCGCGGGACTCGCGTTCAATCTGCTCGGCGAGACCGCCGCGGCCGCCCTCGGTGGACGATCCGCGCGACGCCGCCACCGCCTCCCCGCTCTCGCGCTCCCCGGCGCGGCCCAGCCCGCGCAGGTCGACGACGACGACCTGGTACTCCTCGTCGACGACCTGCGCGTCTCCTTCCCGACACCGTCCGGATGGGTGACGCCGGTGCGCGGCGTCTCGTTCACGGTCGCGCGGGGCGAGGCGATCGGCGTGGTCGGCGAATCCGGTTCGGGCAAGAGCCTCACCGCACTCGCCGCCGCCCGCCTCATCGAGCGCCCGGGTCACGTCGCCGCCGCGCAGCTGGACTTCTGCGGCACACCGCTGCTGACGACCTCGGACCGCGCGGTGCGGAGCCTCCTCGGCACCTCGCTCGCGATGGTGTTCCAAGACCCGATGACCTCGTTCAACCCGACCAGACGCATCGGGTCGCAGCTCGCCGAGGCCGCCTCCGAGCACCAGGACATCACCCGGAAGCAGGCCATGGACCGGGCGATCGAACGGCTGCAGTCGGTGCGCGTACCCGCGGCTGCCCGCCGCGCCCACCAGTACCCGCATGAGTTCTCGGGAGGGATGCGGCAGCGCGCGATGATCGCCATGGGGCTCATGAACCACCCCCGTCTGATCATCGCGGACGAGCCGACCACAGCCCTCGACGTGACCGTGCAGCGGCAGGTCCTGCAGCTGCTGGCCGGAGTGCGACGCGACACCGATGCCGCGATCCTGCTGATCAGCCACGACATCGCCGTCGTCGCGCAGACCTGCGACCGGGTGCTGGTGATGTACGCCGGCCGCATCGTGGAGGATCTGCCGGCGGCGACTCTGCACACCGACGCCCGGCATCCGTACACCCGCGCGCTCCTCGAGGTCGTCCCCGAGCTCGATGCCGATCGCGACGCCCCCCTCAAGGTCATCCCCGGTCGCCCGCCGGCACCGGGCGCGTTCCCCGCCGGCTGCGCGTTCGCCGCCCGGTGCCCCCTCGCGACCGAACTGTGCCGTGAGAGCGACCCCGAGCTGGTGTCGGACGCCGGAGGTCACCGGGTCGCGTGCTGGCATCCGGTCGACGGGCAGGCTCCCGTGGCCGTGGCGGTCGCCACCGCCGCCGAAGAGGAAGAGACGGTGCTGCGATGAGCGAGCTGCGTTTCGATCAGGTCAGCGTCCGCTACGGCTCGCACCGTTCCGGCCTCACCGCCGTCGACGACGTGTCCCTCACCGTCCCGTCCGGGTCGGTGGTCGGACTCGTCGGCGAGTCCGGGTCGGGCAAGTCCACTCTGGCCCGCGCCGCGATCGGTCTCGCGCCGATCAGCGAGGGTGCGATCACCCTGAACGGGGCGGACGTGCGCACCTTCCGTCGCCGGCGCCCCATCCAGATGGTGTTCCAGGACCCGTTCTCCTCGCTCGACCCGCGCATGACGATCGGAGAATCGATCGCCGAAGCGCTCCCCCGCGACATCCGCGGAGGTGCGGCCCGTCGCGCCGAGGTCGCACGCCTGCTCGACCTGGTGAGCCTCGATGCCGAACGCGCCCAGTCGCTCCCTGCCGCTCTCTCGGGCGGCCAGCGTCAGCGCATCGCTCTGGCTCGGGCCCTCGCCGCCCGGCCCGAAGTCATCATCGCCGATGAGATCACCTCGGCTCTCGACGTGTCGGTGCAGGGGTCGGTGCTCAACCTCGTGCGCGAGCTGCGCGGCGAGCTCGACCTGACGATGCTGTTCATCTCGCACAACCTGTCGGTCGTGCGCTACCTCAGCGACCACATCGCCGTGATGTACCTCGGCCGGATCGTCGAGGTCGGGCCCACCGAGCAGGTGCTCGCCGACCCGCAGCACCCCTACACGCGGGATCTGCTCCAGGCGGCGCCCACCCGGCACGGCGATCTGCTGGCGGTCGATCCGCTCGCGCCGCTCGACGTGGAACCCGCCGACCCGCACGCACCGCCCAGCGGCTGCCGCTTCCACCCGCGCTGCCCGATCGGTCCCGCCGCCCGGCCCGACCGGCAGATCTGCGTGCTCACGGAGCCGCTGCTGCCCGCCGGTGAGATCGGTGCCGCCTGCCACTTCGCCGGCACCCACGCGGAGGCTGCTCTCGGAACTGTGCCCACCTCCCAAAGCATCCCCCTGGTTTCAGCCCCGCACACAACACCGGCCCCGCTCTCAGCGGACACAGTGAACTGACCATCCGATTGGAGCTCTCATGAACCGCGTCACCGTCGACGATCTGC
This sequence comes from Microbacterium sp. NPDC090218, assembly GCA_044900255.1. Taxonomy (GTDB): domain Bacteria; phylum Actinomycetota; class Actinomycetes; order Actinomycetales; family Microbacteriaceae; genus Microbacterium. Next base: position 942,525 of record JBJDMS010000002.1, on the reverse strand, counting down.
TCTCCGTCCGCACCCCGGAGCAACCGGCGCTGTCCCCGGACGGCACCCGCATCGCCTTCGTGCTGCGGACGACGGACCGCGACGGCGACCGGGACACGCGCGCGCTGTGGCAGGTGCCGTCGGCGGGTGGCACCCCCACGCCGCTCACCCATGCGACGGCCGACTCCACGCCCGTGTGGAGCCCCGACGGCACGCAGCTGGCGTTCCTGCGTGCGCAGGACGGCCCCGCACAGCTCTGGCTCCTGCCGGCCGGCGGAGGGGAGGCACGCGGACTCACCACGCTCCCGCTGGGGGCCGGATCCCCGGCCTGGAGCCCCGACGGTGCACGCATCGCGTTCACCGCCCCGGTCGACTCCGCGGCGCTCCCGAACGACGGCGCCGACACGATCCTCGCCCGGCGCTCGGCACCCTCCGCCACCGACCGCCTCGGCTACAAGGCAGACGGTGCCGGCAACCTGGGCACGCTCGTGCAGCAGCTGCACGTGCTCGACGTCGCCTCCGGGAAGGTGACGGTCCTCACCCGCGGGCGTGCGCACGCCTCCGACCCGTTCTGGTCGCCAGACGGGGCGCTCCTCGCCTACTCCACGAGCGTCGAGGACGATGCCGACCTGACGATGCGGATCCCCGTGTTCGTCCGCTCCTCCACCGATCCGAACAGCGAGGCGGTGCAGTTGAGCGCGGCCGACGTGCAGGCGACGGCCCTGGGCTGGACGCCAGACGGCCGCCATGTCGTCGCAGCCGGACGCATCGACACGGAGGTCGGCAATGCAGACCTCCTCCTGTTCCCGGTCGACGGCGGCGAACCGCGGAACATCACGCGGAGCCTCGACCGCAACGTCATGCCGGGCGGTCCCGGCTATCCCGGTGGCATGCCGCAGCTCACCGACGGCGGAGATGTCGTCTTCTGCCTCCGCGACAACGGGTACACGCACGTGTACCGCGTGGCGCAGGACGGTACGGGCGCCACGGCGCTCATGGACGGCACCGCGAACGTGTCGGGGCTGTCGGTGGCGGCGTCCTCCGCCGCGATCGTGCTCGCGACACCGGAGTCTTTCGGCGATGTCGCGATCCTCGACCTCGCCGACGGCACGACACGGGTGCTCACCGACTACGGGACTCCCGACCTCGACCTCATCCCCGCCGAAGAGCGTCGCTTCACGATCTCGGACGGCACCGTCGTCACGGGATGGCTGCGCCGCGACCCCGCCGCCACCGGCCCGCTCCCGCTGCTGCTGGACATCCACGGCGGTCCGCACAACTCCTGGAACGGGGCCGCCGACATCATCCACCCGTACCACCAGGTGCTCGCGCGCCGTGGCTGGGCGATCCTCACCCTGAACCCGCGGGGCAGCGACGGCTACGGCGACGCCTTCTTCTCCGCCGTGTCCGGTGGCTGGGGTGTCAACGACGCGAACGACTTCCTCGAGCCGCTCGACCAGCTCGTCGCCGAGGGCATCGCAGACCCGGCACGATTGACCGTCACCGGCTACAGCTACGGCGGCTTCATGACCTGCTACCTCACGTCGCGCGACGACCGCTTCGCCGCGGCCGTGGGCGGCGGCGTGGTCACCGACCTCTTCTCGATGGGCGGCACCTCCGACTTCGGCCACTACCTCTCCGCGAAGGAGAACGGCGGACTGCCGTGGCGCGACGAGGAGCGCATCTCGGCGCAGTCGCCGTTCACCCAGGTCGACCGGGTCGTCACGCCCACGCTGATCCTGCAGGGTGCTGCGGATGACCGCTGCCCCGTCGGTCAGGCCGAGCAGTGGTTCACGGCGCTGCGTGAGCGCGACGTGCCCACGCGCCTGGTCCTGTATCCCGGTGGCTCGCACCTGTTCCCGCTCTCGGGCCCGCCGTCGCACCGCGCCGACTACTCGCAGCGCGTGATCGACTGGGTCGAGCAGTACGCCCCGCCGGCCGGGAAGCCCGTGCGCGCCCGCCTCGACGCGCGGCATTGGCAGCAGCGACTGAGTGCCCTGGCTGAGGCGCACAAGGTGCCCGGTGCGACACTCGGCATCCTCCGTCTCGGCGAAGAGCCGGTATATGCGCATCACGGCATACTCAACGTGCGCACGGGCATCGAGACCACCGACGACTCGGTGTTCCAGATCGGCTCGATGGGCAAGGTGTGGACGGCGTCGGTGGTGATGCGGCTCGTCGATGAGGGCAGGCTCGACCTCGACGCCCCCATCGTCGACTACGTCCCCGAGTTCGCGTCGTCCGACCCGGACGTGACCCGGACCGTGACCATGCGCCACCTGCTCAGCCACACCAGTGGGATCGACGGCGACGTGTTCACCGACACCGGTCGCGGCGACGACACTCTCGAGAAGTACGTGGCGCTGCTCGACGGCGTCGCGCAGAATCACCCGCTCGGCGCGACGATGTCGTACTGCAACTCGGGCTTCGTGCTCGCCGGACGCGTGATCGAGAAGATCACCGGCACGAGCTGGGATCAGGCCATGCGCGATCTGCTGTTCACCCCGCTCGGGCTCACCCACTCCTCCACGCTCCCCGAAGAGGCGATCATGTTCCGCGCAGCGAGCGGGCACACCGTGATCGGCGAGGACGGACCGGAGCTCGCCCCGGCGTGGATGCTCCCCCGCTCGATGGGCCCCGCCGGTCTCATCAACTCCACGACGGCGGACATCCTCGCGTTCGCCCGCATGCACCTCACCGGCGGTCTCGCCGCGGACGGCACCCGGGTGCTCTCGGAGGCGAGCGTGACCCGCATGCAGCAGCGTGAGGTCGACATGCCCGATCCGTACACCCTCGGCGACGCGTGGGGCGTCGGCTGGATCCTCTTCGACTGGGACGGCCGCGAGGTCGTCGGGCACGACGGCAACACCATCGGACAGTCGTCGTTCCTGCGCATCCTCCTGGATGAAGGGGTCGCGGTGACGCTGCTGAGCAACGGCGGCAACACCCGGGACCTCTACGACGCCCTGTTCGGCGAGATCTACGCCGAGCTCGCCGACCTCACGATCCCCGCAGGACTCGTACCGCCGGAGGAGCCCTTCACCGACGACTTCTCCGAGTTCGAGGGCGTCTACGACCGCTCGGGCGTGCGCACCGAGATCTTCCGCGACGAGAACGGTCTGCGTATGCGCACGACCCTGAACGGACCGCTCGCCGCCATGCTCCCCGACCCGGTGCAGGAGCATCCGCTGGTGCCCGTGCGCCACGGCGAGTTCGTGATGCGTCCCGAGGGCGAGCAGGCGTGGCACGCCGTGGTCTTCTACTCCCTGCCCACCGGCGAGCGCTATCTGCACCACGGCGTCCGCGCGGCGCCGAAGGTGTCGTGATGCCGGTGCAGGCCGGCGTGGACCTCGACCTGGTCCTCGCCGACATCGAGACACTGGTCTCCTGCGAATCGCCGTCCGACGACCTCGAGGCCGTCGCCCGCAGCGCGGATGTCGTCGCCGTCCTCGGTGAGCGCCTGCTGGGCGTCACGCCGGAACGCATCGTGATCGACGGACGCACCCACCTGCGCTGGCGGTTCGGCGATCCCGTGGTGCTGCTCCTCGGGCACCACGACACGGTGTGGCCGCTCGGCTCACTGCGGCGGCTGCCGTTCCGCATCGACGACGGCGTGCTCCGCGGCCCAGGATGCTTCGACATGAAGACCGGTGTCGTGATGGCCCTCCACGCCGTCGCCGCGATGTCGGACCGCACGGGCGTCAGCATCCTGATCACGGGCGACGAGGAGCTGGGCTCGCCGAGCTCGCGCGCGCTGATCGAGCAGGAGGCCCTCGGCTGCGCCGCGGCGTTCGTGCTCGAGGCTTCGGCCGACGGCGGTGCCGTGAAGATCGCCCGCAAGGGGGTCTCGCTCTACCGACTGCATGTCTCCGGTCGGGCGGCTCATGCCGGATTGGAACCGGAGCGCGGCGTGAATGCGGCGGTGGAGGCCGCGCATCTCCTCCTGGCGGTCGCCGGGCTCGGCGACACGGCGGCGGGGACCAGCGTCACACCCACGCTCCTGCGCGCCGGCAGCACCACGAACACGGTGCCCGCCGATGCGGAGTTCGCGGTCGATGTGCGGGTGCGCACGGTCGCGGAGCAGGACAGGGTGGATGCGGCGCTCCGCGCAATTCCGGCCACACTCCCCGGCGCCACGGTGCGCGTGGAGGGCGGCCCCAACCGTCGACCGATGGAGCCCGAGGCCTCCGCGGAGCTGTTCCGCGCCGCCGTGGCGACTGCCCAGGAGACCGGTCTGACGCCGTTCGAGGGCGTCGCGGTGGGCGGCGCGTCCGACGGGAACTTCACCGCGGCCCTCGGGGTGCCGACGCTCGACGGCCTCGGTGCGGTGGGCGGCGGCGCACACGCCGATGACGAGCACGTGATCGTGGCGATGATCCCGGAACGCATCCTGCTCCTGCAGGGCCTGCTCTCCACGGCACTGACCAGACCTGAGACATCGGCCGGAGGAAGGGCATGAGCATGACGGATGCCGCAGCTTTCAGCGCCTCGCCCGAGGAGGCTGCCGACGCGGCGAGCGCCGCCGCGTCGAGGGCAGGGGTGGACATCCGACTGCTGTCGGATGTGGGCGACTTCGCCCGGGTGGCCGACCTCTTCCAGAGCATCTGGACCAAGCAGGGCGAGACCTCCCCCGTGAACGTCGAGACGCTCCGTGCGCTGTCGAAAGCCGGGAGCTACGTGGGCGGGGCCTTCGAAGGCGAGGAGCTGGTCGGCGCGTGCTTCGGGTTCTTCGCGGCTCCGGATCAGCGCGCCCTGCACAGTCACATCGCCGGTGTCTCGGCACGGATGCGAGGGCGCAGCGTCGGGTACGCCCTGAAGGTGCACCAGCGCGCCTGGGCGCTCGAGGAGGGTCTCGACGAGATCTCCTGGACGTTCGACCCGCTCATCAGCCGCAACGCCCACTTCAATCTCGTGAAGCTGGCCGCGACGCCCACGTCGTACCACCGCAACTTCTACGGGCACATGGCCGATGCGCTCAACGGCGCGGATGACACCGATCGGATGCTGGTGACCTGGTACCTGCGGGATCCGCGCGTCGTCGCTGCCTGCCACGGGGAGCCCGCACCCGCGAGCGATCACGACGGTGCGGCGCTGCTCAGCGTCGGCGACGACCTCGGGCCGCTCCGGCATCGCACCGACGCGCGTCTCGTGCGGGTGGCGCTGCCGCGCGACATCGAGTCCCTGCGCCTCACGGAGCCCGCCCGCGCGACCGCATGGCGCCTGGCGTTGCGCGAGACGCTCGGATCATCGCTGGAGGGCGGAGGGCGTGTGCTCTCGTTCGACCGCTCCGGCGCGTACACCATCGACAGAGGAGAACAGGGATGAAGCTCACCGGATTCGAGCTGCGTGTGATCGAGATGCCGCTGGTGTCGCCGTTCCGGACATCGTTCGGGGTGCAGACCGTGCGCGAGGCGCTGATCGTGCGCGCGGTCACGGACGAGGCGGAGGGCTGGGGCGAGGGCGTCGCGATGAACGACCCGCTGTACTCCTCCGAGTACGTCGAGGCCAGCGTCGATGTGATCACGCGGTTCCTGCTGCCTGCTCTCGCTCAGACGAAGGACCTGGATGCGGGCGGCGTCGCTCCTGCTCTCGCGAAGTTCAAGGGGCACCGCATGTCGAAGGCCGCCGTCGAGCTCGCGATCCTCGACGCCGAGCTGCGCGCCACCGGCGTACCGTTGTCGCGCGAACTCGGCGCCGTGCGCGACCGCGTCGACTGCGGCGTCTCGGTCGGCATCATGGATTCGATCCCCGAGCTGCTCGACGCCGTCGGTGGCTACCTCGACGAGGGGTATGTGCGCATCAAGCTGAAGATCGAGCCCGGCTGGGACATCGATCCCGTGCGCGCGGTGCGCGAACGCTTCGGCGACGACGTGCTGCTGCAGGTCGACGCGAACACCGCCTACCACCGCGGCGATGCCCGGCACCTCGCCAAGCTCGACCCGTTCGATCTGCTCCTCATCGAGCAGCCGCTCGACGAGGAGGATCTGCTCGGCCATGCGCAGCTCGCCGAGGCGATCACGACTCCGGTATGCCTCGACGAATCGATCGTGTCGGCCCGCGCCGCCGCGGATGCCATCGCGCTCGGTGCGTGTTCGATCGTGAACATCAAGCCCGGCCGGGTCGGCGGCTACCTCGAGGCCCGTCGCATCCACGACGTGTGCGTCGCCAACGACATCCCGGTGTGGTGCGGCGGGATGCTGGAGACCGGGATCGGTCGTGCGGCCAACGTCGCCCTCGCTGCGCTGCCCGGCTTCACGCTCCCCGGCGACACCTCGGGATCGGGCCGCTACTACTCGCACGACATCACGGAGCCGTTCGTCGTGCAGGACGGCACCCTCACCGTTCCCACCGGGCCCGGGATCGGTGTCACACCCGACCCCGACGCACTGGACGCCGTCACGGTGCGGACCGAGTGGATCACCTTCTGAACGCGGACTGACGTCCCTCGTGGGGCACGATGATCCTGTCGGCATCGACGAAGAGTCGATACGATTTCGTCGTGCCCCACAGATCCGCGACCGCCGGTCGCCCCCTAGCCTGGGCCCTGTGCTCATGTCCGTGACGACACGACCTCGCGCCAGCCTCGGCCGGGTCATCGAAGACCTCGGCAACACCCTGCTCGAGGTGGTGAGCGGTGCGGTCGACGATGACAGCGAGATCGAGACGGTCGTCATCCACGACGTCCTCGACGACGCGATGCCGATGCGCGGAGCCCTCGTCCTCGGCGTGGGGTTGAGCGATCCGGACGAGATCGCCGATCTGCTGCGCACCCTCGGCGCACACCAGGCCTCTGCGCTCGTGCTGCGCGCGCCGGTGCGGGCGGAGCAACCGGTGCGCGATGCCGCGGAGGCCACCGGCATCCCGGTCCTCGCGCTCACCCGAGGGGCGTCCTGGGCGCAGCTCGCGGCGATGCTGCGCTCGCTGATCGCCGAGGGCGACGTCGGCGATCAGGGCGCCACGACGCTCGGCGGGATGCCGTCGGGCGACCTCTTCGCGCTCGCCAATGCCATCGCCACCCTGCTGAACGCGCCGGTCACGATCGAGGACCGCAATTCGCGAGTGGTCGCCTTCTCGGGCCGACAGCATGAAGCCGACCCCGCCCGCATCGAGACGGTGCTCGGACGACAGGTGCCCGAACGGTTCGCCCGGCAGCTGGAGGAGCGCGGCGTCTTCCAGGAGCTGTACCGCAGCGAGGACCCGATCGACGTCGGCCCCGTGCACAACACCGAGGGTCTGCCCTCCTTCCCTCGCGTGGCTCTGGCGGTGCGTGCCGGTGATGAGATCCTCGGCTCGATCTGGGCTGCGGTCCAGGAGCCCCTCTCCCCCGATCGCGTGCGCGCGCTGAAGGACTCCGCCGGCCTGGTGGCCCTGCACATGTTGCGTCTGCGCGCCGGTGCCGATGTCGAGCGCCGCCTGCGCGCCGACCTGCTCGCGACGATCCTCGAGGGCGGACCGGGCGCGGCCGACGCCACGGCCCGACTGCGCTTGAGCGACCACCGGTGCGTGGTGCTCGCGCTGTCGGCCGCGGAGGAGATCGACGACGAGCCCTCCGCCGGAGCCCGCGGGGTGGCCGAGAGGCAGCGGATCGCCGATGCCTTCGCGGTCCATCTGGGCGCCGTCTACCTCCGCTCGGCCGTGGCCGTGATCGGCAACGTCGTGTACGCGGTCGTCGGCATCCGCCCGGAGCAGGGCGACTCCGAAACCGGGGGTGAGCGCAGCGATGCGGACAGCCGCGCGGCACGTGTCGCGACCGACTTCCTCGGTCGCCTCGGGGCCGCCAGCGAGATCCGTATCGGGGTCGGCACGGTCGCAGACGACGCGGTGGGCATCCCGTCATCGCGGGCGAACGCCGACCGAGCACTCCGCGTGGTCCGTCAGGCCCCTTCTCGCGAGCCCGTCGCGCGGTTCACCGCGGTGCAGATGGAAGCTCTGCTGGTCGAGCTCGGCGACCTCGTCCGTGCACGCGGCGACCAGCCGACCGGACCCGTCGCCCAGCTCCTCGCTCAAGACCGGGAGCGAGGCACGCATCTGGTCGAGACGCTGCGCGCCTGGCTCGACGCGTTCGGTGACGTGGCGGTGGCTGCGGCCCGCGTGTACACGCACCCCAACACCTTCCGCTATCGCCTGCGACGACTGTCGGAGATCAGCGGACTCGATCTGACCGACCCGGAAGCCCGCTTCTCGGCGATGGTGCAGCTGCGATTGCTCGTCCCCCGCGACTGACGTCATGAGCACGACACCTTCGTCCGGAAGACAGCGCCCGCCCCGCCCCTCGAGGGGACGGGGCCGGCTGAGGCTCGTGGCCCTTCGCCGTCGACACCCGGCTCGTGCGGCTCATGGCCTCCGGTCGAGTGCGCGTGATGCCCGCTCGTGACCGGCATCCTGCGTATCTGACAGCAATTCCAACACGATGTCGTCATTCAGACCATAGAGTTGATTCCGATTGATCGATCCGATCAATCCCCCAGACTCGACGAAGGCGACGGTGATCGAAATGGCCAATCTCGACGAGACCGACCGGAGAATCCTCACGGTGCTCGACACCGACCCCCGCCGCCCCGTGGCCTTGATCGCACAGGACCTGGGTCTCGCCCGCGGCACCGTGCACGCGCGGCTCGACCGCCTCGAATCCGGCGGCTACCTGCGCGCCCACAGTGCGCGCATCCTGCCGCAGGCCCTGGGTCGCGGTGTCGCGGCATCGATCCTCGTCGAGCTCGATCAGCATCAGATCACCGCCGCGATCGACGCCCTCAGCCGCGTCCCGGAGGTCCTGGAGTGCTTCGCCCCCGCGGGCGACACCGACCTCCTGCTGCGCGTCGTCGCCAAGGACCCCGACGACCTCTACCGCGTGGCCGAGGTGGTGCGGCTGTGCCCCGGCATCCTCCGCACCTCGACGAGCCTCTTCCTCCGCGAGGTCATTCCGTACCGGGTCAGCGCGCTCCTGCACGCGCAGTAGCGAGGGATCGGACGCGGGGCCGTCAGCCGATGATGCGCGCGCCGGGAACGGGGCCGTGCACGTGCAGCGGATCGAATCCGGCTTCGCGCAGCGTGGATTGCACGTCCTGCGCCGTCTCGGGGTCGGGGCAGAGGAGCGCGATCGTGGGACCCGATCCCGACACGATGCCCTGGAGCGCACCGGCCGCGACCCCCTGCCGGATCGTGTCGGCCAGGTCAGGGCGCTCGTAGAGGGCCGCCGCCTGCAGGTCGTTGTCGAGGGCATCGGCGAGCTGGGCGGGGTCACCCGACCGCAGCGCCTGCAGGACCGGGATCGGCACGTCGAGCGACAGCGGCGGATCGTCGGCGAGGGCCCCCTGCTCCTCCCGCAGGAGATCGAGGCGCTCGTAGACCACGGGCGTCGACAGCCCCTGATCGCTGGGAACGAGGATCCAATCGAAGCGCCCGCGGGCGAGCGCCGGGTTGAGCTGATCGCCACGGCCGGTGCCGACCGCCGTCCCGCCGTGCAGCGCGAACGGCACATCGGCGCCGAGACGAGCGGCGAGGTCGTGCAGGCGGGCTTGCGAGAGCCCCGTGCCCCACAGCGCGTCGCACGCGACCAGGGCAGCTGCGGCATCGGCCGACCCGCCGCCCATGCCGCCTGCCACGGGCACGCTCTTGCGTATCTCGAGCGCGACTCCGCCTCGATGATCGACCGCCACGGCCAGCAGCTTGGCCGCACGCATCGCGAGGTTGCGGTCGTCGAGCGGGACCGAGCCGATGTCCTCCACCCCGGAGACGGTCACGGAGAATTCGTCGGCGGGCCGCGCGATCACATCCTCGTAGAGCGACACTGCCTGGAAGACCGTCGCCAGCGCGTGATAACCGTCTTCGTGCCGTCCGCCGACCCCGAGGAAGACGTTGATCTTCCCCGGGGCGCGCACGTGCACGGAGTCGGTGGACGCGGCGAGGCTCATGATCGGATCACAGCTCCGAGGACTTCGCCCAGAGGTTCACGTCGATCGCCCCGGCGAGCTGGTCGATGCGGGAGAGCTCCTCCGCCGTGAAAGCGGGACCGTTCACGGCGGCGATGTTCTCGTCGAGCTGCTCCGGGCGCGAGGCGCCGATCAGCGCGGAGGCGACCACGGGGTTGCGCAGCGTCCACTGCAGCGCGAGCTGCGCGAGCGACTGGCCACGCCCCTTCGCGACCTCGTTCAGCGATCGCAGGGTCTGCACGGCCTCGTCCGTGAGGCGTCCCTCGGGCAGGGAACCGCGCTTCTGGGCGCGCTCGGCTGTGCCGTCGCCCAGGTACTTGTCGGTGAGCAGTCCCTGAGCCAGCGGGGTGAAGGCGATCGCGCCCAGGCCCGACTGCTCGAGGGTCTCGGTCAACCCGTCTTCGACCCAGCGGTTGAGGATCGAGTACGCGGGCTGGTGGATCACCAGCGGCGTGCCGAGGTCCTTCGCCACGGCGACGGCCTCTGCCGTACGCTCGGCGCTGTAGGACGAGATGCCGACGTAGAGGGCCTTGCCCTGGCGGACGAGCGTATCGAGCGCCCCGACCGTCTCGGCGATCGGGGTCACCGGGTCGACCCGGTGCGAGTAGAAGATGTCGACGTAGTCCAGGCCCATGCGGGTCAGCGACTGCTCGGCGCTGGCGAGGATGTACTTGCGACTCGCGAAGTCGCCGTAGGGCCCCGGCCACATGTCCCAGCCGGCCTTCGACGAGATGATCAGCTCGTCGCGGTACGGACGCAGATCCTCCGCGAAGATGCGACCGAAGTTCTTCTCGGCCGAGCCGTAGGGCGGGCCGTAGTTGTTCGCCAGGTCGAAGTGCGTGATGCCGCGGTCGAACGCGTGGCGCAGCAGGGCGCGTTGGTTGTCGAGCGGGATGTTGTCGCCGAAGTTCCACCAGAGCCCGAGGGAGATCGGGGGCAGGTAGAGACCGGACGTGCCGACCTGGCGGTAGGCGAACTGCTGGTAGCGGCTCTCGTCGGCGGCATACGGACGGTGCAGCTCGGGGACATCGGGGCGAAAGCGGGGGGACTCGGTCACGGTGCCAGGTTACTGGGTGGGAGCGACGTCGTCGGCGACGGGTGCGTGCTGCGCGATGCGCTGATAGTCGTCCACTGTGAGGTCTTCGCCACGCGCGGTCGGCGCGACGCCCGCGGCGATGAGCACCTCGGATGCGGCCGCGGAGCTGCCGAAGATCCCGGACAGCGCCTGACGCAGCATCTTCCGGCGCTGGTTGAAGGCCGCGTCGACGATCTGGAAGGTGCGACGGCGTTCCTCCTCGGTGCCCCGCTCCCCTTCGGAGCGGTCGAAGCCGACCAGCAGGCTGTCGACGTTCGGTACCGGCCAGAACACCTGACGGGAGACGTTGCCCGAGAGCTTCCAGTCGCCGTACCAGGCGGCCTTGACGCTGGGCGAGCCGTAGATCTTCGAGCCGGGCTTGGCGGCGAGCCGCTCGGCGACCTCGGCTTGGACCATCACGACGCCGCGCTGGAGGTAGGCGAAGTTCTCGAGGAAGTGCAGCAGCACGGGCACCGAGACGTTGTACGGCAGGTTGGCGACCAGCACCGTGGGCTCCCCGGGCAGTTCGGTGATGCGGAGCGCGTCGGCGTCGACGACAGTCAGCCGGTCGGCGTCGACACCGTGCTCGGCGGCGGTCTGCGCGAGTCGCGCCGCGAGGCGGTGATCGATCTCGACCGCCGTGACGGATGCGCCGGTCTCGAGGATCGCGAGGGTCAGCGAGCCGAGGCCCGGTCCGACCTCGACCACGCGCTCGTGCGGCTGCACGCGAGCGGCCTGTACGATCTTGCGGACCGTGTTCGCATCGGTGACGAAGTTCTGGCCGAGCTTCTTCGTCGGGGTGACGTCGAGCTCGGCGGCGAGGCGGCGGATCTCGGTGGCGCCGAGCAGGGTGACGGTCATCCTCCCATTCTCCCCCACCCTGCCGATGTCCCCCGCCGTCAGTAGTCTTCTCTGGTGCCTTCCCTCGGAGAACTCGTCGCCCCCCGCCGCATGGGCCGGGATTTCCGCTGGCTGCTCGCGTCGTCGTGGACCAGCAACGTCGGCGACGGCGTGGCCCTCGCGGCCGCTCCGCTGCTCATCGCATCGATGACGTCGTCGCCCATCCTGGTCGCGGCCGGCGCGATCCTGCAGTTCCTCCCGTGGCTGCTCTTCGGATTGCACGCGGGCGCGATCGCCGACCGCTTCGACCGTCGACGCCTGGTCATGTTCGCGAACGCCGCGCGAGCGGTCGTCCTCGCCGCGCTGTGCGTGTTCCTCGTCACGGGTGCGGCGAACATCTGGATCGTGCTGGCGGTCGCCTTCCTCTACGGCACGGCCGAGGTCTTCGTCGACACCGCCGGCAGCACCCTGCTGCCGATGCTCGTGAAGCCCGCAGACCTCGGCATCGGCAACGCCCGTCTGCAGGCCGGGTACCTGGTCGCGAATCAGTTCGCCGGTCCGCCGCTGGGTGCGTTCCTGTTCGCGGCGGGCACCGCCTGGCCGTTCCTGCTCGAGGTCGTGTGCGTGAGCTTCGCCGTCGTGCTCATCTCGCGCATGGCGAAGACGCCCGTCCCACCCCGGGAGACCGACTCCCACCCGCCCGTGCACACCGACATCGCCGAGGGCCTGCGGTGGCTGTGGCGCAATCCGCCGGTGCGGATGCTGGTGCTCATCATCCTCGTCTTCAACATCACCTGGGCAGCTCCCTGGGGCGTGCTCGTGCTGTACGCCACCGAACATCTGCACATGGGCGCCGTCGGCTACGGGGCGCTCACGACAGCATCGGCGGCGGGCGGGATCCTCGCCACGCTCAGCTTCGGCTGGCTCGAGCGGCACGTCTCGTTCGCGACGCTCATGCGCATCGTCCTGTCGCTCGAGGTGCTCATGCACCTGTCGTTCGCACTCACCACCGCAGGCTGGGTCGCCCTCGTGATCATGTTCTTCTTCGGCGCCTACGCGTTCGTGTGGGGCACGATCTCGACGACCGTCCGGCAGCGACTGGTCCCGGCCGAGCTGCAGGGCCGCGTGGCGTCCGTGAACATGGTCGGCGTCTTCGGCGGCATGGTCGTCGGGCAGGCGCTCGGTGGAGTGATCGCCCAGGTCTGGGGCCTCACGGCACCCTGGTGGTTCGCCTTCGTCGGCGCCGCCCTCACGCTGCTGCTCGTCTGGAAGCCCATCTCGCAGATCGTGAGCGCGAAGCCCGTCGCCGAGACCGGCCCCGAAGACGTGGAGTCCGAGAGTCAGTCGGCGAACGAGCCGTAGACCCGCAGGGTGTTCTCGGCCAGCTGCGCGGAGAGCTCATCGACCTCGAGACCGAGCTCGGCCGCCATGAAGCGCACCGTGATCGGCACGAGGTAGGGCGCGTTCGGGCGTCCCCGCAGAGGCACCGGGGTGAGGAACGGGGCATCCGTCTCGACCAGGATGCGGTCGAGGGGCGTGACCTGCAGCGCATCCCGCAGGTTCTGGGCGTTCTTGAACGTCACGTTTCCTGCGAACGACAGGTGGTATCCGGCATCCGCGCAGATCCGGGCCATCGCATCGTCGCCGGAGAAGCAGTGGAAGACCGTCCGTTCGGGAGCGCCGACGCGGGTCAAGGTCTCGAGCACTGCGTCGTGCGCGTCGCGGTCGTGGATCTGCATCGCGATGCCGTGCTTCTTCGCGAGGCCGATGTGCGCCTCGAACGACTCGAACTGCGGCGCCCGCCGCTCGGGCTCGGTCCGGAAGAAGTCGAGGCCGGTCTCGCCGATCGCCCGGGTGCGCGGGTGCGCCGCGAGCTCGTCGATCACGGCGATCGCCTCGGCGAGGCGCCCTTCCTCGGCGTAGGTCGGCGCATCGTTCGGATGGATCGCGACGGCGGCGAGCACGCGCGGGTCGGAGGCCGCGGCCTCGACCGCCCATCGCGACGACTCGATGTCGCCCGACGCCTGCACCACGCCCGCGATGCCCACCGCCGCCGCCCGGTCGAGCTGCTCGGTCAGCGACAGCGGGTCATCGCCGTCCACGATCTCGAGGTGCGCGTGGTTGTCGTACACCGGAATCGTCAGCGGCTCGGGGGCCGCCGGGTAACGAAGATCCTTGCGCCCGTCGCCCGAGCGTTCGCGCACGTAGGTCTCGGCCATGTGATTCGGGCCGCGGCTCAGGCCGTGGACTCCACCCGCGGGAACAGCGGCGCGAGGCCGTTGACGCTGGTGCCGGGGCGCAGCACGCCCCAGGCGCCGGCTTCGCGGATCGGCTGGTCCTGCAGGCGGCCCAGCGTCTCGGCGGCGCCGAGGGCGATCCACAGCTTCTCGGTCGCCTGCGGCATCACCGGCGACAGCAGCACCGCGAGGGCGCGCAGGCCCTCCGCGCAGGTGTACAGCACGGTGCCGAGGCGCGCGCGCTGATCCTCGTCGCGCGCCAGTGCCCAGGGCTCGTTCTCGGTGATGTAGCCGTTGAGGGCGTCGACGATCGTCCAGATCGCCGAGATCGCCTCGTCGATGCGGAACTGCGCGACGGCGGCATCCGCGTTCGCTGCGGCGTCCGCCACGATCTTCTGGATCGCGAGGTCCTTCTCGGTGTACTCGGCCGCGGGCGGCACGATGCCCTCGAAGTACTTCTCGATCATCGCCGTGGTGCGCGAGGCGAGGTTGCCGAAGCCGTTCGCGAGCTCGGCCTGGTAGCGGGCCGACAGGTCCTCCCACGAGAACGAGCCGTCCTGCCCGAAGGCGATCGCGGAGAGGAAGTAGAAGCGGTACGCATCGGAGCCGAAGACGTCGGTGATCTCGGTCGGCGCGATGCCGGTGAGCTTCGACTTCGACATCTTCTCGCCACCGACCAACAGCCAGCCGTGCGCGAAGACCCCCTTGGGCACCTCGAGCCCGGCCGCCATCAGGAGGGCGGGCCAGATGACGGCGTGGAAGCGCAGGATGTCCTTGCCGACCACGTGATACGCGGGCCAGCGGCGTGCGAACGTCTCCTCATCGGAGCCGTAGCCGACGGCCGTGGCGTAGTTCAGCAGCGCATCCACCCACACGTAGATGACGTGCGACTCGTCCCACGGCAGCGGGATGCCCCAGTCGAACGTCGAGCGCGAGATCGACAGGTCCTTCAGCCCCTGGCTCACGAACGACACGACCTCGTTGCGCGCCGAGTCGGGGCGCACGAAGTCGGGCTGGGTCTTGTACAGCTCGAGCAGGCGGTCCTGGAACTCGCTGAGCTTGAAGAAGTAGTTCTTCTCCTGCAGCAGCTCCAGCGGCTTCGAGTGGATCGCGCAGACCTTCAGCCCCTCGAAGGGACCGGTGCCGTCGACGATCTCCGACTCCGGCTTGAATTCCTCGCAGCCGACGCAGTAGAGCGCCTCGTACTCGCCCGCGTAGATGTAGCCGCGGTCGTACAGACGCTGGAAGAACGTCTGCACGTTCGTCTCGTGGCGCTCCTGCGTGGTGCGGATGAAGTCGTCGTTCGCGACGTCGAGCGTCGTCAGCAGCGGGAACCAGCTCTCGCTGACGAGCTTGTCGACCCACTCCTGCGGAGTGACGTTGTTCGCGGCAGCAGCGCGCAGCATCTTCTGACCGTGCTCGTCGGTGCCGGTGAGCATCCAGGTGTCATCCCCCGCCTGGCGGTGCCACCGGGCGAGCGTGTCGACGGCCACCGTCGTGTACCCGTGGCCGATGTGGGGCACGTCGGAGGGGTAGTAGATGGGCGTGGTGATGTAGAAGGATTCGCCTGCGGGCATGGGGACAATTCTAGGTGCCCCCATGCCCGTGGTTACGCCCTCAGAGCGCGTTGCGACGTGCGACCGCGCCGAGCCACGCCAGCGAGGGCTTCGGCGTGCGCTCGAAGGTCTCGTGGTCGAAGCCGATGAGGCCGAACGTGGGCCGGAAGCCGCTGGCCCACTCGTAGTTGTCCAGTGCGCTCCAGTGCTGGTAGGCGCGCACGTCGATGCCGTCGGAGATCGCGCGGTGCAGACCCTCCAGCGCGCCCTGCGTGTATGCGATGCGACGGGTGTCGTCGGCGGTCGCGATGCCGTTCTCGGTCACGAGCACCGGCACCCCTCCGCTGCGCTCCCATGCACTGCGCACGCCCATCTCGAGGGCCTCGGGGAAGAACTCCCAGCCGGTGAGGGTCGTCTCCACGTCCGATGACACCGGCCGCGGGCCCTCCGGCCCGATGAAGGTGCGGGTATAGGCCTGCACGCCGACGAAGTCATCGCCGGCCGACTGCTCCAGGTACCAGTGGTCGCGCGGGTCACCGTAGGCGGCGAGCATCTCGTCGGCCCCCGGCTCCCCGGTGGAGTGGAACGCCTGCGTGGCGATGGTCCAGCCGGCCTTGACCCCCGGCACCGAGTGCACGATCTCGGAGGCACGGTGATGTGCCTCCAGCAGTGTGTCCGCGACGGCGAGGTCGGGGTTCGGGAGGCCGTAGGCGACGAGGTTCGCGGCATCCTCTCCCCCGGCGAGCATCGCGGCGATGTTCGGCTCGTTGATCGTGCACACGTAGTCGATGCCGTCGAGGATCGGCAGCACCGTCTCGACGTAGCGGGCGAAAAGATCGACCGCGTCGTCGGCGCGCCAGAAGCCGTCCTTCTGGAACCACTGCGGCACCGTGAAGTGCATGAGCGTGACCGTGGGGTCGAGTCCGTTCTCCCTGGCCGTGTCGATCATGCGGCGGTAGTGGTCGAGCATCGCCCGCGAGATGAAGCCGCGCTCCGGCTCGATCCGCGCCCACTCCACCGAGAACCGGTAGGAGTTCAACCCGGCCGCAGCGAGCAGCCGCATGTCCTCCGGGTAGCGGTGGAAGTGGTCGGCGGCGTCACCGGAGGGCTCTACCATGGGCGACCCGGGCGCATGTTCCATCGCCCACCAGTTGCTCGTGGTGTTGTTGCCCTCCACCTGGTGGGCCGCTGTCGCGGCGCCCCACAGGAAGCCGTCGGGGAATGCGAGCACGAGTGCTCTCCTCTCTCTTTTGTGAAGATCTGACGTCAGCGAAGGCGTGCAGGATTGGGCACGGCGTCCAGCAGCTGGATCGTGTACGGATCCTCCGGATGCTGCAGGACCTCGGCGGTCTCACCGCGCTCGACCACGCGGCCGCCGTTGAGGACCAGGATGTTCTCGGTCACCAGCCGCGCGCTCAGCAGGTCGTGCGTGATGTAGAGCATGCTGATGCCCCACCGCTCGCGCAGGTCCTCCAGCAGCGCCAGCACGCCGGCGCGCAGCGAGACATCGAGCATCGACACCGGCTCATCGGCGATCAGCACCTGCGGGTCGCTCGCGAGCGCCCGGGCGATCACCACACGCTGCCGCTGTCCGCCCGAGAGCTGATGCGGGAGCTTCGCCGCGAACTGTTCGACGGGCGTGAGGCCGACCGTCTCGAGCAGTTCGAGAACACGGGCCCTCGCCTCGGTTCCGCGCAGCTTCGTGTAGTTCATGACCGGGCGGGTGAGGGCGTACTCGACCGTGTGCAGCGGGTTCAGCGCCGCGTACGGATCCTGGAACACCATCTGCACGTCCTTGCGCAGGTCGCGCAGTCCGCGGCGCTTGAGCGTCGCCACGTCGACATCGCCGAACCGCACAGTGCCGGAGGTCGGCTTCTCGACGCCGGTGAGCATCTTGGCGATCGTCGACTTGCCAGACCCCGAGGCGCCGACCAGTGCGAGCGCCTCGCCCGGCTCCAACCGGAACGACACGTCGTCGACCGCGGTCACGGCATCCTGCCCGCGGCGCGGAGCCGGATAGTGCTTCGAGACGCCGTCAACGACGATCGCCGCATCGGCTCGACGCGCATCCCGCGGGGACACCGTCGGCATGGTCTCGGTGACGTCGGTGCGCGAGCGCCCTTCCTGGCGCCTCGTCCCGAGGTCGACGAAGCCCGGGATCGAGAGGGTCTTCGCCCGGGGGTCTGCGTAGTGGCTCAGCAGCATCTGCGTGTACTCGTCCTGCGGGCGCTGGAGGATGTCGAGGCTCGGGGCGTCCTCGACGATCCGTCCCTCGTGCATGACCATCACCCGGTCCGTGGCCTCGAGCACGATGCCCAGGTCGTGACTGATGAGGATGGCCGTGAAGCGCTCCGCCCGCTGCAGCTCCTTGATCGTGTCCATGACCGCGTGCTGCACGAGCACGTCGAGCGCCGTGGTGGGCTCGTCGAAGACCATGAGCTGCGGTTCGAGCGAGAGCGCGAGCGCGATCGAGGCGCGCTGGCGCATTCCGCCGGAGAGCTCGCCGGGGTAGCGGTCGAGCACCGCGTCGTCGAGCCCGACCTTGCCGATGAGCTCGCGAGCCCGTGCGTCGCGGGCGTCCTTCGGAACATGGCCGTGCGCAGCGAAGATGTCACGGAAGTGGTTGCCCACGGTCCGCACCGGGTTGAGGGCGTTCATGCCCGACTGCAGCACCATGGCGAACCCGCCCTGGCGCTGCCGCCGCAGCTCCTCGGCATCGAGTTCGCGGATGTCGCGTCCCCCGAAGAGGATGCGTCCGCCGCTGATGCGTGCCGGTGGCTTCTGCAGCCGGGTCAGCGCGAAGCCGAGGGTCGACTTGCCCGACCCCGACTCGCCGACCAGGCCGACGAACTCGCCGCGGCGCAGCGAGAACGAGACGTCCTCGACCGCCGTGACGGGCGTGGTGCCCGGCGAGGCGTACTCGACGGACAGTCCTTGCACGTCGAGCAGGATCTCGTTGGAGTCCATGGCGCTCATCGGCCCTTCCCCTCTCGCAGGCGCGGATTGGAGATGCCATCCACGCCGAAGTTGATGAGTGTGAGACTCAGCGCCAGCAGCGCGATGCACAGACCGGGGGCGAACAGCAGCAGCCACTGCCCGGTGAGCAGGGAGTTGGAGTTCTGCGCCCAGTAGAGCATCGTGCCCCAGCTGACGATGCTGGAGTCGCCGAGACCGAGGAACTCGAGTCCCGCTTCGGCGAGGATCGCCGCGGTGGCCGCACCGAAGAGGGTGCCGGCGATGATCGACGTCATGTTCGGCAGGATCTCGCGGAAGACGATCCGCGTCCTGCTGTCGCCCGAGAACTGCGCCGAGGTGACGAAGTCGTTGCCGCGCAGCGACTGCGTCTGGCTGCGGAGCACGCGAGCGCCCCACGCCCAGCCGGTCACCACGATCACGGCGATGATCATCAGGATGCCGCCGTTCTGCAGGTACGCGGCGATCACGATCATGAGCGGGAGGCCCGGGATCACGAGGAAGAGGTTGACGATGAAGCCGACCACCTCGCCCGCGAATCCGCGCATGTACCCCCAGCTGAGACCGATGAGCACGGCCACGATGGTCGACAGGATGCCGGCCGCGAAGCCGACGAGGAGGCTGACCTGCGCGCCGTAGATGAGCTGGCTGAGCACGTCCTCCCCCGCTGCCGTCGTCCCGAGCCAGTGCGCCCAGGAGGCATCGGCGTTGCGCTCGAAGCCGTTGTCCTTCGCGCCGTAGGGCGCGAGCACGGGAGCGAACACCGCCACCAGCACGAAGAAGGCGAGGATGCAGAGCCCGAGACGCGCTTTGCCGTTGCTCCAGAGAGTGGCGACCATGCGCCCGAAAGCGCGCCACGGGCTGGGCGCGGCGATGCGCTCGGCGGGGATCTTGACGTTCATGGTGGAAGTCATCGGCGGGTCCTTGGGTCGAGTACCCCGTACAGGATGTCAACGAGGAAGTTGGCGATGAGCACGCTCACGGTGATCATCAGGAAGAGCGCCTGCATGAGCGGGTAGTCCTGCCCGATCACGGCGTTGAACAGCAGATACCCGATCCCGGGATACCCGAAGACCTGCTCGACGAGGATCGATCCGCCGACGACGCCGCCGAGCGTGAGCCCGAATCCGGTGAGGTTCGGCAGGATCGCGTTGCGCGCGGCGTAGCGGAGGGCGATCGTTCGTCCGTGCAGGCCGTTGGCCTCGCCGAAGGTGATGTAGTCCTCGCCGAGCGTGTTGATCATCGCGTTGCGCATCCCGATGATCCATCCGCCCAGGGAGGTGAGCAGGATCGTCAGTGCCGGCAGGAACGCGTGGCTCAGGAGATCTCCGAGGAAGTCCCAGGTGAACCCCGGCGTCGTCGTCGCCGAGTAGGCGCCGGTCGTCGGGAACCAGTGCAGCACGTAGCCGAAGAAGAACAGCAGCAGCAGCGCGGTCCAGAAGTAGGGGAACGTGCTGAGGAACGACCCGGTCAGCGTCGGCAGCGTGTCGAGCCACGTGCCGCGACGCCAGGCGGCGGCGACGCCGATCAGCGTGCCGATCACGAACGCGAGCACCGTGACGATCCCGACGAGGCCGAGCGTGTACGGCAGCGCTGTCGAGACCATGCTCGACACCGACTGCGGGTAGAAGGTGTACGAGACGCCGAAGTCGAGTCGCACGACCTGGCCGAGGTAGGCCACGTACTGGTCCCACAGGGATCCGGTCGGGACTCCCAGCTGGGCCTCGATGGCCGCCCGTGTGGCGTCCGACACCGGCCCGTTCTGGGAGAGCTTGGCGATGGCGGCATCCGCCGGGGACCCCGGCATCATCCGCGGGAGGAAGAAGTTCAGGGTGACCGCGGCCCACAGGGTGAGCACGAACAGGCCGAACTTCTGGAGCACGTACTTCACTGGTCGTCCTCCTTCACTCGTTCGAGGCGCGTGAAGATCCCCAGCGGCGCCGAGTCGTAGTTCTGCGGGATCATGTACGGGTCTTCCTCGCTGGGCCAGCCGGTGAACTTGGCGTCGTTGAACAGGCCCCAGATCCCGCCGTAGTACAGGCCGATCACGGGAAGCTCGTCGTAGACGATGCCCTGCAGCTCCTTCACGATCTCGGCCTGACGGGCGGCGTCGACGGTCTCGCGGTACTCCGCCAGGAGTGCATCGACCTCATCGGACTGGTACCGCTCGAAGTTGTTCGCGGTCGCCTCGCCGGACGGCACGTAGAACTCGCTGGAGAGCAGGTTGTTGTAGGCCTGGTAGACGTCGCCGTTGCCCATGCCGCCGATCGCCATCTCGAAGTCGCCGTTGCTGATCGCGCTCTGGTACCCCGCGGGCTGCGGGAGCTTGAGCGTGACCTTGACGCCGACCTCGGCGAGCTGGCTGCGGACGGTCTGGGCGGCGCGCGTCCAGTCGGTGAAGCCGTTGGCGGTCGTGAGCGCGAACTCGAGCTGCTCACCGTCCGCGTCCACGAGGCGGTCGCCGTCCAGGGTGTATCCGGCCTTCTCGAACTCCGCGAGCGCGGCGTCCTGGTCCTGCGTGATCATGCCCTGATTGGGGATGCTCGGGTCGAGGTACTCCTCCTGGTTCGGGAGGATGAGCCCGGTCTGACCGGCCGGCTTCATGTAGCCCTCGGAGGCGGTCTCGGCGATCTCCTCACGATCGAGGGAGAGCGCGATGCCGCGGCGCACGTTCACGTCATCGAACGGCGCGACTTCGAGGTTCGGCATCAGCGCGATCACGCCGCCCGGCGGGAACCACCAGGAGTTGTGCTCGCTCGCCGCGCCCCAGGTGCCCTCGACATCGGAGATGAAGGCGTAGGCCCAGTCGTAGCCGCGGCTCACGGTGTCGAGCTGCGAGTTCGTGGCGGGGAGGACGATGTGCTCGATCTCGATCGAGTCGGCCTGCCAGTAGTCGGGGTTCTTGTCCATCGAGTACTGCTGGTCGTTGTAGTTGCCGAGCACGAACGGCCCGGTGCCGACGGGTTCCTCGTTGCGGTAGGTGCCGGGATCCTTCACGTCGGCCCACAGGTGTTCGGGCACGATCATCGTCTGCCCGAGGATCGACAGCGAAGGCGCGTCCTCGGTCTTGAGGTGCAGGATGACGTCGTTCCCGTCGGTCTCGACGCTGTCGAGGTGCTGCCACGCACCCTTGATGTCGAGGGAGGGGTTGTCCTTCAGCAGCTGGAACGTGAACGCCACGTCGTCCGCGGTCAGGTCTTCGCCGTCGCTCCACTGCACGCCGTCGCGGATCGTCATCTCGATCGTGCGGGCGTCGGGCTGCGTCCATTCCGTCGCCAGCCACGGGTTCTGTGTGCCGTCGAGCGGGTTGATCAGGATGAGCGGCTCGTAGATCCACCGCGACGCCGTGCGCGTGTTGGTGAGATACGGGTTGAAGTTCTTGGTGAAGAACGGGTTGCCGTGGTCGGCGTTGATCAGCATCGTGTCGTCGCCGATCGAGGGATCGGGTTGGGACGTGATCTGGATGCTGCAGCCGCTCAGCGCGACCGCGGCTGCCGCAAGGCCCACGATCGCGGCTCTGCGCCAGCGCCTGATCATTCGCCCTCTCGGTGTTCTGCCACCGGACATCTGCCACCTCATGTCGTCTCTGTCATGAACGGCGACCTGCGCCGCCTCACAGGATTGTAAGCGCATACATTTTGGGATGGCAACCCCTTGACACCAACGACGGGACGTGCGTCCTGTCGATCAGGCGGGGCGCTGCGAGCTCTCGCGCAGCAGGATCTGCAGCGGCAGACGGGCCACCACCGGATCGGCGTCGGCGCTCTCCAGCCGACGCGCGAGCACCTGCACCGCGGCCCGCCCGAGGTCGATCATCGGCTGCCGGACCGTGGTCAGCGGAGGGCGGGACAGCGCCGCCGCATCGATGCCGTCGAAGCCCGTGACGAGCACATCGTCGGGCATGCGGACTCCGGCGCGGCGGAACACGTCCATCGCGCCGAGCGCCATCTGATCGTTCGCCGAGATCAGCGCCGCCGGCAGCCCCGCGCGGACGAATTCCTCGCCCGCCTGCCGCCCGGATGCACGAGTGAAGTCGCCTCGGAACACGGTCACGTCGTCGACCGTCCGACCGGCTGCCGTGACCGCTGCGACGAAACCCTCCCAGCGCTGACCGCCGTCCGGCGAGTCCTCGGGACCGGCGAGGAAGGCCAGGCGCCCATCCCCCACCTGCGCCAGGATGTGCCGCGTCAGCTCAGCCATCGCCTCGGCGTTGCTCACGGTCACATGGTCATGGTGGTCGCCACGAGGAGGACCGGACAGCACGACGACGGGGATGCGCCGTGCCAGCCTCGCCAGGACCTCGTCCGGCACGCTGCTCGCGAGGACCATGAGGCCGTCGACGCGACCGGCCATGTCTCGCACCGTGGAACGGTCCGGGTCGTCACGCCCGACGCCGACCATGAGCACGAAGCCCTGCTTCCATGCCTCCAGCTCCGCCCCGCGGAGGACCTCGTCGAGGAAGAGCATCGAGGCACGCGCCCCCTCGACGTCGTCGTCATCCTGGACGATCGCGAACGGGGGCGCATCCGCGGCTGCCGCCGCGAGCACATCGAGGGGCGGAGCATCCTCCGCGGCATCGAACCCCGGGAAGTACAGCCCGAGCACGCCGGTGCGGCGTTCTGCGAGACCGCGGGCGCTGCCGCTCGGGACGTACCCCAGGGCGGCCACGGCATCGAGCACACGCTCCCGCGTGACCGGGCGCACCGCATCCGGCGAGCGCAGCACGCGCGACACCGTGGCGATCGAGACGCCGGCCCGGTCGGCCACGTCGTACACGGTCGCCGCCTTGCTCACGGTCACGCCCCTCCGGAGCGGGCGGCGAGCGCGGCCTGGTAGAGATCGCGGGACGAGAGGCCGGTGAGCGCGGCGACCTCGGAGGCGGCATCCTTCAGCCGGACGCCATCGGCGACGAGCTTCTGCACCTGGGCGAGGGCGTCGTCCGGGGAGGCGTCCCGGCGCGCCGCGCCTTCGACCACGACGACGATCTCGCCCTTCACGCCGTTCTCCGCCCAGGCGACGAGCTCGGATGCCGTGCCACGGCGGACCTCCTCGTACAGCTTCGTGAGTTCGCGGCACACCGCGATCCGCCGCTCGTCGCCGAAGGCGGCTCCCATGTCGGCGAGAGCGCTCGCGAGGCGGGCCGGAGACTCGAAGAAGACCATGGTGCGCGGTTCTGACGCCAGCGCTCTGAGGGTCGAGCGCCGCTCCCCCGGCTTGCGCGGCAGGAACCCTTCGAACGTGAAACGGTCGGTGGGCAGCCCCGAGATCGCGAGCGCCATCAGCACGGCGCTCGGGCCGGGGATCGCGGTGACGGTGACCCCCTGCGCCACGGCCTCGGCGACCAGTCCGTAGCCGGGATCGCTGACGGTCGGCATCCCTGCGTCGCTCATCACCACGATGTCGGTCTCGGCGGCGAGAGCGGCCAGTTCGGCGGCCTTCTGCTTCTCGTTGTGGTCGTGCAGGGCGATCAGTCGGGGACGATTGGTGATCTGCAGGGCCTTGAGCAGACGCTGCGTGGTGCGGGTGTCCTCCGCGACGACGACCTCCGCGTTCTCCAGCACCTCCACGAGACGCCGCGACGCGTCACCGAGATTTCCGATCGGAGTGGCGGCGAGGATGATCACCCGCCCAGCATAGGCGCGCCGGATGCAGCTCCCCTGGAAGGGGCGTTGTCTAGGCTGGAGCGGTGACCGCGCCCGAGCCCCTGCTGCCCGCCCCCGAGGCGCGGCTGACGCGCTACGGGCGGCTGCGCGATCGAGTGCTGCTCGACCCCGACTGGGGTCGAGCGATCCGGTGGCTCGCACCGCTGGTCATCACTGCCCTGGCCGCGGTGCTGCGCCTGGTCGGGCTCTCCCATCCGCACCAGCTCGCCTTCGACGAGACCTACTACGTCAAGGACGCCTGGTCACTGTGGACCCTCGGCTACGAAGGCACCTGGGGCGAGAACGCGAACGAGGCGTTCGTGACCGGCCAGAGCCTTCCGCTCTCGGACGAGGGCTCGTTCATCGTGCATCCCCCGCTCGGCAAATGGCTCATCGCGCTCGGCATGTCGATCGGCGGGCCGGAGAACAGCGGCGGATGGCGACTGGCCACTGCGATCCTCGGAACGGGCTCGGTCCTCCTGGTGTATCTGATCGCCCGACGTCTGAGCGGCTCCGTGGTCGTGGCGACGGTCGCCGGGACGCTGCTGGCGATCGACGGCCTCAGCATCGTGATGAGCCGGATCGCGCTACTCGACGGCATCCTGACGTTCTTCATCCTGCTGGGCGTCCTGTTCGTGCTGATCGATCGGCAGCGCACGATCCCCGTGCTCGAGAGACGCGACCCCGATGCGCCCGACCCGTTCTGGGGGCCCGTGCTCTGGCGTCGCCCCTGGCTGGTCGCGGCCGGCGTCGCCCTCGGCGCGGCCTCTGCCGTGAAGTGGTCCGGCCTCTACGCCCTGGCCGGCTTCGGACTGTACGTCGTGGTCACCGACGCGCTGGCCCGTCGTCGCGCCGGCGTGGTCCTGTGGCCGACAGCCGCCGCGTTCCGGCAGGGTCCGGTCTCTTTCGTCCTGCTCGTCTTCCCCGCCCTGGCCGTGTACCTGATCAGCTGGACCGGGTGGCTCGTGACCGCGGGGGGCTATGACCGGCAGAGCGCTCCGAATCCGCTGGTCGCGCTGTGGAAGTACCACGAGTCCATGCTCGGCTTCCACGTCGGCCTGAGTCGCGGGCATCCTTATGCGAGCCCCGCCTGGGAGTGGCCGTTCCTGCTGCGCCCGACGGCGGTCTGGGTCGATTCGGACCCCACCGGCTGCGGCACGGATCATTGCATCGGCGTGATCTCCGCGATCCCGAATCCACTCATCTGGTACGGCGGGGTCGCCGCCACCGTCTATCTCCTGTACCGACTGGTGCGCGGCTGGATCACACGGCAGTCGATCGGCGTGGAACTGAGCATCCCGCTGGTCGGCCTCGCCGTCACCTACCTGCCGTGGCTGATGTTCCCCGAGCGCACGATCTTCCAGTTCTACACGGTGGTGATGATGCCGTTCCTCGTGCTGTCCCTGGCGATGACGCTGCGGATCATCGCGGGCAAGCGCGAGGATCCGCTCTACCGGAGGCAGTCGGGCGAGCGGACCGTGACGATCTTCCTCGCGTTCGTGGTGGTGGTGTCGGCGTTCTTCCTGCCGCTGTGGACCGGTATGAGCGTGCCCTACGAGTTCTGGCTGCTGCACAACTGGCTGCCCGGCTGGGTGTGAGCGCTCCGCGCGAGGAGGCCTAGAGCACCTCATCCGACGCGACATGATCCACGAGCGGGAGCACCCGCCCGGACAGGTGCGTGCGCATCGCGATGGACGACGCCGTGCGCGCGACCCCCGGCACGAGCGCAACACGGTCGAGCACCTCCTGCAGCTGCGTGGCGTCGCGTGCCACCAGCCTCAGCTGCATGTCGCTGGCGCCGGTGACCGTGTGCATGTCGACGATCTCCGGAACCGCATCCGC
The DNA here is from genome assembly GCA_044900255.1 of Microbacterium sp. NPDC090218. GTDB lineage: Bacteria > Actinomycetota > Actinomycetes > Actinomycetales > Microbacteriaceae > Microbacterium. The sequence goes on along the minus strand of JBJDMS010000002.1, from coordinate 916,452 downwards.
GAGGGCCGTGGCCACATCATCGTGTCCGACCTTCTGGTCGATCTCCACCAGGCAGAATGCGACGACGCCGTAGCCGAAGCCGGCCGGGTCGACGCGCGGCACGATCGCCTCGATCACCCCGCCCTCGTGCAGGCGCGCGAGGCGGCTGGTCGCGGTGCCGCGTGCGATCCCGAGCCGCCTCGCACACTCCAGGATCGGCAGCTGCGGCGACTCCGTGAGCAGTCGGATGAGCTGGGCGTCGAGGCGATCGATGCGCACCGCCTACTCCCGCGGGACGCCGGGCCGGGCCACACTCCTGGTCGCACGGGCGACGAGGAGGAGTACGGCGGTGAGACCCAGCGTGAGCAGGAGCTGGATGCGTGCGGCCGGATCGATCATCGCGAGCGCGATCACGGCGGCGAGCAGCACCAGGCACAGCCATGACAACCAGGGGAAGCCCCACATCCGCATCGGCATCGCCTCGCCCGCACGATCCGCACGACGGCGGAGGATGATCTGCGCCACGGCGGTCGCCGTCCAGATCACGAGCAGCGTCGAGCCGACCACGTTGAGCAGGGCCGGGAGGACCACGTCGGGGAAGGCCCAGTTGAGCCCGACCGTGACGAAGCCGAAGGCGACCGACGCCAGCACCGCGACGAACGGCACGCCCTTGAGGCTCGTGCGGGTCGCGGCCAGTGGAGCCAGGCCGCGCTCCCCCAGCGAGTAGGCCATACGGGAGGCGCCGTAGATGTTGGCGTTCATGGCCGACAGCAGCGCGATGATCACGATGAGGTCCATCACGAGGCCGACCCCCGGCACGTTCAGAGTCTCGAGCACCGCCGAGAAGGGCCCCGCCTTCACCGCCGGGTCGTTCCACGGGAGCACGGCGACGATCACGAAGATCGATCCGACGTAGAAGACCAGGATGCGCACGAGCACCTCGCGGACGATGCGGCGGATGTTGTGCGCAGGGTCGTTCGACTCTGCGGCGGCGATCGCGACGACCTCGGTGCCGCCGAACGCGAACACCACGATGAGGAGGGCGCCGGCGATGCCCGCGATGCCGTTCGGCGCGAAGCCCCCGTTGTCGACGAGGTTCGAGATGCCGGTCGCGGCGACGCCGGGGATGAGTCCGAGGATCGCGCACACGCCCACGACGAGGAACGCGATGATCGCCGCGACCTTGATCGCCGCGAACCAGAACTCGAAGCGGCCGTAGTTGCGCACGCCGAACAGGTTCACCGCGGTCAGCGCCACGACGAAGATCAGCACCCACACCCAGGCGGGGATGCCGGGCGTCCAGTTCGCCACGATCGCACCCGCGCCCGTCGCCTCGGCCGCGATCACCACGACCAGCTGGATCCAGTAGAGCCAGCCCACGGCGCTGCCGGCGCTGCGCCCCATCGCCTTCTGCGCGTAGGAGCTGAACGCGCCCGAGCTCGGCCGCGCCGCGACCATCTCGGCGAGCATGGCCATCACCAGCACGACGATGCCGCCCGCGACGAGATATGAGACCAGGACGGCGGGACCGGCGATGCTGATCGCCTGCCCCGATCCGACGAACAGTCCGGCGCCGATCGCGCCGCCGAGACCCATCATCGAGATCTGTCGGCGGGTGAGCCCCGGGTGCAGTCCCTTGGTGGTCGTCGTGGTCGGCGGGACCTCGGTCAGGCGGTCGCCGGTCATGCGTTCACCTCGACGAGCTCGGCGGCGAGCGCGGCCTCCACGCGGTCGATGTCGGTCGCGGATCCGGAGGAGATGCGCACGCCCTCGCCCGCGAAGACGCGTGCGACCACCCCGCCCGCCTGCAACAGACTCTCGAGCTCCGCCGTGCGATCACCCGACGGCACCCACACGAAATTGGCCTGCGAGCGGACGGCGGGCCATCCGGCGGCGACGAGCGCGTCGTACAGCCGATCGCGCTGCGCGACCACCTCATCGATGCGTGACGCGAGCTCGTCCTCGGCGTCGAGCGAGGCGAGGGCAGCGGTTTGGGCGAGGTCGGTCACGCCGAAGGGCACGGCCACCTTGCGCTGGTTCTCGGCGACCGCGGCCGGGGCGATCGCGTAGCCGATGCGGAGCCCGGCGAGCCCGTACGCCTTCGAGAAGGTGTGCAGCACGGCCACATGCGGGTGGCGTCGGAACAGCTCGATGCCGGCGCCACGGCTCTCGGTGCGGTCGAAGTGCACGTACGCCTCGTCGATCACGACGAGGATGTCATGCGGCACCGCGGCGACGAAGCGCTCGAGCTCGTCGGCGCCGACCACGGTCCCGGTGGGGTTGTTCGGGTTGCAGACGAAGATGAGCCGCGTGCGCGGGGTGATGGCGGCGAGCATCGCGTCGAGGTCGTGCGCGTGGTCTTCGTCGAGCGGAACCGGGACGGGTTCGGCACCGGCGATGCGGATGAGCGAGGGGTAGGCCTCGAACGACCTCCACGCGAAGACGACCTCATCGCCGTCGCCCGCGACCGCGTGGATGAGCTGGGATGCGATCTCGACCGACCCGGCACCCACGGTCACCTCGGAAGCATCGACTCCGTACCGGGCCGCCAGCTGTGCGCGCAGCGCGGCCGCGCTCATGTCGGGGTAGCGGTTGATGCCCTCGAGGCGTTCGCGCACGGCCTGGACGACGGACGGCAGGGGCGGATGCGGCGATTCGTTCGAGGAGAGCTTCGAGGCACCGGCCGGGGCGGAGCGCCCCTGTCGGTACGCGGGAACGGCGTCGAGTCCGGCGCGGGTGGGGAGGGGCATCGTCAGAGCATCCTTGCTGTGATCCGGCGGCGGCCCTGGTGGCACCGCCTGCTGTCGCGCAACACTAGAACGGACGCCATGCACTGGGCAATCGGTGCACCAGATGCTGCGCAACTCGCGCAACAAGTCGCCCTCAGACCGCGAATACCTAGGCAGATTGCACAGTGCTCCACGACGACCCCGCACTCAGCGGGCGACCGACACCTCGGCAGGATCGCTCACCGGCAGTCGGCACACGAACGCGCGGCAGTCGTAGGCACGCTCCGCCGTCGCCTCCTTGCCCTCGAACAACTCGAACCCCGCATCCGCGAAGGCGTGCGCCAGCGCCGGGGTGACGATCGCGACCACTTCGGCGTCCGCTCCCCTGGCGGCCGTGGCGAGCGCACCGTCACGCGCCGCGGTGACCACGACGAGCTGGCGCGGGGGCACGGCGAGCCCCGCGGCCACCCTCAGCAGCGTGCCGTGGGCGAACGGCTGCTCGAGCGACCGCGCGGCGAGGGCGCTCACGGACGCGACGGCCGCCTGCCGGTACCGGTCTCCCGCTCCCAGCCACCAGGCCGTGAGTGCGGCACCGGCCACCGCGGCCGCATCGGAGGGCAGGTCGCCGTCGGTCTGGTCGGGCGAGGTCGCGATGCCCTGGGCGGACAGCAACGGGTCGTCGCCGCCGTTCCCTCCGAGCGCATCGTCGAGGATTCCGCGTGCCGTCACGGCCCATTCGGCGTCGCCGGTCGCCAGGGCGAGGGCGAACAGGCCGTCGGCGAGGAGGCCCAGGTCGGCGGCGGTGGCGACGGCGGCCGATGCCCGACCGTCGAGCGACGTGCGCACGATCCGACCGTCGGAGTTCCTGTTGACCCGCAGCACCCGATCGGCGGCGGTCGCCGCGGCATCGATCCAGGTCTGCTCGCCCAGAGCCGCACCCGCGCGGGCGAGCGCACCGATCGCGAGGCCGTTCCAGCCTGTGATCACCTTGCCGTCGACGGCCGGGGGTTCCAGCCCCGCTCGCTCGGCGACGGGACGGAGGTAGTAGCCGCCCTCGTCGCGCACCCCGTCGATCCACGACTCGGAATCCTGCGCGGCACCGAATCCACCGCCGTCGCGCCGGAGCACGTCAATCAGGAATGCGGCGATACCCCGCACGGTCGGCTCATCCTCCGCCTCGCGGGCGACATCGAGCAGCTGCGCGTTGTCGGTGAGCATCCGCTCGTAGTGCGGCACCGTCCAGTCGCGCTGGGTCGCGTAGCGGAAGAACCCGCCGTCGGCGTCGCGCAGGTCCGATCCCGCCATCGCCGCGAGGGCGCGCACCGCCGCCGCCGCGGCATCCGGAGCGCCTTCACGAACGAGCGGATGCTGGAGGAAGCGCAGCGTCGTCGCCACCGGGAACTTGGGGGCACCGCCGAAGCCGCCGAACTGCCGGTCCTCACGCTGGGCGATCGCCTGCGCCGCGGTCGCGAGCGCGATGACGTCGGGCAGGTCCGATGGCGCGGATTCCGCCGCACGGGCGAGCGCGTCGGTCACGGCATCCGCGGATTCCTCGGCCTGCGCGCGTCGCAGCGTCCACGCCTCCTGCACCGCCGCGAGCACGTCGCGGAACGCGGGCATCGGGGCGCGGGCCTCCCGCGGCCAGTACGTGCCGGCGTAGAAGGTGCGCCCGCGGGGCGTGGCGAAGACCGTGAGCGGCCAGCCGAGGTTCTGCGTGAAGGCGGATGCCGCGGCCATGTAGGCGCCGTCCACCTGCGGGTGCTCCTCGCGGTCGACCTTCACGGCCACGAATCCCTGGTTGATGAGTGCGGCCGTCGCCGGGTCGGCGAACGACTCCCGCGCCATCACGTGACACCAGTGACAGGTCGAGTAGCCGATCGAGATCAGCATCGGCACATCGCGGCGCCGCGCTTCCTCGAACGCCGCCTCGCCCCAGGGGAACCACTCGACCGGGTTGTCCGCGTGAGCGCGGAGGTACGGGCTGAGCGTGTCGGCGAGCCGGTTGGTCATGCCCTCACGCTACGCCGCGCAGCCGGTGCGCGGGTCAGCCGACGAGGAGTTCGACCGGACGTGAGGCGGCGTAGCCGACCAGCGGGAGGGCCCGCTCGGCGGCCAGCGCGATGCGGGCGTGCAACACGTCGGAGGCGATCTCGTAGCCGTCGAAATCGGTGTTGCTCGCGTAGACGCCGACCGGGAGGGTGAGCGCCTGGAAGAACGCGAACAGCGGACGCAGCTGGTGCTCGATGATCAGCGCATGCTTCTCACCGCCACCCGTCGCCGCGAGCAGCACGGGCTTGCCGACGAGGTCGTACTGGCCGACGAAGTCGAACAGGTGCTTGAAGAGCCCGGTGAAGGACGCCCGGTAGACGGGGCTTCCCACGATCAGCAGGTCGGCGGACTCGATCGCCTGCAGCTGCGCCTCCACTTCCGGCGGCAGCTGGTCGCGCTGCAGGGCACCCGCGAGCCCCGGGCCGATCTGCGTCAGCTCGATGAGCTGCGACTCGACCTCGGCGCGCTCGGAGATCGCGGCCGTGATCGCGCGGACGAGGGCGGTCGTCTTGCTCGGCTCGTGCAGGGATCCCGACACGGCCACGACGCGGAACGGAGCTGTCATGCCTCGACGGTACTCACGACGACGCCCCGTGTCGCGCGCGGCGACACGGGGCGTCATCTGGGCCTCGGGCCGGTCGTCAGTTGACCTCGTCCGGGTGCGAGCCGACACGACCGGAGCCGTCGAGCGGGTCGAGGGCATCGATCGCCGCGATCTCGGCATCCGTCAGGTCGAAGCCGAAGACGTCGAGGTTCTCGCGCAGGCGCTCGGCGCGCACCGACTTCGGGAACACGATGATGCCCTTCTGCAGGTGCCAGCGCAGCACGGCCTGGGCAGGCGTGACCCCGTGCGCGGCCGCGGCGTCGGCGACGGCCGGCGTGCCGAACAGGTCGTACTTGCCCTGACCGAGCGGGCCCCACGCCTCGATCCGCACGCCGTGCTCGCCCGCCCAGGCGACCACGTCGCGCTGCTGGTACGCAGGGTGCAGCTCGATCTGGTTCACGGCCGGAACCACGCCGGTCTCCTTCACCGTGCGCTCGAGGTGCGGCACCAGGAAGTTCGAGACGCCGATGCTGCGGGTCAAGCCCGCCTCACGGAGCTCGACGAGCTTCGCGAACGCGTGCACGTAGTCGTCCTTGGCCGGGGTGGGCCAGTGCACCAGATACAGGTCGACCTTCTCGAGGCCGAGCTTCTCGAGGCTCTCGGCGATGGCCGCGCGGGGCTCCTCGTCGTGGTGGCGGTCGTTCCAGAGCTTGGTCGTGATGAAGAGTTCGTCACGAGCGATGCCCGAAGACGCGATCGCCGCGCCGACGCCCTCTTCGTTGCCGTAGATGGCGGCCGTGTCGATGTGGCGGTAGCCGATCTCCAGCGCCTCGCTCACCGCACGCTCGGTCTCTGCCGGCGGCACCTTGAAGACGCCGTAGCCGAGCTGCGGGATGGAGTTGCCGTCGTTCAGTTCGAGTGCAGGAATGCTCATTCCTCCAGCCTATGACCGGTGTCGGACAGGGAGGCCGGGGGATGAAGAAAGATGTCAGTCGAGACCGCGGAGTCCGCGGGACATCGTCTCGAACGCCTCGACGGCGCGCGCCGCCGGGCGCTGTCCCTCGGGGTCTGCCGCCCACTGCTCCAGCCCGACGCGGATGGCGTCGGTCGCGACGGCAGCGAGCAGTCTGGACTCCCATTCGGCGACGCCGCGCTCGTGCAGGATCTCACGGAGCCGACGCTCCGAGTCGTCGTTGACGCGCAGCCAGACGTCGCGGAGTGAGACGTCGTCTTCGAGCCCTCGGAGCACGCCGAGCATCGTCTCGAGTTCCAGGCCCACACCCTCTCCCTCGGCGAGCTGGGAGGCGATGATCTCGGGCACCTGCTCCCGCAGCGACCGCTCGCCGACCTGCGCGAACGCCTCCTGCCAGCGCTGCGCGCCGATCGTGAGGATCGGGGTGATCGCGTCTTCCTTTCGCGCGAAGTAGCGATAAAAGGTGCGCACCGAGACGCCCGCCCGTGCGGCGATCTGCTCGGCTGTCACCGCGCCGACGCTCTGCTCGGCGAACAGCTCGGCGGCGGCGGCGGCGATGTCGCGTTCGGTCGCAGCCTTGCGGCGTTCGGTGAGGGTCGAGGTCTCCACGAGTCACAGCGTACGGGAATACCGGCGTCAAGCGTCAGGTTGAGACTAGTTGGCACAACATGCCATACAGGCATAGTCTGCCCACAACGGAACGTCGTCACCACGACACCACGAGGAAAGGGAAGATCATGAACCGCTACGAAGGACGTCGGGCGCTCGTCACCGGCGGAGGGTCGGGCATCGGGCAGGCCACGGTGCTGCGCATGCTCCGCGAAGGCGGCAGCGTCGTCGCCGCCGACGTCAGCACCGCCGGCCTCGAGGACACGGTCGCCAAGGCCGGCCCGCTCGCCGACCACCTCACGACCGTCACCATGAACATCGCCGACGAAGCCTCGGTCGCCGCCGGCGTCGCCGAAGCCGTCGCCACTCTGGGCGGGCTCGACGTGCTCGTGAACGCCGCCGGCATCCTGCGCTCCTCGCACACACACGAGACGACGCTCGATCAGTTCGAGCAGGTCATTCGGATCAACCTGGTCGGGACCTTCCTGGTGATCCGCGAAGCCATTCCGGCACTTCTGGAGGGCACCTCCTCCGCGGTGGTCAACTTCAGCTCGACCTCGGCCGGCTTCGCGCACCCCTACATGGCGGCGTATGCGGCCAGCAAGGGCGGGGTGCAGTCGATGACCCACGCCCTCGCGGCGGAGTACGCGAAGAGCGGCATCCGCTTCACCGCGGTGCAGCCGGGCTCGATCTCGTCGGGCATGACGGACGGATCGGGTCAGAGCGGCCAGAGCAACGGGCCCGGCCTTCCCGCCGATGCCGACATGAGCCTGTTCATGAAGCTCGCGCCCGCGATCGGGCAGGGCTTCGCCGGACCGGAGTCGGTCGCTGGCGTGGTCGCGATGCTCGCGAGCGAAGACGGCGCCTTCATCACGGGCACCGAGGTCCGCATCGACGGCGGCACCCACTTCTGAGAGACCGCAGGAGGGGCGCGCCGAACCCGAAGCGGCGCACCCCTCCTGCTCCTCGCTGCTCGTCTCCGGAGCCGCGGCTGCCGCCTCAGCGCCGAGGAACCGCCGCCATCGCGGCAGCCCCGCGCCCGACCAGCCGTTCCAACGGACCGCGCCCGAAGAACATCGACCAGAGCGTCGTCACCACCAGCAGTCCCACCGCGGTGGCGGCCCAGAAGGCATTGCTCGAGAAGAAGGCACCGGGCCCGCCGACGAGGACGATCGAGAGCACGTGCGCGCTGTATGCCGTCAGGGGCATGGAGCCGAGTGCACCCAGCGGCAGCAGCACCCAGCGCAGTGGTCGGCTCAGCAGCAGGCACAGCGCGATCACCGCGAGCGCGAATCCCCCGGACCCGAGCACCTCCGCCGTGCCACCGCTGTGCGGCTCGACCGCGAAGACGGCGGTGAGGACCGCGCCGAGCGGATCCGATTCGGCGAGCGCCTGCGGATAGCCCTCCCATCCGGACGGCACCGACACCACGCCGCCGCCGCTATCGGTGAACGCGCTGCTGCTGAACCCGCTGTCGCTGAAGGCGCTGTCGCTGAAGGAGGAACTGCCGCCGACGGATCCGGTGACCCCTGCGGCCTGCCCGATCCCACCCAGGCCGTAGCCCACGACCGCGAGCACGACGCCGACGACGAGTGCGACCACGGCCGTGCGCACCCGCTGAACGGACAGCCGTCCCAGAGCCATCCCACCGAGCACGAGTGCCATCCACACCGTGATCGGATACGTGCCGTACAGGACGAACCCGATGCCGGTGCCGAACGGATGCAGCATCACCGCACCGAGGAAGGCGAGCAGCGCCGGCCCCAGAAGCGCGAGCACCCCCGCACCGAGCAGCAGCTGCCACGGGCGCCACCGCAGGAACGGGATCACCGCGACGTAGAGGATGCCGTAGAGCGTGAGGATCACGGCGATCGGGGTGTTCAGCATCTCCAGCGCGAGCCCGATGAGGAAAATCACCGCGCCACGCCCGACGAGGTTCAGCCGGATGCTCGGGATGCGCTCGCGCTCGGGCAGCGTGCTGCGCCCGGTCATGAGCGCGATCGACACCCCGGCGAGCAGCGCGAAGAGGATCGAGGACCGCCCGTGCACCAGGTCCGTCCATGTCGCGGGGTCCGCCCAGACGAACGACTCGGTCTCGCCGATGTGCGCACCGGCCATGCCGAGGATGGCCAGTCCTCGGGCGACGTCGAGCCCGAGGATGCGCGGAGGCCGACCGAACTCACGGAACCAGCGGACGGGAGGCAGTGCGGTGATCACCAGTTGATCGTAGGGGGCGATTCCCGTCATACGATGGAGGGCTATGTCCTCTCCCGTGATCTCCTATCCCCCGGAGCTGCCCGTCAGCGCAGCCAGGGCCGAGATCGCCGACGCCATCCGCGACCACCAGGTCGTGATCGTCGCGGGGGCGACCGGTTCCGGCAAGACGACGCAGCTCCCCAAGATCGCCCTCGACCTCGGGCGCGAGCGCATCGCCCACACACAGCCTCGCCGCCTCGCCGCGCGCACGATCGCGGAACGTGTCGCCGAGGAGCTCCAGGTCGAGCTCGGCACGCTGGTCGGGTACAAGGTGCGCTTCACCGACAAGGTCTCCGACGCCACCCGCATCGCGCTGATGACCGACGGCATCCTCCTCAACGAGATCCACCGCGACCGGCTGCTCACGCGCTACGACACGATCATCATCGACGAGGCGCACGAGCGCTCCCTCAACGTCGACTTCCTCCTCGGCTATCTCTCCCGCATCCTCCCCGAGCGCCCCGACCTCAAGGTCATCATCACCTCGGCGACGATCGACCCCGAGAGCTTCGCGAAGCACTTCGCCGCCGCGGACGGCACACCCGCACCGATCATCGAGGTGTCAGGACGCACCTACCCCGTGGAGATCCGCTACCGCGGACAGGCGGAGGACGCGGAAGAGGCGGAGCCGGCCGCCGAGCCGGAGGACGAGGTCTCGGCCATCGTCGCCGCCCTGCGCGAGCTCGACCGTGAGGCGGCGGGTGACGTGCTCGTGTTCCTGCCCGGTGAAGCCGAGATCCGCGACGCCGCCGACGCCGTGCGCGGTGCGTACGCGAACGACCGTTCGCCCACCGAGGTGCTGCCCCTGTTCGGCCGCCTCTCCGCCGCCGACCAGCACCGGGTCTTCGAGCGCAGCAGGGTGCCCGGCGTCCGCCGGAGGGTGATCCTCGCGACGAACGTCGCCGAGACGAGCCTCACCGTCCCCGGCATCAAGTACGTGATCGACACGGGCACCGCCCGCATCTCGCGGTACAGCAACCGCTCCAAGGTGCAGCGCCTGCCCATCGAAGCCATCTCGCAGGCCTCGGCGAACCAGCGCTCGGGTCGCGCCGGACGCACGAGCGACGGCATCGCGATCCGCCTCTACTCGGAAGAGGACTTCGACCGGCGTCCCGAGTACACCGAACCGGAGATCCTGCGCACCTCGCTCGCCTCGGTCATCCTGCAGATGCTGTCGCTCGGCTTCGGCGACATCAGCGCGTTCCCCTTCCTCACTCCGCCGGACTCACGCGGGGTCAAAGCGGCCTTCGACCTGCTCACCGAGCTCGGCGCCGTCGAGCCGTCCCGCCGTGACGGCTCCCCGCACCTCACACGCACCGGTCGTGACATCTCGCGCATGCCGATCGATCCGCGGTTCGCGCGGATGCTGATCGAGGCGGGACGTACGGGTTCCGGCGGCACGGTGACGCGCGACGTGCTCGCGATCGTGTCGGGCATGACGATCCAGGACGTGCGCGAGCGGCCGGAGGAGCGCCGCGAGGAGGCCGACCGCCTGCACGCGCGCTTCGTCGACCCGACCAGCGACTTCCTGACCCTGCTGAACCTGTGGAACCATTTGCGCGAGCAGCAACGCGAACTCGGGTCGAGTGCATTCCGTCGGCTGTGCCGCTCCGAGCACCTCAACTACGTGCGGGTGCGCGAGTGGTTCGACGTGCACCGCCAACTGCGCACGCTCGTGAAGACCCCCGACCGCCAGCGCGACGACACGGGGGCGAGCGACCCCGAGGCGATCCATCGCGCTCTGCTGTCCGGACTCCTGTCGCAGATCGGCATCCTCGACGAGCGCACCGCCCCCGCGGGCAAGGCGCACTCCCCCGCGAAGGAGCCGAAGGGACGACGCATCGCGGAGTACCGCGGCGCACGCGGCATCCGCTTCTCGATCTTCCCGGGCTCTGGCCTGCGCAAGAAGAGCCCTCGTGCGGTGATCGCCGCCGAGATCGTCGAGACCTCGCGCACCTTCGCCCGCACGGTCGCCGCGATCGACCCGGCCTGGGCGGAGCCGCTGGCCGGTGACCTCGCCAAGCGGCAGGTGACCGAGCCGCACTGGTCGAAGGACGCCGGCGCCGCGGTCGCCTTCGAGAAGGTGACGCTGTTCGGCCTCGAGATCATCCCTCGGCGACGAGTGCAGTTCGCCCGCATCGACCGGGCGGCCTCGCGTGAGCTGTTCGTGCGGCACGCACTCGTCGAGGGTGAGTGGGACCCGACGCGCATCGACAAGCGCGTGAGCGCGTTCTGGCGCAGCAACGCCGAACTGCGCAAACGACTCGAGAAGCTGGAGGAGCGCGAGCGCCGCCGCGACATCCTCGCCGGCGACGAAGCCGTGTTCCGGTTCTACGACGACCGCATCCCCGCCGACGTGTTCGACGTGCGCTCGTTCGAGAGCTGGTGGCGCGAGGCGATGGCGACCACGCCGAAGCTGCTCGTGATGCGCGAGAGCGACCTCATCGACGATGAGGAGCGTGCGGATCAGCGCGAGTTCCCGACGCGGTGGACGCAGGGCGATCAGGTGCTCGGACTCGCGTATCGGTTCGAACCGGGAGCCGATGACGACGGCGTCAGCGTGGTCGTGCCGCTGCCCCTGCTCGCGCAGGTCGAGGACCGCGGCTTCGACTGGCAGGTTCCCGGCCTCCGCGCCGAACTCGTGACGGGACTGCTGCGCGCGCTGCCCAAGGCCATCCGCCGCCATGTGGTGCCCGCCGCCGACTGGGCGGAGAAATTCGGCGCCGAGCTCGCCGAGGAGGGTCCGGAGTCGCACGGCGGCCTACCCCCGCGCACCCTCAAAGAGGCCTTGGCCCGGCGCATCCAGCCGCTCGCGAACCAGCTGGTCTCGGCGGCGGACTTCGACGACGAGCGGGTCCCCGCGCACCTGCGCATGAACTTCCGCGCGGTGGACGAACGCGGCCGGATCGTCGGCTCGGGCCGCGACCTGCGGGCCCTGCAGACGCAGCTCTCCGACCGTGCACGCAGCAGTGTCGCCCGCTCGATCGCCGCCCCTCCCCGATCGGGAGCCCCGGGCGGAGGCCGCGGAGCCGAACGTGTCGCCGCGGCTCCGGTCGAGCAGACCGGCCTCACGAGTTGGACTTTCGGAGACCTGCCCGAGGTGCTCGACACCCGGGTGGCCGGCGGTGTCGTGCGCGGCTATCCCGCGATCGTCGACCAGGGCAAGAGCGTGTCGGTGCGGGTCGAGTCGACGCCGGATGCCGCGGCCACCTCGACCCGCGACGGTGTGCTGCGACTCGTGCTGTTGGGTGTCCCCTCCCCCTCCTCGTACGTGCAGGAGCACCTCACGAGCCAGGAGAAGCTCGCGCTCGCGGCGTCGCCGTACCAGTCCGCCGCCGCTCTCATCGAGGACTGTCGCGCGGCCGTGGCCCGCAAGGTCATCCAGGCCTCGACCGTCGACGGCATCGTGCGCAACGAGGCGGACTTCGCCCGCGTGCGCGATGCGGTCTCGGCCGTGCTCGTGGACGAGCTCTTCGCGTGCGTCTCGCTTGTCGCCCGCATCCTCACCAAGTCCCGAGACGTCGAGCGCGGCATCAAGTCACAGAACTCGCTCGCCCTGCTCGGACCGCTGAACGACATCCGCACCCAGCTGAGCGGCCTGCTGCATCCGGGCTTCGTCTCCGCCGCCGGAGCAGACCGCCTCGCGCACTTCCCGCGTTATCTGGAGGGGATGCTCGACCGACTCAAGACGCTCGCCAGCGAGCCGGGCAAGGACCGCGCCCGCATGACCGAGTACGAGCGGATGGCGAAGGCGTTCGAAGACGCCGGTGGCACGATCCCGCTCTCCGCCGACGCGACGCCCGCGCTCATCGACGTGCGCTGGCTGCTGGAGGAGTACCGCGTGAGCGTGTTCGCGCAGCGTCTGGGCACCGCGCAGCCGGTGTCGCCGCAGCGCATCATGAAGGTGCTGTCGGGCCGCTGATCCGCGACGCCCGGGCGCACGTCGTGAAGGAGATCTCCTGATCTGAAGGTCCGATGCGGGCAGGAGCTCCTTCGAACCGCGTGATCTCCTTCATCTCGCGTGGCAGGGAATCGAGGCGGACGCCAGGACGGAGGCGAAGCCCACCGTCGTCGGACGCCGGTAGCCTGAACCCATGGCCCGTGCGATCGTGTACACCGAAATCGGATCCCCCGCCGTCCTGCATCTGATCGAGATCCCCGACCCGGTCGCCGCACGCGGCGAGGTCGTCGTCCGCATCGAGGCCGCGGGCGCGAATCCGATCGATGCCAAGCTGCGCGGCGGCAAGCGCCCTTCCCCGCCGATCACGGAACCACGACCGGTCGGGTTCGACGGGGCCGGTGTGGTCGAGGTGCTCGGCGAGGGCGTCGACGATCTCGCGGTCGGCGACCGGGTGGCGATCCGCGACGGACACGGCACCTACGCCTCCGCGCTCGCGATCTCCACCGAGAAGCTCGCGAAGCTCCCCGACTCCGTCACCATGGCCGAGGGCGCCGCGATCGGCATCCCTGCCGGAACCGCCTACCAGGCCCTGCGCTCGCTCGGCGTGACCGACGGCGACGTGCTGCTCGTGCACGGGGGATCCGGCGCGGTCGGACAGGCCGCCGTGCAGTTCGCTGCGGCCTGGGGTGCGACCGTGATCGCGACCGCGAGCCCTGCACGTCACGACCAGCTGCGCGAGATCGGCGCGATCCCCGTGGCCTACGGCGACGGCCTGCTCGAGCGGGTCCGCGAAGCGGCGCCGGCCGCCGTCACGGTGGTGCTCGACTGCGCAGGCACGGACGAGGCGATCGAGACCTCGCTCGCGCTCGTCTCCGACCGTGACAGGATCGCGACGATCGTGCGGGGACCGGATGCCGCGTCCTTCGGCATCCGCGCCTTCTCCGGCGGCTCCCCCGTCCCGCTGACCGAGCAGGAGCTCGCCTGGCGTGCCGAGGCGCTGCCCGCGACGATCGCACTCCTCGACACCGGGGACTTCGTGGTCGACCTCGGCCCCGAGCTCCCGCTCGCCGAGGCGGCGCAGGCCCATGAGCTCATGGAGACCGGCGCCGCCTCGGGCAAGATCATCCTCGTGCCGTAGCGCTGGTCAGGCGTTCGCTCCGACCGCGGCGTCGACGATGCCGACGACAATGGCCTCGGCGACGGCTTCCGCATCGAGTCCTGTGACGATCCTGGTCGCGCCCTCACCGGGGTGGAACCGGCTGACGCCCTCGCTCTCGCCGCCACGGAGGATCTCGATGCGACCGCTCGGCGACCATCGGAAGAGCTCGGGCTGCGTCAGCGTGAGAACCGTGACGGGATCGTGCGGCACGTTCCACTCCGTACCCCAGAAGTCCCACCACTGGCGGATCTCGGCGTCGATCACGCGTCCGAGCTCCCCCGCCGCGCTCATTCGGGCGAGCGCGTCACGCCCCATCGTGATGAGGCGTGTGACCTCGAGTCCCGCCACCGTCGTCGGGATCCCTGCGGCGAAGACGATCTCGGCGGCGGTCGCGTCGCTGCGGAAGTTGTGCTCCGGTTCGTCTTCCGCCGTGAACGAGCCACCCATGACCCACAGGTGCCGGATCGCATCGGAGAACCGGGAGTCGCGCTCGATGGCTGCGGCGATGTTGGTCAGCGGTCCGATCGCGATCACGTCGACCGTGCCCGGTGCCGCGCACACGGTGTCGACGAGATGCCCGACGGCATCCGCACCGTCGAGCGAGTGCCGGTCGAGGTCGTCGTACAGCCGAGCCTCGTGCCCCGCCCACCAGATCTCCCGCCCGGAGCGCGTGTCGGACTCCCCGGCGTGCACGGGGACGGGGACGCCGGCGATCTCGGCGATGCGCTTCGTCATGCGCCCGCGCAAAACGGTGTCGCCGTAGACCGTGGTGACGCCGAGGAGGTCGATCGTCGGGGAGCCGAAGATGAGGGCCAGCGCCATCAGGTCGTCGACATCCGTGCCGATGTCGGTGTCGAGGATGACGTGGTGGAGTGCAGACATGTGTCGTGCGCCTTTCGTGTTCTGCGGCACTACTTCAGACCCGTCGTGCTGACGGACTGGATGAAGTAGCGCTGGAAGCCGAGGATGATGGCCAGCGGGATGAGGACGAGGATCATGGATGCCGCGAACAGGACGCCGTAGTCCACCTGGAACTGTCCCTGCATGTTCGACAGCGCGACCGGACCGAGGATGTGCTCGCTGTCGGTTCCCATGAGCAGCGGCCAGACGTAGGCCTGCCACTGGAACAGGAACAGCATCAGACCGGCGCCGATCAGGGCGGGGCGCGAGAGCGGCAGGTAGATGCGGGTGAAGATGCCCCACCAGCCCAGACCGTCCAGGCGTCCAGCTTCGACGAGCTCTTCGGGGATCGCGAGGAAGAACGTCCGCAACAGGAAGATCGCCATCCCGTTGCCGATCCCGGGGAGGATGAGGCCGAGGAAGGTGTTCTGCAGCTGCCAGTCGCGGAACATCGATGCGAGCGGGATCGCGATCGCGTCGAACGGGATGAGGAACGACAGGATCACGACCGAGAACAGCACGGCCTGCCCGCGGAACCGGAACGCGGAGAGCCCGAAGGCGGCGGTCGCGCAGACGACCAGTCCGATGATCACGGTCACCACGCTCACGAAGAGCGAGTTGAGGATGGCGCGGCCGAGGTCGCTGTCCAGCAGAGCGGCGTAGTTGTCGAGTGTGGGCGTGAGGGTGAAGAACGTCTGCCACTGCAGCGGGTTCAGGTAGCTGAACGTCTCGGAGCCAGGGCGGAGCGAGTTGATGAAGGTCCACCACAGCGGGATCAGGAAGGCGATGCCGACCGTGATCGAGAGCAGCGTCGACCAGAGGACCAGGATGGTCGTGCGGGAGGGACGCCGTCGTACGTCGATGCTCGTCATGGCTGATCCTCGGTCTTGAGCAGGCGGAACTGCAGCGCGACGATCACCACGGTGATGAGCACGAGGATCACGACCTCGGCCTGCGCCTTGTTGATGTCGCCGAAGGTGAAGGCGCGGGTGTACAGATCGTGCATGAGCAGGTTGGTGGAGCCGTTGGGTCCGCCCTTGGTGAGGATCTGCACGGGGGCGAACACGAGGAAGTTCGACACCGTGTCGGCGACGAGCACGAAGGCCAGTGGTCGGCGGAGCAGCGGCAGCGTGATCGACCAGGTCTGCCGCCACCACGATGCTCCGTCGAGCGATGCCGCCTCGTAGTACGAGGTGGGGATGTCGTTGAGGCCGGCGATCAGGAACATCATCCAGTAGCCGACGCCGATCCAGGACAGCAGGATCATGATCGACAGCAGTGCCTGATACGGCGAGGTGAGGAACGGCTGGGGCGGGATGCCGAGGACGGCCAGGAAGCCGTTCGCGAGTCCGTCAGGGCGGTAGATGACGCTCCACACGACGGCGGAGACCGCGGGCGGCACCGCGATCGGGAGGATCACCATCGAACGCCAGAACCGGGAGCCCACCGCTCGCCTGGTGAAGAGCACCGCGAGCAGGAAAGCGGCGGCGATCTGCAGCGGGTTGATGATCACGGCGAACAGCAGCGTGACGGCCAGCGAGTTCTGGAAGTCTGCGTTCGCGAACAGCTCGACGTAGTTGCCGAGCCCCACGAACGAGGTGCCGCCGAGCAGCGTCGTGCGCGACAGGCTGTCGACGAGAGCGACCCCCGCCGGGGCGAGACGCAGCAGCAGCAGGGCGATGAGCGCGGGAAGCAGGAAGAGCAGCGCGATGCCGGCCGTGCTGCGTCCGCGACGCCGTCCGCCCTGTCCGCGGGGGCGGGAGCGGCTGTGCGCCGCCCCCGCCCCCTTGGTGGAGGTGCTCATCGCAGCTGGCTCCAGGCGTCCTCGATCTGGGACTGCGCCTGCTCGAGACGATCGGCCGCGTCCGCTCCGTTGCGGATGTCTCCGAACGCCTTGTTGATCAGCGACTCGAACTGCACGTAGCCCACCGACACGGGCCGGGCCACCGCGGTGTTCTCGATCTCCGAGGTGATGAGCTGGGCGACGCCCGTGCCGTGGTCGCCGGCGAGCGTCTCGAGAGTCGGGAGGTAGGTCGCAGCCGCCTCCGTGTTCGCCGGGATGATGGTGGTCGCCTCGGTCGTGGCGAGGCTGCCGGCCGCGTCGAGCGCCGCGAACTCCAGGAACTCCCGGGCGGCGGCCTTGTTCTTCGACGCGGTGTTGATGCCCCACGACCACGAGCCGGTCGGTGTCACCTCGGACCCGCCCTCGAAGTACGGATGCGGGGCGATGCCCCAGTCGAAGTCGGCGTTGGCGGCGAATCCGCCCACATCCCACGGTCCACCCACGAAGAAGGCGACCTTCTGGTCGGTGAAGACCGCGCTGGTCTGGAATCCGCCGACGCCTCGCGGCGACAATCCGGTCTCGAACGTGTCGGCGTACCACTCGAGCGCCTTGTTCCACCCGGCGTCGGTCACGTCGACATCGAGCATGTCGTCACCCGAGATGCCGGATCCGCCGCCCGCCGACTCGATCAGGGGCTGCAGCTGATAGTAGGCCTCGACCTGCTCCAGGAGCAGTCCGGACTCGGCGCCCGCGGCCTGAGCCGCGCGACCGGCCTCGGCGACCTGCTCCCATGTCCAGCGCGACGCCGGATCGATCGCGGGCGCCTCGACACCGGCGGCGGCGAGGAGGTCCTTGTTGTAGAAGAGCATCTGCGTCGAGTTCCAGATCGACAGCGCGTACATCTTGCCGTCGTAGATGTTGATGTCGTACTGCGCGGCAGAGGTGGCGCTCTTCGCCTGATCCTTCAGGTCGCTCAGGTCCTCGAGGAATCCCTGTGCGGCGATCTGCGCGAGGTTCGGCTGGTCGACTGCGAAGACGTCGATCGTGTCGTCCTTCGCCGACAACCGCTGCTGCAGCGTGGTGGCGTACTGGTCGAACGGCACCTGCGTGTACTCCACGGTGATGTCGGGGTGCCCCTTCTCGAACGCGGCGATGACGGGGGCGAAGACCTGGGGGTCCTCCGGACCGAGGAACCGCACCGTGCCCCCCGCATCGTCGGAGCCGGACGTACCGGCACCAGCGCCGGAACAGCTCGAGAGCGCGAGAGCGGCGACAGCCAGCCCTGCGATCGCGGCGACGTGTCGCTTCATGTTCTTCTCCCTTGAACGAGCACTGAATCTATGCGGTTAGACGATGCGGTTAGATGGACTATAGTCCGAGAAGCGCATCGAATCAAGTGAGCATCCGCAGGGCCCGGTGCTAGCCTGACACCGGTGCATCTAACCGCTTAGTGGGGGGAAACGGTATGTCAACCGCCAAGGACGTCGCCGACAGAGCCGGCACTTCGACGGCCGTCGTGAGCTACGTGTTCAACAACGGTCCGCGCAACGTCTCCCCGTCCACCCGCGAGAAGGTGCTGCTCGCCGCCACGGAGCTCAACTATCGTCCCAACGCCCTGGCCCGGGCGTTGAGCTTCGGCAAAACGCTGTCGATAGGCCTGATCGTGCCCGACATCGCCAATCGGTTCTTCGGCGAGCTCGCCCGCGCGCTCGAGGAGGCGGCGGCGGCGCAGGGCAATCTCCTGCTGATCGGAGACTCGGGGCTCGACGTCGAACGCGAGCGGTCGCACGTCGCGGCCTTCGTGGAGCGGCGCGTGGACTCGGTCGTCATGGTGTCGATGTCCGACACCCCCGACCTTCGCGCATTCACCGACGCCGGCATCCCGATCGCCGTCCTGCACCCCGTCGCCCCCGGGCAGCAGGCCTCGTCCATCTCGATCGACTACCGCGCCGCCGCCGAGGCCGCGACCGCCCATCTGATCGGCCACGGCTACCGCTCGATCGCGCTGCTCAACGGACCGAGCGACTCGGCGGGGTCGCGCCAGCACCGAGACGGCTTCTTCCGCGCGATCGAATCGAGCGGGGTCCGGGTCGAGACGACGGAGCTGCAGACCGAGATCTCCCGCGCACACGCCGCCCAGGTCGCGCTCGACGTGCTCGCACGCCCGTCCCGCCCCCGCGCCTTCTACTGCTCGACGGACGAGCAGGCCCATGGCGTGATGTTCGCCTGCCACCGCCTCGGCCTCACGATCCCCGACGATGTCGCCGTGACCGGCTTCGACGGCACTGAGCACTCGGCGTACACGTATCCTCCGCTCACCACGGTGCGTCAGCCGGTGCCGGAGATGGCGGAGCGGGTGATCGCCCTCCTCACCGGACCGGCTGACCTGCCCGTCCACGAGATCGCGCCGTTCGAACTCATCCTCCGGGAGTCGTGCGGTCCGCACGAGCGCCGGGAGTCCTGAGCGCCGACGCGATCAGGCCGGCGCGACCGGCCGACCGATCGACAGCATCAGCCTGTTCGCCCAGTTGAAGAACGCGGCACCGTGGATGAGGTCCGCGATCTCCAGGTCATCGAGTCCCGCGGCGCGCAACCGGGTGATCTGCTCCTCGCCGAAGGCGCTGGGGGTGTCGGTGAGCGCGACGGATGCCGCGACGATCGCGTTCCACCGCTCGCCGAGGTCCGCGTCGATGCCCTCGTCGAGCAGCAGGTCGACGTCATCCACGCGCTTGCTGTGATGCGCCGCGAAGCGCGAGTGCACCGACGCGCAGAACACGCAGCCGTTGCGACGCGAGGCCGCCGTCGCCGCCAGCTCGCGGTCGGCCCGTGGGAGGCCCTCGGCGGCGTTGTAGAAGATGTCCTTGTCGACGAGCGTGCGGGCCTTGAGCACCTCGGGGTCGCGCGCGAGCAACCGGAAGTAGTCGTTCTTCGCCCGGGCCGCGTCGACGAGTCCGTCGTAGTGCCGTTCGGTCAGCTCCCCCTCCGGCAGAGGCTCGAGGTGCGGCACCCAGCCGACCTCGCCGCGGGTGAAGGCGTGCGGGTGCGGGGCGTCGTCGTGCCGGAGCACGGTCTGGGCGGCGCTCATGCGGCTTCCTCCTCTTCGGAGATCTCGGTCTCCGTCGACGCGGTGAGCCCGACGTCGGCGAGCACACGGAGGCCGGTGACCACGCGCTGCTGGAAAGCGAGGAACGACACCAGCTGCGACAGCGTCACGATGCCGTCCGTCGACCATCCCCCATCGAGCAGACGCCCCAGGTCGGCGCCCGAGGCCTCGCGAGGGCGGAACACCAGGAGGTGCGTCTGCGCCAAGGCCACAGCGAGGCGTTCGCCGATCACCGCGGTGACGGCATCGGAGGGGACGTACCGCTCCCCTTCGCTGTTCTCGTCCTGCAAGCCGAGCTCCGTGTAGACGCCGAACGGGCCTCTGACGGCCGCTCCGGCGGCTTCGGCGAGCACTGCTGCCGTCCGCTGCGGGTCGATTTCCTGGGCCCGGGCGGCATAGAACGCCGCGGTCGGGTCGTCGGCGCCGGCGAGACTCGTGGCGAATGCGGCCACGAGCTCGCGCTCCGCCTGCGAGACGTGTTCGGTCGTCACCGGTCGGAAGAGGGCGTCGAAGCTCGCCTGCAGCTGTTCCCTGGTGACCGGACGGCGGCGACGCAGGGCGTCCAGCTCCGGCGTCACCCCCGCGATCCGGTCCACGATGTCGTCGGTCATGCGTTCTCCTTGAGGGTGAGGGTGTCTTCCGCGGAAGGGGTGAGTGTGTAGCCGAGCGCGGGGGCGACCTCGTCGGCGAAGAGCGCGATCGAGCGCAGCACGTGCTCGTGCGGGGCATCGACCGAATGCACCTGGAAAGCGACCTCGGTCGCGCGGGCGAGCGTGGCGTCGGCGGCGAGCGATTCGGCCACTTCCTCCGGGGTGCCCAGGTGCGTGTCGAGCGCGGCGATCAGGTCGTCGATGCCGTCGCCCGGGATCGTCTGCCCTTGACGGCGGAAGCCCTCGGCCGCCCGACGAAGGCCCACCTCGGCGAAGCGCAGCGCCTCCGCACGGTCGTCCGCGACGAACACGGTGCGCGAGGCGGTGATCCGCGGAGCCACACCGTCGGGCAGAGCGTCGAGGTACGCGTCGATGATCGGGTCCTGGAGGGCCGACAGCGGCGCGTGCAGCCGATCGGCGCTCCGCGGCTGCGTACGCGAGAGCAGCAGGCCGTGACCGTGGATGCCGGCGCGGTGCCCACCCGGGACAGAGAAGGTCGCTTGCCAGACCCGGTCCGCGAGCTCCCCGGCATCCGGGTAGAGCGTGTTCCCCGCGCCGACGTCACGACCGGCGAGACCGTCGAGCAACGTCCGCAGCTTCCGGTCGTACGTGGGTCCCTTGTCGCGCACGTCCTCACCGAACGGGGCGAATGACGAAGGGGTGCCACCGCTGCCGAGACCCAGATCCACTCGCCCCCCGGAGAGCAGATCGGCGACCACGGCATCCTCCGCCACCCGCACCGGATCCTCCAGCGGCAGCGTGATGACCCCGGTGCCCAGACGGATCGCGGAGGTCACGGCGGCGACGTGCGCGAGGAAGACCAGAGGCGACGGCAGCCCGCCCTCGGCCGCGTGGAAGTGGTGCTGGGCCACCCATGCCCGTCCGATGCCGTGGCGCTCCGCCTGCTGGATCTGGGCGGTCGCGAGCGCATAGCGCTCGGCCGGCGGGGCATCGTCGAGCAGACGCGTGAAGAAGGCGACGGTGGGTGCGGTCATGCGGGTACCTCTCTGGATCCGGCGGTCTCCCCCGCGCCGGGGACGGCGGCGAGGAGTTCGCGGGTGTAGTCGTGCTGCGGGTCGTGGAAGAGGGCTTCGGTCGGCCCTTCCTCGACGATCCGGCCGCGGCGCATCACCGAGACCGTGTGACTGATCCGACGCACCACGGCGAGGTCGTGCGAGATGAACAGGTAGGTGAGCCCGAGCTCCGCCTGCAGGGAGGTGAGCAGTTCGAGGATGCGGGCCTGCACCGTCACGTCCAGGGCGGACACGGCCTCGTCGAGCACCACGATCTCCGGATCGATCGCGAGGGCGCGGGCGATCGCGACCCGCTGGCGCTGCCCGCCGGAAACCTCACGGGGTGTGCGCCGTGCGATCTCCGCGGGAAGGGAGACCCGATCGAGGAGGGCGAGGGCGCGTTCCCGGCGCTCGGCGCGATTGCCGAGGCGGAAGTTCTGCAGCGGCTCGGCCACGATGTCGACGATCTGCTGCCGCGGATCCAGCGAGGCGAAGGGGTTCTGGTAGACGAGCTGGATGCGCCGACGGAGCGCGCGCAGCTGCTCCCGCGTGGCGTGGGTCACATCCTCCCCGGCGACCTCGATGCTCCCGGCATCCGGCTGGTGGAAGCGCGTGACCAGGCGGGCGGTCGTCGTCTTGCCCGACCCCGACTCCCCCACCAGCGCGTGGGTGGTGCCGCGCCGCACGCGGAAGGACACGTCGTCGACCGCACGGAACCGCTCGCGACCGGCGACGCGGAACTCCTTCACCAGCCGTTCCGCGACGATCGCATAGGGGTTCTCGGCGGCGACGGCAGCCGCATCCCGCAGGAAGGGCGGCGCATCCGGACGCCGGAAGCCGGTTGCGAACGCGGGTGCGTCCGCGAGCAGCTGCTTCGTGTACGGGTCGGACGGGGCCGCCAGCACCGCGTCGCTCGTTCCCTGCTCGACGATCCTTCCGTCTTTGAGCACGACGAGCCGTTCAGCGCGGTCGGCGGCGACGCCGAGGTCGTGGGTCACGAGCAGGATGCTGGTGCCCTCCTCCCGCTGCAGCTCGTCGAGCAGGTCGAGCACCTTGCGCTGCACGGTGGCGTCGAGGGCACTGGTCGGCTCGTCCGCGATGAGCAGGCGAGGGCGCAGCGCGATCGCCGTGGCGATCAGCACACGCTGCCGCATGCCGCCGGAGAGCTCGTGGGGGTACTGCCCCGCCCGCACGTCGGGGTCGTCGATGCCGACGCGGTCGAGCAGCTCGATGGCCCGCGCGCGACGCGAGCGTCGGTCCCGGTGGCCGTGCAGCCGCAGGATCTCCTCGACCTGAGCGCCGATCGGTCGCACGGGATCGAGCGAGGTCGTGGGGTCCTGCGGCACGAGCCCGATCTCGGGTCCGCGGATGCCGCGCAGCGCACGATCCGACCACCCGGAGATGTCGAGGTCACCGAGGAGCACACGCCCTCCGTCGACGCGCCCGCCCGCCGGCAGGAGTCCGAGCAGTGCGTGCGCCGTGGTGGACTTGCCCGATCCGGACTCCCCCACGAGAGCCAGGGTCTCCCCTTCGGCGATCTCGAACGAGACGCCGTGCACGACTTCGCGGCGCAGGTCGCGGGTTCCGTACGAGATCCGCAGATCCGTGGCGGAGATCACGGCGGTCATCTCGCTCCCCTTCCGAGGCGGTGGCTGATGCGGTTGGCGCTGAGCACCACCGCGACGACGACCAGGCCCGGCAGGGCCGTGAGCCACCACGCGGTGCCCACGTAGTTGCGGCCGTCGGCGATCAGCAGGCCCCACTCCGGGGTGGGCGGCGGCGCCCCGTAGCCGAGGAAGCCGAGGGTGGAGATCGCGAGGATCGCCGTCCCGAACTGCAGGGCCGCGAGCGCGACGATGGGGGTCAGCGAGTTCGGCAGCACGTGGCGCCGCAGGACCGCGAAGAACGTGCCGCCGCTGCCGAAGGCCGCCTCGACGTACTCGGTGCGCCGCACGCGCGCGACCTCCGCGCGCATCAGGCGGGCGAAGGCGGCGACGCTGCCGAGTCCGACCGCGATCGCGGCGTTCACGGTGCCGAAGCCGAGCAGGATGATCACCGACAGGGCCAGGAGCAGCCCGGGGATGGCGAGCAGCACGTCGACCACGCGCATCAGCACGTCGTCGACCACTCCGCCGACCGCGCCGGCGATCGCGCCGATCAGGGTGCCGAGAGCGAGTCCGACCGTGACCGCGATCAGCGCCCCCGAGAGCGAGTGCACGGCGCCGTGCACGACTCGGCCGAACAGGTCGCGGCCGAGGGTGTCGGTACCGAACCAGTGCGCGGCGCTCGGCGGCAGCAGCTTGTCCGCGGGAACGCCGGTGAGCGGATCCCCCGGGGCGAACACCCAGGGGACGACCGCCCAGAGCACGGCGAGCGCGACCACGGCGAACGCGAGGTACAGTCCCCATGCGCGGCCGCGAAGCCGCCTCCGCCGCGGCGCAGCCTCGGACGTCGTCGACTCCGACCGGGGCGGAACGGCCCCGGACTCGGACTCGACGTGGGGATCGGCGATCACGGGAGCGGTCATACGGTCACCTCCTGGAGGGTGCGCCGCGTCGAGACGCGAGCGACGGTGCGTTGGCGGGGATCGATGAGCGGCGTAACGAGATCGACGGCGAAGCTGATGATGACGAAGCCGAGCGCCGAGAGCAGCACGACGCCCTGCAGCACCGGGATGTCCTGATTCGCGACGGCCTGTTCGGTGAGACGTCCGATACCCGTTCGTCCGAAGACGGTCTCGGTCACCACGGCACCGCCGACGAGCTCGCCGAACAGCACGCCGGCGATGGTCAGCGTCGGCACCGCGGCGTTGCGCGCGACCGAGCGGGTGAGCACCCACAGCGGCGGAGCCCCCTTCGCGCGCACGACCGTGACGAACGGCTGGGCCTGGACCTGATCGATCGCGCGGACGAGCACCTGTGCGAGCGGCGCCGAGATCGGCACCGCCAGGGTGAGCACCGGCAGGATGAGCCCGCTCACCGGGTCGGCACCGACGATCGGCACCCAGCCGAGCCCGAACGAGAACACCTGGATGAGCAGGATGCCGAGCCAGAAGACCGGCACCGCGACGAAGAGGCCGGGTACCTGGCGGAGGCCGTCGCGAAGCCACGCGAACGGCGCGAGGGAGGACAGCCCCGCGATCAGGACGGCCAGGATCAGAGCGACGACGAGTCCGAGCGATGCGAGCAGCAGGGTCGCGGGAAGCGCTTCGGCCAGCATCGTCAGCACCGGCGTGCCGAACTGGGTCGAGTATCCGAAGTCTCCGGCGAGGAACCCGAGTCCCGCGTGCACGTACTGCTGCCACCAGGGCAGGTCGGCACCGTAGGTCGTGCGGATGCTGTCGAGCTGCTCCGGCGACAGCCCGAGGCTGGGGTCGGAGAACTTGATCAGGATCGCATCACCCGGCAGCAGCTGCAGCAGGAAGAAGGTGGCCGTGAAGGCCGCGATCAGAACGATCGCGGCCTGCCCGGCTCGTCGGAGGACGAATCTCATCGTGTCACCGCTGTCCTCAGTGCTCGGCGAGCCAGACGCCGGAGAACGTCGGACGCCCCACCGACTCGAAGGCCACGCCGTGCACGTAGGTCGCGGTGCCGTACACCTGCGGCTCCTCGAAGAGCGGGATCACGTAGGCCTGTTCGGCGATGTAGTCCTGCACGGCCTGCGATGCGGCGACGCGCTTGTCGGCGTCCGGCTCCGAGGCGACGGCGAGCAGCAGCTCGTCGAGCTTCGCGTCCTTCGAGATCAGCACGTCGCGGTTCTTCGTGAAGTACTGGCTCTTGATCACGTCGAGGTCTGCGCGTCCGACCATCGAGTGGTAGAAGCCGGTCTTGAGGGGATCACGGGTGTCCTCCGCGTAGCTGCCGGCGTCGCCGGGCTTGACCGAGAGCTCCACCCCCACCTTCGCCAGCTGCTGCGCGACGAGTTCGAGGGTCTGCTTCGACAGGGGCTGCGGCTTGGCCTCGTAGACGGTGATCGATAGGCGCTCGCCGTCCTTCTCGCGGATCCCGTCGGCGCCGGGCTTCCAGCCCGCCTCGTCGAGCAGCTTCTCGGCCTTCTTCGGGTCGTACTCGTAGTGCTCCGACTCGTCCTTGTAGCCGAGGGCCTGGGAGGACAGCACGGAGGTCGCGACCGGGTAGTTCTCGGTGAAGAGCGTGTCGACCACCTCCTTCGCGTCCACGGCGGCGATGAGCGCCTGGCGGACGCGGATGTCGGAGAGCAGCGGGTTCTCGGGACGCAGGGCGATCGAGTTGTTCACGCCTCGGGTCTGCGGGGCGTACAGCGTGAAGCCGGCGCCCTCGACGCGGTCCTCGTCGAACGCCTGCACGTAGCGGACGTAGTCGGCCTGACCCGCCAGCAGCGAGCCGATGCGCACCGAGTCCTCGGGCGTGATGAGCACATGCACGGCGTCGAGATACGGGCGTCCGTCGTTGTCGACGCTGTCGGGGCCCCAGTCGTAGTCGTCGCGGGCCGTGAGCGTGTACTCGGTGCCGAGCTTCTCGTCCGTGACGGTGAACGGGCCGGATCCGATGATCTCGGCCGCATTGCCCGCACCGAAGTCCTCGATCGTGCCGTCGAGCGTCTCCGGCGACAGCAGGCCCGAGTTGATGGTCGAGGTCGCCTGCAGGAATCCGGGCGACGGGGCGGTGAAGTGGAACGTGACCGTGTCGTCGTCGACGACCTCGCTGCTCGCGTAGTTGTTGATCGCCTCGGAGACGGTGAGCCCGCGATCCGCATCACCCAGGCCGTAGGTGTCGAAGTTCTTCGCGACCGCGGCGGCGTCGAGCACGGTGCCGTCGGAGAAGGTGACGTCGGGGTTCAGGTTGAACGTGTACTCGGTCGCGTCCTCGTTCACCGTCCAGTCGGACGCGATCCACGGCTCGATCTCGAGCGTCTCGGGGTTCTGCCACGTGAGTCGGGCAGCGATGTTGTTGACGATGCCGCCGTTCGGGTAGAAGCCGGCCTGCGGCGGGTACAGGTTCGTGTAGGCCTGGTGCTCGAGGTACGTGAGAGTGCCGCCGGTGACGGGATCGCCGCCCTCGGCTGGGGCGTTCGCGGGGGCGGGCGAGGAGGCGCAGGCGGCGAGGCTGCCCGCGAGGACGAGCGGGAGCGCGATCGCGGCGGCGCGGATGAGGCGGCGGTTCATGGGGAGGGTCTCCTGTGCTTCGGGTGGCGGGATGTGTTCACGGTAGGAATCGGGGAGGCCGGGTCGCGAAGCGAGGGACTCCGGATGTCGCGGGACGACACTCGTCGTCACGCGTCGACATACGAGGAAATGCGCAGGCGGTCGCGGAGCGTCCCCGCCTCGCTCTCCGCTGCTTCTCGCAGCAGTCCGCGACGACGCAGCTCGGGCACGGCTCCCCGCGTGAACGCCTCGAACTGGGCGGGTTGGAACGCGGACAGCACGTTGAAGCCGTCTGCTGCTCCCTCGTCGCGCCAGGTCTCGAAGTGGCCCGCGATCGTCCCGGCATCGCCGACCACGAAGGCCGCCGGAACCGCATGCGCCGCCACGAGATGACGCCAGGTGAGCGGATCGCCCGTCGCGACGCTCGAACCTGAGACGCTCAGCGCGGCGATGCGAGTGACCCGTTCGATCAGCGCGGCACCGCGCTCCCCCAGGCGCACCGCCTCCGCGGCGGTCACGGGACGGTCGAAGTCGGCGGTGCGCAGGGGATCGTCCGCGACGACGTCGAGGGCGTCGGCGAGCGCCGCGACCGTGCGGTTCGGCGGGAAGGCCGCCCTGGCGGTCTGATGGCCCTCCGCGAGCGGCACGAGGGCGAGCAGGCGCTCCACGATGCGGTGGGCCGCGGCATCCGTGTCGGCGACCACGGGCAGCACGGGGGCGATCACCTTGAGGGAATCCGGAGACCTCCCGGCCTCTGCGGCGATGTCCCGCAGCAGGCGCCGGGTGGCGATCGCATCGGCCAATGTCGGTGCGGCCGTCAACGCGAGGTCCGCCTCGGTGGCCGCGAGCGTCCGTGACCGCGGCGATGTTCCCGCGTGGACGATCGGGATCCGGCCCTGCGGCGGTCGTGCCACGTTGAGCGGCCCGGTGACCTGCAGCTGCGCGCCTCGCAGGTCGGCGGCGCGGAGACCGTCGGGGTCGATCAGCACACCGCGGTCGGCGTCCGCGATCCAGGCGTCCTCGCCCCACGAGTCCCACAGCCGCCGCAGCGCCTCGACGAACTCCTCCGCGCGGTCGTAGCGCGTCTCGTTGTCGGCGTGCGCGTCGCGTCCGTGGTTCCCCGCCGCGCGCGGCTCGGCGCCCGTCACGAGGTTCACCCCGGCGCGTCCACCCGTGAGCACGTCGAGGGAGGCGAGCGAGCGCGCGGTCGTGTACGGGTCGGCGTAGGTCGTGTTCACTGTGGCGATCAGACCGATCCGCGAGGTCACGCCCGCGAGGAAGAGAACCGCGCTGATCGGGTCGATGCGGGCCAGCAGGTACGGATCCCGGAACTCCAGGTCCGGCCCCGTCGCGAGCCAGTCGCCGAAGAAGAGATAGTCGAGTCCGGCGTCCTCCCCCTCCCGGGCGATGTGCCGCAGGATGTCGGCGTCACCGGCGGGATCGCGATGCGCACCGGGCTGCCGCCAGCCCGAGGGGTAGGCGCCCAGGGTGCGCACCATGGCGCCGACGATGAGGGGTTCGGTCATGCCCGTCACGGTAGGAGCGCACGGGCGTCCACCACCACGTGATCGATGCCGGAGGTCATGGGGTGTAACAGTCCGTCACACCCATCGCACCCCGTACGCTGAGACCATGACTGGTCTTCGTTGGGGAATCCTCGCTACCGGCGGCATCGCCGGCGCGTTCGCATCCGATCTGCGCACAGCGGGGCTCGACCTCGTGGCCGTGGGCTCACGGTCGCAGGAGTCGGCGGACGCCTTCGCCGCCCGCTTCGACATCGCGCACGCGCATCCTTCCTACGAGGCACTCGTGACCGATCCCGACGTCGACATCATCTACGTGTCGACCCCGCACCCGATGCACCACGAGAACGCCCGGCTCGCACTCGAGAACGGCAAGCACGTGCTCGTCGAGAAGGCGTTCACGCTGAACCGCGCCGAGGCGGAAGACCTGCACGCGCTCGCGACCGAGCGCGGCCTCCTCGTGATGGAGGCGATGTGGACGCGGTACCTGCCGCACATGGTCCGCATCCGCGAACTCATCGCGGATGGTGTGCTCGGCGAGATCCGTGCGGTCAGCGCCGATCACACGCAGCTGCTCCCCAGCGACCCCGCGCACCGGCTCAACGCCCTGGAACTCGGCGGTGGCGCGCTGCTCGACCTCGGCATCTACCCGATCTCCTTCATCTGGGACGTCCTCGGCGCTCCGACCAGCATCCGCGCCGTCGGCCGTCTGATCGAGACGGGGGCGGACTCCGAGGTCGCGACGGTCATGACGCACGAGGGCGGCGCGATCTCGACCAGCCTCTCGTCATCGCGTGCGGCCGGCCCCAATGCGGCCAGCATCATCGGCACCGACGCGCACATCGAGATCGATCAGGTCTGGTACAGCCCGACCACGTTCCACGTCGTCCTGCCGGACGGCACGGTGCAGGAGGAGTACGTCTCCGAGGTCGCAGGCCGCGGCATGCAGTATCAAGCCCATGCCGCCGAGCGTCTGGTGCGCGACGGCATCCTCGAGGGCGACATCCTGCCGATCGCCGAGAGCGTCGCGATCATGGGGACGCTCGACGAGATCCGCGCGCAGATCGGCGTCCGCTACCCCCGTGAGGAGGTCTGACCATGGCCGAGACCACCGATGCCCGCGTCGCCGTCTACCTCGACTTCGACAACATCGTCATCTCCTGGTACGACCGGGTGCACGGGCGCAACGCCTACGGCAAGGACCGGCAGCGGATCACCGAGAACCCGAATGATCCCGAGGTCGTCGAACGACTCGGCCGCGCGATGATCGAGGTCGGCGCGATCATCGATTACGCCGCGTCCTTCGGCACCCTGGTGCTCACCCGCGCCTACGCCGACTGGTCGTCCCCGGTGAATGCGGAGTATCGTTCGCAGCTCGTCGCCCGCGCCGTCGACCTCGTGCAGCTGTTCCCGGCGGCCGCCTACGCGAAGAACGGCGCCGACATCCGGCTCGCCGTCGACGCGGTCGAGGACATGTTCCGCCTGCCCGACCTCACGCACGTCGTCATCGTCGCCGGCGACAGCGACTACGTGCCGCTCGCGCAGCGCTGCAAGCGGCTCGGTCGCTACGTGATCGGCGTCGGAGTGTCCGGCTCGACCGCGAAGTCCCTCGCCGCGGCGTGCGACGAGTTCGAGTCCTACGACTCGCTGCCCGGTGTCGTCCGTCCGGTGAAGGCCGCTCCCGCTCCCGTCGCCGCGAAGACGGATGCCGTGGCCGGGCCCGCCGCCGAAGCCGCGGAGGCGAGCGCCGACACGACCAAGGCCAAGACTCCGCGCAGGGCCAAGTCCAAGGCCGCCGCTCCGGCGCCCGCGAAGGTCGACGA
Organism: Microbacterium sp. NPDC090218; assembly: GCA_044900255.1. Classification (GTDB taxonomy): domain Bacteria; phylum Actinomycetota; class Actinomycetes; order Actinomycetales; family Microbacteriaceae; genus Microbacterium. Next base: position 886,336 of record JBJDMS010000002.1, on the reverse strand, counting down.
GCAGGGCGAGGCGACCCAGCTGCTGGAGCGCGCTCTGCGACTCGGGCACGACAAGGCCGATGCCGACGAGTGGCTGCACAGCTCCGCCGTGAAGACGCACATGCGCCGCATGGATCCGTCGTTCAGCGAGAAGGCCCTCGGCTACCGTTCGTTCTCCGACTTCCTGAAGTCGCGCGACGACATCGCCGAGCTCGAGGAGACCGGGCACGAGCGTCTGGTGCGGCTCCGCGAGCCCGCAGCCTGACCGCGGCTCTCCTCCGGCCCGCTCGCGGGCATCACTCCACGAAGTCGTACTCCTGGAATGCGACGGCCTCGGGCACCCAGCGCTCCGAGACGAAGGCCGCGTGCGCGGGGTGCTCGTTGTACGCGTCGTAGGCGTCCCCGTCGGCGAAGACCATCGAGAACTGGTGGGTGAGATCGCTCTTCGCGCTCACCTGGCGCCGGATCGTGAACTCCGTGACGCCCGGGATCGACGTGAGCACCGCGTGCCCCGTCGCCAGGAACTCCTGCTCCTCGGCCGAGCCGGCCGGGTGGACCAGGCGGAAGACGACGGTGTGCTGGATGGGCATGACGGCTCCTGCTCTCGTGATCACTGGTTGCGGAACGCGGCGTCGAAGGATGCCTCGGGCGGCGGCCAGAGCAGGGAGCGCACGAAACCGAGCGCTTCGGCCGCGCCGTGCAGGCGGTCCATCCCCGCGTCCTCCCACTCGATCGAGATCGGGCCGGTGTAGCCGATCGCGTCGAGGGCGCGGAACGAGTCCTCCCAGGGCACATCCCCGTGTCCGGTCGAGACGAAGTCCCACCCGCGGCGCGGGTCGCCCCACGGCAGGTGCGAGCCGAGCACGCCGGCCCGGCCGTTGCGCGGGCGCATCCGGGTGTCCTTGCAGTCCACGTGGTAGATCCGGTCCGCGAAGTCGACGATGAACCCGACCGGATCGATGTTCTGCCACATCATGTGCGAGGGATCCCAGTTGAACCCGAACGCCTCCCGGTGTCCGATCGCCTCCAAGGCGCGCACGCTCGACCAGTAGTCGTAGGCGATCTCCCCCGGATGCACCTCGTGCGCGAACCGGACCCCCTCACCGTCGAAGACGTCGAGGATCGGATTCCACCGTGCGGCGAAGTCCTCGAACCCGCCCTCGATCACGGATGCCGGGACCGGGGGGAACATCGCCACGTACGGCCAGATCGAAGAGCCCGTGAAGCCGACGACCGTGTCGATGTCGAGCTTGCGTGCGACCCGCGCCGCGCGCTTCATGTCCTCCGCCGCGCGCCGACGGACCCCTTCGGCGTCGCCGTTGCCCCAGACGTAGTCGCGCAGGATCCCCTGGTGCCGGAAGTCGATCGGCGCATCGCACACGGCCTGCCCGGCGAGATGGTTCGAGATCGCGAAGATCTCGAGTCCGTGACGGTCGAGGATCTCCTTGCGCGACGCCACGTAGGTGTCGTCCTCGTCGGCTCGGCGCAGATCGAGGTGATCCCCGGAGGCGGCGACCTCCAGACCGTCGTACCCCCACCCCGCCGCGAGGCGGGCGACCTCCTCGAACGGCAGATCGGCCCATTGACCGGTGAACAGGGTGACCGGGTGGCTCGTCATGGATACTCCTTCGTATCGTTCCGGGGACGGGGTCGTGCGTTCCGGGGCGGTCAGGCTCCGAAGGATCGGAGGGCTGCGATGCTGCGCGCGGCGAGCTCGTCCTGACTCGGAGCGAGCGGGCGCCACACCGAGGCGGCGACGGCGATCGTGGCGTTCTCACCCGTGAAGCTCTCCAGGCCGAGCGGTCCGCGGTAGTCGGCGTCGTCGAGAGCCTGGACGATCCCGGGCCAGTCGGTGTGGTCGTCGCCGACTGCGCCGCGATCGCTGCCGCACACCTGCACGTGCGAGATCGCCGACCCCGCGAGGCGGATCGCATCGTCCGGCTTCTTCTCCTCGATGTTGAGGTGATACGTGTCGAGCGCGAGCCCGACCCCGGCGCCGAGCAGCGGGCCGAGAGCGTCGAGGCTCTGCTCGACCGTGTTGAGCAGACTCGTCTCGTAGCGGTTCAAGGGTTCGACGGCCAGTGTCACTCCCCCGACGGCTGCCTCTTCAGCGAGCACGGCGAGGTTCTCGCGCAGCTCATCGAGCACCGTGCGACGCTCGTCTGCATCCATCCGCCAGGTGACGCCGGTGGGAGCGTAGAACGGACCGGCCACGACCTCCGCTCCGAGCACCTGCGCCGCCGCGATGCAGGCACGCAGGTAGTCCTGAGTCGCTCCGACATCACCGGCTCGTGACACGAGCGAGCGCCCCGGCCCCATCGCGCCGACCACGATCGCACCGAGACCGAGCGCACCGAGCACATCGCGCGCCCGCTCCGGATTCCAGTCGCCGACGCTCTCGAGCGGCAGCTCCAGGGCCTCATACCCGAGGCCCGCGGCCTTGCGGGCGAGCGGCTCCAGCGTCGCATCGGTCAACGGAGACGTCCACACCCAGGTGTTGACGGCGATCGTGCGGGGCATCGTTGTCCTCTTGATCATGACGGCGCTCCCACCCTCCCACTCCGCGGGTGCGGAGCGGAAGGGGTGGGAGCGCACATCGGTTACGGGATCTGCCGTTCCTGCCAGACCGTCGGGTAGCCGGGGAGGTTCTCGCCGCCGAACTTGGCGTAGTGTCCGTCAGGCATGCCCTCGTTCGCCTTGAGGTAGTCGTCGAGCTCGGGCTCCGTGATCGGCTTCTGCGGGAGCACCCATTCCTTCGGGACCTCTTCGCCGGCGAAGATCATCTGCGCCGCGAGCAGCGGAGTGCGCCACTGGAAGTTGGAGTACACCGGGGCGAGGCCCGTGAGACCCGTGTCCTTCCACTTGCGGAGGAAGCTCATCTCGTCCTCACCGGTCATGACCGGGTAGTCCGCGCCGGCATCCTCGAACGCCTCGATGGCCGCGACCGCGCCATCACCGGCATCCATCCAGATGCCGTCGACGTCGCCCTTGGCGAGCTCATCGCTGATGATGCTCTTGATCTCGGCGGGGTCTGCGCCCGTGAAGTGGTCCACGGCCTCGATCCCGGCCTCGTCGAACAGCTTCTTCGCGCCGGCCCAGCGGTGTTCGAGCACGTCCACGCCAGGGAGGATTCGCAGCGCCACGACCTTGTCCCCCTCGTCGAGGTTGTCGATGAGGAACTCAGCCGTGTCGATGCCCCAGGCGAAGCCGCCGATCGGGTGGATGAACGTGACCGGGCAGTCGGTGTTGACACCGCGGTCGAACACGACCACGGGCTTGCCCGTGTCGCACGCCCGCTCGACGGCCGGTGTCATCGCCGCGGTGCTGTTCGGCGAGATGAGGAACACATCGCAGTTGCCCTCGGAGATGAAGTAGTCGATGTCGGCGATCTGCGTGTCATCGGAGTCCTGCGCGTCGCGGGTCTCCATCTCGCTGATGGCACCGTCGGCCTGCAGCGCCTTCAGCTGCTCGTTCATCGTGATCCAGCCGGTCTGACGCCACGGGTTCGAGATCGACGCGTTCGCGAAGCACGCCTTCTTGGCGCCTTCGCTCGCGAACTCCGCCGTGTCGACCATCTCGGCGTTGATGTACTGCAGGTAAGGCTGGTCGGCCGGTCCCTGCGGGTCGACACCGCGCTCCTCGTCCTGCTTGTCGAAGAGCTCCTGGTCGAACCACTCGGTCGTCTCCGCCGTCTCATCGGGGTTCTCCGACTCCGCCGGCGCCACGGACGGGTCGGTCGTGCACCCGGCGAGCGCGATGAGGCCGAAGAGAGCCACCCCTGCGGTGGCGATCTTCATTGATCGTCGCATTGCTAATCTCCTCTGGTTTCTGTGTGGCCCCCGGAGGCGAGGGCAGGTGAAGCGGACTCTCGAGCAGGGGTCCCCGGGGGGACCTGCTCCTTCCCCTGATCGGGAGAAGACTGGGGGCCGCGCCGTCGCCGTGCGCGAAACGCGACGGCGGAGTAGGCGACGGCGGCGATGATGATGACGCCCTGGACGGCGTCGCGCAGTGTCGATGGGACACCGGCGATGTTGAGGAGCATGAACAGCGCCTCGAGCGCGAACGCACCGGCCACGGCGCCGACGATCCAGCCGCGCCCACCGCCGAGCACCACGCCGCCGAGGACGACCGCGGTGATCGCGGTGAACTCGTAGCCGCGGCCGACCGACGGGTGCACACCGGCGTAGCCGACGAGGAGCACGGCCGACAGCGACGCCGAAAGCGAGGAGATGATGAACGCGCGCGTCGTCGCCCAGGCCCGTCGCGCGCCGGCGTAGTCGACGGCGACGGCGTTGTCGCCGATCGCGATGAGCGTCTTGCCCAGCGGACGCTTGGTGATCCAGATGCCCAGCGCGAGCCACACGATCAGCAGCAGCACGGCCCACGGGATGAAGTCGAGGAACGGCACGTCGCGGATGCCGCCACGACCGATCTCACGGAAGTTGTCGGCGGGGTTCCCGGTCGCCGCCCCTCCCGTCCACCACATGACCCCACCGAGGAGGGCGAGCATCATGCCGAGCGTGACGATGAACGACGGCACCTTGAGCAGCGTGGTGATCAGTCCGTTCACGAGGCCGACGGCCACGGCGAACACGACCATGAGCAGCAGCACCGGAATCGTCCGGGCGTCATCCTGACCGACCAGGTTGCCGGCGATGATGACCTGCGCGGTGATGAGCGATCCCTGCGACAGATCGAACTCTCCCGCGATGATCACGAAGTACTGGCCGATCGCGACGATCGCGATCGGGGCCACCCGCTGGAGGAATCGCATGAACTGTCCGGGTTCGGCGAAGCTCGGGTTGAGGATCGTGACCGTCACCAGGAGGATCACCAGCAGCAGGAACACCGCCCCGCGAGGACTGACGAGTGTGCGCAGCGCGTTCATGCGCGCCCTCCTTCCGCAGAGGTGCCGGTATCGGGGGTGGCGTCGACGAGCTGCGACGTCGCCGCGGCCATCTCCGCTTCCGCGGCCTTCGCGGCGTCATCGCCACCGGTGCGCGTGCCGCCGGCGCCGAAGCGGGGACGGCGACGGATGATCGAGCGGCGGCTGTACACGGCCACCGCGGCCACGATCACCACACCGCGGACGACGTCCTTGAAGAACGGGTTGACCTGCATCACGCTCATGACGTTGTCGACGACGGCGAGGATCGCCACACCGCCGATCGTGCCCCAGACGGAGCCGCGCCCGCCGAGAAGGAGCGTTCCGCCGAGCACGACGGCCGCGATCGAGAGGAGCGCGTAGCCGCCCTGCTGTCCCACGGTCGGGCTGCCGACGCCGAGGCGGCTGGCGAGGAGGAGACCGGCGAGCCCCGCGAAGACCGAGCACAGCACGTGCGCCCAGATGAGCGGCATCCGCGTGCGGACGCCGGAGAGCCGGGCGGTCTCGGGGTCACCGCCGACCGCATAGAGGTGCGCGCCGGTGCGGGTGCGGTTGAGCAGGATCCATACGACGACGGCCAGCACGATCATGATGAGCGTGGACACGGGGATGGGCCCCAGACCGGTCGCGCCGATGAGCTGGAAAGCCCACGGGACGTTGCCCGCCGAACCCTCGAAGTTGGTGTTGAGGATGCCCTGCAGGATGAGGCCGACGCCGAGCGTGGCGATGAAGCCGTTCACCTTGAGCACGGTGACGATCAGGCCGTTCACCAGGCCGACGCCGGCGCAGACCAGGAGTGTGACGATCACCGCGACCGGGATGTTCCCCGGATTCCCGTTCATCATCGTGGCCGCCAGCAGACTCGACAGGCTGATCACGTACGTGACGGAGAGATCCAGCGATGCGCCGATCACGACCAGCGTCTGTCCGATCGCGACGAGCCCGAGCACGCTCATGCCCGTGAGGATGTCTCGGATGTTGCCGGGGCTGAGGAAGTTGCGTCCGACCGTCGCGACCAGGATCGCCCCGACGATGATCACGAGGAGGAGGATGGCGAGGACGATGACGGTGGAGTCGATCTTCAGTCGCTTCATCGCGCACCTCCGTTCCCCGAGGTGCCGGGTTCGTTCGCGCCGGTCGCGGCGCCGAGGATCTCATGCTCCGCCGACCCCGCGGGGAGCTCCGCGACGAGCTCTCCGTCGTGCATCACGAGGATCCGATCGCTCATGCCGATCACTTCGGGCAGTTCGCTCGACACCATCAGCACGGCCTTCCCCTGTGCCGCGAGCTCGCGCATCAGCTGGTAGACGGCGTATTTCGCGCCGACGTCGATGCCGCGGGTCGGCTCGTCGAAGAGCACGATCTGCGGCTGGGTAAGCAGCCATTTGGCCAGCACGACCTTCTGCTGGTTGCCGCCGGACAGGAACCGCACTTCCTGATCGACGCCCCGCGAGCTGACTTCGAGCGAGCGCAGGACGCCGGGGACCTCGCGGCGCGACGCAGCCGTCCGGCCGGCGAACACACTGCGCACGACGAGCAGGGCGTTGTCCAGGACCGACTGTCCGAGGGCGAGCCCCTGCGCCTTGCGGTCCTCGGAGACGAGGGCGAGCCCGGCGCGAACCGCGGCGCGCGCGCTGGTGATGCGCGTCGGCGAGCCGTCGATCCGCATCGCGCCCCGCGTGAACGCCTGGATGCCGAAGACCCCCTCCACGAGCTCGGTGCGTCCGGAGCCCTGGAGACCGGCGATGCCGAGAATCTCCCCGGCGCGCAGCGTCAGCGACACACCGTCGACATAGGCGTTGCCGCAGTCCTCGAGCTCGAGTCGAGGCTCGCCCACCGTCGTTCCCTCGAGCGCATCGGGGAAGTACGACTGGATGGACCGGCCGACCATGCGCCGCACCAGTTCGTCGGTCGTGAGGGCATCGGCGTCGTCCGTCGAGACGAGCGCGCCGTCCTTGAGGATCGTGATGCGGTCGCACAGGTCGAAGATCTCCTTGAGTCGGTGCGAGACGTAGATCACGGCGACGCCGCGTGAGGTGAGCCGCCGGATGATGGCATAGAGCAGCTCGACCTCGCGGTCGCTGAGCGCGGCGGTCGGCTCGTCCATCGAGATGACCTGGGCATCGAACGAGAGCGCCTTGACGATCTCGACGATCTGCTGCTCGGCGACGGTGAGCGAGCCCACCCGCGCCGTCGGCTCGATGAACGAGACGCCGAGGTCGGTCAGCAGCTCACCGGTCCTGGTGTTCATCGCCCGCTGGTCGACGAAGCCGCCACGTCGCGGCTCACGTCCGAGATACACGTTCTGCGCGACCGTGCGCTCGGGCAGCAGGGTGAACTCCTGGAAGACCGTGACGATGCCGGCATCCATCGCCTGCCGCGGGTGCGCGTGGTGCACCTCTTCCCCGCGATAGGAGATCGTGCCCTCGTCCGCCGGCTGCACGCCCGCGATGATCTTCATGAGCGTGGACTTGCCGGCGCCGTTCTCGCCGACCAGGCCGTGCACCTCACCGGGTCGCACGTCGAAGTCGATGCCGCTCAGCACCTGCACACCGAAGAACGACTTGCGGATGCCCGTCACCGCGAGCACCGGCTGCGTCGTGGTCGAGATCATGCCGCCACCTCCACCCATCGTCCGCCGTCCGCCGCTGAGTCCAGTACAGCCTCGGTGAGCACCGCCGCCCGGTATCCGTCGGCGAAGGTGGGGAGCCCGTCGGGTCGTGCACCGGCGATGGCCGCGTAGACATCGGCGACGAAGCCGTTGAAGGCGTCCTGGTAGCCCATCGAGTGGCCGGCGGGGACCCGCTGGAGCCGCGCCGAGTCGGGCGCCGACGACGCCGGGTCGCGCAGCAGCAGCCGCGACTCCTCGCGCATGCCGATCCAGAGTTCCTCCGGGCGCTCCTGCTCGAACCGGAGGCTCTGACGCGTGCCGTGCAGCTCCAGCGTGAGGGCGTTCTTGCGTCCTGCGGCCATCTGCGAGATGAGCAGCGTTCCCAGCGCACCGGACGCGGTCTCGACCAGCACGGCGACGATGTCCTCGGTGTCGACGGCCTGCCCCGAGCGTTCGGAGAACACCCGCCGGGTTCGGGCGCTCAGCGCGCGGATCCGCTCGCCGATCACGAACTCGATCAGGTCGCACAGGTGCGAGCCGATGTCGGCGAAGGCGCGGGAGGCGCCACCGGACTCGGAGCGCACCCGCCAGTCGTCGTCGCTCGACAGGAGCATCCAGTCCTGCAGGTATGAGCAGTCGAGGGTGAGCAGATCGCCGGCCTCGCCACGCGCGATGCGGGCCCTGGCCTCGCGCACCATCGGGTGGTAGCGGTAGATGAAAGGCACAGCGGCGACCCGACCGCGAGCCTCTGCGGTCTCGGCGAGAGCCCTGGCGTCCTGCGCGGTCGTCGCGAGCGGCTTCTCGCACACGACGTGCTTCCCGGCATTCAGCGCCAGGAGCGCGAGCTCGGCGTGCGTGGCGTTGGGCGTGCAGATGTGGACGACGTCGATGTCCGCGGCCTCCAGCAGCGCAGCGGCGTCGCTCTCCGCCCGGTCGGCGCCGAGGGCGTGGGCCGCATCCCGTCCTCCCGCGGCGGAGCGGGTCGCGACCGCGCGCAGTTCGCCGCCGGCGTCTCGGGCTGCGGTGCGATGCACGCGGGCCATGAATCCTCCGCCGAGGATGCCGGTTCGGATCGTCCCGAGCCCGGTGTCTGTGACATCCGTTGTCATGTCGCCGATTCTGACATAGACCTTCCGACTTTTGCTAGCACTTCGTCAAAAGTTGTTTGCCACAAATCGGAAGCCGTTCGGCAGGACGCCGAAGTGCTGTGGTTTACTGACGCCATGGTTGACGTTCTGAGGCCGGGTCCGGCGATCTCCTCCGGTACCGGGGAGATCTTCCAGATCCTTCGCGACGGGCACGCCAGAACGAAGGCCGAACTCGCCGCACTCACCGGGCTCGCCCGTTCCACGGTCGCCCTGCGTGTGGACGCGCTCCTCGCCGCCGACCTCCTCCGGCCCGCTGGCGAGGCGGTCTCGACGGGCGGACGCCCTCCGGCACGCGTCGCCTTCAACCCGCGTGCCGGCCTCGTCCTGGCCGCAGACCTGGGCGCGACGCACGCGACGGTGGCGGTGGCCGATCTGGCCGGGGTCATCCTCGAAGCTCGCACGCGCGCGATCGACATCGGCGACGGACCCGAGAGACTCCTCGACACGATGCTGGCCGACGGCAGCGAGCTCCTCGGCGCCGCGAGCGCCGACGGACTCCCCCTGGTCGGCGTCGGCATCGGCGTGCCCGGCCCCGTCGAGCACTCCACCGGACGACCGACCAATCCCCCGATCATGCCGGGGTGGGACCGGTTCGATGTTCCCGCCTACGTGCAGAAGACCTTCGACGTGCCGGTGCTCGTCGACAACGACGTGAACATCCTCGCCCTCGGCGAGCAGGCGACGAGCTGGCCCCAGGTCGACGACCTGATCTTCGTGAAGGTCTCCACCGGCATCGGCGCCGGAATCATCGCGGGCGGTCAGCTGCAGCGGGGCGCCCAGGGGTCCGCCGGCGACATGGGCCACGTGCAGGTGCCGACCGGAGCAGGATCCACCCGGGAACCGGGTGACGAGCGTGATCTCGAGGCCCTCGCCAGCGGATCCGCCCTCGCCATCGCACTCCGTGCGCAAGGACTCGACGTGCACAGCGGGTCGGATGTCGTCACCCTCGTGCGCGCAGGGAATGCCGCCGCGATCGAGGCGACTCGTCAGGCGGGCCGCGACGTGGGCGAGGTCCTCGCCACCGTCGTCAACCTCCTGAACCCCTCGATCATCGTGCTGGGTGGGAGTATCGCCCGCGCGGGAGAGCATCTGCTCGCCGGCGTGCGCGAGGTCGTCTACCGGCGGTCGATCCCGCTCGCGACGCAGCACCTCGCGATCGTGCAGTCGCAGGCGGGTGATCGCGCCGCCGTGCTGGGCGCCGCGATCATGGTCGCCCGCGAGGTGCTCTCCCCGGCGAGCGTCGACCGCTACGTGGCGGCGAAGGCGCGCTGACCCGCACTTCCGCCGCCTCGAGCGGCACCCGTCAGAGCGTGGCCTCGAACGGATCGAAGTCGGCGGCGAGTGCGCCGACCTGATCCAGCGTGCTCTCGACCTCGACGAAGCTTCTCGCCTCGGCCGACTCCTCGATCGACAGGAGCGTGTCCAGCACGTGATACCCGAATTCCCCCGTGGCGACATGAGGGCGGCCGGCGGCGATCGAGCGCGCCATGTCGAGCAGACCGACCCCGCGCCCGGAGAGCACGCCCTCCTGCGCGACATCGACGATCTCCTGCTGGATGGGCTCCGGCGGGATGAACAAGCGCGTGAGCGGTCGGGTGATCGAGATCGCTCCGCCGAACGTGTTCGGGTCGGGGATCACGATGGTCCCCTCGGTGCCGGTGATCTCGACGATCCCCTGACGCAGCATGGGCGAGTCGGTGCTGTACAGACTCTGCGCCTGACCGCCCTCCTCGAAGGCCATCAGCACGCTGAGCGTCGACGGGATCTCGACCGGGAACTCCTGGCCGGCGAGCTCGCCGACCTGGACACGGCGCGTCGGCGTCCCCTGCAGGCCGAGCGCCGCCACCGAGGCGACCGGCCCGAACACGTGCACGAGGGTCGACACGTAGTACGGCCCCATGTCGAGCAGCGGACCGCCGCCCTTGGCGTAGAGGAACGACGGGTTCGGGTGGAAGATCTCCGGGCCCTGCCACTGGAACGTGGTCTGCCCGAACAGCGGGCGTCCGATGTCGCCGCGCGCGATCGCCCGCTTCGCGGTCTGCACTCCCGGTCCGAGCACCGTGTCCGGTGCCACGCCGACCCGCAGGCCTGCCGCGTCGGCCTTCTCGAGCAGCCGACGAGATTCCTCCCGGCTGACGCCGATCGGCTTCTCGGTCCAGACGTGCTTCCCCGCCGCGATGATCGCCTCGGAGACCTCGACGTGCACGGCCGGGATCGTGAGGTTGACCACGATGTCGATCTCCGGGTCGTCGAGCACCACGTCGACGCCGCCGGCACGCGGGACGCCGTACTTCTCGGCCTGCGCTTTCGCCCTCTCCTCGATGACGTCCGCGACGGCGATCACCCGGACATCCGGGAAGGTGGTGAGGTTCGACAGGTACTGGTCGCTGATGTTCCCGGCGCCGATGATGCCGACTCCGACGGGGCCCGCCATCAGCCGGCGACCTTCTCGTCGAGGTAGACGCGACTGCGCTCGATGGCATCGAACAGGTCACCCTCGTAGTGGTCGAACTCGACGATCGCCAACTCGAGCGCCGGAGCCGCGGCGATGGCCTCGACCAGCGGCACGGAGCCTTCCCCCGCCGCCACCTGGTCGGCAGGCGGGTAGGCGCCGGCGAGCGCGGGATCGAGGGTGCCGTCCTTCGCGTGCACGGCGATCACGCGGCTGCCCAGGCGCTCGAGCAAGGCGACGGGGTCCGCACCGCCACGGGCGACCCAGTACAGGTCGACCTCGAGCACGACACGCTCGTCGAGGAGGCCGGCGAGGATCTCGAGTCCGGTGACGCCGTCGAACACGGCCTCCAGCTCGTGCGCGTGGTTGTGGTAGCCGACGCGCACACCCACGGTCGCGCCGATCTCGGCGGCCTCGTTCAGGAGCCGCGCGGTCTCCTGGATCTGCTCGACCGATTCCCACCGCGCAGGCTCGGTGTACGGGTCGATGACCGTGCCCATGCCGAGCACCTTCGCCGCGGCGAACACCTCGGCGGGTGAGGGGACCGGCACCGTCGTGCCGCTGCCGTCGGGGTTCACGAACGACTCCGAAGCGAGGAACGCGTGTCCCGAGGGTGCCGTCAGACCCGCGGCCGAGAGCGCGGCCGAAAGCGGCTCGGCGCGTCGGACGAAGTCGTAGGGCTCCACGGCCGTGAAGCCGCGAGCCGCGACCGCGGCGAGCGAACCTTCGAGATCGGCCTCCAGCTCCTCTTTGATCGTGAATAGCTGGAGGGAGGTCTGAATCGTCATCGGTCGTGCTCCTTCGGTCTTCGGTGACAGGGGGGCGCGTGCCCCGTCAGGCACGCTATCACCGAATACCTCCAGTTGGAAGTTTTGGTTCGCTAGACTTCCCTCATGCCCGACGTCACGCCTGAGCCCTCCCCGTCCCCGCGCCCGCGGGGCGCCTACGCCAAGGGGATCGCTCGTCGACAGGAGATCCTCGATCGCGCCATCGAGGTCTTCGCCGAGCGCGGCGCCGATCGCACGAGCCTGCGCGCCATCGCCCGCGAGGTGGGAGTCACCCATGCCGCACTCACGCACTACTTCGGATCGCTCGAAGAGCTGCTCGTCGCGGTGTACGAGGAGAGCAATGCCCCGGGGCGGCATCCGAGTCCCCCGCCCGAAGATGCGACGCCGGTCGAGATGATGATCGAATCCGCGCGGATCAACCGCGCGATCCCCGGACTCGTGCAGCTGTACTCGACGCTCGTCGCCTCAGCGCTCGAGGAAGGCCATCCGGCGGCCCGCACGTTCGCGACCGGTCGTTTCACGCGCCTCCGCGCGCGCCTCGCCGATACCGTGCGCCAGCAGCAGGAGGGCGGAAGGATCCGCCGGGATGTCGACGCCGACGCCGTCGCCGCACTCGTCGTCGCCGCATCGGACGGCCTGCAGACGCAGTGGCTCCTGGATGAGACCGCGCCGCAGCACGAGGCGCTCGCGCTGCTCGACCGACTGCTGCGCCCGACCGTCTGAGCCGCTGTTCGAGACGGGCGGAGGACACCCGCCGTCGGGCTAGGCTCGAATCGTGACGCTCGTGCCGCAGTCCCCCTACGCCCGGGCCCTCGGTGAGCGCATCGACGATCTGCACCCCCGGCTGCGCACCTATTTCGCGGCGATCCCGGACGGCGCGGTCGGTATCGGCGAAGGCGTGTTCCAGCGCGTCGGCACACCGCGGCGCTGGCTCTGGCCGCTGCTGCGACTCCTCGAACGTCGCGGCGTGGTCGCCGCCGGCTGGGAGCGCGATGTGCCGTTCCGTGTCGAGAACCGCACGATCGCCTCGCGGGCCATCGGCGAGCGCACCTTCCATTTCGCCCGAGGAGCGTGGGTCATGCGCGACGCCGTGGCCCTCACACAGCACGGTCGCGTGGTCGACGAGCTCGGCGAACCCGGTCTCATCGCCGTCTGCTTCGACGTCGAGACGAACCGCGGCGCCCTCCGCCTCACCAGCAGAGCGGTCGGCGTCCGCCTCGGACGCTTCCGGGTGCGCATCCCGCGCCCGATCGCACCGGTCGTCCGCCTCACCGAGCGCTTCGACGACGCTCTCGACCGCCAGCGCGTGAGTCTCACCGTCGACGCTCCTCTCATCGGCCGCGTGTACGAGTACCGGGGCGACTTCCGCTATCGCATCGAGCCGGCCCGATCGAAGGAGCAGACCTCGTGAGCGCAGACGGCATGGGTACAGGACGGGTCGTGATCGGCGGGTCCACGGGGTTCATGGGCACGTACCTGGCGCCCCGGCTCCGCGCCGAAGGCCGCGAGGTCATCACGATCTCGCGCTCGGGTGCCGACATCCGCTGGGGCGATCAGGTCGAGATCGACCGCGCTGTCGATGGGGCCTCGCTGGTGATCGGGCTCGCGGGCAAGAGCGTCAACTGCCGCTACACGTCCGAGAACCGCGCCGAGATCTTCCGGTCGCGGCTCGACACCACGGCATCGCTGAGCAGGGCGATCGCCCGGGCTTCGACGCCGCCTCCGCTCTGGGTGAACTCGTCGACCGCCACGATCTACCGGCATGCCGAGGACCGCCCCATGACCGAATCCACCGGCGAGCTCGGCACCGGCTTCTCGGTCGAGGTCGCGAAGGCCTGGGAGAAGGCGCTGTTCGCCGATGAGCTCCCCGCCACCCGCCGCGTCGCCCTGCGCAGCACGATCGTCCTCGGCCACGGCGGCGTACTCGAGCCGCTGAAGAATCTCGCCCGCCTCGGGCTCGGTGGCCCGCAGTACGACGGGCGGTGGCCGGTGAGCGCTGCCCGCCGCGCCGCCGGAACGGGGCACTTCCCTGGCGCCCGCCGCGGTCGTCAGCGCTTCAGCTGGGTGCACATCGAAGACGTCGCCCGCATCATCGACTTCCTCGAGCAGACGCCGTCGCTCGAAGGACCGGTCAACGCGGCCTCCCCGCATCCCGTCGACAACGTCGAGTTCATGGCGACCGTCCGCCGCGTGCTGGGCGCGCGCATCGGCCCGCCCATGCCGCGCTGGATGCTGGAGCTCGGGGCCATCGGCATCCGCACCGAAACCGAACTCATCCTCAAGAGCCGGTGGGTGCTGCCCGAGAAGCTCACCGCTGCGGGGTTCGAGTTCCGTCACCCGCAGCTGGAAGAGGCCATCCGCGAATCGTTCGACCGCCCGAGAGCGGCCTAGGAGGCCGAGCCGGCCGACCCGGACGCGGCGTCGCCGTCACGTCGGCGCTTCTCGATCTCTTCCCGCAGGCGCCATTCTTCGATCTCGCGGTCGAGGTCGGCGATCTGCTGCTCGGTCGTCCGCACATCCGTCGGCGGAGCCGGCCGCACATCGGTCTGCGCCGACGGTCGTTCCGCCCTTCGCATCCGCGGGATCGGGACGCCACCATCACCGTATTCGCGCCCGATCGCGAACCACAGCGCGCTGCCGATGAGCGGCAGCAGGATCACGATGATGATCCACACCATCTTGGGCAGGTGCTTCACGAGGGCGCTGTCGCGCGTGATGATGTCGATCAGCGCACCGATCATCAAGGCGATGATGAGGAGCGAGAACAGGAACGGCATGAGTTCAGGGTAGACGACGGCGCGTCGCTACGCTGCGCTACGGGAGCAGGTGTCCGGCCACTCGGAACAGTTCGTACCACTCGGGCCGCGTCAGCTCGACGTCTGCTCCTGCCGCCGCGTCCTGCACCCGCTGTGGTGTCGTGGTTCCGAGCACCACCTGCATGCCCGCGGGATGCCGGGTGATCCATGCGGCCGCGATCGCGATCGGGGTCACGCCGTGCGACGCCGCGAGGCGATCGATTACGGCGTTCAACTCGGGGTACTCGGGATTGCCGAGGAACACCCCGTGCGAGAAACCGTCCTGGAACGGCGACCATGCCTGGATCGTGATGCCGTTGATCCGGCAGTACTCGACGATTCCACCCCCGTCGCGGACGATGCTCTGATCGTGACCGGCGATGTTCGCAGCGACCGGCTGGGCGAGGATCGGCGCGTGCGTGACGGACAGCTGCAGCTGGTTGGCGATCAGGGGCTGCCGGACCGCGGTTCGAAGGAGATCGATCTGACGCGGCGTGTGGTTCGAGACGCCGAACGCCCTCACCTTCCCCGCCGCCTCGAGGTCGTCGAATGCGCGGGCGACCTCCTCCGGCTCGACGAGGATGTCGGGACGGTGCAGCAGGAGCACGTCGAGGCGGTCTGTGCGCAACGCCGCGAGCGACCCCTCGACCTGACCCACGATGTGCTCGTAGGAGAAGTCGAACATCCCCTGCGCCGGCACGATGCCGCATTTGGTCTGCAGCACGATCTCGTCGCGCTCGGAGGCGCTGAGCCGCAGTGCGTCGGCGAAGCGCGCCTCGCAGTGATGCATGCTCCCGCCGTAGATGTCGGCGTGATCGAAGAAGTCGATGCCGACCTCCCGTGCCGCGGCGTACAGGGTCCGGACGTGCGCGTCATCCTTGTCGTCGATACGCATCATGCCGGCGATGACGGCGGGGGCGGTGGCGGAGCCGAAGGGCACGGTCTTCATGCGGACCACGCTACTCCGCACGACCGACGTCAGCCGTCATCGGCCGCGGATGCCGGTAGGAGCGCCGTGACCGCGACGTCGAGAACCGCAGCGATGCCCACGAGATCGACCACGGTGAAGTCCCCGCGACCATCGAGAAGATCCGCCAGTGCGTCCGGCGCGATGCCGGAACGCTGCGACAGTTCCGCGAAGGACACTCCGGCGTGAATCCGCGCTGCTTCGACTTCGGATGCCAACAAATGACGCAATTCTGTCCCCATACGCCTACGCTACCGCCACGCACAGACACTCACCGCCGCCGAATGAACCAGAATGGCGGCATTCTGGCGTCGGAGCGCTGCTATCGTGAGCCGGGTGAAGACAGCTGCCGAGGAGTTCAACGAGGCCGTGGGCCGCCAGATGCGCGCGGAGATCGCCGCCTCGCGCAGCAGCATCGCCGCCATGGCACGAAGCATCGGGATCGCACGCAGCGCACTCGACAACTACGTCACCGGCAAGCGCGCCATCCCCGTTCCGGTCGTGTACGCGGTCTGCGCCTCGCTCGGAGTCGACCCTCATGTGCTGTTCGCTCGCGCCGAGGAGCGGCTCCGCGCCGACGGCGAGACCACCGCGCGCATCACGCCGATCCGGCGCACCCCCGATGTCGCCGGTCCGCGCGAAGATAGCCACGAAGTCGCTTTCGAATCCCGCGTGCGCCACGACGCCGACTCGGACGACCTCTACGAATAGTCCGGCCGCTCGCGACCGGTACACACCCGGGACGACGAGGAGCACCATGCAGCATCTCCTCCGCCTCGCCGACGAGCGGCAGCTGCGGATCGTCGAGCGCGCAGGTCGCACCCGCGGCGGCTTCGACCCGGAGACGCGCACGATCCGGCTGGCACCCGGGATGAGCGGCCGCACGACGCGCAGCGTCCTCGCCCACGAACTCGGTCATGCCCAGCTCGGGCACGTTCCCACGTCGGCTCCGGCGGTTCGCGCGCAGCAGGAGCGCCAGGCCGACGAGTGGGCGGCACGCCGCCTGATCACTCCCCGCGCGTACGCCGAGGCTGAAGAGCTCCGCGGCCCCCACCTGGCGAGTCTGGCCTTTGAACTGGGAGTCACCGTCGAGCTGGTGACCGCGTTCCAGCGACTGCTGCGCGAGGGCGCCGTCCCGCTCGCGGTGGCCTGATGCGCGGCGCGGCGCGCTGTGAGGCACAGGCACCGCGAGGCGCTGGTTGAATGTCGTCATGGCCTTCCTCGTCTCCCCCGCCCCCGTGACCCTCACCGGAGAACTCGTCGAACTCCGCCCGCTCGAACGTTCGCACGTCGACGGATTGATCGAGGCGGTGGAGGAGGGCGACCTCTGGAAGACGGCGTGGTACACCTCGGTTCCCTCTCCGGACGGGGTCGCCGACGAGGTCGACCGGCGGATCGGGCTCATCGACAAGGGCGAGATGGTGCCCTTCACCGCCTTCGACGCCGGCGGGCGCATCCTCGGGCTCACCTCGTACTACGACATCGTCGCCGACGTGCCGAGGCTGCACATCGGGTACACCTGGAACCGCCCGTCCGCCCACGGCACGGGCACGAACGCGGAGTCGAAGCTGCTGCTGCTGCGGCACGCCTTCGAGACGCTCGGTGTGTTCCGCGTCGGGCTGACCACGCAGTGGGTGAACTTCCAGTCGCGCACGGCGATCGAGCGGCTCGGAGCCAAGCAGGACGGCGTGATGCGCGCGATGAGCCGCTACCGCAACGGAGCGCTGCGAGACAGCGTGGAGTACTCGATCATCGAACCGGAATGGCCCGCGGTCCGCGCGAATCTCGAGGCGAGGCTCGCCCGACGCCGATGAGCGGTCGGCCTCGCGCGGCGAGGCATCGACCGCGACGGATCACTCGGTGGCGTTGCCCGACCAGTTGTTGGACCGACGGGTGGCCGAGCCGCCCTGGCGGAAGATGAAGGCCATGGCGAGGGTCACCAGCAGGAGGCCGCCGCAGAACGCGAGTGCCTGGAATGCCGGCAGCCCGAACGAGATGCCCATCAGCAGGATTCCCCCGATGAAGAGGATCATGAAGAAGAGGAAGCTGAGGATCACGGGATCTCCTGTCGTCGGTACCGTCTACCAGGATAGCCCGGACACGGAAAGGCCCTGTGCACGCGTCTCGCGGTCTGGTCTCCTCGGAGCATGAAGACACCACTGACCGCGGTCGCCGTCTCCTGCACGTTGAAGCCGTCTCCCGCATCCTCCAGTTCCGACCTCCTCGCGACGCAGCTGCTCGACGCCCTCGCCGGGCACGGAGTCACCGGTGATCTCGTCCGCGCCGTCGACCTCACGC
The DNA here is from genome assembly GCA_044900255.1 of Microbacterium sp. NPDC090218. Classification (GTDB taxonomy): domain Bacteria; phylum Actinomycetota; class Actinomycetes; order Actinomycetales; family Microbacteriaceae; genus Microbacterium. The sequence continues at coordinate 868,413 of JBJDMS010000002.1, read as the reverse complement.
TGAGTCCCGGTGTGCAGAAGGACATGGGCGGCGACGACCAGTGGCCCAGCATCCGACGACGGGTCCTGGACGCCGACATCCTCGTCTTCGCGACCCCCACGTGGATGGGACAGCACTCGAGCGTCGCCCAGCGCGTGCTCGAGCGCCTCGACGCCGAGCTCAGCGAGACGGACGCGCGCGGCAGACCGACCCTGTTCGACAAGGTCGCCATCGCCGGCATCGTGGGGAATGAAGACGGAGCCCATCACATCGCGGCGATCCTCTTCCAGTCGCTGAACGACGTCGGCTTCACGATCCCGGCGCAGGGCTCGGTCTACTGGAACGGCGAGGCCATGCACACGACCGACTATCAGGACCTCGACGAGACCCCCGAGAAAGTTGCGTCGGCGATCGGCACGGCCGCGCGCAACGCCGCGCACCTCGCCCGCGCACTCAAGGCGCAGGAGTACCCGGCAGGCTGAGATCGGGAAGGACCGTGAGATCGAGGGCCCATTCGTTCACGGTCAGCGCGGCGCCACGGAACTCCATCGTCACCGAACCCGCCTGCGCGAAGCCGTTGCGGCGGCAGACGCCGTTCGAGGCAGGATTCTCGACACCGGGGAAGGCCGTCAGGAACCGCCTCCCGTTCCGCTGCCGGCGTGCGTCGTCGATGAGAAGAGCGAGCGCGGCAGATGCCACCCCTCGTCCCTGCGCCTCCGGTCGGACGAACCATCCGGTCTCCAGCGCCGGTTCCTCGCGCCAGACGACCTGCCAATGCCCGATCGATCCGAGCGAGACGCCCTCGTCGTCTTCGATGACGAACATCCTCGCCTCCCCCGCGGCGACGAGACGGAGATAGCGGGCGTGCCGCTCCAGGATCTCTTCCTCGCTCTCGGGCCCGTTGAGATGCGCGGTCATCTCCGGGGTGTTCGCGGCGTGCAGCAGCTCGAGGTCGTTCTCGGACCACAGCCGCAATCGCAGGGATGTCATGGTCGGATGATCACACGGACCCCCGACATCCCTCAGTGGGCCGGGGCGCGCGACGCCGGTTCCGCCGGTCCGCGGAACGTGATGACCTCACCCCTGCGCGCCTTCTCGACCGTGAATCCTGCCAGCTCGAGCCGTCGATACACCCGTCTCGGCGGGTCGGGAAGTTCGGCGGAGAAGCCGCGCGGCGGCTTGGCGAGTCCCGCGAACAGCGATAGATCCGCGCCCGCACCGCGCACCTCGATGCGCGCGTACTCGCTTCGCGAGCGCCAGCGCAGGAACTCCAGCTCACGGAACGGGATCCTGTGGAGCACGTCACCCACCCGGACACGCAGCTCGTCGTTCCCGAAGGCCACGGCGCACTGCGCGGTTCGCCGACGGAGGATCGCCGTGAACACGAAGTAGACCGGGAGCCCCACCACGATCCCCATGAGGACGATGGCGATCCGCGGTCCCATCCGAATCACGATGTCGTCGAGCGCGATCAGCAGCGCGACCCCGAACAGGCCGACGACCACCACGATCACGACGATCGCCTGGGTGAGCGTCCGCATGCGGAGCTCGATGCCCGGAAAGCGCACGATCGACCCGTCGCCGCTCTCGTCGCGTTCCCAGCCCGGCGTCACCGACGGCGGCCGCTTCTTCGCGTCGCGACGCGAGATGAGGTCCGTGACACGGCTGATGAGTCCCAGCCAGATCCACCCCACTGCCGGAATCGCCGCCATCTGAAGGACCACCACGACGCCGCGCACGGCGTCGGGGAAGGACTCGAGCAGGTCTCCCCCGAACTCGATCACGGACGCGACCAGCGCACCGAGGACGACGGCGACCGCGACGTGCAGCACCGCGCCCTTGCGCGCCGGCACCGTCCCCGTCGTCGCGTTGACGAACGCGAACCCGAAGCACCACCCGCCCACGAGCATGAGCAGGAAGGGGAAGAAGCTCAGGTCGTCGCCCGCGAGCGTGAAACCGATCGCTGCGAGCAGCAGCACCGCGCCCCAGATGAGCGGGCTGCGCACGAGCGCCCGCGCCACGGACGTGCGCACGCGCACCTCGGCGGCGGTCTCTTCGGTCATCGGGACGAGTCTAGGTCGGGGCGGCACGCGCCCCGCCGCTACCGCTGCTCGCCCCTGCGGCGGTACTCCACCACCGCGCGGCCGAGGAACGTGGCCGAGGCGGCGAACATGACCGTGGCGCTGACGACCGACCACCACTCGACCGAATCGGTCCGCAACATGTACACACCGGCTCCGGCCATCAAGATCGCACCGAGCACGAAATACGACCACGTCTTCATGCGTCCGAGCCTACCCCGCACGCTTCTCGGCGCCCGACGTCAATGCGTGTGCACCTGCTCGCCCTTCGCACCGCCGTCGACGGCTGTCGGCGGCGACTCCTACACGGCGACGGTGCGGAAACCCAGGTTGCCCGATGTCGACTCCGGAGCGCTCGCACTGCGCGCGGAGACGCGGTAGCGGTTGCAATAGGACGCGTGGCAGAGATGAGACCCGCCGCGCATCACCCGATACTCCCCCGTGTCGGGGCCGAGCGGATCACGCGCAGCCGAGCGCGCGTAGTAGTCGACAGCGAACCAGTCCTGGCACCACTCCCAGACATTGCCCGCGACGTCGTGCAGGCCATAGCCGTTCGCGGCGAACGAGCCCACGGGCGAGGTCCCGACGAAGCCGTCCTCCCCCTCGTCCCGGAGGGGGAACCGGCCCTGCCAGATGTTGCAGCGATGCTCGCCTCCGGGTGTGAGGTCGTCGCCCCACGCATAGCGCGCCGACGTGAGCCCGCCTCGCGCCGCGTACTCCCACTCGGCCTCGGTGGGCAGCCGTCGTCCGGCCCAGAGGCAGTACGACACGGCGTCCGAGAACGCGATATGCGTGACGGGATGATCGCCTTCGGCTTCTCGCGAACGAGGCCCGGACGGCTGCCGCCAGTCGGCACCGGCGACCTCCGACCACCATGGCGCCGCGGCCGAGCAACCGAGGATCGTCTCGCCCGCCGCGATGAAGGCGTGGAACACGGCCGAGCCGCCGAGACGCTCGGCGACCGTGACGTAGCCGGTCGCCTCGACGAAGCGGGCGAAGCGGGCGACGGTGACGGGCGTGGCGTCGATACGGAATCCGGTCACCTCCACCTCGTGCACGGGGCGTTCACCATCGGCGGGATATCCCTCGTCGAAGGCATCGCCCATCGCGAACGTTCCGGCCGGAACGTCACGCTCCTCGGCAGGCGCGGGGCGCAGCGCCGACAGCCGCAGCGGTGCGATGGAGAGAGTCCCCCGCCCGGACCGCTGCGGCGCGCAGCATCCGCCCTCGTGATCCATCACGCCCCCGCGACGGATACCGGTGACGACAGCGCGGCGAGCCGAGCGTCGAGTGCGATGAGCGACTCCGCGTCGACCTCGACCTTCATCGCGGCCACCTCGAGCAGGGTCATCGCCCCGGCCATGTGCGTCATGTAGGGATTGTCGAGGAACGGAAGGACGTCGAGCACCGTGCTCTTCACCCGATCGTCCGCGAACAGCTCGCCGATCGTGACGGTCGCGACCACCGACCCCTCGCCCAGGTTCGCCACCGTCGGCGCAGCGGCGAGTCCGCGCTGCACCTGCTCCCACTGCACCTCGATGAGCAGGTCGTCGACCGTCACCTCGCCCTCCGCCGGGAGCCCGAGACGCTCGAACTGCTCCGGCGGCGCCTCACTGGCGCGCATCTGCTCCACGAGCAGCGTCGCCATGCGCAGCTCCAGTTGCTCGTCTCGCAGCGGGTTGTCCTGCTCGGGGTCCTCCTGCAGGTCGAAAAGCAGCGTGCCGTATGACCACGGACTGCCGAAGGCGAAGCCGGGGACCTTCAGCACCGGAGCGCCCTTCGTGAACGAGAACCCGGGGTGCAGTTCCGCCTTGGCGAGCTCGGACGGTGCGAAGCGCCCTCCCATGTGCGTCGGCATGAGCGTGTAGTCGAAGAGCGGGGAGTTGGACTCGTCCGCGCAGGCCCGCATGTAGACGTATCGCCCGTCGGTGACGTTGACGTGCCCGCCCGCATTGCCGAAGAGTCCCGCGCTGCGCACCGGCTCGTCGGATCGGACCGTCTGCGCGAGCGCACGCCCCTGCATGTCGGGAGTCGCCGGGACGCCGAAGAACTCCAGCAGCGTCGGGCCGAGATCGATCGTCTGCACCAGCGACGCTCGCCGCTCCCCCGCCACGCCAGAGCGCGGGTCCCAGACGAACAGGGGGATGTGGATGTTCTCGTCGAACCACGGCTGCACGTTCTTGCCCCACCAGTTGTGCTCGCCGAGGAGCAGCCCGTGGTCGGTGCAGACGATGAGCATCGTGTCGTCCCACATGTCGTTCTCGTCCATGAAGTCGAGCACGCGTCCGAGCGAGTTGTCGCACATGGTCACCAGCGCCATGTATTCGTTGCGCAGCTGCTCGACCTCGGAGTCGTCCTCGATCACCCGGCGATAGGCGGGCCAGTCGAAGTTCGGCCCCTCGTACCCCGAGTCGTACAGTCGCCGGTACTGCTCGTAGCTGAAGAACGGCTCGTGCGGGTCGAACGCCTCGATCTGCAGGTACCAGTCGTCGGCGTCGACGTTCGTGCGGAGGAACTCCATGCCGGCGTCGAAGGTGAGCGTCTGCGGGTGATCCGCCTCGTCCTGCAGATGAGTGCGATTGATCCAGTCCTGCCGCCACACCTTGTCGCTGCGGTTCACCACGGTGTCGGGGATGTCGGGATCGGCGACCTGCCCCTTCCACGCATCGCCCTCCTGTCCGCGGAAGAACTCGAAGGTGGAGAAGCGCCCGTGATACGTCGCACCGCCGTCACCCCAGTAGTGCCGGTTGTCGGTGACAAGGTGCGTGTACACCCCGGCGTCGCGGAGCATCTCGGGCACGGAGTCGTCGAACGGCTCGAGCGGGCCCCAGGAGCGGTGCAGGAAGTTGTAGCGCCCGGTGTGCATCTCGCGACGCGCGGGTACGCACGGCATCGAGCCGGCGTAGCAGTTGTCGAAGGTCGCCGTGCGTTCCGTGAGGCGAGAGAAGTTCGGTGCCACGACCTGGTCGGCCCCGTAGGGAGGCAACAGCTTCCGATTGAGGGTGTCGTACATCACCATGATGGCTTTCATCGTCGCTTCTCCTTGCATGCGTCGTCGCCCGAGACCCTCGAGCGACCTGTCGTTGTATCAGTCATCTGCGTCGTCCTCCGCCCACCAGCGCACAGACATGACCTTGGGGTCGAGGCTGATGCGCTGGACGGCGCGTTCGAGTACGCCGGCATCCGCGTCGGAACTGGCGAGCAGATCCGCGTGGACGACCACGCGCGAGTTCTTGATGCTGGAGGATCGGAGCGAGCGGAGCGTGAGTTCCGGGCGGCTGACCGCCTGCAGCACGAGGGCGCGCACCCGCTGCTCGCTCTTGTCGTTCGTCTTCGCCTCGAGCATGTACTCGATCGGCTGGAGCGGGCCGTCGTCATCCTCGGAGCCCTCGACATCGAGCGATCGGCGACGGCTGTTGACGAGTCTGCTGACGGGACGCATCACCGTATTCGCTCCGATGATGAACGCGGCCCCGACGATCGCGAGGATGTACAGGCCGGCGCCCGCGAGCGAGCCGATCGCGGCAGCGCACCACAGCGTCGCCGCGGTGTTGAGCCCGCGGATGTTCAGGCCCTCACGCAGGATCACCCCCGCGCCGAGGAACCCGATGCCGGACACGACCTGTGCGGCGACCCTGGTCGGATCGGCCGTGACCCCGTCGAATCCATAGGCACCGAGCACGACGAACAGCGCCGAGCCACCCGAGACGAGCGCGTTGGTGCGGATGCCGGCCAGACGCGAACGCCACTGGCGCTCCAGGCCGATCGCCGCACCGAGCAGGATCGCCGCGGCGACCCGCAGCGACAGGTCGAGCGTCTCCATCGTCAGATCCATGCGGACACCCCGGTCATACGGCCTCGATCATGGCCTGCGCCTCGGCTTCGAGGATGCGGCGCCGCTCGGCGCGCCGCTCCTGCTGTTCCGCCGGATGCGGCACCGGGGCGGCCATCAGCAGGCGGCGGGTGTAGGCGTGCTCGGGGTCGGCCGTGACGGCTTCCCCTCGTCCGAACTCCACGATGTCTCCGCGGTACATCACCGCGACGCGATGACTCACGTGTCGCACGACCGCCAGGTCGTGCGACACGAACAGCAGCGCGACGCCGGTGCGCTCCTGGATCTCGACGAAGAGGTCGAGCACACGGGCCTGCGTCGACAGATCGAGCGCGGAGACCGGCTCATCGCAGACGATCAGCTTGGGCTGGAGCGCCAGGGCGCGCGCGATCGCGACGCGCTGGCGCTGACCGCCGGAGAACTCCCGGGGCAGTCGGTTCCCGGCGTCTTCGGGAAGGCCCACCTGCGCGAGCAGCTCGGTGACCCGCTCCCTGGCGGCTTCTCTGCGCACCCCCTGCGCCCGCAGCGGCTCGGCGAGGATGTCCTCGATGCGCAGCGCCGGATTCAGAGAGCCGTAGGGGTCCTGGAACACGACTTGGATGTCACGGGCCAGCTGCCGACGCTGGGAGCGACCCGCCTTCGTGATGTCGGCTCCCGCGAACCGGATGGATCCGCCGGTGATCGGGGCGAGCCCGAGGATGGCTCGACCGAGGGTCGTCTTTCCCGAACCTGATTCACCGACGAGACCGACCGTCTCGCCCGGCCGGACGTCGATGGAAACGCCGTGCAGGATCTCGATGGGTTCCCGACGCCATCCCTTGCGCGGGTAGGCGACACGGAGGCCGGAGACCTCCAGCAGCGGAGCGGTCACAGCGCGACCTCCTTCTGGGTGGGCTCGGAAGCCCCCGCGGCATCCTCGTAGTCCGGCCGCGCCGGGCCGCCGTCGAGGATCGAGCCGAGGAGCATCTTGGTGTACGCGTGCTGGGGGTCGTCGAAGATCGCGGCCACGGGCCCCGCTTCCACGACGCGACCGGTCTGCATCACGACCACCCGGTCGCACAGGTCGGCGACGACGCCGAAGTTGTGCGTGACGAGCATCATGGCCATGCCGCGCTCGGCCTGCAGGTCGCGAAGGATGTCGAGGATCTCGGCCTGCACCGTGACGTCCAGTGCGGTCGTCGGCTCGTCGGCGATGATGAGATCGGGCTCCCCGGCGATCGCCCCGGCGATGAGCACGCGTTGCGCCATCCCCCCGGAGATCTCGTGCGGGTACGCGTCGAACACACGCTGCGGGTCTGAGATGCCCACTCGGGCGAGCAGCGACAGCGCACGCTCTCTGGCCTTCGCCTTGCTGAGCTTCGACACGATCACGAGGGGCTCCATCAGCTGCGCGCCGATCCGGTACGCCGGGTCGAGGTTGCTCATGGGCTCCTGCGGGATGTATGCGATGCGAGTGCCCCGCAGCCGGGCGGCTCCCGACCGTGCGTCGAGCTCGGTCCCCTCGAACAGGATGCGTCCACCGGTCACCCGTCCGCCGGACGGCAGCAGACCCAGGATCGAGAAGGCCGTCTGCGACTTGCCCGACCCCGACTCCCCCACCACGCCGACGACTTCGCCGGGGCGGACGGAGAACGAGACCGACTCCACGACGGTCTTCACACCACCGTCGCGAGCCGGGTATCCGACCGACAGGTTCTCGACCCGCAGCAGGGCGCCTTCGACCTCGGGGTCGTCCGCGACCACGGGCTCCTCGACCGTGCGCACGGCGGTGGTCGAGGCCATCGCAGCCATCGCGGCCGGCGCGCTGGCGGTGAGCGCCGCATCCGTGCCTTCCAGCGCATCGCGCACCGCATTGCCGAGGAGCACGCACGCGGCGACGAACAGGCCGATCGCGAGGCCGGGCCAGATCAGCATCGTCGGCGACTTGTACATCGCGGCGAAGGCATCCTGCAGCATGCCGCCCCAGGTGGGGGTGTTCGGATCGCCGAGGCCGATGAACTCCAGACCAGCCTGGATCACGACGGCGATGCCGGCCACGAACGCCGCTTGGATGATGATCGGCGCCCGGACCGCGAACAGCACGTGCCGACCGATGATCGCGGCGTCGGAGAGTCCGGACACGCGGGCCGCGTCGACGTAGAGCTCGTTCTTCACGCCCATGACGAGGTTGCGCACCAACCGGTAGAACTGCGGCGCGACCATCACGCCGAGGACGGCCATGGTGACGAGCGTGTTCGGGCCGATGACGGCGAAGAGCGCCACGAGCACGATCTTGCTCGGCAGGACCAGCACGAGGTCGGAGACCCATCCCGCTGCCAGGTCGAACGTCTTGCCGAAGTAGCCGGAGATCAGACCGATGCTCACACCGAGCAGCACGGAGATGATCACGGTGACGGCGGCCCCGGCGAGCGTGAGTTGGCCGGCGACGAGAAGCCGACTGAACACGTCTCGACCGGAGGCATCGGCACCGAGCAGATGACCGTCGGTACCCGGAGGCACGTTGGCGGCTGTGATGTCGACGTAGGCGGGGTCGAACGGGGCGATCAAGGGTGCGGCCACGCTGATCAGCACGATGAGGACGATCGTGACGAGCGATGCCGCGCCGAGCGGGTTGCGCAGCACCGCGCGCATCACGCTGGGCCTGTCGCGGCGGCGTGCGGTCGCGATCGCCTGGGTTGTCGGAGTGGTCATTGCACACGCACCTTCGGGCTCGCCCAGCCGTTGACCAGGTCGATGAGGAGATTGACGACGATCACGACGACGGCCATCGTCATGACCACAGCCATCACGATCGGGATGTCGCCGCGCAGCGTGGCGTTCAGCGCCAGCATGCCGAGGCCGGGGATCGCGAAGACCTTCTCGATCACGACGGAGCCGCCGATCATCGCGATGAACTGGAGGCTGAGCACCGTCATGGCAGGGCCGAGCGAGTTGCGCAGGATGTGGTTGGTGATCACCCGGCGCTCCGGCAGGCCTCGCGAACGGAGGGTGCGCACGAAGTCCTGCCTCGACACGTCGAGCACCGACCCACGGATCTGCTGGGCGGCTCCGGCGATGCCGCCGATCGTGATCGCGATCACCGGGAGGGTGATGGAGAGCAGCCATCCGCTGACGCTCTCCCGCGGCTGCACGTAGCCGGTGGCGGGGAACAGCGGAATGCTGATCGCCAGGGTGAGCACGAGCACGAGGGCCACCCAGAAGTTGGGGAGCGCGACGCCCACGACGGACACGACCTGGACCACCTTGTCCACCCAGCCACGGCGAATCGCGGCGACGACGCCGAGGACGACGCTGATCACCGCGACAGCGATGAGCGAGACGATGACGATCGAGAGCGTCACGCCGAGGCGCGAGACGACGGCGTCGGTGACCGACTCGGCGGTGAACCATGAACGACCGAAGTCGCCCCTGATCATGTGCGCGAACCACTCGCCGTACTGGACGAGCAGCGGCTGATCGATGCCGAGCTCTGCGGCCTTGGCCTCGACCTGGTCCTGCGTGGCCTCGGGGCCGAGGATGCTCCGGGCGATGTCGGCGCCGCCCGCGTACATCAACGCGAAGGCGACGAAAGAGATCGCGACGACGAGCACGATGCCCGCCAGCAGGCGTCTCATGAGGAATGTCAGCACGTTCGGCTCCTTCGGGGGTGCGGGGCCGGCCAGGGCCGACCCCGCACCGGCTCACTCTGCGGGCGCGTAGCTCGACAGGTAGGGGACGTTGCTTCCGAGCTGCATCTGCGTGGTCGTTCCCGCATCCGTCAGCTGGATCACCGAGGTGAAGAGCCAGATGCCGAACCAGGCGTTCTCCGTGATGTATTCGTTCACGGCCTGGTAGGCGGCGGTCTGTTCCTCGCCTGTCGTGGCCTGCACCTCGGCGAGGAGGGCATCCAACTCCGGCGTCGTCGTGTGCAGCGGGTTCCAGGCCCCTTCAGGCGAGATCATCTTGAAGATGTCGCGCCAGGGGTGTCCCGAGCTGGACCCGAAGGAGGCGATGGCGTACTTGCCGCCGAGCAGGTCGCCCACGAGGTTCTCCGAAGCCACCTTGTCCCACGTCACCGTGATGCCGACGTCGGCGAGCTGCTGCGTGATGTAGGGCTGCGTCAGGTCGCCCTTGACCTCGGGCATCGTGATCGCGAAACCGTCGGGGTAGCCGGCCTCCGCCAGCAGCTCCTTCGCCTTCTCCGGGTCGTACGGGTAGGCGTCATCGAGATCGCCGACGTATGCCGGGCTGTCCGGGTTGAAGATCTGCTGGGACTGCGCGCCGTTGCCGCCGTAGATGTTCTTCACGATGGCTTCGCCGTCGATCGCGTAATTGAGGGCCTGGCGCACCCGGACGTCGCCGAGGGCCGGAACCTGAGCGCCGTCGCGGTCGAACACGATGAGTCCGAGCCAGGTGACCTGTGCTTCGTTGATCGTGAGACCGGCGGACTCCGCCTCCTTGAGCACGCTCGCGTCGACGTCGGTGGTGTTCACCTGACCGGACTTGATCGCGTTGAGGCGCGCGGTGATGTCCTCCATCGGCTTGACGACGATCTTGTCGTACGGGTACGCGTCGGGATTCCAGTAGTCGGGGTTGCGCACGTAGCTGTACTGGCTGCCGCGGATGGTCCCGTCGGCGTCGAGCAGGTACGGCCCCGATCCGACCGGGGTCGTCGCGAAGGAGTCGGTGCCGAAAGCCTCCGGCGACGCCATCGCGCCGGCCACCAGGGAGAGGTAGTAGGTGAAGGCGGGATCGGGAGCGCTGAGGTGGATCTCGACGGTCAGGTCGTCGACGATGACGACCTCTTCGACGAGCCCGACCATGTAGACGGCGACGCCCGTGCCGGTCTGCAGGTGCTCGATGTTGGCCTTCACGACGTCGGCGGTGAACGGCGTGCCGTCGCTGAAGGTGATGCCGTCGCGGAGCTTCAGGGTGAGGACGGTGTTGTCCTCGTTGTAGGTGAACTCCTCCGCCATGTTCGGCTCGATCTCCCCCGAGGGGGTGTAGCGGAGAAGAGTGTCGTACACCGGCTGCCAGTACTGCACCTGGAATCCGGTGTCGAGCTGACCGGTGTCGAACGATGCGACATCCTGGCGGGCGGCGACTGTCAGGGTCTGCTCGCCTCCGCCGGATTCGGCTCCGTTGTCCGGACGGGTGCCTCCGCCGCATCCGGCGAGGACGAGCGCCGCGCTCACCGCGACGGCGACACCGCCCACCAGTTTCTTCCATGACGATCGCATAGGACCTCCTTGTCGACATGCTGCTGTGTGTGGAGACGAGCCTCCGTCTCGCCGATAAAGTTACCGTGCACTTGGTCGGTTTATCAATACCCAATCTCATTCAGTTTTTGACGAGGCGGTCGTCCCTCCCGGCTCGCAGTGCGCCCCTCGCTAGTCTGAGAGCACCGCGAAAGGACGTTTCATGACAGCCGCTTCGGAACCGGAAGCACCCCGCAAGCGCCGGAACCCCAAGGGGGAAGCCCGACGTGAGCACATCCTCGACATCGCGGGCGAGATCTTCTCGGAGGGCGGCTACCACTCGGCGTCGATCGCGGACATCGCGGCGAGAGCAGGGATCTCCCAGGCCGGCCTGCTGCATCATTTCCCCTCGAAACCCGACCTCCTGCTCGCGGTCCTCACGGCGAGGGATGCCGACGCGATCCGTCGGCTGCGAGAGGGCGGACTCACCGGCGTCGCCTACCTGAACAGCTATCTGCACACGCTGAAGGATCACGAGTCCGACCTCGCGCTGGTGCAGCTCAACGCCATGATCTCGGCGGAGGCACTCGCCGAGACCCACCCCGCACACGAGTACTTCGTCGAACAGCATCGCCTGAGGCTCGAGGAGTTCACCCGCAGCATCGGCGAGGCCTTCGACTTCGAGTCGATGCCCGCCGGCGTCACCGCCGAGACCATCGCCCGCTGGGCCATCGCCCTCGCCGAAGGGATGCGCCTGCAGATCCTCTACGAAGAGAAGGGTCGAGCGAACCGCTCCGACACGCTGACCCTCTTCTTCGAGACCCTGCGTCCGTATCTGAAGGATCCCCGGCCGATCTCCCCTGACGACGTCATCGAGGTCGCGGAGGTCGCCGACGCGGAATGACCAAGGGACGATCGCGCCGGACCGCTGGAGGACTCGGCGTGACTCCTCCACCGGCCGCGCCCGCCTGACGACGCGAAAGCCCCCGACGCCTGCTCGAAAGAGCAGGCATCGGGGGCTTCGTCGTGGTCAGCGAGCGCGTCGCTGACCTTTACCCTGACTCAGAAGTCCCAGTCGTCGTCTTCCGTGGCCTCGGCCTTGCCGATGACGTAGGAGGATCCCGACCCCGAGAAGAAGTCGTGGTTCTCGTCGGCGTTCGGGGAGAGCGCCGACAGGATCGCCGGGTTCACGTTCGTGACGCTGGACGGGAACATCGCCTCGTAGCCCAGGTTCATGAGCGCCTTGTTGGCGTTGTAGTGCAGGAACTTCTTGACGTCTTCGGTCAGGCCGACGCCGTCGTAGAGGTCCTGCGTGTACTGCACCTCGTTGTCGTAGAGCTCGTACATCAGCGAGAACGTGTAGTCCTTGAGCTCGTCACGACGCTCCTGGGTCTCGTTCTCGAGACCCTTCTGGAACTTGTAGCCGATGTAGTACCCGTGCACTGCCTCGTCACGGATGATGAGACGGATCAGATCGGCCGTGTTCGTCAGCTTCGCCTTCGACGACCAGTAGATCGGCAGGTAGAACCCCGAGTAGAAGAGGAACGACTCCAGCAGGGTGGAGGCCACCTTGCGCTTGAGCGGGTCATCCCCCTGGTAGTAGTCCATGATGATCTGAGCCTTCTTCTGAAGGTTCGGATTCTCCGTCGACCACCGGAAGGCCTCGTCGATCTCCTTCGTCGACGCGAGCGTCGAGAAGATCGAGGAGTAGCTCTTCGCGTGCACCGACTCCATGAACGCGATGTTCGTGTACACGGCCTCTTCGTGAGGCGTGATCGCGTCCGGGATCAACGACACCGCACCCACGGTGCCCTGGATCGTGTCGAGCAGCGTGAGGCCGGTGAACACCCGCATGGTGAGCAGCTGCTCGTCGGGGGTGAGCGTGTTCCACGACTGGACGTCGTTCGACAGCGGCACCTTCTCCGGCAGCCAGAAGTTGTTCACCAGACGGTTCCAGACCTCGAGGTCCTTGTCATCCTGGATGCGGTTCCAGTTGATCGCCTGCACGCTGGAGACCAGCTTGAGTCTTTCGGGAGTCATTTTCTTCGTCGTTTCTCGGGGTTCAGCTGCGTTGTCAGGTCAGCAAATTCAACGGGTCAGAGCATGCACGAGACGCACTCGGCCATGTCGGTGCCCTCGAGCGCCAGTTGACGCAGGCGGATGTAGTAGATCGTCTTGATGCCCTTGCGCCATGCGTAGATCTGCGCCTTGTTGATGTCACGCGTGGTGGCGGTGTCCTTGAAGAACAGCGTCAGCGACAGACCCTGGTCGACGTGCTGCGTGGCCGCCGCGTACGTGTCGATGACCTTCTCGTACCCGATCTCGTAGGCGTCCTGGTAGTACTCCAGGTTGTCGTTCGTCATGAACGCCGCCGGGTAGTAGACGCGACCGAGCTTGCCTTCCTTGCGGATCTCGATCTTCGACGCGATCGGGTGGATCGAAGACGTCGAGTTGTTGATGTACGAGATCGAGCCCGTCGGCGGGACGGCCTGCAGGTTCTGGTTGTAGATGCCGTGCTTCTGGATCGATGCCTTCAGCTCGACCCAGTCGTCCTGGGTCGGGATGTGCTTGCCGGCGAAGAGCTCCTTGACCTTCTCGGTCGCGGGGACCCACGCCTGGTCGATGTACTTGTCGAAGAACTCGCCCGACGCGTACTTCGAGTCCTCGAACCCGTCGAACGTCGTACCGCGCTCGATCGCGAGGTTGTTCGACGCACGCAGCGCGTGGAACAGCACCGTGTAGAAGTAGATGTTCGTGAAGTCGATGCCCTCTTCGGACCCGTAGTACACGTGCTCGCGGGCGAGGTATCCGTGCAGGTTCATCTGGCCGAGGCCGATCGCGTGCGAACGGTCGTTGCCGTCCTCGATCGAGCGCACGGAGCCGATGTGGCTCTGGTCGCTGACCGCGGTGAGCGCGCGGATCGCGGTCTCGACGGTCTGGCCGAGGTCGTCGGCGTCCATCGACAGCGCGATGTTCATCGAGCCGAGGTTGCAGGAGATGTCCTTGCCGATGTTGTCGTACGACAGGTCGTCGTTGTACGTGGTCGGCGTGTTCACCTGCAGGATCTCGCTGCAGAGGTTGGACATGTTGATCCGACCCTTGATCGGGTTGGCCTTGTTCACCGTGTCCTCGAACATGACGTACGGGTAGCCGGACTCGAACTGGATCTCGGCGACGGTCTGGAAGAACTCGCGCGCGTTGATCTTGGTCTTCTTGATGCGCGGGTCGTCGACCATCTCGCGGTACTTCTCGGTGACCGAGATGTCGCCGAACGGCACGCCGTAGACCTTCTCGACGTCGTACGGCGAGAACAGGTACATGTCCTCGTCGTTCTTGGCGAGCTCGAAGGTGATGTCGGGCACGACGACACCGAGGGACAGCGTCTTGATGCGGATCTTCTCGTCGGCGTTCTCACGCTTGGTGTCGAGGAAGCGCATGATGTCGGGGTGGTGCGCGTTGAGGTACACCGCGCCCGCGCCCTGACGGGCACCGAGCTGGTTGGCGTAGCTGAAGCTGTCTTCGAGGAGCTTCATCACGGGGATGATGCCGGAGGACTGGTTCTCGATCTGCTTGATCGGCGCACCCGACTCGCGGATGTTCGACAGCAGCAGTGCCACGCCGCCGCCGCGCTTGGAGAGCTGCAGGGCGGAGTTGATGCCGCGGGCGATCGACTCCATGTTGTCTTCGATGCGCAGCAGGAAGCAGCTGACGAGTTCGCCGCGCTGCGCCTTGCCGGCGTTGAGGAAGGTCGGGGTCGCCGGCTGGAAACGGCCCGAGATGATCTCCTCGACGAGGGCGACGGCGAGCTTCTCGTCGCCGTCCGCGAGGCCGAGGGCGGTCATCACGACGCGGTCCTCGAAGCGCTCGAGGTAGCGCTTGCCGTCGAACGTCTTGAGCGTGTAGCTCGTGTAGTACTTGAACGCGCCGAGGAAGGTCTCGAAGCGGAACTTCTTGCCGTAGGCGAGATCGTTGAGCTTCTGGATGAACTCCATCGAGTACTTCTCGATGACGGCGCCCTCGTAGTACTCCTTCTCCACGAGGTAGTCCAGGCGCTCCTTGAGCGAGTGGAAGAACACCGTGTTCTGGTTCACGTGCTGCAGGAAGTACTCCCGCGCGGCGCGCTTGTCGGCGTCGAACTGGATCTTCCCGTTCGCGTCGTACAGGTTGAGCATCGCGTTGAGGGCGTGATAGTCGAGACCCTCGTAGGAGGGGTTCGCCTTGAATGCCACTGTCTCGGTCACTGAAGCTGCCACCGTCGTTCCAATCCGTCGCTCACGCGATCCACATCGTCTTGTGTGCCGAAGATCTCGAGCCGATACAAGTGAGGCACGTGGCACTTGCGGCTGATGATGTCACCGGCGAGGCAGAAGGCATCGCCGAAGTTGGTGTTGCCCGCGGAGATCACGCCGCGGATGT
The DNA here is from genome assembly GCA_044900255.1 of Microbacterium sp. NPDC090218. Lineage (GTDB taxonomy): Bacteria > Actinomycetota > Actinomycetes > Actinomycetales > Microbacteriaceae > Microbacterium. The sequence continues at coordinate 852,928 of JBJDMS010000002.1, read as the reverse complement.
GGCGCCGGTTGCGCTCGTCGTTGAGAAACCGGATCACCTGTTTCGGGACGGCGCCCTTCTCGACGCCTCGTCCCGCGCCCCCGCCGTAGGTGGGGGTGACCAGCACGAAGGGCTCGTCGATGACGAGATCTTCTTCGTGCCGGTGGAGGGGGATTCGCCGGGCGGGGAGCCCGAGCTTCTCGATGAACCGCGCGGTGTTACCCGACACGCTCGAGAAGTAGATCAGGAGCGGCGCTGCGGTCGCGACGGCGCTCATGGGATGTCACGCCAGACGAGAGGCGAGCTCGTCGATCTTGTCGGGGCGGAAGCCCGACCAGTGACCCTCGTCGGTGACGACGACGGGCGCCTGCAGGTAGCCGAGCGCCTTGACCTGCTCGAGGGCCGTCGGGTCCTCCGAAAGGTCGAGGATCTCGTACTCGATGCCCTTGGCATCGAGGGCACGGTAGGTCGCGTTGCACTGAACGCAGGAAGGCTTTGTGTAGACCGTGATCGACATCTTTTCGTAACCCCTCAAATCTCTGGCCCGCTTCTCATCAGGCTGTTTCCCGGTAGACCCCCTGCCGGGACTTCAATACTACATATGGGGACCGACATTGGGGGCGACCACAAGGGGTAGTAGTTACATCCGTGTAGTTATCCACCGTTCTCCACTGATACAACACAGGTTCTCCACCGTTTCTTCCACAGGCGAAGGGCCCGCTCCGAGGCATCCGAACCGCGAGAAATCGCGGCTGGGAAGCCCCTGTGAAGGATCCATCCACAGGGGGCACGGTACGCCGGTCCACGGACATTCGGATTCCTGTGGAATTCGTCCTTCGGCGTGTCGCGGGCGTGTCGCGGATCGACCTCTTCCACGACCGGCCCCGGCGCCCGGTACCGTTGTCTGGTGGCGGGATATCGGGATCTTCTTCGCACGCCCGGAGTGGCGCGCATGATCGCTGCTCAGTTGACCGCGCGCTTCCCCAACGGGATGATGTCCCTGGCGATCCTGCTGCATGTCGAGCAGCAGACCGGATCGTACGGATCGGCTGGTCTCGTCCTCGCCGCGACCAGCGTCGGGCAAGCCGTCGCAGGCCCCATCACGAGTCGCTGGATGGGCGTCTGGGGCATGCGGCGCGTGATCACCCTCACACTCTCCGTATGCGTCGTCGCCGTGCTGGGTCTCGCCGTCCTTCCCCTCAACGTGCCGGGCTACATGGCCCTCGGGATGGTCGCGGGTCTTTCCACCCCGCCGGTCCAGGCCGCGGTCCGCACGATCTACCCGAAGCTCGTGAACTCCTCGAACCTCACGCCGCTGTTCTCCCTCGACGCCTCCCTGCAGGAGATCATCTGGGTGCTGGCCCCGGTCGTCATCACGCTCGTCTCCACGCAGATCGGGACCACCGAGGGTCTGCTGCTCGTCGCGATCGTCCTGGTCGGCGGCGGGGCCTGGTTCATCCTCTCCCCCGAAGTCGGCCGGGTGCGCATCCCCCGCAGCCGCAACGCACTGGGCAAGGTCGTGTTGAAGCCGCCCGTGCTGCTGGCGACGGTGATCGGCTTCCTCCTGATCGGCGCCTGCGCCGCCGTCGAGGTGGGCGTGGTGGCCACCTTCGAGCACGGAAGCCTGGCGGCCGGACTCGTGCTCGCCGTGTTCTCGGCAGGAAGCCTGGCCGGCGGCCTCGCCTTCGGACACATCCCGATCGGCCCCTGGGCCATGGCGCGGCGTCTGCTGATCGTCACGATCGGGCTCGGCCTGACGATGGTGATGCTCAACGTCTTCTGGCTCGGGGGCACGCTCATCCTCGCCGGCATCGGCATCGCCCCGGCCCTCGCCGTGCTCTTCGCCATCACCTCCGCGAGCGTGAAGTTCAGCGAGACGGCGGAGGCGTTCGGCTGGGCCGGCACCGGTCAGCTGATCGGCGCGGCGGCCGGTTCCGCGGTCGCCGGCTTCCTCGTCGACGTCAGCGACTGGCGCGGCGCCTACCTCGCCGCGACGATCTTCGCCGCGGTCGGGCTGATCGTCTCCGTCGTCTTCGTCCGTTCCTTCCCCGATCTGCGTCACCGTGACGCGAGCCCGCATCCCGACACCGAACCCCTGGCGGTCACCCCTTCATGAGCTCTTCCTCTTCTTCGAACTCCACGCCCGAGATCGTCTGCATCGGCGAGACCATGGCGCTGATCACCCCGACGGATGCCGGGCTCGCCACAGCCGGTCATGCCACGATCGGCCTCGCCGGCGCGGAGTCCAACGTGTCGGCCGGCGTCGCCGCGACCGGGCACCGCGTGGCCTGGGCATCGCGGCTCGGCGCAGACGCGCTGGGCGACCGCGTCGCCTCCGAGCTCGAGCGTCGCGGCGTGGAGCTGTGGGTGGAGCGCGACGAGGACGCCCCCACCGGGGTCATGTTCAAGGACCCCGGGGTCGAGTCGTCGACGGTCTACTACTACCGTCGCGGGTCGGCCGCCTCCCGCATGGAGCCCGGATTCCTCACGCCCGCGCAGCTCGACGGCGTGCGCATCGTTCACACCACCGGGATCACGCCCGCCCTCTCGCCCTCCTGTCGCGAGATGACCGACCGCCTCTTCGCCGATGCGCGCGCAGCCGGCGCTCTCGTGTCGTTCGACGTGAACGACCGCCGCCCGCTGTGGAGCCGGGAGGACGCGGCCGAGACGCTCGCCCGACTGGCGGATGCGGCCGACATCACGTTCGTCGGGCGCGACGAGGCGGAGCGCATCTGGGGCACGGCGACACCGACCGAGATCCGCGCGTTCCTCCCGAACTGCGCACTGCTGGTCGTCAAGGACGGCGACGTCGGAGCCACCGCCTTCGATGGCGACGCCGAGCCCGTGTTCGTGCCGGCACCCGTGGTCGAGGTCGTCGAGCCCGTCGGCGCAGGTGACGCGTTCGCCTCCGGGTTCCTGTCGGCGACCCTCGACGGCGCCGGCCTCGCCGCACGTCTCTCCGCAGGGCATGCCGCGGCGGAGCGCGTGCTGACGATCGCCGCCGACCTCCCGCCGCTGCAGCCGCTCGGCTGACACATCCCGCGCCGCCCCGCTCCGAGACCCCTCCGCTCTCCCGGTCGTAGGCTGGTGCCATGCCTGCACCGCTCACCCTGCCCCGCATCTCCTGGGGTTCTCCCGCTGCGTCTCGGCGGGCTCTCCTGGTCCACGGTCTCGGTTCCTCCGGCGCTCTGATGTGGCGCCTCGGCGACGCCCTCGCCGAGGCGGGGTGGCATGCGACCGCCGTCGATCTGCGCGGCCACGGCGATGCACCGCGCTCCCTCGACTACACCGTCGCGGCCTACGGCGCCGACCTGGCCGCGACCCTCCCGGAGGGCGGCGGCGCCTGGGACGCGGTCATCGGCCACTCGCTCGGCGGCGCCGCCAGCACGGTCGCCGCGGCATCCGCTCCGCAGTGGACCCGGCGTCTCGTGCTCATCGACCCGGCGATCCACGTCGACGGCCGCGATGCGTCCATCGTCCGCAAGAGCCAGGAGCGCGCGTTCGCCGACACGCGGCTCGAAGTCGTGCAGCAGGAGCATCCCCACTGGCATCCGCAGGACCAGGAGCTGAAGATCGATGCAGTCCTGCGCGCGAGCGCCTGGGCCGTGGAGCAGACCAGCGCCCAGAATCAGCCGTGGGATGTGCGGGCAGAGGCCGCACGCCTCACCGTGCCCACCCATGTGATCGGCGCCGACCCCGCCGTCTACAGCATCTTCACGGGCGATCTCGCGAGCGAGGTGCTCGCGGCGAACCCCCTGATCACCCTGTCGGTCGTCGAGGGCGCGGGGCATTCCCTGCACCGCGACCGTCCTGAGGAATCCGTCCGGCAGCTTCTGGAGGCACTGGCATGAGCGACTTCGACCCCTCGACCTTCCTGCCCGACGACCTCCTCGAGCGGATCCGCGAGCGCGCACCCATCCATGATCGCGAGAACACCTTCCCCCAGCAGGATCTCGACGAGCTGCGCGACGCCGGCTACCTGTCGATCCTGGTTCCGACCGAGCGCGGCGGTGCAGGGCTCGGTCTGGCCGAGGCTGCGATCCTGCAGCAGCGTCTTGCGGGTGCCGCACCGGCGACGGCTCTGGCCATCAACATGCACCTGGTCTGGACCGGGGTGGCGAAGGTCTTCTCGGACCGCGGCGTCTCCGGTCTGGAGTTCGTCCAGGACGGCGCTGTCGCGGGCGAGGTCTTCGCGTTCGGCATCAGCGAGGGCGGCAACGACCTCGTCCTCTTCGGCAGCGACACCGCGGCCATGCCGGACGGAGACGGCGGCTACGCGTTCACCGGCACCAAGATCTTCACCTCGCTGGCCCCCGTGTGGACGCGGCTCGGGCTGCACGGTCTCGACACCACGAGCGACGATGCGCCGCGGCTCGTGTTCGCCTTCGTCGAGCGGACGGAGGCCGTGACGACCTCCGACGACTGGGACACGCTCGGCATGCGTGGCACGCAGAGCCGGACGACCCGACTGGACGGTGCCGTGGCGGACGCTGCGCACGTGGTGCGCCGCATCTCCCCCGGTCCCAGCCCCGACCCGATCGTGTTCGGCATCTTCTCGGTGTTCGAGATCCTGCTCGCCTCCGTCTACACCGGCATCGCGCGACGAGCCCTCGAGCTCGCCGTCGCGACCGCGCAGAAGCGGCACTCGAAGAAGACCGGCGCGGCGTACAGTCAGGATCCCGACATCCGCTGGCGCATCGCCGACATGGGCATCGCCTATGACGCGCTGCCTCCGCAGATCGCCGTGCTCGCCCGCGACGTGGATGAGCGCGTCGACCATGGCACGCGCTGGTTCCCGCTGCTGTCGGGCGTCAAGCACCGCGCGATCACGATGGCGAAGCACGTCGTGGATCAGGCCATGCTGGTCGCGGGCGGCGGCTCCTACTTCTCCGCGAATGAGCTGTCCCGGCTCTACCGAGACGTTCTGGCCGGCGCGTTCCACCCCTCCGACCCCGAATCCGCGCATTCCACCGCGGCGAGCGCCTTGCTGGGCCCGATCGAGAACTGAGCCGAAACCGCCCGATTCCACTGACCTCGCCATCGAATACAGCGGAATCGGTTGCCTGAGACGCTGCCGAGTGCGAAGATCGCACCATGGGTTCGGTGAAGAAGCATCCCTCTCTCGATGCGATCTCCAAGACGATCATCGAGCTGCTCCAGGAGGACGGTCGCCGCTCCTACTCTGACATCGGACGCGCGGTGGGTCTGAGCGAGGCAGCCGTGCGGCAGCGCGTGCAGCGACTCACCGAGTCCGGGGTGATGCAGATCGTCGCCGTCACCGACCCGATGCAGCTCGGCTTCCCTCGGCAGGCCATGATCGGCATCCGCGTCTCGGGTGACACACGCCACGTGGCCGAGGCCGTCGCGGCGATCGACGCCGTCGACTACGTCGTCATCACGGTCGGCTCCTTCGACGTGCTCGCCGAGGTCGTCTGCGAAGACGACGACGACCTGCTGGCCCTGATCAACGATGTCATCCGCCCCATCGAGGGCGTCCTCTCCACCGAGACCTTCATATACGCCAAGCTGCAGAAGCAGCTCTACAACTGGGGGACCAGATGAGCACCGCACGCACCATCCCGTCGGAGTCCGAACTGCAGTCGATGGCGAAGGACCATCTCTGGATGCATTTCACCCGGCAGTCCACGATGGCGGAGTCCGGCGTCCCGATCATCGTCAAAGGCGACGGTCACCGGATCTGGGACGCGAAGGGCAAGGAGTACTTCGACGGGCTCGCGGGTCTGTTCGTCGTGAACGCCGGGCACGGACGCCGACGACTGGCCGAGGCCGCGGCCGCGCAGGCTTCCGAGCTGTCGTTCTTCCCCCTCTGGTCCTACGCGCACCCGGCGGCGATCGAGCTGGCCGATCGCCTGGCCGCCGAGGCTCCGGGCGATCTCAACCGCGTCTTCTTCTCGACGGGCGGCGGCGAGGCGGTCGAGACCGCCTTCAAGCTGGCCAAGCACTACTGGAAGCTGCAGGGGAAGCCCGCCAAGCACAAGGTCATCTCGCGCGCGGTGGCCTACCACGGCACTCCGCAGGGCGCCTTGGCCATCACCGGCATCCCGGCGATGAAGTCGATGTTCGAGCCGATCACCCCGGGCGGCTTCCGCGTGCCCAACACCAACTTCTACCGCGCAGCCGAGATGGGAGGGCCCGCCGATGACCTCGAGGCCTTCGGGCGCTGGGCGGCCGACCGCATCGAGGAGATGATCCTGTTCGAGGGGGCCGACACGGTCGCCGCGGTCTTCCTGGAACCCGTGCAGAACTCCGGAGGCTGCTTCCCGCCCCCTCCCGGCTACTTCGCCCGGGTCCGCGAGATCTGCGACCGCCACGACGTCCTGCTCGTGTCGGATGAGGTCATCTGCGCGTTCGGCCGTCTCGGACACACGTTCGCCTGCACGGGCCTCGGGTACGTGCCCGACATGATCACGTGCGCCAAGGGCATGACGAGCGGATACTCCCCGATCGGCGCGACGATCATCAGCGACCGGATCTACGAGCCCTTCTCGCACGGCGACGTCTCGTTCCCGCACGGATACACGTTCGGCGGCCACCCGGTCTCGGCCGCGGTCGCGCTGGAGAACCTCGCGATCTTCGACGAAGAGGGCCTCAATGCCCATGTGCGCGAGAACTCGCCGCTCTTCCGCGCCGAGCTCGAGAAGCTGCTCGACCTGCCGCTCGTGGGCGATGTGCGCGGCGACGGCTACTTCTTCGGCATCGAGCTCGTCAAGGACAAGGGCACCAAGGAGACCTTCGACGACGCCGAATCAGAGCGCCTGCTGCGCGGTTTCCTCTCCCCCGCGCTGTTCGAGGCTGGCCTGTACTGCCGAGCCGACGACCGTGGCGACCCCGTCATCCAGCTCGCGCCTCCGCTCACCGTCGGCCCCGCGGAGTTCCGCGAGATCGAGCAGATCCTGCGGGATGTGCTGACGCGCGCGCAGTCCGCGCTCTAGCACCGGCGTCGTCGGAGGTCTCCTCAGTGCCCCCGGTCAGGCGCGCGCTGCGCTGCGCCGTGCGGCGAGCGCCAGATGCAGCGCCGCAAGGGTCTCCCCGTCGTCGAGATCGACGCCGAGCAGATCACCGATCACCGTGAGGCGCTGGTAGAAGACGGACCGGGAGAGGTGGCTCGCCGCGGCGGCCGCTGATCGATTGCCGGGATGCGCGACGAGCGCCGCGAGCACGTCCAGCAGATCGCCGCGGCGCTCACGATCGTGGGTCACCAGCGGCGCCAGCATCCGCTCGCTGTGCTCGTGGAGGCGGTGGTCATCTCGGAGAGAGGCGACCAGTCGCTCGAGCGGACGGTCCTCGACCCGTCTCACACGAGGGCCTGCTCCGGGGTGCTCGCCCGCCGCGAGGTCTCGCGCGATGCGCACGGAGGCGAGGAGCCCGAGGACATCCTCGGCTTGCGGGCCGACGAAGACGGTGCGATCGGGGCCGACGATGCGGGAGATCATGGCATCGGTGAACGGCACGGAGGCCGGCACCGACAGAAGCGCGACATCGTGGGAGTCCACGCGCGCCGCGACCACCGCGCACCCGGCCTGACGCGCCCGATATGCGAGTTCGCTCGCCGACACCGCGCCGTGCGCGACGATGCCGTGGCAGTGGTGCCCGTCGAACACGAATCCGCCGGCGGCGAGACGAGCGCCGATGTCGTCCGGGCTCGCGAACCGCGCACCGAGCAGATCGTCGATGAGACCGCTCTGCGCCAGGATCGACCATTCGGCATCCCCGCCGTCGGCGAGACACCCGAAAGCCAGAGCGGTCGCTCCCTGCTCGAGCACGGTGAATCGCCCGGCGGGATGCGCAGGCCCCTGCAACGCCGACAGCGTCCCCCAGCGCACCCCCCGCGCCTGCACGGGGACGGACTCGGCGTCGTCGACGAGCCGGGCGAGCACGTCGGAGACGGGCTGGCGAAGAGGCTCGACCGCGATCACCTCACGCGCGAGATTCTGTAGCACGACCGGGGAGCCCAGCGCCCTCGCCGTCTCGGCGACCACCACATCGGCCGGTGCGCCCTGCAGGCTGAGCGCCGTGAACAGCTCGTGCAGGCGTTGACGTTCGTGCAGCGCGTCGGTCTGGGCGGCGATCAGCGCTCGATGCACGGCCTCGGTCACCGCCACGAACTTGACCTCGCTGGTCAGGACGATCAGCGCGAGTCCGGCGGCGGCGCAGGCATCTGCCACCGCATCGGGAACCCGGGTGTGCGAGACGCCGAGCTCCAGGACGATCCCCGCGACGCCTGCGCGGTGCAGCCCGCGCACGAACTCCGTCAGTTCCCCCGCGCGCTCCGGCCATCCGGCTCCCGTGCTCAAGAGCAGCTCACCGCCGTCGAGGAGCCGTGCCACTCCGGCGCTGTCGGAGACGTGTGCCCAGCGCACCTCGGCGTCGAGCGCGGCACCGCCGACCACGACCTCGGGCACCCCCGCCTGCATCACGGGGTGTTCGAGCACCTCCGCGACCGTGAGCAGGGCGTTCGCCCGTTTCGGACGATCTGTCCGATCCCACGCAAAGTCCTGACGTTCTGACATCGCGATTCTCTCCTGTGCTCTGTGAACATTGAGAAGTATCAGCGTATCGAACCTCGGTCAGAGTGTTCGGGAACCATCTTCACCAGTCGGAGGAACATCGTGGACATCGTCCGTCACGTCATCAACGGAGTGGAGACCGCCGAGGCGGCCCGCACCGGTCAGGTCTTCGATCCCGCCACCGGCGAGGTCTCCAAGCAGGTCGCCTTCGCCTCGTCCGCCGAGGTCGAGTCCGCGATCGCGGCAGCAGCGGCAGCGCTGCCCGGCTGGCGCGAGACGAGCCTGATCAAGCGAGCCGACGTCTTCTTCCGCCTCCGCCAGCTGCTCAAAGAGCGCACTCCCGAGCTCGCGGCCATCGTCACCTCCGAGCACGGCAAGGTGCTCTCGGATGCGGCCGGCGAGGTCTCGCGCGGCATCGAGAACGTCGAGTTCGCCGCCGGTCTCGTGCACCTGCTCAAGGGCGAGCGCAGCGAGCAGGTCGCCCGCGGCGTCGACGTGCACTCCGTCAAGCAGCCGGTCGGCGTGGTCGCCGCGATCACCCCGTTCAACTTCCCCGTGATGGTGCCGCTGTGGATGGTCGCCTCGGCGATCGCCTGCGGCAACACGGTCGTGCTCAAGCCCAGCGAGAAGGATCCCTCCGCAGCGGTCTGGATCGCGAAGCTGTTCGCCGAGGCCGGTCTCCCCGACGGCGTGCTCAACGTCGTCAACGGAGACAAGGAGGCCGTCGACGCACTCCTGGAGTCGCCGCGGGTGAACGCCATCAGCTTCGTGGGCTCGACCCCGATCGCCCGGTCGATCTACCAGCGCGCCTCGGCAGCCGGCAAGCGCGTGCAGGCGCTCGGCGGTGCGAAGAACCACATGGTGGTGATGCCGGATGCCGACATCGACGCCGCGGCCGATGCCGCGATCTCCGCCGCGTACGGTTCCGCCGGAGAGCGCTGCATGGCCGTCTCCGTGCTCGTCGCCGTGGGAGACATCGCCGACGAGCTGGTCTCCGCGATCGCCTCGCGCATCGAAGGATTGAAGATCGGTCCCGGGACCGATGCCGCGAGCGAGATGGGCCCGCTCATCACCCGCGAGCACCGCGACAAGGTCGCCTCCTACGTGACGGGAGCCGACGCCGAAGGTGCGACGGTCGTCGTCGACGGCACGCAGAAGTCCTTCGACTCCGAGGGCTTCTTCCTCGGTGTCAGCCTGATCGACCAGGTCGCCCCGGGAATGAAGGTCTACGACGACGAGATCTTCGGACCGGTCCTGTCGGTCGTGCGCGTGGAGACCTACGCCGAAGCCGTCGACCTCGTGAACGCCAACGCCTACGGCAACGGCACCGCGATCTTCACGCGCGACGGGGGGACCGCGCGCCAGTACGAGTTCGACATCGAGGTCGGCATGGTCGGCGTGAACGTGCCGATCCCGGTGCCGATCGGCGCCTACTCGTTCGGCGGGTGGAAGGACTCGCTGTTCGGCGACTCCCACATCTACGGCCCGGAGTCGGTGCATTTCTACACGCGCTCCAAGGTCGTCACGACTCGCTGGCCGGACCACACCCCTTCCCAGATCGACCTGGGCTTCCCGAGCAACCACTGATCAGGAACGAGCACGATCATGACGAACTACACCGACCGCCACGGAGCCTCCCACCCGCTCCCCGCCCCGGATGCGGACGCACAGGTGCGCGCGGATGACCGCGGCCACGTGTTCCACTCCTGGAGCGCACAGGCGCTGATCGACCCGCTGCCCGTCGCCACGGGCGAGGGCTCGACGTTCTGGGACTATCAGGGAAACGCCTATCTCGACTTCTCGAGCCAGCTGGTGAACCTGAACCTGGGGCACCAGCATCCCGACCTCGTGACCGCGATCCAGCAGCAGGCGGGGCGTCTCGCGACCATCCAGCCGGCGATGGCCAACGACGTGCGCGGCGAGCTGGCGCGTCTGATCGCCGAGGTCGCGCCCGAAGGTCTGGAGAAGGTCTTCTTCACGAACGGCGGCGCCGAGGCCAACGAGTACGCCGTGCGCATGGCCAGGCAGTTCACCGGCCGTCGCAAGGTGCTCTCGATGTACCGCAGCTACCACGGGTCCACGTCGACCGCGATCTCCCTCACCGGCGACCCGCGTCGGTGGGCCAACGACACGGTCGACTCCGGTGCGGTGCGCTTCTTCGGCCCCTACCTCTATCGCTCGCCCTTCCACGCCGAGACTCCGGAGCAGGAGTCCGAGCGCGCACTCGCCCACCTCGAGCAGACGATCCAGCTCGAGGGGCCGCAGACCATCGCGGCGATCATCATCGAGACGGTCGTGGGCACCAACGGCGTTCTCGTGCCGCCGCCCGGCTACCTGCAGGGCGTGCGCGAGCTGTGCGACCGCTACGGGATCGTGTACATCGCCGACGAGGTCATGGTCGGCTTCGGTCGTCTCGGCGAGTGGTTCGGCATCGACGCGTTCGACGGCCGCCCCGATCTGATCACCTTCGCGAAGGGTGTCAACTCCGGCTACGTCCCGCTCGGCGGCGTGGTGATCTCGGACCGCATCGCGAGCGCCTTCGACACGATGCCGTTCGCCGGCGGACTGACGTATTCGGGCCACCCGCTCGCGTGCGCCGCGGGAGTCGCGACGTTCGAGGTGTTCCGCCGCGACGGCATCCTGGAGCGCGTGCGCGACCTGGGCGAGCGTGTCGTGGAGCCGACCCTGCGCCGGTGGACGGAGTCCCACCCCAGCGTGGGCGAGGTCCGCGGCCGTGGACTCTTCTGGGCGATCGAGCTCGTGCGCGACCAGGAGACCCGCGAGCCGCTCGTCCCGTTCAACGCGTCCGGAGCGGATGCCGCCCCCATGGGCGCGTTCGCCGCCGCCGCCAAGAAGGCCGGGGTCTGGCCGTTCACGCACTTCAACCGCGTGCACGTCGCTCCCCCGCTGGTGATCGGCGAAGACGACCTGGTCCGCGGTCTCACCGCGATCGACGGCGCACTCGCCGTGGCCGACGAGGTCGCCACGAGCTGACGCCCTCCGGGAAAGAAGAGAGCCCCCGGCTGCTGCCGGGGGCTCTCTTGTTCTGTGGACCTAAGGGGATTCGAACCCCTGACCTCCTCGATGCGAACGAGGCGCGCTACCAACTGCGCCATAGGCCCGTGAACAACATCTACGCTATCACGACGAAAGGGCTGCTCGTGTCCTACCGATCATCCGGCGGCGCGACGCGAGAGGAGTTCGCGGACGTGTGCCTCGATCTCGGCGTCGTCGACGAATCCCATTCGCGCGTACGGTGAGGAAGCCGCAGGAAGCGGCGTGGGGGCTGCCGGCGCCATCTGCTCCGCACGCTCCCGCAGCGCGGCCACCCTGGCCGCCTTGCGGCGCTGCTCCTGCGCTTCGATCTGATCCTGAGCCGCCTGAGCGCGCGACCCGGAGACCGACACCAGCGGCTCCGGCAGCGGGCGCGGTGTCCAGGTCGCCCGGCCCTGGTCGTGCAGTTCGGGGGCGACGCGTTCGACGACCGGCGCGGGCACCACGTGCGTGGCGCGTGCGGCGCGGTTGGCGACCGCCGCCATCCTCTGCAGCGCGATTCCTGCGGGAAGGATCATGGCACCGCCCAGCCACAGCAGCAGCGAGGAGCCGGCGGCGAGAATCTGCCAGATCCCGAGGCCGACGACAGCGAGTCCGACCAGGAGCGAGACGGTCGAGACCAGTCGCACCCGGCGACGAGCGCGTGCACGACGGATCACCGGATCTGCCCTGGTCGCCGCGAGCTCCTCGCGAAGCGATTCGAGCTCCGCGGCCTCGCGTTCCGACTGCACGCGCTTGGCCAGCTTCTGCTGCGCCAGAGCGGTGCGCGCGTTCAGCTCGAAACGCACCTCTCCCGGCGTCTCGCTCGTCTCGGCGAGAACCCGCAGCGCCTGATTCAACCGGACGGCGTTGCGTTCGGCGGCGTTGTACTGGAAGCGACCGCGCCACGAAGGCAGCAGATAGAGCATCCAGAGGAGCACGGCGACGAGCACGATCACTCCTCCGCTCAGCACCGGCCCGTCCATAGTGACAACGCTAAGGGCACAGGGGTGACGGGACCGTGCAGAAGGGCGCGTGTCGCGGCGAGTCCTTGCGGATCCGCACCGATGAGCGTCGTTTCAGAGCGCGATGCGGTCGGATGGCGGAACGGTCGAGGCGTCGGGCGGCACCTGACCACTCAGCCAGCGCGCCAGCACACCCTGCGGCACGTCTTCCCGCGTCAGCGCGAAGGCGTAGTGATCACGCCAGTCGCCATCGATGTGGATGTAGCGGCGACGCAATCCCTCGTAGCGGAATCCGAGCTTCTGGACGACGCGGAGGCTCGCCGCGTTCTCGGGGCGGATGCAGATCTCCATCCGGTGCAGTCCGTACTCGGTGAAGCAGGCGTCGGTGGCCAGCGCGACGGCCGTCGGGGTGATCCCTCGCCCCGCGAACCGCTCGCTCACCCAGTACCCGATCGTCGCCGAGCAGAGAGAGCCGCGAGCGACTCCCCACACGTTGAGCTGCCCCGCCACCTCGCCGTCGTACTCCATGACGAAGGGATAGCCCGAGCCGTCACGGTACTGCTGCAACAACCGCCGGATGCTGAGCCTCATGTCGAAGGACACCGAGCCGTACGGGACCGTCGCCTCCCACGGCTGCAGCCAGGACCTGTTCGCGAGCAACTCATGCTGCAGCGGACGGGCGTCCTTGGCACGGACGAGCCGCAGTTCGATGGGTCCGTGTCGCATCCCCGCCGCCAGTTCCATGCTGCACCGACTCCCGCGAGTCGCCTAGAGGCGTTCCGCGAACTCCTTGAGCCACGGGCGCAGTTCGGGACCGAGGTCATCACGGTCGGATGCGAGCTGGACGATCGCCTTGATGTAGTCGACGCGGTCGCCCGTGTCGTAGCGGCGTCCGCCGAAGATGACACCGACGACGCCGGGGCCGTCGGGATCGGTCGCGAGCTCCTGCAGCGCATCCGTGAGCTGGATCTCGCCGCCCTTGCCCGGCTCGGTGCGCTCGAGGATCTCGAAGACCGACGCCGGCAGGACGTAGCGTCCGATGATGGCGAGGTTGGAGGGCGCATCCTCCTGTGCGGGCTTCTCGACGAGCCCGGTCACGCGGACGGCGTCCGATCCCTCGATCTTCTCGACCGCGGCCGCACCGTACATGTGGATGTTCGCCGGATCCACTTCCATCAGCGCGATCACCGCGGCACCGGTGCGCTCGTGCTCGGCGATCATGTCCGTGAGGAGCGGATCGCGCTCGTCGATGAGATCGTCACCGAGGAGAACGGCGAAGGAGCTGTCCCCGACGTGCGTGCGTGCGCGCAGGACCGCGTGCCCGAGACCCTTCGGCTCGCCCTGACGGACGAAGTGGATGTCGGCGAGGTCGCTGGACTTCATCACCCGCTCGAGACGGCCGGTGTCGCCCTTCTCCATGAGCCTCACCTCGAGCTCGGGCACCGAGTCGAAGTGGTTGGAGATGGCGTTCTTGTTCCGTCCGATGATGACGAGGATGTCGTCGATCCCGGCATCAGCCGCCTCTTCGACGACGTACTGGATCGCCGGCTTGTCGACGACCGGCAGCATCTCCTTCGGCATCGCCTTCGTCGCAGGCAGGAATCGTGTCCCCAGTCCCGCCGCGGGAATGACGGCCTTGATCTTCTGTGCACCCATTCCCACAGCCTAGCGGTGAGCATCGCCGTAGACTCGGAACCATGTCGAACGACGTCGAACACGCCAAGCGCGCACTCCGCGCCGAACTGCGCGAGCGACGTCAGCTCCTCTCGGACACCCAGCGCGAAGCCGCAGCCGCGGCCATAGGCGAGCGTCTCGATGCACTCGTCGACGAGCTCGGTGCACGCTCCATCTCGTGCTTCCTCTCCACCACGACAGAACCCGGGACACGCGAGTTCGTCACGCGGGCCGTGCGCCGCGGCATCCGCGTCCTGCTTCCCGTCACCCGTGCCGACGGGCTCCTCGACTGGGCCGTCGCCACGGATGACGACGAGATCGCCGAAGGCCTGTACGGTCTGCCCGAACCCACCGGAGAGGTGCTCGGCCCGATCGCCGTCAACGACGTGGATCTGATGATCGTCCCGGCCGCCGCCGTCGACCGCACCGGAATGCGGATGGGGTGGGGACGCGGCTACTTCGACAAGACGATCGGCTCGATGGAGAAGTGCCCGCCGGTATATGCGGTCATCTATGATTCCGAGATACTCGACGAACTTCCGCGAGAGGTGCACGACCAGCCGGTGAACGGCGCCGTCACCCCCTCGCAGACCCTCACCCTGTCGCCCCGGCGACGCTGAACCGCAAGGACCCCATGCCCACCTACGCCTATGTCTGCACGTCTTGCGGACACCAGTTCGACGCTGTGCAGAGCTTCGCCGAGGATGCCCTCTCGGTGTGCCCCGAGTGCGGCGGCGCGCTTCGCAAGCAGTACGGCTCGATCGGGGTGACGTTCAACGGATCCGGCTTCTATCGCACGGACTCGCGCGCCAAATCCGGAGGATCGAAGGATGCTTCGGCATCATCGAAGACGGAATCGACGACGAGCGCCAAGCCGGCTGCTGCGTCGACTCCGGCCTCTTCCTGAGGCCCCGATCTGTTGGGGGTTCCCATGCTCAAAGGTTTCAAGGACTTCCTGCTCCGCGGCAACGTCATCGATCTGGCCGTCGCCGTCGTCATCGGCACCGCGTTCACCGCGATCGTGACGGCGGTGGTCAACAGCATCATCAACCCGCTCATCTCGCTCTTCCTCAAGGCGGACGCAGCAGGTGAATTCGGCATCCAGCTCACGAACATCTACGGCGAGGACGTCACGTTCCCGATCGGCGACCTGATCTCGGCGATCATCAGCTTCCTCGCCGTCGCCGCCGTCGTCTACTTCGTGTTCGTGCTGCCGATGAACACGTTCAAGGCCCGTGTCGAGGCACGCAAGGGCACGCCGGCGGAGGAGCCCGAGGAAGAGCCGGCGGCAGCTTCCGAGGCAGAGCTCCTCGTCGAGATCCGCGATCTGCTCAAAGCCCAGCGCGGCGCCTGACGCTTCGCTCACCGCTCACACGAGACGCACGGTTCCTCTTCGAGGAGCCGTGCGTCTTTTCGTTCCCCGACCACCACCGGCGTCGCTGCTCGGCGACCGCACGATCAGTAGTGCGGCGGCACGTCCTGGATGAGCTGGTCGTCGTTCGGGCCCTTGGCCCCCTTCGACCGCACCGGCGGTGGCGAGGACTCGCCGGCTCCGGATTCGGGCTCCGGATCGCTGCCCGGCACCGGCGTCAGGTGGGCACGCCGTGAACCGGGAACCCGCACCACACGTTGACGCGGAGTCGAGTCGTCGGTTTCGTCAGTCATTCTGCGTGTCGACGATGTCGATCGGCTGCGTGTCGTTCTCGGCGCGCGGGGCCGAGTCGGAGATGCCGAGCACCGCGGCGATGCGTGTCGCGGTCGTCGCCGGGTCGCTGTACAGATCGAAGGCGTGCACGCGCACGTAGTGCCAGCCGAGACGGCGCAGCACGTGCGGGCGCAGGCGCAGGGTCTCGCGAAGGGACTCGCCCCGCGACTCCGGATCCGACTCGATGACGACAGCCTTGCCCGCGTGCTGTGCGACCAGAGGAAGCAGTCCCCGGTAGTCGACATCGACGGAAGCGCCCAGACGCCGCAGCTCCCTGGCGAGGGCGAGGGTGAGCGGATCCGCCAGGTCTTCCAGGCGTGCGTCTCTGCTGCGCGCGGCGAGCCCGCCGAGGATCGACATCAACGTCGCCGCCCCATGCTCGAGACGCCCGTCGTCGAAGGAAGACGGACGGATCGACGAGACGAGGACCATCGAGCGACGCGCACGGGTCATGCCCACCGTGAGCAGCCGCTCGCCGTCGGGCGTGGAGAGGTCGCCGAAGTCGCTCAGGACGCGGCCGTGCTTGGTGAGTCCGAAGCCGAGCGAGAAGATCACCCGGTCACGACTCTCCGCGACGGATTCCTCTAGTGTCAGGACGGCGAAGGGCTCTGCGGTGTCGCGGCCGACGAAGTCCGCCACATCCGACCGGCCGGCGAACGCGGAGGTGACCGCGGCGCGCACCCGCTCCGCGTGGCGAGCACTGGCCGTGACCACCATGAGGGACTCGGCCGGACGGTGCACGGCATGCTCGACCACGAGCGTCACCACTCGCGCGACCTCTGCATCCGGGCTCTCGACCGCACCGGAGATCGGATCGGGTGCGCCTGTGCCGCCCTCGACGTAATCGACCGTGAGGCTGCCGCGACCGAGGTACGAGCCCGCCCAGGGCAGGGACACGATCTCGCCGCCGTAGAAGGCGTCGTTGATGAGTTCGGCGAGGTCCTCGCCGCCTGCGCGGTAGCTGCGGGTCAGCGTCATCACGGGGAGCAGCTCGGACAGGCGCTCGAACGCCGAGACGTCGTCGAACGGCACCTCTGCCTCCCACGACTCCTCCGGGTCGACGGCGATGTGGAACGGCGTCGGGCGCTGCGTCACCGGGTCTCCGAACGCCACGACCTGGCGTGCTCGACGGATCGCCGGTGCGGCCTCGGCGAGGTTGATCGCCGCGGCGTCGACGAGAAGGACGGTGTCGAACTCCACGGACTCCGGGATCTCGGGCACGAGGTACGGCGAGGAGATCCAGACGGGCGCGAGCACATCGACGAGCGTCGGTGCCGCGCTGACGATCTGTGCCGTCGTCGCGGCCGACTGCGTCAGCGCACGACGCAGATGCTGCGACTGCTGCGGTTCGTCGACGATCGCGATCCGCCACTGGTTGGCGAGCTGCCAGGCGAGCAGCGGACCGGCCATCGCCGCATGTGCTTCATCGACGAGCCGGAAATCGCGCTCGAGGCGGTCGACCACGGCGGTGTTGGCGCCGAGAAGCGCACGGTTGTCTTGCAGCGCCCTCTCGAGGAGCGACTGCCACCAGGCGAACTCGAGCTCCTCCCCCACCTGCGACTCGGCGACGTGTCGCACCGAGAGCTCGGCGAGCAGCGGCTCCAGGCCGAGCAGGGCGAGACGATCGCGCAGCTGCGCACGCTCGACGAGGTTCTCGAAGACGTCGGACTTGGCGGCGAGTCCGGCCAGCGTCCGTACGAGTCGTGCCACGGGCAGCGAGGCCAGGGGCTCGCGACGGCCGAGCGCGGCGTCGAGCTCGGCGAGCTCGGCCTCGACCCGCTGCCACGCGACGTACACGTCGGCAAGACCGAGCGGGATCTCGGGAGCGACGCCGGCCTCGACATACCGCTGCCACTGGGTGCGCTGGGTCTGGATCCGCAGGAGGGCCTCATGCATCTCGGTGATGTGGACGCCGGGACGCACGTACTCCTTGGCGAGACGACGCAGTCGCCGCCTGTTCGCCCCCGAGAGTCCCGGCGCATCGCGGCGCGATCCGTGCGCCTGGATGAGCTCGCCGAGCGGGCGTTCGAACACGGTGGGGCTGAAGCGATCGAGCGAGTCGCGGATCCCCTGCAACAGCCGCAGATACTCACCGAGCTCGTCGATGGTCGAGAACGGGCGCATGTGCGTCTGTGCGATCAGCTCGTACCCGCGCTCGAGGAGAGCGGGCACGCTGTTCGAGTGCAGGCGACCTGCCAGTTCGTGCGCGGCCCGAGCCGCTTCGGTGCTGGCGAACGTGACGCCGTACCAGGGAGAGTCGTCGGGACCGAAGCGGAACTCGCCGAGACGGGCCGCCTGCGCGAGAGCCGCGGCGGCCTCGCTGCGATCGGCCGCGAGGCGGCGCAGCGCGTCGGAGCCGAGCCGCGCGGTCGTCGACGGCGGTACCGGGAGGGAGGCGAGCCGGGTGAGCTGGCGGGTCGCCTCGAGCACCGAGGCATCCATTCCGGAGATGGGGGCGGTGAGAGCCTGACGGTAGTCGCGCAGCACCGTGCGCAGGCGGACGAGCGCATCGTCGACCTCGCTGACCTTCGGCGCCGTGGCCTTCTCGTTGCGTCCGATCGCTCTGACCAGGTCACGGCGGACGCTGGCCGGCGAGATCGCGAGGCTGTCGAGTCCGATGCCGGCGAGTCGGTGGCGTACCCCGTCCAGGGTCGATCGACGCGCAGAGACCACCAGGACCCGCTTGCCGCCGCGCACGAGTTCGCCGAGTGCGTTGATCACGGTCTGCGTTCCGCCGGTGCCGGGGAGCGTCGCGACGGTCACGGAGTGGCCGGCGGCGATACGCGCGAGCACGGCTTCCTGCTCGGCATCCGCGTCCAGGAGCAGGTTGTCGGATGCCGGGGCACGGTCGTCGGGGCCGGTGTGGTGCGGAGCGGCGCGGGGGGCCGTGACGCGCTCACGGTCGCCGACGTGGCCGCCGAGCGCGTTGAGGACCAGGTGATCGAGGCTTCCGCCGTCACGCGACATCGCACCGGACACGTCGGCGAACGTCGAGACCACGAGGCGCGGCTCGACCGAGAACGTGTCGATCGACCGAGTCAGCACACGCAGATTGTCGATCACGGGCTGCGGCTTGAAGATGCCGCCGTCATATGCGAGGGCGGCGAGCGCGGCAGCATCGATCGAGAGGCCGAAGTGCTCGCGTGCGATCCGGACGAGCTCGGGATTCACCTCGAACGCGCCCTGCAGCTTGAGCTCGAAGTCCGAGTGGTGCCGACGGATCGCGAGCGGGCGCAGCAGCACCGGCGCAGCGAAACCAGCGCCGCCGATACGCCATCGAGCCACGCCGACGGCGAGATGCACGGCCTCGATGCCGCGGACCGTGCGCAGTTCGGTGTTCTTCGCGGTGATCCGCTCCGCGGCGAGCCGCGCGGTGCGCAGCCCCACTTCATCGCGGAAGAGATTCGACAGGAGCGTCGACTTCCCGGTGATGAACTGGGGCAGGCTGCCCGGATGCGCTTTGGAGATGTCGATGCCGGACTCCGCGCTGTCGCGGAAGCTGACCAGGGGTGACGGGCCGCCGAGATCGGCCGCCTCCGCCCTCAGCCGGGTGCGTTCGGCCTCCGCGGCGTGCGCGATCTCGATGCCGGTCGTGGTCTCGTGCAGATCACTGATGGACACAGCAGCGTCCACCGCTGTGTCATCCGCAGACCTGTCTTCACGTCGCCACACAATGACACCCTAGGCGCGTGACCCGGCGAGAGAGGGTATCCCAGGCGGGTTTCCGCCGAATTTCCGCCGCGGACGGGCGATACGCACTCCTCCTGCCCCGCGCTCGGCCTGCCCACGTTTCTCCACCCGAGCCGGGAAGACGATGCTCAGGGGTGGCTTCGGCCGGTCAGGATGGTGACATGACCTTCCGCTACGACTTCGCCCCGACTCCGTTCGGCGATGCCCTCGCGGTGTTCTCCGACGAGGGCATCGTGCGATTCGATCTCTCCGAATCCGAAGACCCCCAGGTTCCCTGGCTGCTCGAGGGGGTCTCCCGTCAGCTTCACGCCGTTCCCGAGCCCGATCCGGGCGCGGCGGACGAACTCGCGCACCTGCTCGCCCGGTACTTCGACGGCGAACCGGTCCGCTTCGAGGAGCACGTCCGACTCGACTGGCGCCTGGCCGAGGGATTCGCTCTCACGGCGCTGCAGACGATCTGCGGCATCGCCTGGGGAGAGACGATGAGCTACGGCGAAGTCGCCGTGGTCGCCGGCCACCCGGGCGCGGCGCGCGCCGTCGGCACGGCCTGCCGCCTCACCCCGTTCTCGATCATCGTGCCGGTGCACCGTGTGGTGCGCTCGGATGGGAGTCCGGGCCACTACGGCGCGCATCCCGAACGCAAGCGATTCCTGCTCGACCTCGAGGCCGGCTGACCCCGCGTGGCGCGAGACGTGGACCCGGCGAGTAGGCCGCCGGGTCCACGTCTGGCGCCCACGCTTCGGCTGATCTCAGGGGATCCCCGGGTGATAAAGTCGACGCTACGAAACGGGGAACGCAGTCGTCGCCCCGGAAGCAGGTAATCGTGAGCGCACCAGTCACCCTCGAGTCCGAGGCAGAGCTCATCGCCAATGCGGTGCGCGAGCTCGCCAGGCGCACGCGTTTCCCCGTCGCCTTCGGCGGTCTCGTCGAAGAGGGCGTCGTGAGCGTCACCAGCATCGTCGGCGCGCGCACCCGGTCACTGGACGGATTGCGCGTCCGCCCGGAGCGAGGACTCGGCGGGCGGGCGATGATGGAGCTCCGCCCGCGGATGACGAGCGACTACGGCTCGTCCCAGCAGATCACGCACGACTACGACGTCTTCGTTCTCGGAGAGGGACTGCGCACCCTCCTCGCGCTGCCGATCATCGTGCAGGGCAGGTCCCGCGGTGTCCTCTACGCCGGAGGGTGGGATGAGGAGCAGGTCGGCGGCGTGACCACCGCGCCGGCCATGCAGGTGGCGCAAGCGGTCGCCGATGAACTGCGCATCCGCGACGAGGTGCAGCGTCGACTCCAGACCAACGCACTCCACGGGGACGCCGTCGCTCCCCCGCAGCGCGAAGAGCTGCGGGAGAGCTTCGCCGAGCTCCGCAGCATCGCCGCCTCGGTCGATGACGCCGAACTCCGCGCACGGATCGCGCGGGTCGAACAACGGCTCGTGGCTCTCGCCGGGGAAGCCCCTCCCGCCTCGACCGGCCCGGTGCCGACAATTCACCTCTCCCCCCGCGAGACCGACGTCCTCGCCTGCGCCGCGATGGGGTCGACCAATGCCGAGATCGCCGCGCAATTGGGTCTGCGCGAAGGCACGGTGAAGGCGTATCTCGGCGCGGCGATGTCGAAACTCGACGCATCGACCCGTCATGCCGCCGTCACTCGCGCCCGGCGCGCGGGACTCTTGCCCTGATCGCATGAATCTCTTGCCCTGATCGGATGAATCCATAAGGGAGATAAGGGAGATGTTGCAATTGCCCGGTTGCTCGCTTTCCGCGGATGACATATATTCGCATCATGGCGAGACGAATTGTGCATCAACTGGTCGACGACATCGACGGCAGCGTCCTCGAGGTGGGCGAAGGCGAGACCGTGCATTTCTCGCTCAATGGCGCCTCATATGAAATCGACTTGAATTCGTCGCATGCGGAGGAGTTACGCGCAGCTCTCGAGCCTTATATCTCGGCCGGACGACGCGCAGGTTCCTCCAGCACGACTCGCACGTCCGCACCTCGAAAGCGCCCGGCCCGCAATCCGGAAGTCGCAGCGATCCGTGCATGGGCGAATGAGAACGGCTACACGCTTTCCGAGCGCGGCCGTATTCCTGCTCCGGTCGTGGACGCATACAACGCCGCACATTGATCGCGGTCTGAGTTCCGCGACGGGCGGGACCTATTCCACCGACTCCTGCAACCAGGGTTCGTCACGCAGAGTGATCTCCTCCGTCATGTCCGCGAGGAATCGGATGACCACATCACGCTCAGCGGGACTGAGCCGCGCTGCGGAGTAGAAGCGCTTGGCCTGCTGACGACCGACCGTCTCCATCGCCGCCAGACGTGTCTCCGGCGTGATGCTGATGTGGAGCGCCCGGCGGTCGGTCGGATGGGGCGCTCGCGTGATGTGGCCGCCCTTCTCCAAGCGGTCGAGCAGCTTGGTGGTGGCCGCCGTGGAGACACCGAGATGGTGCGCAATCCCCCCGGGCGTCGCCACCAGTTTCCGGTTCGCGCACACGATCAGGTAGTGCAGCGCGCGCATGTCCGTCTCGTTCAGCCGCATGTAGCGTCGAGAGGCCTGTGAGAGCTTCTGCTCGGCCTCTCTCAGGCTCGCGAGAGACTCCATGAGCCGGGCGATCTGTCGCAGATCCTCCGGTGGCACGCCGGCCCGATCGATCAGCGTGCTGCGCGGATCGCTGGCCTCGACGTCGTAGATCGCCGCGTGGGTCAGCCCGTCCGGCGTCCGCTCGCCTGCGCCCGGCTCAGCTGTCCCGGCCGGCAACGCCTCCGGCGCGTCGGCGCGCGGGGTGGTGCCGGGCTCCGTGTCCATGCGATCATGTTACACACCAACAGTTTCATGCTAAGTTGACTACTCACTAAGTTAGACAAATTCTGAAGCGACTCGGAATCAAGGAGAAGCCATGGATCACGTGACCCTCCTCGCCGAAGACGGTACTGCGCTCGGCACGCTGCGCAAGGATGCGGTCCACACGAACGACACCCCTCTTCACCTGGCATTCTCCTGCTACGTCTTCGACGCTCGCGGCCGCCTGCTGCTGACGCGTCGCGCACTCGCGAAGAAGACCTGGCCCGGCGTCTGGACGAACAGCTTCTGCGGTCACCCACGGCCGGACGAGGATATGACCGATGCCGTGCGGCGGCACGGCATCGACGAACTCGGCATCGAGCTCACCGACATCCGTCTCGCCCTGCCCGACTATCGCTACCGCGCCGTCGATGCGAGCGGGATCGTGGAGAACGAGATCTGCCCCGTGCACGTCGCCGTCATCGACGGCCGGCCCTCGGCGAATCCGGACGAGGTTTCGGAGTGGACCTGGGTCGACGTGCCCGCCCTGATCGAGGGGATCACCCACACCCCGTTCGCCTTCAGCCCCTGGCTCGTCGAGCAGCTTCCGCTGCTCCGACGGCTCGGCGAGGTCTGACCGATGAGCGGCACGCTGACGGAAGAAGGCCTCGGAACCCGTATCGAGGAGGCGCTGCGCCAGCGCTTCTCGGAGCGCAGCGTCGCTGCCGAGAAGTACGGGAGCGAGTTCGTCGATCTCTGGCGTGCTGCCGCCGAGCACGCCCTCGGCGGCAAGCTCGTCCGTCCCCGGCTCCTCGTCGATCTGCTGCAGTCGCTCGTCCCCTCAGCGCTCTCGGAGGACGAGAGCCGCCGTGCGATCGATGTGGCCGCCCACGTCGAACTCCTGCACTTCGCCTTCCTCCTGCACGACGACGTCATCGACGGCGATCTGACCAGGCGGTGCGGACCGAACCTGATCGGGGCTCTGGTCGCCGGCCGCCCCGATGCTCGCGCCGAGCCCACGCTGCATTGGGCGCGCTCGAGCGCGATCCTCCTCGGAGACATCCTTCTCACCTCGGCCGTGCTGGGATTCGCGCGGGCCGATGTCTCCCCCGAAGCCCGTGACCGCCTGCTCTCGCTGATGGACCAGACGATCTTCGAGACCGTGGCAGGAGAGCACGCCGACGTCGCCCTGAGCGACGGTGTCATGGCGCCGGATCTGCGGACCATCCTCTCGACGAGCACGTACAAGACGGCGACATACTCCTTCGTCCTCCCGTTGCGCGCCGCAGCCGTGCTCGCCGGCTCCTCCTCCGTGACCGAAGACCGACTCACCACGATCGGTCGGCATCTCGGCCTCGCCTATCAGCTGCAGGATGACCTGCTCTCCGTGTTCGGAGACCCGCAGGAGCACGGCAAGGATGCGTTCTCCGACCTGCGCGAGGGCAAGGAGACGGCGATCATCGCTTACGCCCGCATGACGAGCCACTGGGAGAGCATCGAGCTGCACTTCGGCCGATCCGGACTCAGCACGGCCGAGGGATCTGACACCCGCGACCGGCTGCGCGAATGCGGCGCCGAGGACTTCGTGCTCGGCCTCGTCCAGGAGCATCTGGACGCCGTGTCGAGCGCGCTCTCCGACGGGGAATCCGACGGCAGTCTGCCCGCGGCGGCGGGACGGACGATCCGCGCTCTCGCCTCCCGCGTCGAAGGCCGCCACCGATGACCGCCGAACCGGCTGATCGCGCGGACGACACCGCGCTGCGCCGCTTCAACCGCACGGCGGAGATCGCCACGACCGACGTCATCCGCACGTACTCGACATCGTTCGGGCTCGCGACGCGCCTTCTCGGCACGCGCCATCGTCAGCACGTCCGCAACATCTACGCGATGGTCCGGATCGCCGACGAGATCGTCGACGGGGTGGCCGCCGAGGCCGGCCTCGACCCCTCCGCGCAATCGGCGGCACTCGCCTCGTACGTCGCCGAGACGCACCGTTCGATGCGAACGGGCTACAGCAGCGACCTCATCCTGCATGCGTTCGCTCGGACGGCACGGGAATGCGGCATCGGCGAGGATCTGACCCAGCCGTTCTTCGATTCGATGAGCGCGGACGTCACCGACGGCCCCGATTTCGCCGCCTATGACGCCGATGCCCATGCCGCCTATGTGTACGGTTCTGCCGAGGTGGTCGGCCTCATGTGCCTGCAGGTCTTCCTGCGGGGCGCGGATCGCACCCCCGAAGAGCTCGACGCTCTTCGACGAGGTGCGCGCCAGCTCGGGGCCGCGTTCCAGAACGTGAACTTCCTGCGTGATCTCGCCGACGACACGGATCGCTTGCACCGCGGCTATCTCGGCGGCGACGATCGTCTGACGGACGCCGACCGGGATGCCTGGGTCGAGACGGTCTTCCGGCAGTTGGCGGACGCCCAGGCGGCCATTCCGCTGCTCCCGAAGGACTCCCGCGCGGCCGTGCGCAGTGCGCTGGCGCTGTTCGCGTCCCTCACCCGACGCGTGGCCAAGACTCCCGTCGAGGTGCTGTATCGCCGACGCGTTCGCGTGCCGGATCCGATCAAGGCCGCCCTCGCGGCGCGCGCCGTCGTCGTCACCGCGGTGGAGCGCGACCGATGAGCCGCGTGGTGGTGATCGGCGCGGGCGTCGCGGGGCTCGCGACGGCGGGACTCCTGGCGCGAGAGGGGCATGAGGTCGTCGTCCTCGAGAAGAACGACCGCGTCGGCGGACGAGCGGGATCGATCGAACGCGACGGCTTCCGCTTCGACTCCGGGCCTTCGTGGTACCTGATGCCGGAGATCTTCGATCACTTCTTCGCGATGATGGGCACGTCCACGCAGGAGCAGCTCGACCTCGCCCGACTCGACCCGGCGTACCGGATCTTTCGCTCTCCCGCATCGGCCGCTGCGGCCTCGGTGACCGTCCCCGCGGGACACGATGCGGTCATCGCGCTCTTCGAGAGCCTGGAACCCGGGTCCGGACCAGCCCTCGACGCGTATCTGGACTCCGCCCGAAACGCCGCCTCGATGGCGGAGAAGTACTTCCTCTACAACCCGTTCACTCGGATGCGCTCGCTCACTGCGCCGGAAGTGCTGCGCGCGCTGCCGCGTCTGTTCACCCTCCTCGGCACCCGTCTGCAGTCGTTTGCGGCCCGACGGTTCCGGCATCCGGTGGTTCGTCAGATCCTCGGGTATCCCGCGGTATTCCTCGGCACCGACCCGCGGAGCGCTCCCGCGATGTACCACCTTATGAGCGCGCTCGATCTCGACCAGGGCGTCAGCTATCCCCGCGGTGGGTTCTGGCGCGTGATCGAGCGGATCGAAGCGCTGGCCCGAGACGCCGGGGCGCGGATCGTGACCGGAGCGGACGTCACAGGCATCCGCACGCAGGACGGCCCGGACGGCACCTCGGCGACGGGTGTCGGGTGGGTGGACGAGTCCGGCATCTCGCACACCGAGCATGCCGACATCGTGGTCTCGGCGGCAGACCTGCACCACACCGAGACCGCGCTCCTGCCGCCGTCGCTGCAGACCTACCCCGAGTCGTGGTGGTCGCGGCGCACCAGCGGCCCGGGCGGGGTGCTCGTGATGCTGGGAGTGCGCGGCTCGCTGCCCGAGCTCCCGCACCACTCGCTGTTCTTCACCGACGACTGGGACGCCAACTTCGATGCGATCTTCGGTCCCTCCCCGTCCGTTCCCACTCCGGCATCGACCTACGTGTGTCGCCCGAGCGCGACGGATCCCGATGTCGCTCCTGAGGGCCACGAGAACCTGTTCATCCTGATCCCCGTCCCGGCGGACGTCGGCCTCGGACATGGCGGACCCGACGGATCGGGGTCGCCGGAGGTCGAACGCGCCGCCGACGCCGCCATCGATCAGATCTCGCTCTGGGCGGGCGTCCCCGATCTCCGCGAGCGCATCGTCGTGCGTGAGACGAGGGGCCCGGCGGACTTCCGCGACGACTACCGCTCGTGGCGCGGCGGGATGCTCGGGCCCGCACACATCCTTTCCCAGAGCGCCATGTTCCGCGCACAGAACGCCTCGCAGCGGGTGCGCGGCCTCTTCTACGCCGGAGCCACCACCGCACCGGGTGTCGGTGTTCCGATGTGCCTGATCAGCGCGGAGCTCGTCCTGAAGCGCATCCGCGGGGATCACTCCCCCGGCCCGCTGTCGGTGTCCGCCTCCTCCCCCGCCCGGGCGGAGCGCTCGTGATGGGCGCGCTGTACCTGGCGGCGCTGCTGGTCTCGCTCGCCTGCATGCTGCTGCTCGATCGGCGGTTCCGGTTGTTCTTCTGGCGGGATCCGCTGTCGGCGCTGGTCGTCACCGCGGTGGGGCTCGTCTTCTTCCTCGCGTGGGATGTGGCGGGTATCGCCAACGGCATCTTCCTCCGAGGCGATGCCGCGATCGCGACAGGGCTGGTGCTCGCGCCTGAACTGCCGGTCGAGGAGCCCGTATTCCTGCTGTTCCTCGTGGTGTGCACGATGGTGGTGTACACCGGGGCGGTGCGCATCCTCACACGCTGGCGCGAACGGCGTCGGGCCGAGGCGGGTGGATCATGAGCTACCTCCAGCTCGCCGTCTGCTTCCTGCTCGTCGCGCTCGTCGGCGGCGCCGTCCTGTCGCTGCTCTCCCGACGCCGTGGGCCGCTGCCTTCCGCCCTCCTGCTCACCGCCCTCGTGCTGTTCCTCCTCACCGCCGTGTTCGACACCGCGATGATCGCGAGCGGACTGTTCCACTACGCAGAGGACCCTCTGCTCGGCGTGCACATCGGTCTGGCTCCCATCGAGGACTTCGCGTATCCGCTTGCGGGCGTCCTGCTCCTTCCGGCCCTCTGGACGGCGATGCGGGCACGACGGCGAGCGCGTGACCGCCACGGCGCCGACGACGAGGAGCACGCATGAGCGCCGGGCCCGCGCCCTCGCGCGCTTTCAGTCGGGATGTCGCGCAGATCGTGCTGTCCTCGCGGCCGATCAGCTGGATCAACACGGCCTTCCCGTTCGCCGCCGCGTACCTGCTCGCCACCCGTGAACTCGACATCACTCTCGTGATCGGCACGCTGTACTTCCTCATCCCCTACAACCTGGCGATGTACGGGATCAACGACGTCTTCGACTACGCCTCCGATCTGGCGAATCCGCGCAAGGGCGGCATCGAGGGAGCGCTCCTCGCACCGCGCATCCACCGCGCCACGCTCTGGGCGGCAGCGGCGACGAACCTCCCCTTCCTGGTGTACCTCGTGGTCGTCGGCAACCCGACGTCCTGGTTCTGGCTGGCCGTGAGCGTCTTCGCCGTCATCGCGTACTCGGCTCCCGTGCTGCGATTCAAGGAACTGCCCTTCCTCGATTCGATGACCTCGAGCACGCATTTCGTGAGCCCCGCGATCGTCGGACTCGCGCTGGCCGGCGCTCCGGTGACCCCGGGCACGACGATCACCCTGGCCGCCTTCTTCCTGTGGGGAATGGCGGCACATGCCTTCGGCGCCGTGCAGGACATCGGGCCGGACCGCGAGGCCGGGATCTCCTCGATCGCGACCGTGATCGGCGCGAGGGCGACCGTGCGGCTGTCGCTGTCGCTGTGGGCGGTCGCCGGCGTGGCGATGCTCCTGACCCCGTGGCCGGGACCACTCGCCGCGATCCTCGCGCTGCCCTACATCGTCAACGCGGCGCCCTGGTGGAACGTCGACGACGACGGCTCCGCATCCACGAACCGCGCCTGGCGACGGTTCATCGCCCTGAACTACTTCGCCGGGTTCCTCGCGACGATGATCCTCATCCTCGCCTGGCTTTCCTGACCGCTCCGACGTACGACGACCGCCCCTCCGAGAGGAACACGATGTCCCGCCCCGATCCCGCGCCGATTCCACAGACCAGGGAGCGCTCACGACGCCACTCCTGGGTGCGCGTCTTCCTCCCCGTGGCCCTGATCCTCGTGTGGCTCGTGGGTGCATCGCTGGGCGGGCCCCTGTTCGGCAAGGTCGACGAGGTGTCGTCCAACGACCAGACGACCTACCTGCCCGAGTCGGCGCAGGCCACCGAGGTGCAGCAACTGCTCGGCGAGTTCAACGACAGCGATTCGATCCCCGCCATCGCGGTCTTCACATCCGATGACGAGCTGACGCCGACGGAGCTGGATGCGATCTCGGATGCCGTCGCCGACGCCCCGAACGTGGAGGGCATCGGCGACGACGTGTCACCGGCCCTCCCCTCCGACGACGGGAAAGCCGTCCAGGCATTCATCCCGATCGACGGAGATGCCGAGCTCGCGGATGCGACGGCCGCTCTCGGTGAGGAGCTGCGTGCCGCGGTGCCCGACGGCGTCTCGGTGTACATCACCGGTCCAGCCGGCTTCAGCGCCGATCTCGTCGCGGGCTTCGCGGGCATCGACGGGT
This sequence comes from Microbacterium sp. NPDC090218, assembly GCA_044900255.1. Taxonomy (GTDB): domain Bacteria; phylum Actinomycetota; class Actinomycetes; order Actinomycetales; family Microbacteriaceae; genus Microbacterium. Next base: position 824,172 of record JBJDMS010000002.1, on the reverse strand, counting down.
TGCTCCTCGGCGTCGCGCTCCTGGCCGTCCTGGTCATCCTGGTGCTCGTGTACCGCTCGTTCCTGCTGCCGCTCGTGGTGCTGTCGACGAGCCTGTTCGCCCTCTGCGTGGCTCTCCTGGTCGTGTGGTGGCTCGCGAAGTTCGAGGTGCTGCTGCTCAGCGGCCAGACCCAGGGCATCCTCTTCATCCTCGTGATCGGCGCCGCCACCGACTACGCCCTGCTCTTCGTCGCACGCTTCCGCGAGGAACTCCGCGTCTCGCAGGACAAGGGCGTCGCGGTCCTCGCGGCCTGGAAGGGATCGGTCGAACCGATCGCCGCATCCGGCGGTACCGTGATCGCCGGGCTCCTGTGCCTGCTGCTCAGCGACCTGAAGTCGAACAGCACGCTCGGACCGGTCGCCGCGATCGGCATCGTGTTCGCGATGCTCTCCGCCCTGACCCTTCTCCCCTCCCTGCTGCTGCTCTTCGGCCGCGCCGTGTTCTGGCCGCGGCGCCCGCGCTTCGAGCCCCAGGTGGTCGCGGCGGAGCACGGCATGCGCACGACCGGACTGTGGGCGCGGTTGGCCGGAATCATCAAGCGCCGTCCGCGCGCGATCTGGATCGTGACCACACTCGTCCTGCTCCTCGGTGCCGCCGGAGTCACACAGCTCGATGCGAACGGTGTGCCGCAATCCGACCTGGTGCTCGGCGCCTCGGAGGCGCGCGACGGGCAGGTCGCGCTCGGCGAGCACTTCCCCGGCGGGTCCGGAAGCCCGGTGTACGTTGTCGTCGACGAGGATCGCCTGCAGGACGCGGCCGACGTCCTGCTCGCGAACGACGGCATCGACGCGGTCTCGGTGACCGCCGCCGACTCACCCAGCGGCAGCGCCCCCGTGACGGAAGACGGCATCACCGCAGTGGGACCTCCCGGCACCCCCGCGCCGGCGCCCACGACCGTCGACGGCGATGTGCTCCTTCAGGGGACGCTGACGGACGCCGCCGACTCGGATGCCGCCGCGTCCACCGTGCGCGAGCTGCGGACCGAGCTCGACGGCATGGACACCCTCGTCGGCGGCGTCACCGCGACGTCGATCGACACGAACGATGCGTCGATCCACGACCGCAATCTGATCATTCCCGTGATCCTCGTGGTGATCATGTTCATCCTGATGCTGCTGCTGCGTTCGGTCCTCGCACCTGTGCTGCTGATCCTCACCACCGTGCTGTCGTTCGGCACGGCGATGGGGGTCTCGGCGATCGTCTTCAACGGGATCTTCGCCTTCCCGGGGGCCGACCCGGCCGTGCCGCTCTTCGGCTTCGTGTTCCTGGTCGCGCTGGGCATCGACTACAACATCTTCCTGATGACGCGCGTGCGCGAGGAGTCGAAGGCACACGGCACTCGGGAAGGGATCCTGCGAGGGCTGTCGATCACCGGCGGGGTGATCACGTCGGCGGGGCTCGTGCTGGCTGCGACCTTCGCGGCTCTGTCCGTGATCCCGATCCTGTTCCTCGTGCAGTTGGCGTTCATCGTCGCCTTCGGAGTGCTTCTCGACACGTTCGTCGTCCGTTCGCTCCTGGTCCCCGCCCTCACCTACGACATCGGCAAGGCGATCTGGTGGCCCTCGAAGCTGTGGAGACGCGGAGAGGACTGAACTCGCAGGCGGGGTGCGACCGGTCGCCTAGACTGGACGCACACGCCCTCGTAGCTCAGGGGATAGAGCAGCCCTCTCCTAAAGGGCAGGTCGCAGGTTCGAATCCTGTCGAGGGCACGACATCGAAGAGGGGCCACCGCAGGGTGGCCCCTCTTCCTCGTCTACGGCTCTCGCGACGCGCGGAGAGCTCGCGGGCGCGACGTCAGGGTCTACGCCGCCAGCGCGAGGTACGGCTCCCACCGTGGGTCGCTGCGCTCGGTCCCGCGGACCGTCCAGGCCGTGCCATGCGGGGGACGCGGCGTGAACCGCAGTTGCCAGCGCATCTCCTGCGGCGTGCGGTCGCTCTTGACGTTGTTGCAGCGCAGGCAGCAGGCGACGAGGTTCTCCCAGGAGTCGGCGCCTCCCCGCGAGCGCGGAAGCACATGGTCGATCGTGGACGCGGCCTTCCCGCAGTAGCCGCAACGGTGATTGTCGCGACGGAGCACACCACGGCGCGTGACCGGCACGCGTCTGCTCGTCGGCACCCGGACGTACCGGGCCAGGATGATGACCGCCGGGCGATCGTAGACACCGTGGGTGCCCCAGACGGGGTCGTCTTCCACGCGTTCGATCACGGTCGCCTTGTCGTTCATCACGAGCACCAGGGCTCGTTTGAACGACACGATCGCGAGCGGCTCGTATCCGGCATTCAGGACCAGTGTGCGCATTCGTCATCCTCTCGATCCGCCGGGACGGCTTCCCGGCACTCTCGACTCACACGAGGTCGCGCAGGTGGCAGAGCGATCGCGGGGACGAAAAAAGGCGCCGTCTAAAGACAGCGCCTTTCGCGCACGGCAACGCCGTGGCTTCCCTGCGGGCTATGCAGAAGGACGTGACGACCGAGGGCATCCATGGTTCGGATGGTCGGTATTCGCTCCATCAGCCTCTCCCACCTGTACGACAACGGGATCAGGCTAACCCATCCGGCTGGGTGCAGGGCGAAACAGCGGGTGAATGGAGGGAGGCGTGTCCGGGAATCAGCCGGCGTTGACCGAGAGCCACGACATCGGCTCGACGAGACCGCCGTTGATCCAGACCTCGAAGTGGAGGTGGTTCGCGGTCGAGCGTCCCGTGCTGCCGACGTAGCCGATCAGCTGCCCCGCAGCCACCGTCTGGCCGACCTGAACCTGGCGCGAGCCGTAGATCATGTGACCGTACGTGGTCTGCACCCGCTGACCACCGACGACGCTGTCGAGCATGACGCAGACGCCGTAGCCGCCGATGCTCTCGGCCGAGGCCCGGACCACGCCGGCTGCGGCGGCGTAGATCGGTGTTCCAGCGGGAGCGAGCATGTCGGCACCGTTGTGGCCACCGCCGACCGTGCGACTGACGTTCCAGGAACCCATCGGGAGCGGGTACCGGACCTCGCCGGAACCCGGCGAGGTGAGGGCGTAGCCCGCGGAATTGAACTGAGCGGAAGCCGTGGATGCTGCTGCGGCGCGAGCGGCGGCGGCCTCTTCGGCCTTCTTCTTCTCGATCTCTTCCGGCGTGGTCGCGCTGAACGTCCCGCGGCTCAGCGGAGCGGCCGTGGCCTGCGAGGCGACGACAAGGGACTGCGCGTCGACGGCGGCGAGCTGCTGCAGCGTCGTCGCTGCGGCTTCGGTCGGCTTCGGCGAGGCGAAAGCGGGGAGGGCGATCCCGGCGACCAAGGCACCGACGGCCCCGAAGATGGCGATGGATCGGAGGGGCTTGAGGGCCTTTCGAGCACCCACGCGCGCGCCGGTCCGGCGGGCTGGTACTCGGTCTTCAGATGTCTTCTTCGCGGTCGGTTCGATGTCTGCGGCCAAAACTTGGTCCTCCTGGGCCCTCGCGCTTTCGGGTAGCGCTGGCTCGTCGGCACTCTGCTCTCGTGGCACGAATGTAGCTCGGGTACTTTGTGCGTTCCTGCCGTGAAGACGACGAGCCTGGAAGGCGAATCTTCGCGGTGTGTCTCCAGCGGGCTTCTTCGCTGGCGACTCGACCGAGGTTACCGGAAGATAACGATCATGTCACCCCAGGAACCTGACAATCGTCGGGGAGGCCCCTGAGGCCGCGGACCCCGGGCCGGAATTCCGCGCCGGATCAGGCCGGTTCGCCCACCAGGAAGATGTGCGAAGCCAGCTCGACCGGAAGCTCGAGCCCGTCTTCCTTGCCATCCATCTGGATGAGGACGTACCCCTCGCTGAAGCGGAAGTCGCCGTGCGCACCGGGAACCACACCGGCGTCGCGGAGCTGCTCCAGCAGCTCCGGGTCGACCTGCGCCGGCTCGGCGAGACGACGGACCGTGCCCTCGACGGGCTCGCCCGCCGCGTTCAGACGCTGGACGAGACCGATGACGCCCTCGTCGAAGGTGCGAGCAGGCATGTCCCCGAGCTGGTCGAGCCCCGGGATCGGGTTGCCGTAGGGCGACTCGGTCGGGTGGCCGAGCAGTTCGACCAGGCGGCGCTCCACCTGCTCGCTCATCACGTGCTCCCAGCGGCAGGCCTCCTCGTGGACGAACGCCCAGTCGAGACCGATGACATCGGACAGCAGCCGCTCGGCCAGGCGGTGCTTGCGCATCACGTCGACGGCCTTGCGACGACCGGCGTCGGTGAGCTCGAGCGTGCGGTCTTCGGAGACGATGACGAGACCGTCGCGCTCCATGCGTCCCACCGTCTGCGAGACCGTGGGGCCGGAGTGGCCCAGCCGCTCGGAGATCCGCGCGCGCAGCGGCACGATGTTCTCCTCCTCGAGTTCGAGGATGGTGCGGAGATACATCTCCGTGGTGTCGATCAGATCGGTCATGTGCAGGCCCTCCGAGGTTCTTAGGCAAGCCTACATTCCCGGACGGACATCCGGCCCGCGAGCGGTGCGGGAGCCCTGCCGCGCGCCCTCTAGAATCAAGCCATGGCGATCGAGATTCCCCGTGACCTCCTGCCCGCTGACGGCCGCTTCGGCTGCGGTCCCTCGAAGGTGCGCCCTGCGCAGCTCGAGGCGCTGGTCGCCTCGGGGGCGACGATCCTGGGGACGTCGCACCGCCAGGCCCCCGTCAAGAACCTCGTCGGCAGCGTGCGCGAGCAGTTCGCCGCCCTGTTCCGGATTCCCGAGGGATACGAGATCATCGCCGGCAACGGCGGCTCGACCGCCTTCTGGGATGCGGCCGCCTTCGGACTCATCGAGCGTCGCAGCCAGAACCTCGTTTTCGGAGAGTTCGGCGGCAAGTTCGCCGCCGCGGCCGGCGCCCCCTGGCTCGGGGCGCCCGACGTGCGCAAGGCGGAGCCGGGCTCCCTGACCGATGCCGAGGTCGTACCGGGCGTCGACGTGTACGCCTGGCCCCACAACGAGACGTCGACCGGAGTCGCGGCGCAGGTCCGACGTGTCGACGCGGAGGGAGCGCTCACCGTCATCGACGCGACGAGTGCCGCCGGCGGCATCGACTTCGACGCCGCCCAGGCGGACGTGTACTACTTCGCTCCGCAGAAGAACCTCGGGTCGGACGGCGGGCTGTGGTTCGCGGCGGTGTCCCCCGCCGCCATCGAGCGCATCGAGCGCATCGCCGCATCGGGTCGCTACATCCCCGAGTTCCTCAGCCTGAAGAACGCGGTCGACAACTCGCGCCTCAACCAGACGCTCAACACCCCGGCTCTCACGACGTTGCACCTGCTCGACAGCCAGCTGCGGTGGATCCTCGACAACGGCGGACTCTCCTGGGCCGCGGCCCGGACGTCCGAGTCGTCCTCGGTGCTGTACGACTGGGCCGAGGCCTCGTCCGTCGCCACGCCGTTCGTCGCCGACGCTGCACAGCGTTCGCCCGTGGTCGTGACGATCGACTTCGACGACAGCATCGACGCGGCCGCGATCGCGAAGATCCTCCGGGCCAACGGGATCGTCGACACCGAGCCGTACCGCAAGCTCGGCCGCAACCAGCTGCGCGTCGCCACGTTCGTCTCGATCGAGCCGGACGACGTGCGTCAGCTGACCCGCTCCCTCGACTACGTGCTGGAGAACCTGGGCGACTGAGCGCCCGAGCTCACTCCTCCTCGTCGACCTCGCCGGCGCCCGCATCCAGGGCGTCGGCGTCGTCGTCTTCGGACTCGTCGTCTGAGTCGTCTTCGGACTCGTCGTCTGAGTCGTCTTCGGACTCGTCGTCTGAGTCGTCTTCGGACTCGTCGTCTGAGTCGTCTTCGGACTCGTCTTCTTCGGACTCGTCGTCGTCGGAGGCGGAATCGTCGAGCTCGTCGATGTCGACGCCGTCGAGATCACCCGCATGCAGGATGTCCGCGACATGGTCGTCATCGTCTTCGTCATCGTCGAGATCGTCGCCGTCGAGGACGTCGTCCTCTTCCTCGTCGAGCTCATCGGCATCGAGATCGGCATCGGACGACTCACCATCGCCTGCAGCCGCCGCTGCTTCGGCGAGTTCGACCTGGTGCGCGCGGTACTCCGCCAGACGCTCCGCCCAAGGCACCCATTCCGGAGCGAGGAGCGCACCGTCTCCGGGCAGCAGCTCGACCTCGAGCACCGTCGGCTCTTCGTCGTCCACCCGGGCGACGGTCACGGTCCAGTACCACCCGGGGTAACCGGGGAGACGGTTCTGGAAACGCAACGAGACCGAGCCGTCCTCCTCGGGGAGGTATCCGGCTGCCGGTCCGATGGAGGACGCCGGTGTGATCTCGCGCAGAGCAGCCAGCGCGAGGTCGTGGGCGCCGATGAGACGGGCGTCGGCGTCAGGCTTCGAGGTCATCAGCGACCTTGCGCAGGACGGCCGCGATCTTGCGGCCGTGTCCGGAGGAGGGGTAGCGTCCGCGGCGCAGATCCCCGCCGATGCCGTCGAGGAGCTTCACGAGGTCCTCGACGATGATCGCCATGTCGTCGGCGGGCTTGCGCTTCGCCTTCGACAGGCTGGGCGGTGCCTCGAGCACGCGCACCGACAGCGCCTGCAGGCCGCGCTTGCCGTCGGCCACGCCGAACTCCACGCGCGCACCCGCCTTCACCGCGGCACCCGCAGGCATCGCAGAGGCGTGCAGGAAGACGTCCTGGCCGTCATCGCTGGCGATGAAGCCGAAACCCTTGTCTTCGTCGTAGAACCTGACCTTGCCGGTGGGCATGGGAGAACCTCGCTGAGATCGATGTGCAGAACAATGGACGCGCTCGTGCGCGTGCCCCCAGCCTACCGGTCGCCGGGGCCGCCGATCCGATGGCTCCGGTGCGAGTAGGCTGAGACGGATGAGCACGCAGAACACCGAACCGGAGGTTCCCATCCGGCGGCTGGATCGTATCCTGGCGTTCACCGCGCTCGGAATCGCCGCAGCATCCGTGGTGTGCTTCTTCGCCATCATCATCGGGACCGCCGTCGGCATGGATCAAGCCGCGTTCGGCGAGGGGGCCTGGCCGTTCATCGCGGCGATCCCCTACTGGGGGCTTCCGGTCGCCTTCCTGATGATCATCGCGCTCCTCATCATGAGCTTCATCCGGAAGGGCCGCGCGTCTTCGCGTTCGTGAGGCATCGGCCATGAGCACTCACGCGCGACCGCTGGCGGATTGGCTGGCGGCGGCGAGCGATGACGACCTCCGCCGCCTCCTGACCGCGCGCCGGGTGCGACCGGACGCGGGATGGCAGGACTTCTTCGACGCGGCGGAGTCGCTGCTCGACCCGGTGTCGCTGGCGAAGATCCTCCCGTCGCTCACCGCGGCCGAGGCGAAGGCCTTGCGCGACGCGGCCTCCGGCGCAGGGGCTGGGGCGCAGCAGGAGCAGTTGGTCGCCCTCGCGTTGCTCCGTCCCGACGGCGTGCCGTACCCGCCGGTGGTCACCGCGATCGCGGGACGCTCGACCCCCGATGCCGCCCCGTCCGAGACCGCAGCGCCCCGTTCCTCGGAGACCGCGTCCGCCCACGCGGCCGAACGCGCGTTCACGACGGTGGCGGTGATCGCCGACCTGCTCCTCATCGCGCGGGAGAGTCCCTTCGCGCTGCTCACCGGCGGCGGGGTGAACGCCGGTGAGAAGCGTCAGCTCTCCGAGGCGGGCGTTCCCGGGGAGCTCGTCGACACGCTCGCGTCGATCGCGCTCCAGTCTGGTCTCGCGGTCGCGGCAGACCGGCGACTGCGATCGAGTCAATCCGCGGAGGAATGGCTGCGATCCTCTGCCGTCGATCGATGGAGCGTGCTCGCGACGTCTTTTCGCGACGCCCTCCCGCGCGGCATCCGCTCCGCTGACGGCGGGTGGATCCCGCCGTCGTCGTGGATCGACGCACATCCGTGGGATCCGGCCTGGCCGGAACGCTCCCGCGCCCTGCACGAAGCGGCCCGCCTCCTCGGGCTGATCGCCGAAGACGGCACGGAGCCGGAGTGGGCCGTCGGTCTGCGGAACGGTGATGCGGCCGATGCGAGCGCGCTCGTGCGCCTGCTGCCGGCCGAGGTCGACCGGATCTTCCTGCAGAACGACCTCACGGCCATCGCCCCCGGCCCCCTGGAGCCCGCACTCGACGTGCGGCTGCGGACGATCGCCGCCCGCGAATCCGCAGCCCAGGCGTCGTCCTATCGCTTCACCTCGGAATCCGTCGCGCATGCGTTCGTGACGGGCGAGACCGAGCAGTCGATCATCGAGTTCCTCGGCACCCTCTCGCTCACGGGTATCCCGCAGCCGCTGAGCTACCTGATCGCGCAGACAGCACAACGACACGGCCTGGTGCGCGTCTCGACGGATGAGGAGACCGGCCGCACCCGGATCGAGAGCTCCGACTCGCACCTCATCGATGCCATGGCCGTCGACCAGTCCCTGCGCCCGCTCGCTCTCGCGGTGCACGTCGGATCGCTCACCACCCGCGTCAGCCGCGAGACGGTGTACTGGGCCCTCACCGACGCACGGTACCCGGCCACGCTGGTCGGCCCCGACGGAGCCCTCGTCATCCGCGAAAGGCACCCGGCTCCCCCGGCGAGTGCGCTGAACCCCGACTCCGCCGATCTGACGCCTCTCATCACACGGCTGCGTTCGCGCCAGGGCCCTGACGCCGACGCCGCCTGGCTCGATCGAGAGCTCGAGGCCGCGGTTCGTGCGAAGTCCGTGCTCCAGGTGACCGTCGGGATGCCCGACGGCTCGACGCGGGAGCTTCTCCTCGAGGCCACGGGCATGGGCGGCGGCCGGCTGCGCGGGCGGGATCGTGCGGCCGACGTCGAGCGCACCCTTCCGGTTTCGAGCATCCTCACAGCCACGATCGTCGCGCCGTAGGCCCTGGGTGCCGCGCGACCGGTAAACTGGTCAGCTATGTCTGATGGCCCCCTGATCGTCCAGAGCGATCGCACCGTGCTGCTCGAAGTCGCCCACGCCGACGCCGAGAGCGCCCGCCACGAACTCGCGATCTTCGCCGAGCTGGAACGTGCCCCCGAGCACATCCACACCTACCGGATCACCCGCCTCGGGCTGTGGAACGCGCGCGCCGCAGGGCACACCGCGGAAGACATGCTCGAGACGCTCAACCGCTGGTCGCGCTTCCCGGTGCCCCCGTCGGTCTCCGTCGATCTGCGCGAGACGGTGAACCGGTACGGGCGTCTGGTGATCGAGCGGGACGACGAGGGGACGCTGATCCTGCGCTCATCGGATCCCGCCGTCCTCGCACAGGTGGCCAACAACAAGCGCATCCAGCCCCTGCTGATCGGACACCCGAGCCCCGAGACCTTCGTGGTCGACGCCTGGGCCCGCGGACAGATCAAGCAGGAACTGCTCAAGATCGGCTGGCCCGCCGAGGACCTCGCCGGATACACCCCGGGCACCCCTCATGAGATCGACCTCGCCGAGGACGGCTGGCAGATCCGCCCCTACCAGCAGGATGCGGTGGATGCCTTCTCGAAGGACGGCTCGGGCGTCGTGGTGCTCCCCTGCGGCGCCGGGAAGACGATCGTCGGTGCCGGAGCGATGGCCGCGACCAAGACGACCACGCTGATCCTGGTCACCAACACGGTCTCGGCCCGCCAGTGGCGCGACGAGCTGCTCAAGCGCACCAGCCTGACCCCCGAGGAGATCGGCGAATACTCCGGCCAGGCCAAGGAGGTCAAGCCGGTCACGATCGCGACCTATCAGATCCTCACCGCGAAGCGGAAGGGCGAGTACGCCCACCTGGCGCTGCTGGATGCGCTCGACTGGGGCCTCATCGTGTACGACGAGGTCCACCTGCTCCCGGCGCCGGTGTTCAAGCTCACGGCCGATCTGCAGGCCCGCCGCCGCATCGGACTCACCGCGACCCTCGTCCGCGAGGACGGCCGCGAGGGCGACGTCTTCAGCCTGATCGGCCCCAAGCGCTTCGACGCGCCGTGGAAGCAGATCGAGGCGCAGGGCTTCATCTCCCCCGCCGCCTGCTACGAGGTGCGCATCGACCTTCCGCCGAGCGACCGGCTCGAATACGCCGCGGCGACCGACGACGAGCGGTATCGGCTCGCGGCCTCCGCGCCGGCCAAGGTCGAAGCGGTACGCGAGCTCATCGCGAAGCACGAGGGCGAGCGCATCCTCGTGATCGGGCAGTATCTCGATCAGCTCGAGTCGCTGTCGGAGGCGCTCGGCGCGCCTCAGATCACCGGCGCGACTCCGGTCGACGAACGCGAGGAACTGTATCGGGCGTTCCGCGAGGGCGACATCTCGCTTCTCGTGGTCTCGAAGGTCGCGAACTTCTCGATCGATCTGCCGGAGGCGTCCGTCGCCATCCAGGTGTCCGGCTCGTTCGGATCGCGCCAGGAGGAGGCTCAGCGCCTCGGACGCCTCCTGCGCCCGAAGCAGTCCGGGCACACGGCGAGCTTCTACACCCTCGTCGCCCGCGACACGATCGATCAGGACTACGCCCAGAACCGGCAGCGCTTCCTGGCCGAGCAGGGCTACAGCTACACGATCATGGACTCGGACGCCATCGCCGCCTGATCACCCTCCGGCGGTCAGACCGCTCAGCCGTGCAGGACCGGGTCCAGGTGGTGCGTGCCGCCCCTGAGGGCTGGCGCGAAGGACGCGGACGGAGAGACACTCGCCGTCCGCGCGACACCGAGCCGGCGCGCCCAGCGGTCCGCCAGCAGCGCGTACACGACCATGGTGACCGTCGAGCCCAGCAGATCCACGGCTGTGCCGGACGTAGCGTTCGCGTCCACGAGGGCGACGGATCCGAGCAGGAAGATCAGCACGTTGTTGACGATGTGCAGGGAGATCGCAGCTTCGAGCCCGCCGGTGCGCCAGGTCAACCAGGCGGCGACGATCGCGAAAACACCGACGCTGGCCGCGCCCCAGACGTCGTATCCGTGGCCGAGGACGAACAGCGGCACGGGAAGCAGGATGGCGAAGGCCGGGTGCCGCAGCCAGCTTCCGACCAGCTGCATCAGATAGCCGCGGAAGACGTACTCCTCGGCAGCCGCCTGGAACGGGATCAGCAGCAGCACGAGAAGCACCATGATCCACAGCCCGGGATGCGAGAAGTCGGCGACCACCGTCTCACCGGTCGCCGCGGACCAGCCCAGCACGATCGCGAAGTACACCACGAACACCGCCGACGCCAGCAGGAGGCTCTTCCCGAGCCACCCCATGCGCAATCGCCCGGTGACCGACGAAAGGAGCCCGACGCCGCGGCCCTCGACGACGCGCGACGCCAGCAGCAGCGCGGGGATCATCAGGATCAGCGGCAGGACCAGGGCGATGAGCAGCCACGGTCGGTCGAGATCGAAGAACTCCACGCTCATCAGGAGAACCTGCATCTCGGCGGCCCATCCCGGGATGAAGAAAGATGCGACGACCAACGGCACGATCATGACGAGCAGGATCACGAGGTAGAACGCGATGGCGACGAGGCCCGTGACGAGGGTCCGCCACCAGCGGTGACGCGGTCGGAGGCGCGCCAGACGGTGGTACTCGACCTGCTCGGCGCGGGGCGGCGCGGCAGGTGCGACGGCGGGGGCGGGGGCGGCGGTGTCGTCCTCGTTCGAACTCATGCCTCGATCCTCTCCGATGCCCCTGCGCGGCGCATCCGACCGTGGGAGGATCTCGCCCTCGGAGCCTCGACCCGGACCGCTCCGACCCGCTGCGGAGTGGGCGACTCCACGCCGTTCCGCACAATAGTCAGCAACCGCATGGCCGGAGTCACCATAATGGGGACATGACTGCTCCGCGCATCCTGGTCGTCGATGACGAACCCAACATCCGCGACCTGCTCTCCACGGGTCTCAGCTTCGCCGGATTCCAGGTGAAGACGGTCGCCAACGGCGCCGCCACGATCTCGGCCGTCCTCGAAGAGGAGCCGGACCTGATCATCCTGGACGTCATGCTCCCGGACATGAACGGGTTCAGCGTGACCAAGCGCCTCCGCGGCGCCGGCTTCACCGCCCCCATCCTGTTCCTGACCGCGAAGGACGGCACCGAGGACAAGATCGAGGGGCTCAACGCCGGCGGTGACGACTACGTCACCAAACCCTTCAGCCTGGACGAGATCGTCGCCAGGGCGCAGGCGATCCTCCGCCGCACGATGCAGGCCGACGAAGAGTCGATCATCCGTGCCGGCGAGCTGTCGATGGACCAGGACACCCACGACGTCCACGTCGGCAAGGAGCCGATCGAGCTCAGCCCGACGGAGTTCAAGCTGCTGCGCTACCTGATGCTCAACCCGAACCGTGTGCTGTCGAAGGCGCAGATCCTCGACCACGTGTGGGAGTACGACTTCAACGGCGACGCCGGAATCGTGGAGAGCTACATCTCCTACCTGCGCCGCAAGATCGACCCGCACACCGAAGAGTCGCTGATCCAGACCAAGCGCGGCTTCGGGTACATGCTCAAGGTCGGCAAGTCGGTCTGACGACCGAGGCACCACCACTGACGCCGCTCAGCGGCGTGTTCGCCGCACCGAGGAGGACCGCATGGCGCACAAGCCCGATGCGGTCACCAGCTGGTGGCGGCGTATCAGCCTGCGGGCGAAGGTCACCGGGGTCACGGTCGCGGTGCTCGCGCTCGGTCTGCTCGTGGCGGGCATCGGCACCGTGCCCATCCTCCGCAACGCCCTCGTCCAGAACATCGATGCGCAGCTTCCCGCGCTGGTGTCCAGCGACCTCGTCGAGCGGTACTTCGAGACCGCGAACGTGGACGGGGTCACGACGTACACCCCCCGTGACGAGCAGCCGCGAGACTTCTCGTTCGCCATCTACGACGCGACGGGCGCGCTGCGGGCCACCGCACGAGGCACGTCCGGTCAGGCACCGCTCTTCCCCGCCGAGTACTCGCTCGCGAAGGCGACGGCCGATGCCGATCGCACTCCGCTCGAGCTCGCGGGAGACGATGGTGAGGTCTACCACGGCGCTGTCGCGGTCGTGGGCTCGGAGGACGGCGGCGGCGCTCTCCGCATCCAACTGGTCGCCCTCCCCCTCGCACCCGCCGATGTCATCATCAGTCAGTACTTCGGCATCTACATCACGATCGCCCTGATCACGATCCTCATCGCCGCGCTCCTCACCCGCGGACTCGTCACCCTCACCTTCCGCCGACTCGGGCAGGTCGAGGCGACGGCCATGTCGATCGCTGCCGGCGACTTCCGACAACGACTGACCGACCTGGAGCCGACGACCGAGGTCGGACGCCTGAACGCGGCGATCAACACGATGCTCGACCGCGTGGACCGCTCGCTCGCGCAACGCGACCGCACGGTGCAGCACATGCGCCGGTTCATCGGCGACGCCAGCCACGAGCTCCGCACGCCGCTGGTGAGCGTGCGCGGCTATGCGGAGCTCTATCGGATGGGCGCGATCAAGGGCGAGGAAGACACCGCCAGGGCAATGGAGCGCATCGAGAAGGAGGCGATCCGGATGGGCGTCCTGGTGGAGGATCTCCTCGCGCTGGCACGCCTGGACGAGGAGCGCGAACCCGAGATCGTGCCGCTCGATCTCCGCCCGATCGCCCGCGATGCCGCGCTCGACCTGCGTGCCGCCGCGCCCGGTCGGACGGTCACGGTGATCGACCGGACGGTCGAGGCCATGATCCCGATGCCCCTGCGCGACGCGACCCCGAAGCCGTCGGAGGAGCCCGCACCCCCGGCCCCGCGAGGGCTCTCCCGAGCCGCTCTCGCCCGTCTGCGTCGCCGTCCGCGACAGCCAGAACCGACTCCCGCGATCGACTTCACCGAGATCCCGGACATCCCCGTGCGCACCCCTCCCATCGTGCTCGGCGAGGAGAACAAGGTGCGGCAGGTCGTCACGAACCTCTTGGGCAATGCTCGCCGCTTCTCCCCCGAAGACGGGCCGATCGAGCTGGTAGTCGACTCGGACCGCGTCCGCGGAACCGGGAGCATCTCGATCGTGGACCACGGCGAGGGGATCCCTCCGCAGATCCGCGAGCAGATCTTCGAGCGCTTCTGGCGTGCCGACACCTCGCGTGCACGGGAGACCGGCGGATCGGGCCTCGGGCTCGCCATCGTCGCCTCCATCATGAAGGCTCTGCACGGCGGCGTCGACGTGTCGGAGACCCCGGGCGGCGGCGCGACCTTCACCGTCACGCTTCCCCTCGCACCGGCCCGTGCCACCCCGGCGCATCTACTGGAGGACACCCAGCCTCTGGATCGACTCGACCTTCCGTAGCGCGCCGTCTGCTCCTGCGCGCGCTGCTCGGCTGATCCCGAGCGTCGACGGTTCTGCACGATCTGGCGGATCGATTGATTGCGCACAGGGCTCGAGGACTCCTGAGGTCGCCACGGTTCCGAGCACCGCTGCCCGCCTAACGTCGGAACCCCAACGAGAAGGAGTTCCCATGTCCGTCTTCACCGTCGACACCGAGGCCGTCCACGCAGCGCACGGCGCCACCCGCGCCACCATCGAGCGGCTGCAGAGCGAATCCGCGACCCTCATGGCTCAGCTGCGCCAACTGCAGGGCTCGTGGGTCGGGAGTGCGTCCAACGCGTTCCAGGGATGCGCGGAGCAGTGGCAGGGCGCGCAGCTGCATGTGGAACAGGTGCTCGACTCCATCGGCACCTCTCTCGGTTCAGCGGCATCCCAGTACGCAGAAGCCGACCAGTACTCGGCGAGCCTGTTCCGCTGACACGTCCCACCCGCGGAACGCAGAACGCCCCCGGCCGGAGCCGGGGGCGTTCTGTCATGAGGGCTGGATCAGAAGTCCATGCCGCCCGACGGGTCACCCATCGGAGCAGCAGCCTTCTCGGGCTTGTCAGCCACGACGACCTCGGTGGTGAGGAACAGGGCCGCGATCGAGGCTGCGTTCTGCAGCGCCGAGCGGGTCACCTTGGCCGGGTCGATGATGCCTGCGGCGAACATGTCGACGTACTCACCGGTGGCGGCGTTGAGGCCCTGGCCCGAGGGGAGCTCGGAGACCTTGTTCGCCACGACACCCGGCTCCAGACCGGCGTTCAGCGCGATCTGCTTGAGCGGAGCCTCGATCGCGACGCGCACGATGTTGGCACCGGTCGCCTCGTCGCCCGCCAGCGTCAGGCCGTCGAGGGCCTTCGTGCCGGACTGGATCAGCGCGACGCCACCACCGGGGACGATGCCCTCCTCGACGGCTGCCTTCGCGTTGCGAACGGCGTCCTCGATGCGGTGCTTGCGCTCCTTGAGCTCGACCTCGGTAGCGGCACCCGCCTTGATGACGGCGACGCCACCGGCGAGCTTGGCCAGACGCTCCTGGAGCTTCTCGCGGTCGTAGTCGCTGTCGGTGTTCTCGATCTCGCGACGGATCTGCGTGACGCGACCCTCGATCTGGTCGGCCTCGCCGGCACCCTCGACGATCGTGGTCTCGTCCTTGGTGACGATGACCTTGCGCGCACGGCCCAGCAGGTCGAGCGTGGCGTTCTCCAGCTTGAGTCCGACCTCTTCGGTGATGACCTGACCACCGGTGAGGATCGCGATGTCCTGCAGCTGCGCCTTGCGACGGTCGCCGAAGCCGGGAGCCTTGACGGCGACCGACTTGAAGATGCCCTTGAGCTTGTTCAGCACGAGCGTCGCGAGAGCCTCGCCCTCGACGTCCTCGGCGATGATGACCAGTTCCTTGCCGTCCTGGATCACCTTGTCGACGATGGGCAGGAGGTCCTTGATGTTGGAGACCTTCTGGTTCGCGATGAGGATGTACGGGTCCTCGAAGACAGCCTCCTGGCGCTCCGGGTCCGTGACGAAGTACGGGTTCAGGTAGCCCTTGTCGAAGCGCATGCCCTCGGTGAGCTCGAGCTCGGTGCCGAACGTCTGCGACTCCTCGACGGTGACGACGCCTTCCTTGCCGACCTTGTCGATCGCCTCGGCGATGAGCTCGCCGATCGCCGGGTCTGCAGCGGAGATGGAAGCCGTAGCGGCGATCTGCTCCTTCGAGTCGATCTCCTTGGCGCTCGAGAGCAGCTCCTCGGTGATCGCGGCGACCGCCTTCTCGATGCCGCGCTTGAGCGAGATCGGGTCGGCGCCGGCTGCGACGTTGCGCAGTCCCTCGCGGACGAGAGCCTGAGCGAGGACCGTGGCGGTGGTGGTGCCGTCACCTGCGACGTCGTCGGTCTTCTTGGCGACCTCCTTGACGAGCTCCGCGCCGATCTTCTCGTACGGGTCGTCCAGCTCGATCTCCTTGGCGATGGAGACACCGTCGTTCGTGATCGTGGGGGCGCCCCACTTCTTCTCGAGGACGACGTTGCGGCCGCGCGGGCCGAGGGTCACCTTGACGGCGTCGGCGAGGATGTTGAGGCCGCGCTCGAGGCCGCGGCGGGCCTCCTCATCGAAAGCAATGATCTTTGCCATGAGTTTTTTCGTCCCTCCTGGACGTAGACGTTGGGTTTAGCACTCAGAGTGAGAGAGTGCTAACGCCATTCTGGCACTCGACACCTTCGAGTGCAAGCTGCCGGATGCGGGGCGCATCCCGACCTCAGGAGGCGGGAGCCTCGTCGGGCGTCTCAGGCGTCGACGTCGATCGATCGAGACCGATCACCACGGTGAACTGCTTCACTCCGTCTTCGGTCTGACCGGCGTAGTAATCGCTCTGCTGGACGTCGGCGCCTCCGAGGAGGTTGGCCAATCCGATCGCGGCGAGTTCGTCCTCTTCGTTCACATAGAAGACGGTCGTGGTGGCGAAGTCCTGGCTGGAACTGTCACCGGCGAAGACGTTTTCGGCGGCCCAGCCGTTGTTGATCAGGGTGTCGCGCATCTGCGTGTCGAGACCCTCGTCCGGCGTCCCGTTCAGGACCATCACCGAGATCGAGGGGTCGACGATCCCCGTCTCCACGGGCGTCGGGGCGGCGCTCGGCGCAGCCTCGGGGAACAGCGAGACGCGGCCCATGACCACGAGCGAACCGAAGATGCCGGCGATGATGAGGACGAGCGCGGCGACGAACGACCACAGCAGCACCACCCAGCCGTTCATTCCGGGGGCTTCGGCGCGGTGCGCTCCCACTCGTCCGGAGGAACGGGGAACGTCATCGAAGCGATCGCGGGTGGGCTTTGACACCCCTCGATGCTAGCGGCACGTTCCTGTCAATCGGTTCCGCGGCGCGGCGACGGCGCTCCGGCGGTCGGCGCGGGTCGGATCAGCCGACGAAGCCGGGGGTGCGCGCGGTGCGTCGCGCCGCGCGCGTATCGCGGAGTCTGCGGAGCCTCCGCACCAGCATCGGGTCGTACTCCAGCGCGACATCGGATTCGATCAGACGCCCCAGGAGCTGGTAGTAGCGGGCGGCGCTCATGCCCAGCTGGGCGCGGATGACCTCTTCCTTCGCCCCGCCATGACGGGGCCAGGCACCCTCCAGGGCGAGGATCGCGCGATCGCGCTCCGTGAGGTCTCCGATCATGGGTCCAGGTTAGGACGCAACCGGCGTCAGAGCCGCTCGCCACTCCCACCATCGGCCGAGCGGATCCGCGGCAGCCCGCACCCGCCCGTCGAGAGCGACGACGAAACCCGGCCAGTCGTGCGCGTCGACAGCCGGCTCCCACACGTCGAGCAGCCCGGGCGGATCGATCGTGATCCAGCGCGCATCCAGGCGCTTGATGCTCGCGAGCAGCGCGTCGCGCTCCGCCCGGGGGATGTGCACGAGCACGCCCGGCGTCGTGATGACGAGGGTGGCGTCATGTGGTGCAGCGGCCGCGAGCGCGTCGATGTGAACCCGGGCGTCTCCGGTGACAAGACGCGGAGGATCATCCGCCACGATGTCGAGCGCGGCCTCGATGCGCTGCTCCCGCCCCGTCTCCCCCGGCCACACCAGCCCGCGCAGCCACCGTCGGTCGCGCTCCTCGCCCGCATCGAGCGGTGCCAGGTCGATTCCGGCCCGCCAGACCACGTCCGGCATCCGCAACGGCGGCAACGGACCTGTCACCTTGCTCGCCAACACCACGGACGAGGGCCCGTCCGCCGGATCCAGCGTGGCGCGGAGCTCGCCCGCCTCCCCCGTGAAGCGGTAGGAGTACCGGTCGGGGTACAGGCAGAGTCCCGCCGAGGCGCCGACCTCGAGCAGTGCTATCGGCCCCGGGATCTCGGAGAGCACCGGAAGGAGCGCCGCGAGTCGGAGCGGCTCGTTCGTCTGCAGTGAGCGCTGCGTACATTCGGCGACGATCACGTCGGCGTGCTGGAGCACGAAGTCCCGCCACTGCTCGTACCCCGCGAGCGGGACCCCGAGCATCCGGGTGACGGCGAACACCAGCGGCGGCTGCCTCCTCGTCTCCGGGATCCGGAGGAGGACGGCCCGCACGGCGTCGTCCGCCGCCGCCCCCGCTGCCCACTCCGCGTAGAGGGTGCTCCGGCCCGGCGCCTCGTCGCGGGCGAATCGCGCGTAACGCTCCTGCACAGCATCCGTCATCCGTCCATTCTGACGCGGAGCACCCGAGACCTCACCGCAGGAGGGAGAATGGAGGCGACTCAGGAGGACACATGTCGTACAGCGTTGACAAGACCGAAGACGAATGGCGCGAGGAGCTCGGCGATGAGCAGTACGCCGTGCTGCGTCAGGCCGCCACGGAGCGGGCCTGGACGGGAGAGCTGCTCGACGAGGAGCGCGCGGGCCTCTACACCTGCGGCGCCTGCAACGCCGAGCTCTTCAAGAGCGGGACCAAGTTCGACTCCGGATGCGGCTGGCCGAGCTTCTACGAGTCGATCCGCCCCGACGCGGTCGAGCTCATCGAGGACGACAGCCTGGGCATGGTGCGCACCGAGGTCCGCTGCGCCAACTGCGGCTCGCACCTCGGTCATGTCTTCCCCGACGGGTTCGGCACGCCGACCGGCGATCGCTACTGCATGAACTCGATCGCACTGAACTTCACCCCTGACGCATCGTGAGCGCCCTCGACGCCGTCCGCGCGCGTCAGTCCTGGTCGAAGGTCGAAGAGACCGCACCCGGCCGCGAAGAACTGCTGACCCTCGTCGCGGCCGCCGGTCGCGTCGCCGATCATTCGTCCCTCCGCCCGTGGCGGCTCATCGAGCTGCGCGGCGGGGATCGCGAGGTTCTCGGTGCCGCCATCGCCAAGGCCCAGGGAGACTCCTCCCCCTCGTCGAAGCCCCTGCGCGCTCCCCTACTGATCGCCGTCGTCGCGAGCTACCGCAAGAGCGAAAAGGTCCCCCGCTGGGAGCAGGAGGCCGTCGCCTCCGGCGTCGCGCACACCCTGAGCCTGCTCCTCGACGAGGCCGGCTGGGGGGTCATCTGGCGCACGGGACACTACACGCGTGCGAAGGCCGTCGCGAAAGCCCACGATCTCGGCAAGAACGAAGAGCTCCTGGGTTGGCTGTACGTGGGCGGCAAGCCCGAGGGCAAGAAGCCGGGACGCCGCAAGGCCGTCGACGCGCGGAAGCTGATCAAACGCATGCCGAAGCCGAAGCCGAAGTCCGACTCCAAGAAGGCATCCGACTCCAAGAAGGCGTCCGACACCAAGAAGGCGTCCAAGAAGGCCGCGAAGAAGGCCGACGCGAGCTAGGGCGTCAGCGTCGCCGCGCCCACGGCACCGCGACGATCACGGATGCCACCGCGACGGCGACCATCGCGATCACCTGCCAGAGCGCGGGTCCCGCCGCGGGAGGCCAGATGAGGTCGATCACGACTGAGGTCACGAGCTGTCCGAGCACGGACCCCAGCCCCATCAGGAGCACTCCGGTGTGGGCCACGATGAACGCGCCGAGAAGGATGTAGGCCGCGCCGAGGAAGCCGCCCAGATACAGCCACGGCTCCGCGGGGAGGGCATCGGGCATCCCCCGGAAGGCGACGCTCGTCCCGGCCGCCAGCAGGAGCACGACGGTTCCCGCGATGAAGCTCATGAGCGTCGCGGCGAGCGGTGAGCGCACACGCTGCGAGAGCCGTCCGTTCGTGGCCGCCTGCCAGGCGATGCCGACTCCGGCGGCGAACGGCAGCAGCAGCATCCACAACGGGGCCGTGGCGAGGACGTCACCCGACAGCGAGATCCCGACGGCGGCGAGCGCGAGCACTCCACCGGCCACGCGCCCCGGCGTGACCGCCACGACACCGGCCGGCCCGAAACCGATCCGATCGAGCACGAGTCCGTGCAGGGTCTGCCCCGCGACGACGCCGACGCTGAACAGCGAGACACCCAGCACGCCCGCCGTCACCCCCTGCGTCGACACCGTGAGGGCTCCGCACGCGCCGCCCAGCAGCATCCAGAACGGGATCGCGCCCTGTCGGATTCCGCGCCACAGTCGCCCCACGCCACGTCGGGCGGAGGGGATGCAGGAGATCACGGCGACCAGGGCGAGCAGGCCGACCGAGAACGAGAGGAGTCCTGCCACGATGCCGTCGTCGACGCGCACACCGAGCACACCGTTGATCCGCGCCTGGATCGCCGTCATGACGCCGATCGCGACCGCCCCTCCGAGTGCCACGGGAACGGGAAGTCGGCGGGATTCTGACACCAGTCGACCCTACCCGAGCACACCGCTGCCCCCGGCACGGGCGGATGTCGGCACCCGGGTCTACGCTGGCGGCATGTGCGCGAGCTATGGCCTCGATCCCCGATTCACCGATGCGGAACTCCTCGCCGCCGCCGATGACGCGGTTCTCGAAGGACTCCGGGTGTGGGCCGAGGAGAATGCGGGCGAGACGGTGCGTCCGACCGGCAAGAATCTGCGAAACCTGAACCCGCTGGTCGTGCAGCCCGATGCCGCGCCGACCCTGGAACCCGCCTGGTGGGGATTCCTCGTGAACGGCGAGCCGGCGAAGTTCCCCTCGATCAACACCCGTTCCGAGCGCCTGCAGGAGCGGCCCGGCGGCGCGAAGTCACGCGCCATCGTCCCGGCGACGAGCTGGTACGAGATGCAGAAGCCGTCGCGGCAGTGGAACGAGTTCATCATCGACGACGGCACGCTGTTCGGCATGGCGGCCGTCACGCAGCGCGGACGCGCCGCAGACGGCGAGTGGTTCACCTGCTATTCGATCGTCATGCGACCGGCCCCCGCACACCTGGCCGACCTGCACGATCGGATGCCGTTGCTGGTCCCGGCGTCTTTGAGTCACGACTGGCTCACCGCGGCACCGTCGAGGGAGATCATCGACGAGGCGATCCTCGCGTCCGATGAGATGGCGGCGCGCGTTCAGGCACGGCCGCGCCGCTGAACCGGGATATCCGCCGTCGGGAGGACGGCCCTGACCGGAGACGGTACCTGGGGCGGATGCGGAGCCCCGGGGATGGTCCGTAGCGTGGACCGCATGATCACAGCAGAAGGCCTCACGAAGAGGTTCGGAGACAAGACGGCCGTCGATGACGTGTCGTTCACCGTCAAGCCGGGCAGTGTCACCGGATTCCTCGGCCCGAACGGCGCCGGCAAGTCCACCACCATGCGGATGATCGTCGGGCTCGACCGGCCCACGTCCGGACGTGCCGCGGTGGCAGGCCGGGAGTACCGCAAGCTGCGCGCCCCGCTCACCGAGGTCGGCGTGCTGCTGGACGCGAAGGCGGTGCACACCGGTCGCACCGCGCGCAACCACCTCCGCGCCATGGCGGCGACGCACGGCATCCCCGCGTCGCGCGTCGATGAGGTCATCGACCTCGCCGGCATCGGCTCCGTCGCTCGCAAGCGCGCGGGCAAGTTCTCCCTCGGCATGGGCCAGCGTCTCGGTATCGCCTCGGCGCTCCTCGGCGACCCGCACACGCTGATCCTCGACGAGCCGGTCAACGGCCTCGACCCCGAGGGCGTGCGCTGGGTGCGCCAGTTCGTCCGCTACGCGGCATCCGAGGGGCGCACCGTGCTCCTGTCCAGCCACCTGATGAGCGAGATGGCTCAGACCGCCGACCATGTCATCGTGATGGGCCGTGGCCGGGTGCTGGCGGATGCTCCGCTGGCCGAACTCGTACGCTCCTGGACGCGGAACACCGTGCGCGTGCGCACACCGCGACCCGCCGATCTCGCGGCTGCCGTCGGCGGCCCGGATGTGGAGATCGTGAGCTCGGCTCCCGACCTCCTCGACATCGTCGGGCTGCCTGCCGCCCGCATCGGCGACCTCGCCGCCGATCGCGGCATCCCGTTGCACGAACTCACCCCGACCACCGGTTCGCTCGAAGACGCCTACCTCGCCCTCACCGGCGACTCCGTCGAGTACCGCACCAAGGAGATCTCATGACCACGACACAGGCCCCCGCTCCCACGCGGCCGCGCGTCGACACCGGTCGACGGCTGACCTTCGTGCGCGCCCTGCGCGGCGAGTGGATCAAGCTCGCCACTCTGCGTTCCACCTGGTGGTCCATCGGGATCGCCGCCGCTCTCACGATCGGGATCGCGGTGCTCATCGCCCAGGCGATCGATCTGCCGGAGTTCGAGCCGATCCAGGCCGTCATCATGCCGATCCAGTTCACCATGCTGCTCGCCGGCATCATCGGCGCGATCTCGGTCACCGGTGAATACTCGACCGGGATGATCCGGTCGACGCTCACCGCCAACCCCGTTCGCGGGTCGGTGCTCGCTGCGAAGTCGACCGTGCTGGCCGTGTTCATGTTCCTGTCGTCGCTGGTGACCTTCGCCGTCGCGGCCCTCGCCGTCTCGCTCATCGTGGCGCCGCGGGGGCAGAGCATCGATTGGGCGGACCCGGCTGCTTCGGTCCTGCCGATCGTCGTCGCCTCGCTCTCGATGGCCGTCTTCGCCCTGATCGGGGTGTCGTTCGGATTCATCCTGCGCTCCGGCGCCGGAGCCATCGCCGCGACCGTCGGCGTGCTGTTCGTGCTGCCGATCGTCGCGGGCTTCTTCACCTTCGCCGGCGACGCGTGGGCTTGGCTCGTCGATGCGGCGAACTACCTCCCGGTGTCGGCCGCGCAGAGCGCGATCCTCCCGAGTGAGGGTGCCGCCCTCGATGCACCGGTCGCCTTCCTCACGCTGGCCTGCTGGGTCGCCGGTGGCGCCCTCGTGGCCTGGACCGTGTTGCGTACGCGCGACGCGTAAAGTCGGCCTGTGAGCAGAACGCGAAGCCGCAGCGACTCGATCCGTGAGGACGAGGAGCTGCGGCTTCCGCGTGCCCCGGGGCTCTTCCGACGGTTCTGGGCGCGCCATCCTGTGCTCGCCGACGTGCTGCTCGCCCTGCTCTGCCTGTTCCTCTCGCTCGCTCCGGCCGGGCGCATCGCGGACGCCTCCATTCCCGAAGCCACCTACATCGCGATCAACGTCGCCACCCTCTCGATGGTGGTTCTCGCGTGCAGCACCCTCCTCTGGCGCCGGCGGGCGCCTCTCGCTCCCTTCATCGCGGCCGTGGTCCTGGGAACCGTCGGGCTCTTCACCGGACTCTCCAGCGGGATCATCCTCCTGCTCGTCGCCTGCTACGGACTCGCCGTCTACCGGTCTTCCCGCACCGCCTGGACCTGCTACGGAATCGGCGCCGCATGGTTCATCGGCATCAGCGCGCTGCTCATGCTCACTGGGGCGATCGTGCTGCAGAGCGGCATCGACACCGCACTCAGCTACATCGCGCTCGGCCTGATCGGCACGCTCGTCGGTGTCAACGTCGGCGGGCGCAAGCGCTATCTCTCGGCGGTCATCGATCGATCGCGCCAGCTCCTCATCGAGCGCGACCAGCAGGCGCGGCTCGCGGCAGCATCCGAGCGCGCCCGCATCGCGCGGGAGATGCACGACATCGTGTCCCACTCGCTCACCGTGATCGTGGCGCTGTCCGAGGGCGGGGCAGCCACACCGGATCGCGAGCAGGCGCGCAAGGCCGCGCTCTCGACCGCGGAGACCGCTCGTGCCGCGCTCACCGAGATGCGGGCGATGCTGGGAGTCCTGCGAGACGACGAGTCGCCATTGCCCCTGGAACCGCTGCACCCCGTCCCGCCGCGGGACACGATCGAGGCCGCGCAACGGGCCGGATCCCCCGCCACTCTCACGATCGTCGGGCAGGCCGAGGTCTCCCCCGCTGTCGCCCACGCCATCGGGCGGATCGTCCAGGAAGGAGTGACCAACGCGATGCGTCACGCCCCGACGGCCACGGCGATCGCCGTTCGTCTGGACTATGCGCCGGAGACGGTGACGATCGAGATCGTGAACGACGGGGTCACGGGTGAGGGCGGATCCGCGGGCTTCGGGATCCGCGGACTGTCCGAGCGCGCCGCCCATGTGCACGGAACCGTGCAGTCTGCGCCTGCCGGTGGTGGACGATGGGTTCTGCGCGCCACACTTCCCGCGACGGGGAGCGCCCCCGCCGCGGCGGCCGAGACGAGAGAGAACGACCGATGACAGACGCGATCAGAGTGCTCCTGGTGGACGATCAGGAGCTGATCCGTGTCGGGTTCCGGATGGTGCTCGAGGCCGAGAGCGACATCGTCGTGGTCGGCGAGGCCTCCGACGGGAAGGCCGCGATCGCGCAGAGCACGGCGCTCGCCCCCGACCTCGTGCTGATGGACATCCGGATGCCCGAGCTGGACGGCATCGCCGCCACCGAGAGGATCGTGCGCGACCACCCACAGACGAAGGTGCTCGTGCTGACCACGTTCGATCTCGACGAATACGCGTTCGGGGCCATCCGCGCGGGCGCGAGCGGATTCCTGCTGAAGGATGCGCAGCGCCACGAGATGATCTCCGCCGTGCGCGCCGTCCACCGTGGAGACGCGGCTCTCTCGCCGCGGATCACACGGATGTTGCTCGAGCACGTGACCCCGCAGCTCGGCGCTGCGGCCACTTCCGCACCCGACGCCGCGGAGAGCGCCGCGCTCGCGTCGCTCACCGAGCGCGAGCGCGACGTGTTCCTGGCGATCGGTCGCGGCCTGACCAACGCCGAGATCGCTCAGACCCTGTACGTCGGCGAGTCCACCGTGAAGACGCACGTGGGCCGGGTCCTGGCCAAGCTCGGCGCCCGCGACCGGATCCACGCGGTCATCCTGGCGCACCGGCTCGGTCTGGTCGGAGGCTAGCCCCGCGTCACGCTGTGGCGGGAGTCCACTCCGAGACCTGGTCGAGCAGTGCGACCTCGTCCGCCGAGAGTTCGAGGCGCGCCCCGGCGAGGAGGTCGGGCACCTGATCGACCGTGCGGGCGCTCGCGATCGGCGCGACCACGGTGGGCTGCGCGCGCAACCAGGCGAGCGACGTCGCGGCGATCGATGCGCCGTGGGCGTCGCCGATCTCCTCCAGCGCGTCGATGATCCGCAATCCCGCTTCGGTCGCGTACTTCGCAGCGCCCTGCGCCCGCGGAGACGACTGCCCGGCGGCATCCGTCGAGCGGTACTTGCCGGTGAGGAACCCGCTCGCCAGGGAGTAGTACGGGACCAGCCCGAGCTCGAACTCCTCGGCGACGGGGATGATCGTGTCTTCGACCTCGTTGCGGTGCACGAGGTTGTAGTGCGGCTGCACCGCCACCGGCACGGCGACTCCGAGGCGGCGCGCGATCGCGACCCACTCCCGGATGCGATCGGCCGAATAGTTCGAAACGGCGACGTGGCGCACCAGACCGTCTTCGACGAGCCGACCGAACGCGGCGACGGTCTCCTCGAGCGGGACGGTCTCGTCGTCGAAGTGGGCGTAGTACAGGTCGATCTCGTCGACTCCCAGCCGCGCCAGCGAGGCCTCGGCAGCCTTGCGGACGTTGTCTGCGGCGAGGCCCCGGAACTGCGGGTGCTGGCTCAACTTGGTTGCGACGACGACGCCCGAAGGCTTGCGCGAGGCCAGCCACTCGCCCACGATCGTCTCGCTCTCGCCGCCCTCGTTGCCCGGCACCCAGGAACTGTAGGAGTCGGCGGTGTCGATGAAGTCGCCGCCCCCGTCCACGAACGCGTCGAGCACGGCGAAGGCGGTGTCGCGGTCGGCCGTCCAGCCGAACACGTTGCCGCCGAGCGAGAGCGGAAGGACGTCAAGATCACTGGTGCCGATACGAGTCATGACGGGGACAACCTCGAAGCACTCCCCGCGCATTCCCGCATGACCTCATGTTTCATGCGGGAGCGGCGGGGCCCGGTCAGCTCGGAGTCTCGCCCTCGTCGTAGATCTGAGAGGGGCGTCCGACGAGTCGCGCATCCGGAGCATGAGCGATCAGCGGATCCTTGCCGGGATAGTCGAATCGGGCGAGGACACACCTCATGGCCTCGAGCCGCGCCCGCTTCTTGTCGTTCGACCTGATGACGATCCAGGGATCGGCCGGCGTGTCCGTGTGGAGGAACATCGCCTCCTTGGCCGCCGTGTAGTCCGCCCAGCGATCGATGCTCGCGAGGTCCGTGGGGCTGAGCTTCCACTGCTTGACCGGATCTTCGCTGCGTCGTTGGAATCGCCTCCGCTGCTCGGCCTCGCCGACCGAGAACCAGAGCTTGATGAGACGGACGCCCGATCCCACGAGCATGCGCTCGAACTGCGGTGCCGTCTGCATGAACTCCTCGTACTCGGCGGAGGAGCAGTAGCCCATCACCCGCTCGACGCCGGCGCGGTTGTACCAGGAGCGGTCCATCAGCACGATCTCACCGCCTGACGGCAGATGTGCGACGTAGCGCTGGAAGTACCACTGCGTGCGCTCGGCATCCGTGGGCTTGTCGACCGCGACGACCCGCGCTCCGCGAGGGTTGAGATGCTCCATGAAGCGTTTGATCGCTCCGCCCTTGCCTGCCGCATCCCGCCCTTCGAACAGGATGAGGACCCTCTCGGACGAGCTCTTGACATGGGCCTGGAGCTTGAGGAGCTCGATCTGCAGCAGTCGCTTCTCTCGCTCGTAGGCCGCGGTCGAGAGCTTCTTCGTGTACGGGTAGTCATGCTGCCATTCCGGCGTGACCACTGCCGCATCGGGCGCGCTGCTCATGATGTGTCCCTTCCCCAGCGTCGAAGTCCCGCGCGCGTCGCCGAGTAGGAGCGCAGGTGGCCGGAGCGGGGAGGCGGCCACCTGCGCCGTCTCTCGACCTGGTGGGAGTCCGTTCGGATCACCAGGAAACCGGCCGGGACTAACATATCACTCACTAAGGTGATACATCGGAATACGTTCACGCTGAGGTGCGCGATCGGCCCACCGATACGAATCAGAGGCGGGCGGTCGTTCGGGTGAGGATCCGCCCCGGGTCGCGACTATCGTTCAGGCATGGGAACGATCCAGTACGGCAACGGCGACGAGATCCACATCGAGGACCGCGCACTCGCCCATCTGAAGGTGGTCATTGCGACGAAGCTCCGACGCAACGAGAGCTTCACGCTTTCCTGGCGTCATCCAGAGGGAGAGCCGGCCGGTCGTTCGACGATCTGGCTGCACCCGTCGATCCCCCTGCGGTTCACCTTCGAGGAGCCGGATGCGCCGCAGCTGAACCCGAAGTGGATCCAGGACCTGATGCATTCCGCGAGCTCGACCGGCGGGATCAGCCTGATCGATGAGGTGCTCGACGTGCCGCAGGTCGCCGTCGAGCCCTTGGCGTGAACGATCGGTATGGGGGCGCGCTTCGGGCAGAATCGAGCCATGACCGGTGAACGACTCGCCCGCCTCAGCCTTCGTTTCGACGCGATCTACTGCGTCGTGCTCGGTCTCGTCGTCGCGGTCACGGCTCCCTTCACCGCGCAGGGCGTGGCGTTGCCCACTCCACTACTTGTCAGCGTCGGTGGCGCCGTCTTCGTGTGGGGCACCTACGTCTGGTGGGCGTCCTCTCAGAAGCCGATCAGGACCAACGCCCGCCTGGTGATGATCGCGAACATCGCCGCCAGCCTGGGGTTGGCAGCGACCGGTCTCGTCGCCGAGACGACCGTGCTCACCCTCGCGGCGTGCGCACTCGCGATCGACGTGTCCGCTTTCGCAGTGAGCCAGGGCATAGCCTTGCGACGCCTCAAAGGCCCGGCGGCCGCCTAGCGCCGCTCGACGACGATCGGTTCCGCGAGGTTGCCGACGGAATCGGTCGGAGAAGTGCGAACAGGGAATCCGCCTCCCCTGCTCTCGCAGGGGAATGAAGAGCCGACTACGGGACTCGAACCCGTAACCCCCGTATTACAAGTACGGTGCGCTACCAATTGCGCCAAGTCGGCGGATGCCATCACAGCTTAGCGACGGCAGCGACCCCGCTTCGAATTACGGGGTGGGCGTCGACGTCGGAGTCGGCGTCGGCGTCGGCGTCGGCGTCTCGCGCGACGCATCGCTCGCGACACTGAGCACGAACTGCGAGAACTCGGCGGGATCGTCCAGTGCCCCGACATAAGCCTCGCCGTTCGCGACGATCATCGGGGTCGCGGTCAGCACCAGGTCGTCGGAGCCGGCGAGCGGGCCATCCAGCGCCCTGGTCGTGGCCTCCTTCGCCCAACTGACGAAGTCGCCGTTCTCGATGCACGAGCGCACGGCCTTGGCGTTGTCGACGCCGACCGCGAGAGCGAGGTTCGCGAGGTCCTCATCGGAGAGCCCATCGCTGCCGACCTCGGGCTGATCGTCGAGCAGGTCGTGGTTGAACGCGTAGAACTGTGCGGGCGAGTGCGTGGCGACACAGGCCGCGGCCGCAGCCGATCGCAGGGAGAACTTGGTGCCGTTCGAGCTCGCGGTGAGCAGGGCTACCGGGTGGTAGCTGACCGTGACCGCGCCCTCCTTGATCCAGCCGGCGAGCTGGCGGGCGTTGGCGCGCTCGAACTTCCCCGCGTCGGGAGACAGGTAGTCGACGTACACGTGGATGTCGACCTTCTCGGATGCCGTCGCTTCCGGCGTCGGCGATTCGGAGGCGCCGGCGTCGGTCGGGTCGGGCGAGGGCGTCGCGGGAACCTCGTCGGATCCGGTGAAGGCTTCGAGGTTGGTGACGACGACGCCGTCCGACTCCATGCCGGTCGGCGTGAGGCGCGGCTTGGAGACCTGCGAGGACACCGCGAGCGTCACCGCCGTGCCGATCGCACCCACCGCGACGAGCGCCACCGCGCCGATGATGATTCGTCGCATGAGGCGCGCCCGCGACTGCTGGGCGTGCACTCTCTGTGCCTTCTCCCGCACTGCCTCGCGAGAATTGCGAGGTGTGGGGACGTTCGGCGTTTCGTCGCTCGACATCGTTCCTCTTGTGAGTCTCAAGGGGGGTCCGGGTTGGCCCCGACCGCCGCTCAGCGACGATCGCCGCAGCGCGCGGCCGAGTTCGATGCTAGCCATTGAGGCTGAGAAATACCCAGGTACCGCCGTTCGTGTCATACTGATCCCGACCCAATGTCGGGTCACGGCGGTTCACTCCGCCGCTTCATCACTACGGATCGTCCGGCACGTACCTGCCGGTGAAGGAGAAACAACAATGGCATCTGTGACTTTCGACGAGGCCACCCGCCTGTACCCCGGTGGAACCCGTCCGGCCGTCGACAAGCTGAACCTCGAGGTCGGTGACGGCGAGTTCCTCGTCCTCGTCGGTCCCTCCGGTTGCGGCAAGTCCACGTCCCTCCGCATGCTGGCCGGCCTCGAAGAGGTCAACGCCGGCCGCATCCTCATCGGCGACCGCGACGTGACCGACGTCCCGCCGAAGGACCGCGACATCGCGATGGTCTTCCAGAACTACGCGCTGTACCCGCACATGACCGTCGCCGAGAACATGGGCTTCGCGCTCAAGATCGCCGGCGTCGGCAAGGAAGAGCGTGCCGCGCGCGTGCTCGAAGCCGCCAAGCTGCTCGACCTCGAGCCCTACCTGACCCGCAAGCCGAAGGCCCTCTCGGGTGGTCAGCGTCAGCGCGTCGCCATGGGCCGCGCCATCGTGCGTCAGCCGCAGGTGTTCCTCATGGACGAGCCGCTGTCGAACCTCGACGCCAAGCTCCGTGTGCAGACCCGTACGCAGATCGCTTCGCTGCAGCGTCGTCTCGGCGTCACCACGGTCTACGTGACCCACGACCAGACCGAGGCGCTGACCATGGGCGACCGCATCGCGGTGCTCAAGGACGGCCTGCTTCAGCAGGTCGGCTCGCCGCGCGACCTGTACGAGAAGCCGAACAACGTCTTCGTGGCCGGCTTCATCGGCTCGCCCGCCATGAACCTGTTCGCCGCCGACCTCGCCGACGGCGGGATCCGCTTCGGCTCCGAGATCGTCCCGCTCGACCGCGACACGGTCGGCCGCGCGAACGGCAGCCAGGTCACGGTCGGCGTGCGCCCCGAGGACATCACGGTCGGACCGGCCGACGGCAAGGGCCTCCCGGTCGTCGTCGACCTCGTCGAGGAGCTCGGCGCCGACGGTTACCTCTACGGCCACACCGAGATCAACGGCAAGCGCAGCGACATCGTCGCCCGCGTCGACGGTCGCAACCA
Organism: Microbacterium sp. NPDC090218; assembly: GCA_044900255.1. Lineage (GTDB taxonomy): Bacteria > Actinomycetota > Actinomycetes > Actinomycetales > Microbacteriaceae > Microbacterium. The sequence continues at coordinate 793,964 of JBJDMS010000002.1, read as the reverse complement.
CCCGAACGCCGGCGAGACGGTCACGCTCGCGGCGAACGCAGGCCACGTGCACGCGTTCGACATCGAGTCCGGCGAGCGCCTGAACGACAAGCCGGTCGTCTCCGCCTGATCGGATCCACAGACGCGGCGCAGGCTGACTTCGGTCGCCTGCGCCGCGTCTCTTTTCTGCCTCACCTCGACCAGGGAGCATCATGCAGGATTCGCTGCGGATCACCGCCAGCAAGATCGATCCGGGGCTGCTGTCCCTCCCCTGGTCCACGACGCTGGCGAAGTGGCCCTCGGAGCACATCGTCTCGCTCCCCAAAGGCCTCTCCCGCCACCTCGTGCGCTTCGCCGATCTCTCCGGCCGTGTGATCGCGGTGAAGGAGACCACGGCCGAGATGGCGCAGCGCGAGTACGACATGCTCGGCAACCTCGCGCGTCTCGACGTGCCCTGCGTCGACCGGGTCGCCGTGATCGCCGGACGCACGGATGCCGACGGCGAGCCTCTCCCCGCCGCCCTGGTCACCTCGCACCTGCGCTTCTCGATGCCCTACCGCGCGCTGTTCACGCGCGTCCTGCGCCCGGACACCGCCACCCGCCTCGTCGACGCGCTGGCTCTGCTGCTGGTGCGTCTGCACAACGTCGGCTTCTACTGGGGCGACGTCTCACTGTCGAACACGCTGTTCCGCCGCGACGCCGGCGCGTTCGCCGCCTACCTCGTCGACGCCGAGACCGGCGAGCTTCACGAGGAGGGGCTGACCGACGGCCAGCGCGCCTACGACCTCGATCTCGCCCGCACGAACATCGCGGGCGAGATCATGGATCTCGCCGCCGGCGGTCGCCTCGAGCACGGCGTGGATGCCATCGCGATCGCCGACGGCATCGTGTCGTCGTACCGCTCGCTGTGGGCGGAGCTCACCGCGCAGGAGTCGTTCTCGGCCGCCGAGACCTGGCGCATCACCGAGCGGGTCGAGCGTCTCAACGCGCTGGGGTTCGACATCGACGAGATGTCCATGTCGACGACGGCCGACGGCAGGGTCGTCGAGATCCAGCCCAAGGTGGTGGACGCCGGTCACCACCAGCGTCGACTCATCCGCCTGACGGGGCTGGACGTGGAGGAGAACCAGGCTCGGCGGCTGCTCAACGACCTCGACGAGTTCCGCGCGCGCTCGACGAAGCAGTGGGCCGATGAGGAGATGTACGCCCACGAGTGGCTCACGCGAGTGTTCGAGCCCGTGGTGCGCGCGATCCCCTACGAGCTGCGCGCCAAGCTCGAGCCCGCGGAGGTGTTCCATCAGGTCCTGGAACACCGCTGGTACCTGTCACAGGCGCAGGGCCGCTCCGTGCCGCTCGCCGAGGTCCTGACGAGCTACATCAACGAGGTGCTCCGCCATCGCCGCGACGAGGCGACCATCATGGGACCCCCGACCGAGACGATGAGCCTGCCCGTCATCACCGGCATGACCCCGGTGGCCGACGACGATGAGGACATCGACTGGCGCGATCTGGTCTGATCGGGCCTGTCACCGTCGAGTGCACGGCTTCCTGCCGAGCGAACGGCATCCGCACGTCAGCGAGTCGTGCACTCGGCAAGAACCCGTGCGCTCGGCGAGAACGGGCGTGCGCGCGACGGAGCAGCCCGAGAGGGGTCAGTAGCCGACGGTGAACCGTTCGCGGTGGTGATTGCCCTGCTCGATCTCGTCGACCACGGCCACCGCGAAGTCGGCACCGGAGATGTACGACTTCCCGTCGGCATCACGGACGATCACATCGCCGCCGTCGCGGTAGTGACCGGTGCGCTCGCCCTCGACCCATGGGCCGAACACCTCGGCGGGGTGCACGAAGAACCAGTCGATCCCGGCATCCGTCGCCTCGAGCAGGGCGAGGGAGTCGATACCTACCTGCGCCTCGTGCTTGTACTCCTCGGGGAAGCCCTGATCGAACAGGCGCGGCCCACCGGGCGCGACGAGGCTGCCGCCGGCACCACCGACGACGCCGAGACGCGTCTCGGATCCGGCGAGCTGATCGACGACGTTCGACAGCGCTTCGAGCGCCCTGTCAGCCATGTCCCCGCGCGGCGAGAGTGCCGAGACGACGGCATCCGCTCCGACGAACGCATCGGCGATCGGTGCGAGGTCCAGCGCGGTGCCCTGCACATACGCGGCTCCCGCCACCGGATCGGCCGGCTCCGAGCGGGAGACGGCGATCACCGCGTGGCCACGACTCACCGCCTCGGAGACGATGTGACGACCGGCATAGCCGGTTCCTCCGAGGACGATGATGCGAGCCATGGTGTGCCTCTCTGTGGGACTAGCTGCTACGACTGCTTCGCGGCGCGGACCGTCGCCACCTGGTACAGCGCGACCGAGGTCGCGATGCCGGCGTTCAACGACTCCGTCGCTGCGGAGATCGGGATCGAGACGATCTGGTCGCACGTCTCGGTGACGAGACGCGAAAGCCCCTTGCCCTCTGAGCCGACGACGATCACCACGGGGCGGTCCGCCAGCTGCAGGTCGGGAAGCGAGACATCGCCGTCGCCGTCCAGGCCGAGCACGAACACGCCCTGCTTCTTGAACTCCTTGAGCTGCGTCGTGAGGTTGGTCGCGAGCGCGACCGGGATGCGCGCTGCGGCTCCCGCGCTCGTCTTCCATGCTGCGGAGTTCACTCCCGCCGAGCGGCGCTGGGGCAGGATGATGCCGTGACCGCCGAACGCGGCGGCCGAGCGGATGATCGCACCGAGGTTGCGCGGGTCGGTGACGCCGTCGAGTGCCACGAACAGCGGCACCTCGCCCTTGTCGATGACCTTCTCGAGCAGGTCCTGCGGGTGCGCATACTCGTACGGCGGCACCTTGAGCGCGACGCCCTGATGCACGCCGTCGAAGCCGGCCATGCGGTCGAGCTCCTGGCGCGTGACCTCCATCACGGGGATGCCGCGGTGGGTCGCCATCGATAGCATCTCCTTGACGCGGTCGTCCATCTCCACGCGCTGCGCGATGTAGAACGCGGTCGCCGGGATCTTCGCGCGGAGTGCTTCGAGGACCGAGTTGCGCCCGGTAACCGTCTCAGTGTCGGTGGTGTTGTCCTTCGCCCTGGCGGAGCGGTTGGGGTTACCGCCCGAGGTCTGGCGCTGTCCTCCGGGCTTGCCCTTGCCACCGGATGCCGCGTAGCGCTCGGCCGCGGCCTTGCGCTTGCCCGCAGGATGCCAGGCGCGGTCCTCCGCCTTCGGGGTCGGACCGCGGCCTTCGAGCGCCTTGCGCCCGAGTCCGCCCGTGCCCTTGGTCGGGCCCTTCTTCTTGCCGTTGCTCGCGCCGGGGCGCTGTGGCTTAACCATCGATACTCCAATGAGTTCCGGCCGGAGTGTCCTCCAGCGTGATTCCTGCGGCGGCGATCGCGTCTCGGATGCGATCCGCCGCCGCCCAGTCCTTGTCAGCGCGGGCCTGTGCGCGCTGGGTGATCATCGTCTGGACGAGGGCGTCCAGAGCAGTTTCCGACGCGTGGGAACTCGCGTCGGATGCGGGTGTGAGGCCGAGGACGGACGTCATCGCCTCCACAGCCCGAAGAGCATCGAGAGCGACATCCGTCTCCCCCGCGTCGAGCGCCGAGTTTCCGGCACGCACCGTCTCGTGGAGCACCGCGAGCGCCTGCGGCACGCCGAGGTCGTCGTCCATCGCGGAGGCGAACGCCTCGGGGAGCATCTGCGATGCGAACCACCCGATCCCCCCGCCGGCCGCCCGGAACGCGCGCTGCCGGAACGCGGCGATGCGTCCGAGCGCCGCCTCCGCCTCGGCCCATGACGAGTCGGAGAGGTCGAGGCTCGAGCGGTAGTGCGCTGCGGCGAGCGCGTAACGCACCACGAGGGAGTCATGCTGTGACAGCACGTCTGCCGCGAGGGTGAAGTTGCCGAGGGACTTCGACATCTTCTGCCCGGCGACGGTCACGAGACCGTTGTGCACCCAGTAGCGGGCGAAGCCGTCACCGGCCGCGGTCGACTGCGCCAGCTCGTTCTCGTGATGCGGGAAGCGCAGGTCGAGACCGCCACCGTGGATGTCGAACTCCGCACCGAGGTAGCGCTTCGACATGGCGGAGCACTCGATGTGCCACCCGGGACGCCCTGCGCCCCACGGCGATGCCCAGGTCGCATCCGCCGGCTCGTCTGGCTTGCTGCCCTTCCAGAGCGCGAAGTCCTGCGGGTTGCGCTTGCCACGGGGGTCGGCGTCCTCCGCTGCCTCCATCGCGTCGAGGGACTGATGCGTGAGAGAGCCGTACTCGGGCCACGAGCGGACGTCGAAGTACACATCCCCCGAGCCATCCGGGGCGGGATACGCGTGTCCCCGCGCGATCAGGGCGGCGATCAGCTCCTGCATCTGCGGGACGGATGCCGTCGCCCGGGGCTCGTACGTGGGAGGAAGAATGCCGACACCGGCATACGCCGCGGTGAACTCCTGCTCCATGCGGTAGGCCAGCGCCCACCACGGCTCCGCCTCCGTCGCGTTGGCGAGCACCTTGTCGTCGATGTCCGTGACGTTGCGCACGAAGGTGACGCGGCCGTAGCGGTGCGCCAGCCAGCGACGCAGCAGATCGAAGCTCAGGGCCGCTCTGACGTGACCGATGTGAGGTCCGGACTGCACCGTGGGTCCGCATACGTACATCGTGATGTTCTCGGGATCGAGAGGCACGAAGTCGCGCAGCACCGCGGCGCGGGTGTCGTAGAGGCGGAGAGTCACCGCTCAAGCCTACTCGGGGACTGCTGAGCGCCCGCCCCGCAAGGACGATTCGCCGGACTTGTGACGATCTGCCGACGGATCGGGATCAATTCCCGGGGGATCGTCACCTGGTCGGCGGATCGTCACCCGTGCAGCGAGTCGACGGCCACGACCGCTGCGACGGCTGTCACCGCGATGCCCTCGCCCCGCCCCGGGAAGCCGAGACGGTCGGTGGTCGTGGCCGTGACCGACACGGGGGCGCCCAGGACGGCGGACAGGACACTCTCCGCTTCCCCCCGTCGAGCACTGAAGCGGGGCCGGTTGCCCTGGAGTTGCACCGAGACATTGCCGATCTCGAAGCCGGCGTCGGCCAGCAGCTCACGCGTCCGCGCCAGGAAGACCTCGGCATGGGCGCCGGCGTACTCGGGGTGAGAGGTGCCGAAGTGCTCCCCGATGTCGCCGAGCCCCGCTGCCCCCAGGAGGGCATCGACGATCGCATGGGCGACGGCGTCGCCGTCGGAGTGCCCGGAGAGGGGCTGCTCCCCCGGCCACTCCAGGCCGGCGAGCCAGAGGTTCCCCTCGCCTCCGAATGCGTGCACATCGGTGCCGATGCCGATCCGAGGGATGACGGGGCGGGCCGCTGATGCCGGACGGGGTGCCCCTGCAGGAGGCATGGATGCGTCGAGCAGGTGCCGCGCGCGATCCAGGTCGCCAGGGGTGGTGATCTTGAAGGCGCGGGCGGAACCGTCGATGTGCCGCACCTGATGCCCGGCGGCCGCGAACAACGCGGCATCGTCGGTGTACTCGGTCCCCTCGGCGCCCGCCCTCGCGTACGCCTCTTCGAGCGCAGCACGGGGGAAGCCCTGCGGCGTCTGCGCCGCGGCGAGCTCGGACCGGTCGACGGCCGCGACCACGGCACCGTCCGCCACCTTCTTGAGCGTGTCGACGACGGGCAGCACGGGGATCACGCCCACCTCGGCGGTGACCGCCCCGGCGACGGCATCGATCTGCGAAGACGGGGTCAGCGCGCGCGCTGCGTCGTGGACGAGAACGATCTTCACGTCACCCCAGAGGGCGTCGAGCCCCGCCGCGACGGACTGCTGTCGCGTCGCGCCACCGGTGACGACACGACCGAGGTCGCGCCGATCCCCTGCCGCCGCTTCGAGTTCGGCCAGGACATCACCCTCGTACCCGGCGGGCGCGACGACGACCACCTGGGCGGGCAGGGCCGCGAAGACGCCGTCGAGGGCATGACGGAGGATCGAATGCGCGTCGATCCCGACGAGGGCCTTCGGCGCCCCCGCATCCAGCCGCGTGCCGGAGCCGGCGGCGACGACGATGATCGCGATGTCGGGAACGGGGAGCAGGGTCACCCCCTCACGCTACCGCGTGCCGGGAACGACGAAGGGGCGGATGCCGCAGCATCCGCCCCTTCGTGCAGAAGTCAGGAGGCGAGGACCTCGTCGAGCAGTGCGCCCGCCTTGTCCTCGTCGGTCTTCTCTGCGAGCGCGAGCTCCGAGATCAGGATCTGACGAGCTTTCGCCAGCATCCGCTTCTCGCCAGCGGACAGGCCGCGGTCCTGGTCGCGGCGCCACAGGTCGCGGACGACCTCGCTCACCTTGATCACATCACCCGAGGCGAGCTTCTCGAGGTTCGCCTTGTACCGGCGAGACCAGTTCGTGGGCTCCTCGGTGAAGGGTGCGCGCAGCACCTCGAAGACATGATCGAGACCCTCTTTTCCGATCACGTCGCGAACGCCGACCAGGTCGACATTCTCAGCGGGAACCTCGATGATGAGGTCACCCTGGGTGACGTTGAGCTTCAGATACTTCTTCGCCTCACCCTTGATGATGCGCTCCTTGACCTCAATGATGGTCGCAGCGCCATGGTGGGGATAGACGACGGTTTCGCCAACCTCAAAAAGCATAAAAACGTGTCCTTTCGGCAACCTCAAGGATACCACAGGGGAGATGCGCTAAGGTTCGCGCCCCCAGGGCCGCAGGGTGCTCACGACTTACCCATAGAATGGATGCGGATATCCCGCCGGACCTCAGGAGGACCCGTGAAATCGCGCCTTGTTGCGTCTGCAGCCCTCAGCGCCCTCGTTCTGCTCGGCGCGACCGGGTGCACGTTCATCACCCCGCAGTCGACGAAGATCGAGTACCCGGCATCCGACGGCGTGAACATCTCCGACGCCGACGGCCCGATCGACGTGCGCAACGCGCTCGTGATCGCGACGGAAGACGGATCGGTCGGCAACTTCATCGCCGCCATCGTGAACCCCACCGACGAGAGCGCCACGCTCACGATCGGCGTCGCCGACGGCGAGCCGTTCACCATCACCGTCCCCGCGGGCGGCACGGTGAGCCTGGGTGCCGACGAGGAGCCGCTGCGGATCGTCGGACTCGACACCAAGCCCGGCGCGACCGTCGAGATGCACTTCCAGTCCGGCGACTCCACGGGTGTCAAGAGCCAGGTGCCCGTCCTCGACGGCTCGCTCTCCTACTATTCGGACCTCGTCCCCTCGGAGACGGTGCGCACGCCGAAGCCCACGCCGACCGACACGGCCGCTCCCGCGCCTGCGGAGTGATCCCGCGCTGAACGTGCAGGAGGCCGGCACCCCGCGGGGTGCCGGCCTCCTCTGCGTTCAGCCCTCGAAGCGATAGCCCAGACCGCGCACGGTGACGAGCATGACCGGCTCGCTCGGGTTCTCCTCGATGCGGGAACGGATGCGCTTGATGTGCACATCCAGCGTCTTGGTGTCGCCGAAGTAGTCGCTCCCCCAGACCCGGTCGATGAGCTGACCGCGAGTGAGCACGCGCCCGGAGTTGCGCATGAGGACTTCGAGCAGTTCGAACTCCTTCAGCGGCATGTTGATCTGCTCGCCGGCGACGGCCACGGTGTGCCGGTCGATGTCGAGAGAGACCCTGCCGCCGTCGAGCACCCGCTCGTCGAGCTCGTTGTCGGCCTGAACGACCCGGCGCAGCACTGCGCGCATTCGAGCGAGGAGCTCGCGCGACGAGTACGGCTTCGTGATGTAGTCGTCGGCACCGAGTTCGAGCCCCACCACGATGTCGACTTCGGAATCCTTGGCCGTGAGCATGATGATCGGCACCGCGGACGTCGAGCGGATCTGGCGGCAGACCTCGGTGCCGGGCATGCCGGGGAGCATCAGGTCGAGCAGCACGATGTCCGCGCCGCGCTCCCGGAACGCGGCGAGAGCGCCGGGCCCGTCCTCCGCGATCTCCACCTCGTAGCCCTCGCGTCGGAGCAGGTACGCGAGCGGGTCGGCGAGGTCGGGCTCGTCTTCGACGAGAAGGATTCGGGTCATGCTCTCTCTCCGTTTCGAACGCGCGCGGATGCCGCGGCCTTGGCCGCCTTGCGCGCACGCTTCTTCTTGCTCTTCTTGCCCGTGTCGGTGTGCTCCGGGGCATCGATCCGCGGAAGGCGGATCGTGAAGGTGGAACCGCGCCCGGGGCGGGACCAGAGCCGCACCTCCCCACCGTGACGCTGGGTCGCGTGCTTGACGATGGACAGTCCGAGTCCGGTGCCCCCGGTACGCCGGGAGCGGGCCTCATCCGCACGGTAGAACCGTTCGAAGATGCGCTCGCGGTCGGCTTCCGCGATGCCGATGCCCTGATCGGACACCGCGATCTCGACCACGCCGTCCTCTGCCCGCACGCCGACTCCGACGCGGGAACCGCGGGGCGAGTAGACGATCGCGTTGGCGATCAGATTGCCGACGGCTTCGATGAGGATCTGCGCGTCGCCGCGCACCCACACGCCGCGGTCGCCGCCGCGGGCGAGCTCGACGCCGGCGGAATCCGCCTGCACGACGTGGGCCTCGATCGAGGAGGCGATGACCTCGTCGATCGCGACGGGACCGACCTTGGTCAGTCCGTCCTCCGCCTGGAGCCGAGAGAGGCTCATGATGCGCCCGGTCAGTTGGCCGAGCCGCCCGGCCTCCGCCGAGATGCGTGCGGCGAAGATACGCACCTGCGCCGGATCATCGGCGGCCGATTCGATCGCCTCCGCCAGGAGGCTCACCGCACCCACCGGCGTCTTCAGTTCATGGCTCGTGTTCGCGACGAAGTCCCGACGCATCTGGTCGAGGCGCTCCTGCTCGGTGACGTCACGGATGATCAGCAGCACCAGACGGGTGCCGATGACGCTCGCGCGGGCCGAGACCAGACGCGGATCGAGGCTCAGCCCCCCGCGCGTGATGCGCATCGACTCCGTGACGGAGCCTCCGGCCTCCCGCACGCCGCGCACCAGCTGGCGGAGCTCCGGGTTGTCGAGCGTCGAGCCGACCTCGATGCCGAAGCGGGTCGCCGCCTGGGACGAGGCGAGCACCAGGCCGGAGGTGTCGACGATCGCTGCGGCGTCGTCCATGCTTCGCAGGACGTCGGTTATACCGGCCGGAATGGCCAGTGACGTCTCCTCCTGCACCCGCGCCCGCGCCCGGTACGCCCACACCACGAGCAGGGAGAGGCCGACGCCGATCACCAGCCCGATGGCGAGCGAAGACAGCGCGAGCTGCGGCAAGGTCATGACATAAGCGTAGAGTGCGTTCACCGTCCGTCCGGCGGGTTTCCGCGCTCTGGCGGGAACAGGAGAAGTACTATTCACGTGCTGGGCACCGTTCGTTAACCTTCGAAGCAGACAATCGCTTCGGGCTTGTGCGGCAGCACAGACCTGCTCTCGTGCGGACGACCCGCCGTCTCGCGCTGACACAGCCGAGATCCGAATGAAAGGTTGCGCCCCAACATGCGCGAAGTCTTCCACCAGTCCCTCGAGGACCTGCAGTCCCGCCTCGTGGAGATCGCCGACCTCGTCACGGTCTCGATCGACAAGGCGACCAGGGCCTTCGCGACCAGCGATGTCGCCCTGGCCGAAGAGGTCATCGCCGACGACGCGAAGATCGACGAGCTGGCCGTCGCCCTCGACGAGCAGGCCATCGAGATCCTCGCCCGTCAACAGCCCGTCGCGCGCGACCTGCGCATCGTCGTCACCGCCCTCCGCGTCAGCGCCTCGCTCGAGCGCATGGGTGACATGTCGGAGCACATCGCCCAGCTCGCCCGCCTCCGCTTCCCCGAGCGCGCCATCCCGAAGGGCCTCAAGGGCACGTTCGTGAAGATGGGCGAGCTCGACGTCGAGGTCGCTCGCACGCTGTCGGAGCTGCTGCGCACACAGGACCTGCGCTTCGCCGACGCGATCCGCAACGCGGACGATGACGTCGACGAGCTGCACGCCACCGTCTTCGAGAAGGTGCTCAGCGACAACTGGAAGGGCGAGGCCACCGCGACCGTCGACGCCACGCTCGCCAGCCGCTACCACGAGCGATTCGCCGACCACGCGGTGGCCGTCGCGAAGAAGGTCGTCTACCTCGCCACCGGCGACTGGGCTGTCGGGGAGGAGGACATCCCCCTCGCCGTCGAGCAGCAGGAGCTGGAGCAGCAGGAGCTCGGCCACGCCTGACCGGCGCACTCCACGAACGACGAAGCCCCCGATGCAGACGCATCGGGGGCTTCGTCGTCTCGAGCGGAAGCTCTTACTTCTTGCCCTGCGCCGCGACGGCGGCGGCACCGGCGGCAGCGGCCTCGGGGTCGAGGTAGCGGCCGGGGCCGGTGGGGACGTTGTTCTCGTCGAGCTCGTAGACCAGCGGGATGCCGGTCGGGATGTTCAGCTCGGCGATGTCCTCATCGCTGATGCCCTCGAGGTGCTTCACGAGACCGCGCAGCGAGTTGCCGTGCGCGGTGACGAGCACCGTCTTGCCGGCCTCGAGGTCGGGGACGATCGCGCTCTCCCAGTAGGGCAGCAGACGGTCGATGACGAGCTTGAGCGACTCCGTGCGCGGAACCTCGCCGTCGATGCCCTCGTACCGGACGTCGTGCACCTGGCTGAACTCGCTCTCGTCGTCGAGCACGGGCGGCGGCACGTCGAACGACCGGCGCCACAGCTGGAACTGCTCGGGGCCGAACTCCTCGAGCGTCTGCGCCTTGTCCTTGCCCTGGAGCGCACCGTAGTGGCGCTCGTTGAGCCGCCAGGAGCGGGTCACCGGGATCCACAGACGGTCGGCGGCATCGAGGGCGATGTTCGCGGTCTGGATCGCCCGGCTCAGCAGGGAGGTGTGGAGCACGTCGGGGAGGATGCCGGACTCTGCCAGCAGCTCGCCGCCGCGACGCGCCTCCTTCTCGCCCTGCTCGTTGAGGCGGACATCCACCCAACCGGTGAAGAGGTTCAGTTCGTTCCACTCGCTTCGGCCATGGCGGAGCAGGATGAGGGTGCGCGTCGCAGTCATGCCGCCAGTTTATCCACCCGGGACGTCCGTCCGAGTCGGATGCTGGGAGGATGGAGACATGGCGTCATCTCCCCTCGGTCGGCCGACCCGCGGCACGACGGGGACGAACCGCCTGCGGCGCAACGATCGCTGGATCGCACACAGCGACGCCCTGCGCCGGGCTTCGGATCCCCTGGTCGTGGACCTCGGCTACGGTGCCAGCGGAGTCACCGCCTTCGAGCTCGCGACGCGCCTCGTGCGCGTGCGATCCGACGTCGAGGTGCGCGGCCTCGAAATCGACCCCACCCGCGTCGCCACGGCCGACGCGCAGCTCGCGGAGGTGCGCGCCGGGCGCACGCCCTTCGCTCCCGACCTGCCGGTGTCTTTCGCACGCGGCGGATTCGAGGTGCCTCTTCCCGAGGGGCGCCGGGCCGCGGCGATCCGTGCCATGAACGTCCTGCGCCAGTACGACGAACAGGACGTCCCCGATGCCTGGGGTCGCATGAGCGCGCGCCTGGCCCCCGACGGCCTGCTCTTCGAGGGGACCTGCGATGAGATCGGCCGGATCGCGAGCTGGATCGACGTCGATGCACACGCCACGCCGCTGCGCTTCACGATCTCGCTCCGGCTCGCCGACCTCGAACGCCCGAGCATCGTCGCGGAGCGTCTGCCGAAGGCCCTGATCCACCGCAACGTCCCCGGCGAGCGCATCCACGCTCTGCTCATCGATCTCGACCGCGAATGGGACCGTGCGGCGGCTCTGTCCACCTTCGGCGCCACCCAGCGCTTCCTCGCCACGGTCGCAGCACTGCGCGATCAGGGCTGGCCCGTGCTCGGCGGCCGCACCCGCTGGCGTCTGGGTGAGCTCACGCTGCCCTGGGCGAGCGTCGCTCCCCGCACCGACTGAGCTCAGCTCGCGGCGTCGGCCCCGCGAGGGTCGGGCGCCGAGGGGCGGCGCGACAGCCGGGTCAGGCGCGGGATGTCTGCCACAGCTCCCGCATCGGCGGGCACGATGACCTGCTGGGATGCCGCGATGTAGATACCGTCCGCGCGCACCACCAGGTCGCCGATCGGTGCTCGACGAGAGAGGATGGCGAGCGCGATCGGGCCGTCTTCGTGGTGACGACCGACCGAGGTGAGGTGACCGACCTCCTCGTCGCCGGCGAACACGGGCGCACCGGGTTCGGGGAGGACCGCGTCGCTCCCGTCGAGGTGGAGGGCGGCGAGACGACGCGGCGGGTGGCCGAGGTTGTGCACCTTGGCGACGGTCTCCTGACCGCGGTAGCAGCCCTTGTTCAGGTGCACGGCGCTGCGGATCCAGTCCGATTCGTGCGGAAGCGACCTGTCGTCGACCTCGGCGGACCACCGCGGACGCCAGGCGGCGATGCGCAGCGCCTCCGCGGCGAGGAGTCCGGCGACGGCGGCGTGCTCCAGCGACGCTGCCAGCGCTTCTGCGGCCTCGACCGGGAGGATCGCCACACGCCACGCGAGCGCGGCTCCCGGGTGGTCGGCGATCTCGGCGTACTGATGCCCGCCGGCGCTCACCCGCTGCCAGGGGTCCGCCCATACGAGCGGAGCCGCGCCCCCCGAAGAGGCCGCGGCACGGACGACCTCGGCGGCGGAACCCCCGTCGACGAACCCGAGCAGCACCTTCTCCGGGCGGACATCGACCGTGGCCTGCGTGCGGAACTTCATCCGCGTCAGCCACGACGCGAGACCCTCGGCGTCGGCCGCATCCGTGATCAACCAGGTCGACGTGCCGTCGTCGACCACACCGGCGGCGTGCTCGACGCGCCCCTGCGGATCGAGCACGAGCAGCTCGGTGCTGTCACCCGCGTGCAGACGCCCGACGGACTGCGAGGTGATCGAGTCGAGCCAGCCGAGTCGCTCCGGGCCCGCCACCTCGATCACGCCGCGGTCGTCGAGCGGGACGATCGCCTCGCCGGCAGCCAGGCGACGCTGCTCGCGGAAGGGATCGCCGAAGTGCGTGATCCCGTACCCGCTGGAGACCGCGCCGTGGAGACCTCCGAAGACGCTCATCAGACCCGAGCCAGCCGTGCGGATGCGTGGGCACGCAGAGGAGTTCCCAGGGCGGCGATGTCCCAGGCCCAGAGCAGGTGGCCGTCGACGAGCCCGTACATGCGGGAGGCGGAGCCGTACTCCTTGGCACCGGCGGCGCGCACGATCGCGTCCGAGGCGATATCGACGCGGGGGCCGCTGATCTCACCGAGGTAGAACTCCAGCATGCCGTCGGAGTGCGCGAGCGACACCTCGATCGGGAAGGAGCCGTTCGGGGCGCGCAAGGTCTCGACGTCGTCGACCGTGCGGGCGACCGGCGTGGCCAGGGGCGGGAGCAGCGCCGGTCCGGCATCGGTCTCGGCCGCCGGACGCGCGAGCCGCCAGAAACCGCTCTCGGCGATCAGCGGGATCGAGACCGCGTCGTCATCGCCGGTGAAGGTCGCGGTGCCCGAGTAGTTGAGGAAAGGGCCGCCGTCATGACTGAAGCTGACCTGATGCGTGAACTCGCCCTGCAGCCGATCATCACCGACGGGATAGTCGATGACTCCGGTCCCCTCCCATACGCCGATCAGCCACGCGAAAGGGGCCAGGTCGGCAGGGAGGTCGGTGGGAAGTTCGATCACGATCGCGTCAGCGCTGGCCGCGGAAGAGGTTGCGCAGCACCACTGCCGAGACGAAGACGATAGCGAGGCTCGCGAGGCCCAGAAGACCGATGAAGAAGATTTCGAGCGCCATGAGGTCCATGTGCTCCACCTTACCGCGCCGTGCGGATGTCAGGACGGGATCAGCGCGGCGAGACCGAAACCGACCGAGATGAGCCCCATCAGCAGCAGCGCGCCGATGACGCTGCTCGCGACGTGGAAGATGAATCCCTGCGTACGCCCGTACCAGAGCTGCACGGCGAACGACAGCAGCACGACGCCGCCGAAGCCGACGAGCATCCACGGAACGCGCCACTCCTCCGGCACGAAGATGCCGATCGCGACGGTCGCGACGAACGCCGCCACCCATACGACGATCACACCGACGAACGCATTGCGCGGTGCGAGTGCTGGTTCCGTCATGACACCATTGTTGCGCATCCGCCCCGGTATCATGGCGGCACGACGTCGATCCCACGTCGGTGAGGAGTGCGCGTGGCCCTGGTCCTGGTTCTGACCAACGCTCCGCTCTCGGAGCAGGTCCTGCCCGCCCTTGAGCTGCTGAGCCATAAAGCGCGCCAGATTCCGGCGGAACCCGCACAGCTGGTCAACGCCCCGGAGTACGACGTCGTGATCGTCGACGGCCGTCACGACCTGGTCGCCGCGAAGTCGCTGTGCCGGCTGCTGCGCGCCACCGGGCAGGACGCACCGCTGCTTCTCGTGGTCACCGAGGGCGGCATGAGCGCCCTCTCGGGCGACTGGGGGATCGACGACGTCCTGCTCGTCACGGCGGGGCCCGCCGAGATCGACGCCCGCCTCCGCCTCGCTCTGGCCCGACGCGACGAGGTCGCCGAGCCCGCACGCGTGCAGGCCTCGGGCGTCACGATCGACGAGCAGTCGTACTCGGCGAAGCTGCGCGGCCGTCCGTTGGATCTCACCTACAAGGAGTTCCAGCTGCTGCACTTCCTGGCGACGCACCCCTCACGCGTGTTCACACGGGAGCAGCTGCTCAGCGAGGTCTGGGGCTACGACTACTTCGGCGGCACGCGCACGGTCGACGTCCACGTGCGGCGCCTGAGGGCCAAGCTCGGCGACCAGGAGCAGATCATCGGCACGGTGCGCAACGTCGGCTACCGCTTCAACGTGAACGAGGACGACAGCGTCGTTGCGGCCCGCTGAGGATCGACACCGTTCACACGAGCGTCACCTGGCGGTGCTTAGATGTACCCCATGATCGATCCCGCACTCGCCGACGCCGGCCTCGGTGACGCCGAAGACGACGACTTCGACGCCATCGAGTCGCCCGACTCCCTGTTGCCCGACCACCGCTACCTGGATCGCGAGCTCAGCTGGCTCGCGTTCAACCAGCGCGTGCTGGAGCTCGCCGAGGATCCGTCGCTGCCCGAACTTGAGCGGGCGAACTTCCTGGCGATCTTCGCCAGCAACCTCGACGAGTTCTTCATGGTGCGTGTCGCGGGGCTCAAGCGCCGCATCATGACCGGTCTCGCGGTGCCGACGAACATCGGCCGCTCCCCCGTCGACGCGCTGGCCGACATCTCCCGTGAGGCGCACGCGCTGCAGCTTCGTCACGCGGACGCCTGGATCTCGCTCGTGCGTCCCGCGCTGGCCGAGTCCGGGATCGAGATCACCGACTGGTCCGAACTCACCGAGGGCGAGCGCTCGTCGCTGTCCGACTACTTCCAGGCCCAGGTGTTCCCGGTGCTGATGCCGCTCGCGGTCGACCCGGCGCACCCGTTCCCCTACATCTCCGGCCTGTCGCTGAACCTCGCGATCCGCATCCGCAACGCGCGCACCGGCCGGCAGGAGTTCGCACGCCTCAAGGTGCCGCCCATGCTCCCCCGCTTCGTGGAGGTTCCGGGCGGCGGGGAGATCAAGCGCTTCCTGCGTCTCGAGGAGCTCATCGCGAACCACCTGGGCGATCTGTTCCCCGGCATGGAGGTGCTCGACCACCACGCGTTCCGCCTCACCCGCAACGAAGACGTGGAGATCGAGGAGGACGAGAGCGAGAACCTCATCCAGGCGCTCGAGGCCGAGCTCCTGCGTCGCCGGTTCGGTCCACCGATCCGCCTCGAGATCACCGACGACATGGACGACGTCACGATGGACCTCCTGGTCCGCGAGCTCGACATCACCGACCTGGAGGTCTACCGCCTCCCCGGCCCGCTCGACCTGCGCGGGCTCTTCGACCTCTCCCGCATCGACCGACCCGATCTGCGCTACCCGCCGCACCTTCCCACCACGGCCGTGGCCTTCCAGCCGGCCGGATCGAGCGCACGCGCAGACATCTTCAAGGCGATCCGCAAGTCGGACGTGCTCGTCCACCACCCGTACGAGTCGTTCACCACCAGCGTCCAGGCGTTCCTCGAGCAGGCCGCCCGCGACCCGCACGTGCTCGCCATCAAGCAGACGCTGTACCGGACCTCCGGCGACAGCCCGATCGTGCAGGCCCTGATCGACGCGGCCGAGGCAGGCAAGCAAGTCCTCGCCCTGGTCGAGGTGAAGGCGCGCTTCGACGAGGCGAACAACATCGTCTGGGCGCGCAAGCTCGAGAAGGCCGGCGTGCACGTCGTCTACGGTCTCGTCGGGCTCAAGACGCACTGCAAGCTCGCTCTGGTCATCCGCGAGGAAGACGGGATGCTGCGTCACTACTCCCACGTCGGCACCGGCAACTACAACCCGAAGACCAGCCGCATCTACGAGGACTTCGGCCTGTTCACCGCAGACGCGCAGGTCGGCAAGGACCTCACGCGCCTCTTCAACGAGCTGAGCGGATACGCCATCGAGAAGAAGTTCAAACGACTCCTCGTCGCGCCGCTCCACCTCCGCAAGGGCCTGATCCGCCAGATCGACGCCGAGCGCAAGAACGCGGAGGCGGGGATCCCCGCGCACATCCGCATCAAGGTGAACTCGATGGTCGACGAGGAGATCATCGACGCGCTGTACCGCGCGAGTGCCGCCGGCGTGAAGGTGGACGTCTGGGTGCGCGGCATCTGCAGCCTGCGCACCGACCTGGACGGCATCAGCGACAACATCACCGTGCGCAGCATCCTGGGCCGCTACCTGGAGCACTCGCGGATCTTCGCGTTCGAGAACGGCGGCGATCCGCAGGTCTACATCGGCAGCGCCGACATGATGCACCGCAACCTCGACCGCCGCGTCGAGGCGCTGGTGCGGGTCACCGATCCCGCCCACCTCAAGGAGCTCCAGACGTTCTTCGACCTGGCGATGGATGCGGGCACCACCTCGTGGCATCTCGGTGCCGACGGGGTCTGGGAGCGCCACGCCGTGGATGCGGACGGAAAGCCTCTGATCGACCTGCAGGATAAGACCATGGGGTTGATCCAGCGGCGGCGCCGCGCACGGGCGGTTCGATGACCGGGCGGCAGCTGCAGCTTCCTCCCGACACCTCGACGGGGTCGAAGTGGGCGGACAAGGCGGTGTATGCAGCGGGTGCCGTGGTCTGGCGGATCGTCGACGGGAAGCTGCGGATCCTCCTGATCCACCGCACGAAGTACCGGGACGTCACACTGCCCAAGGGAAAGGTCGACCCCGGCGAGATGCTCGCCGAGACGGCCGTGCGCGAGGTGCACGAGGAGACCGGCATCCGCGTCTCCCTCGGCGTCCCCGTCGGGGTGAGCCGCTACCACCTCGCCTCTCAGAAGCAGAAGGTGGTGCACTACTGGGCCGCCGAGGCGACCGACGACGCCATCCGCGAGTCCACGTTCGTGCCCAACCGCGAGATCGCCGCACTCGAATGGGTCAGCGTCAAGAAGGCTCGTTCCCGCCTGAGCTACCCGGTCGATCTGGAGATCCTCGACTTCTTCTCCAACCTCGTCGACGACGGCGTGCTCCGCACCTTCCCGGTGATCGTGCTGCGCCACGCGAAGGCGATGTCCCGGTCGGACTGGGACCGCTCGGATGCCTCACGCCCCCTCACCGACCGCGGTCGCAAGCAGGCGAAGTCGATCGTCGGACCGCTGCGTGCCTTCGGCGTGCGCAAGATCGTGACCAGCGACGCCGTGCGCTGCGTCGAGACCGTCACACCGCTCGCAAAGGCACTCGACCGCAAACCCGTGCAGACCGAGAAGATCAGCCAGGACGCGTGGGAAGACGGCGGATCGGATCTCCGATCCGTGGTCGGGCGTCGCGTGCGCTCAGGGAAGCCGGCCGTGCTGTGCAGTCACGGTCCCGTCCTCCCCGGCCTGCTATCGGAGATCGCTCTCGCGACCGGCACCGTCACCGGGTCCTATCTCGGCAGCGCGGCAGACCTGGAGCCGGCCGCGTTCTCGGTCGTGCACCTCTCGGCGACGAACCCCGGATCCGGCATCATCGCGATCGAGACGCACATCCCCAAGGTCTGACGTTCCCCGGATTCTCGCGGAATCGCCCCAGAGAGTCGCTCGTCGTTCACCTGCCGTTCACCTGCTCGGGAGAGTCTCGTTAACCGTCGCCCATAGCGTCACTGTGTGCCCTGCACCGGGCCCCACCCATCCAAGATCGAAGGATCCACAGTGAAGATCTCCCGAATCGCACGAATCGGCGCCATCGGCGCCGTCGCCGCTCTCGCCCTCGCCGGCTGTGCCGCGAACGAAGGCGGCACCGGTTCCACCGAAGCCCCCACTTCCGATGTCGCAGCCGTCAGCGGCTCGCTGGTCGGCGCGGGCGCATCGTCGCAGCAGGTCGCCATCCAGGCGTGGACCGCCGAGTTCCAGAAGACCAACCCCGACGCCCAGGTCGAGTACGACCCGCAGGGTTCGGGCGGCGGACGCGAGTCCTTCCAGCAGGGCGCCGTCAACTTCGCCGGTTCCGACCGCGCGTTCAAGACCGACGAGATCGCCGCGGGCGGCTTCGGCGCGTGCGTCGACGGCTCCGACCTCATCGAGATCCCGGCCTACATCTCCCCGATCGCCATCGTCTTCTCGCTGGACGGCGTCGACGAGCTGAACCTCGACGCCCAGACCATCGCATCGATCTTCGCCGGCAAGATCACCAAGTGGAACGACCCGGCGATCGCCAAGGACAACCCCGACGCCACGCTCCCCGACCTCGCCATCACGCCGGTGCACCGCTCCGACAAGTCGGGCACCACGGGCAACTTCACCGACTACCTCGCGCAGACCGCGGGTGACGTGTGGACCGCCGGCAGCGTCGAGGAGTGGCCGGCCGACCTCGCCGGCGAGTCCGCTGAGAAGACTTCGGGTGTCGCCAACGCCGTCAAGGGCGGACAGGGCCTGATCGGCTACATCGACTCCTCTCAGGCCGCGGACTTCTCCTCCGTCAACGTCAAGGTCGGCGACAAGTTCGTGCCGCACTCAGCCGAAGGTGCCGCTGCCACGCTCGACGCGTCGAAGATCGAGGAAGGCCGCACCGACGGCGACCTCGCCTTCGCGATCGACCGCACCACCACCGCTGACGGCGCGTACCCCGTGCTCCTCGTCAGCTACCTCATCGGCTGCGCCGAGTACGAGGACGAGAACGTCGCGGCGCTGACCAAGGCGTTCTTCACCACCGCGATCAGCGCCGAGGGCCAGGACGTCGCCGCGACCAACGCCGGCAGCGCACCGATCTCGGACGACCTGCGCACGCAGGCACAGGCTGCGATCGACCTCATCAAGTGAGTCGGTGACGGTCTCCGGGATGCTGCACGGCATCCCGGAGACCGTCTGCTCGCGTCAGATACCCGATCTCCACTGAGCAGGAAGCAGCTCCCATGACAGCCACGACCTCGCCGGCGTCGACGCGCATCGTCGCGAAGAAGCGCGCCGGTGACCTCTGGTTCTCCGGAACGGCGGTCGCCGCCGGATCCATGATCATGATCACGCTGGCCGCGGTCGCGATCTTCCTCATCGTTCAGTCGATCCCGGCCTTCACCGCCACCGCCGAGGACGCCTCCCTCCTCAAGACGAACTTCTGGGAGTACGTCGGCCCTCTGCTCTTCGGCACCGTCTGGGCCGCCTTCCTCGCCCTCCTGCTCGCCGTGCCGCTCTCACTCGGCGTGGCTCTCTTCATCACCCACTACGCGCCGCGACGACTCGCCCAGGGCCTGGGTTACGTCGTCGACCTGCTGGCCGCCGTCCCCTCGGTCGTCTTCGGCCTCTGGGGCATCCTGGTCCTCGCACCGGCCGTCCAGCCGATCTACGTCTGGCTGAACGCGAACGCCTCCTGGATCCCGCTCTTCGGCGGCGTCGTCTCGCCCACTGGGCGCACGATCCTCACCGCCGCGATGGTCCTCGCCGTCATGGTGGTCCCGATCATCACGGCCATCTGCCGCGAGATCTTCCTGCAGACCCCCCGCCTCCATGAGGAGGCCGCCCTCGCGCTCGGCGCCACGCGCTGGGAGATGGTGCGGATGGCAGTCCTGCCCTTCGGCCGCTCCGGCATCGTCTCCGCCTCCATGCTGGGGCTGGGCCGCGCGCTCGGTGAGACGATGGCCGTCGCCATGGTCCTCTCGGTGAGCAAGGCCGTCACCTTCGAGCTGCTCACCTCCACCAACCCCTCGACGATCGCGGCGAACATCGCGCTGACGTTCCCCGAGGCGTACCAGGTCAACATCAACATCCTCATCGCGACCGGCCTGATCCTGTTCGTCGTGACGTTCGCGGTGAACGCTCTGGCGCGCTGGTTCGTGAACCGCCGCAAGGAATTCTCGGGAGCGAACTGACATGACCGTTACCGCCCCCGAAACCGCTCGCACGGCGAGCGCCGCCCCCTCGAGCCTGTCCCTCAGCTCGGGACATCTCCCCCGCTGGGCACCCTGGGCGCTCCTCGGCGTCTCTCTGGTGATCGGGTTCACACCGTTCACCCTCAGTGCGCTCGCGAGCGGATCCGAGCTCAACATCGCCGGCTCCGTCGTCCTCGGCGCGGTCATCTATCTGGTGCTCATCTACGTGATGTCGCGCATCATCGAGGGATCCAGGAAGGCGCTCGATCGCCTGGTCACCGGCATCGTCACCTCGGCGTTCGCGATCGCGATGGTGCCGCTCGTCTCCGTCGCCATCACGGTCGTCGCCAACGGTGTCGCCCGCTTCGACGGACTCTTCTTCTCCTCGTCGATGCGCGGAGTGCTCGGCGAGGGCGGTGGAGCCCTCCACGCCATCATCGGCACGCTCCTCGTGACGCTCGCCGCCGCGATCATCTCGATCCCGATCGGCCTGATGACGGCCGTCTACCTGGTCGAGTACGGCAAGGGCGGGCGCATGGCTCGAACCATCACCTTCCTCGTCGACGTGATGACGGGCATCCCGTCGATCGTCGCCGGCCTGTTCGCCTACGCGGTGTTCGCCCTAATCTTCGGTCCCGGTGTGCGCATGGGCATCGCGGGCTCGGTCGCCCTGGCCGTGCTCATGATCCCGGTGGTCGTGCGCTCGACCGAGGAGATGCTGCGCCTCGTCCCGAACGAACTGCGCGAGGCGTCGTACGCCCTGGGCGTGCCGAAGTGGCTCACGATCGTCAAGGTGGTCCTCCCGACCTCGATCGCCGGAATCACGACGGGTGTGATGCTCGCCATCTCCCGCGTCATCGGCGAGACGGCCCCGCTGCTCCTCACGGCCGGATTCACCGACGCCATGAACTACAACCTGTTCAGCGGCCGCATGCAGACCCTCCCCGTGTTCACGTACTCGCAGTACGCGTACCAGGGCATCCCCGCGGAGGCGTACGTGGAACGGGCCTGGGCAGCCGCCCTGACGCTCATCATCATCGTCATGCTGCTCAACCTGATCGCGCGTCTCGTCGCGAAGATCTTCGCCCCCAAGACCGGCCGCTGAGCCCTCGACCCGACAAGCAAGGAACAGCAGTGTCCAAGAGCATCGAAGTCAACGACCTGAACGTCTACTACGGCGACTTCCTCGCCGTGGAGGGCGTCTCCCTCGACATCCAGCCGCGCAGCGTCACGGCTTTCATCGGCCCCTCGGGCTGCGGCAAGTCCACATTCCTGCGGACCCTGAACCGCATGCACGAGGTCATCCCCGGCGCCCGTGTCGAGGGCGAGGTGCTGCTCGACGGCAAGGACCTCTACGGCCCCGGCATCGACCCCGTCCTCGTGCGTCGTCAGGTCGGCATGGTGTTCCAGCGCCCGAACCCGTTCCCGACGATGTCGATCAAGGAGAACGTGCTGGCCGGGGTCAAGCTCAACAACAGCCGCATGTCGAAGAGCGATCAGGACGCACTGGTCGAGAAGTCGCTCACCGGCGCGAACCTCTGGAACGAGGTCAAGGACCGTCTCGACAAGCCCGGCTCCGGCCTCTCCGGTGGCCAGCAGCAGCGACTGTGCATCGCCCGCGCGATCGCCGTGTCGCCGCAGGTCCTGCTGATGGACGAGCCCTGCTCCGCGCTCGACCCCATCTCGACCTACGCGATCGAGGAGCTGATCGGCGAGCTCAAGAACGAGTTCACGATCGTGATCGTCACCCACAACATGCAGCAGGCCTCGCGCGTGTCCGACAAGACCGCGTTCTTCAACATCGCGGGCACCGGCAAGCCGGGCAAGCTCATCGAGTACGACGACACGACGTCGATCTTCACGACCCCGTCCGTGCAGGCCACCGAGGACTACGTCTCCGGCCGCTTCGGATGATCTGACGCGCACGTCGGAGGGCCCGGGAACTTCGGTTCCCGGGCCCTCTTCGCGTGTCGGGAGCAGATGCGCGCCCGAGGGTGCGTCAGTCGCGGGGAGACAGCAGGTAGCGGTTCAGCTCGGCCGTCAGGGCGGCGTCCGTCGGGAGGGTCACGCCGTCGATCGCGGTGATGGCGGCGGCGAGACGGACGCTCGACACCAGCCACGCGGCATCCGCCTTCGGGAGGTCGGATGCCGGGATGCGGTCGTAGCCCGTCTCGAAGCCCTGCGCCGCGAGGTGCTCGTACACGCTGAGCTGGGTCGTCCCGTGCAGGATGCCGCCGTTGGGCGCAGGGGTGACGAAGCGGTCACCGAAGCGAAGGATCAGCGAGGCGGTCGGCGCCTCGAGCACGAAGCCGTCGCTCGAGAGGAAGATCGCGTCGTCTGCTCCGCGCCGGTGGGCCTCGCGGAGGGCCGCCATGTTCACCGCGTAGGACAGCGTCTTGGCGCCCAGCAGCAGCCACGGCGCGCGCTCGGCGGCTCCCAGGTCGTACCCGCGGTCCAGCGTGATGACGCGCAGCCCGTTCTCGCGCACGACCGCGAAGTCTGCCGCGGGGGCCGCCGTCACCCATGCCGTCGGAGTGGGCCCGTGCTCGACGCCACGGCTGAGGATGAGCTTGATGACGGATTCGCCGGTACCGAGTTGGGCCGCCGCGCGATCGATCGCCTGACGCCACTGCGCGAGATTCGGTGCAGGCAGATCGCACAGACGTGCGGAGTGCGCGAGTCGTTCGAGGTGCGGGACGACCTCCTGCGCATGTCCGTCGACGACGCCGATGGACTCGAACACGCCGTCACCGCGCTGCGTGCTCAACTCGCCGACGCTGAGCGCCGGCGCCGCGGCATCCACCTGCGTGAACGTGTCGGCGTAGTCGGAGCGCTGCTCCTCGACGGCCACGGGATCGATCATGAGTGCGAAGCGCCCGGTCATGATCCGAGCCTAGAGGGCGGGAATACCCACGGCCGCATCGCGTTACAATTGAACGGCCGGGCCGCATAACCCCGGGCTCCATTTTTTGCCGCTGCGAGCGGCCTTCCGCCGAGAGGCGTTCTTGCGGCCCGGTCTTCTCATATCCGGGCGCAGCACCGGTCCGGAAGCTCCGCGCTCCGGCCGGGTGCGGAGTCCCTCAGCTGAGCGCTCCCATGCGCCAGAGCACGGCCGAGGCCGCCAGGTCCTGCGCATAACTGCTCAGCCGCAACGCTCGCGTGGTCAGTTCGCTCGCTCGTGCGGGCTCCGTCGGCTCGTAGTCGTCGGCCGTGTGCGTCGCGCCGGAGGCCTGCACCCGGCAGAAGGCCGCTGCGCGGTCGAGCGCCACCGCGAAGTCACCGCGGAACGCCCCGCGCAGGATGGTGTCGATGAGCGCGACGAGTTCGTCCGGGCTCGCGGGCACCGGTGCACCGGCGATCACGACATCCGCCGACGGCAGCTCGACCCGCCCGCGATCGTAGAGCAGCGCGGCGGTGCGGGCGTCGGCATGGATCGCGAGCTGCAGCACGTAGAGACGCCACAGCGCACCGGGAAGCGTGCGCGACGGGGCCTTCGACCACAGCTCGGCGATCTCGTCGATGCCGTGCTCGGCGGTGAAGGCCACGAGGCGTTCGGCACTCGCTCCGCTCTCGTCCGCGCGGACACGGGTCAGCAGCGCGGAGGCCGTGGCGTGCGCGACGCGCGTCTCCTCGGCGGGATCGTGCGCGCCGACGATGTTGTCGAAGGCGGTCGTCGGTCGACGCACGGGGCGATGATGCTGCTCGGGCATCCCTCCAGGGTACGCGCGATCGGCGACGCTCAGGCCGTGGGGATGACGATCACCGGATCGGTGGTGGGCTGACCCGTGGGCGAGCCCCCGGCCTGCTCGACGGTCACCGCGATCGCGTCGCCCGCCTGCATGTCGCCCGCGAGGAGCGCGGTGGCGTCGCCACCGTCCACGTCGAACACCCCTGCCGAGACCGGAGCGTCACCCCGCACGAACCAGAGTTCGTAGGTCTCGCCCTCCGCCGGCGTCGGGATGCCGTCGGCGACCAGCACGGCCTTGCCGACCGAGGCCGACCAGTGCGCGGTCGCCGTCCCGCCGTCGTCGAGGGCGACGGTCGCCTGCTCGGCGTCTCCTGCGGATTCGATCTCCTGCAGTGCGACCACGCTCGCGGGACGATTCAACTGCGCGTTCAGGGCGACCGCACCGATCCCCACGCCGACCAGCACTGCCAGGCATGCGGCGAGCGCGAAGGCCGCCCGCACCCAGCGGCGCGGTCTCGGCTTCGGGGAGTCGGCGACCGCGGGATCGTCCGGTGCCGCGCTCACGGGCGACACGGCCTCAGCGCTCGGCGCCGTCCCGTCCGCCTCGTCGTCCTGCGGCGTCTCGGCGATCTGCGCGAGCAGTGCGGAACGGATGCTCGCGGGAGGATCGATGGTCTGGGCCGTCTCGGCGAGCAGTCCCGCTGCAGCGGCATCCGCCTCGACCATGCTCTGCCACTCAGGGTGCTCGGCCAGGGCAGCGCGGTAGCGACGCTCGTCGTCCGCGGAGAGCGAGTGCAGCGCGGCACCTGCCGCGAGCTCTGCGAAGTCCTTCTCGTTCATGCCGTCACCCCCATCGCCGTGCGCAGACGGGTGAGCCCGTCTCGCATCCGTGTCTTGATCGTCCCCAGTGGCGCGCCCACGAGGGCCGCGATCTCGTTCTGACTGTAACCGCCGTAGTACGCCAGGACGAGCGCTTCACGTTGCACTTCAGGAAGCCCGGATAGTGCGTCGACGACCTTCTCGCCTTCGATCCCCAGTTCCACCTGCTCTGCGACGCTGTCGTGTGCCACGCCGAGGTCCTTGAACCCGGCTCGCACGTCGCGGTCGGCGCTCGACTGCGAAGCCCGCACCCGATCGACGGCCCGACGATGTGCGATCGTCATGACCCATGCTCGTCCCTGACCTCTGTTCGGAGCGAAGCGCGAAGCGGATTGCCAGATCTCCAGGAACACCTCCTGCAGCACCTCCTCGCTCTGCGCGCGGTTCACCAGCACGCGGAGGATCAGCCCGAAGGCTCGGGAGGAGAGGGCATCGTAGAGAGCCGCGAAGGCCGCCTGGTCGCCGCCGGCGACGCGCACGAGGAGGTCCGCCACAGCATCCTGCGTCGCACCGTCCTCAGGGACGTCCATTCCGTCGATGACCATCTCCACAAGCATGCCGCATCTCCTCCCTGTTCCCGCGCAGACGTCACCCGAACGTGAACGAATAGACCTGGATCCCGGCCGGCACCTCGAGGGTGAGCGTGCCCTCGGCGATGTCATCCTGCTTCAGGAGCTCGTAGGAGCGCGGAGTCCCGTCGATCGCGATCGTCTCGGTGGATCCGTCGTCTCGACGGAGCACGATGTCTCCGGTGCCGGCGACGACGACCCTCACCTCGGCGGCGTGGTACTCGAGACTGATCCGTCCCTCTTGCGCCGCCGGCGTGGCGTACTGCGTCTCGATGGTCCAGTCGCCGTCGAGCGCGAAGC
Organism: Microbacterium sp. NPDC090218; assembly: GCA_044900255.1. Classification (GTDB taxonomy): domain Bacteria; phylum Actinomycetota; class Actinomycetes; order Actinomycetales; family Microbacteriaceae; genus Microbacterium. Next base: position 768,221 of record JBJDMS010000002.1, on the reverse strand, counting down.
TGTCCGCCGGCTGATCCTTCGGGAACGCATACGTGTTCTCGCCGCGGCGGTAGTCGCCCTCGCCGCCGTAGTTGACGTCCTTCGAGGAGCCGAGGAAAGTCTCCCTCGTCGTCGAGCCGACATCGGGCGTGTCATCCTCGACATCGGTCGCTGCGGGCAGTTCCACCCCGGGATCGGCGTCTTCGAGCAGCTCGCGGATCATGGACTCGGTCGCGGCGTAGTTGCCCTCTCCGAAGGAGATGTGACGCACCGTGCCCTCGGCGTCGATCAGGTAGTGGGCGGGCCAGTAGCGGTTGCGGTAGTTCGTCCACGTCGACAGGTTGTTGTCGAGTGCGACCGGGTAGTCGATACCGAAGTCGCGAGCCCCGGCCGCCACGTTGCCCGGATCCTTCTCGAACGCGTACTCGGGAGAGTGGATGCCGATGACCTGGAGCCCCGCATCGCGATACGCCTGGTCCCAGGCCACGACATGCGGCAGTGACCGCTGGCAGTTGATGCACGAGTACGCCCAGAAGTCGATCAGGACCACCTGTCCGCGCAGGTCCTTCAGATCGAGGGCCTCTCCGTCGGGAGTGTTGAGCCACTCCTGAATTCCCTGGATCGACGGGGCGGTGCCGCACGACTCCAGCTCCTCCGCTCCGTTGGTGCATTTGTCGAGGTCCTTGTTCTCCTCGTTGACGAGGCCGCCCAGATCGAGGGCGTCCTTGACCTGATCGGAGTCGGCGATCTGCTCCTGCAGCGGTGCCGTGTAGTCGGGCAGCAGCCGCTGGAGCGCCTGCGGCACGTTGAAGACCAGTCCGACGGCGAGCGCGATCATCGCGATGCCGGCGGCGATGCGCAGGCCACGCTCCTTGGAGCGGAACGAGCGGATGCGCTCGACGACACTGCGTCCGGCGAGCGCGAAGATCAGCAGCGGCACCGCGACCCCGATCGAGAAGGAGACGGTGAGGAGCACGGTGCCGATGCCAATCTGTCCGGTGGACCCGGCCACGATGATGGCGGCCAGAACGGGTCCGGCACACGGCACGAAGACCGCGCCGAGCGCGAGGCCGACGCCGAAGCCGCTCCCCCGGTTCTTCACCTCACGCTGTCCGAATCGCTGGAACGGCCGCTCCAGGATGTGCTGGAACCGCGGCACGATGAGTCCGACGCCGATGATGATCAGCACCGCGATACCGACCCAGCGGATGATGTCCTGCGGCAGGTTCAGGAGCCCGAGCAGCAGCGAGCCGCCGAGTGTGACGAGCGTGAAGCTCAGCACCAACCCTGCGATGACGAAGTACGGCCGGCTGCGTCTGGCAGGCACCACCTCGTCCTCGTACCTCGCGGACTGCGCGCCTCCGGTGAGGAAGATCACGGGCAGCACGGGCAGGATGCACGGCGAGATGCCGGTGATGAGCCCGCCGAGCAGGCCGATGATGATCAGGTCCATGAGGTCCCCACTTCTGTCAGGGACTGTTCGCTCCGGGGGCCGCAACGGATTGGATTCGGCCGTTCTTCGAGAATTCTCAGATTCCTCCCATCCGATCCCGAGGGGGCTCCGAACAGCCCTCGACGCCACGGAGAGGCCGTGGCTCAGTTCTGAAGGAGCTCGACATGTTCAGCACCAAGAAGAAGGTCACCGCGGCAATCACCCTCGGCCTGGCGAGCGCGTTCCTGCTCTCCGCCTGTTCCATGGGCAGCGGCAGCACCACCGACGAGTCATCCGAGCCGAAGGCTCCCGAGACGTCGGAGTCGACGCCCATGGAGATGGACCCGGCCGCGAACCTCGTCGGCCCCGGCTGCGCCGCCTACGCCGATGCCGTGCCGGATGGCGCAGGCTCGATCCAGGGCATGTCCCAGGACCCGGTTGCCGTCGCCGCATCCAACAACCCGCTGCTGACCACGCTGGTCGCCGCGGTGAGCGGACAGCTCAACCCCGACGTCAACCTCGTCGACACGCTCAACGGCGGTGAGTTCACGGTGTTCGCACCCGTGGATGATGCGTTCGCGAAGATCGACCCGGCCACCATCGAGGCTCTCAAGACCGACAGCGCGACGCTGAGCTCGATCCTGACCTACCACGTGGTTCCCGGCCAGATCGAGCCGGCCGACATCGAGGGCATGCACACGACCGTTCAGGGCGCCGACCTCGAGGTCACCGGCAGCGGCGACGAGTGGATGGTCAACGACGCCAAGATCGTCTGCGGTGGAGTCCAGACCGCGAACGCGACCGTGTACCTGATCGACACGGTCCTGATGCCCCCGGCTGAGTAAGCACGGGATGGCCGGGAGGAGGACCCGGCACGCGCCCTTCTCGGGGGCAGGGGGAGGATTCCGGGAAGGAAAGGGGCCGTCAGCGGAGTTGTGCCGCTGACGGCCCCTCGTCGTGCGCACTAGACTTGCAGGAGGGGCCTCTAGCTCAGTCGGCAGAGCATCGGACTTTTAATCCGCGGGTCGTGGGTTCGAGCCCCACGGGGCCCACCGCAACATGACCGCACGGCATCCTTCTCAGGATTCGCCGTCGTGGACGCCCGCCAGCAGTTCGTCGCGGATCTCGGCCACGCCGCTCGGCAGCGACTCGCCTTCGAGTTCGTACACCGGTGCCTCCGGAGTACCGCCGATGGCACAGACCGCGACGCTGTCCTGGTCGCCCAGCGTCTTGGGGATCACGACGAACCAGAGCGACTGGCCCTCGAGCCACTCGGTGGTCGCCATATCCGCGAAGTAGGTCGCGTCGGGAGCGAGACTCCGAGTCTTCTGCGTGCAGAGCTCCACCAGCTGCGCGCCGGTGAACTCCCCTGCGGGCTCCGTCGGGTCCGGCGTCGCGGTCGCGGTCGGCGACGGCGACGGCGACGGAGAGGGCGAGACCGACGGCGTGGTCGGCGAAGGACTCGGTGCCGGTTCGGGAGCGCAGCCGGCGAGCAGCACGAGCACCGGCACGAGGACGAGGGCAGAACGGAAGCGCATGGCTGGATGCTACTGCCTGCGGTCGTCGATCCGAGGGGAGCGCTCCGCGTCCACGCGACTTCGCCCGTACCACCGTCGCCGTTCCCCGGCCACCCCCTTCACGTCCACCCGCGCCCGAGAGAGGGTCGAGTGGTCCCCGAACGGCGGACGACCCTTCACGAAAGGACGAACGATGGCTCTCACCGGCAACCGAGTGGCATTCCTGGCGACGGACGGATTCGAGGACAGCGAGCTCACCAGCCCGTGGGACGCCGTCACCGCGGAGGGCGCGAGTGCGACGCTGATCGCTCCGGCCGGAGCCGCGATCACCGGCAAGAACGGGCACGAGCAGACCGTCGACCTGCTCGCTTCCGACACCACGGCGGACCAGTTCGACGCCCTCGTCCTTCCGGGTGGTGTCGTGAACGCCGACCATCTGCGCCTCGACAAGCCGTCGATCGCCCTGGCCCGTGCCTTCTTCGAGCAGCACAAGCCCGTCGGCGTGATCTGCCACGGCGCCTGGATCCTCATCGAAGCCGGTGTCGTGGACGGGCGGACCCTCACGAGCTACCCGAGCCTGACCACCGACCTCCGCAACGCGGGAGCGACGTGGGTCGATGAGGAGGTCGTCGTGGACGAGGGTCTCGTCTCCAGCCGCACTCCGGACGATCTGCCCGCGTTCAACGCGAAGCTCGTGGAGGAGATCGGCGAGGGCAAGCACGCCGGACAGACGGCCTGAGTCCGCCCGCTCGGACGCGCCCAGTTCAGGCGCGAGCCCGGTGCCGGCGCACCGCCGCACGGTTGGCGCAGCGGACCGAGCAGAATCGCTGTCGACCGTTGCGGGTCACATCCGCGACGACGTTCGTGCACGGCGCGGCCTGGCAGCGTCCGAGCCTGCTCATGCCCCGTGTGACCAGATGCAACGACGTGCCGAGGCTGATGATCGCCCGGAGCACGTACGGCAGCGACGGCACGTCGTCGCGGTAGTGCAGATGCCAGCCCTCCCCGTCGTGGTTCGTGAGGCGCGGGTAAGCGGCCGCCGCGGCGAGCTGCGCATTCAAGAGCAGCGCCCGAGCGTCGGCATCGGGTTCGTCGACGATCGCGAGCCAGTCGTCGATGACTGCCCTGACCTTCCCGTGGTCGTCCGGTGCCGACGGGAAGGTCTGTGTCATCCCCAGGGCGAGTGTGCGCTCCTCGATCCCGGCGCGGTCCTCCGGCCAGTCGTTCGCCAGCGATGCCGCCAGCAGCACCGCATATTCGCCGTAAGGGTTGAGATGCATAAGACCATTACATCACGCTGGATACATGACCACGCTGAACACTCTTCCGATCCCCCGTATCCGCCCCGAGACCGCGACGCACGAGCATGCGTGGCTCGTGGAGTCGCGGCATCCGACGAGCGAGGGTGTGGTGCTCTACGTGCGCTGCGGCGACTGCGGCATCCGACGAATCGACCTGCAGTCCCACCCGCACACGCCGCCGGCTGCGCTGAGCGCCGAACTGGGTGATGCGCAGCCCTGACGCTCAGACCTCGACGATCTCGCCGTTCCGCGGGAGCCACGGGCCGCCGACCGGTCGGGAGAAGAGGAGCGGGATGCCGCGCGCGTCGGGCGCGAGCGCGTCGGACACCTGCACGTGCACGTGGGGCTCCGTGCTGTTGCCCGAGTTGCCGCACTCCCCCAGCTGCTCCCCCACGGCGACCTGCTGCCCCACCCGCACGCGGACGCTCCCGGCGCGGAGGTGGGCCAGCAGCAGCACTCCCTCGGCCACTTGGAGGACGACGTGGTTTCCCGCGATCGCCGGCGCACCGGCCCGGATGCGCGAGGGCTGCGTGAGGGCATAGCCGAGCAGAGCCACCGGGGAACGTCGCGCGACGTGGTCGGGCTCCCCGTCGTGGGTCGCCACGACCTCACCTGCGACCGGACTGAGGATCGGGCGGCCGAAACCCGTGAAGGACTCGGGGCGCTCGGTGCCCAACAGGCTCGCGATCGTGCGCGGGGCACGGCGCCCATCCGGCCCGACCGGCACGAAGTCGATCGCGTGCGACGTGCCGAACAGCTCGGTCCCGTGGCTGGGGATGCGGGACGCCGGACTGTTCTGGACCAGCCAGCGCCCGGTGAAGGGCAGTGCCACCTCGACGGCGTCCGGCCCGCTCACTCGGTCAGCTCGATGAGCGTGCGGGTCGTCCGGAGGTTTCGGGCTGTCCCGGCGACTCCGAGCGCGCGGTCGAGTACCGCCTTCGTGAGCTTCGTGGAGTGCACGCCACCCTCGCCGTAGTCGATCCACAGGTCGTTCCCGATGAGCGCGAGGCGCTCTGTCGAGAGCAGTCGCTCCTCCAAGGCCGCGACGGCACCGCCCGCGGGCGGTCCTTCCAGGAACATCGCGTGCACGAACTTCACGTCGCCTTCGGGGAAGGGCTGCGCGGACTCCGACGACACCAACTGCGCATGGGTCCGGTGGATCACCGGGGTGTCCACGCCGAACTCCTGATGGATCGCGGAGCGCACGGCGGCGCACGCGGTGTCCGGCTTCTTCGGGGTCTCGCAGATGATGTTGCCGCTGGCGATGTAGGTCGAGACGTCAGCCAGGTCGGTCTCGGTCGCCAGGACCTCACGCAGCCGCGCCATCGGGACGCTGTTGCGCCCGCTGACGTTCACGGCCCGCAGCAGCAGAACGCTGCGGCTCACGCGTCGGCGCTCTCGACCAGCTCCGCGCCCGCGTGCACGAGTTCGGCCAGGGCGGCCTCGCTCGGCTCCGGAGCGACGCCGGCGATGAGATCGGTCAGGATGCGGACGTGGACGCCGTGCGCGATCGCGTCGAGCGCCGAGGCACGAACGCAGTGATCCGTGGCGATACCCACGACGTCGGCGCTCAGCACGCCCGCAGCGGTCAGGATCGCTCCCACGGTCTCCTTCGCCTCCGTCTCGCCCTCGAACATCGAGTACGCGGGCTTGCCCTGCCCCTTGCGCACGTGGTGGGTCACGGCATCCGTCACCAGAAGCGGGTCGTACTCGGCGCCTTCGGTCCCGGCGACGCAGTGCACGGGCCAGGAGTCGACGAAGTCCGGCGCCTCGGCGAAGTGGCCGCCGTTGTCGCCCTCGGCGTCGTGCCAGTCGCGTGAGGCGATGATGACCTCGTAGTCCGCGGAGTGCGCGGCGAGGAAGGCCGTGACGGCGGTCGCCACCGCATCGCCACCCACGACGGCGAGTGCGCCGCCCTCGGTGAAGTCGTTCTGCACGTCGACGATGAGAAGCGCTCTGCTCATGCTTCGAGCGTACGCCGTGAGGAACGGGAAAGGCCCCGTGATGTTCTTCGCATCACGGGGCCTTCGGAGCCGCTTGTCAGAATCGAACTGACGACCTTTTCATTACGAGTGAAATGCTCTGCCGACTGAGCTAAAGCGGCGTGCGACGCGTGAGCGGCGCGATCACCGATATTACCCTGTCTCGCGCTCGCTCGCGAATCGAGGCCGCCTCACTCGCAGCGGAGACCGTCTTCGGGCACCACGTCGTCGAGCAGGAACGCCTCGACCGCGTCATCGACGCACACGTTGCCCTTGTTGTAACCCGTGTGCCCCTCGCCCACGCGGGTGATGAGCACACCCTCTTCGAGCTGGTCCGCAAGCGACTCGGACCACTCGTACGGCGTCGCCGGGTCGTTCGTCGTGCCGATCACCAGGATGGGCCCGGCGCCTTCGGCCGTGATCTCGCCGCGCGTCCCCGTGGGCGGGTAGGGCCACACCTCGCAGGAGTCCGGACCGCTCCAGTACGGCGCGATCGTCGGAGCGCCCTCGGCGATCTTGGCCTCGATCGCAGCTTCGGCGGCGGGGTCGTCTTCGACCGGGTAGTCCATGCAGTTGTACGCGCGGAACGCCTCGGTGGAGTTGTCGGTGTAGACGCCGTCTTCGCGCCCGTTGTAGAAGTCCGCGAGGAAGAAGGCCGAGGTCGGGTCGCCCTGCAGGGCTTCGTCGAGCGCCTGCGTGAGGTAGCCCCAGTTGTCCTGCGAGTAGAGCGCCGCGATGATGCCCGTCATCAGGGAATCCGCGCCCATCAGACGGCCGTCGCCGTTCTTCAGCGGCGTGCGGTCGACACTCGCCAGCAGTGCTCCCAGGTCGGCCATCGCCTCGTCGACGGTGCCGTTGAACGGGCAGTCCCCGGAATCGAGGCAGTTCTGCATGTAGGCGCGCAAGGCCGATTCGAAGCCGAGCGCCTGGGTGGCACCGACCTCGAGTCCGGGAACCGCCGGATCGATCGCGCCGTCGAGCACGAGACGCCCGGCCTTCTCGGGGTAGAGCTTCGCGTAGGTCGCACCGAGGAAGGTGCCGTACGAGTAGCCGAGATAGTTCAGCTGCTTGTCGCCCAGCACCGCGCGGATCAGGTCCATGTCGCGGGCGGCATTGACCGTGGTGATGTAGGGCAGGATGCCGGCGCTGTTCGCATCGCACGCCTCGGCGAAGGACTTGTGCGCGTCGAGCAGTTCGGCCTCCCACTCCGCGGTGCCGCGGGCGGCGGCCGGGATGCCGTAGAGGTACTCGTCCATCTCCGGAGCGTCGTAGCAGGTCACCGCGGTCGAGTCCCCGACTCCGCGGGGGTCGAAGCCGATCACGTCGTAGTTCTCGATGAGGTCGGCGCCGACCGCGAAGTCGAGGCTGTTCAGGATGAGGTCCACGCCGCTGGCACCGGGGCCACCCGGGTTGGTCAGCAGCGAACCGACCGGGGTTCCCGAGGCCCTGTGCCGCACCACCGAGAGCGTGATGTCGCCCGCGGCCGGGTTCTCCCAGTCGAGCGGGGCCTTGACGTCGGTGCAGTCGAACCCGGTGCCGCACTCGGTCCAGGTCAGTTCCTGCGAGTAGAAGGACAGCAGGTCCTCAGCCACACCCTCGGTGTCGGGCGCGCTGGTCGTCGAGGGCCGCGACGACTGCTCGGGAATCATCGCGTACAGACACCCCGAGAGGGCGACGGATGCGGCGGCGAGGCCGGCGATCACCGCGGCTGCGCGACGGAAGCGGGAAGTCGATCGGTTGTTCACGGTTTCCTCCCGCTCGTGATCGTCACGAGCAAGCTCTCCAGTGCGAGCAGCGGAGCGACGTTGCGCTCCAGCGACTGCCGCGTCTCGGCAAGGTGGTCAAGTACGACAAGAGTACGGGTCTCGGGCCACGCGGCCGCGAGGCTTTCCAGCTCGGGACGAAGCTCGCTGTTGATGAGGTCGTCGCCGCGACCGAACTGGAGCATCACGACGTCGCGGAACAGCGACTGCAGGTCGGTGAGCACCCGGTCGATCCCGTCACGCAGACTTCGCGTGGCGCGCTTCTTCTGATCGTCTTCGAGCGCCGAGAGCTGGGTGCGCAGCGCCGGTGGGACCGCCTGGCCCTCGGCGATGCCGATGGTGCGCAGCAGCGAGGCCCGCTCGCCGGCATCGCGCTCGGCTGTGAGGGCCTTCGCGTCCTCGGTCGCGGCCTGGATGATCCGCCCCGCCACCTCGACCGCGTCACCGACGCCGCGTACACCGAGGACGGACCGCAGAGTGTCGTCGCGCCGCCGACGAGCGGCGTCGTCGGTCGCGAGCCGTTGGGCCATGCCGATGTGGCGCTGCGCGTGTCGAGCCGCCTGCTCGGCGACGACCTCGTCGACGCCCGTGCGCAGGCTGATGAGTCGGGCGACGTCGGCGACATCGGGCTCGCGGAGCCGCAACGAGCGCACGCGGGACCGGATCGTGGGCAGGAGGTCGGCCTCGCTGGGAGCGCACAGGATCCAGACCGTCTGCTCCGGCGGCTCCTCGAGCGCCTTCAGGAGCACGTTGGAGGTGCGTTCGACCATGCGATCGGCGTCTTCGACCACGATGACCCGATACCTGCCGGCGGAGGGCGCGAAGTAGGAGCGCTCCACCAGGCTGCGCGCCTCGGCGATGGTGATGATGACCTTGTCGGTGCGAAGCGCGGTGACATCGGGATGAGTGCCCGCGAGCACCTGGCGCATCACATTCTCGTCGTCGGGACGGTCGGCGACCAGCGCGGCCGCGAACGCGTAGGCGAGCGTCGAGCGGCCCGATCCGGGCGGACCGGTGATCAGCCAGGCGTGTGAGAGCGCGGCGGGATCGGATGCTGCAGCACGGAGCGTGTCGACGGCGGCATCCTGACCCCACACATCCGCCCACGGGAAGGGAGCGGGAACGGTCTGGGGCATGCACTCAGCCTAATCGGGACCGCCGACGCCCACGCACGGGAGAGCGCGCGGGTCAGCCGAGCAGCTCTCCGACCCGCACTCGGATCCGCTCGGCGATGTCCTCGGGCGAAGCTGCGGCGTCGAGCACCAGGAACCTGTCGGGCTCCGCCTCGGCGAGGGCGAGGTAGGCGTCGCGGACGCGACCGTGGAACTCTGCCTGCTCGGCCTCGAGGCGGTCGAAGGGCTTGTCTGCGGAGTCGAGACGGGTGCGAGCGGCAGCCGGGTCGAGGTCGAGGAGCACGGTCAGATCGGGAAGCGCCCCCTCTGCCGCCCAGAGCGACAGATCGCGGATCTCCGTCGCGTCGAGCACACGTCCTGCGCCCTGGTACGCCACGGACGAGTCGAGGTAGCGGTCCTGCAGCACGACATCGCCGCGATCGAGCGCGGGGCGCACGACCGTCGCGACGTGATGGGCTCGGTCGGCCGCGTACAGCAGCGCCTCCGCGCGGGGCGCGATGTCACCGCGATGGTGCAGCACGATGTCGCGGATCAGCTGCCCGACCTCGGAGCCCCCCGGCTCGCGCGTGCGCACCACGGTACGTCCGGCGTCTTCGAGCCAGCCCGCGAGCAGGGTGGACTGCGTGGTCTTGCCCGAGCCGTCGCCGCCTTCGAGCGTGATCCACACCCCGCGACCTGGGGTCACGAGTCCGCCTTCTCGGCGGCCTTCGCGGCCGCGTTCGCCGCGCGAGTCGCTGCCGCCTTCTTCGCGGCCTCAGAGCGCGCGGCAGAAGTCGCCGCCGTCGTCTTCTTCGCGGGTGCCTTCTTCGCGGGGGTCTTCTTCGCGGCCGTCGTCTTGGCCGCGGCCGCCTTCGCCGGGGCCTTCTTGGCGGGGGCCTTCTTGGCCGGTGCCTTCTTGGCCGCCCCGCGCTTGGGAGCCGGGCCCTTGGCGCGCTTGTCGGCGAGCATCTGCACCGCGATCTCGAAGGTGATGTCCTCGACCGTCTGACCGCGTGGGATCGTCACGTTCGTCTCACCGTCGGTGACGTACGCACCGAACCGGCCGTCGCGGATACGGATCGGCTTGCCGCTGACCGGGTCGGCCTCGAACTCGGCGAGCGCGCTCGAGGCACGGCGGCCGGCGCCGTACTTCGGCTGCGAGTAGATCTCGAGCGCCTGCTCGAGGGTGACGTCGAAGATCTGCGACTCGGACTCGAGCGAGCGGGAGTCGGTGCCCTTCTTCAGGTACGGCCCGAAGCGGCCGTTCTGCGCCGTGATCTCGTCGCCGGACTCCGGGTCGACGCCCACGACGCGCGGCAGGCTCAGCAGCTGCAGCGCGGTGTCGAGTTCGATCGTGTCGACCGACATCGAGCGGAACAGCGATGCGGTGCGCGGCTTGGGAGCGGCGTCCTTCTTGGCTCCGCGCTTCGGCTTCGGCGCCTCGACGACCTCACCGGTCGTCTCGTCGACCGCGGCGTCCTCGGACACCGGGTCGTTCTCCTGCACGTACGGGCCGAAACGACCGTCCTTGACGACGACGATCTTGCCGTTCTCGGGGTTCTCACCGAGCACGCGGTCGCCCGCGACGGGAGCGTCGATGAGCTCCTGCGCCTTCTCGGCCGTGAGCTCATCGGGCGCCAGGTCCTCCGGCACGTTGACGATACGGGGCTTGGCCTCCGGGTTCGCGGGATCGGCCACCTCGAGGTACGGGCCGTACTTGCCGAAGCGGAGCGTGGCCGTGTCGGTGATCCGGGTGGAGTTCAGCGCGCGGGCATCGATCTCGCCGAGGTTGTCGACGACCTGACGGAGTCCGACGTGCGAGTCGGAGCCGAAGTAGAACGACTTGAGCCATTCGACGCGGTTCTGCTCACCGCGCGCGATGGTGTCGAGGTCGTCTTCGAGCGCCGCGGTGAAGTCGTAGTCGACCAGGTCTGCGAAGTGCTCCTCGAGCAGACGCACCACGCTGAATGCGAGCCACGTCGGCACGAGCGCCTGGCCGCGCTTGACGGCGTACCCGCGGTCGAGGATCGTCTCGGGGATCGAGGCGAAGGTCGAGGGACGACCGATGCCCTTCTCCTCGAGCACCTTCACGAGCGAAGCCTCGGTGTATCGCGGCTTCGGCGTGGTGCGGTGCCCCTTCGCCTCGGCGTCCGACACCGCGAGCTGGTCGCCGACGGCGACAGCAGGCAGCGACTGGTTCTCTGCGGCGTCGGCGTCGCCGCGCTTCTCGTCACGGCCTTCCTCGTACGCCTCCAGGAAGCCCTTGAAGGTGTAGACGGTTCCGGACGCCGTGAACTCGGCCTTCTTCCCGGCGGCGTCGACGGCGATCGTGACCGTGGTGGTCTCGTACTTCGCGTCGGACATCTGGCTGGCGACCGTGCGCTTCCAGATGAGGTCGTAGAGACGCTGCTCGTCGCGATCGAGTTCGGACGACAGCGACGCCGGCGTACGGAAGTTGTCGCCGGAGGGGCGGATGGCCTCGTGGGCCTCCTGCGCGTTCTTGCTCTTCGACTTGTAGACACGCGGCTTCAGCGGCACGGCGGCGTCGCCGTAGAGCGCGACCGCCTGGCTCCGCGCCGCCTGCACCGCCTGGGTGCTCAGCGACGTGGAGTCGGTACGCATATAAGTGATGTAGCCCTTCTCGTACAGCCGCTGGGCGACGCCCATCGCCTGCTTGGCTCCCATCGAGAGCTTGCGCCCTGCCTCCTGCTGCATGGTCGAGGTCGTGAACGGCGCGTAGGGGCTGCGCGTTCCCGGCTTGGCTTCGACCTTGGTGACGGTTCCGGCACCCACCGCGTCGACGGCCTCGGCGAGCGCAGCGGCCGCAGCCTCATCGAGGATGACGACGGCCTTCTTGAGCTTTCCGTCATCGCCGAAGTCGGTGCCGCGTGCGAGCTGTCCGCCGTCGACACGCACGAGCCGGATCTTGAACGTGGTGCCGGTCGCCGCTGCGGCGGCGTCGACGTCCCAGTACTCGGCGGAGGTGAACGCCATGCGCTCGCGCTCCCGGTCGACGATGAGCCTGGTCGCGGCGGACTGCACGCGTCCGGCCGAGATGCCGGTCTTGACCTTGTACCAGAGCACCGGCGAGACGTCCCAGCCGTACAGACGGTCGAGGATGCGGCGGGTCTCCTGCGCATCGACGAGGTCGTGGTCGAGCTCACGCGTGTTGCCGACGGCCGCCTGGATCGCGTCCTTGGTGATCTCGTGGAAGACCATGCGCTTGACGGGGACCTTGGGCTTGAGCGTCTCGAGCAGATGCCAGGCGATCGCCTCGCCTTCGCGGTCCTCATCAGTGGCGAGCAGGAGCTCGTCGGCGCTCTTGAGCGCGCGCTTGAGTTCAGCGACGGTCTTGGTCTTGCGATCGGACACGACGTAGTACGGGTCGAACCCGTTGTCGATGTCGATCGAGTACTTCCCGTAGGCCTGCTTGTCCGCCGCCGGGATGTCCTTCTTGTCAGCGAGGTCGCGGATATGGCCGACGGAGCTGAGCACCTCGTAGCCGTCGCCGAGGTATCCCTGAATAGACCGCATCTTCGTCGGGGACTCGACGATGACGAGCTTCTTGCCTTCAGCCAAGGGTGCGTCCTTTCTTCGAAGCACACCATACACACCACTGTGTGGGGTCGTTCACAGTGAGCGAGGTCGCGCGGCCGTCATTGTCCCTCGGGTGGCCCGGCACGGGCTCGGGAGACGGCTGCGAGTCCAGCGTACGCCGCCTGCACCTCCACAGTCGCCACGAAGCCCTCGAGGGTGCAGCCGGCGAGCGAGGCACCGGCCGCCTCCGCGACCCGCGCGGCGAGTACACATGGCTCCTCTGCGGTCGGCACGGCGCCGCTCGCAGCATCGGCGGCGGCGAGTGCGGCGGCATCGGCCGCACCCGCCGTCCGTTGCGCCGTCACGGACGCCCCGGCGACTGCCGCCAGTCCGAGGGACAGCGCGGCCGCGACAGTCAGGACGCCGGCGGCCAGCGCGGTGCCCGCCATCAGAGTCCCCCATCGAGCGCACAGCTCGATGCCCGCAACGGCAACCGGACGAGCGCACCCCAGGACGCCTCGACCGACGCCGTGATGCACACGAGCTCGCCGGTACTCGACGCCGACACCCCGGCACCGGGAACTGCCGCGCGCACCACGCGCTGGGCCGCATCCAGCCCCTCGCCCCGGCCGACCAGGCGCGCCGCATCCGCCGACGCATCCTGCAGCGCGACCTGCCGCGACGCCGCCCCGAGCGCACCTGCCCCCAGCAGCAGGGCCAGCACCACCGCCGGCAGGGCGAGTGCGAGCTCGGCGGCGACCGACCCCCGCTCCCCCCGGCAGCCTGACACCGACGACGGCTCCGCTCTTCGACCGGGTGTCCTCATCGTCGCCGTCTTCACGACACCGTCAGCGCTCTCCGGACGAGATCGGTCAGGATGCCGCGGACCTCATCGGATCTCATGATGACGACGAGAAGCCCGGCGAACGCGACGGCCGCCATCGTGGTGATGGCGTATTCCGCCGTGGCCGCGCCGGTGTCGTCACCGAACAGCGTCGCCGCGCGGCGCCGGTCCAGACGGGGGATGCTCTTCATGGTGTTCCTTCTTTCTCTGGGATGCGTTCGCATCGGGTGGTCGGTCACGGCCGGATCAGAGCGGCAGCGGTGTCGCGGAGAGGACGCTCAGCAGCATCGGCGCCACGCCGAGCAGGAGGAACGCGGGCAGAGTGCACACGCCGAGCGGGATCAGGAGCCGCGTCGAGAGCTTCGCCGCTCGGAGGCGACCCTGCACCCGCGCGGCATGTCGGTCCTGGGCCGCCGAGGCACGGAGCAACTCGGCGGCGGGCACGCCCGCCGCCCGGGAGAGATCGAGCACGGAGCGGATCCGCTCCTCGCTCCCGCCGGAGGCGGAGCTGTGGGCGACCAGTTGCAGTGCGCGGTCGATGGAGGCCCCACCGGCGAGCCCGACGGCGACGAGCTCCGCCCGCATGCCGGGCGTTCCCGGTTCCGGTCTCGCCCGCTGCAGCAGTCTCCTCGTCCACAGACGTGCCGCCAGGACCAGAAGGAGCCCTGCGACCACGCAGAGCGCGCCGAGCGGTGTGCCGACGATGACCCCGATGGTGTCGAACCCGAGGGCGAAGCCGAGGAGGAGCCCTGCGAGGGGCATCATGAGCAGCAGGCGCGCCGTTCCCGCGGGCTCCGCGAGCGCGATGCGCACGTCGTCGGCCGCGGCGGCGGCATCGCGAAGCGACTCGGCGATGATCCGGAGCACCTCCGCGAGCGGCGCTCCGACGGTCGTCGCTATCTCCCATGCGGCCGCCAGGTCGTTCCACGCCCCGCCCTCGGCCTCGATCGCCGCGAGCAGGGGGACACCCCGTTCGACGCGATCGACCACGGCGACGGCATGCGGATCGCCGGTCCCCGCGAGGTGCCTCCAGGCGATGAGAGGAACAGCCCCCGCCTGCAGCAGCACGGCCAGGGTCTGCACAGACGTCGCGGCATCGGTCGCCCCTGTCGAGTCGTCCCCGGGGGCGCGACGGAGACGGGTCACCACGGGGTCACCTCCTCGATGTCCAGCCGGTCCCCCACGATCACGAGGCGACCCGCCTGACGGATTCGACGGACCCCGCCGGGAGCGCGGTCGAGATGAAGCACCACGGTGAACGCGCTCACGGCCTGCCGTGCGAGCGCGACGGCGTCCATCCCGGCCAGGGCGCCGAGCGCCTCGAGACGGGCGGGGACGTCGCGCAGACCGCTCGCGTGCAGCGTGCCCGCTCCCCCGTCGTGCCCCGTGTTGAGAGCGGTGAGCAGTTCACGTACCTCTTCACCTCGGCATTCGCCGACGACGAGCCGATCGGGTCGCATGCGCAGGGACTCCCGCACCAGGCGCGCGAGGGTGATCCCTCCTGCTCCCTCCAGATTCGCCTGACGGGCCTCGAGCGCGACATGATGCGGGTGGCGTGGCCGCAGCTCCGCCACGTCTTCGATCGTGACGATGCGCTCGGTGGGCGACACCTCGGAGAGCAGCGCGGAAAGCAGGGTCGTCTTGCCTGTTCCGGTGCCGCCGGTGATGAGGATGTTCGCCCGGTCGCCGACGAGACCGAGCAGCCAGGCCTGCTGACGCGCCTCGAACGCACCGAGAGCGGCGAGCGCGTCGAGGTCGGCAGCCCGCACCCTCGGGATGCGGATCGAGAGCGCGGTGCCGGTGGTCGAGACCGGAGCGAGGACAGCATGGACCCGGATCCCGGAGGCGAGGCGGACATCGACGCAGGGGGCCTGATCGTCGAGATGCCGCCCGCCGAGGCCCACGAGTGCGACCGCGAGGTCCCTGACCTCCCGTTCCGATGCCCGCCATCCCTCCGCAGGCTCCGCACCGCTGCCCCGGTCGACGAACAACCCGGTCGTCCCGTTCACGAAGACATCCGTGACGGTGTCGTCGACGTGGGCGAGCAGCGGGCCGAAGGCGGGGTCCAGACGCAGGGGTTCGGTAACCGCATCCGCTCTCGAGGCGGACGTCGTTCCCCGAGGCTGGATGACGAAGGAATCGGACATACCGCGACGCTAGGCGGCACCCCCGGCGCGAGGATTCGCGCGCCTTCGGATCGCGCGGCGCCTGTGCAGAACACCTGCCTGAGCTTTCTCGTGCAGGACTCAGCCGTCGAGCATTCCGACGACCGCGGGAGCGCTCTCACAGAAATGGGCGGCATCTCACGGGGGGAATGAGATGCCGCCCACGGCGTGCCACGATTGGGGGAACCGGGCACACCAAGGCCGGAATGAGAATTCGGCTGTCGTCGAGTGTACGCAAGGCAACCGTCCTCACAAAACCGAAACCACTACCGACTTTCGGCAGTATGCGTGAAGGGTCCGCGGGGATAGATTCACCCTGACCTGGTCGTCCACCCCCGCGACCACGCTCGAACGACCCGAATGCCGCAAAGGAGCGCCTGCCGATGAGCAGCCAGATCGACCACCTTCTCGATGAGACCCGGCGGTTCCCGCCGTCGGACGAATTCGTCGCCCAGACCATCTCCTCACCGGCCCTGTACGAGCGCGCCGCCGCCGATCGTGAGGCCTTCTGGGGCGAGCAGTCCCGCGAGCTCGTGCACTGGCACAAGCCGTTCACCCGGGTGCTCGACTGGACGAATCCCCCGTTCGCGAAGTGGTTCGACGACGGCGAGCTGAACGTCGCCTACAACTGCCTCGACCGTCACGTCGAAGCAGGCAACGGCGACCGCGTCGCCCTGCACTGGGAGGGCGAACCCGGAGACTCGCGCCGCATCACCTACGCCGAGCTGACCGACGAGGTCAAGCGCGTCGCGAACGTGCTCGAGGGCCTGGGCGTGGGTCAGGGCGACCGCGTCGCGATCTATCTGCCGATGATCCCCGAAGCGATCGCCTCGATGCTCGCGGTCGCCCGTCTCGGCGCGATCCACTCGGTCGTGTTCGGCGGGTTCAGCGCCGACAGCCTGCGCTCGCGCATCGACGATGCCGGGGCGAAGCTCGTGATCACGGCCGACGGCGGATACCGCAAGGGCCGGGTCTCCGCGCTCAAGCCCGCGGTCGACCAGGCGCTGGCCGACCGCGGCGAAGGCGAACAGCAGACCGTCGAGCACGTGCTGGTCGTCAAGCGCGGCGAGAACGAGGTCGACTGGGTCGAAGGCCGCGACCTCTGGTGGCACGACGTCGTCCCCGCGGCCTCGTCCGAGCACACCGCGCAGGCGTTCCCCGCGGAGAACCCGCTCTTCATCCTCTACACCTCCGGCACCACGGGGAAGCCGAAGGGAATCCTCCACACGTCCGGCGGGTACCTCACGCAGGCGGCGTACTCGCACAAGTACGTCTTCGACCTCCACCCCGAGACCGACGTCTTCTGGTGCACGGCCGACATCGGCTGGATCACCGGGCACAGCTACGTGACCTACGGTCCGCTCGCGAACGGCGCGACCCAGGTGCTCTACGAAGGCACGCCGGATGCGCCGCACCCCGGCCGCTGGTGGGAGATCATCGAGAAGTACAAGGTCTCGATCTTCTACACGGCACCGACCGCGATCCGCTCGTTCATGAAGATCGGCCGCAGCGTCCCGAAGAAGTTCGACCTGTCGTCGCTGCGCCTGCTCGGCTCGGTGGGCGAACCCATCAACCCCGAGGCGTGGATGTGGTACCGCGACGTGATCGGCGCGGGCAAGACCCCGATCGTCGACACGTGGTGGCAGACCGAGACCGGAGCCATCATGGTCTCCGCCCTCCCCGGCGTCACCGAGACGAAGCCCGGGTCCGCGCAGGTTCCGCTGCCCGGGATCTCGATCGACGTGGTCGACGAGAAGGGCGTCGAGGTCGGCAACGGCAACGGCGGGCTGCTCGTGATCACGGAGCCATGGCCGAGCATGCTGCGCGGCATCTGGGGCGACCCGGAACGGTACCGCGAGACGTACTGGGAGAAGTTCGAAGACCAGGGGTACTACTTCGCCGGAGACGGCGCCCGTCTCGACGAGGACGGCGACCTGTGGCTGCTCGGCCGCGTCGACGACGTCATGAACGTGTCGGGGCACCGTCTCTCCACCGCCGAGATCGAATCGTCGCTGGTCGCGCACGAGGCCACCGCCGAGGCCGCGGTGGTCGGGGCATCGGATGAGACCACCGGCCAGGCTGTCGTCGCGTTCGTCATCATCAAGGAGAGCTACCTCGCGGAGCACGAGCCCGCAGGCCTCGCGCAGCTGCTGCGCCTGTGGGTCGGCGAGCAGATCGGCGCCATCGCGCGTCCGCGCGACGTCTACATCGTCGGCGAGCTTCCGAAGACCCGCTCGGGCAAGATCATGCGACGTCTGCTGCGCGACGTGGCCGAGGGTCGCGAGGTCGGCGACACGACGACGCTGGCGGACACCGCGGTGATGAGCATCATCTCGGCCCAGGTGAAGTAGAGCACCGGAAGAGACGGAAACGCGCCTCCCCTGTCGAGGGGAGGCGCGTTTCTTCGTTCGCGGGCGGCACCCGATGATGCCGCGACTCGTGATCAGGCGAGGAGGAAGGTCACCTCGACCTCGACCGGGCTGCCGAGTGGGAGCTCTGCGACGCCGACGGCCGCACGGGCGTGGCGGCCGGCGTCGCCGAAGATCTCCCCGAGCACTTCGCTCGAACCGTTGATGACGCCGGGCTGCCCCGTGAAACCTGCAGCGGAGGCGACGAAGCCGCCGACGCGCAGCACACCGGCGATACGGTCCACGCCGCCCGCCGCATCCGCCGCCGCGGCGAGCGCGTTGAGCGCACAGGTGCGCGCATAGGCCTTCGCATCGTCTGCCGACACCTCGGCGCCGACCTTGCCCACAGCCGGAAGAGCACCCTCGACGAAAGGCAGCTGACCCGACGTGTACACGAGACCGTCGTGCACGACGGCGGGCACGTACGCGGCCACCGGCGCGGCGACCGCGGGCAGCTCGATGCCGAGCTCGGCGAGGCGGGCGGCGACGCTCATGCCTGGCCTCCCTCGAACTGGCGGGCGGCCTGCTCCGCCGCAGCGAGGCCGGCGTTCGCCGAGGCATCCGATGTCACGGGGCGCTTCAGGTACGCGACGAGCCCACCCTCGGGGCCCTGCACGACCTGGACGAGCTCCCAGCCCTGCTTGCCCCAGTTGTTGAGGATCGCAGCCGTGTTGTGGATCAGCAGCGGCGTGGTGAGGTACTCCCACGTGGTCATGACACTCCTGTCGATCGGGGCGCGACACCGTGATTCCGGGCCGGGCTCGTCAAAGGCGGTATTCAGGGAACTCCCCTACGATCAAGCGTATGCCCCAAAAGAATCGCACGGTGAGAGGCGTGCTCGGCGGACTCGTCGGGCTCGTCGGCCTGAGCGCCGTCGCCGGACTCCTGGTCGCTGCCAGCGTCACTCCCGTCCTCACGATGACCGGGCTCGCCGGCACGCAGGCACTCACGCTGTTCGACCAGCTCCCTGAGAACCTCAAGGTGAACGCCCCGATGGAGCAGTCCACCATCTACGCGACCGACACGGACGGCAACAATGTCGCACTCGCGTCGTTCTACGAGCAGAACCGCGTCCCCGTGGCCTACGAGGGCGTCGCCCCCGTGCTGTACGACGCGATCCTCTCGAGTGAGGACAAGAGCTTCTACAGCCACGGCGGCGTCAACCTCGGCGCCACGGTGAAAGCCCTCCTCGAAAGCGGCACCTCAGGCCGTGGGGCCTCCACGATCAGCCAGCAGTTCGTGAAGAACGTGCGGATCCAGGAGTGCGAGCAGAACGTCGACACCGCCTCCGAGACCTACTCCGACGATCTGCGCCAGTGCTGGGAGGACGCCACGAACTCCGACGGCGTCGACGGCATCGAGCGCAAGCTGCAGGAGATGCGCTACGCGATCCAGATCGAGAAGGACTACTCGAAGAACGACATCCTGCTCGGCTACCTCAACATCGCGAACTTCGGTGGCACCGTCTACGGCATCGAGGCCGCAGCGCGCTACTACTTCTCGACCACCGCTGCGAACCTCACGGTGACCCAGGCCGCGACCCTCGCCGGGATCGTTCAGAACCCCAACACCTACCGCATCGACAAGGTGGACGGGTCCTGGACCGACAAGGACGGCGTCCTGCACAACAATGCGGCCGACGGGTACAAAGACACCCAGGTGCGCCGCGACTACGTCCTCTATCGCATGCTCGACGACGGCAAGATCACTCAGGCGCAGTATGACGAGGCGAAGGCCACGCCGATCACCCCCGTGATCAACCCGCCCACCCAGGGCTGCGCCTCCGCCGGCGTCAACGCCTACTTCTGCCAGTACGTGAAGTCGATCGTGCTGAACGACGAGGCTTTCGGCAAGACGCCGCAGGACCGTTCTGATCTTCTCCGTCGCGGGGGCCTGAAGATCTACACCTCTCTGGACTACAACATCCAGACCCCGGCAGCACAGGCGATGACCGACATCGTTCCCGCCAACTACGACAACGACTACTTCGGCGCAGCCGGGGTCTCGATCCAGGTGGGCACCGGTCGCATCCTGTCGATGACGCAGAACACGCAGTTCGTGGAGACGCCGACCGACGATCTCGGGAAGACCTCCGTCGTCTTCGCCGGCGATCTGACCCACGGGAACTCGCGCGGGTTCCAGGTCGGCTCGGTGTACAAGCTCTTCACGCTGATCGACTGGCTCGAGAAGGGTCACTCCGTCAATGAGGTGCTCAACGGCCGGGTGCAGACGAACATGAAGTTCACGTCCGCCGCATGCCCCGGCGGTGGCACCCTGACCGCCGACACCAAGAAGATCGGCAACTTCGGCGGCGGCGGCGGCAGCACCGACAGCGTGATGAACTTCACGCGCAACTCGCTCAACAGCGGCTACTTCGCGATGGCCTCGAAGCTCGACATCTGCGAGATCAACAAGGTCGCCGACCGCATGGGCGTCACGCTCGCCGACGGCAGCAAGACCACGGATGAGAACGTCGCCTACGACGTGCTCGGCCCGAAGAGCATCTCCCCGATCGCCATGGCCAACGCCTACGCGACGGTCGCGAGCGGTGGCAAGTACTGCACGCCGCGCGCGATCGACCGGGTCGTCGGTCCCGACGGCGCAGATCGGGAGCTTCCCGCATCGTCCTGCACCGACGGCGTCATCTCGAAGGAGGTCGCCGCAACGGCAGCGTACGCACTCCAGGGCGTGATGAACGGTGGAACGGGTCGTCAGGCGAACCCCAACGACGGCACCCCCGTCATCGGCAAGACCGGAACGCACGACCGCTGGTCGACCATGATGATCGAATCCAGCACCGCGGTCGCCACGGCTGTCTGGGCCGGACGTTGGAACGGCCAGACGGACATCTATCGGAAGCGCGCCGACAACGGCTACCTGCTCAACGAGATGCGCTATCCGCTCGCCCGGATCGCCCAGCATGCCGCCAACTCCGTGTACGGCGGCGATGCGTTCCCGAGCCCCGACAACAACCTGACCCGCCGGGTGCTGGCCGAAGTGCCCAACGTCGTCGGGATGACGATGGATGAGGCGCGGGCGACCCTGGAGGGCAAGGGATTCTCGGTGACCGAGGGAGCCGCCGTCGACAGTGACCAGCCGACCAACATCGTCGTCGCCCAAGACCCCTCCGGGCAGGCCGCCGGCGGCACGAACGTCACGATCTCGCCCAGTAACGGCCAGGGCACGACCGTGCCCTCCGATCTGGCAGGCATGTCACGTGCACAGGCGGCAGCCTCACTCGGCGCTGCCGGCTTCACGTCGATCGAGTTCGACAACTCCTGCAACCCGCCGACCGCGGTCGTGACCTCCACGGATCCACCGCCCGGCACCGCGACGAGCAAGTCCACCGGCATCAGAGTGACGTGCCAGTAGGCGCACGCCGCACGGCACACCCGGCCCTCATCGCGCTCGGCGCGGTGGGGGCTGTGGGTGCCGCCGCGGCTGTGTGGGGCATCGGCATCGAGCGGTACCTGTTCACGGTGCGCGAGGTCACCGCACCCGCGCTCCCCTCGGGCTCGGCCCCCCTGCGCATCCTGCACCTCTCGGACGCGCACATGGCGCCGTGGCAGCACCGGAAGCAGGACTGGCTGGCATCGCTCGCAGAGCTGAAGCCCGACCTCATCGTCAACACCGGCGACAATCTCGGTCATCTGAACGGACTGGACGGCATCCGTCGCGCCTTCGACCCGCTCGCCGGCATCCCCGGGGTGTTCGTGCACGGGTCCAACGATGTGACCGCGCCGTCGCCACGCAATCCTCTGCGCTACTTCCTCGGCCCCTCCAAGAAGCATCACGAGCCGACGCCTCTGGACACCGACGCGATGGACCGGTATTTCACCGACGAGCTCGGCTGGACCGACCTCAACAACGCCGCGGCGCGGCTCGCGATCGCCGGAAGCGAGGTCGATGTCTTCGGCGTGAACGACGCGCACCGCAATTGGGACCGCCTCGATGTGCTCCCCGACGCCATCGGCGCGCTCGGTCCGCGGGAGGAGTCGACGCCGTTGCTGGGGGTGACGCACGCGCCCTATCAGCGTGTGCTCAACGGATTCGTCGACCTCGGCGCCGACGCGATCCTCGGCGGCCACACCCACGGCGGTCAGGTGTGCCTGCCCGGGTACGGCGCACTCGTGGCGAACTGCGACATCCCGCTCAAGCAGGCCAAGGGTCTCAGCACCTGGTCGCACGGCGGACGCACCGCGCCGCTCAACGTCAGCGCGGGATGCGGTCACTCCATCTACGCGCCGGTCCGCTTCGCCTGCCGCCCCGAGGCGACGCTGCTCACACTGACGGCACGGAACTGATCACGCCCTCGATTCGGCGCACGGAGCATTTCCCTGTAGACTCGGAGGGTTGCAAACGGGGTGTGGCGCAGCTTGGTAGCGCGCTTCGTTCGGGACGAAGAGGTCGCAGGTTCAAATCCTGTCACCCCGACCAGTGACACCGGAAGGCCGCCCCTCAGGGGCGGCCTTCTCTGTACCGGGTTCGCGCACGAAGGGAACGCATGGGCACTCTGCTCCCGCCGCCGCGCCGGTTCACTCGCGCCTGGGCCCTCGCTCTCGGCATCCCTTTCCTGTTCGTCCTCGCGGCGCTCACTCTGACTCCGTCACGAGTGGAGCACACGATGCCCAATCTGCTCGATGTGGTCCTCGGCGCCGCCCATCGTCTCGGTTGGGAATCGCTGGACTTCACCCGCCTCGAGATCCTCGCGAACATCATCGTGTTCATCCCGGTCGGCATTCTGTCGTTCGTGCTGCTCCCCCGCCGGGTGTGGCCCCTCGCTCTGCTGGTCGGGCCCGTGCTCTCCCTGGCGATCGAGACGGCGCAGCGCCTCGCCCTTCCCCATCGCGCAGCGACCGTCACCGACGTTCTGGCGAACTCCACCGGCGCCGTCTTCGGCGTGGCCCTCGCCGTGATGTGCACGCTGCTGTTCGCCCCGCGAACCTCCCAGCGCCCACCTTCTAGGCTGGAGACATCATGACCGCACCTGCACTCGTCGCCTTCGACCTCGATGACACGCTCGCGCCGTCCAAAGGCGTGATCGATCCTCGGATCGCCGATCTGCTGCGCTCCCTGTTGCGCACGGTCGACGTCGCGATCATCTCGGGAGGCAACGAGGCGCAGTTCCGATCGCAGGTCGTGGCCCGCCTCGGCGACGCGGACGCCCCCGCGCTCGCTCGCCTCCACCTGCTGCCCACCTGCGGTACCCGCTATCTGCGGCACGACGGTGCTGACTTCACGGCCGTGTACGCGCACGACCTCAGTGACGATGAGAAGCAGGCGGCGCTGACGGCGCTGCGCGAAGAGGCCGAGCGCCTGGGACTCTGGGAGAGCGACCCCTGGGGCGAGATCCTCGAGGACCGCGGATCGCAGATCACGTTCTCCGCGCTGGGTCAGCGCGCTCCCCGCGAGGCCAAGCACGACTGGGATCCGACCGGAGCGAAGCGCGGGGCGCTGCGCGACGCGGTCGCCGCCCGCCTTCCCGGCCTCGAAGTGCGATCGGGTGGTTCGACCTCCATCGACATCACCCGTGCCGGCATCGACAAGGCCTTCGGAATGACGCAGCTCGCGGCGCACACCGGCATCCCCCTGACCGACATGCTGTTCTACGGCGACCGACTCGACGAGGGCGGGAACGACTATCCGGTCCTGGCGATCGGAGTGCCGTCCGTCGCCGTCGACGGCTGGGAAGACACCGCCGACAAGCTCGACGAGCTCCTGCGCACGCTCTGACTCGTCACGGTGTCGCAGAGCGCGACGTCGCCGCCTGGCCCTAGCATGGCGACATGGACGCCCTGCTGATCGTCATCGTCGTCGCCGCGGCCACCAGCGCGGCATGCTGGATCTTGTCCCTGATCACCCGCGACACCTCGTGGGTCGATCGTGCCTGGTCGATCGTTCCGGTCGCCTACGTGTGGATCTTCGTCGCCGGTGCCTTCGCGAACGGCGACGGCTCCGCCCGCGTCGTGCTGATGGGCGTGCTCGCGACCGCGTGGGGAGCGCGCCTGACCTTCAACTTCGCGCGCAAGGGCGGCTACACCGGCATGGAGGACTACCGGTGGGCGATCCTCCGCAAGAGGATGCGCCCCTGGCAGTTCCAGGTCTTCAACGTGCTGTTCATCATCGGCTATCAGATGACACTGCTCGTGCTCATCACGCTGCCGGCCCTCATCGCGGCGCACCATCCTTCGGCGCTCACCGGGTGGGATGCGCTGTTCATCGCCGCGTTCCTCGCCTTCCTGATCGGCGAGACGATCGCCGACCAGCAGCAGTGGACGTTCCATCAGCGCAAGAAGCAGGCGGGCGGCTCGCTCGCCCCGGGTTTCGCGACCACCGGGCTGTTCCGCTACAGCCGACACCCGAACTTCTTCTTCGAGCAGGCGCAGTGGTGGGCCTTCTACGCGATCGGCGCGACCGCGGCGGTGTCCGGTGGTGCCGGAGCCATCGGCGGGGCGCTGAATCCGACCATCATCGGTCCCGCGCTGCTGACGGTGCTCTTCATCGGCTCGACAATCTTCACGGAGTCGATCACCGCGTCGAAGTATCCGGCGTATGGGGAGTACCGCAGGACGACGTCGATGCTCGTCCCGTGGCCTCCCCGCACCCGCGCGGTGGCCCCGCAGTCCTGACGCTGCGAGACCACCGCTCGACGGCGACGCTCAGCGCGCGTGCGCTTCGGCTGCGGCCCGCGCCACCGGCACCAGTCGCGTGAGCTGAGTGACGTGGCCCGGCTCGAGTTCGGCGAGCGACGAGACGCCCAGAAGACGCATGGTCCGCTCGATCTCGCTGCGCAGGATCGCGATGGTCCGGTCGACGCCCTGACGTCCGCCGGCCATCAGGCCGTAGAGGTACGCGCGCCCGATCAGGGTGAAGTCCGCCCCGAGCGCCACAGCCGCGACGATGTCGGCGCCGTTCATGATGCCGGTGTCGATCATGACCGTGAAGTCGTCGCCGACGGCCCGACGCACCTCGGGCAGCAGGTGGAACGGGATGGGCGCACGATCGAGCTGTCGTCCACCGTGGTTCGACAGCACGATGCCGTCCACTCCCGCGTCGCGCAGGCGTACGGAATCCTCGACGTTCTGCACGCCCTTGATCACGATCTTTCCGGGCCAGATGTCGCGGATGACGGCGAGGTCGTCGTAGCTGATCGTCGGGTCCATCGCGGCATCGAGCAGCTCGCCGACCGTCCCGCCGGTGGTGCTCAGCGAGGCGAACTCGAGCTTGGGGGTCGTCAGGAAGTCGAACCACCACCACGGTCGCGGGATCGCGTTGATGATCGTGCCCAGGGTGAGCTGCGGCGGGATGCTGAAGCCGTTGCGCTTGTCCCGCAGGCGAGCGCCCGCGACCGGGGTGTCCACCGTGAACTGCAGGGTGTCGAAGCCCGACGCGGCCGCGCGCCGGGTGAGTTCGTACGAGATCTCGCGATCGCGCATGACGTAGAGCTGGAACCAGTTGCGGCCGTGCGGGTTGGCGGCCTTCACGCCCTCGATCGACGTGGTGCCGAGCGTGGAGAGCGTGAACGGGATGCCTGCGGCGGCAGCGGCGCCCGCACCGGCGACCTCACCCTCGGTCTGCATCAGGCGCGTGAACCCCGTGGGGGCGATCCCGAACGGCAACGCGGAAGGCCCACCGAGGATGTCGACGCTCGTGTCGACGTAGGGCGCAGGCCGGAGGATGCCGGGGTGGAACTCCACGTCCTGGAAAGCCTGGCGGGCACGGGTGAGGGAGAGCTCCCCCTCGGCGGCGCCGTCGGTGTAGTCGAAGGCAGCCTTGGGGGTGCGGCGCTTGGCGATCAGACGCAGATCATCGATCGTGAGCGCGGCGTCGAGACGGCGCTTGCGGCCGTCGAGCTCGGGCTTCTTGAACTTCATGAGCTCGAGGAGCTCGACGGGATTCGGGAGCTGGCGCTGCACCATGATGTGCCTCTCAGTTCTGGGTAGGGATGTCGCGGGTCAGGCCCGCGGACGTGTAGTAGCCGGTGATGTGAGTGTGGACGAGGGTGCGAGCGGCATCGGCGTCGCCCTGGTCGATAGCGCTGACCAGCGCGCGGTGCTCGGTCCGGAGGCGGTCCGCCATCGCGTCCCAGTCGGGGATCGCCGCGACGCCCGCCTGCACGTAGGACTCGATCGAGGAGCGCAGACCCGCCATCATCGCGGCGATCACCGTGTTGCCGCTGGCTTCGGCGAGCGAGAGGTGCAGCTGGGCGTCGAGGGCGAGGAATTCTGTGGGCGCGAGGCCATCGGCATCCATCGCTGCGAGCAGCTGGTGGGCGCGGGTCGTGTCGCGATCCGGGGACGCGGCGATCGCGGTGACCACCGCGTCTTCCAGCACCAGACGCGTGCGCACCACGTCGTCCAACCGGAAGCCCTGGGCCGCGACCTGCAGTCGGAGCAGCGCGGACATCCCGCCGGTCGGGGTGGCGATGACGATGGCGCCGGACTGCGGACCGGAGCCGGTCGCTGTCCGGATGAGCCCCATCACCTCGAGCACACGGAAGGCCTCACGCACGCTGGAGCGGCCGACGCCGAGGGCACCGGCCAGATCGCGTTCCGAGGGCAGGCGGTCGCCCGGTCCCAGGCGCCCGTCGAGGAGGTCGCGCTCGATGTGTTCGAGTACGAGCTGCCATGCACGCGCCGGCTGGTCGCTCATCGATCCTCCTGTGGTCTGACCACAGGTTAGCGCGTGTGGTCAGACCACGCAAACAGGGTGCACGAAGACCCCGAGGACGGCGACGAGGCCGATCCGGAAGAAGAGAAGGGAAGCGAGAGTGCCCGGCTCAGCCCAGGCGCCCGCCGGACTCTTCGAGGTAGCACGTGCCGCACAGCGACTCGTAGGTCGTCAGTTCAGGAGAGGCCGAACCGACCGCCCCCTCATCGATCGCGACCTGGTCGCCGTCGAAGACGAACCGCCCACCGACCACGCGACCGTTGAACACGGCCTTCCGGCCGCACCGGCAGATCGTCTTGAGCTCCTCGAGCGAGTGCGCGATCGCGAGCAGGCGCGCGGATCCCGGGAAGGCATGGGTGAGGAAGTCGTTCCGGATGCCGTAAGCCATCACGGGGACGCCATCCTCCACCGCGATCCGGAAGAGGTCGTCCACCTGGGTCGGGGTCAGGAACTGCGCCTCGTCGACGAGGAGACAGGCCACGTCCACAGGCCCACCGGGAAGCAGTTCCTCGTCCGTCGAACGTCGCAGGCGGTCACGGTGCTCGGAGAAGAGGCCGCGCGCGTCATCATCGGGAGCGATCAGGAAGTCGACCTGGCGGGTGACGCCGAGCCGGCTCTCGATCTCGGACGCGCCCTTGGTGTCGATCGCCGGCTTCGCCAGCAGCACGTGCTGGCCGCGCTCCTCGTAGTTGTAGGCGGCCTGGAGCAGAGCCGTCGACTTGCCCGAGTTCATCGCGCCGTAGCGGAAGTAGAGCTTCGCCACGGTGCGGGCTCAGACGCTGATGCCGAGGGTGGCGGCAGTCGCCTCCATGGACTTCTCCGCCAGCGCTGCATCCTTGTTCAGCTTCTCGCCGAACGTGGGGATCAGGGCGCGCAGCTCGGGCTCCCAGCCCGGGTACTCCGCAGGGAAGCAGGCCTTCAGCAGCTCCAGCATGATCGGGACCGCCGTCGACGCACCCGGCGAGGCGCCGAGGAGGCCGGCGATCGATCCGTCAGCAGCGGAGACGACCTCCGTGCCGAACTGCAGGATGCCGCCCTTCTGGGGATCCTTCTTCATGACCTGGGCGCGCTGACCGGCGTCGATGAGCGTCCAGTCCTCGTCCTTCGCCGTCGGCATGAAGGTGCGCAGGCTGTCGACCTTCTTGGCGTGGTTCTTCAGGAGCTCGCCGATGAGATACGTGATGAGGTCGGGGTTCTTCACGGCAACCTGCAGCATCGGCAGCAGGTTGTGCGCACGCACCTGCGACACGATGTCGAGCATCGAGCCGTTCTTCAGGAACTTCGGGCTGAACGTCGCGAAAGGCCCGAACATGAGCGACGACTCGCCGTCGACGACGCGTGTGTCGAGGTGCGGGACCGACATCGGCGGCGCGCCGACCGAGGCCTGCGAGTACACCTTCGCCTTGTGCTGGGCGACGACCTTCGGGTTCGTGGTCTTGAGGAACTGTCCGCCGATCGGGAAGACGCCGTACCCCTTGATCTCGGGGATACCGGAGTTCTGCAGCAGCTTGAGCGCCCAGCCGCCGGCACCGACGAACACGAAGCGCGCCTTGACCTCGTTCGGTGTGTGGCCGATGCTGTTGCGGTACTTGACCAGCCAGGTCCCGTCCTTCTGCTTCTTCAGGCTGCGGACCTCGTGATTCGTGCGCAGCGTGACACCGGACTCGGTGAGGTGGTCGAAGAGCTGGTGGGTGAGGGCCCCGAAGTCGACGTCGGTGCCTGCAGGAACGCGCGTCGCGGCGAACGGCTCACCCTTGCGACGCTGCTGCATGAGCAGGGGCGCCCACTTGTTGATGACGCGGGAGTCCTCGCTGTACTCGATACCGGCGAACAGCGGCTGCTCCTTGAGCACCTCGTACCGGGCCTTCAAGTACGCGACATCCTTCTCACCGCGGACGAACGTCATGTGCGGTGTCGCGTTGATGAACGTCGACGGCGCATCGAGCACTCCCCGGTCCACCAGCGACGACCAGAACTGGCGGCTCTGCTGGAACTGCTCGTTGATCGACACCGCCTTGGCGGGATCGAGCGGGGCATCGCCCTGCTGCGGCATGTAGTTCAGTTCGCACAGAGCGGCGTGGCCGGTACCGGCGTTGTTCCAGGGGTTCGAGCTCTCCTGGGCCACCTCGGAGAGTCGCTCGAAGGCGACGATCTTCCACTCCGGCTGCAATTCGTGCAGCAGAGTACCCAGGGTGGCGCTCATGATGCCACCGCCGATCAGGACGACATCGACGTTTTCAGTCACCGAACCAGTCTAGTTCGCGGGCGCGCCACCGCAGACCATGCGGTGCGACCCGGGCAGACCGCTTCCGCATGGCGGGGATACCGTCAGGCTATGACCGCCAGGCGCTCGGCCAGGATCTCGGCGATCTGCACCGCGTTCAGCGCCGCACCCTTGCGGAGGTTGTCGTTGCTGATGAAGAGCACCAGCCCCTTGCCCTCGGGAGCGGACTGGTCGGCGCGGATGCGACCGACGAAGCTCGGGTCCTTCCCCGCCGCCTGCAACGGGGTCGGCACCTCGTCGAGCACGACGCCGGGAGCGGCGCTCAGGATCTCGCGCGCACGCTCGGGCGTGATGTCGCGAGCGAACTCAACGTTGATCGAGAGCGAGTGACCGGTGAAGACCGGGACACGCACGCAGGTACCCGCGACACGGAGGTCGGGGAGTTCGAGGATCTTGCGGCTCTCGTTGCGGAGCTTCTTCTCCTCGTCGGTCTCGTTGTCGCCGTCGTCGACCAGGTTGCCGGCGAACGGGATCACGTCGAAGGCGATCGGGGCGACGTACTTCTCCGGCTCGGGGAAGTCGACGGACGAGCCGTCGTGCACGAGACGGAGGGTGTCGCCCTGTGCCAGCACTCCCTCGACCTGACCGAGGAGCTCCTGGGCGCCGGCCAGACCGGAACCGGAGACGGCCTGGTAGGTCGACACGATCAGGCGCTCGAGGCCGGCCTCGGCATCCAGTGCCTTCAGCGCCGGCATCGCCGCCATCGTGGTGCAGTTCGGGTTCGCGATGATGCCCTTGGGGCGCTCGTCGATCGCGTGGGGGTTGACCTCGCTGACCACGAGCGGAACCTCGGGGTCCATGCGCCAGGCGCTGGAGTTGTCGACGACCACCGCACCGGCGGCGGCGAAACGCGGCGCGTACGCACGGCTCGCGGTGGCACCGGCCGAGAACAGGGCGATGTCGATGCCCGCGGCATCCGCCGTCTCCACGTCTTCGACGATGACCGTGGCGCCACCGAACTCGATCGCCGTGCCGGCGGAGCGCGCCGAGGAGAACAGGCGCAGGTCGCGGATCGGGAACGACCGCTCGGCGAGAATCTCGCGCATCACGGTGCCCACCTGGCCGGTGGCGCCGACGATGGCGACGGAGAGTCCTGATTCGGAGATGCGGGTCATGATGTTCCTTGGCGTCGTGCGGTACTGCGTACGAGGCTTCGGGCGCGGCGTCGGGATGCGGATGCTGCGCCTGGCGCCGGTGTCAGGGTTTCGGTGAGTCTACCGTGGTCGGACGGGCTGTCGGCGCTGCGTCCCGAGCGGTGGCGGAGTCGGCAGGAAAACGGCGACGAACGGCGGAGATCAGCGGCCGGTGCCGGCGTGGACCGTGGCCTCGGCCTCGCCGTCGAGCCCGTACGCGGTGTGCACGGTGCGCGCGGCCTCGGTGAGGTCGGTGTCACGCAGCACCACCGAGATGCGGATCTCCGACGTGGAGATCATCTCGATGTTGATGCCGCCGGCGGACAGCGCTTCGAAGAGGGTCGCGGAGACACCGGAGTGCGTGCGCATTCCCGCGCCGACGACCGACAGCTTGCCGATCTGGTCGTCGTGGATTAGGTTCTGGAACCCGACCTCGGTCTGCTCGCCGGCAAGAGCCTTGAGGGCCGCCGCGGCATCCGCCTTGGGGACAGTGAAGGAGATGTCGGTGCGTCCGGTCGCCGACACGTTCTGCACGATCATGTCGACGTTCGCGCCGGACTTCGCGACGATCTTGAAGATCTCGGCCGCCTTGCCCGGGACGTCGGGCACACCGGCGACCGTGATCTTGGCCTGGCTGAAGTCGGTGGCGACACCGGCGACGATCGGTTCTTCCATGGCTGCTCCCTCGGCTTCGCGAGGGTTCTTCATTCCCTCGCCCAGAACGTATGTGCCCTCGGCCGACGAGAAGGTCGACCGAGCGTGGATGAGGACCCCGTGACGGCGGGCGTACTCGACGGCGCGGATGTAGAGCACCTTGGCGCCGTTGGCGGCGAGCTCGAGCATCTCCTCGCTGGAGACGTGGTCGAGTTTCTGCGCCTTCGGGATCACTCGCGGGTCTGCCGTGAAGATGCCGTCCACGTCGCTGTAGATCTCGCACACATCGGCGTCGAGAGCAGCGGCCAGGGCGACCGCCGTGGTGTCCGACCCTCCGCGGCCGAGCGTCGTGATGTCACGGGTGTCGCGGTTGAAGCCCTGGAACCCGGCGACGATCACGATCGCACCCTCGTCGAGCGCTTCGCGCAGACGCACGGGGGTGACGTCGACGATGCGCGCGGCACCGTGCTGCGAATCCGTGATCATGCCCGCCTGGCTGCCGGTGAACGACCGCGCCTCGAAGCCCATCGAGTGGATCGCCATCGCCAGCAGAGCCATCGAGATGCGCTCTCCGCTGGACAGGAGCATGTCGAGTTCGCGCGGCGCCGGGATAGGCGCGACCTCGTTCGCGAGCTCCAGCAGCTCATCGGTGGTGTCGCCCATGGCGCTGACCGCCACGACGACGTCGTGACCTGCACGACGGGTGTCGACGATGCGCTTGGCGACGCGCTTGATGCTCTCTGCGTCGGCGACGGACGAGCCGCCGTACTTCTGCACGATGAGGGCCACGATCACTCCCTGGGATGTCGGGCGGATCCGCCCACGCTCATTCTACGATCGGCACGTATGCCCCGCTGCGCATGTGTCCGCCCCCTCTCTCCCTCTCCCCCCTCCCCCTCCCTCCCCCCTCTTGTGCGCCGAGTGCACGGGATGCTGCCGAACGCACGGGAATACTGCGCTGACAAGCCGTGCGCTCGACAACAAGTCGTGCACTCGGCGCAAGCGAGGCGCGGGCAGCCTCGGGCGCGAGCGCCACGCTCCCCCCGGTCGCCGAGTGCACGGGATGCTGCCGAGTGCGCGGGAGGACTGCGCCGACAAGCCGTACGTTCGACAACAAGCCGTGCGCTCGGCGACGTGGCGGCAGGACGGAACCGGGCGCGCACGGGCGCGTAGGGCGCGACGCGGGGGCGTCAGAGGGAGGGAGGCAGCGCCTGCGGAGAGACGGGACGCAGCCGACCGCCGGTAGCGGCGAACCAGCAGCCGACGATGATCAGCGGGAAGCCGAGAAGCAGGCCAGGGGTCAGCGGCTCGGCGAGGACGATCGCGCCGAGGATGATCGCGACGACAGGGTTCACATAGGTGAAAAGTGGAGCGCGCACCGGCCCCACCTCACGGATGAGCGCGAAGAAGGCGAGGAACGCCACCGCCGTGCAGATCACCGCGAGGGCGAGAAGCGCCGCGATCGACGGCAGGGTGGGGACCTGATGCTGGGTGAGCAGGCCGATCGGGAGGTAGAAGATCCCAATCATCAGCAGCGAAAGCGTGATGGTGCCCAGCGAGGGGACGTCGTTCAGTCTGCGCGCCACGATGAACGGGGCGATCGCATACAGCACCGCGACCATCAGCACCTCGCCCGCGGCGAGCAGGCTGACCTCCCCGCCGAAGAGACCGGGACCGGCGACGACGATCGCGACCCCGACGAATCCGACGAGCAGGCCGATGCCGCGTGCGGGGCGCAGCACCCCACGGTCGCCGCCGCCGAGGGCGATCAGGGCGGCGAACAGCGGCACGGTCGCCACGAGGAGTCCGGTCATGCCGGAGGGCAGCGTCATCTCGGCATGTCCGAGCAGGAGGAAGGGTCCGGCCATCTCGACGGCACCGAAGGCGAGCACCCAGGGCCAGTGCTTCAGTGCGGCCCGCAGTGCTCCGCTCCGGATCGCGAACGGCAGCAGCAGCAGCGCGGCGATGAGCGTACGTCCGGCCACGATCGCCGGCGGGGAGAACGACTCGACCGCGACGCTGATGAACAGGTAGGGCACGCCCCACAGGAGCGCCATGGCCCCGAAGAGCAACCAGCCGCGACGCGAGAAACCCGCGCTCGGTGTCACAGGATGCGCCGACCCTCGAACGCGCGTCCGAGGGTGACCTCGTCGGCATACTCCAGGTCACCGCCGACCGGAAGCCCGGAGGCGAGCCGGGACACGGTGATCTGCATGGTGGTCAGCAGGCGGCTCAGGTAGCTCGCCGTCGCCTCCCCCTCGAGGTTCGGGTTGGTGGCGAGGATCACCTCCTGCACCGTGCCGTCGGCGAGGCGGGTCATGAGCTGCGCGATGCGGAGGTCGTCAGGTCCGATGCCGGCGATCGGGCTGATGGCTCCACCGAGCACG
Organism: Microbacterium sp. NPDC090218; assembly: GCA_044900255.1. Lineage (GTDB taxonomy): Bacteria > Actinomycetota > Actinomycetes > Actinomycetales > Microbacteriaceae > Microbacterium. Next base: position 735,053 of record JBJDMS010000002.1, on the reverse strand, counting down.
TGGTAGAGCCCACGGAACTCCCGGGTGCGCTCGATCGCCGCGACATCCTTCGCGTCTTCGACCACGCAGATCAGCGCCTGGCTGCGTCGCGGATCGCGACAGATCGCACAGCGCTCCTGCTCCGCCACGTTGCCGCAGATCTCGCAGAACCGCACGCGGGTACGGATCTCGCTGAGAAGCTCGGCGAGACGCGCGACGTCGAACGTCGGCGTCTGGAGGATGTGGAACGTGATCCGCTGGGCGGACTTCGGGCCGATGCCGGGGAGCCGACCGAACTCGTCGATCAGTTCCTGAACGATGCCGTCGTACATCAGGAGAACCTCGTCGGGGGCTCGTAGGGCTCTTCGCGCAGGAACGTCGCGCCGAGCACCTGGCGGATCACGGCCTCACCGTAGCGCTGCACTCCCCCGGGCGTGGGCGTGCGCTCGATGACGACCGGCGGGGCCGCTGCCGCGCGCTGCACCTGCGGCGCCGGCCGTTCGGGGGCAGCCTGACGCGACACGGGCGGCTCGTACGAGGGATCGTAGGGCGGCTCGTCGTCGTAGGCCGGGGCCTCGTCGTCGCCGGGGAGCGGGGGCTCATCGCGATCGACGGCACCGTCGGACGGTGGCTGCGGTGCGGATGCCGCGGCCTCGACCTCTTCGGGCTCATCGTCGACCGGGAGAGGCGACGATGGTGCAGGTGCGGCGCTCGGCGGCTCCACGGTCGCGGTCGGGATCGGCGCGACGGCCCATTCCGTCACGGTGGAGGCAGACGCGCTGCGGACCTGCGGACGGGAGGAACCCGCTGACGCAGGCTCCGATGCGGGAGCGGAATCGGCGGGTGCCGACGGACCTGAGGCTCCGGACTGGCGCGGAGCACCTCCGGACGGCATCGGCGCGGGAAGATACTTGACCCGCACACCGAGCTCCTGCTCGATCGCGGTGCGCAGATGGTCGGAGGGACCGGAGCCCGGAGTCGTTCCCTTGAACTTCGCGACGTCGTGCTGGCTGGTGAAGCCGAGCGTCAGCACCTCGGTGTCGGTGACGTACGCCAGTGGCTGCACGGCGGTCGCCAGCAGCCAGGACGTGCGGCTGATGCTCTCGAGCCGCGTCAGCACCGCAGGCCACACCGCACGGACGCGCTCGAACGTGACCGGTCCCTGCGGGGCCGCAGGCTCCGGTGCCGAAGCCTCGGGCGCTGCGCTGGCGGCCGCGCTCGCGACCTGCTCGACGACCGGGGTCTGGTCGGCGGGGGCGGCGGGCGCCGAAGCGGATTCGACGGCCTCCGGTGCGGGCACGGAGGCGGCCGGAGCCGCCGGAGCCTGTGCCGCAGGAGCCGCCGGAGCGGGTGCCGCGGCCGCGGGTGACGGAGCAGATGGCCCCGGGGCCGCGACCTGGCGGGAAGGAGTCGCGGCTCGCTCGGCTACGGGCGCGGAGGCTGCGGCAGCAGCCTCCGTCGCACTCGCGAGCACGCGCGCGACCATGAGCTCCAGATGCAGGCGGGGCGAGGTCGCACCCGACATGTCGTCGAGGGCGGCGCTGACCACGTCGGCCGTGCGCGAGAGACGGGCGGCGCCGAAGGCCTCGGCCTGGCCGCGCATGCGCTCCAGCTCGTCTTCGGCGATGCCGCGCAGAACGGCCGAGGCGCCCGCACCGACCGCGGCGATCACGATGAGGTCGCGCAGTCGCTCGAGCAGGTCGTCGACGAAGCGTCGCGGGTCCTGACCCGTCTGCACGACGCGATCGATCGCCGGGAACGCGGATGCGGCGTCTCCCGCGGCGAGCGCGTCGACGATCTCGTCGAGGAGGGCGGCGTGCGTGTACCCGAGCAGGGAAACCGCGCGTGCGTAGCCGACCGTGACCGTCTCGGAGCCGGCCGGCGCATCGGATCCGGCGATCAGCTGGTCGAGCAGCGAGAGCGTGTCTCGGGGCGAGCCGCCGCCGGCGCGCACGACGAGCGGGAGCACGCCCTGCTCGACGATCACGCCCTCCTCGGCGCACAGCTTGGCCACGTACTCGAGCATCGCCGCGGGCGGCACGAGCCGGAACGGATAGTGGTGCGTGCGGGAGCGGATCGTGCCGAGGACCTTCTCGGGCTCGGTGGTCGCGAAGATGAACTTGACGTGCTCCGGTGGCTCTTCGACGAGCTTGAGCAGCGCGTTGAACCCCTGCGGGGTGACCATGTGCGCCTCGTCGAGGATGAAGATCTTGTACCGGTCGCGGCTGGGGGCGAACGTGGCCCGCTCGCGCAGGTCGCGCGCGTCGTCGACGCCGTTGTGGCTCGCGGCGTCGATCTCGACGACGTCGAGCGAACCGCCGCCGGCGCGCGACAGCTCGACGCAGCTCGGGCAGACGCCGCACGGCACGTCGGTCGGCCCCTCGGCGCAGTTCAGGCAGCGCGCGAGGATGCGGGCCGAGGTCGTCTTCCCGCACCCACGAGGACCGGAGAACAGGTAGGCGTGGCCGACCCGATCGCCGCGCAGCGCCGTCATGAGCGGATCGGTCACCTGGGACTGCCCGATCATCTCGCCGAACGTCTCGGGTCGGTAGCGGCGGTAGAGGGCTGTGGTCACCTCAACAGCCTACGGCGTGCCACCGACCTTCGGCGGGCCCCGACGTCAGTCGATGGGTTCGATCACGGGGATCGCCGTCGTGATCACCGGAACGGATGCCGACATGCGCGTGCCGTCCTCACGCCGCGCGTCGGCGAACTGGCGCAGCGTCGGGCGGCCGGGGATCAGCGGCCCCTGGTCGGCGAGCCGCACCACCACGTCGTCCTCCACGGTCGCGATGTAGGCGGTGTCGCGCACGCTGAAGGGCACCGGGGGTCCGCTGCGCACCTGCACGCGCAGCTCGTCCCTGGTGACCGTCACCTGGATCGTGGATCCCTGCCACTGCAGCGGGAACGACAGCGAGGGCCAGTCCGCCGGCAGCCGCGGGTCGAAGCTCAGGTCGCCCGCGTAGTCGCGCATGCCGCCGAAACCGCACACCAGCGCGGTCCACACGCCGCCCGCGGAGGCCACGTGCACGCCGTCCGCCGCGTTGTGGTGCAGGTCGTGCAGGTCGACGAACAGCGACTGCTCGAAGTACTTCCTGGCGAGGTCCTGATAGCCCACCTCGGCGGCGAGGATCGACTGCACCACCGCCGACAGGGTCGAGTCGCCCGTGGTCAGCGGGTCGTAGTAGTCGAAGTCGGCCTTCTTCTCTTCGGGCGAGAAGTGGTTCCCCTGCAGGAACAGCGCGAGGACGACGTCCGCCTGCTTGAGCACCTGGAACCGGTAGATCACCAGGGGGTGGAAGTGCAGCAGCAGCGGTCGCTGCTCGGCGGGGGTGTTGGCGAGATCCCAGACCTCGCGCTCGAGGAAGAGCGAGTCCTGCGGGTGGATGCCGAGGCCTTCGCTGTACGGGATGAACATCGCCTCGGCGGCCCGATCCCACGCCTCGGCCTCGCCGGGGCCCAGGCCCGTCCTGTCGACGAGCTTCACGTAGTCCTCGGGGTAGCTCTCCTTGATCTCGCGCACGACCTTGGCCGCGTAGCGGAGGTTGTAGCGCGCCATCACGTTCGTGTAGAGGTTGTCGTTCACGACGGTCGTGTACTCGTCCGGACCGGTGACGCCGTGGATGTGGAAGGTCTCGGTGCCGTCCCCCGCATCCACGTCCTCCACCAGACGCGAGGCGCGCCAGAACCCGAGCGTCGCCCACAGCCGTGCCGTCTCGATCGCGATGTCGGCGCCCTCGCGCCGCAGGAACTCCTCGTCACCCGTGGCGCGCACGTACTTGCCCAGGGCGAAGCTGATGTCGGCGTTGATGTGGTACTGCGCGGTACCGGCCGCGTAGTAGGCCGAGGCCTCCTCGCCGTTGATGGTGCGCCACGGGAAGAGCGCACCAGCCTCGTTGAGCTGCGCCGCGCGACGACGCGCCGCCGGGAGCATGGCCACCCGTGCGCGCAGCGCGTTGTACGCCCACCGCGGCGTCGTGTAGGTGAGGAACGGGAGCACGTAGATCTCGGTGTCCCAGAAGTAGTGCCCGCTGTAGCCCGACCCGGAGACCCCCTTCGCGGGGACTCCGGCGCCGTCGGCTCTTGCGGAGGCCTGCGCGAGCTGGAACAGGCACCAGCGCGTGGCCTGCTGCAGGTCGTCGCGTCCGCCGATCTGCACGTCGCTGCGCTCCCAGAACGCGTCGAGCCATTCCCGCTGACGCCGGAACACCGTCTCGACGCCCTCATCCGCCGCACGGTCCAGCGAGCGACGGCAACGGTCGACGAGCTCGCGCGGCGGCACGCCCCGCGAGGTGTGATAGCTGACGAGCTTGGTGACGGTGATCGGGACGCCGGCCTTCGCCTGCACGCGGAAGACGTTCTTCGCGATGTCGGGCTCCACGAGCGTGCGGGCGTTGTACTCGTTCTCGGTCTCGACGACGTGGTCGGCGACCACGGCGACGGTCATCCCGGAATCCGCGACGCGGTACGACAGCGCCGAGCGCAGTCCGTCCTGCCAGTGCTCAGCGGGCTCGAGCACGCGGTCGGCGATCTTCTCGGCCTTGCGAGGGTCGAAGGCGGCGGCCTTCGTGCCGATCGGGGTCCCGGCGTACACTCCGGCGCCGTCCTGACGGTTGAGCAGCTGACAGCTGATCGTGACCGGGGCGTCAGCGTTCTCCACGACGACCTCGAGGCGGAGGACGGCGAGGTGGCGCTCTTCGAAGCTCACGATGCGCTCATCACGCATGCGCACGCGCTTGCCCGACGGCGTCTCCCACACCACGAGGCGCTCCAGGATGCCGGTGCGCAGGTCGAGCGTGCGACGGTACTCGCGCACGTCGGCGTCGTCGAGCGAGATCGGCTCGTCATCGACGTACACGCGCATGACCTTGGCGTCGGGGGCGTTGACGATCGTCTGCCCGACCTCCGCGAAGCCGTAGGCCTGCTCGGCATGCCGGATCGGCCAGGTCTCGTGCAGCCCGTTGATGAACGTGCCGTGCTCCTGGGCGCCACGGCCCTCGATGTGGTTGCCGCGGAGGCCGAGGTAGCCGTTGCCCACCGAGAACAGCGTCTCGCCGACGCCTTCCTCCGAGTAGTGGGTGTCGATCAGACGCCACGGGTCGACGGGGAAGCGGTCGCGGTCGATCATGCGGTCTCCGGGATGTCGGTGCGGGTGGCGGGGACGAAGAGTGCGAGATCGTCGACGACGATCGTGGCGCCGGCGGCTCGGAGCGCATCGGCACCGGCACCGCGATCGACGCCGATCACGGTCGCGTAGCCGGCTGCGGCCGCGGAGGCGGCCCCGGACGTGGCATCCTCGACGGCGACCGAGCGCGCCGGATCCACCCCGAGGGCGACGGCGCCGGCGGCGAACATGTCGGCGGCGGGCTTGGAGGCGAGCCCGTCGCGCTCGGCCACGACCCCGTCCACGACGATGCGGAAGAACGCGCGGATGCCGGCGGCGGCCAGCACCTCCTCGGCGTTCTTGGAGCTCGACACGACGCCGAGCGGGATGCCTGCGTCGTGCAGGCTCTCGACGAGCGCGAGGGAGCCGGGGTACGGCGTGATGCCCTGACCCCGCAGGGAGGCGGCGAACGCCGCGTTCTTGCGGTTGCCGATGCCGCACACCGTCTCGGCCGACGGGTCGTCGTCGACCTCCCCCCAGGGCACCTCGACGTTGCGGCTGCGCAGCAGGCTCGCGACGCCGTCGTAGCGCTTCTTGCCGTCGACGTAGTCGTAGTAGTCCGCGTCCGTGTAGGGCGCAGTGATGCCCCACTGGGCGAAGACGTCGTCGAACACGGCCTGCCAGGCGCGCATGTGCACCTCGGCGGTCGGGGTGAGCACGCCGTCGAGATCGAAGAGCACGCCTTCGGCGTGGAACAGGTCGGGCAGTGCTTCTGGCACAGAGCCTCCAGGAGAAGGGCGATCAGCGGGCCGGCACCTCTCCGTGCCACTGTGCAAGCGTAATGCGGTGGCGCACCACGGGGTAACCCCCGCGGGCGGATCAGAGCAGCTCGGCGGTCTGCCTGGCGATCTGCAGCTCCTCGTCCGTCGGCACCACGAGCACGGTCACCGCGGAGGAGTCGGTGGAGATCCGACGGATGCCGCGCCCTCTGGCCTCGTTGCGCGCCGGATCGATCTCGACGCCCGCGAAGCCGAGCGTCGCCATCGCAGCTGCCCGCACAGGGGCCGCGTTCTCGCCGACGCCCGCGGTGAAGGAGATGACATCCACTCCCCCGAGCTGCGCGATGTACGCACCGGCGTAGGCGCGCAGACGGTGCACGTACACGTCGAAGGCGAGCTGCGCGGCATCGTCGCCCGCCTCCACTCCGGCCAGGATGTCGCGCATGTCGCTGCGTCCGGCGAGCCCGGCGAGTCCGCTGCGGGTGTTGAGCAGGGAGTCGAGGTCGTCGATCGAGTACCCGGCACGGCGCGAGAGATGCACGAGCGCCGCGGGATCGATGTCGCCCGAGCGCGTGCCCATCACCAGCCCCTCGAGCGGTGTGAGGCCCATGGAGGTCTCCACGGAGCGACCGCCCTCGATCGCGGTGACCGAGGCCCCGTTGCCGAGGTGGAACACGATCTGCCGGAGCCCCGCGAGATCCCGTCCGAGGAACGCTGCCGCGGACTCGCTCACGTACTGGTGGCTGGTGCCGTGGAATCCGTAGCGTCGCACCCGATGCTCCGCGGCGAGCGCGGCGTCGATCGCGTAGGTGTAGGCGGCCGGGGGAAGCGTCTGGTGGAAGGCGGTGTCGAAGACGGCCACATGCGGAACCTGGTCGAACACGGCACGCGCGGCGAGGATGCCCGCCAGGTTCGCCGGGTTGTGCAGCGGTGCGAGCACCGCGAGTTCGTCGATCTGCCGTTCCACGTCGGCGTCGATCAGGGTGGGGGCGTAGAAGCGCGCGCCGCCGTGCACCACGCGGTGTCCGACCGCGACCGGAGGATGCTGTGCGAGCGAGGGCCCGTGTGCGGCGAACTGCTCCCGCATCACCTCGAATGCGGAGGCGTGATCGGCGATCGGCCGTTCGCTGCGGTAGGTCGCGTCGAGCATCGTCGGCACGGCATCCGCGTCGGTGTCGGGACGCACGGTGTGCGCGACCGGGCTGGAGCCCTGCCCGATGCGCTCGATGAGACCGCTCGCGAGCAGATTCTCCTGCTCGATGTCGATCAGGCTGTACTTCAGCGACGATGACCCGCTGTTGATCACGAGGATCGCGCTCATGCCTGCTCTCCCTGCGCCTGGATCGCCGTGATCGCGACCGTGTTCACGATGTCGTCGACGAGCGCGCCGCGGGACAGGTCGTTGATGGGCTTGTTGAGTCCCTGCAGCACCGGGCCGATGGCCACGGCGCCGGCTGAGCGCTGCACCGCCTTGTAGGTGTTGTTGCCGGTGTTGAGGTCGGGGAACACGAAGACCGTCGCCCGTCCTGCCACGGCCGAATCCGGGAGCTTGGCCTTGGCGACTGCCGCATCCGCCGCCGCGTCGTACTGGATCGGACCCTCGACCGGCAGCTCCGGCGCGCGCTCGCGCACGAGAGCGGTCGCGGCGCGCACCTTGTCGACGTCGGCTCCGGAACCGGACTCCCCCGTCGAGTACGACAGCATGGCGACGCGGGGGTCGATGCCGAACCGGCGTGCCGTCGCCGCCGAGGAGATCGCGATGTCGGCGAGCTGCTCGCTCGTCGGATCCGGGATCACCGCGCAGTCTCCGTACACGAGCACGCGGTCGGCGAGCGCCATCAGGAAGACGCTGGAGACGACGTTGACGCCCGGCTTGGTCTTGATGATCTCGAACGACGGACGGATCGTGTGCGCGGTCGTGTGCGCCGCGCCGGAGACCATGCCGTCGGCGAGACCGAGATGCACCATCATCGTGCCGAAGTACGACACGTCGGTCACGGTGTCGGCGGCCTGCGCGAGCGTGGTTCCCTTGTGCGCCCGCAGCCGGGCGTATTCGGTCGCGAACCGCTCGACCAGCTCGGGGTCGGTGGGGCTGAGCACCTGGGCCGCCGTGATGTCGGCGCCGAGCTCGACGGCGCGGGCGCGGATGGCCGCCTCGTCGCCGAGGATCGTCAGGTCGGCGACCTCCCGGGCGAGAAGCGTGGCCGCGGCCCGCAGGATGCGGTCGTCGTCGCCCTCGGGCAGGACGATGCGACGCCGGTCGGCACGGGCGCGCTCGATGAGCCCGTACTGGAACATCAGCGGCGTCACGACGTGCGCCTCGGCGAGACCGAGCTGCTCGGTGAGATCTGCGATGTCGACGTGGGCCTGGAACAGCCCGAGTGCGCGGTCGTATCGGCTGCGCGAGTCGACCGAGATACGTCCGCGGGTTCCCATCACCCGCACCGCGGTGTCGTACGTGCCGAGGTCGGTCGCGATGATCGGCACCGATGACGCGAAGCCGTCGAGCAGCTGCACGATCGGCTCCGGCAGGGGGAAGGGGCCGTTCAGGATGATGCCGGCGATGCGCGGGAAAGTCCCCGAAGAATCGGCGAGCAGCGCGGCGAGCAGCACCTCGGTGCGATCGGCGGGGATCACCACGACGGCCTCTTCGGTGAGGCGCGGGAGCACGTTCACCATCGACATGCCGGCGACGACGATGGTCAGCGCCTCCCTGCTCAGCCGGTCGTCGTCACCCTTGAGCAGGGTGCCGTCGACGGCGGTGAGGATGCCCCGGATCGAGGGCGCCACGAGCGCGCGGTCCTCGGGGATCGCCCACACCGGCGTCCGGTCTCCGGGGAGCACGGCGTGGACGGCGTCGATGATGGCGTCGAGCGCCTCGGGGTCGGCCCGGTTCACGGCGACGGCGAACAACTCCGCGCGCTCCGCGGCGAGCTCGGACAGCGCGAGTGCGGCGATCTGTCCGATCGCAGCGGCGGCGCGCGCGGTCGTGGTGCCGAGCTGCTCGGCCTGACGCTGCTGGTCGCGGCCGCTGAGCACGAGCAGCACGGGGGCACCGAGGTTCGCGGCGATCCGCGCGTTGAATCCGAGTTCGGCCGGACTCGCGACATCCGTGTAGTCGCTGCCGATGATGACGACGGAGTCGCATTGCGCCTCGACGGCCTTGAACCGCGCGACGATCGTCGACAGCGCGACCTCCGGGTCGGCACGCACGTCGTCGTAGGTGACGCCGATGCAATCCTCGTAGTCGAGGTGCACGCCGTCGTGAGCGAGCAGCAGCTCGAGGATCTCGTCACGGTCGGTCACCGATCGCGCTATCGGGCGGAACACCCCCACGCGCGGTGACACGCGCATCAGGGCGTCGAGCGTCCCGAGGGCGATCGTCGACTTGCCGGTATGGCCTTCGGCCGAGGTGATGTAGATGCTCCGCGCCACATGCTCAGCTTAGGCGCGGCATCCGGGAACCCGCCGGGGAACCCACCAGGACAAATGCGGGGCATCACTCGCAGGGTCCGGACAGCGCGTCGACCACGGCGGTGGCATCCGCCTGGAAGCGCGAGTAGTAGTCACGGTCGGTGTTGATCTGCACCCGGTGGATCGCGTGCGAGGGCTCCATGGCCTGCCAGCCGGGAAGCCGCCCCAGCCGGTCGAAGAACAGCGTCGCGGCGGTCGCGGGATCCATCCGCTGCTCGACGCTGCCCCACCAGTCCTGCTGCTGGAACAGGCCGATGCTGGTCGTGCGCGATCCGTCGGGGTTGGTGAACCCGCTCGTCTCCCAGTCGCCGTAGTCGATGTTGTGGAGACTGCTCTCCCCCATCGCCGTCATCACCCCGATGATCTGACCGTCGCGGGGGAACCCGAGGGCTCCCGCCGTGCGGATGATGGTTGCGGCGTTCTCGAGCTGCTCGCCGCTCCACCCCTCGATGCCCGCCTCGGGGAACGTCCGAGGCTCGTCGATGCAGATCGGTGCGGGGTCACGGGCGAGTCCCAGCGGGATGAGCGCGAGCAGGCCGCCGAGCACCACGACGGCACCCAGCGAGACGAGCGCGCGCTTGAGGATCTTCCGGCGGCGCGCCCTGATCGCCGCCTGTCGTCGCGCGCTGGGCCTGCGCCGGCGGGGCGTGCTCTTGCGCCTCGCCGCAGGCTTCTTCGCCGCCGGCCGTCCTTTCGTCCGCGACGCCGTGCGCCCCGAGCTCATGTCGTCAGTGCCTCGCGCGAGGCTTTGGGGCGACCGACGAACGCGGCCACACCGCCGCCGATCGCGCCGAAGAGGTGCCCCTGCCAGGAGATGCCCTCGGCGGCGCCGAACACTCCGGCCAGCATCGATCCGCCGTACAGCGCGATGACGACGAGCGCGATCACGGCATAGAGGATGCGGTGGGCGACACGGCCCGGCGCGAACACCCGCATCACGACGTAGCCGAAGTAGCCGAACACGAGCCCGGAGGCGCCGACCGTCAACGTTCCCGGGGCGTTCACGACCCAGGTGCCGATGCCGCCGACGATCGCGACGATGGCCGTGACGGCCCAGAACCTGCGCGCGCCCTCGACCGCGACGAGGCACCCGAGCACCAGGAAGGGGACGGAGTTCGCGATCAGATGCTGCCAGTTCGCGTGCAGCAGCGGGCCGAGCACGATGCCGCCGAGGCCCGAGAGATCCCACGACCGCAGCCCGAACCCGGTGAACGAACCAGGCAGGATCGCATCGGCGAGCTGCACGACCCACATGGCCACGAGCAGGAGCACCGGCGAGGCGAATCGGCCGAGTGGATGCTGCGCCTTCGGAGGCTGGGTGACGGTCACCGGACGATTGTCGCAGGTGCGGCCGACGAACCGCTGGGCGTGATGCCGGTGCGCGGGCATAAAAATGACTCTCCGCGCACCCAGCAGAGCCCGGTTACCCTTGCTGCGTTTCCGCCCTGGGGGAATTGGCCTGGATGCCGCCACGCGGAGAGCCGTCTCCTATCCTAACCCGACGGATCGGATGGTCCGAACCGATCAGCACCACGCGCCCCAACCTCTGGGGAACCTGCCAGAGCGGCGGACCCTCCACAGGGTTACGATCGAGTAACGCGCACCGCAGCGCCGATGTGAGAGGGAACGCATGCCAGAGAACGCCCCCCTGATCCCGGTGACGATCGATGCCGAACGGTTCGCCGCGCAGACCGCTGCGATCCTCGGCTCGATCGGCCAGGTCATCGACGGCAAGCCGGATGCCGTGCGCAGCGCCCTCGTGTGTCTCCTGGCCGAAGGGCACCTGCTCATCGAGGACGTCCCCGGGGTGGGTAAGACGATGCTCGCGCGCGCACTCGCCGCGAGCGTGGATGCGACGGTGCGCCGCATCCAGTTCACCCCCGATCTGCTGCCGGGCGACGTCACCGGCGTCTCGGTCTACAACCCCGTCGACCGGGAGTTCGAGTTCAAGCGCGGGGCGGTCTTCGCACACATCGTGATCGCCGACGAGATCAACCGCTCCTCCCCCAAGACGCAGTCCGCCCTTCTCGAGGCGATGGAGGAGGGCCAGGTCACCGTCGACGGCGCCACCCATCTGCTCCCGACGCCGTTCCTGGTCGTCGCGACCCAGAACCCGCTCGAGATGGAGGGCACCTACGCCCTTCCCGAAGCGCAGCGCGACCGATTCATGATGCGCATCTCGATGGGATACCCGGATGCCGCCGCCGAGGCGCTCATGCTCCGCCAGCGCGACGTCGTGAGTCCGCTCGCCGCCGTGACGCCCGTCGCCGACGCGACGTCCATCTCCCAGCTCGTCGCCTGGGCGCGATCGGTCCACGTGGCACCCGCCCTCGAGGAGTACGCCGTCGCGCTTGCACAGGCGACGCGCTCCGACCCGAACCTGCACCTCGGGGCCAGTCCGCGGGCGACCCTGCAGCTGGTCCGCGCGGCGAAGGTCTGGGCCGCGCTCGACGGGCGCGACTACGTGATCCCCGACGACATCACCGCCCTGCTCATCCCCGTCCTCGCTCACAGGCTGCTGCCGGCGCGCGGAGCCCACCGCGCGGGGGCGCAACCCGTCGAAGCCGCGCTCACACAGATCGTCGAACGGGTCCGTGTGCCCGTCGCGACGCGTTCCTGACCGAGCAGACCATGCGAAGACGCCGATCCCTCACCCGCCGCGGAGCCGGTGCGCTCATCGCGGCACTGGGCTGCATGATCGCCGCCAACGTCCTCGGCACCCGCATCCTGCTCTACATCGGGTTGCTCCTGGCCGCCCTCACGCTCTTCTCCCTGCTCGCCGTCCGGCTGCCGCGCCGGTCCGGAACGGTCACACGCCAGATCTCCACCGATCTGCTCACGGTGTCCGAGACCTCACGGGTGACGGTGCGGCTCTCGCTGCGCGCTCTGCGGGTGCCGCCCGGGCTCTGGCACGACGTGCTGCCCGACGCCGTCGCCGGAGACTCGGGCGGTGACTATCCCCCCGAGACCGGCCAGCTCAGCTATCTGATCACCGGCGTGCGGCGCGGCGTGTGGCCACTCGGGCCGCTGATGCTGCGCACGGTCGATCCGTTCGGCCTCGCGCAGCGCGAGCAGACATTCGGCGAAACCCGCAGCGTCACGGTCGTCCCCGAGATCTTCGCGCTCGCTCCGCTGGCCGTGCGGGTCGGAGCCGCGGGAGGCACCGCGCACACCTCGTCGACCCGGCTCGGACAGGGCAGCGACAACCTCTCGCCGCGTGGATACATCCCGGGCGACTCGATGCGTCGCATCCACTGGCGCGCGACCGCACACCGCGGACAGCTCATGGTGCGCCAGGAGGAGGAGGAATCCAGCCCCGATGCGGTCGTCGTGCTCGATCGCAGCGCGCGCCACTGGGATGCGCCGGGTGTCGATGCGGACCCGGCGTTCGAGGCCGCCGTGTCGCTGTGCGCGTCCGCCGCTGTACACCTCGCGTCCGAGGGGTACAGCGTCGACGTGATCGACAGCACGGGGACACTGCTCGGCGCGCTGCGCGGACACGAGGACGATCGCGATGGGCTTCTCGTGGCCCTTGCGATGGTCACACCGCGCGGCGAGAGCCGCGATCTGGCGACGCTCATCGGCGGGACCCCTCCGGGGCCGCTGGTCTTCATCACCGGACGTCTCGACGAAGAGGACGCGACGCTGCTGCGCCCGGCCGGAGCCGCCGCGCCGATGCTGTTCAGCACAGAGCTGCTGCCCGGAGCGGCTGAGGCCGCCGCCCCGCACGGCTGGACGGTGGTGGCGCTCGGCTCCGTCATCGCCGACGCCTGGGAAGACGCCGTCTCCGCGCGGATCGGAGTCGGCGATGTTCCGCGCTGAGCAGCCGCCGCGGACCGCAGCCGCCCCCGTGCCGACGGCACCACGCTGGCACCGCGATCGTGACGAGCCGACCGGCGTCGTCGGACCCGGTGTGCTGGCCGCGACGGCGACGCTCGTGGCGATGTGGCCGTACACCTCCGTCATCTCCCCCGGAGCGTGGTCGTCGTCCGTCCTGGTCGTGATCATCGCCGTGGCGGGCTCCGGGATGCTGCTGCGGTGGCTGCTGCGCCGACGAGCCGCATGGCTCCAGGACGCCGGATCCTTCGCCGCCCAGGTCGCGGTCGCGGTCGCTGTCGTGACGCTGCTGGTTGCCGGTGACACCGCGATCCTCGGAGTCTTTCCGACGTCGACGACCTTCGCCGTGTTCGGCACGCTCGGGGCTGCTGCCTTCGAGGCCGTCGTGTTCGGCTCCGCGCCCTTGGACGCCTCCGCTGCTCTCGCCGCCGCCATGGCCGCCGGCTTCGCGATCGTCGCGATCCTGATCGATCACCTCGTGGCGCACCGCTCCGCCGTGCTGGCGACCCTGCTGACCGGCGCCATCGGAGCCGTGCCAATGATCATCACGCTGGGCGACACCAACGTCGTCTGGTTCGTGCTGTTCGGTGTGATCGCCCTCGTCCTGTTCCGGTACACCGCGCGGCGGCATCCGGAAGCCCCGCGCCGCTCGTCGCTGTCGGTCGCCGTCGGAGTCGGGGCCGCCGCACTGGTGACCACGCTGGTGATGGCACCCGTGCTGCCCGTCGCGACGAGCATGGCGGGCACGGGCGTCGGGGTCACCGTCGACGCGTCGCTGCGCCTCGGCGACGACCTTCGCCAGCCCAACCCGGTCGAGGTGCTGACCGTGGCCGCCAAGGGCGATGTCGCACCCTATCTGCGGCTGACGACGCTCTCCCGATTCGACGGACGGGTGTGGCAACCCGACCGGGGCGATCTGCAGTCGCAGAGCGACGGATTCGGCGCACCGGAGTGGGGCGAGGAGATCGCGACGGAGGAGGAGAACACCTCCATCCGCGTGCTGCGCATGTCGAGCTCGTGGCTTCCGGTCCCCTACCCCGCCACCGACGTCCAGGGACTCAGCGGATCGTGGCGGGTGTCTCCCGACAACCGCACGCTCTTCTCCCGCATCGCCGACGCCGTGGGCAACGACTACACCGTCACCTCGTCCCGCCTCATTCCCACCCTCGAGCAGATCCGCGCGATCGACGCGTCACCCCCGGTGGTCGATCCCGATGCCGAGCCGGTGGAGCTGCCCGGCATCATCGCGGAACTCGCCACGGATGTGACCGCGGCCGCGAGCACCGACTACGACCGACTCATCGCGCTGCAGAACTGGTTCCGCTCGCAGTTCGCCTACTCCCTCGAAACGCCTGTGGAGGAGGGATTCGACGGCACCGGTGCCGAGGCCGTCGCACAGTTCCTGGAGGAGCGCTCGGGCTACTGCGTGCACTTCGCTGGCGCGTTCGCTCTCATGGCGGAGAGTCTGGGGATGCAGGTGCGCATCGTCGTCGGCTACCTTCCCGGTTCGCTCACCGACGAGAAGCGCGGCGCCGAGTCGGTCTTCTCCGTGACCAGCGATCAGCTGCACTCCTGGCCGGAGGTGCACTTCCCCGGGGTGGGATGGGTGCCCTTCGAGCCCACCGCGTCGCTGGGCGTGCCGACCGCGTTCCGTGCGGGCGTGACGCAGGGCGGCGGCGCGGGAACGCCCTCCACTCCCGCGCCGACGACCGCTCCGCAGACCGAGGAGACTTCAGGACCGGAAGCCGATCGCGGCGATGCCGGGGGCGACTCGGCCAGCGGCGACGCGCGACGTCTCCTCGACCCGATGCCGGTCGTGCTCACCGCGGTCGGAGCCGTGGCGCTGCTCCTGCTGCCGGCCCTCATCCGTCTCGTCGAACGACGCGGGCGGTTGGCGAGGGCCCGCCGCGGAGACCCGGCGGCGGCGTGGGCGGAGCTCCGCGACACCTTGATCGACCTGCAGCTGCCCGTCTCCGACGCCGACACGCCGCGGGTCCGTGCTGCCGGTCTGGTGCGGGACAGTCACGTGGACGCGACCGCGATGCGGCGACTCACGGATGCCGTCGAGCAGGCGAACTACGCGCGATCGGGGGGCGCGCAGGCAGATCTCGCCGAGCCGCTGCACGAGGTGCTCCTGCAGTTGCGGCACAGCGTCGATCGGCCGACGCGGTTGCGTGCAGCGCTGCTGCCGCGCTCCCTGTACGCACCGCGGGCCGCAGAGCCCGGCGTCACCGTCTGAGCGCATCCGCCCGGCGGAGAGTCTCCCGGCTCAGGCGGCGTGGGCCGCGCAGGGCACGGCCACGCAGGTCTCACAGACCACGAACTGCGAGCGGCACGAGAGGTCGGGGCAGTTCGCGGTGCGCTTGGTCGGCGCCCCGCATCCGACGCACTCCCCGATGACGCGCGCGTGGTCGGAGAAGTCGACCGAGCCGCGGCCGTCGAACACGTACAGCGATCCGTCCCACAGACCGTCGTCGCCGTACTTCTCGCCGTAGCGGACGATGCCGCCCTCGAGCTGGTACACCTCGCCGAACCCCCGCGCCGTCATCAGGCTCGACAGCACCTCGCAACGGATGCCGCCCGTGCAGTAGGTGACCACGGGCTTGCCCTTGAGGTCGTCGTAGGCGCCGGAGTCGAGCAGCCGCACGAAATCCCTGGTCGTCTCGGTGTCGGGCACCACCGCGCCGCGGAAACGGCCGATCTGCGCCTCGAGGGCATTACGGCCGTCGAAGAAGACCACGTCGTCGCCGCGCTCGTCGATCAGGCCGTGAAGCTCTTCAGGGCTGAGCCGTGTGCCCCCACCGACGACGCCGTGCTCGTCGACGCGAAGTTCACCGGGCGCCCCGAACGACACGATCTCGTCGCGCACCTTGACGCTGAGTTTGGGGAAGTCGAGGCTGCGGCCCTCGGCATCCAGCCCCGTCCCCTCGCTCCACTTGATGTCGGCGTCGGCGAACGGCGCATAGGAGCGGAACGATCGCAGCCACTTCTTCAGCGCACCGATGTCGCCTCCGAGCGTGCCGTTGATCCCGTCCTTCGAGATGAGCAGCCTCCCCCGCAGCCCGAGAGCCTCGCCGAGGTCGCGTTGCCAGACGCGGACGGCATCGGGGTCGGCGAGGGGCGTGAACGCGTAGAAGAGGACGATCTTGGGGGTTGCCACCTAGGGATCCTACGTCGTGCCCGTGCGCCGATCCGAACCCTCCCCGGTGCTTCACGGGCCTCCTACCTCACATCGCGGCGCAGGAACGAGACTCCCCCGGCGAGGAGGGCCGCCAGCACCCATCCCCCCGCCACCAGCACCGCCAGGGGCGTGTCGAGGCTGTCGTTCGACGTGATCCCGGCGGCGACGATGTCGAACCCGAAGGCCTGGAGCATCGCGAGGAGCGGGAGGCAGACGGCGCCGGCGCTCCAGAACATCGCCACGAGCACCGCCGCGCCCATCGACATGGAGGCGACGAAGAGAGCCACGAGATGGGCTTGCACGACGATTCCCACCCCCAATCCCCAGAGCCCCGCGGCGGCACCGACCGCGAGTGTGGATCCGACAGCCGCCCAATCCACCGGGATGCCGCCCATCGCGACAGCCAGCGCCGTATGGCCGCCGATGACTCCGGCGAGCGCGACCACGGCCCCGCCGACGGCGGACGCCGGGACCCTGGCGACGAAGATCGTCCACCGGGGCAGCAGCATCAGCCGCTGAGCGACGACTCCGTCACGCCGATCGATGGTGTAGCGGAACGAACCGTAGACGGCAGCGAACACCGCGGCGTACGTCGCGAGCACGGCGCTGTACGGCGCGGTGAGCGCTGCCCGGACGTCAGTCGGCGCCTCCGCGAACTCAGGCGGGATGCTCGTCGCCAAAGAGAGCGACATCACGAGCCCCGCCACCGCCACCCAGAGGAGGACGATGTCGCCGACGAAGCTGCGCGCCTGCGCTCGAAACGCCCGACCGATCACGCGAGCCGCCTGCGTCCGCGCCCCCAGGCGACCGCGACCAGCCCGATGGCCCACGTGAGCCCCACGCCGAGAGCAGGCCCGAACTCGAGCAGTCGGTCCTGGTATCCGGGAACACTCAATGCGGCGAGCGCCAACCCCGGCGAGAACTTCGCCACCTCCGGCGCTGTGCGCAGCAACGCGAACTCCACAGCCATCGGAAACGCCAGGACGATGGCTGCGGTCACGTAGTAGTTCCGGGTGATCCAGCCGATGGATCCTCCGATGACCGCGCCGAGGATCGCGCCGAGCAGTACCCCCGCATACAGACGCCACGCGTCCTGCGTGAGGGTGAGCGCCAACCCGTCCTGGATCAGGATGACGGAGACACCCGCCGTCCACACGATGGAGATGCAGACGGACAGCGCGACCGCGGTGACGGCGCCGGCCACGAGCTTTCCGGAGAAGGCGCGACGGAAACCGACCCCGGTGAGCGTTCTGTCCATCGAGCCGTAGTAGTACTCACGGGTGACCCCGTACGCACCGACGAACGCCGCGGAGATGGCGGACCAGGCGAGCGGCTCCAGCAGACGGGTGGTGGCCGCGGCGGAATCGAGTCCGGCGAGGTCGAAGCGCGACCCGTCGGAGAAGAGCACAAAGGCCGGCATGAGGAGCGCCACGAGGTAGACCGCCAAGACGGAGAGCCCGCTCACCGAGCGCAGCACCTCGCTGTGAATCACTCGCCTCATGCGGATTCTCCCTCGACCAGATCGAAGTACTTGGTCTCCAGCGACTCGTGCTGACTCGTGACGAGGTCGCTGAGCCGGCCGGCGAAGAGTGCCCGCCGTCTGATGACGACCACCTCATCCACGACCTGCTCCAGCTCAGGAAGCTGATGACTGGCGATCAATACCGTGCCACCACGTTCCGCATAGCCGCGGAGGAACCTGCGCAGCCAGCGGATGCCGTCGGGATCCAGCCCGTTCGCCGGCTCGTCCAGGATCAGCGTCCGCGGTGAGCCGATGAGGGCAGCGGCCAACCCGAGTCGCTGGACCATCCCCGTCGAGAAGGTCTTCACGCGGCGGCGGGCATCGGCGGCGAGCCCGACCTCCTCCAGCACCTCGTCGACGCGTTCGCGAGGTGCGCCGGATGCGAGCCGAGAGATCTCCAGATGCCGTCTGGCTGTGATGCCCGCCTCGAAGCCGAACCCGTCCATGTGGACGCCGACGTGCGATGCGGGGTTGTCGAGTGCGGAGAACGGTCTGCCATCGATGAGGCTGTCGCCGGCCGTCGGTTTGAGCAGACCGACGATCGTCCGCAGCGTCGTCGACTTGCCCGCGCCGTTGGGCCCCAGGAGCCCGACGATCGACCCGCGCGGCACGACGAACGACAGCCCTTCGACGGCGGCTCGTCGGCCGTACTTCTTCGTGAGTCCTCGGACCTCGATCGCGTAGTCGTCCAACTTCATCCCTTTTCCTCCTTCTCGCCCTGAAACGTCGACAGCGGCGACATCACGCCGGTGATCCAGAGCGTCTGCCACAGACTTCTCACGCCGATCTCGACGCGCGCCTGCCCCGTCGCCGGCAAGCTCCCGCTCTCCGCGGAGACGTCCACTCCCGCGATGACCACCGCGGAGACGGTCACTCCGTCCGCCTGCACAGGAAAGAGCGCGTCGAGCGGAACCTTCGTCGGTGCCGGTCGGCGTGGCCTGACTGTTCCGTCGCCGACGTGTTCATTGGCGAGGATGCCGTTGCTCATCAGCTCGACGCGGGCTCCCTCGGGCATCTCCGCCTCTTCCGTCTCTCCGGCCTGCACGAGAACGACACGGTCACCCCGCGTGATGAATCCGAGCGTGGCCGTCATCGGCACGGGGATCACTGCTCCTGCGATCACGACCCCCGCGGCGAGAGCACCGACGACGGAGACGAATCGGATCCGCGATGCCTCCGACCGCCAGACGGCGCGCAGGGCCCTCGTGAGAAGGACGACGCCCACCAGCACGACGACCGCTTCGAGCGCGACCACCAGCAGTCCGAGAACCGGCCCCCCGCCGGCGAGCGCTCGAGCCGTGCGGGTCACGGCGAACAGCACCAGTACAGCCGGCGCGATGAGGCTCGCGAGGCCGAACGGTACGCTCCACCATCTGTCGAGACTCCTGCCCATCCGCCTTCCTCCGAACAGGAGGCGGGTCAGAGCGTTCGCGCCATCCCGCATCGTCCGGTCCCTGAGGTTCGGCTCGTCCAGCGCACTCATGAGCGCGATATACCCGTCGAACCGCACGAACGGAATCAGATTCACGAGAACGACGGCGGTGCACGAGACTGCGAGGAGGAGCAGCGTCTGGTGGACGGCCGCAGCCGGAGATGCGAGTGCGGCCACGAGAGCGGCCGCGGCGACGACGGCGTGCACAGCGGGCCCGGCCAGTGCGATCGCGACGCGTTGCCGGCGGTCCGAGAGTCGCCAGCCATCCGTCACGTCGACGAAGAATGCGGGAGTGAGGTAGAAGACCATGAAACCCGCCCGGCGGGGCGTGCCGCCGAACCGCGTCAGGGCGAGACCGTGGGCGCTCTCGTGGAGCAGGGTCAGGAACGAGAGTGCTGCGACGAGGATCACGAGGGCCGTCAACGGCACCGGCATGGTGAGGACGTTCAGCAGGTCCCTCGCCTGAAGCATCCCGGCCCCGATCCCGAGGCAGAGCACAGCAGCGACGGATGCCAGAACGGCTCGGCGTGAGAGCGGGACGATCAGACTGTCCAAGCGACCGAAGATGGCCGGTGCGCGAAGAGTCGCGACCTGCAGGGTGAAAGGAGGCCGATAGGTCACACGACCCGGCGGGAGCCGTGCGTCGCCGTCGAGGAGCCCACTGGCGCGGACCCGCTCGACCAGCCGGAGGAAGGACTCCGGCGACTCAGATGCGGCGAAGCGCTGGTGCAGTACATGCAGTGACGTCTCGCCGTCCATCGCGGTCAGCAGATCGACGACCGCCTGCGAGACCCTCGACGAGGGCACGCCGTGCAGCATCGCGATCGACCCCCCTTCATCGCCCACTCCTTCGAAGGCGACTCCGGAGGCGAGGAGCGGGCGGGCCTCGGCCGTGAGGGGAGCTCTCGGCCGGGAGTTCCGGCGTCGCGCGAAACTAGTCGGAGTCACCGTCATCCCCGTCTTCCTCGGGTCCCATCCACGACGTCGTGAGAAGGAGGATGTCCACTCCGCGCTCCGTTCGAACGCGACTGACTGCAGGTTCGGCGAAGCCGGCGTCGACGAGTTCTCGCGAGAGGAGCTCATGGCTGAGGACCCGCAAGCGGCTCGTGAGCACCGTCACTTCGCCGCCGTCGGCGATATCGGCGACGCGGACCCAATTGACCACGCGCGCGGCGCCGCCCTCGTCCATCTGCTGTGAGAAGAGGTAGCGCTCGTCCCCGTCGGGGCCGGGGACGGTGATCTCCTGATCCTTCGGCACCGCGAGGTTCTCGGCAGAGACTCCTCCCGCCACCGTGAAGGCGAACACGCCTTCCTCCGTCAGGTGACGTCGCACGTTCGCGTAGAGGAGCGATCGCCCCGCGCGGTCGAGCAACGTGATGGATGTCGCGCCGATGATGACGAGCTCGAATCGACGCTCCAGCGTGAAGTCGCGCATGTCCGCGACGACGCAGTCCAACATCGCGTGGTCCGGCAACGCTCGGCGAAGGTGCGAGAGCATGTCGTCGGAGAGGTCGATCGCGGTCACCCGCTTGCCGGACCTCACCAGCGGGATGGTCAACCTCCCACCACCGGCGGCGACATCCAGGACGGGACCCGCGACACCTCTCGCGAGCGCAAGGAACTCTCGGATCTCCACACGGTCGGAACCGACCAGTCGCTCATAGAAGTCGGTGCCGACACCCGCGTAGAGGTCTTGTCCCCGGGGAACCGCACCGACCACTTCGAGCCGCGCCGATATGGCGTCGGTGATCAAACCTGACATTCAGACATCGCCTCTCAGCGGGAGCAACAGGGTGCGGGCGGAGTATCGCGCCCGCACCCTTGGGTTTAGGTCGCGATCGCTGCCGCACCGCCGACGATGGCGATGATGTAGCTGACGTGCTCCCACCATTCGAGCGGGGTGTCGATCTGTTCGAGTTCCATGAACTCCAGCGAATCGATCTGCATTTCCTACCTCCTTGGTGAATTTCCCGGGGACTCCTACGTCAGAGCGAGAATCCCGATGATCACGCCCACGGCGAATCCGCGCATGAAATCGTCCGTGTTGTTCAGCGCCTCCATCGCCTCGAGTTCGGTGAATTCGAGCTTCGTCATTTCGGCTTGCATGTGTCCCTCCCTCCCCATCTCGATGTCATTCAGGCGACGAGGTCACGTCGCGGCGGCCGCACCGATCCCGATGAGGATCAGGGCACTGATCGCGCCCTGATAGAAGCTCTCCCAACTGGGGGCCTCCATCTCGTCGAGTTCTTGGAACTGGATTCGCTTTTCAACGCTGTTGTTCATTTCGTTTCACCCCCTTTGGACGGAAGGTCGAAGACCGGAAGGCGTCCACCGGCCGAGGGAAGGCTCCAACTGGAATCGCGGAGCACATCGGAGAAATCCGCTGCGACGAGAGCCCGGAGCATCGGGTGACGATTCCCCCAGGTCCTCTCGGTGACCACGGCGATGCGGCCGATGTCGTGGGCGGTCGGCCTGGGCGGAAGCGGGATTCCCCAGCGCTCGATGAGCGCAGCGATACCGGTGGCTGGATCGAGCGGCAAGGCCACCCCGCTCGCGACCCTGGTCCAGAAATCCTCGAGACTCTCTCGATCTCCCCAGCGGGAGTCCCCCGCGCGGATCCGCCTCCAGACGGCGGCGATGATCCCCGCCGTGGCGACCATCTTGCGAACTCCGAGCATGAACGCCACTTCGTTCGCGACATACCAATGACGCGCGCTGTAGGGGTCTTGTCCACGCAGTGCCGCGCTGCGCTGGGTGGCGGCGCTCAAGCGCGCGAGGCGCAGCCTTCCGACGGCGGACGCCGAGTCATGAGTCGCGGTCTCGAGAAGCGCCCGCCCGAGGATGACGGCATCGCTGTTCCCCCTGGCGCTTCTCCGCGAACTCGTCGAGGCACCAGCCAGACGGAGGAAGGCCTCCAGGGCACCCTCTCTGACGGCGGCGGGGGCGAGCGAGGTCAGGTTGCACGAATCGATGATGGCGTGGCGCGGCCTCAGGGAGCGCCCGACGACGAGCCGGTAGCCGCTGTCGTTCTTGAGGATCCCGACGCTGTTGGTCTCCGAGGATGTGCCCAGCGTCGTCGGCACCGCGACGATGTCGACGGCTGGCGGAGCATCGGGCAAGAAGGTCAGCGCCGAACTCGATGCGTGTCCGATGGCGTAGTCGAACACTCGCGACGGAGCGAGCGCGAGAGCCGCGATCTTGCTGGCGTCGAGGACGCTTCCTCCCCCGACTGCCACGATGACGTTCGGCGGTCGTCGGACGATCTCCTGCGCGATCGCGACGACGCCCGTGACGTCCACCGTGGGCGCGTCCACCCGTATCGTCCTCGCCGAGAGCCCCGTCAGGAAGGAGGTCGCGATCGCCGCGTCCGCTATCACGAGGGTCTCCCGCCCCACGGTCAGGCGCTTCGTCATCTGACGTGCGACCCCTCGCCCGTGCCACAGCGTGGGAACCCGTCCGGCGAACTCCGCGGTCATGCCGCCGCCTCCGCTGCCTGTGCCAGCCCCGCCCGCACAGCCGCTCCCGTTTCGCGGACCTCGTCCGGGGTGAATCCATACGCCGGGATCAGTTCGATCGAGCTGGGGCCGGGCTGCACCATGACGCCGTTGTCTGCGATGGCGGCGACGACTCGAAGCGTCTCCGGACCGGAGAGGGGGCTGTCATCCGGATGGCGAAGCCCGAGTCCCACGAAGCAGCCCGTTCCCGTGATCTCCGTGATCGCCCCGTCCGACTTCAACGAGGTCGCCAGGCGCAGAACGTCGGCCGCGAGCGCCCGCGTGGTCGATTCCACGTCGATGCGGCGCAGCTCATCGATCACGGCGACGATGGCCGCCGAGCACGCCGGTGTTCCCGCCTGCGTCTCACCGTGGACGAAGGTCCAGCCGCCGCGGGCGAACTCGGTTGCGACACGGGGACCCACCAGGAGCGCGGCCGCACCCATGGCCCCGTTCGTCAGCGCCTTCGACAGGATGAGGATGTCGGGTGCGGCTGCCCATGCGTCGGTGGCGAACATCGTCCCCGTACGGCCGAACCCCGTCGCGACCTCGTCAGCGACCAGCAGGAACCCGTACTCCTCGCGCAGGGCGAGGAGGCGCTGGATGAACGACGGGGACAGCGCGTGCGCTCCACTGCCCAGAACGGGCTCCACGACGACCGAAGCCACTCGGGAGCCTTCACGCTTCAGCAGCGTCTCGAGCTCCTCTGCGTCATCACTGTGCGATACGTGCCTGACCGACCTGCGGTCGACGGAGTAGACGGACTGGAGGAGCTCGTCTCCGCTGAGCGCATGGCTGCCGTACATCGTGCCGTGATAGCTGCCTCGCAGTCCGACGATCAGCGAACGCGAACCGACGGCCTTCTGCGACCAGTACTGTCGTGCGAGCTTCATCGCGGCGTCGTTCGCCGCCCCGCCCGAGGTGGAGAAGATGACTCGGCGGTACCTGCTCGGGTCCGCGAGCTCGATGAGAGCTTCGGCCGCGACTTCGGCGTATCGGTGCGGCGCTCGGAACAGGCTCAGGTAGGAGGCCTCGCGCGTGGCCCTGTTCACCGCTTCGGCAATCGCCGGGTTGCCGAAGCCGAGGGGCACGTTCCACAGTCCGCTCGTGGCACAGAGACGCGTGGATCCGTCGGCGAACTCGATGCGATGCCCGGCGGCGGCGACCGCGACTCGGTCCTGTGTGAAGGCGGTATCCGCCGGGAGCATCGAGGTCCACAGCGCGTGCGGAGGCTTCATCTCTCTGCATCCTTCGACCGAAGTGAAGCATCGGGCCGCTGGCCGAGGGTGATGTTGAGTGCGGTGACGGCTTCGAGGCACGGGGCGCTCGCTTCACGGGCGGGTATGCCGAGGTGTCGAGCCACACGCTCGGCCGCGACTTCGAGCGCGCTGGAGGTCTGCATCGCGGCGACCACCACGGCCGTGGCAGGCGACAGCAGCTGACGGCGCAACGTCCTGGTATCCGCGAGCACGAAGCCGTCTTCGGTGTCGAGCAGGAACGGGTCCGCAGTCAGCGGTTCGGCATCCGCGAGGTCGTCCTCGATGAGGAGCCACCCGAAACCCGAGATCTTGGCAGTGCCGTTCCCCCGGCGGAGCATCTTCAGGAGGTCCGTCGCGTTGAGGTATCGCCCCATCCATTCGCGCCTCCTCAGGTCGGCCGCGAGCGCATCCCTCTGCGGTCGTCCTCCCAGCGCCGCAGCGCGAGGCAGGAGGCCCTCGAGGACGGCCGGCAGGTCGTCGACGGTGCCGATGACCTCGCCATGCAGGCCGACGCTGACCCTGCCATCAGCGCTCACCCTGATGGCTCTCGGCACCCCGAGTTCATCCGGATTCACCAGCGCACTCCGGTTCGCGAGGACCACTCGCGGGTCGATCAAGGCCGAGGGGAAGACGCCCGTTCGGCGAGCGAGCTCCGCGTCCTCGAGGAAGGCCTCACGGCTGGAGCTGTCGAGGAGGCAGACAGCCGTCGGGCCGATGATCTGCACGAAGGCCGCCGCGACGTAGTCTTGGAGCTCGATGCCGCGTTCGCCGAAGAACAGCTCGTCTCCGACCTCGCACAGCGCCCCTCGATAGCGGACGCTGTCGGCGGGCCCCGCGTATGATCCCCCCTCTTCCGGTACCAGAACCACGTCCCCCTGGCGGGCCGCTTCGTCGATGCCGGCTGCCGTGGCTCCGCGCTCGACGAGAAACACCCGCGAGTACTCGTCCTGCTCCCCGCTGATCCATTCGCGGAGTGCTCGAGCCCCGATGAGTTCTCGGCCGGCAGCGCCGCCGCCGCCTCGCATCAGGCGCCTCCCCGCCGGCTCGCGAAGACGTCGAATCCTGCCGCTGTGGGTGCGCCTCGATGCTCGCGAATCTCCGGAGCGGCGCTGCGCCTCCACCTGCTGGCCTCGTTCGACCGCGGCGGCGTGCCGTCCCACTTCCGCAGCAGATCGAGCGTCGCCACGTATCGCTCGATCCACGGACGGTCATCCAGGTCGGCCTCGAGCACGCGGGGGTCGACGATGCGAGCGAACGCGCGACCTCGACCAGCCCCCTCGGCGGCTACGGCCTCGATGTCGGCGCGTGCGTCGCCCACGTGTCCGAGGAGAAGGCCGTCGGGGCCGTCGCGGCACTCGCCCTGCGCGTTCACGTGCACGCGCACCAGAGAATCCGCTGCCGGATCCGCACCGGTGAAGGAAGCCTCGGATTCGAGAAGCACAGTACCGGTACGCGCCTGCTCCACGAAGGGGCCGGACTCTCGAGCGGTGTCCGCATCGCGGAGAAAGGCGGCGAGCCCCTCTGCCGACCCCTGCCGGACGATCGTGAGCCCGACGGCGGGGAAGAAGGGTGCGGCCAGGTAGTCCTGCAGCTCGAAGGTATGGCCTCCGTCGAGGAGCATCTCGTCGCCGAACTCGAGGAGCGCGCCTTCGTACCGGATGATCCGCGGGTCGACGCGCGGTGCGGCACCCGCCGGGGCGAAGATGACATCCTCGGGCTCGGCGAGAGCCCGCACGTCGTCCAGGTGCTCCGCGGATTCGAGGAAGAACGACGCGCGCCCGAAGATGATGCGCCTTCCGCTCACGTACTGCTCGAAAGCCGCCACAGCGTCATGACTGCCTCGCGATGCCGCGAACGAGCTGAACTGCATGCTTCCCCCCCAGAAACGGCCTGTGCGCTGCGATCGCGAGCGTCCTCATATGAGGCTATCCAGTCGATATCTGACATGCAATATTCTTCATTCGCGACTGTATCCGTCCGCGCCGGAGACCTCGCGACCGCGCCACAGGGGTCTGTCACGTCGCCCGCCGCTGATCGGATAGGATGGACAGGTTGTTCCTTGGTGACGTGTCCGAGCGGCCGAAGGAGCACGCTTGGAAAGCGTGTGTTGTGCAAGCAACCGCGGGTTCGAATCCCGCCGTCACCGCCAAACGAGAAAGAGCCTCCGCGCCAGCGGGGGCTCTTTCTCGTTTCTCGTGTACTGGGGATTCGGGGAGGAGCGAGCGCAGCGAGCACCGGAGTCCCGCCGTCACCGCCAAACGAGAAAGAGCCTCCGCGCCAGCGGGGGCTCTTTCTCGTTTCTCGTGTATGGGGATTCGCGTGTCGGCTGCTAACCGTCGAAGCGGACGCCGTAGATCTGTCCACCCGGGTCCGCCGGGAGTCGCGTCATCCCGAGCCGCTCATAGAACGCGGCGGCTCCGGCATTGTTCGGGTCGATACCGAGGTGCAGTCCGCGCACACCACGCCGGGTCAGCTCGGCGAACAGCGTCTCCATCAGCGCACGTCCGAGCCCCTGCCCCTGCGTCTCCGGAAGGAGGTCGATGTGCAGATGAGCCGGGTGATCCGCCGCGTTCGACTCGATGCCGGGCGCGCGGCTGTAGCCGTAGTCGACCATGCGGTCCTCACGGGTGACGATCTCAGCCGGCCGCGGATACCGCTCCTGCAGGGTCGGCCACCACTCATCGCGGAACCAGGTGTAGAAGGCGTCCGTGTCATCCGTCGCCACGATGTAGCCGATCGTGCGCTCATCGTCGCTCTCGACCACCCACGCGAGGTCGGGATGCCGTTCGGCGTAGGGGACCGCGAACAGGTCGCCCCAGAGGGAGTCGTCCGAGAGGATGCCGCTCGCATCCACTCCGGCGTCGGCCGTCTTCACGCAGATCTCGTACAGCGCGGCACGGTCGGTGGGGCGGTAGGGACGGATGCGCGACACGAAGAACTCCTCTGGACGAACGGGGGCTCGTTCAGCCTATCGGCGCGCCGACCTCGGACTTCTTCTGCTGCACCCACGGCAGCAGCCAGGCCGCGAGCACCAGCACGACGCCTGCGCCGACGAGGGCTCCGCCGAGCGTGTCCGTGGCCCAGTGCACCGACAGGAAGGTGCGCGACAGGGCCATCGCCAGCACCCACAGCACTCCCACGAGCGCCGTCCACACCTGCGGGAACAGCACCCAGATCACGAGCGCGATCGTCGCGGCGTTCGCCGTGTGCCCGGAGGGGAAGGAGCCGTAGTCGCTGACCACGAGCATGTCCTCCGGCCGCGCTCGGCCGAAGAGCTGCTTGAGGAGCTGCACCGCGCCGGCACTGGCGGCGAAGCACGCGGCGGCGAACACGGCCCCCCGCCACCGACGAGCGAGCACGAGCGCCAGGATCGCCAGCAGCGGCACGCCGAGGATCGCCACCCACCCGCCACCGATCCAGTTCAGGACGAGGGCGAAGTCGACCATCCAGTCGGCGCGGGCTCCGGCGATCGTGTCGTTCCACCAGTGGTCGAATCCCGGCGTCTCCGGATAGGCGAACACCACCACGGCACCGAGCACCGTCGCGAGCGCGAGGAGGCCCACTCCCCACCACAGCAGCATCCGCCTGTTCATCGTCCCATTCTGTCGGACGGTACCTGGATGCTCAGGGAGTGAGCATGCCCACCGTACGCGGACGCACGACGAACCACAGCGACAGGATGCCGATGGCGGCGCAGCCGACCATCACGGAGGCCATGGTCGTCGCCGTGATCCCGGCGTCATGCGAGAGCCAGCCGACGACCGGCGAGATGAGTCCGGCGACCCCGAAGTTCGTCGCTCCGATGATCGACGCGGCGGTCCCGGCGGCCTTGCCGTGTCGGTCGAGCGCCAGCACCTGCACGTTCGGGAACGTGAACCCGCACGCGGTCATGAAGACGAACAGCGGGATGACGGTGCCCCACAGGCCCAGCCCGAGCTGATCGGTGACGATGATCGCGACACCGGCGACCAGCAGCACCGCGGTGGAGTACGCCATGACCCACTGCGGACCGAAGCGCGCGGCGAGTCGCGAGGCGGTCTGCACACCGAGGACCACGCCGAGCGAGTTGACGGCGAAGAGGAGGCCGTACTGCTGCGCGTCGAGCCCGTGCGTCACCTGGAACAGGAACGGCGACGCCGACAGATACGAGAACAGCCCGGAGAAGGTCATGCCACCGATCACGAGCACGCCGAGGAACACCCGGTCCGAGAGCACCGAGCGGTAGCGCTGCAGCATGGTGGCGCCGCCGCGGCCCTGGCGCCGCGCGGCAGGAAGGGTCTCCGGAATGAACAGGATGGTCGACAGCAGCATCACGATGCCGTACGCCGCGAGCACACCGAAGATCCCCCGCCAGGGCATGAGCGTCAGGAGCCAGGAGCCGATCAGAGGCGCGATGACCGGCGCCACACCCGACACCAGCGCGAGGCGCGAGAGCATGACGACCAGCCGACGTCCGCCGAACAGGTCGCGCACGATGGCCATGGCCACGACACCGCCGGCAGCGGCTCCGACGCCCATCAGCACCCGCGCGGCGCTGAGCAGCCCGAGGTCCGGCGCGAACGCTGCTCCGACACTCGCGAGGACGTGCAGCGCGGTGACCGCGATCAGCGGCACACGGCGGCCGACCTTGTCGCTGAGCGGCCCCACCACGAGCTGGCCGAGCGCGAAGCCGATCATCGTGCCGGTGAGGGTGAGCTGGATGGCCGCAGCCGTGGTGTGGAAGTCCTCCTCCAGCACCGGGAAGGCCGGGAGGTAGAGGTCGATGGTGAACGGCCCGAGCGCCGTCAGCGCGCCGAGCAGGATGATGTAGAGCGTCCGTCGCCCCAGGGAGATCGCATCTCCGGGATGCAGCATGATCGGCGCGGTCGCGGGGTTCGCACCGAGGGTGCGGATCGCGCCGGTCGCCGTGGAGGTGCGGATGCTCCCGGTCGCTGTATGCGCGGGCTGCGGAGTCGAGGTCTCGTCGACGGGCTTCTGCTCCGGCGGTGCGACGGGGATGGAGTCAGTACGGGGAGCGTCGGACACGACGTCCTTCCAGAATTCGGGGGTGCGTGGTCGAATCGATTCGACCTGGGGAATCCCCTATGTTACCGCCGCACACACCCTCTCCCGCCACCGGGACGGGCCGCGAGGTCAGCCGGTGATGCGCCCGAGGCCGTGTTCGAGGTCGGCGATCAGGTCGCCGATGTCCTCGATACCGACCGAGAGCCGGACCACGTTCTCAGGGACCGCGAGCTCGGTTCCGCGCACCGACGCATGCGTCATGTCCGGCGGATACCCGATGAGCGACTCGACACCGCCCAGTGACTCGGCGAGCTGGAACAGCGAGGTGCTCTCCGCGAAGGCCCGCGCCGCGTCGGCGCCTGCGGCGAGGCCGAGCGACAGCATCCCCCCGAAGCCGCTCATCTGCTTCGCGGCGATCTCGTGACCGGGGTGCGAGGCGAGTCCGGGGAAGTACACCTGCGCGAACTCCGGGCGCGACGCCGCCCATTCGGCGATCGCCTGCGCATTCTCGGAGTGCTGGCGCATGCGCAGTGCCAGCGTCTTGATGCCGCGGGTGGTCAGCCAGGCGTCGAGGGGCGCGGAGACCGCACCGACCGCGAACTGCTGGAACTTCACCTGCTCGAAGAAGCGGTCGTCACCGAACACGACCGCACCCCCGAGGACGTCAGAGTGCCCGCCCAGGTACTTCGTCGTGGAGTGCACGACCAGGTCGGCTCCGAGCGAGAGCGGCTGCTGCAGCGCGGGCGAGGCGAAGGTGTTGTCGACGACCACGATCGCACCTGCCGCGTGCGCGACCTCGGCGATCAGAGCGATGTCGACGATCTTCAGCAGGGGGTTGCTCGGTGTCTCCAGCCACACGATCTTGGTCTCCGGACGGATCGAGGCCCGGAGAACGTCGACGTCGGAGAGCTCGACCGTCGTCGTCTCGACACCCCAGGGCGCCAGCACCTTCGTGAGCAGCCGGTAGGTGCCGCCGTACACGTCGTTGCCGAGCAGCACATGATCGCCGGGCTTCAGGATGCCGCGCAGCAGCGCGTCCTCCGCAGCGAGACCGGAAGCGAAGGAGAGCGCACTCGCACCGCCTTCGAGGGCGGCGAGCTGCGCCTCGAGGGAGGACCGGGTCGGGTTGCCCGCACGGTTGTACTCGTAGCCCTCGCGGAAGCCGCCGATGCCGTCCTGCACGTGCGTGGAGGACTGGTAGATCGGCGGGATGATCGCACCCGTCGTCGGGTCGGGAGCTTGTCCTGCGTGGATGGCGCGAGTGGCGAAGGCGTGGTCGGACATGACTTCAGCCTACGTCCGCCGTCACGGCCGGGGCCTCCCCGTTACGCCCCGGGTCGGTGGGGCCGGGGCCCCTCCTCACGACCGTGGACGACGGGATGACGCCGACGCCCCGCAACGCTCGCGCCGCTCAACGAGACAGGTACGCCAGCAGATCCTGTCGCGTCAGAACCGTGTGCGGCTTGCCGTCCTCCGTGACCAGCAGGGCGTCGGCTTCGGCGAGCGCAGCCCTCGCCTGCGCGACCGAGGCGTGGATGCCGATGAGCGGAAGCCGCTCCCCCACGTGCGCACCGACGGCGTCGGTCGCGCTCGCCTCGCCGCGGAACAGCAGGTCGAGGAGCCCCTTCTCGTCGACGGTGCCGACCACTTCACCCATCATCACGGGCGGTTCGGCACTGAGCACCACCAGCTGCGAGACGTCGTACTCGGTCATCATGCCGATCGCCTCGAGCACGGTGTCGGTCGGGTGGGCGTGCACGAGGTCAGGGATCGCCGCGCCGACGCCCTGCCTCGCCGCTCGTGCGGCGAGCACATCGGCGACGGTCTCGCCCTCCTCCACGTCGCTGAACCCGTAGGAGCGCATCCATCCGTCGTTGAAGATCTTGCCCAGGTAGCCGCGGCCTCCGTCCGGCAGGAGCACGACCATCACCGCATCCGCAGGCAGCTCCCGCGCCACGCGCAGTGCCCCGACCACGGCCATCCCGCTCGAGCCGCCGACGAGGATGCCCTCCTCACGCGCGAGCCGTCGGGTCATCGCGAAGGCGTCTGCATCGCCCACCGCCACGATCTCGTGCGGCACGGTCGGGTCGTACGCGCCCGGCCAGATGTCTTCCCCGACACCTTCGACGAGGTACGGGCGCCCGGTGCCGCCGCTGTAGACGCTGCCCTCGGGGTCGACGCCGACGATGCGCACGCCGTCATCGGAGATCTCGCGGAGATAGCGCCCGGTGCCGGTGATCGTGCCTCCGGTTCCCACCCCGGCGACGAAGTGGGTGACCGTGCCGTCGGTGTCGCGCCAGATCTCGGGCCCCGTGGTCTCATAGTGGCTGCGCGGACCGTTCGGATTCTCGTACTGGTTCGGCTTGAACGCTCCGGGGATCTCGCGCGCCAGTCGATCGCTCACGCTGTAGTACGACTCGGGGCTGTCGGGCGCGACCGATGTCGGGGTCACGACGACTTCCGCCCCGTAGGCCCGCAGCACGTCGATCTTGTCCTCGCCCACCTTGTCGGGCAGCACGAACACGCACTTGTAGCCGCGCTGCTGGGCGACGAGGGCCAGACCCACCCCCGTGTTGCCGCTGGTCGGCTCGACGATCGTGCCGCCCGGCTTCAGGTCGCCCGCGGCCTCGGCGGCGTCGATGATCCGCGCCGCGATCCGATCCTTCGACGAGCCACCGGGGTTCAGGTACTCGAGCTTCACGAGCACCGTGCACGCGACGCCCTCGGTGACGTGAGAGAGCTTCACGAGGGGCGTGTCGCCGACGAGGTCGACGATGGAGTCTGCGTACTTCATGCCTTCAGGGTAGACGCGCGGATGCCGCGGGCGGGGTTGTTTTTCACCCGACCGCGGCATCCGTTCTCACGAAAGGCCCCCTGCGTCTTCCGAAGTGTCAGCCCTTCGTCGATCCGGCCAGCAGGCCTCGGACGAAGTAGCGCTGCAGCGCGAAGAACACGATCAACGGCACGATGATCGACACGAAGGCTCCCGCCGTGAGCAGGTACCAGTCGTTTCCTCTCGTGCCTGTGATCTCGGCCAGCAGCTTCGTGATGGGCGCGGCGGCGCCGTCGGCGAACACCAGCGCCACGAGCAGGTCGTTCCAGACCCAGAGGAACTGGAAGATCGCGACCGAGGCGATCGCCGGCATCGTCAGGGGCAGCACGACACGGAAGAAGATCTGCCCACGGGAGGCACCGTCGACGCGCGCGGCCTCGATGATCTCGCCGGGGATCTCCGACATGAAGTTGTGCAGCAGGTAGATCGCCAAGGGGAGCGCGAACATCGAGTGCGCGATCCACACCTGCGCATAGCCCTGCGAGGCGTCGAGCGGCAGGGTGACCTGCAGTCCGAACAGGTTGATCCCCCGGGAGAACGA
This sequence comes from Microbacterium sp. NPDC090218, assembly GCA_044900255.1. Taxonomy (GTDB): domain Bacteria; phylum Actinomycetota; class Actinomycetes; order Actinomycetales; family Microbacteriaceae; genus Microbacterium. The sequence continues at coordinate 702,614 of JBJDMS010000002.1, read as the reverse complement.
GCTCAGCAGCGGCACCAGCGCCATCTGGATCGGCACGATCTGCAGCGCGAACACGAAGATGAACAGCGCGTTGCGGCCCTTGAAATCGATCCAGGCGAACGCGTACGCCGCCATCGAGGCGATCATCAGCGGCACGACGGTGGCCGGGATCGTGATCGCGATCGAGTTGACGAACGACTCCAGGATCGTGAGCTGCGTCGTGCCGGACTGCAGCACGTCGACGTAGTTCTCGAGCGTCACCTGCGGATCGGCGAAGAACGTCCACCACCCGGTCGTCTGGATCTGGTCCCTCGGGCGGAACGACGAGATGAACAGGCCGAGCGTCGGGATCGTCCACAGGAACGCGATGGCGATGGAGGCCACCGATGCCCAGGGCCGGGACAGTCTCTTGCGCGTACGACCGGCGGCACCGTCGAACCCGCCGCCTGTGGTGATCGCGCGCGTGCTGAGGGCGGCGTCTGACTTCACGGTGTCGGTCATCGGATCTCCCGCTGCTTCTTGATCTGGCGTGCGTTGTAGATCACGATCGGCAGCACCAGGATGAACAGGATGACGGAGAGCGCGGCGCTGCGCCCCGCCTCGAACTTCGAGAACTGCGTGTACATCTCGTTCGCGAGGGTCGAGGTGCCGTAGTTGCCGGCAGTCATCGTCCGCACGATGTCGAAGACCTTCAGCGAGGCGATCGAGATGGTCGTGAGCACCACGATGAGTGCGGGACGGATGGCCGGGACGGTCACCGACACGAACCGCTGCCACGCGTTCGCGCCATCCAACTCCGCCGCCTCCAGCAGCTCCGCAGGCACGCCCTTGATGGACGCCGAGAGCACGACCATGGCGAAACCGGTCTGCACCCAGATGAGCACGACGATCAGGAACAGGTTGTTCCACGGCTCGTTGAGCAGCCACTGCTGCGGGGTGCCTCCGAGCCACACGAGAATCTGGTTGAGCAGACCGATCTGCTCGTACTGCGGACCGCGGTACTCGTAGATGAATCTCCAGATGATGCTCGCCCCGACGAAGGAGATCGCCATCGGCATGAAGACCAGCACCTTGTAGATCTTCTCGCCACGGGTTCGATCGATGAACACGGCGTAGGCGAGGCCGACGATCGTGGAGACCGTCGGGACCAGGAGCACCCAGATGATCGTGTTGATCACGGCCGTGATGCCGTCGGACTGCGTGAAGATCCACAGGTAGTTCGACAGGCCCACGAACTCCTTTCCCGAGGAGTTCATGAACGACGAGAACATGGTCTGGATCGAAGGCAGGATCAGGCCGACGAGCAGGAGGAGCAGCGCCGGCGCCATGAACGCCACGAGCTGGATCAGATATCCCGCGCCATCACGGGAGCGGTAGTCGAGCCAGAAGAAGAGGGCGCCGACGGCGACCGCGACTCCCATCGCCCAGTAATAGGAGTTGAAGAAGAACATCACCGCGAGCGGGATGAGCAGACACATCGCCAGTCGGACGAAGGTGTAGAGCTTTCCCCTGCGCGGAGCGATGTCCACCAGGAGCAGGATGATCGCCACGACCACCGCGAAGGCGATGACGACGGCGACAGCCTGCAGGACCGGCGGGAGCGAGCCGATCCACTTGAAGAAAATAGTCGCGTTCACGGATTCCCCTTCATCACGCGGACCGGATCACCGGCGTGCACTTCGGTGTGCGCGCCGGGAGGCAGAGGGGCCGCCCCGGTACGGGACGGCCCCTCCCCTGGATCAGCTGCTCGGCCAGCCGGTCTCGATCTGCGTGAGCACCTCATCGGTGGAGGTGCCGTTGATCCACGCGACCATGCCCTTCCAGAAGGTTCCCGCGCCGACGGCACCGGGCATCAGGTCGGACGCGTCGAAGCGGAAGGTCGTGTCGGGGTCCTGCAGGATCTTGATGGTCTCCTGGAGGATCGGGTCCTTCGCGTTCGCCGGGTCGAGCCCGTTGTTCGCCGAGGTGACGCCACCGAGGCTGACGCGGCTGTTCGCCCACTCGGGGCTGGACAGGTACGCGAGCACCTTCTGCGTCGCCTCGGAGTCGCTGAATCCGCCGACGATCTCACCGGCGCCGGTCACAGCGGTGTCGCCCTCGGACTCTCCCGGGAGCATGAACGCCCAGACGTCGCCGTCCTCGGCGATCTTCGTGCCCTCCGGGTAGAAACCGGAGAGGAACGAGGCCTGGTGCGTCAGAGCGCACTCGCCGGCGGCGAGCTTCGGCGCGACATCACCGAACGCGGTCGAGTTGATCGAGCGGACATCACCGAACCCGGCGTTGACGTTGGCCGGGTTGAGCAGGATCTCACCGACCGAGTCGAATGCGGTCTTGATCTGCGGGTCCGTGAACTTGACGTCGTTGGTGACCCACTGGTCGTAGACGTCCGGTCCGGCCTGGCGCAGCACGTAGTCCTCGACCCAGTCCGTCCCCGGCCAGCCGGTCGCGGTGCCGGACTCGAATCCTGCACACCACGCGGGAGTGCCGGTCGCGGCCTGGATCGTGTCGGTGAGCGCCGACATCTCGTCGAGCGTCTTCGGGACCTCGACGCCCCACTCCTTGAACTTCGCCGGCGAGTACCAGATCCACCCCTTGACGTTCGCCATCAGCGGCGCGCCGTAGAAGGTGTCGTCGACCGTGCCGTAGTTCACCCAGTCCTCGGTCCAGTACTCGTTGGCGTTCTTCTCGACCTGCTCCGGTGCCGGCTTCAGGAAGTCGCGACGGGCGAAGTCCGCGAACAGACCCGGCTGCGGGAAGATCGCGATGTCCGGCGGGTTGCCGCCCTGGGCGCGCGTGCCGAGCTGCGTCTCGAAGTCCTGGCTGCCCTCGTACTTGATGGTGATGCCGTTCTCGTCGGCCCAGTCCTTCCAGGACTCCTGGAGCAGTTCCGCCTCCGCGTCGACGATCGTGCCGTAGATCGTGACGGTGGCGTCGCCCCCGTCACCGCCGTCGGTGCCCGGTGCCCCTCCGGGTGCCCCGCATCCGGCGAGCGCGATGCCCGCGACCCCCAGCAGGGCGATCGGCGCGTAACGCCGGGAACGCTGTGACAGAGTCATGTGAATTCTCCTCTTCGAGTACAGGGTCCCTCGTGGTGCGACGCCACCCCGCGGCATCGTTAGGGAACCGATTCCAGGCCAACCTACTGGCCATGCGCACCCCGGCACAACAGGCAAGGGTCACAAGCTGACAACCATTCGGGGCGATTCCAGACGCTCGATGGGAGCGCTCCCTCGCGATCGGTGTGGAACCGGTTCCCTTTTCCATGACCACGGACTACGCTGTCACCCGGCGCGCTCCGCGCCGCCACCACGCAACCGCGTGATCAGGTCGAGGAGGACCGATGAGCACGATCGCGGACGTCGCGTCACGTGCCGGAGTGTCGAAGGCCACGGCGAGCCGCGCCTTGAGTGGACGAGGCTATGTGTCGGACGAGACGCGGACACGCGTCGCCGATGCCGCACGGGAACTCGCCTACGTCGCCCACTCCTCCGCGACGAGTCTGGCCACAGGGCGCACACAGACCGTCGGCATCGTCATGCCGCCCGTGGACCGCTGGTTCTTCGCCGAGCTCCTCGCCGGAATCCAGGAATCGCTGTTCGCCCTCGACTACGACCTCTCGCTCTACGGCGTGCCGGAGGGGTCGCAGACGAGAGAGCGGCTGTTCGAGAGCGTGCTGCCAGGACGCCGTTTCGACGGGATCATCGCGGTGGGGATCCAGCCGAGTGCGCGTGAGCTCGAACGCCTGCAGCGCACCGGTCGCCCGCTCGTGAGCGTCGGACCCTACGGCGAGGGTTCGAGCGCCGTCTCGATCGACGACACGGCGGCCGCCCGCATCGCCACCGAGCATCTGATCGAACTCGGTCACACCGACATCGCCTTCGTCGGCGGATCGACGGATGCGACCGAGCTCAGCTTCGGCGACGCACGACGGCTCGACGGCTATCACGGCGCGCTGGAGGCCGCGGGACTCGCTGCCCACGCCCGAGTGGCCGGCGCTGCCCCCAGCATGCCCGGCGGTTACACCGCTGCGGCGGGGCTCCTCGGCGATCGGAGGAACCGCCCCACGGCGATCGTCGGTGTGTGCGACGAGGCCGCGATCGGGGCGATCATCGCCGCGCGCCGTCTCGGCATCGCCGTGCCCACGGAGCTCAGCGTCGTCGGCATCGACGACCACGAGCACGCCGACATGTTCGCCCTGACCACCATCGGGCAGTCCCCCCGTGAGCAGGGTCATGAGGCCGTTCGGCTGCTGATGCAGCGGATGGACCATCCGGATGCTCCGCTCGAACACGTGTCCGCGGCATCCGCACTCGTGGTGCGCAACTCCACTGCTCCGCCGCGCTGACGGCCGGTCCGCCGTGCGGTGGAACGCACGAAGGCCCCGGGAGAACCCGGGGCCTTCGCAGAAAACGCTGAAGCGTGATTACTTGAGGGTAACCGTCGCGCCTGCCTCTTCGAGAGCAGCCTTGGCCTTCTCGGCGGTCTCCTTGTTGGCGCCCTCAAGGACGGCCTTCGGGGCACCGTCGACGACAGCCTTGGCCTCGCCGAGACCCAGCGAGGTGAGCTCGCGGACGGTCTTGATGACCTGGATCTTCTTGTCGCCAGCAGCCTCGAGGATGACGTCGAAGGAGTCCTTCTCTTCCTCAGCCTCGGCAGCGCCTGCGCCACCCGCAGCGCCGGCAACGGCGACGGGAGCAGCAGCGGTGACCTCGAACTTCTCCTCGAACGCCTTCACGAACTCGTTGAGCTCGATGAGGGTCAGGCCGGCGAACTGCTCGAGCAGTTCCTCGGTGGAAAGCTTCGCCATGATGTATCTCCTAGATAGATGGGGTTTGTAGACGAGATCGCAGGTCGCTTACGCGGCCTCTGCGGTCTCCAGCTTTTCGCGAAGAGCGTCGATGGTGGCGGCAGCCTTGCCCATCGTCGCCTTCATCATGCCCGCAGCCTTCGCCAGCAGAACCTCACGGCTCTCGAGCGCGGCGTACTTGTTGACCTCGTCCGCGGTGAGGGCGTTGCCCTCGAAGATGCCGGACTTGATCACGAGAAGCGGGTTGGCCTTGGCGAAGTCACGCAGAGCCTTGGCGGTGGCGACGAAGTCACCGTGCACGAACGCGACAGCCGACGGACCCTTGAGGTCGTCGTCCAGCGCGGAGATGCCAGCCTTGTTGGCGGCGATCTTGGTCAGCGTGTTCTTCACCACGGCGTACTCAGCGTCCTGACGGATGCTGTTGCGCAGCTCCTTGAGCTGGGCAACCGTCAGACCGCGGTACTCGGTCAGCAGAACGGCAGTCGAGTTCTCGAATGACTTCGTGAGCTCGGCGACCGATGCATCCTTCTGCGCCATGGTCACTCCTTGGTGTGTACGAGGCGCCGCACGGTGGTGAGGCGCCGACCTGGACCACCTGCATAGAAAAAAGCTCCGGCGCAAGCGCACGGAGCTTTGAGAAAGTTCGTGATGCCTGCGCGGGCCCCTGCTGTGCAGAGCTTCGATCGCTGCGTGCTTTCGCACACGACGATGACCAGCGGTCTTCGGTTGCCACAACTCTACCTCACGCATCCCCCTCCCCCAAATCCTCCCCCCTCCCCCTCCCCTCCCTCCCGCTCCCCCTCTCCTCCCTCCCCCCTGCTCTTCCTTCCTTCCTTCCTTCCTCCCTTCCTTCCTTCCTTCGCCGAGTGCACGGGATGCTGCCGAGTGCACGCGGTGTTGACGTGAGGATGCGGTGCGCTCGACAGCAAGCCGTGCACTCGGCGAGCGGATGAGGGGGCGGGGGCGAGGGGGCGGGGGGGCGGGGCAGAGAAGCAGGGGCGGGTGGGGGTCAGGGTGGGGTGATGTGGAAGGCGGCGAGGCGGGCGGCGAGGGCGGCGGGCGTCGCGATGTGCTCGGATCCCCATCGGGCGAAGCGCCATTGCGTGCGGCCTCGGATCCAGTCCTCCCTCTGCTTCTCCGCCAGCAGCACCTGCTCCAGCGTCCGACCCGATCGCAACGCCTCGTCGAGGTACTTCGTCTTGCCGTCGAACTCCCCGAAGCTCCGGACATCGGCGAGTCCGAAATCCACGAAGTAGCGAGACCCGTCCGGCCCGTCGACCGGCACCTGCAGTTCGGGGGCGGCGAAGCCGAGTCTGTGCAGCTGCACCCTGCTCACGCTCTCCCCGGGAAGCTGCGCGCGACCGTCGGCGAAGTCGGCCACCCACCGAGCCTGACGGATCCCTCGCGCTCCCCCGGCATCGGCGAGCCTCCTCTCGAGTCCACGGCGCCAGGAGAGGACGGCGTCCAGGTCCCACTCCCGCTGTCGTTGCGCCATCTGCCGTTCCGCGGCATCCGCCAGTGCCACCGCGGCCGGGACAGGCAGCGACCGGAGGAGGTCGAACACCGTCCGCGACAACGAGGTGCAGCGGATGCCGCCGCGCACCGTGACGTCGGCGGATGGGAGCGGGGCGACATGACGGAACACGTCCGGCGCGCTCGAGATCCTTCGCGGCGACGGCGTCGTCATGTGCACACGCAGGAGCCTCGTCGCATACAGCGGCAACCCCCACAGCACCGCAGCCGAGCTGTGCGACATGACGGCGGAGCCCTGCGAGTCGCGAGCGACCGCGATGACGTGCGCCTGATGCCTCTGCTCCGACCACAGAGCTTCCCGATCGACGGCATCCATGAACCACCCCCGACGGATGCAGAAGAGTGCGCCGTTGTGCAGCGCGCTCGCGATCTGCCGATCCGTCCATCCGTTCAGGAGGAGGTCGTTCCGGGATCGGACGAGTTGAGCAAGGACGGGAGCGGCTGTCGTCGGCATGCCCCATGGTTCCGCTCCCTGCCCCTCCCACCCCCTTTCTCCCCAGCCTCCCCCCTCTCTTTCTTCCCCCTCCCTCCCCGTGCAGGACGAGTGCCCCGCCTTGTGCAGCACGAGTGCTCCGCCCTGTGCAGGACGAGTGCTCCGTCGCGAGTGCACGGGATCCTGCCGAATCCACGGGTTGCACACATGAATCGGCCGTGCACTCGGCAACAAATCGTGCACTCGGCGGGGGGAGGAGAGCGGGGCGGGGAAGTGGGGCGGGGAGGGAGGAGGGCGGCGTGTACGGGAGGGAGGGTCGGCGGGCGGGGTTAGGGTCGAAGGGTGACCCCGGAACTCGCTGCACGCATCGTCGCGGACTCCCGCGACCGCGTGGCGTGGATGCGGGCACGCTCGCGAGGCATCACGGCCACCGATGTCGCCGGACTCACCTCCGAGAAGTCGATCGCCCGGGCCGCGGACTCGAAACTCGGTGGCGGACCGCGCTTCGGTGGCAACGCCTACACCGACCACGGCCGGCGCCGGGAGCCCGAGATCGCCGCCTGGGTGGCCGCGACCCACGGCATCCTCCCCTCTTCTGCGCTGTTCCGCGCCGAGGTCGAGCACCGCCACCTCGCCACCCCCGACGGCATCGCGGTCGACGCGGACGGTCGCGTGAAGCTCGCCGAGATCAAGACGACGAACAAGGCGTTCCGCGGCATCCCCCGCACCTACCTGCGACAGGTGTGGTGGCAGCAGCACGTCCTCGGCGCCGAGCGCACCCTGTTCGTCTGGGAGGAGCACGTCGACTTCGCCCCGATCCACGACGAGCCCCGCTGCGTGTGGATCGACCGCGACGACCGCGAGATCGCCAAGCTGGTGGGACTCGCGACCGACCTCATCGACGAGCTCTACCGGCGCACCACGGGCCAGCAGGTCCCGAGCCGGACGATCGACCCCGCGGCGAGCCGCCGTGAGCAGCTGCGTGAACGCGACGCCTTCCGCGCGCTGGCCCTCGCCGACTGATCCGGAGCCCGACGCCCCGACGCCCGTCAGGTGCAGGTGTTGTTGCCGCCGAGCCCCAGCAGGCCTCCGACGGACAGCGAGCGCGTCGCCGCCGGCGACACCCACGACGTTCCGGCGTAGATGGTCTCGACTTTCACCGCGTTGGTCGATCCGAGAAGGCTGCCCAGCAGCGTGTTCAGCAGCCCCGAGCTGATCGTGGACGAGTACGTGTACGGCCCCGCTCCGCTCTGGGTCACGTTCGTGTTGTCGACGACGACGTTGTTGATCGAGAAGCGCTGCTGCGCTTTCAGATAGGGCGACGTCCAGGTGATCGTGAAACCGGTGAACGTGCCGAGCAGGTTCGTCACCGTGCAGGAGGTGATCACCGGGGTCGCGAGGGTCGCCGCGGTGAAGGATCCGGCGGCGTACTCGCTGTCGGTGAACGCGGCATCGGTCATCTGCGCAGCGGGCGTCGAGGCGATGCCGAGAAGCACCGCGAGTCCGGCGACACCCGCCAGGATGCGCACGCGTGCGGACCGTCTCATCTCGAGCTCCCCGCGTCGGCGGCTGGACGACGTCGGCGGCGGAACACCAGCGCCACTCCGCCTGCGACGAGCACGACTCCGGCACCGATGCCCCACGGCAGGCCCGGCGGCAGTCCCGTCGTGGCCAGCCCGCCGTCCGGTCCCACGACCACGGTCTCCCCCGCTCCCTGCGCGAGCACGCGGACGTCGGTGCTGCCCGCACCATCCGACGGGTCGACCGAGATCGCGAGGCGGAGGTGCGCGGTCTCGGTGTCGGCGATCTGCGCGAGCGGGACCTCGACCCCGTCGCGGGGGATGCTCCAGTCCGTGCGGAGCTCGGTCGCGCCGCCGGGGCATCCGGTGTCGGTCCAGGCATGCAGACACAGCGAGACATCGAGGAGGAGCACGGCGTCGCCTGTCGCACTGACGGCGATCCGCACGATGCCGGGATCCGGGGCCTTCGCACTCACCGCCACATCCCAGCGCACGGGCTGCCCCGGAAGTAGCCGGGCGGCCGCCTCCCAGTCCGCGACGGAGACGAGGCGCAGGACCGAACCCTGGATGACCTGCGTCGTCGGAGCCGCCCACGCCGCAGACGGCATCGCGACCGCGAGGGCCGCGAGCAGCAGGACGGCGAGCACGCGTCTCATGGGCCGTTCCCGTCGGGATCTCGCCCTGATCGACGCTGCCCGCGCGGCCAGAACGCCCACACCACCAGCGACGTCGCCGCGACGGTCAAGGACCCCAGCACCACCGGGTTGCCCATCCCGGCGACGACCGAGGCGATCCCGGGTACGGAGAACAGCACTCTGCGCACCGAGGACACCGTGGAGGGGAACGGGTCGTCCGCGGCGTTCGCGTCACCGCGCAGCGTGAGGACGCGCTCCTCCGCACGCGCGCCGGCCGTGATCGAGGTCACGCGGTGCGTCACCGGCAGCTCGCCCGCGCGGTCGACCGTCACGACGTCGCCGACCGCCACATCGCTCGCGGGCACGCGCTGCACCACCGCGACGGAACCCGCCGGGATCGTCGGCGACATCGATCCGGTGCGGAACATGATGAGAGTGATCTGCGCGGTGAAGGCGAGCACGACGAGGAGGATGCAGACGGCGCCGGCGACCGCGGCGAGCCAGAGCAGCGCATCGCCGATCACCCGTCCCGGTCGCAGCCGGGCACGCGTCGTCACGGCGACCGGAGGCCGATCGACCGCGTCCGACGACGTCGTTTCCCGCAGGCTCCGCCGTGTCGTCGGGGTCGTCATCGCGTGCTCCCCTCCCCTGGCATCCGTGTCTCTCTCCCCTTCACATCCGTCAGCGCTACGACGACGTCCCCTGGATCTGCCAGGTCTGGGTCATCGTCAACCCCTGCGCCCCGTTCGGCGCCGTCGTCGGCAGCGTCACCGCGAAGCAGTAGTTGACCTGCGCCGCGCCGTTCGCCGTCACGATCTGGGTCGCCGATCCTCCTGCTGTCAGCGCCGACCCGTCCGCCACCACCGCGGTCCCGGCCGCAAAGGTGGTCGCGTTGCAGGTGGTGCCGGCGATCGTGCGCACGCCGTAGGTCAGATACGTCGCGAGCCCCGTGCCCCCGGGCGTCCCCGCGGTCAGCTGCAACGTCCCCGCGACGGAGGGATTGGCGGTCTTCACACTGAACAGCGCGTAGGTGGAGTTGCCCGGAGCCATCGCGGTGGGCGCGAGCTGGAAGTTCAGCGCGGCGGCCGTCCCGGTCGTCGCGTGGCTCGCGAACGTCGCCCCGTCCGTCGCTCCGACGATGTCGAACTTCCCGGCGGTGAAGCTCGCCGAGCCGAACTCGGAGTCGTTCCAGGCGGCGAGGGTGGCGGTGACGCCGATTCCGAGCACGAGCCCGCCCGCGAGGACGGCTCGCAGCCGACGGGAGCGCAACCGCCGCTTCTCCCGCACTTCTCTGCGGGTGACCATCAGATGCTCAGTTCGTCGACGTCGCCGTGAACTTCCAGGTGGCGTTGGTCACCAGGCTCGGGGTGAGCGCAGCGTCCGCCGTCACCTTGAAGCACAGCTGCACGGCCGTGCCGGGAACGGCCGCGGTCCCGCCGGCGGTGAGCGGAACAGCGGTCGCGCCGGTCTGCACGTCCAGCGTCGCCCCGGTCGCGATGGGCGTGCCCGTCGCAGATGCCGCGTTGCAGGTCGCGCCCGGAGCGAGCTGATAGATCGAGTAGGCGAGGTGCCCGGTGTTGGAGCTCGCGGCCGGGTCGGCGGTGGTGCCGTCGGCGACGAGGTTCGCCCCGCTCGTGGTGCCGGCCGCGAGTCGCACCCAGAATCCGGCGTAGACGGAGCTGGTCGGCGACATGTTGCCCACGAGCCCTGCCGGAAGCGTGAAGGCGAGCGTCGCCGCGGTGCCCGTCGTGTTGTGGTCGGCGTAGGCGGAGCCGTCCGTCGACCCCTGCAGGTTGAAGGAGCCGGCGGTGAACGTGCCGTTCGCGAACTCGGAGTCGTTCCAGGCCGCGAGCGTCCACGCGGTGCCGACGCCGAGTACGAGCCCGCCGGCCAGGATGGCCAGGACCTTGCGCTGGGTTGCTTTGGTTGCCATGTCGCTTCCCCCTCAGGAAATCGTGAACCGCGTGGATACCCGTGTTCCGGTCGCCCCTCAACGCCCCGGCATCCGCGCGTTTGCGCCATCCTCTCCTTGCCTCTCCGCCAGAACAAGGCGATTTCGCGCACGACCTCCGCTCATCGCGCGCAGCCCACCTCCGACCGTCGACCGAGATGGTTGACGTAGATCAACGATCGCCGTATAGTTGACCCAGTTCAACCATCTTCTGCGCGCCAGAGCTGTCGCCGCATCACTCCTCCTCGACTGCGAAAGGTCCCGCATGACCACGGACTCCCCCGTCAAGATGACGCATCGCCAGGTGCTCGAAGCCCTCACCGGCCTCCTCCTCGGCATGTTCGTCTCGATGATCGCCACCACGGTGGTCTCCACCTCGATGCCCGTCATCGTGCACGACCTCGGCGGCGACCAGGCCGCCTACACCTGGGTCATCACCGCGACGCTCCTCACCACCGCGATCTCGACCCCGATCTGGGGCAAGCTCGCCGACCTGTTCAACCGCAAGCTGCTGATCCAGATCGCGATCGTCGTCTTCGTGGGCGCGACCGCCGCTGCCGGCTTCGCGCAGGACACGAACACGCTCATCGCGTTCCGCGCCATCCAGGGCATCGGCGGCGGCGGGCTCGCGGCGCTCAGCCAGGTCATCATGGCCGACATCATCAGCCCGCGCGAGCGTGGCCGGTACATGGGCCTGTTCGGCGCGGTGATGGCCGTCGCCACGGTGGGAGGCCCGCTGCTCGGCGGCTGGATCACGGATGTCGCGAACTGGCGCTGGAACTTCTTCGTCGCGCTCCCGTTCGCCGTGGCCGCGCTGATCATCCTGCAGAAGACGCTGCACATCAGCACCGAGCGCACCCGCAAGGTGTCGATCGACTACGTCGGCATCGTGCTGCTGTCCGCCGCCGTGTCGCTGATCCTCATCTGGATCACGAACGCCGGATCCACGTTCGACTGGTGGAGCACCGAGACGGTGCTCATGGTGGGCGGCGCGATCGTCGCGGCCGTCGCGTTCATCATCGTCGAGCTCAAGGTGCGCGAGCCGCTGATCCCGCTCACGCTCTTCCGCGGTCGCACGTTCACCCTGTCTGTCCTGGCCTCGATCTCCATCGGCGTCGCGATGTTCGGCACCTCGGTGTACCTCGCGCAGTACATGCAGCTCTCCCGCGGCGCCACGCCGACCGAGGCCGGGCTCATGACGCTGCCGATGATGGCCGGCCTGCTGATCTCCTCGATGGTCATCGGCCAGCTGGTCACCCGCTTCGGCAAGTGGAAGGGCTACCTGATCCTCGGCTCCGTGCTGCTGATCGCCGGCTCCGTGATGCTGTCGACGCTGCACTACGACACCAACTTCGTCCTCGTCTCGATCTACATGTTCGTGATGGGCGCCGGCGTCGGCATGACGATGCAGAACCTCGTCCTCATCGTGCAGAACGTGGCCAAGCCCAGCGAGATGGGCGTCGCAAGCTCCGGAGTGACGTTCTTCCGCAGCCTCGGCGGCACCATCGGCGTCTCGGTCATGGGCGCCGTGCTCGCCAACAGCCTCACCGGCCTGTTCACCGACGGCAAGGAGCGCATCGGTGCGGCGATCGCGAAGCTCGGCGACAAGGGCGCCGAGGTCGCAGCCCAGCTCTCCAGCGGCACCCTGCCCGAGGTCCGGCTCCTCCCCGAGCCCGTGCGCTCGATCATCGAGGACTTCTACGCGCAGGCCATCTCGCACGCGTTCCTGATCGGCATCCCGCTCGCGGTGATCAGCCTCATCGCGATCCTGTTCCTGCCGAACCGTCCGCTCACCACGATGACGACGACCGAACGCGCCCAGGCGGATGCCTCGAAGAGGAAGCCCGTCGACGGCACCGTGGAGGAGGCCGCCGACGTCGCGATCGCCGACGCGGAGGCGCTCTCCGGCGCGCCGACCGGCTCCGTGACCGTGATCAGCCGGTCCGGCGAGGGCCGTGGCGATGCGGCATCCGATGCCGGGCGCTGAGCACACCTCCGACACCCCCGAGGCGCGGGCCGCTGCGGTCCGCGCCCTCGAGGCGGAGTTCGGCGAGCTGATCACGCACTTCCGTCGCGTGATCACCGAGAACGCGAACCGGGTGAGTCCCGGCATGCTGCCAGGGGCCTACAAGATCTTCACCACGATCGCACGCTGCGAGAAGGTGACGGTGTCGACTCTGTCCGAGCGGATGCTGATGGACAAGGGTCAGGTCAGCCGGACGGTGCGAGAGCTCGAGGAGCTCGGCCTGATCGAGCGTTCGGCCGATCCTGCCGACGGCCGCTCTTTCCTGCTGCAGTTGACGACGCGGGGCGAGGAGCGCCTGGCCGCGGCCCGGCTTCCGCAGGAGGGCAGATTGCTGAGCACTCTCGAGGACTGGAGCCTCACCGACATCGGGAACCTCACCCGGCTGTTGCACGCCCTGGCTTCCGGCGCGGCGCCGGGCTCGACCGCTGCCGCGTGACCGGCGTCCCCCCGAGCACGCGACGGGCCTCGACGGCGATCTCTCCGGCGATGGTGTCGAGCAGTTCCGATCGCAGGTTCCACTGCTGCCAGTAGAGCTGGACGCGAAGGGTGGGCCCGCCGAGCGGAACCAGACCCGGCAGTTCCTGCAGCAGCGGCACCATCCCCCAGCCGAGCCCCAACCCGACGGCGAGGGCGTAGTCATGGGACGCCGGGACGTAGTGCCGCGGCACGCCCTCCGGCGCGACGGACATCCCCCGGAGCCACTCGTGCTGCAGGGTGTCCCGTCGGTCGAAGTCGACGAACGGCGCCGCCGCGAGTGCCTTCGCCGTCGTTCCACCAGGGAACCAGCGTGCGGCGAAGCGCGGCTCCGCCATCGCCCGGTACTCGAGCACCCCGAGGGGCGACACCGAGCAACCGGCCACCGGCGCCGCCTCACTCGTGACAGCCGCCATCACGGTGCCCGACTCGAGCAGTCTCGCCGTGAAGTTCTGGTCGTCACGATGCAGGTCGAAGTCGATGTCGTGACCGGCGGACAGGCGTGCGAGAGGGGCGAGGAACCACGTCGCCATCGAATCGGCATTGACGGCGAGGGGGATGCTGATGCGTCGGGCGCCCCCGGCCTCGTCGATCCCCACGCCGATCAGCGCATCGTGTTCGAGGAGGGCCACCTGACGCGCCAGACGCACGACCGCCTCCCCCGCCTCCGTCAGTCGCGCGGGCTTCGTACGGACGAGCAGGATGCGACCGAGCTGATGTTCGAGCATCTTGAGCCGCTGGCTCACGGCCGACGGTGTGATCTGGAGCCGCTTCGATGCCGCATCAAGGGTTCCCTCGTCGACGATCGCAGCGAGAGTGGCGGCGAGCTCAGGATCGATTCTCACATAAGCGATGCTAAAGGTTCGGTAGGAATCTTCGCTTTCCCTCATGATGGTTGATTCCTAGGCTGGAGCCATGCTCACCGTCCTCGCCGGCCTCGGACTCGGCCTCTCCCTCATCGTCGCCATCGGCGCGCAGAACGTCTTCGTGCTGCGTCAGGGGATCCGCCGGGAGCACGTGCTCGCGGTCGTGATCATCTGCGCCGTCTCCGATGCCGCGCTGATCGCCGCCGGCGTCGCCGGTCTCGGTTTCGTCCTGTCGGCAGCTCCCTGGCTCGTCGTCATCGCGCGTTGGGCAGGAGCACTGTTCCTGCTGGCCTACGGCGTCCTCGCCGCGCGCCGCGCCTGGCGCGGGGGCGAGGAGCTTCGGGTCGAGGGACCGGAATCCACGGATGCGCCTCCCGCCGGTGCGACGACGTCCACGCTCACGCGGACGCGCCTGGCACCCGTCATCCTGACCACCCTCGCGCTCACCTGGCTCAACCCGCACGTGTACCTCGACACCGTCCTGATGCTCGGTTCCATCGCGGCCACGCACGGCGACGAACGCTGGCTGTTCGCGGGCGGGGCGATCGCCGCGAGCATCCTGTGGTTCACGGCGCTGGGCTTCGGCGCGCGCTACCTGGGACGCTGGCTGCGCACTCCACTCTCCTGGCGCATCCTCGACGCTGTGATCGCCGTCGTGATGATCACGATCGCGGTCAGCCTCGTGCTGCCGGCGCTGGCCCCCTGACGGATCAGGCTGCCTCGATCTGGGCGAGCCGCGCGCGGACGAGGCTCTCGAGCACATCGATCGGGATCGGATGCTCGGGCTGGAACCGGATGGTCCCCTTGTCGACGCTGATGCCCGGGAGTCCGTCGAGAAGCCCCGCGACCGCCGCGACGGCATCCGGGCTGAACGGGTAGATGCCGATGTGCTTCTTGGCGCGCATCACCGAGAGGAGCGCCTTGCCGCGGTACACGAGCGCGGGCATGCCGTAGCCCTTGCCCTGTTCCGCATCGGGTGCTTCCTGGCGGGCGACCCGGTAGACCCTGTGGATCGCCTCACGATCCGCCGTGTCGAGCGCTGCGAGATAGTCGTCGATGGTTCCCATCACGGCATCCTTCCAGCGTTCGGCGCGGACTGCGAGCGGGAGCCGAATACTCTCGGGCTCGTCAGGCGCCGTCGAGTGGGCGCATGATGCGCGTGAGGAACCGTTGCGTGCGCTCGTGCTTCGGCGCTGTGAAGAGCTCGGCGGGCGGCCCCTGCTCCACGACGACACCGTCGTCCATGAACAGCACATGGTCCGCGGCCTCTCGGGCGAAGCTCAGTTCGTGGGTCACGACCGCCATCGTCCAGTTCTCGTCGGCGAGCTCCTTGATGACCAGGAGCACCTCGCCCACGAGCTCGGGATCGAGGGCACTGGTCGGCTCATCGAACAGCAGCAGATCGGGTTTGAGCGCGAGCGCCCGGACGATCCCGACCCTCTGCTGCTGACCGCCGGAGAGCTGATGCGGACGCGCGTCCGCCTTGTCTCCCAAGCCCACCCTGTCGAGCAGCGCGAGCGCTTCGGTCACGACCTCGGCCTTCGGTCGCCCCTGCACCCGCCACGGGCCCTCGATCACGTTCTCGAGGACCGTGAGGTGGGGGAACAGGTTGTGATGCTGGAACACCATCGCGGAACGGTCGCGCAGCGCCAGCCGGCTCTGCTTCTGCTCGCGGGCCGATGGCTTGACCTCCGGAGCGAAGTCGATGTCCGGGCCTCCGGCCACGACGATCGTGCCGGCATCCGGCGTCTCGAGGCCGTTGAGCGCCCGCAGCACCGTGGTCTTGCCGGAACCGCTGGGGCCGATGAGCACGACCACCTCGCCGCGATGCAGCGTCAGGTCGATGCCGCGCAGCACCTCGTTGTCTCCGAAGCTCTTGCGCAGGCCGCGGGCGGTGAGGAGCGCATCGGCGATGTTGTCAGTGGGCGACACGGCTGTCGAGCCTCCTCTCGAGGGCGCTCTGTCCGAACGACAGCACCAGACAGAACACCCAGTAGACCAGCGCGGCGGCGAGGTAGACCACCATGAACTCGAGTGTCGTCGCGGCGATCTGCTGCGCCACCTTGAACAGCTCGGTCACCAGGATGAGCGAGGTGAGGGACGTGTCCTTGACGAGCGAGATGAACGTGTTCGACAGCGGCGGGACCGACACGCGCGCAGCCTGCGGCAGGATGATGCGCGTGAGTGTGCGGGTGCGATTCATGCCGACCGTGTACGCGGCCTCCCACTGCCCCTTCGGGACCGAGAGGATCGCAGCTCGCACGACCTCGGCCCCGTAGCCTCCGACGTTGAGCGACAGGGCGATGATCGCGCTCGGCCACGGGTCGAGAGTGATCCCGATCGACGGCATGCCGTAGAAGATCACGAACAGCTGCACGAGCATCGGCGTCCCGCGGATCACCGAGATGTAGAAGCGGGCCGCGCCCGACACGACAGGGTGCACCGAGATGCGCATCAGCGCGACACCGACCGCGATCACGAGTCCCAGCACGAATGACAGCAGCGCGAGCGGAACCGTCGCCGTCAGACCCGCCCAGGCGATCGGCCCGAGCGAATCGAAGAACAGCTGCCAGGGACTCTCCATCGACTACTTCGTGACGTCTTCGCCGAAGTACTTGTCGCTGATCTCGGCCAGGGTCCCGTCGGCGCGGAGTTCCTCGAGAGCGCCGTCGACCGCCTCCACGAGCGACTTCTTGTCCTTCGTGAACACGAACGCCTGCTCGCCCGCCTCATCGGTCTCGGCCGCGATCTTCAGGCCGGTCGGGCTGTTGGTGGTCTCGTAGTCGAGGAAGGTCAGCTTGTCGTTCACGGTCGCATCCACGCGACCCTGGCGCAGCAGCTCGACAGCCTGCGCCCACCCCTCGACCGCTTCGACCTTGGCGCCCGACTCGGTGGCCAGCTCGTACCAGTTGCTCGTGAGCGACTGGGCGGTGGTCTTGCCGTCGAGGTCGTCGAAGGAGGAGATCGAGTCGTCATCCTCTGCCACGACGATCACCCCGGGCGAGACCGTGTACGGCGTGCTGAAGAGGTACTTCGCCTCGCGCTCGTCGTTGATCGACACCTGGTTCGCGATGACGTCGAAGCGTCCGGCGTCGAGGCCGGCGAAGATGGCATCCCACTGCGTCTCCTGGAACTTCACCTCGAGGCCCAGCTTGTCGGCGACCGCCTGGATGATCTCGACGTCGAAGCCGGTGAGGTCACCCGAACCGCCGTCATCGTGGAAGCTGAAGGGACGGTAGGTGCCCTCGGTCGCGACCGTGAGAGTGCCGTCCTGCACGAGACCGAAGTCGGAGCTCGCCGAGGCGTCACCACTGCCCGCGGTGCTCGCGGGGGTGCTCGAACCGCTGCAGGCGGTGAGCGCCGCGGCGGCGACGACGAGTGCGGTGACGGCGATGAGACGACGAGACATGGGACCCTCCTGGGGTGTGAAGCGCGGTGCGAGTTTACGCGACCGTCGCGGGAACTCCCTCACAGTACGTGGCACCGCGCGGTTCCCCGCATCCGATGACGTTTCGTTTCATCGTGCCCCGGGACGAGGGCGGGAATGCAGAAACGCCCCCGGGCGGACCCGGGGGCGTTTCAGAGAGTCAGACTCAGATGGAGTTGACGTCCAGCGGGATGCCGGGGCCGAACGTGGTCGACACCGCACCCTTCTGGATGTAACGGCCCTTCGAGCTCGACGGCTTGAGGCGGACGATCTCCTCGAGCGCTGCGCCGATGTTCTCGTCGAGCTGCTCTGCGGTGAACGATGCCTTGCCGACGACGAAGTGCACGTTGGCGTGCTTGTCGACGCGGAACTCGATCTTTCCGCCCTTGATCTCCTCGACGGCCTTGGCCGGGTTCGGGGTCACGGTGCCGGTCTTCGGGTTCGGCATCAGACCACGCGGTCCGAGCACCTTTCCGAGACGACCGACCTGTCCCATGAGCTCCGGGGTGGAGACCGCGGCGTCGAAGTTGGTCCAGCCATCGGCGACCTTCTGGATGAGCTCGGCGCCGCCGACCTCATCTGCACCTGCGGCGATCGCTGCCTCGGCCGCGGGGCCGGTGGCGAAGACGATGACGCGGGCGGTCTTTCCGGTGCCGTGGGGCAGGATGACGGTGCCGCGCACCATCTGGTCTGCCTTGCGGGGGTCGACGGCGAGCTTCAGCGCGACCTCGACGGTCGAGTCGAACTTCGACGAGCCGGTCTCCTTCGCGAGGGCGACGGCCTCGGTCGGGGTGTAGAAACGGTCTGCCTCGATCTTCTCGGCGGCAGCCTTGTAAGCCTTGGACTTGGTAGCCATGATTATTCTCCTCAGCCCTCGACCGTGATGCCCATGGAACGGGCGGTGCCGGCGATGATCTTCGAGGCGGCCTCGATGTCGTTCGCGTTCAGGTCGGCCTGCTTGGTCTCGGCGATCTGACGGACCTGGTCCTTGGTGATCTTCGCGACCTTGACGGTGTGCGGGGTCGCGGAGCCCTTGGGGACGCCGGCGGCCTTCTTGATGAGCTCCGCAGCGGGCGGGGTCTTCAGGATGAACGTGAAGCTGCGGTCCTCGTAGACGGTGATCTCCACGGGGATGACGTTGCCGCGCTGCGACTCGGTCGCGGCGTTGTACGCCTTGCAGAACTCCATGATGTTGACGCCATGCTGACCGAGCGCGGGGCCGATCGGCGGCGCCGGGTTGGCTGCACCGGCGTTGATCTGAAGCTTGATCAGGCCGGTCACCTTCTTCTTCGGTGCCATTCTCTTTCCTTTCATCGAATCGGATGCCGGAGCATCCGCTTCTCCCACAGATCCGGCGTTTCCGGGCCGTGGTCGTCTCTGCGCACGCCGAAGCGGCACACAAACCACACAAGTCTACCCGATCAGACGGCTCTTCATGACCCGCCCCGGTCCTCGCGCAATGGTTCGCGGATCTCGCGACCGAGAACGTCGAAGGCATGGACCTCGACTACTCCGTGCGCAGCCTGAAAGATGTCGATGTCGCCCTCAGCACCTTCGAGCACCGCGGCAGCGAGCGGACAGCCGCGGTGATCGTCGCCGCCGGTTTCTACGCAGGCGAGGTGCTCCGAGGCGATTCTCCATCAGCGCACCGGGGACCGATGGGAACTCCTACATCGTGAACAAGGCGTTCAAGCGGGTCGAGAACGGAGACGAGGACAGCATCGCGTTCTTCGGCAGGTATCTCGCCTCCGAGTACGGGAGCGCCCCCGGCGCCACCGATTCCTGACCGCCGCGCGCAATCGCGCAAACGCAAGAACGGCCGCCCCGAAAGGGACGGCCGTTCTTGTCAGGAGTGTGTGTCAGATCATCTTGGTGACCTGGTCGAACGACAGCTCGACCGGGGTCTCGCGCTCGAAGAGCGAGACGAGGACCGTGAGCTTGCCGCTCTCGGGCTTGATCTCGCTGATCGAACCGGGAAGACCCGCGAACGAGCCCTCCTTGATCGTGATGGTCTCGCCGACCTCGAAGTCGACCTCGGCCGGCAGCGGACGAGCGACGGCGACGCCGCCCTTCGACGCGATGTTCTTGGCCGTGGGGACGTCCTTGACCTCGACGAGCGACTTCAGCATGTTGAAGGCCTCTTCGAAGCGCAGCGGCGTCGGGTTGTGGGCGTTGCCCACGAAGCCGGTGACACCCGGGGTGTGGCGCACGACCGACCAGGTGTCTTCCGTGAGCTCCATGCGCACCAGCACGTAGCCGGGGATGCGCACTCGGGTGACCATCTTGCGCTGGCCGTTCTTGATCTCGACCACGTCTTCCATCGGGACCTCGATCTGGTAGATCTCGTCCTCGACCTCGAGCGTCGACTTGCGCTGCTCGATGTTGGCCTTCACCTTGCGCTCGAAACCGGCGTAGGAGTGGATGACGTACCACTTGCCCGGGAGCATGCGGAGGTCCATGCGGAAGGCCTCGTACGGGTCTTCCTCCGCATCCTCGTCCTCGTCGTCGGCGGAGTCCGCGTCGCCCTGCGCTTCGTCAGCGCCGAGGTCGGGGCCGTCGTAGGGGGTGACCTCGTCGGCCGCCGCAGCGTCCAACTCGGCAGCCTCTTCGGCCACAGATTCGTTGAGGACCTCAGCGGCAGCCTCAGACTCAGCCGCTTCGTCCAGGTTGAGAGCGTCGTTCACGATCGCGTCCGCCTCCGGGTCGTCGATGTCGATGTCGATGTCATCCGTGTCATCCTCTTCGCCGTCCTCGTCTTCGACGTGGACCGCGACGTGCTCAGCCGAGGTGACCGAGAGCTCCTCTTCCGCGAGGACGTTGCCCTCCTGGGCCTCGTCTTCCTCGCTGGACTGCTCTGCGGCGGTCGCCCAGTCGGCGTCGTCGGAATATCGTTCAGACACGTTGCTTCTTCTCCATAGCTGCGGCGCGAGCCGCGGGGGTCATCAGCCAGGGATTCCGAACACCCAGTGCGTCACGAATGCGAACAGCGTGTCCAAGCCGTAGACGATGCCCATGACGATCAAGACGAAGACGAGCACCACCCCGGTGAACTTGAACAGCTCCTTGCGAGTCGGGGTGACGACCTTGCGGAGCTCGGCGATGACCTGGCGGATGAACAGGGCGATGCTCCCGAAGAACCGGGAGAAGGGGTTGCCCTTCTTCTCGCGGGTGGCGCCGGCCGCGACGACCTCGCCGCGCGGTTCGTCCTGATCCATCCTGAATGTACCTTTCGTGTGTCAGCGTTGCGCTGACGCGCAGGGCGGACAGGAATCGAACCTGCAACCTGCGGTTTTGGAGACCGCTGCTCTGCCAATTGAGCTACCGCCCTAGAGACCGGAAGGTCTCGGGGTGCCTTCTCCACCCTGTCACGATCCCGCGGTGCGTAGGCCCGAGGCATGGCGAAAGAATGCAGAAAACAACTGCCCCACAAGCATACGGCATCGATCCGGTGCTGCCGAACCGGGATCGGGAACGCCCGTTGTTGCTAGGCTCGGCGAGCGGAAGCAGGGGGAAGGGGCGCGTGTGGGCGCGGATGTGCAGCAGTTCCAGGTGGATCTGCGCGGGGTCGTGGATCTGCTCAGTAGACACATCTACTCCAGCCCACGGGTGTACCTGCGGGAGCTCCTCCAGAATGCCCGCGACGCGATCACGGCCCGTCGCGAGGTCGACGGCGGGGGCGGACGCATCCGCATCACCCCGCTGACCGCCGAGAACGGCGAGTTCGTGCTGCGCGATGACGGCGTGGGCCTCACGGCGACCGAGGTCGCCGACCTTCTCGCGACCGTCGGCCGCAGCTCCAAGCGCGACATCTTCGACCTCCCCCGCAGCGACTACCTCGGGCAGTTCGGCATCGGGCTGCTCAGCTGCTTCATGGTGGCGGACACGATCGTCATCCGCTCCCGCAGCGCCCGCGGCGGCGCCTCGGTGGAGTGGACGGGCAGCTCCGACGGGACCTTCCAGGTGGTCGAGATCGATGAGGAGCTGCCCATCGGCACCAGCGTGCATCTCGTGCCGCGCTTCGACGCCGGCGAACTCCTGCGCCCGGCCGCCGTGCACGAGCTCGCCACGACCTTCGGCGAGTTCCTGCCGGTGCGCGTCACGCTCGATGCGCCCGGTGGCGACGTCGACATCACCAGAGGCGCGCCGTTCCTCGACGCCGCACAGGATCCGGAGGCGGCCGTCCAGTACGGACGCGACCTTCTCGGCGCGAGCCCGCTCGACGTCATCGAACTCAGCGAGCCGGCCACGGGCACCCGAGGCCTCGCCTACGTGCTTCCTTTCGCTCCGCCGCCCGGGGCTCGCCAGGCGACGCGCATGTATCTGGGACGGATGCTGCTCTCCGAGCGCGTCGACGACGTGCTGCCCGATTGGGCGTTCTTCGTCCGCGCCGTGGTGGACTCCACCGGACTCGCGCCGACCGCGAGCCGCGAATCGCTCGTCGAGGATCCGGCGCTCGAACGCGTACGCGAACAGCTCGGCGCCGGCATCCGCCGCTGGGTGCTCGAGCTGGGCCTGAGCGAACCGCATCGTCTGGCGCAGTTCGTCGCCGTGCACGAGGTCGGGCTGAAGTCGCTGGTACGCCACGACGAAGAGCTCGCCCACTTCATCTCGCGCTGGCTGACCGTCGAGACCACGCACGGCACCCTGCGGGTGGGCGACCTCGCCGAGCGCTACCCGCACATCCGCTACGCGCGGACCGTGGACGAGTTCCGGCAGGTCGCCGGCATCTCCCCCGCCGACGAGGTGCTCGTCAACGGCGGATACCTCTACGACGCCGACCTGATCCGGATGCTGCCGGACCTCTACCCGCACGTGACGGTCGAGCAGGTCGACGTGACCGGCGAGCTCGACCGCCTCGATCCGCCGCCGCTCGACGACCGCGATGCCGCCGTCGCCCTCGAGACCCGCGCGGGTGCTGTGCTCGCCGCATCCGACTGCTCGGTCGTGGTGCGTTCGATCGACCGTCCCGACCTCGCCGGACTCTACGTCGCCGACCCCGAGGTGCTGCGCGCGATCGACCGCGGCCGCACCAAGGGCGTCACAGGCGCACTGTGGGGTGGCGTGCTGGACCGCATCGACCAGACCCTGTCGAGCGCACGCGAGGACGACCTCCGCGCCCGCCTGTGCCTGAACTGGTCCAATCGGGTCGTCCGCGCGCTCGTGCGCGTGCAGGACGACGCCGTCTTCGCCCGCACGGTGCAGCTCCTCTACATCCAGGCACTGCTCGCCGGGCATCATCCGCTCGCCGACGCCGACCGCGCGCTCATGACCAGCGCGCTCGCCGATCTCGTCT
Organism: Microbacterium sp. NPDC090218; assembly: GCA_044900255.1. GTDB lineage: Bacteria > Actinomycetota > Actinomycetes > Actinomycetales > Microbacteriaceae > Microbacterium. The sequence goes on along the minus strand of JBJDMS010000002.1, from coordinate 679,670 downwards.
CGCTCTCGGCCGGCCTCGAAGGGGATCAGATCCCCTTCGGCGACGTCCGCTGACACTCCACCGAAGGGTTCCGTCCATGGCACGTCCGAAGAAGCGCTTCCAGCAGCTGATCGAGGAGATCGATCGCACACCCTGGGGTCCCGCGGAGCAGGCCCTCGTCTCGGAAGCCGTCGCCTTGGCTGTGGAGATCGGCGACGAGCGCCTCGAGTACGAGGCCAGGATGCGGCAGACCGCCTCGGCCAACATGGGTGGAGCGACGGACGTCATGCTGAACTCCTTCGCCTGGTGCCTCGCGCATCACGACGCGGACCCGCAGCGTTTCCCCGCCGACCTCGACAACGGCGGCGCCGACCTGATGTGGCAGTTCAAGTGGATGGCCTCGTCACTGCGGTCCTCCCCTGCGTTCTCTCAGGAGCAGATCGCCGCCGTGCTGGACGACATGGAGGCCCACTACCGCTCCGCCGGACTCGGCCAGAGCGGCGTGCTCACGGCGCGCTTCGAGGATGCCTGGGACGCCGGACGCATGGACGACGCCGAAGCTCTGCGCGTGCAGCTGGAGGCCACTCCGCGCGACGAGCACAGTCATTGCGACGCCTGCGGCCGCAGCCAGATCGCGGGCTTCTACGCCGACACCGACCGCGACGCCGAGGCGATCGTGCTGGTCGAGGAGATGATCGAGGGCGGCTTCTCCTGCGGCGAGGAGCCCGAGCACGCCCTCTCGCGCGCCCTGCTCCCCTACCTTCGTGCCGGGCGACCGGATGAGGCGAAGACCGCGCACCTGCGCAGCTACCGGTTGGCGAAGGACAACCCCGACAACCTGCGCATCGTGGCCAACAACATCGTCTTCGCGGCGATCACCGGCAATGAGGCTCGCGCGCTCGCACTGGTCGAGAAGCACATCGCGTGGCTGGCGCACGACGGTCTGAACGTCGACGCGCATTTCGCCGCCCTCGCCGCCCTCGCCGTCGCCCTGGACCGGGTCACGGCCGCCGGCCACGGAGACACCCCGGTGCGCGGCGCCGAGGCCCCCGCCCTCGTCCCGTTCTTCGGCGAGCATGAGGGCCGCTGGAGCGCGGCCGACCTCGCGGCATCCGCCTGGGCGGCCGCCGACCGGATCGGCGCGGCGTTCGACGAACGCGACGGCACCGACGGACACGCGCGCAGCCTGGCGCGGATGCGGGCGCTCGCGTCCGAACAGTACGACGTGCCGATCCGCTCGGACGCGTTCGTCGCCCCGACGCCGTCGGCCACCCCGGTGGACGCGGACGGATGGTTCGAGCGCGCCATGCAGCTCGCCCAGTTCGGCGCCGAGCACGAGACTCTCGACGCCCTCCCCCGCGCCCTCGAAGTCGACGACCCGTACAAGCTCGCGCAGCTGCTCTCGATGCGCCTGGGGATCCTGATCGCCCTCGACCGCGCCGACGAGGCCCTGCAGCTCCTGCCCGAGCGCATCGCCGCGCTGCGTGCGGCCGGTCGGGTGGAGCAGGCCGACCTGGAGGAGCGCCTCGGACTCGCGACCTTCGGGCTGAACACCCCCGAGACGACCGCCGCACTGGAAGAGGCGATCTCCGATGCGGCGCCCCTCCCCGCCTGGTCGCGCGGAGACCTCGCCATCAGCCGCGCCGCGCTGCACCTGCAGGCCGGCGAGGCGGATGCCGCGCTGGACCTCGCGGAAGTCGCCGCACGGTCCTTCGCCGAGGCCGAAGACACCCGACTGACGAACACCACGACCCTCGTGGCGATCTCGGCCGTGCTGAGCAAGGGCGACCTCGAAGCGGCGACATCGCTGCTCGACCGTTTCCTCGCGCAGGACGACCTCAGCACCGGGCACCGGGCACAGGCGCTGCAGACCAGGGCGCGGGTGCGCGGAGGCGGCAACACCTATGTCGAGGGCGCGACCGACGCGGATGAGGTCTGCCGGCTGCTCGCCGAGCTGGGGGCGACGCGCGCACTCGGCGACGCGCACCTGCTCGCCGGTGCGCTCTGGGAGGACGCGGAGGAGCCCGAGAAGGCCGTCTCGCGCTACCGTCTCGCAGCGCGGATCGCGGGCGAGGCCGGCGGCGACTCCACCGGCGTGGACTTCCGTCTCGCTCGCGCCATGCTGCGCGTCGGGGACGCCGAAGAGGCGGCAGAGCTGTTCGGCGACGTCTTGCAGCGGGAGGAGGACGCGGAGGTAGCCCCCGGCTCACGTGCCATGACCGCGTCGATGCTCGGCCGAGCCCTGGGCGCGGCCGGCGAGTTCGGCCAGGCCATCGGCGCCCACGGCTACGCCTCGGAGCTGTTCGGTCAGGCCGAGGAGCACGCCGATCAGGCGATGTCGATGACCGAGCAGGCCAAGATCCTCGCGCGCTTCGACGAGCACGAGGATGCGATCGGCCTCCTGGAGGCAGCGGCCGACATCGTACGTCGCGCCCCCGACGCCGTCGGAGCGCTGACCGAGGTGCTGCACAGCCTCGGACAGGCCTACGGCGGACGCAGCGACGAGCGGGCATTCGCGCTCTTCGACGAGGTCGCCGCGCTCGCGCAGCAGCACGAGGCCGACTGGCTCCTCGCCGACGTGACGGATTCGCGCGGACGAGCCCTCGCCGAACTCGGCCGGATCGACGAGGCGGTCGCGGCCTCGCTCACCGCGGCCGACGGGTTCGCCGCACTCGGCGACCTGGGCTCCGCCGGGGGCTCCGAGTTGTTCGCCGCGCGGGTGCTCGCCGGCAACGACCGCTCAGCCGACGCCGTGCCCCTCTACCGGAGTGCGATCGAGCACGCCGCCGGCCACCCGCCGCTGCTGCAGGTCGCCGCGCTCGAGCTCGGCAACGTGCTCGAGGCGCTCGGCCAGCACGGCGAGGCCGCCGAGGTCCGCGCGCACCTGGAGAGCTGAGCGGCGCTCAGAACAGTTGGCGCCAGTTGGCCTTGGCGAGGTCGAGAAGCTCGTCGCCGCGCCCGGACATGACCGTACGGATCGCGTAGAGCGCGAAACCCTTGACCTGCGCGGCCTCGATCGCCGGCGGCATCGAGAGCTCCTGCCGCTCGGTGACCACGTCGAGCAGGGCGGGTCCGTCGTGCGCGAGCACCTCGCGCACGGCATCCGGCAGGTCTTCGCTGCGCTCCACTCGGCGCGCGAAGATCCCCATCGCCTCGGCGATCGCCGCGAAGCTGGGGTTCTCCAGCCCGGTTCCGTACGTGACGAAGCCCGCGGCCTTCATCTCCAACTCGACGAAGTTCAGCGAGGAGTTGTTGACGACGATCGTCTTCACCGGCAGCTTGTTCTGCGTCAGGGTCAGCAGCTCGCCCAGCATCATCGAGAGTCCGCCGTCACCCGCGAGCGCCACGACCTGCCGGTCGGGGTGCGCGACCTGCGCCCCGATGCCGTGCATCAGCGCGTTGGCCATGGAGCCGTGCGTGAACGAGCCGATCAGGCGCCGGTTCTCGGTCATCGAGAGATAGCGCGCCGCCCACACGGTGGGTGATCCCACGTCGGCCGTGAAGATCGCATCGTCGGCCGCGTACTCATCCAGAAGTCGTGCGAGGTACTGCGGATGGATGGGACGCTTGCCCTTCGCCGGCACCGCCAGCTCGTCGAGCTTCTTCCTGGTCTTGCGGTAGTGCGCGGTCGCGTCATCGAGGTGGGTGCGGTCGTCCTTCCGCGCCACTCGCGGCAGCAGCGCGTCGGCGGTGGCGCGCACATCACCGACCAGCCCCAGCTCGAGAGGATGCCTCTTGCCGAGCTGTGCGCCGCGGATGTCGACCTGGATCGTCTTTGCGTTGTCGGGGTAGAACTGCTCGTACGGGAAGTCGCTGCCCAGCACGAGCAGGGCGTCGGCGGCCTCCATGGCCCGGAAGCCGGAGGCGAAGCCCAGCAGGCCCGTCATCCCGACGTCGAAGGGGTTGTCGTACTCGATGAACTCCTTGCCTCGAAGGGCGTGCACGATGGGCGCTCCGAGCTTGTCGGCGAGGGCGATGACCTCGTCGTGCGCACCTTCGACGCCGGCTCCGGCGAGGATCGTGACCTTCTTCGCGGCGTTCAGCAGCGTCGCCGCCTTCTCGAGCTCCGCCGGGTTGGGAACGACCACGGGGCGGGCGCGCTCGATCACGACGGCACGGTCGTCGGCGATGTCGGCCAGGGCGACGTCGCCGGGGATCACGAGCACGGCGACACCCCGCTCCTCGATCGCGGCGCGCATGGCGATCTCCAGCAGCCGCGGCATCTGCTTCGGGTCGGCGACGTACTCGACGTACACGCTGCACTCGCGGAAGAGCTCCTGCGGATGCGTCTCCTGGAAGTATCCGGTCCCGATCTCGGTGGTCGGGATCTGGGCCGCGATGGCGAGCACGGGCACGCGCGACCGGTTCGCGTCATAGAGACCGTTGATGAGGTGCAGGTTGCCCGGTCCGCAGGAGCCGGCGACGACAGCGAGCTCGCCGGTCGTGGCGGCATCCGCTGCGGCGGCGAAGGCGGCCGATTCCTCGTGCCGCACATGCACCCATCGGATCGTGCCGTCCTTGCGCAGCGCGTCCGTGAAGCCGTTCAGCGAGTCCCCCGGGATGCCGTAGACGCGGTCGATCCCGTTGGCGTGCAGAGTCTTGACGATGTTCTCAGCGACGTTGGCCATGCTTCGACCCTACGCCCGGCCGCACAGACGAAGGAGATCTCACGTTCTGAAGGAGCGGATGCCGTATCCGCTCCTTCATCGCGCGAGATCTCCTTCAGAGCATGCGCCCCGCAGGAACCACGAAGGTTCAGCCGATGCGAATGAGCTTCTTGTTGACGAACTCGTCGGCGGCCAGGTGGCCCAGCTCGCGGGCCGTACCGCTGCGCTTGACGCCTCCGAAGGGCAGCTCCGGGCTGTCGGCCAGCACGAGGTTCACGTAGACCATGCCGGCCTCGATCTTGTCGGCGACCCGCTCAGCCTGTTCCGCGTCCGTCGTGAAGACGTACGAGCCGAGGCCGAAGGTCGTGTCGTTCGCGAGCTCGACCGCCGCATCCTCGTCCGCGACGCGGTAGACGACCGCCGCGGGCCCGAAGAGCTCCTCGCGGTACACGTTCATCTCGGGCGTCACGTCGGCGAGCACAGTCGGGGCGAAGAACGCGCCCTCGCGGGTGCCGCCGGTGAGCAGCGTCGCCCCCTGCTCCACGGCCTGGTCGATCTGCTTCTGCAGGTTGACCGCGGCCGTCTCGGACGAGACCGGCCCGAGGACCGTGTCGTCGAGCATGGGATCGGTCGCCTCGACCGCCGCCATCGCCGCCGTGAACTTCTCGACGAACGCGTCGTACAGACCGTCGACGACGATGAAGCGCTTCGCGCCGTTGCAGGCCTGCCCGTTGTTGTCGAGACGCGCGTCGACGCCGGCCTGGACCGTGGCATCGAGGTCGTCGGTCGAGAGCACGATGAACGGGTCCGACCCGCCGAGCTCCAAGGCGACCTTCTTGAGGTTGCGCCCGGCGATCTCGGCGACCGCGGCGCCGGCGCGCTCGGAGCCGGTGAGCGAGACACCCTGCACCCGCGGGTCGGCGATCATCGTCGCGATCTGCTCGTTCGTGGCGAGCACGTTCTGGTACGCGCCCTTCGGGAACCCGGCGTCGTGGTAGATCGCCTCGATCGCGGTCGAGGACTCCGGGCACTGCGGCGCGGGCTTCAGCAGGATCGTGTTGCCGACGATGAGGTTCGGGGCGGCGAAGCGGACGATCTGGTACGCCGGGAAGTTCCACGGCATGATGCCGATGAGCGGCCCGAGCGACGAACGGCGGATGATGGCCGAGCCGTCGCCCAGGATCGCGATCGGCTGGTCGGCCATGATGGCCTCGGCCTGGTCGGCGTAGTACTCGGCGATGTCGGCGGCGAAGTCGACCTCGCCGAGAGCGGCCTCGCGGGGCTTGCCCATCTCGCGCACGAAGATGTCGGCGAGCTCCTCACGGCGCTCGCGGTGCAGCTCGGCCGCGCGGCGGACGAGGGCCGCACGCTCGGCGACCGTCGACGAGCGGGACCACTCCCGGTGCGCCGCATCGGCGGCGGCGACCGCCTCGTCGATCTGGGCGTCGGTGAAGGTGTCGAAGGACGCCAGCGTCTCTCCGGTGGCGGGGTTGATGACGGCGTAGTCGGTCATGACATGTCCTCTCGTGTGGTGGTACGGCCCCTCCGACGAGCGCAGGGGCCGCACCGGAAATCAGGAGACCGGGATGAGCGTGTACTTGGTGGACAGGTACTCGTGGATGCCCTCGAACCCGCCCTCGCGGCCGACGCCGGACTGCTTGACGCCGCCGAAGGGGGCAGCCGCGTTGGAGACCACGCCCACGTTGAGACCCATCATGCCGGTCTCGAGCTTGTCGATCATCCGCTGTCCGCGCTGCAGGTTCTCGGTGAAGACGTACGAGACGAGCCCGTACTCGGTGTCGTTCGCGAGGTGCACGGCCTCGTCCTCGGTCTCGAAGGTCGCGATCGCCAGCACCGGTCCGAAGATCTCCTCGCGGAGGATCGCGCTGCCGGCGACGACATCGGTGAGCACGGTGGGCTCGTAGAACGTGCCGATGCCTTCGACGGCCTTGCCGCCCGCGAGGAGGGTCGCCCCGCGTCCGACCGCGTCGTCGACGAGCTCTCCGGCCTTGGCGACGGCATCCGCGTCGATGAGCGGTCCGATCGCGACGCCGTCCTCCGTGCCACGGCCGATCTTCATGCCGTTGACGCGCTCGGTCACGCGACGGGCGAATTCGCCCGCGACGTCCTTGTGCACGATGAAACGGTTCGCAGCGGTGCAGGCCTGTCCGATGTTGCGGAACTTCGCGGCGAGGGCACCCTCCACGGCCTTGTCGAGGTCGGCGTCGTCGAACACCACGAACGGTGCGTTGCCGCCGAGCTCCATCGACACGCGCAGCACGCCCTCCGCCGCCTGGGCGATGAGCTTGCGGCCGACTTCGGTCGAGCCGGTGAACGAGAGCTTGCGCAGACGCGGGTCGGCGATGATCGGTGCCGAGAGCGCGCTGGACTTCGAGGTCTGCACGACGTTGACGACGCCCGCGGGGAGCCCGGCCTTCTCGAGCAGCGACACGAAGAAGATCGTGGTGAGCGGTGTGAGTGCCGGGGGCTTGATCACGACGGTGCAACCGGCGGCGAGCGCGGGCGCGATCTTGCGCGTCGCCATCGCGAACGGGAAGTTCCACGGCGTCACGAAGAACGACGGTCCGACCGGCCGCTGCGACACGACCATGTGGCCGGTGCCCTCGGGGTTGATGCCGTAGCGGCCGCTGATGCGCACGGCCTCCTCGCTGAACCAGCGCAGGAACTCTCCGCCGTAGCCGACCTCTCCGCGGGCTTCGGCGAGTGGCTTGCCCATCTCGAGGGTCATGAGCAGGGCGAGATCCTCCTTGTGCTCCTGCACGAGGTCGAACGCCCGACGGAGGATCTCGCTGCGCACGCGGGGAGCCGTCGCGGCCCACCCGTCCTGCGCAGCGACGGCGGCGTCGAGGGCACGGATGCCGTCGCCCGGCGTCGCATCCGCGATGGTCCGGATCACGGTGCCGGTCGCGGGGTCCTGCACATCGAAGGTGCCACCGGTCTCGCCGTCGATCCACTCTCCGCCGATGAAGAGGCCGGTGGGGATGCTGTCGAGGAGCGCCTGTTCGGTCTGAGTGCTCATGATTCTCTTTCTGTGAGGAGGGGCTAGGAGCGCTTGCGTCGGCTGGGCGGTGCGTCGATGCCCAGCGTCTCGCCGCGGAAGAACGCGGGCCGGCGGACCGCGTTCCAGATCATGACCGCGATGCCGACGACGATGATCAGCATGCCGAGGATGAACACGATGCCGACACCGCCGATCTGCGAGCCGGAACCGTAGGCCGGGTCCATCGAGTCGATCAGCGTGGTGAAGAACAGCACCGCGAGGATCACTCCGCCGACGAGCGGGAACAGGAACGTGAAGAAGAAATTCCGTGTCGAGTCGAACCACTGCTTGCGGAAGTACCACACGCACGCGAACGCGGTGATCCCGTAGTAGAAGCAGATCATCATGCCGAGCGTGAGGATGGTGTCCCACAGCGTGTCCTCGCTCACGAGGCGCATGACCGCGTAGAACGCCGATGCCACGATGGCCGAGACGATGGTCGCGTAGCCCGGGGTGAAGAACCGGGGGCTGACCTTCGCGAACGACTTGGGCAGGGCGCCGTAGTGCCCCATCGCGAGCAGCGTGCGCGCCGGGCCCACGAACGTGGACTGCAGCGACGACGCCGAACTGGTCAGCACCGCGAGCGAGACGAGGAACGCGAGGGGGCCGAGGATCGGACCGGAGAGATGGAAGAACACGTTCTCCTGGATGTCCTCGTTGCCGAGGCCGAGTGCGCCCGTGCCGACACCCGCGAACATGATCATCGCGACCGCGAGCAGCAGGTACAGCGACACGATCATGAGCACCGTGACGGTGGCGGCGCGACCGGGGGTCTTCTCCGGGTCCTTGGTCTCCTCGTTCATGGTGAGGGTGACGTCCCAGCCCCAGAAGATGAAGATCGAGAGCGAGAGGCCGGCGGCGACCGCGCTGAACGACGAGATCGCGAACGGGTTGAACCAGTTCAGGTCGAACGGCTGGTAGTCGAAGCCGTTGCCGCTCACCGCCTGCACGATCGCCGCGCCCGCGAAGAAGAGCAGGACGAGGATCTGGAAGCTGACGAGCCAGTACTGCAGCTTCTGCGTCGTCTGCATGTCGCGGTACGAGATCCAGGTCGCGCCGAGCATGAACAGCAGACACACGCCGATGTTGATCCAGGTGACGCTCGCGAGGCCCGCGATGTCGGGATTCCCGGTGATCTGCGAGATCAGCAGGAAGAGGAAGTCGACCGCGATGCCCGCCAGGTTCGAGAGCACCAGGATCGTCGCGACCACCAGGCCCCAGCCGGCCATCCATCCGACCCACGGCCCGAAGGCGCGTGCGGCCCAGGTGAACGAGGTGCCGGAGTCGGGCATGCGGTTGTTGAGCTCCCGATAGCCGAACGCGACCAGGAGCATCGGGATGAAGCCGACGAGGATGATGGCGGGGATCTGCGACCCGACCGTGGAGGCCACGGGACCGACAGCGGCCGTGAAGGTGTAGGCGGGCGCGATGCAGGAGATGCCGATCACGACCGCGCCGATGAGGCCGACCGTTCCGGCGCTCAGGCCCTTCGTGGAGATGCCGGTCGTGACACCGGATTCGGGCTCCGTCGCCCGGTTGGTGCTGCTCATCAGCGTTCTCCTGCCTCGTTGCGGGTACGCGGGACGACGATCATGGGGACGGGCAGCTCGTGCAGCATCTTCGCCGCCGTGGAGCCCAGGAACAGGCGCCGGGGCTGGGCCAGCCGGCTGGAGCCGACCAGGACGACCTCCCCCGGGAGCCAGTGGAGGTGCGCGACGGCATCCTCGACGGAATCGCCGGGCGCCTTCTCGACGGCGGCGGTCCGACCGTCGGGCAGCAGCTCCGTCGCCACCGCCAGCACTTCCTGCCCATGCGTGTCGCCGACCGTGCGGATCGCACCGGTGTCGAGTCCCGGAGGCACGTCGAACGGCACGAGGGAGACGAGTCGGAGGTCGACACCGCTGTCTCCGGCGATGGCCACCGCCTCGTCGAGCAGTGCGTCGGCACCCGGCCGTGAACCGACCGCGACCGTGACGCGCGGGATGACGTGGTCGTCCTGCTGCGCCGTGCCCACGGGGGCGAGTGCGACGGGGATGGTCGACGAGTGGAGGAGCTCGGAGGCGACGCTGCCGAGCCGGTGGCGTCCGAAGATGCCTCCGCCGGCCGCGCCGATCACGATGATCCTGGCTCCGAACTCCTCACCGGCGGCGATCAGCCCTTCCGCGAACGACTCGGAGAAGCGCACATGACCGCTGCGGGTCAGTTCCTGCGGGAGCCTGACGACGGCATCTCCGAGCCACTTCTTGGCCTGTGCCCTGATGTGCTCCTCGTACGCCCGCTCGGGCGGTACCGCGGCGCTCCGCGTGCCCTCGTTGGGAAGCACGATCACCAGGTGCAGCGTCGCACCGAGACTACGGGCGAGCCGCGCACCGAGCGCCGCGGCATCCGCTCCCGCATCCGTCGCCGTGTAGCCCACGACGACCGAGCCGGTCATCAGCTGCCGCTCTCGACAGCGCCGGCCTCACGACTTGCATCGACGATGTTCGAGGCCACGAGGTGCCCCATCCGGATCGCGCCGTCGACGTGCTGGTATCCGGCGCCGGCGATGTCGCTGCAGGCGAAGTGGATCGGGCCGACCGGGGTGCGCAGGTCCGCGCCGTAGCGGTGCAGGCCACCCATGTCGAAGCTCGCGGCGTAGGCGCCGCGCGTCCACTCCTCGCTGCCCCAGTCGCTCTCGTAGTACACGACCGGGTTCTTGGCCTCGGGACCGTAGTAGTGGGACAGCGACTCGAGGATGCGCTCCTTGCGCTCCTCGGCCGCGAGCTCGAAGACGCCGTCGGCGTTGGCGTCGGAGACGAAGCCGACCAGGGTGCCGCGCTCATCGCCGTGGTTCGTGTTGTCATAGGCCTCGTGCGTGAGCTCATAAGGGCTGAACGCGGTGCCGCTGAGACCCTGCTCGCGCCAGAACGGCCGGTCGTAGACGGCGTGCACCTTGATCACGAAGCCCATCGACAGGTGCTGGTGCAGTTGGTGCTGGCGGCGCGGCAGCGGCGGGACGAACGAGATGCGGCTGTACAGCACGGGAGCGTGCGCGAGGATCGCATGGCGGGCGCGGACCGTGAGCTCGTCCGTGGTGGCGACGACACCGGCATCCGACCACTCGAGGCTGCGCACGGGCTGGTTCAGCAGCACGTCGTCGCCCAGGCGCTCGGCCAGGCGCAGCGGCACCTGCTGCAGTCCGCCGACGACGCGCTTGTCGAGGATGAAGTCGGCGTCGACGAGGTTCGAGTAGGAACCGGCGGACGAGGCCATCAGCAGCGACTGCAGCAGTGAGAACGCGTGGGTCGGCTTGGTGAGCATCGCGGAGCCCGTGGCGAACGCCAGGTTGCGCACGGCCTCGTCGTCGTCGGTCTGCTGACGCAGCCAGGCGTCCCAGGTGATCGAGTCCCAGTCGGCGGCGCTCGGGTGCGCCCAGGGACGGTCCGGGTCGATCTCGGCGACCAGCGCGTCGAGGATGTCGGTGATCCGGGCGATCTCCGCCTCGGTCGCCGGCGCGACGGGGAACATCTCGCCCGTGAAGCGGTGCACCTTCCCGTCGGGTCCGACGTAGACGCTGTCTCCCTCGCGGTAGCGGCTGTACGTCTCGAGCCCCAGCTCCTCGATCGCGTCCTTGAGCGCGTCCTGATCCGGCGAGACCCACTGGCCGCCGATCTCGAGCATGGCGCCGTCGATGACGTCGGTCCACAGGCGTCCACCGACGCGGTCTCGGGCCTCGAGCACGGCGACCGACAGGCCGGCCTTGCGGAGGTCGTTCGCGGCCGTGAGCCCTGCGGCTCCGGCACCGATGATGAGTACGTCGCGGGTGATCTCAGACATCTGCAACTCCTTCGTTGGGTGAAGTAGTGCCGGTCGCGACCCGAAATCCCCCGATTGGGGTCGCGACCGGACAGGGGGTCAGGCCGCGCGGGAGCGCGGCCTGCACGTTATTCCGCGGCCGCGGCGAGCGCGGCGGCCACGATGTCGAGTCCTTCGTTCAGGAGGTCGTCGCCGATCGAGAGCGGAGGGAGGAAGCGGATGACGTTGCCGTAGGTTCCGCAGGTGAGGACGATGACGCCCTGCGCGATGCAGGCCTTGGCGACGGCTGCCGTGAGTGCGGCGTTCGGAGCCTTGGTCTCGGGGTCGACGAACTCGGCGGCGATCATCGCACCGTGGCCGCGGACGTCGCCGATGCGCGGGTCGCTCTGCTGGATCGCGGTGAGACGGTCCGTCAGGATCGTCCCGATCTCGCGCGCCCGCTCGATCACGCCGTCGTTCTCGAACACATCGATCGAGGCGAGAGCTGCGGCGCACGCGATCGGGTTGCCGCCGTAGGTGCCGCCCAGGCCACCCGAGTGCGAGGCGTCCATGATCTCGGCGCGGCCGGTCACCGCCGCGAGCGGCAGACCGCCGGCGATGCCCTTGGCGGTGGTGATCAGGTCGGGCTCGATGCCGAAGATCTCGCTCGCGAACATGTGTCCGGTGCGGGCGAAACCGGTCTGCACCTCGTCGGCGATGAAGACGACGCCGTTCGCACGGCACCAGTCCACGATCGCGGGCAGGAAGCCTTCGGCGGGGACGATGAAGCCGCCCTCGCCCTGGATCGGCTCGATGATGACAGCGGCGAGGTTGTCGGCGCCGATCTGCTTCTCGAGCTGGAGGATGACGCGTGCCGCGGCCTCGCCGCCCTCGAGCCCGTCGCGGAACGGGTACGACATCGGCGCGCGGTAGACCTCGGGGGCGAACGGGCCGAACCCGCTCTTGTACGGCATCGACTTGGCGGTGAGCGCCATGGTCAGGTTGGTGCGGCCGTGGTAGCCGTGGTCGAAGGCGACGACGGCCTGGCGACCGGTGTGCTTGCGGGCGATCTTGATCGCGTTCTCGACGGCCTCCGCACCCGAGTTGAAGAGGGCGCTCTTCTTCGTGAACTTCCCGGGGGTGACGCGGTTGAGGGCCTCGGCGACCCCGACGTACGACTCGTACGGGGAGATCATGAAGCAGGTGTGGGTGAACTGCGCGGCCTGGGCGGCCACGGCGGCGGCGACCTTCGGGTGCGCGTTGCCGACCGTGGTCACGGCGATGCCGGATCCGAGGTCGATGAGCGAGTTGCCGTCGGCGTCAACGACGACTCCTCCGCCGGCGGCGACGGCCGCGATCGGCACCGTGTGCCCGACACCGGCCGCAACGGCGTCCGCCTTGCGCGCGAGGATCTCGGCCGAGCGAGGGCCGGGGAGGTCCGTGACCAGGCGACGCTCCTGAGGGAGGTCGGGTCCGCCGAGAGGGACTGCGGGGGCTGCGGTGTCGAGGAGTGCCATGTTCGCGAGCGTACGGCGGCATCGGAGGGGCTTGCACTCACCGATCTGTACAATCTGGAGGAAGGATTCGCCATCGTGTACAAGAGCCGGAGGTCATCGTGCCCGCCACCGCCGAGCCGACCCTGCGTGCGCTGCTGCAGCGCCGCGACCTCGGCCTCTCGCTCATCCCCCGCGAGGCCGACGTTCCGGAGGGCGCGCTCGATCGCCCGCTGCGCTGGGTGCACAGCTCCGACCTCGCCGATCCCACGCCGTTCCTCTCCGAAGACCTCGCTCTACTCACGACCGGTACGCAGTTCGACGAGGCCGTCAGCATCGACACCTATGTCGGACGCCTCGCGGATCGTGGCGTGATCGGCCTCGGATTCGGCACCGAGGTGCACCGCTCCGGAATCCCCGAAGAGCTGATCGAATCGTGTGCCGCCCAGGGGATGCCCCTGTTCGAGGTCCCGTACCGCACACCGTTCATCGCCGTCGCCCGTGCGCACTCCGAGGCCATCGCCGCCCAGGCCTACGCACGGCGATCCTGGGCGCTGGACACCCAGCGCGCACTCGCCCTCGCGGCGCTCCGCCCCCATGGTCTCGACGCGACGGTCGCCGAGCTGGGCCGAAGGCTCGACGTCTGGGCAGGGATGTTCGACGCCGCAGGTGCCCTGATCCTGTCCCGTCCGCGCGAGGCGATCGATGCGCAGGTGCTCGACGGACTCGGAGACCGAGTGGTGGAGATCCTGACCAGAGGCCTCGAGGCAGGTCAGTCGCTCAGCATCGAGGAGCACTCGTTCATGCTGTTCACGGTCGGTCGCGGCGGGCAGCTGCGGGGCGTGATCGCGCTGGGTATCGACGCACTCGATTCCGAAGCCCGATCGGTCGTGACCTCCGTGATCGCCATGGCCGGCCTCGCCCTGGAGCAGAGCGAGCAGCTCGCCAGGAGCCGACGGCGACTGAACTCCCAGCTGCTGCGTTCGCTGCTCACCGACGACCCGGCTCTCGCCAGGCGGGTGCTGGGGAGCCTTCCTCCCGCTCCGGTCGTGGTGGCCGTCGCCGCTGACGCCCCGGCGGGCCCGCTCGCCGACTGGTGGGAGCGACATCGTGCGGAACACGGCACCTCGGTGTTCCTCGCCGATTCCGAGGACGGCGTCACGATGTGCGTATCCGTCGGCGACGAGGCACTGTTCGACGAGGTCGCCGCCCGCTTCGGCATCCGCATCGGCGTCTCCGATTCCGAGGCCTACGACTCGTTCGCCCGTGCACACGCGCAGGCGCTCACGGCACTCCGTCAGCAGGGCACGCACGGGGTCGCACGATACGCCGACACCGTCGGCTCGAGCATCCTCACCGCACTGGCGACGGATGAGGCGCGACTGGTCGCCGAGTCGCGCCTCGCGCCGGTGCGTGAGCACGATGCCCGCACCGGTGCCGAGCTCGAGCACTCGCTGCGCACCTGGTTGGAGCGCGATGCCAGGGCCGAGCCCGCGGCGGCCGCCCTCGGGGTGCATCGGCACACGCTGCGCTCCCGCATCGCCCAGGCCGGGGCCCTGCTCGACGTCGATCTGTCGACCTTCCCTGCCCGCGCCGAGCTCTGGACGATCCTGCAGACCGCCCGCGACTGACCCCGCCCCACTCGCCCGCCGCCCCGCCTCCCCGCCCCCGAGTGCACGGCTTGCTGCCGAACGCACGGGTCGTTCACGCGACGAGGCCGTGCGCTCGGCAGCAAGCCGCGCACTCGCGAGAAAGCGAGGACGCGAGGCAGCGAGAAGCGAGGGGCTCAGGGTGCGGTCAGCAGCAGGCGACAGCGGGCGACGTCGTCTGCGGTCTGGGCGATCAGCGCCTCGACACCGTCGAAGCGCAGTGTCGGACGCAGATGCGCGACCAGCGTCACGGCCAGCCGCCGGCCGTACAGGTCGAGGTCGGCATCGTGCAGGTGCACCTCGACGCGCCTCTCGCGGTCGCCGTCGAAGGTCGGATTCGCTCCGACGCTGACGCTCGCCTCCCAGCGCCGCGGATCATGGTCGACCCGCACCCACGCCGCATAGATCCCGTCTTCGGGGAGGTCGCCCTCGTCCAGCGCCAGGTTGGCCGTCGGGAAACCGAGCTCGCGACCCCGGCCGTCACCCGGAACGACCACGCCGGCGATCGTCCCGAGCGGCGGCGTGCTCACGCGCTCTCGGGGGCGGCGATCGAGCGGTAGCGACTCTGATGGAAGACGAGCGGCTCCACGTCGTCGAACAGCGTGATGTCGGCGATCTCATACAGCGCGATCTCGTGATCACCGCCGTCGAACGTGCTGTGCAGGCGGCAGGTGAGCCAGAGCGCGGCATCCGAGATCAGCACGGCTCCCCCGTCGGTGCGCTGCCAGTCGTGACCGCCGAACCGGTCGCCCTCGCGCGCCGAGAGGGATCTGCTGAGCGGTTCGTGGTGCGCGGCCAGCACGCTCATGCCGAGCTCGGGCACCTCGCGCAGCACGGGCCAGGTCTTCGAGGTGCGCGCCGCGCTGATGGCGACGAGCGCGGGCTCCAACGAGATCGATGTGAAGGAGTTGACCGCCATCCCGACGGCACGGTCGTCGATGTGCGCGGCGAGCGCCACGACGCCGGTCGGGTACACCGAGAACGCCCGGCGGAGGGCGAGGTCGCGCGGGAGGGCGTCAGTCACGGCAGTCGTCATTTCGGCTTCCTTTCATTAGTCAACTTTGACTAGTTTCGATAATAGGCAACTTTGATCATGCAAACAACAGGAATCTGTGATCCCAGCCGTTAGCATGAAGGGCATGTCGACCACCCGCCTCGTCGTCCTCGGCGCCGTGAAGCAGTTCCAGCCGGTGCACGGGTACTTCCTCCGCCGCGAGCTCATGACCTGGCACGTCGATGAATGGGCGCACATCCAGCCCGGGTCGATCTACAACGCCCTGCGCGCTCTCGAGGTCGACGGTTACATCGCCGAGAGCGGCACAGAGGCCGAGGGCAAGCGCCCCGCGCGCACGACCTACCGGATCACACCCTCGGGCGAGGTGGAGCTGCAGCGGATGCTGCGGGAGAACCTCTGGAACGTCGCGGCCTTCGACACCCAGGCCATCATGACCGTCGCCTCGTTCATGTTCGTGCTGAGCCGGCAGGAGGTCATCGCCGGTCTCGAGCACCGCCTCATCAAGAGCGACGCGATCATCACCCAGAACGGCTTCGACGTGCAGGACACACTGCGCTCCGAGACCACGCCGAAGTACGTGCGAGAGATCTTCGACCTGTCGACGGCGCGGCTCACGGCGGAGAAGCAGTGGCTGCTCGACCTGCTGGAGCGCCTCCGTGGCGGCGAGTACACGTTCGCGGGAGAGACCGAAGAGCTCGCACCTTCCGGCCCGGGCTCCGCGCAGTAGCGGCTCAGCGCGAGGCGACGAGAGCCGCGATCGACTCGGTCGACAAGGCCGACGTCGTCGCTCCGCGGTGCTCGGCCACGACGGCGCCCGCCGCGCAGGCTTCGACCAGCGCATCCTCGATCCTCCGCCCACGGGAGAGGGCTGCGGCCAGGGCGCCGCAGAAGGCGTCGCCGGCGCCGGTCGTGTCGACGGGACGGATCCGGAAGGCGTCGACGTGGAGAGGATCGGCCCCGCGACGAAGCAGGTCCACTCCCCCAGCACCTCGGGTGAGCACGATGGTCTGCGCGCCGGCCGCGTGCAGACCATCGACACCCCCGAGCTCCGCACATTCGGTCTCGTTCACGACCAGCACGTCGACGTCGGCGAGCATCCCGATCGCCGCGACGTGCGCGGGCGCGGCGTTGAGGAGCGTGAGCGCGCCGGCCGCCCGCCCCGCCCGCAGCGCTGCGGCCACGCTCTCGGCGGGCACCTCCAGCTGCGCGAGCACGACGGCGGCCCCGCTGATCCCGGTGACTGCGTCATCCGGCACGAGTTCGGCGTTGGCACCCGCCGCGACGATGATGCTGTTGTCGCCGTCTTCGAGGGCCAGCACGTGGGCCACCCCCGTGGGGGCGACCGCGCTGCGGCGCAGAGCCGTCACGACTCCGGCATCCGACAGCGTCCGCTCCAGCAGGTCGGCGGCCTCGTCCCGGCCCACGACGGCGCAGAATCGCGTCGGCGCTCCGCTGCGTGCCGATGCCACCGCCTGATTCAGTCCCTTGCCGCCGGAGAAGCGACCGCCGGCACGGCCGAGCAAGGTCTCGCCGACGCGCGGGGGGCGCGAGACCTCGACCACCAGGTCGAGGTTCGCGCTCCCCACCACGGCGACACCCGTGAGGGTGTCAGACACGTGACATCGTCCGCCGGTACTGCGATCCGGTGTGCGACTCGGCGAGCGCCGGCGTCGGCGTGCCGATCAACCGCTCACGCAGCGACTGCGGCTCCGCGGAGGGCTCGGCGATCGCGCCGCGCTCCTTGAGGATCGGCAGCACATGCTCGATGAAGTCCACCGTCGAAGCGGGCGGGATGACGGGGGCGAACAGGAACCCGTCGAGGTCCGCGCCGTCGGCGAGCTCGATCATCCGATCGGCCACCTGCTCGGGAGTGCCCACGATCGGACGGGCGCCGACGCCATGCGCATGCCAGTCGCCGAGCACGTCGCCGACGGTCTTGTCGGCGAAGCGGGCGACCTGCGTCTGCGAGAGCTCGGTGCTGAGCTCCGACATCGGCGTGCTCGGTGCGTATGCCGACAGGTCGAGGCCCGTGAACCACGCATAGGACGCGACGGTGACATCGGGGTTCTGCGCATCGGCGACCTCCGCGTACTTGCGCTTCGCCTCCTCCTCGGTGCTGCCGACGATCGCCGCGAAGGCCGACATGATCTTCACCTCGTCGGCCCCGCGGCCGTTCTTGACCGCCTCCTCGCGGATCGCCGAGGAGTGCGCACGCAACTGATCGACCGAGCCGCTGCCGACGAAGATCGCCTCACCGTGCTTGCCGCCGAACTCGCGGCCCGCCGGGGATGCTCCGGCCTGGAACAGCACCGGGGTGCCCTGCGGCGAGCGCGAGGTGTTGCCGTAACCGTGCGAGCGGAAGTAGGGGCCGTCGTGCGCGATGCGGTGCACCTTGGACGGGTCGGCGAAGCGGCCGGACTTGTCTCGCTCCAGCGCGCCCTCCTCCCAGGCCTGCTCCCACAGCTTGTAGACGACCTGCATGAAGTCGTCCGCCATCAGGTAGCGGTCGTCGTGGCCGACCATCGGCACGCCGAAGCCCTGCACGGCGGTGTCTGCCGTGCCCGTGGTGACCACGTTCCAGCCGATGCGTCCGCCCGAGAGGATGTCGAGGGTGGCCATGCGCCGCGCGAAGGAGTACGGCGGCTCGAGCAGTGTCGAACCGGTCGCCACGAGACCCAGCCGCGTGGTCTCGGGAATCAGCGCGGCGAGGATGATCGCCGGATCGAGTCGCGGCAGGTCGAGGCCTTCGATGGAGCAGATGTCGGGGCGCTCGCCCGCGACGTCTGCCCAACCCCAGGCATCGGCGAGGAACAGGAAGTCGAAGCCGGCATCCTCGACCATGCGTGCGGTGTCGCGCCAGTACTCGAGCTTGTCGAACAGGTAGCGCCCGTTGTCGGGGTGCCGCCAGGTGGCGGTGCCGGAGTCGTTCGCCTGCGCGTTCTCGAAGAGGCCGAGACGCAGCTGCTTGACGGTGTTCTGATCGGTCATGTGCGGGTGCCTTCCTTGTGGGTGGTTCTGGTCGTTCTCGAGTGGTTCCGGGCACGCCGGAGGAACCCCGGGACGGGTGGGGGCGCCCGTCCCGGGATGCGGATGCCGCGTCAGCCCTTGGCCGTGACCTCGCCGTCGCTCCACCAGAGCACGCGCTTGCGCACCAGGGCGAGGACGATGATCAGAAGCACGCCGAGCAGGCAGAGCAGGGCGATGCTGGCCCAGGTGACCGGCAGGTTCGCCTGTGCGGCGGAGGTGGTGACGAGCGAGCCGAGACCGGCCTGCTGTCCGGCCGCGACGAACTCGGCGACCGCGGCGCCGACCACCGCGAGCGGCAGGGCGATGCGAAGACCCGCGAACACGTAGGGCATGCTGCCGGGGAACCGCAGCTCGCGGAAGATCTCCCACCGCGAGGCGTGCAGCGTCTTGAAGACGTCGAGCGCCTTCTGATCGACGTCGCGCAGACCCGCCAGCGAGTTCACGAGCATCGGGAAGAACACCACGAGCCCCGTCACGATGAACTTCGGCACCATGCCGAAGCCGAAGGCCACCACCAGTGCCGGCGCGATCGCCACGATCGGGGTCACCATGACGATGATCACGAGCGGCATGACGGCCCGCTCGATGATCTGGAACTCCGCCATGACCACCGCCAGCAGGAACCCGGCCAGGATGCCTGCGGAGGCGCCCACCACGACCTCGAGCAGCGTCACGAGGAAGTTCGACCAGTACATGCCGGCGTCGTCGACGAGGCTGCCGCCGATCGCCTCCAGCGTCGGGAGCACGTACGGGTTGGTCCAGGCCACGATCTGCCACAGCAGCGCGGCGATCACGAACGTGATCAGGGTGGGCCCCCACGATCCCCAGCGCAGCCACGGCGGAACGCCACGGCGCGGCTGGGCCTTCAGGCGGGCGGTCGCGAGGGTCGCGGTCGTGTCTCTCATCGTCAGCTCAGACATGGGCCTTCTCCGTCTGCGCGCGCAGCGCACCGCGCACGACTGCTTCCAGTTCGCGGAACTCGTCCGTCGCGTAGGCCTCCTCGGTGCGCGGCCGCGGCAGGTCGACGTCGATCACCTGGGCGATGCGCCCCGGGTGGGCGGCCATCACCACGATGCGGTCGGAGAGCATGATGGCCTCCGGCACGGAGTGCGTGACGAACATGACGGCCTTGCGGTTGGACTGCCAGAACTCCAGCAGGGCGATGCGCTGCAGGTCGCGGTTCATCTCGTCGAGCGCCGAGAACGGCTCATCCATCAGCATGATGGCCGGGTCGAACACGAACGCCCTGGCGATCGCGGCGCGCTGCTGCATGCCGCCCGACAGCTGCCCGGGGTACTTCGTCATCGCCTGGCCGAGGCCGAACGTCGACAGCAGTTCGGCGGGGTCACGCAGCGCGCGTCCGGTGTTCGCCTTGGCGTTGATGCGAACCGGCAGCTCGACGTTCTCGCGCACGGTCTTCCACGGCAGCAGTGCGGGCGACTGCGGCACGAGGCCGATCTTCTTGTCGCGCGAAGCCGCGGTGACGCTCTCCCCGTCGATCGTGACCGTGCCGGAGTCGGCGTCGAGGAGGCCGGCGACGACCTTGAGCAGCGTCGACTTGCCGCAACCGCTCGGGCCGATCACCGACACGAACTCGCCCATGCCGATCGTGAGACTCACGTCATCGAGCACCGTGACCTTGGCACCGTCGACGCCGAAGGACTTGGAGACGCCTCGGACCTCGACGCCCGCTCCCTGTGCGACCGACATCACTTCGCCGGCCAGGTCAGGGTGTCGCCGTCGTAGAGGTCGGCGACCAGGTCGGCGTCCATCATGTCGGCGATGGCGGGCAGGTCCTTGACGTCGCCGTACTTCTCGACGAGCGCGTACTCCGGCTCCCACATGGACTCGTTCTGCACACCGGGGTTGCCGCCGGCGCTCTCGCGCACCCATGCGGACTCCACCTCCCACGTGCGGGCGAGCTGATCGCGCGGGAACGCCGCGCCCTGGTTGTTGTCCTCCGCCAGCTTGGCGAGCTTGTCGATGCAGGCATCCGACTCATCCAGGCAGTACTGCAGCGCCTTGAGGCTCGCCCGCATGAAGTCGGCGGCGACCTCGCGGTGCTCGTCGAGGAAGCGGGAGTTGACCTCCATCACGTTGTACGTGCCCTCGACTCCGAGGTCGGCGGGGAGGAACTCGCTGAAAGGCAGATCCTGCGCCTTGAGCGACTGCGGCTGGTTGGAGGCGTAGCCGACGATCGCGTCGACCTGCTCGCGCACCACGACAGTCGGGTCGTAGTTGGTCATCTTGACCATCTCGACCTTCGAGACGTCGACACCGGCCTCGTCGAGCATGGCCGAGGCGATCGGGGTCAGGTTGATGAAGTAACCGAGCGATCCGCCCTCGAGGTCCTTGAGGCTCTCGAGCTTCTCGTTGCCGAAGATCGAGAACGGCGGGGTCGTGCCGTAGGTGGCGACCGCCGTGAGGTTCTTGCTGTTCGCCGCGGCCAGCATCACGTCGGATGCGGAGCCGAGAGCGGTGAACTGCGCCTGACCGGAGGCCACGAGCTGCTGCCCGTTCGCTCCGGAGGCGTTGATCTCCACGTCGAGGCAGAGATCGTCGAAGTAGCCCAGCTCCTCGGCGAGGAACACGTCGAGCTGGCCGGCGCTGGCGGAGTAGCCGTAGCCGGAGATGTAGGTGATGGTGCCGGCATCCTGATTCCGCTTGCAGGCGTCGGTGTCGCTCGCACTCGTGGGGGCGGTATCGCCGCCTGGCGTCTGCGCGGAGCATGCTCCGAGCGTCAGCGTGGCGGCGAGAACGCACGTCAGGGTGGCAGTGATGCGGAATCGGGTTTCCGCAGAGGAAGTAGCCATGAGGGTCCCTTCTCGGCCGTTCGTCGTTGATGGCTCGATGAAAGTAACATAGTCAAGATTGACTAAGCAAGATCAAACTAACTTTTGACGAAGGATGCCGCGAAGTTCGGCGTCGTGGGTTCGTGGGTTCGCGAGTTTCGTGGGTTCGCGAGTGCACGGCTTGTCGCCGAGCGCACGGCGCGCTGCCGCACCGAAGCCGTGCGCTCGGCACGAAGCCGTGCACTCGGCGGCGGGGCGGGGGCGGGAGGGGCGGGTCAGCGCGGGGCGTGAGCCTCGAGGAACTCGTAGACGTCGGTGGTGTCGACGCCGGGGAACGACCCGGTCGGCAGAGTCGCGAGCAGCGTGCGCGGGGTCTTGACGTTGGGCCAGGAGTTCTCGCGCCAGCGGTCCTCCAGCTCGGCGGGAGCCCGACGGCAGCACACCTCGACGGAGTGCTTCGAGACACCACGATGCGAGGTGTCCCGCCCCACGAACCACTTCGTGTCGTCGAAGCGCACGCCCACGCTGACCGAGTGCAGCCCCTCGCTCGACGACTCCACCCGAGCCGTGCACCAGTACGTGCCGTTGCCGGTGTCGGTGTACTGGTAGTACGGATTGAAGCGGTCGTCTTCGTCGAACACCACGCGAGAGGTCCATCGACGGCAGCACATCTGCCCTTCGATCGCGCCGAGGCGGTCGGTCGGGAAGTTCACGTCGTCGTTCTCGTACGCCTTCGTGATCGTGCCCGACTCGTGCACCTTGAGGAAATGCACCGGGATGTCGAGGTGCCGGGTCGCGAGGTTCGTGAACCGGTGCGCGGCCGTCTCGTACGACACCGAGTACGCGTCACGCAGGTCTTCGATCGAGATCGCCCGCCGCTGCTTGGCATCCTTCAGCGCCGGGACCACATGCCCTTCGGGGATCAGGAGCGCACCCGTGAGGTAGTTGGTCTCGACGCGCTGCCGCAGGAACTCCGCATAGCTCCGGGGTTCGGAGTGCCCGAGGATGCGGCTCGACAGCGCCTGCAGCACCGCGGTGCGCGCGTCGCCCTTCGCCGGCACGCTGCTCGACAGGTACAGCCGGCCGTTGGCGAGGTCGGCGACGCTGCGGGTGGTCTGCGGCAGGTCGGGCGCATAGTGCAGCGTGAAGCCGAGGTAGGCCGCGATCTCGGACGCGGTGCGCTGCGTCAGCGGGCCTCCGGGATGACCGACCGCGGCGAGGATCTCGGCAGCCTTCGCCTCGAGATCGGCGAAGTGGTTGTCCTGACGCCGCATGAGGTGCCGCAGTTCGACGTTCGCGCGCCTCGCCTCCTCCGGGGTGGCGGCGCGCTCGTCCTTGAGCCGGTCGATCTCGCCGTGCAGCGCGAGCAACGCCTTCAGAGCATCGGTCGGCAGGCTCTTCGCGATGCGGAACGGCTCGATGCCCAGCGCCTGGAAGGTCTGCCCCTTCATCGCCCGCTCGAGAGCGATCTCGACGGCGCTGCGCTCGTCGAGGGGCTCCCCTTCGAGCAGCGCGTCGAGCGTGACGCCGAGTGCGCGGGCGATCGCCTGCAGCTGGGTGAGCTTGGGCTCACGCTTGCCGGTCTCGATCATCGACATCTGACTGGGCGCACGATCGACCGCCGAAGCGAGGTCGTCGAGCGTCATCCCCCGCGCCGTGCGGAGCTGGCGGATGCGTCGGCCGATCGTGAGAGCGTCGGTCTCTTCTGCAGCGTCGATGGTGCTCATGCGCCCGATTCTGTCACAGAAACAGAATTTCAGCCGATCTTCTCCCTTCGATCGGTCGGTCAGGCGGTCGAACTTCACGCACAGTGGAACCACGCCACCCCGGCACAGCCGCCGGATCCACCGAGGAGACACCATGACGAACACCGCCCACACCCCGACGCCCCGCCCCGCCGGTCTGCGAGCAGGCGACCAGGTTCAGACGGCCGCCGAGCTCCAGGAGATCTGGGACACGGATCCCCGCTGGGACGGCGTCGAGCGCACGTACTCCGCCGAAGACGTCATCCGCATCCGCGGCTCGGTCCGCGAGGAGGCCACCCTCGCCCACCGCGGTGCCGACAACCTCTGGAACCTCCTGCACACCCAGGACTACGTCCGGGCACTCGGCGCCTACACCGGCGGCCAGGCCGTGCAGCAGGTGCGCGCGGGCCTCAAGGCCATCTACCTCTCCGGGTGGCAGGTCGCCGCCGACGGCAACCTCGCCGGCCAGACCTACCCCGACCAGTCGCTGTATCCCGCGAACTCGGTGCCGGCGGTCGTGCGCCGCATCAACAACGCGCTCATCCGCCAGGACCAGCTGGAGCACGCCGAGGGCGAGACCACGCAGGACTGGCTCGCACCGATCGTGGCCGACGCGGAGGCCGGCTTCGGCGGACCGCTCAACGCCTACGAGCTGGCGCAGTCGCTCATCCAGTCCGGTGCCGCCGGCATCCACTGGGAGGACCAGCTGGCCAGCGAGAAGAAGTGCGGCCACCTCGGCGGCAAGGTGCTCGTGCCCACCCAGCAGCACATCCGCACCCTGAACGCGGCGCGTCTCGCAGCCGACGTCGCCGGCGTGCCGACCGTCATCATCGCCCGCACCGATGCCCTCGCCGCCGACCTGCTCACCAGCGACGTCGACGAGCGCGACCAGGAGTTCACGACCGGCGAGCGCACCACGGAGGGGTTCTACCGGATCCGCCCGGGTCTCGAGTCGGTCATCAGCCGCGGGCTCGCCTTCGCGCCCTATGCCGACCTGCTGTGGGTCGAGACGGGAGAGCCCGACATCGAACTCGCCCGCGCGTTCGCCGCCGCGATCCACGCGCAGTTCCCGGGCAAGCTCCTGGCCTACAACTGCTCGCCGAGCTTCAACTGGAAGAAGCACCTGACGGACGCCGAGATCGCGACGTTCCAGCAGGAGCTGGCAGACCTGGGCTACAAGTTCCAGTTCATCACGCTGGCAGGCTTCCACGCTCTGAACTACTCGATGTTCGACCTCGCCCGCGGGTACGCCGATCGCGCCATGAGCGCATACGTGGAGCTGCAGGAAGCCGAGTTCGCCGCCGAGGCCGACGGCTACACCGCCACCAAGCACCAGCGCGAGGCGGGCACCGGCTACTTCGACGTCATCTCCACCGCGCTCAACCCCGACAGCGCCACGCTCGCCCTCGCCGGCTCCACCGAAGCCGCACAGTTCCACTGATCCGTCGCGACGTTCGACGCAACGTAAAGGACTCAAGATCATGACCACTCCCACCGCTCCCCCGACCACCGCCCCGATCCAGACGACCCAGCAGGGTCCCGCGATCGAGGTCACCGGCTCCCTGCGCGACCGCTACGAGGAGATCCTCACGCCCGAGGCGATCGCGTTCCTCACCGAGCTGCACCACCGGTTCGCCTCCCGTCGCCACGATCGGCTCGCCGATCGGATGCGTCGCCGCTTCGAGATCGGCAACGGGCACGACCCCCGCTTCCGCGAGGACACCGCGCACATCCGTGAGGACCGTGACTGGCGAGTCGCCGGCGCCGGGCCCGGCCTCGAGGACAGACGTGTCGAGATCACGGGACCGACCGATCCGAAGATGACGATCAACGCGCTGAACTCGGGCGCGCGGGTGTGGCTCGCCGACCAGGAGGACGCCACGAGCCCGACCTGGAAGAACGTGATCGAGGGCCAGCTGTCGCTGCGCGATGCCATCCGCGGCGAGCTGTCGTTCACGTCGCCGGAAGGCAAGGAGTACCGCGTCACCGCCGAGCGCACACCCACGATCGTCATGCGTCCTCGCGGCTGGCACCTGTCCGAGAAGCACATCGCCTTCATCGACCGCGCAGGTCGCCGCACGTCGGCCTCCGGCTCCCTGGTCGACTTCGGCCTCTACTTCCTGCACAACGCGCAGGCGTTGATCGACGGCGGTCGCGGACCGTACTTCTACATCGCCAAGCTCGAGTCGAGCGAGGAGGCGAAGCTGTGGGACGACGTCTTCACCTTCAGCGAGGAGTACATCGGCATCCCGCACGGCACGATCCGCGCGACGGTGCTGATCGAGACGCTGCCTGCCGCGTTCGAGATGGACGAGATCCTCTATGAGCTGCGCGACCACTGCGCGGGTCTGAACGCGGGCCGCTGGGACTACATCTTCTCGATCATCAAGAACTACCGCGGCCGCGGGGCACGATTCGTGCTCCCCGACCGCAGCGAGGTCACGATGACGGTGCCGTTCATGCGCGCGTACACCGACCTGCTCGTGCAGACCTGCCATAAGCGCGGCGCCTTCGCGATCGGCGGCATGAGCGCGTTCATCCCGAACCGTCGCGACCCCGAGGTGACGGCACGGGCGATCGAGAAGGTCACGGCCGACAAGAAGCGCGAGGCCGGCGACGGCTTCGACGGCACTTGGGTCGCGCACCCAGACCTGATCCCGACCGCACAGGCGGAGTTCGACGCCGTGCTCGGCGACCGGCCGAACCAGGTCGACCGTCAGCGCGACGACGTGCACGTGGAGGCAGCGGACCTGCTCGACCTGCACATCGGCCGGCCGATCACCGCGCAGGGGGTTCGCGACAACGTGTCTGTCGCCATCCGCTACCTGGAGGCCTGGCTGCGCGGGCTCGGCGCCGTGGCGATCGACAACCTCATGGAGGATGCCGCGACGGCCGAGATCAGCCGTTCGCAGGTGTGGCAGTGGATCCACCAGGACCGCACGACGCAGGACGGCACCCCGATCACCGCGGAGTACATCGAGCGACTGATCGCCCAGGTGCTCGCTCAGGCGACCCGCAGCCACGGCGACCGGTTCGACGACGCCGCGGAGATCTTCCGCGAGGTCGCCCTGCAGGAGGAGTTCCCGACCTTCCTCACGCTGGGCGCCTACAGCCGGTTCCTGGTCGACGAGGACTGAGCGCGGGAGAGCCCCCGGGTCGCGGCCGATGCCGTGGCCCGGGGGCTCTCCTGTGTCCGGAGCCGGTGCGACCGGGCGGGCGTAGCCTGGAGTCATGACCGACGTCTGGGCGGACATCGCCTCCGAGTTCCTGCACTTCTACCCGCGGGGCCGGCGGCTGCTCGCGGTGGCCGGAGCGGATGCCGAGCGCTCGCGCCAGGCGGCCGACGCACTTTCGGCGGCACTGACCGCCGCGGGCCAGCAGGTCGTCCGTGAGCACTCGCAGGACGGTCACGAAGCCGGGCTCCGCGCGGTGGTCACCGCGTTCCGCGAGGGTCCGCAGAGCGACGACATCCTGCTCGTCTCCGGGCCCGCGGCCCTGCTCGGCGAGCGCACCAGGGGCATGTGGAACTACGCGGTGTGGCAGCTCGCGGGAGACGAGCCTCCGCACACGGTCGCGGGTTCGATCGTCGATGTGACCGACCCCGCACATCCGACGCGGCGCTTCGCCGACTACTGCGCACTCCCCGCCTCCTACGGGGCCTGATCCTCCGACGCCTTCAGCGCGCGTCCGCGGGTTCGGCGTCCAGGCGTGCACGCATCTCGGCGTCCAGCACGAGATCTGCGGCGCCCAGCGCCTCCTCCAGCTGCGCGAGCGACGACACTCCCACCACGGGGATCACCGGCACCTCGGCACCCAGCAGCCAGGCCAGTGCGACTTGGTTCGCCGTCGCACCGATCTCGGCCGCGACCTCATGAAGCAGCGCGCGCCGGGCATGGCTGGTCGGGTGGTCGACGCCACCCCACAGCGGCTTGTCGAGGCGGGCGACGCCGCCCTGGTGCAGGGGCGAGTAGACCGTGACCGCCAGCTGCGGCCGCTCCGGCGTCCCCGTGGATGCCGCGTAGTCGAGCAGCCCGGGGGTGACGAAGTTGTTCCGCCCGATCCGCGGCGCCGGATACAGGTAGCTGTACTGCTGCTGCACCACGCCATAGGGAGCGATGCCCTGCCGTCGCGCCTCCTCCCGCGCTTCGACCACCCGCCAGGTGGGGACGTTGGAGATGCCGGTGATGCCGACGAGGCCTTCACGCTGGAGGTCGCCGAAGGCGCCGACCGTCTCGGCGAGCGGAACCTCGATGTCGTCGACGTGCCCGTACAGCACGTCGATGCGGTCGATGCCGAGGTGTCGAGCGCTCTCGGGCGCCTGTCGCCGAATGACCTCGGCGGAGAGTCCCTCGAAGTTGGTCGGCGGGGTGTTGGACAGCGGCTTCGACGGGTCCTTCTGCGCGGCGCCGAGCTTGGTGGCGATGCGGAGTGCGTCGCGGTTGCCGCGGTCGCTCATCCACCGACCGAGCAGGTCTTCGCTGTCGCGGCCCGTGCCACCTGCCCAGAGGCTGTAGTTGTTGGCGGTGTCGATGAAGGTGCCGCCGGCCTCGACGAAACGGTCGAGGATCGCACGCGAGGTGGCCTCGTCGGTGCGGGTGCCGAAGTTCATCGCGCCCAGGCACAGGGTCGAGACGTCGAACGAGGTGCGGCCATCGGAGAGGGTGCGGTACTTCATGGTGTTCCTTTCTCGGGGATGGCTCCACGCTAGGGAGAGATCGGCTCGGGGATACACTCCAATCACGATGCAGAACACCAGACCGATTCTTGCGTGGGAGACCCTTCTCGACCTCGAGACCGAGACCGACTCCGGCTCCGCGCGGCCGCTCCGCGATCGCGTCGAGGCGGCACTGCGCCGAGCGATCGACGAGGATCGCCTCTCCCCCGGATCCGCCGTGCCGCCCAGCCGCACCCTGGCGGAGACGCTCGGGGTCTCGCGATGGGTCGTGACCGAGGCATACGGGCAGCTCGTCGCCGAGGGGGTGCTCGAGGCGAGGACCGGCTCCGCGACGAGGGTGGCGGAGCAGCACGGCGGGACGCCGATCCGGACCACAGCCACGCCGCCCCCTGCGCCGCTCTCCGTCGAACGGCAGCATCCCGCCCGGTCGGTGCGATATGACCTGCGCCCGGGCATCCCCGACTTGCGCGCGACGCCACGATCACGCTGGGCTGCGGCGCTGCGTGCCGCCGTCGCCGGGCTCCCCGACCACGACCTCGCCGCGGCACATCCGTTCGGGTACGCCCCGGCGCGTGTGGCCGTCGCCGCCTACCTCTCGCGGTCGCGGCATGCGGACGCGGACGCCGCGCGGGTCACCATCACTCACGGCGCGACCGACGGCATGGGCATCCTCTCCCGTGAGCTGCGCCGTCGAGGCCACCACACGATCCTCGTGGAGGACCCGAGTTGGCCGAGGCTGCGCGTGGTCGCCGAGGCGAACGGCCTCCTCCCGGTCCCGGTGCCGGTGGATGATGACGGCGTCGACACGACACGGCTGAAAGAGGTCGCCGCGCGCACCGGGGCGAGAGCCGCCCTCGTGACCCCGGCCCACCAGTTCCCGCTCGGCGCGGCGCTCGCCCCGATCCGTCGCGACGAGCTCGTGCGCTGGGCGCGAGAGCACGACGCTCTCGTCATCGAAGACGACTACGACGCCGAGTTCCGCTACGACCGGCGTCCGATCCCCGCATTGCAGCGCCTGGCTCCCGATCGGGTCGCCCTGATCGGCTCGCTGTCGAAGTCGGTGTCGCCCGCGCTGGGGATCGGCTGGATGCTGCTGCCCGCCGACCTCACTCCCGCTCTGTCCCTGTCACCGCCATCCCTGATCGATCAGGCCGCGCTCGCGGAGTTCATCACTCGCGGCGACCTCGAGCGGCATCTGCGCTCCTCCCGAACACGCTTCCGTCACCGCCGACGACGACTGCTCGACGCGCTGCAGCGGGAACTGCCCGACCTGCCCGTGTCGGGGATCGCGGCGGGAATGCACCTGGTGCTGGCGTTGCCCGCCGGTTCGTCCGCCGCGAAGATCGCCGCAGCCGGCACGGACGCGGGATTGGCTCTCACGCCCCTGGCCCGCTACGAGTGCGCCGATCCGCAGCCGGAATCCCTCGTTCTCGGCTACGGCGATCTGGACGATGCGCTCGTCGAGGAGGCCGTCGCCCGCCTCGCCGACCTTCTCCGCGCAGGCGTGTGACGGGGCCACGCGCCGATCAATGGAACGACGCGGCCACCGAGTTGCGGTGATAGTCGAAGACGATGCTGGTGCGGGTGGAGGCGACACTGCTCTGCGCCGACAGATGCTCGAGCACGAACTCGCGCATCTCCGAGGAGTCCGCGACCGCGATGTGGAGCAGGAAGTCGTCGTCACCGCCGAGGAAGAACACCTGGATCACCGGGGGCAGCACGCGCACCCGGTCGGCGAACTCGACGATGCTCTCGCGACGTCCGCTCGGACGCAGGGTGACTCCGATGATCGCCTGCAGTCCCGCCCCCAGCATCCGCTCGTCCACACTCGCGTGGAACCCCGTGATGACGCCGCGGTCGATCAGAGCACGCAGCCGGGTGTGCGCCGTCGACGGCGCGACGCCGAGACGAGCGGCGAGCTCGGCGTTCGTCATCCGTCCATCCGCCGTCAGCACCTGCACGATCCTCGCGTCGATCGCGTCGAGTGCGGGTGCCCGAACGGTGTTCGGCTCCGGGGCCTCAGAGGGTGTCTCCATACGAAGCATTATTCAGGATTCCCCCCCTCGGCGAATCATCTTCACTGATTCTGTTGTTCTGTCGATGTTTCTGCGATCCTGGGTGCCGCACCTCATCACACCCCCTGGAGGATCAATGAAGATCGGCGTCCCCACCGAGGTCAAGAACAACGAGAACCGGGTCTCCCTCACCCCCGCCGGCGCAGACCGCCTGGTGCGGGAGGGTCACCGCGTTCTCGTGCAGTCCGGCGCAGGCCTCGGCTCGAGCATCACCGACGACGACTACCGCGCGGCCGGTGCCGAGATCGTCGCGACAGCCGCGGAGGCCTGGGGCGAGGCCGACCTGCTGATCAAGGTCAAGGAACCGATCGCCCAGGAGTACGGTTTCCTGCGCGACGACCTCACCCTCTTCACCTACCTCCACCTCGCCGCAGACCGCGCGCTGACCACGGCGCTCGTGGATGCCGGGACCACCGCCGTCGCCTACGAGACGGTGCAGCTGCCCGACCGCAGCCTGCCGCTGCTCGTGCCGATGAGCGAGATCGCCGGGCGGCTCTCCGTGATCATGGGCTCGCACTCTCTGCTCCGCTCACAGGGCGGTCGCGGGATGCTGCTCGGCGGCATCGCCGGCACCCCTCGCGCCAAGACCGTCGTGATCGGCGGCGGTGTCGCCGGTGAGCACGCGGCGGCGAACGCTCTGGGCCTCGGATCGAAGGTGACCGTGATCGACGTCTCCCTGCCGCGCCTGCGCGAGCTCGAGCACCGCTACGGCGGCGCACTCGAGACCCGCGCCTCGAGCCGATACGACATCGCCGAGGAGCTCCGGACCGCCGACCTCGTGATCGGCTCCGTACTGATCCCCGGTGCTGCCGCACCCAAGCTCGTGACCGACGACATGGTCGCCGCGATGAAGCCGGGCTCGGTGCTCGTCGACATCGCGATCGACCAGGGCGGATGCTTCGAGGGCTCGCGGCCGACCACCCACGACGACCCCACCTTCGCCGTGCACGACTCGATCTACTACTGCGTCGCGAACATGCCGGGCGCGGTTCCGGAGACCGCGACCCGTGCGCTGACCAACGCGACGCTGCCCTACGTCTCGGCGATCGCCGGCAAGGGCTGGGAGCGCGCAGCGGCCGAGGATGCCGCACTCGCGAAGGGGCTGAACGTGCAGGGCGGACGCATCACCCTCCCCGCCGTCGCCCAGGCTCACGGCTTCACGACCGACTGACCTTCCGAACCCGAAAGAACCTCGGATCTTGGCGGCATCCCACACCTCGCCCGCCCTGTCGACCCGAGTACGCTCGTAATCGTGACCGAACGCGCTCCTCTCTCCCGCAAGCTGTCCGCCATCGCCGAGTCCGCGACCCTCAAGGTCGACGCCAAGGCCAAGGCTCTCAAGGCCGAAGGCAAGAACGTCATCTCGTATGCCGCCGGCGAGCCCGACTTCGCGACACCGCAGTTCATCGTGGATGCCGCGGCCGAGGCTCTCGCCGACCCGGCGAGCTACCGATACACGCCTGCTCCGGGCCTGCCGGCGCTGCGTGAGGCGATCGCCGCGAAGACCCTGCGCGACTCCGGCCTCGAGGTCTCCCCGAGCCAGGTCATCGTCACCAACGGCGGAAAGCAGTCCGTCTACCAGGCATTCCAGGCGGTGGTGAACCCCGGCGACGAGGTGCTGCTGCCCGCGCCCTACTGGACCACCTACCCCGAGGCCATCCGTCTCGCCGACGGCACGCCCGTCGAGGTGTTCGCCGGTGCCGACCAGGAGTACAAGGTCACGGTCGAGCAGCTCGAGGCCGCTCGCACCGCCCGCACCACGGTGCTCGTCTTCGTCTCGCCGTCGAACCCAACCGGATCGGTGTACACCGCCGAAGAGACCAAGGCCATCGGCGAATGGGCTCTCGAGCACGGCATCTGGATCATCAGCGACGAGATCTACCAGAACCTCACCTACGAAGGCGTCAAGGCCACCTCGATCGTCGAGGCCGTACCCGAGGTCGCCGGTCAGACGATCCTCGTCAACGGCGTCGCGAAGACCTACGCGATGACCGGATGGCGTGTGGGCTGGATGGTCGGTCCCGCCGACGCCATCAAGATCGCCGGCAACCTGCAGTCCCACCTGACCAGCAACGTGAACAACGTCGCGCAGAAGGCCGCGATCGCCGCCCTCAACGGTCCGCAGACCGAGGCCGAGCAGTTCCGCGAGGCGTTCGACCGCCGTCGTCGCCTCATCGTCTCGGAGCTGTCGAAGATCGAGGGCCTCATCGTCCCGAACCCGCTCGGCGCGTTCTATGTCTACCCCGACGTGCACGGTCTGCTCGGCCGCACCTGGGGCGGCGTGACGCCGACGACGTCGCTCGAGCTCGCCGACCTCATCCTCGAGCAGGCCGAGGTCGCGGTCGTGCCCGGAGAGGCATTCGGACCCTCCGGCTACATCCGCATGTCGTACGCGCTCGGCGATGACCAGCTGCTCGAGGGCGTCCAGCGCCTGCAGCGACTGTTCGCCTGACCCGCGGCCGGCAGCCCCCGTCGAGACCCATCGCACTCGCCGATGCGTCTCGACGCGTGGGCGGGGCGCATCGCCGATACTGGAGGCATGGAGGACGGCGAGCAGGAGGATGAGCGGATGCCGGTGACTCTGCGGGTGGCCTTCCCCATCCTGATCACGGTGACCGTGCTGGTCTTCTTCCTCGCTCTCGTAGTCGCTCCCTTCCTCTGGTACTGGGGAGGAGAGTGGCGGCAGTGGCTCAGTGTGCTCCCCTTCGTGCCGGTGGTCGTCTACGCGACCATCACCGTGCTGGTGATCAGACGAAAGTCGTGGGCCCGATACGCGACCCTGCTGTTCCCGCTCCCGCTCGCGCTCTACGTTCCGGCGGTAGCGGCCCCGATCTGGGAGTTCTGGGCCGCCCTCGCGACCCTCGCCCTCACCACCGCGGCGGTCGTGTTGATCTTCCTGCCGTCGTCACGTCCCTACTTCGGCAGCGCGCCGCCTCAGTCCTCGGGGTGGAAGCCGATCAGCCAGCGGATGCCGTAGCGGTCGACGAGTGTTCCGTCGTAGTCGCCCCAGGGTCGCTTCTGCAGGGCGTCGATCACGCGGCCGTCGGCGGAGAGCTTGTCGTACCAGCCGGTGAGGGTCAGAGCGTCGGCTGTGCCCAGCAGCGAGAGGAACATGCCACCCATCTGCACGGCGTCGTCGTCGGCCCCGGCATCCGCTCCGGCGAGCTCGACGAGTCCGCTCAGCTGGCCGTGCGCGACGGCATCGCCGGGCCCGTCGTGACGCCCGGCGGCGGCGTAGTCGAGCAGCTGCAGGTTACCGCCGAACACGCCCTGGTAGTGGCGCAGCGCCTCCGCGGCGTTGCCGGGGAACAGCAGGTACGGGATCAGTCCGCTCATGCCGCGAGTGTAGCCCGGCCCTCCGACGCGGCAGCCGACCGACGCCCTACAGATCGACGCCGACGAGCACCGGCTCGGGCTGCAGCACGAGCCCGAACTCGGCATGCACGCGGCTCTGGATGAAGCGCGCGAGCTCGGCGACCTCACCGGCTGTCGCGCCACCGCGGTTGGTCAGCGCCAGGGCGTGCTTCGTCGAGACCGAGGCGCGCGACCGCGGGAGCTTGAATCCCTTGCGGATGCCGGCCTGCTCGATCAACCACGCGGCGCTCACCTTGACGTCGGAGACGGCCTCGGGCTTCGACGGCGGGACCTGGCCGTCGTAAGAGGCGAGCGGGATCACGGTCACCGCATCGAGGTCGGGCGCGACCGGCCAGCGCGGGCACTCCGGGGGCAGCGCCCTGGCCACCGCCGCGGTCACGATCGCATTCTGGAAGAAGGATCCGACGCCGTGGGTGTCCGGGTCGTCCGGGTCGAGCAGCATGCCCTTCGACGCACGGGTCGCGAGGATGCGCTCGCGCACCCAGCCCAGCGGGACGGGTGTGTCATCGGTCAACCCCAACGCACGCCGCAGCTGCTCGCCGCGCACCACGCGCTCCCCCGCGATCAGCAGGTCGACGGTCACCGAGAGGATCACCGCCCGTCGCAGCGGGACGCTCCCATGGTGGTGCTTGAGCACCGAGGTGCGGAAGCCGAGCCCGAGGTCGGCCGCGGGAACCGTCGAGATCTCGCCGGTCGACTCGTCGATCAGCTCGACCTCGACCAGCGTCTCCTGGATCTCCTGCCCGTACGCGCCGATGTTCTGCACGGGGGCGGCGCCGACGGTGCCGGGGATCCCGCTCATGGCCTCGAGGCCTGCGTAGCCGTGCGCGACCGCGTAGGCGACGAGGTCGTCCCAGCCGTGTCCGGCCTGCGCCCGCAGACGGATGCGACCTGCGTGCGGGGAGGGCAGCTCGTCTATGCCCTCGGTGCGCACCCGGATGACCGTGCCCTCGAAGGGTTCGTCTCCGACGAAGAGGTTGGAGCCGCCGCCGAGGACGAACCACTCGTCACCGCGTGCCCATGTCTCGCGCAGGGCGTCGATCAGGCCCGTGGTCGAGGTCGCCTCGAACATCCGCTCCGGTGCCGCACCCGTACGGAGCGTGGTGAGCTCCGCGAGTCGGATCGACTCGATCTCCCGCATCAGACCGTCCTCATCAGACGGCGACGCGCAGCTGCGCCTTGACGAGCACGGTGGTCTCGCCGAACGTCACCTTGAGGTCGATGCGCGCAGCCTCGTCATCGACGGCGCCGACCGTGGCCACGACGGTGATGTCGGCTCCGTCGACCGGATCGACGACGACCGGCTTGGTGAAGCGCACGCCGTAGTCGAGGATGCGCGTCGCCGGGTCGAGCGCCGCGACGACGACGGACGAGGCGATGCCCATCGTGAGCATGCCGTGCGCGAGCACGCCGGGAAGCCCGACGGATGCCGCGACGTCATCGCGGTAGTGGATGGGGTTGAAGTCTCCGGATGCTCCCGCGTAGCGGACGAGCGCTTCACGGGTGAGGTGGACGGTGCGCTCGGCGAGCACGTCTCCGACGGTGTAGCCCATCAGGCGCCCTCTCCTTCATCCGCACTCTCCGCACCGACGAGCAGCACGCTGGTCGCGGTCACGACATGGGCACCTGCCGGATCGGTGATCTCGGCCTCGCTGGTGATCATCGCGTTGCCGCCCATCATCCGGATGCCGGTGACGCGCAGCTGCGCGGTGAGCTCGTCACCCGCGACGATGGGGCGCGTGTAGGTGAAGCGCTGCTCGGCGTGGATCGTGCGCGCGAGCACGATACCGGAGTCCTCCTGCCCGAGCAGCTGCTGGAGCGTGAGGTCCTGGATCACCATCGCGAAGGTCGGCGGCGCGACGACGTCGGAGAACCCGGCAGCGCGGGCCGCCTTGACGTCGGTGTGCTGCGGGGCGTCGGCGAAGACGGCGCGAGCGAACTCGCGCACCTTCTCGCGGCCGACGAGGTACGGGGCCGTCGGCGGGAACTCCCGGCCGACCAGTTCTTGGTTCACTGCCACCCCTCGATCCTACCGAGGCCCGGCCGCAGTCAGCTGCGCTTGCGCCCTCTGACAGCCTTGATCGCCATCTGCACCGCGATCACGACGAGGTATGCCGCGAACAGCATGTTGCCCAGCGTCGGGTCGACGATGGTCGCCAGCCACGCCCCGAGAGCGGTCGTCGTGCACGCGGAGACGCCGATGAGCACCGCGGCGAGCAGATCGACGTTGCGGTTGCGGAGGTTGCCCACGGTGCCGGAGATCGCCGTCGGGATCATCATGAGCAGCGAGGTGCCCTTGGCGACGAGGTCACTCGTGCCGAAGGCCAGCATCAGCACGGGGACGACGATCACTCCGCCGCCGACGCCGATGAGTCCGGCGAGGATGCCGGTTCCGACGCCGACGGCGACGAGCGCGATGCCGGTCAGCCAGGTGAGCTCGAAGGCGGCGTCGCGGGAGGGGATCACGAGGAAGAGGCTGACGATCACGATGACCAGGAAGCCGACGAAGCCCCAGCGCAGGGCCGTCTGCGAGATGCGCGGCAGCAGTCGCGTGCCGATCTGCGCCCCCACCACGGCGCCGGCGGCGAGGATGATCGCCGGGATCCACGCGACGGAACCGGTCGTGGCGTACGAGATGACGCCCACGCTGGCGGTCGGCACGATCGCCGCGAGCGACGTCCCGGCCGCGAGGCGCTGGTCGAAGTGGAGCAGGAGCACCAGCAACGGGACGATGACCGTGCCGCCGCCGACGCCGAAGAGACCGGAGAGGAGGCCGGCGAGAAGGCCGATCCCGATGAAGGTCGTATAGGCACGAGGCCCTCTTGCCTTGGCCTGTACGTCACTCACCGGATCAGCCTACTCCCGGCCTCCTCCCGCCCCGAATTCACACCTCGGAATCGGCTTTGATCGGCACCGCGATCGATTCCGTGAGCGACTGCTCGTACCGGTGCTGCCGGCGACGCAACCAGAGCCCGCCGACGATCAGGAGCGCGAGCACGCCGTAGGCGATGGCGGCGAACGGCTGCATGACCAGCGTGCTCAGGTCTCCCTGACTCAGCTGCAGGGCCTTTCGCAGCTGCTCCTCGGCCATCGGCCCCAGGATCATCCCGACCACCAGCGGCGCCACCGGGTAACCGTACCGGCGCATGAAGTAGCCGAGGACGCCGACGATGAGCAGGATGAGGATGTCGGACGGCGAGCTGTGCAGCGCGTACGCTCCGAACACCGCGAACAGCAGGATCCCCGCGTACAGGTACGGCCGCGGGATCTGCAGCAGCTTCACCCACATGCCCACGAGCGGCAGGTTCAGCACGATCAGGATGACGTTGCCGATGTAGAGGCTCGCGATGAGCGCCCACACCAGGTTCGACTGGCTCTCGAAGAGCAGCGGGCCCGGCTGGATGCCGTACGACTGGAACGCCGTGAGGATGATCGCCGCGGTCGCGGTCGTCGGCAGGCCCAGCGTGAGCAGGGGCACCAGCACACCGGCGGCGGCCGCGTTGTTCGCCGACTCCGGACCCGCCACCCCCTCGATCGCGCCGCGGCCGAACTCGTCGCGATGCTTCGACAGCTTGCGCTCGGTCGCATACGACAGGAAGGTCGCCACGTCCGCGCCGCCGGCGGGGATCGTGCCGATCGGGAAGCCGATCGCCGTGCCTCGCAGCCATGGCTTCCACGATCTGCGCCAGTCGGCCTTCGTCATCCAGGAGCGCCACCCGCGGGTGACCGGGATCACGTCGACGCCCCCGTGTCGCAGCCGCGCGGCGATGTAGAACGTCTCCCCGACCGCGAACAGGCCGACCGCGACCAGGACGATGTCGACGCCGTCGGACAGCGCGGGAAGACCGAGCGTGTACCGCTGCTGCCCGGAGAGCCAGTCGGTGCCGACCAGCCCGAGGAACAGGCCGACGCCGAGCGAGAGCATGCCTCGCGAGATCGAGCTGCCGATCAAGGCGCCGACGGTGATGAACGCGATCACGATGAGGGCGACGTAGTCCGCCGGGCCGAGGTTCACCGCGAACTGCGCGAGCAGCGGTGCCAGCAGCGTCAGCCCCAGTGTCGCCAAGGTTCCGGCGATGAACGATCCGATGGCCGCCGTGGCGAGCGCGGCCGCGCCGCGCCCCATCCTGGCCATCTTGTTGCCCTCGATCGCCGTGACGATCGAGGCCGACTCCCCCGGTGTGTTCAGGAGGATGCTCGTCGTCGAGCCGCCGTACATGCCGCCGTAGTAGATGCCCGCGAAGGTGATCAGGGCCGCCGCGGGATCGAGCGTGTAGGTCAGGGGAAGCAGCAGCGCCACGGTCATGGCGGGGCCGATGCCCGGCAGCACGCCGACCGCGGTGCCGACGAAGACGCCGAGGAAGGCGAACGCGAGATACTGCGGCTGCAGCGCTGTCGCGAAACCCTCCAGGAGCAGAGTCCAGCTGTCCATCAGAACATCCTTCCGAGCCAGCCGAGAGCAGGACCCCACGGCAGCGACAGCCCGAGCAGGCCGCCGAAGGTGACCTGGATCACGAGTGCGACGACGATCCCGATCAGGAAGGCCATCCACCACCGCTTGGCGGCGAGCGACCATGCGACTCCGCCGAACAGCAGCGCCGCGGCGGGCGCCCACCCCAGCGGCTCGATCAGGAGGAGGTGTGCGACGACCAGTCCCGCCAGTTTGGCGAGCGTGAGCCAGTCGGTCGGCAGGGTCGCATCCACGTCCTCCGCCTCCTCCGGGCCGCCGCGTTCTCCGCGCAGCACGCCGATCAGCACGGCCACGGCCGAAGCGAGCAGAATGGCGGAGACGAAGATCGGGAACACCGTCGGGCCGGCCTTCATGCCGACGGGGACATGGATCAGGAAGATGCCGACGACGGCGAAGACGCCGAGCGCGACCATGATCCCGGCGAACACGAGTTCGCCGATGGGGACGGAGGGAGAACGGCGCGCGGGCCGGCCACGATGGTCGACCCGCACGCTCCGCTCCTCGGTCCCCGGAGCACCGGGGACGCTCATGTCACTTCACCAGGCCGATGTTCTTCAGCGTCGCCGTGACCTCTTCGATGTTTCCGGTGAGGAACTCGTCGAACTCCTCGCCGACCAGGAACGCGTCGGTCCAGCCCTTCGTCTCCAGCTGCTCGGTCCAGGCCTCCGACTCGTGCAGCTCGGTGACGACGCGCACCAGCTCGTCCTTCTCGCCGTCGGAGATTCCCCCAGGAGCGATCACGCCGCGCCAGTTGGTGAGGATGACGTCGTAGCCCTCCTCGGTGATGGTCGGGACGTCGGGGAGCTGGTCGACCGGCTCCTCGCTCGACACGGCGAGCGCACGCAGCGCACCGCTCTCGATGTGCTGCGCGAACTCGCCCACGCCCGAGATCCCCGCGGCGACCTTGCCGCCGATGAGCAGCGGCACGGCCTCGCCGCCGCCGGAGTTCGGGGTGTAGTTCAGCTTCTCCGCGATCTCCGCGCCGTCGAGCCCTGCCTCCTCGAGCATGAGACCGGCGAGGATGTGGTCGGCGCCTCCCGCCGAACCG
Organism: Microbacterium sp. NPDC090218; assembly: GCA_044900255.1. Taxonomy (GTDB): domain Bacteria; phylum Actinomycetota; class Actinomycetes; order Actinomycetales; family Microbacteriaceae; genus Microbacterium. The sequence continues at coordinate 640,884 of JBJDMS010000002.1, read as the reverse complement.
CCTGTGATCGTGACGGACTGGCCGTTGTCGACGACGTCCTCCACCAGATCTTCGAGCGTGTCGTACTTCGAGTCGGCGGGGACGACCACGACGAGGGGCTCGTCCGTCAGCCGGGCGATCGGGGTCGTGTCCTCGATCCGCACCGCCGAGGCGTTCGTCTCGACCGCACCGACCATCACGAGTCCCATCACCATGAGGGTGTTCGGGTCCTTCTCGTTCGCGAGTTGCGCGAGGCCCACGGTGCCGCCGGCGCCGCCGACGTTCGTGACGGGGGCGGAGCTCAGGATGTCGCCTTCGGTGAGCACCTGCGACAGCGCCCGACCCGTCTGGTCCCATCCGCCGCCGGGGTCCGCGGGGACCACGATCGCGACGTCGGTGACGGGGGCCACCTCCGCCTCGCCACCACCGCCGCCGTCATCCGTCGCTGCGCTGCCTCCGGCGCAGGACGTGAGCGTGAGTGCGGCCACTGCCGCCATTGCGGCGAGGGCTCCGATGCGTGCGTTCTTCATGTGCGCTCCTCCTTGAGCGTTCGTGATGCTGTGCGTCCCACCCTGGGAGCCCGGATGCCCGCGCTCAAGCTTCGGAAACCATTGGTCGGAGTTTCGGAACTATTGGTCGAGGACGGTGCTCCCGCCCGCTCGCACGGCCCGCGCGCAGGGGCGACAATGGTCAGGTGGCCTCGAAGATGACGCTCCGCGTGCAGCTGCTCGTGCTGCAGGCGCTGATCGTGTTCCTGGTGACCCTGGCGACCGGCATCGTCGCGGGAGCGTTCCAGGAACAGGCCCTCCGCGAGGCCTACAAGGACCGGATGCAGGCCGTGGCCCAGTCGATCGCCGCCCTCCCCGTCGTGCTCGCAGCCTTCGACGATGTCGAGCCGTCGACGACGATCCAACCCATCGCCGAGGTGATCCGCGAGGCCTCCGATCTCGCGTATGTCGTGGTCGCCAACGAAGACGGCATCCGCTACTCGCACCCGAACCCGGCCCGCATCGGCGAGAAGGTCTCCACCGATCCGTCGATCCCGCTCTCGGGTGAGATCTACGTCGGGACACAGACCGGCACGCTGGGCACCTCCTGGCGGGTCAAGGTCCCCATCCGCGATGAGCACGACGAGGTCATCGGCACCGCGTCCGTCGGGATCCTGGAATCCGAGCTGAACGAGGAGTTCACGGCCAACCTCGCGTGGCTCATCTCGGCGATGCTCGCGGCTGCCGTGCTCGGGGTGTTCGGGTCGGCGTGGGTCACATCGGTGATCCGACGCCGCATCTACCGGCTCGAGCCCCACCAGATCGCCGCGCTCGTGAAGAACCAGGAGACGACCCTGCACGGTCTCAGCGAGGGCGTGATCACCGTCGACGGGACGGGTCGGATCACTCTCGTCAACGACGCCGCGGCGAGATTCCTCGACCGGGACGCGGCCGACCTCGACGGAGCGCCGGCTGCCGAGGTGCTGGGCGAGGAGCTCACCACGGTGCTGCGCGAGGGCGAGTCGGCCGGACGTCCGGTGATCGTCGGCTCGCACGTCCTGGTCGCGCGCAGCACCGGAAGCGAAGCCGAGGGCGGCGGCATCGGAGCGACGCTGCTGCTCCGCGACCACACCGAGCTCCACGATGTCGTGCGCAGGGTGGAAGCCGCCGATGCGATCATCGCCTTCCGTCAGCGCTTCGGCATCCCGAAGGGGCTCAGCGCCGAGACCCTGGAACGGGTCTCCACCGCACTCGCCGCGCGACCCGACGCCTCGGCGACCGAGATCGGCGAGGATCTCGACATCTCGCGCGTCAGCGCCCGTCGCTACCTGGAGCATCTCGCGAGCTCGGGCCGTGCGGTCCGGGCGCTCGACTACACCACCAAGGGCCGGCCGAGCACACGGTACCGGATGAACGGCGCCATCTGACCGACGTCCACCCCTGGGACGCAGTGCCATTGTGTGCGACACTGGATCGCATTCGACGACGTCGTCAGTCTGCCCGGATCGAAGGAGATCTCATGGTTCGCAGTATCTACCCCGATGTGGAGATCCCCGAGGTCTCCATCCACGAGTTCCTGTTCGGCGATCTCTCCGACGCCGAGCTCGACACCATCGCCCTCGTCGACGGAATGAGCGGGGCGACCACCACGTACCGGCAGCTGGTGGGGCAGATCGACCTGTTCGCGGGCGCTCTCGCTGCTCGCGGGGTCGGGGTCGGCACGACGGTCGGAGTGCTGTGCCCGAACGTCCCCGCTTTCGCCACGGTGTTCCACGGCATCCTCCGCGCCGGAGCGACCGCGACCACGATCAACTCGCTGTACACGGCGGAGGAGATCGCGAACCAGCTCACGGATGCCGGCGCGACCTGGCTCGTGACGGTCTCTCCTCTCCTGCCCGGAGCGAAGGCCGCTGCCGAGAAGCTCGGCTTCGCAGACGACCACGTCATCGTGCTCGACGGGGCCGAGGGCCACCCATCGCTGCCGGCTCTGCTCGGCGAGGGACATCACGCTCCAGAGGTGTCTTTCGACCCTGCGACGCACCTGGCCGTCCTCCCCTACTCCTCGGGAACGACCGGTCGCCCGAAGGGTGTGATGCTCACGCACCGGAACCTGGTCGCCAACGTGTCGCAGTGCCGCCCCGTGCTCGGCGTCGACGCGAGCGACCGCGTGCTGGCCGTGCTCCCCTTCTTCCACATCTACGGCATGACCGTGCTGTTGAACTTCGCCCTGCGCCAGCGTGCCGGACTCGTCACGATGCCCAAGTTCGATCTGCCGGAGTTCCTGCGCATCATCGCGGAGCACCGGACGACGTGGGTGTTCGTCGCTCCCCCGATCGCGGTCGCACTGGCGAAGCATCCGATCGTCGACCAGTACGATCTCTCCGCGGTGAAGGTCATCTTCTCCGGCGCCGCCCCTCTCGACGGGGCCCTGGCCTCTGCCGTGGCGAACCGGCTCGGCTGCATCGTCACCCAGGGTTACGGCATGACGGAGACCAGCCCCGCCGTGAACCTCATCTCCGAGACGCGGAACGACATCGACCGATCGAGCATCGGGCCGCTGGTGCCGAACACCGAGGCGCGGCTCGTCGACCCCGACTCGGGCGAAGACGTCGCGGTGCCTGCCGAGGGCGCAAGCGCGCCGGGCGAACTGTGGGTGCGCGGGCCGCAGGTGATGGTCGGATACCTCAACCGACCGGACGCCACGTCCGAGATGCTCGACGCCGAGGGCTGGCTGCACACCGGCGACGTCGCGACGGTCACCCCCGACGGCATCTACCGGATCGTCGACCGGCTCAAGGAGCTCATCAAGTACAAGGGCTATCAGGTGGCTCCGGCCGTGCTGGAAGCGGTGCTGCTCGAGCATCCGTCCATCGCCGACGCCGCCGTGATCGGCGCCCCCGACGAAGACGGTCAGGAGGTTCCGAAGGCCTTCGTGGTGCGCCAGCCCGGAGCCGAACTCGACGCCGACGCCGTGATGGCGCACGTCGCCGCGCACGTCGCACCCCACGAGAAGGTGCGTCAGGTGGAGTTCATCGAGGTGATCCCGAAGTCCAGCTCCGGCAAGATCCTCCGCAAGGATCTGCGCGCGCGCTGATCCCGGCACCCCTCCCCCTGGGTCGAACACTGACTCCCCGGGTCGGGTCGGACGCTTCGCCCCGGGTTTGGGTCGGACGCTTCGCCCCGGGGTTGGGTCGGACGATTCGCCGAGACGAGGACGATCCTCCGACGGACTCTGACGAATCACTCGGCGAATCGTCCCCAGGTCGGCGAATCGTGTCGCCCTCGTCTCGGCGAATCGTCCACAGCTCGGCGAATCGTCTCGCCCTCACTCGGCGAATCGTCCACAGAAACGAAGAAGCCCGCTACCCCGAATGGGGCGGCGGGCTTCTTCGTGAGGGAGGTCCTTACTCGGACTTCTTCTCGACAGCGTCCTCGGCGGCAGCCTCGGCTGCTTCGCCCTCGGCCTGCGACTCGGCACCGGCGTCGGCGGCCTCCTCGACGGGAGCCTCCTCGGCGGGAGCCTCTTCGACGACCTCGGCCGGCTTCTCAGCCTTCTCGGCCTTGGGGGCCGCAGCCTTCTTGGTCGACTTCGCCTTCGGGGTGACGGGCTCGAGAACGAGCTCGATCACGGCCATCGGAGCGTTGTCGCCCTTGCGGTTGCCGACCTTCGTGATGCGGGTGTAGCCACCCTCACGCTCGGCGACGAGCGGTGCGATCTCGGAGAACAGGATGTGCACGACTTCCTTGTCACCGATGACCGACAGCACGCGACGACGTGCGTGCAGGTCGCCACGCTTGGCGAAGGTGATCAGACGCTCGGCGAGCGGACGAAGGCGCTTGGCCTTGGTCTCCGTCGTCTTGATCGACTTGTGGGTGTAGAGCGCCGCCGCGAGGTTGGCAAGCATGAGGCGCTCGTGTGCGGGGCCGCCTCCGAGGCGGGGACCCTTAGTGGGCTTGGGCATAATCGTCTAACTCCTGGTCAGAAAGGTCGGGTATCAGAAGGACTCGTCTTCGCTGCCGCCGTAGAAGTGGGCGCCGTCGAAACCGGGCACCGAATCCTTGAGCGACAGACCGAGCGAGATGAGCTTGTCGCGCACCTCGTCGACCGACTTCTGGCCGAAATTGCGGATGTTCATGAGCTGCGTCTCCGACAGGGCGACGAGCTCAGAAACGGTGTTGATGCCCTCACGCTTCAGGCAGTTGTACGAGCGGACCGACAGGTCGAGGTCCTCGATCGGCATCGACAGCTCGCTGGAGTTCACAGCCTCCACCGGCGCCGGGCCGATCTCGATGCCCTCGGCCTCGACGTTCAGCTCGCGGGCGAGACCGAACAGCTCGGTGAGCGTCTTGGCAGCCGAAGCGACGGCGTCCCGGGGGCTGATCGCCGACTTGGTCTCGACGTCGAGGACGAGCTTGTCGAAGTCGGTGCGCTCCCCGGCACGGGTCGCGTCGACGCGGTAGCTGACCTTGAGAACCGGCGAGTAGATCGAGTCGATCGGAATCTGACCGGCCTCGGCGTACTCGTTGCGGTTCTGCGTCGCGGAGACGTAGCCACGGCCACGCTCGATCGTGAGCTCGAGCTCGAACTTCGCGGTGTCGTTCAGCGTGGCGATGACGAGCTCGGGGTTGTGCACCTCGACACCGGCCGGAGCCGAGATGTCGGCGGCGGTGACTTCGCCCGCACCGGTCTTGCGCAGGTACGCCGTGATGGGCTCGTCGCGCTCTGACGAGACGACGAGCTGCTTGATGTTGAGGATGATCTCGGTGACATCCTCCTTCACGCCGGGGATGGTGCTGAACTCGTGCAGCACGCCGTCGATGCGAACGCTGGTGACAGCAGCACCGGGGATCGACGACAGCAGGCTGCGGCGCAGCGCGTTGCCGATCGTGTAACCGAAGCCGGGCTCCAGAGGCTCGATGATGAACCGGCTACGGTTCTCGACGATCTTTTCCTCGGTCAGTGTGGGACGCTGTGCAATAAGCACTCTGTGTTCCTTTCGATCACATGCCCGCTATATGACATGTGGTGGGGTGAGGTTTTGAGTTGTGGAAGTCGATGCCCGTACGCGGGCGTCGAGCCGCTCGGACCCCGGAGGGCCGAGCGGCTCGACACGCGTATCAGACGCGGCGGCGCTTCGGCGGGCGGCAACCGTTGTGCGCCTGCGGAGTGACGTCCTGGATCGAACCCACCTCGAGGCCAGCGGCCTGCAGCGAGCGGATCGCGGTCTCGCGGCCGGAGCCCGGACCCTTCACGAGGACGTCGACCTTCTTGACGCCGTGCTCCGCTGCCTGGCGGGCTGCGGACTCCGCAGCCATGCCTGCGGCGTACGGGGTCGACTTGCGGGAGCCCTTGAAGCCCACGCCACCCGACGATGCCCACGCGATGACAGCGCCGGACGGGTCGGTGATCGAGACGATGGTGTTGTTGAACGTCGACTTGATGTGGGCCTGGCCCAGCGCGATGTTCTTCTTTTCCTTGCGGCGCGGCTTGCGCGCGGCGGCCTTGGGTGCAGCCATGAAAGTGTTCTCCTAGTCCCTGGGGCCGCGCTTAGCGGGCCTTCTTCTTGCCTGCGACGGTGCGCTTCGGGCCCTTGCGGGTACGGGCGTTGGTCTTGGTGCGCTGACCACGGACCGGGAGACCACGACGGTGGCGGATGCCCTCGTACGAGCCGATCTCGACCTTGCGGCGGATGTCTGCGGCGACCTCGCGGCGCAGGTCACCCTCCACCTTGTAGTTGCCTTCGATGTGGTCGCGGAGGGCGATCAGCTGGTCGTCGCTGAGGTCCTTCACGCGGATGCTCTCGTCGATCTCAGTAGCCTTGAGGATCTCGACCGAGCGGGTACGGCCGACGCCGTAGATGTAGGTAAGGGCGATCACCACGCGCTTGTCGCGCGGGATGTCAACGCCGGCAAGACGTGCCATGCGGTTCTCCTGGGTGTTGTGGAGGTGTGGAACAGGATCGGTGCCCGGGCCTCCGCCCGAGGTGTCCCCCGCTCGCGCGGGTTCTGATCCTGCCGTTGTGTGTTTTCAGTTGTGAGATGTGCGCGAGTCCTGCCGCGCAGCTCGGGCCCGTCGACGAGGTCGGCAGGCCCGCCGGGGACTCAGCCCTGGCGCTGCTTGTGACGCGGGTTGCTCTTGCAGATCACCATGACGCGGCCGTGACGGCGGATCACCTTGCAGTGATCGCAGATGGGCTTGACGCTGGGGTTGACCTTCATGATGTTTCCTGTTCGCTGTCTTCGTACCGCCCCGGACAGGGGCAGGCCGTTACTTCTCGACCGATCAGCGGTAGCGGTAGACGATACGGCCGCGGGTCAGGTCGTAGGGGCTGAGCTCCACGACCACACGGTCCTCGGGGATGATACGGATGTAGTTCTGCCGCATCTTGCCGGAGATCGTTGCAAGGACCTTGTGTCCGTTGCTGAGCTCAACGCGGAACATCGCGTTGGGCAGAGCCTCGGAGATCACGCCCTCGATCTCGATGACACCGTCTTTCTTAGCCATAGCCTCGCTGACGCTTCTGCAGATCGGTCGATCTGCGGTGGGTGATTGGTTTGTGGTGCTGCGCCGACGGACACGCCGAATCAAGGCACAAAGCACCAAAGATCTATGTTAGACGCTCGAAAGCCATCCAGCAACTTGGGCGCCCCGGGCGGGAAGCCGCCGGATCAACCGAGCAGCTTCTCCATCTCGGTGATCTCGCCGGCCTGGAGGTCGAGGCGCTTGCCGTTGACCTCGATGGTCGGCGTTCCCGCGATCTCGTGCGCCTGCGTCTGGTCTCCGACGAAGTCCATGTAGGTGCCGTCCGCGATGCAGTCCGCGGCCGCTCCCCCGCCCGCCTGCTCGGCGAGGGCGGCGAGCTCGTCATCGGTGAGACCGGCGGTGTTCTCCTCGGGCTGGTTCTCGAAGAGGAGGTTGAAGTAGTCCAGAGCCACCTCCGGAGCCTTCTCGGCCACGCAGTACACAGCAGCCGCCGCACGCGTCGAGAACTTGGTGTTCTGCGAGTAGCGGTCGAGGATCGAGATCGGGTGGAGGTTCAGGGTGATCTTGCCGTCGGCCGCCGCTGCCTGCAGCTGCTCGCCATACTGCTTCTCGAAGTCGCCGCAGATCGGGCACATGAAGTCGACGAACGTGTCGACCTCATCCTTGCCGTCGCCGAACGTGATCGCGCCGGTCTCCTCGTTGATGATGTCGCTCTTGGGAGCCGCACCGGGAGCGGTCGCCTGGTTGTTGAGGAACACCACGAGGCCGCCGATCGCCACCAGCACCACGACCACGGCGATGGAGACGCCGATCGCGAACCAGTTGGTGTTGCTCTTCGCCGCTGCCATTACTTTCCGATCTCTCGAGGCTCGACCCCGAACGGGGCGAGTCCGGCTCTTCCGCCATCGGGCGCGGTGAGCACCCAGATACCACCATCATGCAGGGCGACGCTATGTTCCCAATGGGAGCCGTCTGTGCCGTCCACCGTCGTGACGGTCCAGTCGTCGTCCTCGATGAACGTCGCCTCGCCGCCGGCGGTGACCATGGGTTCGATCGCCAGCACCAGGCCCGGCTTGACGTCTTCCCCGCGATCCGGGGTGCGGTAGTTGAAGACGCTGGGCGCCTCGTGCATCTTGCGACCGATGCCGTGGCCCACGTACTCACGGAGGATGCCGTAGGGCTCCCCGGAGACCGCTGAGGGCCCCTGCGCCTCGATGTACCCCTGGATGGCCGCGCCGATCTCATCGAGGGACGACACGGACGCCATCGCGGCGATGCCCGCCCACATCGATCCCTCGGTCACGCGGGAGAGCTCTTCACGCTGCGCGACCAGCTCGGGACGCTCGGGGTCGGGGACGACCACCGTGATGGCGCTGTCGCCGTTCCACCCGCGGAACTGCGCACCGCAGTCGACCGAGACGATGTCTCCCGGCTGCAGCACCCGCTCGCCGGGGATGCCATGGACGACCTGCTCGTTCACCGAGATGCAGGTCGTGTGGTGGTAGCCACGCACGAGCTGGAAGTTCGACTCCGCGCCGCGGGCGAGGATCGTCCGGTTGGCCACCGCATCGAGCTCGAGCGTCGTGACACCCGCCTTGATCAGCGGGCGGACGGCGTCCAGCGCGGCGGCCGTGATGAGCCCCGGCTCGACCATGGCTCGCAGCTGAGCCGGGGTCTTGTAGATCGACCGCCGGAACATCTCAGGCCGCGAGGCGCAGACCGCGTGCGGCCAGCGCCTTGGCGATCCGCTCGGTGATCTCGTCGAGCGAGCCGACACCGTCGATGCGGTCGACGATGCCCTTGGCGCCGTAGACCTCGAGGATCGGAGCGGTCTCGCGCTCGTAGATGTCCAGACGGTGACCGATGGCCTCCGGAGTGTCGTCCGAACGCCCCTGCTCGGTGGCACGGAGCGTCAGACGCGAAAGGCTCTCGTCGCGCGGCACGTCGAGGAGGATGACGGCGTCGAGCGCCTCTCCCCGCTCGGCGAGGAACGCCTCCAGGTGCTCGACCTGCGCGGTGTTGCGCGGGTATCCGTCGAGCAGGAAACCCTGGGCCGCGTCGGCCTGCGACAGTCGGTCGCGCACGATCTCGCTCGTCAGCTCATCCGGAACGAGGTCACCCTTGTCGAGGATCGCCGTGACCTGCTGGCCGAGGGGCGTCCCCTCCTTGATGTTCGCGCGGAAGATGTCACCGGTCGACACGACCGGGATGCCGTAGGACTCGGCGATGCGCACGCCCTGCGTGCCCTTTCCGGAGCCCTGCGGGCCGACGATGAGAAGACGTGCGGATGCTGTCATCGGAGAAGCCCTTCATAGTGACGCTGCTGCAGCTGCGCATCGATCTGCTTGACCGTCTCGAGACCGACGCCCACGATGATCAGGATCGACGCGCCGCCGAACGGGAAGTTCTGGTTGGCACCGACCGTGGCCAGGGCGATCAGCGGGATGAGCGCGATCAGACCGAGGTACAGCGAGCCGGGAAGCGTGATGCGGGTGAGGACGTAGTCGAGGTACTCGGCCGTCGGACGCCCGGCACGGATGCCCGGGATGAAGCCGCCGTACTTCTTCATGTTGTCGGCGACCTCGACCGGGTTGAACGTGATCGCCACGTAGAAGTAGGTGAAGCCGATGATCAGCAGGAAGTACGCGGCCATGTAGACCGGGCTGTTGCCCGTCGTGAAGTTCGCACTGATCCAGGTGACCCACGCCGGCGGCGTCGAACCGTCCTGCGGGGTGTTGAACTGCGCGATGAGAGCGGGGATGTACAGCAGCGACGACGCGAAGATCACGGGGATCACACCCGCCATGTTCACCTTGATCGGGATGTAGGTGTTCGTGCCGCCGTAGGTGCGTCGACCGACCATGCGCTTGGCGTACTGCACCGGGATGCGGCGCTGCGACTGCTCGACGAAGACGACCAGTCCCATCACGATGATTCCGACGAGGAGCACGAGCAGGAAGATCTCGAAGCCCTTGGTCTGCCAGATGAGGCCCATCGCGCCGGGGAACGTCGCGGCGATCGAGGTGAAGATGAGCAGCGACATGCCGTTGCCGATGCCGCGCTCGGTGACGAGCTCTGCGAACCACATGATGAGGCCGGTACCGGCGGTCATCGCCATGATGATGAGCAACTGCGCCCACCACACGTCGTTCGTCAGCAGCTGCTGGCAGGCCGCGAGATCGGTCGAGCCGAAGAGCTGGCCGCTGCGCGCCACGGTCACGAGGGTCGTGGACTGGAGCAGCGCGAGCGCGATGGTGAGGTAACGCGTGTACTGCGTCAGACGGGCCTGGCCGGCCTGTCCTTCCTTGTGCAGCGCCTCGAAGTGCGGGATGACGACACGGAGGAGCTGCGTGATGATCGTCGCGGTGATGTACGGCATGACGCCGAGCGCGAAGATCGACAGCTGCAGCAGCGCGCCGCCGGAGAAGAGATTGACCAGTCCGAGCAGGCCTTCGGTGCCCGAATTCGCAGCGAGGCACTCCTCGACGTTCGGGAAGTTCACGAACGGTGCCGGGACGTTGGAGCCGAGTCGGTAGATCGCAACGATGGCGAGTGTGAAACCGATCTTCCGACGCAGGTCCGGGGTGCGGAAGATCCGCGCGATGGCGCTAAACAAGGACGTTCCTCCTGAAAAGGTTGCCGATTCCCGAAGGACGGCTGAAAGACCAGGGTAACGCAATCCGGGGTTCCCGGAATCCGTCACCGATCCCCGGTCCGCGGGGTGCGGGACCGGAGCGAGGTCTCGGGGTGTGCAACCACAAGAGGGGCCGGAGAATCTCCGGCCCCTCTTGCACTGCGGTTACTTGACGGATCCGCCCGCCGCCACGATCTTCTGCTCGGCAGAACCCGAGACCTTGTCGACCGAAACGGTGAGCTTCACGGCGATGTCGCCGTTACCGAGAACCTTGACCTTCTCGTTCTTGCGAACGGCACCCTTGGCGACCAGGTCGCCGATGGTGACGTCGCCACCCTTGGGGTACAGCTCCGCGAGCTTCTCCAGGTTCACGACCTGGTACTCCACGCGGAACGGGTTCTTGAACCCGCGCAGCTTCGGGGTGCGCATGTGCAGCGGCATCTGCCCACCCTCGAAGCCGACGCGAACGGTGTTGCGCGCCTTGGTGCCCTTGGTACCACGACCAGCGGTCTTACCCTTGGAGCCCTCACCACGGCCGACGCGAGTCTTGGCGGTGTTGGATCCGGGGACGGGACGCAGGTGGTGCACCTTCAGCACGCCGGGGCGGGATGCCGGAGCATCCTTCTTCGGCGCAGCCTTCTTGGCAGCCGGCTTCTTGGCAGGAGCCTCAGCCTTGGCGTCGGCCGCAGCGGTCTTGGCCGGAGCCTTCTTCGCAGCGGGCTTCTTCGCGGCGGCAGCCTTGGGAGCTGCTGCCTTCTTCGTGGCCTTCTCAGCCTCGACGGCCTCGTTCTTCTCAGCCATTAGTCGATCTCCTCAACCTTGACGAGGTGTGCGACGGTCTTGACGTAACCGCGCGTCTGCGCGTCGTCGGGGCGGACGGTGGTGTCACCGATCCGCTTGAGACCGAGGCTGCGCAGCGTGTCACGCTGGTTCTGCTTCTCGCTCACCTTGGACTTGATCTGCGTGACCTTCAGTCGCGCGGCCATCAGGCACCTACCTTCTGTGCGGCGATGGCCTCGGCCTCGGCGCGCACGAGACGCGCAGGGGCGACCTGGTCGAACTCGAGGCCACGACGAGCGGCGACCGCACGAGGCTCCTCGAGCTGCTTCAGGGCGGTGACCGTCGCGTGCACGATGTTGATCGTGTTCGACGAGCCGAGCGACTTCGACAGCACGTCGTGGATTCCGGCGCACTCGAGCACGGCGCGGACCGGACCACCGGCGATGACACCGGTACCGGCAGCGGCCGGACGGAGCAGGACCACACCAGCGGCCGCCTCACCCTGCACGGGGTGCGGGATGGTGCTGCCGACGCGCGGAACGCGGAAGAAGTTGCGCTTGGCCTCTTCGACACCCTTCGAGATCGCCAGGGGGACCTCACGGGCCTTGCCGTAGCCGACGCCGACCAGACCGTTGCCGTCACCGACGACCACGAGGGCGGTGAAGCTGAAGCGACGACCACCCTTCACGACCTTCGAGACGCGGTTGATGGTGACGACGCGCTCCAGGAACTGGTTGTCACCACGGTCGCGCGAGTTGCGGTCGCGGCCACCCTGGTTGCGGTCACCGCGGCCACCGCGGCGGCCATCACGCTGATCGCGAGCCGGCTCTGCCTGCGTGGTGCCTGCAGCCGTCTCGGAAGTGGCAGCAGCCGCTTCGGTCACTTCGTTCTCCTTGTTGTCACTCACAGTGCCAGACCCCCCTCGCGGGCGCCGTCGGCGATGGCGGCGACACGACCGGCGTAGCGGTTGCCGCCACGGTCGAACACTGCCTCGGAAACGCCGGCAGCCTTCGCACGCTCGGCGAGGAGCTCGCCGACCTTGCGGGCCTTGGCGGTCTTGTCACCCTCGAGCGAGCGCAGGTCGGTCTCGAGCGTCGAAGCCGACGCGACGGTGTGACCCTTGCTGTCGTCGACCAGCTGCACGAAGACGTGGCGGGCCGAGCGGTTGACGACGAGACGCGGACGCGCCTCGGTGCCGACGACCTTCTTGCGAAGGCGGGCGTGACGACGCGCGCGGGCGTCAGACTTTGACTTGAGAGCCATGGTTACTTACCACTCTTTCCGGCCTTGCGACGCACGTTCTCGCCGGCGTAGCGCACACCCTTGCCCTTGTACGGCTCGGGCTTGCGGATCTTGCGGATGTTCGCAGCTGCCTCACCGACAGCCTGCTTGTCGATCCCGCTAACGGTGAGCTTCGTGGTGCCCTCGACCGTGAGCGTGATGCCGGCGGGCGGGTCGATCAGGACCGGGTGCGAGAAGCCGAGGGCGAACTCGACCGAGCTCCCCTTCTGCTGCACGCGGTAACCGGTGCCGACGACCTCGAGACCCTTGGTGTAGCCCTGGGTCACGCCGATGATGTTGTTGTTGATGAGCGTGCGGGTCAGGCCGTGAAGCGACCGCGACTCGCGCTCGTCGTCGGGACGGGAGACCAGAACCTGGTTCTCCTCGACCGCGACCTCGATGGGGCTGGCCACCGTGAGGGTGAGTTCACCCTTGGGGCCCTTCACCGCGACCTCACGGCCGTCGACCGAAACGGTCACGCCCGCGGGAACGTCGATGGGAAGTCGTCCAATACGCGACATTTCGAATTACCACACGTAGGCGAGAACTTCTCCGCCCACGCCCTTCTGCTCAGCCTGACGGTCGGTGAGAAGACCGGAGGAGGTGGACAGGATGGCCACGCCAAGACCGCCGAGGACCGTGGGGAGCTCGGTCGACTTCGCGTAGACGCGGAGACCGGGCTTCGAAACGCGCTTGATACCAGCGATCGAGCGCTCACGGTTCGGGCCGTACTTCAGCGTCAGCGTCAGGTTCTTCCCGACGCGAGCGTCAGAGGTCTCCCAGCCGGCGATGTAGCCCTCCTGCTGGAGGATCTGAGCGATGTGCGTCTTGAGCTTGCTCGACGGCAGGGTCACGGAATCGTGGTGCGCCGAGTTCGCGTTGCGCAGACGGGTCAGCAGATCTGCGACCGGGTCTGTCATTGTCATTGTTGTTTTCCTTTGTTCATGAGGTTCCGGCTGCCGTTACACGACAGACGGCCTGCGATGACACGCAATTTTCAATTGTACGTGCACATCGACGGGCTCAGTGACACGAGACCACTGAGCCCGTCAAGGGTGTTACGCCTGTGCGTCTTCCGAGCGGAACGGGAAGCCGAGGTGGCGGAGCAGTGCCCGACCCTCGTCATCCGTCTTCGCAGTGGTGACGACGGTGATGTCGAAACCGCGAACCCGGTCGATCTTGTCCTGATCGATCTCGTGGAACACGCTCTGCTCCTGGAGACCGAAGGTGTAGTTGCCGTTCCCGTCGAACTGCTTGGCCGAGAGACCGCGGAAGTCGCGGATACGGGGCAGTGCGAGCGAGACGAGGCGGTCAACGAACTCCCACGCGCGGTCACCGCGGAGGGTGACGTGCGCGCCGATGGCCTGGCCCTCACGCAGCTTGAACTGCGCGATGGACTTGCGGGCCTTCGTGACGATCGGCTTCTGGCCGGTGATCTTGGTGAGGTCCTCGACCGCGCCATCGATCACCTTGCTGTCGCGAGCTGCCTCGCCGACACCGGTGTTCACGACGACCTTGACCAGTCCGGGGATCTGCATGACGTTCGCGTAACCGAACTCTTCCTGCATCGCCTTCTTGATCTCGGCGTTGTACTTCGCCTTCAGGCGGGGCTGGATCTTGCCAGCCACCGCGGCGTCGGTGCTTGCCATCAGAGGTCCTTACCGCTCTTCTTCGCGTAACGCACGCGGACGGTGCGCTTCACGCCGTCCTTCGTCTGCTCCTCGACCCGGTGGCCGACCTTGGTCGGCTTCTTGGTCGAGGGGTCGACGAGTGCGACGTTCGAGATGTGGATGGAGGCTTCGACGGTCTCGATGCCTCCGGTCTTGGTGCCACGCTGCGTCTGTCCGACGCGGGTGTGCTTGGTGACGTAGTTCACGCCTTCGACGATGACGCGGTTCTTCTCGGCAAGGACGTCGAGGACCTTGCCCTGCTTGCCGCGGTCGCCGCCACGCTCTTGCGTGGCACCGGTGATGACCTGAACCAGGTCACCCTTCTTGATCTTCGCCATGATTAGATGACCTCCGGCGCCAGCGAGACGATCTTCATGAACTTCTTGTCGCGAAGCTCACGACCGACCGGTCCGAAGATACGGGTGCCGCGGGGCTCCCCGTCGTTCTTCAGGATCACTGCGGCGTTCTCGTCGAACTTGATGTAGGAGCCGTCCGGACGACGGACCTCCTTCTTGGTGCGGACGATGACCGCCTTGACGACATCGCCCTTCTTCACGTTGCCACCGGGGATCGCGTCCTTGACGGTCGCGACGATGGTGTCACCGAGGCCCGCGTAGCGACGCTTCGAGCCGCCGAGAACGCGGATGGTGAGCAGCTCCTTGGCGCCGGTGTTGTCGGCGACCTTGAGTCGGGATTCCTGCTGAATCACTTGGCCTTCTCCAGAATCTCCACCAGGCGCCAGCGCTTCGTGGCGCTCAGCGGGCGGGTCTCGTTGATCAGGACCAGGTCGCCGATGCCGGCGGAGTTCGCCTCATCGTGCGCCTTGACCTTCGAGGTGCGGCGGATGACCTTGCCGTAAAGCGGGTGCTTCACGCGGTCCTCGACCTCGACCACGATGGTCTTGTCCATCTTGTCGCTGACGACGTAGCCGCGACGTGCCTTGCGGTAACCGCGGGCAGCGGAGTCGCGGACGTCGTGCTCGGACGACTCGTGTCCAGCGGCCTGCGTCTCCACAGTCGCTTCCTTCTTGGTGGCCATCACTCAGCCTCTTCCTTCACGGCGTCGTCAGCGGAGTCCGCCTTCTTCGCCTTCGACTTGGTCGCCTTCTTGGCCGGAGCCTCGACCGGAGCGGGCGTCGCACGGATGCCCAGCTCACGTTCGCGGATCACGGTGTAGAGGCGCGCGATGTCGCGCTTGACGGCGCGGATGCGGCCGTGGCTCTCCAGCTGGCCGGTGGCCGACTGGAAACGGAGGTTGAACAGCTCCTCCTTGGCCTTGCGCAGCTCCTCAACGAGGCGCTGGTCTTCGAATGTGTCGAGCTCTGCCGGGGCGAGCTCCTTGGTGCCGATCGCCATTACGCGTCGCCCTCCTCGCGCTTGATGATGCGTGCCTTGAGCGGCAGCTTGTGAATTGCACGGGTCAGAGCTTCGCGAGCGAGCTCCTCGTCGACACCCGCGACCTCGAAGAGGACACGGCCCGGCTTGACGTTGGCGACCCACCACTCGGGGGAACCCTTACCGGAACCCATGCGGGTCTCGGCAGGCTTCTTCGTGAGCGGACGGTCGGGGTAGATGTTGATCCACACCTTTCCACCACGCTTGATGTGACGGGTCATCGCGATACGAGCGGACTCGATCTGACGGTTCGTCACGTAAGCGGGCGTGAGGGCCTGGATACCGTACTCGCCGAAGGAGACCTTCGTGCCGCCGGTGGCCTGACCCGAGCGACCCGGGTGGTGCTGCTTGCGGAACTTGACCTTACGGGGGATGAGCATTATGCCGACGCTCCTTCTGCGACAGGTGCCTCGTTGCGCGGGGCACGGCGGCGGTCGCCACCACGGTCGTCACGACGAGCCTTGGGTGCGTTGGCCTGCTCGCGAGCGAGCTCCTTCGCGGTCAGGTCGCCCTTGTAGATCCAGACCTTGACGCCGATGCGGCCGAACGTGGTCTTCGCCTCGTAGAAGCCGTAGTCGATGTTCGCGCGCAGCGTGTGCAGCGGCACACGACCCTCGCGGTAGAACTCCGAACGGCTCATCTCGGCGCCGCCGAGGCGGCCGGAGACCTGGATGCGGATGCCCTTGGCGCCGGCGCGCTGAGCGCCCTGCAGACCCTTGCGCATCGCACGACGGAACGCCACACGAGCAGAGAGCTGCTCGGCGATGCCCTGTGCGACGAGCTGAGCGTCGGCCTCGGGGTTCTTGACCTCGAGGATGTTCAGCTGGATCTGCTTGCCCGAGAGCTTCTCGAGGTCGCCGCGGATGCGCTCGGCCTCGGCTCCACGACGACCGATCACGATGCCCGGACGGGCGGTGTGGATGTCGACGCGGACGCGGTCACGGGTGCGCTCGATCTCGATGTTCGAGACACCGGCGCGGTCGAGCTGCGTCTTGAGCAGGTTGCGGATCTTGATGTCCTCGGCGACGTAGTCGGCGTAACGCTGACCCGGCTTCGTCGAGTCAGAGAACCAACGCGAGACGTGGTCCGTCGTGATGCCGAGACGGAAGCCGTACGGGTTTACCTTCTGTCCCATTACTTGCTCGCCTTCTTGTTGCTGTCGCCCGTGGCGGCCGGAGCTGCCTCAGGCGTCGAGAGCACGACCGTGATGTGGCTCGTGCGCTTCTTGATCTGGAAAGCGCGACCCTGTGCACGGGGCTGGAAACGCTTGAGCGTCGTGCCCTCGTCGACGTACGCGTTGGCCACGTACAGGTCCTGCTCGTCGAGGAACTCGCCGTCGCGATCCGCCTTGACCTGCGCGTTGGCCATGGCCGACGCGACAAGCTTGTAGATCGGCTCACTGGCGCTCTGCTGTGCGAACTTCAGGATCGCCAGAGCCTCCTGGGCCTGCTTGCCCTTGATGAGCGCGACGACACGACGAGCCTTCTGAGGGGTCACGCGGATGTGTCGCACGCGTGCGATCGATTCGACCATTAGCGGCGCCGCCCCTTCTTGTCGTCCTTCTCGTGGCCGCGGAAGGTGCGGGTGGGCGCGAACTCGCCCAGCTTGTGACCGACCATGGTCTCGGACACGAACACAGGGATGTGCTTGCGTCCGTCGTGGACCGCGATCGTGTGACCCAGCATGGCCGGGATGATCATGGACCGACGGGACCAGGTCTTGATGACGTTCTTGGTGCCGGCTTCGTTCTGCACGACCACCTTGCGAAGCAGGTGATCGTCGACGAAGGGGCCCTTCTTAAGACTGCGAGGCATCTTCTCTTACTCCTACTTACGCTTCTTGCCGGCGTTACGACGACGCACGATGTACTTGTCGCTTTCCTTGTTGGCGTGACGGGTACGACCCTCAGCCTGGCCCCACGGGGAGACGGGGTGACGACCACCAGAGGTCTTACCCTCACCACCACCGTGCGGGTGGTCGACCGGGTTCATCGCGACGCCACGCACGGTCGGGCGGACGCCCTTCCAGCGCATGCGGCCGGCCTTACCCCAGTTGATGTTCGACTGCTCGGCGTTGCCGACCTCGCCGATGGTCGCGCGGCAGCGCGCATCGACGTTGCGGATCTCGCCCGAGGGGAGACGCAGCTGGGCGTAGGGGCCGTCCTTGGCGACGAGACGGACGGATGCACCGGCCGAACGTGCCATCTTCGCGCCGCCGCCGGGGCGGAGCTCGATCGCGTGGATGACGGTACCCGTGGGGATGTTCTTCAGCGGGAGGTTGTTGCCCGGCTTGATGTCAGCCCCGGCACCCGACTCGACGATGTCGCCCTGCTTCAGCTTCGCCGGAGCGAGGATGTAGCGCTTCTCACCGTCGAAGTAGTGCAGCAGCGCGATGCGCGCGGTGCGGTTGGGGTCGTACTCGATGTGAGCGACCTTGGCGTTGACGCCGTCCTTGTCATTGCGACGGAAGTCGATGACACGGTACTGGCGCTTGTGGCCACCACCGATGTGACGGGTCGTGATGCGGCCCTGGTTGTTGCGACCACCGGTCTTCGAGAGCGGGCGCAGCAGCGACTTCTCCGGCGTCGATCGAGTGATCTCGGCGAAGTCAGCCACCGACGAGCCGCGACGGCCCGGGGTCGTGGGCTTGTACTTGCGAATAGCCATGATTGTCCTTATCCCCCGGATCAGCCGATTGCCGTGAAGATGTCGATGGTGCCCGACTTCAGGGTGACGATGGCGCGCTTGGTGTCCTTGCGCTTGCCGGTGCCGAAGCGGGTGCGGCGAGCCTTGCCGACGCGGTTGAGGGTGTTGACCCCTGCGACCTTGACGCCGAAGATCTTCTCGATGGCGAGCTTGATCTCGGTCTTCGAAGCGCGCGGGTCGACGAGGAAGGTGTACTTACCCTCATCGATGAGCCCGTAGCTCTTCTCGGACACGACCGGCTTCAGGATGATGTCGCGCGGGTCCTTGTTCAGGGCCGTCTGGAGAACAGATGCCTGCTCGCTCATGCGGAGACCTCCTGGTTGGCGCCGGACTTGGAGGCGATGAAGCCCTCGAGCGCGGCCTGGGTGAAGACGATGTCGTCGGAGACGAGCACGTCGTATGCGTTGAGCTGGTCGAACGTCAGCACGTGCAGGTTCGACAGGTTGCGGATGCTCTTCAGCGTCACGTCGTCGTTGCGCTCGATCACGACGAGCACGTTCTTCGACGAGACGACGTTGGTGAGGAAGTTCACCGCGGTCTTGGTCGAAGGCGTGCCGTCGATCCCGAAGGACTCGATGGCGTGGATGCGGTCACCGCGGAAGCGGTCGCTGAGCGCGCCCAGCAGGGCGGCGGCGATCATCTTCTTGGGGGTGCGCTGCGAGTAGTCACGCGGCTTGGGGCCGTGGACGATGCCACCACCGGTCATGTGCGGCGCGCGGATGGAACCCTGACGGGCGTTACCCGTGCCCTTCTGCTTGAAGGGCTTGCGGCCGGCACCGGAGACCTCGCCACGACGCTTGGTCGAGTGCGTGCCCTGGCGAGCCGCCGCGAGCTGCGCGACGACGACCTGGTGGATGAGCGGGATGTTCGTCTTGGCGTCGAACAGCGCGGCGGGAAGCTCGATCGAGCCTGCCTTCTTGCCGTCTGCCTTGAGGACGTCGAGCGCGAGAGTGGAGTCAGCCATGATCAGGCACCCTTCACTGCGTTGCGGACATAGACGATGCGACCACGAGCACCGGGGACGGCGCCCTTGACGAGCAGCAGACCCTTCTCGATGTCGATGGCGTGCACCGTGAGGTTGAGGACGGTCACGCGCTCGCCACCCATACGGCCGGCCATGCGCATGCCCTTGAAGACGCGGCTCGGGGTCGACGATGCGCCGATGGAGCCGGGCTTGCGGTGGTTGCGGTGCGAACCGTGCGAAGCCGAGACGCCCTTGAAGTTGTGGCGCTTCATGACACCGGCGAAGCCCTTGCCCTTGCTCGTGCCGACGACGTCGACGAGCTGGCCGGCCTCGAAGGTGCCGTCGACCGTGAGCTCCTGGCCCAGGGTGTAGTCGCCGGCGTCCGCGGTGCGGATCTCGGTGACGTGACGACGCGGCGTGACGCCGGCGGCCTCGAAGTGCGCGGAGAGCGGCTTGTTCACCTTGCGGGGGTCGATCTGGCCGTACGCGATCTGCACGGCGTTGTAGCCGTCCTTCTCGGGCGTGCGGACCTGGGTGACCACGTTGGGTGCCAGCTCGATGACGGTGACGGGAACGAGCTTGCCGCTCTCGTTCCACACCTGGGTCATACCGAGCTTCGTGCCCAGCATGCCCTTGGAAATCTTGGAGTTGATGTCAGCCATGTCGAACCTCAGAGCTTGATCTCGATGTTGACATCGGCCGGCAGGTCGAGACGCATCAGCGAGTCGACAGCCTTGGGCGTCGGGTCGACGATGTCGATCAGACGCTTGTGGGTGCGCATCTCGAAGTGCTCGCGGCTGTCCTTGTACTTGTGGGGCGACCGGATGACGCACACGACGTTCTTCTCGGTCGGAAGGGGCACGGGGCCGACGACGGTTGCGCCCGCACGGGTCACGGTGTCGACGATCTTGCGTGCGGACGTGTCGATGACCTCGTGGTCATACGACTTCAGGCGAATGCGGATCTTCTGTCCCGCCATTGTCTGCTCTCTCTCTTTAGGCGTCTTACCGTCCGGGACCGGGTGGCCCTGGGGCATTGGACGCACGTCGGCGCTGTTCGCGCCTCGGCACGAGAACGGCTCTTGCGAGTCGATCTGCTGCACCACTGTTCTTCTGTCAGCCGCTCGCCCTGAAGCGAACGGATGCCCGACCTCCGCCGCGCACGGCAGAACCCTTCTCGGAGAAAGGTGTCGGGGTGTGTGTTCTGCTACCCGCGGCCTAGAACCCTGCACCCACCCGGAGGCGGCGCCGTCTATGCACTGCCCTGGCAGTGATCCGGCGCACGCACAGCGGCGACGGAATATCGAACCTGTCTATTCTGCCATGGCCGATTTCACTTCTGCAAACCCGGGCGTGTCGCGGTCGTCGAGCAGGGCTCCAGACGGACTGCGATCGCGTCAGTTCGCGGGAGATAGCGGGGCGAGGCATCCCCATGCCTCGCCCCGCTTGGGGAGGGCGTTCAGTGCGAGGGGGCACACCGAACGCGAGTAACCCGGCGTGAAGGGACGCCGGGCTCCTCGACCGAGGGCGCGGCGGATGACCCGCCGCGCAGGCAGGGAGACGCTGAGGCGCAATGAGTGCGCGCGTCGTACGATGATCCCCAAGATCGCATATCCCCAGTTTGAACGCGGATGACCGCGTGCTTCGGGAAACCGAACCCCTTCGGCTTCCCCGACCGCAAGATCCCCAGGCGGTCGACATGATCCTACTCGATACAGCAGCGAATGCGCCACATCGGCGATCGGTCGGGGCCGACGCGTCTCGCGTCGGCCCCGACCGCCTGATCAGCTCTCCTGTCGTGACCTGCGGCGCTGCACCGCGATCACCATCAGGAGCGCACCGCCGGCGAGCAGGACGAGCACGGCAGCCCAGAGGGTGAGCGTGCCGGCGAGGCCGGTCATCGGCAGCACCTTCACGAACTCGTTGCGGATCTCGACCGCGGTCGGCGCGTCCGCACCGGCGAGATCGATCTGCGCCGTCGTCCCGGTGGAGGTCACGGCCGGCGCCTTCGACGTCGCGACCGTGACGGTCGTCCGCACCGCGGTGCCCGCATCGGTCTCCGCGATCTCGCACCGCGCCTCGACGGGCAGCGATCCGTAATCCGCACGGTACCCGCTGGACGCACGCAGCTCACGCACGGCTCCGCCGGGGATCGCGATCATCCGGTCCTCCCCGTCCGTCGGCAGCACGCACTGGAGCTCCACGGTGAAGACGCCGTCGGCGCCCTCCGCGTCCAGGTCCCCGGCGCGGGTCTTGGTGACGGCGATCTCGGTGAGATCGAACGTGTTGGTCGCCGTCACGGTCCACGCCGGATCGACGCCTTCGCCGATCGTGACGGTGCCGTCCGCCGGTGAGAGCGCCGTGCTGGTCGCCCCCGCCGCGTCGATCTCATCGACCACGCACGACGTCGACGCGGGGTACGGACCGAACGTCCCGAAGCCGCCCGCCTCGAGTTCGAACTCGAGATCCAGGATCTCCTGTCCGCGATAGGTGCACAGGACCGAGAACGTGAACGGTGCCGTGCCGTAGAGGGCTGCACCGTCGCCGTCGACCTCCTTGGCGACCGTCAGGACGCCGGTGTCGTAGCTGTTGGTGACGGTGACATCCGCCGCTCCGACGCCGACCTCGATCTCCGCCGCACCGGCTCCGAGGTCGGTGACCCCGGTACCGGTGATCACGATGTCGTCCGCTGCCGCGCTGCCGACCTCGGTGACCGTGCACGTGGACCGTGCCGGCACCGTGTTCGCCGGTGCTGTGAAGGTCTCCCCCGCGTCGAGCGTGAACTCGAGGAGGGTCGCCCCGCCCGCGAACGTCACGGGCACACCGGTCGCCGTCGTGCACGTCACGGTGAAGTCGAACGGCCCGAAGGCGCCGGCGACGGCATCCGTGTCGACGACCTTCGTGACGCTGAACCCGGAGAACGCGTAGTCGTTGCCGAGCTCCACGATGTCGTCGGCCGGAACCGCATCCGCAGGACCCGCCACCTCGGTGATGACGACCGTGGTCGGCGATCCGGAGCGGCTCGCCTCCCCGTACGAGCCCGTCGCGCCCTGCTCGGTGATCGTGCAGGAGGCGCCGAGCGGAATCCCGTCGATGCGCCGGCTGAGTCCGTTGCCGTCGTCGAGCACGACGACCGCATCCGCTCCCAGGTCGAGCTGGACGCCGTCGATCGTGCAGACCACGTCGGCGCGGAACTCGTCCGGAGCGTAGGCGGATGCCGCACCGGTCACGTTCTTGTCGATGCGCAGTGCGCCGACGACCAGGTGCGTGCCGACCGGCGAGGGGGCGATCCGCTGGAACCGCGTCTCATTCTCGTCGCGGAACTTCACACCGAACTGGTTCCAGGCGAACGAGTCGGATGCGGGCACCACTGCGGGGGCTCCGCTCGGGTTCTCCGCGGAGGCGACCACGTTCGTCGTGCTGTAGTTCACGTCGACGAACTGCCCCGGCATGAGCGCTCCGGCGGTAGTCGATCGGAAGTCCAGGCTGATCCGGATGCCGGAGACGACCGACCAGTCCGTGTCGGCGTCCGCCACGGTCCAGACCTCGCCGTTCTGGGCGCAAGGGACCTGGTTCACCAGGTTGCCCCACGTCCCCACGCACACGCCTGTGGACGAGGTGACCTCCACGATCGTCGTGGTGCCCTGGGGTGCGTTGACGGCGAGGTCATCGAGCATCTGAGGCCGGAACACCGATCCGCGACCGGCGCCCGAGATCAGGGAGCGGTCGCCCGCGACGGGGAGCTGGTCGAACAGGACCATCTCCGCCATCTCGCTGGTGCCGCCGTTCTGAGCGCGGAGCACCCAGGCGTCCTCGCCACCGATCTCGCTGTTCGCCGCACACGGGGAGCGGAAGTACGCGCCACCGGTCACGACCAGGTTCTGCTGGCAGATCCGGTCCGGAGCACCGGGGAAGACAGCGCCGGGGCGCTCACCGCGCACGCCCTTGACCACGAACAGGCTGGTCGCGTTCGCGGGAGTGACGTAGTCGGTGGTGCCGCAGGTGGTGTCGTCAGCCGCCCACGCACCGGTGACAGAGCCTCCGGGTCGCGAGTTGGTGCAGGCCTGCAGATTCTCGGACGTGTGGACCGTCATCTGGTTCACGGCCTGCTGACCGATGCCCAGTCCCGGCTGCAGCTCCAGGAGGAGGCGCACCGAGAAGGTCTCACCGGGGGCCATGCGAGCGCCCTTCTTCCAGGTGAAGACGAGTTCTCCGTTCTCCTCCGTCATCCCCTCGGGCTCGCCGAGCATGCCCGTCGGAGACGGCGTGTACACCGGGGCATCCCCCAGGTAGACGAGGTGGGAGGGGATGAGGTCGCGAAGCTCCTCGACCGTGAGATACCCGGTTCCCGTGTTCGTGAACGACAGATCCCACGGCAGGAGGTCGCCGGCGGTGGCGAAATGGCTCGCGCCCTCGTTCACCTGCTTGTTGACGGAGATGCGGAAGGTGCCCGGGCTCAGAGTGATCGAGGCATCGGTGGACTTCTCCGCCGAGGTCTCGCCGTTGAGCCGGTCGCTGACGACCGTCACCGTGTTCGGAACGCTTCCGGTGAGAGCGATCTCTTCACCGTTCGCGCGGTCCTCTTCGCGGAGCTGCACCGTGAACGCCGCGGAGGTGCTCCATCGAGGCGCAGGGACGGTGGGCGAGAAGAACGCCCCGTCGGCGCGGGAGAACGCGAATCGGATCCCCTGGATGTCGCCGTACTGATCGGCGGCCACCGGCACGGTCGCGCCGGCGATCGCGGTCGGAGCGGACTCGATCCACTCCATCGCGCCATCCGCACCGAACGGACCGTAGACGGCCACCCGCACGCGGTCGGCTCCCGACGGAGGCGTGATCGCGCCGAGGCCGGTGAAGTCGAATGAGTTCCAGAACTCCGGAGAGCCGGCGACGTCATCGGTGAGACGCACCTCGGCCGGAGAGAGCGTGCTCACCGGCGACGTGCCCTGGTTCGCACCGAGTGTGACGGTGACGGGGGTGTTCCTCGTGGGCTCGGTGAGCGCGCCGGGAGAGACGGTCTTGCGCGGCGCGACGTTGAGATCGCCGCCCGTGAGCGTGACGGCCACGGCGTCGCGTGCGCCGGTGGGCTCTCCGTCGTTGAGGATCGGGTCGTAGGACTGCGCGAACACGCGGTTCGCCACCCCGACTCGCTCATTGGCCGCAACGGCCTGCGTCTCACCCGAGCTGCGCAGAGTCGGACACAGCTGCGTGTCCATGACGACCCGCAGCGTGTTCGCCGAGGTGATCGTCCCCCCGGAGACCGTGGGGTCGGTGCCCTGGAAGGTCACGCTGAGACCCACGACGTCCGCGAGCTCCTCGGCCGTCATCGCATTCACCGCTGCGGCGTCCGACCGCTCGGTGGTGTACGCGCCGTCGGCGTAGCGCAGCAGCCACACGGTGCTCGCGGAGAGGTCGATTTCTCCGGGGATGGTCGCGGAGACCGTGACCCGGCGCAGGTCGAAACGCTCGAACGGGTTTCCTCGGCCAGGCCCCGTGAGCCAGTCGATGCCGTCGACGAACGGATCGCCGGTCGCGCCGATCGCGGTTCCCTCGCTCTGGCACTCCGTCATCGCCTCACCGTCGGCGCACACCGGCGGATCGGTGACGCGGATGTACGACGCGGCGGAGACGGAGTCGTTGCGCGCCTCCAGCGTGTAGCTCGCGGTCGGGTAGGACGAAGCAGATGTGCCGGGGAAAGGCACGTGCAGGGACGAGGTCGGAGTGACCGACTTGCGTACCGTGACGCCGGGACCCGGATTCGTGATCAGGATCGAGTCGCCGTCGGTGTCGCTGTGGATGTCGCCGGAGTCGAGCACCTGGCCGTCGATGCGCGTCGTGTTCTCGACGAGACCGGCGTCCGCGGTGTTGTACTTCTCCTTGTCGGTGACCCAGCTCCCATCGGACCGCTTCTGATCGCGAATCTCCCAGGTCAGGTCGAACGAGCGGACCGCACTGCTGGATCCCACACCGGGACCGAGCGCCGTGACCCACGGATCGCCCGCCGCGACGGCGTCAGCACGGGCCTGGTCGTTCGGCGCGAGGCGGATGCGGAAGCCGGTCGCCTCGGCCCGCTCTGCGTCGGAGAGCACATGACCGACGAATGCGCCGTTCTGAATCCATCCGGCAGCCGGCGCCGTGACGGTCTGCCATGCGCCGGAGATGAAGAGCTCGACGGCATCCACGGTGTCGTACCGCAGGTACCAGCCGTTGCTGAAGGGCTCGGCGTCGGCCGGGATCGCGTTGATGCGCGCGAGGTCGAACGCATCGAAGACCGAGTCGGCGACAGCACCGGGAGCGCTGTTCGGATCGAAAGCGCCCGCGCTCGGGGCGGGATCGGAGATCACGACGGTGCCGTATCCCTCTCCCACCTGCCAGTCGAGTGTCGTGCCCCGCTGCTGAGCGGACTGGGCGGACACGGTGGCCTCGCTCCAGCGCTTGTCGATGCCGACCTCGGTGCCGCTGCCCTTCGTGGTCTCGATGACGGCCTCGTCGGTGTCGGTGTCGGTGTCGGTGAGCGGTGTCCCCACCGCGGTCTCGCCCTCTCCGGTCGTGGTGGCCGTGTTCGTGTAGGTCGTGGGCTGCTTGTCACCGGGGGTCGTGTCACCGCCGGTGCGCAGCTCGCTCCTCGCCGAGGAGACGATGTACGGGGTCACCGTGGTGCCCGCGGGGAATCCCGCCGCCGTCGAGCTGTCGAACGTGAAGCGGATGCCACGGACATCGTCGAGTGAGACGCCGTTCGGGAGCGCAGCGGAGATCTCGGCTCCGGTCATCGAGACCAGGTGCGGCTGCGCCTGCGCGGGGAACACCGCGAGCTCTCGCCAGTCACCGTTCTGGTCCTGGACCTCGATCGTGAGCGCCGCATTCGACGGCACCTGCGTCGGAGCGATCGAGACGAGATCGAACGCGTCCCAGAACTCGCCCTTGCCCGACCAGGCGTCTTCGACGACGATCTGCGTGGGCGTGATGTAGTCGGATGTCGTGGTCAGCTTCGCCTGCAGCTCGGTGACGACCCGCTCGCCAGGGGCCACAGCCCCCGAAGGACGGATGTTCTTGGTCAGCGTGACGTCGATCTCAGGCTTGAGGAGCGTGAGGTCGGCGGTGTCGGTCGCGTCGGCGTCCACACCGTTCTGAGCCACGACGGAGGTCGTTGCCGAGTTGGTCACGGTCCTTGTCGTGCCGGATCCGATCGCCGATTCGGTCGTGCCGATGGTGAAATCGATGACGGCGTTGGAGCCGGAGGCGATGCCGCCGTTCGCTGCCGTGAACACGAACTCGAATCCGGAGATCGCCTCGGTCGGAAGATCCGGGATCACCCCGTCGACGAGCGCGATCTCGATCGGCGCACCGCCGTCGAGCGGGTGGTATCGCAGCACACCCGCATCGGCCGCCTGCGGCCAGACCGGCGCGGAGACGAAGCCTCGGAAGAGGATCTCATCGTCGAAGAAGTCCAGATCGGCGACGCGGAGTTCGTTGACGCCGACGTCTGAGGTGTTGGTGCCCACGATGCGCGCCTCGGCGTCATCGCCCGCGGCGATCCGGTCGGGGTTGATGTTCTTGCTCGTCGACGCGGCGATGGACGCGGGAATCACCTGGTAGGCAGCGCCCGCCTTGTCCGTGACCGGGTCGCGTCCCTCGACGGCAGCGGTCGCGGTCACCACGTTGTCGATCTTGTGGGTCGCCTTCGACAGGTCGTCATCGGTGTTTCGGTTCGTCGCGCGCTGCACGACGTCGATCGCGACGGAGCCGTTCGCGGCCTCCTGGATCGCCGCGCCGGTGTACGTGAGTCGGATTCCGCCGATCGAGGCGGGGTCCACGTCGGCGGGGATGGTCGGTGCGGTCGCCGGGGGGCCGGGCACCCACTTCCAGGTTCCGTCAGCCTGCTGCAGGTAGAGGTCGGTCTGCACCGTGTCGGCGCCCGCCGGGAGCGCGGTCGCCCCGAACCCGGTGAAGTCGGTGATGAGGAACGGGTTGCTCGCATCGAGAGACTTCGCGCCGTCCTCGGCAGTCGCCGGTTCCTGGAGGATCAGGGTCTCGACCGGGCCGTTGGAGGCGTTCGTCACGGTCAGACCGATCGACGAAGCCGAACCGGGATTGAAGCTCTGCGGCGAGGGCGACCAGGTCTTGGCCACGTCGACGTCGAGGATCTCCGGGGTGACCACGGTGATCGTGGCGTCATCGGAACCGGGAGCGGAGTTGGTCGCCTCGGTCTTGGCGACGTTCGTGATCGTCTGCGTTCCCGGCGGCAGATAGTCCGGTACCTGGAGCGTGATGGTCACGGTGAACGTCTGACCGTTCTGCAGGCCGGTCCCCGCGGGTGCGCTGATGGCTCCCGTGAAGTCGACGTCGAGAATCGTGTCGGCCGTCACCACGGAGGGAGTCGTCGTGCCGACGGCACCGTCGACCGTCCAGGTGACATCGCGCGGGATGCTCGCCGCGCCGGGCTGCATCGACACGTTCTGGATGGTGTACCCGGCGAGCTCCGCGGGGAGCGCATCGCGCAGGGTGGCGTCCAGGCAGGAGCTCTCCGAGCAGTTCACCGCGATCGTGTAGGTGAACGGCTGCCCCGGTGAGACCGTGGCCGGCGAGACACTCTTGGAGACCGTCAGATACTCCGGGTCCCCCTCGGCCGCGAACACCGGCGACGCCGGCACCACGAGTGCCGAGACGAGAACGGCGATGGCCGCGACGATGGCCCACGGCTTCCGGCGGGCAGCACGAACGTCCAGTTGATTTTCGGCGCGCAAGAGCGCACTCCTCCCCAGCCGCCGACATGGTCAGCGGCCCTCCCCTTCCCCCGAGAACGGGGGCGAACTGCGCTCGTGCGCATTGCCGAGCGATGAATCCGGCCATTTCAGCTGATCGGCCGGCCACTCAGGTCGCATTGACTAACGACCAGGTCGTCCCGGCGCATTCTGGCTAAACGTCCAGGACGAACTACTCCTATCATCCTGGCATATAGGTACTTGAAGGGTCCAATCGGACGCAGCGAAAAGCGGCGCCCCACCCGAAGGTGGAGCGCCGCTCAGAGAATGCGGGTCGGTCTACTCGTTGCCGACAGCCTTGTCCGCACCATCACGGATCTCGTCGATCTTGTCGGCGGCGCCGGGGGCGATCTTCTTCGCGAAGTCGGCGACACCGTCGAGCACCTTGTCGCTGATGTCCTCGGCCTGTTCGCTCTTGACGGCCTCGGCGATCTTGTCCTTGTTCTGCTCGTAGAGGTCCTTGCCCTTGTTCACGGCGTCTTCGATACCCATGTGATTCCCCTTCTGACCTGTGTGCCGCCGACCGATCGGGGCGACCACACTCATTGTGCATGCCCGTCCCCCCGAAGGGAACCCTCGAGACGCCGGTTAACGACAGAGGGGCCGGACCCGAAGGCCCGACCCCTCTGCGAGGAAGCAGATGCTTACTTGATGATCTTCGTGACCGTACCGGCGCCGACGGTGCGTCCACCCTCACGGATGGCGAAGCCGAGGCCCTCCTCCATGGCGATCGGCTGGATCAGCTCGACCGTCATGTCGGTGGTGTCACCGGGCATGACCATCTCGGTGCCCTCGGGCAGCGAGATGACGCCGGTGACGTCGGTGGTGCGGAAGTAGAACTGCGGGCGGTAGTTCGTGTAGAACGGGTTGTGACGGCCACCCTCGTCCTTGGACAGGATGTACGCGGTGCCCTCGAAGTCGGTGTGCGGCGTGACCGAACCCGGCTTGACGATGACCTGGCCGCGCTCGACGTCCTCACGCTTGGTGCCGCGGAGCAGCAGACCACAGTTCTCGCCGGCCCAGGCCTCGTCGAGCTGCTTGTGGAACATCTCGATACCCGTGACCGTGGTCTTGACGGTCGGACGCAGTCCGACGATCTCGACCTCGGAGTTGATGGCCAGCGTGCCACGCTCGGCGCGACCCGTGACGACCGTTCCACGACCGGTGATCGTGAAGACGTCCTCGACGGGCATCAGGAACGGCTTGTCACGGTCACGCTCCGGGTCCGGAACGCTGTCGTCGACAGCCTGCATCAGGTCCAGGATCGCCTGGGTCCACTTCTCGTCGCCCTCGAGGGCCTTGAGAGCGGAGACGCGGACGACAGGAGCGTCCTCGTCGAAGCCCTGGCCGGCGAGCAGCTCGCGGACCTCGAGCTCGACGAGCTCCAGGATCTCCTCGTCGTCGACCATGTCGGACTTGTTCAGCGCGACCAGCAGGTACGGAACGCCGACCTGCTTGGCGAGCAGCACGTGCTCACGCGTCTGAGCCATCGGGCCGTCGGTGGCGGCGACCACGAGGATCGCGCCGTCCATCTGAGCAGCACCGGTGATCATGTTCTTGACGTAGTCGGCGTGGCCGGGGGCGTCAACGTGAGCGTAGTGGCGCTTGGGGGTCTCGTACTCGATGTGCGAGATGTTGATGGTGATTCCACGCTGGCGCTCTTCCGGCGCCGAGTCGATGGAAGCGAAGTCACGCTGCACGTTGGTGTCGGACGGGTACTTGTCAGCAAGCACCTTCGAGATCGCTGCGGAGAGCGTGGTCTTGCCGTGGTCGACGTGACCGATCGTTCCGATGTTGACGTGCGGCTTGGTCCGCTCGAACTTGGCCTTAGCCACTGGGTCCTCCTCAGGACGTCGTTGTAAAGGTGACCGGGCACTGGTTTGCGACCGGTTCTCTACGGGTTAGGTTCTCAGTTTAGTAGAGAGGGAATGTGAAGTTGTAGGTGACCTGGGAACCCCGCGGCGCTTCGCCGTGCTCGGCGCCGCGGGGAACCCAGAAGGGTGATTACTCGCCCTTGGTCTTCTGGACGATCTCGTCGGCCACAGCGCGGGGAACCTCAGCGTAGCTGTGGAACTCCATCGAGTAGACGGCGCGACCCGAGGTCTTCGAGCGCAGGTCGCCGATGTAGCCGAACATCTCGGACAGCGGGACCTGAGCACGGACGACCTTGACGCCGGCGGCGTCTTCCATCGACTGGATCTGGCCACGACGCGAGTTCAGGTCACCGATGACGTCGCCCATGTACTCCTCAGGAGTACGGACCTCGACGGCCATCAGCGGCTCGAGCAGCACGGGGTTGGCGCGGCGAGCGGCCTCCTTGAAGCCCATGGAGCCCGCGATCTTGAACGCCATCTCCGAGGAGTCGACGTCGTGAGCCGCACCATCGACGATGGTCGCCTTGACGCCGACCATCGGGTAGCCCGCGAGCACGCCGACGTTCATCGCATCCTGGAAACCGGCATCGATCGAGCCGATGTACTCACGAGGGATGCGACCACCGGTGACGGCGTTCACGAACTCGTAGGTCTTCTCGGAGTCGAGGTCGAGCGGCTCGATGGTGAACTGGATCTTTGCGAACTGTCCAGAACCACCGGTCTGCTTCTTGTGCGTGTAGTCGTGCTTCTCGACGGTCTTGCGGATCGTCTCACGGTACGCGACCTGGGGCTTGCCGACGTTGGCCTCGACGTTGAACTCGCGCTTCATGCGGTCCACGAGGATGTCGAGGTGCAGCTCGCCCATGCCCTTGATGGTCGTCTGACCGGTCTCGGGGTTGAGCTCCGTGCGGAAGGTCGGGTCCTCTTCAGCGAGCTTCTGGATGGCGACACCCAGCTTCTCCTGGTCGGCCTTGGTCTTCGGCTCGATCGCGACCTCGATGACGGGCTCGGGGAACGTCATCGACTCGAGGACGACCGGAGCCGTCGGGTCGGTCAGGGTGTCACCGGTGGTGGTGTCCTTCAGACCGATGACCGCGTAGATGTTTCCGGCGGTGACCGAGGGGACCGGGATCTCCTTGTTGGCGTGCATCTGGAAGATCTTCCCGATGCGCTCCTTCTTGTTCTTGGTCGAGTTGACGACCGCGGAACCGGAGTCGAGGTGGCCCGAGTAGACGCGCACGTAGGTGAGGCGACCGAAGAACGGGTGCACGGCGACCTTGAACGCGAGGGCTGCGAACGGGTCATTGGCGTCGGGGTGACGCTCGATGATCGTGTCATAGTCCTTCGGGTCGTGCGCCTCGATGGAACCCACGTCGAGCGGGTTCGGGAGGTAGTCGACGACCGCGTCGAGCATCGGCTGGACACCGCGGTTCTTGAACGCGGAGCCGCAGAGCACCGGGTAGATCTCCGAGGCGACGGTCAGCTTGCGGATCGCGCCCTTGATCTCGGCGACCGTGAGCTCCTCGCCACCGAAGAACTTCTCGAGCAGAGCGTCGTCGGTCTCGGCGACGGTCTCGAGGAGCTGCTGGCGGTACTCCGCAGCCTTCTCCTTGAGGTCCTCCGGGATCTCCTGGATCTCGTAGGAGGCGCCCATGGTGACGTCACCCTTGGAGTCTCCGGCCCAGACCAGCGCACGCATCTCGACCAGGTCGACGACGCCGATGAAGTCGCTCTCGGCGCCGATCGGCAGCTGGATGACGAGCGGCTTGGCACCGAGGCGGTTGATGATGGTGTCGACGGTGAAGTAGAAGTCCGCGCCGAGCTTGTCCATCTTGTTGACGAAGCAGATGCGGGGGACGTTGTACTTGTCGGCCTGACGCCAGACGGTCTCGGACTGGGGCTCGACGCCCTCCTTGCCGTCGAACACGGCGACAGCACCATCGAGGACGCGGAGCGAGCGCTCCACCTCGACCGTGAAGTCCACGTGGCCGGGGGTGTCGATGATGTTGATCTGGTTCTTGTTCCAGTAGCAGGTCACGGCGGCAGACGTGATCGTGATGCCGCGCTCCTTCTCCTGCTCCATCCAGTCGGTGGTCGAGGCGCCATCGTGCGTCTCACCGAGCTTGTGGTTGACGCCCGTGTAGAACAGGATGCGCTCGGTCGTCGTGGTCTTGCCGGCATCGATGTGCGCCATGATGCCGATGTTGCGGACCTTGCTCAGGTCCGTGAGCACGTCTTGTGCCACAGGAGTGTCCTTATCTTTTGGAGCAGTCGTACTGCGAAGAGGGGCTGCCCGTCCCCCGGCGAGTGGCCGAGGGACGGGCGAAGCTGTTTACCAGCGGTAGTGAGCGAACGCGCGGTTCGACTCGGCCATCTTGTGAGTGTCCTCGCGGCGCTTGACCGCGGCACCCAGGCCGTTCGACGCGTCGAGGATCTCGTTCTGGAGACGCTCGGTCATCGTCTTCTCACGACGGCCCTTCGCGTAGCTCACGAGCCAGCGCAGAGCGAGCGTGTTGGCGCGGTGAGGCTTGACCTCGACCGGCACCTGGTAGGTCGAGCCACCGACGCGGCGGCTGCGGACCTCGAGAGTCGGGCGCACGTTGTCGAGCGCCTTCTTGAGCGTGGCGACAGCGTCCTGGCCGTTCTTCGCCTCGACGCCGCGGAGGGCGCCGTAGACGATCGACTCGGCCAGCGACTTCTTGCCGTCGACGAGGATCTTGTTCACCAGCGAGGTGACGATCGGTGCGCCGTATACCGGGTCGTTGACGACGGGGCGCTTCGGGGCGGGACCCTTACGAGGCATCTAACTCAACCCTTCTTCGCGCCGTAGCGGGAACGAGCCTGCTTACGGTTCTTGACAGCCTGGGTGTCCAGGGCGCCACGGACGATCTTGTAACGCACACCGGGGAGGTCCTTGACACGACCGCCACGCACGAGCACGAGCGAGTGCTCCTGCAGGTTGTGGCCCTCACCGGGGATGTACGCGGTGACCTCGGTGCCGTTGCGGAGCTTCACACGAGCGACCTTGCGCATCGCCGAGTTCGGCTTCTTCGGGGTGGTGGTGTAGACGCGGGTGCAGACCCCGGCCTGCTGCGGGTTCGACTTGAGCGCCGGCGCCTTGGTCTTGGTGACCTTGGGCGAGCGACCCTTGCGAACCAACTGCTGAATGGTTGGCACGTTCTCTCCTCATAGTGCTGCACGGTGACAGCGTGATGGGTTTCACATCATGACCCACCGGCACGCCGGAATCGACGAGCTTTTGGTGTGGTGGGTATGCCGTGGGGGCGGACCGGCATGGTGCCGACGCCCAGTGCGCACGTCGAGACGTGCACACACCTGGTCAAGTGTAATGCCGCGTAACGTAGCGGTCAAATGAGCGCAACTCCCGCCGCGGCTAGGCTGGCGTCGTGATGAAGGAGCCGCCCCGTGTCGCCGTGCTGGGTCCGGCGACCGTGGCCGCGGGCCGGGGTTCGGTCGAGCTGCCCGGACCGACCGCACGCGCACTGCTGGTCTCCCTCGTCCTGAGCGGCGGGCGCCCGCGCAGCGTCGAGGTCCTGGCCTCCGAGATCTGGACGGACGACGACCTGCCGCGCAATCCCCGGGGAACGCTGCAGACACTGATCTCCCGGCTGCGGGCGTTGGCCGGCACGGACTTGATCAGCAGCGGGAACGGCGGCTATGCGCTGACCTCGGCGGAGGACACCGATCTCGCCCGCGGGCACGCGCTGGAGGCCGCGGCCACCCGCCTCCCGGACAGCGACCCGACTCGCCTCACCCTCGTCGACGAAGCGCTCGCCCTCTGGCGCGGAGAGCCCGGAGCCGACCTCGGCGGCGCTCCCGTGACGGCGGACCTGGCCGAGGCCGCCACCTCCCTGCGCGAGCGGCTCGAAGACATCCGCGCCCGCACGCTCGTCGCGGTGGGCAGGCCGGAGGAGGCGATCGCGTTCCTGCGTTCCCGGGTCGAGGCGCACCCGTTCGACGAGGGCGCACACGCGCGGCTGATGGATGCTCTCGCGGCGGCGGACCGCCCTCAGGAAGCGGTCGCCGTGTTCGCCGCGCTGCGCGAGCGCCTCCGCGATGAGCTCGGCTCCTCCCCCGGCGCGACCGCCACCGCGCTCAACACCCGCATCCTGCGCGGCGAGACCGCCCCTGCGTCCGCGCCCGTGCGGCTCGGCCTGCGCTCCGCGCCCAATGCGCTGATCGGCCGGGACGACGACCTCGCGCAGATCGCGGACCGGCTCACCAGCGCCCGTCTCGTGACGATCCTCGGAGCGGGCGGCCTGGGCAAGACCCGGCTCGCGCAGGCGGTCGCCGCGGCATCCGAGGCGCCAATGGTCGCCGTCATCCCACTCGCCAGCATCCGTGCGGATGCCGACCTCGAGCCGGCTATCGGCGCCGCCCTCGGCATCAGCGAGACCCGCACGGGCAGCACGCTTGCCGATGCCCGCTCGCAACCCGATCTGCGGGCCCGCATCGTCGCCCTCCTCGCCGAGCGACCCGCCCTGCTCGTCCTCGACAACTGCGAGCAGATCGTCGATGCGGTGGCGGTGTGGGCGACCGAGGTGCTCGCCGTGCTTCCGCATCTCCGCATCCTCACGACGAGCCGCACACCGATCGCCATCGGCGCCGAAGCCGTGTACGCGCTCGCTCCGCTCCCGATCGACGAGAGCGGAGACACCGGCCCCGCCGTGCGCCTGTTCCTGGAGCGCGCCTCTGCAGTGCGCCCCGGCGCGATCCTGCCGCCGGACGTCGTCGCCCGGCTGTGCCGGAGGCTGGACGGGTTGCCGCTGGCGATCGAGCTCGCCGCCGCCCGGATGCGCACCATGACCGCGCAGCAGATCGAGGCCCGGTTGGAGAACCGCTTCGCGCTGCTCACGAGCGCCGACCGTGCCGCCCCGGAGCGGCACCGGACGCTCCAGGCCGTGATCGAGTGGAGTTGGGATCTGCTCGACCCCGAGGCTCGACGAGCACTCGGTCGACTCTCCGTCCTGCCTGCCGGATTCTCGGCCGGCACGGCCGCAGCCGTGCTCGGGGAGGAGACGGTCGACGACCTGCTCGAGCGCCTCGCCGGGCAGTCGCTGCTGGTCGTGGTCGAGACGCCGGAGCAGAACGGGCTGCGATTCCGGATGCTCGAGACCGTCCGCGAGTTCGGTCTCGCACGTCTCCGCGACGACGGCGACGAGGATGCGGCGTGGGACGCTGTCCTCGTCTGGGCCGCCGCCTTCAGCCGGATGCCGGGAGCAGGCCTGTTCGGGGCCTACTCGCCCCTGACTCCTGAAGTGCTCCACGAGCTGAACGTGGAGAACGACAACCTCGTCGCCGCCCTCCGCCGCGCGCTCGACACCGGGCGCGGCCCGGAAGCCGCCGGTGTCTTCGCAGCCCTGACCTCGTCCTGGGTCGTGCGCGGCGCCTTCACCGAGCTGATCGGCTTCGCCCCCTCGATGCTCGCGACGATCAAGGACATGCCCGACGACGCCGTACCCGCCGATGTCCTGGCTCCCGGATTGCTCCTGAGCGCACTGATGACCCTGGTCGGAGAGGATCCGCGCGGACTGCGGGCCTTCCGTCGGATCCGGCGCGTGCGGGAGGAGGCCCGCGATCTGAGCCCCGCCTGGGCGGCGCTCGCGGCCATCGCAGGCGCGGCGGCGCGGCCCGCCCGGATGGCCGCCCTCCTGGCCGAGCAGCGGCTCTCCCCCGACGCCACCGTCCGCCTCGTGGGAGAGTTCCTCACGGCGCAGTCCGCTGAGAACGAGGGCGAAGCGGCCACCGCCGGCGCGGCGGCCCAGCGCGCCTGGGAACTGTCGGAAGGCATCGGAGACCGCTGGCTCGCCGCGCTGTCGGCGAGCTCGGCCGCTCAGGTGGCCAGCCAGTCCGCCCGCCCGGCGGAGGCACTGATCTGGCTCGACCGCGCCCGGCGCAGCTCCGAGGGTTTCGACGCCCTCGACGAGCGGCGCCAGCAGGACTGGATCCGCGGTGTCAGTCTGGTGAGCCTCGGCCGACTCGACGAGGCCGAACGGCTCTTCGAGCAGCTCACCCATGTGACCGAGCTCACCCCGCAGGGGCTCGAGTTCGCGTCCGTCGGGTGGGTCGGGCTGGCCGAGACGGCTCGGGCGCGCGGCCTGAGCGAAACGGCGGCAGCGCACTACGAACACGCCATGACCACCTTCCGCTCACACGATCAGCGCGCTTCGCCGTGGTACCTCCTGGTCATGTCGAGCTTCGTCTCGGCGGCGATCCTCGACGGCTACGCGACCACGCAGAGCGCTGCTCGCTGGGCGCGGAGACTGCGCACCCGCATGCTGGCGATCACCCGGATGCGCTCCGGGTACATCGACCGTCCCGTTCTGGGGACTGCCCTGGCCGGCTGGTCGAGCTGGGCGCTCACCGACCCCGCGATGCGCGACCGCGGCCTCCTGGCCCTCGCCCTCGCAGAAGCCCTCGGCGGCCGGCAGGACCTGCCGAGTCTGCACCTGGACGTGCTTCGAGCCCACGCGACCACGATCGTCGGTCGCGAGCCCGTGGCCGCCGCGCGCGCCGAGGTCGCGGGATACCCGCCCGAGGAGCTCACGGCGAGGGCGCTGCGCGTGTTCGGCATGCGCGAGACGCCCCGATCGGACTGAACCGCTCGGGGCGTCTCGAGGGGGCAGGCGTCAGGCCTTGCGCATGTAGGCACGCACGGTCAGCGGTGCGAAGACCGCCACGATCACGGCCGCGCCGAGGAGCGAGATCCAGGCGTCGGCGCCGAAGACGCCGTTGTTGACGATCTCGCGCACGGCCGTGACCAGGTGCGACACCGGGTTGATGTTGACGAATCCCTGCAGCCATCCGGGCATCGTGTCGACCGGAACGAACGCGTTCGAGAGGAACGTCAGCGGGAAGAGCACCAGCATCGAGATGCCCTGCACGCTCGATGCCGTCCGCGCGATCACGCCGAAGAACGCGAAGATCCAGCTGATCGCCCAGGAGCACGCGATCACCAGGAGGCCGGCGACGATCACCGCGCCGATGCCGCCCTCGGGCCGCAGACCCATCAAGTAGCCCATCGTGAACGTGAGGGTCGTCGCGATCGCATACCGGATCGTGTCGGCGAGCAGCGCACCGGAGAGCGGTGCGATCCGCGCGATCGGCAGCGAGCGGAATCTGTCGAACACGCCCTTGTCCATGTCCTCCCGCAGCTGGGTGCCGGTGACGACCGAGGTGGTGATCACGGTCTGGACGAGGATGCCGGGGATGATCGTGGGCAGATACGACGCCACGTCACCCGAGATCGCACCTCCGAAGATGTAGGTGAACATCAGTGTGAAGATGATCGGCTGGAGCGTGACGTCGAACAGCTGCTCCGGCGTGCGGCGGATCTTCACGAGCCCCCGGTACGCCATCGTGAGGGTGTTCTGCACCGTCTGTCCGATGCTCGTGTGGTTCTTGAGTCGGCGCTCGGACGCCGGGACGATCATCCGGCTCGGGGCGGTGGCGATCGCGCTCATGCGTGCACCTCTTCCTTCTCTGCGTCAGCGGGCGATGCCCCCTGGTCGGCGGCGTCGTGGCCGGTGATGGTGAGGAAGACCTCGTCGAGCGTGGGCTTCTGCACGCTCAGCTCGGTCACTCCGATCCCGCCCTCGCGCAAGGCGATGAGCAGGTCGGCGATGCGATCGGCATCCGCCATGGGCGCGGTGATCCGGGCGGCCTCGGGTGAGAGTGTGCCCCGCACCCCGAGGATGCGCTCGATCGCCAGGAGCGCGTCACCCGTGTCGGTCGCCTCCGTCAGCCGCAGCTGCAGACTCGAGCTGCCGACCGAGGCCTTGAGCTCGTCCGCTGTGCCCTCTGCGACCACCCGACCGCGATCGATCACGGCGATGCGGTCGGCGAGCTGATCGGCCTCGTCGAGGTACTGGGTGGTGAGGAGCACCGTGGATCCGGTCGAGACGAGCTCGCGGATCGTGTCCCACATCTGGCCACGGGTGCGCGGATCGAGCCCGGTGGTCGGCTCGTCGAGGAAGATGAGCGGGGGTTGCGCGATGAGGGAGGCCGCGAGATCAAGTCGCCGCCGCATCCCGCCGCTGAACTGCTTCAGGGGGCGACGCGCGGCCTCGCTCAGGCCGAAACGCTCGAGCAGCTCGACGGACTTGCTCCGCGCCTCAGCGCGGGAGAGCCCGAGCAGACGGGCGAAGATCAGGAGGTTCTCGGTCGCGGAGAGCGTCTCGTCGACCGAGGCGAACTGTCCGGTGACGCCGATGAGCTGCCGCACGATCTGCGGTTCCCGCACGACGTCGTGCCCGAACACGCGGCCGACGCCGCCGTCCGGCCGCATGAGCGTCGCGAGCATGTTGATGGTGGTGGTCTTGCCGGCGCCGTTCGGGCCGAGGACGCCGTAGACGGTGCCCGTCTTCACCCGGAGATCGACGCCGTCGACCGCCCGGTTCTGTCCGAACACCTTCACGAGTCCTTCGGCCTCGACGGCCCAGTCTGCTGTGAGATCTGTCATGACCACAGCATCCGACGTCCCGCTTTCACGGCACTGTCGTCGTGCTGTCAGCCGCTGTCAGCTGCCGGCGCTATCGAGAGCGTCAGGGCACGTCGGGGTCGAACGGAGAGTCGAGCGATTCCGTCAGCTCCGCCAGCAGAGCCTCGATCTGCGGTTCGACGTGCTGGGAGATCGCCGCTTGGATGTAGAGGCGGTGACGCAGCAGGATGCTGCAGATCTCGCGGCCGACCATGTTGGCGTACTCGTCGGCGAGGGCGACCTCTTGGCGAAGGGCGACCTTGGCCTCCTCCGTGAGCGGCGGCAGTGCCGGCAGCTCCGCGGCGGAGTCGTCGGCGAGACCGGCGATCGTGAACAGGAACGGTGCTCCGGGCACCGGCTCCGGATCGAGCGGCAGGCCGTCGAACTCGGGGTCGAGGTCTTCGGCCGGACGGTAGCTGCGGGCCCGGTTGCGTGCGGCCTGCTGGTCGAGCTCGCGCTGCAGCATCGGCAGGTTCCGCGCCGTGTAGTCCGCGACGGCGTGGTCGACGATCGTCTTGATCCGCGTCGAGAGCCCGTGCTGCACGCCGTGCGGGGTGTTCGCGCCGATCCCCGCGGCCGAGAGGATCGGGGATCCGAGACATCGCCGGCAGGGCGCGACGCGGCCTCGGTGGGTCGCCGGCTCCCAGCGCGGCACCCAGCGCAACCAGGCTTCGACGGCCTGGTCCACCTGCGTCTCCAATGAGCGCTCCACCCCACCAGCGTACGGCGCGTCGCGCATCACCGCGTCGATTTCCGCCGTCACGGCGGGGCGTCCGATCTTCGACTGGACGATCCGCCGAGGGGGCGACGATCCTCGGACTCCCGGCCGCAGACCTGTCGGCGAATCGTCGCACGCTCGGCGGATCGTCGCGGGGATCCCGCGGTCACTCCTCCTCGTCGCGCTCCCAAGGCCAGCGCGGATGCTCAGCACGGGTGCGACGGAGGGCGATGCCGCCCCATGCGGCGATCAGCGCCGCCACGAGCAGGACCGCGCTCACCCCGCCACGGACGAGGTCACCGGCGACCGCCGTCGCGATCACGATGTCCGACGTTCCGATGAGGACGGCGATCCACACGACCACGAGGTGGGCGAGGGCCGCCACAAGGGCGATCGTGATCGTCGCGACGAAGGACGGACGCCGGCGCCGGAGTGTCGACCAGAGCAGCAGTCCGAACGCGACGACTGCCGCCAGCATCCCCACCACCCCCGGAGTCTGACCGAGGTCGGGGACCGCGATGATGTCGGTATCGGTCGCCACACTGAGCGCCCCGAGCCCGAAGACTGCGAGCGCGAAGAAGCTGATGGTGGCGAGGACCACCGCCAAGACAGCCGAAACCCCCGCGGACTCGGGCCCGCGGGGGTTCGGCGTGGTGGAGTTCGTGATTACCTCGGCAGCGTCGGACCGGCTTCGAGGGTGCGCTCGTACTCGCGCTGCGCCTCGGCGTTCAGCTCGGTCTTGCGCGCACCGCTGCGGGAGACCCAGGCACCGAACCAGATCGTCAGTTCGCGGGCGAACACGAATGCGGCGATAGCCAACGGCGCCAGCAGCTGCTCGCCGACGAGGTCGAGTCCCTGAGAGGCGGTGAGCTTCCAGAACGGGGCCTCGAACAGCTGTCCGAGGATGTGCCCGGCGTAGGCGATGACGCCGACGATGATGCCGAACACGACCCAGAGGCCCCAGCGACCGCGGTTGATGATCGCGCCGAGCAGCCAGAACCCGAGGAAGAACACCACGACAGGCGTCCAGTATCCCCACGTCATCAGCGGCGCGAGGGCCGCTTCACCGATGTTCTCGCCGTTGACGTCGCCGGAGATCGCTCCGAGGCCGAGCGCCGTGCCCAGGTACAGGATGGCGAAGACGAGGGTCGCGAGCAGGCCGATCAGTCCGGCGGTGCCGCGGTTGCCGCGGTCGCGGGGCGGCTCGGGAGCCTGAACGAAGATGGGCTGGGGCTGTGCCGCCGCGGCCACGCCGGCCGCACCGATCAGCGGTTCCGAGGGCACGATGCGCGTGTCGTCTTCATCGCCGTACTGGGCGTAGGCAGCGCCCGCCATGCCCGACTGCTCGTGACCGAACGGGACCGGCTCGCCCACGATCGGCTCGGGGTAGAAGGATGCGGTCTCCGCGTCTGCCTCTGCCCTGACGTCGTGGACGTACTCGCGCGACTCGACGACCGGAGCCGGAGTCGCCGCGGGGGGCGGGGGCGCGAACGTGCCGGGGTGGTTCCGCTCGGCCTCTTCGAACGCGGCGAGGTCGGGATCGACGGGCGCGTCGGCGGGAGCCTCGTCCACGCCGTCGTTCGTACCGGGGACATCCGCACCCGCTGCTGCCGCGGCGTCAAGACCGGCGTTCGCGCTGCCGACGACGTCGTCGACGTCAGCCGGCTTCTCGGGCTGGGGAGCGTCGGGGTCACTCATGGGGTGCGCCTCTCATCGGATATGTGCATTGTGAGGGTACCGCCGCGCGAACGGCCGCTCCCGCAGGCGTGCCGACGTGTCGTCATACGCGAGATGACACCTGGTCGTGGCGGCTCAGGGAAGCGCGTTGCGCAGGGCGTCGCCCGCGAACACGGCGAGCACCGGAAGGATCGGCAGGGACAGCCAGATGAGTGCCCCGATGATCCCGACGCACACGACCCCGGCGAACCAGCTCATCGCCAGATTGCGTCCAGCCACCCGTGCCATGCCTCCACGGTACGGCCCGAGAGAGGAAGTCGCCGGGCGCAACGCCGAGCGTGCTCGTGGGCGCTGCTCCGTCAGTGCGCCGCGCGGCCGCGCAGCCGCCAGAGCAGCCACAGACCCGAAGCCGGGATGAGGAGGAACCCGAGCAGGAGGAGGGCGTGCCAGATGCCGAAGCTCGGCACCAGCGGATTGTTCACGACCTCTTCGGGGCCGGGGCCCGTGCCGGACGAGCTGCCGGTCGAGCTGAACTCCACGAAGCTCATGAACTGCAGGAGCAGCAGGGACAGCGCGCCGAACACGAACGGCACGATGATCGCGACGACCTTCTCCCAGGTCTTCCACAGCGCACTCAGGCTGACGAGCACCGCACCGACGAACCAGCCGAGCACCGGGACGAGGAATCCGCCGAAGCTCAGCGTCAGCGCCGCGGCGATCGCGAAACCCCGTGTCGACGTCGATGACCGGCGTGGCGCGGGTGGCGCAGCCACCGGAGCGGCGACCACGATCGTCGGACTCGACGGCACCTCGTCCTGCGCCTCACGGGCGATGGCGCGCGGATCGCCGAGCTGGGAGATGCGCGCTGCGGTCGCGGCGGCGTCGAGCCCCTCGAGCTCTTCGACGATGCCGCCCCGGATGTCGGAGGCGACGCCGTGCGGAAGCCCGCGCATCGCCTCGTCGAGCTGCGCGAGGTAGTCCTCACGCAGCGCGTCAGCGGTGTTCTCTGTCATGGTCGTCCCTCTCCGACGATTCCCGTGACGACACGGGCGAACGGTGTCCATTGGGCGCGGAAGCGCTCGAGCTGATCGACGCCCGCGGCCGTGAGCCGGTAGTACTTGCGCACCGGACCGCTCTCGGACGGCTGGTCGAACGTGCTGACCCAGTCGTTGTCGCGCAGCCGCCCCAGCAGCGGGTACAGCGTGCCGATGCTGGCGATCAGCCCCGCACCCGTGAGTGCGTCGGCCAGCTGCCAGCCGTACATCGGCTCGCGCGCGAGCAGGCCGAGCACGCAGTACTCGACCACACCCTTGCGCATCTGGGCGCCGACATCTGCTGTCATGCATGACAAGGTAGCATGCGAGGCAAGTTAGTGGGAAGCGGGCTCACCACCGCGAGGGCGGATCGACCGGGATCTCGTACGCGTCCCCGTAGACGGACCACCGCAACGGCGTGTCCAGCCCGAGGTTGCCGTCGTAGAGGAACATCCGCTGCGCCGTGTCGACTCGGCTCGTGTCCTCGTGCGCGGCCTCCGTGCGCATCTCGACCCTACGCGCATCGAGGAAGGCCGAGAGGTACTCCACCTGATCCCCGCCACCGGCCGGCGTGGACGCGCTCTCGAGCGCCCGCGCCCTGACGGCGGCGAACCCGGAGTCGCCGTGCATGACCATCGCGTCGAAGTAGAGGAACTGCCCGAGCACGCCCAGTCCGTCGTCGAGAGCCGCCGCGATCGCAGGTTCGAGATACAGCCGGTCGACCTCGTCGCGCTGAGCCTGTCGGAAGGCCGGATGCGCGGCCTCTGCCCGCCACGCCTCCTCGAACGCCACACCGAGCCCCTCGTGCGAGTCGGTGCCGTCCACCGCCCGAAGTGCAGGGAGATACTCCGCGAGCGCGTTCCCCGGCACCTCGTCCGTGTAGTGCTCGATCAGCATCAGCATGTCGTGCGTGCCGGAGGTGAAGCCCACGAGGCCGCCCGTGTAGCCGCGCTCGTCGCCGATGTCCTCGAGGTAGTCGTAGCGGTCGTACCACTCGAGTGTGGAGTTCTCGGCCGAGGCCATCTCCATCGCGATCTCACGTTTGACGGGATCCCGCAGCGTCACCGCCCCGGCGCCCCGGAGCGCCGCCCACACCGCGATGCCGACCGCGGCGAGTACGACGACAGCGAGGAGCACGAGCACCGTGACCGGTCCGCTTCTCCGCGGCGGGACGGTACGGGGATCCGCGATGGTCATCTACGCATCGTAGACACCCCGTCGGCCGGGAGGGCTCAGCCCTTCGTCGCCCCGGCCGTCAGTCCGCCGACGATGTACTTCTGGAGGAAGAGGAACAGGATCATCACCGGGATCGCCGCCATCACGGCCCCGGCGGAGAACGCCGACCAGTCCGCATACCGCGGGTTGGCGACGAGCTTGGTGAGCCCGACGACGAGCGTCTGCTGGTCGACGTCGACGAGCATGACGCTCGCGATCACGTACTCGTTGACCGTGCCGATGAAGGACAGGAGCCCGACCACCGCGAGGATCGGCGCGACCAGGCGCAGGATGATCGTGAAGAAGATCCGGGCGTGGCCGGCTCCGTCGATGCGGGCGGCCTCGTCGATCTCCTTGGGGATCGTGTTGAAGAATCCGTACATCAGGTAGGTGTTCACACCGAGAGCGCCACCGAGGTAGACGAGGATCAGCCCGGTGTGGGTGTTGAGCCCGATCGCCGGGAACCAGTCCCCCAGCGTCGACATCAGCAGGAAGATCGCCACGACCGCGAGGAGCTGCGGGAACATCTGCACGACGACGATCGTGATGAGTCCGACCCGGCGGCCCGCGAACCGCATGCGTGAGAAGGCATATGCCGCGCAGGCGCCGATGA
This sequence comes from Microbacterium sp. NPDC090218, assembly GCA_044900255.1. GTDB lineage: Bacteria > Actinomycetota > Actinomycetes > Actinomycetales > Microbacteriaceae > Microbacterium. The sequence continues at coordinate 597,113 of JBJDMS010000002.1, read as the reverse complement.
AAACGGTGACGGCTCCGGTGACCACGGCGATGAGCAACGTGTTCAGGAACCACGTCCCGTAGGGGTTCTGCGGGTCGCTCAGGATGCGCACGTAGCTGTCGATCCCGATCGCCGAGAAGAGCTGGTTCGAGCCGGTGAGCGTCCCCTTCGGGTTCAGCGACGCCGAGACGACGTACAGCAACGGGAACAGGGCGAAGACGCTCACGACGATCGCGACGAGGTGTCGCCATCCGGTGTCGGCGAACCAGGCGCCGAAGCTGCGGCGCCGCGGGGCGAGGGTCTGCACGTCGGTGGCAGGGCTGGCGGTGCTCATGTCAGTTCAGCTCCTCGAGGGCCTTGGTCTTGCGGAAGCTGATGATCGAGATCGTCGCGACCACGATGAAGATCAGGATCGTGAACGCGGACGCGAGGCCGTAGTCGCGCGTCTGTCCGGTGAAGGCGACCTTGTAGACCATCGAGATCAGGATGTCGGTGTGTCCGACGGGGATCGACACGTCACTGAATCGGGGCCCGCCCTTGGTGAGCATGTAGATCAGGTTGAAGTTGTTGAAGTTGAACGCGAACGACGAGATCAGCAGGGGCGCGACCGTGACGAGCAGCAGGGGCAGCTTGATGCGGCGGAAGACCTGCCACGGGTTGGCACCGTCCATGACGGCGGCTTCGTTCACATCCTCCGGGATGCCCTGGAGGGCGCCCATGCAGACGAGGAACATGTACGGGAATCCGAGCCACAGGTTCACCAGCAGCACCGACACCTTCGCCAATGTCGGGTCCGTGAGCCACGGGATCGCCGCGCCGCCGAAGATGACCTGGTTGATGAAGCCGAAGCTCTCGTTCATCATTCCGGCCCAGACGAGCGCCGAGAGGAACGCGGGGAACGCGTACGGGAGGATCAGGATGATCCGGTAGCCGTTGCGGAACCGCATCCGCGTGTTGTTGAAGACCAGCGCGAGCAGGAGCCCGAGGAAGAAGGTCGTCGCGACCGAGATCAGCGCGAACGCGAAGGTCCACAGCGTGACCGAGATCAGCGGACCGCGGATCGAGGAGTCGGTGACCGCGCGCACGAAGTTGTCGAAGCCGACGGTGGTCTGCCACCCCGGCAGCAGCTGTTCGCCGTCCTCCGCGGTGAAGGCTCCATCGCCCTCGTCGGAGTACACGGTGCCGGTGGTGGTGTCGGTGATGGTGTCGGAGGCCGCGTCGTACTCGAGGGTCGAGACGTACAGGTAGCCCTTCTGCCCGTCGGGTGCCCGCAGGCTGCCGTCGTTCGGGTCGTCGCTGAAGGGGACCGAGAGCTTCTCGAGCTCCTCGGAGAGCGTGAACACGGTCGCCAGCGGAAGGGTGGTCCACCCGTCGATCGAGACGGCCTGGCCGCCCTCGAACTCCGCGTCGACCTCTTCGAGCGGCTGCTCCGCCGTGCCGAGCAGCGCATCACCGGACTCCGGGTCGGTCACGAGCAGGCCGTAGGTCCCGAACTGCTCGACGACCGTGACGGGGTAGGTGGGCGAGTCCTCGACCCGCTCCTGCGCGGAGGCGAGGAGCGAGGAGATCGCCTGGTCCTTGGTGCCGTTGTGGCCGGTGCCGTAGTTGGTGAAGCCGATGTAGCCGGTGTAGAGCAGCGTGAACACCTGGAACACGATCAGGAAGATGATGCCCGGCGTGAGGTACTTCGCCGCGATGCGCTTGCGGGAGAAGTAGATGTAGTTGACGAGGACGGCGACCGCGACGACGATGCCGAGGATCAGCCACTCCTGGTTGGCGAAGAGCACGAATGCGGCATAGAGCGCGATCGCGTCGACCACGGCCAGCAGGAGGATCTTCAGCAGCATCCAGCCGATCGGGCCGGATGCAGCCTCCGCGATCTTCGCGGCCTGGCGCTGACGTCGGGTCGGAGGAGCTGTGCGCTCGTCAGTGTCTGTCATGTCGTCCTCGTCATGATCCTGCCGGAGCGAGCGGTGATCGCCCGCCCCGGCAGGGCCCGTGTGATGGCTGTTACTTGATCGCTGCGGTCACGTCGTCGACGAGCTTCTGCCACGTCGCCGTCGGGTCTTCGCCGTTGATGATCGCGGCCTCGGCCACGCCCCAGAACTGCCAGACCGCACCCATCGCGGGGATGGCGGGCATCGGGACGGCGTCGGCACCGACGGCCTGGAAGCCGGCGATGATCGGGTCAGCGGCCGCGGTGTCGGCTGCCGCGGTCAGGGCGGGCAAGATGTTGCCGGCCTTGAACAGCTCGAGCTGCACATCTTCGGTGCCGATGTAGTTGACCAGGAAGTCGTTCGCGGCGACCTTGTTCTTCGACTCGGAGCTCACGAAGAACCCCTTGACGCCGGCGAACGGCGAAGCGGTCTCACCGGTCGGGCTCGGGATCGGGTCGATCGCGACGTTGATGCCGGCATCGGACGCGGCGCCGACGTTCCACGGGCCGGTCAGCCAGAAGGCCGCGGTGCCGTCGAGGAACTGCTGCTTGGCGATCTCGCCGTCGATGTCGGTGTTCAGGACGCCTGCGGCACCCTGGGCGCCGAGCCAGTCGGCGAAGGCGAAGCCGCCCTCGCTGCCGAGCTGCAGGTCGGTGGGGTCGTAGCTGCCGCTGTCATCCGTTCCGAAGACCGGAGCACCGAACGCCGTCTGGAACGGGTACAGGTGGTACGGGTTGCCTTCGGCGCCCTGCTCCACGACGAACGTGCCCTTGGACACCATGTCGTCGAAGCTGGTCGGAGCGGTCGGGACGAGGTCGGCGTTGCGCAGCACGGCGATGTTCTCGACGGCGTACGGAAGCATGTAGACGGTGCCCTCGTAGGTGGCGGCCTGCAGCGCGACCGGAAGGTAGTCGGCCGAGCTGTCGCCGAGCTCGATCGGGGCGACGACGCCGTTCGTGGAGAGCTCGCCGAGCCAGTCGTGCGCTCCCATGACCACGTCAGGGCCCTTGCCGGTCGGGACCTGCTGGATGAAGTCGTCCTTCATGTCGTCGACGGACTTGCCGACCAGGTCGACCTTGACACCGGTCTTGTCCTCGTACGCGTCTGCGGCTCCCTGCAGTGCGTCGACGCGCTCGGCGTCGACCCAGACGACCAGCTTGCCGCTGTCCTTGGAGCCGGAGGTGTCATCGCCGCTGGTCCCCGTGGAGCAGCCGGCGAGCGTCAGAGTCGAAACGATGGCGATCGCGCCCGCGGCGGCGATGCCCCTCTTGTTCACCTTCATTGGTGTGTGCCTCTCTCAGTGCTGGGTGGCCTGCATGGACTGCAAGCGCTTACAGTATGCATCGAAGTCGAGCCGTTTTGCAACGAAGCCGATGGGCGATATCAACCTGTGACCGAGGCAATCGCGAGCATCCGGAGTGAAAACGCTTCCAAGAAGGCCGAGAATCGGCAGGCTCGATACACTTCTCCTATGGCTGACAGTTCCTTTGACATCGTCTCGAAAGTGGATCACCAGGAGGCCGAGAACGCCGTGAACCAGGCCCGCAAGGAGGTCGAGCAGCGCTACGACTTCAAGGGCACCGGTGCGTCGATCGCCTGGAGCGGCGAGCAGATCCTGATCATCGCGAACACCGAGGAGCGGGCGAAGGCCGTGCTCGACGTGTTCCAGTCCAAGCTCATCAAGCGCGGCATCTCCCTGAAGAGCCTCGAGTCGGGCGACCCCTTCGCCAGCGGCAAGGAGTTCCGCATCGTCTCGACGCTGAAGGACGGCATCTCCTCGGAGAACGCGAAGAAGATCGGCAAGATCATCCGCGACGAGGGCCCCAAGGGCGTCAAGAGCCAGATCCAGGGCGACGAGCTGCGCGTCCAGTCGAAGAGCCGCGACGACCTCCAGGAGGTCATCGCCCTCCTGAAGGGCGCCGACCTCGACCTCGACCTGCAGTTCATCAACTACCGCTGACCACCGCAGCACATACGCAGGAGGGGTGCGGATGCCACGGCATCCGCACCCCTCTCTTTCGTATGTCCCCGATTGCATACCGATGTACGGGCTGAACGCCCCCGAGTGTGGACATATCGGCATCGCAGCGACTCCATGCGGCCGCCCCGCGGGCGGGACGTGGAGCGCTCGGACAGAGCACTACGGGGGCGGATCCATGGGGAGTATCGGTTCGACGAACATCGGCGAGAGCAAGCAGCTGCTGGCCGAGGAGGTCTTCCGCCACGTCGGCACGCAGATCATCGCCGGCACGCTCGCGGAAGGCGAGCGCATCCGCGACGTCGATGTCGCGGAAGAGCTGCACGTCTCACGGACACCCGTGCGAGAAGCGCTCCAGCGCCTGGAGCGACTGGGCATGGTGACGATGTATCCGAGCCGCTACACCGAGGTCACCGCCGTGACGAAGGAGACCGTGGCCCAGTCGATCGTGTTCGCCGGCTGCCAGGCGGGTATCGCCGCTCGTCTGGCGGTCCCGCGACTCAACGCCGTTCAGCGCGAGCACGTCGTCCGGCTCGTCGCGGCGATGTACGCAACCCTCGACGACGGTGTGAGGACGGCGGATGCCCGATGGGCGGTGTTCTCGTATCTCAGCGAGCACTGCGGCAACATGCAGCACCGGGTCCTGATGGAGGACGCGGGGATGCCCCTCCTCCGCAACCTCCGCGATTGGAGGATCGCTCGGGCAGACGGCGACCGCATGCGGCAGCTGTACCTCGACTTCCGCGATGCCGTCCTCGACGGTGACGGCGAGGGCGCCGAACAGCTCATCCGCGCGATGCACTACCTCTGAGCGGGTCACCCAGCGGCATGCCACCCCCTGACCCACCGGTCCAGCCGCCGGTAGGCATCCTCCCGCGCCTCGTGCCGGGAGAGGAAGACGTCGTGCAGCGCACCGTCGATACGCTCCACGGTGACCGTCGAGCCGAGGCGGAGGGCGGCCCGGGCGATGTCGTCGACCACCAGCACGGAGTCCGCCGACGTCAGGTCCTCCGTCCACCGCGTCGGCGGCACGAACCGCGCCGAGAGCAGGACGCACACGGGTGCCGTGATCGAGAGCCCCGCCGCGACGGTCTTGTGCCCCGAGAGGATCGCATGCAGCCATCCCGCGTACACGGCCATGGTCTGGGCCGGACGCCAGAGCGGGTTCACGTCCATCGGGTCATCGGGGTCGGCGACCTCCTGCTGTGCTCGGGTGTAGAAGCCGAGGTCGACCTGCGGCGCTGCCTCCAGCGGTCGGATCCGCGCCTGCAGTTCGACCATCGGTGCGATCGCGGCCCTGGCCGGCGCGAATTGGAACTCCAGCCAAGGACTGTTCAGGATCACCGCATCAGCCGCACCCGGATGCCGTGACGCCCACAGGCTCAGCGTGAGGCCGCCGGTGGAGTGGCCGAGCAGGATGAGGCGCCGGCCGGATTCGAGCCCGCCCTCGCCGCGCCCCATCGCTTCGAGCGCCGCCGCGATGTCCTCGTCGTAGGTGGCGAGGTCGGCGACGTAGCCGGGTGTCTGCCCGTCGCGGAGGCTGCGCCCGTACTTGCGCAGATCGAGCGCGAAGAACCGCGCACCCCGCGAGGTCCAGAAGCGTGCCAGCCGCTTCTGGAAGAAGTAGTCCGACCATCCGTGCACGTAGAGCACGTCGACACCGTCGAGCAGCCGTCGGCGCGCGCGTGCGCGGTCCCACCAGCTCGGCTGCACCGGAAGGGCACGCACCAGGGTCGCCACGACCGGTCCCTGGTCATCCGCGCCGAGGTCGAGCGTGAGCTGCTCGAACTCGTCCCCGAGCACATCCGGTATCCAGTCGGTCATGCTGTCCTCCCCCGTCGTCGCCAGGCTAGCCCAGGCGCGACGCGGAGGTCGGATGACGGGCTACTCGCCGCGCGAGACGCGGACCATCTCGTCGCGCGGGACGACCTTGACGCGGGCGCGCTCCTCAGCGGCGCCGATGGCGATCTCATGCTCGTCGAGGCGGTGCCACCCGTCGAGGTCGGTCCAGCGCACGCCACGCTCCTGGAGGAGAGCGACGATCGACTCCTCCGAGGGGTCCTCCGGGTGCCACCACGAACCCTGGTCGTTGATGATGTGACGGACGGTCTCCATCGCATCGGACTTCGTGTGACCGATCAGGCCCACCGGACCGCGCTTGATCCAGCCGGTCGCGTAGATCCCCGAGACGCGTTCGTTCGAGTCCTTCGCGAGAACCTGGCCCTCGCGGTTCGGGATTACCCCGTGCTTCTTGTCGAAGGGCACACCGGGCAGCGGCGACCCGAAGTAGCCGATGGCGCGGTACAGGGCCTGGAGCGGCACCTCGCGAAGCTCCCCGGTCCCGACGGCGCCGCCCTGACCATCGGGCTGCGTGCGCTCGTACACCAGGGCCGCGACACGACCGTTCTCGTCCTTGCGCACCTCGACGGGCCGCGCCCAGAAGTGCAGGTGCAGGCGCCGCGAGGCCGTGCCTCCGGCGTTGTTCACCGATTCGCGCTTGCGCCAGGACTGGAGGATGCGGTCGATGACCATGACCTGCTTGTTGCTGGCGACCGCGTCCTTCGACGCCTCGTCGTAGTCGAAGTCCTCGTCGTACACGACCATGTCGACGTCGCGCAGCTCGCCGAGTTCGCGGAGCTCGAGCGGCGTGAACTTGACCTGAGCGGGACCGCGTCGGCCGAAGACGTGGACGTCGGTGATCTCGCTGGCCTTGAGGCCCTCGTACACGTTCTGCGGAACCTCGGTGACGAGCAGGTCCTCGGCGTGCTTCGCGAGCATGCGGGCGACGTCGAGCGCGACGTTGCCGTTGCCCAGGACGCCGACGGATGCGGCATCCAGCGGCCATTCACGCGGCACGTCGGGGTGTCCGTCGAACCAGCTGACGTAGTCGGCGGCGCCGTACGACGCGACCGCGTCGATTCCCGGGATGTCCATCGAGGTGTCGCGGATCGCGCCGGTCGCGAAGATCACGGCGTTGTAGTGCTTCTTGAGGTCGTCGAGGGTGATGTCCTCGCCGAAGCGCACGTTGCCGAACAGACGGATGTCACCGCGGTCGAGCACATCGCGCAGAGCAGTGATGATGCCCTTGATGCGAGGGTGGTCGGGCGCGACGCCGTAGCGCACCAGCCCGTAGGGCGCCGGAAGCTGCTCGAAGAGGTCGATCGAGACGTCGAACTTGCGCTCGGCCTTCAGGAGGATGTCCGCGGCGTAGATGCCCGCGGGGCCCGCACCGACGATGGCCAGTCTGAGCTTGGTCATGGGAGGTCCTTTCGTATGCCGTCTCACCCGGCGCGCGACCCGACGGGTCGCCCGCGCAGATCAGCTGGAGCGTTCGGCGAGGGTCTCTGCGAATCGGGTCAGCGCCTCACGCACGGTGCCGCGCGGAAGCGGTCCGAGGGCGTCGACGGCATCCTGCGTCCAGGCGTGGGCCAGTTCGAGGGTCTTCTGGGTGACCGCGTGGTCGCGCAGCTCATCCAGCGGCCCGTCGAGGATCGCCGGATCCGCGCCGTCGGCGATGAGGGCGACCCCGTCGTCGATGCGGGCGGCGAGGTCGATCGACGCGTCGTCGGCCTCGGCCTTGAGCAGCAGGTAGGGCATGGTCGGGACGCCGGCGCGCAGGTCGGTCCCCGGCACCTTCCCGGTCTCCTCGGGCTTGGCCGAGAGGTCGATCACGTCGTCGAGCAGCTGGAAGGCGACGCCGATCTTCTCGCCGTACACCCGCAGCGGCTCCTCGTACTCGATCGGGGCGTTGGAGAAGATCACACCGCCCTGCGTGGCCGCGGCGATCAGCGAACCGGTCTTGTCGGCGAGCACCTGGATGTAGAAGGCGATCGGGTCGTCGCCCTCCTGCGGGCCGAGGGTCTCGTGCATCTGCCCGAGCACCAGGCGCTCGAACGTGTCTGCCTGGAGGCGGATCGCGCGCTCACCGAGCCGCGACATCAGCTGGCTGGCGCGGGAGAACAGGATGTCGCCCGTGAGGATCGCGATGTTGTTGCCCCACACGGCGTGCGCTGCCGGGACACCGCGTCGACGGTCTGCACCGTCCATCACGTCGTCGTGGTAGAGCGAGCCGAGGTGGGTGATCTCGAGCGCCTTGGCGACGTCGATGACCTCGGGGGTGTTGCCGTCGCCGAGCTGCGCGGCGAGGAGCGTGAGCACGGGTCGGATGCGCTTGCCGCCCGCCTCATACAGATAGCGGCTGGCGGCGTCGGCCAGCGGATCGGCGACGCGGACGTCGTCTGCCAGGCCTGTCTCGACGAGTTCCAACCCGTCTTCGATGGCGCGCGCGACACGTCGGGCGGCAGGGCCGATGAAGACGCGATCGCTGAAGCCGAGACGGCTCGCCAGTCGCGAACCCGGGGCGATGGGGCTCGAAGTCACGTTCCCAGCCTACCTTCGTCGGGTGTCGCGGTTTCGCGCAGGAGGTTCACTCCGGCTTGCGCGCTCTGTGGAGTGCCACGATCCCGAACGTGAGATTGCGGTACGCGACGTCCGTCCAGCCCGCCTCGCGGATCCAGGCCGACAGCTTCTTCTGGTCCGGCCACTCCCGGATCGACTCGTTGAGGTAGTCGTAGGCGTCGCCGTTGGTGCCGGCGACGCGCGCGACACGGGGCAGGACCTGGTCGTTGTAGAGCCGGTAGGCACCGCGGAACAGCTTGCCCGGCGGGGTCGAGAACTCGTTGATCACGAGCCTGCCGCCCGGCTTCGTCACGCGGTGGAGCTCACGGAGGGCCTGCTTCGGATCGTTCACGTTGCGCAGCGCGTACGACATGGTGACCGCATCGAACTCGGCATCCGCGAAAGGCAGCGCCGTGGCATCCGCCTGCACGAATGAGAGGTTGCGCATCGCGCCGTGTCGACGGCGCCCTTCGGCGAGCATCCCCGGCGAGAAGTCGGCGGCGACCACCTCGGCGCCGCTGCGGGCGAGGGAGGCCGACGATGACGCGGTGCCCGCCCCGAGGTCGAGGATCCGCTCCCCCGGCTTCGGCGCGACCGCACGGGTCGTCGCCGCCCGCCACAGGACGTCGTTGCCGAAGGTCATCGCCGTGTTCGTGCGGTCGTACCCTGCGGCGACCTGGTCGAACATGCCGCTGACGCGGGCGGGGTCCTTGCCGAGATCGGCGCGGTTGGCTTCGTTCGGGGTCACGGGTTCAGTCTAGGCGCGAGGCCCAGCGCTTCGAGGCGGTCGAGCCAGGGATCGGCGGTGGCGTCGTCGAACGGAGCGACCTGCGCGCGCACCCGTTCCTCGAGGTCGAGCGCGAGCGTCTCGAGATGGGTCATGACGTCGGCGGGATAGCCGTAGCGGGCGCTGTGCTCGGCCCACTCGTCGCGGTCGTCGACCCACGTCCCGCGCGGACCCACCACCCGCACGACATCGAGGTCCATGTCGATACCGGTGGCGAGCAGCGGATCGTCGGACCAGTGGATGTCCCACCCCAGGTCGATGTAGACGCGCATGCCCCGGCGGTGACGGCGATTCACGGTCACGGCGTGATCGCCGCTGGCCGGAACGAGCGTGACGTTCGGACCGCCCGCGTGGAACTCGGCACCGGGACGCACGCTGTGCCCCCCCACGGGCTGTCCGATCCAATCGCCCCACTCGTCGGCGCCGAGATAGACGCACTCGTGGCGCCAGTGCGGCGAACCGTCCCACTTACGCCACTGGAAGACCATCTCGGTGCCGGGTGCGGGGCGCGCGTCGCTCATCCGCTCACCCTACGACCACGCGAATCCATGCCACCTGAGCGGCATAGGCTGGATGCGTGCACACCACTCATCTGGTCGTGGAGACCCGAGAGATCGACCCGGTCGAAGACCTGCTCGCCTACGCGGACCCGGCCCGCCCGCTCGCCTGGCTGCGACGCGGAGACGGGATCGTCGCGGTCGGCGAGGTCCTGGCGGAGATCCGCCCTCCTGCGACGGCAGGCGGATCCCGTGTCGAAGCACTCGCGACGACCTGGCGGGGCATGGCGGCCCAGGCCGAGATCTCCGATCCGGTCGGGCTGTCCGGCACCGGACTGGTCGCATTCGGCGCATTCACCTTCGATGAGGAATCGGCCGCCGACAGCGTGCTCGTGGTGCCGACGCGGGTGCTCGGCCGGCACGGCGACCGCTTCTGGGAGACCCGCATCCGCCTCGCCGCCGCACCCGCGGTCGACTCGACGCCGGACATCCAGCCGTACGGGCCGCACTGGGCCGGCACGGTCGGGCCGGGCGCGCAGAGCCCTCAGGGCTACCAGGATTCGGTGCGCAGCGCCCTCACCCGCATCACCGACGGAGAGCTGAGCAAGGTCGTGCTCGCGCGCGACCTGACCGGCAGCATCCCGGCGGGATCCGATCTGCGCCGCCTGGTGCGCGCCCTGTCGACCGGCTACCCCGACACCTGGGCCTTCGCGGTCGACGGGCTGATCGGCGCGAGCCCGGAGACCCTCGTCACCGTGCACGACGGCACCGTCACGGCACGAGTGCTCGCCGGCACGATCGGTCGCGGAGCCGATGCCGACGCCGACACCGCCGCTTCGGCGCACCTCGCTTCGAGCACGAAAGACCTCGACGAGCACCAGTACGCGGTGCAGAGCGTGCTCGCCTCACTGCGCTCGCACACCAGGGCCCTGGCCGCGAGCGAGCAGCCGTTCCTGCTGAAGCTGCCGAACCTGTTCCACCTCGCGACCGACGTGGAGGGAGAGCTCGCCGATGGCGAGTCTGCGCTCGATCTCGTGCGCGTCCTGCATCCGACGGCGGCGGTCGCCGGCACCCCGACCCCCGCGGCCATCGCCGCGATCCGCGACCTCGAGCCCTTCGACCGCGGCCGCTACGCCGGGCCGGTGGGCTGGGTGGATGCGGCGGGCAACGGAGAGTGGGCGATCGCCCTGCGCTGCGCCCAGTTCACGGCAGGAGCCGACGCGATCGGGGTGACCGCCTATGCGGGAGCGGGGATCGTCGCCGGCTCCGACCCCGAGAGCGAGCTGCTCGAGACGCGCGTGAAGTTCCGCCCCCTCGTCGACGCACTGGCCTGAGTCGGCCTCGCCCGCGGCTCAGCTGGCGGCGAGACGCTTCTTCTCAGCCTCGACGTCGAAGTCGGCGACCGGCCACTGCGGATCGATGTCCTCCAGCGCCGCGAGCAGCAGCTCCTGCACAGCGAGACGCGCATACCACTTGGCGTTCGCCGGGATCACGTGCCACGGGGCGACCTCGGTCGAGGTACGGTCGAATACCGTCTGGTACGCCTCCATGTACTGCGGCCACAGCAGCCGCTCGTCGACATCACCGGGGTTGTACTTCCAGTGCTTGTCCGGACGTTCGAGGCGCTCCATGAGCCGCGACTTCTGCTCTTCGGGCGAGATGTGGAGCATGACCTTGACGATGCGCGTACCGGACGCGGCCACACGCGCCTCGAACTCGTTGATCGCGTCGTAGCGGCGCTCGATCTCCGGCGCGTCCGCGAGCCCGCGCACGCGGCCGATCAGGACGTCCTCGTAGTGGGACCGGTCGAACACCCCGATGAACCCCGGTTCGGGCAGCCGCTTCTCGACGCGCCACAGGAAGTCGTGGCTGCGCTCCTCCGGCGTCGGCGCCTTGAACGCGGCGAGCGCGACGCCCTGCGGATCGACGCCGCCGACCACATGCCGCACGATGCCGCCCTTGCCCGCCGAGTCCATCGCCTGCAGCACCAGCAGCACGGCATCCTTCGCCACCCCGACCCGGCTCTCGGCGAACAGCCGCTCCTGCAGACCGTTCAGCGTCTCGAGCCCTGCGGCGAGGTCACGGGCGCCGTGCGACTTGCCGCCGACATAGCCGGGCTTGGTGTCGGGGTCGAGGTCGGCGAGGCGGAACCCCTCGTCGACTCGGAGCGTCTGCGTCCAGGTGTGCGCGTTCATACGCACATCCTGCCAGTCAACGCGTCAGCGGCACCTCGATGATCTGACGTCCGCCGCGCGGCGTGGTCAGCGCCTGGTCGAGCGCGGTGCGGGTCGTGACCCGCTGATACTCCCAGCCGTAGGCGAGCGCGAGGTGCTCCAGGCGCACGGTGTGAGGGGTGTAGAAGGCGCGATCGAGATCGGCCGGCGGTGCGGATGCGGCGACCTCCAGCGCGTCGAAGATGGTGCCACCCCCGTCGTTGCCGACGATGACCTGGAGTCGTGGTTCGCTCTCATCCGGCGGCAGCAGCAGGGCGCCGACGTCGTGCAGGAAGGCGAGGTCGCCCAGCAGCACCCTGGTCACCCCGGGAGCCCCGGCCGCCTGGCTGGCGAGGGCGATGCCGGTCGCGGTCGCGATCGTGCCGTCGATCCCGGCGAGGCCGCGATTGGCATGCACGGGCACCTTCTTGCCGCCGAGCACCTGGTCGGCGACGCGCACCAGCCGTGACGACCCGAACACGAGTCGGTCGTGCGGCCAGGTGGCCCGCCACACGGCATCGACCAGGAGCTCGCGGTCGAGCGGACGACGGACCGCCTCGAGCTCGGCCTTCACGGCCTCCCTGCGGGCGGCGAAGTCGGTCGAGGCGAGCGCTTCCGGATCGGGGGCGTTCTCGCTCAGGTCGACGATCTCTGCGGCAGAGGCCTGGAGCCATTCTCCGAGCCAGGCCCGGTCGGAGGTACCGGGCACGACGGCCACCCCGCCGACGGCGCGCGTGCGGTGATTGAGGTTCAGCTCCTCCCCTCCGCGGCGCACGGCGATCACGTCGACATCCGGGCGAGAGAGCAGGGCCGTCGCCTCACGGCTGAGTGTCGGGTGCCCCAGCACCACCACCCGCTCGACGCGCCCGCCGAGCTCTTCGCGCGCCAGCAGGCGACGGTATCCGTGCACGACCTGACGGCCGAAGCGCGCGCCGCTCACGATCTCGGCGATCAGCGGCCAGCCGCCGGCGTAGGCGATCTCCTCCGCGTCCGGGCCGGCATCGGCGCCGGCGAGCACGATCGTGCGGGGACCGCGTTCGAGCGTGAACGGCTCCGCAGCCCGCGCGCCGGGCGCGGCACCCGGGGTGACGACGAGCTCCGGCAGCACCCCCGAGAGCGGTTCCCGCGAGGGGAGGTTCATGTGCACGGGCCCTGCGACGCCCGGAAGCGCATCGACCTCGCTCGCGCCCATCGCCGCGGCCATCGCACGCTCTGCGAGCCCCGTCCAGTCACCGTCGCCCGGGACGGGCGCATCGACCTGGTCGCGCACCCAGGGGTGGAAGAGACCCTGCTGGATCGTCGCCTGGTTGGCTCCGACGCCACGCAGCTCGGGCGGACGGTCTGCCGTGAGCAGCAGCAGCGGCACACCGGAGTGGAACGCCTCCATCACCGCGGGCAGCAGATTGGCGACAGCCGTCCCCGAAGTGCAGATCACGGCGGCGGGAACGCCCGTCTCCCTGGCGATACCGAGAGCGGTGAAGCCGGCGACCCGTTCGTCGATGCGCACGTGCACGCGGACATGACCCTCATCCGCCAGGCGCACCGCGGCGAGCGCGAGAGCCTGCGAACGGGAACCCGGGGACACGACGACGTCGCGCACGCCACGGGCGACGAGGTCGGCGATCAGGGACGCGGCAGCATCCATCGCCGGCGACGAGGTCACGGGCGCGAGTCCGAGGCGGGAGGCTCGTCGGTCTCCTCGTCCAGGCGCGCGAGCTCCTCTTCGAGGCGGCGGATGCGCGCATCCTGCTCGGTCTTGCTGATGCTGCGCAGGAAGGCGGGGTCGTCGTCGGGGGCGATGACGGGGCGGACGCCGGGATCGTTCGCACGCCGGCGGCCGATCACGAACCAGAGGATGCCGCCGATCACGGGCAGGAGCACCACGATCGCGATCCAGGCGGCCTTGGACACACCTCGGTGCCGCGTCGCCGGCTGCACAGCGCAGTCGACGATGCTGAACACCCAGAACACGGCGGCGAGGAAGCCGCCGATGATCAGTAGTCTCGCCACCCTTCCAGTGTAGGCGCGTCCGCGGCGTCCTGGCCCCGGGAGAGGCAGAGGCGCCATTGCTAGACTGCGCGGGAAATGCTGCCCTCATCGCCGGATCGGATGCCGCGAGCACGGGCCGAGCGGATGCTGATCGCCCGGGTGATCATCGCCGTCGGTCTGGCGCTCCTGCTCGTCGTGGGCGCATGGTCGACGTCCCGCGGCTCCGCCGATGTGCATGCCACGCTCTGCCTCGCGTCCGGCGTCTCCGCCCCGGCCGGAGCGGCGCCCGGTGCGGGTGAGGCGGAGAGCGCGACCGCGATCGATGTGCTCGCCTCCGATGCCGGTGCCTGCCTGGTCGTGGTCCTCTGCTGCGTCGCGCTGGTGTTGCTGTTCCGTCGCCTTCACGGTCGCGACGTCCAGCCGCTCGGCACGCGGACGCCGCGATCGACACCGCCCGTGCGCGCCGGCCCGCGCGCTCACGTTCCCGCGCTCTCCCTCACGCAGCTCTCCATCTCCCGCACCTGAATCTCCGACGCGTGCATCGGGCCGCCTCGCGCGGCATCCCTTCCCTCGTCGTACCCGTGTGTCTGGAGACCCCATGAAGAACTCTGTCAAAGCGACCCTGATCGCCATCGCCGTCGCCATCGTCCTGCTCATCGTCGGCATCGTCTTCGCCCTCAATCAGAGAGCGACGACCGCACCACCCGAGGGCGGGGAACAGCAGACCGTCCGCACCGACTCCCACGTCCTCGACGACGGAGGAGAGGGCGCCGTCACCGTGGTCGAGTTCCTCGACTTCGAGTGCGAGGCATGCGGCGCGTTCTATCCCGTCGTCGAGGAGCTCCGGGAGAAGTACGACGGCGAGATCACCTACGTCGTCCGCTACTTCCCCCTGCCGGGGCATATCAACTCCACCCAGGCCGCCCTCGCCGCCGAGGCCGCAGCGCAGCAGGACCGCTTCGAGGACATGTACCACCGCCTCTTCGAGACCCAGGCGCAGTGGGGCGAGCAGCCCGAGGAGACACCCGAGGTCTTCCGTGCCTTCGCCGAGGAGCTCGGCCTCGACATGGCCGCGTACGACGCCGCGATCGCCGATCCCGCGACCGCGGAGCGGGTGCAGGCCGACAAGAGCGACGGTGAGAAGCTCGCGGTGAACAGCACGCCGACGTTCTTCATCGACGGAGAGAAGGTCGTATTGCAGGAGTGGGACGACCTCGAGCAGGCGATCGAGAAGGCCGTGAACGGCTGATTCCACGCGCCGGCTCAGGTGCCCTCGGAGACCGGGGCGCCTGAGCCGGAGACCGCGGGCGCCAGCATGTCGGCGAGTCTGCGCCGCGCATTCCCGTACCGCCCCCTCGCGGTCGACGCGGGGATGCCGACGATGCGCGCCGCCTCCTCGAGAACGCCGCCGACGAACCCCGATACGCTGAGATCAGATTCAGGGAGAGGGCCCGGACGACGATGGAACTGACTTCGCTTCTGCAGGGGACGCACAACGCTCGTGAACTCACCGGGTTCCCGACCTCGGGAGGCGGAACTCTCGCTTCCGGCCTCCTGTTCCGCTCGGATGCCCTCGCCTCGCTCAGCGACGAAGGGGTGCAGGCGCTGGCCGACCTCCGCATCGGAACCGTGATCGATCTGCGCACCGACGGCGAGCGCTCCCGTGCCGCGGACCGCCTGCCCGCGGACGGCAGCGTGACACTGCTGCCGCTGCCGATGCAGGGCGGCGCCATGGACGAGATGGTCAAGCAGCTGCTTCCCGCGGCCGGTGGCGCGAGCCTGTCGGTGACCCAGGTCGCCGAGGTGCTCAAGCAGGTGCCGACGCTCGAGGACCTGTACGTCGCGATCCTGGAGGCCAGTGCCCCGCAGTTCGCGACGGTGGCGCGCACCGTGCTCACCGCCTCGCGCACCGACCACCCCGGCGTGCTGTTCCACTGCACCGCCGGCAAGGATCGCACCGGCCTCGCTGCGGCGATCCTGCTCTCGCTCGCCGGGGTGCCTCGCGAGGCGATCGTCGAGGACTACACCCAGACCGAGAAGAACCTCGCACTCGGTTTCGCTGAGGCCCTCACCGGGCTCATCACCTCGCTCGGGGTCCCCCTCACACCCGGGCTCAAGACGCTGGCGACGGAGTCGCCCGCCTCGGCCATCGAGACGGCACTCGATTGGATCGACACGAATCACGGCGACGTCGCGGGCTACCTTCGCCTCGGCGGCCTGACCGACGACGAGATCGCCGACCTGCGCCGGGTGCTCCGCGGCGAGTAGGCCCCGGCGCCCGGCGACAGGACCCCTGTCGCGGAGATCTCCCCCGGAGCACAATGACGGTATGAGCGTGAGCTCAACGCCGGAGGAGCCGACTCCGGGAACAGCGTCGAACCCCGAGGCCGAGGGAGAGAGCACCGCACCCCGAACGGAATCGGATGCGATGCTGGGTCGGCGAGCCCAGATCCTCGCCACCGAGCACTGGGGGCTTCTCGCCGCACGCAGCACCGCGCAGAGCGAGGTGCTCACCCGCATCACGATCTTCCTCACTCTGGTGTCGGCGGGACTCGTCACGATCGGCCTGCTCGGTCAGGCATCCGGTTTCGCCGGGTGGTTCGGCGGCGCTTCCCTCGCGATCCTCGCGTTCCTCACGGTCATCGGATTCATGACGCAGGTGCGCGTGATGAACGTGTCGGAGGAGGACATGATGTACGTCGTCGCGATGAACCGGCTCCGCGGCGCCTACGTCGACCTCGATCCGCACGTGGAGGAGATCTTCCTCGCCTCGACCTACGACGATCCTGCCGGGATGAGGCAGACGTACTCATTCCTGCGACGCCGGAGCGTGAGCATCCTCCTCGGCAGTTCGGTGATGCTGCTGATCGTGGTGAACGCGTGCGTCTCGGGCCTCCTCGTCGGCTGCGCGATCGTCGCCGCCGGCGGGGTGCTGGGCTGGGCCGTCACCTTCGGAGTCCTGACGGGGGTGCTCTATGCCGCCGGCTTCATGTTCTTCGGCGGCTTCGGCTTCCGCTCGGCCTGGCGGCATCACGTCCCGCGCCGGAACTCCCCGGAGGGCTGATGCCGTCGCTACGCTGAGCGCATGACTGAGGAGCGCTCCCCCTCGCCGCATCCGGTCCTGGCGTTCGCCCGGCGGATCCCGGCGACACTGACCATGGTGCTGCTGATCCTCGTCGTCGGGGTGGTCTGGCGCGGTCTGTGGACGCCGTTCGAAGACAGCGACCTGTTCCCGACCGTCGCCTACGGATTGCCGAATCTCGCCGACGGCAAGTGGTGGACGCCGCTGACCGGCACGTTCTTCGTGAACCAGCAGTGGGTCTACCTGTTCACGATCGCGGGCTTCTGGGGCATGGCGTATCTGGAGTTCCGACGCGGGACGCGCATCGCCCTCGCCTACTACTGGGTGGGGCAGCTGTTCGCGATCTTCGCGACCGCCCTGCTCCTGCTCGTGCTCTCGCAGTTCCCGTGGGCGTGGGCGACCACGCAGGCGCAGGCGCTCGACGTCGGAGCTTCCGGCGGCACGATGGCCTGCATCGCCGCGGCGGTCGGCCTGTTCCGTCCGCCGTGGCGGGTGCGCGGCTGGCTCATCCTGCTGGGCTTCGTGTTCATCGCGATGCTGTTCTGGGGCAAGGTCGCCGACCTCGAGCATCTGCTCGCGGTCCTGCTGATCCTCGTCGTCGACCGCACCCTGCGCGTGCGGCACACGACCGTGCGCGAGCAGAGGCTGATCGCGGTGATCGCGATCCTCGTGCTCGGTGCGGTCGAGATCATCACGACTCTGCTGCCGACCGACGGCCCGTTCGGTCCGACCGACCCCGCCTCGGGCGGCTTCATCGACCTCGCCATCGACCTCGTCGTTATCCTCGTCCTCGTGAACGGCCTGCGTCGGGGACGACGCTGGACCTGGGTCCTCGCCCTCCTCCTCGGCATCTTCAACGTTCTGGTCGCAGCTCTGGTGCTGACGCTCATCAGCGTCTTCAGTCAGGCTCAGCTCGACATCCGGTGGGACGGCGAGACGGAGCTCGCGCTGGCGAACGGATTCCTCTGGCTGATCGTGGTCGTGTACCTCATCTGGGTGCGCCGCGCCTTCCACGCCCGTCGCAAGTCGAAGCTCGGCGTCCAGCCGTCGCCCACGGTGGACGACATGAAGCGCGAGCTGCGCACGCACGGTGGCGGGACGCTGTCGTGGATGACGACGTGGGACGGCAACAGCTACGCCCGAGTGACCGGCGGCATCGTGGCGTATCAGCGGCGGAACGGCGTCGCGCTCGCGCTGGCCGATCCGATTGGACCGGCGGATGCCCGTGCCGACGCGGTGCAGGGCTTCATCCGGACGGCTGAGCTCGCAGGTCTCGTCCCGTGCTTCTTCAGTGCGGATGAGGCGACCCGCGCCGCCGTCCCCTCGACCTGGCGGAGCATCGTCGTCGCCGATGACACGATCGTCGACCTTCCGGGACTCGAGTTCACGGGCAAACGGTGGAACTCGGTGCGCACCTCGCTCAACAAGGCCGGGCGCGAGGACATGACCTTCCGGATGACGCATCTCAAAGCGGAGCCGTGGGGCGTGCAGCAGCAGCTGCGAGCGATCTCCGAGGCCTGGGTCGGCGACAAGGATCTGCCGGAGATGCGCTTCACTCTCGGCACGCTCGACGAGGCGGAGGACCCCGAGGTGCGTCTCGCCCTCGCGCTCGCCCCGAACGGCGACGTCGACGGCTTCCTCTCCTGGCTGCCGGTCTACGGCGACGACGGTGCCGTGCGCGGCTGGACCCTCGATCTCATGCGCCGCCGCGAAGGGGGATTCGGCCCGGTGATGGAGTACCTGATCGGTTCCTCCGCCAAGCAGTTCTCCGACGAGGGCGCACAGATCATGTCGCTCTCGGGCGCTCCCCTCGCTCACGACTATCCGCCGGATGCCGGAGTCATCGCCGCGCTCAGCGACCGCCTCGCCGATGCTCTCGAACCCGTGTACGGCTTCGGATCGCTGCACCGCTTCAAGCAGAAGTTCCACCCGCGCTACGAGACCATGTACCTGTTGTTCCGCGACGAGAGCGATCTCACTCGCATCGGCGGTGCCCTCACCCGGGCGTTCCTGCCGGATGCGACCTTGCGGCAGTTCGCGGGCGCCGGGCTCGAACTCGTGCGCGGCGGCGGGAAGGACTGACCGGCGCCGCGCGGCCGGTGGGTACGATCGGTCTCGTGCTCGATGAAGACCGCCTCCGCTCCATGGCCGATGAACTGGGCCGGGTGCCCGGCGTGCGCGCGGTCGCTCTGGGAGGCAGCCGGGCCCGAGGAACACACCGCCCGGACTCCGACATCGACCTGGGACTGTACGTGGACGCGGATGTCGACCGCGCAGGCCTCGCGCGCGTCGCGAGCGGCTGGACGGGCGAACCGGTCGACGTCGCCGAACGCGGCGGTTGGGGGCCCTGGGTCGACGGCGGCGCCTGGCTGATCGTGGACGGCGTGCCCGTCGATCTCATCCTCCGCGACGTGGAGCGAGTGGCGGAGCAGTGTGCGCGCGCCGTGCGAGGCGAGTTCGCCTTCCACACCCAGCCGGGGCATCCGCTCGGCTTCCTCGACGTCGCCTATGCGGGCGAGGTCGCGACGAGCGTGCCGCTGCGCGACCCGGACGGGATCCTCGTCGGCCTGGTGCGCAGCGTGACGCCGTACCCGGACGCCCTGCGCGACGCGTTCCTCACGAACCTGTGGCAGGTCGACTTCCTGCTGAACGCAGCCGTGAAAGGCGCCAAGTCGGGCGACGCCGCCTATGTCGCCCTGTGCGGCACCACGACGACCATGCTCACCGCGCACGCCTGGCATGCGTCTGCCGGCAATTGGGTCACGAACGAGAAGGGCCTCGTCACGAACGTCGCGCGCCTCCCGATCGACACGGGAGGATTCAGCGCCGCCGCGGCCGCCGCACTCGGGCACCTCGGGAGTTCACCCGAAGAGTTGCTCGCCTCGATCGCGCGGCTGCGGGAGCTCCCGCGACCGGTCGCCCCCACGCCGGATTCGCCGGCCTGACGATCGACTCGCCTCAGCCCACCGCGTCGGCGAGCTCGGCCGGGGCATCTTCGGCCGTGCCACCGGCCGGAAGCTTGGCGGTGTTCGCGATGTGCGCCCGGCTGACGACGATCACGGCGAGGATCATGAGCGCGACGCCGAGCCAGTAGGGGGCGGCGTGGCTCACCAGGGCGTAGAGGGCGCCCGCGATGAGCGGGGCGGCGGTGCCCATCGCCGCATTCAGCGACTGGGTCGCGCCGCCGAGCCAGCCCTGCTCGTCGTCGCCGACGGCGTTCGACATGGCGCCGTCCATCGCGGCCTGCGAGGCTCCTTGACCCGCAGCGAGCATGAGCGCACCGACGATGAACACCCAGGGCTGGGCGAAGATCGAGGCGACGACGGCGAGGGCCGCGAGACCGATCATCTGGGCGACGATGCCGCTGACGATCACGCCGCGCTCACCGATCCGCGGAAGCAGGATCCCGAGCAGCACGCCCTGGATGAGGATGTCGATGATGCCGACGGCCGCGGTCAGCAGGCCGATCTGGGTCGGACCCCACTGGATCGAGTCCAGCGCGAGGACGCTGAAGTTGTTCACGAAGAATCCGAACGGCAGCGCGAGCAGACCGAAGCCGATCATCAGCCCGCGCAGCTCCTTGCGGCCGAACGCCTCCTTGAAGACGGCGAACGGTTGGACGTCGCGAAGCTTGATCGTGGCGATGCGGTTTCCGGGCTTGAGGCTCTCCGGAAGCAGGAAGATGCTGAGGATCGCGATCGTGAGTGCGACGGCGGCGGTGAGGAACACGGGGAGCTGGATGCTCACGGCGGCGAGGAGGCCTCCGATCGCCGGGCCGATCATCGTCCCGATGCCGGAGAGCGCACCGAGCAGGCCGAAGCGCTTCGCGCGCTGTTCCGGCGGAGTGATGTCGGCGAGGTAGGCGAAGAGGGCGGGCAGGTCGCCGGCGGTCAGCCCCTGGATGACGCGCGCGAGGACCAGGATCCAGAGCGCGCCGCCGATGCCGAACAGCGCCATCGAGAACGCGGCACCGAACGCGGCGACGATGATGACGGGGCGGCGTCCGAAGCGGTCGGACAGACGCCCGAGGAAGGGCGCGACGAGGAAGGCGCAGAGTCCGTTGATCGCCTCGAGCACACCGACCCAGATGGCCAGATCGCTCTCCTGCGAGACGTACTGCAGCACGACGAAGGGCAGGACGGGGAGGACGACCGTCATCCCGATGACGGTCAGCATCGTGAGAACGATGAGCATGATCCAGGCGCGGTTCTGATCCCGTCGCGTGAGGAAGTTGGGTGAAGTCATACCGAAAGTGTATCGATACCACTTTTGATGTCAAGCCAGTTTCGTAGTCGGTTCACGGTAGGCTGACGTGCATGACGAACTCAGAGCCCCTCGGGCGCCGCGAACGGAAGAAGGCGGCGACCCGCAAAGCGATCTCCGACGTCGCGACGTCGATGTTCCTCGAACGCGGCTTCGACAACGTGAGCATCCGCGAGGTCGCCGATGCCGCAGACGTGTCGCCGACGACGGTCTTCGCGCACTTCCCCCAGAAGGAGGCCCTCGTGTTCGACGAGGACGACGAGCAGCGCGACCGGCTCGTCAGCGCCGTCCGAGAGCGCCCGGCGGGAGCCACGATCAACCGCGCGATCCACGACTTCTACCGGGCCGAGATCCGGGCGAACGTCGACGAGCACGGCGACGACGTCACGCGCGTCTTCATGCACTTCCTGAACGAGACGCCGGCATTGCGGGACTACGCGGCGAAGATGTGGCTCCGACACGAAGACGCCCTGGCGGACGCCATCGCCGACGAACTCGGCCTCAGCGAGGCCACTCCCGAGATCCGCGTCTACTCACGATTCGTGCTGCAGATGCAGTTACTCGTGACCGACACCGAGGATCAGCTCGCCACGCTCGATGCGGGGTTCCGCGTGCTCGAGAGCGGCTGGGCGCCGGTCGAGGCGGCGTTCGTCGCATCGATCAGTGACTGACGCCTCTCCGCCATGAGGCGAACCTTCTTGACATCCGCGCCGCACTGCTCGGCGAACCACAGGAGATCACCCCAGCCCGCTCCATCCGCGTACTTCTCGTCCCGCCAGAGGATGAGGATCTCGATGCTCTTCCATGATCGAGCGAGCGTGCGCCCCCAGTGAGCCACGGCGACCTTTCGCGTCAGATAGTGACGGCGGGCGTAGATGGCGAGGGTGTGATAGAGGCTGACAGCGCGGTTGACGGCATCGAAGTCGTCGGGGCGTACACGCTTCATCCAGGTGATGTGACGGGGTTTCTTCACCTTCTCCCCGAGAAGGCGACGACCGCGCTGGGTGTCGATGCTCGTCATGATCTCGTGCACCCGCATGAACTGGAGCCGACGCTCCGACCTCGTCGCGATCACGATCGCCCCGATGCTGATCGCGAGTGCCAGCGTGGCCGCACCGAAGGTCGCCCACTCCGCCACCGTGCCCCATTCGACACCATCGAGGGCCGGCGCTGGCGAGGGTGTCGACGTCATGCCTGGAGCATATCCGCCGCCGTCAGGCCGCCGCCAATGCGCTCCACGCGTACTCCGGAAGCTCGATCGCCTCGGATTTGTCGAGCATGCGGGCGACGAGCTGTCGCATCGGCCAGTGGTGCATGAACCGGGCCGAGAGCACCCGCATCCGCAGCATGAATCGCCCTCGGGGAAGGAACCCGTCGACACCTCCGGGCGGGAGCGTGTGGGATGCGGCGACGTACGGCCGCATGATCTCCTCGTAGCGCGCGAAGGCCGCCGCGTGATCGCCGCGTGCGCGACCCAGCTCGCCCGCGAGGACGTACGCGCCGACCAGCGCGAGACTCGTGCCCATCCCGGTGAGCGGCGAACCGCAGTAGCCCGCGTCTCCGAGCAACGCGACCCGGCCACGGGTCCAGCCGTCCATGTGGACCTGGCTCACGGTGTCGAGGTGGAACTCGGCATCGGCGTCGGCGGCGGCGAGGAGCTCGTCCGCACGCCAGCCCATCCCCGCGAAGATCTCGCGCAGGAGCCGCTTCTGGCTGGCGACGTCGCGCCGATCCACGTCGACGCCGGTGTCGGCGAAGGCCAGCATCGCCTTCGCGGACCCGCCGCGTTCGGGCCTGAGCGCGAGCATCCGGCCCGGCTCGCTGTACATGTCGAACCAGGAGTCGAGCGGTCCGGCGTCGGGCACCGTACAGTACCCGAGGTAGGCGCCGAGGTGCACCACATAGTCGGCTTCAGGGCCGAAGGCGAGCGCCCGCACCCCGGAGTGGATGCCGTCGGCGCCGACGACCACGTCGAAGGTGCGCATGAGCCCGCTGCGGAACGTGACCTCGACGCCGTCAGGCCCGTCGGACAGCGCGGCGATGCGGTCGCCGAAGATGATCTCGGTGTGCTCGGCGACCAGGTCGTGCAGGATCTCGGTGAGGTCCCCCTTCATGATCTCGAGCTCGGTGACGGGGCTGCCGTCACCGACGAAGAGGTCGGCGGGCATGGTGGCGAGTTCCCGGCCCGCACTGTCGATGTAGCGCAGACCCTTCTCGTGCACGATGCGCTCACGGACGCGAGGCATGATGCCCATCCGCTGTGCGACGACCTCGCCGAGACCGCGGAGGTCGACGGCCTGTCCGCCGAGACGGAGTTCGGATGCCTGCTCGACGATCGTGGAGCGGATGCCCTGCCGGTGAAGCCAGTGCGCGAGTGCGGGTCCTGCGATGCCTGCGCCGGAGATGAGTACGCTGTATTCGTTCATGCCCTGCACGGTAATACAGCGGATGTACAGTGTACAAGTGTTCTAATTTTGAAGGTGGTGTACTAGTACGGTGCGAGTGACTTCTCAGACCATCGCGGCGGAGATCGCCGAGCGGATCGCATCCGGCGACCTGGGTCCGGGTGACCGCGTGCCGTCGGCGCGCGGCATCACGCGGGACTGGGGCGTCGCGATCGCCACCGCGACGAAGGCCCTCCTACTGCTGCAGCAGCGGGGCCTCATCGTCTCGACGCCGGGGATCGGGAGCGTGGTCGCCTCCCCCTCCGCCACGGCCGGCCCTCCGCTGTCTACCGCCAGGGTCGTCGCCACGGCCATCTCGATGGCCGATGCCGAAGGGATCGAGGCGATCTCGATGCGACGCATCGCCGCCGAACTCGGCATCCCGACCATGTCGCTGTACCGACACGTCGAGAGCAAGGACGGACTCGTGCTGCTGATGATCGACTCCGTGCTCGGCGAGGAGTCCTTCCCGCCGCCGTCCGACGCGGACTGGCGCGCCGATCTCGAGGTGTCGGCTCGCCTGCAGTGGGCGGGGTTCCAACGGCACCCCTGGCTCGCGGGCGTGATGTCGATCTCGCGACCCCAGCTCGTGCCGAACGGGTTCCGCTACACGGAGTGGTGCCTGCGCGCGCTCGCCCCGCTCGGGCTGAGCATGGAGAAGATGATGTACATCAGCGTCATCGTGTTCAGCCATGTGAAGTCGCTGGCGACCGACATCGCCTTCGAGGCGGAGCAGCAGCAGGACACCGGGCTCACGGCAGACGAGTACATGACCACGCGTTCGACCGACATCGCCGCACTGGTGTCGCCTGAGGAACTCCCGCTCCTGGCCTCGCTCGTGCGATCCGACGACTTCGACCTCGACCTGGACGCGCTGTTCGAGTTCGGACTGCAGCGGCTGCTCGACGGCATCGAGGGGTGGGTCTCCCGCGGCTGATCAGCGCGCCCTCGTCACCGTGCAGCCAGTCGGGGTGAACTCGATGCCGAGGGGGAGGTCCTGCGCATAGACCGGTTCGCCCACGACCCATTCGGTGCGAAGCCCGGCCAAGCTGCCGTTGCTCGCCCCGCCGGTGTCGAGCACCGCGACCACGACGCCGCTCGGCCTCTCCTCACTGAGCATCACGGAGTCCTCATCGAGCCGCTCGACGAGGCGCGTCAGCTCCGCATCGCCCAGCGAATCGAGGGCAGGCATCGAGTGCAGGACACCCGCAGCCTCCACCTCCCACCCCGAGGGGCCGAGCGACGACGCTTCCGTGAGCGCACCGCTGATGATCATTCGCACGTCGACGGCGACGTAGAGTCTCGGGTTCTGCGCATCGCCCCCGAGACGGCAATCCGAGGGCGACGAGACCACGACGGGGAACGGTGAGACCTGGAAGATCCAGCGGAACATCAGCGTGCCCAGAGTCAGCACGCCGACCAGTACGCCGATCAGCACGACGATCGCCAGCGCGATCACCCACCCGCGAAGAAGACCCACCGCTCGTCGATGGAGCGACTCCGGGACCCACCCGACCTGGTTGACCATGGGATGAGCCTAGGGATGCCGAGCACACGCCCGGATCACGATCGCGCATCGACGCCCCGCCCGCGTGCGCTCAGGAGTCGCGAGGCGGCCGACGCAGGTTCTTGGTCTCGGTGCGCCGCTGCTTGGCCTTCAGCCGGCGCTCCTTCGATCCGCGGCTCGGCTTGGTCGGCCGACGCGCTGGCGCCGGCGGGCGCAGGGCCTCGGCCACCAGCGCGACGAGCCGATCCCGCGCCGCGTCTCGATTGCGCAGCTGCGCGCGGTGCTCGGATGCCGCGATCGTCAGCACGCCGTCGACCAGTCGACCGCTCAGCCGATCGAGCAGGCGTTCGCGCTGATGTGGCGAGAGCACCGCGGAGTTCGCCGCATCCCACACGAGCTCCGCCCGGGAATCGGCGGTGTTCACACCCTGCCCTCCCGGACCCGAGGACCGCGAGAACCGCCACGAGAGCTCGGCCTCGGGGATCGTGAGACCCGACGAGACCCGCAGACCGGGGCGATGAGCAGAGGGCATGTCTCCATCATCACCGATCCGGCTCCGGTCACCCGCCTGCTGCCGCGGAGTCGCGGTCGAGACGCAGAAGGAGATCAGCCGCGATGTAGCGTGCACGGCCCATCGCCGACCTCGGGTCGTAGCCGAGGTCGCGCAGGAGCGACTCGTACCGGGCCTGGATCGTGGAATGATGCATGCCCAGAGCCGCGGCCGCCGATCGGAGGCTCTCGGCCTCGACGACCGCCGACAGCACTTCGCGCGCCCGCGCATCGAGTCGGGAGAGCACCACGACATCCTCCGGCGGCCGCGCCGGGTCGTATGCGTGCGCGATCAGCACGAGTGCGCCGAGCTCGGCGGCGTCGACCACGGGATGCGCGGGGTCGGTGAGCCGCAGCGCGAGGAGCGCGGCATCCCACGACTCCGGGAGCTGTTCGGCACGGACGAAAGTGCCGCGGCCGACCGATCCTAGCCAGGTTCGGGAGCCGTCGTCGAGCACGGCGCGAACGATGCCGTACGGCGTCGCGACGAGCGTGGAGCGCGCATCATCGACCGGGAGCTCGGCCGACAGCGCACTCACGCGGATGCGGGTCGAGGGGTCGACGTTCAGGCGTGCAAGCGCGGCGATGTGCTCGGCCGCCGAGCGCGCCGCGTCGATCGCGATCTCGAGCGCCGCGTCTTCGTGCTGGCGGGCGGTGGTGAGCTCCACCGCGAGAGCGAGACGCTCGATCACCATCTCGTCGTTGACGTGCGCGGCGTCACTGCGCTCGAGCCAGACCCGCCCGCCCGGGAACGCTCGTGTGAGAGCCCTCGGCGCATCGTCATCGTCGGGAGGCACCGCGCCGGAGGCATCGCGCCGCCGCACCCGTCCGCGCAGTTCGGCCCCTGCGACGACTCCGGCGAGCGCGGCCGCACCCCGCAGCATCCCCTCGACTCCAACGCCGCCCCGAACGAGCGCATCGAAGTACGAGACGACCTTGAGGGTCTCGCTCGCCTCGGGATCGAGCGCGGTCAGTCGACCGACGAGTTCCTGCATTGCGGCTCCATCGCACCTGTGACGACAACGATAGCCCGCTCGCACCTCGCGGCGGGCCATCGTCGGTGCGGGGTCAGCCGCCGATCGTCCGGGCAATCCAGCTGTTGCGTGCGGCGACCGCCGCCTGCGACACGATCGCGTGCGGGACGACCTCGAAACCGTGGAACCCACCGGCCCACACGTGGAGCTCTGCCTGGCCGCCCGCCGCCCAGATCGCGGTCGCATAGGCGACGTCCTCGTCGCGGAAGACCTCGGCGCTGCCGCAGTCGATGTACGCGGGAGGAAGGCCGGTCAGGTCGGTGGCCCGCGCAGACGACGCGTAGATCGACACCTCGTCCGTGCCCTTGCGGTCCCCGAGCAGCGCCGTCCACCCGATCACGTTCATGGGTCGATCCCACACTCCGACGCCGTCGATCTGCTTCGTCGACACCGTCGCATCCCGGTCATCGAGCATCGGGCACATCAGGAGCTGTCCGGCGAGTGCCGGCCCCTTCCGATCGCGCGCCAGGAGCGTGACCCCTGCGGCCAGCCCGCCGCCGGCGCTGCCGCCCGCGATGATGAGCCGCTCCGGGTCGATGCCGAGCTCCTCCGCATGCGCGGCGGTCCACACGAGTCCCGCGTAGCAGTCCTCGACCGGGTAGGGATCCGGGAACTCGGGAGCGAGCCGGTACTCCACCGTGACCGCGACGGCGTCGTGCTCCTCGATCCACGGCGCCGCCTGCACGATCCCGGTGAAGCGGTCGCCCATGATCATGCCGCCGCCGTGGGTGAGGTAGATCCCGGGGCCGGTGCCGGTGCGACCACGCCGGCGGACGACCGTGACGA
The DNA here is from genome assembly GCA_044900255.1 of Microbacterium sp. NPDC090218. GTDB lineage: Bacteria > Actinomycetota > Actinomycetes > Actinomycetales > Microbacteriaceae > Microbacterium. The sequence continues at coordinate 569,670 of JBJDMS010000002.1, read as the reverse complement.
CGATCTCGTCTCCTGCATGACCGGGGATCCGCACGTCGAACCATTCGAGGTCGCGACCCGCCAGCTGCTCGTCGATGGGCGGTCCGAGCGGCGTCTCCCGCAGTCCCGGGATCATCTCGATCGTGAGATCCGGCATCTGCGGCATCACGGCGAGCGCGGCGGCGAGTTCCGGGTCGAACGGCGGACGGGCGAGTGTGGTGGTCATGCGAACTCCTTCGTTCGGCGTCACCCCTGCGTGACGGTCCGCTCAGCTTCGCGGAGGGAGCGACATGATGCATCCGCCACCTGCGGCTGATTCGACGCGGCTGATCCGCCATGCGGCGGTGCGCCGATCCCGGACCTACCGGCCGGGTGTCGTCTCCATCATCCGGGATCCCGGCGGACTCGCCCACCACCCCGGCTACCATTGCGGGGTACGAGGCTCAGCGGCATCCGCTCCGCGGCAGGCCGCCGGACAGCCACGCGGAGCACGAATGAACTCATACCGGCAGGACGATTGGGACGCGAGCCCCTCGTATCCGTCGACCGTGGCGGAGCCGTACCTGATGGGCACGGGTGTCGTCACCGCCGAGGACACCGGTACGCGCCCGCTCTCCCCGCCGCACAGTCATGCCGACCCGATGCTGGCCTGGTGCTACCGCGGCACGGTGTGGGTGCACCTGCAGGACACCCGGTGGCGCCTGGCCCCCGGGCAGGGCGTGTGGATCCCCGCGCACACTCCGCACACCGCCCACCACGAACCGGACTCGACCGGGTGCTACACGTACATCCCGGACTCCGCACTGATCGCCCCGATCGACGACATCACCCGCGTGCTGGTGCCGCGCGCGGTGCAGGAGATGCTGCTCCACCTCGGCATCAACGACATGCCGACCGACCTGCGCGTGCGCATCCAGTCCGTCCTCATCGAGATGCTGCAGCAGCCGCTCCCCGAGGCCGCAAGCGAATGGGGCGAGGTGCCGATGCCCGCTGACGAACGGGTCGCCCCGCTGGTGCAGGCCGTCCTCGCCGATCCCGGCGACCCGCGCAGCGCCATCGAGCTCTTCCTCGCCCACGGCCTGCACGAGCGAACCGTTCTGCGCATCTTCCAGAACGACGTCGGCATGAGCTTCGGACGGTGGCGCACCGGAGTGCGGATGACCCTCGGCGCTCGGCTGATCGTCGACGGCACCCCCATCGGCGCCGCGGCTCACCGCTGCGGGTACGCCACGACGAGCGCCTTCTCCGCCGCGTTCAAGGAGCGCTTCGGGATCACACCGCGACAGCATGTCGCCCGCGTGCAGGCCGACGCTGCCCACCAGCTGTACTGGCGATGACCTCCGGGCGGTCGATCCGACCGCATTTGTCGGTTCAGCGACACAAGTCGTCGCTCACGCGACACTGAGCACCGCATCCGCGTTCTAGCATCGTTCTGTTAGGGCATGCTTACCTAACTTCTCGCCGCGTTGCCGCGGCACTCCCCTCCCCCCTTCCCGAAGGAGAACAATGTCGCACGCTCTCGCGCGCCCGAAGATCCGTCGAGGTGCCGCGCTCGTCGCCGCAGCCGTCGCCGCCACGCTCACCCTCGCCGGGTGCTCATCGACCGACGAGAACTCCGGATCCGGATCCGGCTCCGACTCGGCATCCGGCGTGGTCATCGAGCACGGCCACGGCAAGACCGTGATCCCCGAGAAGCCGAAGCGCGTCGTCACGCTCGGGTGGATGACGGGGGACATCGTCGCCGCCCTCGGCACGAACCCGGTCGGCATGGAAGAGGTGTGGGGTGCGGACGAATCCGGCTACCAGCCCTGGTTCGAGGACTACGTCACCGAAGCGTACGGCGAGACGCCCGAGATCATCCCCTTCGTCGAGGACGGCCCCAACTACGAGGCCATCAAGGAACTCAAGCCCGACCTGATCCTCAGCCTGTACTCCGGGGTGAGCGACATCGAGTACGAGCGCCTGACGGAGATCGCCCCGACCGTCCCCTACATCGAGGGCCCCTGGAACCCGGGCACCTGGGAGGACATGACCCGCACGGTCGGCAAGGCGCTGTCGGAGGAGGACAAGGCCGACGAGCTGATCGCCGAGACCGAGAAGCAGATCACCACCCTCGCCGGTGAGCACCCCGAGTTCGAGGACAAGACCTTCGTCTGGGGCCTGACCCTCAACGAGGGCGGCACCGACCTCGGCGTCTACCTCGAATACGACCCCCGCGTGCGCATCACCGAAGCCCTCGGCTTCACCTCGACGTCGGCGATGGACAGCTTCCTCAAGACCGCCGAGGGAGACAACTGGTACACCGGGGTCAGCCTCGAGAACCTGTACGACGTGGACGCCGACCTGTTCGCCGCGTGGGGCGGCAGTGCAGACGAGGGCGAGTACACAGTCGAGAACAAGGTCGTGTCCCGCTGGAACCCGATCGCCAACGGCTCGTACGTGATCTACGCCGATGACGCCGAAGCCTCCGCCATCAGCGCGCCGACGGTGCTCTCGCTGAAGTACATCCTCCCGAAGTACGTCGACGACCTCGCCGCCGCACTGCAGGGCGAGCCCACCATCACCGGCAAGTGACCTCGGAGATGTCTCAGCCGCTCTCTCCCCCGGCTCCGCCGGCGACAGACGACGGCACGGACGTCTCGAACACGGGTGCGGGGAGTCGTGCAGACGACTCCCCGCACCGCAACGGGACGCTCCTCCTCGGGCTGATCATCGCAGCCGTGGTGCTGGTGATCGCCGCCATCGCCTCGCTCGCCGTCGGCAGCCGCGCGATCGATCCCGTCACCGTGCTCCAGTCCCTCTTCTCCTACGACGACGAGAACCCCCTGCACCTGATGGTCACGGAGCTGCGGGTGCCCCGCACACTGCTCGGCATCGTCGTCGGTGCCGCGCTCGCCGTGTGCGGCGGACTGATCCAGGCCTTCACGCGCAACCCTCTGGCCGACCCCGGCATCCTCGGCGTCAACGCCGGGGCATCCTTCGCCGTCACCTTCGCGGTCGGCGTGCTCGGGCTGACGACCCCCGGCGCCTATGTGCCCTTCGCCCTGCTCGGAGCGTTCGTCCTCACCATGCTCGTCTACGTGCTCGGCTCGTTCGGAGCGTCGGGGGCCACACCCATGAAACTGACACTCGCCGGAGTCGCCCTGGGCGCTGCCTTCACCGGATTCACGACCGCCATCGTGCTCCGAGACCACAGCACCCTCCAAGTGATGCGCTTCTGGGGTGTCGGCTCGATCGGCGGGCGCACCCTCGACCAGCTCACCTGGGCCGTGCCACTCATCGTGACCGGCCTGCTGATCGGGCTCCTCTGTGCACGCTCCCTCAACGCCCTCGCACTCGGAGACGACCTGGCGCAGGCCCTCGGCGCTCGCGTGCGCGTGACCCGCATCCTCGTCATCATCGCCGTCACCCTGCTGGCCGGAACCAGCGTCGCCGCCGCCGGCCCCATCGCCTTCGTCGGGCTCATGATCCCCCACATCGTCCGCTGGTTCACCGGGCCCGATCAGCGCTGGGTGCTCGCGTACTCGATGATCATCGGACCCGCCTTCCTGCTGTTCGCCGACATCCTCGGCCGCATCGTCCTTCCCAACGGGGAGATGCGCGTCGGGATCGTCACGGCTCTCCTCGGAGCTCCGATCCTGATCGTCCTCGTGCGCCGCAAGCGGGTGAGCGGACTGTGAGCATCGACCAGAAGCCCGTCGTCCTCCCGGGCACCGACTTCTCGGATCCCGGGCTCGCCCCCGTGGACCGCGGGCGACGGCTGTTCCGTATCGAGACCTCGCGCGTCGCCGCACTCATCCCCGTGCGATCCGTCGTCGTCAGCGTCGTGCTCGTCATCGTGATCCTCGGAGTGGGCCTCGCCTCCATGACGCTCGGCGCCTACGAGGTGGACTTCGCCTCGGTCATCCGGGCGATCTTCGACCCGGCCTCCGATCCCGACATCCGCCAGGTCGTCTTCGAGTGGCGCCTGCCCCGGGTGCTGTTCGCAGTGCTGTGCGGAGCCGCACTCGCCCTCGCCGGCGGCATCTTCCAGTCGCTCACCCGCAACCCGCTCGGCTCGCCGGACATCATCGGCTTCGGGATCGGCGCCCAGTTCGGCGTGACGCTCGTGATGATCGTCCTCGAGCTGAACACCTACATGTTCAAGGCGGCCGGTGCGCTCGTCGGCGGCCTGTCCACCGCGCTGCTCGTCTACGTGCTGGCGAACAAGAACACGATGTCGTCATTCCGGCTGATCATCGTCGGCATCGGCGTCTCTGCGGGACTCGGGTCGCTCACCTCGTGGATCCTGATCTCGGTCAGTGTCGAGAAGGCGATGATGGCCGCGACCTGGGGGGCGGGCTCGCTCGCCTCGCTCGGGTTCGACCAGCTGATCCCGGCTGCCATCGTGTTCGCGATCGTGACCGTGCTCGCCCTCCCGCTCGCCCGTACGCTGCCCGTGCTGGAGATGGGCGACGATGCGGCGACCGCCCTCGGCATCAGCCCCGGGCGTACACGACTCATGGCCATGGTGTTCGGCGTCGCGCTGGTCGCACTCGTCACCGCCGCCGCCGGGCCCATCTCCTTCATCGCCCTCGCGGCCCCGCAGATCTCGCAGCGCCTCACCCGCTCGAACACCCCGATGGGCACGGTGCCCGTGATGCTGACCGGTGCCGCCCTCGTCGTGGTGTCGGATGCCGTCGCCCAACTCGTCGCCGTGCCGGTCGGCGTCGTGACGGTCTCGGTCGGCGGCATCTATCTCGCCTGGCTGCTGGCCGCCCAGTACGCGCGCCGCACCTGAAAGGAACACCCATGACCGCTTCGCTGCTGGCCCGCGACATCACGCTGGGCTACGGGGATACCCCCATCATCTCCGATCTGTCGCTCGAGGTCCCCGACGACTCGTTCACGATCATCATCGGACCGAACGCGTGCGGCAAGTCGACGCTGCTGCGCGGGTTCGCCCGGCTGCTGCGCCCGACCACCGGCGCCGTGCTGCTCGACGGAGACGAACTGCGCTCGCTCAAGCCGAAAGAGGCCGCGCGCAAACTGGGGCTCCTGCCGCAGTCGTCCATCGCGCCCGACGGCATCACGGTCGCCGACCTGGTGGGCCGCGGGCGGTTCCCGCACCAGAGCGCGATGCGCACCTGGAGCCGCGCGGATGAGCGCGCGGTGTCCCAGGCGATGGCCGCGACCGGCGTCACCGACCTGTCTCGGCGTCTGGTCGACGAGCTCTCCGGCGGACAGCGGCAGCGCGTCTGGGTGGCGATGGCCCTCGCCCAGCAGACCAAGCACCTGCTGCTCGACGAGCCGACGACCTTCCTCGACATCGCGCACCAGATCGACCTGATGGAGCTCTTCGCCGACCTCCACCGCGACGGCACGACGCTCGTGGCCGTCCTGCACGACCTGAATCACGCCGCGCGCTACGCGACACACCTCGTGGCGATGCGCGACGGGGCCATCGTGGCGCAGGGCGACCCGCGCGAGATCATCACGGCCGAGCTCGTGCAGGCCGTGTACGACCTGCCGTGCAAGGTCATCACCGATCCGGTCTCGGGAACGCCGCTGGTGCTCCCGCTCGGTCGGCGGATGCCGTGACGCGCACTCCGCGGAGGCTCTTCGGCATCGCGCTGGCCGCCGAGGGACGCGGCATCGCCCTCGCCGGGGCGACGACGCTGCTCATCGTGCACGCGCTGGCCGAGGCGACGATCCCCGTCATCATCGGAGCGACCATCGATCGCGCGGTGCTCCCCGCCGACCCGGTCGCGCTGGCGATCTGGATCGGCGTGTTGATCGGCACGTTCCTCGTGCTGACCGCGAGCTACCAGTCCGCCTCCCGCCTCATGGTGTCGATCTACGGCTACGGCGAGCAGGCGCTGCGGCATCTGACCCTCTCGCGGATGCTGCGTCCCCGGCTCTCCCGGCGCACGGTGACGCCGGGAGAAGCTCTCACGTTCGTCACATCCGACACCTACCGCGTGGCCGGAGTCGCCTGGTCGGTGGCGCAGCAGTGCTCCACGATCGCCGCCATCATCGGAGCCGGCCTCGCGATGCTGGTGATCTCGCCCGTCGCGACGCTCGTCGTGTTCGGCTCGACCATCGCGATGATGCTCGTGATGCAGGTCGTCTCTCGCCCCCTCGAGCGTCGTGGCTTCGCCGAGCAGCACGCGGCGACCGAGGCCGGGGCCGTCGCCGCGGACTTCATGAGCGGATTCCGGGTGCTCGTGGGCATCGGCGCCCGCGAGGAGGCCGTGCGGCGCTATCTCGCCGCGAGCGACACCTCCCGGCGGGCCGCCACCGCGGCCGGACGCTCCCTCGCCTCGTACGAAGCGGTGAGCGGAACCCTGGCCGCGGTCGCGACGACAGCACTCGCGGGTATGTCGGCGTGGTTCGCGGCGGAGGGTCGCATCAGCATCGGCGAGCTGGTGACCGTGCTGGGCCTCGCCCAGTTCATTAGCGGCTACCTCGCCTATGCCGGCTCGTTCCCCTCGAACTGGATCCACAAACTCGCCTCCGCCAAGAGGCTCGCCGAGGTGATCGACGCCGATGACCTGCTCGATGCGCCCGCCGCGTCTGCCGCCTCGACAGGACCAGCGGGTGATGTCGTGCTGGCCTTCCGCATGGGCTCAGCCGCCGCTCCGGTCGAGGTTCGCGAACGGGAGCTGCTGGGCATCCGCCCTGCCGACAGCGACACCGCTCGCGCCCTCTCCCGCCTGCTCGGTCTGCGCACGCGCACCGACCACGGTCTGGTGTCGCTCGCGGTCGACGGTGAACTCCGGGATCTGACCGAGCTGGATCCGGTGGAGTACCGCCGCCGCGTCGTCGCGCCTCCGCACGGGCAGACGATCGTGAGCGGGTCTCTGCGCGAAGCCGTGCGCGGGCACGGGGTGGAAGAGCCTGCGCATCCTGCACTCGTCGAGATGGCGGCGCTGCACGACACCGTGGTGCAGGTCGGGGGCTGGGAATCGCAGGTCGGCGAGGCCGGACGGCGGCTCTCGGGCGGACAGCGGCAGCGCATCGGCATCGCGCGCGCCCTCCACGCGGACGCCGATGTGCTGGTGCTCGACGAACCGACCTCGGCCGTCGACGCCATCACCGAGGCGCACATCGCCCGCGCCCTCGCGGATCACGACGAGACCGTGATCGTGATCACCACCTCCCCGGTCCTGCTCGGTGCCTGCGACCGGGTCATCGACCTCCCCTCCGAAGGATCGGACGCGCGCCATGAGTGACCAGACGTCGACGGCACTGCTCCCGATCGCCTCCAGCGCCCGTGTGCGGGCCGTGGTGGGCGCGCTGCTGCGGCAGCACCCCGGCCGAACGGCGGGAGTCGCTGCGCTCTTCCTCGCGGCATCCGCGCTCGGGATCGTGATGCCCGCGTGCCTGGGACGCATCGTCGATGCCGTCTCGTCCGACGCCGGTTTCGCGACCATCGCCGGGTGGGTCGCCGGGGCCGGTCTGGGCGCCATCGGCGCCGCCGTCGTGATGCTGTGGTCCGTGCGGGTGCTCACCGGTCTGGTGCAGGACATGCTCGCGACCCTGCGCGAAGACGTGTTCGCCTCGGCGATGCGGCTTCCGGTGAGCTCGGTGGACGACGGCGAGAGCGCCGATCTGCTGTCCCGCGTCACCGGCGACGTGGATGCGGTGGCGGAGGCCGGAGGGAATGTGGCTCCGACGCTGCTCTCCGCGGGTTTCGCCATCGGGGTCTCAGTGGTCGCGCTGACGGCGCTCGACCCCTGGCTCGCACTCGCGGGTCTCTCCTCCGCGCCGTTCTACGTCCTCGGGACGCGGGCGTTCCTGCGCAGGTCGCGCGTGGTGTTCCGCGAGGTGCGGGTGCGCGAGGCCGCGCGCAGCCAGGCCGTGCTCGACGCGGTCGAGGGCATCGAGACGCTCACCGCGTTCAACGAGCAGGAACCCGCTCTCGAACGGGTGCGCGAGCGCGCCGAGGCGTCGATCCGGATGCAGATCGAGGGCGTGCGGGTGACGAATCGCCTGTTCCGCTGGATCAACGGCGGCGAGCTCGTCGGCCTCGCCGCGATCCTCGGCACCGGCTTCCTGCTGCAGTCCGCCGGTGCGATCACGGTGGGCGCCGTCACCACGGCCGCCTTGCTGTTCCACCGCCTCTTCGGCCCGGTCGGGCAGCTGATCTTCGGACTCAATGACATCCAGAGGGCGGCCATCGGTCTCGCGCGACTCGTCGGCGTCATCGACCTCGCCCCCGCAGCGGCCGCGCGAGGCACGGAGACGGATGCGGCGCCCGCAGCATCCGTCGGGATCGAGGTGCGCGACGTGACGTTCCGCTACCCGACCACCGGTCGCGGCATCAGCGGTGTGAACCTGCAGGTCGACCCGGGCACCACGGCAGCGCTGGTGGGCACGTCCGGGTCGGGCAAGAGCACGCTCGCCCGCGTGATCGCCGGGCACCACCCGCCGACCTCGGGCAGCGTGCACCTCGCCTCGGATGCGGACGCGCCGTACTACCTGTCACAGGAGCTGCACCACTTCCGGGGAACGATCGCCGACAACCTGCGACTGGTCGCGCCCGAGGCGGGCGACGACGAGATCGTCGCAGCCCTCCGGGCGGTCGGGGCGCAGTGGGCGGTCGAGGCGATGATCCTCGAGAACGACGGCTCCTCCGCGGATCCCGTCGTCCCACTCGACGAGGGGCGCATCCAGCAGCTGGCTGTCGCCCGGGCCTTTCTCGCCGACCCCGACGTGGTGATCCTCGACGAGGCGACCGCCGACGTCGGCCTCCATCATCGCGATGCGGTCGAGCGCGCGATCGAGGCACTGCGTGAGGGACGCACGGCTCTGCTCATCGCACACCGGTTGCAGCAGGCCGTCACCGCGGAGCAGATCGTCGTGTTCGCCGAAGGCCGGGCCACGCAGCGCGGCACCCACGAGGAGCTTCTCGCGACGGACGGGCTCTACCGCGACTCCTGGCTCGCCCAGACCCGCACCACACCGCAACCCCGGACACCCGACAATCCGACCCCCACAACAGAGACGGAGACTCCGTGAGCATCCACCGCGGCATCGTCAGCAGCACGACCACCCTCACCCCGACCCTGGTCCGCGTCACGCTCGGCGGCGAGGGGATCGCCGACTTCCTCAGCACCGGCATCGGCGACGAGTACGTACGGGTGTTCTTCCCGCACGGCGACGACCCGAAGGAGGTGTCGCTGCCGGTGCCGGCGGGCGACTGGTGGGAGACGCCGGAAGGCGCACCCGAGGCGCCGATGCGCACGTACACGATCAGCGGCGTGCGCCCCGATGCCGGCGAGCTCGACATCGACTTCGTGATCCACGAGGCGGGAGTCGCCGGTCCCTGGGCCGCACGTGCGGAGCCGGGACACGTGCTCGGGCTGAACTCCCCCACCGGCCTGTACTCGCCGCCGGCCGACATCACGTGGCAGGTGCTCGTCGCCGACCTCACCGGGCTTCCGGCCGTGGCGCGCATCATCGCCGAGGCGCCGGAGGGCGTGCGCACGCGGGTCGTGCTCGAGGTGCCGAGCGAGGCGGATCGCGTCGCTCTCGAGGTGGGCGCGGACGTCGAGGTCACCTGGGTGTTCGGCGGCAACGGCCACGGCCCCAGTGCCCTCGGCCCGCTCGTGCGCGGCATCGTCGACGACCGGCTCGCGCTCGACGAGGGCTATGTCTGGGTCGCCGGCGAGACCGTGGCGCTGCGCGACGTGCGCAAGTACCTGCGCAGGGAGCTCGGCCTGCCCGCGACCCGCTTCAAGGTCGTGGGCTACTGGACCCCCGTCGCCGCGTGGGACGAGAAGTTCGCCGCGCTCCCCGAATCCGTGCAGAAGGAGTTGGACGCGATCTGGGCCGATGCCGCGGACGACGAGCCGGAGGACGTGCAGGTGCGCTTCGAGGAGCGGCTGGATCAGTTGGGGTTGTAAGGGGCGAGTGCCGATTCGGTAGGGTCGCAACCATGGACTTCGAAACCCAGCTCGGTCTGTTGATGATTCTCAACATCACGTTGGTCGTGCTCGGTGTGGTCGTCAGCCTGCTGTTGACGTATCTCGTGATCAGGCAGGGCGTCTTCCATGGGCTCCGGGCGCACACCCGCTGGGTCGACCGCGGCAAGGACTGAGGCGAGACCTGTCCGTCTCACCGGCGCTGAGCGAGTCCGGACGGGCTCGTGCTTCTCGAAGTGGACGCGACGGCGGGAGTCGAACCCGCAACGCCGTCAGATATGAGCTGAGGCCCGGGACCGCCCGGATCGCCGCGATGGGAATGACGTTACCTGGCCGTGATCTGTCCCGCCAGGATCGTTGCCTGGGATAACCCTATGAGTCTGAGGATGACCATCAGCCGTCACCCGGCGTCATCCGGATCCGGGGCGTCGAGGGCGCGCAGGAGCCGCCCGACGGCCTCGCGCAGCTCACTGCGATGCGGATCGGACAGTGCCACGGTGTACTCGACGCCCTCGGGGATCCAGAGCAAGCCGTACATGGCCTCGCGCCAGTCGGAGCCGCCGACGGGCCAGCGTGTGCGGTCGTCACCGACGGGCGTGGCGCCCTCCCACCACGGTCCGAAGCGGTCCTGCATCTCGGCGAGCGGCAGCTCCATCACGGCGGCCGCCTCCACCTTCTGCGGCGACCACGAGGAGGCCACGAGCACGCGCTCCTCGATCTCCTCCTCCGTGATCTCGTGCCGGGTGAACAGCACGCGCGTGTGCTCGACGGAGACGATGCGGTCCACGCGGAACGTGCGCCAGTCGTCGCGGTCGAGGTCCCAGCACAACAGGAACCACTTGCGACCGGCCGGCGCGAGCGCGTGCGGCTCGACGCGGCGGACGCTCTCGCGCCCTTCCCCGTCCACGTACCGCAGCCGCAGCCGCTCGGTGTCGCGGGTGGCGAGGGCGACTTCTCCGAGCACCTCCGGCGAGACCACCGGACCGTCGCCGATGCGCGGAGCCTGCACCGATGCGGCGAGCGCGTTCACCCGCTGGCGCAGAGCCGAGGGCAGCACCTGCTCGAGCTTCGCGAGCGCCGTGAGCGTGACCTCCGCCCCGCCGACGAGCTGCTGCGTCGCGGCGACACGCAGTCCGATGGCCATGGTCACCGCCTCATCGTCGTTGAGCAGCAGCGGCGGCACGGCGCTCCCCGCCTCGAGTCGGTAGCCTCCGGCCACGCCGGGCGTCGACTCCACCCGGTATCCGAGCTCGCGCAAGCGGTCGACGTCGCGGCGCACGGTGCGCTCGGTCACGCCCAAGCGCGTGGCGAGCTCGGTCCCCGGCCAGTGCCGATGCGTCTGCAGCAGGTTGAGCAGAGCGAGTGCGCGGGTGGTGGTGTCGGTCATGCGTCTCAGATTGCCAGACATCGCGGACAGGATCTGTCCGCATGGGTTCCTACTCTCGGTTCCATGAACGAATCCCTCATCGAGACCGAAGGCCTGACCAAGGTCTTCACCGTCAAGAAGACGCCGGTGCACGCCGTGACCGATGTCTCCTTCACCGCCGTGCGCGGCGAGCTCGTCGCCTTCCTCGGCCCGAACGGCGCCGGCAAGTCGACGACCCTGCGGATGCTGACCACCCTCATCCCGCCCACCTCGGGACGCGCGAAGGTGGTCGGGCACGACATCCGCACCGATGCCGCAGGGGTCCGCGCCCGTATCGGCTACGTCGGACAGCTCACGAGCGGCAGCTTCTCCCAGCGCGTGCGCGACGAACTGCTGAGTCAGGGCGCGTTCTACGGGATGTCGCGGCGAGACAGTGTGCGGCGGGCGGACGAGCTCATCGAATCCCTCGATCTCACCTCCTTCGCGACCCGCAGCGTGCAGCAGCTCAGCGGCGGGCAGAAGCGTCGTCTCGACATCGCGCTCGGGCTCATGCACGCGCCGCCCCTGATCTTCCTCGACGAGCCCTCCACCGGACTCGACCCGCAGAGCAGGGCCAACCTCTGGGAGCACATCCTCGATCTGCGCACCCAGCATGGCACCACTGTCTTCCTCACCACGCACTACCTGGAGGAGGCCGACCGCTACGCCGAGCGCGTGATGGTCATGGACAAGGGGCGCATCATCGCCGACGACGACGCGGCCTCCCTCAAGGCGACGCTCGCCGGCGACGTGCTGACGTTCGGATTCGCGGATGCGGCCGAAACGGCGAGTGCCCGCGCCGTGGTCGCTCGCCTCAGTTCGGCCGAGATCACGGTCGACGATTCCGCGATCTCGCTCGCGGTTCCGGACGGCGACCGCCTGCTGCCGGTGATCGTGCGCGAACTCGACGCCGCCGGCATCCTCGTCCGCCGCGCGACGGGCGTCCCGCCGACGCTCGACGACGTCTTCCTCGCCCTCACCGGCCGCACCCTGCGCGAAGCAGGCGAAGGCGCGGATGCGGCGGCCGAAGCATCCGATCCCGCCACGTCCTCCGACGTCCGCACCCCTTCCGAGAACAGCACGACAGGAGTCCTCTCATGAATGTCAACGACACGCTCGTGCGCCCGAACCTCGCGCGCGACACCAGGAACGTGCTGACCCGGGAGCTCAAGCCGGTGCTGCGCGATCCGTTCACGCTGATCTTCAGCCTGCTGCAGCCGCTCATCTTCCTGGGGCTGTTCGCTCCGCTGCTGATCGGCGACTCCGGGCGACCGGCGGGCGAGACCCTGGCCTGGTTCGTGCCTGGCGTGCTCGTGATGATCGTGCTGTTCGGCACCGGGTCCACCGGATCGAACCTGCAGTACGAGATGATGACCGGTTCGCATGAACGCACGCTGGTCGCCCCGCTCGCCCGCTCCTCGCTGCTGGTCGGCCGCGCACTCAAGGAGATCGCGCCGATCGTCGTCCAGGCGCTCGTGATCGTACTGATCGCCTGGCCGTTCGGGTTCGCGGCCGACATCCCCGGACTGCTCATCGGGCTGGCTCTGCTGGCCGTGTTCGGCGTGGGCCTCGGCTCGCTGTCCTATTCCCTCGCGCTGGCGACGAAGGACCGGGAGTGGCTGTTCTGGGGTGTGCAGCAGTCGCTGATCTTCCCACTGCTGATCCTGTCGGGGATGCTGCTGCCGCTCGATGCCGCACCCGACTGGATGCGGGTCGTCGCCTCGGTCAACCCGGTGAACTGGGTCGTGCAGGCCGAGCGTGCGCTGTTCGCGGGAGATCTGGCGGATGCGACCGTGCTGTGGGGCTGGGTCTCGGCACTCGCGGTCGCGGTGGTCGGACTGATCGTCGGGGTGCGCGCCATCCGCCGCAGCAGCTGAGCGGTGCCGCAGATGCGCCGCTGCGTGGGAGGCCCCACCGCAGCGGCGCATCCTCACGGCGAGGCGCTCCGCTCAGCGGCGGATCGAGTCGTCGAACGGATTCGGCTCGAGCGTGTAGTCGGTCGAGGCGTCCGACCAGGTGCCGCCATCCCGTGGCGCCCGACGGCCTCGCACGGCCGAGAGCGCCCGCGTCGCCGGAGCTCCGACCGCGAGCGCCAGCGTGCCCTGCACCGTGCGATCGTCGGCACCCAGCACGCTCGCCCGGTGCCAGGCCTCGTGGAGCGAACCTCCCCGTGCCGGGGGAACGCGACGTGCGGGCAGTGCCCCCGAGCGCCGCAGAGCGACGAGCTGCTCGACCCGCTCCCACCACGTCGACTCGTTCTCGGAGTGGAAGTAGTTGTCGCGGAGCCAGTCGGGATGCGGATGCCGGAACCGTCCGGCGACGACCTCGCTGCGACCTCCCAGAAGTCCACTGCCCACGAACACCGTGTTCAGCAGGCTCTTGCTCACCCCGAACGAGTCGAGCGCGATCACGGGCACCCCGAGCGCCGTCGCCTCGATCGCGGCCGTCGAGCTCACCGTGACCAGACCGGCAGCCGTCTCGAGGGCGGTAGCCATCGACTCGTAGGAGAAGACGAGGTTCTGCGGCAGGCGGGTCGGCAGCAGCCCCGCATACGGCTCGCGATCGAGGTGGGTCTCCGACTCCCCCGCTCGTGACCGCAGCTTCACCACCACGCGACGTCCAGGTGCGGCTTCGGCGGCGCGCACGAGCATCGCCGCGATCTCGGCGCGCTCTTCACGTGCGACCGGCACGAGGGCCTGCGCAGCGAACACGATGTCGGTCGCCGGCGGCCGCACCGGCGCGGTCGGTGCCGGACGCTCGGCGACAGCGACACCTCCGCGGCCTCCGACCGAGGCGTCGACGCTCACCCGCTCGGTGCGCAGCATCCGCTGCCGCCGTCGGGCGAACGGGAGCGTCGCCAGCGCCGTGGGCATCTGCACGCCGATGCGTCGTCCGAGCTCCTCGAAGGCGCGCACCTCGCGGTGGGAGTGCACCACCAGCAGGTCGGTGTGCCGCCGGTAGTCCAGCGCCCCGCGCTGCGCGGGAATCGCCATCCCGGGCAACCCCGAGACCGTGACCGGACGATGCTCCAGCGAATCGATCACCCGCCCCATCAGCCGCACGAACGGTCCGCGCCCCGCGAGCAGGACCACGTCGGGACGCTGCCCGGCGAGCCAGCCGGCGGCCTCCGCGAACGCGACGCGGGTGACGTCCTGCGGTCCGAGCGTCGTGCCTGCGAGCGCCGTCCGCTGCTGTTCGACACTCGCCGTGAGAGGCGTGCGAACCAGCAGCAGGTGCGGGCGCAGTCCCGGAACGGACCCCAGCAGCGATGCCGCCCACTTCACGAAGGAGTCGGCGTCCGCGATGGCGACCACGCGGATGCCGGAGGCACCTCTCATGCGGAGACGCGGCGCAGCTTCGCCATCGGCGCGCGCTCGCTGTCGAACACCCGCTTGACGCCGTCGCCGAGCGCCCGCTCGATCACACGGATGTCGCGCACGAGGTGTTCGAGGCCGGTCGGCTCGAGGGACGCGGCGTGGTCGGAGCCCCACATCGTGCGATCGAGCGTGATGTGGCGTTCCACCGCGACGGCGCCGATGGCCACGGCGGCGAGGGAGATCTGGAGTCCGCGCTCGTGGCCCGAGTAGCCGACGGGAACCCCGGGGTAGCGGTCGCGCAGGGTCGCGATCACCCGCAGGTTCGCCTCTTCGGGCTCCAGCGGATAGGTCGAGGTCGCGTGCATGAGGACCACCCGATCGGTGCCGAGGGTGTCGAGCGCTCGATCGATCTGCTCGATCGTCGACATGCCGGTGGAGAGGATGATCGGCTTCCCGGTCTCACGCAGGGCGATCAGCAGCTCGGTGTCGGTGAGGCTGGCCGAGGCGACCTTGTGCGCCACCACGTTCAGCTCCTCGAGGAACTCGACGCTGGGCACGTCCCACGGCGACGCGAACCAGTCCAGCCCCCGCATCGTGGCGTAGTCGCCGATCTCGACGTACTCATCACGGCCGAACTCGACACGGCGACGGTAGTCGAGATAGCTCATGACGCCCCACGGCGTCTCGCGCGGGACGTCGCGCATGTGCTCGGGCGTGGAGATCTCCGGGGTGCGCTTCTGGAACTTCACGGCGTCGGCGCCGGAACGGGCCGCGACGTCGATGAGCCGCTTCGCGATGTCGACTTCGCCGTTGTGGTTCAGGCCGATCTCGGCGATGACGTAGGCGGGACGCCCTCCGCCGATCACGTGCGAGCCGATGCTGACAGTCATGTTTCCTCCGGTCATCGAGCGCTGGCGCACCCCTCCCTCCTGAGTACGGGCCGAGGGTGAACGCGGCGCAAAGACCGGGTTACCGGCGTCGGTCAGCTCGACAACACCCGTTCGATCAGCTCCCGCACCGCACCGTCGCCACCGCGACGCCGCAACACCACACGGGCCTCCGCGATCACCCGCGGGTGCGCGTTCGCGACGGCGACCGGCCAGCCCACGATCCGCATCGCGGGCAGGTCGTTCACGTCGTTGCCGAGATACGCGATGTCGGCGAGTGCCACGTCGTTCTCCTGCGCCCAGTCGCGAAGCGCCGACTCCTTGTCGTCGATGCCGTGCAGCACCGGCACGCGCAGCTTGGTCGCACGGGCGCGGACGACCGGGTTCACCTCGGTCGAGAGGATCAGCAGCGGCACACCGGCACGGCGCAGCAGGGCCACGCCCATCCCGTCCTCGCGACTGACCCGCACCCGTTCGCCGCCGTCGGCGTCGATGATCGCCCTGTCGTCGGTGTGCACGCCGTCGAAGTCCGTCACGACCGCGCGGACCGGGATCGGCTGCGCCACCTCGTGGAGCGCCGCGAGCGCGCGGGCGACCCGGAGCTGATCGGCGTCGTCGACCTCGATCGCCGTCCACTCCGGCACCGCTGCGATGCGGATCCTCCCGAAGAAACGATGCCTGCTCTCGCGGAAGCCCGCCGCGCGGAACACGTAGAACGCCCCGGTCTCGAAGTGGTGCGGCTCACGATCCTGCCGACGCGGACGATGGGCGGCATCATGGTTGATCGCCACCGCGGCGCCGTCTTCGTCCTTCCGCCACAGGAACCCGTAGGTCTCGTACGCGGAGAACACGCTGTCGGCCCGGTCGGCGCCGATCTCCTCCACCGCGGTGGCGAGCGCATCGCTCGGGATGAACGGCGAAGTCGCCTGCAGGAATGCCACGACGTCGACCCGAAGGCCCTCCGCCTCGAGCTGGTCGAGCGCGTGCAGGATCGCACTCTCCGACGTCGCGGTGTCGCCGGAGAGGTCTTCGGGGCGACGGACGACCCGGGCACCGGCGCCCTGGGCGACCGCCGCGATCTCGTCGTCGTCGGTGGAGACCACGACCAGGTCGATGCCGGAGGCCGCGCCGGCCGCGTGGACCGCGCGCTCGACCAACGGCACCCCTCCCACCCGCTGCAGGTTCTTGCGCGGAACCTGCTTCGACCCGCCGCGTGCCGGGATGATCGCCACCGTGAGAGGTCGCTCGTCGTCCATGTTCCGCATCCTCGTCTTCGTCATCCTCTTCGTCATCGTCCTCGCAGCGCCCGCCAGGCCCGTCCGGCACGTCGACGTGCACCGAGGGCGTGGAGCCGCCACTCCTCGACCCTGCCCACTCCGCCCGCCGGGCGCAACGCACGCCGCAAGACGCCCTCCCTGGGCGCTCCCGGCAACCGCAGCTCGGCCAGGCGACGGGGCGTGAAGTACCGGTCGCGTTCCTCGGAGGCGAGGCCGACGAGCAGTTCCTCGGCACGAGCGCGCAGGTGCCGGGCGATCTCGGGCTGCATCGCGTAGCCGACCGCATCGATCAGCAGCTGGAGCCGCTCGGGCTCGAGGTAGGGCGAATCCGCACGCGTGAGCGCGTCGACCAGCGTCGCGGGGATCCGATTGCTGTTCTCGAACGGGGTCAGCGACCGAAGCACCTCGGCGTTCCCCGCAGAGCCGATCGCACGCCCGAAGAGCGTGCGCGCGGTCGGAAGCGCCGTCGAGAATCCCGCGACCACCGCCACCGCATCGAGCCGCTCCGCAAGAAGCTCTGCGGCGAGCGGGCCGCGGTACTCGACGAAGTCGACGCCCTGCGCGGTCGCCCGCGCACGCACCGCCTCGGTCACCATCGGCGGTGCAGCGGGGTGCGGTTTGAACACGATGCGCCGTGGTGACCACTCCGCGGCCCGGTCGATGAGGCGCCGCTGGAGGTCGATCTCCGCCGCCGCCGACATGAGGCCGAGCGCCGACAGGTACTGCCCGAGCACGAGCACGGTCGGCACGTCATCATCGATGACGTCCGGGGCACCGGCATCCGCCTCCTGCAGCGCCGCCGCGAAGGCCGCCGGAGGCACGGGCACGACCTCGGCCTGGGGTGACCCGACGAGGGGTCGCACTCCGGGCACGACATCGGCATGCACGACGCGCACGATCCGCGCGGCCACCGGCAAGGGCATCCGCACCCGCAGGGGCGAGTACGTCATGAGACCGTCCCCGATGATGGTGATCCGGGCATGCGGGAACAGCGTCATCAGCGTTCGGGCCGGCGCCACCTGCGGACTCTGCACGAACAGCTCCAGCTCGCGGGGGTCGAGGCGCCACGCGCGGACGAGCAGCCGCTCGAGCATCGGCAGGTCGGCCTCGGCCGGATCCCACGAGCTCGGATGCAGCGGACCGAGCAGCTCCTCGAGCGGCTCGACGCGGCCGAACCGCGCGCGCAGCGAACGCAGTACGGGGTCGTCTGCGATGCCGACCGCGGTCTCGGGCACCCGCGACGACGTGAACGGCACCAGAAGGCGTTCCCCGTCGTAGAGGCGAGAGCCCCCGGGAGCATCGAGGAGCCCCGCGTCGATCGCCGCGACCGCGGTGGCGAGTCCGTAGGCGCTGTGCAGCGCGAAGATCTGCGTCACGCTGTGCGCCCCGCCTGTCGGAGAGTGCGTGCGAGCACCCGGCGCCGCGGACCGTCGAAGCGCTCCAGCACGGCGGTCATCTCGTCGGCGGGGAGCCGCCGGAGCATGTCGCGGATGCCGGTGCGCATCTCGGCGCGCAGCCCCGGACGCATCCGGCGCGCCCGCACCAGATGATGCGAGCTGAGCGCGAGCGCCGTCCAGACGACCTTCGGCAGGAAGCGCTCGGCTTCCGGGTCCTGCTCCACCACGGTGATGACCTCGTCCATGGCGCGTGCGAAGTCGAGCTGGCGTCGATCCCGGGTCTGGGTGAGCGAGGTGGCGACGCCGCGCCGGTACAGCAGCGCGGGCGCATCGACGACCGCGAACGACCGCGACTGCAGGTGGAGCCGCCAGATCCACGGGCGATCCTCCGCCGTGAACAGCCCTTCCGGGAAGCGGGCCAGACCGCGGTCGATCACCCGGCGATGGAAGATCCCGGCCCAGGCGTACGGGTAGTCGACCATCGTCGACTCGGTCTCCGGCAGGATCGCCTCCCGGGGCGACGCCAGGCGGTCACGCCACGGGTGCGGTGCGCGCACCAGAGTGCGCTGCGAGCCGGCGACCGTGACGTGATCGGTGCGGAGGAAGTCGGCGTCGAGCTCTCGCAACCGCGACACCAGCACCTCGAGCCGCTTCGGCTGCATCCAGTCGTCGCCGTCGAGGAAGCAGAACGCGTCGCCCTCGACGTGATCGAGTCCTTGATTGCGTGCGGTCGCCAGCCCGCGGGCGGTCGGATTTCGCAGGACCTCGGCATGCGGAAACCTCTGCGCATACTGCCGCATGAGCGCACCCGTGTCATCGCGCGAGCCGTCGTCGATCGCGACGAGCTTGAGCGCGGCCGGGTCGTCGAACTGCCGGGAGAGCGTCTCGAGCGTCGTCCCGATGTATTCGCCGGCATCCTTGGCGGGCAGGATGACGGTGACGAGGGGTGTGCGCACGGAACTCCCGGAGACAGGCGGTGTCCCGGAATGGTGTCAGCCCGTCGTTGCCGGACGGCGACCACGAGGTGAACGACGGGTGTCCGCGACCGGCGCGGTCGAGCGCACACCGATTCGGTTCGCACCGAGCCCTCGGATCAGGGACGATGGGGAGCATGCTGTGGCCCTTCGGATCGACGTGGCGCCCGGTGCGGCAGAAGCGGAGAGACACCCTCGAGCTTCGATGGCTCTCCGCCCGGACCTGGACCCGACGCTGGTATCCGCAGGGCATCGACCTCGGCACGTGGCGCGGCCGCAGCACGATCGCGGTGAGCTGGTTCCGACAGCGCCTCGACGGCGTCCACCTCGCATGCCGCGTCACGTTCGTGGACCGCGACCGCTCACGCCACCTGGATGTCGTCCTCGCGGTCGCCGACGACGACGGCGAGCTGCAGCCGGCGCCGATCCACGCCGGCGGCCTCGCCTGGTTCGACGACCGGCTGTTCGTGGCCGCGACGGGACGCGGCATCTGGGAGTTCGATCTGTCCGACGTGCGCGAGGTCCGTGGCGCGCTCGCCCAGCGGGTCGCCGGCGGACAGCGCCGCGGTGGGCGCGCCACCGTCCTCGTGGCCGTACGCACCCGCGTGCATCCGGTGGCCCTGCGCTGCTCCTACCTGGGTCGGGTGTTCGACGACGACGGCACGCCCCTCCGACGAGTGCTCATCGGCGAGCACCGCACCGACGGGAGCGGCCGGATCGGCGAGTTCTCGGTCCCGGACGGTGACGAGGACGGCTTCGTCGAGGTGGATCGCTTCTCCCCCGACATCCCGAGCATGCAGGGCGCCGTGCGGTGGGGAGATCGCTACTTCGTGTCGCAGTCCGACCATCTGCGTCCCGGCGTCCTGTGGAGCGGCCCCCGAGCGGCACTCGCCCGGGATCGCGTCCCGCTGCCGGTCGGCTGCGAGGATCTGGCGCTCGACCTCGATGCCCGGTTGCTGTGGTCCCTCGGGGAGCACCCCTGGCGTCGGGTGGTGCGCGGCATCCCCTTCGACCACCTCGGCATCGGCGACGGAGGCACTGCACGGCGAACGTAGACTGAAGGGGTGAAGAAGCCCGCCCCTTTCCTCGTCTACACCGTGCTGCGGCTGCTGGCATTCCTGGTGCCGCTCGCCATCCTGTGGTTCTTCTTCCCGATCTTCCGCGAGTTCTGGTGGCTCGCCGCGATCTTCGCCGCACTCATCGGCATGAGCATCTCGATGCTGTTCCTGCGCACGCCGCTCACCGACGCCTCCGCCCGGTTGCAGGAGCGCCGGGAGAGCCGCTCCTCCGGCGGGCAGGCCGATGCGGACGCCGAGGACCAGGCGATCGACGACTCCGTGGCGGGCGGTCCTGTCGACGGCGACGCCAAGGCCTGAGAGCCCCGGTTCGGCTCAGCCGACGAACGCCCAGAACAGGGCGCCGGCGTAGAGCAGGGCGGTGAGGGACGTGAGCGCGAGTGCGGTCACCAGCTCCCTCGGCTGGCGATAGGCCCAGACGATCACGATCGCTGGAAGGCCCGCGAGCAATGCCAGCAGCGAGATCCAGGCGATCGGGAACAGCAGAGCCAGGAACGCGGCGATCCCGAACGGCGCCAGCACGAAGAGCGTGAACAGCACCTGGGTGGCGCGGCGACCGATCAGCACGGTGAGGGTGCGTTTGCCGACCTCGCGGTCCTGATCGATGTCACGCAGGTTGTTGGCGAGCAGCACGGCGCACGCGAACAGGCCTGCCGCGATCGCCCCGAGCCAGGCCTGCTGCGGCAGCTCGAACGCCTGCACCCAGGTGGTGCCGAGCGTGGCCACGAGCCCGAAGAAGACGAACACGAAGACCTCGCCGAAGCCGTAGTACCCGTAGGGACGCTTGCCCCCGGTGTAGAACCAGGCGGCGACGATGCACGCGGCACCGACGGCCAGCATCCACCACTGCTCGGTACGCACCACGATCGCCAGCCCCACGAGGGCAGCGAGCGCGAAGAAGACCAGTCCGATGATCAGGACCGTGCGGGGCTTCACCCGCCCTGAGGCCGTGAGACGCGCAGGCCCGACCCGGTGGGCGTCGGTGCCGCGGACCCCGTCGCTGTAGTCGTTGGTGAAGTTCACCCCGATCTGCAGCAGCACGGCGACGGCGAGGCAGGCGAGCGCGATGACCCAGTGGAACTCGGGCCCGGTGCTGCGTGCCGCGCCCGTGCCGATGACGACCGGCGCGATCGCGAGCGGCAGGGTGCGCAGACGGGCGGCACCGATCCAATCGGATGCCGTCACCGGTCCTGCTTCGACGACCGGACGCTTGGCCGGGTTGCCGCTCGTGCGGGTCGGCGTGCGCTTGGCGCTCTGGGTCTTCTTCTTGCGCTGGGAGGATGCTGCCACGCAGGGAATCCTACTGGCCGGGCCGATGCCCGACCTCTGCGCGACGAGGGATCAGGGGTTCGGGTTGCTGTCCTTGCCGTCGAGCCACAGCGTGTCGGAGGGGTCGCCGTGTGCGCCGCCCTTGCCGACGTGCTTGTCGCTGATCTGCGG
The DNA here is from genome assembly GCA_044900255.1 of Microbacterium sp. NPDC090218. Lineage (GTDB taxonomy): Bacteria > Actinomycetota > Actinomycetes > Actinomycetales > Microbacteriaceae > Microbacterium. Next base: position 548,010 of record JBJDMS010000002.1, on the reverse strand, counting down.
GCCCTTCGTGATCACGTGCACGAGCGCCATCGCGTGACCTTGCCCGAGCTGGTAGTCCTCTTTGAGCCACGCGACGATGGGTGCGGCCTTGGTCGCCCGGTCGAACCCCTTCTCGGTGGCGAGCTCGATGAACTGCCGCGGGGTGAGGCCGGTCTTGGTCTCGATGTTGTCGAGGTATGCCTGGAAGGACATGTGGTCTCCTGGTACTCGGTCCTCGTCGAGGACATCTGGATGATGGTGGCGGACGCATGGATGCCGATGATCTTGAGGACACCGTCGCCCACAGCGGTGAAGCAGTGCGAACGAAGGCGGGCCCGGTAGCGGTGTCGCCTGCCCCGGCGACGAGAGTCTCCTCGCCCACGGCGATCGAAGCAACACCCTCGATCACGGCCCAGGTCTCAGGATAGGGATGCCAGTGCGGTCCCGGCCCCTCTGCATCGACCGCGTCGCATCACCTCGCCCTGCTGCGGGGCGCGCGACTGATCGCCGGCGAGCGCGACTGCGCAAGGATGCTGCACCTGCGCACCCCGCTGGGCGAGGCGATGGGGGGCGCCGTGCTCTGACGCCCGTCAGCAGGTCTACTCGGGCGAGCCCACCGGGATGATCGGTCGGTGCTCGTAGTAGGTCTGCAGCACCACGGTCGTGCGGGTGCTGACGTTCGCCGCGAGTCGCACGTCGCGCACCAGCTCCTCGAGTGCGCGCGGGGATGGGACCCGGACGAACAGCATGTAGCTCGCATCACCGGCGATGGAATGACAAGCCTCGATCGCGTCGAGGTGCTCGAGCAGTTCGGGGGCGTTGTCGGGCTGCGCCGGGTCGAGCGGCGTGATCTCGATGAACGCCGACAGCGGCGTACCCACCTGCTCGGGGTCGAGGATCGCCTGATAGCCGGAGATCACTCCCCTCGTCTCCAGTCTGCGCAGACGCGACTGCACCGCCGAGACCGACAGCCCGACCGCATCCGAAAGCTGGGAGAGAGTGGCGCGGCCGTCACGGGAGATCGCGGTCAGGATCGCGCGGTCGACAGAGTCATCCATAGCTGTAAGATTATCGTCAGGATTCCGTTTACGCAGGAATCTTTCCGTCAAACACTCCGATCGGAGGTCCCGATGTCCCTCATTTCCGCCAACAGTTCCGCTGTTCAGGCCATCGTCGGCGAACCCGAGGTCGTCGAGGACGCATCGGTCGCCGAGCAGTCCGCCGCCTGGGCGCAGCTCAAGGACGCGGCGATCGCGATCCGCGAGATGCAGATCAAGGACGGCTCGATCCCGGATGCCGCGCACCACGCCGCGGCCCGCGAGCTCGTCGGCACCATCACCGCCGCGATCCGCGCTCTCGCCCCCGCCTTCCCGCACGACGCCGACTACCTCGCGGCGTCGGTCGTCGACTTCGACCGCTGGGCCGCCTCGGACTTCGGCGTGCCGGACTTCCTCGACTCGCTCGTGGCCTTCCAGCCGCAGCAGCACCGCGTCGACGGCATCCGCCACCTCGTCGTCTTCCCGATGTACACGCAGAACGGCTCGAGCGACCGCCTGGTCGAGGCGCTGATCGTCGAGACGATCTGGCCGGAGTTCATCGCGGCGCTCGAAGCGGGCGACTACGGCAACAAGCTGTTCGTCTCGCTGCGTCTGGTCGACTTCACGCCCGGGTACGACACGAACTCCGCCGTGCTGTTCCCCGAGACCGTCGCGATGCGCGAGATCCCGACCTTCACGTGGGGCGCGATCTTCCAGGACCGCGAGGCGGCACGCTACCGTCGCGTCACCCGTGCCGCTGCCGAGATCACCAACCTCGACCTGCCGGAGCGCGCAGCCGCGATGCTCGACGACCAGCAGGTGGCCGAGAAGACCTTCGTGATGTGGGACATCATCCACGACCGCACCCACATGCGCGGCGACCTGCCCTTCGACCCGTTCATGATCAAGCAGCGGATGCCGTTCTTCCTCTACTCGCTGGAGGAGATGCGCTGCGACATGACGGCGTTCCGCGAGTCCGTGAAGATCGAGCGCGCCCTCGCGGCACGCATCGAAGCCGGCGAGGAACTCACCGAGACCGAGCAGGAGATGCACGACTACGCGCACCTCGTGCAGTACGCGGTGATCTTCGACCGCATCTTCCGCTTCTCGATCACGGGCACCCGCACGCGCAACTACGACGCGGTGGGCGGACAGCTGCTGTTCGCATGGCTGCACCAGCGCGGCGTGCTGCACTGGACCGATACGGCGCTCGCCTTCGACTGGGACAACGTGCCCGACGCCGTGGTCGCCCTGGGCGACGCGATCGACGACCTGTACTGGCACTCCATCGACCGCCCGAAGGTCGCGCACTGGCTCGCCGCGTACGAGCTCGTCCGCGGCACGCTCACCCCGCACCCGGCCTCGCAGTGGGCTCGCGGCCTGTCGGACGAGATCCTCGCCGGCGCGCCGAAGGGCTACACGGATGCCGTGATGGACGACGAGTTCCCGCTGTCGATGTTCTTCGAGACCCTCGACAAGAAGATGAAGCCGGTGATCGAGTCGACCGTCGGCATCCGCGGCACGGACGACTGACGACCACGCGCGCACTGCGCGCGTACCGAGTGTGACGCTGGGGCGCACCGCTCTGCGGCCGGAACCTTCCGCGGATTCTCCGCAGTTTCCGGCCGCAGAAGCCCCTCCGATCAGGGAGAGTGGGAGCCATGGCTGAACACACCGATTCGAGACTCTCGGACCGCATCGTGCTGTTGGCGGGAGCGACCAGCGCGGCGGGCCTCGCCGTCACCCGCGCCCTGCACGGTGCGGGTGCACACGTGATCGCCACCGGGCGTTCCGCCGACCGCCTGCGTGAGCTCGCCGACGCGGGGGCGCAGGTCATGGTCGCCGATGCGACCTCCCTCGACGAGATGACCGCTGTGGCCGCGCAGATCGGCCGCGTGGATGCGGTGATCCCACTCGTCGGCGGCTGGCGCGGCGGCGGGGGCCTCGCCGGACAGTCCGACGAAGACTTCGCCGCGCTGCTGCCCGCGCTCGAAGCGGTGCGCGCGACGAGCCGGGCGTTCGATTCCGCCCTGCAGGCGTCATCCGCTGGACGCTTCGCGATCGTGTCGTCGACGGCTGTCGCGCGTCCCCTCGCCGGTGGCGCGAACTACGCCGCCGTCAAGGCCGCGAGCGAGGCGTGGACCCGTGCGGTCGCTCAGGGGTACGCGAAGGCCGCCAGAGAGGCCGGGGAGCCGTTGCGCGCGGCATCCGTCGTGTTCCGGGCCAAGGCGCTCGACCCCGAAGCCCTCGCGGCACGGATCCTCACCCTGTGGGATGCGGACGCGGCCGCCCTCAACGACCAGGTCTTCGACCTCGCCTGAGGCCCCTCCCTGCGGACGATCCGCCGATCGTGTGACGATGTGCGGACGTTCTTCGCCGGAACCTCGGGGATTCGTCCGCCCCTCGGGGAATCGTCCGGCCCTCAGCGGGAATCGTCCCCCCTCGGGGAATCGTCCGGCCGTCAGCGGGATTCGGGTGGGAGGCCGGGCACGCCGGTGTCCGACAGCCGGTCGGGATCCCCGAGTTCGACATCTCCGAGGTCGGGATCCCCGGAGCCCTCGTCGCCGTGGTCGGGATTCCCAGGGTTCAGATCCCCGAGTTCGACATCCCCGAGTTCGACATCTCCGAGGTCGGGATTCCCAGAGCCCTCGTCGCCGTGGTCGATGTCCTGCTCCGGCGCCTCGGCGTAGAGCTCGGTGAGCTTGCGGTACGAGCGGGTGAAGAACGCGAGCGTCGCAGCCACCACCATGATCAGACCGGCGAACAGGCAGATGAGCGCGATGCCACGAGCCTCGCCCTCGCCGAGCAGCCAACCCCACTGCCGCTGCCCCTCGGCGGTGTTCATGTACGGGATGATCAGGAACTCGGCGATCGGCGCGATCAGGAATGCGGTGATCGGTGCCGCCGCCGCCTCCATCGCCGCGGCCACGCCGAACACCCGCCCCTGCCGCTCGAACGGCACGACCTTCTGGATCACGGTCTGCTCGGCGGCCTCCACCGGAGGCACCAGCGCCATGTACACCCACATGCCGACCACATACAGCGGCCACCATTCGCGCAGCATGAACACGGAGCCCAGCAGCCCCATCGCGATGACCACGAGCAGCATCGTGCGCATCGGCTTGGGCCCGAGCCCGAACTTCGCCACGAGCCCGCCGCCGATCAGGAAGCCGGTCGAGGCGAACGCCAGCGCGAAGCCCCATGTCTGCGCGTCGAACAGGGTCAGGCCGTAAGGGTCCATCAGCGCCATGTACACGCCGCCGATGAGGTTGTTGAAGGTGGAGAAGATGATGAGCGCGAACAGACCCGGTGCGAGCCGGATGGCCTTCACACTTCCCCGGAAGTCGAGCGCACTCGAGGCATCCGGGTCGGGCTGCGGCGTCCCCTCGGGGATGCGCACGAACAGCAGGTGCACGAATGTGAGAGCCATGGCCGCGATGGCGATCGCGAGGGTCCACCCCATGCCGAGGAAGCCGATCGACAGCCCGGAGAAGACGCTCGTGACGAGGAAGGCGATGCCCTGCACCGTGCCGACGAGGCCGTTGGCGTTCGCTCGTCGGTCTTCGGGGATGAGCAGGGTGACGGTGGTCGAGAGGGCGATGTTGCGCAGCTGCTCGATCACGCCGCCGAACAGGATCACACCCGAGAACAGCCAGAACCACGGGCCGCCCAGATCGAGCAGCGCGGCCTCGGGCTGCCAGCGGTACAGGATGCCGGCGATGAGGAATGCGACCGCCGAGATGACACTCGAGATGACCATGACCGTGTGCTTGCGGTTGCGGTCGACGATGGTGCCGAACGCCATCGCGAAGAACGCGACGAAGAGCATGTAGGCGCCGCCGATGATGCCCGTCGCCAGCACCGACTGGGTCTCGATGTACACCCAGAACGTGAGCGCGAACCAGAGGAAGCTCGTCGTCACGTTGGCGATGAGCGTGTTGACGAGGACGTTGCCGAATGCCCTCTTCGCTGCGGTGCGCTCCATGATTCCGAGGGTAGGACCGACCTCGGACATCCGGAACCCCCGTCGCGGCATCCGTCCTGGACACCGACGATCACCGGATGCAGGGACGATTCGCCGACGGTGCTCCAGGAAATCCTCGGCGAACCGTCCGAGCCTCGTCGAATCGTCCGGCTCAGACCCCGGGAGAACGGGCGGATGGGGGCCATCGGACAATTAGGCTGGGGAGGTGAGCATCCAGCATGACCCCGCGATCCGGGGCTTCGCCAGTGACAACTACTCCGGCATCCACCCCGGGGTCCTCGCGGCGATCGCCGCGGCGAACGGGGGCCACCAGAGCGCCTACGGCGAGGATGCGTACACCGCGCGTCTTCAGGAGGTCTTCCAGGGGCACTTCGGCGAAGGCGTCGAGGCGTTCCCGGTGTTCAACGGCACCGGTGCGAACGTGACGGGCCTGCAGTCGATGCTGCCGCGCTGGGGCGCGGTGATCGCGGCATCCACCGCCCACATCAACGTCGACGAGGCCGCGGCCCCCGAGAAGATCGGCGGCTTCAAGCTGCTCACGGTCCCCACCGACGACGGCAAGCTCACCACCGAGCTGATCGACCGCGAGGCCTGGGGCTGGGGCGACGAGCACCGTGCGCAGCCGCTGGTCGTCTCGATCACGCAGAGCACCGAGCTCGGCACCCTGTACACCGCCGAGGAGATCCGCACGATCGCCGATCACGTGCACGAGCGCGGCATGAAGCTGCACCTCGACGGCGCCCGCATCTCGAACGCCGCCGCCGCCCTCGACCTGCCGCTGCGTGCGTTCACCCGCGACGCCGGCGTCGACGTGCTCACGTTCGGCGGCACCAAGAACGGCGCGATGCTCGGCGAGGCGATCGTGGTGCTGAACCCCGACGCCGCCGACGGGCTGAGGTTCTCGCGCAAGTTCAACATGCAGCTGTCTTCGAAGATGCGCTTCGTGTCGGCGCAGCTGATCGCGCTGCTCGAGGGCGACCTGTGGCTGCGCAACGCCCGACACGCGAACGCCATGGCCGCCCGACTCCGGTCCGAGATCGAGGCGGGCATCGCCGACGGTTCCATCCAGGGCGTCGGTTTCACCCAGCCGACCCAGTCGAACGGCGTGTTCGCGACGCTGCCCGACGGCGTCGCCGACCAGCTCCGCGACTCGTTCCGCTTCTACGACTGGGACGCCGCCCGCAAGGAAGTCCGCTGGATGTGCGGCTTCGACACAGAGGAGGCCGACGTCGACGCGTTCGTCGCCGAGCTCTCCCGCCTCACCCGCGGCTGAGTCCCGCGAGGGTCTAGCGCAGGAGGCCGAGGCTCGCGAGCGCCTGGCGAATCAAGGTTCCGCGCCCGTTCTCCATCTCGGCGGCGACCGCATCGGAACCCGCGGCCTCCGGCGAGAACCAGGTGACCTCGAGAGCGTCCTGGCGCGGCTCGCACGTGCCGGTGACCGGCACGACGAACGCCAGCGACACGGCGTGCTGCCGGTCGTCGTGGAACGCGCTCACCCCGGGGATCGGGAAGTACTCCGCCACCGTGAACGGCAGCGGCTGCGGCGGCAGGAGCGGGAACGCCATCGGCCCCAGATCGTTCTCGACGTGACGGAAGAGGGCGTCGCGGACCGTCTCGCCGAAGCGGACGCGACCGGACACGATCGTGCGGGTCATCTCACCCATGGGCGTGGACCGCAGCAGGATGCCGATCTCGGTCACCTGACCGGAGCCGTCGGTGCGCACGGGGATCGCCTCGACGTAGAGCATCGGCAGCCGCCGGCGTGCCTCTTCGAGTTCGAACTCGCTCAGCCAGCCGGGGTTAGCATCCGGGACCGGCGGGTTCGAGTCACGGAAAGCGCCGAGACCGTCGTCGTCGGGCTCCGGATCGGGATCAGGTGTGCGCACCGCCATGTGTCCTTTCTACCAGCCGCCCCCTCGGACCGACACCGGTGGACGTCGGTCGTGCCTGGCAGGATGACGGTGTGAGCGAGAACCTGACGATCGACGACACCGCGACCAGATGGTCGTCCACCGACCGCGGGCAGATGCCGCTGCTGGTCCTGCTGCACGGGTACGGCGCCGACGAGCACGACCTCTTCGGACTCATCCCCTACCTTCCCGAAGGCATCGCCGTGGCCTCAGTCGCCGCTCCCCTCGCACCGCCGTGGCCGATGCCCGGCCGCTCCTGGTATCCGATCGACGGACTCGACGGACGCGCCCCCGAGGCCGTGACCACCGCCGCGGAGGCCTTCCTGCGATGGCTCGACGCCGCGGCGGGAGACGCCCCCTCCATCGCCCTCCTCGGCTTCTCCCAGGGTGCGGCGGTGTCGCTGCAGGCCCTGCGGCTCGCCCCGGAGCGCTTCGGCGCGGTGGTGGCCCTGAGCGGCTACGCGGCGCCGGGCGAACTGCCGAACGACGAGGCGCTCACCGAGCTGCGCCCGCCCGTGTTCTGGGGTCGCGGCACGAACGACGACGTCATCCCGCCCGCGCTGATCGCTCACACGGCGCAGTGGCTGCCCGCGCACTCCGAGCTCTCCGGCCGGGTGTACACCGGCCTCACCCACAGCATCTCCGAGGAGGAGCTGACCGACGTGCACCGGTTCCTCACGAAGTGGCTCGACGGCATCACCGGGAGCTGATCAGCGCTCGGGCGCGCCCTCGTCACCGTCCGCTCCGCGAGCACCATCCCTCGGGTCCGCGGAACCTTCATCCTCTCCCTCGGCCCTGCGTCGCGAGCCACCCGACGTGATGGCGACGGAGAGTGCGACGCCGATCGCCAGCCCGATCCCGATGCCGAGCGCCCAGTTCTGCAGGGCGGCACCGAGGGAGGCGCCGATCGCCATGCCGAGGGCGAGCCCGATGCCCAGTCCCATGCGTGACCGCGACTCCTGCGGGCTCGGGTTCTGATCTGCCATGTCTCCACGGTAGAGGCATGCCGGTGCAGCGGCATCCCCCACGCGACGGAGCCGCGACACGCCCGGGAGTTGCGGAACGTCGACACGCCCGGGTATCGTCGTGGAGTCCTGTCCGCCGTGTCTGGAAGTCCTTTGATCTGATCCGTCGCCTCCGCGCTCCTCTTTCCGCGCGCTGACCCGACGATCGCCGACTCCACGGCAGACCCTCCCCTCCGCATCCTGTGACTCTCCACGGTCCGGCAGGGGCTCGGTGTCAGTGCACCCTCGCACTCGACAGGAGACACTCATGTCAACTCCCACCACTCTTCACGCGTCGGTCGTCCTCGACCGGCTCACCTTCACCTGGCCCGACGGCACGGTCGCGCTCGACGGCGTCTCCGGGGCGTTCGGCTCCGGTCGCACGGGCCTGGTCGGTCGCAACGGCGCCGGCAAGTCCACACTCCTGCGGCTGATGGCCGGCGAACTGGAGCCGACCTCAGGCGTCGTGACGGCCTCCGGCGAGGTCGCGTACCTGCCGCAGCAACTGACGCTCGACGTCGACCGGCGCGTCGCGGAGCTGCTCGGCGTCTCCGCGACGCTCGACGCGGTCCGGGCGATCAGCGCAGGCGACGTGGATCCCGCGCACTTCGATGCCGTCGGCGACGACTGGGACATCGAGGCACGCGCCGAGGCATCGCTGGCGGAGGCCGGCCTGGCTCCGGAGTTCCTCGACCGCAGGGTCGGCGAGCTCTCCGGTGGCGAGGCCGTGCTCGTCGCCATCGCGGGGATCCGCCTGCGCCGGGCACCGATCACGCTCCTCGACGAGCCGACCAACAACCTCGACCGTGATGCCAGGGCGAAGCTGGCTGCGATGGTGCGCGCCTGGAAGGGCACGCTCATCGTCGTCAGCCACGACCTGTCGCTGCTCGAACTGATGGACGACACCGCCGAGCTGTATGCCCAGGAGCTGAGCGTGTTCGGCGGCCCGTACTCGGAATGGCGCGCCTGGCTGGACGCCGAGCAGGATGCCGCGAAGCAGGCCGAAGCCACCGCTGCGCAGGCGTTTCGCAAGGAGAAGCGCCAGCGGATCGAGGCCGAGGTGAAGCTCGCCCACCGCGCCCGCACGGCGAAGAAGGCCGAGATCGAGAAGCGGGTCCCGAAGATCGTCGCGCACGGTCGCAAGATGGCCGCCGAGGTGTCGGCGGGCAGGCTTCGCACCGAGGTCGGGGCGAAGGAGGATGCGGCTCGTTCGATCCTCGACGACGCGGGGAGGCGCGTGCGCTCGGACGCCTCGATGAAGATCGAGCTGCCCGATCCGCAGGTGTCGCGCAGCCGCCGGATCACGACCATCGGCGACGAGGAGCGGGCCTGGGTGATCCAGGGACCCGAGCGCGTCGCTCTGATCGGACGCAACGGCGCCGGCAAGACGACGCTTCTCGAACGGCTGGTCGCGGGAGCGGTGAACTACTCCTCAGAAATCCTCGATATCGGTCAGGAATCGCACTCTCCGGGCGAATCCTCGGCGGATCTGAGGAGTTCTTCACGGCCGCCCCTGCACATCGAGGCCCACACCGACCTGATCGGCTACCTGCCGCAGCGGGTCGACGGCCTCGACGAGCAGCGCTCGGTGTTCGAGAACATCGCCGCCGCGGCGCCGCAGGTGCCCGAGAAGGAGCTGCGGAACCGGCTCGCCCGGTTCCTCATCCGCGGGGCGACGGCAGAGCGTCCGGTGGCGTCGCTGTCGGGCGGCGAGCGCTTCCGCGTCGCGCTGGCGAAGCTGCTGCTGGCGGATCCCGCCCCGCACCTCGTGGTGCTGGACGAGCCGACGAACAACCTCGACCTCGACACGGTCGATCAGCTCGTCGAGGCACTGCGCGCCTACCGCGGTGCGGTGCTCGTCGTGAGTCACGACGATGCGTTCCTGCGCCGACTCGACCTCGACCTCACCCTGGAGATCGACGACGAGGGAGCGCTGCAGGAGGTCTCGCTGGAGCAGTGACGCGGCTCGTCAGGCGATGCCCGGGGCGGGAGACTCTCCTGCCCCGGGCATCGTCACACCAGGCCGACCTCGTACGCGAGGATGACCGCCTGAACGCGGTCGCGGAGATCGAGCTTCAGCAGGATGCGCCCCACATGGGTCTTCACGGTCGACTCCGAGACGAAGAGGCTCTCCCCGATCTCGGTGTTGTTGAAGCCCTTGGCGATCGCGAGGAACACCTCGCGCTCCCGCTCGGTCAGCACGTCCAGTCGCGAGTCGACCGACGCGGACTGCCGCGGCAGCCGAGTGGCGAAGAGGTCGAGCATCGACCGGGTGACCCGCGGGGAGACGAGAGCGTCTCCGGCGGCGATGACACGGATCGCGTCGGTCAGCTGCCCCGGAGGCGTGTTCTTGAGGAGGAAGCCGCTCGCCCCCGCCCGCAGGCTTCCGAAGGCGTACTCGTCGAGGTCGAAGGTCGTGAGCACCAGGACCCGACTCGACGGCGTCCCCCGCACGATGCGCCGGGTCGCCTCGATACCGTCCATCTCGGGCATCCGGATGTCCATGAGGATCACGTCCGGGTGCAGCTCTTCCGCCAGGTGCACGGCTTCGGCGCCAGAGACGGCTTCGCCGACCACCTGCATGTCGTCTTCGGCGTCGAGCACCATGCGCATGCCGCGACGGATCAGTTCGTGGTCGTCGACGATGAGCACCCGGATGCGTTCTTCGTTCATCCCTGTTCCTCCTGCTCGGGAATCTCCACACGTACGCGCCAGCCGCCTTCGGGCGTCGGCCCCGCCTCGGCGGTCCCGCCCGCCAGCCGTGCGCGCTCGCGGATGCCCACGAGCCCTCGCCCGGATCCGACGGATGCCGTCGGCGGGCCCTGCCTTCCGTCATCCGTGACCTCGACCGTGAGGAGCTCGCCCCGGAAGTCGAGGAGCACCTGCACCTCGCGCGGATCCTTGGCGTACCGCAGCGCGTTGGTCAGAGCTTCCTGCACGATGCGGTGGATCGTGTTCTGCAGCGCGGGCGACGACGGCTCCGCTCCCTCCGTCCGCACGGTGACCGGCAGTCCGGCCGTGCGGAACGTCTCGACCAACGACGTGAGTTCACTCAGACCGGGATTGGGGCGCAGCGGCGTCTGCTCGTCGCCGCCCCCGGTGTCGTCCCCCAGGGCGCCCAGCAGCTGCCGCATCTCGACGAGCGACTGGCGTCCGACCTCGCCGATCTCCTGGATGGCGCTGCGCGAGCGCTGCGGATCCTTCTCGGCGAGGGCATCGGCGCCGTCGGCCAGCGACACCATCACCGACACGCTGTGCGCGACGACGTCGTGGATCTCGCGGGTGATCCTGGCACGCTCGGCCAGGGTCGCGATGCGCGCCTGCTGGTCGCGCTCCCGGGAGAGCTGGTTGGCCCGGTCGAGGATCGCGCCGATGTACCGGCGCCGATCACCCACGGTGACTCCGAGCACGGCCGCGATCAGCATCACGACGAGGAACAGCAGACTCACCGCCACGGAGAACGAGCCCCAGAGGTCCCCACGCCGGAGTCCGTCCAGCAGGGGGAAGACGAAGATGCCACCGAGGACGGTGATGCCGAAGGCGATCCAGCCGCTGCGGTTCGAGCGATAGACGAACAGCGCGTACAGCGCCAGGGCGATGCCGATCGGCTCTCCGTGAGTGTCGGTGACGATCGTGACGGCCGCGACGATCACGAACACCGCGAAGGTGAGCCACGGCCGATGCCGACGCCAGAGCAGTGCGGCTGCGGAGATCGCACCGAGGATCAGAGGGATGAGGATCGGGGCGAGCGGCGACCAGACGCCGGTCGCGAGCGGGGAGACCAGCGCCCAGAACGTGCTGATGAGGAGGTATGCGGCGGCGAGCAGCGAATCGACGAGCCAGGGGTGGCTGCCCCAGAACCTGCGCACGACACCGGGCGGTCGCGGCAGGTCCACCGCGCGCAGCTCGCCCTCGGCTACGGGTGCTGACTCTGGCATGGGACGACTCTACGCACCGCACCTCTCCGTGGCCTTCAGCCGGCCGCGGCGACGAGCGATCCGGTGACGGTGCGCACGGCAGCAGTGCGCACGGGGACCACTGGACGCGCGGGGGTTCGCACCGCGGCTCGCCGCTGCGCGAACGCCGTCTCCGCGCCGAGGATCGCCAGCCAGCCCATCCCGATCGTGGTGGCGACCAGCTCGAGGATGCTGCCGATGTCGGTGCGGTACTGCAGGAGAGAGAGGATGCCACCGGCCGCAGCGATCACCGCGGTCGAGATCCCCGCGCCGAGCGAGAGGATCCGCAGCATCGCACGGTCCTTGACGAAGGAGACCTGGAGCATCGCGAAAGCGGCCAGGGCGAAGGCGAGCACCGCCACCGTCGTGTGCACGAGATCCTGCCAGGTGAACGTGGGGCCGACCGGCAGCGGGCATCCGGTCGTGCAGGGGACCTGCGAGGCCACCAGGAACAGCGACGAGGCGATCGCCACCGAGAGCGAAGGCGACCAGATGCTCAGCCACGGCGCGGTCGAGCGCAGCCCACGGGCCGCCCACGCGACCGAGAACCCACCGGCGACGAGCAGGAGGAGGGCGAGTTCGAACCATCCCGCGGTCGGCTCCCCGGCGGCTCCCAGACCGCTCACGTAGAGGACCCGGTCGATGCTCAGGCGGGCGATCCAGATGATGGTCAGGGCGACGCCGACGAGCACGCTACCGACGATCGCGGCGAAGGCGCGGAGGGCGGTTCCGACGGGGGTGGCGGCGGTGGGTTCGGTGGGCATACTCAGACGGTATGAGCGGAGGCGTCCGCCTCGCGTCGGCCCGAAGTGCCCACTCCGCGAGAGCGTCGTACCTCGGTACGACGGCGTTCGACCGGTCGCGTCACCACGCCCGTCGTCGGGCGACAGGCCGTCGGCGTCGTGATGGATGCCTCCGTAGCGCCGTTCCTCCCGCATCCTCCCCCTCCGACGACGTCACGACCCCGATGTCGGTGCTCTCGACGAAGATGGAGGGATGAGCGACGTGCTCGACCGCTTCACCCCGGCCACGCAGGACTGGTTCCGGGGGGCGTTCCCCGCGCCCACGCCGGCGCAGGCGGGCGCCTGGGAGGCGATCTCGGCGGGGAAGCACGCCCTCGTCGTCGCGCCCACCGGTTCGGGCAAGACGCTGTCGGCGTTCCTCTGGGCGATCGACAGCGTGTTCCGGGAGCGCATGACCGAAGCCGCTCCCCCGGCGAAGGGCGAGCCGCGCACGCGCATCCTCTACATCTCGCCGCTGAAGGCGCTCGGCGTCGACGTCGAGCGCAACCTCCGCTCCCCGCTGATCGGCATCGGGCAGTCGGCCCGGCGGCTCGGGGTGCCGTCGCCCGCGGTGACGGTCGGGGTGCGCTCGGGTGACACGACCTCGAGCGACCGGCGCAAGCTCGTATCCGATCCACCCGACATCCTCATCACGACCCCCGAGTCGCTGTACCTCATGCTCACGAGCCGCGCGGGCGAGACCCTGCGCGGGGTGCACACCGTGATCATCGACGAGGTGCACGCGGTCGCGGCGACCAAGCGCGGCGCCCATCTCGCGGTGAGCCTCGAGCGGCTAGACGCGCTGCGTCGGGCGAACGGCACCGAGGCACCGGCACAGCGGATCGGCCTCTCGGCCACGGTCCGGCCGATCGACGAGGTCGCGCGGTTCCTGGGCGGCTCGGCTCCGGTCGAGATCGTCGCACCCCCCGCGTCGAAGACCTTCGAGCTGGGCGTCGTCGTGCCGATGGACGACATGACCAACCCGCCACCGCCTCCTGGCGTGTCCGGTGAGTCTGCGGACGCCGAGTACAGCGAGGTCACCGGCTCGGTCTGGCCGCACGTGGAGGAGGCGATCGTCGACCGCATCCTGCAGAACAACTCGACCATCGTCTTCGCCAACTCCCGGCGCCTGGCCGAACGGCTCACGGGTCGCCTCAACGAGATCTACTCCGAGCGGATCGGCGTCGAGCTGCCCGCGGCCACGGTCCCGGCGGCGATGATGGCGCAGGCCGGCGCGACCGCCGGAGCCGACCCCGTGCTCGCCAAGGCGCACCACGGCTCGGTGTCGAAGGAACAGCGCGCCCAGGTCGAAGAAGAGCTCAAGTCGGGGGTGCTGCGCTGCGTCGTCGCGACGAGCAGCCTCGAACTCGGCATCGACATGGGCGCGGTCGATCTCGTCATCCAGGTCGAGGCCCCACCGTCGGCAGCATCCGGACTGCAGCGCGTCGGCCGCGCCGGGCATCAGGTGGGCGAGATCAGCCGTGCCGCCCTCTTCCCCAAGCACCGCGGCGACGTCCTGCACACCGCGATCGTGACGGAGCGGATGCTGGCGGGCAAGATCGAGGCGATCCAGGTGCCGCGCAATCCGCTCGACATCCTCGCGCAGCAGACGGTCGCCGCGAGCGCCCTCGGCGCCATCAGCGTCGAGGAGTGGTTCGAGACGGTCCGTCGCTCGGCGCCGTTCCAGGCGCTGCCCCGTTCGGCCTACGAGGCGACGCTCGACCTGCTGGCCGGCCGCTTCCCGTCCGACGAGTTCGCCGAGCTGCGACCGCGGCTCGTGTGGGACCGCGACGCGGGCACGCTGACCGGACGGCCGGGGGCGCAGCGCATCGCCGTGACCAGTGGCGGCACCATCCCCGACCGTGGCCTGTTCGGGGTCTTCGTGGCCGGCGAGACCACCGGCGCCCGGGTGGGCGAGCTCGATGAGGAGATGGTCTACGAGTCGAGGGTGGGCGACGTGTTCACACTCGGCACCACGAGCTGGCGGATCGCCGAGATCACGCATGACCGCGTCAACGTGATCCCCGCCTACGGCCAGCCCGGCAAGGTCCCCTTCTGGCACGGCGACGGCATCGGCCGGCCGTTCGAGCTCGGCGAGGCGCTGGGCGCGTTCTCCCGCGAGGTGTCGGCGGCTCCGCCCGAGAAGGCCGCGCAGCGACTGATCGAGGCGGGACTCGACGAGCAGGCTCGCGCGAACCTCATGGCGCACCTCACGGAGCAGCGGGAGGCGACGGGCACGCTGCCGACCGACCGCACGCTCACGGTCGAGCGGGGTCGCGACGAGGTCGGCGACTGGCGGGTCATCCTGCATTCCCCGTACGGCATGAAGGTGCACGCACCGTGGGCGCTGGCCATCAACGCCCGCGTGCGGGAGCGCCTGGGTGTCGAGGGATCGGCGGTCGCGAGCGACGACGGCATCATCGTGCGGATCCCGGATGCGGAGGCCGAGCCGCCGGGTGCCGAGCTGTTCGTGTTCGACCCCGATGAACTGGAGCACGTGGTCACCGAGGAGGTTGGCGGCTCGGCGCTGTTCGCCTCCCGGTTCCGCGAATGCGCGGCGCGGGCGCTGCTCATGCCCCGCATGAACCCGAACAAGCGCACGCCGCTGTGGCAGCAGCGGCAGCGCTCCGCACAGCTGCTCGAGGTGGCGCGGCGCCACCCGACGTTCCCCGTGATCCTCGAGACGCTGCGCGAGGTCCTGCAGGACGTCTACGACCTCCCTTCACTGCGAAAGCTGGCGACCTCGATCGCCGACCGCCGCATCCGGCTCGTCGAGACCGAGCCGGGCCAGCCCTCGCCGTATGCCCGCGATCTGCTGTTCGGCTACGTGGGCGCGTTCATGTACGAGGGCGATTCTCCACTCGCCGAGCGCAGGGCGGCAGCGCTGTCGGTCGACCCGGCACTGCTCGGCGAGCTGCTGGGCACGGTCGAGCTGCGCGAACTGCTCGACCCCGACGTGATCGCCCAGTTCGAGCGCGAGGCCCAGCGCCTGGACCCCGCCCGTCGCGCGCGTGGCCTCGAGGGCGTCGCCGACCTGCTGCGGATGCTCGGCCCGCTCGACGCGGACGAGGTCGCTCTGCGCCTCGACCCGGAGAGCGTGTCGGGCACGACGGGAGACACCGTCGGCGTCGATGCCGCGGCGGCGCTGCTGGGCGAGCTGATCACCGCCCGGCGCGCGATCCCCGTGACCATCGGAGGGTTGAGCCGTGTCGCGGCGATCGAGGACGCCGGCCGGCTGCGCGATGCGCTGGGCGCCGCGCTCCCGACCGGCATCCCGGTCGCCTTCCTCGAACCGGTCGCCGATCCGCTCGGCGACCTCGTCGCCCGGCACGCCCGCACCCACGGCCCGTTCACGACGGATGCCGTCGCCACCCGGTTCGGACTCGGCGCCGCGGTGGCCCGCCACACACTGCAGCGCCTGGAGACCTCGGGACGCGTCACCAGCGGATACTTCCTGCCGGAGGCCGCCGGCAGCGGAGACGCCATCGAGTGGTGCGACGCCGAGGTGCTGCGCCGGCTCCGGATGCGTTCGCTCGCCGCGATCCGCGGATCGGTCGAACCGGTCTCGCCCGAGGCGTACGCGCGCTTCCTCCCCGACTGGCAGCACCTGGGCCGACCGTTGGAGGGCGTCGACGGCGTGCTCAGCGTGATCGAGCAGTTCGCGGGCGTCCCGATCCCCGCGAGCGCGTGGGAGTCGCTGGTCCTGCCCTCGCGGGTGCGTGACTACACGCCCGCGATGCTCGACGAGCTCACGGCGGCCGGTGAGGTCATCTGGTCCGGCCACGGCACACTGCCCGGCCGCGACGGCTGGGTGTCGCTGCACCCCGCCGACCTCGCGCCGTTCACTCTGCCGGAACCCGATGCCGAGATCGTCTCCGACTCACTCGAGTCGCGGATCCTCATCGCCCTCGACGTCGGCGGCGCCTACTTCGCCGGGCAGCTGAAAGACATGGCCGCGGCCGAGAACGAGCAGTCCGTGCTCGAGGCACTGTGGTCGCTGACCTGGTCGGGCTACGTCACCAACGACACCTTCGCCCCGATCCGCTCGCTGCTCGCCGGCGGTTCGCAGGCGCACAAGGTCAAGCGCCGCGCTCCCCGTGCCCGCACCTACCGCGGCGTGTCCTTCAGCGGTTCCGCTGCGCCGCGACCGCCCTCGATCGGCGGACGATGGTCGCTGCTCCCCACGATCGAGAAGGATGCGGCGCGCCGGGCGACCGTGACCGCAGGCCTCCTGCTCGACCGCTACGGCGTCGTGACCCGCGGCGCGGTGCAAGCGGAAGGGCTCCCCGGCGGCTTCGCGCAGGCGTACCGCGTGCTCGCGGGATTCGAGGAGGCCGGGCACTGCCGCCGCGGCTATGTGATCGAGAAGCTCGGGGCCGCGCAGTTCGCCGCTTCCGGCACGGTCGACCGGCTGCGCACCTACGCCGGACTCGCCGACCCGCCGCCGCGGAAGGCGGTGACCCTCGCCGCCACCGACCCGGCCAACCCCTATGGCGCCGCCCTCGGCTGGCCCAAGCTCGACGGCGTCTCGCACCGGCCGGGGCGCAAGGCGGGCGGTCTCGTCGTGCTGGTCGACGGCGCCCTCGTGCTCTCCCTCGAACGAGGTGGCCGCACCGTGCTGTCGTTCAGCGACGACGGTGACGTGCTCCGTGCCGCTGCCTCCGACCTCGCGACCACAGCACGCGCCCGTCGCCTCGATACCCTGACCGTCGAGAAGATCAACGGTGAAGGCGTGTACGGCACCGAGGTCGCCCTCGCCCTGCAGGAGGCGGGCTTCGTGGCGACGCCGCGCGGCTACACCCTCCGCAAGGCCGTCTGAGCGATGCACCTACGCTGGAAGCCATGATCCGAGAGTTCGCCACCGGCATCCGCACCCTGCTGCGCGGCTTCGGACTGTGGCGCACCCGACCCGGGCTCATGGCGTTGGGCCTCATCCCGGCGATCATCGCGCTCATCGTGCTCGCCGCGGCGCTCATCCCGCTGGTGATCGGCATGCCCTCGGTCTCGGCCTGGCTCACGCCCTTCGCCGAGGGATGGATCGAGCCGTGGAAGGGTCTGCTGCGCGCGGCCGTGGGGTTCGTGGTCGTCGCGGCCGCACTGGTGCTCGCGAGCGCGATCTTCAGTGCACTCACGCTGACCATCGGCGACCCGTTCTACCAGCGCATCTGGCACGCCGTCGAGGTCGACCTCGGCGAGACTCCTCCCGCCGACGGCGGCAGTTTCTGGACGACCGTCGGGGAGGGTCTTCGGCTGGTGATGCTCGGCATCCTGATCGCGATCCTCGTCCTCCTGATCGGCCTCATCCCGGCCGTCGGCGGCTTCTTCGGACCGATCGCCGGCGTCGTGCTGACCGGGCGGCTGCTGGCCCGCGAGCTCACCGGCCGGGCGTTCGACGCGCGCGATCTCAGCCCTGCGGATCGCGCCGCACTGTTCTCCGGCAGCCGCGCGCGGGTACTCGGCTTCGGGGTCGCGACCCAGCTCTGCTTCCTGATCCCCGGCGGGGCGGTCGCGATCATGCCGGCAGCGGTCGCCGGCAGCACCATGCTCGCTCGCGACATGCTCGCACGCACCGGAGTCACGACACCGCTCCTGCCCGTGACACAGGCGACTCCTCCTCCGCCACCGCCGCCTGCGCCTCTCGGAGCTTCCTGATGCCTGAGGGCGACACGGTCTTCCGCACCGCACGGCGCCTCGATGACGCTCTGGCGGGGGCCGACGTCACCCGCTTCGACCTCCGCGTCCCCCGGTTCTCGACCCTCGATCTGACCGGCCAGCGGGTGCACGAGGTGGTGCCCCGCGGCAAGCACCTGCTCGCGCGCATCGGCGACAGCACGCTGCATTCCCATCTGCGCATGGACGGCGCGTGGTTCGTGTACCGACAGGGCGAGAGATGGCGGCATCCGGCCTTCAAGGTCCGGGCGATCGTCGGCACGGCCGACCGTGAGGCCGTCGGCGTCGACATCGCCGAGATCGAGGTCGTCCCCACCCGCGACGAGGAACAGCTGGTGGGTCATCTGGGGCCGGACCCGCTCGCCGACGACTGGGATGCGACCGAGGCGGTCCGTCGACTCGGGGCCGACACCCGCAGCATCCACGTCGCCCTCCTCGATCAGCGCAACGTCGCCGGGTTCGGCAACGAGTATGCCGCCGAGCTGCTGTTCCTGCGCGGCGTCCTGCCGACGACGCCCACACCGGAGGTCGATGTCGCGGCTCTCCTCGACCTCGGCGTGCGCACGATCCGCCTCAACCGCGACCGCCGCAATCGGACATTCACCGGCATCGATCGCGCGGGTCAGGGAACCTGGGTGTACGGCAGGGCTGGGCGCCCGTGTCGACGCTGCGGCACCCTCATCCGACGCGGTGAGCAGGGCGCGGATCCGACCCGTGAGCGCGTCACCTTCTGGTGTCCGGTCTGCCAGCGCTAGTCACCCGCTGTTGACGTGCACGGGCCTGGCGTTCGCCGGGGGTGTGCCGACCTCCTGAACGGTGTGGCCGCTGCATGCGGTGTTCGTCATGCGGGCCTGCTCGATCCGTGACACGACGAACCAGCGCATCGCGTCACGCAGCAGGCACCAGCCGACCAAGTACCACTGCCCGTTGGTGGAGGCGAACATCACGGGCTCGACCTCTCGGGTGGTCGTGGCACCGGCGAGGGAGGTGTAGCGGATCCGGATCGTTCGCTGCTCGGCCATCGCCTCTTCCACGACCGACCTGACGGCGCGGGAGGACGACGGTGGACCGTCGACCCAGATGCGGCGCGCGAGGCTCGCGGCCTTCTCTCGTGTGAGGGGATCGAGGACGTCCAGGATCTTCTTGACCCCGGCTGAGGCCAGATCGGCGTAGGGAGCATCGGATGCCGCCGAGACCGCTGCCAGGAGCGCCACGGCCTGGCTCGGCGACAGCGTGACGGGCGGCAGGGATGCGGTCGTCGCCAAGCCGTAGCCGCCACCGGGACCGGGACGCGACCACACCGGCGCGCCGCTGCTCGCCAGGGCGGCGAGGTCTCGCTTGACCGTTCGGACGGACACCTCGAACTCGTCCGCGAGTCGCTCCGCGGTGCATCCTCTGGTGCCGTTGCGGCGCAGCATCTCGGAGAGGGCATGGAGCCGCTCGGTCCGCCTCACCGTTTCCACCCGGTTGAATTCATGACAGAAATAGTGCCATACACCTGTCCAGAGGTGGTGCGAGCATCGAGACATGACAACGGAAACGAGCAATCCGACCATCATCCTGATCGCGGGCCACTGGCTCGGCGGCTGGGCCTGGGACGAGGTGCGGGAGCACCTGACTGCGGCCGGAGAGGACGCCGTCGCGATCACGCTCCCCGGGCTGGACCAGCACGATCCCGAGCGATCGACCAGGACCCTCGACGATCAGGCAGCGGCGATCGAAACGGCCATGACACAGGCGGGCGCCTCGCGGGAACAGCCCGTGGTGCTCGTCGGACACAGCGGCGCCAACGCTCCGATCAGCATCGCCCTCGACCGGCATCCTGAGCTCGTCCGCCGGGTCGTGTGGGTCGACTCCGGCCCCGTCGCGCCGGGAAGCGTCTTCGCGCCGGATCTCCCCGAGACGGTGGAGGAGCTTCCTCTGCCGCCGTTCGACGTCCTCGGAGAGCAGGCCAGCCTCGAGGGCCTGAGCACCGAGGTGCTCGCACGGTTCCGGGCTCGGGCCGTTCCCGAGCCGGGGCCGGTGCTCCGGCAGCCCGCGGAACTCACCGACGAGGCGCGCCGCCGAGTGCCCACCACCCTGGTCTGCTGCTCCCTTCCGAGCGCGCAGCTGCGGGAACTCGCCCACGCGGGGCACCCCATGTTCGCGGAGGTCGACACCCTCGATCATGTCGAGTTCATCGATCTCCCCACCGGGCATTGGCCCATGTGGAGCCGTCCCGAGGATCTCGCGAAGACGATCGGTGCGGCCGTTTCACGAGACGCCTGAGACCGTCGGATGACCGAGGTGACCTGCCGCGCAGGGCAGGCCCCCTCGGTACATCCATCCGAGGGAATGAATCCGCCCCTGCCGTGGTTGTTGATATATCCGGAGAACTCCGGAGCACGGGAGGAATCGTGGGCAAGAACTACGTCGACATCGAGAACGACCAGGGAGCGACGCTGCGGTACCGCAAGCACGCGAACGGTCGGGGTCTCGTCGCGCATGGCGCGAAGGTGCATCCGAAGGCGCACATCGAGGCGGGTGCCTATATCGAACCGGGCGCGCGCGTCGGCGCCGGGGCGACTGTCGCCCGCGGCGCCTGGATCGACGAAGACGCCGTGATCGGCGAGGGCGCGTTCGTCGATGCCCATGCGCACATCGGGCAGGGCGCCGCGATCGGCGACCACGCCTACGTGGGTGTCCGCACCGACGTCGGCGCCGGAGCGCGCATCGTTCGAGGTGCCAGGATCGGCGACGACGAGACGGTCGCTGCCGGACTCACCATCGCGACGGACCAGAAGGGCCTCTGGCTCGCGGCCTGAGCGCGCCGTCGCCCTGACCACGGACTACAGCAGGCGTCGCTCCGACGCCCAGGCGGTGAGTTCGTGGCGCGACGACAGCTGCAGCTTGCGCAGCACGGAAGACACGTGCGTCTCTACCGTCTTGATCGAGATGAAGAGCTCCGACGCGACCTCCTTGTAGGCGTAGCCGCGGGCGATGAGGCGCATGACCTCCTGCTCGCGCGCCGAGAGCCGGTCCAATTCGTCGGTCGCGGTCGCGGTCTCCCCCGCGACCGCCCCGAAGGCGTCGAGCACGAAGCCGGCGAGACGCGGCGAGAAGACCGCATCCCCGTCGGCCACCGCGTGCACGGCGCTGCTCACCTCGATGCCCGATGATCCCTTGGTGATGTAGCCGCGGGCCCCTGCGCGGATCACCCGTACGACGTCGGCCGCGGCATCCGACACGCTCAGCGCGAGGAACCGAGCCGTGGTGGCCCCCGATCCGCGGATCACGGCCTCTCCCCCCGCCGCGTCGTCGCCGGTCCCGCCGGGCAGATGCACGTCGAGCAGCACGACGTCGGGGTGCGTCTCCCGGATCACCGCGATCGCGGACGGCACGTCGGCCGCCTCGCCGACCACGTCGACGCTCGCATCGAGGTCGGCACGAAGGCCGGAACGGAAGATCGAGTGGTCGTCGACGATCACGACGCGGATGCTGTCAGCCACGGTTCTCCTCCCGGGATGGTGTCGGTCGCGGCGCTGCCCGGTCGTGATGCGCGCCCGTCGTGATGCTCAGGTGCACTTCGGTGCCGTTCTCGTCGCTGCGGACGGCTCCGGTGCCGCCCGCGCGGCGCATCCGGCCGATGATCGACTCCCGCACGCCGAGGCGGTCGCTGGGCACATCGTCGAGCTGGAATCCGGCGCCGCGGTCCCGGATGAAGACGTCGACGCCCGAAGCGCTCCCCTCGATGTACACCGAGATCTCGCCGCCCGCGTGCCGGGCCGCGTTCAGGATCGCTTCTCGGGCCGCCGCCGCGAGCTCTCCGCTCGCACGCTCGGCGGAGAGGCCTGCCGAGACGACATCGATGCGCACCGGATAGTCGAGTTCGAGCGCTCCCGCATAGTCGCGCAGATCGGTCGGCAGGTCGCTGTCGGCGGGGGCATCGCCGTCGTACAGCCACGCACG
The DNA here is from genome assembly GCA_044900255.1 of Microbacterium sp. NPDC090218. Lineage (GTDB taxonomy): Bacteria > Actinomycetota > Actinomycetes > Actinomycetales > Microbacteriaceae > Microbacterium. The sequence continues at coordinate 525,739 of JBJDMS010000002.1, read as the reverse complement.
CAGCTCCCGCTCCTGCGCCCGGGCGAGCCGCGCCGCCTCGCTGGAGGCACCGGCCCTGTTCTGGATCAGCGCGAGCGTCTGCAGCACCGAGTCGTGCAGGTGGGCGGCCATCTGACTGCGCTGCTCCTCCCGGATACGGCGGACCCGCTCGCCGGAGAGCTCGCGCCACCGTGGGATCAGCGTCGACGAGACGACCGCAGCCAGCCCCACGAGGGGGATGAGCACGAGCGCCACACCGGAACGCGCGACGGGCCAGGAGAGCAGCACGCTGAACAGCAGCGCGAGCAGCAGGATCGAGAGGATCCGGACGGTCATCGTGTGCCGCGGCCCACGCGCCGTGTCGGTGCGATCGATCAGCGTCGCCCAGAGCCCGGCACCCGTCGCGAAGACCACGGTCCCGCCCACCACGATGGCGGCGAGGCCCGAAGGGATCGACCCGCTCAGCCAGTCGCTGCCCCCGCGCCAGAACAGGACGACGAGCGTCCCGACGGCGGCCGGAGCGAGCAGCAGCCAGGCGACCGGCACGCGCCTGGTCGGCGCCGCTTCGCCCTCAGCCCAGGGCGTGAACGTCCAGCACCAGGCGTAGAGCAGGATGCCGGCGCCCCCGCACAGCGTCAGCGCGACGAACAGCGCGCGCACCATCCAGACCCGCACGCCCAGGTGACGGGCGAGGCCCGCGCTCACCCCGGCCACCAGACAGTCGCGATCGCGGGTCAGCGGCGGGCGCGGCGGCGCAGCGATGCGCGGAGGTCGCGCGGGAGCGTGCGCCGAAGAGGACATGTCGCCCATCCAATCATCCGCACCAGCGCTCCGGGTCCTCCCCTGCCCAGAATCAGGGGTCGCTCAGGGGTTCCCCCCATGGCAGGCCACCGACGGATGCCGCCAGGATCGAAGCATGACGATTCCGACTGCGCCACCGCCCCCCGCCGACCACGCCGCTCCGGCCACCGGCACACCGGGCACCGGCATCCCCCGCGGGGCCGAGCGATTCCTCCTCTGGGTCGCCGGTCTCGGCGTCGCCCGGTCCGAGGGCTGGCTGGGTGGGGTGGCCGCCGGCATCGCCGCCCGCCTGCGCATCGACCCGCTCATCGTCCGCGGCGTCCTCGTGGTCGCGGCGCTGTTCGGCCTGCCGGTGATCTTCCTGTACGCCGCGGCCTGGGCGCTGCTGCCCGACGTCGACGGACGGGTGCACGTGCGCGACCTCCTGCGCCGCGACTATCAGCCGGTGCAATGGGGCATCCTGGCGATGGCCGTCATCGGGCTGTTCCCGACGGCCCCGCTCGCCGGACGCCTGTTCGGGCTCGGCTACGACGGCTGGCCGACCCTGTCTGTCCTCAGCTGGATCGTCGGGCTCGCACTCGTCGGCGGCCTGCTCTTCCTGATCGTGCGTGCTGCGAGCCGCACCCCGGGTGCTTCCGCGCCTGATCTGCCGATGGCTTCCGCAGATCAGGCGGCCCCGGCCGCGTCCGCTCCCCTCGGTGATTCGGGTATCGCCGAGGGGACGGACGCCACACTCTCGGACGAGGCGTTCGCCGCTGCCGAGACGGTCGCTGCTGACACCACCACCACCGCCGTTCCCGTCGACCCGGCCGCAGCCGCCACTCCCCCGGCCCCGCCGGCTCCCCTGCCTCCCGGGTCTCAGGACCCTGCCGCCCTCGAAGCCTGGCGCGCCCAGCATGCCGCGTGGAAGGAACAGGATCAGGCATGGCGGCGTCAGCAGCAGGATGTCGAGCGTGCCGCCCGCGAACAGCTGCGCCGCGAGCGCCAGGCCGAGGCCGCGGTGTTCGCGGCGGAGGCGGCCGAGCGCCGCCGCATCCGCCGGGCATCGAACCCTCGAGCGGGCTTCGCGTTCGCGGCGACCATCATCGGCCTCGCGATCATCACGGGGGCAGCGGTCGGACTCACCACCGGCGGCGAGCGGCTCGGCGGCGCGCTGGGGCTGCTCGCGGCGGCACTCATCCTGGCGCTCGGGATGATCGTGGCCGGGGCATTCCGGCGACGCAGCGGCTTCCTGGCCTTCGTGACCGTGATCACCCTCGTGGGCGGACTGGTGGCCGGTGCATTCTCGGCCTTTCCTGGCGTCACCCTCGGCTATGCATCGATCGGCAACAATGCGCCCGCCCACGTCCGCCAGCCATTCGGAGACGTGTACGTCACCCTGAACCCGCACGACGACGGCCCCCGGTCGATCGTCGTCGACAAGGGTTCCGGGAACACCTTCATCTACGTCCAGCCGGGAGTCGAGCTCGATCTGCGGGCCACCGTCGATACGGCCACCCTGTCCTGGACACGGCAGGACGAGGAGAGAGGGGGGATCGTCGACAGCGGCGTCTGGCCCGTCGAGGAGCGCGACGGCAGTTCGTTCGTGTCGGCGAAGATCGCCGCGGAGAACGCCTCGACCACGACGGTCCAGCCGGTCACCATCCACCAGACGAGCGGCGAGATCGCCGTCATCGTCGTCGAGCCCGCGAAGGAAGACCAGTGATGAGCACGCCGACGATCACCGAGACGACCACAACACCCCGCACCCGCTGGGCCGCCATCATCTGGGGCCTGCTGTTCGCCGCGATCGCCGCGAGCGCCCTCTGGATGCTCGCTGACGCCGACCGTCGGGAGGCGGTCGCAGACGGGCTCGTGTCCCTGACGCCGACGACGCTCGTCACCATCCTCGTGCTGACCGTGGGCGTGCTGCTTCTGGTCGGTGGAGCCGCAGGGCTCATCCGCCGTGCGCAGCGGAAGCTCGCCTCCACGACCCCCGCTGCGCAGCGAGAGGTGCCGGACCCGCACGCCGAGTAGCCTGGACCCCATGGCGAATCAGGGAAGACGGCCCGCGAAGGGCGCAAGCCGCGGCACACCCGTGCGCCGGAACAAGGCCGCCCCTGCCGAGCGGTTCCCCCCGCAGAAGCCCAAGAAGAAGACGTCCAAGGTCGTCTTCGACTCCCCCCAGACCGAACCCGAGGCACCGCGCACCTTCCGATTGGGCGCGGTGCCCGGTGCGACTCCGGGCAAGTGGATCGACGCGTGGAAGCAGCGGATGCCACGGGTGCCGCTCGAGCTCGTCCCGATCGAAGCCGCCACGCAGCGCGCCGCACTCGACGAGGTCGATGCGGCACTCGTGCGCCTCCCGCTCACGGACGCGTCGCTGCACATCATCCCCCTGTACGACGAGCTCCCGGTCGTCGTCGCCGCCGCCGACTCGCACCTGATGGCGGCCGAGAAGCTCACGACCGCCGATCTCGAGGGCGAGATCGTGATCGACCTCACCGATGACGTGCTCGGACCGCTCGACCTGCCCGGCACGTCGACGGCGGCCTTCGCCGCCCTGCCGACCGACGAGGCGATCGCGACCGCAGCGTCCGGCGTCGGCATCGTGGTCGTCCCGATGTCGCTCGCCCGCCTGCATCACCGCAAGGATGCCGACCACCGCGTCCTGACGGATAGACCGACGTCGACCGTCGCCCTCGTCTGGCCGCGCGAGCGCACCACGCCCGACGTCGAGACGTTCGTCGGCATCGTCCGCGGCCGCACCGCGAACTCCTCCCGGTGACCGGCGGCGTTCGTCGCGCTCGTTAGAATCTCCTGATGGCCTCGCTCCTGTACGTCTGTGTGCGCCCCGAGCTCGGGGCTGCTGATGCCGAGCATGCCTCGTTCCGGCGGGCGCTCGGCGCCGACGTGGTCGACCGACTCGACCTGCTGCAGACGCCGCTCGACGTCGACCGCGTGCGGGGCTATCGGGGTGTCGTGGTCGGCGGCTCGCCGTACAACGTCTCCGACACCGTGAAGTCCACGGAGCAGTTGCGGGTCGAAGCCGATCTCCGCACGCTGGCCGAAGCGGCGATGGCATCCGAGGTCGCCGTGTTCTTCACGTGCTTCAGCATCGGCGTCGTGACCCGCATGCTCGGCGGAGAGGTCGTGACCGACACTCCTGAGCCCGCGAGCGCCACCGTGATCACGACGACCGCGGAGGGCGCCGCCGACCCCGTGTTCGGTCCCAGCGGCTCCGCCCTGACGGTGTTCACGGCCCACAAGGAGAGCGCGGCGAGCACCCCTCCCGGTGCGGTGCTGCTGGCGACCAACGAGACCTGCCCGGTGCAGGCCTACCGCGTGGGCACGCACTTGTACGCGGCGCAGTTCCACCCCGAGCCCACGCCGCGCGACTTCGCCGACCGGATGACGTTCTACCGCACGACCGGCTACTTCGACCCCGACGAGTTCGACGCGGTGCAGCAGCAGGTGCTCGCGGCATCCGTCACCGAGGGCGCCGCACTGCTGCGCCGCTTCGCCGAGACGTTCGCCTGAGTCAGCTCGCTGCCGAGTCGCGCAGCAGCGCCACGCGCTCCCGCAGGTACGCCTCCAGGGGCATGAAGCCGCCCGCTGTGCTCCACCGCACCGACGGCACACCGTCGATCAGGGCGAGCGGACCGGAAGAGCCACCGGCATCCACCGCGTCCACATCGATCATGCTCCAGCCCACATGCACGACGTCACCCTCGTCGAACCCGCCGCGCAGGGCCTCGGCCCGGCGTTCGGCACGTTCCCGCGCCGACTCGGCCGTGTAGCCGCGCCGCCCCGGGTCGGCCGCTCGCAGCACCTCGGCCGTCGCCAGGGCATGGGTCTCGGTCAGCAGCAGCACGCCGAGATGCCAGGCTTCGCCGACGCGCACGATACGACGGCCCCGCCACCGCGAATCGCGCTGTTCCCCCAGGCCCTCCTTCGCGACGCCGGAGAGGTCGCGTACGGCCTGAGTCAGGAGAGCGGATGCGGTCGTCACAGTTCCCCCTGCAGAGCCTCGCCGGCGCGCTGAGGCCCGACGACCTCCTCGCGATCCCCGCGGAGCGTCATGCCGATCAACGGGTACAGCAGCACCGAGAGCATGCCCGCACCGACCAGGGCCGCCGCGGTGCCGGTATCGAGCATGTGCTGATCGACGCCGATCGCGGTGACGGCGACGATGATCGGCAGACCGGTCGCGGCGAGGAGCCCGAGAGCGGCACGGTCGCGGACGCTCATCCCCGCGGGGGCCGACAGCTGCGCAGCCGAACCCCGGATGACCAGCAGTGCGATCAGGAAGATCGGCACGAGGGCCAGAGCCGACGGCGACGTGAGCAGCGCCTGCAGGTCGAAGGTCACGCCGGTGTAGAGGAAGAAGATCGGCACGAGGAAGCCGAACGCGATCGCCTCGATCTTGCTCTCGACCTGCTCCGCGGACTCCTTCGGCGCGCGCGCCATGATGATGCGCCAGATGGCGCCGGCCACGAAGGCGCCGAGCAGCATGTCGAGGTCGAGCATCACGCTGAGCCCGACCAGGGCGGCGATGAGGAGGATCACGAACCGCACCCCGAACTGGTCGGACGTGTGCAGGGTGGCGCGGACGATGCGGTGCAGCCGTCCGTGCGAGGCCCGGTGCGCCGTCAGCACGGCGAGGCCGGCCAGCACGACGAACGTCAGCAAGACCGCGGTCGCGATCGGCGTCGTGCGCGTGCTGAGGAAGATCGAGATCGCGATCAGAGGAAGGAACTCGCCCACCGCCCCGATCGCGCTGATCGCCCGGCCGAAGGGCGTGTCCAGCTCGCGCGCATCGCGCAGGATCGGCATCAGCGTGCCGAGCGCCGTCGAGCTCAGGGCGATCCCGATCACGACCATCCCTTCGCCGGGTGCGAAGAAGAATCCCAGACCGATGCCCAGCAGGACGCTCAGGAGCCAGCCGAGAGAAGCGCGCGCGAGCGGCTTGCCCGCCACCATCTTGAAGTCGATCTCGGTGCCGGCGACGAAGAACAGCAGCGCAAGGCCGAAGTCGCTGAGCTTCTCCAGCAGCGGTCCCGGCTCGACCCATCCGAGCACGGCAGGACCGACGAGGATGCCGAGCACGAGCTCGAAGACCACGATCGGCACCCGCACCACCGGGCGGACACCGCGCGCGAACAGCGGGGCGGCGACAGCCAGCAGGGGGATCAGCACCAGGCCGAGATCGCTCGCTTCCACGATTCTCAGAGTAGCGAGTCGCCTCGCGCGATTCGCCCCCCGGTGTGCATCCACGGCAGAATCGATGCACACCCTCGAGGAGCCCCCATGTCTCAGCCCGATACCGCCCGCCTGCTCATCGCCTGCGACGACCAGCCCGGGATCGTCGCCGCCGTGGCCGGTGTGCTCGCCCAGCACGGTGCGAACATCATCTCGCTCGACCAGCACTCGACGGATTCCGAAGGCGGCCGGTTCTTCCAGCGCACCGTCATCCACCTCGACGGCCTGTCCGCGGCGCGCCCCGCCCTCGAAGCCGACATCGAGGTCGTGGCCGAGCGCTTCGGCATGGAGTGGTCGCTGCACGACGTCGCCCGCCGCAAGCGCGTCGCGATCTTCGTGTCGAAGTACGACCACTGCCTGATGGAGCTCCTGTGGCGCACGCAGCGGGGGCAGCTCGACATCGACATCACGATGGTCGTCTCCAACCACCCCGACCTCGCGGAGTCGGTCCGCTCATTCGGCGTGCCGTTCGTGCACATCCCGTCCGGCGACAAGGCCGCGATGGAGGAGCGCCAGCTCGAACTGCTCCGCGGCAACGTCGACCTGGTCGTGCTCGCTCGCTACATGCAGATCCTCACCGACGACTTCATCACCCGCCTCGAGGCCCCGGTGATCAACATCCACCACTCGTTCCTGCCCGCGTTCATCGGAGCGAACCCGTACGCACGGGCCAAGGACCGCGGCGTCAAGCTCATCGGCGCGACGGCGCACTACGCGACGGCCGACCTCGACGAGGGCCCGATCATCGAGCAGGACGTCACCCGCGTGACCCACTCAGAGTCGGCGGCCGAGCTGCAGAACCGTGGTGCCGACGTCGAACGACTCGTGCTCGCCCGCGCCGTGCAGTGGCACGCCGAGGACCGCGTGATCGTGCACGGCAAGTCCACCGTCATCCTCTAGGTACCGGCTCCTCCCCGGCATCCCGCTTCTCTTCGACCCGCTCATCGATCGCGATCGACGACGGCGTCGTCGCCACCTACTCCCGCGGGACCCCTGCCATCAGCTCGGCGAACACCTCGGCGGCGGTGTCGTATCGGACGAGGGGCGCGGCCTGCCCCATCCACAGGGACTGGAGCTCGCCGAGGTTCTGCTCCCCTGCGGCGGCACGGAAGCGTCCGGTGAGCCAGTTCTGCATCGGGAACGGCGCGATCGTGCCGCTCGCCTCGATCGCCCGCACCGCGCGGTTGCGGGCTCCACGGGCCAGGCGTCCGCTCATCGCACGCGTGAGCACGGTCTCATCGGCTGCGGTCGCACGGATCGCATCGCGGTGCGCGTCCGTCACCGCCGACTCGGCCGTCGCGAGGAAGGCCGTCCCGACCTGCACGCCGGCGGCTCCCAGCGCGAACGCCGCGGCCGCACCGCGCCGGTCGGCGATTCCACCCGCCGCGATGACGGGCACGTCGACCGCATCGACGACCTGCGGGACGAGGGCGAACGTCCCGACGAGCGAATCCTCGGCCGGACGCAGGAACGACACCCGATGGCCGGCGGCCTCCGCGCCGGTCGCGACCACGGCATCCACTCCCGCTTCGGCGAGCGCGACCGCCTCCGCGACGGTGGTCGCCGTACCGACGACGCGGATGCCGCGGCGATCAGCCTCTTCGAGCAGGGACGCCGACGGCACCCCGAACACCACGCTGAGCACGGCCGGTCCGATCTCCCAGATCGCGTCGAGCTGCTCGTCGAGCGCGGGGATGTACTGCTCGGGGCGGGCGGGCACGTCGACGCCGACCGCCTCGTAGAACGGCTGCAGCGCCTGAGCGAAGACCGTGTGCTGCGGGTTCGGCTCGACCTCGTCGCCCGTGGGGAGCCAGATGTTCACCGCGAACGGGCGATCGGTCAGGGAGCGCAGCTCAGCCCCGGTCGCGCGGATGCGGTCTCCGTCATAGCCGTAGAGCCCGAAGGAGCCGAGTCCGCCGGCATCGCTCACCGCAGCGGTGAGTGCTGTCGAGGAGAGCCCGCCGAAGGGGCCGAGGATGATCGGATGCTCGATCCCGAGCACGGCGCGAAGGTCACTCATGCTTCGACGTTACGCCCGCGGCGTACCCCCGGGGCTCATCGAGCCGGTCGGGTTCGCAGGCCCCGGTGCTACCCTCGCTGCAGGAGGAGTGCGCACATGAGCGAGTGGTTCGGGCAGACGCTGAGCTTCGTCGCGACCGCGCTCGGCCTCGTGTCGATGCCGGATGCCGCGGCTCTCGGCCTCGCGATCGCACTGCTCGCGGTGACGGCGCTGACGCTCGCCATCGTGCTGAGCGTGTGCCCCGGGGCCACGGCCGACGCGCCGCATCCGTTGCGCGCCATCGATGTCGGCGTCCTCCTCACGCAGAGCGATCCTGATGCCGCAGGGCATCCGCGCCCTCGGGCGCCGGGAGTCGCGACCGCCGCGTAGTCCGTTCTTTCGACGGGACCGCGCGGCCTTCGCCGACCCTTCCCGACACCTCGAACGGACACCTCCATGGACCCCTTTGCCTTTCCTCCCCTCGCCGCCCTCCTCGACGCCGCCTACGGCGCGCTGACCGGGCTCTCCGACCTCCTCACGCCCATCGCCGGGGCATCTGCCGCAGCCCTCGCCGTCGTCCTCGTCACGCTGCTCGTGCGGGCGCTGCTCATCCCTGTCGGCATCTCCCAGGCGAAGGCCGAGCAGACCAGGGCGCGCCTCGCGCCGAAGCTGCGCGAGCTGCAGCGGCGCCACAAGAAGAACCCCGAGCGTCTGCAGAAGGAGATGATGGCGCTGTACCGCAGCGAGAACACCTCGCCGTTCGCCGGGATGCTCCCGGTGCTGGCGCAGGCTCCCGTCGTGGGCATCCTCTACACGCTGTTCCTCCGCCCGGAGATCGCGGGGCACCCGAACGAGCTGCTCGCGCACGACCTGTTCGGCGCTCCCCTCGGCACGAGCCTGGTGTCGGCGCTGTTCGGCGGCACGGCGACGCCCGCCACGTTCCTCGTGTTCGGGGTGCTGCTCGCGGTCATGATCGCGGTCGCCGAGGTCACTCGACGGGTGTTCCGCCCGGTGCAGATCGAGGGCGACGACTCTCCCCTCAACTCCCCCACCATGCTGCGCGTCGCCTCGGCGATGCACTACCTCACGGCGGTGTTCGCCGCGTTCGTCCCGCTCGCGGCCGCGCTGTATCTCACGGTCACCGTCGTGTGGACGCTCGTGCAGCGTGTGATCCTGCGGCGGAGGTTCCCGCTGCCGACGCCGGCGGTCAGTCGGGCAGCGGTATCGGGGCGGTGAACGGGCCGGAGGGGCCGCCGTCTCGGCGGTCCCTCCGCACGCCGAGCGTGGTCCCGACGCTCGCGGCGATCACGAGGGCGACGGCCAGCATCCGCAGCGGGGTGGCGTCCTGCCCGAGGATGAGCCAGCCGGCCAGGGTCGCGAATGCGGGCTCGAGGCTGAGCAGCACGCCGAACACGCGCTGCGGCAGGCGGCGCAGCGCCGCCAGTTCGAAGCTGTACGGGATCACCGAGGACAGCACGGCGGTGATCGCCGCGAGCAGGAGCAGCTGCGGATCCATCGCGACCGTGGAGGCCGCCGGGATGCCGACCGGGATGAGCAGCACCGCGGCGACCACGAGCCCCATCGCCAGACCGCTGCTGCCGGGGATGAGTGCGCCGACGCGGGCGCTCATCCTGATGTACATGACCCAGAAGCCGGCCGCGATCAGGATGAACAGCACCCCGAGCGGATCGAGCAGTTCCGCTCCGATCAGGCCGTCGATGCCCAGCACCACCATGCCGAGTAAGGCGACCCCGACCCAGGCGGCATCCGCGAGCCGGCGCGTGAGCACGGCGGCGAGCACGAGAGGCCCGAGAAACTCGATCGCGACGGCGGGGCCCAGGGGGATGCGGTCGATCGCCGCGTAGAAGAAGCCGTTCATCGCGGCGAGCGAGACGCCGAAGAGCACCGCGGCGAGCCACTGCGGCCGGGTCCACTTCCCCGGCCGCGGTCGCACGATGACGACCAGCAGGATCGCGGCGATCGCGACGCGCAGCGAGGTCACCCCCCACGGGCCGAGCACCGGGAAGAGCTGAGCTGCGATGGCCGCCCCGAACGGAAGCGAGAGGCAGGAGCCGATGACGAGCGCGACCCCCACGAGGGGACTGGACGCGGCGGGCCTCTGCACCAGACAAGCTTAGGCGGCGGCACCTCCGGGCACCGCCGCCCGCATGCGGATCAGAGGGCCTTGCCGCCCGTGACCGCGATGACCGATCCGGAGGTGTACGAGGATTCCGCCGACGCCAGGTACACGTAGGCTCCGGCCAACTCCGCCGGCTGTCCGGCCCGGCCGAGCGGTGTGTCGGCGCCGAAGGTCGCGAGCCGCTCGGCATCCCATCCGGTTGCGGGGATCAGCGGCGTCCAGATCGGGCCGGGCGCGACGGCGTTGACGCGGATGCCCCGCGGCCCCGCCTCCTCGGCGAGCGCCTTCACGAACGCGACCTGCGCGGCCTTGGTCATGGCGTAGTCGACCAGGCCGGGCGAGGGGTTGTACGCCTGGATGGAAGCGGTCACGATGATGCTCGCCCCCGGCTCGAGGTCGGGGTAGGCCGCACGTGCCGAGAACAGCAGGCCCGCCAGGTTCGTGTCGAACACCCGACGCATGCGGTCGGTCTCCAGACTCCCGAAGTCGTCGATGTCGTGCTGGTAGCCGGCATTGAGCACGAGCACGTCGAGTCCGCCCAGCTCGCTCCGCGTCTGCGCCACGATGTCGGTCGCGAAGGCCTCATCCCGCAGGTCTCCCGCGAAGCCCACCCCTGTGCGCCCGGTCTCGCGCACCAGAGCGAGCGTGTCCTCCGCATCGTCCTGCTCCTCGGGCATGTGTGCGATCGCGACGTCGGCTCCCTCGCGCGCGAAGGCGATCGCGACGGCCCGTCCGATCCCCGAGTCGCCACCCGTGATGAGCGCGCGGCGCCCCTCCAGGCGCCCGTGTCCGACGTAGGTCCGTTCGCCGTGGTCCGGTTCGGGTCGTGTGTCCTCGGTCAGCCCCGGCTGGTCCTGGTGCTGGTCGGGGAAGCCCTCCTCGCGATGCGCGTGCCGGGGGTCGGTGGTGTCGTCGGTCATGGCCGATCCTCCTCGTCTCGTCGAACGAGACCACCCTCCCCGATACCCTCCCCCTTCGTCAGGGGGTTGACACCCGGGGCCGGCGACCATGCTCCCGAGACTCAGAGCGGCGGCGTGACCGGAACCTCTCCGGCACCGGGCTCATCGCCGGCCTCGGCGGGTTCGGGGACGAGGTACAGCCCGCTCGGCGCGTTCGCGGTGAAGGCGAGCGCCTCGATCCAGGCTCGGTTGATGGACGGCTGCCGGCTGCCGAAGTACTTGAAGACGAGGGAGCTGCCGGGCTGGATCCACACGGTGGTTCGTCCGCCGCCCACGCTCGCGTCCTCACGCCAGCTGAACGGGAAGGGCTCTCCGCGCCGCAGCTTCGCGGTGATGACGAGCTGCAGGTGGGTGAGGGCGCGATCCTCGATCTCGGTCTTCACGCCGCCTTCGTAGACGAATTTTCCCATGGGGAGTGCTCCTTGGTCGCTGCCTGGCCGAGACGACGGCTCGTTCCATTCTCCCGCACTCGGCGCGCGGATATCGCCTTTCTCCGGCCGCGGTGCGTGATGGCGAACCGTCGCACCGAAGTCAACCCCCTTCGGCGGAACGACGACCGCGTCCTAGCCTCGGGACACTCGATCTCGAGGAGGCACTGCCATGAACGAGCGACACATCGATGACCGCCCCGACGACGGCTACACACCCACGACCACGCATGCCGGATGGGGTGCAGGGAACCCCCGACTGCGCATCACCCGAGACGACGAACGCACCGAGTTCGCACTCGAGGCCGACGTGGTGCGGATCGGATCGGCCGAGGGCAACGAGCTCCGGCTCGCCGAGACCGACCCCGTGCACGCCACGATCACGCACGACGATCGCGATGAGTACGTGCTGACCCTGCACGGAGAAGGCGAGACGAACGCGAGCCTGGGGGTGGATGCGACCCACGCCGACGACGAATCCGAGACGCTCCGCACGGGCGCGCATTTCACGGCGGGTCCGTGGACGTTCGTGTTCGCACGCGACGAGTTCGCCGACCACGGACGCCCCTACGGAGGCCGTGCCGGGGGCGAGTACTCCGACCAGCCCCTGCAGCCTCCGCGGCCGGACTACGACGAGGGGGAAGAGCGATGACCACCACGCGTGACCTCATGACCCCGAGCCCACGCTGCATCGGCGTGAACGACTCGCTTCGCATCGCGGCCTCCGTCATGGCCGATCTCGACGTCGGCGCCCTGCCCATCTGCGGCGAGGACAGTCGACTCAAGGGCATGCTCACCGACCGCGACATCGTCGTCGGCGCGATCGCCCTGGGGATGGACCCGGAGACCACTCCCGTCGAAGCGCTCGCGAAGGGCAAACCCGTCACGGTGGAGGCGGACGACGACATCCGGGTGGCCCTCGACCGGATGCAGGAGAACCAGGTGCGACGCCTGCCCGTGATCGCCGACCGCCGGCTGGTCGGCATCGTCAGTCAGGCCGACATCGCCCGGTCGCTGTCGGCGGCCACGACCGGGAAGACGGTCGAGAGCATCTCCCGGTGAGCCCGACTCCCGGGGGGTCACTGCCCCGGGAGCAGCCCGATCCGCAGAGGTGCCCCGGGGGACGCCGCTTCCTCCAGCGCCGCATCGATCTCGAGGAGTCCGCGCACCGATCCGACGGCGTCGCCGAACGGATACGCGCGGCCGCGTCCGGCCAGGAACGCGACCGCCTCGGCGAGCTCGGTTCCCGTGTAGTTGTGGATGCCCGCGACCGTGACCAGACGCCGCACGATGCTCTCGGCGTCGAACGCCACCGGATCGGCGGGGAAAACGCTGCCGACGAGGACCACCGTGCCACCGACGGTCACCCCCGCCAGCGCCTCGCGCACGGCACGGCCTGAGGCCTCGATCACGACGTCGGGTTCGCGGTCGAGACTCGTCGCCCCGAAGCGTGCGGCGAGCGCACGGCGGTCGGGGTTCGGGTCGAGCACCTCGACCGTCGCGCCCTGCTCGGCGGCGATGGCCGCGGCGGACAGCCCGACGAGACCCGCACCGTGGATCCGCACGGCGGCGCCGTCGAGGTCGTGGTCCCGGGCGGCCCTGGCCACCGCCGCCCAGGCCGTCGCGGTGGCGCACGAAGAGGGCGCGAGCACGGATGCCGGCAGCGCCTCCGGCACCCGCACGATCGCGGTGCCCTCCCGCAGCTGCACATGACTCGCGAACGCTCCGGTGAGATCGCCGTGGGCGCCGACCCGGTCGTGCCCGTACTTTCCCAGACTGCGGCACTTCTGCGGCATCCCCCGCAGGCAGCGGTCGCAGCTCGCGCACGAGATCGTCACCGACCACACCACGCGGTCCCCGATGCGCAGCGGAGTGCCGTCGACCGCGGTCGCGCCGGTGTCGCCCGTCGCGATCACCCGGCCGACGCTCTCGTGTCCGAGCACGAGCGGCACCGAGGCGGAGCGGCGGCCCTGCACGGTGTGCACGTCGGAGCCGCAGATGGTCGACATCTCGACGGCGACCAGCACGTCGCCGTCGGCGAGCGCCACCCCCGGGACGGCGATCGTCTCGTGCGGGTGGCCTTCGCCGATCCAGACCATCGCGGTCGCCGCCGGACGCAGGGCGACGTCTCGACGGTGACCGGGCGGGCGGATCAACAGCGTTCCCATGGCGAGCTCTCTCAGGACGTCGTGACGAGCGGAAGCAGCTCGCGCTGGACGAGCACCCCGCGCAGCGCGGTGACATCGCTCAACACGGCATCGGCTCCCGCGGTGCTCAGGGCCGGACGATCGTGGGCGCCGCTGAGCACGCCCGCGACGAACCCGGCTCCTGCGCGACGCCCGGACTCGACGTCGCTGACCGTGTCGCCCGCGACCGCGACGGCCTGGACCGAGGAGGTCTGCGTGCGCAGCAGGGCCGCGAGCACGAGGTCGGGCGCGGGGCGACCGCGTCCGGCATCGATCGGCGACAGGGCGAGGTCCACGAGGTCGTGCCAGCCGAGGCCGTCGATCAGGGCCTCGCGGGTCACGGGGGCGAAGCCCGTGGTGAGGACGACCTTCAACCCGGCATCCTTCAGCCCCTGGATCGTGTCGGCTGCACCGGGGATCTCGGAGACCCCCTGCTCGGTGACGATCTCGGCGTACGCGCCCTCGAAAGCGGCCGTGGCGCGCGCCGCCATCTCGGCGTCACCGCCGGAGAGGTGCGTGAAGACGTCGATCTTCGACTGCCCCATGGTCACGCGCACGTAGTCCAGCGCCTCGGGCCACGGCATCCGATCCGCGACGCCCGTGCGCTCGGCCGCGCGCTGGAACGCCTGCTCCACGACGCCGTCATCGCGCACCGTGGTTCCCGCCATGTCGAGGACGACGAGTTCGAGAGGAGTGGTCATGATGTTCCTTCCATTGCTGCCGTCCACCCGAAGGCGGCGGTGAGATTCTGTTCGGCGAGGCCCAGGCCGGTCGTCATCCCGATGCCGGTCGTCGCGGCGAGCACCAGCACGCCGTCGTCTCCCCGGTCGATCAGGAACTCCTGCGGCCCCTTCGCATAGACGCCCTGCCAGCGCTCGATCACCCGGGGCGCCGGCGCATCGAACAGCGCCTCCGCCTCGGTGAGGAACGCAGTGAAGGCCGCCTCGGGCTGGAAAGGCGCCGGCGCGACCGAGGTCGCGTGCGAGTCGCCGATGATGAGCGTGCCGTCGGGGAGCTGCGTGTACATCTGGTTGAGATCGATCGCCGCGAGGTCGGGGCGATCGGTGTGCAGACGCTCGCGCAGCGCACCGGCTTCGGGCCCGTCGGAGAACCGCCCGTACCGTACGAGCGACCATCCGGTGAGCAGTGGTGCGGCCAGCGGCTGCCGGAACGACACCGCCGCCCGCATCATGTCGAGGGCGCAGCGGACGATCCCGTGGCGCTCGGCCACTTCGGGGAGCAGCTGGTCGATGTCATGGTTCACGGCGACCACGACGCTCCCGCAGGTGAGCGGTCCACGCGTGGTGTCGACTCGGCCGGCGCCGACCCCGGTGACCGTGGTGCGGAAGCGGAAGTCCACGCCGAGGTCCGCGAGGTGACGGACGATCGCGGTCGCCGCGGTGCGGGGGTCGGTCTGGAGGTCGCTCTCGATGTGCGCTCCGCCGACCAGGCCCTGGGCACGGAGCGGGGCGAGTCGGAGGAGTTCCGCCGTCTCCAGCATCCGGATGCCGCCCTCGTGCGAGGCGGCCTCGAGGACGGCGATCTCGTCGTCGTGGCGTGCGGCGACCAGCGTCCCCGACTCGCGCAGCCAGAACCCGGCGTCGCGGGACAGGCGCAGCCACAGGTCGCGCGAGGCGTCGGCATAGCGTCGCGCCTCACCGCCCTGCGCGCCGATGCAGAGGTGGCCGAAGTTGCGGATCGTGGCGCCGATGGGCGACTCGGTGCGGTCGACCACGATCACGCGCAGACCGCGGCGGACCGCCGCGTAGGCGGCGCCGAGACCGACGATCCCGGAGCCGACGACGACCACGTCGGCCGTGTCGAGTGAACGGCTCATCGGAACACCTTCCGCATCCACATGGCGAGTCCTTCGACGATGAGCACGGTGGCGAGGATCATCAGCACGATCGCCGTCACGGTCTCGTAGCGCGAGCCCTGGCTGGCGTTGAGCAGGTAGTAGCCGACCCCGCCGCCGCCGACGATCCCGAGGATCGTCGCCGCACGGATGTTGGTGTCGAGCATGTAGAAGCTGTGTCCGATGAGCGCCTGCATCCCCTGCGGCACCGTGGCCGACGTGTAGGTCTGCAGACGTGTCGCCCCGACGGCGCGCAGCGCGCGCTCCGGTCCGCGGTCGACCTCTTCGAACGAGTCGGCGATGAGCTTGCCGAGGAGTCCGATGCCGCCGATCGCGAGGGCGATGACGCCCGCCTGGGCACCGAGGCCCGTGATCACGACGAGCACGATCGCGAGGATCAGCTCGGGGATGCCGCGGATGCCGACGAGCAGCAGTCGTGCGGTGCCGCGTGCTCCCGAGCTCGGGGCGACGTTGCGGGCGGCGAGCGAGCCGAGCAGCAGCGAAGGGAGCAGCGTGAGCACGGTCGCGGCGAGTGCGATCGCGACGGTCTCGCGCATCGCCTGGAACATGGCGCCGGCGTCGTAGCTGCCGAAGGACGGCGGCCAGAACCGGGCCGCGACCTCGGGCACCTTGGCCCAGAAGGTGAAGAGGTCCATCCAGTTGATCTGGCTGACCACCACGCTGCCGATCACGACGAGCACGGCCACGACGCCGGCGATCGTGTGGCGCACGCGCTGCGAGGTCCACGGGCGGCGGACGGCGGTCTGCGGGCTGGCCGCCCACGTGGGGCGTCCGACCGGCGCCGCCGATGCCGTGCCCGTACCGAGGCGCGGGTGGAGCAGGCGGTCCATCCAGGAGCGGGTGTGCTTCTGCTCACCGAGCATCGCCCCGCGCACCACGCTGGAGACGATCTCCATCACGATGCACAGGATGAAGATCACGAGCGCGATGCCGAGACCCTTGCCGTAGTTGAGGGACTTGAAGGCGTACGACATCTCGAGTCCGAGACCCGCGACACCGACGTAGCCGAGCACCACGCTGCCCCGGAGGTTGATGTCGTTGCGGTGCAGCACCGTGGCCACCCAGCTGGGAAGGACCTGCGGGAGGATGCCGGCGGTGAACTCCTGCATCTTCGATCCCCCGGCGGCGCGGATCGCGAGGCGGGGGCCTTCGTCGATCTGCTCGATCGCGTCGGCGAACATCTTGGAGATCATGCCGATCGAGTGGATGCCGATGGCCAGGATGCCGGGGAGCGTGCCGAGCGAGAACATCAAGACGAACGCCATCGCGAGGACGACGTCGGGGAGCGCGCGGGTGAGGACGCCGATGAAGCGTGCGGCTGCTCGCCATCCGTTCCCGGGCGTCGTGTTGGATGCCGCGAGGTAGGCGATCGGCACAGAGAGCACCGCGGCGAGCAGCGTGCCGACGAGCACCAGGCCCACTGTGAGGGCGATCAGCCAGGCGAGGTCACCCGGCGCGGGGAAGGTGAGCCCGCCGACGCGGGCCATGAAGTTCTCGGCATTGCCCCAGCTCTGCACCATCGCGGGGATCGAGATGTCGACCTCTCGGACGGCGAGGATGCCGAGGACGACCAGCGCGAGGAGGGTGAGCGATGCCGCGATGCGCTCCGGGGAGATCTTCCGCTTCGGGGCGCGCTCTGCGACGCTCTGTCCGCCGCTGTGGGTCGTCGGGCCGCCGCCGCGGGTCGCGGAGTCCGTCGGGGCATCGAGCGCCGTCATGATGCGGCCACCTGCGCCGCCGCCTCGACGAGCTCCTCCTGCACGGCGCGGATCTCCGCGGTCGTGGTCGCGACGCGGCCGTAGATCTCCATGACCTCGGCCTTGGTGAGGTCGCTGGTGGGGGTGTCGAGCACGACCTCGCCGTGGCGGAGTCCGACGATGCGGTCGGCCCAGCTGATCGCGAGGTCGACCTGGTGGAGGCTGCACACGACCGTGAGCCCTTCGTCGGCTGCGATCTCGCGGATCAGCGCCATGACCTGTTCGCTCGACTCGGGGTCGAGTGAGGCGACGGGCTCGTCGGCGAGCAGGATGTCGGGCTTCTGCATGAGGGCGCGCGCGATGGCGACGCGCTGCTGCTGTCCGCCCGAGAGGGTGTCGCTGCGCTGGTACGCGCGGTCGAGCAGTCCGACGCGGTCGAGGTGCTCGAGTGCGGTGAGCTTCGCGGCCCGAGAGTAGCCCCAGAGGCCGAGACGCGGTCCGCGCACGCCGGACAGCGAGCCGGTGAGCACGTTCTCGAGCACCGTGAGCGAGGGCACGAGTTCGAACTGCTGGAAGATGAAGCCCACGCGGCTGCGGAGGTCGCGCAGTGCCCTGCCCTTGAGGGCGGGGACCTGGGCGCCGAGCACCTCGACGGAGCCGGAGGTGGGGATCTCGAGGCCGTCGAGGTGACGCAGCAGGGTCGACTTCCCCGAGCCGGAGAGGCCGAGGAGCACGACGATCTCGCCGCGGGAGACCTCGAGCGAGGCCTCCTTGAGTGCAGTGGTCGTCCCGAAGGTCTTCGTCACGCCGTCGAGGCGGATGAGGGCGTCGGATGCCGAGGCGGTCATGTCGTAGCTCCTGTTGTGTCGTCGGTCTCGCGGTGGGGCCCTCCGTCTCGCCGCGTGGAAGCGGGCGAGACGGAGGGCACCGGATGAGGCGAAGGGGTCAGGCGAGGGCTCAGCCCTGGCACTGCTCCGCTTCGGTCTCCTTGCAGATGTCGCGGATCAGGTCGTAGTACGCGTCGTCGACCGGCTTCGTGGCGTAGAAGACGCTGCGGAAGGAGTCGGTGTCGGCGCTGTCGATACCGGCGGCGATGATGTCATCGATCGTGACCTCGGAGAGTCCGTCGATGAGCTTCTTCGAGACGTCGTCCGGGAGCGTCGACGAGTACACGAGCGGGGCGCCGGGGACCATCGTCTCGTCGACGACCTTCACCTTGTCCGACTTCTCGACCTCGGAGTCCTCGGCGAAGCCGACCTCGCACTCGACGCCTTCGCCGACCTTGGTGACGCTCACGTCGTGCTTGCCCGCGAACACCGGCGTGATGTCGGTCTTGGGGTCGATCCCGGCCTTGAGCAGGTTGTACGACGGGAACAGGTAACCCGAGGTGGAGGACGGGTCGACGAAGCAGACCTTCTTGCCCTTGAAGTCCTCGATGCCCTTGATGTCGCTGTCGGCGGGGACGATCGCCTGGGAGAAGTAGCCCGGCTCCTGTCCCTCCTCGGTCACGATCGAGGAGATCGGGGTGAGCTTGGCGCCGTTGTTCGTGGCGGTGACGTAGGTGAAGCCGGAGAACGATGCGACGTCGACCTTGCCGGCGACGGCCGCCTCGATGAGCGCCGCGTAGTCGGTCGACTCGTGGTACTCGACGGTCTTGCCGGTGAGGTCGGCGATGTAGTCCATGAGCGGCTGGTAGTTGGTCTCGGTATCGACCGAGTCGGGGACGACGCCGAAGACGAGGGTGTTCTCGTCCACGGCGAATCCGCTCGTGGAGGACGACTCATCGGCGCCGGGGGTGCCGGTCGCCTCTGCCGAACCGGAACAGGCGGCGAGACCGAGCGCGAGGAGCGCGACGCCGGCGAGGGCGGGGAGAGCGCGAAGCTTCATGAGGACCTTTCAGGGTGTGAGGGGTGATCCACGGAAGACTCTCTCAGGTGGCACCCCGAGATATGTACCTAACTCAGAAGAGTTCAGGGGTCGTTTACCAAGCATTCGCCTGGATGAACACTGCCGGAACGCGCGCGCTTCGTTCGAAGTGACGAAGTAATGTACCTATGTGGCTGAAGCTGTGTACACCCAGATCGCTGACGACCTTCGCACCCAGATCTCCGAGGGCGGGTTGCGCCCCGGCGACGATGTCCCGACCGAGGCGGAGCTCGCCGAGAAGTGGCACACATCGCGCGGACCGATCCGCAACGCCCTGGCGGCGCTCCGGAGCGAGGGCCTGATCGAGACGAGCCGAGGCCGCCCCGCGCGCGTGGTCGCGCGCAAGGCGAATCAGGCGGTCGACGTGTCGGTGCCGTTCACGCGCTGGGCACGGGAACTCGGGGTCTCCCCCGGCGCCCAGACGCAGGAGCTGAGCCTGCGTCGCGCCGGCGACCTGGGGGCGGCGCTCGGCGTCGAGGCGAGCGACACGATCGTCAGCGTAGTGAGACTGCGCCTGCTCGACGGGCGTCCGACGATGCTCGAGCGCCTCAACTACACGGAGGTCGCGGGACGTCGGCTCTTCGAGGTGAACCTGGACGAGGTGTCGATCACGGAGTACCTGTCGTCGGTCGGCCATCCGATCGTCACCCTGCAGCACGTGATCGATGCGGTGGCCGCGGACGATCAGGACGCCGCGCTGCTGCGTGTGCCGCGCGGGACGCCGATCCTCCGGCTGACCCGCACCTCGCGCGACGCGGAGGGTCGGATCTTCGAGGCGTCGGAAGACCGCTATCTGAGCGAGGTCGTGCGCTTCACGGTCGCCGCGTCCGGCATTTCGACCGACGGCCACTACATGCGTGCAGTCGGGGCGTAGCGGATCAGCCGGCGAGGGCGGGGAGGAGCCCCGGGAAGCGGGCCGTTAACGCAGATGGCGATCGCGAGCGCGCAAGTGTTTCAGAAGCCAGAAAGACCGCGCTCGCGATCGCAGCGCTGGGGACGCTTTATCTGGGGAGCCTCCAGGATATGGGGACTCGTAACCCGGATTGAAGGGCCGAACGTCGAGACCAACCTAGACCTTTGTCCAGAATATCGGCGGTGTCGAAGAAGCGTGCTCACACACTCTAGGGCATCAGACGACGGGAAGTCGGGCCGACACGACCCAGAATCCATCCACTTCGCCGGCGCTGAATTCTCCGCTCGCGCCCATGACCCGCTCAGCCATCCGGCCGAGGCCGGTGCGGCTGGAGGAGAGCTCTCGACGCGGCGTGGTCGGGAGGGGGCTCCGCAGAGTGAGGTGCGCCATCTCGTCGTCGACCTCGAGGTGGATCTGCACCTCGCCGGGGCCGGCGTACTTGAGGATGTTCGTGGCGGATTCCCGCGTGATCCGCGCGAGGACGATCTCGACCGCGCGCGGGATGCGCTCGTCACGAGGATCCCCTTCGCGGTCCACGGAGTGACCTGCGGCTTCGAACTCGCCCTGCGCTTCGTCGATCGCTGCGGCGAGGTCGCCGGTCTGCACGCTCGACGACTGCGGTCCGTCATCGGCGAGCTCGATCACGAAACGGAGATCGGTCATGGCCTTGCGGGCGGCGACGCGGATCGCCTCCTGCGAATCTGTACTTGTCTGGGGGTCTTCGAGCATCTGCACGTGCAGCGCCACCACCGTGAGGTGGTGGGCGATGCTGTCATGCAACTCACCGGCGATCCAGCGTCGCTCGGCGAGTACTGCTTGGCGCTCTTGCTCGGCGCGATGCTCGAGCTCACGCTCGAGACGGCTGCCCCGAGCGAAGGCGAGCCGAAGGGCGAACCCGACGGCTCCGGCCACGGTGGCGAAGACGAGATAGAGACCGACGTTTACGGTGACGCCTGGCTCGGCGGCGAACGGAACGATTGCCGCGGCGACCAGGAACCCGCCGGTGTAGGAGAGGATCAGCGATGTCCACCCCAGCCTCATGACCAGGCCGGCCGCAACAGCGGCGGCGGTCAGAACCTGGAGTTCCGATCCGGGGATGAACGAGAGCGCGAACACGACGCCGAGGGCGCATGTCGCGATGAGGGGCTTCCAGAGATAGAGAGCGAACACCGATGTGGTCGCGACGCTCAACAGGAGCGCTACCGGATTCACACCAGGTGTGGTGAAGAAGCCGATGAGGTCCGCTGCGACCGTGATGGCGAGGATCACCAGAACGACGATCCGCTCGATCGCGCTGAGCTTCTCACCTCGGGTCAGGCGGAGCGTGTCCGCTGTTTCCCGGGTCGCTTGGTCGAAGGCCATGCTTCACTATCTCCTATTTGCCAACTAGTCTAGTTGTGGAGACCAAAGAACTTGCCAACCTGCTGCCAGAAAGTCATAGTGTTCACCTCCATTTGCTAGTCGTTCGTCGATGTGTGTATTCATCTTCTCGGCGTTTCAAAGCGAGCACATCTGTCTCAGGTCGAGACCTTTTTAGCCAAAGGTCTACATGCAGTCGTTGAGGCACTCACGCCGTTAGGCTTCCCCCATGCAGGAAATCCGTGTCGTGATCGTCGATGACGATCCCCTGGTCCGCTCGGCGTTGTCTCACTTCGTCTCCCGCGACCCCGAGATCACCGTGATCGCGCAAGCGGAGGACGGTGTCGAGGCGATCGCGACCGTCGAACGCGAACAGCCCGACGTCGTGATGATGGACGTGCAGATGCCCGAGATGGACGGCATCGAGGCGACCGGTGTGATCGCCGAGCGGTGGCCGCACGTCCGCGTGCTGGCGGTGACGACGCTGGACGGCAGCGACACCGTGCTCCCGATGCTGAGCGCGGGCGCATCCGGCTACCTGCTCAAGGACTCCAGTGCCGAGGAGATCGTCACCGGCGTGCGCGAAGTGCACAGCGGTGCGAGTTCGCTGTCACCTCGGATCGCTTCGATGCTGATCAAGCACGTCCGCGACTCCACTCCCGTCGCCGCCGACGTCGACGCCCTCGAACCCCTCACCGAGCGGGAGGCGGAGGTGCTCCAGTGCCTCGCGCAGGGCATGTCCAACGCCGAGATCGCCAAGGCCCTGATCGTGTCCGAGGGCACTGTGAAGGCCCACCTCGGACGCATGATGTCGAAGTGGCATCTGCGCGACCGGGTGCAGATCCTCGTCACCGCCGCGCACGCCGGCCTGGTCAACTTCCGCTGAGACATCGCACCGGACCACACGATGAGGCCGCCCGTTCCCGGATGGGCCGCGCAGCTTCTCGGACTTCCCGGGGCGGTGTCCTTCCGTCGATACCTGCCGATCGTCCGCGCTGCCGACGCGCTCGAAGCGCAGATGCGCGCCTGGGACGACGACGCTCTCCGCGCCGAGGCGGCGTCGCTCGATCTCCGCACCGGGGAGAAGCGGCTGCCCACGGAGGCGACCGCGCGTTGCCTCGCCGTCGCCCGTGAGGCCGCGGCACGGACGATCGGACTGCGCGCCTTCGATGAGCAGCTGCTGGCGTGCTGTGCCCTCTTGTCGGGTCACGCGGTCGAGATGGATACCGGTGAAGGCAAGACGCTGGTCGGCGCACTCGCCGCTGCCGTCTTCGCGTCCGCGGGCAGACGGGTCCATGTGGTCTCGGTGAACGACTATCTCGCCGAGCGCGATGCGACCTGGATGGGGGCGTTCCTCGACCTGCTCGGGATCAGCGTGGGGTGGGTCGGCCAGCACACCCCGCACACGGACCGGCGCGCCGCGTACCGCTCGGACGTGGTGTACGCGCCGGTGAGTGAGATCGGATTCGACGTCCTCCGCGATCGCTTCACGGTCACCGCTGACGATCGGGTCGGTCCGGTCTTCGATGTGGTGATCGTCGACGAGGTCGATGCCGTCATGATCGACGAGGCGATGGTGCCCCTGGTCCTCGCGGGCACGGGCTCTGACGACGCGGAGGGGTTCGAGGACGCGACCGCGCTCGTGGAAGGCCTCGTCCCGGGTGCCGACTTCACCGTGGACGGCGATGAGGCGACCGTGAGTCTGACCGACGACGGGCTCGACCGACTGGAGGAACAGCTCGAGGGGATCAATCTCTATGACATGGAGCATCTCGGGATGCTCACCCGCATCAACCTCGCTCTGCATGCGCAGGTCCTCGTGCACCGCGACGTCGACTATCTGGTGACGGACGAGAAGATCACGCTGATCAACACCACCCGGGGAAGGACGGCGCACCTGCAGCGCTGGCCCGACGGACTGCACGCGGCCCTCGAAGCCAAGGAGCGCCTTCCCGTCTCGGCGCCCGGTGTGGTCCTTGACCAGGTCACCATCCAGGACCTCCTCCTCCGCTACGCGACCCGGTCGGGGATGAGCGGCACCGTCACGGCCGTCGCCGAGGAGCTCGTCGAGTTCTACCAGCTCCCCTCGGGCAGAGTCGAGCGCCACGCACCTCGCCGGCGGGTCGATGAGCCCGACGTCATCCTGGTGGACGAGCAGGAGAAGACGACGGCCGTGCTGAGCGAGATCGCGAGGCGCCACGGGACGGGGCAGCCGGTGCTCGTGGGGACGCAGAGCGTCGCCGAATCCGAGTCGCTCGCCGCCCGACTCCGCACGGAAGGCATACCCGCGCGGGTGCTGAACGCGAAGAACGATGCGGACGAGGCCGCGATCATCGCTCGCGCCGGCGAACCCGGAGCCGTGACGATCTCGACGCAGATGTCCGGTCGCGGCACCGACATCAAGCTCGGCGGCCCCGACGAACGCAACCGAGACCGCGCGATGCGCTCGGGTGGTCTCGCCGTGATCGCGACAGGGCGGTATCCGTCGCGTCGCCTGGACGCGCAGCTCCGCGGGCGCGCGGGACGACAGGGGGACCCCGGCGTGAGCCGCACCTTCCTCAGCCTCGACGACGACCTCATCCGGATCCATGCCACCGATCGCATGGTCGCCCGCATCGAGCGGCAGCAGGAGGCGTTGCCCGACATCGACCGGCGCCAGATCGCCGACCAGTGCCAGGCGATCGCGGAGAGTGTGCGCACCGACCGTCACCGTGCGACCTGGGTCTACAACCGCGCCATCGCCGCCCAACGCGCGACCGTCCTCGCGCGCAGGACCGACATCCTCGACGACAGGGCCGCCGACGAGCGGGTGCGCGAGCTCATCCCCGAGCACTGGCGGGGACTCGTCGAGGCGCGGGGCCTCCCGCCGGTGTCGGAGACCACCCGGGCCGTCGCCGCGTACTTCCTGGACGAGCAGTGGGTGGCGCACCTCGGCGCCCTCCAGGAGCTTCGAGACGGCATCCATCTCCGCGCCCTCGGCGGCGAGAAGCCGGCTGATGAGTTCCACCGCCTCGCACTACGCGAATTCCAGGGCTTCTTCGAGGTCGTCTACCGCAACGCCGCGGACTTCGTTCGAGGGCTCTCGCCGGACGATGTCGGCCGTGATCTCGCGGATCTGGGACTCCGCCGCCCTTCGGCCACCTGGACCTACATGGTCACCGACGACCCCTACGGCTCCCCCGGAGACCGTTTCGTACGCCGAATCGGGAAGTTCGTCCGATCCCACATCCTCAACCTCGAACAGCCGGATGGAACGCTGCGGCGCGCGCCAGCGTCGGACCGGATCCCACCAGGCGGGGCCGCGGATCTGCGGGATGCCGCCGTTCATCCGGATCTGCCATCCTGAGCCCTCCAGCGAGCGGTGGTGCCACCAGCACAACGGGACACCGTTGTCCGTGTGCGTCGGCCCGCCTCGGGCGTGCTCGATCACGTGGTGGATCTCGCACCAGGACGCGGGGACGTGACACCCCGGAATCAGGCACTCCCCGTCGCGGGCGACGATCGCGCGCCGCTGATGCACCGTGAACACCCGATCGGTCACCGCCACTCCGACGATCCGCCCTGCATCAGTGAGGACCCGCTGGATCGCCCCCGCGCAGGCGACCTGCGACGCCACGCCGACGGGGATCGGCGCCTGCGAGCCTGCGATGGTGGCCCATCCTGCGCCGGTCGCCACCCCTTCGAGACCGACCTGCACCACCAGCGTCGGCGCTGCGCCGGCCAGGCTCGGCATCTCCTCGTGACGTGCGGCGATCCCCAGTGCGGTGACCAGCGCATCGTGCCGCTTCTGCGCCGCGGTACGGGCATCGATCACGTTGCGCGGATCGGTGTTCCACGGATCCGCTTCGACCGTCTCATCGTCGGATTCTCGGAACACGACACCCGGCTGCGGCGGCCCATCCGTCTTCGGGTTGCACTGCGCGTCGATGATCAGCTGCAGTTGCGCCGCGGCATCCGGCAGCAGATTCCCTCGGAGCGGGTGCACGCCGTCGCGCAACCGCCCGACCGTCACGAATCGCTGCTGCTGCGCCCTCCGATCGGACGGCTCCGCACCATCCGGGTCGATCACCATCACCAGCACCTGCGCGAACTGACGGAGATCGTCCGGCGTCGCGGGCGGTGCAGCGTCTGGATCGGGGTCGGGATCGGGATCTGCAGCGGTGCAGCCGCGCGCGAAGTCTGCCAGCGCCGCATCCACCGCCAGCCGATCGTCGAGACCGATGCGATCGCCCGCCTGCTCGATCGCTCCGGTCGCAGCGAGAACCCCGGCCACCCCGATCACGCCGTCGAGAAGCGCCTCGCGCACCGCGGGGTAGCGCGCGGGCAGCCTCTCCCCCGAGGTCAGCGCGACCGTACGACGCACGGCGGCCGACGCCTTCACGACCCTCGAGACCCCCGGCGCATCGAGGCGCAGCACCCTCTGCAGCAGCTCGTTCATCGAGCGGCACCCGAAACCTTCGGGGAACCGCGGCTCGGCCGACGCGACCGTCTCCACGATCACCGCCTCGACGCGACGGAGCGCCTCCCCCGCCGCGCGGAGCGCCTCCATCCGTCCCGCATCCGACAGCCCTGTCGACACCCCTGAGGACAGCACCCGATCGAGATCGACGACGACCTGATCGATGGCATCCGCGAGGAGGTTCATACCCGCCATCCAACTCCGGACGACCGACATCCGGAGGTCGAAACAGCCCCGTTCAGCGCCTATTTACCGATATTCCGGCATACGTTCGATCCACGCTCGACGAAGACGCTCAGAGGGCGAGCAGCACGATCCCCGCGACCACCACGAGGGACGCCGCGATCCGCCACCCGGGACGCGACTCACGCAACACGAACACCCCGAACAGACTCACCAGCACGACGCTCACCTCTCGCAGGGGTGCAACAAGTGCGACCGGGGCGATCTGGATCGCGGTGAGCACCAGGATGTACGACAGCGGAGACAGGATGCCGAAGACGAGGATGCGGCGCCATTGCGTGCGGCCGAGCGCCCACACCGCGTCCCAGCGACGACGCACCGCGAACGAGTAGAAGGGCACCTGCAGCAGCGTCGTCCCCACCATGAAGGCGACGGGCGACAGGTTCCAGGTGCGCACCACGAAGGCGTCCCAGATCGTGTAGACCGCGATCGCGACACCCGTGAGCAGGCCGAAGAGGATGCCGGGGTCGATGCGGCCCGAGCGACCGGTGCGCCCCC
Source organism: Microbacterium sp. NPDC090218 (assembly GCA_044900255.1). Classification (GTDB taxonomy): domain Bacteria; phylum Actinomycetota; class Actinomycetes; order Actinomycetales; family Microbacteriaceae; genus Microbacterium. The sequence goes on along the minus strand of JBJDMS010000002.1, from coordinate 499,035 downwards.
GGTCCACGAGCCCGATCGCCACCACGCCGACGATCACCGCCGCGACTCCGACGAGGGCGATCACCGACGGACGCTCGCCCAGCAGCAGCACGGCCACGATCACCGAGAGGAAGGGTCCCGTCCCGCGAGCGGTCGCGTACACGGTCGAGAGATTGCCCTCGCGATACCCGCGCTGCAACACCGTCATGTAGCCGACGTGCAGGGCGGCGGAGACGGCGATGCCGAGCACGAAGGAGCCCAGGTCGTCGGCGCCGAGTCCGCCCGTGAACGGCACGGCGCCGACCCACACGAGCGTGCTGCTGACGGCTCCCCACCAGAGGAACGGCATGCCCGCCCTGCTGACGCCGTGGGCGATGATGTTCCACGCGGCGTGGGCGAGGGCCGCTCCGAAGACCAGGATGAAGGCGAAGGCGGACATGACGAGACCCTTCCGTCCGGCGCACGGCGCGACGAACAGGGTCCTCCGGGCTTTTGTCCTGTCAGATGACGGCCTCCTGCGGAGGAGAGCCGTGGCGCCGCTCGGACCAGACGGGTGTGATCCCCGGAACCCTAGGCGCTATCGGGACAACCCTAACCCGTCAGGGTGAACGTCCGGCAAACGACGAAGCGCCCCGCTCGATCACCGGGCGGGGCGCTTCGTTCAGCGGAGCGGCGTCAGACCTCCACGTCGCGGCGCCGCACGCGGGCGATCAACAGCACGAGGGCGCCGATCGCGAGCAGAGCGAGTGCCCAGCCGATGCCGGTGATCACCCCACCCGTCGCTGCGAGTCCGTTCAGATCGACCGTGGCGGTGGCCGCCGCCGTGACCGTCACGGCCCCGCCGAGCCCGCTCACGGTGGCGACGTTGACGACCTTGGTCGCGGCGACATCTCCCGCCGTGAGGGCGTACGTCACCGGACCGCAGTCAGCCGTCGCACCGGGCGCGAGATCCGGGATCACACAATCCACCACGCCGCCCAGCTTCGGATCGTCGATCTCGACGTCGGTCAGCGTCACGGCACCCGTGTTGGTCACCGTGAACCGGAACGCGATCGTGTCGCCGGCGTTCATCTTGCCGTCGCGATCGACGTCGACGTAGTCGCCGCCGGTCTTGACGAGGGCGATCGCCGGCTGCGCCACGAGCGGCGTCACCACGGTGTCGGTCGCGACGGGCGGGATCTCGGAGGTGCCCGTGCCGGTCGCGGTGGCGGTGTTCTCGATCTCGCCCGCATCGATCTCGGCCTGGGTGAGCACGGCAGGGTCGCCCGTGCAGACGGACGACTCACCAGGGGCGAGCTCGGTGACATCGCAGGAGATCGCTCCGCTGAGACGCGGGTCGCTCACGCCGACGCCCGTGAGGGTCGTCGTGCCCGCGTTCGTCACCGTGAACGTGTACGCGATCGTGTCTCCGGCGTCCGTGCGCCCGTTGCCGTTCGCATCGACGACCGCTGCCGCGGACTTCAGCAGGGAGATGTCGTCGGTGCCGGCGACGCGGAGGTCGGCTTCATCTTCGTCCTCCGCGCTGCCGTTGCGCGACTGTCCCTCGACGGTGGCGACGTTGTGCACGGTCCCCGCATCCACGTTCTGCTGCGTGAGCGTGTACTCGACCGGACCGCAGTCGACATCGTCGCCCGGGTTCAGTTCGAACCCGTCGAGCGCCGGGCAGTCGATGATGCCGCCGAGCATCGGGTCCTCGAGCACGATGTCACGGAGGACCGTCGTTCCGGAGTTGTGGATCCTGAACGTGTAGCCGACCGTATCGCCGGCACCGACGCGGCTGTCCGCGCCGAGCACGATCGTTCCGGCCGTCTTGGTCAGCTCGACCGCGCTGGTTCCGGTGATCACGACATCCGCCGAGGCGTCATCCGTGACCGGCCCGAGCGGGCTGGTGCCGTTCACCGTCGCCGTGTTGTGGACGATCTCCGCCTCCACCTCGTCTTGCGTCAGCGTGTGGATGAACGCGCCGCAGTCGGCCGAACCCCCCACCGCCAGCGCGCCGATGGAGCACAGCGTGCCTGCGCCGAGCAGGGGATCGGAGATCGTGACCCCGGTGAGCGTGGTCGTGCCGATGTTGCGCATCCTGAACGCGTACGACACGGTGTCGCCGGCCCCGATGAAGCCGTCGCCGTTCGCATCCTGCACGCGGACGACGAACTTCATGAGTTCGATCGCGGCCGTGCCGGTGAGGTCGACGTCGGCCTGCGCGGTATCGGTCACCGTGCCGATCGGTGCGTCCGCCGTGACGGAGGCCTCGTTGTGCACGAGCCCACCGTCGACGTCACCCTGCGTGAGCGTGTACGTGATCGGCGTGCACGACACGGACTGGCCCGGCGCGAGCGCGACGCCGTCGAGCTCGGGGCAGTCCACGACGCCGCCGAGCATCGCGTCGGTGATCACGGCGTTCCGCAGCGTCGTGGTGCCGTTGTTCGTCACGGTGAACGTGTAGTCCACCGTGTCACCCGCACCGACCGCGGTGTCGCCGTCCACGTCGACGACCGTGGCCGGCGTCTTCGCGAGGCTGATGCCGTTGGCTGCCGCGATGGTGACGTTCGCCTCGGCGTCGTCGGTCGCGGGGCCCTGGGCGGACTGCGCGGTCACCGACGCGGTGTTGCGCACCGTCCCCGCATCCACATCCGCCTGCGTGAGCGTGTATGCGACCGGCGCGCACACGACCTCATCGCCCGGCAGGAGTGGGGCGGAGAACGCGGAACAGGCCACGGTACCGCCCAGCAGCGGGTCTGTGATCACGGCACTGGTCAGCGTGACCTCGCCGGTGTTGCGGATCGTGAACGTGTACGCCACCGCGTCACCGGCACCGATGCGGCCATTCGCGTTGGTGTCGGTCGGCGGGGCCACCCTCTTCACAAGCTCCACCTGCGGGGTGCCCAGCACGGGGACGGTCACGGTCGACGTGTTGTCGTCGAGGTCCGGATCCGGCGTGGTCGAGGTCACGGTCGCCGTGTTCGACAGGGTGTTCCCGGGGAGCGACGGGTCGACGGTCCCGCTCACCGTCGCCGTGAAGGTCGCGCCCACAGCCAGGCTCGGCTGCGTGCACTCGAGCTGGGCTCCCGTGATCGCGCACCCGGGGGTCGTGGTCGTCGGGCTCAGCAGCCCGGCCGGGAGGGCGTCCGACACCGCGAGCGCGGCGGCGACGCTCGGGCCGTTGTTGGTCGCCACGATCGTGTAGGTCACGAGGCCACCCAGCGGAGCCGGGTCGGAGGAGATCGTCTTCACGATCGCGAGATCGGCGGACGGCGTGACGGTGACGGCCGCCGTGGCGGTGTTGTTCGACCCATCGGAATCCGGCGTCCGAGAGCTGGCCGTCGCCGTGTTGACCAGCTGGCCCTCCGTATTGACGGATGCCGTCACGGTGATCGTCGCGGTTTCGCCCGGCAGCAGGGTGCCCACCGTCCAGCGCGCGTCCTCCATCGACCAGGTGCCGATCGACGGTGCCGCTCCGGTGAGCATGAAGCCCGCGGGCATGAGCTCGTCCAGCACGACACCGGCTGCAGCCGACGGGCCGCCGTTGCTCACGGTCACCTCGAACATGGCCGTGCCGCCGAGCGGAACGGTCGGAGTCGACGTCGTCTTGACGACGCTCACATCGGCGTTCGGGGCGAGCGTCACGGTGACGGTCGAGGTGTTGTCATCGGTGTTCGGATCCGGTGTCGCGGACGTGGTCGTCGCGGTGTTCGAGACCACACCCGTGGCGGTCGTGCTCCAGGTTCCTGTGACCTCGACGGCCACCGAGCCCCCGGGACCGATGTCGCCGAGATCGCAGCCGACGGTTCCCCCCACGATCGAGCAGCCCGGCCCGTTGACGACGGCGTCCAGGAAGCCTGCCGGGAGCGTGTCCGAGAGCGAAGCGCCGCGGGCGACGGACGGCCCCGCGTTCGTGACCCTGAGCGTGTAGGTGAAGGTGCTGCCGGGCTCACCGGTCGCCGGCGCCGTCTTCACGATGTTCAGGTCGGCGCTCTGGACGACCTCGACGTCGACGGAGCTGGCGTTGTTCGTGGTGTCCCGGTCGGCCGCAGGAGCTGCCACCGCGGCGGTGTTGGTCACGGTGCCGACGGGGGCGTCCGCCGCGACGGCCGCGTGCACGACGACGTTCGACGGCCCTCCGACGGGGAAGGACGCCCAGTTGCACGTGACCACACTCGCGGCGGGCGTGCACGTCGCCCCGGGAGGAGCATCCACGCCGGACACGGAGAATCCGTCCGGCATCGTGTCCGACAGCACGACGTTGACCGCGTCCGACGAGCCGAGGTTGCGCACGGCGAGGGTGAAGTCGATCGTGTCGCCCGCGGAGACCTGCGCCGCGGATGCCGTCTTGACCACGGCGAGGTCGGCGATGATGTCGGGCTGGAAGCTGGTCGACGACACGTTGTTCGCGGGGTCCGTGTCCGTCGTGCTGGTCGTCACCGTCGCCGTGTTCTGCACGACGGCCGTCGCACCGGTCGCGATCTGCACCACGGCCGTCACGACCGTCGTCGCACCGGATGCGAGCGTGCCCACCTGACAGGTCAGGACGGACGACTGCGCGGCACATGTCCCCTGGCCCGGCGTCGCGCTCACGAACGTCGTGCCGGGGTCGAGCGGGTCGGTGATCACCACATCGCGTGCCTCCGACGGACCGGCGTTGTGGACGGTGAGGGTGTAGGTGACGTTCTGACCGGCGACGGGAACCGCCGGGGAGAAGGTCTTGACGATCGACACGTCAGTCGAGGCCGACATCGTGCTGATGACGCTCGCGGTGTTGTTCGCGAGGTTCGGGTCGGTGCGGGTGCCGGAGACGGTCGCCGTGTTCGACAGGGACGCCCCGGGGTCGCCCGAGGGAGAAAGCGTGCCGGTGACCGTGATCTGCGTGCTCTGGCCGACGGCCATGTCGGGGACGGCACACGTGACCACCGCCGTCACCGTGCACGTCACATCGCCGGAGTCGACCGTGACGTTCGTGATCCCCGCGGGGATCGGGTCGGTGACGGTCACCCCGGTCGCTGTCTGCGGGCCGTTGTTGGTCACGCCGATCGTGAAGGTGACCGGTTGCCCTGCGACCAGCGGATCGGTGTCGAGGCTCTTGGTGATGGCGAGATCGGCGGCCGCGTTCACCGGGGTCTGGGTCTGCTGGCTGATCGAGGTGCGGTCCTGTCCCACGACGTTGTCGCGGAACGCGACCCGTGCCTCGTTGACGATCGTGGTCGCCGCGGCCGAGACGTTGACCTTGGCGTCGAAGGTGTAGCTCGTGCTCGCCCCCACGCCGATGGACCCTCCGGCAGTGGCGGTGCCGCCGTCGCCGAGGCGCACCTGCACCGTGCGACTTCCCGAGGTGTAAGAGCCGCGGGCATCGCCGGCAGCGTCGGTGAGGGCGCCCGTGCCTGCGCCGCTGATGATCTTGATCGAGCCGGGGACGAAGTCGATCCCGCTCGCGAGCACGTCGGACGAGACCGACTGCAGGGCCGGGTTTCCGCCGTCGTTGCGCGTCGTGACCGTGTAGCGCAGGGTGTCGCCCACCTCGGCCGTCGTGCCGGCGCGCGTGAGATTCTCCACCGACTTGGTGGTGATGAGGCAGGGGCCCGTGCCGAAGGTGATGTCGTCGAGGAAGTTGCCGACGGAGGCGTTGCCGCCGGCCGAGCTGACCGCCTCGAATCCGAAGCGGGTCAACGTCTGCCCCGCCGGAACGGTGTAGCTGCCGGAGTGGGCGCCCCACGCGGTGGTGCCGTCGGAGAGATTGGGGCCGTTCTGCACCAGGGTGCCGGTGGGCGAGCCGATCATGACACGCATGACATCGGTGCCGCTGCGACCGCGGTGCTTGAGCGACCAGGAGAGGGTCTGCCCCGGAGTCGTCGCCACGTCCTGGTAGAGCCTGCTGGCGCTGTTCGCATTGAGCTCGGCGAACTGGCGGCCGGCCGCTGCCGGAACACCTTGGAAGCCACTGCTCCAGAACTCGAGCTGGTTCTGGCTGTCGGTCGTCGACCATCCAGGCACCGAACCCTCGGACAGCAGCCGATACGTCGCGTTCGGGATCACCGGAGCCTCGAACCCGCCGTTGGCGAGCGCGACCGTTCCCTGACAGCTCGTCGGATCCTGCGCCGCTGATGCCGACGACGGCGCGACCGCCTCGGTCACCACCGTGAGGCCTGCTGCCAGCAGCAGTGCTGATGTGGCCCCTGCGAAGGCACGACGGATGGACAGACGTGTGTTCGCACGCATGTGAAGATCTCCCCGGTTCCCGGAAGGCTCCGAACCGGCTCCTCCCCCAGGGGCAGGCTAACCCGAAGAAGGCCGAAAACGGTAGGACCGTTGTCGAACGGAGACCGCGACTACGCTCGAAGGACAGCACGTCTGAAGGAAGGCTCCCCATGCCCGTCACCCCGGTCGCACTCGCCCACGCCGAGGATCTCGCCGACTTCGTCGCCGCCTCGCCGTCCAGCTACCACGCGGCGGCCGAGGTCGCCCGACGACTGGAGAGTGCAGGGTTCACCCGGCTCCGTGAAGAGGATGCCTGGGAGGCCGCGGCGGGCGGACGATACGTGGTGGTGCGTGACGGTGCCGCGATCGCCTGGACCGTCCCGGCGGATGCCACGGCCACGACTCCCGTGCAGATCTTCGGCGCCCACACCGACTCCCCCGGCTTCAAGCTCAAACCGCAGCCGACCACGGGGTCACGCGGGTGGCTGCAGGCCGCCGTCGAGGTGTACGGCGGCCCTCTGCTCAACTCGTGGCTCGACCGCGAGCTGCGCCTCGCCGGACGCCTGGCGCTCGCGGACGGCCGTGTGGTGCTCGCCGACACCGGCGCGCTCCTGCGCCTCCCGCAGCTCGCGATCCACCTCGACCGCGGCGTCAACAACGGCCTCTCGCTCGACAAGCAGGTCGAGACGCAGCCGGTATGGGGCCTGGGCGACCCGAGCGAAGCCGACATCCTCGCCGAGCTCGCCGCCTCCGCCGACGTGTCGGCCGCCGACATCCGCGGCTACGACGTCGTCGTCGCCGACAGCGCGCGTGGAGCGGTTTTCGGCAAGGACGACGCGTTCTTCGCCTCCGGCCGCCTCGACGACCTCGCCTCGGTGCACGCCGGCGTGGTCGCGCTCGCTGCGCACGAGGCGAAGACGGGTGGCCCCATCGCCGTCCTCGCAGCCTTCGACCACGAGGAGCTCGGGTCCGAGTCGCGATCCGGTGCGGCCGGCCCGTTCCTCGAAGACGTGCTGGAGCGCCTGTACGCCGGTCTCGGCGCCGACCCCTCCGAGCGTCGCCGGGCGTATGCCTCGTCGTGGTGTCTGTCGAGCGACGTCGGCCACTCCGTGCACCCCAACTACGCCGCGAAGCATGACCCTGTGGTGCAGCCCGTGCTCGGCTCCGGGCCGATCCTGAAGATCAACGCCAACCAGCGCTACGCGACGGATGCCGTCGGGACGGCGTCCTGGCGGGCCTGGTCCGAGCGCGCCGGGGTGGCCACGCAGGAGTTCGTCTCGAACAACAGCGTCCCGTGCGGCTCGACGATCGGTCCGATCACCGCGACCCGTCTCGGCATCCGGACGGTCGACGTCGGCATCCCGATCCTCTCGATGCACTCCGCACGCGAGCTCGCCGGTGTCTCCGACCTGCACGACCTCGCCCGCACCGCGCAGTCGTTCTTCGCCGGCTGAGCCTTCGGACGCAGCTCGTCCGCGAAAGTCCGCCCGGTGACCCCACGGCAGTGCCAGGATGTGAGCATGACGGACATCAAGCCGGCCCTCATCGAGCGTGCGGGCATCGAGATCATCCCCGAGTCCGAGCGCACCGCGAAGCCCCGCGACCTCTTCTGGCCGTGGTTCGCGGCCAACGTGTCGGTGTTCGGCATGTCGTACGGGTCGTTCGTGCTCGGCTTCGGCATCTCGTTCTGGCAGGCGACCGTCGTGTCGGTCATCGGCATCGTGGTGTCGTTCCTGCTCTGCGGACTGATCGCGATCGCCGGGAAGCGCGGCTCGGCACCGACCATGGTGCTCTCCCGCGCGGCCTTCGGCGTGCAGGGTCAGAAGGTGCCCGGCATCGTCTCGTGGCTGACCTCGATCGGCTGGGAGACGTTCCTCGCGATCATGGCCGTCCTCGCCACCGCGACCGTGATCACCCAGCTCGGCGGCGACGGCGACAGTGTGTGGCTGCGCATCATCGCGACCGTGATCGTCGCGGCGCTGATCGTCACGGCATCCGTGCTCGGCTATCACACGATCATGAAGCTGCAGTCGGTGCTCACCTGGATCACGGGCATCGTGACCGTGCTCTACATCATCCTCGCGGCGCCCGAGATCGACTTCGCGGCCGTGCTGGCCCGCCCCGACGGCGGCATCGGCCCGGTGATCGGCGCACTCGTCATGGTCATGACCGGCTTCGGACTCGGGTGGATCAACATCGCCGCCGACTGGTCTCGGTACCAGAAGCGCACGGCATCCGACGGAGCGATCGTGGCCTGGAACACGATCGGCGGCTCGGTCGCTCCCGTGATCCTGGTCGTGTTCGGTCTCCTACTCGGCGGCTCGAACGAAGACCTGATGAACGCGATCGCCGCCGACCCGATCGGCGCGCTCGCCTCGATCCTCCCCGTCTGGGTGCTGGTGCCGTTCCTGCTCACGGCGGTGCTCGCGCTCGTCTCGGGCGCGGTGCTCGGCATCTATTCGTCCGGCCTGACGCTCCTCAGCCTCGGCATCCGCATCCCGCGCCCTTCGGCCGCCGCGATCGACGGTGTGATCCTCACGATCGGCACGATCTTCGTAGTGTTCTTCGCGACCGACTTCCTCGGACCGTTCCAGAGCTTCCTGATCACACTCGGCGTGCCCCTCGCGTCCTGGGCGGGCATCCTGATCGCCGACATCCTCCGTCGCCGCAAGGACTACGACGAAGAGGCCCTGTTCGACAGCCGTGGGCGCTACGGGGCCTGGGACTGGACGTCGATCATCACCATGTTCGTGACCAGTGTGATCGGCTGGGGTCTGGTCGTGAACAACTTCGCCGAGGATGCCGCGTGGAACAACTGGCAGGGCTATCTGCTGTTCCTGATCGGCGGCAGGGACGGCGAGTGGGCGTACGCGAACCTCGGGGTGTTCTTCGCGCTGGTGCTGTCGTTCCTCGTGACGTACTTCGCCCGGGCAGCGAAGATCCGCCGGCAGGAGACCGTGTGACCGCTTCGATGGGCGACCGGGCATGGCTCGTGGTGATCGACCCGCAGGCGATCTTCGCCTCGCCCGAGTCGGCCTGGGGCTCGCCCTTCTTCGCCGAGGCGATGCCGCGCATCCGCGCCCTCGCCGAGGCCTTCGGCGACCGCGTGCTCGTGACCCGGTGGACGCCGACCGCCGACCGCTCGACCTCCTGGGGCGCATACTTCGAGGCCTGGCCGTTCGCCGATCAGCCGCCGAGCGATCCGCTGTTCGACCTCGTGCCGGAGGCCGCGACCCTCTCAGCCCATCCGACGATCGACCTGCCGACCTTCGGCAAGTGGGGCCCCGAGCTCGAAGCCGTGGTCGGGCACGGAGGACACGTCGTGCTCGCGGGGGTCTCGACCGACTGCTGCGTGATCTCGACGGCTCTGGCCGCGGCGGATGCGGGCGCCCACGTGACGATCGCCGCCGATGCCTGCGCCGGATCGACGGCCGAGAACCACGCCGCCGCGCTGCAGGTGATGGGGCTCTATCCCCCGCAGCTCACCCTCAGCGACACGGCGACGGTGCTCAGCTCGACGATTCGCCGAACCGATGACGATCTGCGGACGAACTCGCCCGATTGATCCGTGATTCGTCCCCGGCTCGGTGAATCGTCCGCCGCGGTCAGGCCGAAGCCCGCACAGCGGCGGCGATGTCGGAGGGCGTGCCGTGCCAGGGGGCACCATGACCCGGCAGCACCCAGGATGCCGACACGGCAGCCAGGTGGTCGAGCGAGGCGAGTGCGGCATCCGGCTCATCCGTGAACGGTGCGGGCTGTGCTCCGGTGCGGCCGGTGAGCACGTGCCGAGTGGTCAGGGCATCACCGACGAACACGGCGTCGGCGACCGGGACATGCACCGCGATGCTGCCCGGCGAATGCCCCGGCATCCCGATCACGACCGGCGCTCCCGGCAGGTCGAGCACGTCGCCGTCAGCCACCTCGACCACCTCGGAGACGTGGGGCGTGCGCAGCGCATTCTTGCGGAGACCGTAGGCGAAGAATCCGAGCGTCGGTCCGAGCTTCGCCGGGCCCATGGCGGTCTTGGGCTTCTCGCCCGTGCGCACGCGATGGCTGTCCGCCGCATGGATGAAAACCGGCACCCCCACCTCCGTGCGGAGCCGTTCCGCGAAGCCGATGTGATCGCTGTCGCCGTGGGTCAGGACGAGGCCGCGGATGTCGGACAGCGAGCGGCCGATCTCCTCGAGCTCGCGCTGCAGATCGTGCCAGTGACCGGGCAGAGCGGCATCGACCAGGGTGATCCCCTCGGGCAGATCGATCAGGTATGCGGCGACGATGTCGTTGCCGATGCGGTGCAGGTGCGGTGCGAGCTTCATGGCGGATCCTCTCGGAATGATTGCGATGGCTACGTTACGTAGCTATCATGGCTATTGTCAATAGCCATCGAGGAGGGCGCCGTGCCGACACCCGAACGCACATCCACGCAGGAGATCGTCGCGGCCGGACGGGAGATCCTCGAGCTCGCCGGGCCCGCAGGCCTCACGATGCAGGCGGTGGCGGAGCGCGTGGGGGTCCGCGCCCCCTCGCTGTACAAGCGGGTGCGCGACCGGGACGCCCTGCACGCTGCCGTCGCCACGGCTTCGATCGATGCGCTCACCGCACGGCTCGAAGCCGCGGGCGACGACATCGCCGCTCTCGCGCACGCCTACCGCGGCTTCGCCCGGGAGCACCCGGAGGGCTTCCGGATCATGTTCACGATCGCAGCGCCGCACGACGCACTGGAGCGGTCGGCTGCGCCCTTGATCCGCGCCGCATCCGCCCTGGTCGGGGACGAGGACGCCCTCGACGCCGCCCGCCTCTTCACAGCCTGGGCGACCGGCTTCCTGCAGATGGAGCTCTCCGGAGCCTTCCGCCTCGGCGGCGACGTCGACCGTGCGTTCGACTACGGCCTGAGACGACTCACCGCCGGTCTGTCCGACTGACCCCGTTCCCCCCGGACGGATCACCGACGTGCGGGCGAATCACGGAGGAATCCACCCCTCCCCTCAGCGAATCGTCCCACCCTCGGCGGACCGTCCGACGACCGGAGGGATCACCGACGTGCGGACGGATCACCGACGTGAGGACGGATCACCGACGTGCGGACGAACCACGGAGGAATCCACCACTCCCCTCGGCGAACCGTCCCACCCTCGGTGAATCGTCCCACGACCGGACGGACCACCGGCGTGCGGACGGATCACCGACGTGAGGACGGATCACCGACGTGAGGACAGATCACCGAGGAATCGAACCCTCCCCTCGGCGGATCGTCCCACCCTCGGCGAGTCGTCCGACGACCGGACGACCCGACGACCGGACGGGTGTCGGGGCGGACGGGGTGCCGGGCGGTCAACACGAGGTCCAGGCCCGCCACAGGTCGGCGTAGGGACCGGATGACGCCACGAGCTCGTCGTACGTGCAGCACTGCAACGAGCTGTGCGACCTCGACGAGGCATCCAGAACCGGAATGCTGGCACACTGAGCGGTGGGAGGGTCCATGAGCATCGACGCGCACGCCGAAGGTTCCACACGCCCGAAGAAGGCCCGCAAGCCGTGGCATCGGACGAGGGTGACGCTCGGCATCGTCATCGCCGTGGTCGCCGTGATCGCGATCATCGGGTCGATCACCCCGTGGCCGTCCGCCATGATCATCCGCGCCGTGTTCACGAAGGGCGGCGACGACACCGCCGCCGAGATGGAGCGGCACGTCCCCGACACGAAGCTCACCGAGAAGCTCGACGTCGCCTACGGGGATGACGGCGCCGACACCACCATGGACGTCTTCCGCCCGGCGTCCGCCTCGGGCCCCCTGCCCGCGGTGGTATGGATCCACGGCGGCGCCTGGATCTCGGGCGCCAAGGAGAACGTCGACCCGTACCTGCGCATCCTCGCCGGCGAGGGATACACGACCATCGGCGTGAACTACACGATCGGGCCGGAGGGTGCGTACCCGCTCGCCGTGCATCAGCTCAACGACGCCCTCGCCTATATCGATGCGCACGCGGAGGAACTGGGCGTCGATCCGAACCAGATCGTGCTCGCGGGAGACTCGGCCGGCGCGCAGCTCGCCAGTCAGTTGGCGACCCTGATCACGAGCACCGACTACGCCGAGATCATGGACATCACGCCCGCGATCTCGGCCGACCAGCTCGTCGCGACCGTCCTGAACTGCGGTGTGTACGACCTCGCCGCCCTCGCGCGGCTCGACGGCATCGCCGGGTGGGGCTTCAAGTCGGCCATGTGGGCGTACTCCGGCACGAGGACCTGGGCGGAGGACTCGACCGGAGCGACCATGTCGACCGTCGACTGGGTCACCGCCGACTTCCCCACGACCTACATCTCGGGCGGCAACGGCGACGGCCTCACCTGGCTGCAGTCGATCCCGATGGCGCAGCGGCTCGACGAGCTCGGCGTCGACGTGACGACCCAGTTCTGGCCCGCGCCGCATGAGCCCCAGCTCCCGCACGAGTACCAGTTCCACCTGGACCTGCCCGACGCGCGGACGGCCCTACAGAAGACCATCGACTTCCTGGACGCGCACACCACCCGCTGACGCCGGGCTACTTCATGGTGTCGAGGATTCCCGTGAGGTCTTCGAAGGTCGTGAGCGGGTTCAGGATGGCGAAGCGCGTGTTCGGTCGCCCGGCGTGCGAGCTGGGCACCACGAACGCCCGCTGCGAGTCGAGCAGGTCAGCCGACCAGCGGTCGTAGTCGGCGCGTTCCCAGCCCTCGCGCTCGAAGACCACGACCGAGAGCTGCGGATCGCGCACGAGTCGCAGTTCCGGACGACGCGAGATCTCCGTGGCGATGCGCTTCGTGAGCGCGATGGTCGCACCGATCGCCTCCCGGTACGCGTCCACCCCATACGTCGCCAGCGAGAACCACATCGGAAGCCCGCGCGGGCGCCGGGTCAGCTGGATCGAATAGTCCGAAGGGCTGAACTCGTCGGCGTCGGTCAACGTGTCGAGGTACTCGGCGTGCTGCGTGTGCGCGCGGCGGCCGTCGTCCGGCTCGCGGTAGATCAGCGCGCAGCAGTCGAAGGGTGCGAACAGCCACTTGTGCGGGTCGACGATCACCGAGTCGGCGCGCTCCACTCCCCGGAAGCGCGGCCGGGCCGAGGGGGCGAGCATCGCGGTGAGCCCGTACGCCCCGTCGACATGCAGCCAGAAGTCGTACTCGTCCTTGAGGGCGGCGATGCCGGCGATGTCGTCGACGATGCCGAAGTTCGTCGATCCGGCGGTCACGACCACCGCACAGACCTCGTCGCCGTGCTCGGCCAGTGCCTCGCGCACACCGTCGGCGCGCAGCATCCCGTCCTCACCCGCCGCGACCAGCAGCACGTCGGCGTCCATGACCTTCGCCGCGGACTTGTTCGAGGAGTGCGCCTCCACGCTGCAGACGATCTTCCAGCGCGCAGGCAGCTCCTTGCCCTGGGCGATCAGGCGCGCCTTGGCCGCCTCGCGCGCGGCGACGAGGGCCGAGAGGTTGCCGATCGTGCCGCCCTGCACGAACACCCCGCCGGCGGACTCCGGAAGCCCGAACTCGCCCGCGAGGAACGAGAGCACCTCGTTCTCGGCGTGCACCGCTCCGGCGCCCTCCAGCCAGCTGCCGCCGTAGAGCCCGGATGCCGAGACGACGAGGTCGAACGCGATCGCGGCCATCGTCGGGGCGGTCGGGATGAACGACAGGTACAGGGGGTGGCTCGTGGTGAGGCACGCGGGAGCGAGGATGTGCTCGAACACGCTGAGCGCGCGCTGCGCCCCGAGGCCCGCGTCCGTGATCGTGGGTCCCACGAGGCGGTTCAGCTCGGCCTCGGTCTGCGGCTTGTCGAGCGGCACGTCGGCGGCGAGCATACGGCGCCGGGAGTAGTCGAGCACGGCGTCGACGATCGCCGTCGATTCGGGCGAGGCCGCGTGCATGCGCACAGCATCCATGGACGTTCCTTTACTAGTTCTCGGAGCGGGGGCGGGTGGGGGAAGAAGCGGGGGAGCTTTCGGGTGCGGCGCTGTCGAGCACGGCCGACAGCGCGCGTCTAGCCAGGTCGGCACGGTCGTGCGGCGCCCACTTCACGAGCGAGTGCGCGTTCATGCCGTCGACCATCGCGAGCAGCAGCCAGGCGGCGGTGTCGGAGCGTCCTGGCGCGATCGCTCCCGCCGCCGCGGCTCGGGCGAAGATCTGCTCGAGAGCGCTCTGCCAGCCGTCCATCTCCGACCGCACCCGGGCGGCGAGCGCATCGTTGCGGGCGCCGAGCGCCCACGCCTGCACCCAGATCAGGGTGACATCGTCGCGGTCGGCGTCGAGGAGCGTCTCGATCAGGTTCAGCAGGGCCCCGCGCAGGTCGCCACCGGCATCGAAAGCCGCGATCACCTCGTCGCGCTCGGCGGCCACGACCGCACCGAAGACCTCGGCGACGAACGCTTCCATGACGGGGCGGTAGTGCGCGACCAACGCGGGGGTGACTCCGACGCGAGCAGCGACCGCACGTACCGTGAGCACGTCGAGTCCGCTCTCGCGCGCCAGCGCGATCGCGCCGTCGACGATCGATCGCTCGCGTTCCTCCGGTGCCATCCGCCGCGGTGCGGTGCTTCTTGACGTGGTGTTCATCGCGGGCTACCGTATCACTCGTTGATCACGTGTTCAACAGTGGAATCGCTCCACACGAGATCGTCAGCGAGGAGATCACGATGAGTTGGCGCATGCCGGCCGAGACCGCACGTCACGAGCGCACCTGGATGGCGTTCCCCGCCGGGGGCGAGACACTCGGCGCCACGGACGCCGAGCGCGAAGAGGGCTACGCCACCTGGACGGCCGTCGCCCACGCGGTCGCCGAGTTCGAACCCGTCACGATGCTGGTCGACCCGAGCGAGCTCCCCCGCGCGCGGCGCATGCTCGGCTCCGGCATCGAGATCATCGAAGCTCCTGTCGACGAGTTCTGGATGCGCGACTCCGGCCCGACCTTCGTGATCGACGACGAGCGCCCCGGCGTCCTCGGCGCGGTCGACTGGATCTTCAACGGCTGGGGTGCACCCGAATGGGCCGAGTGGCGCAAGGCCGCTCAGCATGCACGTGTCGTGGCCAGTGCCGTGGGGGCTGAGCTGGTGAGCTCGACACTGGTGAACGAGGGCGGCGGCATCCACGTCGACGGCGAGGGCACCGTGCTGCTCACCGAGACCGTGCAGCTCGACCCGCGCCGCAACCCCTATGCCGACAAGCAGAGGGTCGAGGCCGAGATGGCCCGCACGATCGGCGCGACGAAGGCCGTCTGGCTGCCCCGCGGACTCACTCGCGACTACGACGACTTCGGCACGAACGGCCACGTCGACATCGTCGCGACGATCGTCTCACCGGGACGGCTGCTGCTGCATGACCAGCAGAATCCGGATCACCCCGACCACGCCGTCTCTCGCGATCTTCGCGCCCTCCTCACGGAGCAGACGGATGCCGCCGGCCGCCGCTTCGAGGTGATCGGCCTGCCCGCGCCCGCCACGCTGACCGACGACGAGGGTCCCGTCGACTGGAGCTACGTCAATCACCTCGTCACGAACGACGGCGTGGTCGCGTGCGGCTTCGGCGACGAGAGGGCGGATGCCGCGGCGCGCGAGATCCTCGCCGATGCGTACCCCGGACGCCGGGTCGTCACCGTGGACGCGCGCCCGCTGTTCGACCGCGGCGGCGGCATCCACTGCATCACGCAGCAGCAGCCGGCACTCGACGGAAGCCGCTGATGTTCGACGTGGTCGAGGCCTCCATCGCCGACCTACGCCGCGCCCTCGACACCGGTGAGACGACCGCGGTCGAACTCGTCGACGCGTATCTCGCGCGTATCGCCGCCTTCGATGCTCCCGACACGGCGACCGCGCTGAACGCCGTCGTCGTCGCCAACCCGGAAGCGCGGAACGAGGCCGCAGCCTCCGACGCACGCCGCGCGAAGGGAGAGACGCTCGGACCCCTCGACGGCATCCCGTACACGGCGAAGGACAGCTACCTGGTGCGCGGGCTCACCGCCGCCGCCGGGAGCCCGGCGTTCGCCGACCTGATCGCCCAGCGCGACGCCTTCACCATCGAGCGGCTGCGCGCCGGCGGGGCGATCTGCCTCGGGCTGACCAACATGCCCCCGATGGCGAACGGCGGCATGCAGCGCGGTGTGTACGGGCGCGCCGAGAGCCCCTACAACGCGTCGTTCCTGACCGCTCCCTTCGCATCGGGTTCATCGAACGGCTCCGGCACCGCGACGGCCGCGAGCTTCGCGGCCTTCGGACTCGGCGAGGAGACCTGGTCGTCCGGCCGCGGGCCCGCCACGAACAACGCCCTGTGCGCGTACACACCTTCGCGGGGCGTGATCTCGACCCGCGGCAACTGGCCGCTCGTGCCGACGATGGACGTGGTGGTCCCGCACACCCGCACGATGGCCGACCTCCTCGAGGTGCTCGAGGTGATCGTCGCCGACGACCCCGACACCCGCGGCGACTTCTGGCGGGCACAGCCCTGGGTTCAGCTGCCCGCCGCATCCGCCGTCCGACCGGAGTCGTACCCTGCACTCGCGACGGGCTCTGCGGGTGCACTCGTCGGCATGCGCATCGGCATCCCCCGCATGTACATCAACGCGGATCCGGATGCCGGCATCGGGGAGCACCCCGGCATCGGCGGGCCGACCGGTCGACGAATCGAGACGCGGGCGAGCGTCATCGAACGCTGGGAGGCGGCGCGCCGCGACCTCGCCGCCGCTGGGGCCACGGTGATCGAGGTCGACTTCCCCGTGGTGTCGAACTACGAAGGCGACCGGCCGGGAGCCCACACCATCGCGACCCGCGGACTGGTGTCGCCCGAGTACCTGCACCGCGAGATCGTCGATCTCTCGGCGTGGGCGTGGGAGGACTTCCTGCAGGCGAACGGCGACCCTGCCCTGCGCTCGCTCGCCGAGGTCGACGGAGCCGCGATCTTCCCGCATCCGGACGGCGCCCTCCCCGACCGCTACACGGGCTTCGACGACGACATCGCCGAGTATCCCGACTGGGTGCGGCACCACCCCGACGCCCGGTTCACGGAGATGCCCGAGCTCGCAGACGGACTGCGCGGACTGGAGGAGACCCGTCGACGCGACCTCGAGGTGTGGATGGACGTGCTGCGATTGGATGCCGTGGTCTTCCCCGCGGTCGCGGATGTGGGCCCTGCCGACATGGACGTGAACTCGGAATCCGCCGACCTCGGCTGGCGGAACGGCACCTGGATCGCGAACGGCAACCTCGCGATCCGTCACCTCGGCATCCCGACCGTCACGGTCCCGATGGGGCTCATGAGCGACATCGGCATGCCCATCGGTCTGACGTTCGCCGGACGGGCCTACGACGACACGAAGCTGCTCGGCCTCGCCGCCGCGTTCGAAGCAGCCGGCGCTGCGGGCGCCCGTCGCACACCACCGCCGCGCACGCCCGCACTCTGACCGCCGGGACCGCCGGAGTCCGCCGGAGTCCGCCGGAGTCCGCCGGAGTCCGCCGGAGTCCGCCGCCGAACATATCACTACTGTGACGCTCGCCACGAAAGTGATATGTTCGGCGCATGCACACCGAGAATGAACGCGCCCTCGAATCCGGGATCGTCACCGATCTGTCCGGGCGGATGACCTACGGGTCGTACCTGGCGCTGGACCAGCTGCTCACGGCGCAGCATCCGGTGAGCGAGCCGCAGCACCACGACGAGATGCTGTTCATCATCCAGCACCAGACGACCGAGCTGTGGCTCAAGCAGCTGCTGCACGAGCTCTCGTCCGCTCGCGAGCTCCTCGCCCGCGACGACCTGCGCGAGGCCCTCAAGCGCATCGCCCGGGTCAAGCGCATCCAGGACGTGATGACGCAGCAGTGGTCGGTGCTCGCCACTCTCACCCCGACCGAATACGCACAGTTCCGCGGCGCGCTGGGCAACTCGTCCGGGTTCCAGTCCGTCCAGTATCGAGCCGTGGAGTTCGCCCTCGGCAACAAGAACGAGAAGATGCTGAGCGTCTTCGCCGACCACCCCGCCAACCTCGCGCTGCTCACCGCCGAGTGGGAGAAGCCGACGCTGTACGACGAGTTCCTGCGCTTCGCCGCCCGTCGCGGCCTTCCGATCCCCACCGAGATCCTCGAGCGCGACGTGCGCGAGCCGTACCGGGAGACGCCGGGCCTGGTGCCCGCGATCCGCGAGATCTACCAGGACCCAGGCCGGTACTGGGATCTGTACGAGGCCTGCGAAGACCTGGTCGACCTCGAGGACAACTTCCAGTTCTGGCGCTTCCGACACCTCAAGACCGTGGCCCGCACGATCGGCATGAAGGTCGGCACCGGCGGCTCCAGCGGCGTCGGCTTCCTGCAGCGTGCACTGGATCTGACGTTCTTCCCGGAGCTCTACGCCGTGCGCACCGAGATCGGCGGCTGATGCACGCCGCGACGTTCTTCGACGGGACCGGATGGCGCGAGGGCGTCGTCCAGGTCGTCGACGGGCGCGTGCGGCTGCATCACGCAGCTCCTCCCGCCGGCCTCCCCCGACTCGACGGCGTGGTGGTGGGCGGATTCACCGACCACCACGTGCACCTCCAGCTCGTGGACGGCGCACAGCTCGCCGGGTCCCGCCTCGGCCGAGTGGTCGACCTCGGCGGGAATCCGGAGACGCTCCGCCGGCTCTCGGCGCGACCGGTCGGCATCGACTTCGCGGGCGCCTTCCTCGCCCCGGTCGGCGGTTACCCCTCCGATCGGAGCTGGGCGCCGGAGGGTTCGGTGCGCGAGATCGCCGATCCGGATTCGGCCGCAGCCGCCGTCGCAGAGATGGCCGCGGCCGGGGCCTCCTGCATCAAGGTCACCAGCAACAGCACCGCGGGCCCGGTCTTCGCCGACGAGCTGTTCCGCACGATCGTCGGCCTCTCCGCCGCACACGCCCTCCCCGTCGTCGCGCACGCCGAAGGTCCAGGTGAGGCACAGCGCGTCGTCCGTCTCGGTGCCGCCCGTCTGGCCCACGCCCCGTTCACGGAGCGCCTGGACGACGACGAGATCACCCGGCAGGCGGCATCCGCGTCGTGGATCTCCACCGCGTCGATCCACGGCGACCCTGACCGCGAGGTCGTGATCGACAACCTCCGCCGCTTCCACACGGCAGGAGGCACCGTGCTCTACGGCACCGACATGGGCAACGGGCCGACGCCCGTCGACCTGAACCCGCACGAAGTCGCCGCGCTCCGCGAGGCCGGTCTCGACGACGCCGCCCTCCTGCGCGCACTGGCTCCCGTCGACCCGCTCGACCCCGCCTCCGCTCTCCTGCTCGTCCCCGGCGATCCCGGATCCGCCGATCCGCTCGACGCCCGCCCGCTCACCCCCGCCGACCTGAAGGTGTGACATGACCGAACCCCTCGACAGCGACCTGCTCGACCTCGCCCGCGCCCTCGACGCCGCCGACCCTCTGCGCGCGCACCTCGATGCGTTCGCCGAGGCGCCCGGCGTCACGGCGTATCTCGACGGCAACTCGCTCGGCCGTCCGTTGCGCGACATCCCGGAGAAGCTCGCCGCGTTCGTGCGCGACGACTGGGGCACACGGCTGATCCGCTCCTGGGACGAGCAGTGGATGGCGCTGCCGATGGAGCTCGGCGACCGCATCGGACGGGTCGCACTCGGCGCCGCCACGGGCCAGACCGTGGTCGCCGACTCGACCAGCGTGCTGATCTACAAGCTCATGCGCGCCGCCGCCGCGGCAGACCCGACCCGCACCGAGCTCGTGATCGAGGCGGGCAACTTCCCCACCGACCGGTTCCTCGCCGAGGGCGTCGCCGCCGAGACCGGGATGACCCTGCGCTGGCTCGAGCCCGACCCGGTGCACGGGGTGACCGTCGCCGATGTCGCGGCCGCCGTGTCGGAGCGCACCGCCCTGGTGTCGCTGAGTCACGTCGACTACCGCTCGGGTGCGCTGGCCGACATGCCCGGCATCACGGCTGCTGCGCACGACGCCGGCGCCCTGATGATGTGGGATCTGTGCCACTCGGTCGGCGTCGTCCCGATGCAGCTCGACGACTGGGGCGTCGACCTGGCCGTGGGCTGCACCTACAAATACCTCAACGGCGGGCCGGGCTCCCCCGCCTTCGCCTACCTCCGCCACGGACTGCAGGGAGTGCTGCGGCAGCCGATCCAGGGGTGGTGGAGCGCGGCCGACATCTTCGCGATGGGTCCGGAGTACATCCCGTCGGGCGACATCCGTCAGCTGCTCAGCGGCACACCGCCGGTCACGTCGATGCTCGCGATGCAGGGGATGCTCGACCTGATCGAGCAGTCCACGATCGAGGGCGTGCGCGCCAAGTCGCGATCGCTGACCGACCTCGCGGTGCGCGCCTACGACCAGGTCCTCGCGCCCCTCGGCGTGCGACTGCTCAGCCCGCGCGACGCCGACCTCCGCGGCGGCCACGTGACGATCGGACACCCCGACTTCCGCGACGTGACGCGGCGCCTGTGGGCCGACGGCATCATCCCGGACTTCCGCTTCCCCGACGGCATCCGTCTCGGGCTCTCCCCTCTGAGCACCTCGCACCTGGAGACCGTCACCGGCGTGCTCGCCGTTCGAGACGCGCTGGAGTCCGGTGACTTCTGACCTCGCAGCGCCGCCGGTGCTGGACGACATCGACGCGCGTCCCGGTAGCACCGCCTCGCTGCTGCGGACGTTCATCGGCGTGTTCCTGCGCCCGCTCGGCGGATGGATCTCGGCCGCCGATCTGGTGGCGCTCGCAGGCGATCTCGGCATCCCCTCCACCCAGGCCCGCACCGGGATCACCCGCCTCAAGCAGAAGGGGCTGCTGCTCGCCGAACGCGACGACACGATCGGCTACCGCCTGAACCCGGCCGCGAACGGGATGCTGGAGCGCGGCGATCGCCGCATCTTCGAGATGCGTGAGATGACCGACGACGACCCGTGGTGCCTGGTCTCGTTCTCGATCCCCGAGAGCGCGCGGAGCGTCCGGCACCAGTTGCGCCGACGCCTGCAGTGGATAGGGGCGGGAGTCGTATCGCCGGCGCTGTGGATCTGCCCCGGTCATCTCCGGGACGAGGCGCAGCAGATCCTCGACGAGCTCGACGCGCGGCGGTGGGCGACGCTGTTCCAGGCATCCGCGCCCGCACCCGCCGGCACACTCGTCGACGCCGCCGCGCAGTGGTGGGACCTGGAGGCGCTGCGCGCCGAGCACCTCGCCTTCCAGTCCTCTCTCGCGACGCTGCCGCCCGAGCCGTTCGCCGCCTACGTGCAGCTGATCGACCGCTGGCGGGTGCTGCCGTACACCGACCCCGGCCTGCCACCGTCGATGCTGCCGGCGGACTGGCCCGGACGGCGCAGCTTCGACGAGTTCGCCCGGCTGTCGACGACCCTGGCGGCCCCCGCGGCGGAGCAGGTGCGCGCCCGGATCACCGGACGCGCACCGACCCTCTAGTCCGCGCGCCCGGCCACCTCGGCCAGGAACCCGGCCACGTGCTCCTGCAGCCGCAGGATGCGCAGGTCTCGCGCGAACTCCCGGTCGAAGCCCTGATAGGCCAGGGGCGGGAGGATGCGCACATTCCGATTGCAGCCGAACTCCGCGCACGTCAGAACGCCCACGGAATCGCCCTTGCGCCCGGCGGGGCCGGCCTTGCGGGCGACGAAGAGCTGCACGTCGTTGCGGAGCGTCACGTCTTCGCACCACGAGCACTGGGCCCGGGCGATCACGCGCTGCTCGGCGCGCTGCAGGAACACGCCGACCGGGGCATCGTCGATCCAGGTGACGACGTAAGCCCGGCGCGGCATCTTCGGGTCGACCCACCCGAGGAAGTCGCGGCGGTCGAAGTCGATCTCGGCGAAGTCGGGCGGGAGGGTCAGGTCGGAGACCTCCTTGCGGGAGGCGTTGAGGAAGGAGGCGCGGATGGCGCGCTCATCGATGGGTCGCATGAGGGAGTGCTTTCAGGTGGTCGCCACAGCGGGCGAGTCGATCGGAGATGAAGATCCCGGACGCAGATGCCGGGGTATGACACAGCACCGGGGACGGGGGTTCCGCCTCCGGCCGGTCCTCAGCCTCTGTCTGCGGCGCGGAAGGCGCCTGCAGCTCCGCTCTGCGCCCGAAGGGCGCTCATCGACGACAGCACCCGGCGAGCCTACACCCGTTTGTTTCACTCCATGTCGGTCCGCCTAGGCCGCACTCGGCAGGCGACCTAGTCTTTCCGGAACGTCGATCTGAAGGAGACCACCGTGTCCACGCCGCTGAACCGCCTTTCGCCCCTCCCGGTGCGTGAGCGTGCGGCGTGCATGTGCAGCCACGGTGGCCGCTGCTCGTCGTACGCGCCCGGACACGCCCTGCATCTGATCCAGGCGCGCATCGCGTCGGCCACGGCTGCCGAATGGGTCGACGGCATCGTGGAGTCGTCCGATCCCGCTTCCGGCGACCTCGTCGTGCGCACGCTCGACGGAGCAGCCCACGCGCTGTGGAACGGCTCGGGCACCGCGCTCGAGGCCGCATCCGGTACGCCGGTGGCGCTGCATGCGCGCTATGCGGTCCTCGCCGTCGGACGCACGCAGTTCAACGTCGCCGTCGTCTGACGGACGCCGCTGCCGATTCGCTGAGCCCGACTGCGGCTCAGGCACCCGCCATCATCATGTTCTTCACGGCCATGCACGCGTCCATGCACGCCTGGCAGGCCTGAGCGCACATCCGGCAGACCTCGCTCATGTCGGCGTGCTCCATGCACTCGTCCATGCAGGTCTGGCACATCGCGATGCAGGCGTCGAGCATCGCCATCATCGAGGCGGGCGTCATGCCCTGCATCCGCATCATCGACCGCATCATGGTGTTGCACATGTCGGCGCAGTTCATGCAGGCCGGCGAACAGTCCATCATCTGCGTCGAGCACACCGTGCAGGCCTGCTCGCACGCCGCGCAGGCATCCATGCACGCCTGCATGACCGACATGTCCATCATCTGCATGTCGGGCATCGACTCCATGTTCTTCGACATGGCGCCCATCATCATCGAGTCCATCGCACACCGCTTCCTTGGTCGAGGTCCGCGGGCAGGACCACCCGCCTGGCGCCAGGCTAGTCGCTCGCGGGGTCCGCGTCGATGGGGCGGAACGCTGACATGGCCCGCTCCGATTGTCAATCCCGTGGCCGCTTCCGGGCTCCCGTGCGAGGGTCGGAAGCAATCGAATCCGCCCCATGAGAGGAGCAGAACATGAGTGCTGCAGACGACATCAAGAACGCCGCCGAGAAGGCCGCCGGAAAGGTCAAGGAAGGCGTCGGAAAGCTCACCGACAACGAGCGACTCGAGGCCGAAGGCCAGGCGGACCAGGTGAAGGCATCGGCCAAGCAGGCCGGCCAGAACGTGAAGGACGCCGCCGACAAGGCCGGTGACAGCGTCCGCGACGCGTTCGACAAGAAGTAAGGCGCCGGACGCCGAAGAGGTGAGGTCCGCCGAAGGGCGGGCCTCACCTCGATGGGGTCAGACGTTGTGAGTCGTCAGACCTTGCGGCTGCCGCTGATCGCTCGGATCAACCAGGCGATCACCGCGATCGCGAGGAGGACGAGTCCGACCCACAGGAGGAACTGGAGCGACTGCACCAGTCCTCCGGTGATCGCAAGGATCACTGCGACGACGATGACGATGATCAGGAGGATGTTCATCGGTCTTTCCCTTCTTTCGGGGCGCAAGCGCCCGACTGCGGTGCCCTCAAGGTAGCCCGGAACAGCCATCTCCCCGAGGGGGTTGACTTCCACCCTCCTCATGCGCGAAAGGAACGAGCACATGCCCGGAAGACGGAACAACTCGCTCAAGGACCCCGAACTGTACGAGGAGCTCCGGGGCGACGGCGCCTCCAAGGAGAAGGCGGCACGCATCTCGAACGCGGCCGCGAAGGAAGGGCGCAGCGCCATCGGACGCCGCGGCGGAGAGCACGGCGACTACGACGACTGGACGGTCCCCGAGCTGCGCAAGCGGGCCAAGGAGCTGGGCCTGACCGGCTACAGCGGCAAGCGGAAGTCCGAGTTGATCTCCGCCCTCAGGAATCACTGAGGCCGCGGATGGCGCGCTTCGGCATCGAGGAGGAGTTCCTCTTCCTCGATGCGCATTCGCTGGTGCCCGTGACGCTGGCTGCCGGGACGCGCGAGCGCATCACGCGGCTGCGGACCGGTGGAGAGGTCACGAAGGAGTATCTGACCTCGCAGATCGAGTGTCTCACCGAGCCGGTATCCAACGCGACGGACGCCGAAGCGCAGCTGAGCCATCTGCGCGGTCTCATCGGATGGCATGCCCAGGAGCAGCACGCGATCGCGGCGGGCACGGGAACACCGTTCGCGACGACCCGTTCCTCCGCGGTCTCGCCCTCCCCGCACTACGACGATGTCGCCGCGCAGCTCGGCCACCTCACCCGCGACCACGAGGTCAATGGACTCCATGTGCACGTCGAGGTGCTCGATGACGAGGAGCGGGTCCGCGCCCTGAACCGGATCCGCGGCTGGCTGCCGCTGCTTCTCGCGCTCACCGGCAACAGTCCGTTCGTGAGCGGGCGCGACTCGGGCTTCGCCAGTTGGCGAAGCATCCTGATCCGCCGACTGCCGGGGTCGTGGAGCCCGCCCAGGTTCCGCGACTTCGACGACTACCGCGCGCAGGTGCAGCGGCTCATCGACCTGCGGGCGATCACCGATGCCGCCTCCCTGGCGTGGGCGGCGCGGATCTCGGAGCGCTACCCGACGATCGAGGTGCGGGTCTTCGATGCGCAGCTGACCGCGGAGGACGCGGTGTTCGCCGCACTCCTCTCCCGCGCGATCGTGCTCACCGATGATGTGCCGCACCTGGATGCGGGCGTCGACGGCATCGACGCCTCGTTGTGGACCGCGGCCCGCCGCGGCATGGATGCCCGCGTGATCGACCCGACGACCGGAGAGGTCGGCGACGCCTGGGCGGTGGCCGATCGGATGCTCGCCGCCATCGCTCCGGTGCTCCGAGACCTCGGCGACGAGGAGCGAGTCCGCGAGGGGTTCGCGCGACTGCGCGTCGACGGCACGGGCGCGGCCCGACAGCGCCTCGCGGTCGCCGAGGACGGGACGCCGGGACTCGCACGACTGCTCCTCGCCGGCACTCCGGCGCCGCATCCGGCGACGAACGCAGCGCAGCAGCCGACGCCCGCGCCCTGACCTGTACCCGCCCTCGACGTCCGTCACCGGGAGTAGGGTCGGCCTGTGGCATCCTTCGCCCCTCTCCAGCGACTCGTGATCTCGATCGCCGTGCTCGCCTCGTTCGTGACGTTCCTCGACGGCACGGTGGTGAACGTCGCACTGCCCGCGATCAGTCGTGAGCTCGGCGGCGGCATCACCACCCAGCAGTGGGTGGTCGACGCGTACCTGATCACCCTCAGCGCCCTGATCCTGCTCGCGGGCTCGGTCTCCGACGCGTACGGGCGGGTCCTGGTGATGCGCATCGGACTGATCGCCTTCGGCATCGCCTCCATCGCGGTGGCCGCAGCCTTCGATCCGCTGATGCTGATCATCGCCCGCGCCGCGCAAGGTGCTGCCGGAGCGCTGCTGGTGCCGAGCTCCCTCGCGCTGATCACCGCCACCATGCGCGCCGACGTGCAGTCACGGGCGATCGGTGTGTGGACCGCTTTCACGACCGGCGCACAACTGGTCGGACCGCTGTTGGGCGGCCTGTTCGTCGACTTCCTATCCTGGCGGTTCGTCTTCCTCATCAACGTCATCCCGATCGGGATCACCCTGTTCCTGCTCGCCCGCCTGCATCTGCCCGAGCATCCGCGCGGCATCAAGGTCGACTGGTGGAGCGGCGCCCTGTGCGCCATCGGCCTCGGCGCCGTGGTGTTCGCCCTCATCGAGCAGCCCAACATGGGGTGGCAGTCGCCCGCCATCTGGATCCCCGCGGTCGCCGGCGCCGCACTGTTCGCGCTGTTCCTGTGGCGCCAGCAGCACTCGGAGTCACCGCTGATGCCACTGTGGCTGTTCCGGGTGCGGGACTTCGGCTGGGGCAACCTCGCCACGCTGTTCGTCTACGCGGCGCTGTCGCTCAACGGCTTCGTGGTGGGCGTCTACCTCCAGCAGGGCGCCGGACTCAGCGCCACCGCCGCCGGGCTGGCGAGCCTGCCGATGACGATCCTCATGATCCTCGTCAGCTCCCGCGCCGGCCAGTGGGCGGGCCGGTGGGGGCCACGCATCTTCATGACGGTCGGTCCGCTGATCATGGCCGTCGGCGCCCTGATGCTCCTCCTCGTCGCCGCCGACTTCGACTACTGGTGGCAGGTTCTGCCCGCGATGATCGTGATGGGCCTCGGGCTCTCCCTCACCGTCGCC
Source organism: Microbacterium sp. NPDC090218 (assembly GCA_044900255.1). Classification (GTDB taxonomy): domain Bacteria; phylum Actinomycetota; class Actinomycetes; order Actinomycetales; family Microbacteriaceae; genus Microbacterium. The sequence continues at coordinate 472,569 of JBJDMS010000002.1, read as the reverse complement.
CCCCTCACCGCCGCGATCCTCGGCGCGATCGACGAGAACCACTCCGGCATCGCCTCGGCCGTGAACAACGCCGTCTCGCGCGTCGCCGGACTCCTCGTGGTCGCGATGCTCTCGACCATCGTCGGCGGCACTCTCGACCTCGACGGATTCCACAGCGCGGCCTGGGTCACCGCGACGTTGCTGGTGATCGGCGGCGTGGTGTCGTGGATCGGCATCCGACGCAATCCCGCCGAGCAGGTACCGGCCGACGTCGCCGCGTCCGGCACCGACCCGCATTGACCCTGTCGGTGGCCGCGCGCAGACTGGACGCACCGTCGCTCAGCACCCGGAGGACACCGTGAGCACAGCACAGACACCCCTTCCGCCCGTCGTCGACGCCGAGACGTGGCGCCGCGAACTCGACGCACTCCGCGTGCGTGAGAAGGCCGCCACCCGCGAACTCGACGCCATCGCCGCCCAGCGTCGGCGGCTGCCCATGGTGGAGCTGCCCGAATACACGCTCATCGGCGCCGACGGGCCCGTGCGCCTCGCCGACATCTTCGACGGCCGCTCTCAGCTCATCGTCTACAACCACATGTGGTCGGACGGCAGTGAGTGGCAGTGCCCCGGTTGCACCGGCTTCACCTCGCAGTTCACGCGGCTCGACGTGCTCGAGCGCTACTACGACGCCCGCTTCGTGATCGTGACCAACGGCCCGATCGAGGAAGCCCTCGCGTACCGCGACCGTGTGGGCAACCGGATGCAGTGGTATTCGAGCGCCGACAGCACGTTCGGCGCCGACGTGGACGCTCCCCCGAACGCGGGGTTCGGGGTGAACGTGTTCCTGCGCGACGGCGACACGGTGTACCGGACCTGGCACACGGAGGGACGCGGAACCGAGCGGCTCAGCCACCTGCAGGGACTCGTCGATCTGCTCCCCTACGGGCGGCAGGAGGAGTGGCAGGACGTGCCGGAGGGCTGGCCGCAGCATCCGACCTACTCCCAGGGCATGGGATCGAAGGAGATCGCAGAACTGTACGGGGCGGCGCACTGAGCCGGGCACGCCGGGGTGCGGTGCTTCCCGCGATCTCGGCACTGCTTCTCATGCTCGGCGGATGTGCGGCGCCCGCTGAACCACCTGCCGCCACGGCCGCGTTTGCGCTCCCGCCGGTCGGCGCCGTTCCGGACTATCAGCTGGGCGGTGCGTACGATCCGGCGCCGGAAGTCGGCATCGTCGGCCGCGATCGGAGCGCCGACCCCGCACCGGGCGTGTACTCGATCTGCTACGTCAACGGTTTTCAGACGCAACCGGGGGAACTCGACTCCTGGCCGGACGACCTCCTCCTGCGACGCGACGACGAGGTCGTGTTCGACCCGGACTGGCCCGACGAGGCCCTGCTCGACACGGCGAGTTCCGAGCGGCGCGAGCGGATCGCCGAGACCGTGACGCCGTGGATCGAGGGCTGCGCGGAAGCCGGGTTCGATGCGGTGGAGTTCGACAACCTCGACTCCTACTCCCGGTCGCAGGGAGCCCTCTCCCTCGACGACAACCTCGCGCTGGCGACCCTGCTCGTCGACGCCGCGCATGCGGCAGGGCTCGCCGCCGGGCAGAAGAACGCCGCCGAGGACGCGGGCGTGCTGCACGAGCAGGCCGGTTTCGACTTCGCCGTCACCGAGGAGTGCGCGGTCTACACGGAGTGCGGCGCGTATACCGCGGTGTACGGCGACCACGTCATCGACATCGAGTACACCGACGAACTCCCGCGCCCCTTCAGCGACATGTGCGCGGACGACGATGCCCCCGCGTCGATGGTGCTCCGCGACCGTGACCTGGTCACACCCGGCGACGACGACTACGCGTTCGAGATGTGCCCGTAGCCGTCGCGGCCGGCGGACATCACAGGCCGTCGTCTTCGTGCCAGTGCTCCTGCCAGCGCCAGTCGATCGGCTCGGAGGCCCGCTGATACCGGATGTCGGTGGAGAGCCGAACACGGTCGAGGGGGTCGACGTTGTCGGTGCTGGCGTGCACGACGTACGAGGAGTGGACCATCACGTCGCCGGCGCGGTAGTTCGCCATCAGCCATCGCGCGTCGTGGGTGTCGGCGAGTCCGGGGAGGTCGGCGGTGATCGAGGCGGCCGGACGTCTGTCACCGCGCACGCGTTCGTCCGCGAGCGCCCAGTGATGGCTGCCCTCCAGGTAGGCGAGGCCGCCCTGCTCGGCGGGGCAGTCCCCCAACGGGATCCACATCGAGAGGACGCGCTCGCTCCCCTCACGCAGGTAGACGAGGTCGTAGTGGGCCTGTGTCGCGGTGCCGATGCCCGATTCGCCGGGACGGATGTGTCGGATGATCTTGCGCTTGTGCAGGTGCACGTCTTCGCCGAGGAACCACTCGAACCATCCACGCACATCGGGGTGTCCGGTCAGCGCGGCATAGCGCTCGCCCGGCACGATCTCGTCGAACAGTGCGGAGCGGATCCTCGCCCTGTCGATCTCCCCCTGTGCACCGATCCCGACGGCCGGGTCGGATCCGGGGGCGACGATCCCCGTGCCGGCCATCATCGTGAAGTAGTACTCGCGGAAGTCGTTCACGACCTGCGGATCGAGCTGCTGCGGCAGGTACAGGTAGCCGTCGCCGCGCAGGCGACTCCACAGCGCTTCCTTGTCGCTGCGGATGGCGTCGGGCACCGGTTCCATCCACCCCAGCCGGGACGGGGAGTCGTCGAGCGTGTATCCGTTGGACGTGAACATGATCCAAGAATCCGTCAGGCTTGGACTTCAGTCCATGGACTTTCGCACAGGATCATTGGATTCTCGATGGTCGTGACCGACGAGTTGGACGAATTCAATCGATCTGCAGTCGCGCCTGCTGCCGGCGGAACATGGAGGGCGAGACACCGGTGCGGCGGCTGAAGATGCGCGAGAAGTAGGCCGGGTCGTCGTAGCCGACCCGTGCGGCGATCTGACCGACGTCGAGACGAGTCTCTGCCAGCAGCGCCTGCGCACGGGAGAGCCTCACCTCGATCACGAAGTCGTTGACCGTCAGTCCCGTGGTCGTCCGCACCACCTCACCGAGCTCGCGCACCGTGAGCCCGACCTCGGCCGCACGCTCCGCCACCGACACCGATCGCGCCGCACCGCGGGCGACGAGGTCGACGACGGTCGCGCCGTCGGCCGCGCCCTCGACCGGGTCGGTGGCATCGAGGATGGCGAGCAGGAGCCGCTGCGCAGCGACCGAGGCCGCGATCTCCGAGCGAGGGCCCACGGCAGCGAGGCTCTCCCGCAGCTCGCCGAAGAGCACGTCCGCCCCGGCGACCGGCCTGGCGAGGGGCTGCACCGGACGATGACGGCCGCCCAGACCACTCGCCTCGAACGCCTCGGAGGCTTCTCCCTCGAACAGGACCCAATGCTCGGACCATCCCTCGACGTCAGAACCGTAGCCGTGCAGCACTCCCGGTGTGAGCCAGATCACGGCGGGCCCCTCGACCGCGAGCCGCAGCCCTCGCGGCTCGTACTCCTCGTACGTCCCGCGACCCGCGGAGATGTACACGAGGCCTCGGGTGGGCAGCGCCCGCCGGTGGAACAGCGGCTGGCGTCCCGACTGCTCCCCCGCGCCGTGGCACGAGATAAGGAAGCGCCGCATCGCGTGGCGCGGCGAGGCGTAGTGGGACCAGGAGTCCGGCGGTGTCATCGAGCGTCAGCCTAGTGGCAGAGGTGCACACCACCTGCCCCGTCGAGCGGTCCACGTCAAGTCCCTGTGACGTTCGATCCACGCGGGGCAGGATGCGAGTGACCGCACCGTTGGGAGCCCGATCCATGACCGTATCCACCACCGTCGCCGCCGACACGTCCCTCGCCTTCCGCGACCGCGGACCGGTGAGTCGCGCGGTCGTCGCGCACCTGACGGGCGGTGGCGCGTCCGACCACGCGGCTCTCGCCGTCGAGGCCGTCGCGGCGAGCGCCGACGTCGTGCGCGACGACGACATCCAGCTCGCGCTCTTCGTCCTCTACGCCTCCGCGTACGGATCGCTGCCGCAGCTGGATCCCGACCTCGAATGGGACCCCGCCCTCCTGCAGACCCGCGGCATCCTCGAGACGGCATTCGAGCGGTCTCTGCGCGAGAGTGTCCCGATGCCGGAGCTGCCGGAGCCGACCGTCGATGCGGTCGGCCGCGCCCTCTTCGCGCTCGCGGAGGCCGACACGGGGCCCAGCCTCTCGCGGTACTTCGTGAAGAAGGCCACGAGGGAGCAGGCGGCGGAGATGCTCATCCAGCGCTCGGCGTACACGCTGCGCGAAGCGGATCCGCACTCGTGGGCGATCCCTCGGCTGGAGGGCCGCGCCAAGGCGGCGCTGGTCGAGATCCAGTCCGACGAGTACGGCGGCGGGCGCCCGCTCCGTGTGCACGCCGCACTCTTCGCCCGCGCGATGCAGGCTGCGGGTCTCGATGACACCTACGGTGCGTACGTCGAGGACCTCCCGGCGCTGACCCTCGCGTCCCTCAACATGATGTCCTTGTTCGGACTCAACCGCCGCCTGGTGGGTGCGATCGTCGGGCACCTGGCCGCATACGAGATGACCTCGTCCATCCCGTGCCGCCTGTATGCCGACGGACTGCGGCGACTGGGATTCGATGCCGAGGTCGCGGCGTACTTCGACGAGCATGTCGAGGCGGATGCGGTGCACGAGCAGATCGCCGCCCGCGATCTCGCCGGCAGCCTCGCCGAGGACCACCCGGAGCTGCTGCCGGACATACTTTTCGGCGCCGCCGCGTGCCTGACGGTTGACGGCTGGGGAGGCGAGGCGATCCTGGACTCCTGGTCGGCGGGCACGTCGTCGCTCCGGAGCCGGGCGGCATCATGAGCATCGGAGATGAGCCGGCCACCATCACGCCCTACCCCGACGGACCGCTGCTCGTCCGCGGTGAGATCGAGCTGCACACCGTCGACGGCGAGCTCATCGCCCCGCACCGCCGGACCGTGGCCCTGTGCCGTTGCGGGCTCTCGGCGCTCAAACCCTTCTGCGACGGCACCCACAAGGCGGCGGGCTTCCGCACGGACGACTGAGCGGGGGCCGGTTCGACCGACCCCCGCTCCATCCAGCCCCCATCGCGCTATGACGCGACGAGCACCGCCTGAGCCGCCTCGAGCCCGCTGGAATGCGCGCTCGCGACCGAGCTCTTGATCGCGCCGGCCCAGAACAGCGTGTCCTTCGCGGGGCGGTAGATGGTGTCCTGGTCGCGCTCGCCCGTCGCATACGCGCCGAGGGCGAACTCGTCATCACGCCAGTCGTAGTTCGATGCGTTGACGTAGTTCAGCCCCTGGTCCCCCGCGAGCTTGCGCACGCCCGCGAGCGCCGCATCGAACCGCTCCTTCTCCGGGAGAGCGAGCAGTTCCCGCGCCCGGTCCCCCGTGTCCCACGCCACGATGAGCTGGCCGTCGTATCCGGGCATCCCGGTGGACTCGTCCCAGAACTGGCAGGGCCCTTCGTCGTGCTGGTTCACCATGTCGAAGCTCTCGGGGCGGACCGGGTGATCGAACTCGAGGATGGTCTTGTACGCGACGGTCTGCTTGACGGCGTCGATGGCATCCATCCGGTCGCTCTCCAGCGGCGGCGAGAACGTGATCGACCGCTCCTGCAGCACCCCGATGGGCACGGTCACGATGCAGGCGTCGGCTTCGAAGGTGTCGGCGCCCGCCTGCACGCTCACGCCCGACCCGGAGTAGTCGATCGTCTCGATCGGCGTCTCGAGCCGCACCTCCACCCCCTCGCCGACCGCGTTCAGGATGTCGACGTAGGGAGCGAGCAGCTTGTAGTCACCCGCGTAGCCGTCGGGCTCGATCACCCCGGTCTTCGAGACCGTGAGACAGGCGGCAAGGGTGTCCACCACCCCGGAGGCCGGGTACACGGCGAACTGCTCCGTGTCGACCTGGATGCCCAGCAGCGCGAGCGGGTAGTTGCTCGGAGCGATGCCCAGGCGCTCCAGGTACTGCAGGGCGGACTCCTTGCCGGTGGGCTCCGGCAGGGGCACCGAGAGGGCGGGAGCACCCTCGGGGAACGCGTAGAAGTCCGGCGAATCCCAGCCGACCCAGGGCGTGCTCGGGCTGTAGCGCGAGAACTTGTTCTCGAACTTCCTCGCCGTGATCCCGAGCTTCTGCGCCCACGCCCAGGTCTCGGTATCGGGGCCGCCGTGACACAGCGAGGCGCCGCGCTCGTGCGGGATCGACAGGAGGGTTCGATCGGTCCACATGCGGCCGCCCACGCGGTCGCGCGCCTCGAGGACGATCACCTTCTTGCCGGCATCCATGAGTTCCCGCGCGGCCGCCATCCCGGCGGATCCCGCCCCGATGACGATCACGTCGTAGGCCCCTCCGCCGCTCCCCGCGGACGGCGAGGGCGATGCCTCCTCCGGTCCGCACCCGACGAGCATGATCGCGCCCGCCCCGAGCATCCCGCCCAGCAATGCACGCCGCGAGAACACGACGTCGCTCATGCGCTTTTCCATCAACGAACTCCTTTGATCGTAGAAACCACCTGCCGTCCCCAGATGTCACGAGCGCCGTGTCCGGCGTACCCCCCCCTCGTGTCCTGCGTCAGTCGCGCTCGTCGACCTCCTTCCCCAACCGCTGCGAGATCCACACCGGGATGAAGGACGCGACGATGACGACCGTCGCGACGACGTTGACGACGTTGGCCTCATTGGGCCTGGCCATCTGGTTCATGATCCACAGCGGCAGGGTGTCGACGCCGGGAGGAGCGGTGAAGATCGTCACGTAGACCTCGTCGAAGCTGAGGGCGAAGGCGAGGATGGCCCCGGCGATCAGCGCGCTGCGGAACTGCGGGAGCGTCACCAGCAGGAACGTCTGCCACGGGCTCGCACCGAGGTCCTGCGACGCCTCCTCGATGCTCGGGTTCATACGCCGCAGCCGAGCGAGGACGTTGTTGAACACCATCACGATGCAGAAGGTGCCGTGGGCGATGATCATGCCGTAGAAGCCGACTTGGATGCCGATGGGCTCCAGCATCTGGTTGTACGTGTTGTTCAGGGCGACACCGGTGACGATGCCCGGCAGTGCGATCGGCAGCACCACGAGCAGGTTCACGGCGCGCTGTCCGAAGAACGAGTACCGCTGCAGCGCGAAGGCGACGAGCGTGCCGAGGATGACGGCGATCACGGTCGCTCCCGATGCGACGAGCACCGAGTTCAGGAGAGCGGCGCGCACCGGCTCGCTCGTGAACGCCTTGCCCCACCACTCGAGCGAGAACCCGCTCACCGGCCAGCTGACGATGCGGGCTGAGTTGAACGAGTTGAGCACGACGAGCGCGAGCGGGATGTACATGAACGCGAGCACGATCGCGACGATGATCCCGAGGACGATCTTGGAGGTGCGGGACAGTCTCAGCATGCGCGACTCACATCCTTTCCAGAGCACCGGTGCGCTGCACGCTCACCAGGTAGATGACGACGAACGCGATGGGGACCAGCGAGTACGCGGCCGCCAGCGGCGGGTTCAGGTTGATGTTCGACGCGATCACGCTGCCGATCATCTGCGTGTCCCCGCCGACGAAACGGGCGACCAGATAGTCGCCGAGGCTCAGCGAGAAGGTGAACACGGACCCCGCGATCAGGGCCGGCTTGATGAGCGGGAGCACCACCGTGACGATCGTGCGCCACGACCCTGCGCCCAGGTCGGCGGAGGCGTCGAAGAGGTTCGGCGGCACCTGACGGATCGCGGTGTACACCGGCACGGCCATGTACGGCAGCCACAGATAGGTGAGCGTGAGCACGACCGTCAGCACGCTGAAACCCGGGCCGGAGAGACCGAAGGGCGCGAGCAGCCAGTTCGCGAAGCCCTGCTCGGTGAACGTGATCCGCATCGCGAGCACCTTGACCAGGTACCCGGCCCACAGCGGCAGGGTGATCGACACCGCGAGGAGCGCCCGCAGCCACGGCGAGGCGACCTTCGCCATGAAGATGCCGAGCGGGACGGAGATGAGGATGGCGAGCACCGTCACGGCCAGCGCGATCCCGAGGGTGCGCAGCGACGTCGAGAGGTACGCCGGGTTGACGAAGAGCTGCTCGAAGTTGCGCAGCGTGAACCCGGGCTTCACCTTCGAGGTGAAGGGGTCGGTGATCCAGAAAGCGGTCACGAGGAGCATGACCAGCGAGAAGATGTAGATCCCGATGAGCCAGGTCATCGGAAGGGCCAGGAGCCCGGCGATCCGGAGGCGGCGCTTCATGTCGATCCCGTTCGTGGTTGCGGAGGTTCTGCGGGGGTGAGGGGGCAGGCCGTGAGACCTGCCCCCTCGATGCGGCTCAGCCCTTGACCGAGAGCCAGGCGTCCGTCCACTGCTGGAAGTTGGTGCAGGTGACGTCGGTCCTGCCGTCGATGCACTGCTCGATCGGGGTGGTCCAGAACCAGACCTTCTTGAAGTACTCCTCATCCGTGGCGTTGAAGTAGTCGCAGTGCGCCTTCGCCTCGTCGCTGGTGTCGCAGAACGCGGCGTTCGCCGGTGCCATGCCGAAGTTCATCGCGATCGCGCCGTTCACCTCCGGCGAGGAGGAGTAGTCCATCCAGGCGTAGGAGCAGTTCGGGTTCTTCGACTCGGTCGCCAGCATCCAGGCGTCCGACCAGCCGGTGGAGCCCTCCTCGGGGAGCACGCTCTTGAACTTGTCGTCCTCGGTGAGCTTGCGCAGCACCTCCCATGAGGTGCCCAGGACCGTGGTGCCGCCCGCGAACGATGTGATCTGCGCGGCGGGGTCGGACCAGTACTCGGAGACGATGTCGTTCTGCTGCTTGAGCAGGTCGACCGCGGCCTTCAGCTGCTCCTCGTCGAGTGCGTACGGGTTCGTGATGCCGAGGTCGGGCTCGTGCGCCATCAGGTACACGGCCGCGTCGGCGATGTAGATCGGGGCGTCGTAGGCGATGACCTTCCCCGCGTACGGGCTGTCCTTCTCCCAGGCGACGTCCCAGCTGGTGGGCTCCTCGGTGACGACGTCGCTGTTGTACTGGAGGATGTTCGCGCCGCGGCCGATCGGGATGCCGTAGGACTTGCCGTTGATCGTGTCGTAGATCTGCCCCTTCATGCCTTCGACGATGTCGTCGCCGAAGTTCGGGATGAGCTCGAGGTTGAGCGGCTGCACGTCGCCACCGGCGATCAGGCGCAGGCTCGCGTCGCCCGAGGCGGAGACCAGGTCGTAGTCGCCGGTGCGCATGAGCTGGACCATCTCGTCGCTGGTTCCGGCGACGCGGCGGTTCACCACGCAGCCGGTCTCGGCAGTGAAGGCGTCGCTCCAGGCAGGCTCGACGAATCCGCTCCACGCGACGATGTTCACCTCGCCCTCGTAGTCGCCGAGGGATTCCTGCATGGCGATGTCGGGGACGTCGATCTGGAGTTCGCCGGAGCCCTCCGAGCCCGTCTCGCCTCCGGTGGAACAGCCGGACAGGGCGAGGACGGCGGCGGCCGCCATCGCCGTGGTGGCCAGGATCTTCTTACGCATGGATCGCTCCTTCGTGATCAGTGCTGCAGGTGTTCGACAGGTGGGGGATGTTGCGGTGTTTCAGGGGAGCCGAGCCGCGTGGTCGGGAGACCAGACGGCGCGGACAGGGTGGCCTCGACCGAGATCGTCCTCGGCGGAGTGACGGGCGTTGGGGCGTTCGGCGATGAGATCCATCCCTGCGTCGGTGGAGACCAGGTAACGGGTGGCCGGTCCCGTGTAGACGACCTCGCTGATCGTCCCCTCGAGGGAGACCTCACCCGGGGCGAGCGCCGCATCCCGACCCGTCAGCCGCATCCGCTCCGGGCGGACGCTCATGGTCCGCCGATCGCCCGTGAGGCTCTCGGCGAGTTCACCGCCGATGAGGTTCGAGAGTCCGAGGAAGCGGGCGACGAACTCGGTCTGCGGACGCTCGTAGACGTCGCGCGCGGTGCCGACCTGCTCGATCCGGCCGCCGTTGAACACCGCGACCCGGTCGCTCAGCGTGAGGGCTTCCTCCTGGTCGTGCGTGACGAAAATGAAGGTGATGCCGACCTCGCGCTGGATCTGCTTGAGCTCGATCTGCATCTGCTCACGGAGCTGCTTGTCGAGCGCCCCGAGGGGCTCGTCGAGCAGCAGCACCTGGGGGCGCAGGATGAGCGCGCGGGCCAGGGCGATGCGCTGTCGCTGACCGCCGGAGAGCTGGTGGGGCAGGCGGTCGGCGACGTGGTCGAGACGCACCTGCTCGAGGGAGGTCTGCACCCGGGAGGCCCGTGCGCTCTTGCCCTCGCCGCGCACGCGGAGGCCGTACCCGACGTTGTCGGCGATGGTCAGGTGCGGGAAGAGGGCGTAGTCCTGGAAAACGGTGTTCACGGGCCGTGCGTGCGGCGGCGTGCGCGTGACGTCCACCCCGGAGAGGCGGATGCTGCCGCCGGTGACGTCTTCGAAGCCGGCGATCATGCGCAGAACCGTCGTCTTGCCGGAGCCCGAGGGGCCGAGCATCGACAGGAACTCCCCCGAGGCGACTTCGAGATCGAGGTCGCGGACGGCGGTGAACTCGCCGAAGGACTTCGTGACGCCGCTCAGGGTCACCGTCCCGTCGGGGCGGGTGGCTTCTATGGTTGCGGGTGCTGCGGGTGCCGTGGCGATCATCTCGCGCTCCTCGGATCATCGTCGAACTCGGAAGATTCACCAAAACATATAAACCCAGAGGTAATATGTCAACAGGAACTTCTTGGGTATCGTGATCTCGGAAGGGAGAATCGCAGGATGGCATCGAGCTCGACGACGCACACCACCGACGCTTCCCCTGAGCTCTCGCCCGACCTCGAGCACGAGCAGCCTCACCGCCTGCAGGGGGCGCTGTTCCAGCCCATCGGCGACGAGGGCCGGGCGGAACTCGTCGAGCGTCGCCTGGTCGACGCCATCACCCGCGGACACCTTCGCGCGGGCGAGCGCCTCCCCTCGGAAGCCGACCTCAGCAAGAGCCTCGGGGTCGCCCCGGTGACCGTGCGCGAAGCCCTGCTCGCCCTCCGCGGGCGCGGACTCGTCGTCACCCGTCGTGGACGCAACGGCGGCAGCTTCGTCGCCGCACACGCCGATCCCCTGACCTTCGCGAGAGAGGCCGTGCGCCGCACCTCGCGCCTCGCTCTGCGCGACCTCGGCGCGCACTACGCGGCGATCACCGGCGCCTGCGTCCGGCTCGCGGCGAGGCGCGCCGATCCCAGTGAGACACAGCGGGTCCGCCGTCGGATGGAGCGGATCGACGAGCTCGACCCCGAGGCGCAGCGGCGCCTGCTGGACGACGTGCAGATCGAGATCGTCGCCCTGAGCCAGTCGGCGCGACTGACACGCGAGCAGATGAAGCTGCAGGCGGAGCTCTCACCCTTCCTGCGGCTCGTCGCGCACGAGACCGAGAACCTACGAAGGCAGGCCGCGCACCTCGCCGCCGTCATCGACGCCGTGGAGGCCGGAGATCCCGATGCCGCTGGGGCGAGGACCGAACTCATGGCCGCCGAGACCATCGACGCCCTGATCCGGCTCCAAGCCGCCACCGGCTAGAAGCACAGCCCCCATCGACGTGCACAGGAGGACGCGATGATGAACACAGCAACCGACACCGCCATCCAGGCAGCAGCCGCGATCGTGGAAGACTACTTCGCCGCGCCCGTGCGCGCACTGCTCGACTGGGTGGAGCCCTTCGCCGCCCAGGCCTCGGAGGCGCGGGCCGGCGGCCCTCTCACCCGCTCGAAGATCGACGCCCTCGTGGAGCCCCATGCGCTGAAGACTCTCACGCTGCGCGGCAGACCCGTCTATGGAGCAGGCTTCATCGCCGCGATCGACCTCCTCTCCGATGCGCACAGCCATCTCGCCTGGTGGCAGGGCGAGGACCGGAGACAACTCGTGCTCGCCTCGCAGTCGCTGAACAAGGAGAACATCGACTACAGCGCCCTGGAGTGGTTCCGGGTGCCGATGGCGACCGGCGAACCGCACGTCGCGGGCCCCTACGTCGACTACCTCTGCAGCGACGAGTACACGATCACGATCGCGGTCCCCGCAGAGGTCGACGGCGTGCGCATCGGCGTGGCCGGCCTCGACCTGCTCGTGTCGGCCGTCGAGCAGGACCTCACCCATCGCTTCGCGGCCCTGGGGTGCGAAGTGACCCTGACGAACGGAGTCGGCCGCGTCGTGGTCTCGACCGACCCCCGGTGGGCTACCGGCGACTCCGTGCGCGGCAGCGGGCTCGCCGGCCTGCCGCGCGTCGCCTGCGAAGGCGTCGCCCTCGACGTCATCGTCGATGCGGCCTGAGGGGCGTCAGCCTTTCCTCGCCGCCGTGGCGAAAGGCAGAGGGGCGCACACGTCGGAGGTCCGGTGCACCATGGGAGCATGACCGACGGCTACGACCCGGACTTCCTCGGAACGCGACTGCCCCTCCCGCACCCCGCGCAGGCGGTTCGCCCCCTCCCCTTCCCGCGCTTCACGGTGCTGCTCGACCCCCGGCGGCGGCTCGCGGCGGTGACCGCGGTCAACATCGACGGCCGCACGCTGCGAGACCTCCCCCGTACGGGCGAATGGCGTCTCGACGAGCGCGTCCCGGCGGTGGAGCAGACCGGACCGGACGTCTATGCGCGGAACGACCTCGACCGCGGCCACCTCGTGCGTCGGCGCGACCCGGGATGGGGATCCGTCGACGCCGCCCGCGAAGCCACCGAGGCCACGTTCTTCTACCCCAACGCCGCGCCCCAGGCGGCCGGGTTCAATCAGTCCGAGGAGCTCTGGCTCGGCCTCGAAGACCACGTGCTCACCTACGCCGAGGCCACTGCGCAGCGGGTGTCCGTCTTCACCGCCCCGATTCTCGCCGACGGCGACCCGCCCTACCGCGGCATCCGGATACCGCTGCGCTTCTGGAAGATCGCCGCCTGGTCGAGCCCCGACGGACTCGTCGCGGCCGGTTTCGTGCTCGACCAGTCCGAGCTGGTCGACGCCCGCGAAGAGACGCTCGTCGTCCCACCACTCGGAGCTTTCCGCACGTTCCAGGTGCAGATCACCGAGATCGCGGGGCTGACCGGCATCGACCTCGGACCGCTGGGCGCGGCGGACGTGCTGACCACGCGCAGTGCCCGCGACGAGGGGTGGCGCGTGCTCCGCACGGCGGAGGACATCGTGCTCTGAGCCCTCAGGCCCCCGCGCGCACAGCCTCCAGCGACGGATAGTCGGTGTAGCCCTCCGCCGTCCGTCCGTAGAACAGCGCGGGCCGAGGCTCGTTGAGCTCGGCGCCGTGACGCCAGCGCTCGACCAGGTCGGGGTTGGCGATCACGGGGCGACCGGCGGCGACCGCATCCGCGATCCCGTCGGTAATGAGGGCCTCGGCGGTCTCCCGCGTCGTGTCGACCGCGAAGCCGGTGTTGACGATCAGCGGCGTTCCGGCCGTGCGGCGGATGTGCTGCACGAGCTCTCCGCCCGGCGCGAGGTTGAGGACGTCGATGAACGCGAGGCCGAGGGGGGCGAGTCCTTCGGCGACGGCGGTGTAGGTCGCGCGGACATCCGCGTCGTCCTCCTCGAGCACACCCTGGATGTTGTGCTGCGGAGAGAGGCGGATGCCGGTGCGGTCGGCTCCGACGGCGGCGGCGACGGCCGTCGCCACCTCGATCGCGAAGCGGGCACGGTTCTCGGGAGATCCGCCGTACCGGTCGTCGCGGACGTTCGACACCGGCGAGAGGAACTCGTGCACGAGGTAGCCGTTGGCTCCGTGCACCTCGACGCCGTCGAAGCCGGCGGCGATCGCGTTGCGCGCGGCCTGGGCGAACTGCTCGACGACCTCGGGGATCTCGTCGAGGGTGAGCGCGTGGGCGACCGGGAGGTCGGCCTTGCCCTGGGGCGTGCGCGTCTGTCCGGGAGCGGCGAGCGCACTGGGCGCGACGACGCGGGGCTCCCCCGAGATCGCCGGGTGCCCCACACGGCCGCCGTGCATGAGCTGCATGACGATCGTGCCGCCGGCCTCGTGAACCGCCGCCGTGATCGGACGCCAGGCGTCGATCTGGGCGGCCGTGACGATTCCCGGCTGCCCCGGGTAGGACTTGCCCTCGAGCGCCGGCCAGGTGCCCTCGGAGATGATGAGCCCCTGCCCCGCCCGCTGGCGGTAGTACTCCTCCATCGTCGCGGTGGGAACGCCGTCGTCGTCCGCGCGCGTGCGGGTGAGCGGCGCCATGACGACGCGGTTGGACAGCTGCAGGGCGCCGAAGACGGCCGGATCGTAGAGAGTCACAGTGGGAGGTAAGGCCCGGGTCGAGCCCCGTATTCCCTCAGCTGCCGCCGAGTCCGGCGAGCAGATCGGCGAAATGGTCGAGGTCGGCGGCCGTCCACTTGCGCAACCGCTCCCCGATGCGCCCCTCGTAGCGCGAACGGGCGAGGGCGATGCGCTCCTGCGCGAGGTCGGTCGCCACGAGGACGCGCGCACGCCGATCCTCGGGATCGGGGACGCTCTCGACGAGCCCGAGCTGCTCGAGCTGACGCACCTGACGACTCACAGCCGACTTGTCGGTCTGCAGGCGCTCGATGATCGCCCCGGCCGAGGTCGCCTTGCCCGTCGCGATGGAGGTGAGCACCTGGTAGCCGAGCGGCTGCAGATCGGGGTGGACGGTCGCGGCGGCCTCGCGCCAGCTCACACGGATCCGTGCGAAGAGCCGCCCGAGCTCCTGCTCCACCCGGGTGACGGCCTGGTCGAGTTCCGCATCCCCCAGCAGGCCCGCGACCGGGGTGGATGCAGGGTTCTCGGCGGGGGCGTCGGAAGAGGCGCTCATGCTCGCCAGTGTACGGCGAAGCCCCGCTGTCGATCGTGACAGCGGGGCTTCGGCTCAGACTTCTGCGAGCAGGCGGAAGGCCTTCGAGGCCGCCCGGATCTCCGCGGGAGTGAGCTCGTCGATCACGGCCTGGAGGCGGGTGCCGTACTCGCGACGGACCTCGGCGAGCGCCGTGCATGCCGCTGAGGTGACCGTCAGCACCCGGAGCCGCCCATCGCGCTCGTCCGGGCGGGACTCGAGAAGCTCCAGCTCCTCGAGCATCCGCACCTGACGGCTGATCACCGACTTGTCCATCTCGAACCGCTCGGCGAGTTCATGCGCGTTCGCGGTCCCCGCCCGATCGATGAACGTCAGCAGCTTGTAGCCGGCGACCTGCAGCTCGGGATGCACCCGAGCTGCAGATTCCTTCCACAGCGACCTGGTCCTCGCGAAGATGAGGTTCAGATGCGCCTGGAGGTCACCGAGCGCACTGTCGACATCCGTCGATGCGACCGCTCCGGGGGCGAGCATGTCAGCGTTCCTGGTCCCGATCCTCGCGCTCGAGCACGCGCACGGAACCGGTCGTCGGAGACGTGGACTCGACACCCTCGAGCCGGATGGCCCCGGTCGAGAGCGAAGCGCCGACCTCGGCCTCGGAGACCTCGATCACCGACTCCTCGGCCTGCTCGAGCATCTGCTCGGCGGCGTTCTTCGTCGACAGCGGCTTGTTCTTGATGAACGCGATCGCGATGATCGCGATCACGGCGAGCGGAATCGCGATGATGAACGCGTCGGCGATGCCGTGGCCGTAGGCGCCCTCGACGATCGCGCGGATCGTGTCGGGCAGCTGCCCGACCTTCGGGACGTCACCCGACGCGAGGTGCTTCAGCGCGTCGACCTCCTCCTGCGAGGTCGGCGTGAAGCCCGAGAGCCCGTCGGTGATGTAGGTGCCGACGCTGGTCGACAGCAGCGACCCCATCACGGTGACGCCGATGGTACCGGCGATCGTGCGGAAGAAGTTGACGTTCGACGAGGCGGCACCCAGCTGCTGCGGTGCGGTGTCGTTCTGCACGATGAGCGTGAGGTTCTGCATGACCATGCCGAGACCGGCGCCGAGGACGAACATGTACACCGCGACCAGCGGGAACGGGGTGTCGTAGCGCAGCGTGGACATCAGGCTGACGCCGACGGTCGCGAGGATCGCACCGGTCAGCATCCAGCCCTTCCACTTGCCGAAGCGGCTCACGAGCTGGCCGATGATGATCGACGCACCCATCTGGCCGATGATCATCGGGATGGTCATGAGGCCGGACTCGGTGGGCGTGGCGCCACGGGCGAGCTGGAAGTACTGGGCGAGGAACACCGAGGTGGCGAACATGGAGACGCCGATGGCGATCGAGGCGATGACCGACAGCGTGAAGGTGCGGTTGCGGAACAGCGACATCGGGACGATCGGTTCCTTGACGAAGAACTCGACGGCGATGAACGCGGCGATCGCGACGCCGGCGGTCACGGCGAGCATGATGCTCGTCGAGGAGTCCCAGTCGAACTGGTTGCCGCCCATCGAGACCCAGATGAGGAGGGTCGAGACACCGACCGCGAGGAGCACGATACCGAAGTAGTCGATCGACACCTTGGTGTCGCGCTGGGGCTTGGGCAGGTGCAGGGTGAACTGCAGCAGCACGAGGGCGAGGATCGCGAACGGCACGCCGACGAAGAAGTTGGAGCGCCAGCCCCACACGTCGGTGAGGAGACCGCCGAGCAGCGGGCCGCCGATGGTGCCGAGCGCCATGATGCCGCCGACGACGCCCATGTACTTGCCGCGTTCACGGGGCGAGATGATGAGGGCGACCGCGATCATGACCAGCGACATGAGGCCGCCGACGCCGATGCCCTGGATGACGCGGACGGCGATGAGCATGTTCGTGTCGGTCGAGAACCCGGCGATCACGGTGCCGACCGTGAAGAGGATGAGGGAGATCTGGACGAGCACCTTGCGGTCGACCAGGTCGGCCAGCTTGCCCCAGATGGGGGTCGAGACGGCGGTCGCCAGAAGGCTTGCGGTGATGACCCAGGTGTACTGGGACTGGGTGCCGCCGAGATCGGCGATGATGACCGGCATCGAGGTCGACACGACGGTGCCGGAGAGCACGGCGACGAACATTCCGACCACGAGGCCGGAGATCGCGGTGAAGACCTCGCGAGCCGAACGCGTCGTCTCGGGTACTGCGGATGGGGTTTGTGTCACGGGGGAACGCTCCTGCGTAGAAAGTTGATCGAGGTCAACCATACGCCGATAGTTGCCAAAGCGCAACTGTTGACTCGGAGCAACGACACCCCGACGCCTCTCACCACCCTCAATCGCCGTCTGAGCGAGGATGGTGCCATGATCCGTGTCGTGCTCTTCGACCTCGATGGCGTCATCCGGCATTTCGACCCGGAGAACGCCAGCGGGATGGAACGTCGCCATGGGCTGCCGCAGGGAACCATCGAGGGCGTCGCATTCGAGCGGCCGTTGATCGACGAGGTCACCACCGGGCGGATCAGTCGCGCGCAGTGGGTGCGCCGGGTCGGCGAGCGGATCGGAAGCGCTCCAGCCGCCCAGGACTGGGCGCGGCAGCCCGCCGCACTCGACGAATCCGTGCTGGCACTGGCGGATGAGATCCGCCGCACCGGGATCCGCACGGCCGTGCTCACGAACGGCACCGACACGATCCCCGACGAGATCGCCGCGCACGGCATCGCCGACCGCTTCGACGCCATCTTCAATTCCGCCGAGATCGGATACGCGAAGCCCGACATCCGCGCCTTCCGACACGTGCTCGAGGCGCTCGACGTCACGGCCGCGGAGGTCTTCTTCACCGACGACTCCCCCTCGAAGCTCGCCGGTGCCGAGAGCCTGTCGATGCACACGCACCTGTTCACCGGGGCCGACGACCTCCGCGGCCGTCTCATCGCCGCAGGGATCGGGGGCCTCCATCCGCGAAACGAGCCTGGACGGAAGCCGTCGGAGCACTGATCGACGCCGGCCGGTTCAGTACACGGTCCCCATCGCCTCCCGCACCTCGGTGAGGGTCGCCTCCGCCACCGCGGCTGCGTGCTCGTTGCCTCGACGGAGGACGGACCGCACGAGGTCGCCGTCCGCGGCGAGCTCACGACGGCGCTCCCTCAGCGGTGCCAGGAACTCGTTCACCGCCGTCGCCGCCATGGCCTTCAGCTCGCCACCACCCCCGTCGCCGATGCGATCGGCCAGCTCCTCCGGCGCGACGTCCAGACACAGGGCGGCCGTCGACAACAGGGCGGAGACACCCGGACGCCGCTCGGGGTCGAACGTGATCCGTCGATCCTGGTCCGTCCGGGTGCGGCGGATCGCCGCGACCGTCTCGTCGGACGTCATCGACAGCGCAATCGCGTTGCCGTAGCTCTTCGACATCTTCCGCCCGTCGAGCCCCGGCACTTCCGGAGTCGCGGTGATGAGTGCGTCCGGAACCGGGAAGATCGCGCCGTACCGCTCGTTGAACCTCCGGGCGATCACCCGTGTCAGCTCCACATGCGGGAGGTTGTCCTTCCCGACGGGGACGAGGCTGCCCTTGCAGAACAGGATGTCGGCGGCCTGATGCACCGGATAGGTCAGCAGCAGCCCACTCAATGCGCGACCCGAGGCCTCGGCCTCCGACTTGACCGTCGGGTTCCGATGCAGCTCCGCCTCCGTGACCAGGCTGAGGAACGGCAGCAGCAGCTGGTTCAGCGCGGGGATCGACGAGTGCGTGAAGATCGTCGTCCGCGCGGGGTCGATCCCCGCGGCGAGGTAGTCGAGCACGGCCCCGTGCACGTTCTCCCGCACGTGCGCCGTGGTGTCCCGGTCGGTGATCACCTGATAGTCGGCGAGCACGAGGAACGTCTCGACTCCGGCCCGCTGCAGACGCACCCGCTCTCGGATGGTCCCGAAGTAGTGCCCAAGATGCAGCGGCCCGGTCGGCCTCTCACCCGTGAGCACGCGGAACCTCTCCGGGTGCCGGGCCACGGCGGCCGCGACCTCCGTCGAGCGCTGCGCGGTGGCAGTGAAGGATTCCATCTGTCTCTCCCTGTCGATCGGGAGCCACACGGAGTTCTCGGGTGCTGTCACGAACTGCCGTGCAGCCCGTGAACATGCTTCAACCGGCTGCTATCGCAGCCACCACCAAGCGGAGCGGTCGAAGTTCATGGGTCGATGCTATCGCGGGCTTAGCCTGCCGGGAGTCGGAGGGGTCATCGCCTCGACGGGGCTGTCGCCCCGGCGATCTCGTGGTCGACGGCACCCGCGGCTCGGGCTTCGCTCACGAGAACCGCCGCCACTCCGGTCGCGCAGAGGACGAATCCGAGGAGGGTGACGATCGTGAGCGGCTCACCGAGGAGGAGCGCACCGGCCAGTGCCGTCGTCGGCGCGATCAGGAAGAGCAGGGCGTTCAGCGCCGTGATCCCCACCCGACGCAGCAACCACCAGTAGAGACCGTATGCCGCGAGCGTCGGGAACACGGCGGCGAATCCCGCGGCGAGCCAGAAGGAGACGGATGCCGGCGGGGTGAGCGCACCGAAGAGCGCAGCGATCGGAACGAGCAGCACGGCGGTCACCGTCACGTGGATGGTCAGCGTGACGAGCGTGCCGGTCCGTGATGCGGAGCGACGCTGAAGGAAGGTGCCGATGATCAGACAGGCCATCGCGGCGGCGGGCCACAGGTACGCGGCCGGATGCGCCGTCGAGTCGTCCAACTGCGAGCGCACCACCAGGAGGACTCCGGCCGCGCCGACCAGGAGTCCGATCCACTGCGCCCCGCGCACCCTCAACCCGAGCAGTGGTCCGACGAGGACCGCCACGACGAGCGGCTGCACGGCATCGATCAGGGCCGTGGTGCCGGTGGCGACGCCGGACGCGATCGCGCCGTAGACGGCGGTGCAGTAGCCGAACTGGGCGAAGAGGCCGATGAGCGCTTGGCGCCGCACGTCGACCGCCGTGACACCCCGCGCCGCACCGGTGACCCCGACGACCGCCAGCAGGATCAGCGCGAGAGGCACGAATCGCCACACCAGCAGTGCCACGGGCGAGACGTCGGCTGCGGCGAGCGCAGGCACGAGGAACCCGGAGCTCCAGGTGACGACGAACGCCACGGAGGCGGCGATGGTCACACCGACATGAAGTATACCGATCTGTTTACTCATCTGTTCGACTATACAGGTTGGTATACTCGCTGTCATGGCCGTCCCCGTTCCCGAACTCGCCCCCCTCACACCCGGCGCCAGCCGCGTGCTCGACGCCGCGTCACTGCTCTTCTACGAGCGCGGGATCCACGCGGTGGGGGTCGACACGATCGCCGAGGCCGCCGGAGTCACGAAGAAGACGCTGTACGACCGGTTCGGCTCGAAGGAGGCGCTGGTCGTCTCCTACCTCCAGCACCGCGACGCACGGTGGCGCGCCCATGTCGCCGAGCACCTCGCCCGCGTCCCGGAGCCGGGAGCGCAGCGCATCCTGGCCGTCTTCGATGCCGCGATCACCTGGTCTGACGACAACAGCCCGAAGGGGTGCAGTGCGATCAACGCGCGTGCGGAGATCGGCGACGGGCACGACGGGCACCCCGTCTTCCCCGAGGTCGCCCGCCAGAAAGCCTGGCTGCTCGACCTCTTCGCCGAGCTGTGCCGCGAGGCCGGAACCTCGGACCCCGAGCTGACCTCACAGGCCATGATGCTGCTCTACGAAGGCGCGATCGTCACGGTCGGCATGGAGACCTTCGCCCAGCCGTGGGAGACGGCGCGCGGACTGGCCCGGATCATGCTGGAGCAGGTTCGGGCATAGCCGGCGATCATCGATCCGACAGCAGCGGCTCGATGCTGCTTCTCCGCACGCCTCCTTCTGCCCGCACACCCCGAGGAGTACCTTGTCAGCGTGTCCACGGATTCGCGGAGTGAGCGGGCGGCCAGCGCCCCCGCCACCCTCGATGCGGCCATCGGCGACGTCGACTGGACCGTTCCGCCCGCCGACTCGGTGAGGTCCTGGTTCTCCGCGCCCAGCGGCGAGCTGGCCGTCGTGTCGCTCGGCGATCCGGCACACCCGCGCGTGGTCCTGGTGCCGGGCGCGACAGGCTCCAAAGAGGACTTCGCCCTGATGTTGCCCCTCCTGGCGCAGGCGGGCTACTTCGTGCAGTCGTTCGACCTCGCAGGTCAGTACGAGTCGCACGCCGCGGGCGCGGACACGGCGTACACCTACGAGCTGTTCATCGACGACCTCATCGCGTTCCTCGAGGCGGGTGCCCCGGCGCACCTGCTGGGATACTCGTTCGCCGGGATGGTCGCGCAGCTCGTGTCGGTCCGCCGTCCCGAGCTCGTGCTCTCCCTCGCCCTCCTCACGACACCTCCCGGCAGCGGCAACGTCTTCGCGACCATGAAGTGGTTGGGCCCGATCGCCCCGATCGCGAGTCCGCGGCGCGGCGCAGGCCTCATGATCTGGGGCATCGTGACCAACAAGAACCGGGTCCCGCCCCGGCGGCTGGAGTTCGTGCGCTCACGGTTCGCCCTCACGAGTCGGCGCAGCGTCGACGAGATCATCGGACTGATGATGACCGCGCCCGATCTGCGGAGCAGCGTGCGCGCGCTGCCTGTGCCCAAGCTCGTCGCCGCGGGCTCGCACGATCTGTGGCCTCTGGCCGCTCATGAACGGTTCGCCCGCGAGATCGATGCCGAGTTCCGCACCTACGCGACCGGACACAGCCCCAGCGAGACGACACCGCACCAGCTGACGGCGGATCTGCTCGACCTCTACGCGCGCGCCCGCGACTGACTCCGTGACCGCGGGCCGACGCCTCGGCCTCCCGCCGGGCCTGCCGCCGTCGATGCAGGGCCTCCTGCGGCAGGTGCAGTCGGACGGTCGGGAGCACGTAGCTCAGCCGCCGCCGAAGCGAAGCCCAGTCCTGGAACGGCCGCGCTGACACCTCGACGACGAGGCTCCGATCGCGAAGCACGATCATCCCTGGCCGGATATGGAACGACAGGTCGAAGTCGTCGTGGATGTTCTGCTCCTCGCGGTGCACCTCACCGCTCAGGATCCGCCAGGTCTCGGCGCGCATGGCCATGTTCGAGCCGAACAGGGGTGCGTGCCCGAGCAGCGGAGTGAGCGCCGCGTACATGCCGCCGATGTACAGGTGCTCCCCCATCCAGTGCACCAGCGGTGTCGAGCCGTAGAAGCGCGGTTCGCCCGTGACGAAGTCGACGTCATCGCGGTTGCGGAACGTCCGCTCGATCCGTTCGATCCAGTCGGGACCGGGGCGGGAGTCGGCGTCCAACCGCGCGATGATGTCGCACCTCGCCGCGTCGTAGCCCGCCGAGGAGGCGCGAGGAATCCCCTGGACCGGTTCGCTCACGACACGCGCCCCGAACCTCTCGGCGACGGCGACGGTGTCATCCGTGCTGCCGTTGTCGACGATGACGACCTCTTCAGCCCTGCGCGTCTGCTGCTCCAGGGCACGGAGGCAGTGCTCGAGCAGGACCGCATCGTTGCGCACCGGGATGACCACGGAGACGGAACGCGGGAAGACAGTCGTCATCGTTCTCCTGTTCTGCACCTCGCGGTGCTCAGAGACAGTCTCCATCCTTCCCCCGCGCCCGTGGGGATTGCGGGAGGATGGACGGATGAGTCAGGGACGCGAAGTGAGGGAGAGGCGCGGGACGAGCGGCCTCCTCACCGCGGCCGCGCTCGCCGTGCTGGCCGGCACCGTCGCGGTGATGTACCGACGCATCATGTACCCGCCGCGCCCCCGCCCGAGAGACGGCCGGATCCGCGTCGCGGCGGTCGGCGACAGCAACACCTACGGCGCGGGCGTGCTCTTCCAGGGGCGTGCGCGCCGCTCCTACCCCGGTCGACTCCAACAGCTCCTCGGCGACCGGTATCAGGTGCTCAACTACGGCGTGAACCGGCGAACGCTGCAACGCGAAGGCGACTGGCCCTACGACGCGACACCGCAAGCCGCGGCAGCCGTCGAGTCCCGTGCCGACATCGTACTCATCATGCTCGGGTCGAACGACGCCCGTGGCGACAATTGGAACCCGGAGCGCTTCGAGTCCGAGCTCGTGACCTTCGTCGAGCGCTATCGCGCCGAGGGAGCGACCGTCTCCCTGCTCACGCCGCCCGTCGCCTTCGACAACCGCCGCGGCGTCTCGTGGCGGATCATCGAGGAGGAGGTCGCGCCGCTCGTGCGGCGCGTGGCGGGCAACCTCGGCGTCCGCCTGATCGACGTGTTCGAGATCACCTCCCGAACCGTCACGAGCCACATCGACGGCATCCACCTCGGTGCCCGATCCAGCGCGATCGTCGCCGCCGCCGTCGCGGAGGCGCTGCAGAGCTCGACGTCGGATCACCTCGACGAACGCCGAGACGCGGCCCCGATCGACGGATCGGGGCCGCGTCCTCGCCACTAGGGCACGACGTCGTAGCGGGTCACCCAGGTTCCTGAACCCGGACTCCAGACGACGAGGTCGTCCTTCCCATCCGCATCGATGTCGGCGGCGCTCGGAGCGCCGTTCCCCGGTGCACCGGCGAGCGCGATCGCTGCACCGAGGTTTCCGGCGCCGTCCCCGATCCTGATGGTCCAGTTCGCCCCCGACCAGTAGGCGACGTCGGCCTTGCCGTCGCCTGTGAAATCGCCCGCGGTCAGGGCGACACCGCTCCCGGGAGACGCGATCGCCTGATGCGTCTGGCTGCCGAAGGTCCCGTCCCCGACGCCGTATCGGATGTAGAGGTGTCCGTCGACCTGCCAGACCCCGAGGTCGCTCTTGCCGTCGCCGTTGAAGTCGCCCACGACGAGCGAGGCGCCCGGCTGCGCGGTCCAGGTGTACGAGGTCTCGTTGCCGAACGTCGTACCGGTCCCGTAGCGGATCTTCCAGGACCCGCTCGACGTGCCCGACCAGGCGCCGATGTCGAGCTTGCCGTCGCCGTCGAAGTCACCGCCGAAGCGCACGCCGGCCGGCGCCCACACCGTCGGGCTCAGCTGCGTGAACTGCGTGCCCGAGCCGTCGCCGACGCGCGGATACAGGTAGCCGTCCGGTCCCTGCCACGCGACGAGGTCGCCCTTGCCGTCGGCGTTCACGTCTCCGGCGAGCGCGGTCGATCCGGGTTGCGCCGTCCAGGTGTAGCTCGTGGTCCGCGCGGTGGATCCGGGCCTGACGGTGATGGTCCCCGCACCGGCCGACACGTCGTAGTCGACGACTCCGCCGACCCGCGAACCCTCGACGATGCGACCGTTGGTGGTGTGCAGCTTGAAGGCCACATCCCAGTTCGACGGCCAGGCATTGAACAGGATCGCATCGTCGCCCGCGCCGGGGTGCAGGAGCATCGCCTGCAGCGCGATCTTGCCGATCGATCGCGGCTCGTTCCCCGGCTCTCCATCGACGCCTCCCGGGCCGAAGCCCGTGTAGCGCCACGAGCCGCCGCGGAACGCCTGCACCGTCTGGTATCGCGCCTCGTCTGTCAGTCCGAGGTACGCCGCATGAGTGGCGTCGTGGCGCCAGTCCTGGGTGCCGTTCGCCGGGTACTTGCCCCGCCGCTCGTTGTACGAGGCGATCGCGAGCTCGAGATCCGCCTGGCCGTTCCCGAACATCCGCAGCGGGAAGATGGGCCAGAGGTTCTGATTGTTCGTGTCGGACCCGAGGAAGACGCTGGATGCCGTCTTCAGTCGGTCATTCGGCCCGTATGTCAGGTCGTTGTCGGTCGCGCTCGACCCGATGGGCAGGTTGGGCAGTCGCCCCTTGACCTGCGTCCAATAGGTCCGGTCCGCGGCGGTCGTCAATGAGGAGGGAAGGGCGAGCAGCCCGTCGACCGTCCTGTGGAGCCCGGCGGTATCGGCCATCGGGTTGTGGAGCATGCGATCGCCTTCGCCCGAGTACATCGGATACATGTCGATCTTTCCGCCGGCCAGGTTCCAGTGCGTGTCGTAGAACTTCACGACTTCGCGAGCGACCGGGAGGAGCTTCTGCTGGGCGAATGCCGTATCACCCGTGTAGCTGAAGTAGTCAAGCATCATCGACGTGAGTTCGACGTTGTTCGCGTAGAGGTAGCGGGTCCAGGTCCCGGAGAACCAGTTGGCGGGCTTGCCCGCACGGCTCCAGCCGTACTCCCCGCCCACCGCGTGCCCCCAGAGTCCCATGACCTCCGGCCACATCGCCCCGTCGGTCGGCGGCACACTGACGTTCCCTTCTTCGACGGCCCCGTTGCCCCAGAAGACGTCGACCCGCTTCTTCGCAAGGGGCAGCGAATCCGTGTACTGGTCGAAGTACGGCTGCATCAGGTCGAAGTCGCCGGAGGGAAGCATGCTCCAGTACGCGAAGCGCTGGTTGAAGCCGTGATAGCTGTTCCACCATCGTGCATCCGCGTCCGTCGCCGTGCCGGGGGTGAAGAGTGAGCCGTTGAAGCGGATCGGCATCTGCGGGGTGCGTCCGGCGATCGCCTCGGTGTAGCGGGTGTGCAACCAGCCCTTGGTGACCCGATCCGCATCCGCATCGCCCGTGGCGAAGATGTACGACTTGTCCCAGAACGAACTCCAATACTGCCGGTGCGCGGCGCGGAGAGTGCTGATCGGTGTCGCCGCGAGCGTTGAGGATGCTGCGGCGATGTCGTTCTCCCACGCCGACAGCCAGCCCGTCCCGAGGTCGATTCGCGACTCGACGTTGATATCGAGGCGGTGCGAGTTCGCTGAGGCGGAGACGAGCCGCGTCGGCGACGCCGTCGTGAAGCCGGGTCCCCGGACGAGACCGCCGAACGTTCGGCCGGTGAGGGGGTCGTCGAACTCCGTGGGGTCGAGACCCTGCAACTGCATGATCTCGTCGTACCGGGAGTCCGCGTTGTGGTGCGTCCAGAGAAGCTGGTCGGGACGGGTGTGCACGGTGTCAGCCGTGATCGCGGGCGTGTACGTGGAGGTGAACGGCGACTCGGTGTCGACCAGGTCCATGAACGTGAAGTTGCCGCGCGCCGGGTTCGACACCGCCGTGGGACGCGCGCTGCTGAAGTCGACCTGCACGGTGAACGCCGATCCGGCATCGCTCTCGACGTGGAGCGCCTTGTTGTCCGCGTCGGCCCAGACGCGCGTCGTGATCACGGGGTTCGTGCCCGAGGTGATCACGATCTCCCCCTCGAGCAGCTTCAGCTCCTGCCGGAAGTCGCCGCCCGCGAACGGGTTCGGGCTGAAGGAGATGTCGAGACGACCGAGCTTGGCGAGGCGGACGTTCTCCTCCCACGCATCGCCCGCCGAGAGCAGCAGCTTGAGAGTGGATCCCTCCACCCAGACGTTCGCCGCCTGGACGCCGTTGCCGATCGGCATCGACCCTGTGACACCGGAGCTCTTCGAGGTCCAGACCTCGTTGTAGGTGGCGAGTCGCTGAGCGATCGGCGATTCGGCCTGCGCCGGGGTCGGCGGGGCGAACCCGGTGAACGCGGTCGCGATCAACGCGACCGCGACCGCGGCGGTCAACCCCCTTCGAAGATACGGAACTCGATGGCTGCGAAGCATGCGTCCTCCTCTGAATGGATGACCGCGTGACAGCAGCCATCGCATCAGGGATGCAGGGGCGACCGCCGTTGGTCACAGTGATTTCGGTGTGATGCGTTCTTGCTGTGCGAATTGCGAGTACTGCGGTCGGTCGGTCGCGGGGTCACCCCTTGGTCGCGCCTCCGGTGAGTCCGGTGACGAAGTGCTTCTGGAAGAGCAGGTAGAAGATGAGCACGGGGATCGTCGCGAGGAACATGAACGCGAAGACGGCGCCGTAGTCGCGCAGGTAGGTGCCGATCGAACGGTAGATGCCGACCGTCACGGTGTTTCCGGCGCCCGGTCCGAGGACGAGGAGAGGCGTGAGGAAGTCGTTCCAGATCCAGACGCCGAGGAAGATGAGCACCGACGCCGAGGCCGGACGCAGCAGCGGGAAGACGACCTGCCAGAACGTCCGGAACTTGCCGGCGCCGTCCATCGCCGCAGCTTCTTCGAGTTCCTTCGGGATGGAGCGGACGAAGCCCATGAACACGAAGACCGCGAACGGCAGGTAGTAGCCGACGTTCACCAGGATCGCTCCGGGCACGGTCGACATGAGTCCGATCTCGCGAAGGATCCGCGTGATCGGCACCATGATCACGGCCGGCGGGATCATCAGGCCCATGAGCATGATCCCCAGCAGGACCTTGCCCCAGACCTGCTCCGATCGCACGAGGTAGTGCGCGCACATCGCTGCGAGGAGGGTCGCGATCACCATCGACACCCCGGTCAGCTGGATCGAGTTCAGCAGCCCCGACCAGAACAGGCCGTCGGGACGGGTGACCACGCCGATGATGTTGTCGAGCGTGGGCTGCAGGGGCAGTCCGAGCGGCGAGGCGATCACCTCGCTGCTGGGCTTGAAGACGTTGACCACTGCGATGTAGAGCGGCAGGAAGAACATCGCCGCCACGACGACGGCCACGAGGGGACGGATCCACAGGGAACGACGCATCAGTAGGTCACCTCTCGGCGCTGGAGGAGACGGAGCACGATGACGTTCGCCCCCGCGACGACGAGGAGCATGATGCCGGCCATCGCCGATGCCATGCCGGTGCGCTGCTCGACGAACGCGGTCTGGATGACCTCGAACGCGATCGTCGCCGTGCTCCCGGAGCCGGGACCGCCGTTGGTGAGCACGGCGATCTGGTCGTACACCTTGAACGAGCTGATCATGAGCATGACGGTGGTGATGGTGAGCGACGGCGCGAGCAGCGGCCAGGTGATGGCACGGAAGCGTGCGACCGGACCGGCGCCGTCGATCGCTGCGGCCTCGGAGAGTTCGGTGGGGATGCCGGCAAGACCGGCGAGGTACACGACGACCGCGAAGCCGAGCATCTGCCAGATGATGATCGACGAGACGCTGTAGATCGCCAGCGACGGGTCGGACAGCCAGCCGGGAGGGTTCTCGACGCCGAGGGAGATCAGGGTCGTGTTGAGGAGGCCGTCGTCGACGAGGATCGACCGCCAGATCACCGAGACGATCACCGCGGAGAGGATGACCGGCGTGAAGAACACGCTGCGGAGCATGTTGTAGAGCCAGCCGGAGCGGTGCAGCAGCATGGCGATCGCGAGGCCGAGGATGTTCGTGAGACCGACCACCAGGACCGTGATCAGGAGCGTGTTTCCGAGCGCCTGCAGGAACGACGGGTTCGTCAACAGGAACACGAAGTTGTCGAAGCCGATGAACGAGGTCTTCGGCCGGGTCGCTCGCTCATCCGTGAAGCCGATCGCCAGGGTCCACACGATGGGGACGAAGACCATCGCCGTGAAGACCGTCAGGGACGGAAGGACGAAGATGGCGAAGTTGCCCGCGGACTGCCACTTCCTCAGTCCGCGCTGGACGACCCCGGTGGGCCGCGGGGGCCGCGCCTTCGCTCTCGGCCGTTCCACGGACGGGATCTCGGTGTCTGAGACGGGCATCGCCCGCTCCTCTCCGGCGCCACTCGCGCCTGGCGTGGGTGCCGCCGCCGCTCCAGTGGTGGAGCGGGCGGCGGCAGGCCGGGGACTCACTGGGTGAGTTCGGCGTACTTCTGGTTGAGGTGATCGACGAACCCGTCGACGTCGAGGCGTCCGTTCACGAGATCCGTGATGGCGGAGAACACCTCGGCGTTGAAGCCGCTGGGCAGCGACGGGATGCCACCTTCGTTACCGAACACCGTGACGACGGTGCCGTTCTCGACGGCATCCTCGTAGAGGGCGAGGGACTCGTCGTACAGCTTCGTGGTCCCGTCCGGGACCGTGAAGTCCTTGAGGGCGACGAACAGGCCGTCGTTGAGGACGCCGCCGTCGTTGTTCTCCTGCACCTGCGACCAGGCCAGAGCCCATTCCTTCGCCTTGTCGACGTCAGGAGCACTGGAGCTCACCGAGAGCCCACCGCCCGTGTAGGTCGGCATGATGAGCGATCCGTCGTCGGACGGCCAGGCGAAGACGCCGAGCCCTTCCTGTGCGGCCTCGTCGGGGGCGACGCTGAACCACGAGCCCATCGGGTACATGGCGCCCTCTCCCGCGAGGAACGCCTCCTGTCCTTCGGCGTACGTCTTCGAGAGTGTCGACGGGCTCACGTATCCGGCGTCGATGAGTTCCTTGAACTTCGTGACCGCGGCGACGAAGTCGGGGTCGGAGAAGTCCGTGTCGCCCGAGGCGAGCTGGCCGAGGAAGTCGGGGTTGTTCGCGTAGACCTCGGTGCCGATGAGTCCGTCGAGCGCATAGATGTTGGCCCAGGTGTCGGCGCCGCCGCCGTTGATGACGAAGGGCGTGATGCCTGCGGTCTTCAGCTTCTCGGAGGCGTCGAGCAGCTCGTCCCAGGTGGCCGGCGGCTCGCTGATGCCGGCCGTCTCGAAAGCGGCCTTGCTGTAGTAGATGTTGGGGATCGTCTGCGTGTTGGTCGGCAGCTGGTAGATCTTGCCATCGAAGCTGTTCGCGGTCGGGTCGATCCAGTTCTCCAGCTCGCCTTCGGAGAACTCGGCGAGCTTCCCCGCCTCGGCGAGGCCGGTGGGGTTCACCGCGACCATGATGTCGGGCAGTTCACCGGTGGAGTCGAGCTGACGGGCGTAGGCATCACGATCGTTGCTGGGGGCGACGAGCCGCTCGATCTTCACGCCGGGAACGAGTTCGTTCGTGCGCTTGATCGTCTCGTCCCAGTACGCGGCGTCGAGGTTAGGCGTCTCGAACGTCAGGAACGTCAGCGTCACCTCGCCCGACTCATCCGGTCCGCTCTCCGCACCGACTGTGCAGCCGGTGAGCACGGCGACGGCGGCCGCAAGGACGCCGACGCCGGCGATTGTCTTCTTGATCACGGGATCTTCCTCGATTCGTGGTGCTGTGGATGCTTTGGAACACGCCAGCGACGCTGACGAGATTGGCAGCGTGCGTTCGATACATTACTAAAGGACGCTCCTTATTTATATAGGAGAGTTGAAGCAGACGCAACGTCAACGCATCCTCCGCACCCAGGCGGGTTGAGAGATATGTTGAGGAAGCGGTTCCAACAGGCGGGGTGCGCACCCCACGAGCTAGGCAGAGAATGAGCTATCAATCGAGCGGTCGGACCGGGGACTCCTCGGCACTTCGACGGATGAACCTACAGTCGGTGTTCCGAGTCTTGCACTCCGGTGGAGTGCACACGATCACCGAGCTCACCGAGCTGGCACAGCTCTCCCGCCCCACCACGAGACAGGCCGTCGATGATCTCGTCGCCAGCGGCTGGGTCGTCACCGCCGAACCGCAGCGCGAATCCGCTTCCGTCGGGCGCCCGGCGCAGGCCTTCGAGTTCCGCCCGGACGCCGGGTTCGTGCTCGGCGCCGACATCGGCGCCGCCAAGGCCGTCGTGCTGATCAGCGACCTCGAGGGCAAGGTGGTGGCGCGTGCCCGTGCGGTCCTCTCCCCCGACCTCCCGCCCGAGGAGCGACTGGAAGCGCTCGGAACGGTCATCGACGAGGCGATCTCCGCATTCGGCCGCCCTCTCGACCTGATCTCCCATGCGGTCGTCGGCACCCCCGGCACGGTGAACCGCGACGGCGAGGTGATCTGGGGTCGGGCCATGCCGGGCTGGGTCGGACAGAACCCCGCACGATGGCTCGCGGACCGGTATCCGATGCAGGTCCAGTGCGTCAGCGACATGCCCATGGCCGCGCTCGCCGAGCACTGGGTAGGGGCGGCGACGCATTCAGAAGCCGTCGTCTACGTCCATGTCGGACGCCGCCTCGGCGCAGCGGCGCTGGTCGACGGCCGTCCGCACTACGGCTTCCACGGCGCAGCGACCCAGATCGGCCTCTGGCGGGCCACCCCCTGGCGCGAGGACTACGATGACCTCCTCGAGACGGGCGGCGCCGGCGCGACCGGCGATGCCTCCGCCCTCTTCGAGAAGGCCCGGCGCGGCGACGAAGACGCCCGCTCCCGGGTCGACGCCCTGGCGGACGAGCTCGTCGGCGGGCTGTTGCCGATGGTGATCGCGATGGATCCGGAGCTTCTCGTGATCGGCGGCGGCGTCTCCCGTGCCGGCGAGGGCATCGCCGAACCCGTGCGCTCCCGCT
This sequence comes from Microbacterium sp. NPDC090218, assembly GCA_044900255.1. Lineage (GTDB taxonomy): Bacteria > Actinomycetota > Actinomycetes > Actinomycetales > Microbacteriaceae > Microbacterium. The sequence goes on along the minus strand of JBJDMS010000002.1, from coordinate 441,766 downwards.
TCCGCGAGGAGACGCCGTTCGCCCCGGATGTCGTCTGCTCGTCGCTCGGCGACGAAGCCGTGGCGCTCGGCGCACTCCGCGCGGCCCTCGACGCCGCGGAGGAGCGACTGTTCGCCGAGCTCGCCCCCGTCACACGCGGCTGAAACGCACCACCAGCACCTGCTCCGGGTCGATGACCGGCGCCTCGAGCCCGGACTGCGCGAGCACTCGTCCGGGAAGCGTCGCCCCGTGCGCCACCCAGGGCATCTCGGTGTAGGCCCGCGAGCGCAGAGGCGCCCCCGGAGTCACCACATCCACCCGGTATCGGGCATCCGAGTCGAGGCCGGGAATCCGCACGCGCCCGGCCGACGGCGCCAGCGCGGAGGTGAGCTGCGCGAAGGTGAACACCGCTTCCGACCGGTCCTGCGCCACGACACCGCGCACGAGCAGCGACGGGTCCGGCTGATCCAGGTTGACGACCCTCCCCGAGTGCAGGAGCTCCCGGAGCGATTTGTAGAGCGAGACCCAGTCCGCGAGCTCCGCCAGCTCGCCTTCCGACGCCTGTGTCAGGTCCCACTGGATGCCCATGTTGCCGAGGAAGGCGATCCCGGCCCGGAAATCGAGGGAGGAGGTCCTGCCCGTCGTGTGCGACGTATCCGTCGCGATGTCGTTTCCACTCATCTCGATCGGCAGCAGCAGCCCGGTGTACTGCTGCGTCGCCGCGCGCTCGAGCGGATCGGCGCAATCGCTCGTCCAGGTCCGCTCCGTCCGGGAGAGCATCTCGAGGTCGATCCGGGCGCCACCCGATGCGCAGTTCTCGATGTCGACGTGCGGATGGCGTTCGCGCAGCTCGTCGATCAGGCGGTAGACGCTGAGAGTGTGCTCGTGGAGCACGGCCCGTCCAGCGCGCCCCGGTTCGAGCACATCGCGGTTGTGGTCCCATTTCAGGTAGTCGATGTCGTGCGAGCCGAGCAGCCAATCCAGTCGCTCGAGGATGTACGCATAGACCTCGGGATTCGAGAAGTCGAGCACGTGCTGCCATTTCCCCACCGGGGGCAGCCGGTCGCCGGGTCGGAGGATCCAATCCGGATGCCTGCGAGCCAGCTCCGATTCGACGCTGACCATCTCGGGCTCGACCCAGATCCCGAAGCCCATCCCCCGATCCTTGACGTGCCGGATCAACGGCTCCAGCCCGTCCGGCCACACGTCGGGGTCGACGTACCAGTCCCCCAGGGCACGACGGTCGTCGCGTCTTCCCAGGAACCAGCCGTCGTCGAGCATGTAGAGCTCGGCGCCCACCTCGGCACCGATGTCCGCCAACTCCACGAGCTTGTCGAGACGATGCTCGAAGTACACCGCCTCCCAGACGTTCATGACGATGGGCCGCGCGACGGACCTCTCCCGCACGGTGTCCCTGACCTGCCCGTGGAACCTCGCTGCGAGGTCGTCGAGACCGTCGCCGTGAGAGGCGTAGACCCACGGCGTCCGATAGCTGTCTCCCGACACGAGCATGATCTCACCGGGGAGCAGCAGCTCCGCACCCGAGATCACCGTGCCACCGAGGAGCGTGCGCTCGGCGGCGAGCTCGTGATTGCCGCTCCACGCGACATGCACTCCCCTGACCTCACCCCGCTCGAAGCCGAACCCTGGGACGCCGGCGAGGAACAGCAGCGAGGCATCGGCCCCCGGACGCCCTTTCCGCCCCTCCCGGACATGCCGGCCGACCGTGAGCGCATGCCGCTGCGGAACGCGCTCGCGCATCCATCGCCCGGTGAAGTCGAGCACTTCGGTGAGGTCGTCCGGGAGCGGGAAGCTCGCTCGCAGCGAGCCCAGTCGGTAAGGGGTAGACGCGAGGTTGTGAAGCTGCATCCGCTGACGGACGAGGCCTGTGCTCGTGACCTCGATCTCGATCGCGAGACGGAGCTCGGACTCCTCATCGTCGCACTGGATGATGACCGATGCTCCGTCTCCGGCGATCAGCGATCCGGCGTCGACGGCGGTGACGGTGAACGCGGGCGAGAAGGCGAGTCCCTGGCGATCGCCCTCAAGCCCCGGAGCGCCCGTCCAGCCGTCGGAAGGCAGCGGGAGCAGCGTCACCGCGCGGGGCTCGTCGACGTCGCCCACGCGGTGCTGCGGCCTGTTCGCCTCCACGAGGGAAGCGACATCAGCGGCACCGAGCGCTCCGAGGTCCGGGCCCCAGTAGCGGATCGCCGGTACGCCCACGGCGGGGAACTCGACGACGACCGACGTGCCACCCTGCCGCAGGTGCAGCGGATTCCAAGCGCGCATAACTTCCTCTCGATTATGAAAACAGATTACATAACCTGTCGCCATAATTGCAATCGGAAGGCGCCGCCCCTCACGGGAGCGGGTATCGCTCTGCGGCGAGCGAAATGGTCGGTCAGCCGCAGAACGCGGATGCCGAGTCCTTGAGCTGCTCGATCGCCTCGACCGTCTCGGGTGCCTGCAGGTCGGTCATCCCCCCGATCTGCTCCGCACCCGAGCGGATGACGTCGCCCAGCTGTCCATCGACGTCGTCGGCCAGGCCATCCAGAGACGCGACGAGCGCGTCGCGAGCCGCATCCGCCTGTTCCGCCGACACCTCACCCTGGTCGAGCAGCGCCTGGTACTGGCCGTACGCTTCGTCGATCGTCGTGCAGGTCGCCTGGACGTCGACGCCGAGTGCATCTCCGGCCATCTGCGTGACCTGCGAGCATCCGGCAAGCAGTCCGGCGGCGAGGACGAGGGGCAGGACGAGGATTCGGCGCATGCCCCGAGGGTAGCGGGGGCGGCTGAGGCGGGCCTGGAGGTGACGGTGCTGCGCCGACGGACGGAGCCGCCCACGCTCGCCGTGTAGTGTCCCCTCATGCGTCTCTTCAGCGGCATCCTGTTATGGCTCGTCGCGACCGTGAGCGGGATCATCGGCGGCGCATGGTTGATGCTCGCCGGGCTCGGCTGGTCGGGCGGATTCTTCACCAGGGGGTATTGGGAAGACGGCGAGGGCGAGATCGGTGTCGGCTTCGGCGTCTTCGGGCTCCTGGTCTGGCTCGGCCTTCTCGCCGCGTCGTTCGCGGTGCTGCGCGGAGGCGCGCATCCGGCGACGCGGGGCAGGCGCATCGCCTCGGTCGTGCTGACCGTCGTGAGCGTCGCGGTCGTCGTCACGGTGGGCGTCCTCTCGCTCGGCTGGCCGGAGCCGCCGAGCGAGTTCCCGTCGCCGCCGTGGAACCGCGCCTGACGGCTGCTTCCTCCGCCGACGAGACCCCGAGCTCAGGAGCTCCCGACGGTCGACTCCAGCTTCTGCATCACCTGGTTGATCGTGAACGACGCCGACTCCTGCCGTGCGGGGAACTCCGCCAGCGTGCCGAGCATCCGGCCGACGTAGGCCTGCGCCGGCACGAACAGGAAGACGTGGTCGAGCACCCAATCCCAGTACGTGTTCGAGGTGATGTCGGCGCGCTCGAACGGATCGGTGCGCAGGTTGAACAGCTTCGGGAACCGCAGCTCGATGTAGGGCTCCTGCCACACCTGCAGCGTCCCCGCGGCGCGCTGCTCGAGGAACACGAGCTTCCAGTTGTCGAAGCGGAGCGCCGTGAGGTCGCCGTCGTCCGACACGTAGAAGAAGTGCCGTCGCGGACTCTGCTCGACGGCTCCGGTGATGTAGTCGAGCTGGTCGTGCCCGTCGAGATGCACCGTGAACGACGTGCCGTGCAGGTCGGTGCCGGACCGCAGCCGCTCGGCGATGTCGGCGTCGCCGACGGCCGCCAGCAGCGTCACGAACCAGTCGTTGTGGCTCACGATGCCGTTGAGCGTCGTCCCCGCCGGGATGTGCCCTGGCCAGCGGACCATCGCGGGCACCCGGTACGCGCCCTCCCAGTTGGAGTTCTTCTCGTTTCGGAACGGCGTCATGCCCGCATCCGGCCAGCTGTTCATGTGCGGGCCGTTGTCGGTGGAATACATGACGATCGTGTTCTCGGCCAGCCCCAGCTCGTCGAGCAGGTCGAGCAGACTCCCCACGACGTCGTCGTGGTCGAGCATCGTGTCGTGGTACTCCGACTGCCAGCGCCCGGCCCGCCCCTTGCTCTCTTCCTTGGTGTGGGTGCGGAAATGCATATGCGTCGAGTTGAACCAGACGAAGAAGGGGGTGTCGTCGTCGGCCTGCCTGCGGATGAAGTCGGCGGCCGCGTCGCGGAACTCCTCGTCGACCGTCTCCATGCGCTTCTTCGTCAGCGGACCGGTGTCTTCGATGCGCTGCGTACCGTCGTCGTTCGCCCACGTGTGGAGCACACCGCGCGGGCGGAACTTCTCACTGAAGCCGGGGAACTCCTCGTCGGTGGGGTAGTCGGGGTGCTCCGGCTCCTCCTCCGCGTTGAGGTGGTACAGGTTGCCGAAGAACTCGTCGAACCCGTGCGCGGTGGGCAGGTGCTCGTCGCGGTCGCCGAGGTGGTTCTTGCCGAACTGTCCGGTGGCGTAGCCGTGGTGCTTGAGCGCGTCTGCGATCGTGGGGTCCTCGGGTTGCAGGCCCAGCTTCGCCCCCGGCATCCCCACCTTGGTGAGCCCGGTGCGGTACGGGTTCTGTCCGGTGATGAAGGCTGCTCGGCCCGCGGTGCAGCTCTGCTCGCCGTAATAGTCGGTGAACTTCACGCCCTCGTCGGCGATCCGATCGATGTTCGGTGTCCGGTAGCCCATGAGGCCGTCGGAATACGTGCTCAGGTTGGTGATGCCGATGTCATCGCCCCAGATGATGAGGATGTTGGGCTTGTCAGCCATGACGACTCCTTGCTTCGACGCATGAGACGGGGCGATCGCCCTCGGTCGAAGCAAAGCACGCCCTCACGGGCGCCCCCAGAGGAGCCTCACTCGGAACGGGTGAGGCGGAATCCGATGTGCGACATGCCCGTGTCCTCGGCCTGCGGCGAGCGCGCGGCCGGCCGAAAACGGAGGCAGTAGTCGGGCGAGCAGAGGTGCGATCCGCCCTTGAGGACGCGTCGCGGGGTGTCGGGGAAGCCCTCCTGGGCACTGGCGGCAGCAAGGAGGTTCGTGCGCTTGCCCGCATCGACCGGAGTGTCCGAGAGCCGGATGTGCCGCGGAGTGTAGAAGTCGGTCGTCCACTCCCACACGTTCGCGATCATGTCGTAGAGACCGTAGCCGTTCGGCGGGTACGAGCCGACAGGGGCCGTGCCGCCCACGCCCTGGTTGTCATACGGGAAGCGGCCCAGCCACGAGTTCGCCTGGGCGACGCCGCCCGGGTACGCCTCGTCGCCCCACGCGAAGGGGGCGCCGTCGACTCCCCCACGCGCCGCGTACTCGTGTTCGGCCTCGGTGGGCAGCCGCATCCCGACCCAGTCGGCGTAGGCGACGGCATCCTCGAACGCGACGTGCACGACGGGATGCTGCAGCCGGTCGTCGATCGAGGAATCGGGGCCGAACGGACGACGCCAGAACGCTCCCGGCTGCCAGCGCCACCAATTGCGCCAGTCCCCCAGATTCGTCGGCCCGGAGGTGGGCGTGAACACCATGGATCCCGGCACGAGGTCGGCGGGATCCGCACCCGGGAACGCGGCGGGATCGAGCTGCCGTTCGGCGACCGTCACGTATCCGGTCGCGTCGACGAAAGCGGCGTACTGCTCATTCGTGACCTGGTAGCGATCGATGAAGAACGATGCGACCTCGCGCTCGTGCACCGGACGCTCATCGGGGTAGAAGTCATCCGACCCCATCAGGAACGTGCCGCCAGGGATGTGGACCATGTCGCGCGAGTTCGTCACGTGACTCAGCGTAGTGTCCGGGTTTCCACGGCGGCCGGGTCGATCTGGGAAGATCATCCGCATGATCACCGTTCACCTGCGCTACGAGATCGATCCTGACAAGCTGGACGACTTCACCGAATACGGACGCACCTGGATCCGACTCGTGGCGAAGCACGGCGGGACCCACCACGGCTACTTCATGCCCAGCGAGGGCGACAGCGACGAGGCCTTCGCCCTGTTCTCGTTCCCCTCCCTGGCGGAGTACGAGGTCTACCGGACCGCCTCGCAGACCGACCCCGAATGCGTCGAGGCGTTCGACTTCGCGCGCAGGACGAAGTGCATCCGCCGCTACGAGCGCCGCTTCCTCAGCCCCGTCTTCGAGTAACGGGAACGCTGGCGCCGTTCGACCACCTGGACCGCCGGCTTCGTCGAGTCCGAGGTGTCTCCGCATCGCGGCCGTGATGTCATCGACCTGGGCGAGCTGTTCCGACGAGACAAGCTACGCGGACTCATCAGGACACGGTCACTCAGCTAACTTGCACGTTGGTGTGCACGAAGTGAGTAAGATCGTTCTGTGAAACAGAGCTGGTGGGTCTACAAACGCGACGTCAAACGACTCTCCCGCGTACCCAAGGCCTGGATCATCATCCTCGGCGTGCTCATCACGCCCGCTCTGTACGCGTGGTTCAACATCAACGCGTTCTGGGACCCTTACGCCCACACGGCGAACATCCGCGTGGCCGTCGTCGACCTCGACGAGGGCGCCACCTCCGACCTCACCGGCCACCTCGACATCGGCGAGCAGGTGACCGAACAGCTCGAGGACGACGACCAGCTCGGCTGGGCGTTCATGGGCGAGGACGAGGCCCAGGAAGCGGTGAAGAAGGGCGACGTGTACGCCGCCATCGTCATCCCGGCGGAATTCAGCGAAGACCTCCTCAGCATCACCAGCGGGAGCTTCACCCAGCCGGCCCTGCAGTACTACGTCAATGAGAAGGCCGGGGCGATCGCACCGAAGATCACCGACGTCGGCGCATCCGAGCTCGACAAGCAGATCACCAGCGCCTTCAAGGAGCAGGTGGCCCTCGCCGCGACGAACGCACTGAAGGACGTCGGCGACTCCACCGAGCTGCGCCTGCTGAATGCCCGGGACAACACCCTCGACGCCTTCGACCGGGCGACGGAGACACTGGCCTCGGCACGCGAGAACCTCGCCGATGTGCAGGACGGTCTCTCGTCGTCACGGGACACGCTCGCCTCCGCCCGGAGCACGCTCGGCGATGTCGACCGGTCACTCGGCCACGTGCAGAAGTCGCTCGTCGAGACCCAGTCGATCATCGCTGAGACCCAGAAGGAGGTGATCGCGTTCACCGACAGCGCCACCTCGGCGTTCGTCAAGGGCACGACCCTGCTCGCGGATGCCTCCTCGAAGGCGAACGTCTCGATCACCCGTCTCACCCAGAGCCTCGAGAAGACGGGTGTCCGCATCGATGCCGGGATCGACGACGTCTCGAACGTGCTCAAGGCGAACGAGGCGGCCGTCACGCGGTTGCAGACACTTCTGGACGACACCGCCCTCAGCGAAGACACGAAACAGCGCCTGACCAGCGTGATCGCCTCGCTGCAGGAGCGCAACGCGACCGATCAGCAGCTGCTCGCGGACCTGAAGGCCCTCAAGGCCGGCGCATCCGACACCGTGCGCTCGATCCAGGCGACGGCGGACGCGGTCGACCAGGCGATGCAGGACACGAGGAACGCCTCCTCCGCCATGCGCGACGTCCTGACCGGGACCGTGCCCTCCTTGAACACCGCGATGTCGCAACTGGCAGCGAGCGTGGGGTCGTTCTCGGCCGCGCTCGATGCGCAGAAGGGCGTGCTCGCCCAGGCCGATCAGCTGCTGGCCGGTCTGGACGACCAGCTCGTCGCCACCTCGTCATCGCTGCAGAGCTTCGACAGCGACCTCGCCGGGATCGAGGAGGGCGTACAGACGTCTCGCACCGACGTCGTCGCGCTGAGCGCCGCATCCGAATGGGGCCTGCTCGGCACCCTGACCGACCTGGAGCCCGCGCAGATCGCCCAGTTCATCTCCTCCCCCGTCGAGGTCGACGAGAACCTGGTGTTCCCGGTCGCCACCTACGGGTCGGCGATGGCCGCGCTCTTCACGAACCTGTCCCTGTGGATCGGCGCCTTCGTGCTGATGGTGATCTTCAAGGTCGAGGTCGACACCGAGGGCGTCGAGGACGTCACCGTGCGCCAGGCCTACTTCGGCCGCTTCTTCCTCTTCGCCACGCTCGCCGTCGGACAGGCGCTCATCGTGTGCATCGGAAACCTCATCATCGGCGTGCAGACCGCCAGCGCTCTCGCCTTCGTCGGCACCGGCGTCCTCATCGCGCTCGCGTACGTGAGCATCATCTACGCCCTCTGCGTCGCGTTCGGTCACGTCGGCCGCGGCCTGTGCATCCTGCTGGTGATCATGCAGATCCCGGGCGCATCCGGGCTGTACCCCATCGAGCTGATGCCCGGATTCTTCCGGGCGATCTATCCGCTGCTGCCGTTCTCCTACGGCATCGACGCGATGCGCGAGACGATCGCGGGCTTCTACGGCGGCCACTACTGGCGCTTCCTGGGGGCCCTGGCCGTGTTCGTCGCCCTCGCGTTCCTCCTCGGACTCGTCCTGCGACGCCGCTTCGCCAACCTCGCCCTGCTCTTCAACCGGCAGGTCCTCGCCACCGATCTGCTGATCGGCGAGAAGGTGCAGGTCGTCGGCCGCGGGTACCGGCTCACCGACGTGATCCGGGCGCTGTCGAACCGGGACGACTACCGCGAAGACCTCGCTCGACGAGCCCAGCCGTTCACGCGGCGCTATCCGGCCCTGTTGAAGGCGACGGTGCTCACGGGTGCCGCCGGCCTCGTCGTGCTCGGAGTCCTCACCTGGGCGCTCCCCGGATCGAAGGCGATGCTGCTGGGCCTGTGGACCCTCTGGATCCTGCTCGTCATCGGCTTCCTCGTGGCCATCGAGTACATCAAGCACAGCTTCGAGAGCGGCGAGGAGGTCGCCGCGCTCGACGAGGCCGATCTGCGTGAGCTCGCTCTCGCCGGGCACTCCGGCCACGACATCGTGATGCCCTCGGCGACGCCGGCTCCCCTCACGACGAGCAGGGAGCAGGAGGCGCAGCTTCCGCTCGACCAGGCCCCGCCGGCAGACGCTTCACACCACACCGCGTCGGTCGAAGGCGCGAACGTCGATGCGCTGCTCACCGAGTGGTTCGCACCGGAGCCCGAGTCCGAGTCCGAGACGGAACCGGCCGGGACGACGGATGCGGTGCAGGAACCGGACGCACCGCAAGACGACGAACAGACGGAAGACGACCAGACGGAACAAGACGAGCAGACGGAAGAAGACGAGCAGACGGAAGAAGACGAGCAGACGGAAGAAGACGAGCAGACGGAAGAAGGGGAGCACCGCGCGTGAAGAACATCCTGCAGCTGACTCTCCGCGACGTGCGCCACGCGACCCAGAACGTGATGGCCTGCATCGTCCTGTTCGGTCTCGTCGTCATCCCGTCCCTGTTCACCTGGTTCAACGTCATCGCCAGCTGGGATCCGTTCGCCAACACCAAGGACCTGAAGATCGCGGTCGCCAGCACCGATGCCGGGTATGAGAGCGACCTCATGCCGATTCGCCTGAACGTCGGCGAGCAGGTCCTCTCCGAGCTCCGTGGGAACGACCAGCTCGACTGGATCATCACCGACGAGCACGACGCGATCGACGGGACGAAGTCGGGCGAGTACTACGCCGCCATCGTGCTGCCCGAGACGTTCAGCGCCGACATGCTGACGTTCTACGCTGACGGCGGTGACCGGACGCACATCGCGCTCTACACGAACGAGAAGAAGAACGCCCTGGCCCCGAAGATCACCGGCCAGGGCGCCGAAGGAGTCTCGGCCGCGATCAGCGACGAGTTCACCCGCACGCTCGGCGACGTCGCCCTCGGCCTCATCTCCTCGATGTCGGAGCATCTCACCGACGAGGACACGCAGGCGGCGCTGACCCGCGTCGAGGCGCGTCTCGGAAGCGTGGGCGATCAGCTGCGCTCCGCAGCGCACACGGCGGACACGTTCACGGCCCTGATCGAGTCGAGCGGGCCCCTGCTCGACAGCGCCTCGTCTCTGGTCGGCACGGCCGGTGATGCGTTCCGCGACACCTCGGGGGCGCTCGGCAACGGAGTCGACGCGGTGGACACGCTGAAGTCGACGCTGCAGACCGCGGCGCAGTACCTGTCGGATGCCCTCGCGGCCAGCTCGGCCGGCTACGACGCCGTCGGTCAGCGCATCGACGAGCTGTTCGCCGGGGCGGACTCGCTCAGCGACGCTCAGGTGCAGGCGGTCACCACGCTCGCCCAACGGGTGCAGGAGCAGATCGACCGGTACTCCACCATCAAGAACACGCTGGAGACCGAGGTCGGGCCGCAGCTTCCCGAATCCGCGCAGCCCGACTTCGACGCCATGATCACTCGACTCGACGAGGCGATCGCGCGGCAGCAGGCGCTGCAGGAGCGGCTGCAGGACGCGGCGACCGACATCGCGGCCGGCAACGACTCGGCGCAGAGCTCCCATCAGGAGATCACCTCCGCCATCGCCGAGGCGAAGAAGGCGATCGCGGATGCACGCAGCAGCTATGACACCGGGCTCAAGGCGCAGCTGGACGCCCTGTCCTCGACGCTCTCGCAGATCGGCTCGGACGTGTCGGGGATCCGCTCGGACCTGTCCGGACTCACATCGGGCCTGTCGGGGGCATCGGATTCCGTGCGGTCGACGCTGTCCCGCGCGCAGGAGGCGACCACGCAGCTGTCCGAATCGCTGAACACCCTGGCCGACCGCTTCGACAAGACCCAGCAGGCGATGGCGAAGGCCGCGGACACCGGCGATCTCAGCGAACTGATCGGCGCCGATCCCGGTGTGCTCGCGACGTCGCTCGCCGAACCCGTGCGCGTCGATCGCACCGCCGTCTTCCCCGTGGCGGGGTTCGGTGCCGCCATGGCGCCGCTGTACATGATCCTCGCCCTGTGGGTGGGCGCTCTGTTGATGACGGTGGCGATCCGCATCGACGTGAACGCCGAGACCCTCCCCGACCGTCCCGAGCTGACGCCGACGCAGAAGTACCTCGGCCGGTACGGGATCTTCGGCCTGGTCGGTCTCGCGCAGAGCACACTGCTGACCCTCGGGCTGATCCTCTTCGTCCAGATCGAACCCGCGCATCCCCTCCTGCTGATGCTGGCCGGATGGGTGATCTCGACGGTGTTCACGCTGATCGTCTACACGGCGGTCGTCGCGTTCGGCAATGCGGGAAAGGCGCTGTCTGTGCTGCTCCTGGTCATCCAGATCTCGGGATCGGGCGGCGCCTACCCGCTGCAGCTGCTGCCGGACTGGTTCCAGAGCATCAGCCCCTTCCTCCCGGCGACCTACGCGGTGAACATGGTGAGGTCGGCGATCGCCGGCGTCTACCAGGGCGACTTCTGGGTGTCGCTGGGCGCACTCATGCTGTTCATCATCCCGGCGCTGCTTCTCGGTCTGGTCCTGCGCCGGCCGCTGATGTCGTACAACCGCAAGTTGGTCGAAGCGCTCGAGTCGACCAAGCTGATGTCGTGACTCGTGCATTCCGCGAAAGGACCCGGACGTGACCACGCCAACCCCGCGCGGACGTCGACGCGACGCCCTCGCCAACCGTGAGGCGCTGCTGCGCGCTGCGCAGTCGGTGCTCGCCACGAATCCCACGGCCTCGCTCGACGCGATCGCCCAGGCGGCCGGCCTGACCCGTCGCGCCGTGTACGGTCACTTCGCCGACCGCGACAGCCTCCTGCGCGAAGTCATCGCGGTGGGTGCTCAGCGATTCAACACGATCGCCGAGACGACCGACGACCCTGATCCGCGCGTGACCCTGGCCCGGATGGCGACGCGCCTGTGGCGGGAGGCCTCCGCCGTGCGCGCCTCGGCCAACATCGCCCTCGACGATGCGCATCTCGCCGACACGGTGCTCGCCCTCGCGCCGCTGCGTCGCCGCATCCGAGACCTCACCGCGGCCGGCGTCGGGTCCGGGGCGTTCCGTGGCGACATGCCCGCCGAACTGCTCGCCTTCCTCATCGAGGAGACGGCACGGGCCACTCTGCGTGAGCTGCGGCTCACCACCGCCGACGCGGATTCGACCGTCGTCCGTGTCGTGTTGAGCATCGCCGGACTCTCCTGGGCCGAGCAGGCCGAGCTCATCGAGGCGCACCCCGAGATCTTCGCGCGGGACTGAGATCGGCCGGTCTCGCGAGGGTGCCGCCACCCGGCACCACGGCGGCATCCGGCTCGGTCGCGACGGATCTCCCGTGCGTGCGGGGAGAATGGACGACATGTCCGCGAGATCCCGCCGGCCGCTGCTCTCCTCCGTGCGTCGGCTGCTGCACACCGACCCTTCGAGCGTGGCGCATACCGAGGCGATGCCCGTCATCGACGAGCGCACGGTTCCCCGGGTGCTCGATCTGGCGACGCGCATCGGCGAGTCGATGTTCGCGGTCGGCGCCTCCGCCCACGAGGTCACGCTCGCGATCACCCGCGTGTGCGATGCCTACGGGATGCGCGGCGTGCAGGTCGACGTCACCTACAACTCGATCACGGTGTCGTTCCACCTGAGCGGGGAGGTCTGGCCGGAGACGCTGGTCCGCGTCGTGCGGGTCACCGCCCCCGACCACGCGAAGCTGCAGCGGGTGCAGGCCCTGGTCGCCGACATCGACGAGGGCCTCGATCTCGAATCCGCGCGCACGACGTTCCGCGCGATCCGGCGGGTGCCCTTCCGCTACCAGCAGCCGGTGGTCATCGTCGCGCGGGCTCTGCTCGCCGTCGGGGTGAGCATCATGCTCGGCGCCTCCCCGATCATCGTCGGCCTGACCTTCATCGCCGCCCTGTGCGCGGCGTTGACCCAGGCGGGCCTCGCCCGGCTCCGGGTTCCGCTGTTCTTCAGCCAGATCGCCGGTGGCTTCGTCACCACCGTCGTCGCGGTCGCGGTTTCCGCCCTGGGAGCGGCGGGGATCGAGCCGTTCATCGGCATCCGCCCCTCCATCATCGTGGCCTCGGGCATCGTGCTGATGCTCGCCGGGCTCACCGTGGTCGGCGCGGCGCAAGACGCGATCGACGGCTTCGCGCTCACTGCCGGCGGGCGCATCCTCGACCTCACGATGCAGACTCTCGGGGTCGTGATCGGCATCCTCGTCGGCCTCGAGCTGGGCAGCGTGCTGGGGTTCACGATGGACCTCCCCGATGACCCGGCACCGTTCGGCCCGCTGGTGAACCAGTTCGCCGGTGCGATCATCATCGCGGTCGCCGTGGCGGTGTTCAACGGCGCCGGCATCCGCATCATCCTGGTCAGCGCACTGCTCAGCGCCGTCACGCTCGCGGGCTACTCGGCCTCCGTCGGCCTCAACCTGCACCCCGCGGCGGCGAGCGCGGTCGGCGCTCTGCTCGCGAGCTTCCTCGGGATGCTGATCGCACGCAACCTGCATGTGCCCTCCGTCGCGGTGACGACCGCGGCGATCGTCCCCCTCGTCCCCGGGGTGGCGGTGTTCCAGGGTCTGCTCGAGATGGTGCACGCCGCCGGCACGTCCACGGGGATGCTGTTCGCGGGAGGATCGCTCATCGACGCCGCGGTGATCGGCATCGGGCTCGCATCCGGCGCCTCCCTCGGCCTCTACCTCGGAACCCCCGTGCGGGCGACGCTCGCGAGCGTCGCGAAGACCCGCGCCCGCGTCCGCCGCTGAGCCCCCTTTCTTGTCGCCGAGTGCACGGCTCGACGCCGAGCGCACGGAGAGTTCGCGGCAGCAGGCCGTACGTTCGCGCGCATCCCGTGCACTCGGCGAGCCACACGTGCCCGGGAGCCGAGAGTGCGCTGGGGATCCCGGTGCGAGGACTTCGGTGCCGCCTAGGCTTCAGACGTGACTCCCGCCCCACGCTCCCGCCGACGGACCATCACGTGGATCGCCGGAGGGTTCTTCGCGATCGCGACGGCCGTCGTGGTCTGGGCGCTCGCCGTGCCGTCGGTGACATCGGGGGCGGCATCCGTCCTCATCGGCCCCTTCGATGAGCCCAGTGTGTTGACCCTGTCGGTGTTCGTCGCGCTCGCTTCCCTCTGCGTCGGGCTGTGGAGCATCGATTCCCCGCGGAGGATGCTGCCGCTGAAGATCATCGGCGTCGTCCTCGCCGCGTGTGCCGGCGCCATCGCGGCGTTCCTCTCGGCGCTCATCGTCGACGTAAACGTCACGCCGGTGCTGCACGCCGGCTGTGACACGGGCTATGTCGTGGTGGAGCGTTCGTTCCTGATGGGTTCGAGCGGCACCGTCTACCGACAGGACGGTCCGTTCACCGCCACCCAGGTCGCCCGGTCATCCGGAGACGACGCCTATCAGCCGTTCTCGATGGGCGGGTATGCCGTGACCGAAGCCGGAGGAACGCTGACCATCGACTACGCGGTCAACCGTCCGATCGACAGCACCGGGGTGACCGGCGGATCCGGATCGACGATCTCCCTGCCCGTTCTCGAGGATCGAACGCCGCGCTGCGGGCTCACGGCAGCGGGCGTGACGACTCCGATCCCGACGACCCCGTCCGCCGAGCCTGCTCCGGTCACGGTGGAGTCGATCGAAGGCGACATGAGGGAGATCGTCGGAGCCTCCCTCGCGGCTTCCTCGGGAGCGGTCGTCGATGCATCCGGTGCCCCGCTCGAGGCCTCTGCTCTGTCACTCTCGTCGGTTCCGTGCGCAGAGGGCCCCGGGTCCCGGCGCGAAGTGCAGATCGCGTTCCGCACCGACGACAACGCCCGATCGCTCGAACGGATCCTCGCCGTGTGGGATCAGGCCGGCTACGACAGCGACAGGGCGATGGGCGAGGACATCCGCTACAGCGAGAGCCTTCCGGTCGCACGCATGAGCGTCAAGGACACGTCGAGCATCGACGGGTTGATCCACCTCACGTCGACCTCGGTCTGCGTTCCGTCCGCCTAGCCGAGCTGATCGAGGACGAGCTCTCCCCGGGCGTTCAGATTCTCCATCATGCGTTCGATCCGCTTCGGGTCGATCACCGGCATCTCCGTCCCGTCGAACGCGAGGCTCAACGGGATGCTCGGGTGCATCCAGATCGTCAGCCGGCCGGCGGCGTTCTTCTCCTCCGGCAGCCAGGTCATCATGAAGCTCTCATGACGGCGCAGCTTCGTCCCGATCACGATCTTCAGGTGCGCCAGCGTCGCGTCGTCGACCTCGATCGGAGGACGCGAGCTGTTGTACTCGAGAGTTCCCATGATCTGAGACTACTCGCGCCTTCGGCAGGGCGCCCCCGGCATCGCCCCGGCGTACTCGTCACGCACGAGTCCCCTCTTCCTGGAAGGTCGAGGGCGGCACACCGAAGGTGCGCGTGAACGCAGCCGTGAAGGATGCCGGTGAGGAGTATCCGAGGCGGCCTGCGACGTGTGTCACAGACTGGCGACGCAGAAGGGTGAGGCTCGTCAGCAATCGCGCACGCGTGCGCCACAGCGATGGGCTCGTGCCCGTCGCCTGCCGGAATCGTCGATCGAAGTTCCGGGTGCTCATCAGAGAGATGCGCGCCCAGTCGGCGTTCGAGACGGCGACGTCGGGTTGCGCAAGATAGCTCTTGCACAGCGATCGGAACGGCTCGTGGCGCGGGAGCGTCACCGAGAGCGGAAGCGGGGTCACGCGTTGCAGCTCCTCCAGGATCAGTTGGATGACGGTGCCGTCGCGACCGGTGGTGTCGTATCCGGCGTCGAAGTCGTTCGCTTCGCGCAACAGCTCCCGCAGGAGGGGCTCGACCTCGATGACGGTGCAGGAGGTGGGCCACCACGGCACCGCAGTGGGCTCGACATAGAGGCTCCAGGTCGTGACGTCGAGCATCCGCACCTCGTGCGACACCTGCGCGGGGATGAGGACGGCCCGGTTCGTGGGGATCGTCCAGGAGCCATCGAGGGTCTCGACCTGCATGATTCCCGTCGCGCCGTACAGCAGCTGGACTCGACGATGCGAATGGTGAGCCAGGAGGTGATCGGGCGGGTAGTCCGTGCCGATCGGCAGAACGTCGACGGGGAGCGCGTCATAGTGCGCGAGGGAGACGTTTCTCACGCCCTGATCGTACTGGCTGAGTCTCGAAAGGAATCGGCAGGAACGAGATTGTCGGCCGTATCCGGATCCGGTCGACTGGAGTGGTGTCTTTCGCGCTTCTCATCCTCGTCGGCCTCGGCGTCGGCATCACCACGGTCCTCTTCGGATTCGGCGGAGGTTTCGTCACCGTTCCCGTCATCACCATCGTCGATGCATCACTCGGAGGCGACGGGGTGCGGGTGGCGACGGCGACCTCGGCTCTCGTGATGCTCGTGAACGCCATCGTCGCCACGGCCGCCACCTCGCGCCCCGTCCTCTCGCGCCTCGGCGGACGGTGGCTTCTGTTCGCCCTGCTCGCGCTGGGCGGGGCCGCCGGCGCCGCGGTATCCCCCGTCGCACCGGTGGGGATCCTCAAGTGGGGTTTCGTGGCCTACATCGCGGTCACGATCGTGGATCTGGTGGCCCGCCCCGGGTTCCTGCGGCCCGTCCCAGGAGCGATCACCGAGAACGCGAGACCACGGTCGGGCGGCGTGCCCGACTGGCTCGGTCTTCCCATTGGGACGGTCGCCGCATTCCTCGGCGTGGGTGGGAGCGTCATGACCGTGCCGATGATGCGGCGGGCCGGAGCCAGCATGCAGATCGCCGCAGCCCTGGCCAATCCACTCACCCTCGCGATCGTCCTGCCGGCCCTCCTCGTCTCGCTGCTGACGTCGGAGGCGATCCCGCACGCCCCGGGACTCATCGGATCCGTGGATGTCGCCTCCGCACTCGCCCTCCTCGTCGGGTCCCTCCCCGTCGTCGTCCTGCTGCGGCGACGTCCACCTCGGATACCCGACCGGGTCCACTCCTGGACCTACGTCGGACTGCTCGCCACCGCGGCGGCGACCGTCGCCATCGTCGGATAGCGGCCACGCCGGACCCCTGCTCCGGTGAGGAGGGAGCGCCCTCCCGTCAGCGGACCGGCACGGTCATGTCCGCGAGCCGCAGCCACGTCTCGACGACGGTGTCGGGGTTGAGCGACATCGACTCGATCCCCTGCGACACCAGCCATTCGGCGAGATCGGGGTGGTCGCTCGGACCCTGCCCGCAGATGCCGACGTACTTCCCCGCCCGACGGCACGCCTCGATGGCCATCGAGAGCATGCGGAGCACGGCCGGATCCCGCTCGTCGAACGTCGACGCCACCAGCCCCGAGTCGCGGTCGAGGCCGAGCGTGAGCTGGGTCATGTCGTTCGAGCCGATCGAGAAGCCGTCGAAGTACTCGAGGAAGTCGTCGGCGAGCACGGCGTTGGACGGGAGTTCGCACATCATGATCACGCGTAGGCCGTTCTCACCCCGCCGCAGCCCGTTCTCGCTCAGCAGTTCCGTGACTGCCGCCGCCTCGCCCAGGGTGCGCACGAACGGCACCATGATCTCGACGTTGGTGAGCCCCATCTCGTCGCGCACGAAACGCAGCGCCTCGCACTCCATGTCGAAGCACGCCCGGAAGTCCGGGGAGATGTAGCGGGATGCTCCGCGGTAGCCGAGCATCGGATTCTCCTCGTGGGGCTCGTAGAGCTCGCCTCCGATGAGATTCGCGTACTCGTTGGACTTGAAGTCGCTCAGCCGCACGATGACGGGCTCCGGAGCGAACGCCGCGGCGATCATCGACACCCCTTCCGCGACGCGTCGCACGAAGTACTCCCGCGGCGATTCGTAGGCCGCGATGCGCTCCGAGATGTCGGTCCGCAGCGGGACGGGAAAGGACTCGTGATCCAGCAGCGCGCGAGGGTGGATGCCGATCTGGCGGTTGATGACGAACTCGAGGCGCGCGAGCCCCACGCCGCGGTTGGGCAGTTTCGAGAAGGCGAAGGCCTGATCGGGTGTTCCCACGTTGAGCATGATCTTCGTCGGGCTCTCGGGCATCTCGTCGAGGCGCGTGATGATCTCCTCGAACCCGAGCATGCCGTCGTACACGAACCCGTTGTCCCCCTCGGCGCAGGAGACGGTGACCCGCTGACCGTCGGTCAGCACCGCCGTCGCGTCCCCGGTGCCCACCACGGCGGGGATACCCAGCTCCCGCGCGATGATCGCGGCATGACAGGTGCGCCCGCCGCGGTTGGTGACGATGGCGGATGCGAGCTTCATGATGGGCTCCCAGTCGGGGTCCGTCATGTCGGCGACGAGCACATCGCCCGGTTCGAAGGCATCCATCTGCGCAAGCGATGTCATGACCCGCACCGGGCCGGCGCCGACCTTCTGTCCGATCGCGCGTCCGACC
Source organism: Microbacterium sp. NPDC090218 (assembly GCA_044900255.1). Classification (GTDB taxonomy): domain Bacteria; phylum Actinomycetota; class Actinomycetes; order Actinomycetales; family Microbacteriaceae; genus Microbacterium. The sequence goes on along the minus strand of JBJDMS010000002.1, from coordinate 423,641 downwards.
GTGATCGCCGTGCCGGACTCCTCGAGCACGAAGCGCCGCATCACGTTGCCGTCGGCGCGCGAGACCACCGTCTCCGGGCGCGCCTGGAGGATGTACAGCCGTCCGTCGACGCCGTCCTTGCCCCACTCGATGTCCATCGGGCGGCCGTAGTGCTCCTCGATGACGAGGGCCTGCCGTCCGAGCTCCTCCACCTCCGCGTCCGTGATGCTGAACCGGGCGCGTTCACCCACCGCGACATCGGTGAACACCGTGCTGCCGCCGGCGTGCGTGCCGTCGGCGTAGACCATCTTCACGGCCTTCTCGCCGAGCGATCGCTTGAGGATCGCGGGGCGACCGGCGCGCAGTGCGGGCTTGTAGGCGTAGAACTCGTCGGGGTTCACCGCCCCCTGCACGACCGCCTCGCCCAGACCGTACGAGCTGGTGACGAACACCGCCCGATCGAAGCCGGACTCGGTGTCGACGGTGAACAGCACCCCGGAGGCGCCGACGTCGGAGCGCACCATCCGCTGGATGCCCGCAGACAATGCCACGTCGTGGTGGTCGAAGCCGTGATGCACGCGGTAGGCGATCGCCCGGTCGTTGTAGAGCGACGCGAAGACGCTGCGGATCGCGGCGAGGATGTTGTCGATGCCGCTGATGTTGAGGAACGTCTCCTGCTGCCCGGCGAACGACGCATCCGGCAGGTCCTCCGCGGTGGCGCTGGATCGCACGGCCCAGGAGACGGACTCCGGCTCCGGATCGGAGGCGACGAGCGTGGTGTACGCATCACGGATGTCCTGCTCGAAGGCGGCCGGGAGCGGCTGGCGCTCGATCCACTCGCGCACGGTGGCCCCGACCCGCGCGAGCTCGGCGACATCGGCGACATCGAGCGCCTCGACCGTCGCTCTGATGCGCTCGTACAGGCCGTCGGCGGCGAGGAAGTCCCGGTACGCGTCCGCTGTCGTCGCGAAGCCGCCGGGCACACTCACCCCCGCCCCCGAGAGGTTCGAGACCATCTCGCCCAGGGAGGCGTTCTTGCCTCCGACCTGGGCGACGTCGGCCATGCCGACCTGCGTGAACCAGAGGATGTTCGTCATGAGAGCTCCAGAGGGTGTGGCGTCGTGCGCGGTGAGGTGGAGGCCGTGATCAGCTGCGCAGGCGCATGGACTGCATGATCACGGCGGACATCTCCTCCACGGATTTCGTGGAGGAGTTGAGGAAGGGGACGCGGTTGCGGCGGTAGAGGTCCTCCGCGCGGCGGATCTCGAGCGTGCACTGGGCCAGGCTCGAGTACACGGTGTCGGGCCGCCGTTCGTGGCGCACCTGGCTCAACCGGAGCGGCGTGGTCGTGAGTCCGAAGCACTTGCTCCCGAAGCGCCCGACGGTGGCAGGAAGCCCGTCCGACGGGAAGTCGTCGTCGGTGAGCGGATAGTTGGCGACCAGAAGCCCGTACTGGAGCGCCAGATACATGGTCGTGGGTGTCTTGCCGCAGCGCGAGGGCGCGATGATGATCACGTCGGCGATGTCGAGCGCCCGCATGCTCTGGCCGTCGTCGTGCTCGATCGCGTATTCGACCGCGCGCATGCGGGCGAAGTAGCGCTCCATGTCTCCGACGCCGTGGTACTGACCCAGCTGTTCGGATGCCGCGCTGCCGAGCGACGTCTCGAGTTCCCGCAGGTGTCCGCCGAGAAGGTCGATCACGACGGCCCCCGATCCGTGGAACTCCGCGAGGATCTGCGCGGATTTCACCGTCGTGAAGACGATCGGGACGGCGCCGACCCGGCTCACCGGAAGACCGGCGATCACGCCGCGTGCACCGTCGACCGAGTCGACGAAGGGCACCGTGTGCCGGCGGAACCGCACGCCGGGGAAGTTGGCCAGGAGGGCGTTGCCCAGGGTCTCAGCGGTGATCCCCGTGCTGTCCGACACGAAGTACGCGTCACGGACCTCGGAAGCGGAATCGTCGCCGAGCACGCCCGCACGTCGATCCGACGACGCGGGGTGGCTGTTCGCACTCTCGGACACGCTCCGAGCCTAGGAAAGTACCTGCCTTCATCTTTCGCCCAGTCGCCGAAAGAAGGCGGGAAATTACCGATGGAGCAAAGGATGCGTCTCGAGCTCCCACTGACCTCCTGCTCGACCGTTTCGGAGCACCCCTACCCCCTATGGGTATAGGCTACCTCGCGACCGGGTAGTCCGGCACAGCTTCCTAGGAGGAACGAACATGTCCACACCCCCACCCATGTCACGAGGGAAGCGGTGGCTCGGCCTCGTGCTGATCGCCACCGCACAGTTCGTGGTCATCATGGACACATCGATCATCGGCGTCGCCCTCCCCGACATCCAGCGCGCCCTCGGCTTCACACCTGAGTCCCTGTCCTGGGTCTTCAACGCCTACGTCGTGGCTTTCGGCGGACTCCTGCTGCTGGGCGGCCGTCTGTCCGACGCCTTCGGTGCGCGGAAGATCTTCGTGCTGGGCTGGATCGTCCTGATCGCCGGATCGATCATGGCCGGCGCCGCCGGCAACGTCGGGGTCGAGATCGCCGGACGCGCCATCCAGGGCGCCGGATCGGCGATGATCGCTCCCGCAGCACTGACCCTGCTGATGATGCTCTTCGGGGGCACTTCCGACCTCCCCAAGGCCTTCGCCGTCTACGGAGCCGCTGCCCCGATCGGCGGCACGGCCGGCGTCTTCCTCGGCGGGGTCCTGACCGAGTACGTGAGCTGGCCGTGGGTGTTCTACGTCACGGTGCCCATCGCGCTCTTCGTGCTCGTCTTCACCGCGACCGCACTCCCCCGCACCGTCCGCAAGGCCACGGGCTCCATCGACATCGGCGGGGCTGTCACGGTGACGGTGGGACTGGCCGCGGTCGTCTATGCCGTCGTCAACGCCCCCGAGGTCGGGTGGCTCACCTGGTCGACCCTGGGCATGCTGGCCGCAGGCATCCTGCTGCTGGTGATCTTCTTCATCATCCAGGCACGCAGCCGGAACCCGCTGCTTCGCCTCAGCCTGCTCCGCGCCCCTCTTCTCGGCGCCGCGAACGGGGCTCAGCTGATGCTCGGAGCCGCGTGGGTGTCGATGTGGTTCTTCCTGAACCTGTACCTGCAGCAGGTGCTCGGCGCGAGCGCCTTCGCCGCCGGCGCCGCACTCCTGCCGATGACCGGTCTGGTGGTGCTCGTCATGATCGCCCTGGCACCGCGTCTGCAGGAGCGATTCGGCGCGAAGTCGCTGATCGTCAGCGGTCTCCTGCTGCTGGCGGCCGGATTGGCCTGGCTCGCCTTCATCCGTCCGGACGGCAACTATGCGGTCGATGTCCTCCCCGCGTCCCTCCTGGCCGCGCTCGGCATGTCGCTCGCGTTCGTGCCGTCGCTCGGCACCGCCATCAATGCGGCACCACCCGCGGAGACCGGCGTCGCCTCAGGACTGGTCAGCACGAGCTACCAGATCGGATCCGCGCTCGGACTCGCGGTGCTCACGGCGATCGTCTACGGCATCGCCGGCACGGATGCCTCGAAGGTGGAACTCACCCAGGGGTACTCCGCCGCATTCATCGGCGCAGCGATCCTCGCCCTCCTCGGCGCGATCATCACCGCGATCACCATGACGAAGCCACGGGCATCCGCCCCGGAACGCGACGACGTCGTGTCGGTCTAGCAACCACCCCATCGATCACGAAGGAAACACTGATGCCCTCTCCGAAACTGCTCATCGCCTACGACGGCTCCGCCAACGCGCAGAGCGCGATGCACACCGTCGCCGGCCTCTTCCCCGGGGCGACCGCGGTGCTGTTCTACGCCCGCCAGCCACTGGAAGGCTTCGCCGCTCACCTCGAAGGCCATCCGGCTCTGGAGAAGCTGCAAGGCCTCGACGCCGCCGCGCTCGACGTGTCGGAGAAGATCGCCGCCGACGGCGCCCAACTCGCCCGGGATCTCGGCCTGCAAGCCGAACCGCTCATCTCGTCGACGATGGCCACCGCTTCGGAGGCGATCGTCGACGCCGCCGAGGAGCTGGACGTCGATCTGATCGTCCTCGGCTCCCGGGGCCTGCGGGGATTCAAGGCGACGCTGCTGGGGAGCACATCGGCGAACGTGCTCCATCACGCCACCCGTCCGACTCTCGTGATCCCGTCGGAGGACGTGGCCGGGGCCCGCCGGAACAACCGGACGGCGACGCCCACCGAGTAGGCGGCACCCGCGGCGCTCGCGCCGGATCCGTCGCGCAGGATGTGCGGTGGATCCGGCGCGAGGCGCCCAGCGACCTCACGCGAACGACGACCTGATCCGGGGTCGAGCATGCCGGATATCGGAGTTCGCGGAATACCCCAGAAGGGTATACCGTTGATCACAATCAGATACCCAGTACGGGTACACCCTAGCGAGATGGAGACATGATGACCACGAACGAGTACCAGGTCACGGGCATGACGTGCGGCCACTGCGAGATGTCGATCCGCGAAGAGGTCGCCGAGATCCCCGGAGTCGAAGACATCCAGGTCAGCGCGCAGACGGGGAAGCTCGTCGTCACGAGCTCCGGTGCCGTGGAGGACGCCCAGGTTCTGGCCGCCGTCACGGAAGCGGGGTATTCGGCGGTGCGGACCGTATGAACACCGGCACACGGCTCACGGTCTACGGGCTCGGCCTCGTCGTCGCATTCGGCGGGACCTTCGCTCTCGCCAGCGCCGTGATTCCCACGAGCATCGTGAACGACTGGGCGAAAGGCACGGAGATGGACAGCCACAGCGGCGGACACGAATCTACTGCGGCGACCGCGGATGAGTCCGCGAAGGTCGCCGAGGACAGCCTGAAGGGCCTCTCTCTCGGCCAACAGGGGTACGTCCTGTCGCCGGTCGAGGCCCCCGAAGGCGTGGGCTCCGCCGGTCGACTGAGTTTCCGGATCCACGACGCCGCCGGCACCCCGGTCACGGAGTACGCGACCGCGCATGACAAGGACCTGCACCTCATCGTGGTGCGCTCGGACGGGAGCCAGTTCCGTCACGTCCACCCGACGCTCGATGAGAGCACGGGCGCGTGGTCACTGCCGTGGGAGTGGACGCAGGCGGGGACGTATCGCGTCTTCGCGGACTTCACGCCCGCCGGTGCGGACGCCCCCTCGCTCACGCTCACGCGCACCGTGCAGGTGGCAGGAGAGTTCGCGCCGGTGGTGCCGGAGCCGACGCAGGTCGCGCACGTCGCCGGCTTCACGGTCTCCCTCGACGGCGACCTCACGGCGGGATCGGCGAAGGACCTCACCCTCACCGTGACGAAGGACGGGAAGCCTGTCACGACCCTCGAGCCGTACCTGGGGGCGTTCGGACATCTCGTCGCCCTCCGAGACGGCGACCTCGCGTACCTGCACGTGCACGCCAAGGGGGAAGAGCCTGAGGCGGGCGAGACCTCCGGTCCGGAGATCGAGTTCGCCGCCGAGGCGCCGACCGCCGGTCGCTACTTCCTGTACCTGGACTTCCAGGTGGACGGACAGGTGCACACCGCCGAGTTCGTGGTCGACGCCGCTCATGGGGACGATCAGACGGAGTCCGACGACGCACACGACGACGCGCACTGAACGTCGGACCTCGTCTCCGCTGCAGCCGCCCGCTGCAGTCCTCAGCCACAGTCAAGAGAAGGAAAGAGCACATGAGTACATCGGCGCCCCCGAGCGTGGGGTCAGGAGTCGAGCTGGAGATCGGCGGAATGACGTGCGCGTCCTGCGCGATGCGGATCGAGAAGAAGCTGAACAAGCTCGAGGGCGTTGTGGCGACCGTCAACTACGCGACCGAGAAGGCGAAGATCACGGTCCCGGACGGCTATGACCCGGCGGTGCTGATCGCCGAGGTGGAGAAGACGGGGTACTCCGCGGTGCTGCCCGCCCCGAAGGACAAGAAGAAGGATGCGGCGGCGGACGGTGATGCCGGCGACGCCGACCCCGAACTGCTCTCGCTGCGCAACCGGCTGATCGGCGCGATCGTGCTGACCGTGCCCGTGATCGCCATGGCGATGATCCCCGCGCTGCAGTTCACGTACTGGCAGTGGGCCTCGCTCGCGCTGGCCGCCCCCGTGATCATCTGGGCGGCCTGGCCGTTCCACAAGGCTGCGTGGACGAACCTCAAGCACGGAACCGCGACGATGGACACGCTCATCTCGATGGGCACTTCGGCCGCGTTCCTGTGGTCGCTGTACGCGCTGTTCTTCGGCACGGCGGGCACGCCGGGGATGACGCACCCCTTCGAGTTCGCGCTCGCCCCCTCGGATGGAGCGGCGAACATCTACCTCGAGGTGGGTGCGGGCGTGACGATGTTCATCCTCGCCGGACGGTACTTCGAGAAGCGCTCGAAGAAGCAGGCCGGCGCGGCCCTGCGCGCACTCCTCGAACTCGGCGCGAAAGAGGTCGCCGTGCTGCGTGGCGGCGTCGAGACGAAGATCCCGGTCGAAGATCTCGAGGTGGGCGACGAGTTCATCGTGCGCCCCGGGGAGAAGATCGCGACCGACGGTGTCGTGGTCTCCGGGACCTCGGCCGTCGACGCGTCCATGCTCACCGGCGAAGCAGTACCGGTCGAGGTGGCGGAGGGTGACACCGTCACCGGCGCCACGACCAACGTCGGCGGGCGACTCCTGGTCCGGGCGACCCGAATCGGCGCGGACACGCAGCTGGCGCAGATGGCCCAGCTCGTCGAGGACGCGCAGACCGGGAAGACCGAGGTGCAGCGCCTCGCCGACAGGATCTCCGGAGTGTTCGTGCCGATCGTGATCGTGATCGCGTTCGCCGCACTCGGCGGATGGCTCGGCGCAGGATTCCCCGTGACCGCGGCGTTCACGGCGGCGGTCGCGGTCCTCGTGATCGCGTGCCCGTGCGCGCTGGGGCTGGCCACGCCGACGGCCCTATTGGTCGGCACCGGCCGCGGGGCGCAGATGGGCGTGCTCATCAAGGGCCCGGAGGTTCTGGAATCCACCCGCAAGATCGACACCGTCGTGCTGGACAAGACGGGCACGGTCACTACGGGCAAGATGACGCTGGTCGACGTCTTCGTCGAAGACGGCACCGACCGTGCGACCCTGCTGCGCCTGGCCGGGGCCTTGGAGGACTCCTCGGAGCACCCGATCGCACAGGCGATCGCCAAGGGCGCGACTCAGGAGATCGGATCCCTGCCGACGCCGGAGGACTTCGCGAACATCGAAGGCAAGGGCGTGCAGGGCGTCGTCGAGGGCCATGCCGTCCTCGTCGGCCGCGAGTCGCTCCTCGCCGAGTGGTCGCAGAAGCTGAGTCGGGAACTCGCGTCCACGAAGGCCCGCGCCGAGGGCGAGGGGAAGACCGTCGTCGCCGTGGGCTGGGACGGGCAGGCACGAGGCATCCTCGTGGTGGCGGACACGGTGAAGCCGAGCAGCGCCGAAGCGATCGCCCAGTTCAAGGCGATCGGCTTGACCCCCATCCTGCTCACCGGTGACAACGAGGCCGTGGCACGACAGATCGCGGCCGAGGTGGGCATCGAAGAGGTCATCGCCGAAGTCCTCCCGAAGGACAAGGTCGATGTTGTCATCCGGCTGCAGCGCGAAGGGAAGATCGTGGCCATGATCGGCGACGGCGTCAACGACGCCCCCGCTCTCGCCCAGGCCGACCTCGGCCTGGCGATGGGCACCGGCGCGGACGTCGCGATCGAAGCCTCCGACATCACGCTCGTGCGCGGCGATCTGCGCAGCGCGGTCGACGCGATCCGCCTGTCCCGCAAGACGCTCGGAACGATCAAGACCAACCTGTTCTGGGCCTTCGCCTACAACGTCGCGGCGATCCCCGTCGCGGCTCTCGGAATGCTCAACCCCATGCTCGCCGGCGCGGCGATGGCACTGTCCAGCGTCTTCGTCGTCGGCAACAGCCTGCGCCTGCGCGGGTTCAAGAGCGTCGCCAAGTGAGGACGCACGCACCATCTCCCACCACCAGGAGAGAACGAGAAAGGAATCATCCCGCATGACGAACGACACCGAGGCGACCGCCAGCTGTTGCAGCACCAGCGCCGTCAACCCTGCGGCAGCAGGAAACGGTCGCGCGAACCTTCTGGCCGGCAATGCCGGTGATGACCTCACCACCTGCCCGGTGATGGTCGGCAGCCCCGTGAGCAAGAAGGCCGCGGAGGCGATGGGGCTCTACCGGGACCACGAGGGCGAGCGCTACTACTTCTGCTGCGCCGGATGCGGGCCCGCCTTCGACTCCGACCCGGCCAAGTACGCCGCCAACATGGCCTGACCACGAGGTGGGGTTCGCGGCGCTTCGACTCCCGCCGCGGACCCCACCGTCTGCATCGTCGACCGGATGAGCGACGACCATCACACCCACCCGAGAAACGGAGACCGCTGCACATGATCCCGCACCACACCGTGATACTCGGTGCCGGAGCAGCCGGCACCGCCGCTGCCCACACCCTCGCCGATCAGGCGGGGATGCAGACCACCCTCGTCGGCCGGACCGACGAGACGCCCTACTCGCGGATGCTCATCAAGGGCGTCGCGTACGGCTCGATCGACTCCGCGCTCACCCGACTTCCCCTGCCACCGGTCGAGTTCCTCGCCGACACCGTCGAGACCGTCGACCCCGGCGCTCGCGAGGTTCGCCTGGCCTCCGGTCGCACGCTCTCCTACGACTCCCTCATCGTCGCGACAGGAAGCCGACCGCGTCGTCTCGAAGCCCGCATCCCCGGAGCGGACTCCGCGGCGCAGGCGGGAACCCTCTTCACCCTGCACTCGCTGGACGACGCCGTGCGCATCAGGGAGACGGTGCTCGCGTGCGGCCGCCCCGCACGCATCGCCATCTACGGCGCGGGACTGATCGCGTCCGAGACCGCGTCGGCTCTGCAGGAACAGGGACACCGGATCAGCCTGATCGCGCGCAGCATGCTCCCCGGCGTCGCGTCCTTCGGGAGGTCCGTCGCCGCACGGATCGCCGCCGACCACCGGCTTCGCGTCATGACGCACTTCGGCCGCACCATCGACAGGATCCGCCTCGATGTCGATGCGACGGTCGTCACGCTCGACGACGGAACCGACGTCGCTGCCGACCTCGTCATCTTCGCTCTCGGCACGACGCCCGCCGCACCGACGCCGTGGCATGCGGGCGTCGATGTCGACGATCGGCTCCTCGCGCGGGAGTTCCAGGACGTGTTCGCGGCGGGAGGTACGGCCGTGCATCACGACGACCAGCTCGGGCCGTGGCGGATCGACCATTGGGACGACGGCGCGGCACAGGGGACGCACGCCGCTCGGGTGCTGCTCCATTCCCTCGGTCGGGGCGACGACCCCGGCGCCTATCGACCCCGCAGCGCCCACATGGCCATGATCCACGGGCGGGTCATCGCCGGCGTGGGTCTGACCGATCGCCCGGAGGACGCCTTCATCGAAGGCGCCGAGGAGTTCATCGTCCTGCACGAGCACGGAGACACCGTCGTCGGCGCCAGCGGCATCGACGCCGTCGGCGCGGTGTACCAGTGGGGCCGGCGCCTCCACGAGCCTTCTCCCTGACCTGGACGAGATACCCTATTGGGGTATAGGGTAAGGGCGAGCTCTCCGACAGACCCTGGAAGGAACACTCATGACCGATCCGCACGCGCACCACGACGTTCCGGCGCACCCCGCCGACGCCGACGGCCATCACGGCCAGGACGCGCACAGCGGGCACGAGGACCACGGCGGGCACGAGGACCACAGCGGGCACGGAGAACACGGAGGGCACGGGGGCCATGGGGATCACGTCGGTCAGTTCCGGCGCCTGTTCTGGATCAACCTCATCATCGCGGTGCCCGTGGTGGCGTTCTCGCCGATGTTCGCGATGATCTTCGGGTACGAGGTGCCGGGGTGGGCGCGGTTCATCGCGCCGGTGCTGGGCACGGTCATGTACCTCTGGGGCGGATGGCCGTTCCTCACCGGTGCGATCAGCGAGCTCAAGGCGCGCAGACCGGGGATGATGCTCCTCATCGGTCTCGCCATCACCGTGGCATTCTTCGCGTCCTGGGGGGCGACGCTCGGGCTGCTCCACCACGAGCTCGAGTTCTGGTGGGAGCTCGCGCTCCTCATCGTCATCATGCTGCTCGGACACTGGATCGAGATGCGGTCGCTCGCGCAGACGACCTCGGCGCTCGACTCGCTCGCCGCCCTGCTGCCCGATGAGGCCGAGCGGGTCGAAGGCGACGAGATCGTCAAGGTCTCCCCCGCCGATCTCGTCGTCGGCGATGTCGTCGTCGTGCGTCCGGGCGGGAGCGTCCCCGCAGACGGACGCATCATCGATGGAACGGCCGCGATGGACGAGTCGATGGTGACCGGCGAATCACGTCCGGTCACGCGCGCGTCGGGCGACGCGGTCACCGCGGGCACGGTCGCCACCGACTCCGGTCTTCGAGTCGAGATCACCGCGACCGGCGACGACACCGCCCTCGCCGGCATCCAGCGACTGGTGACCGAAGCCCAGAACTCCTCGTCCCGCGCGCAGCGGATCGCCGACCGGGCTGCCGCGCTGCTCTTCTGGTTCGCGCTCCTGTCGGCTGCCCTCACCGCCGTCGTGTGGACATCGGTCGGGAATCCGGATGCCGCCGTGGTGCGCAGCATCACCGTGCTGGTCATCGCCTGCCCCCACGCCCTCGGTCTCGCGATCCCGCTGGTGGTGTCGATCGCCACGGAGCGGGCCGCGCGTGGCGGTGTGCTGATCAAGGACCGGCTCGCCTTGGAGAGCATGCGCACCGTCGACGCGGTCCTGTTCGACAAGACCGGCACGCTGACGAAGGGGGCGCCGACCGTCACCGCGATCGAGCCGACCGGCGACATCGACGCCGACCGTCTGCTCGTCCTCGCCGCCTCCGCGGAGGCGGACAGTGAGCACCCGCTGGCCCGCGCCATCGTGCGTGCGGCCCAGGACAGAGGACTGACGCTCGCGAAGGCATCCGGCTTCACATCGTCCCCGGCAGTCGGCGTCACAGCGACCGTCGATGGCGCAGAGGTCCGGGTCGGGGGGCCGAAGCTCCTCGAAGAGACCGGCGGCAAGGAGATCGCCGCCGCTGACGGATGGCGCGAAGAAGGTGCCATCATCCTCCACGTCGTCCTCGACGGCGAGGTCGCCGGCGGGTTGAGACTCGCAGATGAGGTGCGCCCGGAATCCCAGCAGGCCGTCGACGCCCTCCACCGTCTGGGCGTCGAGGTCGTCATGATCACCGGCGATGCCCAGGCTGTCGCCGAGTCGGTGGCTGCACAACTCGGCATCGACCGGGTCTTCGCCGGCGTGCGCCCCGAGGACAAGTCCGCGAAGGTCGCGGAACTGCAGGCCGAGGGCAAGAAGGTGGCGATGGTCGGCGACGGCGTGAACGATGCGCCGGCCCTCGCGCAGGCCGACGTCGGCATCGCCATCGGCGCAGGGACCGATGTCGCCATCGCCTCGGCCGGTGTGATCCTCGCGAGCTCGGACCCTCGGTCGGTGATCTCCGTCATCGAGCTGTCACGCGCCGCATACCGCAAGATGAAGCAGAACCTGTGGTGGGCGGCCGGATACAACCTCCTCTCCGTTCCGCTCGCCGCCGGCGTACTGGCCCCGGTCGGGTTCATCCTGCCCATGTCGGTCGGCGCTATCCTGATGTCCCTGTCGACCGTCGTCGTCGCACTGAACGCCCAGCTGCTGCGCCGTATCGACCTGACACCCGAAGCAAGCACTCGCGCCATCCTCGGCCGCTGAGACAGCCGACATGAGATGAAGGACCCGGACATGACCTCAGAGGCGACGACCGAAGAGCACACCCACGGCTACATCACCGACAAGAGCAAGTACCTGAACCGGATGCGCCGCATCGAAGGTCAGGCCCGTGGGATCACGAAGATGGTCGACGAGGAGAAGTACTGCATCGACATCCTCACCCAGATCAGCGCGTTGACCAGCGCACTCCAGGCTGTGGCCGTCGGGCTGCTCGACGACCACCTCAAGCACTGCGTCGTCGACGCGGCGCGGATGAACAGTGCCGATGCGGACGCGAAGATCAAGGAAGCCACCGACGCGATCACGCGCCTCGTGCGGTCCTGAGGCCTGACCGCATCACGCCGACCTCGATGAGGCGCGTCTCAGGTCAAGACCTCAGGACGACGCGCCTCGGTTCACTCGGCTCCGTCGCGGGGTCTCTCGACCGCGGGGCCCGCGTCGACCTCGGTGTCGTCGGGCAGCGTGCCGTTCTGCCGAGCGATGTCGGCGGCGAGCACGGCGACGACGTTGGGGACGCCGTTCACGGTCGCCTCCCACTGCGATGCGAACTGGGAGTTCCCGATCAGGCGGCCCGTGTTCACGTGGATGCGCACGAGCACCTTCTCGACCTCCTCGACCGCGAGCGCAGGTGTGGCGGCGCGTGCGTCGAGCCGCTCCCGCAGGCTCTCGATCGCCGGACCGCTCCAGTCGTGTTCGTCGATATGGCGGAGGAGCGGCGCCGGGTCGAACGAGGTCGGGTCGTAGCGGAACGAGCGACGCGACGCGTTGTTCTCCTTGATGAGGGCGGAGAAGCCGACGCCGATCCGGTCCTTGTAGTCCTGACCCTCCACGTTCACCTCGCCGGTGCTGCGCGCGCGCGACGCGCTCTTGCCGACGTAGACGGTGTGAGCGTGGCGGTCGTCGGTGGCGTAGACGTAGAGGTTCTCCGTCTCGGGCGTCGCCTCCTCGAGGATGATCCCGGCGCCGGCGGCGATCCGGACGAGCTGGTCGGCGTTCATGAGCTTCACCATGTGATGCGTCTCCTGAGGGCGGGGGCGGGTCGGCTCCACCGTAGCGGCTTGGGGGGCCCTCGGCGTCGGAGCGGCCGTTCATTCTCCGAGCGGTCGGGGTCAGCGGATCCGCGTGCCGATCGTCCTCCTAGAATGACGTCCATGAGCGACGAAGCCGGCCGAGCTGTCATCGCGGATCTCTGCCGCATCCCCAACCCTGAAGCGATCGATCGCACGGCTTTCGTCGACCTCGGTGGCGTCGAGCAGTTCGTCTCGATTCGAGGTCGGAGCACGAAGAACCCCGTACTCATCGTCTGCCACGGCGGTCCGGCGCTCCCTTCGCTGCCGTCATCGTGGATCTGGCAGCGCGGGGTGGAGGACTACTTCACCGTCGTCAACTACGACCAGCGCGCGAGTGGCAAGTCCGCGGCGAGCGAGACCGAGGGCCTGGATCTGAGCGTCGGCAGATACGTCGACGATCTCGTCGAGTTGATCTCCTGGGTCCAGGTCGAGCTCGGCGTGAAGAAGGTGGGCGTCCTCGGCCACAGCTGGGGAACGATCATCGGCATCACCCTGGCTCAGCGCCGACCGGATCTGCTGTGGAGCTACATCGGTGTCGGTCAGGTGATCTCCGGTGCCGAGAACGAGGTGGAGAGCTACGGATTCGCGATGAGGAGCGCGACGGCGGATCAGAACCACGAAGCCATCGCCGAGCTCGAGGCACTCGGCGAATACCCCGGCACGCAGCCGCTCACCACGGATCGGATCGTGATCTGCAGGAAGTGGGCGCAGCACTACGGGGCGCTGTCCGCCTACCGATCCGACTCCGCCTACTTCCTGGAATCGGAGGAGCTCTCGCCGTACTACACCGATGACGAGCTGGAGCTGATCGGCACGGGGCAGCAGGCGACGATGCCCCAGGTTCTCCCTCAGCTGCTCGGCTTCGACGCTCGCGATCAGCTCGAGTTCGACGTACCGATGCTGCAGTTCCTCGGACGCCATGACTGGACGACACCCACGCCTCCGGTCGAACGCTGGCTCGAACGAGTGACGGCACCGTCCACGCACGTCGTCTGGTTCGAGAACTCGGCGCACCTGTGCATGTTCGAAGAGCCGGGCAAGTTCGTCGTGAGTCTCGTGAACCTGGCATTGCCGCACGCCGTCGCCGGCTGATCCAGACGCTCAGGAGCGCGCTACCTTCGCCGGCGTCTGCCCGTCGATACGCCCCCGCGTCACCTTTTCGCCCTTCCCGACTCCTTCTAGGTGTGTTGACGCATTGGCGTCCGAACCGAGGGGAGTCGATCAGATGATGGAAACAGAGGCAGCAGTACCGGAGAAGGGCATGTCGCGGAGAAGCCTCGTGCTGGGTGCGGCATGGTCGCTGCCCGTGATCGCCGCCACCGTGGCGACGCCGATGGCAGCAGCATCGGTGGCCTGCACGGCGACGATCAGCACGAGCACCGCTGCGTACTCACGATTGAGCGCCACCTCGTCGGTGTTCACCTGGGTCGACGTCTTCGGCGACGGCAACGACCTGACGCTGACGCTCACCGCCGCCCCGAACGGCGCGAGCAACATGACCATCAATCAGGCGAACAACCTCCTCCTGGACGGCACCCAACAGGGGGGTGAGACGCAGCCCAGCGTGCGGCTGTCGCTCGACACCGCCGACCTCCGCAACCTCGGCGGCGGCGAACGGGTGACCTTCAGCTTCGCGCTCGGGGGCGTGCCCACCACGGTCGAGAACCTGTCCTACAAGATCAAGGACATCGACGGCGTCCAGGCGCAGGACGGGCTCGGCGGCGCGGAGCGCGTCTACGTGTCGGGCGGCACCGGCACCTACAACTCCGACTGGGTCCGAGGCCAGGGAACGGGCACCGACGCGTGGCGGGCGTTCACGGGCGCACCGAACGCCGAAGTCGCGCCGGGCAGCGCGGCGGGCAATGTCGCTGTCACCGTCGCGGCGGCCGGCGCGTTCGACCTCACCTTCGTCGCCAACAACTCCGGCCGCGCGCTCGGCGAACGCCCGAACCAGAACATCTGGATCGGGCCGTTCACCTTCACCGCACTGAACCCGGCGTGCGCACTGTGAACCGCCCGACGGACTCCCTGTCGTCCCGGCGGCCAGGACGAGCAGGCGGCTGGATCGCGGGCGCACTGCTCGCGCTCGGAGCCGTCGTCGCGCCGGTCGGACTCACGGCCGCGACGGCGGCAGAGGTCGATTCGGGAGACGCGGTCTACATCGGCAGCCGGGAAGGCTACAGCGGCACCGGGATCTTCCCGATCTGGTCCTCGGGTGTCCAGGCCGGGGATCCGGACTTCTGGGCCTACTGCATCGAACACGATGTGACGGCGATGACCGGCCGTGTGGGCAGCGCCGGCGACATCGACAGCTTCCTCGGAGAAAACTACTTCGTCGACCCGGCCATCCCGGGCAAGGTGCTGTGGGTGCTCGCGAACAGCTATCCCGCAGTGAGTCTCGAAGACCTCGGCGCAGCGGCCGGCGCTCCGGGAATCTCGCGCAACGATGCCATCGAGGCGACGCAGTACGCGATCTGGCGATACACGGACCTGAACTTCGATGCCCCCTGGGCGTGGGAGACACCTGCCTCGGAAGCCGCCTACTGGTACCTCGTAAACGGGGCGAATGCCTCTCCCGGACTCACCCGTGAAGACCTGGCGGTCACTGCGACGGTGACGGCGCCGACCGCACCGCAGAGCGCGGGGAACCTCGTCGGACCGTTCACGGTGAGCACCGATCAGGCCTCGGTCGCGGTCTCCGTCGATCCCGCCGTCGCGGTCACCGATGCGACCGGAGCAGCCGTCGACCTGAACGCCGTCGTCGACGGGCAGGAGCTCTACCTGGATCTGCGCGCGACGACGGCCGCGGGGAGCGCCACCGTCCGGGTGACGGCGGAGGGTTCCCGCAGCACGGGTGCGGTGATCTCGGTACCGACCGTGCCCGGTGGCACGGCGACAGCGGAGGATCACGCCCAGTCGATCATCCTGGTGGCCCCCCGCTCCGCACAGACGACGGCGGACGCCACCGTGGAATGGGCGGCTCAACCGGGAGCGGCCGAGCCGGTGATCGGGACGTCCTTGGTCGATGCCGCTGACGGGGACCGGACGCTGGGGTCGAACGGAGGCACGGTGATCGACACCGTCACCTACGAGAACCTGGTGCCGGGAACCGAGTACACCCTCCGCGGTGAGCTGATGCGCAAGTCCGACGGTCAGCCGACCGGGATCACCGGGTCGACGACCTTCACCCCCGCGGCAGCGAGCGGGTCGGTCGACGTCACTCTCGTCGTGCCTGAGGGCTTCGCGGGAGAGACGCTCGTCGCCTTCGAGTGGCTCTCCGTGGGTTCGGACACCATCGCTGACGCGGTCGCCGTGCACACGGACATCGACGATGCGGCGCAGACCGTGGTGGTGGAAGAAGCAGTCCCGATCGGACCCACGACGCCGACCGGCGACAGCGGCGGAACCCTGGCCGCCACCGGGTCCGCCGCACCGATCGCGCTCACTGCGGGCGCGTTGCTCGCTGTTCTCGCGGGCGCGATCCTGATGGCGGCACGGAGACGGAAGACCGCCGCCTGAGCGACCGGCCGTGAACGGTGAGAATGGAGCCGTGGAGACCCTTCTCCGCAGCTCCATCCTCACCGTCGCGGAGCGAATCGAGCACGCAATATCATCAGATGATCGCTCACTCGGATGGGCCGCGCGGATGGACCTGCGACGGCTGCCCGTCGGAGATGGGCAGGCGTTCTTCTGGAGGGGAAGACGTGGGAGACTCTCGCACCGATAGGGACCTCCTCGGTGCGCTCCGCGGTGGCGACAAGACGGCGTACACGGTCCTGTGGGAGCGCCACATCGGCGCCGCTCTGCGCTACGCGCATCGGCTGTCCCCCGCACACGCGGAAGACCTCGCCTCCGAGGCTCTCCTCGCCGTCTACCAGCAGGTGACCACGACGAGCGCGGGGCCCGATTTCGCCTTCCGCTCCTATCTCAAGGCCGTGATCCGCAACACGGCGATCCGGTGGCGAAAGGAGGCAGAACACGTCGACGACACGGTCGATCCCGACCGCGCCGATTTCCGCGACGCCCTCAGCCTCGTCGAACGTGAGTCGAACGCCCAGCAGCTCCTCGGAGCGTTTCAGGAGCTCCCCGAACGCTGGCAGCGCGTGCTCTGGCTGACCGAGGTCGCCGAGGTCCCTCGCCCCGAGATCGCGCGCGAGCTCGGCATCAAGCCGAACGCCGTCTCCGCCTTGCAGCGCCGAGCCCGCACCGGGTTGAAGTTCCACTGGCTCACGGTCCAGATCCCGCGGTCCCTCCGCGACGATGAGGCGCACGCCGCCCGCCTCTTTCCGCGGCACCTCACCGAGCCCCTCGACGACACCGTGACACAGGAGGTCACCGACCATGTGTCCTCGTGCGTCGCCTGCGGCGAACTGCTCCTGAGCATGCGCAGCGATGCGCGGCGCCTGAACGGCGTCACCCTGTCGGCTGTCGGCTTCGGCGCGCTCGGCGTTGCCCTGCCCGCGACCGGCGCGCTCGCGCCCGGCACCACGGCCGCGGTGGCGGCCGTCGCCGTCGCAGCGGGGGTCAGCATCACGAGCATTCTCGCCGGCGGGATCGGCGTGCTCTCTGTCGGGGGCATGCTGCTCGGGTCGCTGCTGTTCCCCTGGACGGATCCGGCCGCATCCGCTCCGGCCCTGGCTGCCACCGAGAGCACGTCCACGTCCGCACCTCTCCTGACCGGCGTCGGGGAGCCCGAAGGGACGGATGGGGCCCCGGTGACCGTCCCGGCAACGACCGGGCCGTCATCCCCCTCTACGGGGCGCCGGATTCTCGACCCGCGCATCGACTCGATCGATCTGGTCAACGACCCTGATGCCCCGGCACCGCTCACCCCGACCGCGCCGGGGACGGCGCCGGGCACGACCCCCGGCCCGGGATCGGGTTCGGGGCTGACCCCCGGACTCTTCACACCCGCGACGTCCTCCGGCTACCTCGCACCGGTGCTGTCCGGGGTCGCGACGCGAGGGGCAACCGTGGGCGTCGATGTCGCCGGCGCCCGCTACACCCCAGCTGTCGCGGGCGACGGGACCTGGGCTTTCGATCCGCGCGCCCTCCAGCTCCCCGCCGGTACCTACGACTATCAGGCCTGGGCATTCGACGCCGACCGTCAGTCGCCCGCGATGACAGGCAGCTTCACGATCCTCCCCATCGTCATCGAAGGCTTCGAGAGCATCACCGGCATCGAAGACATGGACGTCGCGGAAGCGAGCACCACCGGCCTGGTGATCGCCGTCACAGGACCGGCGAACGGCTCGATCTACGTCACGACCATGCAGGGACACTCCGCGATGATCCCGTTGGGCGACACCGGCCATGTGCGGAAGCGGCTGCGGATGAACTCCAACGGCTGGTACTTCTTCACGTTCCGGGCGTTGGATGCGGATGGATTCTGGGGCCCGGCCGAAGAGCATCCCCTCGACGTCTACGACCCGGACGTCATCATGGACCCCTGGGGCCCCGACCCCGAAGAGATGACCTTCGAGATCACCGACCCCTGAGCGCTTCGCGGGTGGATCATCCGCGGGTCGCGCCAGGCTCCTTCGTCCGCGCAGGAAGTTGAGCACCGAAGACCTTCGACGTAAAATATCGGTGAATTCTGGCGGGCTGGAGGGCGCCCGTTGACCAGGCGGTGGGAGCTTTCGCACCGCTCGGGTGTGGTGCGCTCTTTCGGGTCGCCGATGCTGGCTGACTGATTGGAGTGTTGAGATGTTGACGATGCCCGATCCTCGATTCGAGCTGAGGAAGATCACCGATTCCGAGTGGCTGATCCTCGACCACCGGTACGACACGAACGACTCACGACAGACCGTCGCGTGCATCTACCAGGTCGACACGTCGGAGGTCGAAGTCCTGTGGCTGCGTGACCTTCCGCTCGCGAGCTCGTACATGTCCGCGGCCGACGTGTTGGAAGACGTGCAACGATTCCATGCACCGGCCCGGGCTCGCCGCCCGGTCCCCATCCGGCACCTGCCCCCGCTCGCCCCCACGGCCTAGACGCCGACTCCATCGGAGGGCCGGGAACGGGCACGGAAGCCCTCTGTCAGGAAGTCGCCGGTGCGGCAAAGCGCACGAGACGCGCTGCCATAGTGGCGGCAACCGGCACCAACCGACGCCGGTTGGACCGGAGGAAACCTGCAATGATTCGTCGTTCTCGGAAACTCGCCGCCGCCGCCATCACGGGTGCCGTCGCGGCATCGCTGCTCATGGCGGCACCGGCCATGGCCGAAGGCACTCGCTCGAGCAGCATCCCCTCTCCGGGGTGGACGGTCGGCACCCGTTCGAACACCTGGGGCGATACGAACGGGGACTCGGCGGCGACACGCGTGCGCCTCACGTCGATCCAGCTCTACGTGCCGAACACCCCCATCTCCTGGACCAACATCAGCTCCACGCAGCTGCAGCTGCTCAAGGACGTGTGGGGAACGGGCTGGGTCTCACAGGGAAACAGAACGGCAGCACCCGGAGCGAACCACGACTGGGGCCGTGTCGCCGCCGGAACCTACCTGTTCCAGTACAACGGAGGCACACCCGCCGGACAACCGTTCAAGGGCTCCGGCTCCGGGGTGTGGATCGTCGCAGGCGGCGCGAACATCTCCTGGTGAGCGCCGGACGGGCACATCGTCCGATGGACGCCGAGCCCTCTGCCTCATCGTGAAGCCCGACCGACGAGGGCCGCGCGGCCGCGCGGCCCTCGTCCGAAAGCGGAAGATCACATGCCTGACGCCACGAGCGCAGCACCCGCGCATCGGAACAACTTCGACGGGATCCGGCTCATCGCAGCGCTGGTCGTTCTCGTCTTCCATGCCTGGCCTCTCGGCGATTGGGGCAGTGCGCCACGGATGATGGGGTGGCCCGTCTACACCATCGCCGTGTTCGTGTTCTTCGCGGTGAGCGGCCAGCTCATCACGAGGAGCTGGTTCCGAGACCCGAGGGTCATCCCCTATCTCATCCGGCGTGCCGGGCGCATCCTCCCTGCGCTGGCCGTCGTCGTGGTGGCGACGGTCTTCGTCATCGGCCCGTTCTTCTCGAGCCTGACCACCGTCCGATACTTCGGTGAGCCCCTCACGTGGCAGTACCTGTGGAACCTGCTGCTGATCGCCCAGTACCCGCTGCCCGGAGTCTTCGTCGACAACCCTTCGGACGCGGTGAACGGTTCGCTGTGGAGTCTCGGCCCCGAGGTCGCGTGCTACGTGGGCGTCATGCTCGTCGGCGCGCTGGTGGCTCGGCTCTCGTCGTCCTGGAGCACCGCCGGCACGGTTCTCATCGGCGCTGCGCTGCTCCTCGGCTGCATCGCCACCGCGGGCGACAGCTCCCTGCGCGCCTTGAACATCACGATCACCGCGATCACGATGTTCTTCGTCGGCAGCGTCTACGAGCGGATGGGCGTGCGCCGGTCGCACCTGCTCGCCGCCTGCCTCGCGGGCGCGCTACTGATCGTCGGACTCGTGGGAGAGGAGTGGGTCGGGAGACTTCTCCTGCTGGCCGCGCTCCCCTACCTGATGAGGTACGCCGGCGGCGGTTCGACTCCGATGCTGCGCGATGCGGCGCGCTTCGGCGACTACTCCTACGGCATCTACCTCTGGGGCTTCGTGATCTTGCAGGCCGTGATCGCCACGGTCCCCGCCGGTCAGCCCTGGCTCGTGCTCACCTGTGCGGTGCCGCTCACCCTTCTGGCAGCCCTGGCGTCCTGGTGGCTCGTGGAACGCCCGATGATGGCGGTGGCACGGAGCCGGAGCGCGAAGCGCGTGCCGTCGGCCGTGTTGGTCCGGACCTGAGCGCGGCCGTGACCGCGGTTCTTCATGCGGCCGCCGCCGCCGGGTTCCGCACGACGCTGCCGACGTAGACTCCGGTCGCGGCGATGAGCAGGAAAACCGCCGTGAGCAGGTATGCCGCCGAGGCCTTCTCGATCACCGGAAGCGCC
This sequence comes from Microbacterium sp. NPDC090218, assembly GCA_044900255.1. GTDB lineage: Bacteria > Actinomycetota > Actinomycetes > Actinomycetales > Microbacteriaceae > Microbacterium. The sequence continues at coordinate 402,958 of JBJDMS010000002.1, read as the reverse complement.
CAGGCCTCCGGCACACCCAGAGAATCGAAGCCGAGGAGCATCGCGGTCAGCAGTGCCACACCGGGGGCGATCAGCCAGCCGGGGCGGAGGCCCGGTCGCGCCACGAGCACTGCCAGCGCCGACTGGAAGAGCAAGGGCACGAGCGCTTCACGAGCGCCGCCGACGGCCAGCACCGCGCCGACGCTCGAGACGACGAGCGCGCAGAAGAGCATGACGATGTCTCCGCCCCACGCCCAGCGGCGTGAGGTGCCGACCGACAGTTCGCGCGCACGCGTCGACGTGAGACTGACCCACCCTGCCGCCGCGACGGTGGCGAAGAGCACGGCGACCGGAACCGAGGCGAACTGCCCGCCGGCGAGCGTCGGGAACGCGAACCGAACAGAAGGCGTGATGAAGGTTCCGCCCCATCCCGCCAGGAACACCCAGAACCCCGCGCCGACCAGGCGAGAGCGGAACCACCACCTCATGGAGCGCTCGAGGACGCGGGGGTCAGCGCTCGGGCGTACGCGCTGGATGCTCGCTCACGCGGCGTATCTCCGCGCTCGGCCAAGGCGTAGAACTCGTCGACGGTTCCGGCGAACGTCACCGTTCCCCCATCGAGGACGACGACCCCGCGGGCGAAGCTCCACAGGTCGTCCACCTCGTGGGTGCTGTAAAGGATCGGGATCCGCGTGGACAGCGTGGCGACGGTGTCGATCACGGACTCCCGCTGAGTCGGGTCCAACCCGACCGTCGATTCATCGAGCAGGAGCAGAGTGGGCCGTGAGCACAGCGCGCCGGCGATCGCTGCTCTTCGCAGCTCACCGCCCGAGAGCCCCAGAGACGGCCGGTCGCTCAAGCGCGTCAAGCCCACCAGTTCCAGCGCCTGCTCCGCCTCCGCCCACGCGTCGCGGTGGCCCATTCCCTTGAGCCACGCCGTATACGCGACCAGTTCGCGGACGGAGAGTCCGCGCATGCCCGTCGGAGCTTGGGCCACGGCTGACACGGTGCGGCGGATCTCCCTGCGACCGGCGGCGGAGGCCGTGGAGACGCCAGCCACCTCGACCTGACCACGACGAGCCCTCGCTGTCGCGGCCGAGAGCCCGATCAAAGTGGACTTGCCTGCGCCGTTCGGGCCGAGCAGGGCCACGGGGAACTGGGTGAAGTCGAAGGAGAACTTCTCGAAGACGTGGTGTCTGCGATACCGGAAGGAGACCTCATCGAATCTGAGAACGGCGTTCAACTCTCGCCCTTTCCGCATGCGTCGGCTGCCTTTTCCTGCCATCGGATGAATGTGGAGAAACCGTCGCGCGCCGTCGACAGGCCCAACGCGTGGAGGAGGTCCGCCCCCGTGCCCGTCTCACCTTCGCGTTGAGCGAGCGCGTCCGGCGATGCCCCCAAGGCGATCGCCAGCGCGTACACGGCGCGGTCGCCCTCTGTGACGAGCGTTCCCTGCTCGGCGGCCGGGCACGAGATCCGACTCCGCGCGCCGGCCGCTATCGAGATCGGAAGCTCATCTCCGGCGACCTCACCAGGACCGGCCGCGAACATCAGCGCCGAGAGCTTCTCGGCCTGGACGGAGGAGCTCGTGATCGCGGGGCCGACTTCGATGCCGTTCGCCCTCAGCGTGCCCGCGTAGGTCGCCAGACTGTCGATGAGCGGGACCCCGTCGTGCTCAGCCGACCCGAACTCCGGCCACACGCACACCGCGATGTCTTGGCGGTCCTCGCAGTGAAGGTCACCGGCGGAGCGAGCCTCGTAGCCGGGGAGGGTGATCGATGCTGTGAGCGGAGGCGACAGGACGAGGATGGCCGTCGCGGCTGCCGCAGTCCAGACGAGCGCCGACACACGCAGCCGGGCGGACGCCAACACGAGGGCGACCAGGACGACGCCCCCGAGCAGCATCGGGAGAAGGATCATCGGCGAGGAGATCTGCTGGTCGACCGTCTGCAGCACCAGCGGCAGCGAGTATCCGAGCGCGAAGCGCAGATGCTCGAGCGGCTCCGAGACGAGAGGGAGCGAGATCAAGAGGTATTGTGCGAGCGCCGCGACCACGACCGCGATGGGTGCCGGAAGAACCCGGCCGATCACGAAGCCGATGAACAGGGCGACGAGCACCATCGAGAGGAACACGCCGAGCGGCCCGAAGGATCGCAGGGTCGGCGCGGAGCTCGGAGAAGCGCGCAGCAGCACGATCGCGAGCGAGAGCAGATACCCGACCGCGATCGCGATCAGCGTGGGCATGATGTCGATCAGCGTCCTGGTGGCCAGAGAACGATTGGTCGCCGCGTGGTTCGCGCGTATCCAGCGGCTCGGTATGCGCACCGAGATCGCGACGGCGGCCGCGCAGAGCGGCATCCCCAGGATCGCTCCCCAGTTGGCGCTGGCGAACACGGCCTCCCACGTCGTGACCGCGTTCGGGTCGAAATTCTGGCTCAGGGCGATCACCATGGCGACGGGAATCGTGATCGACAGCCACATTCCCGGGTTGGTGGAGATGGGCCGAACGAACATCGGGCGATGCGCCAACGCGCCTCCTTCTTTCCTGGTCCGCCGCTGACGGACCGACTGTCGGGTCGGCGATCTGTGGACGTCACTACACCGTAACCACGTCGCTCGCTCCCGAACCGGCGGCGTCGTGACCGAGAAGATGTCTGTAAGGAACGACCGACAACGGCCAAGATCACGTTGGTGTGTCAGGAATCGGGCGGAGCTGCAAAGGGGGCTTCGGCACCCGGAATCCCACGATGCGCCGGGGCTGAGATCGTGAAGACAAGGTCCTTCCGGACGCCGCCTCAGTCACCTGAAGAGGACATGCCTTGAAGACGAAGCTGTTCGCGGTCGTTGCCGCCGCTCTCCTGTCGATCGGCGCTGCGGCGCCTGCGCACGCCGAACCCGCGATGCACACCGACATCGCGTACGCCATCAATGCGGTCCCTGGGGGAATCGTCGTCGACGAGTACACCGTCGTCTGGCCGGAGCTCGGGATGGAGCTCAGGGTCTCCCCGATGACCGCCCGCGCCGTCGGCACGTGCGCCACCGGCCAGTACTGCGCCTACGCCCAGGCGGACCGAGGGGGAACCAAGCTGAGCTGGACGACCTGCACGACGGTGAGCACCGCTGCTCTGGCGTCGGTGAAGTCGATCGCGAACGCCCGATCATCAGGAAAGGTGCAGGCACGGAACTCCGCCGGCACGGTGCTCGCGACCGCATCCGCGGGAGCATCGGCGAACGTGTTCGGCCCGGTCAGCACGCTGCGCTGCACGCCGTGATGCGCACACTCGCGCGTTACCCTGTCTGAGCACGTGTCATCGTGAGTGAGGAGCCCATGCACCGATTCGGCCTCCTCGCGGCGCTCGGCATCGCGTTCGCGGGCGTTCCCGCCGTCGGGAGAGCGCCCGCGGCGTCGTCTCGCGGCTCCCGCCGCAACGACCGTACAATCGCCGCGGACTCGTCCGCTCCACCGGCCGACGATCACAGCGCCGTCGTCTTCCGTCGGCTCTTCGACGAGCACTGGGCACGTGTTCGCCGCTACCTCGAGTGCTACGTGGACAACCCGGACGAGGTCGATGAGCTGACGGCTGAAGTGTTCGTCGTCGCCTGGCGGAAGCTGGACCCGGATCGCCCGATGGGTCTGACCTGGTTCCTTCGCACCGCGAACAACAAGGTGAAAGACCGGACACGACGGTCCCGCTCGCGGACCCGCGCGATGGAAGCGCTCGTCCGCGGACTCGAGGATCCTGTCGAGCCGCTCGACCCGCTGGAGAGTCTCGCACTCCGGAACGCCCTGACGTCCCTCAGCGCGCGAGAACGACAGGTCGTCGTGCTCACGTACTGGAACGACCTGACCGCGGGCGAGGTCGCAGAAGTCCTCCGCACCAGTCAGGGGGCGGTGTGGACCACGCTGACGCGGGCGCGGGCGAAACTGCGCGCGCACCTCGAAGACCAGGAGACGGAACCATGAATCGTCAGGACGAGGAACTCGACCGTCTCTTCCGTGCCGCGCGTCCCACCGACGCCACGCGGGACAGGCCACTCGGCGCTGCCGAGATCGCCCTCCGCGAGAGCATCATCCGAGGAACCGTCCGAGCACCGAAGCGCACCGCGCGGCCGCGGCTCATCTGGGCCGGTGTCACGACGGCGGTGGCGACACTCGCCATCGCGGTGCTGGTGACGATCAACGTCCTCACCCCGAACCAGCAGGCCGTCGCCCTCACTCCCCCTCCGTTGGAGTATTCGGCGGCGGGCAGCGTCGCCGACGTCGTCCGCGACGCCGAAGCGGCGTTGTCGGATTCGCCCGGTCCGGCGCAGGAGTCGCACGTCGAGTCCGTCGTCTGGGGATGGAGCGTGGAGAGCGAGCAGCAGCGCATCGAATCCGTTCCCCAGGAGATCACGTTCGACTGGGGCGTCGGGAAGACGGCGACGACGACGATCGTCGCCGCACATTCCTCCTGGGGTGATGGGGATCTTCCTCCCGGCGTGAAGCCGAGCCCCTACCGACCGGGCGAAATCATCGACGAGGTCGTGACTCCGCCGGAAGACTTCGACGCGCCGGCCGCACTCACCTCCCTGACCGGCGATTCCCGGGAGGCGATGCTCGCCGCGCTCGGCGCCTTCGGCGCAACCGAGAACTCATCGTCGGGCGAGATGCTCACCGCCATCGACGGACTCATGCAGTACTGGACGCTGTCGAACGCCCAGCACGCCGCACTTCTGGAACTCCTGATCGATGCGGGCGACGTCAAGGTCCTCGGAGCGACGAACGACCGACTGGGACGTGACGTGATCGGCCTACAGGTGTCTTCGATGATTCCTGAACGGACGGACACCGTCTTCATCTCGAGGGATACCGGGCGCCTCGTCGGGGCGGAGAACGAGCTCGACGAACCGCGTGACGGCCTCCCTGCCGGCGTCATCTCGTACGCGATGTGGGATGCGCAGCATTGACCACGCGCCGGAGCGGAGCCTGATCCGGTGGCGCCTGCGCACTGACACAACCGTCGGGCTGATCCCGGACACCCACCGCCTCGATGCGGCAGGATTCCGGGAAGGGAAAGAACTGCGGACATATCCGAGAGATCTCGCCGGCCGCTCTCGGCAACCCCGCTGACCGCCGCGGGCCGCGAGCCGGCTCCGTTGTGACGACGGTCGATTCGGTTGGGTGTCAGGGTTTTGAGAAGAACACGAGTGCGGCAAGAGCGAGCGCGCTGCTGCCGAAGAGGGCTCCCGCGGCCAGTGCCCCGACGAGCACGACGGCGCCGACAGAACACAGGACACAGAGCCCGGCGAGGTAGACCCGCTGGAGCACTCGAGGGCTCTGGGCGGAGGCGCCGTCACGGGGCTTGGGCAAGATGCTTCTCCTCCGGAATCGCAGCACGTGAAGCGATGACTGCTCCGGGATGAGCGTGATCCGCTGCCCCGTTGACGGTGACCCTGACCTCCATCAGTTCCGTGACGATGACGACCGCACCAGGCCCGGCGAGCAATGCCGTCGCCAGAAGCGCAGCGCCCGCCATCGAGCCGATCCTGGACCGCAATCTCCTCAACATTCCGACTCCCATCTCTGTCCTGCGTGAGCTTTGAACACACGCTATGCAGCGGGAGGTTTGCTCAGCGTTAGGAAAAGGAGGTCGAAACCAGGCTCCGCGGCGGGAGTCGCCGCCGCGCGCGCCTAGGCGGATCCGGGGCGCGCGCTTTCGCGGTGCGCAGACACGCGGACTCGCGTGGCACAGCGCGTGCTGCAGTACTGCTGAGGTCGCCGACGCCCGGCATCCACGAACACCTTGCTGCAGTCCGGGGCCGCGCATTCGCCCCACGCCGGTCGGCCGCGCTCCGTCATCCAGAGCCCCAGCCCGAAAGCAGCCGTTGCCGCAAACCATGGTGCGAGACTCGCGTCGGCCGAGATCGCCGGCCGGAGTGCCCATCGCCCGTCATCGAGCCGATCGAGTTCGGTGGGGACGTTCACGTCCAAGAGGAGCTGGTTGATCCGCGAAGCGGCTTCCGTGTCGTCATCCGCGGCGAAGATCTGACGAACGGCATCGATGGCGCGACCGAACTCGTCGCTGTCGAACGCGGCGACGTCGATGTGGGGTCCGTGATGCTCCCGCATGAGGTGCTGCAGTTCCACCCACGTCTCTGGCGACGCGTTCAGGACGTCGACGACGAAGCGAAGGCCCAGCGGGCGGGACCCGCTGTCGGTTGCTTCAGAGGTCGGCGGCATCCGTCTAGTGTAACGTCTAAATACATTCTTGAAGTTACAAAGGAGGCTGCATGCGAAACGAAATGCAGGCAACCCCGCTCACTGACGTCGCCATCATCGGCGCCGGCCCCATCGGGCTCACACTGTCGAACCTGCTCTCCCGTCAGGGCATCGATCACATCGTCTTCGAGGCCCACCCCGGACTTTCTGTGCACCCGAAGGCGCGCGGCGTTTCCGCGCGTTCGATGGAGATCCTTCGTGGTTTGGGGCTCGAAGCCGACGTTCGGGCTGCAGGACTACCCGCTGAGCACGTCCGTTTCTATCGTGGTCGCGACCTCGTGGACCCGGACTTCCTGCGCAGCGGCCCCGCCCCGGCGGATCTCGTCACGAGCAATACGCCCTCACCAGGGCTCATCTGTTCCCAGGACACCCTGGAACCCGTGCTTCTCCTGCACGCACGCCAGGCGGGAGGGGATGTGCGCTTTGGTGTCCGGGCTCTCCGTCTCCGTTCCGACGAGGACGGCGTCACTATCGAGCTTGCCTCTCGTGACGGAGTAGCCATGGGCGAGGTTCGAGCGCGATTCGTCGTCGGGTGCGATGGCGGCGCCAGCACCGTGCGCGAACAGAGCGGGATCCACATGAGTGGCGACGTCGGACTCGGGCACTACCTCTCGGTGCGGTTCGAGGCCTCTCTCGGCGCCGTCGTCGCAGATCGAGCGAGCGCGTCCTACTTTCTCACCGGTGACGGGCGTGGAGGTTTCCTCGCCATCGACAACCAGACGAAGTGGATCTATCAGTACCCTCTCGATCCCGAGAAGGTCGACGTGGAGGATTTGCGCACGAACACGGCCGCGCTCGAGGAACTCGTCCGCGCCGCCGCCGGCATCTCAGACCTCGACGTCGACATCCAGGACACGATGGTCTGGCGAATGGATGCCCGGCTTGCGGACTCCTACCGCCGCGGCAGAGTGCTTCTCGCTGGCGACGCCGCGCACCTGACGCCACCGACCGGTGGGCATGGGATGAACGTGGGGATCGGTGACGTCGACAACCTTGCATGGCGGCTCGCTGCCGTCGTGCGCGGGGAAGCCGACGAATCCTTCCTGGATCAGTACGAGGCCGAGCGGAGGCCTATCGGCGAACGAGTCATCGAGATCTCCACGGACAACAGCCGCAAGAGCTACTCCATCGACGACGAGTTGCTGTTGAACACGAACTACGGTGCCGGCGAGGCGCTGCGCGCGGAGAGCTTCAGGGTCTCTGCTGAAGTGGGTCGCCGCCTGCCGCACATCCCCCTCACCACCGACGGGAGTCCCACCTCGACCCTGGACCTGATCGACGGGCGATTCACCCTGTTGACTCATCGTCCGAGCGCCACGTGGGCGGCCGCAACCGATGCGCTGACCGGGGAGTACCCGGGTTTGCACCACGCCAGCGTCACGACTCCCTCTCGCGCTGAGGCCATGTCGGGTTCCTGGGCCAGAGCGACCAAGCTCGAACCGAAGGCCGCGCTCCTCATCCGTCCGGATGGCCATATCGCGGCACGCCTGCACGGCGCCGATCCGCTGCAGGAGGCAAGGGAAGCGATGAGCGCCGCCCACCGAATCGCCGTCTGACGAACCACTCAGTTCGTTCTGCCGGCTGCCTCGCGTCTGGGCCAGGCATGACGATGGCTCAGACCGCCGCGGGCACGAGCTCCTCGCGAAGGATGGCGGCGCCTGCGCTGAGAGCTCGCAGCTTGCCGCGTGCGACGTCACGGGACAACGGCGCCAGGCCGCAGTTCGTGCTCGGGATGAGCTTGTCCGCGTCGACGAACCGGAGCGCGTTCCGGAGGGTCTCGGCGACCTCCTCCGGAGTCTCGATGCTCGGACTGGCGACGTCGATGGCTCCAAGCATGACCTTCTTGCCTCGGATGAGCTCGACGAGCTCCAGGGGGACGTGCGAGTGGTGGCTCTCGAGGGAGATGGTGTCGATGCTCGACTGCTGCAGTAGCGGGAACGACTTCTCGTACTGGCGCCACTCCGAACCGAGAGTCGCCTTCCAGTCCGTGTTCGCCTTGATCCCGTACCCGTAACAGATGTGCACCACGGTCTCCGCGCGCAATCCTTCGGCCGCCCTCTCGAGCACTGCCACGCCCCAGTCCTGCACGTCGTCGAAGAAGACGTTGAATGCCGGCTCATCGAACTGGATGATGTCGACCCCGGCCGCCTCGAGCTCCTTCGCCTCCTGGTTGAGGATCGTCGCGAACTCCCAGGCCAGCTTCTCGCGGCTCTTGTAGTGGCGGTCGTAGAGGGTGTCGATCATCGTCATCGGACCGGGCAGAGCCCACTTGATCGGCTGATCCGTCTGCTGGCGGAGGAACTTCGCGTCCTCGACGAAGACGGGCTTCTCCCGGCTCACGGCGCCGACGACGGTCGGGACGCTGGCGTCGTACCTGTCGCGGATTCGGACGGTTTCCCGCTGGTCGAAGTCGACGCCGGAGAGATGCTCGATGAACGTCGTCACGAAGTGCTGGCGGGTCTGCTCGCCATCGCTGATGATGTCGATGCCGGCCTGGTGCTGCTCCTGGACGGTGATGCGCAGTGCATCGTGCGCGCCCTCGACCAGGGCGTCGTCCTCCAGCTTCCACGGGGACCAGAGCGTCTCCGGCTCGGCCAGCCAGGACGGCTTGGGCAGGCTGCCGACGATCGACGTGGGAAGAAGAGTGTTCATGATCGGTGATCTTCCGTTCGTCATCCGACGGGGGCCAGGGCAGCGTCGGCGTAGCCGGCGGCCCACCGCTCGAGGAGCTCGCCGTGCGGCTTCACGAGGTGCTCGTGCGCATACTTGCCCTGTTCGGCCGCGAGCCGACTGCGCTCGTCGCGATCGTAGGCGATCTTCGTCACCGAGTAGTCCTGCTCCTCGAGGCTCGGCCGATAGACGCTCGCAGCGGCCGAGTTCGCGTTGTAGATCTCCGGTCGATAGATCTTCTGGAACGTCTCCATCGTGCTGATCGTGCCGATGAGCTGGAGGTTCGTGTAGTCGCTGAGCAGATCGCCGCGGAAGTAGAACGCCAGCGGCGCGACGCTGCCGCGCGGCATGAAGTACCGCACCGAGAGCCCCATCTTGCCGAAGTACTCGTCGGTCAGCGAGGGATCCTTCTGCTCGTACTCGACCCCGAGGATCGGGTGGTGGTTCTCAGTGCGGCGGTACGTCTTGCTCGTCGAGACGCTGATGCAGATCACGGGCGACAGGGCGAAGCGCTCCCGATAGGTCGCCGAGTCGAGGAAGTGCTGGAAGAGCTTGCCGTGCAGGTCGCCGAAGTCAGCCGGAACGCTGAATCCTCCCGCGGCCTCGCTGGCCGCCGGCAGGCGCACGCTGAAGTCGAAGTCGCGCACGTAGGAGGAGAAGTTGTTCCCCACGATCCCGTGACGGCGCTTTCCGGTGAGACGGTCGACGATCTGGATGTCGAGGACCTCGAGCAGCGGGAACTCCTGATCCTCGCCTTCTGCGGCGAACTGCACGGCGACCGAGACGATCTCGAGTTCGACGGTGTAGCGGTCCCCGTTCGGGTTGTCCCAGCTCGCCAGATCGTTGAACCGACGGTCGATCATCGTCAGGGCGTTGCGGAGATTCTGCTGACGGTGCTCGCCCCGCGCCAGGTTGGCGAAGTTGGTGGTGATCCGGGAGTTGTCCGACGGCGAGTAGTCCTCGTCGAAGCGGGTCGTCGTGATGCGGAACGTGAAGTCGTGTGCCATGAGGTGCCAATCGGTGAGCTGATCGGCCGGGCTCGGCCTTGCGAAAGGGGATACCTCCATGGTGCGGTGTGAGCGGCCCTATCGAGTAATGCGGCGTGACTATGCCATGGCATAGCCTGAGGCTATGGCCAAACGCTCGAACAGCGGCATCACCCTGCAGCAGCTCACCTACTACATCGAGGTCGCCGCAGAGGGCTCGATCAGTGCCGCCGCCGACCTGCTCTACGTCGCCCAGCCCACGATGTCGGCAGCGATGAAAGACCTCGAGCAGAGGGTCGGGCGCGTGCTCCTCCATCGCTCCGCCCGCGGGGTGACGTTGACCACGGACGGCGTGGAGTTCCTCGGGTACGCCCGGCAGGTCGTCGAGCAGGTGGCCCTCCTCGAACAGCGATACCTCGGCCGACCGCCGTCACGACGCCTGCTCGGGGTGTCGACGCAGCACTACTCGTTCGCGGTCGACGCACTGGTGCGGATGGTGAAGGCGACCTCGGCCGCGGAGTACGAGTTCTCGCTGCGCGAGACGCGCACGTGGGACATCATCGAAGACGTCCGCACGCTCCGCAGCGAACTGGGAATCCTCTACCGGAACGACTTCAACGGGAACGTCATCGACAAGCTGCTCCGCGACTCGGGGCTCGCGTTCCGCCCGCTCTTCGTCGCGGAGCCGCACATCTTCATCTCCCGCAAGAACCCGCTGGCTGCGCGCGATCGCGTGACCCTCGCCGATCTCGCCGACGTCCCGAGGCTCACCTTCGACCAGGGCGCGAACAACTCCTTCTACTTCGCCGAGGAGATCCTCTCCACCCTCTCGAGTTCGCGCGACATCCGCGTCTCCGACCGCGCGACCATCTTCAATCTGATGATCGGACTCGACGGCTACACCATCTCCACAGGCATCATCAGCGATGACCTCGACCCCGAGATCGTCGCCATCCCGCTCGACGTCGACGAGCGCATCGAGATCGGCTGGATCGGCCACGCGGCGATCCCCCTCACCGAGCAGGCGCAGCGCTACCTCGCCGAGCTGCGGACCGTCGTGTCGGGCTTCGGGGTGGAGCTGCTCGGCTGAGCTCTGCCGCAGCTCAGGAGTGGTCGTGGCGAGATCTTCGCCGATGCAACACTTCGGCGATGATCGGACATGAGCGGTAGTGAACGGATCATCGGAGGAAACCCATGAACGACACACAGCTCAACCGGCTGCTCACTCCGCACGACAAGTGGGCCGACTCCCCGGAGCTTCTCGATGCGATGCTCGAACGCGTCGCAAGGAACGCGGCCGAGCAGCATGCGCGACCTCCGCGTCGTCGGCGAGGTGTCCGCATCGCGGCGAGCCTGGGGGCACTCCTGGGCGCCGGAGCTCTCGCAACAGCGGCAGCCGTCTACATCGCCCCGAACTTCACCCCTGACGCCGTCATCCCGATCTCGTATGTCACGGACGAGGGCAACGCGGTCGAGTGCACGTACTCCCTTGCAGTCACGTCCTGGGACGGCACGAACGTCACCGAAGCCAAAGACTGGATCGCCTCCCACGACTGGACCGGCATCGGACAGCGCGGCTACGACCTCGGCGAGCAGAACCCGACCAACCCTGGCGACGCCGGCGTCGATCCCGAGCTCACCCAGGAGGATCTGGACCGCGTGACCGTGTCCACGGGCATCGTCACCGCGGTCGTCGAGGAGATCCCGTTCGAACTGCGCAATGGGGTCGGTATCGGCACTGCAGGCACCTCGACGTGCACATGGGTGCGTCACTGATGTCCGCCGGCCACTCGGAGGAGTCCCTCGAGGCCCTGGCATGGATGTGGCGTGACGACAGCCTGGATCTTCCGCGTCTGATCGACGGGAGCAAGCGAGCGCTCTTCGCGTACTTCGCTCGTCGTGTTGTCTCCACCGACGACGCCGCCGATCTCACCGGCGAGGTCCTGTTGACGATGTGGCGCAGGGTCGAAGCCATGCCGTCGGAGCCCGTCGAGGCACGGATGTGGATGTTCGGGATCGCCCGGAACGTGCTCGCCAACCACCGACGAGCCCTGTCACGCCGGCGCAAGCTCAGCGACAGACTCAAGGGGGAAGCGCTCGTCAGTGGCGACGCCCGCCCCGTGCGCGACGACGTGTGGGAGGCGCTCGATGCACTCCCTACGGGCGATCGTGAGATCATCCAGCTCGTCCACTGGGACGGGTTCTCCCTCGCAGAAGCGGGGAGGATCCTCGGCAAGAAGCCGGCGACCATCCGCAGCAGGTACTCACGAGCACGCGCGAAGCTTCGAGCCGATCTGACCCTCGAGACTGACGCCTAGGAGCGTTGTGCCGATACGGAAGAACCCCCTCACGAGGAGGGGGTTTCCATGGCGGTGACGGTGGGGTTTGAACCCATTGTGCGGGTGCTCCTTCTGCAGGTCAGCACGCACTTCTTCTCGTAAACGAGGAAACATCGATCAGTAGAGCACACCCGCTCACAACTGCTGACAGCAGCTCCTGCACCAAATTGCACCACGAAACTCCCGGCGATCCTCGTAGCGCGCACGCGCAGATCGGCGATCGGACGGCCTCTACCACTGACGACTAGCTGCCCGCTCCGACGAGCTCCCAGTCATCTGGAGCTTGCTCACTCAGCACCGTGACGTTCATCTGTCCCGGGTGCTCAACCGTGCGTACGGCCGGCATGTCATAGTCAAAGGCCTCGACGTGCCAGTTCTGAGAGATAGTCTTCGGTGGATTGTTGTCAGCAACAATCACTTGCAGCCGATCGGGATAGGCCTGTGCCAGGCTGTCCAACTCACGGTACAGACCATCCAGAATCTGGGCATTTTGGTTACCGATCGACTTCCTCGGCGTGTCCAAGATCAGCAGCCCAGGATAGGAGGTGTCTGCGCGCCGGAGGGCCACAGACAGCAGGGCAATCATGTAAGCACACGTCAGGGAGGTGGCGATGCCGCCCGTGCTGAGGTTGTCCCAACGTACGCCATTGCAGTGTGGCAGGTAGCTCTTGGGGTCGATATGCGCCTCTGTGATTCCGGGGATGCCGAACCGTGAAATGAGGCGACGAAACTCCTCGGTCAACTCCTCGATGACGTCTGCTCTGCGTCGACCGAGCATCGCGTCTAGTTCTTTGCGTCGCTCGATATCGGACGCAACCGCCGCCTCGACCTCGGCACGATTGAACTCTAGGTCCCTCACGACGTCCCATTGACGGAGCACCTTCTCCAGCAGGGCGATCTCAGTGTCGGAACGCGCGAGCACCGCCGAAGCGTCTCCGAACGCCTCTAGGCGCGGGGCAACGAACTCAGCGGATCGGGCGTCAAGAAGTGTTTCCAGCTTCTCAAGGTTGCGACGACTTGCGGCAAGCGCTCCTGCGATGCCCTCACGATCCTCCTTCAGGTCGAGGATTAGGACCTCGAGTTCACGCTCCTGCGCATCGACGGAGGCGCGCTCCGAGCTGGCGCGAAGCTCCAGCATGCCTGTGGGGACCGGGTCCGGTTGTAGGCACACTGTGCATGCTCCGGCTGGCACCGTTCTTTTTTTTAGACTTTGCGCGCACCTGGGGCAGACTACGAAGTCGATCGGCGCGAGTAGGTCGACTGCAAGGTCCGCTCGTTCAATAGAGCTTCGCCGATCTCGAAGTCGTCGCAGCAGCAGCTCGCGCTCCTGGAGTTCGATGGCCATAGTCGAGGAGCGAGCCTCCAGATCTACAAGCTCTTGCCTATTGGCTAGCACCATCTCTCTTAGTAGGTCAGCACTTTGTGTCGATTGACGAGCTTCGGTGTTCATCTCGGCAAGCTCGGCCGCTGCGCGGTCCCGGTGCTGGTAGGCGCTATGGAGCGCACGCTCAGCGTCGTCCCGCGACGTTGACTGGCTCTCGCCGAGGAACTCTTTGACAGCAAGTTCTTTCGCCTTCGCCTCTCGCGCGGACGCCGCGAGTTCTTGAGCCCTTGCTTGAATCGCCATCGACTCTTCGCTGACGAGGCCCATCAAGAGATCGAATGTCGCTCGTCTAGCCGGATCCGCGTAAGTTTCCGAGCTATGAGCGATGCTCCGGTCGATGTCACGCTGCTCGACGTAGGTGTACCACCAAACGTTCGCGAAGGAGATCCTAGAGGTCCGAGTCTTCGTGGAGTAGGTGGGAGCGTTCGGAAGGCCCATCACCCGCATGAGCGCATCCCCGATCGAGTCTTCTTTGGGCGTACGGGCGACGGGAAACGACCCATTCAGAGCGGGGTCGCTTGACTCACACTCAACGAACTTGGATTTCCGATCGACCGCCCGCGTCACCGTGACGCTGCGTCCGGCGATCTCCAACTCCACCCGCACCTTGCGCACATCACGAAGGAGGACCGGAGACAGCCGAGCCGCTCCCCCTAGCGCGAACTTGAGCGCCTCGAACAGGGTTGTCTTGCCCACCGCGATCGGCCCCTCGAGCACGGTCAAAGGGCCTGCGAAGGTGTGCCGCGTGTCGCCGCGGTCGGCAAGGAATGATACTGAGTTGATGCGCATCGGGACCGTCATTGGTGGAGCTCCGTTCGATGAGGCACATCAAGTGCGTGAGGCAGCGCGGTGTAGATCGCATCCTTCAGCTTGTTGCCGGTTAGATGCCCAAACTCGGAAGCAACGGTTTCCACTTCGGCGGCCACCTCGTCCCACGCCTCGTCTTCTCGCAGCTTCCGGTAGAGGTCGTTGCCAGTCTTCGTCAGAGAAACTCCTACTGCCCGATTCTTGGCGCGGACGTACCGGGCTAGGCCCCGCGCGACGAGCGCGCCGATGACGGGGTAGTACGAATCATCCCAAGGGCCGAACTTGTGACGAACCATTGAGCTCCAACCTGACGATGGATTCAGGTCCACGCGGCGGGAAGCGTGACCGGCCAACGTCCCTCGCACGGCGTCTCGAGCCTCCGGGTAGCGAACGAGAAAGTCGAGCTTCGCGAGCTTGGTCAAGCTGTCCACCTTCCCCGCAGTCGACGGCAGTTCGGCCACAGAGTGAACCAGGCTGAGGATACGAAGCTGCTGAACTTGGAGGTCTCGAACTGCAGCATCTCGATCAATAGCGCTCATGCTGCCGTACCGTCCAACCGCTTCGGAAAGATCGCGACCGCTTCTTCGATGGGAAACAGCGGACTGAACCACACCTTGCACTCACTAGCAAGTGCGCAGGCGGCACCAAGCAGGATCTGCTCGGTGGCAAGTGGGGACGAGAGCTCCTCCGGGATCTCCTTCAACAGTTGCCTTAGGCGCGCCCACATGATCCGCCCGTCCACCACGCCAGCGGCGGTGGCCTCCTCACTCGCTTCGCTGGTTTGGCCTTGCACCCATGCTCGCAATGAACTGATCTGTGTATACGCCCCTGGACCGCCCTCCTCCGCTGAAGCCTCGAACAGGCGCCATGCCTGAGCAAGGTCTTCCGCCCACTGGGCAGTCGTCATAGTAAGCCCACCGTTGATCACCTTGGTAGACAGCACCGTCGGCGCCGGCAGATTCTCGAATGTTGTGGATTCAAGATCGAGGGTCACGCAAAGGTCTACAACTTCCCGCAGGTTCTCGGACGTGAAGACTCGACTCTGCAACGCTGTCGCCAACGCGACCTCGGAAGCTGCGTCGCGATAGAGGTCGACTACCTGCTGAATTCCGCCATGCTCGATCTCCCCGCGCGCTCGCATGCGAGTCAGGACGTGCTCATTGCACCTCTCCCACACGGCGGCCGCATGGTTCTCAGGGAGGTCCATGAACGTCGTGAATGGAGTGGCGTACTTTCCGATGGCGGAATAGGGAAGCTCATCGCGATCTGATCGTCCAGACTCCAGTCTGAACACCTTGAGGAACCTTACGCATAGTTGGAGAAGCCCCTCGCTGGGCACTTCTTCACCCGCAGCAAACCAGCCCGCTCGGTCCTCGTCTGATGCAGCACAATTTGCGGCCAGCTTCAGGGCGAAAGCCTTCAGAACGTCGCGCTGGTCATCATCGAGATCCTCGCCCTCGTGGACGGCAAGCAACAGCGCTGCAAACTTGCTTCCGGCGGAAGCCATCCCACTGCAAGTAACGAGCCGACAGCCGAAAGTCATGTCGAGCTTTCGCCACCGATCGAAAAGATGCGCAAGGCCGCCATCGACTACGAGCGAAGCCAGTGTCCATCCACCCCTTGTCCGCTCCCGGTGCTTGACGCTCACGAGAGTAGTGCCGGCAGGGGCCACGACAACGTAATCTTCGTGATGCTCGCAAACGATGGCAAACCTCGCAGCGCCGTCACGTCCCCATTCTGCGATCGCGAGTGCGAAGAGGTCGATGACAGCCATGGAAGCTTGCCAAACGTATCGATCGAGCGTCTGCGCTCCGGCATCTTCCGGAGCCGCCACCAACAACGTCGTTGGCAAATCGACAGTCGTCATCCCCCAGACCCCTACCGCGACAGTCGGCGCGACTGCCATGGGGTAGCCGCGCGCGAATCCTATGCTGAGCACGGTACACGATGTTCTCGCTTCCGCTCAGCACGTTTCCCCGCATCGCCTTTCTTGCGGCTGCGGATTTGGGGTCTACTGAACGTCATTGCGCTTGACGAGTCTGAAGTCAGCGGTCGACCTGCAACCTGCGCTGTCGAGCTAGTGCATCGGCCACGTTGTCAAGATCGTCGGGGAAGAGCGCGGCGTACGTGTCGAGTGTCACCTTCGCAGACTTATGCCCCAGCATCCTCTGTATGACCTTGACGTTTGCACCAGCGCTAATTGCAAGCGAGGCCGCCGTATGGCGGAGGTCGTGGGGCGTAATCCGAGCCATGTCCTGGTCGGCGGCCACACACCGCTTGACCGCCGCCTGGAACCAGCCGTTCCGGCTGTTACCGGAGCGCAGGAACCCGCCGTCCGAGCCCACCCACAGCCGATCATCAGGCCCCTTGGCCAAGCACGCGTCCGCAAGCTCGTCATCTAGGAAGTCGGGGTATGCAACGACCCGGCTCTCGTGACTCTTGACACTTCCGAGAATGTGCTCGCCGTTCACTTCCGCGACCGCCTCCCGAATCAGCAGACGCCGTTTCCCGAGATCGACGTTGCGCACACGCAGAGCGGTTGCTTCGCCCCACCGGAGTCCCGTGTACGCAAGGAAGCGCACGAGGCTCGGGTATCGAGATTCACGCGCGAGTTCCTCAACCTGCCTATGCGTGAGGAAGACTTCGACGGGAAGGGGTTTCCTCTTGATCACGATCCCGCGCGCGGGGTTCTTGACGACTCGCCCATCCTCGATTGCGTCATCGAAGATGCCACCCAAGAGATCTCGGGCTCGGGCAACCGTCGTGTGGGAGCGTGTTTCACCAAGCTGCGTCAGCCACAAGGCGAGGTCTCGTCGGGTGACGGCGCCTACCGCGTAATCTCCCCATTTTGGCAACACGTGCACGCGCCAGGCGCTCTCTATGGAGTGGTAGCTGCTCGCCGTGACCTTCGTCTTGTGCCGCTGGAGCCAGTCGGGTCCGAGTTCGCGGATGCGAATCTTGGAGTCTGCCGGATCCACGTACGACCCCCGGAGCTTCGACACCTCCACCGTTGCGAGATGCGCCTCGGCGTCGCGTTTGAGCTTGAAGCCGCGGTCGTGACCGCGCGTACCGTCGGGCTTGGTGTACCAGACTTCGTACATCCGCCCCTTGGTCTTGGTCGAGTAAGCCTTGACGGTGCCCATCAGGCGGCTTCCTCCGACGTGCTCGCGTGCTCCTGAGCGAGCAGCCATTCGTCGACAGCCTCGGGACGATAACGCGGGCTTCGCCCGACACGGATGAACTTCGGCCCGCGGCCGGTGATACGCCATTCGGCGAGGCTGCGCTCGGTCGTGCCGAGACGCTCGGCAAGAGTTGCCGGCGTGATGAGAGAGTCGAGCAGCGGTGTGCTCGTGACGGTGGAAAGAGACATGGGGATCCTCGAAAGTCGAAACTCTCAAGAGGATCTTGTTAGCCGAACCCGTTAGCGGTTGCTTGGCGTATCCACTCGTCGAGCCAGATGGCTCTCGCCCCTTTCATGTCATTCGGGCGTGCAGCAATTGTACACAAGAACACCCCACCGCCCACTTGCCCGGCGACAGCTCGGCGCCAATGCACGCGCACCGCCAGTTGAGTCGAGGGAGATGTACCTGGTGCGTACCTGCTCAAACAGGGGGATCCAGTTACACCTCCAGGTACGCCTAACCCTTGATAAATCAACGACTTAGAGCGATTCTGACGAAATGTACCTGGTGTAACTGGTGGATCAGGGAAATCATTAGGTTCAGACCTTGAAGAAAGGTCATCCTCACACGCACCACCTCCTATAGAGGTTGCTCTTCGAGCAGGTACACCAGGCACAAATCGTTAAATGCCAGATCAAATGCCTTTTATGCCCGAGCGAGCTCCTCGCTGCTGAAACCCCGCGAAACTCCTCGCAGCCTGGGATTTTCCCTGCTACGAGGCGTACCTACAGGGGTGCAGGTACGTGCAGGTACACGTGTCGGTCTGCCTTGCAGTCCCGCGAGCCGGCCACACAGCGCAAGCACCCGGAGGTCACGGGGCCTACTGGCCGGCGTCCGTGGAACTCATTCTCGATGGCATTACGGAAATGATTCCTCCCTACCCTGTGTCACTGCTCGAGGGACGATCCCGTCGAAGACGATCCGCGTTCCTTCCTTCGGCGATGTCCGTGCCGCGCGAAGCGACTGCGCGGCATCGACGGGAGCACCTGGGAACGCCCCCGACGGGGCGTTCCCAGGCGGCGAAGCGTCAGCTTCGACGTGAGGGCCCGCGATGCGCCAGCGTCGAGGGTGAGACATGCACAAAGGACGAGCGCAGCGAGCTCCTGAAGCGGATGTCTCAGAGGCGTCGGCTACGCCGACCAGCGGGCAAGTTGATCCGCAGCGAAGCGGAGGAGAAACGCAGCCCGGTGCCACCTCCCCTTATGCTCTTTTCTCTTGCTCCCTCGAATCGGAGCTTTAGCGGAGAGTCGTGGTCATTATTGCTGTTTCATCAGCGGAAAAGGATGGATCCTCGTCATAAGTATCCTCGGCAGAACCCGAAGGGTGCCGTGGATACTTGGCCATCCTTTGCCGTTGGAAAGTCGGGGTTTGCTTGGATACCTGGTTTGGGACGGAGTGGCACCAGGTATCCAAGCATGGAGCGAAGCGACGGAGCGGCCGTAAGGCTTCGCCCCACATGCTCCTCCCTCCCCGACGCAGACGCGGGCACGCGGCTGTCATTGTTGCGAAACGGCGATGGCCGGAGTTCGCTCCGGTCTCTCTGCAGCTCTTCCTTTTCCGCCCGGCGGCGGTGTGGCTTCCGCCCGATGCTCTGGCGACACCCGACGAGCCCGGCGGCGGGACCGGTCATTCGTGGCGGCGGCATCGCATTCTGTCCTCCCGATGTGCGCAGGACGACATCCAAGCCCCCCCCTAGAAGCGGGCTTCGGCGACCATCTGCCGGCCAGGGTGTGCCCATGCCTGGCCGGATGCTGACCGGACATGTCCAGCGCGTGACCAGCAGGCGGTCAAGATGTCCGTTCGAGCGCAGAGCCAGAGGTTTTCGACGCGCTATGAAAGAAGATGACCGCGTTGCGGTCACGATCCGACCTCCTTACGGTCAGCGTATGGCCACCTCTTACCCACGGCCTTTGACAGCATCGGAGAAGCCCACTGGTGGGCGCAAGCGGGGCGCATTCTGACCGCGTGACGGTCACGGCGAGGCCATCATCGAGCCCGACATGCTGACGACATAACCGAGGCAGGCGAGTCAGAGCGTCGGTCGCAGCCCGGCCACCAATGGGCGGAACTCACTGCTTCTACAAGCCACGTCATCGACGATGACAAGCTCATACAAGCCACGATCGACGATGACAAGCTCAAAGTGCAGATTCACTGACAACGCGAACCCGGAGCTGCGCGATGTCTCGCTTCAGGAGACGCCTTCCGGCCAGTTGATGAAAGCTTCCGCCGCTTGAGCAACATCTAAGTGACGGTCCTCGCGGATCGCGGTGAGTGGAGTATCCCCGCGAAGAAGAAAGTTGCCGCTGATGAACCACAGGCGAGTTGATTCCGCTCCGTTGGCTGAGGCAAGCAGTCTCCACTGTCGATGCGCAACGGTCAGGCGGCGTGCGGCGTCGCTTGCTGGTTCGGGCCCGCCAGGCTCGGCCCAGTGGAGCGGCAATGTGCGGTCTTTCGATCCGGATAACGAGGCGACCAGTGTCGGTCCGAGCGACGAAACGAGTTCGCGAGCAATCTCGCGGCTACAAGTCGGACTAGTCATGTTGACACATTACGTCGGGCCACCGATGATTCACACCGCGTGGAGTCACGCTTATAGCGCCCCGATAACGATCGAATCTCGTTAGAGATTTTCAGCCTCTGACGTTTTTGCTCGTAAACCAGGAAACCCTACATTTCGGCACTGTTTAGGTCGCCGATTTCTCTCGCCATCAACCCATACCGTGTGATGCATGAGCAATCCCGACAATATCAATCGAGCGGGCACTCGACCCCCGTCGGCCTCCGTTCAGGCCTTCATCGACGCACTCATCCCACTGACCAACGATCCCGATGGGCTACTTGGCTCACTCGCCGAAACCCTGTCGGCGATGCGTCCGCCCGGATCGCCAACGGAAGCTGAGGTGGAGTATCTCCTGACTTCCAGTGCCTTCACCCCCCGGAGTTCGCCGCAATCAGTCGGCGGCTCGCACGTGGTTCGCCCCCGCTCGACGGTGCCGAAGCGTTCCTCGCGGCTGTTCGCGCAACATGGTCCCTGAACACGTGACGGGGTACCTGCGTATGTCCGCGGGTGAAGTGAACTCGGCCATCGTTGAGGGGCGCCTGTACGCCGTCGAAGTCGGCCGGTGCCTCAGGTTTCCTGTGTTCCAGTTCAACATTGGCCGACCACAACCTCTCATCCCGCATCTTCCGAAACTCATCGAAGCTGTTCGAGGCCGGTGGAGGTGGACCAGCACCGCCGCGTTCATGGATACCCCTCAGGACAGCTTGCTCGCCGCCGCGCGACAGACGCCCAGAGCATGGCTGATCGACGGCGGCGACCCCGATCGAGTCATGAGCCTCATCCGACTCCAAGATTGGCTCTGAGCCATGACCCAAGAAAGAGCAGGTCACATGCACTCGAAAGACTGGCGCAACGAGTTCGACACCCACCACCTGCGCCTCTTCGACGAGACCGCTCAGTTCCTCGCCGACGGACAGGCTCGAACGACGAAAGATCTGTCACTCGCGTGGGGCCAACTCACGATCCAACACCAGGAAAATCTCACCCAGACCGTGGCGGCCGTGTTCGTGGCCCAAGCCCGTGCGTTCGCCAAAATGGAAGCCGAAATCATCGGCACCCCAAGTGACAACGGAGCTGGCGCCGACGCGGGCTCGCAGCGCACGAGCGATGTTCGGCGAGAGCCTTGACACAGACACGGGGGCGCCCGAGCAAAGGCGCGCGAGACACGATCGTCATTCGTCCCCGACCGGAGCTCGGTGCACAGCTGCGGCAGGACGCCCGCCGGCTGGGCCTGACGCACGGCGAGTACGTTGTGATGCTGGCAGCGGAGGAGCTCGGCATGCCCCACTTCGTTCCTGCCCGCTCGATTCGCCAGCCGGGCGAGGACCATACGAATCCACGCATCGTCAATGGCAAGGACTTCATCTCAGCTCGACCGCCCACCGCGTTCGGAAACATCATCAAGGAACGCGCGACACTCACGGGGCAGAGCTCCGGCGCTTATCTGCTCTCGGTGGTCGAGCAGGCAACATCTCGCTCACGCACCTCAAGGCCACCAGCGGGCGATGTTGGGTCGGCAAACGACGGCTGTCATGAACCTGATGACGATCAGGAAGAACGCGCGCACGACGAGCAACAGACCGGTTCTCCTACCGCGATACGGGCGGAGTTCGGGCCGAAGGAGATGGCGGCAGCTTTCGTCAAGCGGCCTGGCCTGTATCTGGGGTTCCCGCCCACCCTCGTGCGAGCTATGGCCTTCATTCACGGCTTCGAGATGGCGCTACTCATGGCCGGAGACACTCTCAGCTTCGATCGGCCCCGTCCCGAATTGCATCAACCGCCCTCCCGGACCGAACACACAACCGCCGAGCAACAGCACGAGGACATTCGCGCTCTATTGCCTACGTTCGAGGATCTCTTCGCTGCGGCATCAAGGATCAAGAGATGGCGCCAGGGATGACTGGGACGCTCCGCGCACTCAGCATGCGAAAGACCTCAACGGCGGCTGGCGACCGCGTCACGAGTCATCGTCACTCTCAGCCAAACGAACATAACGGGATGTCGTCTGTAGATATTGGCCGATAGAAACAGACCCCTTGAAGCGCGATGGAGCTGAACTCGGGGCGTACTTCCGGGATCGAAACTGCGATCCTCGATCCGAGGGCAGCGTTGTCCCGGTCGAGGTGCCGAGCGCGACGGCGCGTCCGCCCGGCGACAGGCAACTCCGCACCAGTTCCGCTCTGAAAAACCGAGTTTCCATATCGCCTGGTAAGATTGCCCGCGCATGTAGCGAACGGCTAAAGCCGCCGAATACACCCAGGGGATACGCCGATGACGGTCAACAACGCTCAAGCAAGCGAAGATCGCCCTACGAACGCCTACTCGGTGCGCGCCGTGGACCGCGTCTGCGACATTCTCGACATGGTCGCCGATGCCACGGAGGGGCTAACGCTCACGGAAATCGCCGACGGTGTGGCACTACCCAAGAGTTCGACCTTCCGATACCTCACTGCCCTGGAGTCGCGCCGTTACCTTCATCGTGACGAATCCAGCGGCATGTACCGTCTGGGGCTAGCGTTCCGCCCTCAGAACACCCGCTCTGTCGAGCTCCTCTCCGAGATCGCGCGACCCATCCTGGCCAAACTTCGCGCGGAGCTCGGGGAGACGACCAATCTCGGCGTGCTAGATGGCTCATCGATAACCCACCTCGTCGTAGAAGAGTCACCACACATGATGCGCCTTGCCGCGCGAGAGGGCGAGCGCGGCGACATCTACGCAACCGCGCTGGGCAAGGTGATTGCCACCATGATTCCGGCCACCGACGTCAATACCATCCTCGATCTCGGAATGCCACGCATCACAGCCAAGACGATCACCGATCGTTCGGACTACTTCAAGGAACTCGAACGAGTCAAGACCGTTGGGTATGGCTTAGATGACGAGGAGAACCAGGAAGGTGGCCGTTGCATAGCGGTCGCCGTCGACGGCACCGGCTTCCGTGCCGGGATCAGCGTGAGCGCACCGATTAGCCGGATGCCCTTGGCCCGAGTCGATGAGGTTGCAGCCGCTCTGCACGAGGCGGCACGAGCGATCTCGCGTCGCGTTGACGAAACTCGCCCCTGACTACCCGAGCCTGCGGCGCTTCTTCTCTACCTAACCCCCGAACGCATCGTGTCTGATGCGTCTCAATGGTGCCGCTCTACGCCCCCGCGCGTCCGGCTCTGCACGTTTTGGCAGATCAGCGGGAGTCGGCGCTAGCCTCTAGCGCCGCACATTGACCCAATCGACGTCGAGTGCTACTTTCATAAACGGAACCGTGTTTTTGTCTGATGAAACTGTTGAGTGAGGGCGCACCGATGACGACTACTCCGTGGCAAGAATCGAAGGCCGCCTGGGAAAGGACGAAGCTGTCCATCCCGGGTGGTGTATCGACAGGCCTACGCGCGTCCATGCCGCCCCACCCGCTGTTCTTCGCCGGCGGCAAGGGCCCGCGATTGATCGACATCGACGGAAACACCTACATCGACTACGTGCTCGGCTGGGGCCCCGTCATTCTTGGCCACGGCAATGCCCACCTCGGTGAGGCTGTGGCGAAGCAGCTGCCGCTCGGGGCGACGTACGGAGCAGGTCATCTGCTCGAGGCAGAGGTCGCGGAGAAGGTCATCTCACGCATCCCCGGCATGGAGCAGGTGCTCTGGAGCAATACTGGCACCGAGGCCGTGCAAGTAGCCCTTCGGTTGGCGCGCGGAGCAACGGGTCGGAACCGTTTCGTCAAGTTTGGCGGCCACTACCACGGGTGGTCCGATCCGATGCTCGTGGGGTATCGGCCCGACAGTTCCGGCGATCTCGCGCTGGGCTCGAGCGGCCAGAACCCGTCGGTCCTCGACGATGTGGAGATCCTCCCTTGGGGTGATCTCGAGTCCGTTCGACAGGCGCTGCGTGCGCCCGGTGCCGACATCGCGGCGATAATCCTCGAGCCCGTCCTGTGCAACTCAGGGGTAATCGAACCACCGATTGGATTCCTCAAAGGCCTGCGGGATCTGGCAGACGAGACCGGAACGATCTTGATCTTCGACGAAGTCATTACGGGGTTCCGCATCGCCTCGGGGGGTGCCGTCGAAAGATACGGAGTTGTGCCCGACCTCGTCATCCTCGCCAAGGCGATCGCAGGCGGATATCCGCTCTCCGCGGTGGCCGGCAAGGCTCGAGTGCTTAAACAGACGACCTCTGGAGTCGTGCACGCCGGCACATACAACGGCAACCCGATCTCTCTCGCCGCGGCGGGTGCGACCCTTGACGAACTTGCGGTCACAGGAACTTACGAACGCCTAGAAGGCATGGGCCTCGCCCTCGCGACCGGCTTGAGATCGGCGTTCAGAGAGCACGGTATACCCGTGACGATCAACCAGGTCGGTCCGGTCGTGCAGTGCATGCCCGGGACTCTGGATGCCGCGACCTTCGCTGACTTTCTCGCCCAAGATCTCGACATGTACAACAGGTTTCTCGTCGAAATGCTCAAACGAGGCGTGTTCGCTCTTCCCGGCGGCCGTTGGTACATTTCGACCGCGCACACTCCTGCTGACATCGCCGAGACAGTGAACGTTGCGGCCGACTCGCTGGCAGCTATTGCGCACTAATCCAAGCGACCGTTTTGCGAGACCTAGGGTGTCTCGCAAAACCTGATCCGTGTCGCGCGGACCATTCTTTATCGTTGTCGCGTGATGCGATCAGTGGCGAAATCTCTGGGATCAGACCAATGCTCCCAAGTGCGGGGCCGACGGGTCGGCCCCGGTCGATCGTCGTTCCGCGGTCGAGGGAAAGGCGTGGCGGTCCGCTCTGACGCGCGTGCTCGAGAGGGCCCAGTCTCTCGTGCAGCAAGCTGACGTCGCAGTCTGAATCGCCTCGACCAACTGGACACGCCCTCGCACACAATCGCGCAGGGCGACGCTACGGCGTGTGTCCAGGGTCCGTTGAGCCCGAGCTCGAGGCGCATCTCCACCATGCCGGTGTCGAGGTCCGCGACGAGAAACCACAACGGCTGCTGTGCGCACCCTCGGGTGGCGAACCACGATCCCCCTCTCCACGAGCCGAGAAGCCTATCTCGCGGTCACCGCATGGATCGTCGGAACTGAACGCCGATTCCTTCGGAGTTCAGCAGGATGTGAATGTTCGAAATCCCACGCAGGCGCCATCAAGGTAGCATCACGATCCGCACCGGAAGGAAAGCACACAGGACCCACCCCTCACATGATCGAGACCGCGCTCCCTGCGAACGCATCCTCGCGCCACAACCCGAGGGCTATCTCGGGCGAGGGTGAGGCCGTACTCGGATGCGAAGGCCGCGTTCTACTGCACTTCGTGCAGACCCCCGACTATCGGGCGTTCGTCACGACCGACCTTTCGAGATCGGAGCATGCGGAGAGATATCCCGTGGCGTCACAATCTACGATGTCCGCGCACGGCAATGACGAGCGAAGGTAACGGCTCAGCCACACCCCTAATAGTGGATCCACCCACCATCGACGTTCACGACCTGCCCAGTGACGAAGGAGCTAAGTGCGCTCGCCAGAAAGACGAAAGGGCCGCTGACGTCGTCGGCCGTTGCACGCCGCTGAAGAGACTGAACCGCGAGCACCTCCGAATTTACAGCGGCAGCGTCTTGAACGAACTCTTCTTCCTTCTCGGTGCGTACGGCGCCGAGCATGACAGCGTTAACGCGCACATCGCGCGGACCCATCGCCCGCGCCAAGCCTCGCGCGACGCCAATGAGTCCGGCCTTGCTCGCGGTGTAGTGGATCTGAGACGGGACTCCGGACTCGACCATGATGCTCGTAACCATGATCACCGATCCGGCAGGGCTGGCTTCGAGATAGGGCGCCGCCGCCTTGACCAACTGCCATGGCGATCTAAGATTTACCGCCTGCACCATGTCCCACTCATCAGTTGAGATCAAATCCCACTGGCTTCTGTTCTGGAGCGCCGCGTTAGCGACGACGATGTCGAGCCGCCCGAAGGCAACGATCGCAGCATTCACGATTACCTCGGCGGCTCCTTCGGCAAGCAGGTCCGCACTAACCAGCACGGCTACCTCACCACCGCGGTTAAGCTCTGCCGCGAGCTTGACCGCTTCTCGCGTTCGCTCGATTGATGGCTCGTGCGCCAAGACCAACCGTGCCCCCTCGCGCGCGAAGGCGCGCGCCACGATTGCCCCGATGCCGCGCGAGGCTCCGGTGATGACTGCTACGCGCTCAACCAGCAATTCCATGATCTGTCTCCCCTTGTTCTTTCCGCCATCTGGGCTAGTCGTCTGGTGGTACTAACCCGCGAAGTCGGGCAGGTCGATGCCTCGTATACCTGGGTTGACAGCAAGTAGCGATCCCGCTGTGCGATCATGCGCAAGGTCGGCGCCTGCTTGCGAGGTAGTCACGTACAGGACGTCGAGGTCACGGCCGCCGAATGCACAAGAGGTCACCCCACGGCTCGGCATGGCAATGGTGCATGTCAGAGCTCCGTCCGGGTCGTACCGGCGCACGGCCGATGCGCCGAACATTGCGACCCACAGACCTCCTTCGCTATCAATCGTCATCCCATCGGGGATACCGTCTTCCATCTCGAAATGTACGAGCGTCCGCCTTGCACCAAACGTGCCCGAGCGTCGGTCGAAATCCAGCACGTCAATCCGGGACGTTGCGGAATCGATGTAGTACGCGACATCACCGTTCGAACTCCATTGGATCCCGTTCGGTATGGTGATCCCTGACATCACCTGATGCACGGAAAGATCTAGGTCCACGCGGTAGAGACTGCCAATCTTCGGTTCGGATTCGTGTCCCATCGATCCGATGTAGAAACGGCCCTCATCGTCACATCCGCCCTCGTTCATACGTAGGGCCTGCGAGATCGAGAACTTCAATGGGTGAACGTCTGACAGGTCCTCGTTCACCGTAACGAGCCCATGCTCCACGCCGACTAGATAGCCGCCATCCGCCCTCGGCCTGATAGTCGCAGCGACGTTCGCATCGACCCTGTGTCTCGTCACGTTGTGAGCGCCGTCGAGCGCTAAGACTTCGCCCGCGAACATGTCGACGAATAGCAAACGCTGGTTGCGGCGATCCCAGACGGGACCCTCACCGTGAAAAGTGCAGGCGGCGGTAACTGTCTCGACGACGTCCATTAGAGAAGCCCACGTTCGCGCATGGCCGCCCACAATTTCTCAGGAACACCGCGGTTGTGGAGCTCCAGGTTTCGCTCCACTTCATTGCCGTTGCGCATCCCCAGTGCCACGCTCGCCACAACCGAACGCTCGAGCGGGAATGCGATCGCGGCGGCTGGGAGAGTCGTCGAGAACTCCTCGCACACGTCGGCAAGCGCATTCGCCCGGGCCAGCGAGCCTGTACCCGCTTGCCTGTAATTGTGGGTGGCGTCCTGTGGGGGGCGGTCATTGGCGAGAATCCCTGAATTGAATGCTCCAGCGATCACCAGGCTCTTACCTGTGGCCTGAGCGGCGGATAGCGCGCGTTCTCCGCCCTGCTCGAGCAGGGTGTAGCGCCCTGCGAACATTGCCAAGTCTAGGTCTGATTCGAGTAGGAGCCGTTCCACTTGATCGGTGTCACCGCTACCCACGCCTGCAGCGGCGATCACACCCTGAGATCGCAGTTCGATGACAGCCTCGACGGCCTTGTCGACCTCATCACGTTCCCCCAACTCCGGATCGTGAACGTAGACGATGTCGACGTAGTCGAGCCCAAGGCGGTCAAGGCTCGACTCGAGTGATCGCAGCACGCCGTCGCGAGAAAAGTCGAGTCTTCTGCGCCAAGAGTCAGGAACCGCAAAGCCCTGCTGCATATCGGTACCCGTAGGCGAATCGTTTCGGTCAAGCACTCGTCCGACCTTGGTCGACACGACGTACTCCTCGCGCGGATACCGCGCCAGTGCACTGCCGAGTCTGCGCTCCGACAGGCCGAGGCCATAGTGTGGCGCGGTGTCGAAGTAGCGAATACCCCGACTCCACGCCGAAGCTACGGCCGCGTGGGCGTCATCCTCCGAAACTTCCGTATAGAGATTGCCCAGGCCAGCAGCACCGAACCCGAGCTCCGTGAGAGCGACTCCCGTTTCTCCGATTGCCCGGCTAAGCACTGCGTGACTCCTGTAGAACCATCTGCTTCATCGCATTCTCCATACCCTCATTGCTACTCCTTCGTCGCACCGGCGGTGAGCCCAGAGACCAGGCTCCGCTGCGACACGAGAAAAATGATGAGCACGGGAACAACGCTGATCAGCACGGCGAGGGCCAGCTCGGGGCGCCCGATGTTGAGAGCGTCGCCGCCCGCCATCGGGGCGAACGCCGGCGTCGACGCTACGAGCTGCTGGAGCCCAACCTGAACCGGATAGTCGGCGCTCCTGTTCAGCATCACGACCGGGAGAAAGTAGTTGTTCCAGTTGGCAATAAAGCTAAAGAAAACTACTAGCGCGATGATTGGTTTTGCCAGCGGTAGTGCGATCCTGGCAAAGATCTGCCATTCATCGCATCCGTCGATGCGCGCCGCGTCGAGAAGGTTCGGCGGCACGCTGGTCGAGAAGTAGATATATGTCAGATAGACACCGAATGGAAAGAAGGCACTCGGAAGGATGACAGACCAAATCGAGTTGACAAGGCCAATCGCGCTCAGTTCAAGATAGATCGGGAGCACCAACGCCGTACCAGGCACGAGCATCACGATCAGTGTGATTGTGAGCAGCAGCTTCCGCCCGGCGAATCGAGTCATCGCAAGCGCGTAACCAGCGGGAATACTCGCAGCGACGGTGATCAGTAGGCCTGCAACCGAGTAGATGGCAGAGTTCTTTAGCCAAAGCAAGATAGCAGCATTCTGGAACTCGATCAGGTTGTTCCAGGCGAGCGCAAGATCATCAAACGAGCCGAAAGAAAGCGCCGAGCCTGCTACGAGCTGGTTCTCCGTCTTGGTCGGAGCGAGAAGCAGCCATAGTACCGGGAGCACGAAGAAGACTATTGCGGCTCCGAGGACTACCCATACCAAGGCGCCCGAGACGGCTCTCTGGGAGCGGCTGACACGGTTCATTCGTCGTCCTCGATCTTGAAAAGTCCCGTACGCGCCACCAGTATGAACGCTCCAGCCACGGCCAGAATCAGGAGATAGATAGAAATCGCTGCGGATCCGTTGAAGTCGCCATTGCGGAAGGCGTAGGTGTACGCCAGCTGGTTCGGCGACCAGGCTGTGGTGATTCCACCTGCGCTCGCGGTCGCAACCAGGGATGGCTCGACGAACAGCTGGGTGCCCGCCGCGAAAGCGAGAATGGCCATATAGACGATCCATCTGCTGATCATGGGGATCTGGATGTTCCAGGCGAGCTGCCACCGATTCGCGCCGTCGACACGAGCGGCATCCATAACCTCTGCGGGGATGTTGTTGAGCGCTCCATACATGATGACGATCCAACCGCCGGCGCCCGTCCAGAACGCGATCAGGACGAAGATCACCGGGAGGTTCGGCGGAAGAATGACCTCACGGAAGGACTCAAACCCAAGTCCCTTGAGGAGAATACCGAAGGGGCTCGTCACGGGATCGAGCATGAAGAGCCAGACGAGAACGCTAGCGACACCCGCAAGCGCTCCCGGAATATAGAACAAGAACCGCAAGAGAGAAGAGGTGAACCGCGCACGCTGGTGCACCATGAGCGCAAGCACGACGGTGGCGATGGTTAGCACACTCACCCAGATCACGACATATATGGCCACGTTGGTGAATGTGCTCACGAAGCGGTAGTCCTGTGCTGTTTTTATGAACTGGCCGAAGCCCACGAACTGACCGAGGCTGTTCGTGAATGCGAGATAGATGGCGTATCCCGCCGGCAAGACGCCAAAAAGGATCAGCAGGATCGCGTACGGAGTCGAGAACGCCCATCCGGCTGCTCCCGCCCGGCGCGAACGCCGAGCGGGAGCAGCCAGCTTCGGTTCCGAAGCACGAATCTTTGGCTGTTTCGTTAGATTCGTCATCGATGGGTGCCTTACTTTTCCACCGTGTAGCCGACAGTCGGAGCAAGGTTAAGAATCTCTGTCTCCCATTCGGGCAGTTGCTCGCTGATCGTCTTGCCCGCCACGAGACCGGGGACCACCGTGCTCCCCCACGGCACGTTCGGGTCGGCGCGGCTGATCGCCGACCAACCAGACCAGACCTGGTCAGCCGCCGTCTTGAACGCGGGCCCAACATCGCTCGCAAAGAACTCGGTGTTCGCGGGGTTCTCGAGCCACGCCATGGCCGCAGCTGTGTATGCCGGGTAGGTGCCAGCCGAGGCCTGATTCTCTTCGGACGTCGTGAGCCACTCCACGAGTGCGGAGGCACCCTCCAGGTTCGCACTGTGGGACGAGATGTACCACACGCCGCCTCCGACATTGCCTGTCACGGCGTCCTTACCCTCCCAGGAGAAGGGCTCGGCCGCCGCGACGTTGCCAGCGGCAGTGCCGAGCATGTCGCCCCACACGATCTTCCCGGCCCATGACGGGCCGACGAAGCCGAGAGTTTTCGCGCCATAGGTTGTGGCGTACTCGGCAGAGAAGAGCCCGTCGATCACCAGCGATCCGTTGGCGACCATACCGTCGAGCAGCGCTGCCATTTCGGTGCACTCTGGCGCGGTCAAATCGGAGGAAAACTTGACACCGTCGAGCGTCGCTGCGGGGCACCCGGCACCCCAGAAGTACACATTCGGTGCGAACTGGTCTCCGACGCTGCCGAGAACATACCCGGGATGCTCAGTAGACAACTTTTCGCCGAGTGCGGCGAAGTCCTCCCATGTAGTCGGCAAGTCATACCCGAACTCACCCATGAGGGTCTCGTTGTACCAAAACACGTTCTGCGCGATGTCATTGCGCACGCAATACAGCGTGCCCCCCACGGTGCAAGGATCGAGTGCTCCCGTGGCGAAACCCTCGATCTTGTCATCAGGGAAAATGCCATCGTTGAGCGGCGCTGCAAAAGGAGTCTTCCCTGAGGTTGCCCAGCCCACGTCCGTGAGGGACTGAGAAAAGACGACGTCTGGCCATCCGCTACCGGACTTGTCGGCGAGTGAGATCTTAGTCTGCAGGTCCGCGGTATCGTAGGTCACAATGTCAAGGTTCGTATCGGGGTTGGCTGCCTGGTATGCCTCGGCGCTGGCAAGTCGCGCGGCATCCACCCAGACGGTCACTGTCGAGTCTGAGTCCTGTTCAACGGGACTGAAACCCTGGATGGAATCATCGGACGCGTCAACACTGGCGCATCCCACCACGCCAGCCACCGCGATACCGGCGATCGCGACGAGGGCGAACCTCTTGAACTTGTGAGCCTGAAACTGCTGTGTCATCAGTGATCCTCCATTGTTTGCTCGTGCGGGTTAGTACTGAAACGGCGTCTCGAACGATCACCACGACCGGCCAATCGATTCGCGTGGCCGCGGTAGCCCGGAGATAGGATCGCCGCTGCAGCGGAGCAGGTGCGACGACGAGATGTTCGCCCCACCTGGGTAACGACGAGCCGGGCTGCGGCCGTCGCCGCAGGCGAAAACGCCGATCGCATTAGGGGCACAACATCCGATCTCTCGAGCACGCTCGCCCCAATCGTTCTCACGCAGAGGCATCCTCGCCTCGGGCGGTCCGGTCCGGCCTCCCAGACTGAACAATAGCAGCTGTGTCGCCAGATTGAAATCCAGATTCCGATGGTCGAAACAGGACCCTCTTTCCAGTCATTGAAATGAGGGTTCCGAAATCGGCGCACGGCGCGCTAGGCTGAGCTAGCAGACTTGCCGTATAGAAACGTTCGGAGTGATGAAATGCGGGTTTCACTGTGTCAGGTGCAAGACGTAGACGCCAGTATGGGGGCGTTTGCCCGCCAGCTCGGGCTCACAGGAGTAGATCTCGTGTTCCCTGCAATTCCCCACGATCGCGGGTACTGGGAGCTCGAAGACATCATCGCGATCCGTGAGCGGTGCGAGTCTGAGGGCCTGAAGGTGGAAGTGCTCGAAAACGTTCCGCACGAGATGATCGACAAGGTGATCCTCGGTCTGCCGGGGCGAGAGTTGCAGATCGAGAACATCTGCAAGAGCATCCGAAACATGGCGGCTGCAGGCATCACTGTGTTCGGATTCCATTTCATGGCCAACGGCGTCTGGAGAACGAGCCACTCGACCCCCGGAAGGGGCGGGGCGGAAGCGACAGCCTTCGATGAGAGCCTCGTCTACGTCGAGAGCGAAGCGCGCAACATCTCGCTCGCCTCACTCACAGGGACCGGGGAGGCAGATGAGGCCCTGCCTGCCTGGTCCGGTCGAAGCGATGACCTCTTGATTACCGCTGAAAAGATGTGGGACAACTATCAGTACTTCCTCGATGGCGTTCTCCCGACTGCGGCCGAGGTAGGCGTGCAGCTCGCACATCACCCCGATGACCCGCCGGTGGAGCAGATCGACGGGATTGCGCGGATCTTCACCAGTCCAGCTGCATTCAAACGCGCGATGGAGATGGCGCGCGGCAATGAAGCGTGGGGATTGGATCTGTGTCTAGGCAGTGTCTCAGAGATGGGTGGCGCAGACGCTGTCCATGAAATGATCGAACACTTCGGCCGGCTCGGCCGGATTCGCTACGTGCATCTTCGAGACGTCCAAGGCACGGTTCCTTCGTTCGTTGAGTGCTTCCTCGGCGAAGGGAACTACGACCCGGCCGAAGTGATCCGGCACCTCCACCGGGTGGGTTTTGACGGATGGCTCCAAGACGATCACGTGCCACGACTGGTCGACGATACCCCTTGGGCTCACCGTTCGCGTGCGTACACGATCGGATACATCCAAGGCATCCTCTCGACGATTGAGAGTTAGACCGTGGCTGGAATTCGTGTAGCTGTAGCGAGCGCGATGTTTGAGGCCAACACCTTCGTACCGGGCGTCACGACTTTTAGCGCCTTCGAGGAAGGAATCTTCGTCGAAGGCACTGAGGTATTGACTGTGGGAGGCGGCAACGATTCGATCGCGGGCGCCATACGCATCGCAGAGGCGTATGAGGCGGAACTCGTTCCCACGACCACAACAATCGCGAATCCGCTCAGCGGCCCCATCCTCAACGCAGAGGCGCATCACAGGGTCCGGGACCGACTTCTTCATGGACTCGCTCCGCTCAAAGGCCAAGTCGACGGCGTCTACCTTCAGCTACACGGTGCGATGGTGTGCGAGGGTGAGCCGGACGCTGAAGGCGATCTACTAAGCGCCGTGCGTGACCTCATGGGTGTGCCCGTATCCGCCTCGCTCGACCTCCATACGCATTTCACAGACCGCATGGCCGAAGCGACTCCCTTGCTGTCGGGGTACCACACCCTCCCGCACGTCGACCTGGCATCGACCGGCGAACGGGCGATGCGACTCCTACTCGCCCGTATCAATGGCGCAAGCCCCACGATCGGCTGGGTGCACATCCCCATGCTGACCTCAGCCGAGGGACAAGACACGAATGTGTTTCCAATGCGCGAGGTCATGGCGCGGGTCGTCGAGCTGTGCGAAGAACCTGGCGTTCTCGATGCCTCAATCTTTATGACACAGCCGTGGCTCGACATCCCCGGTCTCGGGTGGACAGCGGTGGTCATCACTGACGGTGACGTCGCCCGCGCTCGTCTCCTCGCAGAGGAGCTTGGGGGCCTCGCGTGGGAACAGCGCGCGAACATCGTTGCACCTAAGGTCGCGATTGGGACAGCGATGGAACTCGCCGCGAGCGCGATGGTGCCGGAATCCGGCCCTTATGTTTTCTCCGACGGGGCCGACAGTGTTTCAGCGGGCTCATCAGGCGACGGCACGGAACTCCTTGCAGCCCTCCGTAACGTTGACCTCGGAGGTCGGGCGCAAGTGATTGTGACTGACGCCGCGGCAGCGGCCCAGTGCGTCGCGGCAGGCGTGGATAATGTGGTCTCCCTCCGCGTGGGAGGCTCGATCGCTACCGCCTTCCACGAGCCGGTCGATATCGTCGGCACTGTCGTGAAGGTTACCGACGGCCGGTTCGAATCGCGCTTTCCACCGGGGCCAGTCTATGCCGGGCCGACGGCTGTCGTCAGGGTTGGCGCTAGCCTGTTTGTCGTCGTGACTACCAACCCAGTGTGTCAGCTTGACTTCGAGCTCTACCTGCACGTTGGCCTCGACCCGAGGGCCGCTCATGTCGTCGTCACGAAATCCGCTGGCGGCTACAAGTCGTTCTACATGCCGTTTGCACGAGCGTGCGTGGATGTCGCGACGTCCGGTCCCTGCGACTCCCGAATCGAACAGTTGCCATTCAAACGGATCGACCGCCCGCTCTACCCGTTTGACCCCTCGATGGTCTGGCATCCGTCGGGGACCGGGAATCCTGCCGCAAACGACCGGGACCGCATCGGGTCAAGCAGCAAAACGTGATCTGACCGCTCGACGTGCGAGAAGGCGGCGCGAGAACATCATCAACACATGGCTGCATTGAAGGAAATGCGGCCGCGCATGAGAGAGGCATTATTGTGAACAATCTCCGCAGCGCCGACTGGTACGAGGGATCGGACCGCGACGCCTACATCCACAGGGCGTGGATGCGACGTGGCCTTCCCAACGACGCACTGGATGCCTCGAAGCCGCAGATCGCGATCGCGAACACGGCGTCCGACTTGACTCCTTGCAACATGCATCTCAACGAGGTCGCAGAGTCAGTGAAGGCAGGCGTCTGGGCCGCAGGCGGCGTGCCTTACAACCTCCCGGTCGTGTCGCTCGGGGAAACGCAAGTCAAGCCAACTGCGATGCTCTGGCGCAACATGGCAGCAATGGCGATGGAGGAGATGTTCCGCGCCAACCCCATCGATGGGCTGGTATTGCTCGGCGGGTGCGATAAGACGATTCCAGCTTTACTGATGGCTGCCGCATCGGTCAACATCCCTGCGGTCGTCGTTCCTGGCGGACCGATGCTTACAGGTCATTTCCGCGGAGAGCCCCTCGGTTGCGGAACGGATGTTTGGCGTCTGAGCGAAGAGGCGAGGGCAGGTACGATCACGGGCGCTGAATTCATCGCATCCGAGCAGTCAATGATCCGCAGTAAGGGCCATTGCAACACCATGGGCACCGCCTCGACAATGGCGATTATGGCCGAAGCACTGGGCATGACCATCCCGGGCTTTGCTGGGACACCAGCGCCGGACGCACGTCTTCTCGTTCTGGCCCATGACACGGGCCGGCTCATTGTCGAGATGGTAGCCGCTGATCGTAAGCCGAGCGACGTCATGACAAAGGAGTCATTTCTCAACGCGATCATCGCCATCGCAGCCACTGGCGGCTCGACGAACTCGGTGGTTCACCTTTTGGCGATCGCTGGTCGCCTCGGGATTGACCTAACTCTTGAGGACTTTGACCGCGCAGGATCAGGCGTTCCTGTCATGGCGAATCTACAGCCGTCCGGCCAGTATCTGATGGATGATCTGTTCCGCGCGGGCGGTCTACTCGCGGTCTTGTCTCAAGTGCGCGACCTTTTCTACGAGCGGCCGATCACAGTCACAGGAAAGCCATTCATCGATTCGCTTGCCGAGCGTCCCGTCTTCGACGATGCAGTGATCATGCCCCGCGATGCCCCTCTCCTT
The DNA here is from genome assembly GCA_044900255.1 of Microbacterium sp. NPDC090218. Classification (GTDB taxonomy): domain Bacteria; phylum Actinomycetota; class Actinomycetes; order Actinomycetales; family Microbacteriaceae; genus Microbacterium. The sequence continues at coordinate 367,238 of JBJDMS010000002.1, read as the reverse complement.
GAGGATGCGGGAATCGCGGTCCTGCGCGGAAACCTTGCCCCGCGCGGCGCAATCATCAAACCGTCCGCTGCTACCCCCGCGCTGCTGCGACACTCGGGCCCTGCCCTTGTGTTCGACAGCGTCGAAGATATGCACGCAAGGATCGACGACCCTGAGCTCGACGTCACCGCTGACACCGTTCTAGTCCTTCGCGGGTGCGGTCCGAAGGGGTACCCGGGGATGGCCGAGGTAGGCAATATGCCTTTGCCCCTCAAGCTTCTCGAAGACGGTGTGCGGGACATGGTGCGTATCAGTGATGCACGGATGAGTGGCACCGCTTACGGCACAGTCGTCTTGCACCTCGCTCCTGAGGCGGCCGCAGGCGGACCGATCGCTTTTGTTCGGACTGGCGACATCATCACCCTGGATGTGCCCAACAGGTCACTGAGCGTAGATGTCTCCGACGACGAGATGGAGGCGCGCGGCCAGAGTGTCGCCAGCGCTGCAGCCTATGCTGCTCCGCTTAGAGGCTGGGCCAGACTCTACGTCGACCACGTGCTGCAAGCAGATCAGGGAGCTGACCTCGACTTCCTCGTTGGTTCTTCGGGAGACGAGGTGCTTCGTGAGTCTCATTGAGGACCGTCGTACGCATCAACCACCCACCCCTGACTCCCGGGAAGAGACATCATGAGACTCATACGCGTAGGAGCCGCTGGCTCAGAAACCCCCGGCGCTCTGATCGACAGCGACACCATCGTCGACCTTTCAGATGTCGTGACCGACTTCGACGAGTCGTTCTTCACATCCGGAGCGATTGCAACGCTCCCTGAGATTGTCGCTGCGCGCATCGCCGAAGGCCGCACCGAGCGGCTGGATGGGCGCCGAATCGGCGCTCCAATAGCGAGACCCCACCAGATCCTCTGCATCGGCCTGAACTACAGCGACCACGCCGCCGAGACTGGTCAGGAGGTGCCCGCAGAACCGATCCTCTTCACCAAGGCACCCAACACTCTCGTCGGGCCCAATGACGACGTCCTCGTGCCTCGAGGTTCCACCAAGACAGACTGGGAGGTTGAGCTCGGGGTGGTGATCGGACGGCGGTGTTCTTATCTGGTCGACGAAGCAGAGGCCGCTTCAGCGATCGCAGGATACGTCCTCGTCAACGACGTTAGCGAGCGCGCGTGGCAGACCGAGCGCGGTGGGCAGTGGTCCAAGGGCAAGTCGGCACCAACGTTCAACCCCGCGGGACCATGGCTTCTCACCTCGGATGAAGTCGGTGATGTGCTTTCGCTCGACATGTGGCTGGATGTGGACGGCGTGCGCCGGCAAACCGGCTCCACCTCGACGATGATCTTCAGCCCTACGTTCATCGTTCACTACCTCAGCCAGTTCCTTACCCTCGAGCCAGGCGACCTTATCAACACCGGGACCCCTCCCGGTGTTGGGCTGGGAATGATGCCTCCGCAGTATCTTCGTGGTGGCGAGACCGTCACTCTAGGCATCACACACCTTGGAACGCAGACCCAGCGAGTCATCGGAGACGGTGCATGAGGACCGCGTTGGTCACCGGGGGAGCACGCGGACTAGGGGCCGCGACGGCGGCTCGCTTGCGCGCAGACGGATTGAGGGTCATCACCTTGGATATCGCCGGCGAGGTCGACGTGGTAGTCGACATCACCGACGAAGTGGCGTTGGCTGACGCATGTTCTGCCATCGGCAGAGTAGATGTGCTCATCAACTCTGCCGGCATAGTCGGACCGGGGGTCCCGCTTATCGAAACAACGTCCGATGTCTGGCGATCGGTTTTTGAAGTGAACGTTCTGGGTGTCGTCGCCACGATGCGAGCCTTCGTGCCGCATATGGTGGAGGCCGGCTGGGGTCGGGTCGTCAACTTTGCAAGCATGGCGGGCAAGGACGGCAATGCCAACCTCTCCATCTACTCATCGTCCAAGGCTGCAGTCATCGCTCTAACGAAGTCGGCAGGCAAAGAGCTCGCGCAGACGGGAGTATTGGTTAATGCGATCGCTCCAGCCGTTATCGCCACTCCGATGAACGAAAGCACTGCGCCCGATGTGCTCGCACAGATCACGAGCCTCATCCCGATGAAGCGCATCGGCAGGGCGGATGAAGTTGCCGAGCTAGTCGCATGGCTAGCTTCGGACAAAGTGAGCTTTTCGACGGGCGCCGTCTACGACATCAGTGGCGGGCGAGCCACTTACTAGAGATAACGTAAGGTTCACACTCTAACGGCACCTTGATGCTGCTCAAATCAAACACCGCGACGGTGTGACATGCGGGTTGGATTACGACGCACGCATCGCGTTCAATATCTCCACCGCAGGCGCGAATCGATCGCGTGACGCTTCGATGTGCGCCGCCATTGTGGCGCTCGCCACTTCGGCGTTGCCGCAAAGAATCGCATCGGCAATGTTGCGGTGCTCAGACACGGCCAGGATCTCGCCCTGCGTCTCATAGTAGGTCGCAAAGAGCTCGCGTATAAAGGCACCACGCTCGTCAGCGGGATCTAGATTCTGTGACGCGTTGTAGAGACGGAAGAGGTGAAGGTGGCAGTGGATGCGCGCGAACGCGTCTTCCGCAGCCTTGTTCCCCGACAGCCGCGCGATCAAGGCGTGAAAACGTGTGTCATGGTCAATGAGCGGCACATACGAGCGCACTTCCGTCAAGGCTCGAGCCGTCTTCATTTCATCAGCCAGCGCGTTCCGGCCCTCCGCGTCAGTGCGGGAGGCCGCACGTCCTGCCGACCATGGCTCAATGAGTCCACGGAACTGGAACATGTCGTCGAACTCGACGAGTGTAGGCAGACTTGTCGACTTGTATCCCTTGAGGGGCACCTTCGTTACAAGGCGATCCGACTCCAGACGCGCGAGCGCCTCTCTCACCGGGGTCTGCGAAACAGCGAGATCACGAGCGAGTGCGTCGATGCTGATGTGGGAGTCGGGGGATATGCGATGCTCCAAGATCATCGACCGGATCGCACTGTAGGTGCCGTCGCCCAACACCGATCTTTGAGGCGGCGGAACCGCGGCCTCACGGGGACCCACGTATGAATCAGACATCCGCATATCCTATACGACTTGGTCTTGCGATATCGGGATGGTTCGAGAGGTTCGATCCTATAGGATTTGGGTTGGCTATGCAGAGAGTTGCAGCTGAAGGGAGTGCCACCGAATGATCCAGTTCGACCTGCCGCTAAAGGAACTCGAGACTTACTCGCCCGAGATTCCCGTTCCAGAGGATTTTGACGCCTTCTGGAGCGCGACGCTCGCCGATGCCAATCGCCATGACGTCGCGGTCGATCTTGTTCGCGTGATCACGCCCTACCGCAGCCTGGAAACATACGACGTGAGTTTCAGCGGCTACGCTGGCGAGCGCATCAAGGCGTGGCTCCACCTACCTGCGGATGCCTCTGGCCCCCTGCCCGGCATCGTGCAGTTCATGGGCTACAACAGCGGCCGGGGTCTGAGTCACCAGTTTGTCAGTTACGCTCTGGCAGGATACGCCCACCTGGTGATGGATAACCGGGGAATGGGAACCTTTGGGGCGGTGAGCGCGACCGCCGATTCACTCCTAATGACCACCGGAGACGGAGGCGCGTTCATCACCCGGGGGATTGAAGATCCTGAGTCGTACTACTACCGTCGCCTCTTCACAGACGCTGCACGAGCGGTCGAGGCGCTACGTTCACTAGACGTCGTGGATGCGAGCCGAGTAGGCGTTAGCGGCGGCAGTCAGGGAGGCGCCCTTGCCCTTGCTGCCAGCGCGCTCGCGGACGGTGTGAAAGCAGCCTCGATCGACGTGCCATTTCTCTGCCAGATCACCCGAGCGATGCGCATAACCGACACCGGCCCCTTCAGCGCGCTCGGCGTCTACTTGAACTCCAATCGCGACAAGGTAACTCGCGTCGAGAACACTCTTTCGTACTTTGACGCAGCGACGATGGGCGCGCGCGCCACCGCGGCAGGGCTGTTCTCGGTCGGACTGATGGATGCAATCTGCCCCCCGTCGTCGGTTTTCGCAGCGTACAACCGTTTCGGCGGTCCCCGAGAGATCCGGGTATACGAGTTCAATGGACACGAAGGCGGCCAGGAGCATCATCAGCTGGAGTCATTCGCTTGGTTTGGCAGGCACCTGCAGGCGGCGGGGTGACCCGCATGAGGAGCGGGCCACCCCTCCCGTCATCCGATTACGCGTAGCTCGGCGATGTAGAAGTAGCCGTCCACGGTCTTGATGATACGAATGTACCGATATGCGGTGGTTGAGGTGACTGTTGCAGACCACGTTCCCTGGTGGGCGAAGGGCGTGGAGTTCTGCGAACCGATCACGTCGTACGTCGCGAAGGTGGCGTCATTCGAAGCCTGAACTTCGAAGTCGCGGCGGGTCACATCCCAGTCGATATCGTGTCTCGATACGAACTGAATCTGTTCCACGACGCGCGCAGCTCCGAGATCGAGCCGCAGCCACGGTCGAGCATCCTCTTCCACGCTCAGCGGTGACCAGCCAGAAGCGATCGAATCGTCGATAGCCTGTGTTGCCGTGTGCGTCGAGTCGTAGGTCGAGGACGCGCTCGCGCTGGAACTCAGAGCAAAATTGACCGGGTCGGTGGGCGGAGCTTCGGTACCAAACACTCTCAGTTCAGCCACAAACAGATACTCGTCGGCAGTCTTTACCAGGCGCACGTAACGGTAACTGGCTGTCGGGACAACGTTCGCCGTCCACGTCGCTTGGTGCGCGAACTCGGTCGGGCCGCGCGAACCGAGGACTTCGTAGGTCGCGAACGTGGGGCTGTTTGAGGCCCGAACCTCGAAATTGCGGCGGGTTTCACTCCAGTCGATGTCCTGTCGCGAGACGAATTCGATCTTCGACAGGTTGTACTGGCCCCCCAGATCGAACTGCACCCACGGTCGAGCGTCGGCCTCTGTCCCGAGTGGCGACCAACCGCCGGTGGTCGAATCGTCATTCGCCCTTCCTGCCGGATACGACGTGCTATAGACGCTCGATGCGCTGGCAGAAGCGCTAAGCGCGAGATTGGTGTCGCGCACTGGCCGAACATCGCTGTACGCCGACTCGAGCCCGGACGCATCGATGATCGCTTGAGCGGCCGTCGGCCACGAGGTAAGCCCCTCCTGGTTGTTCACGTACGCAATGTTCGTGCCCGCCATGGTCTTCTGGGTGGAGTCCGTGTAGTTGTTCTGAACGACGAGGTCATGAATCGTCGAAGTCCAGATATGCAGCCAACGAGAGCTGGCTTGCGCCACGACATTGTCCTCCCACGTTATGTAGGCCGACGCTTCATCCGGATAGAGCGCACCCCAGGTGTTCTGAACGTTGCGCACATAGTTGTCGTGCACAACGGTTCCCGGCTGCGACCCCAGCGTGTAGATCGCGCCACCGTCCTTGAGTACGCCCATGACGTTCTCGATGCGGTTGTAGGCGATCTCGTTGTCTTTAGCGGCGGAAGGCCCAGAGAACCCACCGCAGGGGCTGCTGTCATCGACGCAGCCCCATCCCCAACCCATCGTGATCCCCGTGTACGGCAGGTCGATCAACTCGTTGTGGACGACCGATGTCGAGTCCGTGTAGCCGACGAAGACTCCGACCCCATCCTCGAACTCCCGCCCGATGCGCTCGATGAAATTGTTCGACACTACGTTGTCGCTCACAACGCTTCGCGTGTCTGCCGGGTGGGAGTCATTCATGTGGCCAACCTGGATTCCCGACGACGAGATGTCGCTGAACACGTTCCCGCGAATGATGCTGTCTTTCGTGCCGGCCTCAAAATTGATGCCAGCGGCGCCGAGGTGAGTGAAGGTGTCGCGCTCAAAAACAATAGAGTGCCCCGCAGTGACAGTGACAGCTGCGGGCGTCTTGTAGAGGTCAAGCGCCTCCTGCGCAGGCGAAGGCGAAGGGAGGTAGTACTGGAAACCCGCTTGCAGGTCGGGATAGCCATCGGTTCCATTCGGACGCAGCCAACTCGTGTACGCAAAGGTGATCCCCTGAACCGTCACGTTCTTCACGGGGTTGCTGATCGTACCGGTGATCTCGAGCAATGACTCTGTGGACCCAGCAACCGTCGATGCTGTGGCGAGGTTCTCGCCCGGGCGGGGCTTGTAGTACAGGTAGTCGCCAGCCTTGTCGAGGTACCACTCGCCTTCCGAATCGAGCAATTCATAGGCGTTCTCGATCCATTCGACGGCCTGGATCTGGATGGGGTGACGCTGCGCCTTCTCCCAGCAGACGGCATCCATCGTGATGGTGGTGGAACTGACGGATGCGACGCCGCAGCGCAGGCTCATCCATTCATTTCGATCGCCTATTTCGATGTCACTGGGATTGCCCCATGCGGCCAAGCTCGTGCTGGTGCTGAACCCCGTGGTGATCTTGGTGAAGCCAGGGGGATTGTCAGTGCGGGCACGGGTAGCCCGTACACCGTTCACGTAGAACTGGCGAGTGTCGAACGAACTGGGCACACCTGCGCGATAGATGTTATTGCCCGCGTCGAATACGGTCCAGCCGCTAAGACTCTGCCCGCCGGAGAAAACCGGAGTCTCACCGGGCGCTGCGCGATAGATCACCCGGTGCCCGTTGACGCCTGAGTCTGCAGCAGTCAGCACGAAAGCGCTACCAAGAGAGTATGTACCGCCTCGAAGTTCGACGGCGATATCGTCGGTCATGGATGAAGCGAGTGACCGCACCGTGGACCGCGCCGTCGCCAACGAACATGGAGCCGCAGGGGTGCACGCGGACCCAGATCCCGACGGGGAAGCGGTGATCACGACTTCTGAGGCACTCGCAGCGATCGGGATCGAAAGCCCAGTCAGCAAGAGGGCAATGCCTGCCGAGGCGGCTACCCAGTTCTTTATCTTCACAGCTGGTTCTCCTTTGAATCCATCTGTGGTGGCGCACCGCCACCCAGTGATCCTATATCCTATCCACGGAGTCGGTCTTGCGGATCGGCCTTTATCAAGAACGCGTGCCAGGCAGACAAAGGAGTATCCCGTGAGCGGCCCAACCGAGCACCCCCCGATCAACGGGACTCCCGGAGCCCCTCTCCCTGCTTGGGCGGTCATGCAAGTAGAGCTTCGCGACAAGCTGAGAGCTAGCGCATCCGAGTTTGTCGCCCGCTATACCCGCGAGGACGGCAGTCTCATCTGGCGAGACTCATGGGCTGGCATGGACGGTTCCGACGACCCGTACGAAGCCTTCATGTATCTCGCATTGTTCTACGCCGTGGATGGCGACGAGCACGTCTACGATCTGGCCCGACGGATGTGGGATGCGATCACCTGGCAGTGGACCCAGTACGGGCAGATCGATCGCGACTTCGACCGCTACTACGACTGGATGCACCACGGCGAGGGCAACCTCTTCCTCTACTTCTTCGGGTTCACCAAACCTGAGTCGGTGGTGGATCGCCAGCGAGCGCAAGGCTTTGCGCGAATGTACACGGGCGAGGATCCTCTCGCGCCCAACTACGATCCCATTCTGGGCATCATCCGCGCTCCACACACGGGGAGCGACGGACCGCGCTTCGTCCTCACCGCGGAGGACTACTCTACTCATCGCGACGTACTGAAGGACTATCCGCCGCCCTTCGAAGACCTCAAGACGGTCGCCCGTGACTCCCCCACTGCGAACTGGCTCGACGATGCCGTGTATGAGGAGGTGCTCGCAGCGATTAACGCGCGCACTGCCCGCGGTGACATTCCTCTCAACCTGAACGCGACCGGGCTGATCACGCACGCCTTTCTATACTCTGGAGACCCCGCACTGAGGGAGTGGGTCGTTGACTACCTCAGCCGGTGGAACGCGCGAGCCGTGGCCAACGGCGGAGTCCTCCCCGACAATGTGGGGCTATCGGGGGAAGTCGGTGAGTACCTGGACGGTAAATGGTGGGGTGGGCACTATGGCTGGAGGTGGCCGCATGGACTGCTCACAATCATCGAACCGGTTCTGAACGCGTGTCTCAACGCGTACCTCCTGACTGGAGACCCGACAAATCTCGATCTAGTGCGCAGTCAACTCGACACAATTTTTGACCTGGGCCACGACGACGACGGGATGCGGATGATTCCGCACAAGCACCTCGACGCTGGGTGGACCGACCACCGGGTAGCCAGCCCGTTTCACGCGATCCACCTTTGGGCAGCCACCCTCGAAGAGCAGGATCGCGCTCGCGCGGACCGCACGCAGGGTTCACTCGATGCTCGCCAGCCACGCGTGCCTACAGTCCCCTTCGCGTCGAAACACTACAACCTCAACACCATCGCGTGGTACGAGTACGTGAATGGGCGCTCCGCGGATTACCCAGAGAACGTGCTTGCCGCGAACCACGAGCTCATCGATCAACAGCTCGCACGGCTGCGTTCTCACGAGGGCGATCCGCTGGTCTGGCCAGTTCTCGACCGAATTGGCGGCCGCACGGATGGACCGAGCATGCAGACCGATGGTTATGCCATCCACGCCTGGCAGGAGTTCTGCCCCGTCTATTTCGAGTCGCTGATCCAACTCATGTGGGGTGCTCCCATGCATATCTCGCACGGAGGGTTGCAGTTCGCGACTTTCCGTTACTTCAATGCCGAATCGAAGCGCCCCGGGCTACCGCCCGAAGTCGCCGCGCTCGTTAGCAAGATTGACGGGGACGGTGCCCTGCTCACACTCAGCAACACAAGCAGCGAGCTCACGAGCACTGTCGTCGTGCAGGCCGGGTCGTTTCGCGAGCACCGAGTCGACTCCGTTTCGTTTGAGCTCGATAGCGACATGGTGACGGTAGATGTCGGGGGATCCGATTTCACGGTGACTCTGGCACCCCTCAGCACGATTGGTCTGCGGGTTGCGCTGAGTCGTCGTGCGCAGGACCCCACATACGAGACTCCGTGGTCCCGCAGGCACGAGTGGCCCACGCTCATCGTTGGCCGTCAGCCGTGAGATCGCCGTCCGTTTGCTCGCCAATGCACGTGTCTCAACGGAACCCACTCGACTGCATCTACAGCCGAAAGACCGATGAGGCCCCATGACCGACGTCGGGTCGTCTTTCGCCTCGTGCGTCAATAGCCGCGAAGGCGGGACTTCAGAGACAAAATTCATGGCTGAGTGGTCTCTGTCTTTCCGCCTTCGCTCCCCTCCCGCCTAGCTGGAGATCGTCCAAGACCGTATCGGCTTGCGAGACCAATGACCAGGTCTTCTAGCTGAAAGGAAAATGTAATGAAGCGCATATGTCAGGTCGTCAGCCTCGATCCGGAGCGTCGAGAAGAGTACCTTTGGCTACATGCGCACGTCTGGCCCGAGATCGAGGATCGGCTCAGTTCCGCCGGGATTGCGAACTACTCGATATTCAACCTCGACGACCTCCTCATCGCGTATTACGAGTACGAGGGCGATGATCACGACCGCGACATCGCTGCGATAGCCGACCACGAACCGTCGCGGCGTTGGTGGGCGCTCACCAGCGCGTGCCAGCGGCCGCTTCCGGACGCGGCGGAGGGTGAGCTCTGGAGCTCCGCACGCGAGGTGTGGCACCTCGCGTAACTGGCTCACCCACTTCAACACACCGAGCGTGCCCCTTCATCCGCGTGGGGCACTCGCTGCGGCGGCAAGAGCGCCGCGATCGCCTCCGCCCGTAGGTCCGGCTCCTGTGAACTCGACTACCCGACACTGCGCGCAACCACTGGCAGGCAAACACATGGCGAAGGACTCAGTTCCTGTGCATCCAAGGGACTCGGGGCCTCCATGCTGGCGCTGACGTGAGACTTGAGGCCGATCGCGCATCACTGTGAAACGCTCACGACAACGCGTCTGGGCACGCCAACGGAATGCGTGACACGGGTACATCGCTGGTCCGTCCAGATAAACAAAGATCCGGTGCGCAACAGACGTCGGGAGTTGTCGGCTGCGAGCGTGGGGCTCGAAACCGAAGCGAGCAGTAGGGCGATGTGGTGGGGGCGACCCGAAGTCACCTCACGTAAACGCCTGGCTTCGATGCGCATTCATTTTGCCCCTCAGAGGCGAGCCAATCAGCGCTCATACCCATTGCGGTTTCCAGGGTTGAGATAGCCACTCTTCTCGAACACGCTCTTCGCTGAGGAGTTGTCTCGATCTACGAGGGCCTCCACGGGGTACTCGTGCGAGTTGCCGCATGACCGCATGACGCCCCCACCTGAGCAAGCGCCTCCCCCGCGTATCCTCTTCCGCTGAGTTCTTCCGACACAGCGAGGATCGCCACGTAACAGTAACTGTCCAGCGGCGTGACGATCATTTCAAGGAGCGCGGCGAGCTCCTAATCCAGGAAGCACGTCTAGGCAATTCGTGCGCTCGATCGCGATCCGCTTGATTCGGTGGAAGCGCACCTCGCAGTCGATTGTCGATCGATCTGACGACTACCCGACGAGTTCCGACTGCGGCAGGCTTCCTCCCTTGCGTGTCCGCTCTGAGCATGCCCAAGAGATACATGAACTGAGCTCGAAGAACCTCGTCGGCGTGGCATTTCAACCGTAGGAGCGGATGGCGGAGCCTTCGTGTGGGGTGTCGATGACGGTGGGGTCGATTCCAGATCCCGTCGCCGCGCTCAAGAGGTCGCGCCCCGTCTGTCTCCGCATACCGCCAGAACCTGCACCAATAATGCACCACGCCCCACCCCAGACACGGAAAAACCCCCGATTTCTCGGGGGTTTCCATGGCGGTGACGGTGGGATTTGAACCCACGGTAGGGGGTTACCCTACACAACTTTTCGAGAGTTGCACCTTCGGCCGCTCGGACACGTCACCGCGGAATAGCTTACGCGACAGCGGGCGAGCGCGCGAATCGAGCGGTGCTCGCCTCACCAGGCAGTGGCGACGTCGGCGTGTGTGCGCAGAATTCCCTCGGTCGATCCGGCGGGTGCGCGACCGATGCCGCACTCGGTCGCGACCCCGAACGCGGCGGCGAACGGGGCGGCCGCCGCGATGCGCCGCGCGGCTCCTTCCGCGCCGTCCTCGCGGTGCACCAGCCCGAGGTACAGCTCCTCGACGGGGGTGAGGCCCGCGAGCGGGGCGAAGTACGCCTCGTCGTCGTGGTCGATCGGCACCGGAAGGTGCAGCCAGGTGAGAGGGCGGGCGGATGCTGCGACGACGGCGTTCGCGTACCGGACGAGGTTCGCGGCATCCCTCGGCTCGAAGAAGTGCTTCTCCCCCGCGTCGCCGTAGCAGAGGTGCACGCCCACCTCGACGTCGGCCGGCACCGCGTCGACGAGGGCTGCCAGACGTTCGACGAGCCCGTCGAACGGGTCACCGGGCCACCACGCCTCCATGACCGCGCCGTAGCCGGCCGCGCGCTCGATGATGCCCATCTCGCTGGCGACGTCCCACTGCACGGCGAGGTCATCGTGCGGGATCGCTCCGAGGATCTCGTCGAGTTCGCGCAGGATCGCGGCGGTGTAGACGGGCTCGATCGCGGCCCGGTCGTCTCCGTGGAAGAACGAGGAGATCACGGCGAGCGGCGTCGGCAGCGACACCTGGAACCGGATGCCGGTCGGAACCGCACCCTCGGCACGGAGGCGCGTGAACACGGCGTAGGACTCGATCGCGGCCGCGGCGTATCCGAGCGGAGGCAGTTCGATGCCCGCGGCATCCACGCCCTCGGCGATCCGCAGACCGCGGGCGTCGATTCCGGCGGGGAACGGGATGGGCTCGTCGCCGATCCGCTCGATCCCCTCGGCCTGTCCGATCACATCGGGCTGGAACATGATCCAGTGGAACCGCTTGCCGACCTCGCCGTCCGGGATGCGCCGGAGTCGGGTGCCGAGGATGTCCGCAGCCGTGCGGATCGTGGTCTCGGCGTCGTCGTAGTTCACGCTGCCCACGAGAAGGGCACCCTGCGGCTGAGTCATGCCCTCAGAGTATCGGCGCGGGCGCGGGCGCGGGCGCGGTCGTTTTTCCCGGCGGGACCCCCGGCGCCGGGATGCCGAACGAGTTAGGATGGCCTAATAACCCGCCGCCTGTGGGGGCAGCGATGACGGGAAGGCACTCAGCATGGGTTTCATCACCTCCGAGGCGTTGGCCGACACCGGCTACGTCGTCCTCGACGATCACTCCACCCCGGGAGACCCCGCCGAGTGGCTCGACCTGGAGTACGTCGGCTGGCGCTCCTCCGGCATCACTCGCTTCGCTCCACTGACGAGCTACGCGGGCGACGTCGACTGCAACGGCTTCTGGAATCACACGCCGCCTCGCACCGACAAGGACGGCATCTGGGTCGACTCACAGGTGGCGATCGCCCCCACCCTCCAGCGTCGCGCGCAGGAACCGGGCGCCGGGGTCGGCCGCTGCCGCGTGATCGAGCTGCAGCCGAACGAGTACGCCGACGCGATCTACAACCTCCACCAGGACGACAACAACCGTCTCAACGAAGAGGGCACCGGCTGGGTGGTCCGCGGGTTCTTCAACCTCTCGGACGACACCGAGTCGATGCTGATCCTGCGCGCCGACCGGTTCGACCCGGCCACCGAGGTCCGGCTGCCCTTGCGCGCGGGCTCGCGCATCATCGTCGACACCCAGCGGTTCTGGCACGCGGTCTGGCACCGCGGCACCGCACCCCGCTACGCACTCATCACCTCCTGGACCAGCGGCCCCGAACTCGACGCGTACATCGCGGCGAACCACGGAGACCCGCACCCGGCGACGGTCGACCTCGACCCGCAGTTCGTCGATGACGCGCAGGTCGAACTGCACCGTCGCATCGAGGAGCGCCGTCGCGCCTTCGAAGCGCAGGGCATCGTGATGGAACCGCCCGTCGACATGAACGTCTGAGCCCTCGACTCATACGAGGACCGCAGCCGGTTCAGTCGCGCGGTGCCGCGGTCGACGCCCTCACGATGAGCTGCGAGGCGAGCGTCGCGACGTCGCTGATCACGACCCCGGCGATCGCCTGCAGCAGCAGATCGACGGCGAGGGCGCCGCTGCGCTCGATGGGCATCTGCACGGTCGTGAGCCCCGGGGTGACGGCTCCGGCGAGGTCGATGTCGTCGATGCCGACGAGGCTGATGTCGTCGGGGCACACGCGCCCGAGCTCGAGCATCCCCGCCTCGAGGCCCAGCGCGACGAGGTCGTTGTAGGCGACGACGGCCGTCGCCCCACTGGCGGCGGCGAGCGCGGCGGCAGCTCGACCACCCTGGATCGAGGCGGCATGATGGCTCAGCCGGGTGAGACGGATGCCGTGACGCTCGCAGGCTTCGGCGATGGTGTCGAATCGGCGCGCGTCGGCCCAGGAGCCGAGGGGTCCTGAGGCGTAGGCGATGTGCCGATGCCCGAGAGCGACCAGATGCTCGATCGCCTGCGCCGGGCCGTGCACCGCATCCATGAGCACGCACGGGACACCGTCGATCTGACGGTTGATCACCACGGCGGGAGTGGCGCCGATCAGCGCGATCACGTCTTCGTCGGGCAGTCGCGGCGAGCACAGGAGCATGCCGTCGAGCTTGCGCGCCTGTTCGATCTGCTCTCGTTCACGGCGCAGGTCCTCATCGGCGTCGAAGAGCACGATGCGGTGGCGCCCGTGCCACGCCTGCCCCTGGATCGCCTTGAGGAGCATGCCGTACACCGGGTTGGCCACGTCGGGCACGATGACGCCGAAGGTCCGAGTGGCGGTGCCCGCCTGCGGGTTGCTGTATCCGAGGTCGCCGGCAGCTTCGAGCACACGTCCGAGCGTGGCGGGGGCGAGCCGGTCGGGCTCTCCGAAAGCACGGGATGCCGTCGCGATGGACACCCCTGCGCGCTTCGCCACGTCCGTCAATGTCGCTGCCACGTTCGCCTTCCGGTTCGCCGTAATCCTAGAGCACACCGTTCGACCTGCAAGCCTCTTGACAAGTTTGTACAAGTCATACACACTGCTTTACATGACGATCAACGCCGATCTCCGGATCCTGAGCCGCGCGACCAGCGCCACCTCGGCTCCGCTGGTCACACCCACCGCCGCCGGCATCCTGCACCTCGGCCTGGGCAGCTTCCACCGGGCGCACCAGGCGATGTACACCGCCGCCGCGATCCAGCAGGACGGCGGGAACTGGGGCATCATCGGCGTCGCCTCCCGTTCGCGCACCGTCGTCGATGCCCTCCGTGCGCAGGACTTCCTCTACTCGGTCGCCACGATCTCGCCCGCCGGCACCTCGCTCTCCATCCCCGGCGTGCACACCGACGCATTCGTCGGCGCCGAGCAGCCCGAACGGGTGATCGCGCACCTCGCCGATCCGGCCATCCGCATCGTCACGCTCACCATCACCGAGAACGGGTACAGCTACTCGCCCGCCACCGAGCATCTCGATCTCGACGACCCGATCGTGCGTGCGGACCTGGACGGCGGAGCACCCCGATCGGCCATCGGCCAGCTCGCCCGCGGCCTCCAGGCCCGTGCGGATGCGGGAGGCGAACCGCTCTCGGTGCTCAGCTGCGACAACCTCTCGGCGAACGGCAAGCACACCGAGAAGCTCGTGCGCGAGTTCCTGCACGCTCTCCCGAGCGGAGAAGCCTCCGAGGCCCTGTCGTACCTCGACCGTTCCGTGAGCTTCCCGTCGAGCATGGTCGATCGCATCGTGCCATCGACGACGCCGCAGCTGCGCGCAGAGGTGAACGCGCTGCTCGGTGCCCGCGACGACATCCCCGTTCCCGGAGAGCCCTTCACGATGTGGGCCGTCGAAGACCGCTTCGCCGGCGGACGCCCTGCCTGGGAGGCCGGGGGCGCGGTCTTCACCGACGAGGTCGGCCGTTACGAGCAGATGAAGGTCCGCCTGCTCAACGGCACCCACTCCCTCATCGCCTACCTCGGCGCGCTCCGCGGCGTCGGCACCATCCCGGAGGCCATCGGGATCGACCGGATCGAGGATGCCGCCCGCGCCGTCATGCGCGGCGAGTACGAGCCCTCGGTCGAGGTGCCCTCCGGCGTCGACATCCGCGCCTACGAGACCGAGCTGTTCGAGCGCTGGGGCAACAGCGCCCTCGGCCACCGCACCAGCCAGGTCGGCTCCGACGGCTCGGTGAAGCTGCGCCAGCGGATCCCCGACCCCGCACTGCTCGCGCTTTCCCGAGGGCGGATGCCGCACCTGATCGCGCTGACGGTCGCCGGCTACCTCTCCTGCCTCGCGCCGCTCGCCGGCTTCGACCCCGGCGCCCACGCCGCGTCCATGTCGGATCCGGCCCGCGAGCGTCTCTCCGCCCTCGCCGCCACCGCCCGCGACGGCTCCGAGCTCGCCCGCCGCGTCATCGGCGAGCTGCGCCTCTTCGGCTCCGAGCTCGCCCACGAAGACGAGTTCATCGCCCGCGTGGGCGAGCTCGTCGACACGATCCACCGCCGCGGCGTCGACGCCGCCGTCTCCGACGCGGTCTCCGCCGCGCAGGAGAGCACGCTCGAGAAGAACCCCCTGATCACGAAGGAGGGACGACGATGAAGTCGCTCGTCATCCACGGCAAAGAAGACATCCGCTGGGAAGACCGGGAAGATCCGGCACCCGGCGACGGCGAGGTGCGTCTGCGCGTCGGCTTCGTCGGCATCTGCGGCTCCGACCTGCACTACTACTTCCACGGCGCGAACGGCGAGTACACGATCCGCGAGCCCCTGGTGCCCGGCCACGAGCTCTCGGGCGTCGTCGATCTCGACCCCTCGGGCCGTCTCGCCGCCGGCACCCCCGTCACGGTGCACCCCGCCCGCTACGGCGCCTCGGTTCCCGGCCTCGAGGAACGCCCGCACCTGCGCCCTGGTGGCGACTACCTCGGCAGCGCCGCCGCGAACCCGCACCGTCAGGGCGGAGCGTCCGAGCTCCTGATCGTCGAGGATCACATGATCCGCGTGCTCCCCGACGGCCTGCCGCTCGAACGCGCCGCGCTCGCCGAACCGCTCGCGGTCGCCCTGCACGCGGTCGGCCTCGCCGGCGACGTCTCCGGTCGCCGAGCCCTCGTCATCGGCGCCGGTCCCATCGGTCTGCTCGTCGTCGCAGCCGCCGTCCACGCGGGCGCCGCCGTCGTCGGGGCCAGCGACGTGCGCACCGAGCCGCTCGACCGCGCGCAGGCTCTGGGCGCGACCGAGGTCGCCCTCGTCGGCCGTGACACGATCGAGGACGAGTCGTACGACGTGGTCTTCGAATGCTCCGGCGTCGGCGCGGCCCTCACACAGGCCGTGCGCGCGGCCCGCCGCACCGGCACGGTCGTCCAGGTAGGGATGCTGCCGAACACCGACACCGGTGTGAACCTCGCCCCGATGCTCGCGAAGGAGCTCACGATCCGCGGCGCCTTCCGGTTCTCCACCGAGATCGACGACGCGGTGCGGATGCTCGCCGATTCGGACGCTCTCGACCCCGTCATCTCGCACGTGATCCCCGCATCCGACGCAGTCCGCGCATTCGAGATCGCGCGAGACTCCTCCGCTTCGGCGAAGGTCCTGCTGTCTCTCTGACACCCCCGACACCGACCAGCACTGCCCCGCGCCCCTGCGCACATCACTACGAAGGAGTATTCCGATGAGCAGCCCCTCTGTCCCCGGCGTGGACGCCCCCGCGCCCCCGCCCACCGCCAAGCGCTCGATGGGCGACCTCGTCCGCGCCGCCGTCTCCGGCTGGCTCGGCACGGCCCTGGAGTTCATGGACTTCCAGCTGTACTCGCTGGCCGCCGCCCTCGTCTTCAGCCAGCTGTTCTTCGCGGGCGAGGACCCCGGTATGGCGGTCGTCCTCGCGATGGCCACCTACGGCGTCGGCTACATCGCCCGCCCGATCGGCGCCTTCGTCTTCGCCCGCATCGGCGACCGCGTCGGCCGCCGCAAGGTGCTGTTCTACACGATCCTCCTGATGGGCGCCGCGACCACGCTGATCGGCTTCCTGCCGACGTACCAGCAGGTCGGCATCCTCGCCCCGATCCTCCTCGTCATCCTGCGCCTCGCTCAGGGCTTCGGCGCCGGTGCTGAGATCTCGGGCGCGGGCGTCATGCTCTCGGAGTACGCCCCCGCCAACCGCCGTGGCATCATCGCCTCGCTGGTCGCGCTCGGCACCAACTGCGGCACGCTGTTCGCCTCCGCCATCTGGGCGATCCTGCTCGCGGTCATGCTCGAGAGCGACGTGATCGAGTGGGGCTGGCGCATCCCGTTCATCGGCAGCGCCGTCATCATGCTCTTCGCACTGTGGGTGCGTTTCAACCTCAAGGAGAGCCCGGTCTTCGAGGAGCGCACCGACGTCGTCGACGGCAAGGCGCTCTCGCGTGACGACATGGTCAAGCTCGCCACCGAGACCAACGACATCCGCACCCTGCAGTCGCTCGAGCGCAAGCCGATCAAGGCCGTCATCGTGTCGTTCTTCCTGCGCTTCGGACAGGCGGGCAACTCGGGCCTCGTGCAGACGTACCTGATCTCGTTCATCACGATCACCCTCGCGATGTCGAAGGAGGTCGGCCCCGAGGTCGTCATCGTCTCCTCCCTCATCGGCTTCCTCACCATCCCGCTGATGGGCTTCCTCGGCGACAGGTTCGGCCGCCGACGCATGTACATCATCATGACCTCGCTGTCGCTGGTGCTGATCGTCCCGACCCTGCTCATGATCAACACGGCGGAGCTCGTCTGGGTCTTCGTGGGCTACGCCCTCATCCACAACATCTCGGTCCTCGGCCTCGCGTCGATGGAGAACATCTCGATCCCCGAGATCTTCGGCGCCCGCAACCGCTACACGCTCACCGCCATGGTGCGTGAGATCGCCGCGATCATCGCCACCGGGATCGGCCCGATCATCGTGGCGGCCTGGGTCTCGGCGACGACCGGCAGCATCATCCCGGTCATGGTCCTCATGGGTATCTTCACCGCATCCGCGCTCGTCGCCGCGATCTGGGCACCGGAATGGACGGGACGCGACCTCACCGACCCGCGCGCCGCCATGTGACGACGCCCGTCCGAACACCATCATCCAGGGGCGGCCGTGACTGCGGCCGCCCCACCATCACGAGGGAACTGCCATGACCATCGAGCTCGTCGACGTCAACATCACCAGCCCGGGACGCAACTTCGTCACGCTCAAGATCACGACCTCCGACGGGATCGTCGGCTGGGGTGACGCCACCCTCAACGGTCGCGAGCTCGCCGTCGCCTCCTACCTCGCCGACCATGTCGCCTCCACCCTCATCGGCCGTGACGAGGACCGGATCGAAGACACGTGGCAGTACCTCTACCGCGGGCCCTACTGGCGCCGCGGACCCGTCACGATGGCCGCGATCGCCGCTGTCGACATGGCGCTGTGGGACATCAAGGCCAAGAAGGCCGGGATGCCGCTGTACCAGCTCCTCGGCGGTGCGAGCCGTGACGGCGTGCGGGTCTACGCTCACGCCTCCGGCACCGACTATGCCGCCCTCAAGAACGCGATCACGGGCTACGAGGAGCTCGGCTACACCGCCGTGCGCGTGCAGACGGGGGTGCCCGGCCTCGGCCAGATCTACGGCGTCTCGGCGTCCGGCCCCGGCGTGCGCTACGACTACGAGCCGGCGAAGCGCGCCGAAGACGGCCGCCCGAGCGAGGAGCGCTGGGACACCCGCACCTACCTCAACCACATGCCCGGCATCTTCGCGAAGATCCGCGAGGACTTCGGCACCGACCTGCGCATCCTGCACGACGGCCACCACCGGATGTCCCCCATCGAGGCCGCCCGCTTCGCGAAGGACATCGAACCGTACGACCTGTTCTGGCTCGAGGACTGCACTCCCGGCGAGGACCAGGCCGCACTGCGCCTGGTCCGTCAGCACTCGACCACGCCGCTGGCGATCGGCGAGGTCTTCAACTCGGTGTACGACTACCAGACCCTCATCACCGAGCGCCTCATCGACTACGTGCGCTCGGCGGTCACCCACACGGGCGGCATCACGGCGATGAAGAAGCTGCTCGACTTCGCCGCGATCTACGGCATCCGCTCCGGCATCCACGGGCCGACCGACATCTCCCCCGTGGGCATGGCCGCCGCCCTGCACCTGGACCTCGCGATCCACAACTTCGGCATCCAGGAGTACATGCCGCACAACGCCCAGACGCTCGAGGTGTTCCAGACCTCGTTCACGTTCGACCGGGGCTTCCTGCACCCGGGCGACCAGCCGGGGTTGGGTGTCGAGCTCGATGAGGCCGCTGCGGCCGGCCACGAGTACACGAAGGCCTACCTGCCCGTGAACCGTCTGCTCGACGGGACCGTGCACGACTGGTGAGCACTCCGCGTGGTGCGGATCAGACGGTGCGTCCGCCGTCGAGCCGCACCACGCGGTCGACCGTTCCCGCGGGCGGCACCACGTGCGAGATCAGCAGCACCGACTGAGAACCCGCGGCCTCCAGCAGGTCACGGAGCAGAGCATCCGACACCTCG
Source organism: Microbacterium sp. NPDC090218 (assembly GCA_044900255.1). Classification (GTDB taxonomy): domain Bacteria; phylum Actinomycetota; class Actinomycetes; order Actinomycetales; family Microbacteriaceae; genus Microbacterium. The sequence goes on along the minus strand of JBJDMS010000002.1, from coordinate 347,904 downwards.
GGGTCGACTCCCGCCGTCGGCTCGTCGAGCACCAGCACCGGGAACCCGCGCAGCAGGGCGCGGGCGAGCGCGATCCGCTGCGCCTGTCCGCCCGACACGAGTGCTCCGCGGTCGCCGACCCGCGCATCGAGACCACCCCGTCGTCGCGCCCACTCCCCGAGACCGACCCGGTCGAGCACGGCGTACAGCTCCTCGTCGGTCGCGGTGTCGCGTGCGAAGAGGAGGTTCTGACGGATGTCCTCGTCGAACAGCTGCGGACTCTGCTCGCACAGACCGATGACCCGTCGGAGAGCCGGACCTGAGATGTCGGCCGCGGTCCGGCCGTCCACGAGGTACTCGCCCTCGACTCGCAGGAAGCCGACGAGCGCCGCGGCCAAGGAACTCTTCCCCGCTCCGCTGGGCCCCGCGACCAGCACGCGCTCACCGGGTCGGAGATCGAGGTCGACGTCCCTCAGCGCGGGAGCTCCACCCGGCCAGTCCGCCCGCACACCGCGCATCCGCACCACCGGGGTGTCGTCGAACCCGACGTCGTCGCCCGCGTCGGAGCGCAGTTCCTCCGGCATCCGCTCGGGCAGCACGTCGACGATGCGCTCGGCGCTCGCGCGCACGCTCCGCCAGGATGCCGCGGCCACCGGCACCGCTCCGAAGATCTCGAACACCACCATCGGCACGAGCACCGCCACGGCCAACCACGGCCCGTCGATCGCGCCGCCCGCGAGACCGGGTGCCGCGGCGGCCAGCGCCCACACCGACGCGGCCCCCGCGACCGCGGAGACCACACCGGCGGCGACGGCCTGCGCGAGCGAAGCACGGGAGACGAGCCGCCGCAGCGCTCCGTCGGCCGCGGTGATCCGCGCACGCGCCTGCTCCTCGGCACCGTAGGCGAGAAGCACATCGACGCTTCCGAAATAGTCGACGAGCGCGGCCGAGAGCTCGGCCCGGCGCGCGGACACGAGCGCCTCCGCACGCGAGCCGAACACCCAGCCGAGTCCGATCGCCGCGGCCGCAGCGACCAGCAGACACACGGCCAGAGTGAGGGCGGCGGGAGGAGAGACGAACGCGATGAAACCGACGGCGCCGACGGCGACGAGGGCCGCGACCCCGAGCGGCTGGACGACCCGCAGCGGCAGGTTCTGCAGATTCTCGACGTCGTCGACCAGGGCGGTGAGCACCTGACCGCGATCCGTCGAACCGAGGCCGGCCGGAGACAGCGGGATCAGCCGACGCACCATGTCGGCGCGAGTCGAGGCGAGCTGGCGCAGTGCGGCGTCGTGGCCGCTGAGTCGCTCCAGGTAGCGGGTGACGGCGCGCGACACCGCGAAGAAGCGCACCCCGACCACGGCGATCGACAGCGGGACCAGCGAGTCGACGATCGACGCGCTCACGATCAGCCAGCCGCTGACCGCGAGCAGACTCACGGCGGCTCCCGCAGAGAGCACACCCCACATGAGACCGGGCACGAATCGCCCGAGCGGAGGCTGCGCGAGCCGGAGGACGCTGCGGACCCGCTGACGGCGCGTCGCCCCGGTCATGCGTCCACCCCCAGCGCCACGACCTGATCGGCGATGTCCCTGGCAGATCGGCGATGCGAGACGAGCAGGATCGTCGCCCCGGCATCCGCCCGCTCGCGCAGGGATCGCCACAGCCGATCCTCGGTCTCGGGATCGAGCGCGCTCGACGGCTCATCGAGCGCGAGCATCCGGGCCGGATCGGATGCCTGCCGATAGAGCGCCCGCGCCACGGCCACCCGCTGCGCCTGCCCGCCCGAGAGCCCGCTCCCCTGCACACCGAGCTCGAGGGCGGCGTCGATGGTGTCCGCGCACGCGTCGTCGAGGGCGGCGCGGACGCGGTCGGCATCGGGCGCGAGATCTCCGAGGGCGACGTTCTCCGCGACCGTGCCGCGCATCAGGCCCGGTGCCTGGCCTGCCCACGCCAACCACGTGGCCGGCGAGAGCGCGCGAAGGTCCCTCCCGCCGAACACGGCAGCACCCTCGAAGTCGGCGGCGCCCCGGAGAGCCGCGAGGAGTGAGGACTTGCCCGACCCGCTGGGGCCTTCGATCAGCGTGATCGTCCCCGGCTCCGCCGTGAAGGACACGGACGGCAGGTCGCGCACCCGCAGGCCGTCGACCACGAGCGCAACGCCGTCCGGGCGCTCCACCTGCATGACCGACGCACGGATGTCGGAAGGTTCCGCGGCAATTGGTCCTGCATCCGTCGAATCGTCATGCATACGTACGCGGGCACGGGCCGCGTCGAGCACCTCGAACACGTCCTCGGTGGCGGCGACCCCCTCGGCCGCAGCGTGGAACTGCACCCCGACCTGCCGGATCGGCAGGAACGCCTCGGGGGCGAGCAGCAGCACGAACAGTCCCACCTCGAGCGTCAGGTCACCCGAGAGCAGCCGGAACCCGACCGACACGGCGATCAACGCGACCGCCAGCGAGGCCAGCAGCTCCATCGCGAACCCCGACAGGAACGAGAACCGCAGCACCCTCATGGTCTCGCGGCGGTACTCGTCCGCGGTGACCTCGATGCGATCGGCGGCCCGCCGGTCACGCCCGAAGAGCCGCAGGGTCGAGAGCCCCTGCACGGTGTCCGCGAACCGAGCCGCGAGCCGCTGCAGGGTCTGCCACTGCCGCTTCTGCACCGTGCGGGTGGCCATCCCGATCAGGATCAGGAACAGCGGGATCAGCGGGAGCGTGATGATGGCCGTGAGGCCGCTCGGCCAGTCCTGCCACCACATCACCGCGACCAGCACCGGCGTCGCGATCACGGTCAGCACGAGCTGCGGGATGTAGCGCGCGAAGTACGCGTCGAGCGCCTCCAGTCCGTGCCCCGCCGTCACCGCGAGCTCCGTCTGGTTCCGCTGCGCCAGCCAACCCGGGCCCAGGCGTCCGACGGCGGCGATCAGAGCCGAGCGCAACTGCATCCCCGTCTTCGCCGCGGCGCGCGTCCCCGCCGCGTCCGACGCGGCGATCAGGACGCCGCGGAACACCGCCGTCGCCAGCAGCCAGAGCAGGGATGCCGTGACGTCGCGGCCCGCGATGGCCCCCGTGATCGCATCCGTCAGCAGCCAGGCGAACACGATTACGACCGCCGTCTGGACGACGCCGATCAACGCCGATGCCGCGAGGAACCCCCTCGCGGCACCCGCGTATCGCAGCAGTCTCGGATCGACGGGTTTCACGCGTGCGCCGGCGCTCCCTCGATGGACTTGCGGGTGACGCGCTTGCGGAACACCCAGTACGTCCAGGTCTGGTACGCGATCACGAGCGGCATCGCGATCAGGGCGGTCCAGCTCATGATCTGCAGCGTGTACGGAGTGCTGGAGGCGTTCGCGATCGTCAGGCTGTAGGCCGGGTCGATCGTCGAGGGCATCACGAACGGGAACAGCGCCGAGAACAGCATGACCACGGCGAACAGCACGGTGAGGATTCCGGCGAAGAACGCCCAGCCGTCGAGCTTGCGCAGCGACAGCACGACCGCGCTCAGCAGCGCCACGGCGGCGAGCGCGCCCGTCCCGATCACGAGCCACGTGAGGGGCGCTTCGCGTCCGACCGCGATCATGACCGTCCAGATCACGGTCGCGGCAGCCGCGATCACGGTCGGGATGGCCGCGCGCGCCGCGAGCTTCTGCGCGTCCTGGTGCACCTGACCGTCGGTCTTGAGCGCCACGAACAGCACCCCGTGCAGGAAGAAGAGCAGCAGCGTGGTGACGCCGACCAGCAGCGAGTAGGGGTTCAGCAGCGCGAAGAAACCGCCGACGTAGATGTGGTTCTCATCGATCGCCACGCCCTGCACGATGTTTCCGAAGGCGACGCCCCAGAGCAGCGCCGGGACGACCGAGCCGATCACGATCATCCGGTCGAAGCCGGCCTTCCACCTCGCGCTCTCGCGCTGGTGCCGGTACTCGAACGACACCCCACGCAGGATCAGCGCGAGCAGGATGAGCAGCAGCGGCAGGTAGAACCCGCTGAACAGCGTCGCGTACCACTCGGGGAACGACGCGAACAGGCAGGCGCCGGCGACGATGACCCAGGTCTCGTTGAGGTCCCAGACCGGGCCGATCGTGTTGATGACCTGTCGACGGGAGACGTCGTTCTTGCCGAGGAACGGCAGGGACATGCCGACGCCGAAGTCGAACCCGTCGAGGACGAAGTAGCCCACGAAGAGGAAGGCGACGATCCAGAACCAGAGCGTTGCGAGATCCATGATGCTCCTTCCTCTCAGTACACGACCGACGGCAGCTGGGCCGTCTCGTCATGGGGTTGTTCTTCGGTGTCGGGCCCCTTCTGCGCGGCCTTGACGATCAGGCGGATCTCGACGACGGCGAGCGCCGCGTAGATCGCGGTGAAGGCGATGAGCGAGATCAGCACCTCGACACCGCTGACGCCCGGCGAGACGCCGTCCTGCGTGGTCATCAAACCGAACACGATCCAGGGCTGTCTGCCCATCTCGGTGAAGACCCAGCCCATGATGTTGGCGACGAGCGCGAGCGGGAACGACCAGATCGCGAGCTTCCACATCCAGGGTGCCGGCGGCTTCTTGGCGCTCTTGCGAGTCAGCCACAGACCGATGACGGCGACGAGCGCGGCTGCCATGCCCAGGCCGATCATCCAGCGGAACGCCCAGTACGTGATCCAAAGGATCGGGGCGAAGTCGGTGAGACCCGTGGCGGCGTAGGTCTGGCTGTATTCGGCGTTCAGATCGTTGATGCCGTGCACGCACGCGTCGAGCGTGTGCGTCGACAGCAGCGACAGCAGGTAGGGCACGCGGATCGAGAACAGCTCGGAGCTGCCGTCCGGTGTGCCCAGCGTGAACAGGCTGAACGAGGCGTCCGGTCCGCACACCGTGTTGAAGGTCGCCTCGGCCGCTGCCATCTTCATCGGCTGCGCGGCGTACATCGCCAGCCCCAGCTGGTCACCCGTGAGCACCACGCCGGCCGTGGAGACGATCATCGCCCACAGGCCGAACTTGAGCGAGATGCGCATGGTGTCGAAGTGCTGGCCGCGCGCGAGGTGCCAGGCGGAGACCGAGATCACGACACCGGCCGCGAACATCAGCGCGCCGAAGATCGTGTGCGGGAACGCGGCGAGCGCGACCGGGTTGGTCAGCAGCGCCCAGAAGTCGGTCAGCTCGGCCCGGTTGGTCTCGGGGTTGAACGTGTACCCGACGGGGTTCTGCATGAACGCGTTGGCCGCGATGATGAAGTACGCCGAGAGGATGCTGCCGATCGACACGCACCAGATGGTCGCGAGGTGCAGCTTCTGCGGAAGCTTGTCCCAGCCGAAGATCCAGAGCCCGATGAACGTCGCCTCGAAGAAGAAGGCCAGGAGGCCCTCGAAGGCGAGCGGGGCGCCGAACACGTCACCGACGAAGCGGGAGTAGTCCGACCAGTTCATCCCGAACTGGAACTCCTGCACGATGCCGGTGACGACGCCCATCGCGAAGTTGATGAGGAAGATCTTGCCGAAGAAGCGCGTCAGGTGCAGGTACTGGACCTTGCCCGTGCGCACCCAGGCGGTCTGGAAGATCGCGGCCACCAGGGCCATGCCGATCGTCAGGGGAACGAAGAGGTAGTGGTAGACGGTCGTCAGCCCGAATTGCCATCGGGCGAGCGCGAGCGGATCAAGCCATTCCATGCACGACTCCTGTTCTGTGATGCCGCTGCCTCGTGCTGTGACGCAGCCGCGTCGTTCCCTCGGTCAGCCGCGCAGTGGTGTCGCGCAGCTGGACGGTGCAATCCGAGGCGAGGACCGCGTCGCGGACGCACTCGGCTTCGAGCGGTCCGCCTGCCTCGTTCAGCACACTCTGCATGAGGTCGAGGTGCACGCGACAGAGCATCGGACGATCTTCGGCACGGCCCGCGGCGTGCGGGCACGGGCTGAGGTCGACCGTGAGCCGGTCGTCGTCGACCACGGGCTCGAAGCCGCTCTCCTCGAGGTGCTCCACGAGCGCGTCGAGCTGGTACGTGGCCTCACGGCCGAGATCGGATGCGGACTCCGGGAGCATGCTGCGCATCAGGTCACCGCGGCGAGCGGCAGCCTTGGCCTTGTCGCGTGCGACCGGGCTCGAGGCGCCGGGCGTTCCGGTGGCTGCGCTGTACAGCGTGCGGGGCCGGCCCCTGGTCGTGCGGCGCTCGGTGGTCGGGATCACGTAGCCGCCCTCGATCAGGCGCTGCAGGTGCTCGCGGACTGTGTTGGGGTGGAGCCCGGTGGACTCGCACAGCTCCGCGATCGTCAACTCCGCTCGGGTCTTCGAACTTCCCGCTTCGAAGAGCAAGTGCAGGATCTGCACCCGGGAGTAGCTCGAGATCGGCCCGCAGACGGGCCCGCCGTTGGCCATGACCCCAGTATCCCGCGAGACTGCGAGTTTGCCGAGAGAGATGGGCCGTGAATAACCCCCTGGCCGATAGGGATGTCTGATCCCGGCGATAGCCTGGGGGCATGGCCACCCGGAAACCCGCTCCACCAGCGTACGTCTGCACGGAATGCGGGTGGACGACCGCGAAGTGGGTCGGGCGCTGCGGCGAATGCCAGCAGTGGGGCACCGTCCAGGAGCAGGCCGCGCAGACGGGCATCCTCCGCCGGGTCGGCCCGGTCGCGCCGAACGCCGACCGTGCGGCGCGACCCATCACGCAGATCACGACGCAGGATGCTCCGCGTCGTTCGAGCGGCGTCGGAGAGTTCGACCGCGTGCTCGGCGGCGGCATCGTTCCCGGCGCCGCGATCCTGCTCAGCGGTGAGCCGGGCGTCGGCAAGTCCACGCTCCTGCTGGAGGTCGCCGCGCAGGCGGCGCGTGGCGGACGACGCGTGCTCTACGCGAGCGCCGAGGAGTCTCCGGGGCAGGTGCGACTGCGCGCCGAGCGCACCGGAGCCCTGCACGACGAGCTGTACCTGGCGAGCGAGACCGACCTCGCGACGATCCTCGGCCACATCGACGAGGTCAAGCCGCAGCTCGTGATCGTCGACTCGGTGCAGACCGTCTCATCGTCCCTGATCGACGGCGCCGCCGGGCAGCCCAGCCAGGTGCGCGAGGTCGCCGCGACCCTGATCCGCATCGCGAAGGACCGCGATCTGCCGATCATCATCGTCGGGCACGTCACGAAAGACGGCCAGGTCGCGGGCCCTCGGGTGCTCGAGCACCTGGTCGACGTCGTGTGCCACTTCGAGGGCGACCGGCAGACGTCGCTCCGCTTCATCCGCGCCCTAAAGAACCGCTTCGGCCCGACCGACGAGGTCGGCTGCTTCGAGATGACGGGCGACGGCATCGCCGAGGTCCCCGATCCCTCGGGGCTCTTCCTCTCGCAGGGTGCCACCGAGCCGGGAACCTGCGTCGCGATCTCGCTCGAAGGACGCCGCGCCCTGCCGGTCGAGGTGCAGGCGCTCACGGTGCCCAGCAACGCCCCGAACCCGCGCCGCATCGTGCACGGCCTCGACTCCTCGCGCGTCGCGATGGTGCTGGCGATCCTCGAACGACGAGCCGGCGTTCCCACCGGCAGTCTCGACGTCTACGTGTCGACCGTCGGCGGCGTGCGGTTCACCGAGCCCGCGGCCGACCTCGCGATCGCGATCGCGGTGGCCGGTTCGATTCAGCAGATCTCGGTGCCGCGGACGGTCGCGGCAGTCGGCGAGCTGAGCCTCGCAGGCGAGATCCGTCCTGTGACCCAGGCCGCGCAACGGCGATCCGAGGCGGCGCGCCTCGGGTACGAGCAGGTCGTCGACGACCGCTCGAAGACCCTCCGGGCCGCGCTCGGCGATGTGCGGGCGCGCAACACGTCACGCCGCTCCGACCGCGACATCCCCCCGTTCTGATCGAGGCCGGCGCCGCAGTAGGTGCCGATTCTCAGGCGTCGAGGGCCTTGAGCAGCTCGACGGGATCGGCCTGCATGGGGTGCGGACCCGCGATGTCGAGGAACACCGTCGTGATCGGGTGCGCGGCGAGGAACTTCCGCAGCCAGTCGGCCGTGTAGATGCCGACGCCGGGAGGGAGGTTGGCGGGCTTGTTCTTCGCATCGCTGAACAGCAGCAGCGCCAGGTCGCCCGTCTTCGGGTCGCGATACGTCCACACCTCGCCGCTGTCGAGCGGGTTGTCGCGCGCGCCCGGCTTGATCAGCGGGACGACCGTGGTGCCGTGGCGGAGTGCGAGAGCGACCGCGGCGACGTCCTGCTTCTCGAGCGCCTGAGCCAGGGCATCCGATCGGAAGTCCTCGGGTGCGGGCTTCTTCTTCGAGGTCTTCGCCTTCTTCGCTGCCATGTCTCCAGCTTATTCACGGCGCACGGCACGGAGCGCGGAATCGACAGTGGATACGATTGGGGCCCTCTCGAGTCCCACATTGGGGACTGGGGTACTCGAGAGGGCCCTCGGACTCTCGAGCGGCGGTGTCGAAGCGCTGGGGACGCTGTAGTTCGACGCCACTGGGGATGGCTTGTGCCGCATGATGCGGAGAGTCATGTCAATGGTATCCCAAAGACGCGCACCTGTCAGCATCAGGGCTCGAACGACGCCGACGTCGCCTCATTCCGTACCCGAGACGGCGCAGCACGACGCATTTCGAAGGCTCTGCCCCGCGATCGCTTCGAACTCGCAGAGCGCTAGTAGAGGAGGATCTGAGCGGTGCTGGGGCTCGTGAAGCCGCCGATCGAGACCTCGACATGGTACGAGGCTCCCCCGCCCGGGGCACGCTGACGGTTCTCCTGGTCGCAGGTCTCGACGCTCGAGCGCGTCCGATCCCAGGTCACCGGGTCCTTGCTCGTGACCGTCGTGCCCGCGGTGAGGGTCGCGATCATGCTGCTCGGGTTCTCCTGGCAGTCGGTCGAGCGCCACCACACGTCCGCCCCGCTGGAGACGGTGAAGACCTGCGTCGTCGACCCGACGTCGATCGTGCAGTCCTTCGTCCCCTTGTTGGTCAACGAGATGGAGAGCTTGGGCATGACTCCGGCCGCATAGGTCTCGGCGTCGGCCACGGCGGTGACCTCGATGTCCTTCGCCTCGCATGCGACGATCACCGGTGTCTGCTCGGCCGACGGGCTGGGCGAGGGCGAGGCGGTGCCGGGCGTCGGCGATGTCGAGGGCGTCTCGGAAGACGACGCAGACGGCTTCGGGCCGGGCTCGGCGGAGGCCCACGGCTGGGCGATCAGCAACCACGCCCCGACCCCGATGGCCGCGACGAGCAGGATGAGCCCGCCGATGACGACCAGTCGCCGACGACGGTAGACGGCGGCGGAACGACGGGGCATGCCTCCAGGCTAAGCGATCGCGACCGCCGAGCCTGGGAGGCCGGAGGGGCAGTCGTGGAGCGGGGTTCGCCCTCAGAGCACCTTGAGCATGCGTGTGTTGCCGAGCGTGTTGGGCTTGACGTGGGCGAGATCGAGGAACTCCTCGACACCCGCGTCACCGCTGCGCAGCAGCTGGGAGTACACGTCGGGGTCGACGACCTGCTCGCCGATGGGCGTGAACCCGCGTCGGCTGAAGAACTCGACCTCGAAGGTGAGGCAGAACAGGCGTGAGAGTCCGAGCATCCGGGCCGTCTCCTCGAGCCGGTCCACGATCGCCCGGCCGACCCCGTGGTGGAGCCAGTCGTCGCGCACGAGCAAGGTGCGCACCTCGCCCAGGTCTTCCCAGATCACGTGCAGCGCTCCGCAGCCGATCAGCACGCCGTCGGCTTCCGCGACGACGAACTCCTGCACCGAGCCGTACAGCACCGCCAGGTCCTTGCCGAGCAGGATGCGCTGCTCCACGAGGGGCTGCAGGAGGTTGCGGATGCCGATGATGTCGGCGCTGCGCGCCGGTCGGACGATGTACTCGCTCACGGCACAAGCCTAGAACCCGCGATCCCTCGGCTCCTGTGTCGGGCACAGGAAAGGGGCGGATGTCGCAGCATCCGCCCCTTCGCTGTTCCGCGGGGCCGCTCAGATGGTGACGACGACATCGTCTCCATCGACGCGCACGGGGACGGGGCGCAGCCCGACGCTGTGGTCGGCCGGGTGCTTGCCGGTGAGGACGTCGAACTCGAAGCCGTGCCAGGGGCACACGATGTTGCGGTCGGTGGGATGGAAGCCGGGACCGCCGCTCTTGAGTCCGCCTTCGCCGCGCACGAGCTGCACGGTGCGGGGCATCATCTTGCCCTGGCAGACCGGACCGCCCTGGTGGGGGCAGACGTTGTACCAGGCGCGCACCTCCTCGGCGTAGAAGTAGATGCCGAGCTCGGTGCCCTCCACGTCGACGACGATGCGCTCGCGCTCCTTCAGGTCGTCGAGCCGTGCCACGATCACGTCACGGCGGACGACCTGTGCACTCATTCGGCCCTCCGATACCAGATCGCCATGTCGAACAGGTTCACGTCGGCGGCGTCGAGCAGCGCGGTCACGAGGACCACCGTCTCGGTCGCGTTCAGGGCATCGGCGCGGATCGGCCAGGCGACCTTGCCGACGCGGTCGGTCTTGGCGGAGAACAGCCGCGCCGCCGCGTACAGCACGTCGGCGATCTGCTCGTCGGAGACCTCGGCGCCGAGCTCCTCCTCGGTGACCTGCGCGGTGAGCTCGCCCAGTCGGGTGACGAGAGCCGAGAGCTCCTCGATGGCGGGTGTGGTGGTGGTGATGTCAGCAGTCATGTCACGAGATCCCTGGTCGGTCCTGGAGCACCTGCTCCGCTGGAGGCTTCTGTCGGTCGGTGGGGAGGTTGAAGACGCGCGCGGCGTTCAGCCCGAGGATGTTGCGCTTGGCCTGCTCCGAGAGGAACGGCAGCCGCGTGATCGTGGACGGCGCATCCCAGTCCCAGTGCGGCCAGTCCGAGGAGTAGAGGAGCTGGGTCTCGGCGTTGAACGACTTCATCGTGGCTTCCAGCAGCTCCATGTTGGTGCGCTCCATGGGCTGCGTCGTGTACCACATCTCCTTCATGTACTCGCTCGGGAGACGCTTGAGGCCCGGGGCCTCGCTGGGACGCATCAGCACCTCGTGGTCGAGTCGCTGCATGAGGAAGGGGATCCACGCGAGACCGCTCTCGACCCAGACCATCTTGATCTTCGGGAACCGCTCCGGCATCGCGTTGATGATCCAGTTGGTCACGTGGATCTGGTTGTAGTGCGTGAACGAGAGCGCGTGCATCGACAGGAAGCGGTTCAGCTGCGCGAAGGACGGGTCACCCCAGTGGTAGCCGGAGTGGAACGCCAGCGGCTTGCCGCTGTCCTCGATCAGCTTGTAGAGACGTGTGTACACGTCGGAGTGCACCGGGTTGTTGCGGGTCGAGCACACCGTGTATCCGATGATGCCGTCGTTGTCGGCGTACTTCTCGACGAGCTCCTCGCACACTTCGGGTGTGTTGTACGGGAGGTACAGCATGCCCTTGAGCCGCGGGTTCGGGGGCAGGATGACCTCGGTCAGCCACCTGTTGAAGGCCCGCCCGAGCACGACCTCGACCTCGTCCTGCGGGTGCATGCCGAGCAGGAGCATCGCGCTCGGGAACACGACCTGGTAGTCGAGGCCCATGGCGTCCATCCCGCGGCGCGCAGCGGTCACGAACGGGTGCCCCTCCTCGCCCTCCAGCGGCTCCTTGCGACCCTGATGCCCGATGCGCCCGCCGACGCTCTGGTGCGACATGCCGGGCTGGATGTTCAGGAGCGCGTTGTTGCCCGCGAACTTCCCGAACTGGTCCATGCCGATCTGGCGCCAGACGTCGTTGTCGATCAGATCGAGCACCTCGCCCCAGAAGTGGTCCTCGGAGACGTGGGCGTCGATGTCCACGATGAAGTAGTCGTCGTAGTCGTCTCTCGCCTGCTTCGTCGCATGTGCGAGGACGTCCCGGGTGTCGGAGCGCCCACCGATCTCGGCGAGCTCCCGGATGTGCGGGGCGTCGGAACGCGGGGTGAACAGATCAGTCATGGGTGGGGGTGTTCCTCTCTGGGATCGGGGAAGCGTCAGCGCGGGGAGACGATCGCGTTGGTCTCGACGGTGAGGTAGTCGTCTTCGGACTCCTCCCGGGTGATCACGACGGCACGTGCGGGGTTCACGGAGAACTCGAGCGCATCGCCGGCCTTCGGCACCGCGTCGATGCTCAGGTCGGAGGTCTCGACGCGCACGCGGAGCGGAAGCCCGTCGGCGCGGACGAGGAGGTTCACGGCGCTGCCGAGGTAGGTGGTGCGCTCGACCGTGCCGGAGAAGCGTCCGGCGCCGGACGTCGAGGCGACGGCGTCGGTGCGCACGTGGGCGGCACGGAAGGCGACATCCGCTCGCTCCCCCACCGCGACATCCGTCGTCGCGGTGCCGGCGATCACGAGGGAGGTGCCGTCGACGCGGATGTCGGCGATACCGCCGTTCACGGCGACGACGGTGCCGGGGAGGATGTTCTGGAAGCCCATGAAGTCGGCCACGTACGCCGACCGCGGGCGGTCGTAGAGCTCGGCGGGCGCACCGTCCTGCACGATCTCGCCCTCGCTCATCACGATGATCCGATCGGAGAGCGTGATGGCCTCCTCCTGATCGTGCGTGACGTAGACCGAGGTGGTCTCGAACTCGTTGTGCAGCGCCCGCACCTGCTGACCCATCTGGTAGCGCAGCTTCGAGTCGAGGTTGGAGAGCGGCTCGTCGTAGAAGATGATTCCCGGTCGGGCGGCCAGGGCGCGCGCCAGGGCGACGCGCTGCTGCTGGCCGCCCGACAGGGCGGTGACGGGGCGCTTCTCGAAGTCGGCCAGACCGACGGCGGCCAGCATCTCGCTGACGCGGGCGCGCCGCGCCTTGCCGCCGAGCCGGGCCACCGTGAGCGGGTAGGCCACGTTCTCGGCGACACTCAGGTGCGGCCAGAGGGCGTAGCTCTGGAACACCATGCCGACCTGCCGCTTGTCAGCGGGCACGAACATGCTCCGCTCGGTGTCCACGACGACACGGTCGCCCATGCTGATGCGGCCGGTGGTCGGGCGTTCGAGCCCAGCCAGGCAGCGCAGCGTGGTCGTCTTGCCGCATCCCGAGGGACCCAGCAGGGTGACGAACTCGCCCGAGTCGATCGTCAGATCGAGCCCGTGCAGAGCCGACTTGCTGCCGTACCGCTTGGTGAGTGCCGACACCTGGACCTGAGTCATGCTGATCTACGCCTTCTGTGAGAACTTCGGAAACGCCGTGACTGCTACTTCTTGAACTGCTCGCTGATGAAGTCGAAGTAGGGCTGGTTGAACTCCGGGTCGGAGTTCGCGAACGGCACGCGCTCGAGCTGGTCGAGCGGCGGGGTTCCCTCGGGGCCGGGGGCCTCCGGGGTCCAGCCGTACGAACGGTTCTTCTCGGCCAGCGCCTGCTGTCCCTCCGGCGAGTACAGCCAGTTGATGTAGAGCTGCGCGGCATCGGGGTGCGGGCTGTCCTCGATGATGCACATGCCCGTGCGCGACATGAAGTTGCCGCCGTCGTCGAGCGGGAAGGTCGCGGCGATCGGACCGCCCTTGTCCTTCACGTCCTCGTAGAAGCCCTGGTAGACGGCGACGCCGACCGGGAACCGGCCGCTCGCGACATCCGCCGGGACGTTGGGCTCGGACTGCGCGAACTGCACGTCCTGCGCGGCGAGCTTCTCGATGTACTCCTCACCCCAGGTGTCCGCGCTCTCGGGGACCATGAGGGAGGTGAGGATGTAGCGGATGCCGCCGGGGACCGTCGGGTCGCCCATGCTGATCTTGCCCTTCCACTTCGGGTCGAGCAGGTCATCCCAGTTCTTCGGCGCTTCGCTCTCCTTCACCATGTCGGTGTTGTAGACGAATACGAAGTAGCGCATCGCGTAGTAGGTGAGACGACCGTCGAAGTCGCCGGGGATCTCGAAGCCCTCGGGCGCGGTGCGCACGTCGGCTGCCGTGCAGATGCCGGGCTCCGCCGCCACCTGGGGCGATTCGCCGCCGTCGTAGATGTCGGCGATCTTGCTACCGCTCTGCGCCTCGGCCTCGATCTTCGTGATGCTCTGCGCATCCGGCTGGTCCTGCTGGACCATCTTGATTCCGGGGAACCGGTCGGTGAACACCTCGAACAGCGACTTCTGCGCCGAGACGCTCGGGCCGTAGAGGACGATGTCGGTCTTGCCCTCCTCCAGCGCCTTGTCGTAGAGCTCGTTCATGTACTCGTTGGCATCGGCGCTGGCGCCGGGAACCTCGATCGGCTCGTCGGGCTTCGCCGCGGCTCCGCTCGAGGAGCATGCGGTCAGGGCGGTGAGAGCACCGACGGCGAGCAGCGCCGTGGTGGTGCGGACTGTCTTGCGGGAGAACGTCATTATTCTGCCTCTCGGGTGTGTCAGGGAGTGATGCGGGTGAGGGGGGCGTGGGGGGCGGCAGGGCCGCTCTTGAGTCGGGTGCCGAGCTTCATCGAGAGCGCGGCGATCGCGAGCACGGCCATCGCCGCGATCAGGATGATCATGAACAGCGCCGCGCCCTGGGACATGTTGCCCAGCAGGAACTCCTGGTACGCGGTCAGCGACACCGGCTGGAGTCCGGGAGGCGCCAGAAGCATCGGCACGGCGAGATTGCCGGAGATGAACAGGGCGGACAGGAACCAGCCGGAGAGGAAGCTCGGGATGATCAGGCGCAGCACGATGGTGACGAGCACCCGCCAGGAGCCGGCGCCGGATGTGCGCCCCGCCTCCTCGAGTTCCGGGGAGAGCTGGGCGAGCGCGCCTTCGGCGATGCGGCTCGACACCGGGATCGTGGCCACGATGAGCACCAGCGTCATCAGGAACGCCGAGCCGTAGAGGCCGCGGAATGCCGGGACGTAGAGCACCGCGAACATGTAGGCGAGCGCCAGCACGATGCCGGGGAGCGCCCACGGGATCCACACGGCGAAGGAGGTGTAGGAGCGGATGAACCCGGTGCGGCGCGCGGTCACGTACGCGGTGAGCAGGGCGATCGCGATCGAGCCGAACCCGCCGATCACGGCCAGCCACGCGGTCAGGCCGAGGCTCGAGCTGAACACCGGGTCGGTGAGCATCTGCACATAGTTGTCGAACGTGAGCCCGGTGCTCATCACGCCGAAGATCGGCTGCAGGCTGCCGAGGATCATCGCGAAGAGCGGCAGCACCAGGTTCAGCAGCACGAACACCCAGACCAGGGCCGCGAACACCCAGCGCACCGGACCCAGTTCCTGCGGCTCGCGCCGTGAGGTCTTGCCGGTGAGGGTCGTGAAGCTCCGACCGCGCAGCAGCCAGCGCTGGGCGAGGAACAGCGCCAGGACGAGGACGATGAGGACCAGCGAGAGCGCGAACGCCTTCGTGTAGTCGGCCGGCGCCTGGTCACGCACGTAGCGGTAGATCTGGGTGGAGAAGACGAAGATGTTGGCCTGGCGCCCGATGAGCTGCGGGCTGTCGAAGGCCTGGAAGACGAGCACCGCGATGAGGATGGCCGCTCCGGTGATGGCCGGCCCGACCGACGGCAGGGTGATCGTGAAGAACGTGCGCACCGCGCCGGCGCCGCTGATGGCCGCGGCCTCGTCGAGTGACTGGTCGCGGTTCTTGAACGCGCCGAGCATCAGCAGGTATGCGAAGGGCATGTACCCCAGCGACATCAGCAGGATCAGTCCGCCCCAGCTCTGGATGTTCAGCAGCGGCTCGGTCATCCCGAGCGTGCGCCCGAACTGATTCAGCAGCCCGTTCTGGGGGTTGCCGAGCATGATCCAGCCGAGGGTGTGGAACAGCGGCGGCACGAACAGGTTCACGGCCATGAGCGGTGTGAGCAGCTTGCGGCCCGGAACGTTGGTGTTCGCGGCGATCCAGGCGAACAGTCCGCCGCCGGCGACCGCGATGGTGCCGCACACGACCACCAGGATCACCGAGTTCCACATCGTGGACCAGGTCTCGGGGTCCTGGAAGGCCTCGACGAGGCCGTTGATCGAGAACGGCACGTCGTCGGTGGGGAGCCCATCGCGGAACGCGCCGATCACGATCATCGTGACCGGGAAGACGAAGATCAGCGTGAGCGCGGCGATGAACACGGTCCACAGCCCCGCGCCCGTGAACGCGCGGCGCTGGGATGCTCGCCGGTCGCGCTCGAAATCGATCGTCGCAGTCACTGCCATTCCCTTCGCGCAAGCTGTCTGGGTCTTCGCCGCGGTCCGGTTCGGGTGCGAACCGCGTCGTTCGTGATGTGTGTCAGCGTACGAACCGGCGGGTGGACGGTTCATCGGTGACGGCTCTGAAGTCCATCCGGGTGGCTCCGACACCGTGTCGGAGCCACCCGGTCAGAGGAGCGCAGCGAGGGCGGCGTCGTTCTCCGCCGGGAGCCCGACGGTGACCCGCACGCCCCCGGCGTGCGGGAACGGACGGGCGAGCACCCCCTGCTCCTCGAAGCGCGCGAGCAGCTGGGCCGCATCGCCGTGCAGGAAGAGGAAGTTCGACTGGCTGGGCAGGAACGAGACGCCGCCGGCGCGGAGGGCGTCCTCCATGCGGGCGCGCTCCGACACGATCGTCGCGATCCGGTCGGCGGCGACCTTCTGCCCCTCGGGGCTGAAGGCGGCGATCACAGCGGCCTCGGCGACGCTGTTGAGCGCGAAGCCCACGGAGGTGCGGCGCAGCGCCTCCGCGGTGCGCGGCGTCGTCGCCGCGTAGCCGGCGCGCACGCCGGCCAGGCCGTGCGACTTCGAGAGCGTCCGCAGGATGACGAGGTTGCGGAATTCATCGAGCAGCGCAACCGTCGCCTCGACGGGCTCGGACGTGACGAACTCGCGATACGCCTCGTCCAGCACCACCAGCACGTGCGAGGGAACCTCGCGCAGGAACGCGCGGATGCCGTCGAGCCCGACGAGGCCGCCCGTCGGGTTGTTCGGGTTGCACAGGTAGACGATCCGCGTGTCGGGTCGGATCGCCGCCGCCATCGCCGCCAGGTCCATCGCGCCGTCTTCGGCGAGGGTCACAGGCGTGCTGGAGGCTCCGGCGAGGCCGAGCGCCGCGGGGTACGCCTCGAAGGACGGCCAGCAGTAGACCCCGTGCACGCCGGGCTCGCACACGAGCCGAGCGAGCCCGTGCAGGAGCGAGCCGGAGCCGTTGTCGATCGCGATGCGCTCGACGTCGAGGCCCATCGAGGCGGCGATCGCCGTGCGCGCCGCGGTGCGGTGGTAGTCGGGGTAGCGGTGCGTCGCGCGCGCCGCCTTCTCCATCGCGTCGACGATCACCGGGGCGGGCTGCCAGGGCATCTCGTTCTGGGACAGGCGGATCGGCGGTGGCGTGGCACGCGCCGGTCGGTTGGGAGTCGCGAGCATCTGATCGATCACGCTGCGGAACTCGAGCGTCATGGGGGTCCCCCTCGGGCGAAGGCTATTATCAATATTGAATATGAACAATATGCATCGAGGGCACTCCTGTCAACCCACGGGAGCCCGGAAAGCCGCCTCGGAGGTCAGGAACGCGTGGCCGCCAGCGACGACCCCCGGTGCCGATCCACGGCGGAGGAGGCGAGGGCGTGGTCGCGTCGGACGACGGCGTCGGCGAAGTCGAGGTGGGTCTGCAGCCGCTCGGGCGTCGTCGGCGCCGTCGCCCCCTCCAGCTCCTCCACGATGATGTAGTCGACGAGGTTGGTGTACAGGCTCCGCAGCAGCTCGTTGGGCGTGATCCGCGCGATGCGCGCATGCAGCCCCCACATGGCGGCAGAGCCCTCCGGAGTGCCCCACGCCGCCTCGAGCAGCTCGGCCGCATGACGGACCTCTGCGATGTCGACGTCGTTCGCGAACTCGACGGCGTCGTGGAGCACCGTGCCGTCGAGCGCGTCGAGCACCCGGAGGCAGTTCGTGACGGTCGCGGTGCCCTCGCGCAGGCTCAGCAGCTGGTCGCTGAGCTGGGTGAACGGCGAGCGATCCGCGACGAAGATGCCCCCACCCGGTCCGGGCTTCGCATCCACGATGCCCCGCGAGCGCAGCAGCTGGATCGCCTCGCCGAGCGTGGCCGGCGCGACGGAGAATCGGGCGGCGAGCTCCTGCCGCCGCCCGATGAAGTGCCCGGGCTTCCACCCCTCGACCGTGATCTCCTGCTCCAGTGCGCGAGCAACCTGCACGGCGACGGCAGCATTCGTGATCTGCGCCATGGCACTCCCCTTCGAATCAGACGACGGCCAGGACGCCGCACGGACGGCAGGCGTGACCGACGCATGAGACAGAGAGGCCCACCGCGATCGCCGTTAGGGATTGATTATATTGATCCGTACGGATTGCGCCGCTCCCACGTCAGTGCTTCGGCTCGTGGATGAACGGCCAAGGCGACGGGAACACGTCCACCGGCACCTTGATCACGGCCGGCCGGCGAGCCGCGATCGCCTCGCCGATGCGCCGCTGGACGGCATCCGCATCCTCCGCCACGGCGAAGTCGATTCCGAACGCCTTCACCAGCAGCCCGAAGTCGGGGTTGGTGAGATCGGAGCCGATGAAGCGCCCGCCGTACGTGTCGCGCTGGATGCGCCAGACGTTGCCGAACCGGTTGTCCTCGAACAGCACCGTGATCAGGGGGATGCCGTACTTCTTCGCCGTCGCGAACTCCTGCAGCGACCACCCGATCCCGCCGTCGCCCGTCACCACGACCACGGGGCGGTCACCCGCACCCACGGCAGCACCGAGCGCGGTCGGCATCGCATAGCCGAGCGTGCCCTGGTAGCCGGGCCAGACATAGGAGCGCGGCGCCTGCACCGGGTAGCCGTACGTGGAGACGTAGCCGATCTGGGTGAGCTCGTTGACGAAGATGCCGTCGGCGGGCAGGGCCGCGCGGATCGCGTCGACGAACGCCATCTGCGGGGCGACCTGCGCGCGGACGCGCGCATCGCCGTCTTCGCGCAGTCGGCGCAGCTCGTCCCCCCACCCCTCCTGCCGCTCGACGCGCTCGACCAGGGCGGCGAGCACGGCGGTGGCATCCGCGTTCACCGCGATGTCGGGGCGACGCGGAGCCGAGAGATCCGCCGCATCGATGTTGACGAGGGCGAGACGCGCCTCGCCGATGTTCAGCTGCTGACCGAACGGCGTCAGGAAGCGACTGCCGAAGGACACCACCGCGTCCGCGGTCTCGCGCAGCTCCCACAGAGAGTAGGCCGACAGGGCGTGCGGGTCGCGGGCGTCGACCGCACCGCGGCCGTTCTCGCTCATCACGACAGGTGCGTCGAGCAGGTCGGCCAGGCGCGCGAGCAGGTCGAACGCCCGCTGCCCCTTGACCCCGCCGCCGACGTGGATCACGGGCCGACTGCTGGCGGCGAGGAGCTGAGCGATCTCGGCGACCTGATCCTCGGGCGCGACCGGGGCGACGACAGCGAAGGGCTCGCCGACCTCGAGGTCGGCGACGGCATGCAGGATGTCGGGTCCGAGCTCCAGCGCGACCGGCCGCGGACGCCCCGTGCGCATCTGGCGGAATCCCTCGTGCACGAGCTCGGGGATCTCCTCGACCCGGGTCGGCCTGGCCGTCCACTTGGTGAGTCCCTCGATCGTCTCGGTCTGCTTCGGGATCTCGTGCAGCGCGCCGAGCCCCGAGCCGACGAGCGTGCTGGGGATCGTGCCCGCGAGGAGCATGACCTGCGACGAGCAGGCGTAGGCGGTCGCCATCCCGGCACCGGCGTTGAGCACACCCGGCCCCGGGACCACCATCGCGACGCCGGGCTTGCCGGTGACGCGGTGATACCCGTCCGCCATGTAGGTCGTGCTCTGCTCGTGTCGAGGGACCATGAGGTGCACCTCGTCCTGGCGGCGGTACATGCCGTCGGTCAGTCCGTCCAGCTGCACACCGGGAATGCCGAATACGGTCTCCGTGCCTTCGCTGATCAGAGCCTGGGTGAGCGCGTCTCCGCCTGTCATCTTCGTCATACTGGTCGCCTCTCGTTTAAATGACTATATTGAATATAGATCGAATCGAGAGGCGACGACAAGTCGCCGACGAACGGGAGGCAGGCGATGAGTCTCGAAGGACAGGTCCAGGCGTACGCCGACCGGCTGGGGCGGCCGATCATCGTGTTCGATGTCGAGTTCACCGTGATCGCGTTCAGCGTCCACGACCGCGACGTGGACCACGCCCGGTTGGCGATCATCCTGTCGCACAAGGGCTCGTCCCGTGCCAGGGAGTCGATCCGCGAATACCGCGTCGGGCAATCCGACGGGCCGGTGCGGATCCCGCCGCTCAACGGCGGCCTGACCAGGCACGTCGCACCGGTGCGGCACGAAGGCCACGTCGTCGGCTACGTCTCCTCCACCATCCCGGAGGAGACCCCCGATGAGGAGCTCGTCGACGACGACGTGCTCCGCGACGCCCGCGCGCAACTCGGCGTCGTCCTCGCGGCGATGGCCCTGGGCAACCGCGAGGACGAGGACCGTGCGCTCCGCCTGGTCACCGCGCTCCTGGACGGCGACGCCGAACAGCGCCGGCGGGCGGCGGACGAGCTGCTCACCGGCGGACTGCTCTCCCCTGCACCGCACTACACCGTGATCACGATGTCGGCACCGCCCCCGTCGGACCCGAGCTCCGCCGCGCTTCGCCTCGTCCTCGACCGGGCCCGCACCGCGATCCCGGCCTTCCCCTCCCTCAAGGCCGTCGGGACCGTCATCGACGGCGAAGCGATCCTCGTGGTCCCGTACCAGATCGATCGCGAGCGGCTCTCCGCGCTCCTCGATCTCCCCGCGTTCGCCACCCTGCGCGCCGGCGTCGGCGGCGCGCACTCCCCTCTGGCCGACGTGCACCGCTCGCTCCGCGAGGCGCGCATCGCCGGACGCGGAGCCGCGATCGATCCGACCCGGGATCGCGTCGTGCACTGGGAGGACCTCGGCCTCGACCGCGTGCTGCTGCAGCTCCCCCTGGAGGACCTGACGTCAGCCGACCTCCCCGTGCCGGTGCAGCAGCTGCTCGCCGAGCAGTCGGGTCCGGACCTGGCGCAGACGCTCGAGGCCTACCTCGACTGCGGATGCGACGCCCAGCGCACCGCGCAGGAGCTGCACGTGCACCGGAGCACCCTCTACTACCGCCTCGACCGCGTGCGGGCGATCGCCGACGTGGACCTGTCGGACGGACTCGTGCGCCGCGAGCTCCACGCGGGTCTCCGGGTGGCGACGCTCGCAGGTCTGCGCTGAAGACCCTCACTCGAAGCTCGCGCGACGCCGCGCGACGGACCCCGGAGACTCCGGGAAAGGAACGGAAATGAACGAACTCCTCGCGACCGTGACAGCTCCTGCCGGCACCGGCCGACCGATCCTCGACGCGGCGACGCGCGACGTGATCGGGCACGCGCCCGTGCAGAACGTCGCCGACCTCGACGCGGCGATCGCCGCGGCATCCCGCGCACAGCGCGCCTGGGCCGCCCTCGGCCACGCCGAACGCGGCCGGCTGATGCGACTCGTCGCCGACGACATCGACGCCCACGCCGACGAGCTCGGCGAGATCATCACCCAGGAGCAGGGCAAGGTCGCCGGCGCCGGGGAGGCGCACGGTGCCGCCCACTGGCTGCGCGGTGCCGCCGACACCGTGCTCGAGCCGCAGCAGCTCGGCGAGGGAGCAGAGCTGCACTACGTCCCCCTCGGCGTCGTCGCCTCGATCGGCCCGTGGAACTTCCCGGTCATGATAGCCGTCTGGCACATCGCCCCCGCCCTCCGGATGGGCAACACGGTCGTGATCAAGCCGTCCGAGAACACGCCGCTGAGCGTGCTCGCCCTCGTCGAGATCTTCCGCCGACACCTCCCCGACGGGGTCGTCACCGCAGTCTCCGGCGACCGCGAGGTGGGTGCGGCCCTCGCCTCCCATCCCGACATCGCGAAGATCGTGTTCACCGGCTCGACGGCCACCGGCCGCCGGATCGTGGAGAGCTCCGCCGCCAACCTCGCACGCCTCACACTCGAACTCGGCGGCAACGACGCCGGGATCGTCCTGCCCGGCACCGACGTCGACGCCGTCGCCGACAAGCTGTTCTGGGGCGCGTTCATGAACACCGGACAGGTGTGCGCCGCCCTCAAGCGCCTGTATGTGCACGACTCCGTCTACGAGGAGATGGTGGCGGCCCTCGCGGCTCGTGCCGACGCGGCGCCGATGGGGTCCGGCCACGATAAGGACAACCGGCTCGGCCCGGTGCAGAACCCCGCGCAGTTCGACATCGTCGCGCGCCTCGTCGACGATGCCAGGGAGCGTGGCGCGCGAATCGTCACCGGCGGCGAACCCGCCGCCGAACTGGGCCCGCTGTTCTACCGCCCCACGATCATCGCCGATGTCGAAGACGGCGCCGCCGTGGTCGACGAGGAGCAGTTCGGCCCGGTGCTGCCGGTCATCCGCTATTCCGACGTCGACGATGCCGTGCGTCGCGCCAACGGCACGGAGCAGGGGCTCGGCGCTTCGGTCTGGGGAGCGGATGCGGATGCCGCGGCCGAGCTCGCCCAGCGGCTCGACGCCGGCACCGTGTGGATCAACCAGCACGGCGGCGTCGACCCGCAGGTGCCGTTCGGCGGCACCAAGGCTTCCGGCTACGGGCTGGAGTTCGGAGTCGAAGGGCTGAAGGCGATGGCGGCCACCAAGGTCATCCGGCGCTGAGTACACCGAGAAGGGGCCGACCGCACGCTGCGACCGGCCCCTTTCCCGTGAGGACTCCCTGGGGCGGGGTCAGACGGCGGCACCCACACGCGCACCGCGCAGCAGCTCCCAGAGGTCGGCAGCGGTAGCGGCATCCGCCTCGTCGCCGCGCCAGACGACCTGCTGGTCCTGGCGCACGAGTGTGAGCGCACGTCGGTACTCGACGGGGAGGAGGCCGGTGTCGGCTTCGACGAGAGCGAACGGGATGCCGCGCTCCTCGGCGGCTGCGGCGAGCGCGGAGGCATCGGCGCCCTCGCGGACCACGAGCGTGTAGCCGTCGGAGAGCAGGTCGTAGAACGAGGTGCCGTCGGCGAGCCGGAAGTGCGGCGCACGGCATCCGGGAACGGTCGACGGCGTGTACTCGCCCATCGAGTAGCCGGGCGCCTGCTCCTCGTCGTACGCGATGACGGGTGAGGTGTCGTAGACATAGCCGTAGTTGAGTCCGGCCGCGGCGAACTGCGGTTCGTTGAGTGCGTGCACGGCCGCACCGAACTCCGCCCGCGCGGCCTCTCCGGCCGCCGTGTCGTCTTCGAGCGCCGCGGGAAGGGAGGGTCTGGCGAGCTTGCGCTGGTGGTCCATCGCGAAGTGCGACACCTGCTCGGTGATCGGCCGCCGCTCCGCTTCGTACGCATCGAGGATGCCGGTGTCCGCCCAGCCGTTCAGATGCGCCCCCAGGGTCCAGGTGAGATTGAGCACGTCGGCGATGCCCGCGTTCATGCCGAAACCGGCGAACGGCACCCACAGATGGGTCGCGTCCCCCGCGAGGAACACCCGACGATCCCGGAACCTGTCGGCGAGGAGTCGACGGGCCACCCAGTCCTCCTCGGACAGGATGTCGAAGGAGAAGTCCTGATCGACGCCGAGGATCGCCCTGATCGCCGCATCCCGATCCACGGCGCCCTCCTCGGCCGCCTCCTCCGGCGACAGGTAGGTGTGCACCAGGAAGGTCTCCCGACCGTCGATCGCGTAGACGTGCCCGAGGCGGCGCGCGTTGAACGTGTAGTAGCCCCAGGCACGCGGCTCGGCTGCCGTCATCCGGCGATACAGCTCTGCCGACCGGATGCACGTCGACTGCACGTGCTGCAGCACGGCGTCGCCGCTCAGCTTCGCGCCGATCTGCTTGCGGACGTTCGAGCGACCGCCGTCGGCGCCGATGAGGTACCGGCCCCTCAGGGTCTGCTCGTTCGAGCCGTCGAGGTCCGAGATCACGATCGAGACCGACGAGTCGTCCTGCGACAGCGAGTGGAACAGCGTGCGGTTGCGCAGCGTGATCCCGTCGGTCGCCGCGGCGCGGCGGGCGAGGATCGGTTCGAGGAACGTCTGGTTGATCCGGTGCGGGGGCTCGGGGGTGTTCCATGAGGTGTCGGGCCCGAGGGTCGAGGTGTACCGCTCGCCGCTCGCGGGGATCGGTATGCGCGCGAACTCACGCCCTGTGAGAGAGGTGCGGAACGCGACGTCCTGAGGGTAGTCCGCGGGGAGACCCGCACGGCGCACCTCGGCGGCGATGCCGAGACGACGGAAGCTCTCCATCGTCCGCGAGGCGACGTGGTTGCACTTCACGTTCGGCGGCTCGAGATACTCGCGCTGCTCGATGACGATCGTACGGATGCCGCGGGCGGCGAGGTCGAGGGCGGCGACCAGACCGACCGGCCCGGCGCCGATGATGAGGACGTCCGCGTCCAGGTCGTGGGTCATGTCTGCCTCTCAGGGGGTCGTGTCGCGGCTCGGCTCGCCGAGGCGACGGAAGTCGTAGACGTCGAGGGTCGTCTCGCCGTCGCGGAGTCTCGCCATGTAGGCGTCCTCCTTGGCGGCGCGGTCGCGGGATGCGGCGAGGATCTCGTCGTAGCGCTCGGCGGGGATCACGGCGATGCCGTCGCGGTCGGCGACGATCACATCTCCTCGGCGCACCACGCGCCCACGCAGGGTGATCGTCGCTCCGACGGTTCCCGGCCACTGCTTGATCGTGCCGCGGATCGAGATCGAGGTGCTGAAGGCGGGGAATCCGAGCGCGGCGAGCTGCGCGGTGTCGCGGACGCCGCCGTCGATCACGAGTCCGCGAATGCCGCGGGCCTGTGCGGCCACCGTCATGACCTCGCCCCAGTATCCGAACTCGGCGCCGCCGCCGTCGACGACGAGGACGTCGCCGTCCCCCGCGGCCTCGATGCCGTGATGCAGGGCGAGGTTGTCGCCGACCTGCGCCGACACCGGGTAGGCGCGTCCGACCAGTTGCGCGCCGTCCCACGCGGGGCGGAACGCCGGGTCGAGGAAGCAGTCGCTGCGGGAGGCCTCGTACAGCGTGGCGCTCCCGAGGCGCAGCAGCTCCTGAGCCTCGGATTCGAGATCGCTCATGCCTCGGCCCGCTGCAGATCGTGGTAGCCGAAGCGTGCGCGGGCCTCGGCGATCGTCGCCCCGCCCAGCGCCGCAGCGAGGATCGACTCCTCGCGGGCGTGGATCGTCTCGGCGGTCTCGAGCACCTGCTCCTCGATGTCCTGCGGGATCGCGACGACCCCGTCCGAATCGCCGAGCAGGATGTCGCCGGGGCGCACGGTGACACCGCCGATCGTGACGGGCCCCTGCTCCTCGGCGACTTCGACCCTGTCCTTGCCGGTGCGCATGAAGCGCCCCCGACTGTAGATCGGATACCCGATCGACAGCGCTCTGTGCGTGTCGCGGCAGACGCCCTCGATCACGGTGCCGGAGATGCCGCGGTGGTGCGCGACCGCGGTGAGGATGTCTCCCCAGACCGTGCAGTCGACGCGGCCGTCGTTGTCGAGCACGACGACCTGCCCCGGTTCGACCTGGTCGATGAAGTCGCCCACGGTCCCCGCCGGCACCTGCGCGCTGACGTAGCGGACGGTGAAGGCCCGACCGACCATGTGCTGGCCGTCGGCGAGGGGCGCGATACCCAGGAGGCTGCCGGGGCGGGCGTGCTTGTCGAGCGCGTCCGAGACGGTCGCGGTGCCGAGGGCGGCGAAGCGCTGGGTGAGGGTGTCGGTCATCTCTCCTCCGCGGAGTCTGTCGATGCGGTCACGTCTGTCGATGCGGTCACGGTGGGGAACTGGGAGTCGTGCATGACGTCGCTGACGTCGCGACCGGCGCGCACCGCCTCGGCCATGCGCGCCTCCCGCTCGACGATGCGCCGCGCGAGGGAGAGCACACGGTCGACGTCGGCCGCGGGGACGAAGACGACGCCGTTGACGTCGGCCACGACATAGTCGTGCGCGGCGACGGAGACACCGGCGATCTGGATGCGCTCGTCCATGGCCTGCTGCACGATGCGGCCCCGCGCGCTGACCGGCACCGCGGCGCGCGCGAACACGGGAAGTCCGAGTGCTTCGCTCTCCTGCACGTCGCGGCAGGCACCGTCGACGATCACTGCGGCGACTCCGCGCTGGACGGCGGCCTCCGCGAGGAGACCGCCCCAGCACGAGACGTCGGTGCGGCCGTGGTTGTCGATGACCACGACATCGTCGGGCTCGGCGATCGCCACGAGCGGGGTGGCGATGTGCGTCGCGGGTCCGGCCGCCGCCTTCGGCGCAGCGGTGACTGTGCGCACCCGTCCCGCGACGGTCCGCCCGGCCGACCACATGCCCGTCAGTCCCGTCACCGCCCCAGGAAGGGCCAGCGTGTCGAGCGCATCCGAGACGGCACAGCTGTCGAGCGATCGCAGCGCCGCGACGATGTCCGAGGAGGGGGTCATCTCAGGCGCGCTCCCACGTGACGAAGCCCATCGCGTTGCCGGTACCGGCCTCCGTGCGGTAGCAGGGCTCGTAGTCGACGTTCGTGACCGTGAGGCCGACCTCGTCGGCGATGCCGGCGACCGCGATCCAGTTGCGCAGCTCGGATGCACCGGACTGCATCTCGGCGGCGGGGACGGCGGAGAGGTACTCCGCATCGTGATCCTTCATCGCCTGGATGAACTCGCTGTCGAGCTTCTCGTCGATCACGAAGTGGCTGAGCCCGCCGGAGGCGACGACGCCCACGCGCAGGTCGCCGGGGAACGACTGGATGGCCCGCGCGACGGCGCGGCCGAAGTCGTAGCATCGCTTGGCGCTCGGCGGGTTCGGCTCCCAGAACGTGTTGATGAAGATCGGCACCATCGGCACGGTGGACTCCTCCCCCATGAACCGCTGGTAGATGAAGCCGAAGCCGTGCGGGATCGAGTGGTTCTCGTAACGGCCGGCCGGCACGATCTCGGTCGCACCCGTGTCGAAGTCCTCGGCCTGCGTGGACTGGATGATGTGCTTGCCGAGCGCGCGGTGGGTCGGACGCATGATCGTGTGGTCGGGCACGTCGCCCTTCGCCGCTTCGGCGAGTCCGGGAGCCATCTCGTCGAGCTGCTCCTGCGTGAACGGGACGTGGGCGACCTCGTCACCCCAGAAGACCGAGAACGGGGCGAGCCACTCGTCGCCGTAGGTCTCCTTGTGGTCGCTCGAGACGATGACGAGCACGTCGACCTTCTGCTCGGCGATGAACCGGGAGAGATCGTCCATCGAGGCCTGGCAGCTGTCCCAGCGACGCTGCATCACGTCGTGGGTGATCTCGGCGGAGAAGTCCTCGCGCAGCGCGCGGAGCTCGTCGAAGGTGTGGGTGCCTCCGCGGAACTTGAGGCCCTTGCTGCGGCGGTCCGCGGTGCCGCGCGTCTCCCAGGCCTCCGGCGGTGCGGCCTTCAGCTGCGGTCCGTGCGAGGTGCCGAATCCGGCGACGATCTCGGTCATGGTGGATCCCTTCTCGAAGTGCGGTGTGGTGCGGTGCTCAGAGCCGGAAGAGGCTGCGGGCGTTGTTCTCGAGCACGTCGGCGCGACGATCGGCGTCGAGCCACTCGATGTCGTCGATGAGCAGGTGGATGTCGTCGAACCAGCGACCGGTCGCGGGGTCGATCTGCGAACCGGTGCCCGGCTTCTCCGAGCCGAAGAGCACGCGGTCGGTGCCGACCGTCTTGATGAGCAGCTCGAGGCTGTCCTGCGTGTAGAGGCAGGAGTCGAAGTAGAATTTGCGGAGCTTGTCGACGTACGACACCCCGGTGCGTACGACCGAGGGGAGGAACCGGCCCATCTGGTACGGGATGGCTCCACCGCCGTGCGAGACGATGACCTTCAGATCGGGGAAGTCCGCGAACACGTTGGACTGGATCATGCTCCAGATCGCGACGGTCTCCTCCTGGATGAAGTGGAGGCTGTACGGCTCGCGCGACGGGAACTTGCATCCGGCCGAATGCAGCAGCATCGGCACGTCGAGCGCACACAGCTCCTCGTACAGCGGGTACCAGTACCGCTCCCCCATCGCGGGCGGCACTTCCGTGCCCTCATAGGGGTCGGAGTTGACCATCGCACCGACGAAGCCGAGTTCGGTGACCGCCCGGCGCAGTTCGGGGAGCCACTGCTCGACGCTCAGGTACGGGCTCTGCGGGATGCCGGCGATGCCCTGGAAGCGCCCCGGGAAGAGCTCGGTGGTGCGCTTGATGATGTTGTTCGTCTCGGCCGTGAACCACTCGACGATCCTGGTGGGCCGTTCGGAGTGCATCGCGTGGAACGGCCGCGGCGACAGCAGCTGCAGGCCGATCCCGGCGTCGTCGATGTGGGTCATGTGCGAGACGTGCCCGAAGCTCGGATGCGGGGCGTGGTAGGCCGCGATGAGCTCGTCGTCGGTGATCACGGGCGGCTTTCCGCCGTGTGATCCGCGCGCTGCCAGCAGCGACGCCTTCCAGGCGTAGTAGGAATCCGGGGCGGACATGTGGCCGTGGACATCGATGATCACGGTGACTCCTTAGAACGGTGCGGGTCCGGGAAACGCGGGGACGAGACGCGTGTCCGACGCTACGGAAGCGGCGAGCGACGGGAATCGGTGCGCTGCGGGAAACTCCCCTCGGGCGATCCGACACGGTGTCCGAAACGCACGCGCGCCGACGGCCATCAGCGCACCAGCACGTTCGCCGCGGCCCGGATGCGCCGCAGATACGGCTCCGCCGGGTCGCCGGCGGGGGCGTCGCCGCCGCGGAGGATGACCTCGAGAGCGGCGGCGAGTTCGGCGTCGGGATCGGCGGGCATGCGGGCCGCCCGCCAGGCGACCTTGCGATCGGGACGCACGAGCAGGGCGCCGTCTCCGTCGAGCTGACGCACGGCCGTCCAGGCCCCATCGTCATCGGCGATCGTGACGACGGTGACGGGCATCTCCCCCGACGCCGCGACCACCGCCTCCCGCCAGCGCGGTGCGGCTGACTCCGAGGTGAGCAGGGTCAGGCCGCCGGACGCGATCAGGTCGTGCGACGACACGGGGGCACCGTCGGAGGTCTCGACCCCGGTGAGCCACACGTGCGGCAGGTGGTGCCCGGGGCGCGAGGTCGCGTGGAACGTCACGGGGTCGGAGGGGTCACCGGGCACGGGCGTGCCATCGGGCACGAGCGCCCCCGCCCAGTAGTGGTACCCGGCCTCCACGCCGAGCTGGCTGTAGTCGTGGGCGTTGTGGGCGACCTCGGCCGCGACCCTCTCCCGCATCGCCTCCCCCTCCGGCGTATCGCTGACGAAGGTCTCGAGCCCGCGGAAGCCGGCGGCTTCGTCGTCGCAGAAGCCGAGTGCCTCCGCGATCGGAGGGTGCCGGTTGGCGTTCTCGAGCGAGTGGGCGGTGTACCAGGCCACCACCGGGCGACGCTCGGCCTGGTAGCTGTCCAGCAATCCGTCCGGGGCCTGTCCGTCGAGGACGGCCGCGAGCTTCCAACACAGGTTCTGCGCATCCTGGATGCCGCTGTTGAGTCCGAGTCCGCCCGTGGGCGGATGCTTGTGGGCGGCGTCTCCGGCGAGGAACACCCGGCGATCGCGGAACTGCTTGGCGACCAGGCCGTGATAGCTCCAGCGGGTCATCGAGTGCATCGTGATCTCGTGGTCGTCGGCCAGGCCGAGCATCCGGCGGATGGAGGCGAAGAGCGCCGCCTCATCCTCGGGATCGCCCTCGACCATCCACGCCGCCACCGACACCAGCCACTCCTCGGAGTCGCGGTTGTAGTGCGTGGGTCCGAGCGCCTGGATCGTGCCCCGACGCCGCGCGCCGCCCGCCGGGTGCAGGAAGTGACCGAGCAGCGCATCCGGCTCCGACCAGGCCGACAGGTCCATGCTCACGTGGTAGTTGACGACCTCGCGCATGTCGCGCGGTCCCTCCAGCTCGACGCCGAGCAGATCGGCGCTGTCGCGTCCGCCGTCCGCCGCGATCACGTACTGCGCCCGCA
Organism: Microbacterium sp. NPDC090218; assembly: GCA_044900255.1. Classification (GTDB taxonomy): domain Bacteria; phylum Actinomycetota; class Actinomycetes; order Actinomycetales; family Microbacteriaceae; genus Microbacterium. The sequence goes on along the minus strand of JBJDMS010000002.1, from coordinate 318,170 downwards.
CGGTGCGCAGCTCGCCCGTCTCGAGGTCCTTGATCGACACGACGGCGGACTCCGCGTCCTGCTCGATCGCGACCACCTCCTGCCTGCTCCGGATCCGGCCGGGGGCCGCTGCGAGCGCGTGCCGATGGATCAGGGGGTCCAGCCGCAGCTGGGGCATGTTCGCGAAAGCCCGCGGGCTGGAGGAGCGGTAGCGTTCGGCATCCGGTCCGCCACCCCAGGCCGGGACGTCGCCGATCTTCATCCCGTCGAAGCGGCCGGGTCCGGTGGCGGTGGTGTACCAGGCGGCTTTGCGCCAACGGTCGTGGGCCGGGGTGGCCGCGTAGATGTCGTCGGCGACATCCATGTCGTGGAACGCCTCCATCGTGCGCGGGTTGAGCAGGTGCGCCCGCGGGAAGCGGAAGACGAAGTCTCGGCGTTCGACCAGGAGCACGTCGATGCCCCGCTGCGCGAGCATGATCGCGCAGGAGAGGCCGACCGGGCCTCCACCCATGATCAGGACCTCGGTGGAGTCGGGCCAGACGTCGTCGCCGAGCGGCGTCAACGGGGCACGGGGACTCTTCACGGATGCGGACACGGGCTCCTCCTCGACTGCGGAGATCCCAGGCTAGATTCGGGGGTTTCCCCCTCGATACGTGACCGCGGAGCGAAACTCGGGCGTCGATTCCGACACGATGTCGAAGGGGATCCCGGCCGCGGGCATGACAGAAGAGGACGAGCCCACCCCCTCGGCGCTGCTCGCCCTCTCCGTCCGCAGACCGGGTCTCAGTCTGAGATCGTCGGGACCGTCACCCACTGCCAGTAGGTGAACTCGTCCAGGTTCCAATGGCCGCCGTGGCGCCCGCCGTTGCCGGAGACGCCGATCCCACCCATGGGGATGTGCGCGGCGTCGTAGATCGTCTGTCCGTTGATGGCCACCATGCCGGCGCGCAGCCGGGAGGCGAAGCCGAGTCCGCGAGCGATGTCGCGGGTGTGGATCGCCGCCGAGAGGCCGTAGTCGCTCGCGTTCGCGAGTTCCAATGCCTCTTCGGCCGTGGAGAACCGGGTCACCGGGGCCACGGGGCCGAAGATCTCGCTGCGGAAGGCCGCATTCGTCGCATCCACGGCGTCGAGCACGGTCGGGCGGTAGAAGACGCCGTCGTGCGAACCTCCCTGGACGATGCGGGCACCGCCGTCGACCGCGGCATCCACGATCCCCTGCACCCGCTCCGCCTGCGCGGTCGTGATGAGGGGCCCGAGGGTCGTGCCTTCGGCGAGCGGGTCGCCGAGACGCATCGCGGCGGCTGCTGCGCCGAGCCGTTCGACGTACTCGTCGGCGATGCTCTCGTGCACGAGATGGCGGCCCGTCGCCATGCAGATCTGGCCCTGATGGCGGAAGGAGCCGCCGATGCCGGATGCGACCGCCAGATCGAGATCGGCGTCCGCCATCACGATGAAGGCGTTGTTTCCGCCGAGCTCCAGGATCACGCGCTTGAGGAGCCCCCCGGCGACCTCGCCGACGCGACGGCCCGCCGCGGAAGAGCCCGTGAACGAGATGACGTCGGTGTGCGGCGAGCGCACGACGGCCTCACCGGTCTCCGGGCCTCCGGGAAGGATGTGCAGCACGCCGTCGGGGAGTCCGGCGCGCTCGAAGATCTCGGCCAGCACGGCTCCGCCCGAGAGCGCGGTCTTCACGTCCGGCTTCACGATGACCGCGTTGCCGAGGGCGATCGCCGGGGCGACCGAGCGGATCGCGAGCATGAGCGGGGCGTTCCACGGTGCGATGACCCCGACCACGCCGACCGGGATGCGACGGGCGATGCCCAGGGTCGTCGGGTCTTCGACGGGGAGCACATCGCCCTGCGACATCGTCACGAGGCTCGCCGCCTCGACGAGTTCGTCGATCGCCTTGCCGACCTCGTGTGCGGCCTTCGTCGGCAGCGACCCGCTCTCGCGGACCAGGAGATGCTCGACCTCGGTGCGGATCTCGCGCAGCACCTCGGCGGCACGGCTGAGCACACCCGCCCTGGTGCGGTAGGAGGCGCGGGCCCACTCCTGCTGTACGGCGACCGCGCGGATGCCCGCCTGCTCGACGTCGTGCTCATCGGCGATGCCGATCGTGCCGACGGTGCCCCCGTCGCCGGGAGACGTGACCTCGAAGACCCCACCCCCGGACTCGCGCCAGCCCCCGGAGAAGATGCGGCCCTGGGCGGCAGCCGGTTCCCACTGCGTCATCGCATCCTCCTGGTCGATCTGAAGTCTCTGGCGATGCTAGCCGCTGAACGGAGGCGCCCTCTTCGGTCGGCCGGACGAAGCAGCAGCTCTCGGGCACGACACCGTGTCGCAGGGACGACCCCGGTCAGGGCCACCGCTGCCGGTTGACGCAGACCTCGATCAGGTGCGGACCGTCCGCCGCGGTCCGCCCATGCTCCGCGGCCAGCGCGGCACGAAGCCCCCCTGTGCCCGAGACCCGCTCCGACGACATCCCGAACGACGCGGCGAGGGCAGCGATGTCGACGCCGCTGATGTCCGTCAACGGGGAGTCGTCATTCGCGCTCGCGGCGCCGCCGCTCTTGACCATGCCGGTGACGACGGCCTGATACCGCCCGTTGTTGACGACCAGGTAGGTCACCGGGATGCGATACCGGGCCGCCGTCCAGAACGCGGGGACCCCGAACTGTACGACACCGTCGCCGACGACCGCCAGCGCGCGCTCCTTCCGCGCCAGGGCGACGCCCGCCGCCGCGCCCATGCCCCAGCCGAGCGAGCCGCTCGCCGTCGCGTAGAGGGAGTCGGGGCGGTCCCGTTCGAGGAAGCGCAGCAGCGGGAGGGTGGCGGTGACGCTGTCGAGCACGAGCAGGCCGTCGGTTCCGAGATCCTCGGCGAGCACGCGCATCGCGGAGGCGGCGCTGAAGTCGGGGCCCTCGGCCTCTGCGGGCACATCGGCGCGCCATCGCTCCCGCTGCGCGGCGTGGTGCTCCCGTGCCCGGTGGAGGTGAGCACGCCGTTCTGCCGTGTCGGCGTCGGAGGAGTTGTCGGCCGCGCCGTCCAGTGCCGTCGCGAGATCGGTCAGCGCGACTCCCGTGCCGCCGACGAGCGCGCCCGCCGGGCCCCTCCGACGGCCGGCCTCGGCGGGATCCTCGGCGAGGTGCAGCACCGGCACCCCGGCGGGGAGGATCGGGACCTCTGCCGAGAACTCGAGCGGAGTCGGCATGCCCGCGAGAACCAGCAGGTCGCTGTCGGCGACGACAGGAGCGCGCGGGTCGAAGAGTCCGACGAAGTGCGGATGCGTGGACGGGAAGCCCCACCGTTCGAGGTCACGGCGCGACTCGACGAAGACCGGAGCCCCGAGGAGCTCGGCGATATGCGCCAAGGTCGCACCGGCCCCGCGGCGCGCGACATCGGTGCCGGCCACGATCACCGGTCGCCGTGCGGTGAGCAGCAGTTCCGCAGCGTCCCGGACGGAGGCGGCGGACGGACGCTGGTCCGCCGCGATGCGGACCCCGGCCGGCGCTGTCGCCGTCGCCTCGGCAGCGAGATGGTCCTGCGGGATCGTGAGGATGGACGGCTGCTCGGGAACGACCGTGGAGCGCCACAGGGCCCGGTCGACGTCGTCGACCAGGGCATCCGCGCGCAGGTTCATCCACGCATGCCCGACATAGGGCGCCGCCGTGTCGAGGATGCGGGGCGACGTCGTGAGCGCCCGATGCGGCAGGGTCGCCGTGCCCTTGACCCCGGCGAGCACCGTGACGCTGCTGCGCCCGACCTGCGCGGCGTACAGGTGGGCGAGCCCGTTGGCGACGCCGACGTTGGTGTGCAGGTAGGCGACTCCGATGCGACCCGACGCCCGTGCATAGCCGTCGGCCATCGAGACAGAGATCGCCTCGTGCGTCGTGAGCACGAACTCCGGGGCTCGATCCCGATTGCGTGGATCGGCGAGAGCGTCGAGGAGCGGGATCTCGCTCGTGCCCGGACAGCAGAAGACGTGCTCGACGTTCCAGGCACGCAGCGTGTCGAGGATCTGAGTGGCGGTCGTCATCGCGTTCCCCCGTCGGAAAGGATGCTCCCGACGCTACGTGCGGGCGACGCATCGCACCTCCCGCACGGTGCGCGAACCCGCCGGGCTCCGGTGCGACGCGGTGTCGATCCCACCGGACACGGAGAAGGGGCGGATGCCGCAGCATCCGCCCCTTCTCATGAGTGCGTCGAGCTCACTCCCCGCTGGCGACCGCCAGGTCGGGAGTGCCGGAGATCGCGCCGCCGCCGGTGTTGACGCCGACCGCGACCTTCTCGCCGCGCGGACCGTGCTCGAACAGGAACTGCCCGTCCTTCGCATCGACCTTCACGTGGTCACCGGAGTTGAGCTCGCCGTGCAGGATCTTCTCCGACAGCCGGTCCTCGACCTCGTGCTGCATGGCGCGACGCAGCGGTCGGGCGCCGAGCGCCGGGTCGAACCCGATCTCGATGAGCCGCTCCTTGGCGGCCTGCGACAGCTCGATCGTCATGTCGCGGTCCAGCAGACGCTCGCCGAGGCGCTTGGTGAACAGATCCACGATCTGCACCAGCTCCGTCTTGGAGAGCTGCGGGAACACGATGATGTCGTCGACACGGTTCAGGAACTCGGGCTTGAAGTGCCGCTTGAGCTCCTCGTTCACCTTGCCCTTCATCCGGTCGTAGCTGGTCGAGTCGTTGCCCTCGATCTGGAAGCCGACGGGACCACCCGCGATGTCGCGAGCACCGAGGTTGGTGGTCATGATGATGACCGTGTTCTTGAAGTCCACGATCCGACCCTGGCCATCGGTGAGCCGACCCTCTTCGAGGATCTGCAGCAGCGAGTTGAAGATGTCGGGGTGGGCCTTCTCGATCTCGTCGAAGAGCACCACGCTGAACGGCTTGCGCCGCACCTTCTCAGTGAGCTGACCGCCCTCTTCGAATCCGACGAACCCGGGAGGGGCACCGAACAGACGGGAGACGGTGTGCTTCTCACCGAACTCGCTCATGTCGAGCGAGATCAGCGCGGCCTCGTCGTCGAACAGGAACTCGGCGAGCGCCTTGGCGAGCTCGGTCTTTCCGACGCCCGTGGGGCCGGCGAAGATGAACGAGCCCGAGGGACGCTTCGGGTCCTTGAGTCCGGCACGCTGGCGGCGGATCGTCTTGGAGAGAGCGGCGATCGCCTCTTCCTGACCGATGACGCGCTGGTGCAGGGCCTTCTCCATGAAGACGAGTCGGCTGGACTCCTCCTCCGTGAGCTTGAACACGGGGATGCCGGTGGCCTGCGCGAGCACCTCGGCGATCAGGCCCTCGTCGACGACCGCAGAGGTCGCGACGTCGCCGGCACGCCACTGCTTCTCGAGGCGCAGGCGCTCCGCGAGGAGGCTCTTCTCCTCGTCGCGCAGGGATGCCGCCTTCTCGAAGTCCTGCTCCTCGGAGGCCAGCTCCTTCTGCTCGCGGACTGCGGCGATCTTCTCGTCGAACTCACGCAGCTCGGGCGGGCTCGACAGGATCGACAGGCGCAGGCGTGCGCCGGCCTCGTCGATCAGGTCGATGGCCTTGTCCGGGAGGAACCGGTCGGAGACGTAGCGGTCGGCGAGGTTCGCCGCGGCCACGATGGCACCGTCGGTGATCTGCACCTTGTGGTGCGCCTCGTAGCGGTCGCGCAGTCCCTTGAGGATGTTGATGGCGTGCGGCAGCGTCGGCTCGTTGACCTGCACCGGCTGGAAGCGGCGCTCGAGCGCGGCATCCTTCTCGAAGTGCTTGCGGTACTCGTCGAGCGTCGTGGCACCGATCGTCTGCAGCTCGCCACGGGCGAGGAGCGGCTTCAGGATGCTGGCCGCGTCGATCGCACCCTCGGCGGCACCCGCACCCACGAGGGTGTGGATCTCGTCGATGAAGACGATGATGTCGCCGCGCGTGCGGATCTCCTTGGTGACCTTCTTCAGGCGCTCCTCGAAGTCGCCGCGGTAGCGGGAACCGGCGATGAGCGAGCCGAGGTCGAGCGAGTAGAGCTGCTTGTCCTTCAGCGTCTCGGGCACATCGCCCTTGACGATCGCCTGGGCCAGTCCCTCGACGACGGCGGTCTTGCCGACGCCGGGCTCACCGATCAGGACGGGGTTGTTCTTGGAGCGGCGGGAGAGGATCTGCATGACCCGCTCCGCCTCCTTCTCGCGCCCGATGACCGGGTCGAGCTTGTTGTCGCGCGCGGCCTGCGTGAGGTTGCGACCGAACTGGTCGAGCACGGCAGAACCGCCCTGGGCGCTGGCCTGTGAGTCGTTGGTCTGCGCACCGACGGAGGCCGGCTCGCGGCCGGGAGCACCGGAGAGCAGCTGGATGACCTGCTGGCGGACCTTGTTGAGGTCGGCGCCGAGCTTGACGAGCACCTGGGCGGCGACGCCCTCGCCCTCGCGGATGAGACCGAGCAGGATGTGCTCGGTGCCGATGTAGTTGTGACCGAGCTGGAGGGCCTCGCGGAGGCTGAGCTCGAGCACCTTCTTGGCGCGCGGGGTGAACGGGATGTGCCCGGTCGGCTGCTGCTGACCCTGGCCGATGATGTCCTGCACCTGCTCGCGCACGGCGTCGAGGGAGATGCCGAGGCTTTCGAGCGCCTTGGCGGCGACACCTTCGCCCTCGTGGATGAGACCGAGCAGGATGTGCTCGGTTCCGATGTAGTTGTGGTTGAGCATCTTCGCCTCTTCTTGGGCGAGGACGACCACTCGACGGGCTCGGTCCGTGAATCTCTCGAACATGCTGTGACTCCTTATTCGCACGGGGCGAAGACGCGTGAAGCGCTTGTACATCGAGAGTAACCACCACATCGGGCCGGTATGCCCGTGTTCGCCGTGGGCATAGAGCCCAGGCCCCGGACCTCGCTTTTCCTCCCGGTCGGATTGACGAGGTTATCGATTGTCGTTATGTTAACGATTATCGCTAACAGTGATCATCGATAAGGAGCTCTCATGACCTCGCCGAAACAGGGCACCCTGTCGCGTGGCGACACCGGCGCACTCATCGCGTTCTGCATCGCCGGCGTCGCGATCGCGGCCTTCATCACCATCTCGTCGATCTCCCGCATCCTCACCCTCCTCAGCGGCGGGACGGTTCCCGTCATGGTCGAGTTCGTCGACCAGCCGGTCGAAGCCCCCCTCGGCGCGGGCGGCGCGGATATCACCCTCGAACTGGACCGCGCCGCGATCAACGCCCCCTCCCTGCCGCCGATCGCGGTCGCGACGGGCATCATCGGGCAGATCCTCCAGATCGTCACGATCGTCGTCGTGATCGGATGCCTGCTGCTGCTCGCGCGCAGCATCCTCGCCGGCACCGTGTTCAGCCGCCTCAACACCCGGCTCGTGATGGTCGCCGGCCTCACCGGCATGTTCGGCTACGCGGCGGTGCAGTTCTTCGACAACATGCTCGCCAACGCCGCCGTGGCGTCCGTCACCGACAACGCCCTCGACCACGCCGTCATCAGCGTCGAGCCGTTCACCTTCATCCTCGCGGCGTTCATCATCTCGATCATCGGCACGACCTTCGTGATCGGCGACCGCCTGCAGCGCGACACGGAAGGACTCGTCTGATGCTCACATCCGGATCGTCCGAGATCTGGCCATCTCTCCTCTTCATCGGGATCGGGCTCGCGGTGATCGCCCTCATCGTCGGACTCCTGGTCTGGAACGGGCGTCGGCGAGGAAGCCGCACGATCGCGCTGGACGCCGCGCTCACGCTCTCCGGATGGTGGATCCTGCTCTCCGTCGTGAGCGCCGTGATCTACATCGTCAAGGCATTCACGGTCGACTGGGCCGAGCTCAACGGTAAGACCTACGTGTACGTGGACTGGCCGGCCGGCCTGCCCTGCTCCGAGTTCGGCGACAGCGCCACGACGATGCTCACGTGCGGGAGCGAGACCCTCTCGGAGTTCACGGTGGGGAATGCCTCCCTCGGACTGCGACTCCTCGCGGCCTCCGCCCAGCTGAGCACCCTCGCGCTGACCACGACCCCTGCCGTGATGGTCGCGGTCATCTGCTTCTACACTCTGCGCGGACGGGTGTTCTCGCAGATGGTGACGCGGGCTCTCACCGGGGGCGCCATCGCGATCCTCGTCTTCGGCGTGGCCGCCGATCTCCTGGGCGGAATCGCCGCCACGGCCGGTCTGCGCGAAGTGTTCCCGCCGGACAGCGAGTGGTACCCCTCGGCGTATCAGCTCACCGTGACCCCCTGGCCGTTCGCCGCGGCGCTCGCCCTCGCAGCCCTGGCCGCGGTGTTCCGTCAGGGCATGCGTCTCGAGCAGGACCGCGCGCGCCTGCAGCAGGAGACCGAGCGACTGCAGAAGGACACGGAGGGCCTGGTGTGAGCCCGGCCGAGAGCGACGACGAACTCACCGGCATCCACTGCCGGCTCGACGAGCTTCTCGCCGCACGCGGGATGACGCTCACGGAGCTGAGCGCGACGGTCGGGGTGAGCATCGTGAACCTGTCGGTGCTGAAGAACGACCGCGCCCGCGCCATCCGCTACTCGACGCTGCGCGCGATCTGCGAGGCTCTCGACTGCGAGGTCGGAGACCTGCTCGTGCTCGCCCCGCGCTGACGCAACGCTCCCGTCATCCTTCGTCATATCCGCCCAGGGAATTCTCAGGGAGTCCTAGCGTTGAGCCTCATGGCGTGCACCCGGCGCGCCGCGATTCTGGAGTCCCCAACCCAATGAGCACCACCGCACGCGCCCAGAAGGCGCCTGATACCCGCGGACCGGTCCGGAAGCTGCTGACGTCGTTCGGCTTCCAGATCCTCGCGGCCCTCGTCCTCGGCATCGCCGCCGGTCTGATCGGCCGCCAGCTCGGCGCCACCGCCGAGAACCCGACCGGCCTGTCCGCGACACTCGACACGATCGGCAACTCGTACGTCACGCTGCTGCGTGCCGCGGTCGTCCCGCTGATCTTCACGGCCATCGTCGCCAGCATCTCGAACCTGCGCCGCGTGCAGAACGCCGCACGCCTGGCCGGACAGACGATCCTGTGGTTCGCCATCACCGCGTTCATCGCGGTGATCATCGGCATCGTCCTCGGCCTCGTCATCCAGCCCGGCAACCGCGCCGGCGAGGGTCTCGAGACCGGTGACCCGTACACGGTCGGCACCTGGTGGAACTTCCTCCTCGGCCTCATCCCGCAGAACTTCCTCGGCCTCACGGTCAGCACCTCGCCCGGAGCAGCCGACGGCACGTTCTCGTCGAGCGTCGGATTCAACATCCTGCAGGTCATCGTGGTCGCAGCCGTCGTCGGCATCGCGGCGCTCAAGGCCGGGAAGAAGGCTGAGCCGTTCCTCGTCTTCACCGAGTCGCTGCTGAAGGTCATCCAGCGCGTGCTGTGGTGGATCATCCGCATCGCCCCGATCGGCACGTTCGGCCTCATCGGCTCGGCCGTTATCAAGTACGGCTGGGAGAAGCTCGCGGCCCTCGGCTGGTTCGCCGCCGCGATCTACATCGGCCTCGCGCTCGTGCTCTTCGTCGTCTACCCGATCCTGGTCCGCACGCACGGACTGTCGATCAAGCAGTACTTCTCGGGTGTCTGGCCGGCCGTGCAGCTGGCCTTCGTCAGCCGCTCCTCGATCGGCACGCTCCCGCTCACCGAGCGCGTCACCGAGCGCAACCTCGGCGTGCCCCGCTCGTACGCGTCCTTCGCCGTGCCGCTCGGCGCGACCACCAAGATGGACGGCTGCGCGGCGATCTATCCGGCCATCGCCGCGATCTTCGTCGCACAGTTCTTCGGCATCGAGCTGAACTTCGTGCAGTACCTGCTGATCGTGATCGTCTCCGTCGTCGGCTCCGCCGCCACCGCCGGCACCACGGGTGCGGTCGTCATGCTCACGCTGACGCTGTCGACCCTGGGCCTGCCGCTCGAGGGCGTCGGACTGCTGCTCGCGATCGACCCGATCCTCGACATGGGCCGCACCGCGGTCAACGTCGCCGGCCAGGCGCTGATCCCGACGATCGTCGCCAAGCGCGAGGGCATCCTGAACGAGGAGCTCTACAACGCGCCGCGCGAAGGACTGCCCTTCGCCGACGACTCGGGTGACGACGAGGACGCCCCGGAAGCGGGCACCTCGTCCGACAAGGAGCCCGTCGGCGCCCGCTGACCGCACACCCGCCTCACACGCAGAGCGCCCCGCCCCTTCCGGGACGGGGCGCTCTCGCGTACGGATCAGGCCCTGCTCTGCTGGCGGGTGGCTCCACGGGTGTCGAGCGCGAGCTCCTCGGCATCCATCGCGGCGATCAGCTCGCGCATGACCTCCTCGTCGAGGTTGCCCGCATCGCGTTCGGCGAGGAGGATGTCGCGGCGCACCTGCAGCCACCCGCGCGACAGGGCGACGAGGTCTTCGTACGACGGTCGGCTCGCGGCATCCTCGACCTGCTGCGCCTCGTCGGTGTCCTTCTCGACCCGGGTCATGCGCTTGGTGAAGGCGTCGAACACGCTGAGGTCGACCTCACCGTACTTGGCCTCCCATTCGACCCGCTTCTCGGCGAGGAACTTCTTCCCGGCCTCGCGGCTCTTCGCCCGCACTTCGGCGAGGGCCGCCTCATCCTCTGCCTCATCCACGTCGCTGGCGATGCCGAGGCTGCGGATCAGAAGAGGCAGGGTCAGGCCCTGGATCAACAGCGTTCCGACCGTGACGATGAACGCCACCACGACGATCGCGTGCGACGCCTCGGTGTCGAGGGTCGCGAGGTCGGCGGCCGCCACCGCGATCGCCAGCGTCACCACCCCGCGCATGCCCGCCCACGAGATGACGGCGCTGTCCTTCCAGGTGAGCTTGAGCCCGGCCATCTGCTCGCGCACGATGTGGCTGCGCAGTTCGTCCGCGGTGTAGTTCTCCCAGCGACGCGATTTGCGATGCCGCTTTTCGAACTCTCCGGATTCGACACCGCGATCCCAGCGTTCGAGACGTCTGCGGTCCTGGAAGTTCGACCAAGCGCTGGTCGGATAGATGTAGAGCGGCCGCACGATGACGACGACGAGCAGCACCGCCCCGGAGAGCAGCAGGATCTGCCCGACCGACTCGCTGCCCAGGTCGCTGAGCACGCGCGGGAACTGCAGCCCGATGTACGCGAAAACGAAGCTCTCCAGCAGCAGGTCGGCCGACAGCCACAGCGGCTTCTCCTGCTGGCGCGTGGTGTAGTCGGTGCGCGGAGAGTTGTAGCCGACGTAGAGCCCCATCGCCACGACCGCCAGGACGCCCGATCCGAGCAGGTGCTCGGCGATCGCGTAGGCCCCGAAGGGCGCGAGGAGTCCGAACGTGCCGATCACCACAGGATCGCTGATGCGCATGCGCAGCTGGTGCAGGACGATCCCGAACACGAGGCCGACGGCCACACCCACGCCGACCGCCACCAGGAACTGCCAGATACCGCCCCAGATCGTGACGGTGGCCCCCGCGACGGTCAACGATGCGAAGACGCGGTACAGCGTGAGCGAGGTCGCATCGTTGATGAGGCTCTCGCCCGAGAGCACGGTCATGATGCGCCGAGGGAGTCCGAGCCGACGGCCGATCGCCGCGGCGGACACCGCGTCCGGCGGCGCCACGATCGCGCCGAGCAGCAGCGCTCCGGGGAGCGTGAGCGACGGCAGGATCCACCACGCGACGAAGCCGACGGCGAGCGCCGTGAGCAGCACCAGCCAGATGCCGAGCCGGCGGATCTGCGGCAGGCTGCGCTTGAATCCGACGAACGAGACATCGAGTGCGGCCGAGTACAGCAGCGGCGGCAGCACGAGGCTCAGCAGGAGGTGCCCGTCGATGTCGAGCTCGGGCACGAACGGCAGGAAGGAGGCGGCGAGCGCCACGATCGTCACCAGCAGCGGGGCCGGCCACCCTCGCCAACGAGCGAACGCGGCGATGGCGACGGACCCGACGAGGACGTAGAAGATGCCTGCTTCCATGCCCCAACGGTAGCGGGGGAATGGAGCCGCGCAGGCGCGCGTTGTCGTTGAGGATGTCCGATACAGCTCTCTCCGTCCTCGACCTCGTTCCGGTCCGCACCGGCCAGACCAGTGCCGAGGCCGTCGCCGCCTCGCTCGCACTCGCGGAGACCGCCGATCGCCTCGGCTATCGCCGCTACTGGTTCGCCGAGCATCACAACATGCCCTCGGTGGCATCCACCACTCCCCCGGTGCTGATCGCCGCCGCGGCCACCCGCACCTCGCGCCTGCGCCTGGGCTCGGGTGGCGTGATGCTGCCCAACCACGCCCCCCTGATCGTGGCCGAGCAGTTCGCGGCGCTCGAGGCGATCGCTCCCGGCCGCATCGACCTGGGCCTCGGCCGAGCCCCCGGCAGCGACCCGGTGATCACGCAGCTGCTGCGCGGCTCCGGCACCACCAGCGACGTCGAGCAGTTCCCCCGCCACGTGCAGGACATCGCCGCGCTGCTCTCGGGTGACGGGGCCGCGCTGCGCTTCACCTCAGGCGGCGAGTACACGGTGCGCGCGACACCGGCCGCGACCGGCACCCCCGAGGTGTGGCTGCTCGGGTCGAGCGACTACTCCGCCCAGCTCGCCGCCTCCCACGGACTGCCTTACGTCTTCGCGAACCACTTCTCGGGGCAGGGTCTCGAGCGCGCGCTCGACCTGTACCGCACCGGCTACCGTCCGAGTGAGGAGCACCCGGAGCCGCGCACGTTCCTCACGGTGAACGCGGTCGCCGCGCCCACCCAGGAGGAGGCGGAGGCCCGCGCGCTCCCCCAACTGCGGATGATGGCACGTCTGCGCCTGAACCAGCCGCTGGCGGCGCTCGAGACCGTCGAGCAGGCGGCGGCCGCCGAGACGGATGCCGCGACCGACGAGGTCGTGCGGGCCGCCCGGTCGCGCTGGTTCGTCGGCACGGGCGAGAGCGTGGCCGCGGAGATCCGCGCCTTCGCCGAGCGGTACGGCGTCGACGAGGTCATGCTGTCCCCCGTCGCCGGTGCGTACGAGTCCGAGCCGAAGGACGCCCCGATCGGCCGCGCCCAGACCCTGGAGCTCATCGCCGCCGCGCTCTGATCGCCTGTCAAGCCCCTGGCTTTCCCGTCGGCACAGGCGTAGCGTCGCGACCAGTGCCGACGACAGGGGCACCGCCCTTCGGCGAAAGCACTGTCGGCAGCAGCAGAAGGAGTTCGATGATGAGCACCACCAAGACTCTCGCCCTCTGGGTCGCCTACGGCCGCAACGGTGTCGTCGGCAGCATCCGCCACGACGAGGACGGCTACACGGTCACGATGGTCGGATCGGATGCGGTGACCGGAACGTACCCGAGCCTCGCCTCGGCGAAGGGCGCCCTGCACTCCCATATGGCCCCGGGCAGCGACTGGCCGCGTTTCCAGGAGCACTGAGTCACGGCATCCGTCTGGCCGTGCTGGGCGGTCGGGCGGGTGACGTCAGGCTTCCGGTTCGCCGGAGAGGATGCCGCGCAGCCAGTCGCGCGCCTCGACGAACACGTCGTCGGAGTAGCGGTCCGGGTACTGCACGATCTGCCGGTCCGCACGCGGATAGGACCCGAGGAACACCACGCGCGGGCTGAACCTGCGGATCCCGAGCAGCGCATCGGCCATGCGCTCGTGCTCGATGTGCCCGTCGGCGTCGATCACGAAGCGGTAGCGACCGAGCTCGTCGCCGATCGGCCGCGACTCGATCAGCGACAGGTTGATGCCGCGGGTGGAGAACTGCTCCAGCATCTCGAGGAGCGAACCCGGGTGGTCATGCGGGAGCTCGACGATCAGAGAGGTCTTGTCGGCACCCGTGGGCTCGGGTGAGCGGGTCGTGCGCGTGACCAGCACGAAACGGGTCACCGCCTGCGCGTTGTCGCCGATCCCCTCGGCGAGCACGTCGACGTCATAGTGGTTCACGATGCCGGGTGCGGCGATGGCGGCTTGGGCGGGAAGCGTGCCGTCGAGCACGCCGATCGCGGATGCCACGTTGCTCGACGCGGGCACGTGCGAGTGCGAGGGAAGGTGCGCCCCGAGCCAGCCGTGGCACTGCGCGTAGGCGACCGGGTGCGCCGCGATGACGTCGACCTGATCGAGCGTGGTGCCGCGCGGAGCGACGAGCACGAAGTTCACCCGCACCAGGTACTCGCCGATGATGCGCAGACCGGGGAGCGTCGCGAGCGCGTCCTGCGTCGTGGAGACACCGCCCTCGATCGAGTTCTCGATCGCGATCATCGCGGCGTCGCTGCGGCCTTCGAGCACATCGGCCAGAGCCTCGCCCACGTTGTGCACGGGGCGCCAGTCCTGGCCGCGGGCCTCGGCCACCTGATCGAGCGCCGCCTCCGTGAAGGTTCCGGCAGGGCCGAGATAGCTGTAGGTACGGCGTTCAGTCACGGGTTTCACCTTAGCCCTCGGCCGACCGACCGATCTGCGGATGACATCGCGGATGCGGTGCTGGCGATCAGGGGGCAGACTGAAGGCATGACCAGCCGTGCCGGCCTCCCCGCGGAGGAAAGTGACCTGATCGACGTCGACGAGCTGATCGCCGCCTACTACGACCGCACGCCGAACCCGGAGGTCTCCGCCGAGCGGGTCGTGTTCGGCACCAGCGGCCACCGAGGATCCTCGCTGTCGAACAGCTTCAACGAGAACCACATCCTCGCCACCACGCAGGCGATCGTCGACTACCGCACCGCGCAGGGCATCACCGGACCGCTGTTCCTCGGACGCGACACCCACGCGCTCTCGCTTCCCGCCGAGCGCAGCGCGATCGAGGTGCTGCTCGCGAACGGTGTGGACGTGCGCGTCGACGCCCGCGACTCGTGGGTGCCGACTCCAGCGCTCAGCCACGCGATCCTCACCTACAACCGTGGACGAGCCGCCGACGATCCCGGCCGTGCCGACGGCATCGTCGTGACCCCGTCGCACAACCCTCCGCGCGACGGCGGCTTCAAGTACAACCCGCCGCACGGCGGCCCTGCCGACACGGATGCCACCGGGTGGATCGCCGACCGTGCGAACGCGCTGATCGCGGCCGGACTCGAGGGCGTCAAGCTCGAACGCTTCGCCGACATCGACTGGGACGCCATCACCGGCTACGACTTCCGTGACGCCTACGTGCGCGATCTGCCGTCGATCATCGACATCGATGCGATCCGCAACGCCGGGGTGCGCATCGGCGCCGACCCGCTGGGCGGAGCATCGGTGGAGTACTGGGCGCTGATCGCCGAGATGCACGACCTCGACCTCGACGTCGTGAACCCCGAGGTCGACCCCACCTGGCGCTTCATGACCCTGGACTGGGACGAGAAGATCCGGATGGATCCGTCGTCGCCCTCCGCGATGGCGTCGCTGGTCGCGAAGAAGGGCGACTACGACGTGCTGACCGGGAACGACGCCGACGCCGACCGGCACGGCATCGTCACCCCGGATGCCGGCCTGATGAACCCGAACCACTACCTGGCCGTCGCGATCGACTACCTGTTCTCGCACCGCCAGGACTGGCCCCGCGATGCCGCGATCGGCAAGACCCTGGTGTCGTCGATGATCATCGATCGGGTCGCCGAGTCGCTGGGCCGACGCCTCCTGGAAGTGCCGGTCGGGTTCAAGTGGTTCGTTCCGGGGCTCCTCGACGGCTCGGTTGCGTTCGGCGGCGAAGAGTCGGCCGGCGCCTCGTTCCTCCGCAGGGACGGCTCCGTCTGGTCGACCGACAAGGACGGCATCCTGCTGTGCCTGCTGGCCGCGGAGATCATCGCCGTCACCGGCAAGACCCCCTCGGAACGCTACGCCGAGCTGGAGGAGGCGTTCGGCGCCTCCGCCTACCAGCGCGTCGATGCGCCGGCAACGCCCGAGCAGAAGGCGACGCTCGGCAAGCTCGCCCCCGAGGCCGTGACGGCGACGACTCTCGCCGGCGAGGACATCACCGCCAAGCTCTCGCATGCCCCGGGCAACGGCGCGGCGATAGGCGGGCTCAAGGTGCAGACCGAGCATGCCTGGTTCGCGGCCCGCCCCTCCGGCACCGAAGACGTCTACAAGCTCTACGCCGAGAGCCTGCGCGGCCCCGAGCATCTCGCCGAGGTGCAGGCCGAAGCACGCGCCGTCGTCTCCGCAGCGCTCGGGGGCTGATGCTCGGTCGCCTCCTCAGACTGCGGCGGCGCGGGCCAGCACGGCACCGGCCTCGCGCAGCCAGCGCCCGGGTTCGGCGAGCGCCGCGTCGGACGATCCGGCGAGATCGGTGAGCGATGCGGATGCCGCGAACAGTGCGGTGTCCGCGTCGGCTGTGATGCGTCCGGCGGCGATCATCGCGAGGGTCCCCGCCTCGGAGGCGAGACCGGCGAGGAACGAAGGCACCTTCCCGTCGCCGGATTGCCCGTCGTAGGAGCCCTCGCCTGTGACGACCACGTCGGCGTCGGCGATCGCCTCGGCCAGACCGATGAGGTCCGCGACCTCGGCCGCACCGGGAGCGAGGATGCCGCCCCACGCCACGAGCGCGGCCCCCGTCCCTCCGGCTGCCCCGTTCCCTTCCCTCTCCGGGTCGATACCGAGCAGTGCGGCGAGCCGACGCAGACCGTCGTCGACGGCCGCGATGTCCTCGCCCGCGCGCAGCCCCTTCTGCGGGCCGAAGACCGCGGCTGCTCCCCGAGGACCGGTGAGCGGGTTGGTCACGTCGGTGAGCACACGCACCTCGGGAGCCGCGCGCAGACCGGACAGGTCGACCGAGACGATGTCATCGAGTCCGCGCGCACCACGAGCGACAGGAGTGCCCGCGGCATCGAGGAACCGTGCGCCGAGCGCTGCCAGCATGCCCGTGCCGCCGTCGGTCGAGGCGCTCGATCCGATGCCGACGACCAGGCGCGAGACCCCGTGATCGAGTGCGGCGGCCATGGCCTGTCCGAGGCCCGTCGTGTCGGCGTCCCAGGGGCGCAGCTCCGTGAGCAGCTCGATACCCGAGGTCGAGCCGAGATCGACGACCGCGGTGCCGGCGGGCGCGTCCGCCGTCGGAGGCAGCAGCAACCAGGAGGTGTCGATCCTCCGGCCGGCGGGCCCGTCGACCGTGACCGGCATCCTCGTGGCACCCACGACCGCGGCCTCGAACGCGGAGACCGTGCCTTCGCCCCCGTCTGCCATGGGCCGATGCACGAACTCGGCCGCCGGGTCGACCGTCGCCCATCCCTCGGCGAGCGCGGTCGCCGCATCGGCGGCCGTGATCGTGCCCTTGAAGCTGTCCGGAGCCAGGACGACCCGGGTCACCGCGGGATTCCCGGCGTGCTCGCGCGCACGACGACCTCGAGCGGCAGTGGCGCCTGCTCCCAGTCGGCATCGACCGTTGCGCGGAAAGCCTGGTAGCCGACCTCGCTCAGCGGCACGCGGACGGTCGTGAGCGCGGGCGCCACATCGCTGCTCGCGGGCACGTCATCGAAACCGCACACCGCGATGTCGGCGCCGACCTCGCGACCGGCATCGCGGATCGCGGACATCGCACCGATCGCGACGACATCGCTGATCGCGAAGACCAGCGTCCCCGCGGGCACTCCGTCGGCGAGCGCTGCGACCATGCCCGCCGCGCCCGACTCGCGTCGGAAGTCCCCTCGCCGCGTGCTCACGACGACTCCTCCCGACGCCTCGAAGCCGGCGCGGAATCCGGCAAGACGATCATCCGAGGTCCGCACGCCCTCGGCGGTGCCGAGCGCGATCGCCGAACGGTATCCCAGTTCGGCCATGCGCCGCCCCAGCGCCTCTGCACCGGAACGGTTGTCGATCTCGATACGGCGGTCCGCGTCGGCGTCCGGGCCGAACGCGACGACCCTGCCGCCGAGGCGCGCGAACTCGGCGAGGTCGTGGGCGGTGTCGGCCTCCATCGGCTCCTGCGTGCGCGAGGCCGCGAGGATCAGGCCGCGGGGACGCTGTCCGCGCAGCGCACGCACGATGCGCGCTTCCCTCTCCGGGTCGCGCTCGGTGATGGCGATCGTCACGACGAGCCCCTGTTCATCGGCTCCTCGCGCCACCCCCGACGCGATCAGACCGAAGTACGGGTCGGCGATGTCGGCCACGAGAAGCGCGATGACGGGCGAGGTACCGCGGGCGATCGCCTGAGCGGAGACGTTCGCGGTGTACCCGAGCTTCGTAGCGGCCGCCTCCACGCGCTCGCGGAACGACTCGGCGACTTTGCGCTCCGAACCGTTGAGCACACGGGACGCGGTCGCCAGCGAGACGCCGGCTTCCCGAGCCACGTCGTGCAGCGTGGGTGCGGGTCCCCGCGCGTGGCGCTGGGCGCGGATCGGGGCCGGTCGCTCCGCGGACGATGCGGGCTCTGTCATGCCCCAGATCCTACTTCCCGGCTCGGCATCACGCCGACCCGGCGAGGTACTCGCGCAACGCCGCCGCCTCGCTCCCGAGCAGCCCGGGATCGTCTCCCGGCACGAACTCGAGCAGGGCATCACGCGGCGGAGTCGTCGCCTTCCGCGCCTCGGCGAAGAACCGCGTCCACAGTGCTCCGCGCGCTCGCAACGGCAGCCGCTCGTGCTCCGGCCACCAGGAGAAGACGTGCGCGGCGCTCGTATGCGCGGCGAGCGCCCGGTACTCGTCGAGCACCGTGTCGACCGAGGCGGCGACGGTCGGCTGCCAGTATGTCGAGAGCGCGGGACTTCCGACGGCCTCGAGCAGCCGCAGCGTGCTCGGAGCCGTATCGGCGAGGGTGCCGGAATGGAACTCGAGGGCGAGCCCGATCCCCCGCTCCTCAGCCTCGGATGCTGCGGACTGCAGCCGTGCCACCACTGCGCTCCGGTCACCGGCGGTCGCGGCATCCGACCCGATGCCACCCGCCCAGATACGCACGCGGTCGGCCCCGAGCGCCTCCGCGGTGTCGAGGACCGGCGCCAGCGACTCCCCCGCTCCTGCCCGGAAGTACGACCCGTACGAGGCGACCGCGAGGCCGGCGTCGACCGTGGCACGGGCGACCGCCTCGGCTCGGGCGACCTCACCCGGCGGGACGTGCGCATCGCCGCCCCACTCGATCGCCTCGAGCCCGGCTTGCGCCGCGAGCTCGACGATCCGCTCCGGCGCGAGCGCGCGGAAGGTCACCGAGCACAGTCCTGGGCGGATGCGGGTCATGGTGTCATCCTCTCAAGTCGCGCCGGGGCGGATGGCGCCTGCGTATCCTGCATCCGCACGCTCTCTCGACAGCCGGTGCGTCGAGCCACAGGACCGGGCCTCACGGGAGGTGCGGGGAGACGGCCGCGGCGAACGCCTCGGCCGTTCGGCGGACGACGTTCTCCGGAGCATCCGCCCAGATGTCGGCGTTGAAGATCTCGACCTCGATGTCGCGGTCGTACCCGGTCGCGACGACCGCGCGCGTGAGAGAGCCGAAGTCGATCACCCCGTCTCCGGTGTGGTGGCGCGAGAGCAGGACGTCGGCTGCGAGAGGCGTCTTCCAGTCACACACCTGGTAGGTCGCGATGCGACCCTCCCGACCCGCCCGCGCGATCTGCTCGAGCACCTGCGGATCCCACCAGATGTGGAACGTGTCGACCGCCGCTCCGACCACGTCCGGCTCGAAGTCGGCCCCAATGTCGAGCGCCTGCCCGAGCGTCGAGACGACCGCCCGGTCCGAGGCGTACATCGGATGAAGCGGCTCGATCGCGAGCGTCACCCCGGCGGCCTTCGCATCCGGAGCGAGTGCGCCGATCGCGTCGCGGACGCGCTCCCGCGCGCCGATCAGGTCACGCGAGCCCGCGGGCAGGCCACCGGCGACGAGCACGAGCACGGCCGTCGAGCCCTCCGCGCCGGCCGCGGCCAGAGTCGCGGTCTCCTCGATCGCTCGACGGTTGTCGTCCAGCGCGGCATCCCGCTCCGCCCCGACCGGCAACGTGAAGAAGCCGCCCCGGCAGTGCGTCGAGAAGCGCAGCCCCGAGTCGGCCAGCATCCGGGCGGCGACATCGAGGCCGACCTCGTTCACCGGCTCGCGCCAGAGTCCGATCGACGGCACACCGGCCTCGGCCGTGACCCGGAGCGCCGTGGCGAGGTCGGCGTACTTGATGGTCGCCTGGTTGATCGACAGGCGCGGATCCGGCACCACGAGTGAGTGCTCCTCCTGCGAGGGGACACCCTGGGTGCGGGAAGCCGACACGTCGCTCATGCGTCCACCCCGTTCAGGCGCAGCATCCCGTGCCACCGCTCGCGGGCGAGGTCGGGCTGCTCCAGTGCGAGCGAAGCGTTGGCGAGCTCGACGATGCGGCTCAGATGCGGCAGGCTGCGCGCGGAGTGCAAGCCGCCGACCATCTGGAACGCGGGCTGGTGCCCGTTCAACCAGGAGAGGAACGCGACCCCTGTCTTGTAGTAGAAGGTGGGTGCCGCGAACACCTGCCGACTGAGGGCCTCCGTCGGGCCGAGGATGCGCAGGTACGCCTCCGGGTCACCCGCATCCAACGCCTGAATCGCGGCCGAGGCGACGGGTGTGATCGCGGCGAAGGCCCCGAGCAGGGCGTCGGAGTACTGCTTCTCGCTGTCGAGCGCACGGCTTGCTGCCGAGTGCACGGCCTGGCCACGTGACGATGCCGTGCACTCGGCAGCATCCGGTGCACTCGGCGTCCCGGCGGACGAGCCGGCGGGCGACCCGGGCGGGGAGCCGGCGGGCGACCCGGCGATCAGGCTCACGTAGTTGAAGTCGTCGCCCGTGAACATGCGCACGCCCGCCTGGAGCCGACGGCGCACCGAGATCTCCGACTCCGCGTTCAGCAGACTCATCTTGACGCCGGCGACCTTGCCCGGGTTCTCCTCGATGACCTGCAGCAGGACTTCGGATGCGACCTGCCAGGCTTCTGCGCCGAAGTAGCCCGCGAGCTCGGGATCGAATGCCGTCCCGAGCCAGTGCAGCACGACCGGCGTCGTCGCCCGGGACAGCACCTCGCGGTAGACACGGCGGTAGTCCGCGGCATCCGTCGCGACGCGGGCGAGGTGGCGGGAGGCCATCAGCACGGGGCCGGCCCCCTGCTCTTCGGTGAAGTGCAGCTGCTCGATGTAGGCCGAGATCACCCGGTCGAGCGAGATGTGGGTCTCCTCGACGTGGTCGGTGTTGACGCCGACCACGACGGAGCCGCCCTCCTCACGGGCGACCTCCGCGCTGCGGGCGATCAGCTCACGGGTGGCAGCGGCATCCAGGCCCATGTTCCGCTGCGCGGTGTCCATCGCGTCCGCGACGCCGAGCCCCCACGAGTACACGTTGCGACGGAACGCGAGAGTGGCGTCCCAGTCGATGTCGGCCGGCTGCCCCGGGGTGTTGTCGGCATGCACCTTCGGAACGACGTGCGCCGCGGCGTAGGCGACGCGGCTCCGCAGAGGGGTGGTCGGACGCGTGTACGCGCCCGAGTCGTTGAGGACGGCGTCGGCGATCTCGCCTGTCGCACGGAGAAGGCGGAGGGTGCTCACGGCGCGCCTCAGCCCAGCGTCAGCGGCTCGAGGGCGATCTTGCGCCCCTCGGCGCTCGAGGTCAGACCGGCCTCGGCGAACTGCACGCCGCGAGCGCCCGCGAGCAGGTCGAACGGGTAGTCGGTGCCCTCGACGTAGGAGACCAGGTACTCCTCCCACTGCTGGCGGAAGCCGTTGAGGAACACGTCGTTGGTCGGCACGTCCTGCCAGTCGGCGTCGTAGTCGCGGGTGTCTTCCAGGTCGGGGTTCCACACCGGCTTCGGGGTGGCGTTGCGAGACTGGATCTTCGCGCCGAACAGCCCCACCACGGCAGAGCCGTGCGTGCCGTCGACCTGGAACTCGACGAGCTCGTCACGATTCACGCGCACGGTCCACGAGGAGTTGATCTCGGCGATCACGCCGCCCTCGATCTCGAAGATGCCGTAGGCGGCGTCCTCGGCCGTGGCGGTGTAGTGCTCGCCGTTCTCGTCCCAGCGGTCGGCGATGTGCACGGCCGCCTGCGCGTAGACGCTCTTGACCTCGCCGAACAGGTTCTCGAGCACGTAGTTCCAGTGGGGG
The DNA here is from genome assembly GCA_044900255.1 of Microbacterium sp. NPDC090218. Lineage (GTDB taxonomy): Bacteria > Actinomycetota > Actinomycetes > Actinomycetales > Microbacteriaceae > Microbacterium. The sequence continues at coordinate 296,280 of JBJDMS010000002.1, read as the reverse complement.
AACATGTCGGTGATGATGCCACCGCCGTCTTCGGTGCGGTAGTTCCAGCTCGGACGCTGCGCGGGCTGCCAGTCGCCCTCGAACACCCAGTAGCCGAACTCGCCGCGCACGGAGAGGATGCGACCGAAGAAGCCGGAGTCGATCAGGCGCTTGAGCTTCTGGAGGCCGGGGAGGTAGAGCTTGTCGTGCACGACGCCGGTCTTCACCCCGGCCTGGTCGGCGAGGCGCGCGAGCTCGAGCGCCTCCTCGAGCGACTCGGCGGTGGGCTTCTCGGTGTAGATCGCCTTGCCCGCGGCGATGGCCTTGCGGATCGCGGACGCCCGGGCCTTGGTCACCAGGAAGTCGGCGTAGATCTCCCACCGCGGATCGGCGAGAGCGGCGTCGAGGTCGGTCGTCCAGTCCTCGATCCCGTGCTTCGCGGCGAGCTCGGCGAGCTTGGTCTCGCTGCGGCCGACGAGGATCGGCTTCACGGTGATGCGCGAGCCGTCGGGGAGCTCGATGCCGCCCTCGTCGCGGATCGCCAGGATCGAACGCACGAGATGCTGCCGGTAGCCCATGCGTCCGGAGACGCCGTTCATGATGATCCCGATCTCGCGGGTGCTCGCCTGTGCCATGGTGTTCCGTTTCTGTCGCGGGACGCTGTCCGCGCTCCGTTCCGTCCGGATCGGAAAGCGCTTTCCGAGATCATGTCACGAGACATCGTCCGATCGCAACCACGGGCGTCGGGCGGCTCAGCCCACCGCGGTGCTGACGCGCTCGACGAGCTCGGTGGGGATGACCGCGGCGCTCTCGGCCTCCGGGGCGCTCTCGATCGCATCGACCAGCGCCGATACGGCTCGATGGGCGAGAGCGGCGAAGTCCTGGCGGATCGTGGTCAGCGGCGGCCGATAGTTGGCCGCTTCCGGCACGTCGTCGAACCCGATGACGCTCACGTCTTCAGGCACGCGACGCCCTGACTCGGCGAGAGCGCGGAGCAGCCCGAGCGCCATCTGGTCGTTGGCGCAGAACACGGCGGAAGCGGGAATCAGTTCCGCACCCGCCGCATATCCGGACTCGGCGCTCCAGTCGCCGCGGACGACGGAGGGAGGGAGGATACCGGCGTCGATGAGCGTCTCCCGCCAGCCGCGCTCGCGCTCCCCGGCGGCGAACGAGTCGGCGGGACCGGCGAGGTGATGCACCGTGGCGTGGCCGAGAGCGAGGAGCCGTGCTGTGGCGGCAGCCGCTCCGCCGGCGTGGTCGCTGTGCACGGAGGTGAACCCGGCGTCGGTCGGCGCATCGACGACGACGAGGCGCAGCCCCGCGGGTGGCCGCGCATCGGAGACGAGCGCCGATGCCTCGTTGAGCACGATCGCGCCGTCGACCTCCTGCTCGGCGAGCCGCTCGAACGCCTCCGCGACGCCGTCGGCCGCGGTGACGAGGGTGAGGGCGTATCCGCGTTCGGCCGCCGCTTCGGCCGTGGCCTGCAGCATCCGCGAGTTGCCGACCGTGGCGAGAGTGGTGACCACGAGACCGATGGTCTGCGAGCGGCCGGTGCGCAGGGCGCGGGCGGCTCGGTGCGGGCGATAGCCGAGTTCGGCCATCGCGCTCTCGACACGGGCACGGGTGTCGGGGTCGACGCGCGGGCTGCCGTTGACGACGCGCGAGACGGTCTGTCCCGAGACTCCGGCGCGGGCGGCGACCATGGCCATCGACACGCGTCCGGACGAAAGACGTCTCCGGACGGACGAAGGTTCCTCGACACCGTCGCGTCCGCTCTCGCTCACCCGCATCCTCCGTCTCCGACTCCGGCAAAACACCGGTGAACATCTCCGGCATGTTGACGTTATCACGGCGCTGTGCATACCATGTTTACGTGAACACGCACGAGCTTCCTGAGTTGCGCACCGAGACCCTCGGCGCCGGCGTCGTCAAACGCGCCACCACCCTCGCCGATGGTCGCGACCTCATCTACTACGACGACCCCGGCACCACGCTCGGCGCCGAGCGCGCGGTCGATGCCCGCCCCCTCGACCCTCGCCCGGACACCGCGACCATGCGCCTCGACGTGCTCACAGGCGACTGGATCACGGTCGCCGCGAACCGGCAGAACCGCGTGATGATGCCGGGCGCCGACGCCGATCCGCTCGCCCCCCAGACCCCCGACAACCCCTCGGAGGTGCCGTCGCGCTACGACGTCGCGGTGTTCGAGAACCGCTCGCCCGCGTTCGGTCCCGCACTCGCAGAAGCCGTGGGCAGCGCACCCCAGGCGTCCAACGCGCCGCGCGGCCTCGACGACCTCGACGCCCTGGGCCTCGGCCGCACCCGCACTGCGGTCGGGCGCTGCGAGGTCGTCTGCTTCAGCCCCGAGCACTCCGGGTCCTTCGGCACGCAGTCCGTCACCCGCGCCCGCACCGTGATCGAGGCATGGGCCGACCGCACCGCGGCGTTGTCGAAGCTGCCCGGCATCGAGCAGATCTTCCCGTTCGAGAACCGCGGCGAGGCGATCGGCGTGACCCTGCCCCACCCGCACGGCCAGATCTACGCCTACCCGTACATCACGCCGCGCACCACCCGCGTGCTGGAGTCGATCGACTGGACGGCACCCGACCTGTTCCAGCACATCCTCAAGTCGGAACAGGACTCTGAGCGCGTCGTGTTCCGCGGCGAGCACTGGACGGCCTTCGTGCCGTTCGCCGCACGTTGGCCGCTCGAGGTGCACCTGATGCCGCACCGCCACGTCCCCGACTTCGCCGAGACGACCGAGGCAGAGCGCAACGAGCTCGCCCCGCTGTACCTGCGCCTGCTGCGCGGCGTCGACTCCCTCTACGACACCCCGACCCCGTACATCGCGGCCTGGCACCAGGCGCCGGTGCACGTCGGCCGCGACACCGTCCGCCTGCATCTGCAGCTGACGAGTCCGCGTCGGGCCGCCGACAAGCTGAAGTTCCTGGCCGGCTCCGAGGCCGCGATGTGGGCCTGGGCCGCCGAGGTCCCCCCGGAGCTGGGCGCGGCGCGCCTTCGCGAGGCGATCGAACGCGCATCGCAGACCACGACCGGAGAAGGAGCACCCGCATGACCGCCGCCCCCGACGCCGCGCGAGCGCTGTTCATCGAGCTCACGGGCCGGGACCCGGACGGCCTCTGGTCGGCGCCCGGACGCGTGAACCTGATCGGCGAGCACACCGACTACAACGACGGCTTCGTGCTGCCGTTCGCGATCCCCCAGCGCACGGTCGCCGCCGTCGGCCTCCGCGACGACGACCGCGGGCGCGTGCTGGTCGGATCCACCTTCGCCTCGGAGCCGGTCGAAGTCGGCCTCGACGAGCTCGACGGGCTCTTCCCCACCGCCCCCGGCGCGCACCCGGCCGTCCCGGAGTGGGCCGCGTACCCGCTCGGAGTCGCGTGGGCGCTGCGTCAGACCGCGGCCGCCGCGGGACCGTTCGGCGGCGTGGACATCGCGATCGCCTCCGACGTGCCGGTGGGGGCAGGGCTCTCCTCCTCCGCCGCGATCGAGGGGGCGACGGCATCCGCTCTCAACGACCTGTGGCACACCGATCTCGACGGCACAGCCCTTGCGCGCATCGGTCGGCGCGCCGAGAACGAGGCCGTCGGGGCGCCCACCGGGATCATGGACCAGATGGCGTCGATGCTCGGGGCGCCCGACACCGCGATCTTCCTCGACTGCCGCTCGCTCGAGACGGAGCTGGTTCCACTCGGTGTCGCCGAGGCGGGACTCGCGATCCTCGTGATCGACACCCGGGTGAAGCACGCCCACTCCACGGGCGGGTACCGCGAGCGCCGCGCCTCCTGCGAACTCGGCGCCACGATCATGGGCGTTCCGGCGCTGCGTGACGTGTCGATCGCCGACCTGCCTCGCGCCCAGGAGGTGATGGACGACGTGACGTTCCGGCGGGTGCGCCACATCGTGACGGAGAACCAGCGCGTGCTCGACACGGTGCGCCTCCTCCGAGAGCAGGGTGCCAGAGCGATCGGCGACCTCCTCGTCGCCTCGCACGCGTCGATGCGCGACGACTTCGAGATCTCGACCCCGGAACTCGACACGGCCGTCGGCACCGCCCTGTCGGCCGGCGCTCTGGGCGCCCGCATGACCGGCGGGGGCTTCGGTGGTGCCGCGATCGCGCTGATCGAGCAGGATGCCGTCGAAGCGGTATCGGCTGCGGTGAACGGCGCGTTCGCCGCATCCCGCTTCGCGGCCCCGCACCTGTTCACCGTCACCCCGTCCGCCGGCCCCCGCCGCGACGCCTGACAGAATGGTCCGTCGGGCCGCATGGCCCATCCGGCCGCGAAGACTCCGCGGCAAGAGAGGAAGACAATGTCCTGGATCGTCACCGGCGGTGCCGGCTACATCGGCGCCCATGTCGTCCGGGCTCTCGCGGACGCAGGGCTCACCCCCGTCGTCCTCGACGACCTGTCCAGCGGCGTCGCCTCCTTCGTTCCCGAGGGCGTGCCGGTCGTGCAGGGCAGCATCCTCGACCGCGCGCTCGTCGAGAGGACTCTGCGCGATCACCATGCGGAGGGCGTGATCCACGTCGCCGGGTACAAGTACGCCGGCGTCTCGGTGCAGCGCCCGCTGCACACCTACGCGCAGAACGTCGAGGGCACCAGGATCATCCTCGAGGCGATGGAGGCCGCCGGGGTCTCGAACATCGTGTTCTCCTCGTCGGCCGCGGTGTTCGGCACCCCCGATGTCGCGCTGGTCGTGGAAGACACCGCGAAGAAGCCGGCAAGCCCCTACGGCGAGTCGAAGCTCATCGGCGAGTGGCTGCTGCGCGACCAGGCGATCGCGACCGCCGACTCCGAGCGACCGCTGCGGCACACCTCGCTGCGGTACTTCAACGTGGTGGGCTCGGCCGACCCGACGGTCTATGACGTCAGCCCGCACAACCTCTTCCCGATCGTGTTCGAAGCACTGCTCGCGAACAAGACGCCGAAGATCTTCGGCGATGACTACGCCACCGAAGACGGCACCAATGTGCGCGACTACGTGCACGTCGGTGACATCGCGGCAGCCCACGTCGCCGCCGCGCAGCGCCTCGCCGACGGGCGCCCGATCGAGGCCGCCTACAACCTCGGCTCCGGAGACGGTCTCAGCGTGAAGCAGATCATGGACGCCGTCGCGCGTGTCACCGGCATCGACTTCACGCCCGAGATCGGACCACGGCGTCCCGGCGACCCCGACCGCATCGTCGCGACCGGGGAGCTCGCGGCGCGCGACCTCGACTGGACCATGCGATACACGGTCGACGAGATGGTGCGCACCGGCTGGGAGGCGCGGCGGGCCGCATCCGCCTAGGCCGTCAGAGGTCGCTGGTGCGGATCGGGTAGAACCAGAAGCACAGCCACGCCAGAGCGGTGAATCCCAGCGGGATCACCGCGAGCATCAGGCGGATGCCACCGTCCACGCTCTCCGGCTGCGCGTCGCCGAGCGCGGCGTCGAAACCCGAGACCGTCAGCACCGCCGCGGCGACGATGGCCTGCAGCACGACCGAGCCGCGCACCACGAATCCGTTCACCCCGAAGTAGGCGCCTTCCCGGCGGTGTCCGGTGCGCACGGCGTCCTCGTCGATGATCTGCGCGAGCATCACCTCGAGCAGCTGCAGCAGCCCGCCGACACCCACGCCCACGCCCACTCCGACCAGGACGGCGCCCCAGACGTTCGACGGCGCCAGGTAGCCGAGCACGGCGACCCCGAACACCGCGACACTCCACAGCACAGCGGTGCGCGGGGACGTGCGGCGGACGACGACGCTCCACAGCACGATCGACGGGATCGCCATGACGAAGATGGCTCCGAGCAGCAGGCTCCCCTCGCCCTCCGCGGCCTGCAGCGAGTACCGCACGTAGAAGGGGATCGCGGCGAGGATCACGGCGATCGAGGTCTGCACGAACAGCGAACCGAGCACGTAGGGAACGAAAGCCCGGTTTCGGAACGTGTACTTCAGCTGGTCACCCCACCGCATGGCCTCCGAGGACGCCTCCGGGAGCCGACGCTCGACCATGCCCCCGACGAACGACCACACGAGCAGCACGAGGCAGACGGCACCGAGCACGAGTGCCATGCCCGGCCAGCCGATCGCGCCGTACAGGGCGGGAGCGCCTGCGGTGCCGAGGACCATGCCGAGGATCGCGAAGATCTGCCGGGGCACATTGCCGCGAGCGCGCTCCTCGGTGGTGCGGAAGATCTCGGGGAACAGTGCCGAGATGTTCAGCACCACCACGACGAACGCGATGTCGTAGACAGCGACGACGACGAGGAACCAGACGATGAGCCCGGCCACGGGCAGCTCGGGCGGCATCCACACCAGTGCGAACGCGACGACGAGCGGCACGATGCCCAGGCCGATCCACGGGATCCGCCGACCCCACGGTGTGCGCAGTCGATCGGAGATCGCACCGACGATCGGGTTCAGCACGGCGTTCAGGATGCCGTGGGCGATCATCGCGACCGCCACCCACCCGGCCGGAACGGCGAGATGAGAGACGTAGAAGTAGACGACGAAGGCCGAGAAGGTCTGCGCCATCAGCTGGGTCGGGAATCCGGACGCCCCGAAGGCGATCGTCTGCGCCCGGGTCGGAGCGGCGTCCAGGCGGCGGTCGCGCAGGCGCTCGCCCAGCGACGTCACCGTGCGCCTGCCCGCTGCAGGTCGCGCAGGTCGCGCCATCCGATGCGTACGAGCGCCTCGTCCTCGATGGCCTGCCGCACCGCGGGGTCGCTGAGCAGTCGCAGCTCGTAGCCGCGCTTCGCCGCGCTGAAGTCCACCGCCGCCCGCAGCTCGTCATCGTCGACCATCGGATGCAGATAGATCTCGGTGACCCCCGCGGGCACGGCGCGCAGCAGCGCGATGAAGCCGTCCCGCACCTGCTCGTACGTCTCCTCTTCGGGCGTGCCCTCGCCGAGGAGCTCGAAGGGATGCGACCAGAGCCGATCGATGATCACGACGCCGGACGCATCGGCGGCCGCTGCCGCATCGTCGAGCTTGGCCTGCAGCCCCGCACCCTCGCCCACCCCGTCCATGCTCCGCGGCAGCCGGAACGGGAGCCCGTTGCGGGCGGCGAGCTCGAACACCGGGCGAAGGAAGTCGCGGCCCGTCACGAGCCCGTACACGGAGCCCATGTGGTTGTCGAGATGCGTCACGTCGACGCCGGCGTCGAGCGCGGTCTGCAGCTGGGCGGCGAGCTCGGCCGCGACATCCGCATCGGACGCGGACTGCTCGACGGAGGCGACGTCCACGGGGAAGAAGCCGGCGGGATCGACGAGGCTCGTGGCCGTACCGGTCAGCGGGCGCCACCGGTAGCGCCGCCACTCGCTGGTGAGCACGAGGTGCACCCCGATGTCGAGGTCGGTGCGGGAAGCCGCGAAGGCGAGGGCTTCCGGCGACCATGAGCACGGGACCATCAGGGTCGTCGAGTCGATCCGGCCCGCATCGAGGAGCTCGACGATGGCGGTGTTCGCCGCATGGCACATGCCGAAGTCATCCGCGTTGATGATGATCGCCCGCGCTCCGGGGGCGAGACCGAGGCGGTCGGCGAGGTCGGAGGGAGCGGTCATCGTTGGTCCTGTCGGGTAGGGACGGCGGGTCGCGGGTGGGTGATTCTCAGCGTCCGGGTTTCGTGGCCACGGGGAGGATCCGCGTGAAGAGGTCGACGCGGAGCGCGGACGCCGCTTCGCCGACGGCCCCGACGAGCGGCGCTTCGGGTCCGAACGACGAGACGAGGAAGCGCAACGGGAGCTGCGCCGAGTACTCCTGCGCGATCCGCTGGATCGCGGCGACGAGGACGGGATGAGCCGCCCTGCCGCTGAGGATGAAAGCCTCGGGATCGAGCACGAGACCGACGCTGCCGGCGACGAGCACGATGCGTCTGCCGATCTCGTCGATGATGCGGAGCGCGGCTTCGTCGCCTCCGGCGGCTGCATCGAGGTGCTCTGCCAGGGAGACATCGGCCGCACGCCCTGCGCCGAGGGCGAGATCGCTGACGACAGCGTCGCTGACGACGGGTGCGCCGATGGGGAGGGGCGTCTGCGGCAGGTACATGACTTCGCCGGCGACGCCGGAGAATCCGCGGTGCAGTGCGCCGTCGATCACGATGCCGGCTCCGAGCCCATCGTCGAGGAGCAGTAGCGCGAAACTGGCGAGATCGGCACCGGCGCCGGCCGTGAGTTCGGCGAGGGCGGCGAGATTGACGTCGTTCTCGATGCGGACCGGGCAGTTGAGGGCCGCTGCGAGCGCCGTGCGGAAGGCACCACCGTCGGGACCGAGGTCATCGCGGATGCCGCCATCGGCGGTGACGATGCCGGGGACCCCGACGACCGCGAGATGAACGGCCCCCTTCGCCGCCTTGAGCGCACGACGGCAGTGATCGACGAGCTCGACGATGTGCGCGACGCGGTCTTCGGCGGACGGCAGAGCGGCGTGCTGCTCTGCCCGGACCGCTCCGCTCGCGTCGACGAGGACCACATGCGCGGCGTGATGATCGATGTGGATGGCGGCGGCGAACCCGAGTCGCGGATGCAGGGCGACCCGTCCCGCTGCGGGGCCTCGAGTGTCGCGGTCGACACCGGCGGCGGCGACGGCTCCCGCCCCCTCGAGCATCCGCAGCACCTGCGTGACGGCGGTGCGGGAGAGGCCGGTCGTGGACATCAGTTCGGCCCGGGTCTGCGGGCCGCTGCGGGCGAGCGCCTCGAGGATCGCGCGACCGTTGAGCGTGCGGAGCAGGCCCTGCGGTCCCGCGAGTGGTCTGGACATGTGTTCCCGCGTCTGCCTCTCTCGTTCGGGCGCTGTGCCCGGGTACGGTGCCGGCGGACAGTCTGCGCGGAGGCCGGCGCATCGTCGGCGCAGTGCCCGCAAGCATGCCACATCGTGTCGCACTCGTCGACACTTCTGTCGCGCTCGTGCCCGATCGGGGCGGATCGGCCATGCGCCGTGACAGGGCGCTCGATTTGACGCTCCGTGGTTTCGGCGTTTAGATTACAGATCGGTAACGGTGGCATCCGGGGGGATCGTCTGCCGCGCACACCCGCCCTCCGGAAGGATCCCGTCACGAATTCCCTGCCGCCCGAGCGCGCCAAAGACGCCTCGGAAGCCCCCGCCGAAGTCCCCGACTCACCCCGCCCGCTTCTGCGACGCGACCTGCGCCGCTCCGCGACGGCGGAGCCCCAGCGTCCCCGCGCGGTGAACTCTCCTGATGCCGACGCTCCTCGCCCGTCGCCGCAGCACGAGGCCCGCGAACCTCGAGCGCAGGGCCCTCGCGAGCGTCCCCGGCAGACGGCGCCGAGGTCGGCGACACCTTCGACTGTCCGCACCCGCCGAGCGAAGCGTCCGTGGGCGAAGGCCAAGGCGCTGGGAGCCACGTTCGCGATCGGCGTGCTGGTCACGGGAGCGGCACTTCCCGGGTTCAACCACGCGGGCGATCAGGCGGCCGCCGCCACCGCCAGCATCACCACGACGGCAGACGACTCCGCGCAGTCCTACACGTCGACGGACACGATCCGCGCCGAGATCGCACCGCGTGGCAACTTCGCCGCGACGACGCCCGAGGAGATCAAGGAGACCCGCTCACGCGCCGTCGCCGCCGCGATCGCTGCGGGCATGTCTCTCGGGAGCGCGATGGACATCCCCGTCGCCGGCCGCATCGTCATGCCGATGGCCGACGGGACCTACTCGTTCACCGATGGCTTCGGCGCCTCCCGGCCCGGCCGGTCCCACCTCGGCCAGGACTTCGCCGCGGGCGTGGGAACGCCGATCAACGCCGCGATGAAGGGCTGCGTCTCCCGTTCCACCGAGAGCTACCAGGGCTACGGCGTGACGATCCAGATCGAGAGCATCGTCGACGGGCAGGCCGTGAGCACCGTCTACTCGCACATGAACTACGGAACCCGCGCGGTCGAGGTCGGGGACTGCGTCGACGAGGGCCAGTACATCGGCGACGTCGGATCGACGGGGTACGTGTTCGGCTCCTGCCTGCACTTCGAGGTCCACATCAACACCGTCGCCGTGGACCCGCTGCCATGGCTCAGGGGGCACGTGAGCTGACCCGGCGCCTCCGACCGCCGCGCGGCCGCCGCTCCCCCGCCGACACTCCCTTAGGGTGGACGGATGAGCCCGCTGGTGATCCGCGAAGCCCGCGTCGACGACGCCGAAGAGATCGCCGGGGTGCACGTCCGCTCCTGGCAGGCCGCCTACCGGGGGCTCATCGACCAGGCCGTGCTCGACGGACTCTCCGTCGCCGAACGGGCAGAGGGCTGGCGCCGCATCGTGGCCGAACCCCTGCCGACCGGGCTCGGCATGCTGGTCGCCGTCCGCGACGGACAGGTCGTCGGCTGGATCTCATTCGGCTCGGGTCGCGACCCCGACGGGCTCGCCGACGGCGAGGTGTACGGCGTCTACGCCGACCCCTCCGCCTGGTCGACGGGCGCGGGCCACGCGCTTCTCGAAGCGGCCGAGCAGCAGATCGCCGCAGCCGGCCACGAACGCGCCTACCTGTGGGTCCTCGACGGCAACGACCGCGCCGATGCGTTCTATGCTCGCCACGGCTGGGCCGAAGACGGCGCCGTCAAGATCGAGGAGCGCCCTCAGCTCACACTGCGCGAGCATCGCCGCGTGAAGCTGCTGCCCCTCTGACCGCAGGCCGGTCAGTCGAGAGCGCTCATCACGTGCTTGATGCGGGTGTAGTCGTCGAACCCGTACTGGGAGAGGTCCTTGCCATAGCCGGAGTGCTTGAACCCTCCGTGCGGCATATCCGAGACGAACGGGATGTGCGTGTTGATCCACACACAGCCGAAGTCGAGGTCGCGGGAGAAGCGCATGGCTCGGGCATGGTCCGTCGTCCACACCGATGACGCGAGCGCGTATGGCACGTCGTTCGCCAGTTCCAGCGCCTCCTCGTCCTCCGCGAAAGACTGCACCGTGAGGACCGGCCCGAAGATCTCGCCCTGCACGACCTCATCGTCCTGACGCACGCCCGACACGATCGTGGCTTCCCAGAAGTAGCCGTGGTCGCCCTGACGGCGGCCACCGGTCTCGATCTTCGCGTGTGCGGGGAGGCGGTCGATGAACCCCTGCACCTGCGCGAGCTGCGCCGCACTGCTGAGCGGGCCGTACAGCACGCCCTCCTCCTGCGGGCCACCCGTGCGGGCGTGACTGCGCGCTCTCGCCACGAGCGCTGCGACGAGCTCGTCGTGGCGGGACGCATGCACCAGCACTCGGGTCGCAGCCGTGCAATCCTGCCCGCCGTTGAAGAAGGCGCCGGTGATGATGCCTTCCACGGCCTTATCGAGGGAAGCATCCGCGAACACGATCGCGGGTGCCTTGCCGCCGAGCTCGAGGTGCACGCGCTTGACGTCGTTCGCCGCCGAGCGCGCCACCGCCATGCCTGCGCGCACGGAACCGGTGATCGCGACCATCTGCGGGGTCGGGTGCTCCACCAGCGCGACGCCCGTGTCGCGGTCGCCGAGCACGACGTTGAGCGTGCCGGCAGGGGTGTGCAGGGCGACGATCTCGGCCAGCAGCAGGGTGGTCAGGGGGGTGGACTCGGCGGGCTTGAGCACGACCGTGTTGCCGGCGGCGAGTGCGGGAGCGATCTTCCACACCGCCATGTTCAGCGGGTAGTTCCACGGTGTGACCTGGCCGATCACGCCGACGGGCTCACGGCGGACGAACGAGGTGTGCCCGGCGAGGTACTCCCCCGCGGCACGCCCTTCGAGGCTCCGCGCCGCCCCCGCGAAGAAGCGCAGCTGGTCGATCGACTGCATGATCTCGTCGGCCACGAGGCTCGCCCGGGGCTTGCCCGTGTCCTGCGATTCGAGATCGGCGAACTCCTCTGCGCGCGCCTCCATCTCGTCGGCGATGCGGAACAGCGCGAGCTGTCGATCGGCGGGGGTCGTGTCGCGCCAGATCGGGAAGGCCGCGGCCGCCGCGGCGTAGGCGGCGTCGACGTCGGCGCTACCCGAGATCGGCAGTTCGCCGTAGGCCGCTTCGGTGGCAGGATCGAGGAGCGGCATCCGGCCCGCGCCGTTCACGGGCACGAAATGTCCGCCGATGAAGTTCTGCAACGGCGCGGAGTTCGTCAGAAGGTTGCTGGGCATGCCGCCATGGTAGCGGCTCAATTGCGGAATCTGAAGATCTCATCCGGTCAAACGACTGAATCAGTTGCAGAATCATCCATCGACTGACAATATCGACACATGAGCACCAAGCCTGCCCAGCCTGCCCTGGATGACATCTCCAAACGCATCGTCGAGCTCCTGCAGGAGGACGGCCGTCGTCCCTATGCGGAGATCGCGCGCGAGGTCGGGCTGAGCGAGGCGGCAGCCCGGCAGCGGGTGCAGCGGATGACCGAAGCCGGCATCATCCAGATCGTCGCGGTCACCGATCCGATGCAGCTCGGCTTCCACCGCATGTCGATGATCGGCATCCGCGTCTCAGGCGACCCCCGGGCGATCGCCGAAGAGCTCACCACGATCCCCGAGCTGGCCTACGTCGTCGTCACGCTCGGTACTTTCGACATCCTCGTCGAAGCCGTGTGCGAGAACGACGAGCATCTGATCGACCTCATCGCGACCCGCATCCGCACCATCCCCGGCGTCGCACACACCGAGAGCCTGCTCTACGCAGGCCTCTACAAAGACCTCTACAACTGGGGAACGCGCTGAGGCGCGCCCCTCTCACATCGGAGTGAACATGGGCACCACCGTCTTCGAACGCCAGCTGCCGCCGCAGGGAGTCGTCGACGACTCCCTGCGCGACACGGCCCTGCGCGTGTTCTGGCTCGACGACGTGGAGCGTCCGACGCATCCGCCGCTGAGTGGAACGGTCCGCGCCGACCTCGCGATCGTCGGTGGTGGATACGCCGGGCTGTGGACCGCCGTGCGGGCCAAGGAGCGCGATCCCGGCCGGCGGGTCGTGCTGCTGGAGGCCTCGAGGATCGCGTGGGCCGCCTCCGGCCGCAACGGCGGCTTCTGCGAATCGAGCCTCACGCACGGCCATGAGAACGGCGTCAACCGCTGGCCGGAGGAGATCGACCACCTCGAGGAGCTGGGTCACGCCAACCTCGACGGCATCGAGGAGACGGTCGCGCGCTACGGCATGGACGCCGAGTTCGAGCGCACGGGACAGCTGGCCGTGGCCGTCGAATCCCATCAGGTGGACTGGTTCCGCGACGAGCCCGGCTTCCTCGACCGCGAGGCCGTGCAGGCCGAGGTGCACTCCGAGACCTTCCTCGCGGGCGACTGGGACCGAGAGGGCTGCGCGATGGTGCACCCGGCGAAGCTCGGGCTGGAGCTCGCCCGCGTGGCCGCCGACCTCGGCGTCGAGATCTACGAGCGCAGCCTGGTGCGCGCGATCGAGGGCGACGGCTCGGGCCCGATCACCCTGGTCACCCCGAACGGAAGGGTGACGGCGGATGCGGTCGCTCTGGGCACGAACGTCTTCCCCTCGCTCCTCAAGCGCAATCGCCTGATGACCGTGCCCGTGTACGACTACGTGCTGATGACCGAGCCGCTCTCGACCGAACAGCTGGCATCCATCGGCTGGTCCAACCGCCAGGGCCTCGCCGACAGCGCGAACCAGTTCCACTACTACCGACTCACGGGCGACAACCGCATCCTGTTCGGCGGATACGACGCGATCTACCACTTCGGCGGCAAGGTGCGCCCGGAGTACGAGGACCGCATCGAGAGCCATCGCAAGCTCGCTTCGCATTTCTTCACGACGTTCCCGCAGCTCGCGGGTCTGCGGTTCACGCACCGCTGGGCGGGTGCGATCGACTCATCGAGCCGGTTCTGCGCGTTCTTCGGCACCGCTCGCAAGGGGCGCGTCGCGTACGCGACCGGCTTCACAGGACTGGGCGTGGGAGCTGCGCGCTTCGCGGCCGACGTCATGCTCGACAAGCTGTCGGGCGAGGAGACCGAGCGCACCGAACTGCGGATGGTCCGCGAGAAGCCGATTCCGTTCCCGCCCGAGCCCGCCGCCTCGATCGGCGTCAATCTCGTGCGCGCGGCCATGAACCAGGCCGACCACCGCGAGGGCAAGCGCAATCTGTTCCTCAAGACGCTCGACGCCGTCGGCATGGGCTTCGACTCGTGAGCGCCCTCGCCGCGGGCGGCGGCGTGGATGCCGTCGCCCTGAAGCTCGCGCACGAACCGCTGCCCGCGGACGAGGTCCTCGCCGGCGCCCCGACCACCGCCGTCCACGAGCTGGCGACGCTCGGCGGGGTCGAAGTCGGCATCTGGGAGATGACGCCGGGCACCGCGACCGACACGGAGGCCGACGAGGTGTTCGTCGTGCTCTCCGGCCGCGCCACGATCGCGTTCGCCTCCTCCGGGCTGCCTGACCTCGACGTCGGGCCCGGCTCGGTCGTGCGCCTGGCCGAGGGCATGCGCACGACCTGGACCGTCACCGAGACGCTGCGCAAGGTGTACGTGGCCTGACGCCGGTCCCTTCGCGCGATCCGACCGGACGTCAGGCGATCGGCACCGGTACGGAGTCGATCAGCAGTCGCGTGTACTCGTGCCGCGGGTCTCCCAGCAGCTGCTCGGTCGGTCCGGCCTCCACGATCTCACCCCGGCGCATCACGATCGTCTCGGCGCACACCTTCCGCACGACCGCCAGGTCGTGGCTGATGAAGAGCAGCGTGAGCCCCTGTTCCCGGCGGATCCCGGCGACCAGGTCGAGAACCTGCGCCTGCACCGAGACGTCGAGCGCGCTGGTCGCCTCGTCCATCACGAGCAGCTCGGGCTCCACGGCGAGCGCTCGGGCGATCGCGACACGCTGGCGCTGGCCACCCGAGAGGGTGCGGGGGCGAGCGGCGAGGTGCTCCTCGCCCAGTCCGACGGCCGTGATCAGCTCGAGCGCCCTGCCAGCGGCATCCGCACCGGTCCGGCCCGTGTGCAGCTTCAGCACGTCTTCGATCGCCCTCCCTGCGGGGATCCGGGGGTCGAGCGACAGGTACGGATCCTGGAACACCATCTGCACGCTCTTGGCCCGCTCGAGCCGCTCCGCGCGAGAACGCGGGATGCCCGTCATCGGACGGCTGCCGATGCGGATCTCCCCGGTGTCTGGCTCTTCGAGCCCGACGATCATCCGCGCGAGCGTGGACTTGCCCGACCCCGACTCCCCCACGACCGCGAGCGATCCGCCGCGGGCGATGACGAGATCGGCATGGGCCACCGCCGCGACCGGGTCCTTGCCGCGACGCCGGTACGTCTTGCCGACGCCGGTGACGACGAGCTGCGGCTCGGAGCCTGCGGCGACGGCCGGCGGGGCGATCTCCCCCGCGATGCGCGGTGTCGCGGCGACCAGCCGACGGGTGTACTCGGCAGCGGGCGCCGTGAGCACCTCCCGCGCTGTCCCCTCCTCGACGATCGCTCCGTCCTTCATCACGACGAGGCGGTCGCACAGGGACCCGGCGAGGTTCAGGTCGTGGGTGATGAACAGCATCCCCATGCCGCTCTGCGCACACAGGTCCCTGAGCACCTGGACGATCTCGGCCTGGGTCGTGACATCGAGGGCGGTGGTCGGCTCATCGCACACCAGCAGCCCCGGTGAGGCACTCAGCGCACCGGCGATCATGACACGCTGCAGCATGCCTCCGGACAGCTCGTGCGGATGCTGCGACAAATGGTCCTCAGGTGCGGGCAGACGGACGGAGGTCAGGAGCTCGACGGCGCGGGCGTGCGCGGCATCCTTCGACCACCCCTCGCACAGTCGCAGCGCCTCCGTGACATGATCGCCGATCGTGCGCATGGGATTAATGCCCGCGCGCGGGTCCTGGAACACCATGGCCGCCTCGTGGCGACGGATCTCCTGCCGTCCGGCGGCTCCCGCGAGCGGCGACCGCCCGTTCACCTCGACGCTGCCGCCCGCGATGGCGCGCTCGGGCAGCAGCCCGAGCACCGAGCGAGCCGTGAGCGACTTGCCGGAGCCGGACTCGCCGACCAGTCCGACGGTCTCGCCCGGCGCGACCTGGAGCGAGATGCCGTGCAGCAGACGCGTGCCGTTCGGCAGGTCCAGCGTCAGGTCCTGGATGTCGAGAAGAGTGCTCATGCGGGGATCCCTCCGCCGATCCGATCGGAGAGTTCCTCACCGATGATGTTCACGCACACGACGACGAGCACGACGGCGACGGCCGGGGCGATCGCCGGCAGGAACTGCCCCGCAGCCACCCCCGACTGCGCCTCGTTGATCATCGCGCCCCAGTCGGCGGTCGGCGCCTGGACCCCGAGTCCGAGGAAGGAGAGGCCGGCGAGCTCGGCGAGCACGTACCCGAAGTTCAGAGTGGACTGCGCACCGACGATCGGCGTCACGTTCGGCAGCACGCGGCGCAGGGCGACCCAGGCGCCTCCGAAACCCTGCACCCGGTAGGCCGAGACGTAGGGTCGGGTGCGTTCCGCGGCCACCAGCGAGCGGGTGAGCCGGGCGACGAACGGCGCGTACGCGATGCTCATGGCGATGACCGGGGCGACCAGACCCTTGCCGAACAGGGCGACCGCCATGATCGCGATCAGCAGCGAGGGGAACGCGAACAGCACGTCGAACACGCGGCTGAGCGCGGCGTCGATCCAACCACCCCGCCAGCCCGCCCACAGCCCGAGCAGGATGCCTATGACCGTGGAGAACAGGACCACCAGGAGCGGACCGAGGAGAGCGGTGCGCCCACCGTAGATGAGACGGCTGAGCAGGTCGCGACCGAGGGAGTCGGTGCCGAGCCAATGGGCGGCCGACGGCGGAGCCAGGAAGGAGGTGAAGTCGACGGCATCCGGATCGTACGGTGCGATGAACGGCGCGAAGATCGCGGCGAGCACGACGATGACGAGCACGACGATGCTGGCCAGGTAGAGGAAGCGCGGACGCTTCCGGCGGGGTGCGCGCAGCACCCGCATCGCGAGCGTGGGGGTCGAGGAGGTCATCGGGCACCAGCTCCGGCAGCGGATCGCGGATCGATCCAGGGTTCGAGGATGTCGACGATCGCGTTCATCAGGACGAACGCGCACACGACGAGGAGGACGATCGCCTGCACGACCGGGAAGTCGAGTCGGTCGACGGACTGCACCAGCAGCGATCCGATACCGGACAACCCGAAAGCCGCCTCGACGATGGAGCTCGCGACGATGAGGCCGGCGACGAGCACGCCGCTCACCGTGAGGATCGGGCCCAGGGCGTTGCGGAGCACATGGCGTCGCACGACGACCGCCCGGCGCACGCCACGACTCGTCGACACCTCGACGTGCTCGCGGCCCAGCTGGTCGACCATGGCCGAGCGGGTCACCTTGCCGACCAGCACGATGAACACGAGTGCCAGCGCGATCGACGGCAGCGTCAGGTGGTAGACCATGTCGAAGAACCCCTCACCGGAGCCGAACGAGGGGAACCAGCCGAGCTGCACCGAGAACACGGCGATGAGCACGATCGCGCCCACGAACGACGGGATCGCACCGAGCACGGTGAGTCCGATCAGCACGAACCGGTCGACCGCCCTGCCTCGGTTCAGTGCGGCGACCGCGCCGAGCACGACGCCGGCGACGAGCACGATCGCGCCGGCCATCGTCACGAGCATCAGTGTCACCGGCAGCCGGTCCCCGATGACCTCGGTGACGTCCTGCCGGTACTGGAGCGAGCGGCCGAGATCGCCCTGCAGCAGCCCCAGCACCCAGCGGAGGTACTGCTCCCACGGCGGCAGGTCCAGCCCGTACTGGGCGGTGACCTGCGCCACGGCCTCGGGGCTGGGCTTGCGTCCGCGCAGCAGGAAGCGCACGGGATCACCGGGCACCAGGAAGCGCGAGAAGAAGACGAGCAGCGACGCCAGGAACAGCGTCAGCAGCAGGCCGCCGAGCTTTCCGGCGACGCGACGTGCGGCTGTCATCGGGTGGTCTCCTCCAGGGTCGGGGTCCCGGCGAGGCCGGGGTTGACGCGCGCGGCGACCGCTTCGGGGCGGCCGCCGCGCAGGGTCAGCGGGCGCCGATCGTGGCGGCCCACGGGTAGTACATGAAGGCGATCGAGGGCTGCACGCCGGTGATGCGCTCACCCAGGTACAGCGAGATCGGCGCTTGGTACAGCGGCAGCCACGGAAGCTCCTCGTTCGCGATCTGCTGCGCCTTCGCGGTCAGTTCGCTGCGCGCCGCCGGATCGTCGATCGTGACAGCCTCCTGCACGATCTGGTCGAACTCGGGGTTGGACCACCCGCCGTAGTTGCTGAAGTCGCCCGTGCGCAGCACCGAGTACATCTCGAGGGCATCCGGGCTCGACAGGTACCAGCTCGTGTAGAACAGGTCCACGCCTTCGCGGGCGCTCGGGTCGGAGAAGAGCGCCGTGTAGGCGTTCGGCGTCACGGTCTCGACCTTCACCTTCAGGCCGATGGACTGCGCGGCCGCGACGGTCGCCTGCGAGATGACGGCGAAGTCGTTGCCGATGGGGGCCGTGACGTAGGTCAGTTCCGCGCCCTCCGCGCCCGCCTCCGCGATGAGCTTCTTCGCCTCCTCGACGTTCCGGTCGTACGAGGTGATGTCGTCGAACGCGGCGGTGCGCGCGGCATCCGAGGCGTCCCGCCAGACGGACTCGGTGGTCATCACGTCGGTCGTCGCGCCCACTCCGCGATGCGCGGCCTGGAGGATCCCGTCGCGGTCCATCGCCAGCAGCAGCGCCCTGCGTACACGGACGTCGCCGAGCGGCCCTTCGAGGTTGCTCACGACGATGTTGCCGACCGCGGTGTTCATGCCGAACAGCACGTCGCCCTTGCCCGCGGACCGCAGGGTGGGGACGGCTTCCATGGGGACCATCCACGACCCGTCGACGCTGCCCGATTTCAGGGCGTTGATCCGCGCGGTGGAGTCCGTCATGAAGACGAACTTCACCTCGCCGGAGTGTGCTCTGAGGTCTTCGTCCCAGTAGTCGTCGTAGCGGGTCATCGTGATCGATTCGCCGGAGTCCCACGAGGTCAGCTGGAACGGCCCCGTGCAGTTCACGCCGCCGGTCGAGTTGCCGTAGTCGGTGCCCTTCTCGGCGAGCGTCGCGGCCGACTCGATGACGCCGGCGGAACCGCCCATCCCGAGGTTGAACTGCGAGTCGGGTCCGGTCATGGTGACGGTCACCTGACGATCGCCGGTCTGCTCGATGGACTTCACGTTCTGATACACCGAGAACCAGAACGACCCGACGGCGGGATCGATGTGACGGCTCATCGAGGCGACCGCGTCCGCGGCCGTCAGCGGGGTCCCGTCATGGAACGTGACGCCCTCGCGGATCGTGTACACCCACGTGTCGGGGGTGGGGTGCTCGAACGACTCGGCGAGGCCGGGGCTCAGCGAGTAGTCGGGGTTCAACCGCAGCAGCGATTCGCAGACGTTGGCGAGCACCGAGTTGTCGGCGTAGTCGAAGGCGTAGGCGTAGTCGAGCGAGTAAGGCTCGGCGTAGCTGGCGAAGCTGAACGAGTCGATGTCGCCGCTGGGGGCGGCGGTGGTCTCGGTCAGCTTCCAGTCGATCGGCTCGTCGGAGCCGGATTCGGTCGTTCCCGCCGGACTGCAGCCGGCGAGTGCGGCGACGGCGAGCAGACCGGCGAGTGCGGCCGCGCCGCCTCGGACGAGGGGACGGGTGAGGAGCGTGCGGTTCATCGGGACTCCTTGCGGTGGGTGTCGGGTACAGCAGGGACGGATGCGTCGGTACCGGCGGCCGTGTGCACGCGGCGTCCTTCGATCCAGGTCTCGGCGACCTTTGCGAGGTGCACGTCGGAGGCCGGGAGGCGGAAGGGGTCGGGGTCGATCACCACGAGATTCGCGAGGTATCCCTCTCGGATGCTGCCGGTGTCGTCATCGCGGCGGTTCACGAACGCGGATCCGGAGGTGTACGCGGCGAAGGCGGTCTCGAGGTCGAGGCGCTGCTGCGCGCCGCCGAGGGGCGCGTGCTCCGAGTCGGGCGCGGTGCGGTTCACGGCGACGTGGATGGCCGCGAGCGGATCGGCCGTGGAGACCGGCCAGTCGCTTCCGGCCGCCAGCCTTACCCCGGCGCGGACGAAGTCGCCGAACGGATACTGGCGTTCCACCTGCCCCTCTTGCAGGAACGGCAGGGTGAGTTCGTCGAGCTGGTCTTCGTGGGTGGCCCACAGCGCCTGGATGTTGGCGATCGCACCGAGCGGCGCGAACCGTGCGACGTCGTCGGCCGCGACGATCTGCAGATGGGCGAGGTGGTGCCGGCCGTCGGTGTCGCCGTTGGCGTCGCGGGCGACTTGCAGCGCGTCCAGCGCCTCGCGCACGGCGCGGTCGCCGAGGGCGTGCATGTGCACCTGCTGGCCGGTGGCGTCGAGCGCCGTCACGTATTCGCGCAGTTTCTCCGGATCGATGAAGCTGAGCCCGTGGTTGCAGGTGTCGTGACCGGACTCGTCGCGGTACGGGGTGAGCATCGCGGCGGTCTGGTTCTCGGCGACACCGTCGACCATGATCTTGGTGGTGCCGAGGTCGATCCGGCGGTCGGGGTGCGCGGTGGCGGCGCGCTCGCGCCGTGCGGCCATCTGCTCGACCTGGTCGATCCCCCCATCGCGTGCCCACCACTGGGCCCCGACGACGTGCACGAGCAGCCGGCCCTCGGCGGCGGCGCGCTCGTACGCGGCGAGCGGATCGACCATCCCTCCCGATCCCGCACCGACCATGGCATCCTGCCAGCCCGTGATGCCGAGGGCGATGAGCTCGTCCTGTGCGCGCAGCAGGCCCTGATAGGCGAGCTCGTCCGAGGTCTCCGGACGCACTGCGGCGAACAGGTTGGCTGCCCCTTCGTGGAACGTGCCTGCCGGGAAGCCGTCCGCTTCCCGCACGACCCGACCGTCTTCCGGGTCGGGGGTCTCGGCCGTGATGCCGGCCCGCTCGATCGCGGCCGTGCTCGCCCAGGTGCTGTGGTGGTCGCGGCTCTGCAGCAGCACGGGGCGGCCGCCCGCCGCCTCGTCGAGCAGGCCACGGGGCGGGTTCCCGCCCGGGAAGCTGTCCATGCTCCATCCGCCGCCGAGGATCCACTCCTCGTCGGGGTTCGCCTCGGCGTAGGCGCGGATGAGGTCCGCGGTCTGTGCGGCGTCCTCCGCGTCGGTGAGGTTGCACTGCAGGAGTTCGACGCCGCCGCCGACGGGGTGGATGTGCGCGTCCTGGAAGCCCGGGCTGAGCAGGGCCCCGGCGAGATCGATCCACGTGGCGTCCGCTGCGGCTCGATCGGCCGCCTCCGCATCCGGCAGGACGGCGGTGATCCGGCCTGCGCGGACGATCACGGCATGGTCGGTGAGGGGTGTGCCGGCACCGGTGAACACGGCACCGCCGTGGAACACGAACTCGGATGACATCGTCTGCCTCTCTGCAGCGTCGAAGGGGGAACTGCGATCACGCTAGCCGTCCCACAACACTGATGTCAACACTGTTGACCACAGCTCGGACTCTGCTTAGATGGGAGGCGTCTCCTCCCGCGCGAGAGCCGATCGGACTGCGATGATGGACGAGACGGAAGGAGGCGGCGATGAGCGCGGTCACGAAGAAGGACCAGCCCCCCAAGCGCGCCCGGCTCGACCAGGCCCTCATCGTCGAAGCCGGCCTCGAACTCGCCGGCACCCCCGGCGTCGCCACGATCTCGGTGCGCGACCTGGGCACCCGACTCGGCGCCGACCCCACCGCGATCTACCGCCACTTCCAGAGCAAGGACGCCCTGATGGGCGCCCTCCTGGACGCGCTCAACGGTCGCGCCGTCGCGTCGGTGCAGACTCCGCCCGAGCAGTGGGACGACCGCCTCCGCGCGCTGTCCCTCGCGACGCTCGACCTCTTCACGCGACACCCGGCGATCGGCGCGGAGGCCATGACCCTCACGACGCACGGTCCCGGCGAGCTCGCCGCGATCGAGCTGATGCTCGACGCCTTCCAGCGCTGCGGCCTCGACGGCGAGGACCTGGTGCGCCACTACGCCCTGCTCGCCTCGCACGTGCTCTCGCTCGCGGCCGGCATCGCGCGCGCCAGGGCCGAGCATCCGACCGACCCCGACCGCGATTCCTGGCTCGACACCCCGCTGCTCGCCGACCCACGCAGGTTCCCCCTCATCGCCCAGCACTCGCTGCTCCTCTCCGAACTGCAGGATCGCGACCTGTTCCTGAGCGGGGTCGAGCTGGTCATCGACTCGGCCCGACGCGCCGCCGCCCGCGACTGAGACCCGCCCGCCGTCCTTCGGCGCCGTGACACGAGAACGCCGGGAGGCCTGCAGACCTCCCGGCGTTCTCGTCGTCGTGCGGACGCACTCAGCGCGCGGCGTCCCCCGTGCGCAGGAACCGCAGGCGACGCTCCTGATCACGCCGCAGCCAGGGCAGGAACGCCCACCACAGCAGCACCGCCACAGCCGCGCCGCCGATCAGCCCGGCGCAGGTGTCGGTGAACCAGTGCGCGTTGATGAGGGTGCGCTGCCACACCATGCCCGCCGCCAGCAGCACCCCGAGCACGATCCAGATCCGACGCACCCAGACCGCGGATGCGGGGATCAAGGCCAGCACCGTGATGATGATCGCCGCCATGCTCACCGAATGCCCGGAGGGGAACGAGCCATGGTCGACCTGCACGAGCGGCCCGAAGAGTCCCGCCGCCGCGTCTTCGGCCGGACGCGGCCGGTCGACGAGGTTCTTCGTGAGCTGCGACAGGAGTCCGGGACCGGCGAGCTGCACCGCGATCACGAATAGCGCTGAGCGCCAGCGCCCGATCAGCACCAGCGCGAGCGGGAGCAGGAGCATCATGAGCACGGCGCCGGGCAACTGTCCGAGGTGCTGGAACATCTGCGCAAGCGCGAACTCGGGGAGCGTCGACTCCGGCCCGACGCCGAAGCCGCTGCGCCACAGATCATCGAGCCCCTGCGACCAGGGCGCGTCGGGGGCGACGACCACGCCCACCGCGAGCGCCGCGAACACGGCGAGCAATCCGAGTGCGGTCCACAGCATCCATCGCGGGCGCGACACCGCTGTCGGCCGGGTCTCGTTCCCGACCGACACCGTCGTCGTCACGACGTCGTTCCGAGCAGCGGGCGCACGGAGGCGTAGGCGTCTGCGACGTCGCGCGTCGGGAGGTCGTAGACGCGCGCGATACCCGCGGCACCCTGGTGACGCGGCCAGCCGGGGTCACCGCCGGTGATGAACAGGACGGCCGCGCCGTGCACCTGATCGGCCAGCGACTGGGGCGGGTTCGGCCCCGCCAGCGGCTCCATGGCGGGGCCATCGAGGCAGTCGAAGAAGAACGGCACGTCGAGGCAGTGCTCCGCGAAGCCGAAGTGCCCCGACGGCCACGAGAACCGGTACAGCCACGTCGGCGCGGTGCCGCGATCGGCGACGATCTTCAGCAGCGCCGAGCGGAACATGCGGTCGGTGAGAAGTCGCCCGGCCACGCGGGCGTTGCCGAGACCCGTGATGTCGGCGTTGGCGGCGAGGTACTCCCGGCGCACGGCCTTCGGCAGCCCGAGCTTGTTGAGCAGCAGCGATCGCGGCACCCAGCGGAGCTTCTTCGCCGCATCCGAGAACGCCATCGTGAACTCGTCGTCCGTCGCCCCGAGCACGAGCGGCTTGTCGGCTCCCACGCCCGAGGTGAGCGCCTCGCGCGTGGGACGGGGCAGCAGGTCGCCGTCGATGGTCGGGCCGAGTGGCAGGCCGTCTTCGACGACGCTGCCGAGCGAATCGGGACCGAGCTCGGTCGCCTTCTTCTGCAGTTCGAGGATGCGCTCCTCCGTCAGCGAGGAGAAGCCGGTGACCGTCGGCTCGACCCCGGCAGCGGCGGCGAGCCCGCGACCGAATGCCTCGGCACGCGCCGGCGCGACATCGGCGAGGGCACCGGAGATCGCGTAGACACCGTGGAACAGGTGCTGCGCCTTCTCCATGCCGAGCAGGGTCAGCACGGCGCCACCACCCGCGGATTGACCCGCGATCGTCACGCGCGAGGGATCCCCACCGAACTCGGCGATGTTCTGCTGCACCCACTCCAGCGCCAACAGCCAGTCGCGCACGCCGCGGTTGGAGGGAGCATCCTCGATCCACCCGAAACCGTCGAAGCCCAGACGGTACGAGATCGATACCGTGACGACGCCGTCGCGGTTGAAGTTGCGACCGTCGTACCAGGGGCTCGCCGGCGAGCCGGCGAAGTACCCGCCGCCATGGATCCAGACGAGCACGGGGAGACCGGCCCCCTGCTCGGCGCGGGTCGGGTTGGGGGTGAAGACGTTCACGTTGAGGGTCGAGTCGCCTTCGATGCTCGGCTCGGGGATGAGCGTCACACCCGGGTCCCCGCGCTGCGCGGTGGCGGCGAACGCGAGAGCGTCGCGCACGCCCTCCCACGGCGCCTTCGGCACGGGCGCCTGGAAGCGCAGCCGCCCGATCGGCGCCTCCGCGAACGGGATGCCGAGGAACGCCGCCGACCGCGGGTTCCCGCGCCCACCCGTGGTCGGACGCCAGCGGCCGCGCACCCGCCCTGCGGCGGTGGCGACCTCCACGAAGTCGGCGGTCGTCTCGGAATCGGTGTCCGTCATCACAGCATTCTCCTGGTCGTTCCTGGGCATCAGCGCACTCCCTTGATCGGCGCGGTCGCGACGGCGGCGAGGATCACGAACACGATCGCGAACACGAAGAGCATCGCGTAGCCGCCCATCGTGCTGATGATCAGCAGCGCGATCGACGGGCTCATCGCCTGGGGGATGTTCGTCGCGACGTTGAGGATGCCGAGGTCCTTCGCCGCTGCCCCGCTCGCGTTCGGCAGCACCTCGGTCATGAGCGCCGCATCCACCGCCATGTAGACGCCGAAGCCGACGCCGTTGATGATGCTCATG
Source organism: Microbacterium sp. NPDC090218 (assembly GCA_044900255.1). Lineage (GTDB taxonomy): Bacteria > Actinomycetota > Actinomycetes > Actinomycetales > Microbacteriaceae > Microbacterium. The sequence continues at coordinate 271,484 of JBJDMS010000002.1, read as the reverse complement.
ACGATCATTCCGGTCATGTTCGGCATGACCAGCGGCATGACGAAGCCGACCGCCATGATGACCGATGACACGTAGATGAACACCTTGCGACGGCCGACCTTGTCGCTCCACCAGCCGGAGAGGCCGATCGCGAGCAGCGTCGGCACGAACGCCACGAGGGTCAGGGTGAGTACCGCACCCTGCGCCTCGGGGAGCGAGAGACCGATGTACTTCTGCAGCATGTAGAGCTGGTACGTCGAGACGACGAAGTAGCCGAGGATGAGCAGGAAGCGCGCAGCGAATGCCCACGCGAAGTCGGGGTGCTTGCGCGGATTCACCCAGAACCCCTTGAAGAACGCTCCCCATCGGAACGGCTCGACGGCGGCATCCTTCGATGACCAGTCGCGGTTGACGATGACGAACAGCACGGTCGACACGATGACGACGATGCCGAACACCGAGTATGCGACGCCGAACTGCGCGGCGAGGGCGCTGGCGATCATGACGCCGATCATTCCGCCGACCTGCATCCCGATGCCGAGCATGGCGCTCGCACCCCCGCGCTTGGAGCGCGGGAAGCGGTCGGCCGTGATCGTGGTCAGCGGCGCCTGGAGGAAGTTCAGCGCGACCTGGATCACGACCCAGAACACGGTGATCCAGACGAGCTGGGTCAGCGACCCCATGCCCAGCAGCAGGATGCCCCCGACGAGCGCACCCGCGATCATCCACGGCGCGCGCCGGCCGAGCCGGGAGCGGGTGCGATCGCTGAGGGCACCGGCGAGGGGCTGGGCGAAGAGCGTGAAGATGAACGACACCGTGGTGACGATCGCGAGGTTCGCCTCCTGCCCCTTCTCGCCGAAGATCACCTGGATCTGGGTCGGCAGCAGGATCCCGAGGAGGCCGGCGTAGCTTGCGAACAGGGTGAGTCCGGCGATGAGCATGCTGGGCAGGAGGCGCTTGGTGGCAGGCGGGCTCGCGGCGGGCTCGCCGGCGGAGGGCGGTTCGGTGGCGATGACCCCGGTGGCGGCGATCTCCGTCGCCGGGTCGAGAGGGGGTAGTGACATTGTCGGCTCCTCGTTGAGCGGATTCGGGATGAATACCAAACGTTGTTCGGTATTCATCGGACATCGTGACAGATCGGGCGCCGTCGCCGCAAGCCATTCACGAACGTTGTTTGGTTTTCGTGATCTGGTCGTGACGGATACCCTGGTGCCATGGCGATACGAGGGGCATACGCGAAGGGCGTCGCCAAGCGCGAGGAGATCCTCGAAGCCGCCCTCGCCGTCGTCGCCGAGCACGGATACCGCAAAGCCTCCGTCCGCGAGATCGCGGATGCGGCCGGCCTCAGCCCCGCCGGACTCCTGCACTACTTCGGCTCCAAGGAGGAGCTGTTCGTCGCGATCCTCCGCGCCAGAGACGATCGTGACGAACAGCAGTACGCGGGCGAAGACGCCTCCGCAGCCTTCCTCGCGGTCATGCGCCACAACGCGTCGGTCCCCGGTCTCGTGCAGCTCTACGCCCAGCTGGCAGCCGAGGCCGGAGACCCCTCACACCCCGCGCACGCCTACTTCCGCGAGCGCACCGAGCGCGTCGAGGCCTTCACACGTGCGCACGTCGCCGCCGATCAGGAGGCCGGCCGCATCCGCGCCGACCTCGACCCCGCCTGGGTCGTGCGGACCCTGCACGCCCTCGCCGACGGACTCCAGGCCGCCTGGATGCTCGACCCCTCCCTCGACATGGCGGCCGAGATCGAACAGTTCCTGGTGCTGCTGCGCCCGGAGTGACTCCGCTCAGTCGAGGGTCGACACCGCGGCGTGCGGCATCCGCGCCCTCATGATCCCGATCGCCTCGGGGTTGTCGTCGACGAGCACTGCATCGCGGCCGAGAGCTGACGCCACCGCTCCGGTCGTGCCGCTGCCGGCGAACAGGTCGAGCACCCGGTCTCCCGGCCGACTCGAGGCCGTCACGATGCGCCGGAGGATCCCCTCGGGCTTCTGCGTCGGGTAGCCGGTCTTCTCACGTCCGGTCGTCGGCACGATCGTGTGCCACCACACGTCGGTGGGGAGCTTGCCGCGCGCCGCCTTCTCGGGGGTCACGAGTCCGGGTGCCATGTAGGGCTCACGGTCGACCTCCTCGGAGTTGAAGACGTACTTGCGGGGGTTCTTCACGTAGACCAGGATCGTGTCGTGCTTGGTCGGCCAGCGGCTGCGGGACTTCGCCCCGTAGTCGTACGCCCAGATCAGCTCGTTCAAGAAGCAGTCCCGCCCGAACACCGCATCGAGCATGACTTTCGCGTAGTGCGCCTCACGGTAGTCGAGATGCAGGTAGAGCGTGCCGTCGTCGGCGAGCAGTCGCCATGCCTCCTCGAGCCGCGGCATCAGGAAGGCGCCGTAGTCGTCGAAGCGGTCGTCGTAGGCGCGCAGGATTCCGCGCACCCGCTCGTAGGCGTGGCCGTGGAATCCGTGCCGCACCTCGACCTCGGGATCCGTCGCCGCCGGTACCGGTGAAGAACTCCTCGAATCTGAACCGCTCACCCCATCGCCGTCGCGGGATTCCGGCATCGGATCGGCGGGCGGCGCGGATTCTTGAGGAGTTGTGACCGCCCGCCGCGCGGTGACAACCTGCCGCTCCTGCGTCCGGCCGGTGTTGAACGGCGGGTCGAGGTACACGAGCGTGAACGACGCCGAGGGCAAGGTCGCCGCGACCGCGAGGTTGTCGCCCTCGACGATCGTGACGGCACCCGGCTGGACGGTGACGGCACCAGGCTGGACGGTGACGGCACCAGGCGCGACCGGCACGATCACGGGCGCCGCGTCCGGCTCGTCCGCCGCGGCGGGGAGATCGGGGTCGAGCGCCGTCACGGCACCCGATGCAGCCACGCCTCGGTGGCGAACTTCGACTCGACCAGCGCCTCGGCAGCGGCGTACTCGTCGGCCGACACCGACCCCGTCTCGGCGTCGGTCAGCGAACGGAAGGTGTCCTTGAAGCGCTCGATGATCTCGGCGCGCTCGAGGCCGGTCTGCGTGCGCAGCGGATCGACGCGCTTGGCCGCCGAGGTGGTGCCCTTGTCGCTGAGCTTCTCGCGTCCGATGCGCAGCACCTCGGTCATCACCTGGCCGTCGATGTCGTACGAGAGGGTCGCGTGATGCAGCACTCCCCCGTTCGCGAGGCGCTTCTGCGCGGCGCCGCCGATCTTGCCGGTCGGGCTCGCGATGTCGTTGAGCGGCTGGTAGACCGCATCGATGCCCAGCGAGCGCAGCGCCTGCAGCACCCAGTCGTCGAGGAAGGCGTAGGAGTCGGCGAACGTCATGCCCGCGACCAGCGAGGCCGGCACATACAGCGAGTAGGTGATGATCTGTCCCGCAGCCATGAGCATCGCCCCGCCGCCGGAGATGCGACGGACGACATCGAACCCGTGTCGTGCGGCCCCCTCGGGGTCGACCTCGTTGCGGTACGACTGGAACGAGCCGATCACGACGGCGGACTCGTCCCACTCCCAGATGCGCAGGGTCGGGCGGCGACGCCCCTCGCCGACACGCGAGGTGAGCACCTCGTCGAGCGCCAGGTTCATGCGCGGCGACACCGCCTCGTCGTGCACGATCTCCCAGTCGAAGTCGCGCCATCCCGGGGCCGTCACGAGCGCCCGGCGCACCGCGGTGCCGACGGCTTCGGGCGTGAACCCGAGCAGCTGTGCACCGTCGGGCAGGGCGCCGCGGACGGCTGCGGCGATCGCCGAGGCGTCCGCTTCCGCAGGCAGTCCGTTCACCGCGGCGTCGATGTCGTCCAGCGCCGAGTCCGGCTCGAGGAAGAAGTCACCGGCGAGGCGGAATCGGGCGATCCTGTCGTCCTCGATCTCGAGGTCGACGACGACGAGCTTTCCGCCTGGAACCTTGTATTCACCGTGCACGGTTCCAGCTTAAGGCGCGCAGCCCCGCTGCGGCGGGTCAGCCGCCGAGCACCACCACCCGCTCCCCGGCGCGGATCGGCGTCGAGTACCGATTCCCGACCGGAGGGAGCGGGCAGACGAACTGGTCCGAGAAGGCGCATGGCGGCAGGTACGCGCGGTTGAAGTCGATCACGGCCGTGCCGTCGTCGGCCGGCTCATCCACCGGCAGAAAACGGAAGCGGTACGTCTCGAGGCCGTTGGTTCCGTCGGCGAACACCGCACTCAGCGCTCCCTGCCCGTTCCTGGTCACGGTCAGGGTCTGCGGCGCCCCCGCCAGTTCGAAGCGCAGCCGTCCGGCAACGGGCGTCTCCCGCGCATCGCCGTCGACCGAGGTGATCACGATCTGCTCGTCCGGCGTCTCCTCGAACACCGCGGGCAGCCGCCAGCGCTCGTCGGGTGCGTACGCGTCGATCGCCGTGAACCACTCGCGCTGCGGGCGGGCCGGGTTCAGCACCCGGAGCGCGAGCGTGCCGTGACGTTCGAACACGCGCAGCTCACGGCGCCCGAGGCGGATCGTCTCCGCGCCGCGCAGCGTCACGGTGGAGCCGGCCTGACCGAGCTCGCTGCCGCGGATGCCGCCGTCACCGGTGAGCGCCCAGAGCCCGGGGATGCCGTCGACGGCTGCGGCCTCGGTGATCAGCCAGTTCGTCGATTCGAGTGCCGACGGACCATACTCCGAACCCGCGTAGCGCTCGCGCGAGGCGTGCCAGTCCTGCCAGTCCTTCACGAAGGTCATCGGTGCGGTCCCTCCCGTGCGAGGGCGCCGCACCGCGGAGCTCTCCTCGCTCATGCGCGGAATATTGCCCCGAATCTACGGCGGCTCCCGGTCTCACGACACGGTCGCGTCACACCCGTTCACCGCGCGTAACGCCGCGTCACACCGGCGACCGGAGGGAAGGATTCTCAGCGCGCGGGGATGTGCGCGTCCAGCCACGCCAGGACATCGGCGCGCACCTCGTCCTGCTGCAGCTCGTTGAAGATCTCGTGACGCGCATCCGGGTAGACCAGCGTCGTCACATCGGTGAGACCGGAGCGACTGCGGTACTCGTCCGCGAGCTTGTGCACGCTGCGGGGCCCACCCACCGGGTCGTCGCGCCCGACGAGCAGCAGCATCGGGATGTCGTGCCCCAGGTCTTTGGCTGGGCGCCCGTAGAGCCGCGCAGCCTCGACCGGACCGAAGAGCTTGAGCAGGGGGACGTCGGTGGTCAGCGGATCCTCGTCGAACGACGACCAGACCGCCGGATCGCGGCTGAGCCACTCGAAGCCGGTCGCCTGGTCGCCGGCCCACCGCGCGTTCAGCGGCGCGGCATTGAGCGAGCCCGGCATGCGCAGCGCGGACCCGGAGAGGATGACGGCATCCCACGCCTCCGGGTGATGGTTGACGAGCATCTGCGCCAAGAACGAGCCCCAGGAGTGGCCGAGCAGCACCAGCGGCAGGTCGGGGTTCTCGTCGCGGATGATGCCGGTGAGCTGCCATACGGCGTCCTCGGCCGCGCGCAGTCCGCCCTTGCCGAGACGCCCCAGCTTCTCGGGACCGCCGTGCTGACGGATGCCGGTGCGGCCGTGGCCGCGGTGGTCGTCGGCGTAGACGTGGAACCCGGCCTCCGTGAGGGCGCCGATCAGGGCTCCGTATCTTCCGGCGTGCTCGCCGACGCCGTGCAGGAGCTGCACGACTCCGCGGGGAGTCCCCGCAGCCGGATGCACGTCGTAGACGATGGCCACGCCATGGGCGTCGGTGAACTCGCGGGTATCCGTCACGGTGCGAGCCTATCGACCGCTCGTCGCGGGCGGCTACCGCCCGACGGCATCCCGGATCGCGAAAGCGATGTCACGGTCGGTGACCTCGTATCCTCCGACGCCGTCCGAAGCAGACCCCATCCGCACCCCGCCGTCCTCGTTCACGGCGCGCTTGGCGGAGAAGTGGAGCGCATCGACACCGGCCCCGGCGAGTACGGGCGCACTCGCCACGTCGACCCCGCTGCCGGCCATGATCTCGATCTCACCCTCGGCGGCGGCGACCAGCGCGCGCAGCGTGTCGACGCCGTCGATCGCGGCCGAGGCTCCGCCCGAGGTCAGCACGCGGCGCAGACCCAGCTCGCGGGCGCTGCGCAGGGTCGCGACCGGGTCGGCGGTCACGTCGATGGCGCGGTGCAGCGTTACGGGGGCTCCACCGGCGGCATCGCGCAGTCGGGCCATGGCGAACAGGTCCAGGCGTCCTTCGGCGTCGAGCGCGCCGATGACCACACCTGCCGCGCCGGCACCGATCGCTCGACGGACGTCGCGCTCGGAGAGGGCGAGCTCGTCTTCGGTGTAGTGGAAGCCGCCGGCGCGCGGGCGGATGAGGACGTGCACCTCGGGTCCGTCCGACCCGGCCGCTTCGACCGCGAGCTCGAGGGTCGCAGGAGACGGGGTCAACCCGCCGAGAGCGAGGGCCGTCGCGAGCTCGACGCGGTCGGCGCCGACTTCTGCGGCGATGCGCACTCCGGCGGGATCCTGCACGGCGATTTCGAGAGCGAGCATTCGGGTCACCCCTCCATTGTGCCCGGCATCCGCCCTGCCCGACGCCCGAAAAGTTAGATAGGCTATCTAAGTAATGTCTGCGTCTGATGAATCCCTCCGCCTCACCGCCACAGACTTGCGCATGGCCACCTTTCGGCTGGCCCGCCGTCTCCGCTGCGCACGCGCCGCGGACTCGATGAGCGACGCGCAGCTCGCGGTGCTCGCCGATCTGCGCATGAACGGCCGCCGCACGATCTCGACGCTCGCCGAACGCGAACGGGTGACGGCGCCGTCGATGACCAGCACGATCAACGGCCTCGAGGAACAGGGCTTCGTCGTGCGGACGCCTGACGAAGACGATCGCCGTCGGGTGCAGGTCGACATCACCGACGCCGGCATCGCGATCGTCGTCGAGACGATCCGTCGACGCGACGAACTCCTGGCGGACATGCTGCGCGAGGTCGACTACACCGAGGCGGAGCTCACCACGCTCCGCGAAGCCAGCGCATTGATGCGACGGGCGGTGGAACGATGAGTGCGATGTTCCGTTCCTTCGCGAACATCAACTACCGGATCTGGTTCGCCGGCGCCCTGGTCTCCAACGTCGGTGGCTGGATGCAGGCGACCGCCCAGGACTGGGTCGTGCTCACCGAGCTGACCGACAACGACGCCACCGCGATGGGCGTCACGATGGCGCTGCAGTTCGGACCGCCGCTCGTGCTCGTGAGCCTCACCGGCTGGGTGGCCGACCGCTTCGACCGACGGCACATCCTCTTCGCGACCCAGTCGGCACTGCTCGCTCTCGCCATCGCGGTCGGCGTGCTGCTGCTGAACGGCGTGATGACGCTGCCGATGATGTTCGGCTTCGCTCTCGGCTTCGGCATCGTGAACGCCTTCGACGCACCGGCCAGGCAGGCCTTCGTCTCCGACATGGTCTCGACCGGCGACACGTCCAACGCGGTCGCGCTGAACTCCGCATCCTTCAACCTCGCGCGCATGATCGGACCCGCCGTCGGCGGACTGCTGATCGTCGCGATCGGCTCGGGCTGGGTGTTCATCGTGAACGCCGCGACGTTCCTCGCGATGATCCTCGCGCTGTCGCTGCTGCGCACCGGCCTGCTCGCCCCTCGCCTGAAGAGTCGCAGTCGGGGCGGTCTCGCCGCCGGCTTCCGCTATGTCTGGGGGCGCAGCGATCTGCGCGTCGTGTTCGTCACGGTCTTCCTGATCGGCGCGTTCGGCATGAACTTCCCGATCTTCGCGTCGACGATGGCGCTCGAATTCGGTGCGGGAGCCGACGGCTACGGAGTGCTCAGCTCCGTGCTCGCGATCGGCTCGCTCATCGGCGCCCTGCTCGCGGCGCGTCGGGACCGGGCGCGCGTGCGCGTCGTCATCCTCGCGGCCGGCGGGTTCGGCATCGCCGCGTTCGTCTCGTCGGCGATGCCGACGTACGCGTCCTACGCCGTCACCCTCACGTTCACCGGCTTCATGATCGTGACTCTGCTGACCACGGCCAACGGGTACGTGCAGATCACGACCGAACCGGCCCTCCGCGGACGCGTGCTCGCGCTCTACATGGCGGTGATCATGGGATCGACCCCGGTGGGCGCCCCGATCGCCGGGTGGGTCGCCGACGCGTTCGGCCCGCGCGCGGCGATCATGCTCGGCGGCACGGCCGGATTCGTCGCCTGCGCGATCGGCGTGATCTGGGTGGCGACCTCGGGTCGCCTCCGCCGGGCCGAGAACCGCCGATTCCTGCTCACGCTCGACGAGACCCGCCCGCTGCGTGTCGTCGACGTCGACCCGATCGAGTTCAGCGACGAGGCCGCCGTGACCACGCCGATCCGCAGTCCGAAGAAGCACGACTTCGAGGACTGACCCTCCCCGCGAGGTTTGTCAACGCCCTCCACGACACGCTGGTCGCGTACGTACGGTCGATGCATGGACGAGAACACGGAACGCACCCCCCACCCACAGGACCCGGCAGAGGGCGCGCCCGGCGCCGGCGTCCCGGACGAGGACTCGGGCCAGGGCGACGGCACCGGCGGCGCGATCCAGGGCGACAGCTCACGGGGCGAGTCGACCGGCGGCGCCATCCAGGGCGATGCGGGTCAGGGTCACCGCGCGCCGCTGGGCGGGGACGAGAACACCGAGGAGCAGCTCGACGCAGACAATGCCGCCGAGGAAGACACCCTGAAGACGCTCGACCCGGATTCGCCCCCGGCCTGAGCATGCGAGAGGGCAGCGCCATCGCCGGCCGTCGCCATCCCCGGGCCACGGCCCTCCCCTGCGATGGCGTTGCCCGTCGCACCGGGCTTCCCCGCGCCGCGTGACCCGCGTTGCCGCGTGATTCAGGAGAGCAGCGGCCATTCGTCGAATGCGTACGTGAGAGCGGCTGCGGCGCGGCGTGCGAGGACCGCTTCGAGATCGTCGCCGCGCTGGTCGTCGAGTTCATCGGAGAGTTCATAGGCATCGCCCCACCAGGTGGGCGAGGTCAGCGAGACCGTGAGAACGTGCTCGGTCTCCAGGATCTCGACCGCATTCCCCTCGGGGTCGACGATCGTGCCGCGCTCGCCGTCCACCCACCCCTGTCGACGGAGTTCGGCTTCGACAGCTTCCACGTCCACGGCCCCCGCGGCCAAGGGCTCATGCTCGAACTCGAGATCGAAGCCGTAGCTCTCGACAGCGTCGGAGAACGTCGTCCGATGGTCGATGCCCCACGAGGGCTCCGCCCACCCGTCTTCGGCGAGCAGTCCGCGCACGATCGACAGCTGCGACTGCGCCCGCTCGTATCGCTCCTGAGCCTCCTGCGTCTGCACGCTCAGCGGTCGCGCCTGGGCCTCGGCGACCGTCACTCCTGCCGCGTCCCGCTGCTGCGCCGTGACGACGCCGCCCAGCCAGATCATCGCGACGTAGAGCAGCGGCAGCACGAACGCGGCGATCCAGGCGACGACCGTCCACGGCGACGACGCGCGTGCCGGTGATCTGGTGGACGTGACGATCGCGATCACGAGCACGGCGATCCAGCAGGCGACCGCGACCCCTGAGGCGGTGAGCATGACCGCGTACAGGAACCCTCCCGAGATCGGACGGGCTGAGAACGCCTGCATCACGGCGGGAATGGGGCTGCCGTCGGTGGCTCCGGGTGGCGTGATCATCGCCGCAGCCCACGCCCACCACTGCACGAACAGCAGGGTGGTGACGGGAGCCGGCGTCGTGGTCCTCCCCGACTTGCGCAGGATGAAGCGCGGGAGCGAGCCGAGGAGTCCTGCCGCGGGGACCAGCAACGGCGAGAACAGGAGCAGCGCCATCAGCGCCCATCCGCCGTTGCCGACGAAGAAGATGGCGACGACCGGAAGGAGCCAGTTCATCCAGGGCCAGAGGTCCCAGACGAACCGATGGATGTCACGTGGACCGCGCCGCGGCGCCGTCCACCCGGGCTCGACAGGGCTCTGCAGCAGCCATGGCTGATCCGTCATTTTCCCCCCGCGGACAGGATATCCCCGTCCGCGGAGAGGGTGGGTCACGCCAGGACGAGCTTGAGCTGCTCCACCGCCCAGTCGAGCTCGGTCGCGCGGATCACCAGCGGCGGCGCGATGCGCACGGTCTGCCCGTGCGTGTCCTTCACGAGGACACCCCGATCGAGAAGCTTCTCGGCGATCTCACGGCCGGTGCCCTTCGCCGGATCGATGTCGACGCCGGCCCACAGTCCCGCGATGCGCACCGCCGTGACGCCGTGCCCGATCAGGGGCTGCAGGGCCTGCTCCAGGTGCGCGCCGAGTGCTCGCGCGCGCTCCTGGAACTCGCCGGTCTGCAGCATCTCGACCACGCGCAGGCCCACCGCCGCGGCGAGCGGGTTGCCTCCGAAGGTCGAGCCGTGCTCGCCGGGACGGATGACGCCGAGCACGTCGGTGTCGCCGACCACGGCCGAGACGGGGAGGATGCCGCCGCCGAGCGCCTTGCCGAGCAGGTACAGGTCGGGCACGACGCCCTCGCGGTCGCAGGCGAAGGTCTCGCCGACGCGGCCGAGTCCGGCCTGGATCTCGTCGGCGATGAACAGCACGTTCTTCTCGTCGCAGATCTCCCGGATACGGCGCAGGTAGCCCTCCGGCGGGATCACGACCCCGGCTTCGCCCTGGATCGGCTCGACGAGCACTGCGGCCGTGTCGTCGGTGATGGCCGCGGCGATGGCATCCGCGTCGCCGTACGGTACGACGTCGAAGCCGGGCGTGTAGGGACCGAAGTCGTCGCGGGCCGTCTCGTCGTCGCTGAAGCTGACGATCGTGGTCGTGCGGCCGTGGAAGTTCCCGGCCGCGACGATGATGCGCGCCTTGCCCTCGGCGATGCCCTTGACGCGATAGCCCCATGCACGGGCGACCTTGATGCCGGTCTCGACGGCCTCGGCGCCCGTGTTCATCGGCAGCACGAGGTCTTTGCCCGCCAGTTCGGCGAGCGCCGCGGCGAACGGCTCGAGCCGGTCGCTCTGGAACGCACGGCTCACGAGCGTGACCCGCCCCAACTGCTCGGTGACGGTGGCCACGAGGGCCGGGTGCCGGTGGCCGAAGTTCACAGCGGAGTAGGCGGCGAGCAGATCGAGGTAGCGCTTGCCCTCGACGTCCGTCACCCAGGCACCCTCCGCACGGGCGATGTTCACCGGCAGCGGGTGGTAGTTGTGCGCGACGTGCGGCTCGCTGCTCGCCTCCGTCACGGCCTCCGCGCCCGCGGTGGCGTCGACCGCGGTCACGCGGCACCCCGCAGCTCGAGCGTGCAGCACTTGATGCCGCCGCCGCCGAGCAGCAGCTCGGACAGGTCGATCAGGATCGGGTTGTACCCGCGCTCGCGCAGCTGCTTCTCGAAGCCCTTCGCCCGCGGCGAGATGATCACGTTGTAGCCGTCGCTGGCCGAGTTGAGGCCGAACACCGACCCGTCCTCGTCGGAGACCAGGATCGCGTCGGGGAACCGCTCCTCGAGGATCGCTCGGCTCGCGTCGTCGAAGGCGCCGGGGAGGTAGGCGATGTTCGCGCGCTCCGGTCCGCCGTTCTCCACGCCCTGCACCGGGTCGAGCACGGCGATCGCGGTGTCGAGGTGGTAGAACCGGGGATCGACCAGGTTCAGCGACACGACCTCGCGACCGAACACCTCTCCCACCTCGCGGTGGCTGTCGCCGGTGGAGCGGAAGCCGGTGCCGGCCAGGATCACGTCGCCGACGAGCAGGAAGTCGCCCTCGCCCTCGTTGACCTCCTGCGGCATCACGGTGTCGTAGCCCGCGGCGCGGAACCACTCGGCGAAGGCCGGGGACTCGCCCTGTCGCTCGACGAAGCGGAACTCGGGCACGTAGGCGCGCCCGTCGATCAGGAACCCGCCGTTGGCCGTGTAGACCATGTCGGGGTACCCGGCGAGCGGTTCGATGAGCTCGACCTCGTGTCCCAGCTCGACGTAGAGGTCGTACAGCTTCTGCCACTGCGCGACCGCGTTGGCGGTGTCGGTGGGGCGCGACGGCTCCATCCACGGGTTGATGGAGTAGTTCACCGTGAAGTGCTCCGGCTTGCACATCAGGTAGTGACGGTGGTGCGCGATGCGGGCGGGTGCGGTGGAGACGGCGGCTTCAGGCGTCGACATGGATGCTCCTCGTGTGGACGGGCGCGGCGGACGCTGTCCAGGGGCCCGGCGGTCCTTCGACCCGCAGCTCGTTCAGAGCCGGTGGCGGGGAAGATGCGACTCGGGCACGCCGGAGTCCATTGTGTCACCCGCCCCCTGTGTGCCGCCAGAGCCCCGCCGCTTCCCGCGCGGGGGCGATCAGGTCATCCCGTGGACGACGACCTTGCCGACCGTGTGGCCCGCTTCGAGATGGGCGAGGGCGGCGGATGCCTCGGCGAAGGGGTACTCGCGCTCGATCACGGGCACCACGCGCCCCTCGGCCACGAGTTCGAGGAGCTTCGCCAGCACCTCGGGCCGCGGAGTCGCGGCGAGCGGGCGGATGCGACGGGATCCGATCGACAGGACCGCCGCCCGCAGCATCCGTGGGATGGGTCCCAGCACGTGCCCCCCGTCTCCCGTGACCAGCACGACTGTGCCGCCGTGGACGACGAGGCGCTGCAGGTCGCGCAGCGGCATCCCGCCGGCGATGTCGACGATCGCGTCGAAGCGCCCGGCCGGGAGGTCGCTCAGCGGCGATTCTCGATGGTCGAGGGTGTGGACGGCACCGAGCCGCTCGACCAGCGGGGCGTTGCGGGCGCTGCACGTCGCCCACACCTCCGCCCCGCGGAGCGCGGCGAGCTGCACGGCGAAGGTGCCGACGCCGCCCGAGGCGCCGATGATCAGGACGCGCGGAGTGGGGCCGTGCGTGAGACCGACGCCCGCCAGATCGAGCGCCTGCCAGGCGGTCCCACCGGCGACCGGCAGGGTGGCAGCCGCCTCGGGTGCGATGTCGGGAGGGACCGGCACGAGCCGGGTGGCCGGTACGCGCACGTACTCGGCGAGACCACCGCCGCCCACGAGCTCGCCCACGACATGCTCCCCGACCTCGGCGCTGACGACATCCGGCCCGACGGCGACCACCGTGCCCGCGACCTCCATGCCGCGCACCGGATGCTTCGGGCGGGTCATCCCGAACACCGGCCGCACGAGGAGCGGATCGCCCAGCAGCAGGCGCACATCCCCCGCATTCAGGGCAGTCGCCCGCACGCGCAGCAGCACTTCGCCGTGATGAGGCACCGGCACGGGGATCCGCTCGAGCGCGACGCCCTCGGCCGAGCCGTAGGTCTCCCGCCGCCATGCGGCCATCGAACGGCTCATGACGATCCTCCTGGAGTCTCGGGATAGGCGAACAGCTCGTCGATCCCGACGCCGAAGGCGCGGGCGATCTGGAAGGCGAGCTCGAGGGTCGGCGAGTACTTCTGCTGCTCGATCGCGATGAGCGTCTGCCGCGTCACGCCGATCGTGCGCGCGAGCTCGGCCTGGGTGAGCCCGGCCTGCTCCCGATGCACACGGATGCTGTTGGAGACGAGGGTGGGCTTGACCATCAGACGAGCCCTCGACGGTAGGCGATCACGCGGGCGATGCCGCCGACGAGTGCGGACACCGCGAAGCCCAGGTACATGGTGTTCGCGATCCAGAAGACGTCGGCGCCGACCGCGCACAGTGCGATCACCCCGAGCCCGGCGATCACGATGAAGGCCTGCTCGACGCGGCCGCCCATGCGGCTGATGTCGCGGTCGCGGATGTCGGAGCGGCCGACGCCGTCGGGGTCCTTCGCGCCGGCGATCATCCCCCAGACGATGCCGATCACGATCGTCGCGACGATGCCGCCGCCGATCACCCAGAGCATCAGCGGGAACCAGTCGACGGCGGTGAGAGGCCCTCCGGCGGCCTGCTGGAGCACCAGCACGACGTAGACGATCATCGCGATCGGGCTGACGATGAGTCCCGCCCAGGCGTTGCGTTCTTCGTAGACCATGATGCCTCCGATGTAAAAGATTCTTGACACACTCAGCGTACGCCGGAGGCTCTCACTGTGTCAAGAATTCTTTACACGCATCTCAGATCACGTCGCTGCTCCAGGGATCGAGGTTGCCGTAGCGGTGCGCCGTGATCGAGATCGACTGCTCGTGCACGAAAGGCAGCAGCTCGATGCGGGCCGCCGTCGTCACCTCGCCGTCGTACACCGCGAGGTCGGGGTCCCCACCGGATGCGGTCGCCAGCGCCGTGTGCAGTGCCGCGACCGCAGCGCGGCCGCCGATCAGGCGCACCCGGTCACTGACCGGCAGTGCGGCGATCTCCTCGGCGGCGTCCTCGGCACGGAGCATCCGCTGCATCCACTCCTCGTCGCTCTCGAGGAAGACCGGCGCATCGAGATCGCCGAGCGCGCGACGCACATCGCCGGGCAACCCGACCGGTGTCGAGAGGACGAACGCCGCCCCCGCGCGCACCCCCGCGATCACGACGCGCAGCAGATCCTGCAGCGCCGCATCCTCCGTCGCGCGGATCTCGACGGGCACCGGGCGGTAGCGGAACAGGTTGCGCTCGACGCCGAGGTGCGACACGTCGCGCACCTGCCCGAACTCACGATCCCACGCCAGCGCATCGGAGAGCGCCGAGCGCCGCAGCCACTCGAACGACTCGTAGTCGAGCGACGACTGGGCCGACTCGATGAGCGCGGTGATGCGGGAGTCGAGTCCTCGCAGGTGCAGGGTGCTGGAGGCGGGGCCGCCGGGCTGCGAGCGCCAGGAACCGAGGCCGATGAGGTAGTTGGGACCGCCGGCCTTCGCACCCGGTCCGACCGCCGAGCGCTTCCACCCGCCGAACGGCTGACGCTGCACGATCGCCCCCGTGATGCCGCGGTTCACGTACAGATTGCCCGCCTGCACCCGTTCGAGCCAGAACGCGAGGTCGTCCGGATCCTGCGTGTGCAGCCCGGCCGTGAGACCGTAGTCGACGGCGTTCTGCAGCTCGACGGCCTTCTCGAGCGTCGGCGCGTGCATCACGCCGAGCACCGGGCCGAAGAACTCCTCGGTGTGGAAACGCGATCCCGGCTGCACCCCGACGCGGATGCCGGGGCGCCAGAGCCGTCCGCTGCCGCCGTCGTCCCGGGCCAGGGCGGGCTCGATCAGCCACTGCTCGTCGCCCTCGAGCTCGTTCAGCGCCCAGGCGAGCTTCCCCGTCGGCTCTTCGATCACCGGTCCGACCTCGGCCAGCGGATCTGTGGGGAGCCCGATGTGCAGCGACCGCACGGCATCCGCGAGCTGCCGCGCGAAACGGGGCGAGCGGCCGACCGGACCGACGAGGATCGCGAGCGAGGCGGCCGAGCACTTCTGCCCGGCGTGCCCGAAGGCGCTCTTGACGAGGTCGGCGACCGCGAGGTCGAGGTCTGCGGACGGGGTGATGATCATCGCGTTCTTGCCGCTCGTCTCGGCGAGCAGCGGCAGATCCGGGCGCCACGAGCGGAACAGCGCGGCCGTGTCCCACGCGCCCGTGAGGATCACGCGATCGACCGCATCGTGTGTGACGAGCTCGCGGCCGAGGTCACCCTCCTCGATGTCGACCAGCGCGAGGAGATCGCGCGGGATGCCGGCCTGCCACAGCGTCTCGGCGATGACGGCGGCGCAGCGGCGGGCCTGCGGGGCGGGCTTGAAGACCACGCCGGAGCCGGCGGCGAGCGCGGCGAGCACTCCACCCGCCGGGATCGCGAGCGGGAAGTTCCAGGGCGGAGTGACGACGGTGACGGATGCCGGCACGAACACCGCTCCCGCGATCGCATCGAGCTCGCGCGCCTTGGCCGCGTAGTAGCGGGCGAAGTCGACGGCCTCGCTCACCTCGACGTCGGCTTCTGCGAAGATCTTGCCGGTCTCGGAGGCGGCGACCTCGATGAGGTCGGCGCGCCGCGACTCGAGCGCGGCCGCGGCACGCAGCAGCACCTCCGCCCGTTCCGCCGCGGGACGACCGCCCCACGCGGGGGCCGCGCGACGGACACCCTGCACGATGCTCTCCAGCGTCTCCGCATCCTCGACCCGCGCGACCGCGATCGTGGCGACGCCCAGATCGGACGTGGGGATGCGCTCACGCACCTCGCGGGCCCAGTCACGGTTCGCGGGCAGTGCCGGGTCGGTGTCCGCCGTGTTCGTGAAGCCGGGGGCACCTCCGGCATCCTGCTCCAGCTCACGGGCGGAGTAGACGGCGGTCTCGAGGAAGGCCTCCCGCCCGCCGTCGTCGGATCCGCGGGAGATGCCGAGCACGGCCTTGGTCAGGTCGGTCTCCGGCGTGGGCGCGGCAGCCACGGGGCGCACGGACTCGTGCACGGGCGCATGCCGATCCTGGGTACGGCGCGGCCCCCTGCGCAGCGTGGGGTCGGCAGCGCGATCGAGGGCGTCGAGGAAGCGGTCCTGCTCGCGCACGAACAGCGACTCGTCCTCTCCGAGCCGGAACGCGGCGGAGAGGAAGTTGTCGGGAGAGGCGTTCTCCTCCAGCCGCCTCACCAGGTAGCTGATCGCCACGTCGAACTCGGCGGGCTCGACGACCGGCACGTAGAGCAGCACCGGGCCGACCTCACGGGAGACGGCCTGCACCTGCCCCTGGGCCATACCGAGGAGCATCTCGAACTCGACGGCGTCGCGCACTCCTCGTTCACCGGCGAGCAGCCAGGCGTAGGCGATGCCGAACAGGTTGTGCCCGGCGACACCGAGCTTCACGGCAGCGACGTGCTCGGGGCGCAGGGCCCAGTCCAGGCAGCGCAGGTAATTCGCGTCGGTGTCGAGCTTGGTGTCGTAGGTCGCGGGGGTCCAGCCGTGCATCCGCGCCTCGACCTGCTCCATGGCGAGGTTCGCACCCTTCACGAGTCGCACCTTGATGCGGGCTCCGCCGTGCGCGACGCGATCCTGCGCCCAGGCGGTGAGCTCCTGCAGCGCAGGCAGGGCGTCGGGGAGGTAGGCCTGCAGCACGATCCCGGCCTCGAGTCCGGTCAGGCGCGGGTCCTCCAGGATGCGCGTGAAGACCGCGATCGTGAGGTCGAGGTCGCGGTACTCCTCCATGTCGAGGTTGATGAAGGTGCCGTCCGCCGCAGCCGTGATGTACAGCGGCAGGAGCCGCTCGACGACCTCATCGACGACCTCGTCGAACGCCCACATCGACAGGTGGCTGACGATGGCCGACACCTTGACCGAGACATAGTCGACGTCGGGTCGCTTGATGAGCCCGTGGATGCCGTCGAGACGACGCCGTGCCTCCGCCTCGCCGAGCACGGCCTCACCGAGCAGGTTGAGATTGAGCCGCGTGCCGTTCGCCTTGATCCGTTCGATGGCAGCGCTGAGTCTGGCGGGACGGGCGTCGACGACGAGGTGCCCGACCATGTCGCGCAGCACCTTGCGAGCGATCGGGACGACGGGCGAGGGCAGGATGGGCGCGACGCCCCCGCCGAGACGCACCACGGACCGCAGATACCAGGGCAGGAACTCCGGCACGATCGGAGCGATCCTGTGCAGCTGCGAGGCGGCGGCGGTCAGGCTCTCGGGGCGCATGACCCCGTCGACGAAGCCGAGCGTGAACGGCAGACCGTTCGCATCCTGGAGCATGCCGGCGAGCCGCGCGGCCGCGGGGTCGGGTTCGACGGCTGCAGCCTCGATCACCCACCGCCGAGCGAGCTCGACGGCACGGTCTGCGAGGGGTGCGGATGCCACGGCATCCGAGGGGGATGACGACGACTCTGCCATGTCCTCCACCCTAGGTCTGGATGCCCCTGCGGGGCGGGAGCCCGCACCCCTCGAGGCCACTAGAGCGCCGCGATGATGTCCTCCACACGCTGCTTGGCGTCGCCGAACAGCATCGAGGCGTTGTCGCGGAAGAACAGCGGGTTCTGCACGCCCGCGTAGCCCGCGGCCATCGAGCGCTTGAACACGATGACGTTCTCCGCCTCCCACACCTTGAGCACGGGCATCCCGGCGATGGGGCTCCCCGGATCCTCGGCGGCCGCCGGGTTCACGGTGTCGTTCGCGCCGATCACGAGCACCACCGAGGTCGACGCGAGGTCGTCGTTGATCTCGTCCATGCTCAGGACGATGTCGTACGGCACCTTGGCCTCGGCCAGCAGCACGTTCATGTGGCCGGGCAGGCGCCCCGCCACCGGATGGATGCCGAAGCGCACGTCCACACCCCGCTCGCGGAGTCGGCGCACCAGGTCGGCCACCGGGTACTGCGCCTGTGCGACCGCCATGCCGTAGCCGGGTGTGATCACCACGCTGCCGGCTGCGACGAGCATCTCGGCTGCACCCTCGGCGGTGATCTCGCGATGCTCGCCGTACTCGGTGTCATCGGAGGTCGGCGCCGCGATCCCGAACCCGCCGGCGATGACGGAGAGGAAGGAGCGGTTCATCGCCTTGCACATGACGTACGAGAGGTAGGCACCCGACGAGCCGACCAGGGCACCCGTGACGATCAGCAGGTCGTTGTTCAGGAGGAAGCCCGCCGCGGCGGCCGCCCAGCCCGAGTAGCTGTTGAGCATCGAGACGACGACCGGCATGTCACCGCCGCCGATCGAGGCGACCAGATGCCACCCCAGCGCGAACGCGAGCACGGTCACCGCGATCAGGAGCCAGAGCTGCTGGTCGTTCACGAACCACACCGTGAGGGCGACGAAGGCGACGAGCGCCCCGATGTTCAGCGCGTTCTTGCCCGGCAGCATCAGCGGCTTCGACGACATCTTCGCCGAGAGCTTCAGGTACGCCACGATCGAGCCGGTGAAGGTGACGCCGCCGATGAAGATCCCGATGAAGACCTCGGCGTTGTGGATGCCGACGAGCGCGGGGGCGATCTCCGGGTGTGCGAGGTAGCCGTTCCACCCCACCAGCACGGCGGCGAGGCCGACGAAGCTGTGCAGGAGCGCGATGAGCTCGGGCATCCCGGTCATCTCCACCACCCTGGCGCGCCACAGACCGATGGCCGCGCCGATCAGCACCGCGGCGACGAGGAGGGCGAGTCCGAGGAAGGCACCGGTGCTCCAGGCATCGGCGACGGTGAGGGCGACGGTCGCGACCAGCGCGATCGTCATGCCGGCGATGCCGTAGACCACTCCGGAGCGGGCGGACTCGTGGCGGCTGAGCCCGGCGAGGCTGAGGATGAACAGCAGGGCGGCGACGATGTAGGCCGCCCCGGCGAGTGCGTCGACGGTCACTTCTGGCCGCCCTTCGTGAACATGGCGAGCATTCGTCGGGTGACCGCGAACCCTCCGAAGATGTTGATGGAGGCCAGCAGCACCGCGATCGCGGCGAGCACCTGCACGACCGGGAGCGGTGAGGTGATCTGCAGCATCGCACCGACCACGATGACGCCCGAGATCGCGTTCGTCACCGACATGAGCGGGGTGTGCAGTGCGTGGTGCACCTTGCCGATCACGTAGAAGCCGATCACGACCGACAGCACGAGCACGGTGAAGTGCTGCGGCAGCGGGGCCGGCGCGAACGCGTTCACGGCGAACAGCGCGGCGACGCCCAGGACGATCAGGCCCACGCGACGCCCGGTGGACATCTTCTTCGGGGGCGCGACCTCGACGGCGGCCGCTGCGGCTTTGGCGGCGGGCGCGGCGGCGACCTGCACGGCGGGCGGCGGCCAGGTGACCTTCCCGTCACGGACGACGGTGACCGAGCGCTGCACGACGTCTTCGAAGTCGATCACCAGCTGCCCGTCTTTCGCGGGAGTCAGCAGAGCGACGAGGTTCGCGAGGTTCGTGCCGTAGAGCTGCGAGGCCTGGGCGGCCAGACGCGAGGCCAGGTCGGCGTATCCCAGGATGATCACGCCGTTGTCGGTGACGATCCGCTCGCCCGCGATCGATCCCTCGACGTTGCCGCCCTGACCGGCGGCCATGTCGACGATGACGCTGCCGGGCTTCATCTGCGCGACATCGGATGCCGTGATCAGGCGCGGCGCCGCACGGCCCGGGATGAGTGCCGTCGTGATGATGATGTCGACGTCAGCGGCCTGCTCGGTGTAGATCTCGGCGGCCCGGCGGTCGTAGTCCGCACTGGTCGCCTTCGCGTACCCGTCGGTGGAGGCCGCCACTTCGACGTCGACCGGGAGGTAGGTCCCGCCGATCGAGGTGACCTGGTCGGCCACTTCGGGACGCGGATCGGTGGCGCGGACGATGGCGCCGAGACTCGACGCCGCGCCGATGGCGGCGAGTCCGGCGACTCCGGCTCCCGCGACCAGCACCTTCGCCGGCGGCACCTTGCCCGCGGCGGTCACCTGTCCGGTGAAGAAGCGTCCGAACTCGTGGGCGGCTTCGACCACGGCCCGGTAGCCGGCGATGTTCGCCATGGAGCTCAGCACGTCCATCGACTGCGCGCGCGAGATGCGGGGCACGGCGTCGAGGGCGACGGCGGTGATCTCCCGCTGGGCGAGCGCTTCGACGAGGTCGGGGCGCAGCGCCGGCGACAGCAGTGCGATGAGGGTCGCACCGTCCGCGAGCAGTGCGATCTCGTCGGTTCCAGGAGCCGTGATCGCGAGCACGATCTCGCTCCCCCACGCCTCTGCGCGCTCGACGAGCGCGGCGCCCGCTGCCTCGTACTCCGCGTCGGGGTAGGACGCTGCCGCGCCTGCTCCCCGTTCGACCCTGACCGTGTGGCCCAGCTTCCCGAGCGACGCGATCGTCGCCGGGGTGGCCGAGACCCGTGCTTCGCCCGCAGGCTCCCGCACGATGCCGATGACTGCCACTGCTTCCTCCTCCGCCCGTCTGCGTCGACGGGATCACCGGGGCTTCCGTGCCCCTGACTTTCGCTCAGAGTACTGAGCGCCGCGGCGAGAACGCCTTGTCTTCGGCTCTGTGACAGGGAAAGAAGCGGGGTTCTTACGGAATGCGGAGGAGAACGGTCCGCGGACCCGACCGGTTCTATGCTGTTGCCGTGACCACCACGCCGCCGGAGAAGATTCCCGCCCCGGAGACGGATCGGGCCGTCGCGGCGGCGAATGCGAGCGCGCGGGCGAAGGTGCTCGGCTGGGCACGACGCAGCATCGATCTCATCCCCACCTCGTGGCTGATCACCGGGGCCGGAGCGGTGCTGCTGGCGGCCACCGCCGTCTTCGGCGGGCTGGAGGCCGCGGCCGTCGATCCCACCCCGGTCGTCGAGGTCGGCGAGACCTTCGCGGGCTCGGGCCTGGAGATGACCGTCGTCGGTGTGGAGCTGCGGGACGAGCTGAGCGCTGAGAGCGGCCAGACCCTGGTCTTCCCGGACGAGGAGAAAGGCGAGCGAATCCTGGTCGTCACGGTCGACGTCACCAACACGTTCGACAAGCCGCGAGCGTCGACGGCGAATCCACCGCAATCCCCGACCCTCGACGGCATCCGCATCGAAGGGCTCGACGAAAAGGGCGATGTCCTCCGTGCCGACGACGGCGAGCGCGCACCCCGGTTGCAGCCCGACGTCCCCGCCCGCCTGCTGCTCACCTGGACTGTCGGTCCCGACGACTTCCACGACGGCGATGAGATCACCCTCACCCTCCCCGACTCCGACCACTACGTGGGGCAGAGCGTGATGCGCGGCGACTACTGGGTGGACGTCCGCGTCGGAGCGACCCTGCCGGCGACCATCGACGAGGTGACGCTCCCGTGAAGAAGCACATCCTGATCTGGGTCGCCACCGCCGCGCTCCTCGTCTGCGCGTGGGGTGTCTCGAAGGCGACGCTTCCCGACGACGCCCCGAATGCGCCGTTCTCCACGGTCGCGCAGATCGGCGAGCCGGCCTCCACGCGCAATCTGGTCGTGACCGTGACCGACGTGCACCTCGCGGATCGGGTCACGGATGCGAAGGGCTGGTCGGCCGACGGCACCTGGCTCGTCGTCGATCTCGAGGCCGCCACCGGCATGACGCAGGATCAGAGCTCGTCCCGGCTTGCGGAGCTCACGATCGGCGACCGCACGTTCAGCGCGACGGATCGCGGCACCACCTTCGTCGAGCAGCGCCTGGTCACCGGCGTCCCCCGCTCCGGGAGCCTCGCATTCGAGCTCCCCGACGACGTCACCGGCGACCGCGCGACGCTTCGACTGGGAATGCCGGGGTCCGGCCTCGGAGAGGTCGTGCGCGACACCGTGATCGACCTGTCGATCGACCTCGCCGCGCTACCTGTCGAAGCCGAAGTGCTCCTGGACGAGAACGGATGGGCCCGATGACGATCCCGCTCCCACCCGTCCCGCCCGCACCCCGCGAAGACCCGGCGACGACGGATGCCCCGGCGAAGCCGCCGTCCTGGTGGCGCCGCAACACCCTGGCCCTGGTCGCGCTCGTCGTCCTCCTGCCGGCGACCGCCATCGTGGTCGGGTGGCAGGAGTGGTACCAGTTCTTCGGATTCGGGGCCCGTGCAGTCACACCTGTGGTGGTCGCGGAGGACGAGACGACCGATCTCACTGGCGCGACCTGGGGCCCGGTGCGCGGTGGGGAGATCGAGGATCTGTCAGGCCTCGACGTCCCCGACGGCACGCGCCTGATCGCGGTCGGGGTGCCCGTGAAAGCGGGTGCCGAGGGAGTCTCATGCGAGACGCCGACGCTCGTGGAGCAGTCGACGGGGCGCGAGTGGAGCCCCGTCCGCGCGGAGATCGGGCTGGACTGGAGCGCGGACGAACCGGAGACCTGCGTCAGCGATCAGACCGGCGCGTACGAGCTGATCGTGCCGTTCGTGGTGCCCGAGGATGTCGAGGGTCCCTTCTGGGTCGACGTGCGCCCCTACGACGCCGGCGGCTCCTTCGTGAGGTTCGAGTTCGAGCCCTGACCCTCGACGCCGTCCCTGGCGGGGGCGGTGACCATCGCGGCGGCGACGGCATCCACCGACGAGGGCAGGAGGCCCGCGGCATCGGCGACCGCGCGCATCTCGCCCTCCTCCGCCGAGACGCCCGCCGTGTCCGTGCGGTCCTGCTGACGCTTGCGCAGCCGCGCGAGGGTGGCGTCGTACGCACCGCTGATCACCGCGATGCGCACCGGCTCCATGAGCAGCAGCGGGATGAGCGAGACGAGGGGCGTGGCGATGGCCCAGAACACATAGTCCTGCGGGCCGACCAGTCGGGTGATGCCGAAGCCGAGGAAGGACTCGAGCGCTTTCACGATCACGTAGAGCAACGCGTAGGAGCCCACGAGCAGTGGCCCAGCACGCCACATGAGCAGCAGCGCTCGTCCGATCGGTCGGAAGCGGGCACCGAGCTCTTCGCCGAGGTCCTTGAGTCGGCGCACGAGCGGGTTCGGGATGACGGCCGCGTGGGCACGCACCCGGGCGATCAGCTCGCTCTCCACGCGCAGCTTCTCGGCCACGATCGCCTGCCCGAAGACCACGCCGGCGATGGTCAGCCACGCCAGCGGAGCCAGGAGCACCGGGCCCGCCTCGGAGAGCAGCCAGCCGATCCCCTCCCAGAGCCACCGCAGCGGGGCGACGGCATCCAGGATGCCCTCCCTGACCGTTTCGAGGTATGCCATGGCCGCGCGGCTGTCGACCCATGCCTTGATGGTGTCGAAGATGTCGCCGAGCACCATGACCGAGAAGAAGACCCAGACGACCTCGAAGTAGACCGCGACCGGCGACAACCACTTGGCGAGTTTCGGAGACCACTTCGACCACGCCCAGCGGCCGGCGAAGGCGAGGACGATGATCGAGATGGTCCACACGTTGATCGGCAGGTTGAGCACCGTATCGACCGAGCTCACCGGATCCTCGCCGTTGGCGGCCGCCGTCCAGATGATGCCGTTGCGCACCTCGAGAGCGCGCAGCGAGTACGCCCGGACGTCCTCACCCAGCAGGCCCTGCGCCCAGTAGACCGCGAAGAAGGGGAGGATGCCGGCGAGGAGCGCCGAGAGGAAGGTGCGTCGGCGCTCGGCGGCATCCTCGGGAAGCGGCGCGACCTCCTGGAGGTTGCGCAGCCCGTCGCGCAGCACGAGGAACATCGCGACGAGGCTGATCAACCGGGCGAGGATCCCGATCGGCAGGACGAGGAAACCGACGGTGGCCGAGTACGCGCCGATGAAGCCGGCGACCTCGGTGATCACGTAGTGCACGAGGACGCCTGCGAGGTACCACGCCATCAGCGCGGGCCAGTGCCGCCAGAGCACCCGCCCGGTGGTCGTCAGTATCGCCCGCACACGGTCAATATATCGGTGCTCGCGACGGCGCTGTGGACGGGATCAGCCCCAGACGCTCGGTGCCTTGACCCGGACAGGCGGAAGCGCCGATGCGGCAGCCCAGTCGTGGACCCAGGCGTCGATCTCCGGCACGCCGTCGGGCTTGCCGACCGCCGCGAACAGCTCCTCGTTGCTGACGGTGCCGCCCGTACGACGCAGCATCCGGGCCCGCACGATCGCCCGGGCGTAGACCTCGCCGTCGACCACGGCGCGGTGCTCGAGGAACAGCGCCTTCTCGTCGTGGCCGATGAACCGCGACTGGACCTCGAACCGCTGCCACAGCTGCAGCGACTTGCGGAACGTGACCGTCTCGCTGGAGACGACCGCGTACCAACCGCGGTCCTTCATCGCGTCGAACAGCCCGGTGCGGATGAGCTGATCCCACCGCCCGAGGTCGAACAGCGACAGATAGCGGCCGTTGTTCATGTGGCGCAGGATGTCGAGGTCGGTGGGCAGCGTCGTGATGGTGATGCTCCCCACGGCCGTCGGGTCGAGAGTCTTCCCCCGCCGCACGCGGCGGCGAGCGCCGAGGATCACCAGGAGGGTCCGCCAGATCACGTTCACGAGGAACGATCGTAGCCAGACGCGCACGAATCGCGAACATCGTTGTGCGAACCCTCCATGAGGTGACGCCGCGTCTCGTCGGGCCTCCACTCGATTTCCTCTTCGCGGATGCCGCGCGTAGAGTCACGAACATGAGCGCCGAAGCCCAGCCTGAAGTCATCGTCCGTCCGGTCCGTGATGTGGATGCGGAAGCCCTCGGTCGCGTGCACGCCCAGTGCTGGCACGAGACCTACGATCATCTGATCAGCAAGGCGGCGCTGGAGAAGGTCTCGCCCCGCCGCATGGCCGAGCTCTGGACGCACTGGGCTTCGCAGGGCCCCGAGTTCAAGATGAACGCCGCGCTCGTCGACGGCGAGATCGTCGGCTTCGTGGGTTCGGGTCCGGCTCGCGACAAGGACGCTCCGTCGTTCCGCGAGCTGTACTTCATCTACCTGCTCGACGCGTGGCACTCCACCGGCATCGGCCAGAAGCTGTTCGATGCCGCCGTCGAGAAGGACGAGCCGCTGTACCTGTGGGTCGCCGAGGACAACCCCCGCGCGCACCGCTTCTACACGCGCAACGGATTCCGTCTCGACGGTGCGACGCACACCGAGCCGTTCCTCGGCGAGACGCTCACCGAGGTCCGTTTCGTCCGTCCCTGACGACATCCGGGTACCGAGCGCCGGAGCGGGTGACGGCCATGACCGCCTCCCTCCTGGTCGGGCTGACCGGCGGCATCGCCGCAGGTAAGAGCACGGTCGCGCGCGCACTCGCGAACCATGGCGCCCGCATCGTCGACGGCGATGCGGCTGCACGCGACGTCGTCGATCCCCGGACACCCGGCGGGGCGGCTCTCGTCGCCCGCATCGCGACACTGCTCGGCGACGAGGTGGTCGCCGCCGATGGCGCGCTCGACCGGGCCGCCGTGGCGACGCGCGTGTTCGGCGACGACGAACTGCTGTGGCGATACAACGCACTGCTGCGCCCCGCGATCCTCGCCGAGGTCGCCCGGCGCATCGAGGAGGCGCGACGGACGCCCGGAGTCGTGGTGCACGAGATCCCGCTGCTGAGTCGCACGACCGCGCCGCTGCCGTGGACCTACGACCTGGTCGTGACGGTCGAGGCCTCGGATGCGGTCCGGACGCAGCGTCTGCAGGACGACCGCGGACACACTGCCGCTGAGGCGGAACGCCGCATCCGGGCGCAGGGCGAGGAAGCCGACCGCGTCGCGATCGCCGATGTCGTGCTGCGCTCCGACGGCACGCTCGACGAGACCCTCCGCGCGACCGCGGCGCTGTGGGAGCAGCTCACCGCAGCGCGTCCGCCGCGGTGACGATCTCGGCCAGCGCCCTCTCGACATCGTCCTGGGCATAGCCGAGCTGCGCCGTCTCCGCGGGGTCGGTCTCGTAGGCGATCACCGCGCCACGGCCCTGCACGATGAATCGGTCGGGCTGGAACGGATGCTCCTCGTCGCGCTCCTCGATCACACGCCCGCTGTCGGCGGCATCCGCGAGCAGCTGGAAGTACTCGCGGTAGGTGAGGTTGCGGTCGCCGACGAGATAGGCACGACCGGCCTCTCCGCCATCGAGCGCGCCCTGCACCGCCTGCGAGAGCGAACGCACGGACATGTAATTCGTGCCGCCCGGAGGGGCGAACAGCTCGGGTTCGTCGAGCTCTCCGCGCGTCCACGCGATCATGCGGGCGAAGCGGCGCACCCCGCGCTCGTCGGCGCCGACGATGGACGGCGGGTTCAGGGTCATCGCCGCGAAGCCGTCGTCGCTCAGGGCACGGGTGCGCTCGTCAGCGTCACGGCGGGCGGCCACGTACGGGATGCGCGCGGCCCACTCCGGATGCAGCTGGTGGTAGTAGCTGCCGATCTGCACGAAGCGTCCGACGCCGGCGGCCTTGGCGAGGGCCGCGAACCGCGGCACGCCGACGCTCTGCGTGCGCTCCCAGAACGTGTCGTCCTCCTGGTCGGCGGGCACGTGACGGATGTCGTTGCCCGCCGCGAACACGATCGCGTCGAAGCCCTCCAACGTGCGGGGTGATTCCTCGGGATCGGTGTAGTCGCCGCGGAGCCTCGGCAGCCCCTGCACCGCGCGCGGGTCGCGCTCCGAGGGTTCCCGCCGCGCCATCACGGTGACCTCATCGCCCCGGGCGGCGAGGTCTGCGGCGACGTGGCTGCCGATCATCCCGGTCGCGCCGACCACCAGCACCCGGCTCACGCGAACACCGCCCGGCCGTCGGAGATCACGGCGGCGCCGTCACGGCGCAGTTCGAAGGCGCCGTCGGGCCATGACTCCGCCTCGAGGACGTCGCCGGGCACCACTGGTCCGCTGAAGCGTCCCTGCAGCGCCGTCAGGTCGACCGGATGCGCCCCCTGCGCCGCCGCCAGCGCCAGGGTGGTCGCGGCGAGGGTGCACAGCCCCTGCAGGATCGGGGTCGGCTGACCGATGCGCGCCGAGGCCTCAGGGTCGATGTGGATGTGGTGGCGGTCGCCGGTCAACCGATACAGGGCTGCCTGGGTCGGGAAGGTCCGCACCGCGGTGCGCCTGCCGGCGGGGCGCTCTGCGGATGCCGGTCGCGCCGGTCCCCGCTCCCCGCCGAAGCCGCCGACGCCGGGGGCGAACAGCGACCACGTGGCTGTGAACTCGTCGCACTCGACGATCACGTCGAACACCGCCGCCGAGCCCTTGTCCCACACATCGCCCACGCGGGCGGAGAGCCGCAGCTCGCCTGCCCGGGGCAGCGACCGGTGCACCTCGAGCGTCTGCGAGCCGTGCACGGCCCGATCGTCGAACGCCCCGGCGGCCGCGAGCACGTCGGGTGCCCATTGCGCGAGCGTGAGCCCGAAGGTCGGCAGGACCCGCAGCCGGTCCTCGAACACGAGGTCGAGGTCGGTGGCCTGTGCGCCGACGGCGAGGGCGTAGAGGATGGCGTCCTTCTCGTCGTAGCCGACCGTCCGCTCGCCGAGGTCGCGGCCGGCCCAGTCCGCGGCGCTCATGCGCCGTACACCGGCTCGGGAGCGGTGCCTTCGGAGACGAGCGCCCGGACGGCCTCGCCGACCTCGGCGGCCGACCAGCGTCGGTCGAGTTCACGGACCGCGCCGTGTCGCCAGCCCTCCTCCAGGCAGATGCGGCCGCCTTCGACCTCGATCACGCGGCCGCTGATCGTGCAGTCCGCGCTGGCCAGCCAGGCCACCACGGGCGAGACGTTCGCGGGGTCCTTCCGGTCGAAGCCGCCTTCGGGCGCGGCCATCGCGTCGGCGAAGGGCCCCTCGGTCATGCGGGTGCGGGCGGACGGGGCGATCGCGTTGACCGCGACGCCGTACCGCCCGAGTTCGGCGGCGGCGACGAGGGTCAGTGAGGCGATCCCGCCCTTCGCGGCCGAGTACGCCGCCTGTCCGATGCTGCCCTGCAGGCCCGCGCCCGACGAGGTGTTGATCACCCGCGCGAGCGGCTGCCGTCCGTCCTTCGCCTCGGCGCGCCAGTAGGCGCTCGCGTGCCGCAGCGGAGCGAAGTGGCCCTTGAGGTGCACGCGGATCACGGCGTCCCATTCGTCCTCGCCGGCGTTGACGAGCATCCGGTCGCGCACGAAGCCGGCGTTGTTGACGAGGATGTCGAGGCGCCCGAAGGTCGAGACGGCCTGATCCACGAGTTCGGCGGCCTGCGCGAAGTCGGCGATGTCCGCGCCGTTGGCCACGGCTTCGCCGCCCGCCGCCCGGATGACGTCGACGACCTCCTGCGCGGGACCGACCGAGACGCCGGCGCCGTCGAGCGTGGTCCCGAGATCGTTGACGACGACCGCAGCCCCCTGTCGGGCGAGTTCGAGCGCGTGCTCGCGGCCGAGGCCGCGACCGGCACCGGTCACGACGGCGACGCGGCCTTCGAGGATTCCTGCCATGGGTCGACTCTCCTTTGAGACTGTGCCTGATGCGGGACCGCGCCCGGCGCGGCTGTCGACGGTCGCGGAGGGCGGTGCGCCCGATCCTACCAACCAAGCAATTGTTCGGGCAAGTTGCGGCAAGGGGTTATGGCGCAAACCAAGCAAGTGCTAGGGTGCCTTGAGCAAACGTTAGGTTAGGTGTCCGATGACGATCACTTCCACCCTGCATCCTGCCGGTGTCCGCACCGTCACGATGGACTACCCGCCGGTGAACGCGCTGCCCGTCGCCGGATGGTTCGACGTCGCCGCCGCGATGCGCGAGGCCACGGCCGATGCCGAGACGCGGGTCGTGATCCTGCGGGCGGAAGGCCGTGGGTTCAACGCGGGGGTCGACATCAAGGAGATGCAGCGCATCGAGGGCTTCTCCGGCATCCTCGGTGCGAACCGCGGCTGCTACGAGGCGTTCAAGGCGATCTACGAGTGCGCGGTCCCCGTGATCGCTGCCGTCAACGGCTTCTGCCTCGGCGGCGGGGTGGGGCTCGTGGGCAACAGCGACGTGATCGTCGCCTCCGACGACGCGACGTTCGGCGTGCCCGAGGTCGACCGCGGCGCGCTCGGTGCCGCCACCCATCTGTCGCGCCTCGTGCCGCAGCACATGCTGCGCTCGATGTACTACACGAGCCGCACCGTCACGGCGCAGCGGCTGGAGGAGTTCGGCTCCGTGACCGCGGTCGTGCCGCGCTCCGAGCTCGACGCCATCGCCATCGCGATCGCCGAGGAGATCGCCGCCAAGGATCCGCGCGTCATCCGCGCCGCCAAAGAGGCGCTGAACGGCATCGACCCGATCGACGTCAATCGCAGCTACCGGTTCGAGCAGGGCTTCACGTTCGAGCTCAACCTCGCCGGTGTCGCGGACCAGCACCGCGACGCCTTCGTCGCGACCGGCGAGAACCTGTCGACATGAGCGTGGTGGCCTCCTCTCCGGCGGAGGTCGCATCGCTGATCCATGACGATATGACGATCGGGATCGGCGGATGGGGCTCTCGCCGCAAGCCGATGGCCCTGGTGCGCCAGATCGTGCGGTCGGGTGCCCGTGGCCTGCGCATCGTCAGCTTCGGCGGTCCCGACGTCGGCATCCTGTGCGCCACCGGACAGGCCACCGAGGTCGTGCACGGGTTCGTGTCGCTCGACAGCATCCCTATCGATCCGCACTTCGCGGCCGCCCGGCAGTCCGGCGCCGTGCGAAACGTGGAGTACGACGAGGGGATGCTGGTCGCCGGACTCCGCGCGGCGTCGCGGAGGCTCCCGTTCGAGGTCACCCGCTCCGGGGCGGGCTCGGACGCCGTGACCCGCAATCCCGGCATCCGCATGATCACCTCGCCGTACGCCGACGCGGAGGTGCTGGTCGCGATGCCCGCCGTGCCCGTCGATCTCGCGCTGCTGCACCTCGACCGCGCGGACGCTTCGGGAACGGCCGTCTGCCTCGGACCGGACCTGTACTTCGACGATCTGTTCGCGGGGGCGGCCTCGCGAACCGTGGTCAGTGTGGAAGCCGTGGTCGACACTGCCGACCTGCTCGTGGACGCCGGGCCCACGGCCTCCGTCCTCGACCGCACGCTCGTAGACGCGGTCGTCGTATCCCCTGGGGGCGCGGGCTTCACCGCGCACCCTCCGCACACCGCTCGCGACGAGTGGCTGCAGCGGGCTTATGTCGAGTCCGCCTCGTCCCCCGCAGCCTGGGCCGACTTCCGCGCCCGGTTCATCGACGTCGACGATGAGGCCTACCGCATGGCTGTCGCCGCGTTCCACACGGAGCAGACCGCATGACCGCCACGCGCGCCGAAGTCGCCGTGACGGCCTGCAGCGACCTGTTCCGCGGTTCCGGCGCGATCCTCGCCAGCACGGTCGGCGTCGTCCCGACGATCGGCGCGCGACTGGCGCGACTGACGCACGCGCCCGACCTGCTGCTCAGCGACGGCGAGGCGACCCTGTACGCCGACACCCCCGCCGTGGACGAGCCGTTCCGCGAACCGGAAGCACCCCTCCCCTACGCCCGCCTGTTCGAGCTGATCGCCCGAGGTCGCCGCCACGTGGTCATGGGCGCCGCTCAGATCGACCGCCACGGCGACCAGAACCTCTCGGCGATCGGCGACCGCGACCGTCCCGTCCGTCAGCTGCTGGGTGCCCGCGCCGCCGCGACGAACACGGTCAACCACGCGACCAGCTACTGGATCGCCCGGCACAGTCCGCGCGTGTTCGTGGAGCGGGTCGACGTGGTGACCGGCGTGGGGCCGGCTCGGGCCCGTGCCGCCGGTGTCGACCGCTTCCACGACCTGCGTCGCATCGTCACCGACCTGGCGGTTCTCGACTTCGCCGGCCCCGAGGGGTCTGTCGCGCTCGCGAGCCTCCACCCCGGCGTGACGCTCGACCGGGTCGTCGACGCCACCGGTTTCGCCCTGCACATCCCCGCCGACGTCCCCCGGACCCGGCTCCCGACCGACGAAGAGCTCCGCCTCGTGCGCGAGCGACTGGACCCGCGCGGACTCCGCGACCGAGAGGTGACCGCATCATGACCACTCCCCCGCAGCTCGCCACGCCGCTCACTCGACTCACGGGTGTCGACCATCCGATCGTGCAGACCGGCATGGGCTGGGTCGCCGGCGCCCGGCTGGTCTCCGCCACCGCGGAGGCAGGTGCTCTCGGCATCCTCGCCTCGGCCACCATGACGTACGACGAGCTCGAAAGGCAGATCATCGAGGTCGGCGAGCGCACCGACCGCCCGTTCGGCGTGAACCTGCGGGCGGATGCCGGCGACGCGGCCGAACGCGTCGAGCTGCTGATCCGTCACGGGGTCAAGGTCGCCAGCTTCGCCCTCGCTCCCCGCCGCGAGCTCATCGAGCGGCTCAAGGACAACGGCGTCGTCGTGATCCCCTCGATCGGCGCCGTGCGCCATGCCGAGAAGGTGGCGGCCTGGGGCGCGGATGCGGTGATGGTGCAGGGCGGCGAGGGCGGCGGGCACACCGGCGCCGTGCCGACCTCGATCCTGCTGCCCTCGGTGGTCGCCGCGGTCGACATCCCGGTGATCGCAGCCGGCGGCTTCCACGACGGCAGGGGTCTCGCCGCCGCGCTCGCCTATGGCGCCGCGGGCGTCGGGATGGGCACGAGGTTCCTGCTCACGAGCGACAGCTCGGTCCCCGAGGCGATCAAGCAGCGCTACCTCGGCTTCGGTCTGGACGGCACGGTCGTCACCACCAAGGCCGACGGGATGCCGCACCGACTGCTGCGCACCGAGTTCGTCGAGGGCCTCGAGGGCAGGGGCGCGCTCACCCGGCTCGGCCCGACCCTGCGGCGCTCGTTCGCGTTCAAGAAGATGTCGGGGCTGAGCTGGCCGCAGATGGTGAAGGACGCTCTCTCGATGAAGAAGGCGACGGGTCGCTCCTGGGCGCAGATGACACTCGCCGCGAACACCCCGATGCTCCTCAAGGCCGGCCTCGTCGAGGGCGACACCCGCGCCGGGATGCTCGCGGCCGGGCAGGTGGTCGGCATGATCGACGATCTGCCCAGCTGCGAGGAGCTCGTCGACCGCGTGGTGCGTGACGCCGTCGCACAGCTGCGTGCCG
The DNA here is from genome assembly GCA_044900255.1 of Microbacterium sp. NPDC090218. Classification (GTDB taxonomy): domain Bacteria; phylum Actinomycetota; class Actinomycetes; order Actinomycetales; family Microbacteriaceae; genus Microbacterium. The sequence goes on along the minus strand of JBJDMS010000002.1, from coordinate 239,379 downwards.
CGGCATCCTGCCTCATCGACTGAGGGGGACGAGAACGGGCCGCCCCTCGCGGAGGGGCGGCCCGTTCTCGATCTCGCGCGTCGTCAGAGGCGCTCGATGATCGTGGCGTTGGCCAGTCCGCCGCCCTCGCACATGACCTGCATGCCGTAGCGCCCGCCGGTCCGCTCCAGCTCGTTCAGCAGGGTGGTCATGAGCCTGGTGCCGGTGGCGCCGATCGGGTGCCCGAGCGCGATGCCGCCGCCGTTGACGTTGAGCTTTTCGTGCGGCACCCCGGTCTCCTGCAGCCAGGCGAGCACGACCGAGGCGAAGGCCTCGTTGATCTCGAACAGATCGATGTCGTCGAGCTTCATCCCGGAGCGCTCCATGGCGTAGGCCGTCGCGGGGATCGGCGCCGTGAGCATGAAGACGGGGCTGTCGCCGCGCACCGACATGTGGTGGATGCGCGCCCGCGGGGTGAGGCCGTGGTCTTTGACCGCCTGCGCGCTCGCGATGAGCACGGCGCTCGAGGCGTCGCTGATCTGCGAGGCCACGGCCGCGGTCAGGCGCCCGCCCGGGGTCAGCGTCTGCAGTCCGGCCATGCGCTCCAGCGAGGTGTCGCGGCGCACGCCCTCGTCGTGGTCGAGGCCGTTCAGCGGGGCGATCTCGTTCGCGAAACGCCCCTCGTCCTGGGCGACCGCGGCGCGCCGGTGGCTCTCCAGGGCGAACTGCTGCATCTCCTCCCGGGAGATGTTCCACTTCTCGGCGATCATCTCGGCGCCGACGAACTGCGAGATCTCCTGATTCGGGTATCGAGCCTGCCAGCCCGGCGACTCGGCGAAGGGGGTCGTGAAGCCGTAGGCCTCGCCGGCGACCATGGCCGAGGAGATCGGCAGCTGCGACATGTTCTGCAGCCCACCCGCGATGACCAGGTCGTTCACGCCGCTCATCACGGCCTGCGCGGCGAAGTGCACCGCCTGCTGGCTCGACCCGCACTGCCGGTCGATCGTCACCCCCGGCACGTGCTCGGGAAAGCCCGCGACCAGCACGGCCGAGCGTCCGACGTTGCCGGACTGCCCGCCGATCGTGTCGGTCGCGCCGATGATGACGTCATCGAGCGCGCCGGGGTCGATGCCGGTGCGCTCGACCAGCGCCCTCAGACTGTGCGCGCCGAGGTCGGCCGGATGGATGCCCGAGAGCGAGCCGCCGCGCTTGCCGACCGGCGAGCGGACGGCGTCGACGATGTATGCCTCTGCCATGTTCTTCCTTCTCTCTGAACTCACGCGTGCTGACTGCTGACGGCGACGACCTCGCCGGTCATATAGGAGGAGTATGCGCTGGCGAGGAACACCATGACGTTGGCGACCTCCCAGGGTTCTGCCGCCCGCCCGAACGCCTCGCGGGCCTTGAGCTGCTCGAGCAGCTCGGGCGAGGTGACCTTCTCGAGGAACGGATGCATCGCCAGGCTCGGCGAGACCGCGTTGACGCGGATGCCGTGAGAGGCGAGGTCCATCGCGGCGCTGCGGGTGAGCGCCATCACCCCGGCCTTCGCGGCGGCGTAGTGCGCCTGCTCGACCTGCGCGCGCCAGCCGATGACCGAGGCGTTGTTCACGATGACGCCCGCGGTGCCCGCGGCCACCATCCGGCGGCCGACCGCACGGATGCACCGGAACGTGCCGGTGAGCGTCACATCGAGCACCTTGTCCCACTGCTCGTCCGTCATGTCGAGGATCGACACCGAGCCGCCGAGACCCGCGTTGTTGATCATGACGTCGATGGGTCCGCCGTCTTCGGCGAGGTCGAGGAACGCCGTGATCTGCTCCTCGACGGTCACATCGCACACGGCCGTACGCACCCGATTCACCCCGAAGCGATCACCGAGCTCCTGCTGCGTCTCGGCGAGGCGACCGGCATGCGTGTCGCCGAGGACGACGAGCGCCGCCCCTTCCTCCAGGCAGCGGATCGCCGCGGCCTGGCCGATGCCGGCGCCGGCGGCGGCCGTGATGACGACGCGCTTACCGGTCAGCAGGCCGTGGCCGGGAACGTACTCGGGTGCGGTGGGGGTCATGGGCGGGCCTCTCGGGGCAGGCCGAGCACGCGCTCGGCGATGACGTTGCGCTGGATCTCGTCCGAGCCGCCGTAGATCGTGTCGGAACGGCTGAACAGGAACAGGGTCTGCAGATCGTCGAGCGCGTAGTCCGAGCCGACGAGGAGGGATGCAGGGCCGGAGACCTCCATCGCGAGTTCTCCGAGCGAGCGGTGCCAGTTCGACCACAGCAGCTTCGTGACCGAAGCGCCGTCGCCCTGATCGCCGCCGAGCGTGCGCAGGGCGTGCTGGCGGATGACCTCGAGCTCCATCCGGGCTCGGACCAGCCGGTCGCGGAGCACGGCGTCGTCGATCGCGCCGGTGCGCGTGGCCGTGTCGATCACGGCATCCAGCTCCCGGCGGAACGCGATCTGCTGGGCCAGCGTCGACACACCCCGCTCGAAGCCGAGCGTCGCCATGGCGACCTTGAAGCCGTCGCCCTCGCCGCCGACGACCAGGTCGGCATCCGTGCGGGCGTCGTCGAAGAACACCTCGTTGAATTCACTGGTCGCGGTCAGCTGCAGGATCGGCCGCACCTCGATGCCCGACTGATGCATCGGCACGAGCAGGTACGACAGCCCCCGGTGGCGGGTGGAGCCCGATTCGGTGCGCGCGATCACGAAGCACCAGTCGGCGTGCTGGGCGAGCGAGGTCCAGACCTTCTGCCCGGTGATCGACCATTCGTCGCCCATGCGCTGCGCCTTGGTCGACACGGCCGCGAGGTCGGACCCGGCACCCGGCTCGGAGTATCCCTGGCACCACAGCTCCTCGACCGCGACGATGCCGGGGAGGAAGCGGGCCTGCTGCTCGGGGGTGCCGTGGGCGATGAGCGTCGGGCCGAGCAGCTCCTCGCCGAGGTGGTTCACCCTGGCCGGAGCATCGGCCCTGGCATACTCCTCGTGGAAGATGACCTGCTGCGCGATGCTGAGTCCGCGCCCGCCGTGCTCGACCGGCCAGGCGACGCACGTCCACCCGGCGGCCGCCATGTGGCGGTTCCATTCCAGCCGCGCTTCGAAGTCCTCATGCTCACGCCCGGAGCCGCCGCGCCCGCGCAGATCGGCGAAGCGACCGGTGAGGTTCTCCTCCAGCCATCCGCGGATCTCGGCGCGGAACCGCTCATCCGCGTCGTGCTGCGTCGCGTCCATCTGTGCTCCTCATCGAGTCGTGGTCTTCGGCATGCCGTTCACGTATAGTATCAAGAAACCAAGCGATTGTTTGGTTGACTGCTGGAGTTCAGAGAGGAACCCGTCATGACCGTCGAATCCGCCGACGCCGTGGTCACCTACGAGGTGCGCGGGTCGACAGCGATCATCCGATTGAACCGCCCTCAGTATCGCAACGCGCAGAACTCCCAGGTCACCTACGCTCTCGACGCGGCCTTCATCCGCGCGGTCGACGACGACGCGGTCAAGGTCATCGTGCTCGGCGGGAACGGGAAGCACTTCTGCGCCGGCCACGACATCGGCACACCCGATCGCGACATCGACCGGAGCTTCGAGCGCAAGGCCGTCATCTGGTGGGACCACGTGGGCGCCCAGGGCGTCGACTCCCGCTTCGCCCGCGAGTCGGAGGTCTACCTCGGGATGTGCCGGCGCTGGCGAGAGATCCCCAAGCCGGTGATCGCCATGGTGCAGGGCGCCTGCATCGCCGGCGGCCTCATGCTCGCCTGGTCGTGCGACTTCATCGTCGCCGCCGACGACGCCTTCTTCCAGGACCCCGTCGTGGCGATGGGAATCCCCGGCGTCGAGTTCTTCGCCCACCCGTGGGTGACCAACCCCCGCGCGGCGAAGGAGATGCTGTACACAGGCGACCGCATGCCGGCCACCCGCGCGTATGAGCTGGGCATGGTGAACCACGTCGTCCCGCTCGACGACCTCGAGCAGCGCACCCTCGAGATCGCGGAGCGCATCGGACGGATGCCCCGCCTCGGACTCGCGCTGACGAAGAAGGCCGTCAACCAGGCCGAGGACCTGCAGGGCATGCGCGCCGGCATGGACTCGGTGTTCGGACTGCACCACGCGGCGCACGCGCACAACGCCGAGGTCGGCGGCGACTCGCTGGGCGGAGTCGACGTGCGATCCATCAAGGCCGACACGAAGGGCGCACCGCAGTGAACCTCGATCTGACCCCCGAACAGGAGGCGTTCGCCGTCGAGGCGCGCGCCTGGCTCGCCGAGAACGTCCCGCAGACTCCCCTGCCCTCGATGGACACCGCGTCCGGATTCGCCGCGCACCGGGAGTGGGAGGCGACCCTCGCCGCGGGTCGATGGTCGGTCGTGTCCTGGCCCGAGCGTTACGGCGGCCGCGACGCCGGCATCACCGAGTGGGTGCTGTTCGAAGAGGAGTACTACCGCGCGGGTGCTCCCACCCGCGTCGCACAGAACGGCATCTCGCTGCTCGCGCCGATCCTGTTCGAGCACGGCACCCCCGAGCAGCACGAGCGGTTCCTCGGTCCGATGACCGACGGTTCGCTGATCTGGGCGCAAGCCTGGTCGGAGCCGGGTGCCGGCAGCGACCTCGCCGCGATCCGCAGCACCGCACGCCGCGACGAGACCCGCGGCGGATGGGTCCTCAACGGCCAGAAGATCTGGAGCTCGCGGGCCGTCTGGGCCGATCGCGGGTTCGGGCTCTTCCGCTCCGACCCCGAGGCCCAACGGCATCACGGTCTCACCTACTTCCTCTTCCCGATGGATGCCGAGGGCATCACCGTGCGCGCGATCGCGCAGCTCGACGGGACGACCGGCTTCGCGGAGATCTTCTTCGACGACGTGTTCGTGCCCGATGCGGATGTGCTGGGCGCGCCCGGCGACGGCTGGCGCGTGGCCATGAGCACCGCCGGGAACGAGCGCGGGCTCTCGCTGCGCGCCCCCGGGCGGTTCCTCGCCGCGGCCGACCGCCTGATCGCGCTGCAGTCCGAGCGCGGGACGGTGTCGGAAGACGATGCGGTGGTGGACGCATGGATCGGCGCCGAGGCCTACCGCCTCTTCACGTGGCAGACCGTCAGCACGCTGCTCGAGGGGGGCTCGGTCGGAGCGGAGGGCAGTGTCAACAAGGTGTTCTGGTCTGAGCTCGACGTGCACATCCACGAGACGGCTCTGCGGATCCTCGGCCCCGAGGGCGAGCTGCGGGGCGCATCCGCCGTCGAGGGCGGACGCTGGGTCGACGACTACCAGTTCTCCCTCGCCGGCCCCATCTACGCGGGCACGAACGAGGTCCAGCGCAACATCATCGCGGAGCGGATACTCGGTCTCCCCCGCGGCGGAGACGGAAGGCGCGCATGATGCGGTTCCTGCCCACGGAAGAACAGGTCGCGTTCGCAGAGGCGATCGACGAGATCGTCGAGGGGAGCGGCGGCGCGGACCTCGCTCGCAGTTGGGCCGACGGCGACACCGCCCCCGGCCTCGCTCTCTGGGAGCAGTTCGCGGAGCTCGGCCTGCTGGGACTCCGCGTCAGCGAGGAGGCGGGCGGCTTCGGCGGCACGCTGAGCGACCTCGTCGTCGTGTTCGAGCGCCTGGGCTACCACGGCGTTCCCGGCCCCTACCTCGAAACGGTCGCCCTGCTTCCCGGGCTGGTCGACGACGACACCAGGGGCGAGCTCGCCGCCGGGGCCATCGCGACCGCCGCGGTCGACGGCACGGCCCCGGCCGCACTGGATGCCGCGCTGGCCACACACCGCTACCTCGTCCGCGACGGCGCCCTGCATCGGGGCGACCCCGGCGAGGAGCTGACCTCGGTCGCGCCCACCCGGCGGCTCGCCCGACTCACTCCGACCGGCGACGCGACGCCCCTCGGCCCCGGCGCCCTGGAGGCGGCACTCAACGAGGCGGCCCTCGCCGCGGCCGCCACGCTGGTCGGCGCGGGAGAGCGGATGCTGGCGGAGGCGGTGTCGTACGCGAAGGTGCGCGAGCAGTTCGGGCGGCCGATCGGCGAGTTCCAGGCGCTCAAGCACCAGCTCGCAGATGTGCGCATCGCCCTGAGCTTCGCGCGCCCGCTGGTGTGGAACGCCGCCCTCCGCGCCGACGAGTCCGATGAGGACCGCGCGATCTCCGCCGCGAAGGTCGCCGCCGGCGATGCGGCCCTGCTCGCCGCGCGAACGTCGCTGCAGGTGCACGGCGCGATCGGCTACACGGCCGAGCACACGCTGCGGATCTGGCTCGGCCTCGCCCCGGCCTTGAGCGCGGCGTGGGGCACCCCCGAGTTCCATCGGGCGCGCATCGCCCGCGATATCCTCCCGAAGGAGCGGTGATGTCATTCGAACCCGATGAGGACCAGCAGGAGCTCGTCGCCCTGGTGCGCGGCGTCCTGAGCCAGCGCGCCGACAGCGCGGCGACCCACCGTGCACTCGAGAGCGAACAGCGCTTCGATGTCGACCTGTGGCGCCTGCTGTGCGAGGAGATCGGCATCGCGGGCATGGCGATCCCCGAGGAGTTCGGCGGCGCCGGCTTCACCCTGCGCGAAGCACAGCTGGTGCTGGAGGAGATCGGCCACTCGCTCGCCCCCTCCCCCTATCTCGGCTCGGTCGCGCTCGCCGCGCAGACGATCCTCGCCACCGGTGATGCGGATGCGGCCGCGCGTCTGCTGCCCGGGATCGCGGAGGGCTCGTCGTCGGCAGCGCTCGCCTGGGCCGCTCCCGACGGACGCTTCGCGCCGGAGCGGGTCGACATCCGCGCAGAGGACCGCGACGGCTGGAGACTCAGCGGCACCAGCGGGTTCGTGCTCGACGCCGCCCTGGCCGATGTGCTGCTCGTCGTCGCGCAGACGCCGGACGGCCCACGCCTGTTCGAGGTGGTCGACCCGGCTGCCGTCGTCCGCGAGGACACCCCCACCATGGACCAGACCCTCCGTGTGGGGAGCCTGTCGTTCGACGCGGTGCCGGCGCGCCCGCTCGGCACCGCCGATCCTGCGATGTGGGAGACCGTGCGCGCACTCGCTCTCACGGCGGTCAGCGCCGTGCAGGCCGGGACCGCGGCCCGGGCGCTCGAGGAGACCGTGGCGTACGCGAAGCAGCGGGTGCAGTTCGGTCGCGCGATCGGCTCGTTCCAGGCGATCAAGCATCGCCTGGCCGACATGCACGTGCAGGTCGAGGTGGCCCGCACGGCGTCGCGCGCGGCGTCGGACGCTCTCGCCACCGGTGCCGTCGACCGATGCGAGCTCGCGGCGATCGCCAAGGCCACCTCGTCGGAGGCACTGGAGCACGTCGCGGCCGAGATGATCCAGCTGCACGGCGGGATCGCGATCACCTGGGAACACGACGCGCACCTGATCTTCAAGCGCGCACACTCCCTCGGTCAGCTCTTCGGCACCGCCCGCGAGCTGCGTGAGCGCGCCGCGAGCTGGGCCCTCGCGGGACAGTGACGACGCTCTGCCTGAACCCGCGCAGACGACGAGGACAGCTTCAGCGCCTGAGCGCGACCGACTCGGTCCAGTCGGTGTACTTGCGGCGCTCCTGGAAGAGCCAGCGTCCGTCGATCCGCACGAGCGTGTCTTCGTAGCGGTCGGCGAGCGTGAAGCGCACCCGACCCTCGGGTGTCTCGCGGATGTGATGCGACATGCAGCACGTGTGCGCTCTCGCCGTGTCCCCGTCGACCTCGACGTCGCTCGGTGCGAGCACGTGGCTGGTCGCGACGAAGGCGGTGAGCGCCTCGAAGGCCGCGACCAGCTGCTCGTGGCCCTGCGGCGACTCGGCTGCCTCCTCGGCGCGAGGACGGAACATCAGCATCCGCCCGTCCGTCGCGAACAGCGCGGCCATGTCGGCGAACCTCCGCTGATCGGCGAAGCGGCCGTAGCGGGCGATCGCGCGCGTGATCGCGAGCCAGTCGCCGAACCCGTCGTTCACGAGGCGCCTTCCGCACGCTTCCGGTGCAGCGGCGTCGCGGCATCCGGCGACCAGGAGGTGCGGCGACGATCCGACTCGACGGCGGTGAGCGGCTCGACGGGCAGCAGGGTCTCGCGACTTCGGCGAGCCAGCTCCTGATAGATCCGCACGCCGTTGCGCTTCCACGCGAGAGCCTGGTCGTCGAGCGGGCCGACGACCCGGGCCGGAGCACCGAGGGCCTTCGATCCCGGAGGGATCACCGTGCCCGCCGTCACGACGGCTCCGGCGCCGAGCAGCGCGTCCGCCCCGATCTCGGCCCCGTCGAGCACCGTCGCGCCGATGCCGATCAGTGCGAAGGATCCGATCCGGCAGCCGTGCAAGACGGCACCGTGCCCGACATGGCTGTTCGGCTCGAGCACCGCGTCCGCGCCGGGGAAGGCGTGGATCACACACGAGTCCTGCACGTTCGATCCCTCACCGACGAGGACGCGACCGAAGTCACCCCGCAGGCTCGCGAACGGTCCGATGTAGCATCCGGGCCCGATGATGACGTCGCCGATCAGGCTGGCGGTCCCGTGCACGAACGCGGTCGGGTCGATCACCGGGACCACGCCGTCGAACGCATAGGTGGGCATCAGGCGACCTGACCTCCGTCGATGATGAAGTCCTGTCCGGTGCAGTAGCTGCTGGCGGAGCTGGCGAGGTAGGCGACCAGGTTCGAGATCTCCTCCGGGCGGCCGGCGCGCGGGATCGGGATGCGCGAGATGAAGCCGACCCCGGCGCGGGTGTCCTCGGTGATCATCGGGGTGTCGACCGCGCCGGGGCACACCGTGTTCACGCGGATGCCGCTGCCGGCGAGCTCACGCGCCAGAGCGTGCGAGACTCCGCGCAGCCCCCACTTGGATGCGGAGTACGGCACGCGGTTGGCGTAGCCGGCGACCCCCGCGGTGGAAGCGATGTTGACGATCGACGCGCCATCGCCCAGCAGAGGGAGCAGCGCCTGGACGCCCAGCATCGGACCGATCAGGTTCACGTCGAGGGTGAGGCGGATGACGCGCTCCGAGGTCTCCGCGAGCGGTCCCTCCGGGCAGAAGCCGGCGTTGTTGACGAGCACGTCCACGCGACCGTAGCGCTCCTTCGCGGCGTCGGCCACCTGCGCCCACGCCTCAGCCGAGGAGACGTCGTGCGCGAGACCGATCGCGCGCTCCCCGAAGGCCGCAGCGAGCTCCTCGACCGCCGCGCCGTCGAGGTCGGTGAGCACCAGATCGGCCCCGAGATCATGGAACAGTGCGGCATGTGCGCGCCCTTGTCCGCCGGCGGCTCCGGTGATCACGGCGACGCGGCCGGTGAGGTCGATGACGGGCGTTGCATTCATGAGATTCCTCCGCGATAGTTGGCAAACAAGCATTTGGTTGAGGATAAGGAGACAGGATGTCCCGGCTGCACCACATCGGCATCACGGTCAGTGACACGGCGGCCGCGACCGCGTTCTACCGTGCGGCGACCGACGGCGAGGTCATCGGCCCGCTCGCCAAGAGCGGTCCTGCCGTCGAGGCTGCGACGGGCTACCCGGGCGTCGAGATCCTGCTCACGTTCATCCGTCTGGCGGACGGCGTCTTCCTCGAACTCGCCGAGTATCGCGGTACGGACGCCCCGCGCATCGACCCCGACAACGGGCACATCGGCGCCGCGCATCCGGCCATCGTGGTGACGGACATCGATGCGAGCCTGGCGCGCCTGGCGGAGCTGGGTCATCGGCCGCTGTCTCCGGTCATGACGGCGACGGCGGGGCCCCTCGAGGACCACCGCTACGTGTACGTCCTCGGCCCCGACGACGTCCGGGTCGAGCTGCTGGAGGAGCCTCACTGATCCTCCCCCGGAGCCCCGGCCTCGAGGAGACGCAGATCATCCTCGTCGAGCGTGAGGTCGACGGAGGCCGCCGAGTCTTGCACGCTCTCGGGGCGGCTCGCACCCGGAATCGGGATCAGCACCGGCGACAGCGACAGCAGCCACGCCAGCACCACGCGCTGCGGGCTCACCCCGTGCCGCTCTGCGACCGCGGCAGCGGCGGCCGCAGCACCACCGAGCCCCTTGGCGGCGCGCATGCCACCCAGCGGCCCCCAGGCGAGGAACGCGAGGCCATGCCGCTCACAGTGCCGCAGCACCGCATCACTCGACCGCTCGCGCACCGAGTACTCGTTCTGCACACTGACCAGCGCGTCGCCGAGCACGCGCCTCGCGATGTCGAGCTGCCCGACATCCACATTCGAGACTCCTACCCGCAGGACGACGCCTTCGTCGACGAGCTGCCGCATCGCTCCCATCGACTCCTCGAACGGCACGCGCACGTCGGGGCGATGGTGCTGATACAGCGGCAGGGCGTCCAGGCTCAGCCGCTGCGCGGAGGCGCGGGCCGCCGCCGCGAGGTGCTCAGGCGAACCGTCCACCCACCAGGTCGCGGCCGGCCCGCGCGTGTGCCCGCCCTTGGTCGCGATCACGACGCGGTCGATGGCGTCCGGATGCCGCTTCAGCGCCTCGATCAGCGCGCGTTCGTTCACGCCCATCTCGCCCGACGGTCCGTAGGAGTCAGCGGTGTCGAAGAGCGTGATCCCCGCGTCGAGCGCGGCATGCACGGCCCGGACCCCGCGCTCGACATCGGCGTCGGGCACCTGCGTGAGAGTCATCGCGCCCATGCCGATGGCCGAGACCCGGAGGTCTCCGAGCGCACGGGTCGGCATCATCGCCCCACGACCGTCCAGCCCCCGTCGACCGGGAGGCACTGACCGATCACGTGCGTGGCATCGCGCAGCATCCACACGATCGCGGCGGCGATCTCGACCGGATCGGCGAGGCGTCCGCGCGGTGTCCTCCGCTCCACCGCCGCCAGGTCATACCCGCCGTCGACCATGTCCTGCACCATCGGGGTCAGGGTGTGCCCCGGGGCGATCGCGTTGACGCGCACGCCGAGCGGCGCCCATTCCACGGCGAGGTTCTCCATCAGCTGACGTTCCGCGGCCTTCGCCGGCCCGTAGTCGACCTGGTTCGCCCAGCCCCGGTAGGCGGTCGTCGACGACACCAGCACGATCGATGCCGGCACCCCGCGGAGACGGCGCACGAGGGAGCGGGACACGGCGAGCGAGCCCACCACATGCACGTCGTAGAGCAGACGGACACGGTCGAGCTCGATCTCGAGGGCGGGCACGAAGGCTCCTCGGATGCCGTGGCAGGCGACGAGCCCGCTCACGGCGCCGCGTGACCACGCGCGCTCCATCGCGGCCTCGACGGCGGCCTCCTCCCGCAGATCGACGATCTCCGTCTCGACCTCGGGGCGTCCGCTCGGCGCGAGGTCGAAGACGGTCACCCGGCATCCCTGAGCGAGCAGCAGCTCGACCACTGCGGCACCGATCCCGCTGGCGCCGCCGGTCACGACCACGTGCTCCGGCGTCGACTGTCCGGCCATGTGCAGCTCCCTCGCTGTTCGTCCTCTCGGGCATGCTACTGTGATTCCCAAACAAGCGCTAGGTTTAGCGCCGGTCGCGCGAAGGAGCGGGGATGTCGGACAAGCGGGTGAGCATCGAGGAGGCGGTCGCCACCATCGAGAGCGGGATGACGATCGGCATCGGTGGCTGGGGGTCGCGACGCAAGCCCATGGCCCTGGTGCGCGAGATCCTCCGGCGGGACATCACCGACCTCACCGTCGTCGCCTTCGGAGGGCCCGACGTCGGACTGCTCGCCGCCGCCGGCCGCATCCGCCGCCTGGTCTACGGCTTCGTCTCGCTGGACAGCATCCCCCTCGACCCGCTGTTCACCCAGGCCAGGGAACGCGGCGGACTGGAGATCGAGGAGTACGACGAGGGCATGTTCGTCGCGGGCCTGCGGGCGGCGAATGCGAGGCTCGACTTCCTGCCGATCCGCGCCGGGCTCGGCTCCGACGTCCTGCCCGCCAACCCGCGCCTGCGCACGGTGCAGTCGCCCTACTCGGATGCCGAGTACGTGGCGATGCCGGCACTCCCGCTCGACGTGGCCCTGGTACACGTGAACCGCGCCGACGAGCAGGGCAACGCGCAGTACCTCGGGCCCGATCCGTACTTCGACGACCTGTTCGCGATGGCCGCCGACCGCACCATCGTCTCCGCCGAGAAGGTCGTCCCGACCTCTGCGCTGCTCGACGAGGGGTCGTTCCACACCCTGCTCTTCAGCCGGATCTACGCCTCCGCCGTCGTCGAAGCACCCCGTGGCGCGCATTTCACGACCTGCGCCCCCGACTACGACCGCGACGAGGTCTTCCAGAAGCACTACGCCGTCTCGGCCAAGGACCCCGAGGCCTGGGCCGAGTTCGAACGCACCTTCCTGGGAACCGACGAGGCCGGCTATCACGCCGCCGTCGCCCGCTTCCACGCCGACCGAGGAGAGTCATGACCACCGACGCCCCCACCGCGACGACCACCGAGACCGTCGCCGCCCCCGCCGCCACCATCGCCGAGATCTGCATCGCGGCATGCGCCGACACCTACCGGGAGTCCGGCGAGATCCTCGCGCACGCGGTCGGCATCGTCCCCGCGCTCGGCGCGCGCCTGGCCAAGCTCACGAACGCGCCCGACATCGTCCTCAGCGACGGCGAGGCGTTCTTCCTCAGCGGCCCGCCGCAGCCGGGCACCCCGGACGCACCGCAGCCGACGATCGAGGGCTGGGCGCCGTTCCGCCGCATCTTCGACATCCTCGCGACCGGGCGCCGCCAGAGCATGATGGGCGCCAGCCAGATCGACCGGTTCGGCAACCAGAACATCTCCCTCATCGGCGACTGGTCTCGCCCGACCCGTCAGCTCATCGGGGTGCGCGGGGCGCCGGGCAACACCGCGAACCACCGCGTGGACTACTGGATCTCACGCCACAGCACGCGCGTGTTCGTCCCCTCGGTCGACATGGTCTCGGGCGTCGGCAACGACCGCGCGCGCGTAGCGGGGCTCGAGCACCACCACCTCGGTGTGATCGTGACGAACCTCGCCGTGCTCGGCTACGACGACGAGGGCGCCGTCACCGTCGTCTCGATCCACCCCGGCGTCGACCCGCAGGCCGTGACGGACAGCACCGGATTCGCACTCGATGCGTCGGCGGCGCCGCTCACGCGCACGCCCGATGCGGAGGAGCTGCGGCTGATCCGCGAAGTCCTCGACCCGCGCGGCACCCGCACGCGCGAAGTCGCGGACTGACGCGGCATCCACTCAGTCGGCGAGGAGGCCCTTGTGGAGCAGATCCAGGAAGTTGTCGGTCAGGGTCGACGCGGTGTGCCCGCGGCCGGGCCGGTACCAGGCGACGGTCGACCACACGGCATCGCGGATGAAGCGGTACGCGATCGGAGCGTCGATCGAGTCGCGGAAGACGCCGACCTTCTGCCCCTCGGTGATCTGCGCCAGCCAGAGCGCCTCGATGCGCTCGCTGTTCTCGCCGAGGAACTCGAAGCCGGGCTGGCGGGCGAGGAACGACAGCTCGTTCTGGTAGAGGCCGACAGCATCGGGCTGGCTCTCGATCGTCGCGAAGGCGTGCGCGATCAGCTTGTCGAGGATGTCACGAGGGCTCCCACCCTCGGCGACGATCTCCTCGAAGCGTCCCAGGAGACCGGCCATGAAGCTGTGAAGGATCTCCTGCAGGATCGCTTCCTTGGAGGAGAAGTGGTGGTACAGACTCCCCGACAGGATGCCCGCCTCATCGGCGATGTCACGGACCGTCGTGGCGGAGTACCCGCGCTTGGCGATCAGGCGCGCGGCGATCGAGATGATCTGGTCGCGGCGTTCGGAGCTCTGCTCCTGCCGGCCCCCGCTTTTGGTCGTTGCCATTGCTGCTCCTTCACAGAGAATCTCACAAGCGCTTGTTCAAGTGTGCCGCATGTGAGCGTTTTCCCGAAACATCCACTCGGAGTGTACGCATGATATTGGAAAGGACGTCCATGACAGTCTCGGAAGCCACGACAGTGCCCGCCCTCCTCGCGGAGATGGCCGCCCTCGGCGAGCATCCGGCCATCGTCGACGGCGACGTGGTCATCGGATACGCCGAGCTGCAGGATCGGGTCCGCGGTGTCGCACGCGCCTACCTCGCGCAGGGCGTCGAACCGGGCGACCGGATCGGCCTCTGGGCCCCGAACCGACACGAGTTCATCCTGGCGATGCTCGGCGCCCAACTGGTCGGCATCGCCGTCGTGCCCCTCAACACCCGCTTCACCGGACACGAGGCCGCCGAGATCCTGGCCCGCTCCCGCGCGACCGGCCTGGTGCTCGCCGACGGATTCCTCGGCAAGTCGTACAGTTCCGCGTTGCGCGGCGCCGCGGCGGAGCGTGGCGGCGAAGGCCCGGTCTTCCCCGGCCTCCCCCACCTGCACACGGTCGTCACGATCGACGGCGAGGGTGGCGACGGCATCCTCTCCTGGTCGGGGTTCCTCGCCGCGGGAGCCGCGGTCGACCAGGCCCGCGTCTCGGCCGCTGCAGATGCCGTGACCCCCGACGACATCATGGACGTGCTCTTCACCTCGGGCACCACGGGCGTTCCCAAAGGCGTCCTCAGCGCGCACCGGCAGACCCTCTCGGTTGCGCGCGCCTGGGGGCTCGGCGCGCGACTGACTCCCGAGGACCGCTACGCCGTCGTGAACCCCTTCTTCCACGGGTTCGGCTACAAGGCCGGCATGATCACCTCGCTGATGGCGGGCACGACGATCTACCCGCTCGCCGTCTTCGATGCCGACCGGCTGCTCGAGCTCGTGCAGTCGGCGCGCATCAGCGTGCTGCCCGGCGTGCCGACGATCTTCACCTCGCTGCTCGACCACCCGCGGCTCCGCGAGTACGACCTGTCGTCGCTGCGGTTCGCGATCGCCGGAGCCACGGCAGCGCCGGCGACGCTCTTCCACGACATGGTGAACACGCTGGGTTTCGAGACCGTCGCTCAGGCCTACGGGCTCACCGAGTGCGTCGTCGCCACGCTCTCCCGCCCCGGCGAGTCCCTCGAGCACACGGCCCAGACCACCGGGCCGGCGGTCGAAGGCGTCGAGATCCGCGTCGTGGACGAAGACGGCGGTGATGCAGGGCTCGACACCGACGGGGAGATCCTGCTCCGCGGACCCAACGTCATGTTGGGCTACTTCGAGGATCAGGCGGCCACGGATGCGGTGCTCGACGCGGACGGCTGGTTCCACACCGGAGACGTCGGACGCCTCGACGAGCACGGCTGCCTGAAGATCACCGACCGACTGAAGGACATGTTCATCGTGGGCGGCTTCAACGTCTACCCCGCCGAGGTCGAGAACGCGCTGCGCAAGCATCCTGCCGTGAACGAGTCCGCCGTGATCGGTGTGGACGACCACCGGCTCGGCACGGTCGGCCGCGCCTACGTCCTGCTGTTGCACAACGCCTCGCCACGACCGGACGCCGCGGAGCTCGAGGCCTTCTGCCGCACGCACCTGGCGAACTTCAAGGTGCCGCGCGAGTTCGTCTTCGTCGAGGACTTCCCGCGCAACGCCACGGGCAAGATCCTGAAGTCGGAGCTGCGCGCGCACGTCTGAGCTAGGCGCATTTAGCTAAAAGTCACTGTCCCGATAGCCTTAAGTCGTAGGCACTTGGGGATGGGGACGGTATGGATGAGCAGCGCGCGTCGGCAGGATTCACTCGGCGGTCGGTGGTGCGAGCGGCGGCCTGGTCGGCGCCCGTGATCGCGGCGGCCGTCGCCACGCCTCTCGCGGCGGCATCCGGTGCGGCGGTGGCCGTGCAGATGTCCCCCGCCGGTGTCACGGGCGCGGGGTTCGCGTGGCCGGGCGCGACCGTCACGAACACCGGGACGACCCCGATGACCGTCACGTGGTCGGTCGACGTGTCGCCCGCACTCGAGTCCCTGTCCGGCCCGCTCACCGGCTCGGTGACGATCCCGCCCGGAGGATCGGAGCAGGTCGCGGTGAACATCACCGGGTACTACGTCGCCGCCGCCTGGCCGACGACGCTGACACTCACCTTGCTCGGCGACGGCGCTCCGCGGACCTCGACCGTCACCTTCCAAGCCGAAGAGCAGTAACCCCCGCGCTCCCGCGCCCCGGCGCTCCCGCACCCCTGCGCCGAGTGCACGACTTCGTGCCGAGCGCACGGCCGCTTCACGCGGACGCGCCGTGCGCTGGGCAGGAAGCCGTGCGGTCGAAGCCGGCACGCGGAACGACCCCGCGTACCGGTGACGCGGTGTCAGCTCAGACGCTCCAGCACCATCGCCATGCCCTGACCACCGGCCGTGCACATCGTCTCGACGGCGAACTGCTCGTCGCGCTCGCGCAGCGCGTTGATCGCCGTGGTCGTGATGCGCGCACCGGTCATGCCATAGGGGTGGCCGAGGGCGATCGCGCCGCCGTTGACGTTCACTCGCTCGGGGTCGATCCCGATGTCGGCGATCGAAGGGATGACCTGCGCCGCGAAGGCCTCGTTGATCTCGAGGATGTCGATGGCTCCGATCGACATCCGGGCGTGAGCGAGCGCGCGCTCGACGGCCTGCACCGGCCCGAGGCCCATGATCTCGGCCGACAGAGCGGAGACGCCCGTCGACACGACGCGTGCGAGCGGAGTGAGGCCGAGCTCGGCCGCGCGGGTGTCGCTCATGATCACGAGCGCCGCGGCGCCGTCGTTGAGCGGGCAGCAGTTCGCCGCGGTCACGGTGCCGTGGGGGCGGAACACCGGCTGCATGCCGCTGATGCCCTCCAGGGTGACCCCCGCGCGGGGACCGTCATCCTTCGAGACCAGTGTGCCGTCGGCCAGACGCACCGGGGTGATGTCGGTGTCCCAGAATCCCCGGGCGGCGGCGGCCTCGGCGCGGTTCTGGCTGAGCACCGCCCACTCGTCCTGCTCACGGCGTGACACACCCCGGAAGGATGCCACGTTCTCGGCGGTCTCCCCCATCGCGATGTAGATGTCTTCGAGCTCGCCGCGCTCGCGGGGGTCGGACCACACGAAGTCCGGGTCCTGCGCCTCGCGCGCGGTGCGGGCCGCGGCGTCCGCCCACCGCGGATTCCTGGTGTCGGGCATGCCGTCGGACTTCCCTGAGCCGAACTGCGACACGGCCTCCACACCGGCGGAGACGAACACGTCACCCTCGCCGGCCTTGATCGCGTGGAATGCCATCCGGGTGGTCTGCAACGACGACGCGCAGTAGCGGTTGACAGTGGTGCCGGGCACCGCGTCCCACCCGAGCTGCAGCGCCAGCATCCGGCCGATGTTGTAGCCCTGTTGGCCGGCCGGCTGCGCGCAACCCACCATGAGGTCGACGATCTCGTTCGGGTCGAGGCCCGGCGCCGCGTCGACGGCGGCCCGCACCATCTGCACGGCGAGGTCGTCGCCGCGCATGTCGCTCAGGCTGCCTTTGAACGCGCGCCCGATGGGAGAGCGGACCGCGGAGACGATGACGGCTTCGGTCATGATGAGGATCCTCCAGTGATGTCGAGGCGGTCGGCCTGCTGCACGATGTCCGCGTTCGGGGTGTGGGTGAGGAAGGCGGGCCATTCGCCACCGCCGTCCACGGGGATGACGGCGCCGGTGACGTGCGCCGAGAGCGGCGAGGCGAGCATGACGCAGACGTTGCCGAGTTCCTGCGGCGAGGCCAGCCGCCCGCGCGGGATGGTGCGGGCGATCTCGGCGTACTGCTCCGGGGTGCCGTAGTGGTCGACCGCGCTCGCGGTGTGGACCAGGCCGCTGCTGACCGCATTGACGCGGATGTCCGGCGCCCACTCGACGGCGAGGCTGCGGGTCAGGCTCTCGAGGGCGGCCTTCGCCGCGCCGTACACGGCCGTGCCGGGGCTGGGTCGACGCGCGCTGATGGAGGTGATGTTGATCACACTGCCGGAGGCGGCGCGCAGGGGCTCGAAGGCCGCTCGGGTGGCGACGGCGGCGGAGAGGAAGTTGATCTCGGTGATCGCCTGGAAGTAGCGCGGCGACCCTGCTTCGAAGCGGCCGAACGGTGAACCACCGACGTTGTTGACGAGCACGTCGAGTCGCCCGTGCCGCTCGGCGATACCCGCGATCCACCCCTCGTTCTGCGTGGCATCCCGCACGTCGACGGGACGGAAGGCGGCCCTGCGCCCATCGCGCTCCGGCAGACTCTCCGGCTCGGAGCGGCCGCAGAACTCGACCTCCGCGCCGGCGTCGAGGAAGGCCTCGACCACGCCCCGACCGACGCCCCGGGCCCCGCCGGTGACCGCGACCACCCTGCCCGCGAAATCCATGACCAGGCTCACTCCGCCTCCTCCGTGCGCGGCGCTCCGATGCGCCGACCTGTCCATGCTACCAACCAAATGCTAGGTTTGTTGCATGAGTCACGACGACGTCCCTCAGCAGCATCCGCGCACCGTGGTGGTCACCGGCGGCGCCCTCGGCATCGGCGGCGGGATCAGTCGCCGGTTCGCGGCCGACGGCGACCGGGTCATCCTCGTCGACATCGATGCGGATGCCGCCGCGGCGACCGCCGCAGACATCGAGGAACACGGCGGACGCTGCACCGTCCTCGTCGGCGACATCACCCGCGACGACACGGTCGGCCGCCTCGCGACGCTCGTCGAGAGCACACACGGGCACGCCGACGTGCTCGTCAACAACGTCGGCGACTTCCGTCCCGCGAAGTCCTTCTTCGCGAAGAGCCCGCCCGAGCAGTGGCGCCGCCTGCACGAGCTCAACCTGTGGCACGTGTTCGCGGTCACGCACGCACTGCTGCCCGGGATGATCTCGGCCGGCAGCGGCAGCATCGTCAACGTCTCCACGGTCGAGGCCTTCCGCGGCATCCCCGGCAACGCCGTCTACTCGGCGTACAACGCCGGCGTCTCGGCGTTCACGAAGAGCCTCGCCGTCGAACTCGGCCCGTCCGGCATCCGGGTCAACGCGATCGCGCCCGACCTCGCGGACACCGCGCAGACACCCGCCGAACTCATGCTGGCCGGTCGCGACCCTGCGCTGCTGCGCTCCTGGCTTCCCGCCGGACGCTTCGGACAGCCCGAGGACTTCGCCGGCGTCGTGGCCTTCCTCGCTTCGCGCGATGCCGCCTTCATCACGGGCCACACGATCCCCGTGGACGGCGGGACTCTCGCCGCATCCGGCTGGTACGGCAAGGCGTCGGGGCGCGGATGGACGAACATGCCGGATCAGGCATGAACACCCTCGCCGAGCTCTCGGACAGGCAGGAGATCCACGATCTCGTGCTCCGCTACTGCTCGGCGGTCGACCGGGCCGACTACCTCGTGGTCCGCGGCGTCTACGCCCACGACGGAATCGACCAGCACACGGGCTTCTCGGGCACGGCCGACGACTACGTCACCTGGCTGCGAGAGCGCACCGCGGTGTTCGACGGCACCATGCACCTCATCGGCAACCACCGTGTCGAGCTGTTCGGTGACCACGCGTTCGCGGAGACCTACGGCACCGCCGTGCACTGGGGCCGCCCGAGCGACGACGAGACCCGCAACTTCACGAGCGGCTTCCGCTATCTCGACCACGTCCGACGCGACCCCGACGGCTGGCGCATCGTCGAACGCACGGCCGTGCGCGAGTGGACGCGAGCGGATGCCGGGCGGCTGCGCGATCCGGAGGGCGCAGGGCCGCGCGGTCGCCGCGGCCCCGATGACCCCTCGACACTCGCTCGAGAACGAGTCCGCCGGGCGGCCACCCGCCCGCCTTCGAAAGGAACCCCATGACCCTGAGCATCGAGCAACGACTGCAGGCACTCGAGGATCGGCTGGAGATCATCGAGCTGGAGGCCACCTACGCACGCGCGTTCGATGAGCGCGACGGCGAGACCTGGAGCAGCCTGTTCACCGAAGACGGCATCTACCAGTCGCGTCCGGTCGGCGAGGCACCGCCCCTGACCTTCGTGCAGGGGCGCGCCGCGCTGCAGACCTTCTGCGCGGATGCCTCTTTCGCCGGCATCCACTTCCTTCATCTGCCGCAACTGGCATTCGACGGTGATCGCGCGACGGCCCGCATCCATCTGGAGTTCCACGGCGACTACGCCGAGGATGCCGGAGCCCCGCGCCTCGCCATGCGGGGCTTCTACGACGTTGACTACCACCGGGTCGAGGACAGGTGGCTGATCTCCCACCGGGTCACGACCGCCTTCAGCCGTGAGCAGACCACGGTGCTCGGCTATCCCACGGGGCCTTAGACCACGGCGCCGAAGTACGCCTTCTGCAGGTCTTCGAGCGTGACGTCGGCCGCCGCACCGGCCAGGGTCGTCCGACCCATCTCGATGACCGCGACCTCGTCGGCGATCGCCACCGACTCCTGCACGGCCTGCTCGACCAGGAGGATGCCGATGCCGGTCGCCTTGAGCTCATGCACGCGCTCCATGACCTCCTTGACGATCACGGGGGCAAGTCCCTGGCTCGGTTCGTCGAGGATGAGCAGCTTCGGCTTCGCCATCAGCGCCTGGCCGATCGCGAGCATCTGCTGCTGGCCGCCCGACATGCTCGCGGCCGGGAGGGCGCGCTTGCTGCCGAGGATCGGGAACAGCTGATAGATCTCGTCCGCCGCGGCGACCAGCGCTCGCTTGCTCATCCCGCGCGAGAAGCCGCCGAGGATGAGGTTCTGCTCGATCGTGAGTTCGCGGAAGACCTTCTTGCCTTCCTGCACGTACGAGATCCCGCGGGCGACCCGCTTGTGCGGGGCATCCGTCAGCTGTTCCCCGAGGTAGGTGACCGTGCCGCCCGAGACCTTGTTGAGCCCGGTGATCGCCCGCAGCGTGGTCGTCTTGCCCGCGCCGTTGCGGCCGAGCAGCACCGTGATCTCGCCGGCGCGCACCGTCAGCGAGACGTCGCGCACCACCGTCAGGTCGCCGTAGCCGGTCTGCAGTCCCGACACCTCCAGCAGGACATCACTCATGGTCGCCGCCTCCTGCCGCGTTGGTCTCCGCCGTGACACCGAGGTACTCCTCCATGACCCGCGGGTTGCTCTCGATCTGCTCGGGCGTGCCGTGCGCCATGACCGCGCCCTGTGCGAGCACGTAGATGTCATCCGCGACACGGAGCACGAGCTGGAAGTTGTGCTCCACCAGGATGACGGTCATCCCGGCGTCGCGCAGCCGCTTCACGAGACTCTCCAGAACCTCGAGCTCGTCCTCGTCCAACCCGGATGCGACCTCGTCGAGGAGCACGACCTTGGGTGATGCCGCGAGGCTCCGCGCCACCTCGAGGAGACGCCGATTGCCGAGCGGCAGGGAATCGGCCGGTTCATCGCGCTGTGCGCTGAGACCGACGAGTGCGAGCGCGCGCTCCGCTGCGGCACGATTGTCCCTGCGGGTCCGCCAGAACGTCGGAAGCCGCAGCACCGAGGCGAAGATGGTGGGGCGCTCGGTGGCGTACCGTC
This sequence comes from Microbacterium sp. NPDC090218, assembly GCA_044900255.1. GTDB lineage: Bacteria > Actinomycetota > Actinomycetes > Actinomycetales > Microbacteriaceae > Microbacterium. Next base: position 218,145 of record JBJDMS010000002.1, on the reverse strand, counting down.
CGGCTTCCACCGCCTCGAAGACCGTCAGCTTCTCGGGGATGTTGGGCGTCTGGAAGGTGCGCGACACTCCTGCCCGCGCGACCCGGTACGACGACAGCCCCTGGATCGACGTGCCGTCGAGCTCGATGGTCCCTGCATCCGTCTTGTAGAAGCCGGAGATCATGTTCAGCAGGGTCGTCTTGCCGGAGCCGTTCGGGCCGATGATCGCGGTGACTGCTCCCGGTGCCGCATCGATCGACACCTTCGACAGCGCCTGGTTGCCACCGAACGCCTTGGAGACTCCCTCGGTGCGCAACAGCGCACCGTCGAGCTTCTCGACCTCCGCCGGTACGGCCTCCGCCGGCCGCACACCGGTCCTGGCCTTCGCGGCGATGTCGGCCTTGCGCACGAGGCTCCGCAGCAGCCCGGCGAGTCCGCCGGTGAACGCGACCCCGCCGATCAAGAGGAACGCACCCGAGATGATGAGGCCGAACTTGCTGAAGTTGGTCGACTGGTTCATGCCGAACTGCAGCACCGCCGCACCGATCAGAGCGCCGTAGATGCTGGCCGAGCCGCCGAAGATCGAGGCGGCGAGCACCGTCATGGCGAACGAGAACGCGAACGCCTCGGGCGAGATGAACAGGTCGAGGTTGGCGAAGAGCACACCGGCGATACCGGCGGGGACCGCTCCGATCGCGTAGGCGGTGAGCTTGGCGCGGAACACGGAGATGCCCATCGACGACGCCAGCACGGGGCTCTGCTTGAGCACGCGGAGGGCGGTGCCGTGCCCGGAGAGGACGAGGTTCCTGATGAGCGCGAACGCCACGATGGTGACGCCGACGATGATCACGTAGTACGTGCGTCCGTCGATCATCTGACCGAACGACGTGGCGGGCATGATGCCGGCCAGTCCGTTGCGGCCGCCGGTCTCCTCCTTGAAGATCGACAGCACGTCCGGGACGATCAGGATCAGGAAGAACGAGGTCATCGCGAGCGACCAGCTGCCGAGGCGCAGACCGGGGATGCCGGAGATGAGTCCGATCACGAGCGCAGCCGCCGCGCCGATCAGCAGCTGCAGCCAGATGTCCGTGACGCCGGCCTTGTTCGCGAGACCCGCGGCATAGGCACCGGCCGCATACATCGCGACCTGCCCCATCGCGAGCTCGCCGGCGTAGCCGAGCGACAGGTTCAGGCCCAGCACGATCAGCGCCAGGATGAGGGTGAGCTCGATCTGCCGCGTCGCGGCGTAGTTGAGCCCGAGGAACGGGAGCGCGATCAGCACGATGCCGACGGCGAGGGGCCAGACCCACCCGGGGACGGCACGCAGTTTCAACCAGAGAGCAGACACGGTCACACCGTCCGTTCCACGCGACGGGTGAAGAGTCCCGTCGGCTTGACCATCAGAATCACGATGAGGATGAAGAACACCGTCAGGCCGGCGTAGTCGGCACCGATGTAGCGCGTGGCGAGGGCTTCCGCGAGTCCGACGATCAGCCCCCCGACGAGGACGCCACCGAGGGATCCGAACCCGCCGATCGCGAGGACGACGAAGCCCTTGAGCGCCAGCGAGGCGCCGAGGGTCGCGACCGCGTAGGTCTTGGGTCCGACGAACACACCGAGGAATCCGGCCAGGACGCCGGTGAAGATGAAGGCCATGAGGGCGAAGCGCCGCACGTTGACGCCACGCAGCTGCGCGGCTTCGCGGTTCTCGCTCATGCCGAGGAGCGCGATGCCGGTCATGCTCCGCTTGGCGTACTGCGTGAGCACGATGACGAGCAGGATCACGAGGACGATCAGCGCGAGCTCGACCGGGTACACGCGTCCCCCGAGGAACTCCAGCACCTGGTCGCCCATGAAGAAGGGCACCCGCTTGGGCTCACCGCCCCAGATCACCTGGGCGACGCCCTCCATGATGATGGAGGCGCCGAGGGTCGTGACCAGCAGGTTGTGCGGGTCCTTGACCGGACGGATCGCGATGCGCTCCTCGAGCGCGGCGATGGCGCCGACGATGACGGCGGCGGCGATCGCGACGAGCCACCAGGGCAGGCCCCAGACGACGATGCCGACGTACGCGATGAACGCGCCGAGCATCATGAGCGCCGCCTGCGCGAAGTTGAAGGTCTTCTGCGAGAGGAAGACGATGTTGTAGCCGATCGCCACCAGTGCGTAGATCGCACCGAGCGCCAGGCCGGACCAGATGATGGTCATTGCGGTCGGGTTCCTTCCATCACTTTGGCTTGGTGTGCCGACGGCTCGGATCCGAAGAGAGATCCGAGCCGCCGGCGATGGTCACGCGCCGGCCGGTGTCACGGCTGGAACTGGCCGTTGACGAGCTCGCCCGGCGGGATGAAGGCGAACTGGTCGGGGCTCACGTGCGGGCTGTGCGCATCCTTCTCGAACGCGTAGTTCGCGAGGATCGCGGTCTCGGCGGCCTTCTGCACCTCGGGGTCGATGAGGGCGGCGACCAGGGCGTCGGGGTCGTCGACTCCACCGGCCTTCTCCGCGGCGGCCTTGAAGAGCAGTGCCGAGTCGTAGTTGTAGGCGAGGATCAGCGACGACTTGATCTCACCGGCGGCGAGCATGCGCTCGACGGCCTCGTTGACCTTGGTGTCGTCAGGGTTGTACTGCGTGCTGGAGTACACCTGCATCGTGAGGTTCTTGACCTGGTCGGTGCCGAGGACGCCGTCGGGAGCGGGCGTGGCGATCAAACCGGTCGCGGCGACCGAGGAGTTGCCCATCACCGGAACATCCCAGCCGAGCTTCTCCAGGCTCTGGAGCACGTAGCCGAGCGGTGCGCCGTAGGCGTCGAGCACGAGGACATCGGGGTCGCCCTGCTGCAGCGCCGAGAGCTGGGCGGTCATGTCGAGAGCCGCGTTGTCGAAGCCTTCGTTGCCGGTCACCGTGAACCCGGCGTCCGCGAAGGTGGTCTCGCCGAGCGAGCCGAAGAGCTCGCCGTAGGCGCTGGAGCCGTGCAGGATCGCGACGTTCTCGTAGCCGCGGTCGTCCATCTCGGCGACGAAGGAACCGAGGTAGTCGGGCACGGAGGCGCTGAGGTCGAAGCTGTAGGGGTTGACCGCGGGGTCACCGGATCCGGTGGTCGGGCCGATGTTGAACGACACGATCTTGTTCTGCGTCAGGATCGGCAGCATCGCCTCGGTGATGGTCGAGGGGCCGGAGTTCATCACGAGGTCGGGCTTGCCCTCGGTGGCGATGTACTCGCGCAGCTTGGTGACGGCGACCGTGGGGTCGGCGTTGTCTTCGAGGTGGGTGATCTCGACCTTGCGGTCGAGGATCCCGCCCATGTCGTTCACCGCGTCGACGGATGCCAGCGCCGCCGTGACCGCGGTGGTCGCGTTGTCCGCGAGGATGCCCTCGGCGCCCATGCCTCCGAGCACGACGATCTGGATCGGGTCGTCCCCGCCGCCTTCGCCGCCGCTGCCGGCGTCCGCGTCACCGCCCGAGCAGCCGGCGAGCACCATCGTCGACACCACGATCCCTGCGGCAACCGCCGCGAGTCTGTTGAACCGCATATCCGAACCTCTCTCATCGTTGAGTTAGAGCGCAAGGGCGACCAAACGCTTGCTTAGTAAATCACACTCGGACACCCCGGGCAACGCCCAACCGGTCAATTGCTTGGTTACGATTCGGACACCTGTTAGATTCCGGCTCATGGACACTGCACAGACTTCTGAGAACCGCCGCCTCCGCGACCTTCCCGGCATCGCCGTCGTGACGGGCGGGACCGGCGGAATCGGCTCTGCGATCGCCACGACACTCGCCTCCGAAGGCGTCCGCGTCGCGATCACCCACCGCTCCGCCCCTTCGCCCGAACTGCTCGCCGCCCTCGGCGACACGGGCGAGGCGCATCGGCTCGACGTGCGCGACGAAGCCGGCGCCGCTGCCCTCGCCGCCGACCTCGTGGCACGGCACGGCGCCGTACACACGGTCGTGCATGCGGCCGGTCCGCACGTGCCGATGGTGCATCTGTCGAAGGTCTCCGTCGAGCAGTTCGCCCGCCAGGTCGACGACGACCTGGTCGGCTTCTTCGTCGTCGCGAAGGCTTTCCTCCCGTCCCTGCGCGAGGCATCCGGGTCGCTCACCGTCGTCACCAGCGCCGGTACGCGTCGCTATCCCGTCCGTGACGGACTCTCGGTCGCCCCGAAAGGAGGCGTCGAGGCGCTGGCCCGAGGACTCGCTGCGGAAGAAGGACGCTTCGGTGTGCGCGTGAACGCGGTCGGTCCCGGCATGCTGTGGGACGGGATGTCCGCTCGACTGATGGCGTCCGGCGACCTCGACGAGCGTGCCCTGGAGGTCGCCACCGCCAACATCCCGCTGCGCCGCTTCGGCACCGCCCGGGACATCGCCGCCGCCGTCGCCTTCCTCGCCTCCCCCGCCGCGGGCTTCATCACCGGACAGAAGCTCGACGTCGACGGCGGCTTCGGCATCTGACAGCAAGACGCAGGCCGGACTCACTCCCGCACCGAGGTGCTCATCGCATGCCGCTCAGGCGCTCGATGAGCCAGTCGATGCGGGCGGCCTCGTCGCGGTAGAAGCGCTCCGACCACTCCAGCGCGACGCCGGAGAAGCGCCAATCGTCCTCGCGCCGTGCACCCAGAGCGTGGGCGCCCGCCTCCTCCGCGATCCGCACCGCCTCGTCGCGATAGGCGGCGAGGGTCTCGCGGAGGCGATCGAGGTCGCCGTTGTGCGCGGCCCACAGGCGCAGGATCTGGGAGTGCTTGAGGATCACGGGTTCCGCGGGGATCTCGTCCGACCAGCGGCGCATGCTCCGGCGCCCGAGGTCGGTGATCGAGTACAGGCGTCGGCTCTTCGCCGCGTGCGTCTGCTCCACCCGGGAAGACGCCATCCCGAGCTGCTCCAGCCGCCGCAGCTCGGTGTAGATCTGGCTCTGCGAGGGCGCCCAGTAGAAGTAGGCGAGGCTCTGGTCGGCCCATTGCTTGACGTCGTAGCCCGACAGTTCGGTGCCGAACGACAGGATGCCGAGAACGGCCCAGCTCGTCGCCGGCAGATCGGCCTGCAGATCGGTCTCTTCGTGGTCGCTCACTTGACCTCCTCGTCGATGAGTGACATATTCCTGATCGTACTATGACTAACAGTCATACTGCTGCTGATCGAAGGAGATCATGTGGACGAGACGACGCGCATGCTGAAGCTGCTCGAGGAGAGCTTCCCTCCGCTTGCGACCATGTCCCCGCTTGCCGGTCGCGCCGCCGCCGACGACCGGATCCGCCCGGCGGCGAACCTCGACGACGTCGCATCGACGGTAGACGCGACGGTGGATGCCGGCACGTACGGGATCCCGATCCGGGTGTACCACCCGCATGCGGAGCGACCCGGTGCACCGACCACCGTGTACGCGCACGGCGGCGGCTTCCTGCACGGCTCGATCGCCGGACACGACGGGTTCTGTCGGCGCTGGGCCCGCGCGACCGAGGCTGTCGTCGTATCGGTCGACTATCGGCTCGCACCCGAGTCCGGACCGGGCGACGCGCGTGACGACGTGGTCGCCGTCGCCGACTGGGCGCTGGGGGCCGGACTCGCCGACCACGGGCTCGTCCTCGCGGGCGACAGCTCGGGCGGCAACGTCGCAGCCGGCGCCGCCATCGCCCTCCGCGACCGCGGGGAGAGCCCGGCCGTGGCGCAGGTCCTGCTGTATCCGTTCCTCGACCCGACGATGTCCTCCGAGAGCCACCGCACGAGGGCGAGCGGGTACTTCGTCTCATCCGACCTGCTCGCGCACTACTGGCGCACCTTCCTCGGCGATCACCCCGACCGCTTCGACGCCGATGTCACGCCGTTCGCGGCCGACGACCTCGCCGGCCTGCCGCCCGCACTCGTCGTCACGGCCGGCCTCGACCCCCTGTGCGATGAGGACACCGCCTTCGCCCTGCGACTGCGCGACGTCGGCGTCCCGGTCATCCTCCGCCATCACCCCGATCAGTTCCACGGCTTCCTGACCATCCCCGGCTACGGGCCGGGGACCAGCGCCGCCGAGATCCTCTGGAGCGACCTCCGCTCCCTGACCACCCCCGACCCGAAGGACCACCGATGATCCCCGAACACGACGTCATCATCGTCGGCGCCGGCTTCGCCGGCCTGTACTCCACGATCCACGCCGAGCGCGCCGGACTCGACATCCTCGGCATCGAGGCCGGCGACGACGTCGGCGGCACCTGGTACTGGAACCGCTACCCCGGTGCGCGCTGCGACGTGGAGAGCATCGACTACTCGTTCTCCTTCGACGAGGCACTGCAGCGCGAATGGCGCTGGAGCGAGCGCTATGCGACGCAGCCCGAGATCCTGCGCTACCTGAACCACGTCGCCGACCGTTTCGACGTGCGCCGCCACTACCGCTTCGGTGAGCGCCTGGCCTCCGCATCCTGGAACGAGCGAGAGCAACGGTGGGAGGTGCGCACGGAATCCGGACTCGAAGCCTCCGCACGGTGGCTGATCATGGCGACCGGAGGGCTCTCGAAGCCGCAGCTGCCCGACCTCCCCGGCCGCGACGACTTCACCGGCGACGTTCTGCAGACCTCGGCATGGCCGGAGACGCCGGTCGACCTGCGGGGCAAGCGCGTCGCCGTGATCGGCACGGGCTCCTCCGGCGTGCAGGCGATCCCGCTGATCGCTCAGGATGCCGCGGAGCTCACCGTCTACCAACGCAGCGCCAACTACAGCGTTCCCGCCTTCAACCGGATGCTCGACGACGAGGAGTGGCAGCGCCAGCAGGACGATCTGGAACGTCGACGCGAGCTGTCGTGGAACGGCGCGGCCGGATCGCCCTGGTCGAGCCATCCCACTCCGTTCGCCGAGGCCGACGAGCAGGAGCGCACCGAGGTGTTCGAAGAGAGTTGGACTCGCGGTGGGGTGCTCTTCGCGAAGGCGTTCCAGGGGCTCACGGTCGACCCGGTGATCAACGACGCCGCACGGGTCTTCTTCGAACAGAAGCTCAGCGAACGCGTGCCCGACGCTGCGATACGGGAAACGCTGACCCCGCGAGACCACCCGGTCGGCACCAAGCGCATCTGCACCGACACCGGCTACTACGAGACGTTCAACGAGCCGCACGTCACCCTGGTGGATCTGCGGCGCGAGCCTCTCGCCGAGGTCACCGACACCGGCATCCGCACCACCGAGCAGCACCGCGAACACGACGTGATCGTGTACGCGACAGGATTCGACGCCATGACGGGCGCGCTCACCGCGATCGACATCCGCGGGCGCGACGGCCGCTCGCTGCGCGAGGAATGGACGGGCTTCCCCTCGACGTATCTCGGCATCGCGCTGCCCGGCTTCCCGAACCTGCTGGTGCTGAACGGGCCGGGCAGCCCCAGTGTGCTGTCGAACATGGCGCTCACCTCCGAGCAGCAGGGCGACTATGCGCTGCGGATCATCGCGCACTGCCGCGAGCGCGGCCAAACCTCGATCGAGGCCCGCTCCGACGCCGCGGAGGCCTGGACCGCGCACTCCCTCGAGCTGGCCGATCGCACCCTGTTCGGCTCGGCCCCGTCCTGGTACACGGGCTCGAACATCGCCGGCAAGGCGCGAGGCTTCCTGCCCTACATCGGCGGCTTCAAGAACTACATCGATCGCTGCGAGGAGGTGGTCGCGGCCGACTACCGGGGGTTCGTGCTGTCGTCCCGCTGAGGTATCGGAGTCGCGGCGGGGTGGCCTTCCCGCCGCGTCGGCGCTAGAGTCAAACAAGCAAATGCTTGGGCAAAGGAGCGCGGTATGGGTGCAGTCGACTTCGGATTCACGGCGGGAGACGCGGTGCTCATCACCGGCGCCGGGAGCGGCATCGGCCGGGCGACCGCCGTGCACGCGGCGGGACTCGGTCTCGCCGTCAGCCTCTGGGACCTGAATCCCGAAGGACTCGAGGAGACCGCCCAGCTGGTGCGCGGCACCGGCACCGCCGTGCACACCTGGGTGGCGGACGTGTCGGATGACGCGGCTGTGGATGCGGGTTTCACCAATGCCGTCCGTGCGCTCGGTGCGATCCGCTACCTGCACAACAACGCCGGCCCCGCCTCCAGCTCCGACATCCCGTTCGACCGGGCGCTGGAGATCTGCGTCGGGAGCGTACGCCGGATGACGCAGGCCTGGGCGACTGCCGGACCCGGAGAAGGCGCCGCCATGGTCGCGACGACTTCGGTCGCCGGGAACCTCGTCGGCACCGACAACGCCTGGTACTCGGCGTCCAAGGCCGCGATCATGGGCTACGTCCGCCACCTCGCCGCCCACCGCGCCGGCGAGTTCCGCTCGAACGGCGTCGCCCCCGGCATGACCGACACCCCGCGCCTGGCCGGGTTCGCGGGCAGCGAGACCGGGCAGCGGGTGCTCACCCGCATCCCCCTGGGTCGCATGGCCAGCCCCGATGACATCGCCTGGGCGACGCTCTTCCTGCTCTCCCCGCTGGCCGGCTACATCAACGGCGTCTTCCTCCCGGTCGACGGCGGCTGGACGGTGACGCAGTGATCGAGGCCCCCGTCCGCCCGATCATCCACTCGCACACGGTGCGCCTGAGCTACGCCGACACCGACCCGGCCGGCATCCTCTACTACGCCGCGTGGTTCCCGAAGATGGAGGGCCTGCAGTCGGAGTTCCTCTTCCTGCAGGGGCTGAGGCAGGACACCCTCGTCGAGCGCTTCGGCTGGTGGACCGTGTCGCGCGCCACGACCTGCGAGTACCTGGCCGCGGCCCGCCTGTTCGACGAGGTCCGGATCGACCTGCGGATGGGGCGGATCGGGCGCTCGTCGTTCCGCTTCGCGTTCGAGATGACCCGCCTCGACGACCAGGTGCCGGTCGCGCGTGCCGAGAGCACGATCGTCACGGTCTCCCCCGCGCAGGATCCGGTGCCGATCCCGGACGACCTGAGGGCGCATCTCGAGCGCTGGGCCGGAGAGACGTCATGAGTGCCGACCTGCGGGCGATCGGCGACCGCCAGGAGATCGCGATGCTCCTCGCACGCATCGCGCACCTCGCCGATGCCGGAGACCCCGCGGCGTACATCGAGTGCTTCACGCCGGATGCGGTCTGGGATCTCACCGACGCCACGGACCTGCCCATGGACGTGCAGACCATCACGGGTCGGACGGCACTGCTCGCCGGGGTGCACGATCGCCGCGCCGCGGGCATCCAGGGGCCGGGCACCCACACCCGTCACGACGTGTCGAGCATCGCGGTCGAGGTCGACGGCGACCACGCGACCGCGCAGTCCTACTTCCGCTACTACCGCGGCACCGACGGGATCCCGACCCTCGCGGCGATGGGCGTGTACTCCGATGCCTTCGTCCGCACCGACTCGGGCTGGCGACTGCGGCGCAGGGTGATCAGCCGAGGCTGAGCCAGGCCCTGGCCCGGCCGCTGCGCACGAGCCCGAGGTGCATCTCGGTCTGCCGCAGGGCGGAGTGCAGCCAGAATCCCTCGAGGCCGAGCCAGCCCGAGGTCCAGGTGAGTCGGCTCGCATAGGTCCACACCGAGCGGTCGCCGAGTTCATCCGCGAGCGCGGCCACCTCACCGGTGCGCCGCAGGTGATGGGCGGCGATCCCGGCGCGGCGCGATGCCAACCCCGTGAAGCGGAACTCGTGCCCGGGGAGCACCGTGAAGTCGTCGAACTCGGCGAGGCGGTCGAGCGAGGTCAGGAGGTCGCCCATCGGCTCCGTCCCCTCGAGCACGCCGATGCCCACTCCGGAGTAGATGCGCGGGAGCACGTGGTCCCCGGTGAAGAGCAGGCGCGCGTCGCGGTCGGCGAGGCAGATGTGGCCGCCCGTGTGACCCGGCGTTCCGATGACTTCGAGCCGACGACCGGCCACCTCCAGCACGTGGCCGTCGCCCACCAGGAGGTCGGGGTCGACGTCGCCGGTGAGGGAGGGCCGCGCGAAGGACGCGACGAGTTCGTCATGTCTGTCCTCGGGGACGCCCCAGCGCACCAGCGTCTCGCGGTACGTCTTCGGATCACGGGCGGCAGGGTCAGAGACGGCGGCGAGCACCTTCCGCTCGGCGGCGGACATCACCAGCTGCGCGCCGGCGAGCTCTCGCACCCGCTCGGCGAGCCCGAGGTGGTCCGGGTGGTGGTGGGTGACGATGACGGTTCGGATGTCGGACACCGACCGCCCGGCGGCGGCCAGGGCGCGCTCGATGCGCTCGAGGTTCTCCGGCGTGTCCCAGCCGGGGTCGATCACGTGCACGCCGTCATCGCCGATCAGGGCGTAGGCGAGGGTTCCCGGCAGGGTGCCCTCCGGGATCGCCGTCGGGACGATCCAGAGACCGTCACCGAGGTCGACCGGCTCGCGCAGTCGACCGGCCTCCCACGCCTCGCGCTCGGCCTCATCGACGGGGACGACATCATCCGCACGGCTGGTCATGACGTCACCCTAGCAATCGCTTGTTCATTTCGCGAGATCCGGATAGCCTGACGAAGGGACATCGTTCCCCCGGAGCGGAACGGTGACGGTGAAGTCGGAACGAGAACGCCACGAGCGCGTGGTGGTGGGACTGCTCGCCGCCTGCGGAATGCTGACGTCGCTGCAGTTCACCCTCATCGTCCCCATCCTCCCGCTGATCCCCGACCTCCTCGACACCACAGCGGCCGACGCCTCCTGGCTCATCACGGTCACCCTCCTCGCCGGCGTCGTCGGCACCCCCGTCGTCACCAGGCTCGCCGACATGCACGGGCGGCGCCTCATGCTCCTGGTGTCGATGGGCCTGCTCGTGCTCGGCTCCGTGATCGCCGCCGTGATCCCCGGCTTCACGGCCGTGCTCGTCGGACGCGCTCTGCAGGGCTTCGGCACCGCGGTCGTCCCGATCGGCATCGGCCTGCTGAGCGCACTCGTCTCGCGCCGCCGCGCCGTCCTGGGCATCGCCCTCATGAGCGGCACCCTCGGGATGGGCTCGGCGCTCGGACTCGTGCTCGCCGGCCCCCTGCTCCAATGGGGCGGCCTGCCGACGGTCTTCTGGTGCTCGGCGATCGTCGGCGCTCTGTTCTGCCTCCTGATCCGGTGGCGCATCGCGGAAGCTCCGACCGGACCCGCCCGTGCGTTCGACCTCGTCGGCGCGGCTCTGCTCGCTCTCGGGCTCACCGCACTGCTGCTGGCGATCTCCCGCGGACAGTACTGGGGATGGACCAGCCCTCTCACCCTGGGCCTCGCCGTCCTCGCCATCGCCACCCTGGCGTTCTGGATGCTGTGGGAGCGGCGGCATCCGGCCCCGCTGATCGACGTGCGCACGGCGATGCGCGCGCCGATCCTGCCCATCAACATCGCCTCGTTCTTCGCCACCTTCGGGATGTACGCCAACCACCTGCTCACGACCCAGGAGGCGCTCGCGCCCGCATCCACCGGCTACGGACTCGAGGTCGCCACGGCCGCGGCCGGGATGTTCCTCCTCCCCTCCGCCCTGACGATGATCGTGCTCGCCCCTCTCGCCGCGCGCGTCATCACCCGCTTCGGTGGCCAGCGGGCGCTCCTGCTCGGGTCGGCGATGATGGCGCTGGCCTTCCTGTTCCGTGCCCTCTTCCACGGCGGAGCGCTGCCCGTCCTGATCGGATCCGCCTTGGTGGGGGCCGGTGTGGCCTTCGCGTTCGCGGCGATGCCCTCGCTGATCACCGCCTCGGTGCCGGGCGACGAGGTGGCGACCGCGAACGGCGTCAACTCGGTCATCCGCACGCTCTCGGGCGCCGTCGCCGCCGCGCTGTTCGCGTTCGTGATCGCGGCCCTCCCGTCGCGCGCCGACCCCGCATTCCTCTCCGAACAGGCGCTTCAGCTGTCGCTCGGCTTCGCCGCCGTGTGCGGCGTGATCACCGCCGTGCTCGCCGCCTTCCTCCGCCTGCCGCTCTCCAAGGAACCCGCATGACCCTCTTCTCTCCCCTGACCCTGCGTGACGTGACTCTGCCGAACCGCATCGGCGTCTCCCCGATGTGCATGTACGCCTCCACCGACGGCCTGATCTCCGACTTCCACGTCACGCACCTCGGCCGCTTCGCCCTGGGCGGCGCCGGGCTCGTGATCGCCGAGGCGACCGCCGTGCACCCGCAGGGCCGCATCTCGCCGTTCGACACCGGGTTGTGGAGCGATGAGCAGGTCCCCGGGTGGCGGAGGATCACGGCGCTCGTGTCGGCGTCGGGATCGGTCCCCGGCGTGCAGCTCGGTCATGCCGGGCGACGCGCCGCCGTGCGGGAGCCGTGGCGCGCGGGCGCCCCGCTCGATGCCGAGGACGCCGCCGCCGGATTCGGACCATGGCCCCTCGTGGCTCCGAGCGCCCTCTCGGCCGGCCCCGGTCACGCCGTGCCCGCCGCGCTCACCGCGGAGCAGATCGCCCGCTCCGTGCAGGATTGGCACGATGCGGCGGCACGCGCGGTGGCGGCCGGCTTCCGCTTCATCGAGCTGCACGGCGCGCACGGCTACCTGCTGCACTCGTTCCTCTCCCCCGTGTCCAACCGGCGCTCCGACCACTACGGCGGCAGCGCCGAGAACCGCCTCCGCTATCCGCTCGAAGTCGTTGCCGCGGTGCGCGACGCGATCGGTGACGGCATCCCGTTGTCGTTCCGCGTCTCGGCGGTCGACGGCGCCGAGGGCGGCGCGGGCATCGACGAGACGGTCGAGGTCGCGCGGCGCCTCGCGGGTGCGGGCGTCGACCTGATCGACACCTCGTCCGGCGGCATCACCACCGACCGCGCGGTGGACACCCGCGTCCGGCGCGGCTTCGCGTTCCATGCCGACTTCTCACACCGCATCCGGGCGGAAGCGGGCGTCCCCACGGCGACCGTCGGACTCGTCGTCGACCCCGAGCAGGCCTCGCGGCTCCTCGCGCAGGGTGACGCCGACCTGGTGCTGCTCGGTCGACAGGCTCTCGACGATCCGAACTGGCCGCACCACGCCCGCAGCGCCCTGGGCGACGACACCCACGCCTCGTGGGACGTGCGCTTCGGCAGCGCCCTCGGACCGCGAGCCCGCACGCTCGCCCGCCTCGCCGCAGCCGGCGAGACTCCCCTCACCCGGTTCGCCCCCTGATCCGCCGCCCGACCGGTACGCAACGCCCGGCGCACGCGGTGATGGGGCAGCGCCGCATCAGGGCGCGAGGAGCTCCCGTGCCGCAGCCTCCCCGTCGAGCAGCCGATTGCGGCGGTGCTGCACGCGCCAGCCCGCCGACGTGCGCCGCAGCTCCCACCGGTTCGCACTGACTCGCTCGCCCACCCACCGCTCGCGCTCACGCAGCATCACCACCGAGTGCGTCACCGCCACGGCGTGGTCGCCGTCGATCTCGATGCGCGGTGCCGACACGATGTGCGCGCAGCCGCGGCGCATGTACTCCGCATGCGTGGGGATGGTCACGAGCGCGCGGATGCCGTCCGCGTCCAGCACCGTGTCGTCGAACTGATAGGTGCCGTCGGGTGCCCACAGAGCCGCGACGGCTTCGGCATCGCCCGCGTCGGCGGCCGGGCCGTACCGGGCGATGAGCTCGGCGATCTCGGCGCGGTCCTCGAGCGCCCGCAATCGCCGTTCCAGCGCCGCAGTCACCAGTCCTGCCAGGGGATGATCGTCTTCACCGGCGTGGACAGCAACCGCTCCCCTGCGGCGGGGAATCCCTCCTCGACGGCGCGCAGCGCGGGAGTGACCGTCGCCGGATCGTCCTCCAGGTACACCAGGCGGATGCGCACGCTCCCCGGAGGGTCGGTCGGGGTCTCGTCGAACGGCAGCGACGAGTGGCGCTGCGGGTGGCTGTACGAGAAGGTCCAGGCACCCGCGACCCCGTCGACCTCCAGCAGCGCAGGCATGATCTCCCGATCCTCACGCTGGTGGGCGGCGTGGGTCTCGGCACCGTGCGGCTCGGCGAAGCGGGTCGCGGTGAGGTGCACTCCACGGTGCGGTCGGTAAGGCAGCACCTCGGGGTCGACCAGCGCACGAGGGGCGGCGTAGCCCTTCACCGGACGGAAGAATGCCAGCATCGGGCGGTGGATGCCGGGAATCAGCGGCCCTCGTCCCCATTGGAAGGATGCCTCCCCGAGCGCATCCCACGCTGCGACGGCCTCGTCGATCGGGTCGCGGAACCAGTACATCGCGACGAAGTCGACCGCTCCGGCGAGCGATCCGTCGCCGAGGTCGGCGTACTCCGGGCGCACATCCCACCGATCGCCCCAGGCCACACCGGGGAGCGCGAGGTTCTCCGGACGATGGTCGAGTTGATGCCAGCGGTTGTACTCGGCGTGCAGCGAGCGATCGTCGAGGCGGACGAAGGAGAAGAAGGCGAGTGGTGCGAACACACTGCCAGTCAAGCGTTTGCTTGGTAGCGTGTCAACACCCGCGCCGAGGAATCCGCGTCAGCGCCCCGAGACCTTTCCGAAGACCTTCGCGATCGGGGCGAGCACCAGCGGGCGGGCGGCCACCCAGGCGATCGCGATCACCACGAGCGAGGCGACGAACACCCAGAAGCCGGTCCAGGTGACCGCATCCTGCGACGCGAACATGTGGTTCAGGTTGCGCAGGAATCCGGTCAGCATCACGAGCGCCACGTGCGCGATGATGAACGCCACGAAGTAGAGCATGATCGGGAAATGCAGTGCGCGCGCCCATTCGACCGGGTACGCCTTCGACAGCTTCTCGGCCTTCTTCGGCCACAGCCCCGACATCCGGAAGCCGCTGATCGCAGCGAGCGGTGCGGCGAGGAACACGGTCGCGAAGTAGGCGAGCTGCTGCAGACTGTTGTAGTTGTTCCAGCCGTTCTCGTGCGGCCAGTCGAACGACACGTACTGCAGCGCCGCCGACAGCGCGTTCGGGAAGACCTCCCAGCTCGTCGGCACGATGCGCACCCAATGCCCGGTGACGAACAGCAGCACCACGAAGATCACGCCGTTCACGAGCCACAGGATGTCGAGCGACTGGTGGAACCAGAGGTTCAGGCTGATCTTGCCCTTCGCATCCCCGCGCGGCGTCCAGAACACGGTCGGCCGCTTCTCGGTGCGCACCTGAAGTCCGGAGCGGATGATCAGCACCATCAGGAACACGTTGAAGAAGTGCTGCCAGCCGATCCACGGCGCGAATCCCGGTTCGACCGCGATGGCCGGTTCGTACTCGCCGGGGAACGCCGCCAGGAAGTCCTGCATGAACGGGAAGCTCAGGAGCGTGCGCACGAAGGCGATGGCCGCACCGGCGAGCACTCCGAGCGCGGCGGCGCCGAAGAGCACGGCGATCGCCTGCGTCCAGGTCGGACGTCGGCGCTCGGGCGCCGGGGCCTCGGCGACGTGCCGCGGAGCACGGCCGTTCCACACCGTGCGCGTCCATGCCAGCGGCGCGTCGACGTCGGCGACGACAGCGACGGCGGAGGCCGGGGCCGGTGCAGAAGCTGCGCTGTCGACCGCGACGGTCTCGACGGGAGCCGCAACGGTCTCGACGGGAGCCGCGGAGGCCTGGACGACCGGCACGGTGTCGGCGGGCGGCCACGGCTCGCCGCCGATGACGCGCGGCAACCCGCGACGAACGCCGCCGGCGGGCGCACTCTGCGCCGAAGCGGATGTCGCCACCGCCGGCGCAGCTGCGGCAGCGGTCACCACGGCGACGGCGGGTGCCGAGGGTGCGGACTCCGGAACGGCGGCCGGAAGCGAAGCCGCGGTCGGCGGGGCCACGGTGGCGGCATCGACCGGGGGCCAGGGCTCACCTCCCGGAACGCGCGGCAGACCGCGACGGAGGCGTCCCGCACCAGCGGGAGCGCCGGATGCGTCGGCGGAGGCTGCGGCTGATGCAGCGGCAGCGGCGGGCGTTGCGGCCTCGGTAGCCTCGGCGGCCTCGGCGGCCTGATCCACCGCGTCGACCGCGTCGACCGCGACGGCAGTATCCGGCGTCGACGAGGCAGAGGATTCCGCCACCGCATCCGCCGCGGCCTCGACGGCCACGGCATCCGCGGGAGGCCAGGGGTCCCCGCCGGGCACACGCGGCAGACCGCGTCGCAGCATCCGCGTCGCCATCGTTACTTCTTCCGAGCCTCGAGCGCGGCGATGACCTGCGGCACCACCGCGAACACGTCGCCGACGATGCCGAAGTCCGCGACGTCGAAGATCGGCGCCTCGGGGTCCTTGTTGATCGCGACGATGTTCTTGGACGTCTGCATCCCCGCGCGGTGCTGGATCGCACCGGAGATGCCGAGCGCGACATACAGCTGCGGCGACACCGAGACGCCGGTCTGTCCGACCTGGTGCGACTGCGGGATGTATCCGGCGTCGACCGCGGCCCTGGACGCACCGACCGCCGCACCCAGTGCGTCGGCGAGCTCCTCGACGAGCACGAACTTCTCCTTCGAGGCGAGACCGCGACCACCCGAGACGACGCGCGTGGCTCCGCGCAGCTCGGGACGGGAGGAGGCGACCTCCACGGCTTCGACGGGACCGGCAGTCGCGGCGACGGCACCCGATGCCGCGACGTCGAGCACCTCGACCGAGTGCGACGGCACGGCCTCCGCCCGGGCATCCACCGCACCCTGACGCACCGTGATCACGGGAGTGCCGAAGGTGGGCGCCGAGTCGACCAGGTACGCACCGCCGTAGACGGAGTGGTGCGCGACGACGCCCTCGTCATCACGGGAGACTCCGACGGCGTCCACCGACAGTGCGCTCTTGGTGCGCACCGCGAAGCGTCCCGCCACATCCCGACCCGAGATCGAGTTCGAGATGAGCACGGCGTCCGGGCGCACCTGCGCCGCCGCCGCCTGCAGGGCGTCGACGATCGGGACCGTGAGCGCGGTGGCATCGCCATCGGCCGTCAGCACGATGGATGCGCCGGCAGCGGCTGCCTGGTCCACCGCGGCCGGGCTGCCGCCGACGATCAGCGCCACCGGCGAGCCGATCGTCGAGGCCGCGCCGATCAATGCGGCGGTGCTGCTCGCGACATAGCCCGAGGGGTCGACGTCGACGAGGACGAGGATCGGGTTCTCGGAAGACGTCATCTCACACCAGCCTGTTCTGCACGAGGTACTCGACGAGCTTGTCGGCCGCGTCGCCTTCATCGATGATCTTCACGCCGGCCGCCCGCGGGGGCTTCTCCGACACCGTGGTCATGATCGTCCGCGGAGCAGCGGACGGGTCAGCGGAGACGTCGAGGTCGGCGAGCGAAAGCACCTCGAGGGGCTTCTTCTTCGCCGCCATGATGCCTTTGAAGTTGGGGAAGCGTGCGTCGGGGAGCGCCTCGGTGATCGAGATCACGGCCGGCAGCGGCGCCGACACCGGCTGGGCACCCGCATCCGCGCCCCGGCTGCCGGAGACGCCGTCCGCGGTGATCTCGACCGAGGTGAGCGCCGTCGCCTGCGCGAATCCCAGGTGCTCGGCCAGCATCGCCGGGATGACTCCACCGGAGCCGTCGGTCGACAGGTTGCCGGTGATCACCAGGTCGGGGGCGCCACGGCGGATCGCGGCGGCGAGCACCTCGGCGGTGAGGCCGAGGTCGGCCCCCGCGAGCTGCTCGTCGGCGATGTGCACCGCCGAGCCGGCACCGATGGCGAGCGCCCTGCGCACCGAGGCGGTCGAGCCGGCGGGAGCCATCGAAAGCGCCACGACCTCGGTGCCGTCGTGCTTGTCGGCGTAGCTGAGCGCGACTTCGAGGGCCCGCTCGGTGATCTCGTCGAGGACGACATCACCGGCGGCACGATCGGCCAGCCCTGTCTCGAGATTCAGTTTGCGATCGCCATAGGTGTCCGGCACCTCTTTGACCAGGACGAAGATCTTCATCGATTGCTCCTCACGACACGCTGAGTCTATCCGCATGGCCCTCTATGTAGCCAAAAGCGGAGGTATTCACCGCTCTGAGCCCTGGTTTGCCCCAACAATGTATACATACCCCACACCCCCGGGGCCGCTTCCACGCCTGTCGGTCCGCCGCCCTCCCCCGCCGGTACCGTAGAGACGTGAACCGACCCCGACCTCTCCCCGTGGACCCGCTCGCCGAGGCCAAGCGGCAGTGGATCGCGCACGGATGGACGGATGCCGCCGACGGCATGGCCGTCGTCACCTCGGTCATGCGAGCGCAGCAGTTGCTGCTCGCCCGTGTCGATGCGGCGCTCAAGCCGTTCGCGCTCAGCTTCGCCCGATTCGAAGTGCTGCGCCTCCTGGCGTTCAGCCGCTCAGGTCGCCTCCCCCTGTCCAGCGTCGTCGCCCGCCTCCAGGTGCATCCGACCACGGTCACGAGCACGGCGGAGCGACTGGTCCGCGATGGCCTCATCGTCAGGGAGCCGCACCCGCACGACGGCCGCGCCGCGCTCCTGGCTCTCACCGATGCCGGGCGAGCGCTGGTCGAGCGCGCCACACAGGCCCTCAACGCCGAGGTCTTCGCCGACCCCGGCATGAGCGGTGACGACGCCGCCGAACTCGTCGCGATCGTGGCACGGCTGCGCAAGGCCGCCGGCGACTTCGCCGATCCCCGCCCGCACCCCGAACCGCTCTGACGTGCCCCGATTCGTCCTCGAGACACTCATCCCGGCCCCGCCCGCGGCCGTCTTCGCCGCTTCGCTGGACCCCGGCCTGCACGTGCGGTCGATGGCCCGCTACGGCGAGACCATGGTGGAGGCGCCGGTCGGAGGAGAGTTCACGGAGGGATCGACCGTGACCTGGCGCGCACGACACTTCGGCATCCCGTTCCGGCTGCGGTCGGTGGTGTTCGGCATCGATCCACCCCGCGGATTCTCCGACCGACAGCTCTCCGGACCGTTCCGCTCGTTCCTGCACGAGCACGCCTTCGACGAGCACCCGCAGGGCACGATGATGCGCGACATCGTCACCTTCCGCTCGCCGCTCGGCCCCCTCGGCCGGGCCGTCGACGCGATCTTCCTCGGCGACTACATGGAGCGGCTGATCGTGGAGCGGAACGCCGTGCTCCTCGCCGAGTTCGACGACCGCGGGCGTACTCTTTCCGCATGAGCGAACTCCGCCTGCACACCACCGTCACCGGTCGCGGTCCTGCCGCGGCGATCCTGCTCAGTGACGAGCAGGTCGCGACGTTCGGCGCGGGGAAGTCATTCCCCGTGGCCGTCACGATCGGGGGACGCACCGCCCGACTGCGCGTGGCACGCATGGGCAGCGAGAACATGATCGGGTTCAGCAAGGCCGTACGTGCCGATCTGGGCCTCGAGATCGATCAGGAGATCGACGCCGTGATCCGGGTGGATTCCGCCGAACGCACGGTGGAGGTGCCGCGGGAGCTCGCCGAAGCGCTCGACGCCGATCCCACGGTGCGCACCGCCTTCGACGCCCTCAGCTACACCGTGCGCAAGGAGCACGCCCGCTCGGTCGCCGACGCCAAGCAGGACGCGACCCGCGAGCGCCGCATCGCCAAGATCATCGACACCCTCAGCCGCTGAACACGTGCACAACTCCTCAGAACTCCGTGTCGAGCACCGCGCAGAGGGGCGATTCCGACGAGGCACGCCTGTTTCTGAGGAGTTGTTCCCGAGGAACTAGCGGTTCTGGAAGGCGGGCGACCGCTTCTCGCGGAACGCCGACATCCCCTCCTTCTGGTCGGCGGTGTCGAACAGCGCCGCGAACGCCCGCTTCTCGTGGGCGAGGCCCTCGGCGAGGGTCGTCTCCATCGCCGCATCCAGAGCGGCCTTCGCGGCATACACCGACGGCAGCGACTTCGAAGCGATCGTCTCAGCGAGCTTCTCGGCCTCGGCGAGGAGGTCGGCCGCCGGCACGACACGTGACACGAGGCCGGCACGCTCCGCCTCCTCCGCGCCCATGAACCGTCCGGACAGCACCAGCTCGGCCGCCTTGTAGTAGCCGACCGCGCGGATCAGGCGTTGCGTGCCGCCCATGCCCGGGATGACGCCGAGGTTGATCTCGGGCTGGCCGAACTTGGCGGTGTCGGCCGCCAGGATGATGTCGCACATCATCGCGAGCTCGCAGCCGCCACCCAGGGCGAAGCCGGATACCGCCGCGATCACGGGCGTGCGCACCGCCGCGAACTCGTGCCAGACCCCGAAGTGATCGGTCTCGAGCATCTCGGCCGCAGACATGCCCTCCATCTCTTTGATGTCGGCACCGGCCGCGAACGCCTTCTCGGAACCCGTCACGACGATGGCTCCGACGCCCTCGTCCGCATCGAAGGCGACCGCTGCGGCGGTGACCTCCTCCGCGAGGCGGCTGTTCAACGCGTTCAGCGCCTCGGGACGGTTCAGGGTGATCCACCCCACCCGTCCGCGCTGCTCGACCAGGATCGTCTCGTACTCGGTCATGTCGCCCTCTCCGTTGAACTACCGATCATCACACGCGGTCGTCGCGGATGTCGGTGATGATGCCGGAGAAGTCCCGCGTCGCCCCATCGCCGGCCGCGAAGGCGGCGTAGAGCTCCTGGGCGAGCCGACCCATCTTGGCATCGGTCGACGTCTGCTCGATCGCCTGCAGCGCAAGTCCGAGGTCCTTCGCCATGAGAGCCCCGGCGAAGCCCGGCTGGTAGTCGCGGTTGGCGGGGCTGGTGGGCACAGGGCCGGGAACCGGGCAGTTCGTCGTGATCGACCAGCACTGCCCGGACGCCTGCGATACGACGTCGAACAGCGCCTGATGCTCGAGTCCCAGCCGCTCGCCCAGCACGAAAGCCTCGGCCACGGCGATCTGCGAGACCGCGAGCACCATGTTGTTGCAGACCTTCGCCGCCTGGCCGAGCCCGGGGCCGCCGCAGTGCACGATGCGCTTGCCCATGACCTCGAGCAGCGGCAGGGCTGCGGCGAAGTCCTCGTCCGAACCTCCGACCATGAACGCGAGGGTGCCGTTCTCGGCGCCCACCACGCCGCCGGACACCGGGGCGTCGACGTTGCGGTGCCCCGCGGCGAGCGCGAGGGCGTGGGCCGCCCTGGCCTCGTCGACGGCGATCGTGGACGACTCGATGAAGAGTGTGTCCGGCCGCGCCGCTGCGAGCAACTCGGTGCGGTATGCCTCGATCACATGCTTGCCCGCGGGGAACATCGTGATGACCACATCCGCGCCGCCGACGGCCTCCGCCCCGCTCGCGGCCACCGGGATCCCGGCCGCCTGGGCCGCCTCGATCGCCGCGGGCACCAGATCGAATCCGTGCACCTCGTGACCGGCGGCGACGAGGTTCTTCGCCATCGGCAGCCCCATGTGCCCGAGGCCGAGGAACGCCACCACCGCTTTCGAAGACGAAGCGTTCATGATGCGCTCCGCATCGACGCGGAGCCCGCGGGCCGCAGCATCTCGCGTCCGACGATCAGCCTCATGATCTCGTTCGTCCCTTCCAGGATCTGATGCACCCGCAGATCGCGGACGACCTTCTCGATGCCGTAGTCCTGCAGGTACCCGTATCCGCCGTGCAGCTGCAGGGCCCGGTTCGCGACGTCGAAGCCGGCGTCGGTCGCGAAGCGCTTGGCCATCGCGCAGCGCATGGTGGCGTCGGGCGCGTGCTCGTCGACCGCCTGCGCGCCGTCGCGCACCATGAGGCGTGCGGCGTGGAGGTCCGTGCGCATGTCGGCGACGGCGAACAGGATCGACTGCTTCTCGGCGAGCGGCTCACCGAACGCCATCCGCTCGTGCACGTACTGCACGGCCTTGTCGAGCGCCCACTGCGCGCCGCCCAGCGAGCAGGCAGCGATGTTGAGTCGACCGCCGTTGAGAGCCGACATCGCGATCGCGAATCCGCGTCCTTCGTCGCCGAGCATGGCCGATGCCGGAACACGGACGCCGTCGAGGATCACCTGACGGGTCGGCTGTGCGTGCCAGCCCATCTTCTTCTCCGGTGGCCCGAAGCTCAGCGACTCGGCATCGCCCGGGACGAGGAAGGCGCTGATGCCCCGCGCGCCCGGCTCTCCGGTGCGGGCCATGACCACGTACACGGCAGCCTCGCCTGCGCCCGAGATGAACTGCTTCACGCCGGTGAGCACGTAGTCCTCACCGTCGCGGACCGCGCTGGTCGCGATGTTCGCGGCATCCGATCCCGCGCCCGGCTCCGTCAGGCAGTAGCCGCCGAACTCCGACATGGCGGTCAGTTTCGGCAGCCATTCCCCTCGCTGCGCTTCGTCACCGTAGGTGTCGATCATCCACACGACCATGTTGTGGATGGAGATGTACGCGGCCACCGCGGGGTCGCCCTTGGCGAGCTCCTCGAAGATCGCCACGGTGTCGAGGCGGCTGAGGCCGCTGCCGCCGAACTCCTCGTCGACGTAGATGCCGCCGAGGCCGAGTTCGCCGGCGCGGTTCAGCGACTCCCGCGGGAACAGGTGCTTCTCGTCGCGCTCGGCGGCGTACGGGGCGAGCTCGGTCTCCGCGAACTCGCGGACGGCGCCGATGATCGCCTCGCGCTCTTCGGCGGTGGTGGTGACGGTGGTCATGGTCATCGTGATTCCTTGTGGGAGGTCGTGCGGGGCGGTGCGGATCAGTGCATGGTGGGGATGACGAAGCTGGCGCCGTCGCGGATGCCGCTCGGCCAGCGGCTCGTCACCGTCTTGGTCTTCGTGTAGAAGCGGAAGGCGTCGGTGCCGTGCTGGTTGAGGTCGCCGAAGCCGCTGCGCTTCCAGCCGCCGAACGTGTAGTACGCGATCGGGACCGGGATCGGCACGTTCACGCCGACCATCCCGACCTCGACGCGAGCCGCGAAGTCACGGGCGGCATCGCCGTCACGCGTGAAGATCGCGACGCCGTTGCCGTACTCGTGCTCGGAGGCCATGCGCAGCGCCTCCTCGTAGTCGGCGGCGCGGGCGATCACGAGCACGGGGCCGAAGATCTCCTCGCGGTAGATCGCCATGTCGGTGGTGACGTGGTCGAACAGGGTCGGGCCGAGATAGAACCCCTCCTCGTGGCCGGCGACCGTGAAGCCGCGGCCGTCGGCGAGGAGCGTCGCGCCCTCGTCGACGCCCTGCTGGATGTATCCCTCCACCCGCTCGACGGCGGCGCGGGTGACCAGGGGTCCGTAGTCGACGTCCGCGGCGAGCGAGGGGCCGACCCGCAGCTGCGCGACGCGCTCGACCAGCTTCGCCGCGAGAGCGTCGGCCGTCTCCTGCCCGACGGGCACGGCCACCGAGATCGCCATGCAACGCTCTCCTGCCGAGCCGTAGCCCGCGCCGATGAGCGCGTCGACGGCCTGGTCGAGATCGGCGTCCGGCATCACGATCATGTGGTTCTTGGCGCCGCCGAAGCACTGCGCGCGCTTGCCGTGCGCGGTCGCGGTCGCGTAGATGTACTCGGCGATCGGCGTCGAGCCGACGAACCCGACGGCACGGATGCGGTCGTCGGTGAGCAGCGCATCGACGGCCTCCTTGTCGCCGTGCACGACGTTGAGCACACCGGCGGGAAGGCCCGCTTCGAGGAACAGCTCGGCCAGCCGGACGGGCACGGAGGGATCCCGCTCGCTGGGCTTGAGCACGACGGCGTTCCCTGCGGCGAGCGCGGGACCGGCCTTCCACAGGGGGATCATGGCGGGGAAGTTGAAGGGGGTGATCGCGGCGACGACGCCGAGCGGCTGCCGCATCGAGTAGACGTCGATCCCGGTTCCGGCACCCGTGGAGTACTCGCCCTTGAGGAGGTGCGGGGCGCCGGCCGAGAACTCGATGACCTCGAGACCGCGCTGGATGTCCCCCTTCGCATCGTCGACCGTCTTGCCGTGCTCGCTCGCGAGGAGCTCGGCCAGCGACGTCATCTCGCGCTGCACGAGGTCGAGGAAGCGCAGCAGCACGCGAGCGCGCTTCTGCGGGTTCGTCGCACCCCAGGCGACCTGTGCCTCCTCGGCGTTCGCGATCACGCGGCCGACCTCTTCCGCCGACGCGAGCGGCACCCGGGCCTGCACGGCTCCGGTGCTCGGGTCGAACACGTCTGCGAAGCGCCCCGCATCCGGAGTGACAAGCGATCCGCCTACGAAGTGGGCGATGGTACGAGTCATTGTGTGACATCCCTCCGTGCCGTCGTTGGCACATTGAGGAGTTTACTCTGACGCCCGGATATTTACTAGGACGTCCTTGCATCTCCTCCCGTCTCCGTCGCGCGATCGCGGCAGGGTTGTTCGTGCCGCGTTCACCGCCCGGTCATCTCGCCCGGGTACAACTGCAGATGCGCGGACAGAGACTCAGACCGGATCGGGTGTCACGTCATCCGCGCGCACGGTGAGCACTCTCGCTCCCGTCGCGGCTCCCACGCCGCGAGACCCCCGCCGAATCGGGTCGGCGGGGGTCCTCTCTCGTCCGGGCGCGAACGGCCTGAAGCACAGCGGATCCGAATTAGAATCGACGATGCGCCGCCACCCTGGCGCATCCGCTTCGGCGCCCCGACCCCGGGCGCCCGTTCCCCGAGGACCGCACCATGTCCGAGCCCGTCACCGTGTCCATCCGCCGCGAAGTCGACCCCGGCCGCATCACCGAGGCGACGGCCTGGGTGCAGACGGGGGTGAATCTCGCGACGAAGTACCCGGGGTTCCTCGGCTCCGGCTGGGTCCGCGCCGGCGAGGATTCCCAGGTGTGGCACATGCTGTACCGCTTCGCGAGCGAGGACTCGCTCGTCGCGTGGGAGCAGTCGACGGAGCGCACCTGGTGGCTGTCGATGGGCGAGGGATTCGTGCGCAGCGAGCGCTCGAAGCGGCGCACCGGCATCGAGGGCTGGTTCGACGAGCCGACCACCGGAACGATCACGATCCCCGCCCCCGACGGCGGCACCGCCACGGTCACCGTCGCGCCCGCGCCGCCGCGATGGAAGCAGGCGACCTCGATCTGGCTGGGCTTCTTCCCGGTGAACCTGGCCTTCACCTACGCGCTGAGCCCCGTTCCCGGCTGGGACGGGCTGCCGATCTGGCTGCGCGTGCTCATCACGACCCTCGTGCTCACCCCGATCATGGCGTACTGGGTGCTGCCGTTCGTGACGCGCTCCCTCCGGAGCTGGCTCGCCCGCTGACGTCGGGGCCTCCGCATCGGGCCGACGTCAGGCGACGGCGACCCGGAGCGCCCGATCGATCTCGGCGACAGCGTCGGTGAGCGGTCCGGGGCGACGCACCAGGTAGAGGGTGTTGATCGGCGGATCATCGGTGTCGCGCAGCACGACCAGCCGACCGTCGGCGAGCTCCTCGGCGATCAGGTAGGTCGGCAGCACGGTCACTCCCGCTCCGGCGACGGCCGCCGCGGCGAGTGCGCGGAGGTCGGGCACGACGAGCGCGGGTCCGCGTTCGAGCCGGATTCCGAAGACATGACGCCAATAGCGTCGCAGGATCGGCACGTCGTGGGCGTAGGCGAGCAGCGGGGCGGCTCCGAGTGCGGCGGGGGTCAGCTCCGTCGATCGCGCGATCCGGAGCGACGGCGCTGCGACGAGGGCGAACTCCTCATCGACGAGGGCGGCCACGGGAAGAGCACGACCCTTCGGTCGGACGGACGAGATCACCAGGTCGAGGCTCCCCACGCGGAGCTGTTCGAGGAGGTCATCGGCGACGCCCTCGACGACCGTGATCCGCCGCCCCTCCACGATCATCGGCGCCAGAGCGGGCATCACCACGCGCTCGACGAACTCGGCCGCGCCGCCGACCCGCACCGGCGGCGCCTCGGCCGGGGCCGGCGCGCCGACGACGAGAGCCAGAGCGTCGAGCGGACCGGACAGCCGCGTGGCGAGGTCGTCCGCCCGCGGCGTGGGGCGGATGCCGCGGGCATGCCGGACGAACAGCGGCTCCCCGATGCTCCGCTCGAGAGCCTGCAGCTGCGTGGTCACGGAGGACTGGGCGATGCCGAGCATCCGTGCGGCCGCCGAGACGGACCCGGATCGGTGCGCCGCGAGGAACGTCCGCCACAGTGCGAGGTCACGCAATCCATCGCTGTTCCGATCGCTCATATCGAGAATGTATCGGAATCGATGGTGAGACGGAGCGGTTCTCCTCGACATCGCATCCGCACGGCATCCGCCGTCCGACCTTCTGGAGCACGCATGTCCTCTGTTCTCTTCGTCGTCACCGGCGCCCGCACCTGGACCCTCGCCGACGGCACCGCGCACCCGACCGGCTATTGGGCAGAAGAGCTGCTGGTCCCCCACCGCCTGCTCGTCGACGCCGGCCACATGGTCGCGTTCGCGACTCCCGGCGGCGTCGCGCCGGTCGCCGACCCCGCCAGCCTCGCCGAGGGCGACGCCGAGGCGATCGCCGCGATCGCCGGTCTCACCGCCCCACTGGTGCTGGCGGACGTCGACCCCGCCGCTTACGACGCGGTCTATTACCCCGGCGGGCACGGCCCGATGCAGGACCTCGCCGTCGACGAGGACTCCGCCGCGCTGATCACCGCGACGCTCGGCGCCGGCCGCCCGCTCGCTGCGGTCTGCCACGGGCTCGCGGCCCTGCTCCCCGCTCGCACCGCAGCCGGGGATCCCGTCGTCGCGGGACGCAGAATCACCGGCTTCACCGACGAGGAGGAGCGTCTCGGCGGCCTCGCCGACCGCGCACCCTTCCTGCTCGAGAGCGAGCTGCGCTCCCGGGGCGCCGAGTTCGACATCGCGGACCCGTGGAGTGACCACACCGTGATCGACGGGCAGCTCATCACCGGACAGAACCCGCAGTCCTCGGCGTCCGCCGCGCGGGCGCTCGTCGCCGCACTCGCCTGATCGGGACCGGCGCCGCGACCGGCGCGGCGCCGGCTCCGATCACTCGGCCTCGGCGGCGAGGCGGCTCTCGATCAGGTCGTCGACGCGCTTCCGATCCCGCGGATAGCAGCGGTAGAGCAGGCCCAGGACGGCTGCATTCACGAGCATCAGGATCACCAGGATCCAGAGGAACACGGCCTGCAGGCTGAAGGCGTCGGCGAGCACACCGGCGACGTAGGTGAACGCGGCCCAGCCGATGACCTCGAAGATCGTCAGATAGATCACGAAGCCCTGCGCGCGCAGCTCGGGAGCCATGACCGACATCAGGATGGGCCGGTTCACGCCGGGGTTGAGTCCCTGAGTGAGACCCATCAACCCCCAGAAGGCCGCGTAGTAGCCGATGGAGGCGACGTCGAACTGCGTGGCGAAGAAGGCGACGACGGCGAAGAGGATCTGCGCCGTCTGCAGGAACACCACGCGGCCGTTGCGTCCTCCGCGGCGGTCGATGGCCGACACCACGAACCCGCCGCCGACCGTGCCGAGGAAGTACCCGATGCCGAAGGGCAGGGCGACGATGGCGGCGAGCGCGTTGTCGAACCCGCGCTCCGTCACGAGGAACTGCACTCCGAAGACCGCGATGAGCAGGTGGCCGGAGAGCAGTCGCGAGGCCATCAGGATGCTGAACGTCGGGATTTTCATGAGGGCGATCGAGTCCTTGATCCGGGGACGCGCGTACTCGATCCGGGCAGCCTGCGCGCCGTAGTCCGCAGCGCCGACCTGAGGCTCGCGGAAGAGGAGGAGCACGAGGAAGCCCGTGGCGATCAGAAGCGCGCCCACACCCCAGAAGCCCCAGCGCCATCCGGATTCCCAGATCGAGAGCAGCCCGATGATCGGCCCGATGACGGAGCTGAGGATCGCGGAGATCCCGTAGAGCATCCCGACCGCTCTGCCGCGTGCCTTGTCGTCGAAGGAGTCGGCGATCACGGCGTTGGTGATCGGCGTGAGCCCGATCACCGCACCGGCCTGGAGCGTCTGCAGAAGAAGCAACAGCAGGAAGTTCTCGGCGAAGCCGGATGCCACGGCGAGCGCGCCGCTCACCAGTGTGCTGACGAAGATCGCCTGACGACGCGTGGTGCGATTCGCGTACCAGACCCAGAAGGGTCCGAACGGGACTCCGATCAGACGCCCGAGCGTGGAGAGCAGGCCGAGCTCGGTGTTGCCGAGGCCGAGACTCTTGGCGATCGCGGGGAACAGGGTCGTCGTCAGGCTGCCCTCGCCGCTCTCGACGACGGTCACGCCGATGAGCGTGGAGAGGTTGCGCCAGCGGCCCTTGACCCCCGCCGGTCGCGGCGGAGCCTCCTGGCCCGTCGACGCTGAGATGGCCGTGTTCATGTGAGTCCCTTTCGTCATTGAAATGGTCGACGACGAGCGCGTCAAGTCATTACACAAGTGGAATGCACACATACTCCACTAGTGGAATAGCCATGTCAACAGTCAGATCGCTGGAGCTCGCCTCGGCCGACGGCGAGCGGGCAGCAGGGAAGGCCGGCGCAGACCGCGCCGGAGATCACGCCGCCGGCACGGAGGCGGGAGCGGGTGCGACGGGGTCAGCGCGTCGACGCGGCGGGAGCCCGGGCGGCGCCGGACGGCTCTCCCGACGCCTGCGGTACCGGAAGCGTGCCGTCGAGCAGTTCGCGACGGAGCTCTTCGAGCTGAGCGATGTGCAGATCGATCTGCTGCGTGCCGTGCAGGTGCAGCCGCTCCCCGACGGATGCCGCGAGGACGCGGTCGAACTCGGCAGAGGTGCCGTCCGCGATCGACCGATCGCGGAAGCGATACTTCGCCACCTGGTCGCGGCGTGCATCCAGCTCGATGTCGACGAGCGCGATGAGCTTCTCCGGGGTGAGATAGCCGGCGAAGCCCAGTCTCGCCCCGAACTCCGGGTCCTGGAAACGGCTCGGCGGTGAGTACGGCCCCTCGAGCCAGTCCCGGAACACGGTCATCCCGTCGGCGGTCACCCGGTAGATCTTCGCGTCCTGCGCCCCCGGGCGCTCATCCACCGCGTACGCCGTCCAGCCGCGCTCCGTCATCGACGCGAGCGATCGGTAGACCTGGCTCATCGTGGTGTTGGAGCGGAGGAAGCGGCCGTGGGTGTCGAGGAACTTCTTGATCTCGTAGCCGGTGCGCGGCATCTCGCCGAGGAGTCCGAGGAGGAGGTGCTCTAGCTTCATGGATCGGTCCGGTTCGAGAGGGGGTCATGCGGAACTCTCCGCAGAATGACACAAGTGGCATGACGTGTCAAAGCTCGTGGACGTTGACACGGCGACGAGCAGATGCGAGGGTGGAACCGAAACTATTCCACAAGTGTCATAGGTCCGGAACGGGCGTGACGAGAAGGAGACGCGACGATGCGGGCGATCATGGTCATGTTCGACAGCCTCAACAGGCACATGCTGCCTCCCTACGGCTCGGATGAGATCGAGGCGCCGAACTTCCGGCGCCTGGCCGAGCGCACCGTCACCTTCGACAACTTCTACGCAGGCTCGATGCCGTGCATGCCCGCACGCCGCGAGCTGCACACCGGGCGCTACAACTTCCTGCACCGCAGCTGGGGGCCGTTGGAGCCCTTCGACGACTCGATGCCCGAGATCCTCGGCCGCAACGGCATCCACACCCACCTCGCGAGCGATCACCCCCACTACTGGGAGGACGGCGGTGCCACGTACCACCCGCGGTACACCACGTGGGAGTTCTTCCGCGGCCAGGAGGGCGACCCGTGGAAGGCCGAGGTCCCGAAGGACGGCCCCGCGGCCGAGGGGTTCAAGGGGCGCCTGCACCGTCAGGATGCGATCAACCGCGGATACCTCCGGCGCGAGGCCGACCACCCGCAGACGCTCACCTTCGACGCGGGCATCGAGTTCCTGCAGACGAACGCCGATGCCGACAAGTGGTTCGTGCAGATCGAGTGCTTCGACCCGCACGAGCCGTTCTTCACGTACGACGAGTACAGGAAGCTGTACCCGCACGACTACGACGGGCCGGAGTTCGACTGGCCGCCGTACGCCAAGGTCACCGAGCCCGAGGAGCAGGTCGAGCACGCGCGCTTCGAGTACAAGGCGCTGGTGAGCATGTGCGACCGCTCCCTCGGACGCGTGCTCGACGCGATGGACGAGCACGACATGTGGGACGACACCCTCCTCATCGTGAACACCGACCACGGCTTCCTCCTCGGGGAGCACGGATGGTGGGCCAAGAGCGTGCAGCCGTGGTTCAACGAACTCGTGCATCTGCCCGCTTTCGTGTGGGACCCGCGCACGCGACGCGCCGGCGAACGCGAGACAGGCCTCGCCCAGACGATCGACATCGCGCCCACACTGCTCGACTTCTTCGGCATCGACCCGACCGACGACATGCTCGGCACTCCGCTCACCGCGGTCTCGCGCGAAGGGGCGCTGTTCGGCATCCACGGCGGGCACGTGAACGTCACCGACGGGCGGTACGTGTACATGCGGGCGTGCGCGACTCCCGACAACACTCCGCTCGAGGAGTACACGCTCATGCCCACGCACATGCGCGGTCGATTCGCCCCGGCGGAGTTCCAGGACGCCGAGCTCGCCGATCCGCTGCCCTTCATGAAGGGGATCCGGCCGCTGCGCCTCACCGGACGCGCACAGATCAATCCGTACACCTACGGCACGCTGCTGTTCGACCTGCACACCGACCCCGCCCAGGAGCATCCGCTCGACGACGCGGACCAGGAGCTGCGCATGCTGCGACTGCTCGCCAAGCTCCTGCGCGAGAACGATGCGCCGGAGAGTCAGTACGTCCGGCTCGGCATCCCGCTGCACGACGACCCCACCGAGGAGCACCTGCTCGTGCACGCGCAGCGCGACCGCGCCACGGCCGCCGCACTCCCCCTGCCTGCGCTCGACGAGCTCCCGAGTGGCGTCTTCGGCGTGGGAACCTCCGTTCCCGAACTCCTCGCGCACCCCGCCTCCCGCGAGGTCGTCACCCGATACGCGCCGATGCTGGCCCAGAGCGAGATCCTCGGGATGATCGGCGGCACCAGCCTCTACAGCCTCGCGGCCGTGATGGGCCTCCCCGCACCGCAGCTGCATCGCATCGCCGACGAGCTCGCCGCGATCCCCGGGGCCTGATGGACACCGGTGGATGCGGGTGCGGATGCGGGACCCCATCGCGGTCGACGCCGATGACGCTGAGCTCGCGCGGCCCTGACGCGGCGTCGGCGCCGGCGCGCGGCAGGAGCCGGCACCTCGTCGAGCAGGTGCGCATCCCCGCCGGATCGTTCCGGATGGGCGACTCCTCGGGCGACCACAACCCGGGCGACGGAGAGCTCCCGGTGCACCGGGTGCACGTCGACGCGCTCGAGATCGACGCCACGACCGTGACCAATGCCGACTTCGCCCGTTTCGTCGCCGACACCGGATACCGCACCGAGGCCGAGACCTACGGCTACTCGGCCGTCTTCCACCTCGCCGTGGCCGCCGACGTCGAGGATCGGATGGGACCCGCCGGTGGAACGCCGTGGTGGTCGGGCATCCGGGGCGCCGACTGGGCTCACCCCGGCGGTCGCCGCTCCGACATCGACACGCTCTCCGATCATCCCGTCGTGCACGTGAGCTGGAACGACGCCCAGGCCTATTGCGCGTGGGCAGGTCGCCGACTTCCCACCGAACAGGAATGGGAGTACGCCGCACGGGGCGGACTCGATGGTGCACGGTACCCCTGGGGAGACGAGGAGGTCGACGACGGCGGCTGGCGGCTGAACATCTGGCAGGGGGTCTTCCCGCGCACGAACACCGAAGAGGACGGATGGCTCACCACGGCCCCCGCCCGCTCCTTCGCCCCGAACGGATACGGACTGTGGCAGTGCGTGGGCAACGTCTGGGAGTGGTGCGCCGACCGGTTCGATGCTGATGCGTATCGGCGAGCAGCCGCGGGGAGCTCGCCGGCTGCCAGTGCGGCGACCGCCGACGCCCGGGTCCTCCGCGGCGGCAGCTACCTGTGCCACGCCTCGTACTGCAACCGGTACCGCAACTCCGCGCGCTCCGCGAACACCCCCGACTCCTCGATGGGCAACGCCGGATTCCGGACGGTGGCGCTTCTCCCCTGAACCCGAGCGGCGACGGAGCCCTACCCGTCTTTCGAGCTTCCGGGCGAGACGCCGCTCTCCGTGGAGTCCACGAGGGAGAGAGGATCCGCGATGTCCTCCAGCGACTTGCCCGCCGCGCTGACGCCGAAGATCCCGCAGACGATGCCGCCGAACATCATGATCCCCGCCCCGAGCACGTACCCCCAGAACAGCGGCCCGCGGTCGCCCGACTCGGCGCTCGCACCGATCAGGGCCCCGTAGAGGACCGGCGCGACGGCGCCCACGAGCTGCCCGACCGAGAAGACGTACGAGATCACCTGGCTGCGCAGCTCGAGCGGGAAGATCTCACTGACCGTCAGGTACGCCGCCGACGCGCCTGCCGAGGCGAAGAAGAACGACGCGCACCAGAACGCCGTGTGCGTGGCGGCGTTCAGCACCCCCGCGTTGAACAGGAAGGCGCTGACGAGGAGGATGATCCCGGCGAGCATGTACGTCGAGAACAGCATCCGGCGGCGACCCCAGGTGTCGAAGAAGTGCCCGAGGATGAGCGCGCCGGCGAGGTTCCCGACCGCGAAGACGATGAAGTACTGCGATGCGGAGGCCGGCGGGGTGTCGTAGAAGTTCTCGAGCACCAGCGCGTAGGTGAAGAAGATCGCGTTATAGAGGAACGACTGGGTCACCATCATCGTGATGCCGACGAGCGTGCGTCGAGGGTACTTCCGGAAGAGCACCTTCGCGATGACGAGGAAGGGGACGCTGCCGTACTCCTTGACGGTGATCGCCTTGCTCTCGTCGACCGGCTCGATCGTCTTGCCCTCCTTGCGGATGCGCTCCTCGATCTGGTCGACGTTGCGCTCCGCCTCCTCCTCCCGGCCGTGCGTCATCTGCCAGCGCGGGCTCTCCGGGATGTGCCGGCGCAGCCAGATGATGAGGATGCCCAGCACCGGGCCGACGAAGAAGCTGAGCCGCCAGCCGAGATCGGCGGGAAGGAGATCGGTGTTGAGGAAGAACATGTTCGCCACGGCACCGAGCGCCGCACCACCCCAGTAGGTGCCGTTGATCGCGATGTCGACGCGACCGCGGTACTTCGCGGGGATGATCTCATCGATCGCCGAGTTGATCGCCGCGTACTCGCCTCCGATGCCCGCGCCCGCCACGAACCGCCAGATGTAGAAGAACCAGGGCGCGAAGGCGAGACCGGCGACCGCGGATCCGACCAGATAGACCGCGAGCGACACGAGGAAGAGGTTCTTACGACCGAGGCGATCGGCGAGGCGTCCGAAGACGAGCGCACCGAACACCTGCCCCAGCAGATAGCACGTGCCGGCGAGACCCACCTCGGTCGGCCCCATGCCGAGCGTCGCGGCGTAGCCGTTCGCGGCGACGATCTGCACCTCGAGTCCGTCGAGGATCCAGGAGAATCCGAGCCCGACGACGATCATCCAATGGAATCGCGACCAGGGCAGCCGATCCATCCGTGCGGGCACGAGCGAGCGGACCTCTTTGACGGCGGCTTCGGATGCGGACATGGACCCTCCTTCGTGCGCGGGCGAGATCGTCCCGGCCTCTGGTCTACTCCGAGGACGAATTCGGTGCACCGCCTTGACCGAGGGGATCCCGTCGCGCTAGGGACGACGAGAGGCCCCGCTGCGCTCGACGCAGCGGGGCCTCTCGGTCGGTCGGGTCTCAGCTCGAGACGTGCCGCTCTTCGGGGCCGTCGTAGTACGACAGCGGACGGATCAGCGCGTTCGATCCGGCCTGCTCGATCACGTGCGCGGTCCACCCCGTCACGCGGGCCGCGACGAACAGCGGCGTGAAGGTGAGGGTGTCGAAGCCGATCAGGTTGTACGCCGGCCCCGAGGGGTAGTCGAGGTTCGGGTAGATGCCCTTGCGTGCGACGAACTCCGCCTCGAGGGTGTCGTACAGCTCGGCGACATCGGGGCGGTCGTAGTGCTCCACGAGGGTGTCGAGCGCTGCCTTCATGGTCGGCACCCGGGAGTCGCCCTTCTTGTAGACGCGGTGCCCGAAGCCCATGATCTTGCGCTTCTCGGCGAGCGCCTTGTCGAGCCAGGGCACGACGTTCGAGGCCTCGCCGATCTCGTCGAAGATGTGCAGCACGGCCTCGTTCGCGCCGCCGTGCAGCGGGCCCTTGAGTGCGCCGATCGCTCCGACGACCGCCGAATAGAGGTCGCTCAGGGTGGAGGTGATCACGCGCGCCGTGAACGTCGAGGCGTTGAAGGAGTGCTCCCCGTAGAGGATCATCGAACGGCTGAACGCATCGACCACGACCTGGTCGGCCTCTTCGCCGAACGTCATCCAGAGGAAGTTCGCGGAGTAGTCGAGGTCGTCGCGCGGGGCGATGAGCTCCTGGCCGTGGCGACGGCGCTGCCCGTAGGCGACGATCGCCGGGAGTGCGGCGAAGAGCCGGATGCTGCGCTCCAGGTTCTGCTCAGGGCTGCCGCCCGCATCGAGCACCGACCCTCCGGCCGTCGTGTCGCAGGCACCGATCAGGCTCACTGCGGTGCGGACCTCGTCCATCGGATGCGCGTCGAGCGGCACCAGGTCGATCGCCGCCTTGACGTTGTCGGCGAGAGCCCGATGCTTGCGCTCCTCGACCCGGAACGCCGCGAGCTCCTCCGGGGTCGGCAGCTCGCCGTTCCACAGCAGGTAGGCGACCGCTTCGAAAGGCTGCGTGGCCGCGAGCTCCTGCACCGGGTATCCGCGGTACAGCAGGCTGTTCGTCTCGGGGTTGACCTTCGAGATGGCGGTCGTGTCGACGACGACGCCCGCGAGGCCCTTCTTGATGTCCGGCTCGGTCATGGTCACTCCTTCGTGATGGTGAAGTTGAAGACGCCGGAGTCGAAGTGGTTGTACGACTCGTAGTCGATGAGGTCATAGAGATCGGCGCGGTGCTGCATCTCGCCGAGCTTCGAGGTCAGGTGCCCCTCTTCGTTCAGAGTATCCAGTGCGCGGCCCGCAGCCCCCATCGAGATGCGCAGCAACGACACCGGCCAGATGACCAGGTTCACCCCGGCGTCGCGGAGCTGGTCCACCGAGAACAGCTCGCTCTTGCCGAACTCCGTCATGTTCGCCAGGATCGGCACGTCGAGCGCTTCGGCCATGGCCTCGAACTCGGCGAGCGTGCGCATGGCCTCGGGGAAGATCGCGTCGGCCCCGGCATCCACGAGCGCCTTGGCGCGGTCGATCGCGACCTCGAGTCCCTCGATCGCGCGGATGTCAGTGCGCGCCATGATGAGGAAGTTCTCGTCGCGACGGGCGTCGGCGGCGGCACGGATGCGCTTGATGGCCGTGTTCTCGTCGACCACTGCCTTGCCGTCGAGGTGACCGCAGCGCTTCGGGTTGATCTGGTCCTCGATGTGCGTGCCGGCGAGGCCCGCGTCTTCGAGCTCCTGGATCGTGCGGGCGACGTTCATCGGCTCGCCGAAGCCCGTGTCGGCGTCGACGATCGCGGGGAGGTCGGTCATGCGGGCGATCTGTTTCGCCCGCCCGGCCACCTCGGTCAACGTCGTCAGGCCGATGTCGGGCAGCCCCAGGTCGGCGGAGAGCACGGCGCCGGAGATGTAGACGCCGTCGAAGCCCTTCTGCTCGATCAGCCGGGCGCTCAGGGGGTTGAACGCCCCGGGGAAGCGCAGCAGCTCGCCCGAGCGGAGGCGTTCGCGGAACAGCCGCCGCTTCTCGGCGGGCGTGATGGTGGAGTACAGCATCAGAAGAGTCCCGCGGGTGCCGGGGCGGCCTCGAGGAGACCGGGCTTCGCGACGATCGACAGCTCGCCGACCTCGGCGGCGGTCAGCTCGGGAAGGCGCTGCACGAGGGCGAGGAACCGCTCGATCTCGGCCTGCTCGAGCACGGGCTCCGCCAGCAGACGGAACTTCGCGATGTAGTTCTCGCGCGCGAACGGACGGGCCCCGAGAGGGTGCGCATCGGCCACGGCGATCTCGTCGACCACGGTCGAGCCGTCGGTCAGGCGGATCTCCACGCGTCCGCCGAACGCCTTCTCGTCCGGATCCTCGGAGTGGTAGCGGCGCGTCCACTCGGCATCCTCGGCGGTGGTGATCTTGTGCCACAGCGCGACGGTGTCGGGACGGCCCGCTCGCTCGGGCGCGTAGGAGTCGACGTGGTGCCAGCCGCCGTCCTGCAGCGCCACCGCGAAGATGTAGGGCACCGAGTGGTCGAGCGTCTCGCGCGACGCGGTCGGGTCGTACTTCTGCGGGTCGTTCGCACCGGAGCCGATCACGTTGTGCGTGTGGTGGCTGGTGTGGATGACGATCGACTCGATGTTCGCGGGGTCGCGCAGCGCCTCGTTCTCGATGCCCAGCTTGCGGGCGAGGTCGATGAGCGCCTGCGCCTGGTACTCGGCCGAATGCTCCTTCGTGTACGAGTCGAGGATCGCGCGCTTGGGCTCACCGGCGGCGGGCAGCGGCACCTCGTAGGCGGCGTCCTTTCCGTCGAGCATCCAGGCGATCACGCCGTCTTCGCCTTCGTAGATCGGGGCCGGGCTGGTCTGTCCGCGCATCGCCCGGTCGACGGCCTCGACCGCCATCTTGCCCGCGAACGCCGGAGCGTGCGCCTTCCAGGTCGAGATCTCGCCCTTGCGGCTCTGACGCGTGGCGGTCGTGGTGTGCAGGCCCTGACCGACGGCCTGGTAGATCGTCTCGACGTCCAGGCCGAGAAGGGTGCCGATGCCGGCGGCGGCCGACGGGCCGAGGTGGGCGACGTGGTCGATCTTGTGCTTGTGCAGGCAGATCGCGCGCACCAGGTCCATCTGGATCTCGTAGCCGGTGGCGATGCCGCGCACGAGAGCCCGGCCGTCCTTGCCCGCGTGCTGCGCGACCGCGAGGATGGGCGGGATGTTGTCGCCCGGATGCGAGTACTCGGCCGCGAGGAACGTGTCGTGGTAGTCGAGCTCGCGCACGGCCACACCGTTGGCCCACGCGGCCCACTCGGGGCTGGTGCGGTGGTCGAGCGCCGCTCCGAAGAGGTTCGCGCCGAGTCCACCGGTCGAGACGGGGTGGCTGAACGCCTGGGCACGCGCCGCGTTGATCGGGGCGCGTGTGAGAGAGGCCGCGGCGACGGAGGCGTTGTCGATGATCCGGTTGATGATCATGTCGACGACGTCCTGCTCGACCTCGACCGGGTCGGCGGCGACCTCGGCGATCTTCCAGGCGAGCTGATCTTCCCGGGCGAGGTTCTCGTCGCTGCGGTGCACGCGGACGTGGTGGGTGACGGTCATGAGTGTCCTTCGGTCGTTGAGCGAGACGAGACGTCTTCGGGGAGGGAGTCGAGGATGCCCGTGAGCGCATTGTGCAGGTGCACGTGCGTGGCGTGGGCGGCGAGGTCGCCGTCGCGGGCGGCGAGCGCCTGGGCGATGGTGCGGTGCTCGGCGGCGGAGGCGGCGAGGCGCGCGGGCTTGTCGCGGGCCATCCGGCGCACCCGGACCAGGTGGGTGCGCACGGTGCGCAGCGCCGAGGCGATGTAGTCGTTGGCGACGGCGGCGTCGAGGGCGGCGTCGAACCGGGCGATCAGTGCGTAGTAGGCGTCGCGACCCTCGGCGGCGTCGAGATCGACGTGCGCGAACTCGTCGGCGAGCGCCGCGAAGAGGCGGGCGTCACCGCGGGCGGCAGCGAGGCGGGCGGAGCTCTCCTCGAGCGCACGACGGATCTCGAAGAGCGAGCGGATGTCATCGGCGTCGAGGTCGGCGACGACGGTGACGCGCGGCGACTGCTGTACGACGAGCCCGTCGGCGGCGAGCCGTCGCAGCGCCTCGCGCATCGGGGTGCGGCTCACGCCCAGGCGCTCGGCCTGCTCGACCTCGCCGAGGACGAAACCCGCGGCGAGCGCGCCGGACTGGATGTCGTCGAGCAGCGCCGCGTACGCACGATCGCTGGCGGAGGTACGTTCGACGGCGAGGGACATGCCCTCAGTGTATACACAAACTGGCGGACGTCAGGCCTCAGGCGAATGGATCGCTGCTTTCGTATACATTCATCGCGCCAACCGATTCATCGACGCAGCGTGCGCATCAGTCCTGCTTGGAGTATGGGTGCCAGTCGGCCAAAAGCGCCGAGATCATCGCACCGCCCGCTGGCGTGCCCTCCGGCACCACCGGTTCGACCACGTGACCTTCGGCCGCGAGGTCGGCGATGACCGCCGTGCGCAGCGCGACGATGCGCTCATCGTCGTCGGCGCTCAGGCCTGCGGACGCTTCGGCCTGAATCTCTGCCGCTCGCGCATCGACCGCGGGTTGCATGCGCTCGACCGCGACGTTTATCACGGTGTCGATCTCGAGCCTCTGCTCTGCACGAACCGCCCTCACCGCGAGCACGAGCAGCAGTCCGACGCAGGCGACGACGCCGCCTGCGATCACCAGGGGCGTCACCGACATCGTCGGCCGCGACAGCTGGAACGCCGATGCCACGCCGAGCGTGATCGCAATCCCGATCTGCATGCGGACGGCAGCCCAGTTCCACGGAAGTCGACCCACCGCGACGAGAACCACCAGATCCCCGACCGCGGAGAGGCCCGCCAGCACGGCCAGCAATCCTTCAGTCTGTGCAGGGTCGGTACGGATTCCGCTGGCGAGAGCCGCAGCGGCACCGCCGAAGAGGAGCGCGGCGAACAGCACGAAGACCGACCATCCTCCATGCGGACTCCGGGCTCCGTACTGCCGTCTCATCTGCGCCCGGCATTCGCGCCACGCGGTCACCGCCGCAGCGTGCGCATCAGTCCAGATCCGCAAAGCGAGATCCGGGTATCCGATGACGCCGAAGACGACGCGCTCGACCTCCTTCGCATCGATATGCGCGCGGTTGGATGGCAGACTCGAACGAGCGAGAGCCACCTGCTCAGCCAGATCCTCAGGCACTGACCTCATCTCCTACTGCGACGTCGAACGTCGCGACAACCTGTTCGGCCAGTCCATGGACGACCGCTGCTGCCAACGGTGTCAACGACGAGAGCGCCGCCACGACGCAACGCCCGCGCACGTCAGCCACGTAGACCGTCGACACGGTCTGCGGCAGCGCGACGAGATCGTCCCCGTCCGCTCCTTGCTCATCCATCATCGCGTGACGCTCACGCCGGAGGGAGCTCCCCCTTCGCGACCGGCAGTCGCGACTCGGGCACCGGCTCGACGAACTCCGAGGCGGCGGGCTCCCCCAGTTTGACCACCACGACGCCGACCAGCACGAGCACGCCGCCGAGAGCCTGCAGCAGGTCGGGGAGCTGTCCGAGCAGCAGCCAGCCGAACAGGAGTGCAGCGACGACCTCGGCGAGCGCGACGAAGGATGCGAGCCGCGAGCCGAGCATCCGGGTCGAGGCGATGCCGAGCAGATAGGCGAGAGCGGTCGCGACGACGCCCATCGCCAGCACCGGGACGAACCACGGCACGCTGCCGAATCGGTAGGCGATGTCGTCGGTCGTCCACGTGATCGGCAGCACGCCGATCGCTCCGGCCGCCGTGAGTCCGAGGGCGCCGAGCAGCAGCCCGCTGCCGGCGAGCGCGATCGGCGGCAGCCCCGTATCGGCCTTGGCCGAGAGCACGAAGTAGGTCGCAGCCCCCACCATGGCGCCGAGTGCCCACAGGATGCCGGCGACATTCACGTCGGCACCGGTGAGGATGTCGAGCATGAGCACCAGGCCGACGAAGGCGATCGCCGCGCCGATGATGCTCCGGCGGGTCGGCCGCTCTCCTCGCCGCAGCCAGAGCCACAGCAGTACCGCGACCGGCGCCGTGTACTCGATCAGGAGCGCGAGGCCGACGTCCATGACGGCGACGGCCTGGAAGTAGAAGAGCTGGGTCGCGGTGACCGCGAGGAGCCCATAGGCGAGGATCATGCCCGCGTTGCGGCGCAGCAGCCCCCAGCGACCCCGCAGGGAGAGGAGGGTCGGGATGAGCAGCACCAGTGCCGCGACCCAGATACGTGCGGTGACCGCGGCCCCGGGAGTCCATCCGGCATCGATCAGCCCGCGCGCCCAGCCGCCCGACATACCGAACGCGAACGCGGCTGCGACGGCGAGCGGCAGGCCGAGGCGCACGTCCCGTGCGGACGCCATCGCGCTGTCACTTCTCACCGTGCCCATGATCGATGACGCTACTCGCGAAGATTGTAAGATGTCAACATGATCTTCACCGATGACACCGAGGATGCCCTGAGGGCCGCCGTGTGGCTTGTGAACTCCGCAGAGGATCCGGACACACTGACCGACATCGACGACGAGCACGCCTTCCTCCGGGAGTTCCCTTACACGGGACGGGTGGACCGCGATGAGGCGGAGATCGCATCCCTGCGCCGACTGCGTCCACGCCTGCGCGCGATGCTGCTCGCTCCCCGCGACGAGATGGCCGCACACGTCAACGACGCCCTCGCGGAGTCGAGGCTCACCCCGCGCCTGCGTCGCCACGACGGCGCCGATTGGCACCTCCATGCCGTGGCCGACGACCACCCGCTGGCAGAGCGCGTACTGATCGAGACCGCGATGGCGATGATCGATGTCATCCGCGCCGACGAGGGATCACGCCTCACCGTGTGCGCCGACGACACCTGCCTGGCGATCGCGCTCGACCTCTCCCGAAACCGCTCCAAGCGCTACTGCTCGACCACGTGCGCGAACCGCAACGCGGTCGCCGCGTACCGGGCACGACTCGCAGCCGGCTGACCGCCCGCCGGGGTGAGGGCCCTTCGGCGGCGGTCAGGCGCCGACGTGCGCGCCCTTCCAGGTGTAGGCGGCGATGCTGTCGGCCTTCATCTCCATGCCCGATCCGGGTGCGGTCGGTGCCGTGTAGGAGCCGCCCTGGATGTCGGTCGGCACGACGAAGTGCTCGTGGAGGTGGTCGACGAACTCGATCATGCGGCCCTCGCGCGTGCCGCTGACGGCGACGAAGTCGAACATCGACAGGTGCTGCACGGCCTCGCACAGACCCACCCCGCCCGCGTGCGGGCACACCGGCACGTCGAACTTGGCGGCGAGCAGCAGGTTGGCGAGGTTCTCGTTGACCCCGGCGACGCGCACCGCGTCGATCTGCATGACCGAGATCGCGTCCGCCTGGAGCAGCTGCTTGAAGATCACGCGGTTCTGCGCGTGCTCGCCCGTGGCGACACGGATGGGCGCGACGCCGCGAGCGATCTCGGCGTGACCGAGGACGTCGTCGGGGCTGGTGGGCTCCTCGATCCAGGCGGGGTGGAACTCCGCGAGCGCGTTCACCCACTCGATCGCCTCCGACACCTCCCAGCGCTGGTTCGCGTCGATCGCGATCGGGAAGTCGGGGCCGCACACCTCGCGTGCTTTGCGGAAGCGGCGGATGTCGTCGTCGAGGTCTGCGCCCACCTTGAGCTTGATCTGCGTGAAGCCGTCGGCCATGGCCTGACGGGCGAGCCGCTCGAGCTTCTCATCGGAGTACCCCAGCCATCCCGGGCTCGTGGTGTAGCCCGGGTAGCCGGTCGCGAGGAGCTGTTGCTCACGCTCGGCGCGTCCGGGCTCGGCGGCGCGCAGGATCTCGAGGGCATCCTCACGGGTGAGCGCGTTCGTGAGGTAGCGGAAGTCGACGAGGTCGACGAGCTCCTCCGGACTCATTCGCGCCAGCAGCTGCCAGAGGGGGAGGCCGGCGCGCTTCGCCTTGATGTCCCACAGCGCGTTGAT
Source organism: Microbacterium sp. NPDC090218 (assembly GCA_044900255.1). Taxonomy (GTDB): domain Bacteria; phylum Actinomycetota; class Actinomycetes; order Actinomycetales; family Microbacteriaceae; genus Microbacterium. The sequence goes on along the minus strand of JBJDMS010000002.1, from coordinate 176,863 downwards.
GGCCGCACCGATGGCCATGTGCATGACGCCCTTCTCGGGGCCGAGCCAGCGCAGCTGCGAGTCGCCGATGATCGCCCGGAACGTGCCGCCCATGTCGTCGAGCAGGGGCTCCAGCTCGCGGCCGACAAGGTGTCCGGCGAGGGCGTCTATCGCCGCGACCTGGACGTCGTTGCCACGCCCGATCGTGAACACGAACGCGTGCCCCTCGATGCCGTCCTCGGCGTCGGTACGCACGATCACATACGCCGCAGAGTAGTCGGGGTCGGGATTCATCGCGTCGGAGCCGTCGAGGCTCAGCGACGTGGGAAAGCGGATGTCAGTGGTGTCGAGGGCGACGATACGGCTCACGTTGGGGTCCTCTCGAGCACGGGGTCATTCTTCCGTGCGGATCCCTTGGAGTGTAAACATCCGATGTCTATACTGTCAACGAGACAGGCCGCAGCGGTGCGGCTTCCCGACCGATCAGGAGAAACATGAAGTTCGCGCGGCTCGGCACCCCTGGGACAGAGATTCCCGTCCTCGTTGAGGGTGACCGCTACCTCGACCTCCGCTCCGTGACATCCGATGTGAACGGCGATTTCCTCGAGAGCGACTTCCTCGCCCGAGTCGCCGCCGCACGCGATGCCGGAGAACTGACCGAACTCGCGGATGCCGCGGCGCTGCGCATCGGCGCTCCGATCGCCCGCCCGAGCGCCGTGATCTGCATCGGCATGAACTACGCGGCCCACGCGGCCGAGTCGGGCTCGGAACCGCCGACCATCCCGATCCTCTTCCTGAAGACCCCGAACACGGTCGTCGGCCCGAACGACGACGTGACGATCCCGCGCGGCAGCGAGAAGACCGATTGGGAGGTCGAGCTCGGCATCGTCATCGGCAAGCGCGCCGCCTACCTCGACTCCCCTGCCGAGGCGCTCGCGCACATCGCCGGCTTCGTCGCCGCGAACGACGTCTCCGAGCGCGCGTTCCAGATCGAGGTCTCGGGCGGACAGTGGTCCAAGGGAAAGATCGCCCCGGGGTTCAACCCGACCGGCCCGTGGCTGGTCACCCCCGACGAGGTCGACCACCAGGCGCTGGGGCTGCGCAGCTTCGTCAACGGCGAGCCTCGCCAGGACTCGAACACGAGCGACATGATCTTCACGGTCGAGCACATCGTCCACCACCTGTCGCAGTACGTCACCCTCGAACCGGGCGACCTGATCCTCACCGGCACCCCGCAGGGCGTCGCCCTCTCGGGCAAGTACCCCTACCTCGCCGCCGGCGACGTCGTCGAGATCGAGATCGACGGCCTCGGCCGGCAGCGACAGCAGTTCGTGGCATGGGAGGCCCAGCGATGAGCGCACTGGACGGACTGGTGGCGATCGTCACCGGTGGAGCATCCGGGATCGGGGCGGCGATCGCACATCGCCTGCACGCCGACGGGGCGACGATCGCGATCCTCGACCGCGACACGGCCGCCGCCGACCCGGCGTTCGCGGCCTTCACCGCCGATGTCTCGGACCGCGAAAGTGTGGATGCCGCGGTCGCCGCCGTGGCCGAGAAGTTCGGCCGCATCGACATCGTCGTGAACAACGCCGGCATCGGTGCTCAGGGCGACATCACCGCGAACGACGACGACGAGTGGGCGCGCGTGCTCTCGATCAACGTGACCGGCATCGCCCGCGTGACGTCGGCAGCCCTCCCCTGGCTGCGGAAGTCGCCCTCTGCGGCGGTCTGCAACACCGCCTCCATCGCCTCCACCACCGGGCTTCCCCAGCGGGCGCTCTACAGCGCCTCGAAGGGTGCCGTCGCAGCCCTCACCCGGGCGATGGCGGCCGACCACCTGCGCGAGGGCATCCGTGTGAACGCGGTCAACCCGGGCACGGCCGACACCCCGTGGGTCGGACGACTGCTCGACTCTGCGGTCGATCCCGCTGCGGAGCGGGCGGCGCTCGAAGCCCGGCAGCCGCACGGACGCCTCGTGGATCCCTCCGAGGTCGCCGCGGCAGTGGCGTATCTCGTGAGCCCTGGGGCGGGTTCGACCACCGGCACCTTCATCGAGGTCGACGGAGGCATGGCGCAGCTGCGGCTCCGCGCCGAATGACCCCGATCCGCCGATGAAGAAGGGCACCGCATCCGTGAGGATCGGTGCCCTTCTTGGTTGCCGCCCTCGCGGCCGGTCAGGATCAGCTGCGGTCGCCTCGGAGCCAGCCGCGGATGCCACGTCGGGGCGGCTCATCCTCCGAGATCTGCGGCCGGCCATCGGTGCGATAGACCTGCTCGGCGGTGGCCCACAGGATCGTGTCGAGGTCGTGCCCCCGCGATTGCGCCCATGCGATCACGGCATCGGCCCAGCGCGTGCGTCCTGTGGGCTGATAGGTGGCGGAGCCGTCCGCCGGCGCGTGCGGATCGCCGGACTCGGCCGGTCCGATCACCGAGACGGGCCAGTCGCTCCCCCACATGAGCCTCTCGACCCCGAACGCATCGGCAGCGACGTCGAGGAAGGGCTCGATCTGCTCCGCGCTCCAGTCGCCGCCGGCCTCGCCGGGCAGACCCGAGAGCTTGCAGAAGGTGTTCGGGTGGCGTGCGAACTCCGCGAGGTCGCGGACCCATTCCGCGGAAGGCGCCGACGGGGCGGCCGCTGTGCCGATGGCAGGCTTCCCGAGGTGGTCGAGCACGATCCGCAGTTCCGGGACGGCACCCGCGAGGCGCGCGACGTCGGGCAGCTGCGCAGCGCGAACGCAGGCGTCGAAGGTCAGGCCGTGCGAGGCGACCTCGCGCGCTCCGGTCACGAACGCGGCCGACACGGCCAGCCCGTCGGGCTCGTTCTGCAGATTGTGTCGCACACCGACGACGAGGGGTTCGGCGACGAGCCCCTCGAGGTGCGCGACGGTGTCGGTCCCCCTGTCGAGACGGATGCCGGCGACGATGCCGACGATCCCGAGTGCGGGCGCCAGACCGGCGACCCAGCGCACCTCGTCGAGGAAGTCGTCCTCGACGGTCTCGGCCTGCACGAACACGGACTTCTCCGTCTCGGCTCGTTCCAGGCGGGCGTGCTCGAGCTCGAGGTCGGCGAAGCGGAACGCCATCGCGCCTTCCAGCCAGGTGTACGCCAGAGCCTCCGGATCCCAGAGGTGCAGATGTGAATCGAGAATTCGCATGCGTCCATCCTGCCGCAGACATCGGATCAATCGCTAGGATGACGCCATGGCAGTGACAGACGACGCGATCGAGAAGATCAAGGCGATGATCGTGTCGGGTGAGCTCGGTCCCGGCGACCGTCTCCCTCCGGAGAAGGAGCTGTCGGAGCGTCTCGGCCTCTCTCGCAATTCGATGCGCGAAGCAGTGAAGGCGCTCGAGGTCATCCGCGTCCTCGATGTGCGCCGCGGTGACGGCACCTACGTGACGAGCCTGGAGCCGCATCTGCTGCTGGAGGCGATCTCGTTCGTCGTCGACATGCACGACGACGACTCCATGCTCGAGATCTTCGCGGTGCGCCGGATGCTGGAGTCGCAGGCCTCTGGACTCGCCGCGACCCTCGGCACGGACGATCAGATCAGCGAGCTGCAGCGTGAGGTCGACGGGGTCGACGCTTCGGTGAGTATCGAGGAGCTCGTCGCCCACGACATCCGTTTCCACCGCGACATCGTCGAGATGGCGGGCAACGCCTACCTCGCGAGTCTGATCGAGCACCTGAGCAGCCAGACCGTGCGCGCCCGGGCCTGGCGCGGCCTCACCGAGACGGGCGCCGTCGAGCGGACTCTCTCGGAGCACCGGGCGATCGCCGACGCCGTGGCGCAACGCGATCCCGCACTGGCGACCTCGCTCACGACCGCACACATCGCCGGCATCGAGCGCTGGCTGCGCCACGCGACATCCCCCTGAGGTCCGATCCGACCAGCGCGTCGGGCGACCGAAGAGGGTCTGACGGCGCCGCCGCGCGAGGTGTACGGTCACCGCATGATCACCGCCGATCCCACCCTGACCAACCCGGACCACTACCGCACGCTCTGGGAGAACGAGCACGTCCGCGTCCTCGAATACACCGATGCTCCGGGCGACGCAACGACGCCGCACGACCATCCCAACAGCGTCATGGTCACCCTCAGCGACTTCTCCCGTCGGCTGAGCGCAGGTGAGCGGACCTTCGACACGACGCTCACCTCCGGGCAGGCCGTCTGGCTGCCTGCCCAGCGCCACTCCGGCGAGAACACCGGAACCACGCCGACGCACACCATCCTCATCGAGCTCAAGGGCGACGCCGCCGGCGAACCGACGGCAGGGCCTCTCGGCCCCGAGCATCCCGATCAGATCTGAAGGGACCTGAACAGTCTCCGGACCGGCCGGTAGTGTCGAGGGCATGAGCGACTGGACCAGCACCGCGATCGCCCTGCTGGAAGCCGATGCCAACCGCAGCGCCGACACGCACCTGCACCTGTTCCCGCTGCCGCCCGAGTGGGGCATCGACCTGTACCTGAAGGACGAGTCGGTGCACCCGACCGGCTCGCTCAAGCACCGCCTCGCGCGCTCGCTGATCCTCTACGGCCTGGTCAACGGACGCATCCGCGAAGACACCACGCTCGTCGAGTCGTCGAGCGGATCGACCGCGGTGTCCGAGGCATACTTCGCCCGGATGCTGGGGCTGCCGTTCATCACGGTCGTACCCCGGTCGACGGTGCAGGAGAAGATCGACCTCATCGAGTTCTACGGCGGCACCTGCCACTTCGTCGACCGTGCCGAGGACATGTCGCCCGAGGCGCAGCGCCTGGCCTCCGACTGCACCGGCCACTACCTCGACCAGTTCACGTTCGCCGAGCGCGCGACCGACTGGCGTGGCAACAACAACATCGCGGAGAGCGTGTTCAGCCAGCTCTCCCAGGAGCGGCATCCGATCCCCACGTGGATCGTCACCGGTGCCGGCACCGGTGGCACGAGCGCGACGTTCGGCCGGTACGTGAAGTATCGGCGGCATGAGACGCAGATCGCGGTCGTCGACCCCGAGGGCTCGGCGTTCTACGACGGTTGGGCCGGCACGGTGGATCCGCCCGCCGGACGCCCGAGTCGGATCGAGGGCATCGGCCGCCCCCGGGTGGAGGCCTCGTTCGTGCCCACCGTGATCGACGAGATGATCCGCGTGCCGGATGCCGGTTCCATCGCCGCGATCCGGCTGCTGCGCGAGCGCACCCTCCACTGGGCCGGCGGCTCCACCGGCACGAACCTGTACGGCGCATTCCAGCTCATCGCCCGGATGCGTGCCGCAGGCGAGACCGGCAGCGTCGTAACCCTGATCTGCGACAGCGGAGTCCGGTACGCCGGCACCTACTACTCCGACGAGTGGGTCGCGGCGCAGGGCTGGGACCTCGCTCCGCACCGCGCACGGCTCGAAGAGTTCTTGGAGTCCGGCGTCTGGGGAGAGTGAACCCCGCGGGCTACGCTGGCCGCATGACTACTCTGATCCTCACCGTCGCGGGTGCAGACCGTCCTGGCCTCGTGGCTGCCGTCGCCGACGTCGTCGATGCGCACGGCGGCAACTGGGAGAACAGCTCTCTGGCCGAGCTCGCCGGCACGTTCGCAGGCGTGATCGAGGTCTCGGTCGCCGAGGATCGCGCCGCCGAGCTGAGTTCTGCTCTGCGAGGCCTGCAGGGCCAGGGACTCCTCACGCTCGCCGTCCTCACCGGCACCCCGGATGCGGCCGCCGACGACGATCAACTGCTGGAGCTCCAGGTGCTCGGCAACGACCGACCCGGCATCGTGCGTGAGATCTCGACGGTGCTGAGCGCCCACGCCCTGAGCATCGAGGAACTGGCCACCGAGACGCGGGATGCCGCGATGGCGGGCGGCCGCCTTTTCGAGGCGTCGGTCACCGCGAAGGTTCCGGCGTCCGTCGATCTCGATGCCCTGCGCGCCGACCTCGAACGACTGGCCGCCGAGATCCAGGTCGACATCACCCTCGGCTGAATCACCCGTCTCCGACCGGCTTCAGTCGTCGAGCCCCGAGTAGCGCCGTACCCAGTACTCCGTGTACGCCACATGCGCGGAAGCCGCGGCACTCGCCGCGACGGGGTCGGCGGCGGCGAGGCCGCGCAGGATCGCGCGGTGTCCGGCGTCGGAGTGCACCTTGAGCTCGGCCGCGTCTTCGGGGTCGGAGATCCGGTAGGCCCGCGAACGGGAGCGCAGCACGTCGATCAGACTGGTGAGCGCGTCGTTCCCGGCGACGCCGGAGATCGCCATGTGGAACTCGTGGTCGAGCCGCGACTGCGCCTCGAAGTCGGTGGTCGCCTCGATCTCGTCCAGCACGCGATCCAGTGACTCCACGGTCTCCTCGTCGATGCGGGCGGCGGCGAGCGCGGCCGCATGGGGTTCGAGCACCCGGCGGAGTTCGGTGAGTTCGAGCACTCCGGCCATGGGCAGCAACCCGACCGTGAGCGAGAGGCTCCCGATCAGGTCGGCCGCGCGCAGCTCGCTGACATAGCTGCCGGAGCCGTGCCGCGTCTCGAGCACACCGAGAGCGGCGAGCATCCGGATGGCCTCGCGCAGCGATCCGCGCGAGACGCCGAGTCGTTCGCAGAGCTCCCCTTCGCTCGGCAGCCGATCGCCCGGACGCAACGTGCCGTCGGCGATCAGCGCCCGCAACCCGTGCAGCGCCGTATCCAACGCGCCCATCGTGATCCTCCCTGCCACCGACGACTCCTCTGCGAGTCTGTCGGATGCCGCGTCGTCGGCCAATTCGTATAACAACTTTGCCAGATACCCAGATTCTTGTCGCGCTTTTCGATCCCCTATGGCAAAGTTGTGCAACAACTCCCCCGACTCGCTGAAGAGGACCCATGCAGGCCACCGGCTTTCCCGCACCGCTCCGACTGAGGTCTTTCGACCGTGCTCGGGATGCCTGGCCCCTGGATCCGACGATCGTCCACCTCAACCACGGGTCGTTCGGGGCCGTCCCGACCCCGGTCGTCGCCCATCAGGACGCGCTGCGGCGCGAAGCGGATCGAAGCCCGGTCGGCTGGTTCCCCCGCATCGGCGAGTACGTGCGCGAGGCCCGCGAACGAGTGGCCCCCTTCGTGGGAGCCCGCCCGGACGACAGCGTGTTCGTCCCCAACGCCTCGGCAGCCGCGACCGTCGTGTACAACGCGCTGCGGTTGTCGGAGGGCGATGAGATCCTCGTCACGGATCACGGCTACGGCGCGGTCACGATGGGTGCCGCCCGTCTCGCACAGCGGTTCGGCGCCTCCGTACGCACCGTCGCGCTGCCGCTCCTCGCCTCCGACGACGAGGTCGTGCAGCGTTTCACCGATGCGCTCACCCCGCGCACCCGTCTCATCGTCGTGGACCAGATCACCTCACCCACCGCACGCCTGCTGCCGACTCGCCGGATCGCCGAGGCCGCCGCCGCGCGGGGCATCCGCACGCTCGTCGACGGCGCGCACGCCCCTGGCCTCATCCCGGATGCCGCTGCGGTCGCGGGTGGCGACTGGTGGTTCGGGAACCTCCACAAGTGGCCGTGCGCGCCCCGCGGATCCGCACTCCTCGTGACCGAGGCGAGCGATCGTCACGACCTGTGGCCGCTGATCGACTCGTGGGCCGCGGCCGAGCCCTACCCCGTGCGGTTCGACACCCAGGGCACGATCGACGCGACCACCTACCTGAGCACGCCGGCGGCGATCGACTTCATCGAGCAGGAGTTCGGCTGGAACCAGACCCGGGCGACGCTCCACCACTTGGCGGATGCCGGCGCCGAGAGGATCGCCGAAGCCCTGCGCCCGTACAGCGATGAGGAGCCGCTCACAGCGCTGCCCTCCCCGGTGCCCTCGATGCGCCTCATTCGCCTGCCACAGGGCCTCGGCGCCACACGCGAGGACGCCGACGAGCTGCGCATGCAGCTGCTCGACGAGACGGGGGTGGAGACCGCGTTCACGAGCTTCCGCGGCATCGGATACTTCCGGCTCTCTGTGCACCTGTACACGGAGGAGACCGACATCGCCGCGTTCGCCGAACGCTGCATCCCCGCCATCCTCGAGCGCGCCGGCATCCGTTCGGCCCAGCCGCTCCCCCTCACCTGATCCACCCGACCGCACACCCACCCCAACCGAGAGGCACATCGTGAAGAACAAGATCTTGACGACAGCAGCGGGATTCGGCACCGTCGCCGTCCTCGCTCTCACCGGCTGCTCCGCAAGCTCCGGCCCGTCCGCCGACGGCACCGTGACCCTGCAGATGGTCGAGAGCCTGACCAACCCCGCTCGCACCGAGCTCATCCGCGGCCTGCTCGACGAGTTCGAGAAGGAGAATCCGAAGATCAAGGTCAACCTGGTCTCGCCTCCCACCGAGCAGGCCGACGCGAAGATCCAGCAGATGCTGCAGTCCGGCAAGGGCGTCGATGTGCTCGAGGTGCGCGACATCACCGTCGGACCGTTCGCCAACAACGGCTGGCTGTACGACCTCGGCCCCGACCTCGAGAAGTGGGACGGCTGGGACGCCCTGACCGACAACGCCCAGTCCGCCTCGGTCGCCACCGACGGCAAGAGCTACTTCGTCCCCTATGGCTTCTACGGCCTGTCGCTGTTCTACCGCACCGACCTCGTGAAGGATGCGGGGTTCGACGGCCCGCCGCACAGCTGGAAGGATCTGCTCGAACAGGCCTCCGCGATCCAGGACCCGTCGAACAACATCTACGGCTACGCGTTCCGCGGTGGCCAGAACGCGAACAGCAACGTCGTCGCAGCCATCGAGGCGTACACGATCGACGGCCTCGACGTCGACGACGCCTTCCTCATGGAAGACGGATCGACGATCTTCGCTGCCCCCGAGGCACAGGATGCCGTCGACGACTACTTCGACCTGTTCACGGAGGCTTCTCCGCCTTCCGCCGTGTCATGGGGCTACCCCGAGATGGTCGCCGGCTTCACGAACGGCACCACCGCGTTCCTGCTGCAGGACCCCGAGGTCATCGCCACCGTGCAGGACTCCTCGCTCACCGAAGACCAGTGGGACACCGCCCCTCTCCTGGTCGGCCCGTCAGGCAAGGCCGCACAGCCTCTGGCCGTCGCCGGCTGGGGCGTCGCGGAGGCGAGCGAGAGCAAGGAGGCCTCCGTCAAGCTGGTCGAGTTCCTGTCGTCGGCAGAGCCCGCGACCGAGTTCGCACAGGCGAACAGCCTGGTGCCGATCATCGCGGCGGCTGCGGACGACGACTTCTACTCGTCGGGCCCGTGGACCAGCTACGTCACGATGACGGAGGACCCCGAGACCTACGTCAACGTGCGTCAGCCGCGCGGGGTCAGCTGGTGGACCGAGTGGATCCAGAAGTCCGACCAGGATGTGCAGAACGTGCTGCTCGGGAACATGTCCACGAGCGACCTGCTCACCTCCTGGGACACGTTCTGGACCGAGAAGTACGCCGCGGAGAAGGGCTGACCCGTGGCCCGCACAGCTCGCGAAGGAGGCCCCGCCGGCACTGCCGTCGGGGCCTCCCCGGCATCCCGTCGGCGCCGCCCGTTCCGCGGCCGCCAGGCGTTGACGCTGCTGGCGTTCCTCGCGCCGGCGATCGTCTTCGTGTGCTGGTTCACCTATTGGCCGATGCTCCAGGGCGCGCGCATGGCCTTCCACGACTGGAACCTGTGGGACCTCACCTCGACGCCGTTCGTGGGCTTCGACAACTTCCTCGCGGTGTTCCGCGATCCGGCGTTCCCGACCGTGGCATGGAACTCCGTGCTGTGGGTCGTCGGCTCGCTCGTGCCGCAGCTCGTGATCGGCTTCCTGATCGCGCTCGCCCTGCGTAAGAGGTTCCGCTTCCGCGGGCTCTACCAGGCGCTGGTGTTCTTCCCGTGGGCGGTGTCGGGCTTCCTGATCGGCATGCTGTTCCGCTGGATGTTCAACGCCGAATTCGGCGTGGTCAACGACCTCCTCATGAAGGTCGGTCTGATCGATGCTCCGCTCCCCTGGCTGGCCGATCCGAAGCTCGCGATGTTCGCGGTGATCGTGGCCAACGTCTGGTACGGGGTGACGTTCTTCGCGATCATGATCCTCGCGGCGCTCCAGTCGGTGCCCGACGAGATGCTGGAGGCGGCGAGCCTCGACGGCGCAGGCAGGTTCCGGCAGCTGTTCTCGATCATCATCCCGTACATCTCGATGACGCTGCTGCTGACGATCCTGCTGCGGGTGATCTGGATCTTCAACTTCCCCGACATCATCTACGCGATGACCAACGGCGGACCCGCGAACCAGACGCACATCATCACGACCTGGATGATCAACTACACCCAGCAGGGCAACTACGGCTTCGCGAGCGCGATCGGCCTCATCGTGATGGCCGTCCTGTTCGTGTTCTGCGCGTTCTACCTGATGGCGATGAGGAGAGTGCAGCGATGACCATGACAGGAACATCCCGGACGGGCTCCTCGATCACCGAGACCCGGCGGATCACCGTTCCCGATCCGGCGTCCGCCCCGCGCCCGAAGTCGCGCGTCACGGTGAGCGGCATCATCCGCGTCGTCGGCCTCGGACTCTGGCTCGTGATCACGCTGTTCCCGCTCTACTGGATCGCACTGACGTCGATCAAGTCACCGGGGACCATCAACAGGTTCCCCATCGAGTACTGGCCGAGCGAGCCGTCGCTCGAGAACTACATCAGCCTGTTCCAGAAGAGCTCGTTCGGGGTGTTCCTCGGCAACTCGGCCCTGGTCGCCGTCGTCGGCGGAGCGGTGGCGACGCTGATCGCGCTGCTGAGCGCCTATGTGCTCGCCCGGTTCGAGTTCCGTGGCAAGGGAGCGATCCTGATCGCCTTCCTGCTGACGCAGATGATCCCCGCGTTCATCGCACTGGGACCGCTGTATTCGATGATGACCGATCTCGGCCTGGTCGATACCAAGCCCGGACTCATCCTCGTCTACATCGCGATCTGCATCCCGTTCTCGACGGTGATGCTCCGGGGGTTCTTCGAGAACGTGCCGGACGCGCTCGAAGAGGCGGCCATGATCGACGGGTGCTCACGTCTCGGAGCCCTGTTCCGGGTGCTCGTCCCGGTCATGACCCCGGGCATCATCGCGGCGTTCATCTTCAACTTCGTGAACTGCTGGAACGAGCTGTTCCTGTCGGTCGTGCTGATGAACACCGACGCGAACCGCACGGTGCCCTCGGCCCTCAACGGCTTCATCTCGACATTCAACATCGACTGGGGCTCGATGAGCGCCGCAGCGGTGCTGACGATCCTGCCGACCATGGCGATGTTCGCGCTCGCGAGCCGCTGGATCGTTCAGGGTCTGACCGCGGGTGCGGTGAAGGAGTAGCCCCCCGCCCCGCAGTGAAGAAGGCCGCCGTTCGGGGGAACGGCGGCCTTCTTCTCACGTCAGGCGTCAGGTCAGACGGGACTTCGGCGACACGGAGTACGTGTCCTCGGCATCCCGGTTGACTGCATCGCCCAGGGCCGTGTCGATCGCCGCGAGCGTGTCGGCGTCGAGCTTCACGCCCGAGGCCTTGACGGTCTCGGCGAGCTGCTCGGGGCGCGAAGCCCCGACCAGCGCAGCGGCCACGTTCGGGTTCTGCAGCACCCAGGCGATCGCGAGCTGCGGCATCGACAGTCCCGCCTGCTCCGCGATCGGCTTGAGACGCTGGACGGCGGTGAGGATGTCGTCCTGCAGGAAGCTCTTGATGAAGTCGGCGCCGCTGTGGGGATCGGTGGCGCGCGACCCGTCCGGCACCGGCTGACCGGGCAGGTACTTTCCGCTGAGCACACCCTGCGCCATCGGCGACCAGACGATCTGCGAGATGCCGAGCTCCTCCGAGGCCGGCACGACCTTGCCCTCGATCACTCGCCACAGCATGGAGTACTGCGGCTGGTTCGAGATGAGCTGGATGCCGAGCTGCTTCGCGAGCGCATGCCCCTCGCGCAGCTGCTCGGCCGTCCACTCGGAGACACCGATGTACAGCGCCTTGCCCTGGCGGACGACGTCGGCGAACGCCTGGAACGTCTCCTCCAGCGGAGTCTCGTAGTCGAAGCGGTGCGCCTGGTACAGGTCGACGTAGTCGGTGCCGAGACGCTGCAGCGAGCCGTTGATCGATTCGAAGATGTGCTTGCGGCTCAGGCCGGTGTCGTTCGGGCCCTTCGGACCGGTCGGGAAGTAGACCTTCGTGAAGATCTCGAGCCCCTCGCGGCGCTGACCCTCGAGCGCCTTGCCGAGCACGACCTCCGCGGCCGTGTTGGCGTAGGTGTCGGCGGTGTCGAAAGTGGTGATTCCGGCGTCGAGGGCGGCGTGCACGGTCTTGACCGCGGCGTCGTCGCCGACCTGCGAGGCGTGGGTGACCCAGTTGCCGTAGGTGATCTCCGAGACCTTGAGACCGCTGTTGCCGAGATAGCGATAGTTGACCATGGATCAACGCTACTGGCTGCCCGCTATGACGGGGCCGGATGCGTGGAACGGCGATCAGGCGGTCGCCGCGGCGGGCCTGCGACGCATCATCGTCACGATCGTGCCGACCACGATCGAGACAGCGGCGAGGGCGCTGACCACGTACAGGGGCCGCGCCCAGGGCGAGTAGTCGGCACCGCTGATCCCGAAGGTGTCGGCGAGCCCCATGCCGGCGCCGAACGACGCGGCGAAGTAGCCGGGCGCGCCGAACATCAGCAGCGCCAGGAAGGTCATCGCGGGGACCACGGGATCTGCGCGTCTGAGGATCGAGATCACCGCGACCGCCACGGCCGACGCCACCCCGATACCGAGGATGAAGAACACCGCGCCCTGCCCGAGGCTCTCGCCCGCACCCGACATCTCGAAGCGGATCTCGTCGAGGGTGAGCCCCGGAGCCGCGGCGAGCGGATTGAGCACCAGGATCTGCACTGCGGCGAGCGCCGCATAGGCCGTGACGGCGAGCACGCCGGCGATCGAGATCCACAGGGTCCGGCGCTGCATCCGAGTCATGCGGGTCATCCTAGGAAGGCATCCCGAGAGTCTCCCGATACTCGCGCCAGGCTGCTCCGAGCCGGCGGATGCCCTCGGCGAGCACGTCGTCGGGAGTCGTGAAGGGGATGCGGATGTGGTCGTCGGGCGAGACGGAGACCGCGAAGGCCGCACTTCCGGCGATCGAGACGCCGTGCGTGGCGGCGGTCCGGGCGAGCGCGGCGGCGGAACCGGCGGGCAGTCGCACCCACAGCGACAGGCCCCCGCGCGGCGGCTCGGGTGTCCAATCCGGAAGATGCTCTGCCATGAGGTCCTGCAGCAGCCGCAGCCGCTCCTGATGGATGCGGCTGTTCGCGCGACGGAGATCGTCGGCCCGCGCGATCAGGTCGAGAGCGAGCAGCTGGCCCGGCACGCTCGTGGACTGATCGGCGAGCTGTCGTGCACCGCGCAGCCGCCGCACGAGCACCGGGTCGGCACGCAGCCACCCGATCCGCAGCCCCGCCCACACCCACTTCGACACCGATTCGACGACGATGATGGGGGCATCAGGGCGCTCGGCCGCGAGCGTCGGCGGCACCACCCCGTCGAACGAGATCCCCGCGAGCACCCGGTCCTCGATGACCGTCACGCCGTATCGGGCGGCGAGTTCGGCGACGCGGTGCCGCGCGGCGGGGGGCAGGCGCGACCCTGTCGGGTTCTGGTGGTGCGGGTTGAGCGCGACGAGAACGGGCCGCAGTCGTGCGAGCGCCTGTTCGAGGGCCTCCACGTCGAGCCCGTCGTCACCCATCGGGATGCCGTGCACCGTGCCGCCGCGCAGGCCGACCGAATCGGTGACGCCCGGCCACGTGATCTCCTCGGCGAGCACGATGTCGCCGGGGCCGACGAGAGCGTTGACCACGAGGCTGATCGCCTGCTGCGCGCCGTGCGTGACGAGGATCTGTTCGGGCGTGGTCGGGGTGCCCTCGGTGGCGTACATGTCGGCGATGAGGGTCCGCAGCGCCGGCAGCCCTGCCGGGTCGGTCTCCGGCAGCAGCGCGAGGTCGAGCCGCGGTTGGTGTGCGCGGATGAGCTGCACCCCGAGGTCGGAGATCTGCGGCACGGTGCGCAGCAGGTCGATCGCATTGGGGAGGGCAGAGAACAGCGCCTCGCCCCGACCGGGTCGCTGCACGGGGGCGGAGGATGCCACGGATCCGGCGATGCGCGTGCCGCTCCCCTGACGTCGGTCGACCAGGCCCTGCTCGGCGAGGTCCGCGTAGGCGGTGACGACGGTCCCGCGAGACACCGAGCTCACCGCGGCGAGCGCGCGTTCGGCCGGCAGCCGATCGCCGGGACGCAGCTCGCCGCTCGCGATCAGAGCCTCGATGCTGCGTGCGAGCCGGGTCGCGAGAGTGCCGTCGCCGTGGGTCCAGCGCCCGAGCCGCGCGGAGAGAGCCTCAGCAGACACGTCGCCGGCGTGCACGAGCGGCGCTGAGCCTCTGATGACCGATCCGAGGTCCACTGGCCGGACATTGGCCCTGTCATTCGTGCTCATGAGACCCGATTCTGGACCAATGGACAAGCCATTGACCACTCTTGCCGTCGATCTTGAGCCAATCGACCTCGATTGGACCATCGCCGAGCTCATCACGTGGCTGAGCCACGACTCCCGCCAGCACGACCCCGCCCTGCAGCATCCGCTCGCCATGATCGAGGCCGCGCTGACCGGTGAGCCCTGGACCCGCCCTCCGTCGACGGTCGCCCTGATCCGCTCGATCGTCGACACCGCTCGGACCGGAGGCCTTCACGATCGACGAATCGCGCAGCTGATCCGCACGGCCGAGACCCCCGAACCCGATGCGCGATTCGCGCGGATGCCTCAGGTCGCTTGAGCGGAAGGCGACGACGGGGTCGCCACGACGATGTCGGCGCGATCGCGGAAGCCCTCCGCGGTGACCTTGTCCAGCGCGACCTGCTTGCGGATCGCGGCGGCCTTCTCGTACAGGCTCGGGTCTCCGTAACTCGTGAGCACCTTCACGAGCACCGGAAGCAGCTCGATCATGAAGAACAGCGCGGCGATCAGGATGTGCGCCCACAGGATCGTGGGCTCCTTCTCACTCAGCCTGTTCAGGCCGCTGATCTGACTGAGCAGTCCCACGGCTCCCGCGTTGCCCTGTGCCACGGCGTCGGCCCGCGCGTTGTATGCGGCGAGCGCCTGGTCGTAGGTGTCGCGGGCGGTCGGCAGCTGCGACTTCGCCTGCTCGCGGTTCTGGGTCTCTGACGACGAGGTGTTCTCCTTGGCGGCGGTGCCGGCGGCGGCGAGCTCCTCGTTGGCGGTGCGCAGCTGCGCGGCCAATGCGTCGTAGGTCTGCTGGGCTTCGGCGAGCTGCGCCTTGGCGGCATCGGAGCTCGCGCCCTCGCCGTTGACGCCGGTGCATCCGGGCACCGTCCCCGCACCTTCACCGGTCAGCTCGCACTGGTAGAGCACGCGCGCCTGGTCGATGACCGTCTGCTGCGCGGTCATCTTCGCGGTCACGTCGTCGACCGTGGCCTGGGCGGCCGACTCGGTCGCCGATGAGGCATCGGTTCCTGCCACGATGCCGGTGGCGGCCTGGTTCTCGAGCTCGGCGACCTTGTCGGATGCCGCGTCGAGTGCGATCTTCTCCGGCCCCGTCTCGAGCGCCTCCTGGTCGGACTGCGACTGGGTGATGTTGGTCGATGCGACCTCGCGAGCGATGTCGTTGTGGAAGATCTGCAGCACGAGCGGCTCTGCCACGACGAAGCCGATGATCGCGGCCATGATCACCCGGGGGATCGCCAGGCCGATGAGTCGCCAGACGTTCCTCGTCGAGCTCATGGTCGACGTGAGGAAGCGGTCGAGGTTGAAGATGATGAGCGCCCAGACGAGCGCCAGCGGCACGGCCAGCCACAGGGCCGCCTGCACGCCGGTGGTGAGGGCGAAGAGCATCGAGATGGCCGAGACCAGCGCGGTACCGGCGAGCACGAAGAACATCTGCACGAAGCGCGGCGTCTCGCCGGGAACACGGTCGAGGATCTCGCCCTCCGCGCCACCGAGGATCGCCAGGGTTCGCGCGCGCGAACCGGGCGTGCGCGGCGAGCGCATCTTGCGGGGCTTGCGGATGCGGGGCTCCCGCGGAGGCTTCACGGGGGCGGGCTCGTCCGCAGCGATCGCGTCGGCGATCGGGGTCGCCTCGGCGGGAGCTGCGACAGGCGCCTCACGGGTGGCGTCGTCGGTGCCGGTGGGCTCGAACTCGCGCAGGAAGTCGAGGTCATCCGTGACGGCGTTCGGGTCGCTGTCGAGGATGATCCGACCCTGCGAGTCGTAGCGACCCGGTCGATGGGCGGAATAGGGCATTCGAACAATCTACGAAAGATCGCCTGTGCATCGCGTGGAAGAGTGCTTTGAGTGACTCACAGGTTCCCTCCGAACCCGGGCCGGATCAACCCGCTGGAAGCAGCCGGTCGAGCGCGGCGGAGTAGGCGGCGAGGGCGTCGTCGAGCGCGAAGTGCCCGGCCGCGGCGAGGGTGCCGAGACCGTGGATCAGCCCCCAGAGGGAGACGACGTCGATCGGCCGGTCGAGCCCTGCCGCAGCCGCCCCCTCGGCGAGCACCGCTTCGAGCCCGTCGATCAGCGGGGCCATCGTCGCGGTCGGGGCTCCCGGGATGCAGACCGTCGGGTCGTAGACGGCGTCGAAAGCGTGCGGATGCTCGACGGCGAAGCGGATGTAGGCCGAACCGCCGGCGGTGA
Organism: Microbacterium sp. NPDC090218; assembly: GCA_044900255.1. GTDB lineage: Bacteria > Actinomycetota > Actinomycetes > Actinomycetales > Microbacteriaceae > Microbacterium. The sequence continues at coordinate 160,249 of JBJDMS010000002.1, read as the reverse complement.
GGGCCTCGCGCGGGGTCGACGCCCTCTCGGCTGAGGCACGGACCTGCCCGAGAAGGTCGGCCATGCTGCGCTCGGCGATCGCTTTGAGCAGTCCGAGGCGGTCGGAGAAGTGGTGGTACGGCGCGTTGTGGCTGACGTTGGCGGCCCGCGCGACCTCGCGCAGGCTGATCTCCGCCGCAGGCATCCGCTCCAACAGCTGCATGGCGGCGTCTTCGAGGGCTCGGGCGAGATCGCCGTGGTGGTAGCCGTCCTTCGAACTTGACATGAGCAACATCCTCTCCTATCTTGACAGTGTCCACCGGCTTGACACTGTCCAGATAGGAACCAGACATGCCCGCTCTCGTGATCGACGGCCATCCCGACGCCCGCTCCCTGACCGCGACGCTCGCGCAGCGCTATGCCGCCGGGCACGGGGATGCGCGCGTACTCGCCCTCCGCGACCTCGACTTCGACCCGAGCCTGCGCTTCGGCTACCGCGAGCGCATGACGCTCGAGCCCGACCTCGTCGACGCGAAGCGCGCACTGCAGGAAGCCGACACGATCGTGATCGCGACTCCGCTGTGGTGGGGCTCGGTGCCCGCACTGCTCAAGGGCTTCTTCGACCGCGCCCTGCTGCCGCAGCAGGAGTACCGCTACACGAAACTCGGGCTCGTCGAGGGGCTGCTGCCTGCGCGCCACGGCAGGCTGCTCCTGCTCGCCGACACGCCCTGGTACGCGGCGCCGTTCACCGGGTTGCCCGCGCAGACCCATGTCGCCCGCGGCACCATGCGCTTCTGCGGGATCCGCTCGGTGCGCACACACCGCATGCTCGGCGTGAAAGACGCGAGCGGCGCCACGATCACCCGCTGGCTCGACCGCGCCGAGAACCTCGGCACGATCGACGGTCGGCGCGCGGCCGTGCCTCAGGCCATCGCGGCAGAGGCCGCTTCGTCCTCCGTCGTGGCTACGAGCTGACCGCACGCCCCGTCGATCTCCTTGCCGCGGGTGTCGCGGAGGGTCGTCGGGATGCCGGCGTCGTTGAGCCTGCGCACGAACTCGTTCTGCACGGGGATCTCGGACGAGGTCCAGATCGAGCCGGGCGTCGGGTTCAGCGGGATCGGGTTCACGTGCACCCAGCCGCGTCCGCGCTGGTTGAGCTTCTCGGCCAGGAGGTCGGCGCGCCAGGCATGGTCGTTCATGTCCTTGATCAACGCGTACTCGATCGAGACACGACGGCCGGTCTTGGCGTAGTACTCGTAGGCGGCGTCGAGGGCCTCGTCGACCTTCCAGCGCGAGTTCACCGGGATGAGCTCGTCACGCAAGTGGTCGTCGGGAGCGTGCAGCGACAGGGCGAAGGTCACCGGGATGTTCTCGTCGGCGAGCTTCTTGATCGCCGGCACGAGACCCACGGTCGAGACGGTGATGCCGCGCGCGCTCATGCCGAGGCCTTCGGGCTGAGGAGCGACCATCGACCGCACCGCATCCATGACACGCTTGTAGTTGGCGAGCGGCTCCCCCATGCCCATGAAGACGATGTTCGAGACGCGCTCCATGCTGTGGTCGTCGGCCTTCTTGCCGCCCAGACCACCCTCGGCGATCAGACGGTTGGCGCGCACGATCTGCTCGATGATCTCGGCGGTCGACATGTTGCGCGTCAGCCCCGCCTGCCCGGTCGCGCAGAAGGGGCAGTTCATGCCGCAGCCGGCCTGGCTCGACACGCACAGCGTGATGCGGCCGGGGTAGCGCATGAGCACCGACTCGACCAGGGCGCCGTCGTGCAGCCGCCACAGGAACTTGATCGTGTCACCGCGGTCGGTCTCGAGGCGTCGCACCTCGGTGAGCAGCGGCGGCAGCATTCCCGCGACGAGCTGCTCCCGGGTGTCGGCCGGAAGGTCGGTCATCTGCTCGGGGTCGGACGTGTAGTGGCGGAAGTAGTGCGTCGACAGCTGCTTCGCGCGGAAACCGGGGAGCCCCAGCTCCTTCACCTTCTCGGTGCGCTCGGCCGGGGTGAGGTCGGCCAGGTGCACGGGCGGCTTGCCGCGCTTCGGGCTCGCGAACTGCAGCAGCGGACGCCCCTCGGCGTCCTTCTGCTGGGTCCATCCCTCTGTCTTCGGGCGCACCTGCGCGGTGCGGGTCTCACGGACCTTGCCCTGGGCCGGCCGACCCTGCGGGGCGGACGCGGATGCTGCGGGGCGCGTCTCGCGCGTGCGGGGAGTCTCGGTCATACCCTCCAGGGTACGCGGTGACGGATGGGAAGGCCCTGGGGCGGGCGAGGGCGCCTCCGTAGACTGAGCCCATGGATGTCGTGGTGTGGATCATCGGGATCGTCGTCGGGCTGATCGTCGTCGTCGTGATTCTCGCCTTCGCCCTCCGCGGCATGCGTCCGAAGCTTCCCGAACCGCAGGTGTTCACCCCGTCGCCGACGACGGCGCGATCCGCCACAGCCTCCTCCGCGACCACGACGGTCTCCGGCCTCACGTCCGACGTCGTCGCCGAGATCGACCGCCTCGTCGCGGCCGGCCAGAAGATCCACGCCATCAAGCTGTACCGCGAGCGCTCCGGCGTCGGCCTCAAAGAGGCGAAGGACCGCATCGATCACTGGTCGGTCAGCACCACGGCGCCGCACCTCGCTGCGGTTTCGAACGCCACGGCCGTGCACTCCTCGATCACGCCGACGGCCCTGACCCCGTCGTCCGTCCGCGCCTCTCTCCCGGCAGGGGTGGCCTCCGACATCGACAGGCTGGTCGCGGGTGGCGAGAAGATCGTCGCGATCAAGGCTCTCCGCCAGCACACCGGGCTCGGGCTCAAGGAGTCGAAGGACCTGATCGAGGCCTGGCGAACGGGCGGGCGCTGAGCCCGTCGGCACCAGCACCCCGGCGCAGGGGAGAATGGGAGCGTCCCTCACTCCAAGGAGCCTCATGACCGACCGTCTCGACCGCGCCCGCACCACCGGCATCCTCGCCGTCCTCCGCGCTCCGTCCCCCGAGCTGGCACTGGAGGCCTCCGAAGCCATCATCCGCGGCGGCGTGACCGGCATCGAGGTGACCTTCTCCACTCCCGACGCCCCGGCGGTGATCCGTGAGCTGATCGCGCGACACGGCGACGCCGCCTACATCGGCGCCGGCACTGTGACCACGGCGGCGCAGGCCGCGCAGGCCACCGATGCGGGCGCCGAGTTCCTGGTCAGCCCCGGCACGCTCCCCCACCTCACCCGCACGATGCTCGACACCGGTCGTGTGGTGATGACCGGCGCGATGACTCCCACCGAGGTCATGGGTGCACTCGAGCTGGGCGTCGACGTCGTGAAGATCTTCCCGGCATCGCTGGGCGGTCCGTCGTACCTCGGCGCGCTGCGAGGCCCGTTCCCCGACGCACCGCTCATGCCCACCGGCGGCGTGAACCCCGACAACCTCGCCGCGTGGTTCGCAGCCGGCGCGGTCGCGGTCGGCGCCGGCGGAGACCTCGCGAACGGCGCGTCGATCAACGCGGCCGACTGGGCCGACATCGAGCAGCGCGCCGCGCGGTTCGCCGCGGCACTCACCGCCACGCGGGGCTGATCACGCGGGCGCGCCCGGCATCGTTTGGTATACCAGACACATGCGCACGCGTCGGATGCTGATCACCGCCGCCGTCGCGGCCGCGCTGCTGACCGCGACCGGCTGCGTCGCGGCACCGCATCCCTCCCCGCCGACACCGGAGGTCTCCATGACCGATTCCACTCGCGACCTGCTCGCCGCCGCTGCGACCGGAGACGCCGACGCCGTGCGCGCGGCGCTCGACGAGGGCGCCGAACTCGAGGCGCGGGGAGCCGGTGGCATGACCGCCCTGGTCACGGCCACCAAGGAGAACCACCTCGACGCCCCACGGGTCCTCATCGACGCCGGCGCCGACGTGAACGCGAAGGACGACATCCAGGACTCCGCCTACCTGTACGCCGGCGCGCGCGGACACGACGAGATCCTCCTCCTGACGCTGTCGAACGGCGCGGACCTGAAGAGCACGAACCGCTTCGGCGGCACGGCCCTGATCCCAGCCTCGGAACGCGGACTCCTCCGGACCGTGGAGATCCTCCTCGAGGCAGGCGTCGACCCGAACCACATCAACAACCTGAACTGGACGGCCCTTCACGAGGCGATCGTGCTCGGCGATGGATCCTCGGCCTACGTCGACGTCGTGCGCGCACTGCTCGACGGAGGCGCAGACGTCAGCATCCCTGACGGCGACGGGGTGCTCCCCGTCGACCTCGCCGGGAGCCGCGGCTACGACGCGATCGTGGCCGAGCTCCGACGGTGATCGCGCTCGATCCCTGGGCGTGGGCCGCCCTGGCCGTGGCCGCCGCCGCGATCGGCATCTCGAAGACCGCACTGCCCGGCGGCAGCATCCTGGCGATCGCGCTGTTCGCGGCGGTCCTGCCGGCGCGCACCTCGACGGCGGCCATGCTCCTGCTGCTCATGGTCGGCGACGTGTTCGCGCTCATCGCCTACCGTCGACATGCGCATTGGCCGACACTGCTGCGGCTCGCCCCCGCGGTCGTCGCCGGCCTCCTCGCCGGATTCGCGTTCCTCGCGCTCGCGGGCGACGGTATCGTCCGCCGGGCGATCGGGGTGATCCTGCTGCTGATGATCGCCGTGACGCTGTGGCGTCGGTGGCGGCAGAGCCGGAGTTCCGACGTCGCCCCGGCATCCGGCGGAATCGTGCTCGCCGGCGCCTACGGCACCCTCGGAGGGTTCACCACCATGGTGGCCAACGCCGGCGGGCCGGTCATGTCGATGTACTTCCTCGCCACGCGAACCCCGGTGCAGGTGTTCCTCGGCACCTCCGCGTGGTTCTTCGCGATCATCAACGTGATCAAGGTGCCGTTCCTCGCGGGCCTCGGCCTGTTCCAGCCGCCGGTGCTGCTGATGGATGCCGTGCTCGCCCCACTCGTGGTCGTCGGCGCGCTCCTCGGGCTGCGGCTCGCGCGCCGCATGAACCAGCGCATGTTCGACCGCATCGTGATCGTGCTCACGATCCTCGGCGCGGTCTACCTTCTGCTCTGATCCGCTCGCCGCGCGCTCTCAGTCGAGGAAGATGTCCGGGAAGAGCGCGCTGTCGGGAGTGCCCGGGATCGCGGCATACCCCGAGAAGTCGGTCACTCCCTCGCCCTCGAGCACATCTTCGACGATGAGCGACTGGCCGGTGTACGTGGCCGCGGGCTTAAGGAGCACCGCGTAGGCGGCGTCCGCGTAGATGTCGGGGGTACGGCTCGCGGCCATGACCTTGTCGCCGCCGAGGAGGTTCTGCACCGCCGCCGTGGCGATCGTGGTCCGGGGCCAGAGCGTGTTGGCCGCGATCCCGTCACGCGCGAACTCCGCGGCGAGACCGAGCGTGGCCAGCGTCATGCCGAACTTCGCGAGCGTGTACCCGGTGTGCGCACCGAGCCATTTCGGTGTGGGGTTCAGCGGCGGCGACAGGGAGAGGATGTGCGGGTTCTCGGCATCCTTCAGGATCGGCACCGCCGCACGCGACAGCATGAAGGTGCCGCGCACGTTCACGTCCTGCATCAGGTCGTACTTCTTCGCACCCAGGTCGAGCGAGCGCGACAGATCGATGACGCTGGCGTTGTTGATGACGATGTCGATGCCGCCGAACTCGCCCTGGGTCTTCATGACCGCCTCGGTGATGTCGTCGTCATCGCGCACGTCGCCCACGATCGGCAGCGCGTTGCCGCCGGCCGCGCGGATCTGCTCGGCAGCGGTGTGGATCGTGCCCTCGAGCTTCGGGTGCGGGGTGTCGGTCTTCGCGAGCATCGCGATGTTCGCGCCGTCGGCTGCCGCCCGCAGAGCGATCGCGAGGCCGATGCCGCGGCTGCCGCCCGACATCAGGATGGTCTTTCCTGCCAGTGACATGGGTTCTCCTAGGTTCTGATCGCGGAGTGAGAAGACGGCCGCGGGGTCAGCGCGGGGCCATGCGGATCGCGCCGTCGAGGCGGATGGTCTCGCCGTTGAGATAGCCGTTCTCGACGATCTGCTGCACCAGGGCGGCGTACTCGTCGGGCCGGCCGAGACGGGCGGGGAACGGCACCTGCTGCCCGAGGGAGTCCTGCGCCTCCTGCGGGAGCCCCATCAACATCGGCGTCTCCATGATGCCGGGGGCGATGGTGCAGACCCGGATGCCGTAGCGCGCCAGCTCGCGGGCGACCGGAAGCGTCATCGCGTGCACCCCGCCCTTCGACGCGGAGTACGCGGGCTGGCCGATCTGGCCGTCGAAGGCGGCGACGCTCGCGGTGTTGACGATGACGCCGCGCTCCTCGTCATGGAGCTCGTTCTTGGCGATCACGGCCGAGGCCTGCGAGACGACGTTGAAAGTGCCGACGAGGTTGATGCGGATCACGCGCTCGAAGTCGGCGAGCACGGCGGGGTTGCCCTCGCGGTCGAGGACCTTGGCGGGTGGCGCGATGCCGGCGCAGTTCACGACGACGCGCAGGGGTGCCGCGGACTGCGCGGCGGCGACGGCCGCCCGCACCTCATCGGCGCTCGTGACGTCGGCGGCGACGAACAGCCCGCCCAGCTCGTCGGCGACCTCGGCGCCCTTCGATGAGGCGAGGTCGATGATCGTGACGTGGGCGCCGGCGGCGACGAGTCTGCGCGCGGTCGCCAAGCCGAGCCCGGAGGCTCCGCCGGTGATGAGTGCGCCCTGTCCGCTGATCTGCATCTGATGTTCTCCTTCGAACGTCGTCGTGCGACTGAGTTTCAGCCTACGTGGTTCCTGGTTTCACCACGAACCGATGGAGCGGTCGGCTCCGACGCACCGATCGGGTGCTGCCGACAACCGGGGACCGCATCGAGAGCGAGCCTACGACACCGCCGCGGTGGATGACCGTTCCGAATTCCGGCCGATCCGCTCCGCTCGCCAGTGCCCTGCGCGGGTCGGGCAGGATGGAAGCATGAGCATCCCCGCCGCATCGGTCGACGTCCCGGCGCGCGTCCTCGCCCTCGCCGACGGTGCCGCACTGACCCCGGTCTGGCTCAATGGTCTCGGCGGGCTGACCTTCCGCACCGACGACGGCCGCTACATCAAGTGGGGCCCGCTCGACGACGAGGCGAACATGCGCGACGAGGCGGAGCGCATGCGGTGGGCGCGCAGATGGATCGCGGTCCCCGAGGTCCTCGAGCAGGGGCAGGACGACACGCACGAATGGCTCGTCACGGTCGCGATCGATGCGAGCAGCGCTGTGGACCCGCGCTGGGCCGACGAGCCGGAGAAGGCCGTCCGGGCGGTCGGCGAAGGGCTCCGCGCACTGCACGACACCCTGCCCGTCGCAGAGTGCCCCTGGGAGTGGAACACCGAGGCGCGGATCGCCGGAGCGGCGGCACGCGGCACCGTCGTGCCCGGCGAACTGCACCAGCCGCCGTCGATCGATCGGCTGGTGGTGTGCCACGGAGACGCCTGCATGCCGAACACCCTGCTCGACGTCGAGGGCCGAGCGGTCGCCTTCGTCGACCTCGCCGCCATCGGCACGGCCGACCGCTGGGCCGACATCGCCGTCGCATCGATGAGCACCGAGTGGAACTTCGGCCCCGGCTGGGAGGACACGCTCATCGAGGCCTACGGCGTCGAGCCCGACCGCGAGCGCCTCGCCTACTACCGCAGGCTGTGGAACGAGACGTGAGCATGACGCCCCCGTCGCTCGGCCGCCCCGCGGTCCTCGGCGCCGTCGTCGACGACATGACCCGGTGCGTGCACTACCACGGCGCGACCGACATCATCGCGATCCGCTTCGCCTGCTGCGGCTCCTACTACCCCTGCCATCTCTGCCACGAGGAGTCGGCCGGGCATCCGGCGGAGCAGTGGGCACCCGACCGGCACGACACCGAGGCGATCCTCTGCGGTGCGTGCGGGCATGAGCTCACGATCACCGAGTACTTCGGGGTGACGGCCTGCCCGCGCTGCGCGGCCCCGTTCAACGAGCGATGCGCACTGCACCGGGAGCTGTACTTCCAGACCGGCTCCTCCGCCGCGGACTGATCCGACGGGACCGGCACCTCGTCAGGCACTCGGTCCGAGGATGAAGTTCCACGCACCGGTGGCGACGGCTGCGGCGATCGCGATACCGGAGATCGCCGCCCCCACGGCGAGCAGCATCCATTCCGCCGCGCCGAAACGCGACTCGCGAGCCCAGGTGCGCCGCCCCGGCGCACCGAAGCCGCGCGCCTCCATGGCCGTGGCCAGCTTCGCACCGCGGCGGATGGACAGCACGAGCAACGCGAACGCCATCCCGAGGAAGCGGCGGATCCGTCCGCGATCCGCTACGCCCCTGGCGCGGCGTGCGAGTTCGAGCGCGCGCCAGTCGTCGAGGAAGAGGCCCACCATGCGCAGTCCGGCGAGCGCGCCGAGCACGAAGCGGGCCGGCAGCCGCAGGATCTGGCCGAGACCGTCGGCGAGATCGGTCGGATCGACCGTGATGAACAGGACCACCGAGGGCAGGGCGATCGCGAGCACCCGCAGCATCGTCGCCAATGCGAGAGCGAGCGACCCCTCGCTGATGCGCAGCACGAACCAGTCGACGTAGACGACGCCGCTCGTCTCGCCGTACAGCGCGATCGTCAGACCGGTGAGAGGTGCGGCGAGCCAGACAGGCCAGGTGCGCACCCAGAACTCTCGCCAGCCGATCCCGGCGAACAGGAACAGCACGAACTCCAGCGCCAGGGCGACGGAGGCCGACACCGGATCGAGTGTCAGGATCAGCGGCACCGCGATGAGGGCGCTCACTCCGAGCTTCGCCACCGGGTTGACCGCGGCGAGCGCTCCGGTGCGCGCCTGCGTGTCGAGCAGGGTCATCGCGCACCACCGAGTTCGAACCGCTCGGCGTGCAGCGCCCGCGCGACGTCGAGGTCATGCGTGATCGTGACGATCGCGGACCCCTCGTCACGAAGCGCCGCGAGCATGGCGACGAGCTCGGCCCAGGTGCGCGCATCCTGCCCGAAGGTGGGCTCGTCGAGCACGAGAACCCGCGGCCGGGTCGCGATGGCCGCGGCGACCGTGAGCCGACGCTTCTCCCCACCGGAGAGGGTGTACGGGTTGGCTGCCGCGAGGTGCAGGAGGCGCAGCCGCGCGAGCAGTTCCTCGCCGCGTGCGGCGATCTCGTCCTCGGCCATGCCGAGCGCCCGCGGCCCCACGGCCAACTCGTCGCGCACGGTCTTGGCGAGGAGCTGATGCTCCGGTTCCTGGAACACCATGCCGATGCGCGTCAGCAGATCTCGTGAGGTCCATCGAATCGGCGAGGGATCCGCACCGCCCGCGAGAGTCCCGGATGCGGTTAAGCCACCCCCCGCGGGCGGCAGGAGCCCTGCGAGCGTGAGTCCGAGCGTGGACTTGCCCGCACCATTGGGCCCGGTGATCGCGAGAGCCTGCCCGGCGTGCACGTCGAGGTCGATGCCGGTGGCGACCGGCCTTCCCTTCACACGAGCGACCGCGAGGTCGCGTGCGGCGAGCAGCGACTCCCCGGGCAGGCCGAGCGGGGGCGGCGGGGCTGCGGGGGCATGCCCCGGCACCCAGACGCCGTCCGCCGCGAGCTGTGCGCCCTCGGAGCCGAGCACGTCGTCCGGCGCACCGTCGGCGACCACGCCGCCGGCCCCGATCACGATCACGCGGGTGATCAACGGCAGCCAGACCTCGAGGCGGTGCTCGACCACGATGAGCGTCGCCGGTCGGGCGCGCAGCATCCTCTCCACCGCGTCGCGCACCTCGATCACTCCGTCCGGATCGAGATTCGCGGTCGGCTCGTCGAGCAGCACGAGACCCGGTCGCATCGCGAGCATCCCGGCGAGCGCGAGCCGCTGCTTCTGCCCGCCGGAGAGCGCCTTGGTGGGGTGGTCGAGCGGCACGTCGAGGCCGACGGCGTCCAGCGCCGCCTCCACACGGGGCCAGATCTCCGCCCGGGGGACGCCGAGGTTCTCGCAGCCGAACGCGACGTCGTCGCCGGCGCGCGCGAGGATCACCTGCGAGTCGGGGTCCTGCAGCACGAGACCCGCCCGTCCCCTCGTGGCGACGGCAGGAGCGCCGTCGACGAGCAGGTCGCCCGCGCTCTCGCCCTCCTCTTCGCCGCCGAGCACACCGGCGAGGCCGTGCAGCAGCGTCGACTTGCCTGCACCCGATGCGCCGAGCACGAGAACCCGCTCACCGGGGTCGATGCGGAACGAGACGCCACTCAGCGCCCAGGCGATGCGACTCGCATGGCGCCACCCCCAGCCGCGCGCCTCGACGGCGGCCGGGGAGGTCTGATCCGTCGACATCAGACGCGGACGCGCGCCTCTCGACCGGATCCGAATCGGTCGAGCGCCCCGGTCGCGGCGATACCGCGCGCCAGCACCCACGACAGGGCACCGGCGATGACGGCGCCCGAGATGACCGTGCTGATCAGGTAGATGATCGTGAACGCGGGTCCGGAGCCCGCGTACCAGAGGACGAGGTTGTTGATCCCGCCGGCGAGAGCCGCTCCCGCACCGGCAAGGATCGCGACCGGCAGCGACCAGCGCCGGTAGAAGAAGAGCAGGAAGATCAGTTCGGCGCCGAGACCCTGCACGAGGCCGGCCTCGAGGGTGAGGAACCCACCCCACTGGTTGCCGATCAGGGCGGAGACGACAGCCGCGAGCAGTTCGACGTAGATCGCCGCCCCCGCCTTGCGGATGATCAGCCCGCCGAGAACACCGGCGAAGAGCCACGGACCGTCGAGGAGACCCTGGATACCGGGAAGCAGCGGCTCGAGCAGCGCCTTCGGGCCGAGGTATCCGACGTTCCAGGCCAGGAAGATCAGCCCGGCGGCGACGCCGATGACGCTGGCGACGACGATGTCGACGATGCGCCAGCGCAGGAAGCTCCTTGCCGGGGGCGTAGACGTCGTCTTCGCGGATGCGGACGTGGATGTGGACGTACTCATCTGAACTCCTCCCTGCGCTGGCATGACCCAGATCAGGTTCGACGGTCGAAGCGCGATTCGCTCCCTCTCAGCCCGGCTCGCCGGACTCCCGTGGTTGTGCTGATGATCCTACCCGTTGGCGACACCGGCGTGGCGACAGTGCCTCGCGCCGCGGAACGCGCCCGGGATTGGGTACCGTAAACGAGTGACCGCTTCAGATCCCGCCGACGAGGCGACGGGCGTCGTCAGCGACGACGGCTCGCGCACAGCCGTCCCCTCCGGACCTGTCGACGTTCAGGCGGTCGCACCGGACGCCGCGGGACCCGTGTCGGACGACACGGCCGCGTTCGCCGACGACGGACTCTTCGCCGGTGACGCACCCCCACCGGAGCCCACCGTGGCCCCTGCCGTTCCGGTCGACTCGGCGGCCGTCGGCGCGCTGTTCGCGGTCGGCCAGACGTCCAGGCAGCGCGTCGACGCGGAGCCCGTCATCGACGCGGAGCCCGTCGTCGATCCGGAGCCGGTGTTCGATCCGGAGCCCGTCGTCGATCCGGAGCCGGTGTTGGTCGCTGACCCTCCTCAGGAGCCGACAGACCCGACCTCTCCGACCCCTCCCCTGACCAAGCCACCCTTCGAACCGCGTCGTCGCAGAGCTGAAGCACCGACGACCGCGCCCGAGGACGCCGATGCGCTCCTCGACGAGACGGCACCGCAGTGGGCGGATGAAGAGACCACCGCGACGGCTCTGACCTGGGTCGATGCCGGCGCAGTCGGCGCGCACACGGCCCCCGCGACCCTCGAAGCGACGTCGGAGGCGGAGCAGGGGGGCGGTCTCCTGCGCGGAGCGCGGCTGCGACCGGCGATCGCCCGCCCCGGAATCCTGGTGCCGCTGGCCGCACTCGCCGCCCTCGTCGCCGCGTATGCGGGTACGACCCTGCTCTGGCCGCTGCACGAAGTGCCGCCGTCGGTGCAGTCCGTCGAGTTCGACACGGTCCCCGCTCCCGCCGCGACTGTGACGTGGCCGGGCGAGGGCAGCGCTGCTGTCGGCATCGCGGGGTTGACCACCACCGCCTCCATCGCCGATCCGGTGAGCATCGCGAGCATCACCAAGGTCGTGAGCAGCCTGATGGTGCTCGACCGGATGCCGCTGGCCGTCGGAGAGCAGGGCCCGGAGTTCAGTTTCAACCGGCGCGACAGCGTGGACTACTGGAACTACCGGCGCAGCGATCAGTCCGCCCTGGACGTGCCCGTGGGCGGCGTTCTGACCGAGTACCAGATGCTGCAGGGCACCCTCCTGGGGTCGGCGAACAACTACATCGACCGGCTCGCCTCCGAGATCTGGGGCTCCGACCGCGAATTCGCGGCCGCCGCCGAGGTATGGCTGCGCGAGCGTGGTCTCACCGGGATCACGGTGGTGACGCCCTCGGGCTTCGACGAGCGCAACGTGTCGACTCCCGAGGCCTTGATCAAGCTCGGCGAGCTGGCCATGCAGAACCCGGTGTTCGCCGAGATCGTCGGCACCGTGTCGGTCGACCTTCCCGGTGCGGGCACGGTCGTCAACACCAACGGGATGCTCGCTGATCCGGGTGTGGTCGGCATCAAGACCGGCACGCTCGTCGGCTGGAACCTGCTCACCGCGAAGGACGTCACCGTCGGCGACACCACGGTGCACCTGTTCGCCGCCGCGCTGAACCAGGCGGGCGACGACGAGCGTCTCGCTCTCACCCGCTCGCTGTTCGCCGAGACGGAGGCCGCCCTGCAGGCGCAGGGTGCGGCCGTCACGAAGGGCACGGTCGTCGGCCAGGTCACGACCGACTGGGGCGAGAAGGTCGACGTCATCACCGAGACCGACGCCGACGTGGTGCTCTGGAACGGGGCGATCGCCACGGCGACCACGGCCTTCGCTCTGGGAGACGAACGCGACGAGGACGGCGCCGTGGGCACGCTGACCGCTGCGGGGCCGCTCAACACTGCGACCGTCCCGTTGATCCTGGCCGAAGACGTCGAGGGCCCGAGCCCCTGGTGGCGCCTGACCCACCCGCTGGAGCTGCTCGGCGTCACGAGCGACGGCTCCTGACGGTCGCCCCGCGGGCGCAGCGCGAGCCCGGACCCGCTCCTGAACAGCACGAACCCGCTGTTCACGAGCGTTCAACCGCCTCCGCACGGCCTCCGCGCTCCTTGACCAGGCCTCATCGAGGCACTCGAACCACACACAGCACGACGCCCCACCCCGCGTGAGCGGGATGGGGCGTCTGCGTGATGCCGGTCAGCCGCGAGGAGCGGAGCCGTCCGCACCGTCCTCGAGCAAGGCCTGGGCAGCGGCGGTCTCGGCCGACGGGACCTGAGCCCCGACCGACGCACCGGCCACGGCCGCGGCCGCTTCCGATTGAGCGCTCTCGTCGCCCGCATCACCCGTGACGACGACGGGCGTCGACCCGGTGAGGGCGTCTTCCGCGTCGATGTCGGTCGCTGCCTGTTCGAACTGCGACTGGTACAGACGCCAGTAGGCGCCCTGCGCGGCGATCAGCTCATCGTGCGTGCCCTTCTCGACGATGTCACCGTGCTCCATCACGAGGATGAGGTCGGCGTCGCGGATGGTCGACAGACGGTGCGCGATCACGAACGACGTGCGTCCTTCGCGAAGAGCGGCCATCGCGTGCTGCAGCAGCAGCTCGGTACGGGTGTCGACGGCCGACGTGGCCTCATCGAGGATGAGGATCGACGGCTGCGCCACGAAGGCCCGGGCGATGGTGATGAGCTGGCGCTCACCGGCCGAGACGTTCGCGGCATCTTCGTCGAGCACCGTGTCGTAGCCCTCGGGGAGGGCGTGCACGAAGCGGTCGACGTAGGTCGCCTTCGCCGCAGCGAGAACCTCTTCATCGGTCGCGGTGGAGCGGCCGTATCGGATGTTCTCGCGGATGCTGCCGGCGAACAGCCACGGGTCCTGCAGAACCATGCCGGTGCGCGACCGCAGTTCATCACGGGTCACCTCGGCGATGTCCTGACCGTCGAGCTTGATCCGTCCGCCGCTGAGCTCGTAGAAGCGCATGATCAGGTTGACCAGCGTCGTCTTGCCCGCGCCCGTCGGACCGACGATCGCGACGGTCTGCCCCGGCTCCACGCGGAACGACAGATCCTTGATCAGCGGACGATCCGGAGTGTACGAGAACGCGACGTTCTCGAACTCGATGACGCCCTTGCCCTCTTCGAGCTCGGGAGCATCGGCGGCGTCCGCCTCCTGCTCGTCGGCATCGAGCAGTTCGAACACGCGCTCGGCGGATGCCGTGCCCGACTGGACCACGGCGGCCATGCCACCGAGCTCGGAGAGAGGCTGCGTGAACTGCTGCGAGTACTGGATGAACGCCTGTACGTCACCGAGACGGAGCTGACCGTTGGCGACCATGAGGCCTCCGAGCACCGCGATGCCCACGTAGCTGAGGTTTCCGACGAACATCATCGCCGGCATGATGATGCCGGAGAGGAACTGCGCCTTGAAGCTGGCCTGGAACAGCTCTTCGTTCTCGACCTGGAACTTGTCCAGCGCGTCCTTCTCACGTCCGAAGACCTTCACCAGCGCGTGGCCGGAGAACGCCTCCTCGACGCGGGCGTTGAGCCGCCCGACCTTGCGCCACTGCGTGCCGAAGGCCTTCTGCGAGCGCGGTCCGATGATGCCGAAGATCACACCCATCAGCGGGAGCGTGATGAGAGCGACGAGCGCGAGCTGCCACGAGATCGAGAACATCATCACGAGCACACCGATCACGGTGAGCACCGAGGTGAGAGCACCGGACAGCGACTGCTGCATCGTCTGCGTGATGTTGTCGATGTCGTTCGTGACGCGCGAGATCAGCTCACCGCGCTGCACCTTGTCGAAGTACGACAGGGGCAGGCGGTTGATCTTCGCCTCGACCGCCTCACGCAGTCGCCACATGGTCCGCACCATGATCACGTTGATCACGTAGCCCTGGATCCAGGTGAGGAACGCCGCCGCCACATAGATCGCGAGGACGGCGGCGATGACCAGACGCAGCGCCCCGAAGTCGACGCCCTGGCCGACCGTGAAGTCACCCAGCGCTCCGACCTGGTTCGCGAAGTCGTCCTGACCGGCGCCTCGCAACGCATCGACCACGACGTCCTGCGGCGTGCCCGCCGGGAACCCGGGGAAGTCGCCGTTCGCCTGCCCGAGCTGGATGGAGATGAACCCCTTGTAGACGAGGTTCGTCGCCTCGGCGAGGACCTTGGGCGCCGCGACCGTCAGCACCACGCCGAGCGCACCGAGGATCGACACGAAGACGAACCAGATGGCCGAGGGCTTCAGCAGCCCGATCATGCGGGCGAAGCTCGGTCCGAAGTTGTCGGCCTTGCCCGGAGCCACGCTGTCCCAGTCTCCGGAGTTCTGACGGGCCTGCTCCGCGAGCTCGGCCTCGTACTTCTCCTCTGCGCTCAGCTCGACCTCGGCCACAGCCGTCGCCGCCTTGCCGCGGCCGCGCTTGACCTTGCCCTGTTCCTTGTTCTGCTCGCTCATGCGTCCACCCCCAGCTGCGACTCGACGATCTCGCGGTAGGTGTCGCTCGTCGCGAGCAGCTCCTCGTGCGTGCCGACGCCGACCATCGTGCCGCCGTCGAGGACGACGATCCGATCGGCATCCGTGATGGTGGAGATGCGCTGTGCGACGACGATCTTCGTGACGTGCGGAAGCTCCCGCCACAGTGCCTGGCGGAGTCGGGCGTCCGTCGTCAGATCGAGGGCCGAGAAGGAGTCGTCGAAGACCAGGATCTGCGGCTGGTGCACGATCGCACGGGCGATCGCGAGACGCTGACGCTGACCGCCCGAGACGTTCGTCCCACCCTGGGCGATGCGCGACTCGAGTCCATCCGGCATCTCCTCGACGAAGTCGCGACCTTGCGCGATCTCGAGCGCGTGCCAGAGCTCCTCGTCGGTCGCCTCCTCGCGCCCGTAGCGCAGGTTCGACGCGACGGTGCCGGTGAAGAGGAACGGACGCTGCGGCACCAGGCCGATGCTGTCCCACAGCGCCTCGACGTCGGCCTCGCGCACGTCGGTGCCGCCCACGTGCACAGCACCGCCCGAGACGTCGAAGAGACGCGGGATGAGCGACACCAGGGTCGTCTTGCCCGATCCGGTCGAACCGACGATCGCGACCGTCTCACCCGGCTCGGCGGCGAAGCTGATGCCGGTGAGCACCGGGGAGTCGGCGCCCGGGTAGGTGAACTCGACGTCGTCGAGCGCCACGGAACCCGGAACCGGGAACTCGGTGACGCCGTTCTCGGGACGGAGCAGGGTGGACTCGGAGTCGAGCACCTCGCCGATGCGCTCGGCCGAGACCGCGGCGCGCGGGATCATCATCGCCATGAAGCTCGCCATGATGACGCCGCCCATGATCTGACCGATGTACTGCATGAAGGCGAACAGCGTGCCGACCTGCACCGTGCCGTTGTTGACCTCGATGCCGCCGAACCAGATGACGGAGACGACGGTGACGTTGAGGATGAGCATGAACAGCGGGAAGAGCAGCACGAACAGCGAGCCGACCTTGCGACCGACGACCATGATGTCGGTGTTGGCGCCGCGGAAACGTTCTTCTTCGATGCGCTCGCGCACGAACGCGCGCACGACGCGGACGCCGGTGAGCTGTTCGCGCATGATGCGGTTGACGTTGTCGAGCTTGCCCTGGTAGCTGCGGAACAGCGGAACCATGCGCCCGATCACGAGGGCCGCGAGGATCAGCAGCAGCGGCACCGAGACCGCGATGAGCCAGCTCAGGCCGACGTTGGTCTGGACGGCGAAGATGATGCCGCCGATCGCGAGCAGCGGCGCTGTGACGAGCATGGTGGCGCCCATCATCGCGAGCATCTGCACCTGCTGGACGTCGTTCGTGTTGCGTGTGATGAGCGAGCCGGCGCCGAACTGCGAGACCTCGCGCTCGGAGAAGCCGCTGACCTTGCCGAAGACGTCGGCGCGGATGTCGCGGCCGGCACCCATCGCGGCGCGCGCGGCGAAGTAGGTCGCGGTGATCGAAGCGATGATCTGCCCCAGCGACACGGCGAGCATGAACAGTCCCGTGCCCCAGATGTACGCGGTGTCACCCCGCGCGACGCCCTTGTCGATGATGTCGGCGTTCAGGCGCGGGAGGTAGAGGGTCGCTGCCACGCTGGCGAGCTGGAAGACCAGCACCGCGAGCAGCAGCCATCGGTATCGAGAGAGATAACGGAGGAGGATTTTTCCCAGCACAGGCGGACTTTCTAGGAAGGATGGAGCGGCGGGTTTCTCGGCAGACGGATGCCGACCGACAACCGGCCACAAGACAGAGTGCCACGATCCGCAGACATTCGTATCCCCCTCAGGGCGGACCTTCGCTGACAGCGAACCGCTTTCTCGTGCGATCTGCGATTTCTACACGCGGACGAACAACGCGCGAGTCGAATGCGCAGGTCCTTTTGTATTTACGAGCTGATACAACTTGTGATAGACCTATGGTACAAATCAGAACGGACGCTCCATGCCTGTGAACACCGCATCCCTGACCGAATCCGGCCGCTGGCTGAGCGACCCCGTGCAGCTGCTGGGCGCCGCCCTCTCCATGCCCTGGGTCTCGCTGATCCTCGCGGCGATCATCGCCGTCGGCATCGTCACCTCCACCCGCTGGCGCGATCGGGGCGAGAGCGGCGCACGACTCACCCCGACCGTCGCGGGCGGAATCAGCGCTCGCTACGCGGTCGAGCATCGCGCGCTCGGCATCACGGCGATCGCGGTCATCGCCGTCTTCCTCGCGGAGAACCTCATCACCGGCTATGCCCTCAACCTCAATGGGGTCGTGTCGTGGTGGCGGTACGCGACACCCGTGTTCACGGCATCCGTCGGCATCGGCATCCTGGTGGCGCTCGTCGCGACGCGGGGCAGCGCCCGCCCGGACCACCCGGTCCTCTCCCCCCGCCGCACCTGGCTGACGTTCAGCCCTCGCGCCGGCTCCCTGGGCGCGGTCGCAGCTCTGCTCGCACTCATCGCCACCACGGTCGCCGCCGGAATGGCGTCCTCCCGCATCGGCGACGGCCCCTACGTCTACCTCGAGATCAGCGTGCCGAATGAGACCATCGACCCGATCCGCCCCTGGTTCTACGGGTGGGCCTACGGCGTCCCCGTCCTGATCTGCACCGTCGTCCTGGTGGCGGCGACCGCGGTCGCACTGCACGTCAACGCGGCGCGCGCGTTCCTCCGCCCGGGGTCGGTCGTCGCCGAGCAGCGCGAACGCCGCGACATCGCGACCGGGATCACTCGGATCGCGACGTCCGGCGCCCTGCTCGCCCTCGCGGGGGCGTGGAGGTTCATCGCCGAGGCCGGAGCGGTCGGCGGACTCACCGTCGAAGGCGATGGACGCAGCGAGTCCTACGAGGCCTTCTGGCGATACGGGGAGATCGCCGCCGTCGGCGGCTGGCTGGCTCCGGCGCTGGAGATCACGGCCTTCGTGCTGCTGCTCCTCGTGACGGCGCAACTGGGATACGCCCCGTCCTCCAACGCCGACGCTCCTGCCGAGAGCCCGGCCGACACAGAGGCCGCACGATGAGCCCGAACCCGAAGCTGTCCCCGGCCGACGAGGCGAACCCGGCGCTCGACATCTACCGCCAGTTGCGCGGCCTCATCGTCTCCGGGCAGCTCGGAGCGGGTGAGCGACTGCCGACCGTCCGCCAGACCGCGAGCGACCTGGGTGTCGCCCCGGGTACCGCTGCGCGCGCCTACAAGATGCTCGAGGGCGAAGGACTCGTGATCTCGCGCACGGCTGCCGGCACGCGGGTCGCCGAGTCGGCGGGCGTGCTCCCCGCAGCGGTCATCCGGCGCATCCGCGAACTCGTCGAGGAGGCCGATTCCGTCGACGCCGACCCCGACGACGTCATCGACGTGCTGCGGACGATCTGGCAGACGCGGGCCGACCACTCACCGAGTGCGGACGCCGGGGAGTAGTCCGACCGGGGTCAGAACAGCGGCGGCCTCGGCACGTACGCGCGGGCGGGGGCGCCGGCATCCGGTGCGAGCTCGGCGAGCGTCGGCGGGTCCCACTTCGGGTTGCGGTCCTTGTCGACGAGCTGCGCGCGGATGCCTTCGACGAGGTCGGGGTGCTCGTTCACGAACCAGAGCACACGTCGGTACTCGCCCTCGAGTGCCGCACGCAGCCCCGGCAGCTCACGCGCTTCGCGCACGGCGTCGAGCGTGACGGTGAGCCCTGTGGGCGCGAGCCCTTCCAGGAGGTCGGCGGTGGCGGCGGCATCCGTGGTGCCCTGCGCCTGCAGCCGTTGGATGATCTCGCTCACGGTCGGCGCGGAGAACGCCTCGTCGATCCACGCCTTCGAGGCCGGCAGCTGCGTGGGCTCAGGCGTCTCGTCGAAGAGCAGGACGATCTCGCTGGGGCCGGTCGGATCCGCACGGAAGGCGAGGGCCTCGCTCAGCGCGTCCAGGCGATCCGACGGCACGAAGTGGTCGGCGAAGCCCAGGTACACGGCATCTGCGCCGCTCATGGAAGCACCGGTCAGCCCGAAGTACTCGCCGAAGCGCCCGGGTGCCCGCCCGAGCAGCCAGGTGCCGCCGACATCGGGCGTGAAGCCGATGCGCGTCTCGGGCATCGCCAGCTTCGAGCGCTCGGTGACGATGCGGATCGCCGCGTGACCGGCCAGGCCGATGCCGCCACCCATCGTGATGCCGTCGGCGTAGGCGACGACCGGCTTGGGGTACTCCGCGATCATGGCGTTCAACGCGTACTCCGCGCGGAAGAACTCCGCCGTGCGTTCCGCCTGTCCCTCGACGATCTGCGCGTGCAGCACCCGCACGTCCCCGCCGGCGCACATGCCGCGATCCCCGGCACCGTCGATCAGCACGATCTGCACGTCGGTGTCGTCACGCCACGCGTTCAACGCCTCGGTGAGGGTCGCGATCATCCCCTCGTCGAGCGCGTTGATCGCCTCCGGGCGATTGAGGGTGAGCCGCCCCAGCGCTCCTTCGGTGCGGATGAGGACACGGGATGCAGCCTGAGAATCGGTCACGGGTGCCAGGCTACCTGTTCCCCAGGGGCGGTAATCCGCGCGAAATGCGGGATCCGACAGGCTTTTCCGGCAGGATAGGGAGGAACTGTTCACTGCGACGAGAGGTCACGGATGCCTGAAGGACAGGTGCTGGAGTTCACGCACGTGACGAAGCGCTTCAATGAGGTGACCGCCGTCTCGGACTTCTCCGCGCGCGTCGAGCCGGGTGCCGTCACCGCCTTCCTCGGCCCGAACGGGGCCGGTAAGACCACCACACTGCGGATCCTGCTCGGCCAGGTGCGCGCCACGTCCGGAACCGCCACGATCGGCGGCACGGCCTTCGCGGAGCTCCGCCAGCCGTTGCGCACGATCGGTTCCGTGCTCGAGGAGACCGTCTATCGCCCCCGGCGCACCGCCGAACGTCAGCTGACGATCGCCGCGAAGGCCAACGGCATCCCGCTGGCCCGCGTCGGCGAAGTCCTCTCCCTGGTCGGTCTCGACGGTGAGGGCGACTCGCGGATCGGCGGCTTCTCGCTCGGCATGCGTCAGCGACTGAGCGTCGCGCATGCTCTGCTGGGCGACCCGGGGGCACTCGTGTTCGACGAGCCGGCCAATGGGCTCGATCCTGAGGGCATCCGCTGGATGCGACTGCTGATGCGCCGTCTCGCCGACGAGGGACGCACGGTGCTCGTGTCGTCGCACGTCCTCAGTGAGGTCGAGCAGGTCGCCGACAACGTCCTCGTCCTGTCGAAGGGCCGGCTGGTGCTGGCCAGCGGCATCGAGACTCTGGCCGACCCGAAGGGCGGCTCCGTCATCGTCGACGCCGCGGATCGCGGTGCGCTGCGGGTCGCGCTCGACGCTGCAGGGTTCGACATCGAGGTGCTGCGCTCCGGCCTCACCGTCCGCGGCGGGGACGCCGGGACGGTCGGTGCCGTCGCCGCCGAGGCCGGCATCGCCTTGAGCACGCTCGTTCAGCGCGGGCCGACCCTGGAAGACGTCTTCATCGATCTGATGCGCGGCGGGCGGCTCGCCCCGAGCGTGGACGTCGCCCCGCCGCAGCTCCCGGCAGTGGCAGCCGAGCCCGCCGAAGCCGCGCCGGCACGGGTCGAGTCCGTGGTCGCGATTCCGGTGGCCGCGGCCGCAGCATGGGCGGCCGAGGCCGCCGCCGCACCCGCCGGCGAGGACGTCGCAGACGACCTGGCCGCCACGGTCGAGGAGGGCTCCGCAGAGCCGGCAGCGGACGGTTCGGCGCCGGAGAGCGACGCCGGGGATGGCGTGGCCGAGGCGCAGGCCGACGAGATCTCCGCCGACGAGACCTCCGCCGACGAGGCACCTGCGGACGAAGCACCGGTCGACGAAGCACCGGTCGACGAAGCACCGGTCACCGAGACGCCCGCCGACGAAGCACCGGCAGACGAGAGCCCGGTCGCATCGGAGGCTTCGGAGGAATCCGACGCGCTTCCGAGTGCGGAGCAGAGCGCGGATGGCCAGGACGACGAGGCGCAGGCCGAGGAGACCCCGGCGCGCTCCTTCGACGAGATCCTGTTCGGTTCGGCGGCTCCCGTCGCCGCTGCCGCTGCAGCGACCGCCGGAGGTCCCAAGCACGACGTCGCGGAGATCTTCGCGACGACCGACGACGCCGAGGCGGATGCTCCGGCACAGGCACCCGCCGAGGGCGACGAGGACGCGGACGTCGTCACAGGCTCGGATGACCGGCCCGCAGACACGGACACGGACACGGACACGGACACGGACACGGACGACGATGTCGCCCCGGTGGACGACGAGCATGCCGGGGTCGAGATCTTCGCCGACCTCGACGACACGGATGGGGCTGACGCCGATTCGACCGCTGAGGCTCCCGCTGAAGCCGAGACCGAGGCCGCCGAGGAAGCCGATCCGCGATCGGCTGCCGTGAGCTCGATGCTCGCTGCCGCCGCACGCGCATACTACGAGGACGAGCCGAAGGACTACCCGCTGAGCGCGGACGCCGAGGCCACCGGGAACGATTCCGCCGAGGAGGGTGCCCACTGGAGCATCGCCTCCACCGGCGTCATCGACACCGTCCCTCTGGCCGAATCCGACGGCGCGAACCCGGAATCATCCGGCACCGATGAGCCGGCCGCCGCCGAGACCGTCGACGGTGAGAACCACGATGAGAACCACGGCGACGAGAACCACGACGGGAACCACGACGGTGAGAACCACGATGAGAACCACGGCGACGAGAACCACGACGGGAACCACGACGGTGAGAACCACCACGGTTGAGTGACCTCCGCCACGAGAACGCCCTCCCGACCTGATGGTCGCGGAGGGCGTTCTGCGTAGCGTAGGGGTCAGGCCGGCCGAGGGCGGATGACCGGCCGACGACTCCCCTTCGAGACGGGGGTGGGTGCCGTGGCGACGATCTCCTCGACGTTCGCCGGCTCCGTGGACACGTCGAGCCGCAGCGCCTGAGTGAGGGCGAGCCCATGTCGCGTGGTGAGGATCAGGCGGCGATACTGCTCATCGCCTTCGAGGTCGATCACGACGCTCGGACGACGCCGACGGATGAGGACGAAGTCGAGGCTTCCGGCCGCTTTCCAGCTGCCCGCGGCCAGGACACCGGGGATGTGCGTGCCGGGGTTCGGGACTCCGCGAAGCCAGGTCCACGCGTCCTCGGTCAACTGGACTTTGGTGATGGTGTCTCGAGCGATCCGGAGGTTCTCGCGGTGGAACGTCGCGGCACGCTCGATCGGCGAGAGCACGACCTCGAGTTGCGTCTGGTCCAGCAGCAACGTCACCATGTCACTTAGTCTGCCAGCGCCGCCCTGCCAGTTGTCTGGAAGTTGCTCACAGGAACGCAACGATCCCTTGTGGGGTCGCACCATTCAGGGCGCTCGAAGGGCGGGATTCGCCGCGAGCCCCGTCTCTCCGCTCGGAGGGTTACGGGCGCGCCGAGGCCGCAGCGGCCGCGGCAGCAGGGAGCGCGCTCTCGATGAGCTGGAGTTCGTGCTCGCCGTGTGCGGCGGTCAGGAACCAGGCCTCGAAGACGCTCGGCGGGAGTGCCACGCCCTGCTCGCGCAGCGAGTGGAAGAACGGGGCGTAGCGGAACGACTCCTGCGCCTGCGCCTCGGCGTAGTTCCGAGGCACGGATGCGCGGAACGAGGCGCTGAACAGGTTGCCTGCACGCGCGACCGTATGGGTGACTCCGGCGGAGGCGAGCGCGGCATCGAGCGCAGCGGACACCCGAGCGGACGCCGCATCCACGCTCGCGTACACCTCAGGCGTCGCGAGCCGCAGCGTGGCGAGACCCGCCGCGACCGAGAGCGGATTCCCCGACAGGGTCCCCGCCTGGTACACCGGCCCGAGGGGGGCGAGCAGATCCATGACCTCGGCCCGTCCACCGAGCGCGGCCAACGGCATGCCGCCGCCGACGACCTTGCCGAACGTGAAGATGTCGGGCAGGTAATCCTCGCCCGCCGCGGCCTGCAGCCCCCAGAAGCCGGCGGGATGCACGCGGAAACCGGTGAGCACCTCGTCGAGGATCATCAGGGCGCCGTGGGCGTGGGCGGTCTCGGCGATCAGGCGGTTGAAGCCCGGCAGCGGCGGGACGACACCCATGTTCGCGGCCGAGGCCTCGACGATGACGGCAGCGATGCGCTGACCGTGCTCGGCGAACACCGCAGCCAGCGCCTCGGGGTCGTTGTATCCGATCACGAGAGTCTGCGCGGCGATCGGCGCCGGCACGCCTGCGGAACCGGGGAGCGCCAGCGTCGCGACACCGGAGCCGGCCTCGGCGAGAAGACCGTCCGAATGCCCGTGGTAGTGCCCGGCGAACTTCACGAGCAGGTCGCGGCCCGTGGCACCGCGCGCGAGACGGATCGCCGTCATGGTCGCCTCGGTCCCGGTGGACACCAGGCGCACGCGCTCGATGGGACGCACCTCGCCGAAGCGGACGCGGTCGGCGATGAGCGCTGCGAGTTCGACCTCGCCCTCCGTCGGGGCGCCGAACGACAGCCCCCGGGTTGCGGCTTCCTGCACGGCGGCGACGACCTCCGGGTGCGCGTGGCCGAGAAGGGCGGGGCCCCATGAGGCCACCAGGTCCACATACTCGCGACCGGCGGCATCCGTCACCGTGGCGCCCTTCGCCGATGCCAGGAACCGCGGCGTCCCGCCGACCGAACCATAGGCGCGCACGGGCGAGTTCACGCCGCCGGGGATCACCGCACGGGCAGCGGAGAACAGGTCGTCATTGCGGTCGGTCATGGAAGCTCCTCAGCGATGCGCGGAGCCGTCCCGGCATCCCTTCCAGGCTAACCGTCGATCGCCGACTCCGAAGACGTCAGTCGCGCAGCCAGCCTGCGGCCTCGGTCGCCCAGTAGGTGAGGACCGCCTCCGCACCCGCACGGCGGATCGACAGCAGGGATTCGAGCACGGCGGCACGTCGGTCGATCCAGCCGTTCGCCCCCGCGGCCTCGATCATGGCGTACTCGCCCGACACCTGGTATGCCCACACCGGAATGCTCACGGTGTCGCGCACCTCGCGCAGCACGTCGAGGAAGGCCATCGCCGGCTTCACCATCACGATGTCGGCGCCCTCGGCCTCATCGACGACGGCCTCACGGACGCCCTCGCGGCGGTTGCCCGGGTCGAGCTGGTACGTGCGACGATCGCCCTGCAGCTGCGAGTCGACGGCCTCACGGAACGGCCCGTAGAAGGCGCTCGCGTACTTCGCGGCGTAGGCGAGCAGAAGCGTGTCGGTGAAGCCCTCGGCATCCAGCGCCGCGCGGATCACCGCGACCTGACCGTCCATCATCCCCGACAGTCCCAGCAGCTGCGACCCGGCGCGCGCTTGCGCGAGAGCCATCGAGGCGTACCGCTCCAACGTCGCGTCGTTGTCGACCGAGCCGTCGGCGGCGAGCACGCCGCAGTGGCCGTGGTCGGTGAACTCGTCGAGACACAGATCGGTCTGCACCACGAGGGCGTCGCCGACCTCCGCCGCAAGCGCCTCGGTCGCGAGGTTCAGGATGCCGCGAGGGTCGTCGGCACCGGATCCGCGGGCATCGCGCACGGCGGGAACACCGAACAGCATCACTCCGCCGACACCCGCCTCCGCAGCCTCGACCGCTGCCGCACGCAGCGAGTCGATCGAATGCTGCGCGACGCCGGGCATCGAGCCGATCTCGACGGATTCGGCGAGGCCTTCGCGAACGAAGAGAGGAAGCACGAGCTGCCGAGGCTGCAGCGAGGTCTCGCGCACGAGATCGCGCACGGCGCGCGACTGCCGCAGCCGTCTCAGCCGGACGTCGGGGAAGCTCACGGCGCGAACTCGTCGGCCGCGTGCGGAAGCGTGAAATGCGAGACGGCGTCGATCAGCGCATCGACCGTCTGCCGGTCGGCGACCACCGAAACGGGCAGCCCCGCGCGCTGCGCGTCCTTCGCCGTCCGTGGGCCGATCGCCGCGAGCAGCGTCTCATCCGGGATCTCCGGGAACTGTTCCCGCACCTGCTCGGCGACCGAGCCGCTGGTGATGAGGATCGCGTTGATCCGGCCGTTCTCGACGTCGCGGCGGATGCGCTCCGTCACCGGGACGCCGACGGTGCGGTATGCGACCACACCGTGAACGTCGTGCCCCGCCTCGGAGAGCAGCCGGCTGAGCACCGGCTTGGCGATCTCGCTGCGCAGAGCGAGGATGCGGCGCGGCTCCTTCTCGAGGGCGATGAGCTGCTGCGCCATCCCCTCTGCGGAGTTGTCCTGCTCGGGAACGAGGGTGACCTCGTAGCCGACGGCCTGCAGCGCGGCCGCGGTCGTCTCCCCCACGGCGGCGATCCTGGTCGAACGCGGCACGATCGCCCGATGAGCGAAGAGCACGTCGACGGTCGTCGCACTCGTGATCGTGAGCCAGTCGAACTCCCCCGCGGCCAGCTGCGCCAGCGCGGTGTCGAGCGTCGCCTGGTCGGTGGTCGGGGCGAAGTTGATGAGCGGGGCCACCACGGGGACAGCGCCCAGCGCCCGCAGACTCGCGGCGACGCTGTCGCCCCACGGCCCGCCTCGGGGCACCAGAATGCGCCAGCCGTCCAGCGGTCGGTCCTGCTTGATTTCGGAAGTGGTCATGAGGATTGCTCTCGGGATACGAGGCCGGCCGCCCCTTGATCGAGCAGCCGACGGGCAACAGTGAACCCGAGCTCGCGCGCTGCGTGCATCGGGTCTGCACCATCGGCAGCATCCGCTCCATTGCCACTGCCGTTCCGACGAATATACTCCCCGTTCAGGTCTTCGGTGACGTCGAGCCCGATCCGACGCCCGCCGTCGGTGGCGTAGACCACCGTTCTGACACGGACCGACGAGCCGTCGACCACCGCGTGCGCGGCCATCGGAGCCTGGCATCCGGCGTCCAATCCCTGGAGGATCGCGCGTTCCACCGTGATCGCCAACCGGGTGTCCCTGTCGTCGAGACCGGCGAGGGCGTCCAGCAGCTCCTGCGGAGCATCCGACCGGGTCTCCACCGCCAGCGAACCCTGTCCCGGAGCGGTCGGCCACTCGGCGAGGCCGAGCTCCTCGCGTCGCAGCGGAGACTTCGCGTCGAGCCGAGACAGCCCTGCCGCTGCGAGGATCACGGCATCGAGCTCGCCCGAGGCGACACGCGAGAGACGCGAATCGACGTTGCCCCGGATGTCGACGACCTCGACGCCCGGCGCTCGGCGGTGCACCTGCGCGATGCGGCGCGGCGACCCGGTGCCGACCGTGCTGCCGCTTCGCAGCTCATGCAGCGGGATGCCGTCGCGAGTGAGGACCACATCTCGCGGATCCTCCCGCTTCGGAGTCGCGGCGATCACGAGGCCCTCGGGGATCGCGGTCGGGAGATCCTTCAGGGAGTGGACCAGGAAGTCGCACTCCCCGGCGAGCAGTGCCTCGCGCAGCCGGGTGGCGAAGATGCCCTGACCGCCGATCTCGGAGAGCGAGGCGCGATTCGTGTCGCCCTCGCTGGTGATCGGGACGAGTTCGACGCGACGCCCCGAGAGCTTCTCGAGCGCGACCGCGACATGGCCGGACTGCGCCTGCGCGAGCGCGCTGCGACGGGTACCCAGACGGATGGGGGTGCTCATGGCGTTTACTGGAGCACGTCCGCGATCTCGTCGAACCGGAGCCTGCGCCCCGTGTAGAAGGGCACCTCCTCCTTCACGTACATGCGGGCATCCGTGTAGCGCAGGTCGCGCATCAGGTCGACCAGGTCGGTGAGCTCATCTGCCTCGAGCGGCAGCAGCCACTCGTAGTCGCCGAGCGCGAACGAGGCGACCGTGTTGGCGAGGACGCCCGTGAACGCGGCGCCCTTGCGACCATGATCGGCGAGCATCTTCCGACGCTCGTCCTCCGGAGCGAGGTACCACTCGGGCGTGCGCACGAACGGGTACAGGCACAGCCAGTCCTTCGGCTCGATGCCGCGGAGGAAGCCGGGCACGTGCGCGCGGTTGAACTCGGCGTCGCGATGCACGCCCATCACGTTCCACACGGGGAGGAGGGGACGCAGCAGCTCGGTGCGGCGGAGACGGCGCAGCGCCTTCTGCAGCTCTTCCGCGGTCTCGCCGTGCAGCCACACCATGAGGTCGGCGTCGGCCTTGAGTCCGGAGACGTCGTAGAAGCCACGGACGCTCACGCCCGAGTCCTCGATGTAGGTGACGATCGTCTCGAGTTCCGTCGACTCGGTCTCCGTCACGGGGACGTCGGGGTTCCGTCGCCAGACGGCCCAGAGTGTGAAGCCGGACGGGTTCTCAGCGCTCTCTTCGGACATCATGTTCCCCAGTCTGCCTCGTTTGCGCAGGAGCCGCTAATCACCCAGGAGCGGCCCCGGCGTCTCTGATCTCTGCGCCTCAGCGGGCGATCGCGCGCGCGATCGCCCAGACCGTGCCACCCACGACCGCGGCGATGCCGACGGCCGCGGCGATCGCGCCGATCGGATTGCGATCGGCGAACACCCGGGCCTTCGCAGCGGCACGTGTCGACGCCTTCTCGACGCGGCGCGGAATGTTGCCCTTGACCTCGATGGCGGCGAGCGCGGCCTTCAACTCGGCGCGCGCGGAGGCGACGGGGTCGACGATCCCGGCAGGGACGACGGTGCGCGGCATCGACTCAGAATTCGTCATCGCCGGCCTCCTTCACGAGTCGGATGTCTTCCGCGACGGCCTGCGCCGGGTTCTGGCGCGAGAGCACCTTGCGGAACTTCAGGATGCCGAGCAGTGCGAACAGCAGCACGGCGAGGATCAGGATGCCGAACACCGCGATCGCCGAGAGCCACACGGGCCACCAGGACGAGAGTCCGGCGATCGCGAAGACAAGGATCACGGGCACGGCCCAGAACAGGAAGAACAGCGCGACCAGGAACCACACGGACCCGATGCCGGCATCCTTCGAGGTCCGCGAGATCCACGCCTTCGCCGCGTCGATCTCCGCCTTGACCAGATTCGTGACGAGTTCCGGCAGATCCCCGAGGAGGGTCAGCAGGCTGTCGTCGGCACGATCTCGGTAACCGCGGGGCATCTCAGGCGCCGGACTTCTTGGGCGCGGACTTGGTGGCCGCGGGCTTCTTGGCAGCGGGCTTCTTCGCGGCCGGCTTCGAGGCGGGCTTCGTGGCCGTCGCCTTCGCGGCCTCGACTGCTTCCTCGGTGGCCTCGGCGAGGTCCTCCGCAGCCTCACGGCCGGTGGCGATGGCGGAGTCGAGTCGCTGCCCCGGGGTTCCGGAGCCACTGACCGACTTCGCGACCTTCACGACACCTGTCCAGAGCGCACCGGGCACGGCCGCGGCCTTGTCGCCGACGAAACCCTTGACCTTGGAGACCTGCTCCTGCACCGGGTCGAGGTGCCACACCTTGAGCCACTGCGTCTTGATCTGCTCATAGCGCTCACGTCCGGCACGGGTGCCGAGGACGTAGCCCACGCCGAGTCCGACGACGAGTCCGATCTTCCCCTTCATGGGGTCTCCTCACCTTGTTCCGGTTGTCCGGCCAGCTTCGCCCGGCTTGGATCGACCGCAGGCTGCACGCCCCTCGGTCAGGTACCCAGCGTAACCCCGTATGCCGATTTCGGCATCTATACGTCAGAGGGTTGACACGGGGTGCTCTCTCAGTCCCACAGCAGGGCGCGTCGCAGGCGGTCGGCCTCGTCCCGCGCATCCGGGATCACCTGCGCCAGGCCTGTCCCGGCGAGCCAGGCGCCGACCGCGGCGATGCCGGGAACGGCCTGCACCGCCGCGCGTGCGGCCGCGCGGCGCGCACCGGATCCGATGACGGACGCCGGCTGCGACTGCACGAAGCGACCGCGATGCGAGGCGATCACCGAGTCGTCGGCGAGCGAGACCCCCAAGAGCGCGGCGGCTTCGCGCCGCGCGAGGTCCGCGGCGGCGTCGTCGCTCAGATCTGCTGTGGCGGCAGGTTCCCCCTGTGCGCCGAACGACACCCGGACGACCTGCCGCGCCCCTGCAGCCTCACGCACCCAGCCCCACTTCGCGCTCGAGTGGGTCAGCGCCTTCGCGGTGTGGCTGCCCGGCACCGTGAGCACCCCGGTGCCGCGAGGAGCAGCCTCCAGCTCGGGGGCGTCGAGGAGCAGCGTGACGATCTCGATCTCCGGCGAGGAAGAGGAGTCGGTGGCCTTCAGTGCCGGGACCGCGGCGGCGAGGAGCGAGCGGGCCGCCGTTTCGGGAGTGGCGATGATGACGGCGTCGGCGGTGACCTCCTCGATCACGGGCTCGGCCTCCAGGGCTTCGGCTGCGTGCAACTCGGCGACGACCGCATCCACCTCCGCCGCATCCGCAACGGCGTCGACGCGGGCGACCTCGTGCTCGACCGACCAGGTCTTCCCCGTCTTGCGGATGCTCCGCACACGGACGCCCGTGCGCACGGCGCCGCCGAGCCGGGTCACGTCGTCGGCGAGTGCATCGACGAGCGCCGTCATGCCACCGGACAGTCCCTCGACGGCCGCACCGGGTGCCTTCGATGCTGCCGCCCCCTCTGCGGCCTTCGCTGCGGCGTCGTCACGAAGCGACTGCACCGCGCCGGAGAGCGAGCCGATGCGGGTGAGTGCGGCGTTGAGGCCCGGCGCGGCCACATCGATGTCGACGTCGTCGGGGGACGCGGAGTAGACGCCGGTCGTGACGGGCGCGACGAGACGGTCGCGCACCTTGGCACCCATCCGCGAGGCGACCAGCTTGCCGAGGCTGAGCTCATGGCCGATCGTGAGCGGCGGCCGCACGCGGTCGAGGTAGGCCCGCCAGACCCCTGACCAGCCGATGATGCGACGCACGTCGTCCTGGAACGGATTCGCGGGGATGCCGAGGATCCCCCCGACGGGGAGCGGTGCCGCCCCGACACCGGGGATGCCGGCGAGCCATGCGCCGCCCGCTTGCGGAGCCACGATGCGGTCGGTCAGGCCGAGCTCCTCGACCAGCGCGCGCACGTGCCCGCCTCTCGTCGCGTAGCTCTCGGCCCCGGCATCCACGACGACGCCGTCCAGCTCGACCCGACGGATCGCACCGCCCAGGTCATCGGCGGCCTCGAGGATGGTCACACTCATGCCGACCTTCGCGCATTCCCGTGCCGCCACGAGCCCGCCGATGCCGCCGCCGATCACGACGACATGCTTTTCCGCCGCGCGGGCGGCGAGGTCGGACGGCTCTGCGGAAGAGGGCTCTGGCGTCATGCCGTCAATTCTCCCACCGGTGCGGTTCAGGCCTCGACGGGCTCAGAGGTGCCGCGTCCGCGCTTGCGGACCTCACGCAGCACGATCTGCTCCGGGCACACCGTCGAGAGGAAGTCACCGACCGAGAGCGCGAGGCGCTCGCCGACGAGGGAGTAGAGGATGCGGTTGGCGTCGCGACGTTCGGTGATGAGACCGGCCTGGCGGAGGACGCTCAGGTGACGCGAGATGGTCGGACCGCTCGCGGAGAAGCGCGACGCGATCTCGCCGGCCGCGAGCTCGCCGTCTTTCAGGTCCTGCAGGATCTGGCGCCGGGTCGGGTGCGCCAGCGCCGCGAAGATGTCGGTCGCGCTGTCTGCCATGGTTGCAATATAGCACCTTTGCTAGATAGTCTTTAGCCGCGTAGCTAATGAGCGAAGGAGAATCACCATGAGGGTTGCGATCACGGGCGGCACCGGATTCGTCGGCAGGAACCTCGCCGAGCGTCTCGACGATGCGGTCGTGATCTCCCGCCGGAGCGGCATCGAGATCACCGACATCGATGCCCTGACCGCGGCCTTCGAGGGGTGCGACGCCGTGGCGCACTGCGCCGGGATCAACCGTGAGATCGGCGCGCAGACCTTCCGCCGTGTGCACGTGGACGGGACGAGGGCCGTGGTCGAGGCCGCCCGCCGCGCCGGGGTGAAGCGCATCGTCCTCGTCAGCTTCCTCCGGGCACGACCCGACTGCGGCTCCGGCTACCACGAGTCGAAGTGGGAGGCCGAGGAGATCGTCCGCGCCTCCGGCATCCCGCACACCATCCTCAAGTCCGGCATGATCTACGGCCCCGGCGATCACATGGTCGACCACGTGACCAAGGCGGTGCGGACCCTGCCGTTCTTCTGGACCGTCGGCTTCCGCGAGCGCACCGCGCGACCGGTGCCGGTGGACGACGCGGTCGATGTGCTCGTCGCCGCACTCGAAGGTCGCATCGAGGAGCCGACGATCGCGGTCATGGGGGCGGACGAGGTCACGCTCGGCGAAGCCATCCGCCGCATCACCCGGGTCGCCGGACGCCGCCCCGCGTTCCTCCCCGTTCCCCCGTGGATGGTGCGCATCCTCGCCCAGGTGACCGAGTGGACGATGGTCGTCCCGCTCGTCGCCAAGGCTCAGGCGCGGATGCTCACCGAGGGCGTGAGCGAGGCCGCACCGTTCGCACCCGAGGCGCCGCTCGGCATCCGCCCGTCACGTGCTTTCGACGACGAGCGCATCCGCGCGGCCCTCCCGGTCGGACGCTTCACCGTCGATGACCTGCGGATCACGCGGCGACTCCGCCGGACGCGGAAGGCATGATCCCGCCGCCGAGGTGAGCGTCAGATCGTGAATGTCAGATGGTGTGCGCCAGCTCGACGATGCGGGTGAGCTGGTCGGGATCCGTCTCCGGCGGAACGCCGTGGCCGAGGTTGAGGATGTGCGCACGTGCCGCGCGACCGCGTTCGATCACGTCGCGCACGTGCGCCTCGAGCACGGGCCAGGGGGCGGAGAGCAGCGCCGGGTCGATGTTGCCCTGGACCGTGACGTCCGGCCCCAGGATGGCGGCGGCCTCGTCGAGCGGCTGACGCCAGTCGACGCCCACGCCGTCGGCCACACCGTCGAGGCGCATGTCGGCGAGGAAGGGACCCGTGCCGACGCCGAAGTGGATGGTCGGGAGGCCGATGCCCTCGAGCGCCGCGTGGGAGTGCGGGGCGACGAAGGCACGGTAGTCGGCGGTGCTGAGCGATCCGGCCCAACTGTCGAAGAGCTGCACGACCGATGCTCCGGCGTCGCGCTGCGTCTCCAGGAAGCGCCGAGAGACCTTCGCGAGCCAGCCCGCGAGGCGGTTCCACGACTCGGGGTCGGAGTGCATCATCGCCCGCGCCCGCAGATGCTCCTTGGAGGGGCCGCCCTCGACGAGGTACGCCGCGAGCGTGAACGGGGCACCGGCGAAGCCGATCAGCGGGGTGTCGCCGAGCTCCGCGGTGACGATGCCGACCGCCTCGGCGATGGCCGTGCCGTCGAGGCTCTCCGGGTCGATGGCCGTGATGCGATCGACGTCGGATGCCGTGCGCACCGGGTTCGCGAACACCGGGCCCCGCCCCGGCTCGATCTCGACGTCGACCCCGGCCAGACGCAGCGGGATGACGATGTCGCTGAAGAACACCGCGGCATCGACGCCGTGCCGACGCACCGGCTGCAGCGTGATCTCGGCCGCGAGGTCGGGGGTGAGACAGGCGTCGAGCATCCGGGTCCCGACGCGCAGGTCACGGTACTCGGGCAGCGACCTCCCCGCCTGCCGCATGAACCAGACCGGGGTGCGGGTGGGACGGTCGCCGGCGAGGGCGCGCAGGAGCGGAGCGTCGGAGAGGGCCATGTCTCCATCCTCCCATTCCCCCTTATGGAGCCGCCGAGTCGGGCGTGCGGATCCCCCCGCGCGCGCACTCCGGTACAATCGATCTGTGCTGCTGTGTGTGACGGCGAGTCACAAGACCGCCTCCTTCGAACTGCTCGAACGCCTGAGCCGCACCCCCGACGACGTCGCTCCCACCATCGTGGGCATGACGCCGTGCGTGCAGGGTGCCGTCGTCTTGGCGACGTGCAACCGGTTCGAGGCGTACGTCGAAATGGACGAGCCGGTGACCGCGGCCGGTGCCATCGGCGTCGAAGCCGTCATCGAGGCGGTCGAGTCCGCGACCGGGATCCCCGCCGCTGAACTCGACGGCGCCTACGCCGTCCACTCGGGCCGTCGGGTCGCCGAGCACCTCTTCTCCGTCGCCTCCGGCCTCGAATCCGTCGTCTCCGGCGAAGGCGAGATCGCGGGGCAGGTCCGCCGCGCGCTGAAGTCCGCGCGCAAGGACGGAACCACCTCGCCTGAGCTCGAGCGTCTGTTCCAGCGTGCCAGCCAGGCGCAGCGCAAGGTCAAGAACGTGACCGCCCTGGGTCGCGCCGGCCGCTCGCTCGTGCGGCTCGCCCTGGAGCTCGCCGACAGCCGCATCGCCGACTGGTCGGCCGAGCGCGTGCTGCTGGTCGGCACGGGCGCCTACGCCGCGGTCACCCTCGCCACTCTCCGCGAGCGCGGCGCCGTGAACATCTCGGTCTACTCGCCGTCGGGCCGCGCCGAGGTCTTCGCCGCGAAGCACGGCATCCGTCCGATCGCCGCCGACGAGTACGCTCGCACCGCTGCCCGATCGAGCCTGCTCATCACCTGCACCACGGCGACCGAGCCGGTGCTCGGCCCGGAGCACCTCCAGCTTCCGACCGGCATCGCCGCAGCGGGATGCCCCGTCGGCGCACACAGCCAGCTCGTGGTCGACCTCGGGATGCCGCGCAACGTCGACCCCGCGGTGGCCTCTCTCGAGGGTGTCGCACTGCTCGACCTCGAGACCATCCGCCTCCACGCGCCGCTCGAAGAGCTGCAGGCGACGGATGCCGCGCGCAGCGTCGTCCGCGAGGCCGCGGAGACCTTCCACGTCGTCGGCGCGCGGCAGAGCGTGACCCCGTCGGTGGTCGCCTTCCGCTCGCACATCTTCGAGCTGCTCGAACGCGAGATAGACCGCGCCCGCGCCCACGGGGATGAGGACGGCAAGGTCGAGCAGGCCCTGCGCCACCTCTCCGGCGTGCTGCTGCACACCCCCACCGTGCGCGCCCACGAGCTCGCCGCCGCCGGCCGCGCCGACGAGTTCACCGCGGCGCTGGCCGCCCTGTACGGCATCGCGCCCGAGGCCGACGCCTCCGCCGCGGAAGACGCAGCCACCGCCTGACGCGCTCCGCTCGCACGGTGGCACACTGGAGGCATGGCCCTTCACATCACCGGAGACACCGCCGCCGACGCCCTGCTGACCGACAACCCCCTGGCTTTGCTGGTGGGGATGCTCCTCGATCAGCAGGTTCCGATGGAGACCGCGTTCGCCGGTCCGCTCAAGATCGAACAGCGCACCGGCGCAGCCGACGCCGCGACCATCGCGCACATGGCTCCCGAGGAGTTCCTCGAGGCGTTCAAGCAGACTCCCGCCGTTCACCGTTTCCCGGGCTCGATGGCGACGCGCGTCCAGACGCTGTGCCAGACACTCGTCGAGGACTGGGACGGCGATGCCGCAGCTCTGTGGACCGAGGGTGACCCGACCGGAGCCGAGGTGCTCAAGCGCCTGAAGGCCCTTCCCGGATTCGGCGAGCAGAAGGCGAAGATCTTCCTCGCGCTCCTCGGCAAGCAGTACGGGTTCACGGGCGAAGGCTGGCGCGAGGCATCCGCTCCCTACGGCGAGGACGGGTCGTACCGCAGCGTCGCCGACATCGTCTCCCCCGACTCGCTCACGAAGGTGCGCGAACACAAGAAGGCCATGAAGGCCGCGGCGAAGGAAGCGAAATGAAGCCCACGGGTGATGACGTCGCGGGGCTCATCGCCCGCTCCTCCCCTGCCGTCCGACGCAGGGACGCCGAGACGCTGACCGCGCTCATGCAGGAGATCACCGGCCGCGAGCCGCAGACGTGGGGCACGATCATCGGGTTCGGCTCGTGCCACTACCGCTACCCGACCGGCACCGAAGGTGACAGCGGGCTGCTCGGCTTCGCGCCCCGCAAGGCCGCGACCACGATCTACCTGTTCGACGGTGTCGGCGCCCACACCGAGGCCCTCGCCGAACTCGGCCCGCACACCACGGGCGTCGGCTGCCTGTACATCAAGGATCTGGAGCAGGTCGACCTCGACGTGCTGCGCGGGATCCTCGAGCGCTCACTCGCCTGGGTCGAGGCGGGCGGCACCCCCGAGGTGCAGCTCACCGTCACCGGCTGAGTCGCGCCGGGCGCGGGATCAGCGCAGGACTTCGACCAGCGCGACCCACGACACGACTACGGCCGAGACGATCGCGAGCAGGCAGCCCGCCGCCGCGAGGTACAGCCCGGACGTATGGCCGATCCACACCAGCACCCCCGCGGCGAGGTAGGCGAAGATCGGAAGGAACCCGACGAGATACTTGAGCGGGCGCGCGCGATCCTCGGGGCTCGGATCGGTCGCGATGAGGCGCGTCGCGTGCACCTGGAACACGGCGGCCAGCAGCGCCGCCACGACGGTCGCGGCGCCGAACCAGGGTCCGTCGACGCCGGGGATCAGACCCAGCGCCGAGACCGCGAGTGCAAGCAGCAGCGCCGCGATCCCGGCGAGCAGCCGTGCGGTCAGCGTGCGCGACTTCACGATCTCGGCGATGTTCACACTCGCGGCGACGATCACGAGTCCCGCCAGCGCAGCGGTCGCGCCCGCCATCGCCACGTTGAACTCGCTCCACGTCTCGAACATGCCGACATGGTAGACCCACCCGCGCGAGGGCCGCACGGGTGGGTCTCGGGGCGGACGGTCAGGCCTGCGGCGAGAAGAACGCGCGGATGTCGCCGGCGAGCAGGTCGGGGCGCTCGAGGGCGGCGAAGTGCCCGCCCTCGTCGAAGCGGCTCCAGTGCACGATGTTCGAGTTGTCGCGCTCGGCGAACACCCGGATCGTCTGGAAGTCGTCCGCGAAGACGGCGACCCCGGTACGGGCGGCGTTGATGCGCGGCTCGGCGCCCTCGTCGGCGGCATCGGCCCTGGCGTTCTCCAGGTAGCTGCGGGACATTCCGGACGCCGCGTTCGCGAACCAGTTCACGCTGACCTCGAGCAGGATCTTCTCCAGCGGCACGAGCGAGGTGCCGTTGCCGAAGGAGTTGAACAGCTCGCTGTACGCGAGGAGTCCGACCGGGGAGTCGCTGATCCCCACCGATACGGTCTGCGGGCGCGAGGAGTTCATCGTGTTGTACCCGCCGACCGACTGGAACCACTGCATGTGCTCGAGTCCCGCGTAGTCCGCCGGCTCCAGCTTCTCGAACTCGGCCGGGTCACCCGACGGGAACGAGAACAGCTGCAGCACGTGCAGTCCGAGGAAGCCCTCGGGCTCCCGCAGTCCGAGTTCGCGAGCGACCATGGCGCCGTTGTCGGAGCCGTGGATACCGTAGCTCTCGTAGCCGAGGCCGCGCATGAGGCGGTCGTAGGCCTCCGCGACGCGCGCCGTCGTCCACCCGGCCGAGGCCAGCGGCTGCGAGAAGCCGTAGCCCGGAGCATCCGGGATGACGACGTCGAAGGCGTCTTCGGCCCGGCCGCCGTGCGCCACCGGATCGACGAGCCGATCGATCACGTCGAGGTAGTCGACGGACGAGCCGGGGTAGGTGTGAGCGAGCAGCAGCGGCGTCGCTCCCGGGTGGGCCGACCGGATGTGGAGGAAGTGGATCGTCTGCCCGTCGATCTCCGTGGTGAAGTGCGGGACCGCGTTGATCCGCTCCTGGGCGGCGGTCCAGTCGAAGTCGCGCCAGGCGGCGACGGCCTCGCGCAGGTAGGAGTTGGGGGTGCCGGCGTCCCAGTCATCCGTCGGCGACGGCTGCGGAAGGCGGGTGCGGGCGAGGCGATCCTGGAGATCGGCGACCTCGGCGGCGGAGACCGAGACGGTGAAGGGGCTGAAGGTGAGCGTCGTGTTTTCCATATCTCGAAGGTATGAGGCCATTAGGATGGATACGTTCCTAATGAACGAAGAACTTTCGAGGAGCTCCGATGGCCGACCCCACTGCCCGCCTGCTGGCCCTGCTCGCGCTGCTGCAGACCGGCTCGGAGCGCTCCGGCACGGAGATCGCCACGCGCCTCGGCGTCTCGACCCGCACCGTCCGTCACGACATCGAGCGACTGCGCGACCTCGGTTACCCGGTCGACGCCACGCGCGGATCCGTCGGCGGGTATCGCCTCGGGGCCGGGGGCAAGCTCCCTCCGCTGCTGCTCGACGACGAGGAGGCCGTCGCGGTCACGGTCGGACTCCGTGCCGCCGCCGGCATCGCGGGGGTCGCGGAGTCAGGAGCCAGAGCGCTCGCGAAGCTCGAACAGGTGCTGCCGTCGCACCTGCGCCCCACGGTCGACGCCCTCCGCTCGAGCGTGGATCGCGCTCCGGAGAACAACGACACGGATGCACCCGATCCGGAGGTCGATGCCGCCGCCCTCCAGGCCATCGCGGGCGCGATCCGCAATCAGGAGTGGCTGCGCTTCGATTACGAAGGTGTGCCCGTGCTCGTCGAGCCGTATCGGCTGCTCACCTGGCACCGGCGCTGGTACCTGGTGGCGCGCGCCCCCGAGAGCGCCGAGTGGGGCACCTACCGGGTCGACTGGATGGAGCTGAGGATGCCGACGCGTCGGCACTTCGATCCGCAGCCGCTGCCGGGCGGCGACTACACGGCCTTCGCGATGCGGACCATCGCCGTGAGCGGCTGGGTCGTGCACGCCCGACTGCGGATCGATGCTCCCGCCGAGGCCGTCCTCGACCGCATCCACGCCGCGGTGGGAGTGGTCGAGCCGGTCGACGACGAGCACTGCATCCTCGTCACCGGGGCCGACAGCCTCGACACCGTCGCCGCATACATCGGGATGCTGATGATGGACTTCACGGTCGAGAGCCCGCCCGAGCTGATCCCCCGCTTGCAGCTCCTCTCCGAGCGATACGCGCGCGCGGTGGCCGGGAGCAACTGACGAACCCCGCCGACCGTGTGCACGGCCGACGGGGTTCGATGCTGCTCTGTCCTCAGGCGCCGCGCAGACGCTCCGCGAGGTAGGCGTGCAGCTCGTCGATCGAGACGCGCTCCTGCGCCATCGTGTCGCGGTCGCGCACCGTGACGGCACGGTCGTCGAGCGAGTCGAAGTCGACCGTGACGCAGAACGGGGTGCCGATCTCGTCCTGGCGACGGTAGCGGCGACCGATCGCGCCCGCGTCGTCGAAGTCGACGGCCCACGAGCTGCGAAGCGTGTCGGCGACCTCGCGGGCGAGCGGCGACAGCTTCTCGTTGCGGCTCAGCGGCAACACGGCGGCCTTGACCGGAGCGAGACGCGGGTCGAGCTTGAGCACAGTGCGCACGTCGGTGCCGCCCTTGGCGTTGGGCACCTGCTCCTCGCGGTAGGCGTCGACGAGGAACGCCATCATCGCGCGGGTGAGCCCGAACGACGGCTCGATCACGTACGGGGTGTACCGCTCGCCCGTGGCCTGGTCGAAGTACGTCAGGCTCTGCCCCGATGCCTCGCTGTGGCTGGAGAGGTCATAGTCGGTGCGGTTGGCGACACCCATGAGCTCGCCCCACTCCTTGCCCGCGAAGCCGAACTTGTACTCGACGTCGATCGTGCCGGCCGAGTAGTGCGCGCGGTCGTCTTCGGGAACGTCGAACTGACGCATGTTCTCGGGGTCGATGCCCAGATCGATGAACCAGTTCCAGCAGGCCTCGACCCAGTGCTCGAACCACTCCTGAGCCTCTGCCGGCGGCGTGAAGAACTCGATCTCCATCTGCTCGAACTCGCGGGTGCGGAAGATGAAGTTGCCGGGGGTGATCTCGTTGCGGAACGCCTTGCCGACCTGGCCGATGCCGAACGGCGGCTTCTTGCGGCTCGCGGTGAGCACGTTCGAGAAGTTCACGAAGATGCCCTGCGCGGTCTCGGGCCGCAGGAAGTACATGCCCGACTCGTCGTCCACGACGCCGAGGTACGTCTTCACCAGGCCGGAGAAGGCCTTGGGCTCGGTGTACTGGCCCTTGGTGCCGCAGTTCGGACAGGGCACGTCGGCGAGGCCGTTCTCGGCCTTGCGGCCCTTGCGCGCCTCGAAGTCCTCGATGAGGTTGTCGGCACGGAAGCGCTTGTGGCACTGCAGGCACTCGACCAGCGGGTCGGTGAAGGTCGCGACGTGACCCGACGCCTCCCACACGCGCTTCGGGAGGATGATGCTGGAGTCCAGGCCGACCATGTCGCCGCGGCCGCGCACGAACGTCTGCCACCACTGGCGACGGATGTTCTCCTTGAGCTCCGTGCCGAGGGGGCCGTAGTCCCAGGCCGACCGCGAACCGCCGTAGATCTCACCCGCTTGGAACACGAACCCGCGGTGGCGGGCGAGGGCGATGACCTTGTCGAGGCGGGACTGTTCGGCCATGGTGGCTCCAATGGTCGGATGCGGGAGGAGACCCGTGAACACGGGCACCCCATTCTATCCGTCGTCCCGCGCGGGCCCTGGCCCCTGGGCCCACCGCGGAGTACCGTCCTGGCATGAGCACTGCAGCGCGAGCCCCGCGGACCCGAGACGACGACACCCGCTTCTTCGGACAACCATGGGCGCTGGTGCACATCTTCGGCGTCGAGATGTGGGAGCGGTTCAGCTTCTACGGCATGCAGGGCATCCTGCTCATCTACCTGTACTACTCGGTGTCGCAAGGCGGCCTGGGGATCCCCGAGGCGGTGGCCGGCGGCATCGTCGGCGCCTACGGGGGGTCGGTCTACCTGTCGACGATCCTCGGCGCCTGGCTGGCCGACCGGCTGTTCGGCTCGGAGCGGGTGCTGTTCGTCAGCGCGATCGTCATCGTCGCGGGACACGTCGCCCTCGCCCTCCTCCCCGGATTCGTCGGCGTGGGAGTCGGCCTGGTGCTCGTCGCGCTCGGATCCGGTGGGCTCAAGGCGAACGCGACCTCGGTCGTCGGCAGCCTCTACAGCCCCGAAGACCCGCGCCGGGATGCCGGCTTCTCGCTGTTCTACCTGGGCATCAACCTCGGCGCCTTCCTGGGACCCATCCTCACCGGCATCCTGCAGTCGACCCTCGGCTTCCACTACGGCTTCGGGCTCGCGGCCATCGGCATGACCCTCGGCCTCATCCAGTACGCGTTCGGTCGCAGAGCCCTGCCCGCGTCGGTGCGCGAGGTGCCGAACCCGCTCCCGAAGAAGCGCTATCCCCTCGTCGGGATCATCGCCGCCGCTGCGATCGTGCTCATCGCCGTGCTCGTGCTCGTCGGCCTGATCCGCGCGGACAACCTCGCGAGCCTGGTCATCTACGGCACGATCATCGCCGCGATCGCCTACTTCGCGGTCATCCTCTCGAGCCGCCGCATCGACGCCACCGAACGCTCCCGCGTCTGGGCCTTCCTGCCCCTGTTCGTCACCAGCGTCGCCTTCTGGTCGCTCTACCAGCAGCAGTTCACCGTCTTGACCGTCTACTCCGACCAGCGCCTGGACCGGCACATCTTCGGGCTCACGATGCCGGTCTCCTGGGTGCAGTCGATCAACCCGGTCTTCATCATCATCCTCTCCGGCGTCTTCGCCGCGATCTGGACGCGTCTGGGAAAGCGCCAGCCTTCCACCCCCACCAAGTTCGCCCTGGGAGCGATCATCATGGGAGCGGCATTCCTGCTGTTCCTCCCCTTCGCCGGCGGCGGGGAGAACTCCACCCCGCTGCTCGCGATCGTCGGCATCCTGTTCGTGTTCACGGTCGCCGAACTGCTCATCTCCCCCGTCGGACTCTCGGTGGCGACGAAGCTCGCGCCCGCCGCGTTCCATACGCAGATGGTCGCGCTGTTCTTCCTGTCGATCGCGCTCGGAACCGCGATCTCCGGATGGCTCGTCCAGTTCTACGACCCGAAGAACGAGGTCCCGTACTTCTCGATCCTCGGCGGCATCGCGATCGTCGTCGGCATCGGACTGCTGCTGAGTGTGAAGCCCGTGCTGAAGCTCATGCGCGGGGTGCGCTGAGCGCCACCGGCACGAGGATCACGCCGTGAAGAGGTACCCGCGCTCGTTGTCGTAGCCGGCGACCTTCAGGCCGCTGCCCAGTAGGCCCTCCATCTGCGCGCGCAGGCGGAGGCGCCACTCATGGGCGGCCTCCGGGTCGGAGACGCGCAGCGACTCGATGTCGGCCGGGATCTCGAGGGTCTCCACGATCGAGTCGTCGGCCGGGGGCTTCGCGATGTCGGCGAGCGCCCACTCGACGTCGAGGCGGTCGCTCTCGTCGCCCGCGTCGCCGCCGCCGAAGATGCCGTAGCGGTTGACCGAGTAGCCGGTCGCGCGAGCCCCGAGGACGGTGAAGAAGAAGTGCGCGTTGCGGGCGACGAGCGGATCGAACGTCCACGTGATACGCCCCACGTCGCGCGAGAACGCCCACTGGCGCTGGTGCTCCTTGAGCTCACGACCCCACCCGCGCCCGCGGTACTCGGGCAGGAGAGCCGTGATGTGCGAATGCATCGCACGACGGGCGGGCTCACCGAAGAAGGCGATGGATGCGCCGACCATGCGCTCCTCGTCTCCTTCGCCGTCGAAGAAGCCGACGACGTAGTTGCCCGACTGCTGCAGGGCGCGCAGGGTGCCGGCATCCACCACGCGCTGCGGACCCCGGATGGAGTCGAGCAGGCCCTGCGCGTCGAGGATGAGTTCAACGGTGTCGAGGTCACGGATGGTTCGCACGCACCCAGTCTGCCCCTCCTCGGCCTGTTCGAGGAATCGGAACCCCGAGATCACCGTGTCGGGAACGCCTCTCCGCCGCCCGCGGCGAGCGCCTCGGCCACGATGCGCAGGTGCTCCTCGGCCATCGACTGAGGCAGCGGAGGAAGGATCCCGTCCCAGTAGGCGAGCACCGCCCCTCGGCCCTGCATCATGCCCTCGGGGCGCCCCATCGCCCACAGGTGCAGGTGCGCGGAGCCGTCGTTCCAGCGCGCGAAGTGACAGCGAGCGACCCCGGGGATGCTCTTCACCGCCTGCGAGATCCGCTGCATCAACGGCCCGTAGGCGGCGAGGACCTCATGCGGGGCGTCTTCGAGCAGCCAGTGCTCCCGCGGCGCGATCGCGCCCATGAAGGGCAGTCCGCCGACGTCCCACCCGGCGCGCACCTGCCAGTGCTCGTCATGCCAGATGGTGAACTCGCTCGGTCTGCACGACCAGCAGCTCTGCGGGTCGAGCTCGCCCTTGCGCGGCTTCTCGGGGACGAGCATCGGTTCGAGCGGACGCATCACGACCTTCTCGAATGCCCAGGGCAGCCCGTCGGTGAGCGAGGAGGCGTCGAGCGCCTCTCCGATCGGGAGGTTGCGGTGGTACTCCGTGTCGGCCGGGTGCTGTTCGAGTGCGGCGTCGTCGCTCATCCCCCCATGCAATCACGCGCAGGATGAGGGATTCAGACGGCTCGCAGCGCGTCGCGATCCAGCCCGGCCACGGTGGTCAGCCCCGCGAGGCCGAGGGTGATGTCGAGTTCGGCGAGCACGTTCCGCACGACCTCGCGCACCCCGGTCTCGCCGGCTATGCCGAGGCCGTAGGCGTAGGGCCTGCCGAGTGCCACGACGGTGGCGCCGAGCGCGAGCGCGATCGCGGCATCCGCGCCGCCCCGTACGCCCGAGTCGAACACGATCGGCACCCGGCCGGCGACGCGCTCGGCGATCTCGGGCAGCACATCGAGCGTCGGCACCGACTGGTCGAGCTGGCGGCCGCCGTGGTTGGAGATCCAGATCCCGTCCACTCCGGCGTCCAGTGCGGCCTGCGCATCGTCGGGGTGCACGATGCCCTTCAGGATGATCGGCAGGCCGGTCCACTCCCGCGCCTTCGCCAGGTCCTCCCAGGTGAGCGCCGGCGTGGAGAACACGTCGAGGAACGTCTCCACCGCGGCACGGGGCAAGGGAGAGCGCAGGTTGTCGCGCAGCGAGCCGCCACCCGTGAGCGGTGCGCCCTTCCTGGCGATCGTGACGGCTGCGGCGACCGCCTTCGGGGTGACCCTGACCCCGGCCGCATCAGCCTTCGGTGCGGCAGCGCGCTCCCGCACCAGGCGCTGGAACACCGGATCGCTGGTGTACTGCGCGATCCCCATCCCGCGCGTGAACGGCAGGTACCCCAGATCGAGGTCCCGCGTGCGCCAGCCGAGTAGGTGGGTGTCGAGCGTGACCACGATCGCCTCGCATCCGGATGCTTCGGCGCGGGCGAGCAGCGAGCGGTTGAGTTCGTCCGAGGCCGACCAGTAGAGCTGGAACAGCCGAGAGCCGTGCGGCACCGCATCGGCCACCTGCTCCATCGGGAACGACGCCTGGTTCGACAGCGTGTACGGGATGCCGAGGGATGCCGCGGCGCGCGCGACCGCGAGATCGGCCTCCGCGTGCGCCATCTCCATCACCCCGAGCGGAGCGAGCAGCAGCGGAGTCGGCCGGGTTCTGCCGAGGAACTCCACGCCGAGGTCGCGGGTCGAGACATCGCGCAGCGGCCGCGGCCAGACCTGCCAGCGACCGAACGCCGCGCAGTTCGCGGCCATGGTGCGCTCGGCCCCCGCCCCTCCGGCGATGTACGCGAAGGCCTCGGCGCTCAAGGCCTTGCGGGCGGCCGCCTCCAGCCCCGCGGCATCGATCGGCACCACCGGTCTCGTGCCGCTGAT
This sequence comes from Microbacterium sp. NPDC090218, assembly GCA_044900255.1. GTDB lineage: Bacteria > Actinomycetota > Actinomycetes > Actinomycetales > Microbacteriaceae > Microbacterium. Next base: position 116,465 of record JBJDMS010000002.1, on the reverse strand, counting down.
TCCGGCGCGGTAGATGTCGGACTGGGTGCGCCGGGAGATGCCGCGGTGGGCGGCGGGATCGTCCGGAGCGACGCTGCTCGTGACCATGACGACATGCTAGCCAGGGCACGACGGCCCCGCACCGCTCGATCGCCGATAGCCTGAGCCGGTGGGTGCGAGCGATGACAGAACCAGGAAGCGTCTCTCCCGTACCCCGCCGAAGTGGGCGATCGTCGCGGTCCTCGCCTTCGCCGGCCTGTGCTCCTCGTTCATGTTCACGCTCGTCGTCCCGCTGCAGGCGGAGCTGCCGCAGCTGCTGAACTCCTCCCGCGAGGACACCACCTGGGTCGTCACGATCACACTGCTCGTCGCCGCGGTCGCCACACCCATCTCCGGCCGCCTGGGCGACATGTACGGCAAGCGCCGCGTCGTGATCGCGCTGTTGATCCTCCTGGTCCTCGGATCACTGATCGCCGCGCTCTCCGGGTCGATCATCGGGGTGATCATCGGTCGCGCACTGCAGGGCGCCGTGACGGGCGTCGTCCCGCTCGGCATCGCGATCATGCGCGATGTGCTCCCGCCCGAGCGTCTCGGCACCGCTGTCGCGCTGATGAGCGCCACCATGGGCGTCGGCGGTGCGATCGGGATGCCCGTGGCCGCCCTCCTCGCACAGAACGCCGACTGGCACATGCTGTTCTGGCTCGCGGCCGCCCTCGGGCTCGTCGGCCTCGTGCTGGTCCTGGCAGTGATCCCCGAGGATGTGCTGCGCTCCCCCGGCCGACTCGATGTGCTCGGTGCCATCGGGCTCGCGATCGGCCTCACCGGCATCCTGCTCTTCGTCTCCCGCGGTGCCGAGTGGGGATGGACGGCTCCCCTCACCCTGGTCTGCATCGTCGGCGGACTCGCGGTGCTGCTGGTGTGGGGCTGGTACCAGCTGCGCACGGAGGATCCGCTGCTCGACCTGCGCGTGGCCGCGCGCCCCGCCGTGCTGTTCACGAACATCGCCGCGATCGGCATGGGCTTCGCGCTGTTCGCCTCGAACGTGACCTTCCCCCAGCTGCTCGAGATGCCCGCGGTCGGCGGCGCCGGGTTCGGCCTCGACATGGTCGCGGCATCCCTCGTGATCATGCCGGCCGGCCTGGTGATGATGGTGATCTCGCCGCTGTCCGGCTGGCTCGAGCGCACGGTGGGTCCGCGCCCGCTGTTCACGGTCGGCGCCACCGCGATCGTGCTCGCCTACGTCTTCGTGCTGCTGTGGTCGAGCGAGGTGTGGCACGTCTTCGTGGCCAACATCTTCATCGGCGTCGGCATCGGCTTCACCTTCGCCGCGATGCCGATGATCATCATGCGCTCGGTCCCCGCGAACGAGACCGGCGCCTCAAACGGTCTGAACGCGCTGTTCCGCTCGGTCGGCACCTCGAGCGCGTCGGCCGTCATGGGCGGCGTGCTCGCGGCGATGAGCACCGAGGTCGGTGGCGTCGCCGTGCCGACCCGCGCCGCCTTCGAGGTGTGCTTCTGGCTCGCGATCGCCGCCGGCATCATCGCCGTGGTGCTCTCGCTCTTCATCCCGAAGCAGCGCAGCTCCGAGCAGCATCCCTCCCTGCCGGGCTGACGCTGCGGGGCAGAGAGCGGGCCGCCCGGTTCAGAGTCGGCGGTAGGTGATGTGCGTCACCAGGGAGGTCGCGCGCACCGAGGCACGCTCGAGGCGCTGACGAGGCACTCCGTCGAAGATGCGCTCCCCGGCCCCGATGATGCATGGGGTGATGTGCAGGCGCAGCTCGTCGAGGAGCCCCGCGGCGAGGTACTGGTTCACCGTGCGCGCACCTCCGGCGATCGAGATGTCCTGATCGCCCGCGACCGTCCGCGCCCGCTCCAGCGCCACCTCGATCCCCTCCGTCACGAAGTGGAAGGTCGTCCCGCCCTCCATCTCGATGGGCTCGTGCGGATGGTGGGTGAGCACGAAGACCGGGTTGTGGTACGGCGGGTTCGGGCCCCACCAGCCGCGCCAGTCGCGGTCCCATTCGCCGCGCACCGGACCGAACATGTTGCGGCCCATGATGGTCGCCCCCGAGGTGACGATCGCGTCGACCTCGGCCTTGTTCTCCTCATACGCGTCGAACATCCAGTCGTGCAGCCACCCGTCGTCGACGTCGCCGAAGGGCCTCTCCTCGGTCTGGTTCAGTCCGGTCGCGTAGCCGTCGGCCGAGACGGCGATGTCACTGAAGACGATGCCCATACGTTGCTCCTCGAGGATGCGGTCGCCCTCAGGTCTACGGGACTCGGGGTCCACCGTCAACGGGAGATCGTGCGCGGATCCGGATCGCCGTCCCGCGGCGGACGCAGGCGGTCCGGGATCGGCCACGCCAGAGTGAACTGCGCGGTGGCGGGACGGGTCATGTCACCGAAATCGTCGATCTTCACCACGATCCGCCCCGGCACGCCCTCCTCGTCGGGCGTCACCTCGAGGATGCGCACCCGCAGCGGACGATCCGTCTCGCCGTCCAGCATCCACGGGTCGGCGAGCCAGGCGATGCCGTGCTCATCGAGGGCCGCCTCGGCATCGAGCCATTCCGTCGGCGGGGAAGCGGGGCGCCCGAGCACGTCGACGGCCACCCAGTCGTCGCCGGCGGGATGGATCCATCCGAGCAGCTCGCCGTCGTCGCGGCGGTGCGGGGTCCAGTCAGGTCGTGGCATCCCTCGATGCTAGCGAGCACCGACGCGGCCGGATCAGTGCGTGTACTCCATGAGCTCGACCCCGAGCACGCGGAAGGCATCGTGAGCGCGCAGACGGTGCGTGATCGAGAGGTCGTCGAAGCAGACGATGAGCGAGTAGGCGACGCCCGCCCGAGGACCTGCGAGGACTCCGGCCTCAGCACGCACTCCGCGGTCGCGGCCGGTCTTGTTCACGAACAGCAGGCCATGCGCGTCGTGATCGTGGGCGAAGGGGTCGAGCCCCGTGGATGCCGCGACCAGACTCAGGTCTTGGTTCAGACTCAGCCACTCCGACACCTGGGCGCTGACCGCCGCATCGACGACCTGCGAGTTCACCAGGGCCGAGAAGAGCCCGGCGAGCTCGCGTGCCGAGCCCACCGCGACCTGCGGGGCATCATCGGGACCACGGCGGTCGCGGAAGCGGTCGAGCAGCGCGGTGCGGCGCAGCCCGAGCGACTCGATGCGCTCACGCACGCGGTCATGCCCGACCTTCTGCAGCAGGGCGTTCACCGCGATGGGATCTCCCGCGGTCGCCGCCAGCACGGCGAGGTCTTCCAGGGGCAGCGCCGGGGCGTGCAGATGCCGCCAGAGCCCGGAGGTCTCGACGGCGTCGACGCTCTCGCGTTCGACGATCTCGAAAGGATCGAGCGCCCCGCTCTGGAACCCCGCAGCCACCTCGATCAGCAGCGGGACCACGCCGAGGCCTGCGACGGGCATGGTCACATGATCGTCGCCGGCCAGCACGTGCACATGGCTGTCGAGATCGACGACGTGCACCGAGACCTGCGCACCGGCATCGACCAGACCCTCGAGGGAGCGGAGCGTGGCCGTGAACGACCGTCTTCCGGCAGCCGCGCGCCGAGGGAGCCGGCGGGTGGTGCGCTGGGAACGGCGCCCGGACGAGGACTCCTGGGCACCGCTGAGAGACTCGGGGGCCGAGGAGTTGCGGAACCCATCACCAGGCTCGAGAGCGCCCACGCTGATCCTTACGGGGGGTGGATTTGCGGGATACCGAGGGAAGTCGCTCCCCAGCGGCAGGGCTATCGTAACCCCACCGCCGGGGGATGCCTCACAGAGTCGGACGATTGGTCACCAGATGGTCACCCGCGACGCCTCCGGCAGCCAGAGCGCGTCGGCTTCCCGCACGCCGAAGGCCTCGTAGAAGGCGTCGATGTTGCGCACGATCTGGTTGCAGCGGAACTCGTTCGGCGAGTGCGGGTCGATCGTGAGCAGTCGCAGGGTCTCGGCCTCGCGGCTCTTCTGCTGCCACACCTGCGCCCAGGACAGCAGCAGCCGCTGCACTCCCGTGTAGCCGTCGATCACCGGCGCCTCTGCACCGCCCAGCGACAGCTCGTAGGCCTTGAGCGCGATGCCGAGGCCTCCGAGGTCGCCGATGTTCTCGCCGATCGTGAGCGCGCCGTTGACATGATGCTCGGCGTCGAGCCCCTCGGGCACCAGCGCATCGTACTGAGCGATGAGCGCCTTGGTGCGCTCCTCGAACGCCGAGCGGTCGGCGTCGGTCCACCAGTCCTGCAGGCGGCCGTCACCGTCGTATCGGCTGCCCTGGTCGTCGAAGCCGTGGCCGATCTCGTGACCGATGACCGCACCGATTCCGCCGTAGTTCGCCGCCGCATCGCGGGCGGCGTCGAAGAACGGGTACTGCAGGATCGCCGCGGGGAACACGATCTCGTTCATCGACGGGTTGTAGTACGCGTTGACCATCTGCGGCGGCATGTGCCACTCCGTGCGGTCGATCGGCTTGCCGACCTTGTCGACGTTGCGGTCGTGCTCGAAGATCGACGCGCGGCGCACGTTGCCGAACAGGTCGGCGCGGTCGACCTCGAGGCTCGTGTAGTCGCGCCACACCTCGGGGTGGCCGATCTTCGGGGTGAAGGAGTCGAGCTTGGCGAGAGCGCGCTCACGTGTCTCCGCCGTCATCCACTCGAGGTCGGTGATGCTCTGGCGGTACGCCTCGATGAGGTTCGCGACCAGTTCGTCCATCGCGGCCTTCGCCGTCGGCGGGTAGTGCCGCTCGACGTAGACCTTGCCGATCGCCTCGCCGAGGGCTCCCTCGGTGAGCGAGACACCGCGCTTCCAGCGCTCGCGGATCGTGGGGACGCCGGTGAGCTCGGTGCCGTAGAACGAGAAGTTCTCCTGCACCAGGTCGTCGGTCAGGTACGGGGCCGCGGCGTGCACGGCCTTGGCCCGCAGCCAGGCCTTCCAGTCGTCGAGACGCTCGGCGGTCAGCAACGAGCCGAGGCCCTCGAAGAAGCTCGGCTGCGACACGACCACCTCGTCGAAGGCTGCGGGGTTCGAGGGAGAGACCGCCTCGCGCCACGGAGTCAGATCGACACCGGCGAGCTCCTGGAGCTCGTCCCAGGTCTTGAGGTTGTACGTCGCCACCGCGTCTCGGCTGCGCACGTTGTCCCAGTGGTGACCGGCCAGCTCGGTCTCCAGCGCGATCGCGCGGTCGGCGTTCGCCGCGGCTTCCGGGACGCCGGCGAGACCGAGCAGCCGCTCGAGGTGCGCCCGGTACGCGGCACGGGTGTCGGCGAAGGTGTCGAGCCGGAAGTAGCTCTCGTCCGGCAGCGACAGACCGGCCTGCACCAGCACCGGCAGGTAGCGCTCGGGGTCTCCGGGGTCTCCGTCGACGTAGAGCCCGATCACGGATGCGCGGCCATCGCGGTCGTAGGCGCCCACCGTGCGCAGGAACGCCGGGACGCCGTCGATCGCGTCGATCTCGGCGAGGGTCGCGACCAGCGGGGCGACTCCGGCGGCATCGATGCGCGCGGTGTCCATGAAGCTGGCGAACAGGTCGCCGATCTTGCGGGCGAGCGTACCCTCCGCGGCATCCTGCGACTCTTCGATGATCGTGCGGACATCCTTCTCGGCCTGTTCGGCGAGAAGGTGGAACGAGCCCCAGCGCGCCTTGTCACCCGGGATCTCGGTACGGGCGAGCCAGGCGCCGTTCACGTGCCGGTAGAGGTCGTCCTGCGGGCGGATGTCGGAGCTGAACTCATCAAGGGCGAGGCCCACGGGAAGAACGTCAGTCATGCGCCCCAGCCTATGACCCGCCTCCCCCACTCTGTCGAGAGCGGCCGCGTCACGGCACGACACGCAGGGGCACTCCCCGCGACACGCAGGTGTGCTCTCAGCGACGCCGCATGCGGAAGCGCCCGCGCCGTGGTTGCTCGACCGGCGCGGGCGCCGGCCGTGCCGCCCGACGCTCCGCCCAGGCGGCCACCTCCGCGTCGACATCCCGCGGCTCGGTCACGACGGGAGGTCCGCCCTGCAGCTGCCGTCGCGCCTCGCGCACCCGCCTGTTGAAGTCCTCCAGCACGTCTCGCACATCGGACTCCCTGCCGAGCAGGTCGAGCTGATCGTTCAACTCCCGGTCCTCCGTGCGCAACAGGATGGCCGGCGGTCCGAGACCGGTGAGGTTCTCGGTCTCGATCTTGCGGCGGATCCACCAGTCCGGATCGTGATGGGTGCCCAGCCCTTCGAGGGGCTTGCCCGCGCCCGGCAGGTCGTCGAACTCGCCGCGACGGATCGCCACCTGGATCGCCGTCTCGATGAACGCCGCGCGATCGACGGCCGCACCGGCCCCGGGTGGGATGCCCGAATCCTCGTCGCCCTCGGCGCTCTCGCCGTGCTGCTGCCTGGCGCGGTAGCGCGCCGCCGCTTCCCTGGGGTCCGTCATGATGCACCTCCGTGGCATCCGAGCTTCCTTCCACCCTACGACGGCACTCTCCGAGGCGGAGCGGCGAGGTCGGTGCCAGGTCATAGGCTCGGAGGATGACCGCGCGCGCCTCCCTCAACCGAGAGATCCTGCGCTTGGCCGTTCCCGCCCTCGGTGCTCTGATCGCGGAACCCGCCTTCCTGATCGTGGATGCCGCGCTCGTCGGACACCTCGGCACGACGCCGCTCGCGGGGCTCGGCATCGCCGGGGCCGTGCTGCAGACCATCGTCGGGCTGATGGTCTTCCTCGCCTACTCGACGACCCCGGCGGTGGCGCGGCGCTTCGGCGCGGGCCAGCCGGGCGAGGCCGTGTCGGTCGGCGTCAACGGGATGTGGCTCGCGCTCGGACTCGGCGCCGTGCTCGCCGTGATCGGCGCGGTCTCCTCGCCGTGGCTGGTGTCGCTGTTCGGCGCGAGCGACGCGGTCGCCGCCCAGGCCAACGAGTATCTCGTGATCTCGATGTGGGGCCTGCCGGCGATGCTGATCGTGTTCGCCGCGACCGGGTTGCTCCGCGGCATGCAGGACACGATGACGCCGCTGTGGATCGCCGGCCTCGGCTTCGGCGCCAACGCCCTGCTCAATTGGCTGTTCATCTACGGACTCGGCTGGGGCATCGCGGGCTCCGCGGCCGGTACCGTGACCGCGCAATGGGGCATGGTCGCCGCGTACGCGCTGGTGGTCCGCCGACTCGCGACCCGCCACAGCGCCTCCCTTCGGGCGCAGCGCGCGGGCATCCGCAGCACGGCGACCTCGGGCGGCTGGTTGTTCCTGCGCACCGTCAGCCTGCGCGTCGCGCTGCTCGCGACCGTGGGGATCGCCACCGGCATCGGCACCGAGGAGCTCGCGGGGTGGCAGATCGTGTTCACGATCTTCTCGGCGGCCGCCTTCGCGCTCGATGCGCTGGCGATCGCCGCACAGGCGCTCATCGGCAAGGAGCTCGGCGCGGGCGACGAGCGGCAGGTGCATCGGGTGCTGGCGCGCACAGTGGCCTGGGGCGCCTGGTTCGGGGTGATCGTCGGCGGCCTGATCGCTGCGCTGTCGGGCGTGCTCGGCATCGTGTTCACGGGCGACGCCGAGATCGGGGCGCTCGTGCAACCCGCGCTGCTCGTGCTCGCCGTCGCGCAGCCGATCGCGGGTGTGGTGTTCGTGCTCGACGGCGTGCTCATGGGCGCGAACGACGCCCGCTACCTCGCGATCGCCGGCGGCCTGAACCTGGTGCCGTTCCTCCCCGCGCTGTGGATCATCGCCGCGACCGGCGTCGACGGGACGGCCGGACTCGTCTGGCTCGCGGTCGCGTTCTTCGGCGTGTACCTGCTCGCGCGCCTCGGAACGCTGGGATGGCGTGTGCGGTCGGGACGATGGTTGGGAGCGACCGCATGACGACACCGCAGCAGTGGCCGGGAGATGCCGCCGCCGTCACACGATGGGTGCGGGCCTCCCTCGTCCCCGACGCGTCGGAGTTCGAGGTGCGCGGCCTTGACGATGTGCGCGTCTCGTGCGAGATGGACGGCGACGACCTGACTCACCTGACGCTCGACGCGAGCGGGGTGGGGCTCCGTCTGCGCGTCCCGAAGCACGATCCCTCCTCGCCGGTGTCCGTCCCGGCACCGGCCCCGCCCGTCGTGAGCCGACGCCGCGGCATCGCGCGGACGATCCGACTGATCGCGCGGCCCGTGCGCCTGGAGCGCATCCCGCTCGTCGTCGATGCGCAGGTGCACGATGCCCCGATCGAGTGGCTCGAGCACGCGGCGCCCGTCGTCGCCGATCGTCCCGAGAGCCGATTCGGCATCGAGATCGCCGGCGACGGTGCCGGGATGCGCGGCTCCTTCCTCGCGTCGCTGGCGGCATCGGATCTGACGCCCCTGCTGACGGCGGTTCTCCGCCCCGCGCTGGCAGCCGGCGGCGTGCGCCTGCGACGACTCCGGGTGAGCGTCGCGCCGGACGGCCCCGACGGCTTCCGCATCGACGGCGCGGGGAGCGTCCGCTGGCGGATCGTCCCGGCCTCCGCCCGGGCGACGGCGCGCATCGGCGTGCACCCCGACGGCATCGTCACCGTGCGCGACGTCACGGTGCGCAGCGGCAATCCGCTGGTCTCCGTCGCGCTGCGCGCCGCCCGCAAGTCGATCCGCGGCGAGATCGGTCGGACGCATGATCTGAACGAGGTCCTCGGCACCGAGGTCTCGGCCGTGCGCCTGCACGATGTGCGCGTGACCGTCGACGACGACATCACGATCGCCGCACGCCTCGGCTGACCGGAGTCGGCCGCGGCGTGCGGAGCGCGGTCACGCGATCTCGAGCTCGGCGATCACGATCTTCTTCATGTGCATCAGCGCCTGGATCTGCTCCGGCCGCTGCTGCAGGAGGTCGAGGCCGGCGGGGACGACCTGCCAGCTCACGCCGAACCGGTCCTTGCACCAGCCGCACGCCTCCGACTCCGGCACCGCCGAGAGCGCATGCCAGTAGTGGTCGATCTCGTCCTGGTCGGCGCACTCGATCACGAACGACACGGCCTCGTTGAAGCTGAAGACCGGGCCCCCGTCGATGCAGCCGAACCGTGTGCCGTTCAGGGTGAACTCGCCGTTGATGACCTTCCCCGACATGCCCTCGAAGTGCTCGCTGAGATTCTCATCCGGGTAGAGGGTCACGCTGTCGATCGACGAGTTCGGGAACACCGAGACGTAGTACTCCATCGCCTCCTGCGCGGAATCGACGAACCACAGATACGGACGGATGGGTGTCACACCTGCCATGTCGGCCTCCTCGATCGGCACTCACGCTACGCCGGCCGAATCGGCCTGTCGAGGGGTTCTGCGCGCGGACTCAGCCGGCGTACCTCCGGCACCATTCGTACATGATCACGGCGGCCGCGGCGCTGGCGTTGATCGAACGGGTCGAGCCGTATTGGGTGATCTCGATGTGGGCCGATGCCGCGGCGAGCGCTTCGTCCGAGAGCCCCGGCCCCTCCTGACCGAACAGCAGCACGCAGCGCTGCGGGAGGTCGGCCCTGTCGACCGGCACGGCGCCTTCGACGTTGTCGACCGCGATGATCGGGATGCCCTCGGCGGCGGCCCACGCGGCGAACGTCTCGACGTCTTCGTGGTGGACGACGTGCTGGTAGCGGTCGGTGACCATCGCGCCGCGCTTGTTCCAGCGACGGCGGCCGATGATGTGCACGGTTTCGGCGAGGAAGGCGTTGGCGCTGCGCACGATCGACCCGATGTTCATGTCGTGCTGCCAGTTCTCGATCGCGACATGGAACGGATGCCGCTGGGTGTCGAGGTCGGCGACGATCGCCTCCATCCGCCAGTACCGGTAGCGGTCGATCACGTTGCGGGTGTCCCCCTCGGCCAGGAGCTCCGGGTCGTACTGCTCGCCGGCGGGCCACGCACCCTCTCCGCCCGGCCAGGGCCCGACGCCGTAGCCCGGCTGTGCGATCGACCCCGTGCCCGCCGGGCCCCCGGCAAGGTCTGGGTTCGTGCGGTTCGGCGCGGCGTCATCCATCCCGCCAGGCTATCGTCGCGGCGCGCCTGCCCCCTGCGGCGGAGGCCACCCGACGATCGACGTCGCAAGATATTTAGGTAGACCGAAAAATGCGCTACGGTTTCGGTGTGCCTAAAAATTCCGCTCCCCCGATGACGGCCCCGACCGCACCTCCGGCACGCGCGCCGCGCAGCCTCTGGCTCCTGGGTCCCGCACTCGTCGCCGGCGTCGCCTACCTCGACCCCGGCAACGTCGCCAGCAACATGACCGCGGGCGCGCAGTACGGCTACCTGCTGGTGTGGGTCGTGCTCGCCGGCAACGTGATGGCGTGGCTGATCCAGTACCTCTCCGCGAAACTGGGTGTCGTCACAGGGCAGAGCCTCCCCGAGGTGCTCGGAGCGCGTCTGCGCCGACCGTGGGCACGCCGCGCGTACTGGCTCCAGGCCGAGCTCGTCGCGATGGCCACAGACCTCGCCGAAGTCATCGGCGGCGCGGTGGCCCTGAACCTGCTCTTCGACGTGCCACTGCTGCTCGGAGGCCTGATCACGGGCGCGGTCTCGATGATCCTCCTCACGGTGCAGAGCCGTCGGGGCGCCCGCCCGTTCGAGTTCGTGATCATCGGGCTCATGGCCATCATCACGATCGGCTTCGTCGCCGGCGTCTTCGTGGCTCCGCCGGACCCGGCAGGTGTCCTCGGCGGGATGGTTCCCCGCTTCGAAGACACCGGATCCGTGCTGCTGGCGGCATCCATCCTCGGCGCGACGATCATGCCGCACGCGATCTACGCGCACTCCTCGCTGGCCCGCGACCGCTTCGGCGCGACGACCGCTCACGCCGGCGATGAGGCCGCGCGCGTCGAGACCTCGCGCATCCGTCGACTGCTCACGGCCACCCGATGGGACGTCTCGATCGCCATGGTGATCGCCGGGTCCGTGAACCTCTGCATCCTGCTGCTCGCCGCCGCGAACCTCGCCGGTGTGGAGGGCACCGATTCGCTGGAGGGGGCGCATGCCGCCCTCGCCGCAGGTCTCGGACCGGTCGTCGCGACGTTCTTCGCGGTCGGACTGCTCGCCTCCGGCCTGGCGTCGACCTCGGTCGGAGCATACGCGGGGGCGGAGATCATGCACGGCCTGCTGCACGTGCGCATCCCGCTGCTCGCCCGTCGGCTGGTGACGCTCATCCCGGCGCTCGTGATCCTCGGCATCGGCTTCGACCCGACCCTCGCGCTGGTGCTCAGTCAGGTGGTGCTCTCGTTCGGCATCCCGTTCGCGCTGATCCCGCTGGTCGTGCTCACCGCTCAGCGACGCACCCTCGGCGCCTGGGTCAACCGGCGATGGACGACGGCCGCCGGTGTCATCGCCTCCGTACTTCTGATCGCGCTCAACGGAGCACTGCTCTGGCTGGTGCTGACGGGAGCCTGAGCCCGGATAGGCTCGACACATGTCTGCCGAGAACGCCCGCCGCAACGTCCGCATCCTCACCTGGATCGGCTTCGCGACCGGCGTCATCGGCGGCCTGCTGATCGCCTTCCCGAAGGTCATCGGCCTCGGCAGCCCGTGGGTGCAGCTCGCTCTGGGCGTGGCCACCCTCGTGCTGGCGTTCCGGGCCCGCAAGATCGGGATGGACGAGGTGGAAGGGTTCGACGGCCGGCTCTCGCTGGCCGCCGCCCTCCTCGGATTCCTCGTGCTGTTCTTCGCCGGTCAGGCCGCGTTCATCATCCTGACGACCCTGGGCTGAGCCGAGCCGAGCCGAGCCGTCCGGTCTACGCCGTGACGAAGCCCGTCACCAGGTACAGCACGAACGACAGCCCCGCCGCGATCCCCGCGTACGGCAGGATCGCGAGCATCAGGTTGATCGGCTTGATCCCGATCGACCTCGACGCGAGGATGATGCCGTCGCCGTAGAGGCAGGTGGTGCTGCCGAGCGCGGCACCGGAGAACACCGCGGCACCGGCGAGGATCGGATCGGCACCGAGAGCGAGAGCCAGCGGGAGGACGACCGGCGTGATCACGGCGGCGAGATCCCAGAACGAACCGGTGGCGTACGCGTAGATGCCGCAGACCGCGAAGACGATCGCCGGAAGCAGAGCCGGAGTGAGCACGGGTTCCGTGACCTGGATCACGAACTCCGCGAGCTGCAGAGTGATGTTCATCTCCTGCACCATGAACGCGAGAACCGTGAGGATCATCACGAAGAGCATGCTCTCGATGCCCTCGAGCGCGGCATCCAGCACCCCGCGGATGCTGAGTCGACGCTGCACGAGCACGATCACGAGGGTGACCGCGAGCGCAGCGGCCGTGCCCGCGACGACGTTCGCGTTGGTCGCGATCGTGACGCCGACGAGCACGGCCATCGCGATCAGGAAGCCCCACGGCTGCGGCTTGCGCTCGGTCTCCGTCGACGTCGCGAGTGCGGTGGCGACGCGCTGCGCGGTCGAGCCGTCGGGGTCGTCGGCCTTGAGCTCGGCGAGGAGTGCCGCGCCCTCGGCCCGCCGCTCGTCATCGGTCGTGCCGAGCGGGAAGACGTCGCCGTCGCGCTCCGCGCGGATCGCGTCGCGCTTGATCACACCGAGCTTCGGGAGCCAGCCGATGCTCATCAGCAGCGCGACCGCGAGGGCCGCCCATCCGAAGAAGATGAACGGGATCGCCTGCAGGTAGGCGCCGAATCCGGTGCCGCCGACCGTCACGCCCTGCGCCTCGAACAGTCCCGAGAAGAACAGCGCCCACGTGGACACCGGGATGAGGACCGCGATCGGCGCGGCGGTCATCTTCATGATCGCGCCGAGCTGCGTCCGGGGTACCCGGTACCGGTCGGTGACCTGCTTCATCGAGGTGCCGGTCGTGAGCACGTTGAGGTAGTCGTCGACGAAGAGCACGACCGAGAGCAGGAAGGTCAGCACCGTCGACTTGCGGCGCGAGGTGACGAACCGCTCGGCCCAGCGTGCGAAGTCGGTGACGATGCCCGACTTCTCGAACAGCATCATGAGGATGCCGAACAGCGCGACGATCAGCAGCAGCCACTGAGCCGTGGCATTGGAGAGCGCCTTGCCCGTGTACTCGACCCAGACGTCGAAGCCGCCCCAGCCGCCGAGGATCAGGGCCCCGGCGACGGTGCCGCAGAGCAGGGCGAAGAGGGTGCGCCGGGTGGCGACCGCGACGACGAGGATCACCGCGATGGGGAGGAGCGCGAGAGCGCCGAATTCTGGCATGGAAGTCACCTCAGTGTGAAGGGGGGTGCGAAGTGGGAGGGTGCGGCCGAGCCGGGGGTCAGGGCTCGGTGCCGCCGACGATCGTCCCCTGCACGGGCAGGTCGGGGAGGTCGTCCGGGGAGACGTGCAGCGGGTTCTCCGCCCACACGGCGTAGTCGGCCCGGAACCCGGGGGCGATGCGACCGAGGTCGGCATCTCCCTGGGCCAGGGCGGCGCCCACGGTGTATCCGTGCAGCGCTTGGTAGGGGGTGAGCGCCTGGGCGGGCTCGAAGATCGGGGCGTCGGGGTCTCCGGGGCGTCGGCGCAGCATCGACCAGGCGAGGCCGATGCGCGCGTCGTTCTGCGCGATGGGCCAGTCCGATCCGAGGGCGAGGGGCGCTCCGGCCTCCCAGTAGTCCCGCACCCGCCAGGCACGGGCGGCACGCTCGGGTCCCAGCTTGCGCGACCAGTCGTCGGATCCGTCGGCCTTGCGCCATTGCATGTGCAGGGGCTGCATCGACGCCGTGATGCCGGCGGCGGCGATGCGGGCGACGTCACGGTCGGTCGTCGTCTCGAGGTGCTCGATGCGGTGCGGGGCTCCGCTCGCGCTGCGCACGCCGGCTGCGAGGTACGCGTCCACGACCTCCCCCACGGCGCGGTCGCCGATCGCGTGCGTCGCGACCTGGAACCCGGCATCGGCGTATCGGCGCACCGTGCGCGCGTAGGCGGCGGCGTCCTTCCAGAACGGCTCCAGGCCCGCACCGGCGGCATCCGGCTCGTACAGCCAGGCGGTGCCCGTCTCGACCACGCCGTCGGCGTAGAGCTTGACCACGCCGCCGCGCCAGCGGTCGCCGCGCCGATCCCGCATCGCGAGATTCGCAGCCGTCCGCTCCTCGTCGAACCCCGGCTCGTGGTCGATCGCCGACACGATGCGGATCGGCAGCCCCGGCCCCTGTTCCAGGGCGTCGAGCAGTTCGAGCGTGGCGAAGCCGCCGTCCATGATCGTGCCGCCGGTGAGGCCGGAGTCGCGCAGTCCGCGCAGCAGCTCGTGCCCGACTGCCAGCGTCCGCTCTCGGTCGAGCGCGGGGGCGCTCAGCCGCACGGGCTCGTAGGCGCCCAGTTCGCGCAGTTCGCCGGTCGGTCGACCATCGGCATCCACGACGACGCACGAGGAGTCCTCGAACTCGCGGGCACCGGTGATCCCCGCTCGCGCGAGTCCCGCACGGCTGGCGAGTGCCGTGTGTCCGTCGAACAGGATCAGGAGCGCGGGAAGCCCGCGCACCGCATCCTCGATGGCCGCCGCCGTCATCGGCAGGTCGTGGAAGACGTCGTAGTCGACGTTCCACCCGCGCACCCAGGGGTCGCCGTCTTCGGCGAGCGCACGGTCGGCTTCGGACCTCAGCGCGGCGAGAAGCGCAGCGCCCGTGGTCAGCCCGCCCAGGTCGATGCCCGCCGTGAGCTCGATCCCCTGGATCGGATGCAGATGCGCGTCGATGAGCCCGGGAGTCACGGTCTCGCCGCCGAGATCCCGCACGATCGTCCGCGGTCCGCGCAGCTCACGGATCAGCTCGTCGCCGCCGACGGCGAGGAAGCGGCCGTCGCGCACGGCGAACGCCGTGGCGTGCGGGCGGCGCGGGTCCATCGTCACCACGTGCGCGCCGGTGACAATGGTGTCGGCGTCGAAACCGGTCATGGGGCTGTACCTTCGTCGGTATTGAAAGAGTTTCAATAAAATACCAGACGCCTGAGCAGAATCGAGCACGATGACGAAATCTCCCCGCAGCGTCGGCCGTCCGTCGACGCAGGTGCTCACCGAGGAGCGCATCCTGAAAGCGGCGTTCCGGCTCAGCGCGCAGCGCACCCCGCGTCAGTTCACGATGACCGCACTCGCGGAATCCCTCGGCGTGCGCACCTCCGCGCTGTACCACCACTTCGCGAACCGCGACGCCGTGATCCGGGCCATGCGCGGGCAGGTCAGCCGCGCACTCGTGTCGCCCGTCCTGCACGAGCTGCCCGTCGAGGACGCGCTCCTGACCTGGGCGCACAGCTACCGCGACGCCGCGATCGCCGCCCCCGAGGCGATGGTGATGCTCGCGACCTCGCCGATCGACGCCGACGCCGGCTCGTTCGCCGACTACGAGCAGATCGCACGCCTGCTGACCGATGACGGGTGGCCGACCGACACGATCGTGGATGCGATCGTCGCCCTGGAGTCGTTCATCATCGGATCCGCCCTGGACGCCCTCGCCCCTGCCGACAACATGGCTCCGGGCGAGCTCGCGCCCGAGTTCCCCACCTTCGCCGAAGCCGAGACCGCCCGCGCCCACCTCAGCACGGATCCGGCGCGGCGCACGTTCGAGATCGGCATGCGCGCCCTCATCCGCGGGCTCACCGCGTGGGCGCGCGACACCACCACGTAGGCTGGTCGGGTGGCATCCCCCGCAGCTGACGACTATCTGAAGACCGTCTACGCGCACACCGAGTGGCAGGACGCGCCGATCACTCCCTCGGTGCTCGCCGCGAAGCTCGGCATCGCGCCGTCGTCGGTCACCGAGATGGTCAAGAAGCTCGCCGCCGCCGGCCTCGTGTCGCACGTGCCCTACGGTGCGGTGCGGCTGACGGATGCCGGCATCGCCCGCGCCCTCGCGATGGTGCGCCGACACCGCCTGATCGAGACCTGGCTGGTGCAGGAGTTCGACTACGGCTGGGACGAGGTGCACGACGAGGCCGAGGTGCTCGAGCACACCATCAGCGACCGGCTTCTCGAGGGCATCGACGCGCGGCTGGGACGTCCGCGCTTCGACCCGCACGGCGACGCGATCCCCGACGCCGACGGTCACATCGAGCGCGTGCCGTTCATCCTCCTCGCCGATGCGCCGGTCGGGCACACGGGCCGCGTGCTGCGCGTGAGCGACCAGGACCCCGAGGTGCTCCGCGCCGTCGAAGCCGCAGGGATCGCGGTGGGCGTCGAGGTCCAGGTGACCGCCAACGGCTTCTCGATCAGCGGCACGGAGGCCGAGGTCGCACACGCCGCGGACGCGATCTGGCTCACGGCCTGACCCGTCTCGCCTCTCCACATCGAGATCCGGCACGACGAGCGACTGACTGCGCCGCAACACGGTCAGGTGCGCGTCGCCTGCGGCCTCTAGGCTGTGCACATGGCACAACGCGACGACATCGAATGCTGGCTGACCGACATGGACGGCGTGCTCGTCCATGAGAACGACGCCATCCCCGGAGCATCCGAGCTGCTCGCCGGATGGGAGAGCGCGGGCATCCCGTACCTGGTGCTCACCAACAACTCGATCTTCACCGCGCGCGACCTGTCGGCACGCCTCCGCATCAGCGGACTGCACGTGCCGGAGGAGCGCATCTGGACCTCCGCCCTCGCCACCGCCGACTTCCTGAAGCAGCAGCTTCCCGGCGGTTCGGCGTTCGTGATCGGTGAGGCGGGCATCCTCACCGCCCTGCATGACGCGGGCTTCATCATGACCGAGACCAATCCCGACTTCGTCGTCGTCGGCGAGACGCGCAACTACTCGTTCGAGGCGATCACCAAGGCCATCCGCCTCATCATCGGCGGTGCGCGCTTCATCGTCACGAACCCGGATGCCACGGGCCCGAGCACCGACGGACCGCTCCCGGCCACCGGCGCGATCGCCGCGCTCATCACCAAGGCCACCGGCAAGGAGCCGTACGTCGTCGGCAAGCCGAACCCGATGATGTTCCGCTCGGCGCTGAACAAGATCGGCGCGCACTCGAAGCGCACCGGCATGATCGGCGACCGCATGGACACCGACGTCGTCGCCGGCATCGAGGCGGGCCTGCACACCGTGCTGGTGCTCACCGGCATCAGCGACCAGGCCGAGATCGAGAAGTACCCGTTCCGCCCCGACGAGATCGTGCAGTCCGTGGCCGACCTGCTGCCGCGGATCACCGAGACGATCACGACGGTGAAGACCAAGAAGTAGCCCATGGGCGCGCTCGACGACGGCGAACGGCTCAGAGCGGCGGATGCCGCGGCCTGGCGAGCCTGGCTCGAGGAGAACCACGAACGGGTGGGCGGCGTCTGGCTGCTGAGCGTGCGCGGCGCCTCCGACGGCGTCGGCTACGAAGACGCCGTGCGGCAGGCCCTCTGCTTCGGCTGGATCGACGGTCCGGTGCGTGTGTTCGACGACGGGACGGGCGACCGCGCCAACGGCCAGTGGTTCTCTCCGCGGCGCCCCGGCAGCGGATGGGCGGCGACGAACAAGGCCCGTATCGCGCTGCTCGAAGCCGAAGGGCTGCTCGCTCCCGCCGGCATCCGGGTGCTCGAAGCGGCGAAGGCGAACGGCTCCTGGACACTGCTCGACGGTCCGGAAGCCGGGATCGAGCCCGACGAGCTCGCCGCCGCGCTCGATGCCCTTCCGACCGCGCGCGAGAACTGGGATGCCTTCCCGAAGTCGGTCAAGAAGTTCGGCCTCACGCACATCGCCATGGCCAAGCGGCCTGAGACGCGCTCGGCCCGCATCGCGAAGATCGTGGCGGATGCCGCGGAGGGGAAGCGCCCATGACGCAGAGCGACGTGCTGTTCCTGGTCGTCTTCCTGATCCTGCTCAGCTCGCTGACCGTCTTCGTCGTGCAGTTCGTGCGCTCGCGCCGACGGCGGGGCCCGGACGATGACGGCCGCGCGGGTTGGTGGGAAGGACCCTGGGACGACGACGACAAGTCCCGCTGATCCTCGCCGCGTCGCGCGCGGCGAGGATCAGGCTCCCGCGGCCTCGGTGAGGACGAGGGAGTCGATCGATGCGACGGGCTCCGGCATGTGCAGCGGACCGTTCCCGGGAGTGATGGTGCCGAGGATGCGCGGCTCGCGCGCACCGGTGCCGCCGGGGACGATCGCGGGGACGCCGTGCAGGGTCGACCAGCCGATCAGCGCGAGGAGGATCGCCTCCTTGCTGTCGGCGGCAGCACCCAGCTCGTCGGCCAGCACGACTTCGGTCGCCGGCAACGCGGCGCGCAGCCCCTCGAGGATCAGGGGGTTGCGGCATCCACCGCCCGACACGGCGAGGAACCCGATGCCGGCGGCCTCGACGTCGCGCGCGACGGTGCGGACGGTGAGCTCTGTCAGGGTGCGCACGACGTCGGCGACCGGGATCTCCCGGTTCTGCGCCGAGAGGTGATCGCGCACGTAGCCGAGGTGGAAATGCTCTTTGCCCGTGCTCTTGGGCGGGGTGAGCGCGTAGTACGGGTCGTCGAGCAGCGCGGCGAGCAGCGCCTCGTCGACGTGTCCGGTGCGGGCGATCGCGGCGTCGTCGTCGTAGCCGAGCGGGTTGAGGCCGTGTTCCACGATCACCGCGTCGACCAGCGCGTTCGCGGGGCCGATGTCGTACGCGACCAGGCCCTCCGACCGCACCACGGTCATGTTCGAGATGCCACCCAGGTTCAGGGCCGCCGAGACCCCGGCGCGTGAGCGCAGCAGGAGCTCGTCGAGGAACGACACCAGCGGGGCACCGTGTCCGCCGACGGTGATGTCGCGGATGCGGATGTCCGAGACCACCGGGGCGCCGACCTTCTCGGCGATCCAAGCGGGCTGCCCGATCTGCAGGGTGCCCAGCGCGTGCGCGCCGTCGACCCAGTGATACACGGTCTGGCCATGCGAGCACACGGCATCGACCCCGCCCACCTCGGCGGCGATGTCGGCGGCGACCTCGGCGAAGGCCTGCCCGATGAGGGTGTCGAGCTCGCACACTTCGGCGAGCGTCGTCTGCGCGGGTGGGAGCGCCGCGATGAGCCGAGCTCGCAGCTCGGGAGCGTACGGCACGCTCGTGGCAGCGACCACGGAGCCATGCAGATCCACGCCGTGCGCGGTGAAGCCGCCGTTCGTCGTGAAGTCGACGACGGCGGCGTCGATCCCGTCGTGCGAGGTGCCGGAGATCAGTCCGAGGACGCGCATCAGTTCTCCTCCCGTGCGGTATGTACTAGAACTCCATGGTATCCACTTTGGGTGTAACAAATTTTCCGCGCCCCGCAGCTGCGCTGACGCCTCCTGCACGTTTCACGACACCTGAGACCTTTCCACGGATGCCGGAATACCGGCGCGCACCCGCCCAGCGACGGCGTAACGTCTCCTTCATACCCGCAAAGAACGGAGAGCTCGTGTCCACCGAGGTCCTCGCGATCATCATCAGCGCGATCGGTGTCGTGCTGACGCTCGGCACGAGCATGTTCGCCGGAGCGGCGTGGATGGTCCTTCGCATCGACGCCGTCGCCGGCAACCTCACCACCCGCATCGATACCGTCGCCGCCGACCTCACCACCCGCATCGACGCCGTCGCCGCCGACGTGACCGACCTGAAGATCTCGGTCGCACGACTCGAAGGACCACCGCGGCACCTGCTCACCGCGAGCCGCTGAGAAACCGGTCAGACGAACAGAAGGGGCAAGAAGACGTGAGCGCAGAGACCCTGACGATCATCATCAGCGCGACCGGTGTCGTTCTCACGCTCGGGACGAGCATGTTCGCCGGAGCGGCGTGGATGGTCCGTCGCATCGACGCCGTCGACGGCAACCTCACCACCCGCATCGACGCCGTCGCCGCCGACGTGACCGACCTGAAGATCTCGGTCGCACGACTCGAAGGACCACCGCGGCACCTGCTCACCG
>JBJDMS010000002.1:0-96628 GCA_044900255.1 Microbacterium sp. NPDC090218 | reverse complement strand
ACCGCGAGCCGCTGAGAAACCGGTCAGACGAAGGCTCTACCGCAGCACGAGGGCGGCAGCGCCGATGAGCGGACCTTCATCGCCGAGGCCCGACCGCACGACCCGGGTGCGACGCGAATACTCGTGGACCGCGCTCGCGGTGAGCGCCTCCTGCACGAGATCGATGTAGTCCGCGGACACCCGCGAGAAGCCGCCTCCGATGGCGACGACGTCGAGGTCGACGAGGGTCGCGGCATCGGCGAGCGCCTCCCCCACTGCGCGCGCGGAGCGCTCGACCGCCGCCCGTGCCACGACATCGCCCGCAGCGGCATCCCGCGCGAGGTCTTCGCCGGTCGCGCCGGTCCAGCCCTGCTGCTGCGCCCAGGCCGCACTCGCTGGCCCCGAGGCGATCTCCTCGAGCGTCAGCCCGCCCTCGCGGCGCACCTGTCCGAGGTGGCCGGCGTTTCCGGTCGCGCCGGGGATGTATGCACCGTGCGCGACGAAACCGCCCCCGACACCGGTGGACACGACGATCGACAGCGAGGCGCCGGCCCCCTGCGTGGCTCCGAGCCAGGACTCGGCGAGGGCGAGGGCCCCGCCATCATGACCGAGCGTGGTGGGGACCTCACCTCCGACGACGGAGGATGCTGCGGCACGGACCGCCTCGGCGAGCCCGAAGCCGCGCGCCAGAGGCATGTTCACCGGCATGATCACGCCGAGGGTCCGATCGACGGGGCCGGCGCTGCCGATCCCCGCACCGACCAGTTCGGCATCGGCGGGGAGCGCCGCGAGCGCGTGCTCCACGATCGCGATGACGGCGGCCCCCAGGGACTCGAAGGTGGCTTCGCGGCCCGTGGGTTGCCTGCTCCGGCTTCCCGGGAGGACCACGCCGTCGGCCGCGACGAGCGCGGCCTCCATCTTCGTGCCGCCGACGTCGACGGCGAGCGCGTAGCGCGTCACTGCGGGTCGAGTCCGAGGTCGTCGAGGTCGAAGGCGGCTCGCCATTCGAGGCCCTCGGCCTCGATCGCGGCCTGCGCTCCGGTCTTGCGGTCGACGATCACGGCGACGGCGACGATCTCGGCGCCTTCCTTGCGGAGGGCCTCGACGGCCTTGAGTGCGGATTGACCGGTGGTCGAGGTGTCTTCGAGCACGACGACGCGCTTGCCCTTGACGTCGGCGCCCTCGATCTGGCGGCCGCGGCCGTGGTCCTTGGGCTCCTTGCGCACGACGAAGGCGTCGAGCGGGCTGTCGGCCGCGACGGAGGCGTGCAGCACGGAGTTCGCGATCGGGTCGGCGCCGAGCGTGAGGCCGCCGACCGCCACGACGTCGAGGTCGCCGATCAGGTCGAGCATGATGCGGCCGATGGCGGGCGCGGCACGGTGATCCAGCGTGAGCTTGCGCATGTCGACGTAGTACGTCGCCTTCTTGCCGCTGGAGAGGGTGAAGTCACCGTGGAACACCGCCTCATCCTTGATCAGGTCGAGGAGGGTCTGGCGGTCTGCGTCGAGTGCGGTCACGGCATCCAGTGTAGGAGGCGCGGTGGCGTCCGCGGGATCCGGACACCGGGCGGATGTATGAGGTCTGACCGGATGCATGAGCACCGGGCCGCATGGCTCATGCATCCGTCGGGCGGTCATACAGGTGGCGGGCGACGGACGTCCCGTCGGCGGCACCCCGTGTCGGATGCCGCAACTAGGCTGGACGCATGCGCTTGGCCACCTGGAACGTCAACTCCATCCGCACCCGCGTCACCCGCACCGTCGAGTTCGCCGTCCGCGAAGACATCGACGTGCTGGCGATGCAGGAGATCAAGTGCAAGCCCGAGCAGTTCCCCTACGGACCGTTCGAAGAGGCCGGGTATCACGTCGAGGTGCACGGGCTGAACCAGTGGAACGGTGTCGCGATCGCAAGCCGCCTCCCGATCACCGACGTGCGCACGGCCTTCGACGGCATGCCGGGCTTCGCCAAGGGCCATGAAGGACCGGATGCTCCGCTCGAAGCCCGCGCGCTCGGCGTGATGGTCGACGGGGTCAGGGTGTGGAGCCTGTACGTGCCCAACGGCCGTTCACTGGACGACCCGCACTACCTCTACAAGCTGCACTGGCTGGAGCAGCTGAAGAAGTCGACGGCGGCCGAGCTGTCGGCGAACCCCGACCTTCCACTCGCCCTGGTCGGCGACTTCAACATCATCCCGTTCGACCACGACAACGGCGACCCCGACATCGTGGTCGGCCGCTCCACCCACGTGTCGCCGCAGGAGCGCGACGCGTTCTTCGCGTTCGCCGACGCCGGTGTGACCGATGTGGTGCGCCCGCTTCTCCCCGAGGGCTACACCTACTGGGACTACCAGCGCCTGAAGTTCCCCCGCAACGAGGGCATCCGCATCGACTTCGTACTCGGATCCCGCACGCTGGCCGACGCCGTGAAGGGTGCATCCATCCACCGCGAGGAGCGCAAGGGTGAGCAGCCCAGCGACCACGTGCCGGTGGTGGTCGATCTCGACTTCGGCGGCGCCGCAGACGACGACGACCTGCCGATGATCTTCTCCTGAACGCTGCTGCCGTGACCGTGCGCCTGATCGCCACCGACCTCGACGGCACGCTGCTCGACTCGTCCTCCGCGGTCTCTCCGCGCACGCGGGCGGCTCTGGACGCGGCCCGCGATCGGGGCATCCACGTCGTGCCCGTGACAGCGCGTCAGCCGATCGGGCTGCGTGCGATCGCGGCCGACGCGGCCTTCGAGGGTTGGGCCCTGTGCAGCAACGGCGCCTATGCCGTGCATCTCGAAGACGGACGGATGCTGTTCGCCGAAGAGCTTCCGCCCGACACGATCCGCACGCTGGCGGAGGCCTTGCGCGCCAGCATCCCCGGCCTGCTGTTCGCCAGCGTGCGCGAGGGCGGCGAGACCTTCGTGGCACAGCACGGCTACGCCGAGATCGCCGACCTCTCCGACCACAAGCGCGACCCGAAGACGATGGGCGGCGTGCCGCTGGACCAGGTGCTCGCCGCCCCCAGCCTGAAGCTCGTGATCCGGCATCCCGAACTCGCCCCTGCTGCCCTGTTCGACACCCTGCGCTCCCTCGGCCTCACCGGTTTCGAAGCGACGCTGTCGGGCGCACCGTTCGTCGAGGTCATGGCCGAGGGCGTCACCAAAGCCACCGGCCTGGCCCGCCTGTGCGAGCACCTCGGCATCGACCGCGCCGACGTCGTGGCCTTCGGCGACGCGCTCAACGATGTCGAGATGCTCCGATGGGCAGGGCACGGCGTCGCGATGGCGCATGCGGAACGCGTCGTGCAGGAGGCCGCCGACGAGACGGCCGCGTCGAATGACGAGGATGGCGTCGCCCGCGTGATCGAGCGACTGCTCGGCTGAGGTTCGACCTCGCTTCGCAGCCGCCCGATCGCGCGCGGCTCAGCTCTCGACGCGACGGCGCCGCACGAGCAGCCCGCCCAGCACCGCCAGGAGCAGGCCGGCCACGACGACCCCGACGGGGGCATCCGCGCCGGTGCTGGCGAGCCCCGTTCCCGGAGCCGTCGCGCCGCCGCTGGCCTGACCTGCCGTTCCCGCCGCGGCGACGGTGAGCGTCGCGCTCGCGATCACGGTGGTGCCGGAGAGGGCCACGAGCGTGTGGGTGCCGGCCGGGGCACCGGCCGGGATCCGGAGGGTGCCCTGGAGCGCACCACCGGCATCTGCGGTCAGCGTGCCGAGCTTGATCGGGTCGGAGTGAAGCTCAAACGCGATCGTCGCGCCCGGGGCGAAGCCGGTACCCGAGACGGTGATGTCCTTGCCGGCGCGGATGGAGCCGGCGGACAGGGTCAGCACCGGCTTCGGCTCGGTCTCGTTACCGGTGATCAGCGTGAAGTCGATTCCTGCGACGGTGGCACCCGCGAGAGCCGCGATCGGCGTCGCCTCGGCGGCGGTCGCGACCCCGTCGAAGAACTG
This sequence comes from Microbacterium sp. NPDC090218, assembly GCA_044900255.1. Taxonomy (GTDB): domain Bacteria; phylum Actinomycetota; class Actinomycetes; order Actinomycetales; family Microbacteriaceae; genus Microbacterium. The sequence goes on along the minus strand of JBJDMS010000002.1, from coordinate 92,707 downwards.
CGGCTTCGCGGTCGTCGTACCGTCGGTGAAGGCGGCGGTGGCCTTCAAGACGTAGGTGCCCTTGGGGAGCACCAGCGAGTAGGCGCCCGTGGCGATGTCGGCATGGGTCGAGGAGATCTTGACGTCGCCGCTCCAGGCTTCGACGACGATCTTCTGCACCACATCGGAGTCGAGCGTCACCGTTCCGGCGATCGTGGCGGCTTCATCCATCGCGGCGTCGATGCCGACGACCTCCTGCCCGGCCGCGACCGTGATCAGTGTGGCGTCCTCCCACAGGAAGGCATCCTTCCAGTACTCCTCCGGCATCCCCCTCTCGTTGGGGTGGAAGAGCACTCGGTACGTGCCCGGCACGACCGGGACGCGGAACGTGCCGTCGCTCTCCGTGTCGACGAAAGACACGTCGACACCACCATCGATGCCGTAGAAGGACACGCTGGCGCTCAGCGGCTCTCCGTCTGAACTTCGCGTCACCGTGCCACTGATGAAGCCGAGACCGGCGAGCGATGCGTCGACATCCGCGACCGTCTCCAGCTCGATGACCGTGATCAGCGTGGCCCCGGCCCAGGTGTGGGAGTCGTTCCAGTACTCGGACACCACCGCCGGGTCTGCGGAGTCGAACTCGAGCCGGTACGAGCCGGCGGGAAGACCGCCGAGGGTGTATGCACCGACGGCGTCGGTCTGCGTCGCGCCGACGATCTCGTTGCGGTCGTCGAGCGCGCGCACCGCGACGCCCTCGAGGGGAGAGCCGTCCACGTCGCTGGTCACGACGCCCTGGATGGCGCCGCCCTCGTCGAGGGCCGCATCGATCCCGTAGGCCGCCCAGTGGTCGGCGATCGTGAACGGGACCGCCTGAGAGTAGTCGAAGGCGTTCGGCCAGTATTCGCGCTTCAGGTCGGTGCCGTCTGCATGGAAGCCCACCACGTAGGAGCCGCCGGGGAGACCGCCGAGGGTGTACTTGCCGGCCGCATCGGTCGAGGTCGACGCCCAGTACCCGTCCGCCCCCTGCGCGGTCACACTGACCCCGGCGACGGGCGTCGCGTCATCTGCACGCGTGACCGTACCGCTGATCGATGAGGACGGCGCAGATACGAGCGCAGCGTTGATGCCGGTATGCACGGATCCGTCGGTCACGGTGATGCGTTGCGCGTCCCGAGCGTCTCGGGCGCCGTTCCAGTACTCGGCGTCGAAATAGCCCCCCGGGTCGGAGAAGCGCACGAGGTAGGAGCCGTCGTCCAGATCGCTGAACGTGTATGCGCCGTTCGCGTTGGTGACCTTTGTGATCGAAACGGAGTCACCGTCGAGCTGTGCCCGCACCTCGATACCCGCAAGAGGCGATCCGCCCACCGCCGCCGTCACCGTCCCGGAGATCGATCCGGTCCCGACGATCGGCTCGTCTTCTGCGACGGCTGCCGTCGCACCGCCCACGGCGAGCGCGAACGCCGCCAATCCGCCCAGTACCGCTCGCAGCATCCCGCGTCGTCGCGTCATCGTCCCACCCCGTGAAGGAGGCCGTGCGCGCAACGATCACGCTGACGCGCACGGCCTCGAATTCCTGCCGATCATGCGGCAACGTATCGCTCTGAATCTAGGGGATTACGACACAGGAAGGGAATAGTCGATTCCTCTGATTAACACCTCACTCGAAGGTGCCGACCTCCGGCACCCGATCGGTGCGGCCGTACCGGAGCAGCGTCACCCCGCCGTCGTCGGCGATCGGCGGCTGTAGCAGTCGCAGCACCGACGGCAGCGCGCCATCGTCGAACACCTTCTTCCCAACACCGAGCAGGATCGGGTACACCCAGAGGTTGAGCTCGTCGAAGAGCCCCTCTGCGAGCAGGGTGTGCACGAAGTCGATGCTGCCGATGACGTGCACCTCACGATGAGCGGCGCGCAGGGCGGCGACTTCCGCAGCCAGATCTGCGCCGACGCGGGTGCTGCCCTCCCAGTCGAGCGCGAGGTCGGCGTCCCGGGTAGCCACGTACTTCGGCACACGGTTGAAGAGCGTGCCGATGTCGCCGGACTCACCCTCGGTGTGGTGCGGCCAGTACGAGGCGAAGATGTCGTAGGTACGCCGACCGAGCAGCAGCGCATCAAGCCCGCGCATGCCCTTCTCGATCTCGGGGCCGACGCCGGACGAGGGGTGACCCGCCTGCCAGCCGCTGAAGCGGAAGCCGCCCGAGGTGTCCTCGTCGGTGCCGCCCGGCCCCTGGGCCACGCCGTCGAGGGTCATGAAGAGGTCGATCAGGATGCGGCCCTGTGCCGCGCCGTGCGTGTCGTCAGTGCTCATGTCGTGCTCCTTCGGTGGGATCAGACGGTTCGTATCGGATCAGACGTTCAGTTCTGCATGCAGCCGTGCGATGTGGAAAGTGGCGGCGAACGAGTCCAGCCACGACTCCTCGCCACGGACGACGGCGAGGACGTCCTGCGCGAGGGCCTCTGCCGGGGTGATCTCCCCGCCGATGAGGCGGCGGATGCCGGGGCCCGCGACGATCACGGCATCCGGCTCCCCCTCGGGCAGGCGTCCGCCGACCGGAGGGGCGAGGGGGGCGAGCTGCGCGACGCGGAGTTCCCCGTCGTGCACCGAGGCCCGCAGGGCGACGTCGCCGACGTGCAGCTCGTACTCGGCATCCGCCGCGGCATCCGCTCGGAACGCCGTGCGCAGAGCCATCGTCAGGGAATCGGGAGTGACCACGTCACCCTCCTCCGGATCGCCCATCGCCTGGAAGCCCCAGCGGCCGAGCGCGAGCATGATCGGCTCGAAGGACCGCCCATAGGGGGTGAGCTCGTACACGAGACCGCAGTTGAGCAGCGGCACGCGCCGCACGACGCCGCCCTCCTGCAATTCCTTCAGACGCGTGGACAGGATGTTGGTGGGGATGCGCGGCAGACCCTGCTTGAGGTCGGTGTAGCGACGCGGCCCGACGAGCAGATCGCGGACGATGAGCAGCGCCCACCGCTCCCCGATCAACTCGACGGCCGTCGTCACACCGCAGTACTGGCCGTAGCTGCGCGCCGCCATCTCAGGCCGATGCCGCGTGGTCCGCCACGTGGTCGGGTCCGTTCTCGACGGCCTCCGGGGTCATGTAGAGGAAGCCGAGCGAGTTGCCGTCCGGGTCGTCGAGGTCACGCGAGTACATGAAGCCGTAGTCCTGTGCGGGCTTCGGCTCGGCACCGCCGGCGGCCAGACCCTTGGCGAGGATCGCGTCGACCTCGTCGCGCGAGTCCTGGCTGAACGCGACGGACACCTGGGCGACCTCGTTCGGGTCGGCGATCGGCTTGTCGGTGAACGTGGCGAAGAACTCGCGCTTGAGGACCATGAAGTAGATGTCGTCGCTCCACACGATGCAGGCGGCGTTCTCGTCGGTGAACTGCGGGCTGATCTCGCAGCCCAGCGCCGTGTAGAACGCCTTGGCGCGCTCGAGGTCGCTGGTGGGCAGGTTGACGAAGACCTTGGTCATGCTGACTCCTTTGTCGATGTGGACCCATCGATCGGTGAGCCCTTTCGGACATGCTTGCAAAAAACAACCATACTTGTCAATAGCAAGCAACGGAATCGATCCGCCGCACGGGGGATGCGGCTCCGACGGGCACCGCCCTACGGTGGAGAGATGCCCGCCGCCCCGTTCACCCGCACGCCGACCGAGCGCGAGCGGCGCAGCGACCTCGTGCTCGCCGTCGTCATGTTCGTGGGATCCGTGCTGAGCGCTGCTCTCTCCTCGATCGCCGAGGTGTGGGGCGACGAGCAGGCTCCGCTGTGGACAGCGCTCGTGTACGCGGTCGTCGTCACCGCTCCCCTGGCGGTCCGACGCCGGTGGCCCGGCACGGTCGCGATCATCGTCGTCGCCGCGTACTTCACGGCGGTGACGATCCGCATCCCGGAGATCTACGTCGGCAACATCGCGATGTTCATCGCTATCTACACGGTCGGCGCCTGGATGAACAACCGCCGCCGCGCGATCATCGTGCGCGTCGGGATCATCGTCGGGATGTTCGCGTGGCTGCTGATCACGATGTACCGCGATGCGATCAGCGAAGCCGACAAGGCGGACGTCATCGCCGGGGCCATGTCGCCCTACGTCGCCTTCATGCTCATCCAGCTGCTGCTGAACGTGCTCTACTTCGGCGGGGCCTACTACTTCGGCGAGCGCTCGTGGACCGCCGCCGCACAGCTGGCGGTGCTCGAACAGCGCACGGCGGAGCTCGAGCGGGAGCGCGAGGTGACCGCGGCCCAGGCCGTCGCGCTCGACCGGGTGCGCATCGCCCGCGAGCTGCACGACGTCGTCGCCCACCACGTGTCGGTCATGGGGGTGCAGGCGGGTGCCGCGCGACTGGTCCTCGAACGCGACCCCACCGAAGCCGCCCGCATCCTCAGCGGCATCGAGGGCTCGGCCCGCGACGCGATCCACGAGCTGCGCCAGCTGCTGGAGACCCTGCGCGCCCCCGGCGGTGAGACGACGGATTCCGCGTCCACGCTCGCTCTCGACGACATCGCCGAACTGGCCGAAGCATCGACCGAAGCCGGGTTGCCGACCGAGTACGCCGTGATCGGGCACCCCGTTCCGGTGCCGTCCCTGGTCGCAGTGAACCTGTACCGCATCGCGCAGGAGTCGCTGACGAACGCCCGACGCCATGCGGGCTCCGGGGCCACCGCCGACGTCCGTGTGCGCTACGACGACGACGGCGTCGAGGTCGAGATCGTGAACACGGGCCGCGCGGTCACCCAGGTCCGTCCGGGACTCGGGCAGCTGGGCATGCGGGAGCGCGCCGCAGCGTCCGGCGGCACACTCGAGGTGACCTCCCGGCCGCTCGGCGGGCTCCGGGTGCGCGCCCGGGTGCCGCTTCCCGCGGCGGCGGGATCGAGGGCGAGCCGATGAGCGAGCCCATCCGCGTGCTGCTCGTCGACGACCATGCGCTGCTGCGGGCCGGCTTCCGCACGATTCTCGACACCCAGCCCGACATCACCGTGGTCGGAGAGGCCTCGTCGGGCGCAGAGGCGCTGACGCAGGCATCCGCCCTCCGACCGGACGTGATCACGATGGACGTGCAGATGCCCGACATGGACGGCATCGAGGCGACCAGGCGCATCGTCGCCGACCCGGAGATCGCCGCGGCCATCGCGATCGTCACCACTTTCGATCGCGACGACTACCTGTACCAGGCACTGGATGCCGGAGCCAGCGGCTTCCTGCTCAAGAATGCCGGCGCCGAGGATCTGATCTCCGCCGTCCGGGCTCTCGCCGCGGGCGACGGGATGCTCGCGCCCGAGGTCACCCGCCGGGTGCTGACGCGATTCGCGGCGACGCCCGCTCAATCACCGCCGGCGGTATCGATCGAGAGCACCGGCGTCCCGAAAGTCACCCTCGCCGAACCACTCACCGAGCGCGAGGCCGAGGTGCTGGCGCTGCTCGCCGATGCCCGCAGCAACTCGGAGATCGCCCGGGCGCTGTTCATCGGCGAAGCCACGGTGAAGACGCACGTCTCGCGCATCTTGCAGAAGCTCGGTGCCCGAGACCGGGTGCAGGCCGTGGTGCTCGCCCATCGCATGGGCCTGGCGTAGGCGGCTCCCTCCGACTCCGCGCTAGCCTCGGATCCATGCCCGAAGCCGCGCCCCTCTCCCGCCCGATCCTGGCGGGGGTGGTGACGGCACTCGTCGGCTTCACGAGCTCGTTCGCGGTGGTGCTGACCGGGCTCGACGCGGTCGGAGCCGACGCGGCACAGGCCGCGAGCGGGCTCCTCGCGGTCAGCGTCATGATGGGTCTCGCGTGCGTGGTGCTCGCCTGGCGGTACCGCATGCCGATCACGGTGGCCTGGTCGACGCCGGGGGCAGCCCTGCTCGTGGCGACCGGCACCGTCGACGGCGGATGGTCGGCGGCGGTCGGCGCCTTCCTGGTCACTGCCGCGCTCATCCTGCTCACCGCGCTCTGGCCGGCGCTCGGGGCCCTGATCGCCCGCATCCCGCCCTCCATCGCGCAGGCGATGCTCGCCGGAGTCCTGCTGCCGCTGTGCCTGGCGCCGATCACGGGCATCGTCGCGAATCCATGGGGCGTGGTGCCGGTCGTGCTCACATGGCTGGTGTTCGCCCGCCTCGCGCCGCGGTGGGCGGTGCCGCTCGCCTTCGTCGCCGCGGCCATCGTGGTCGCCGTCTCGCTGATCGGCGCCGGCACGGCGTTCGACCCCACGCTGCTGCTGCCGCGGCTCGAGTTCACGGCACCCACGTTCACGGTCGGCGCGCTGGTCGGCCTCGCCCTGCCGCTGTTCATCGTGACCATGGCCTCGCAGAACGTGCCGGGCATCGCGATCATGCGCAGCTTCGGGTACGAGGTGCCCTGGCGTCCCGCGATGCTGGTCACCGGAGTCGGCACGGCGCTCGGAGCGACGGCGGGTGGGCACGCCATCAACCTCGCCGCGATCAGCGCCGCGCTCGCCGCGTCACCGGATGCCGACCCGGACCCGAAGCGGCGCTGGGTCGCCGGGGTCTCGACCGGGGCGTCGTACCTCGTGCTCGCGGTGTTCTCCGCTGCCTTCGCCGCGCTCGTGGTGCTCGCGCCCACCGCCGTGATCCCCGCGGTCGCCGGGCTCGCGCTCTTCGCCGCGTTCGGCTCGTCGGTGCAGCAGGCGATCGACGATCCCGGCGAACGCATCCCCGCCGTCGTGACCTTCCTGGTGGCCGCATCCGGGATCGCCGTGCTCGGCATCAGCGCTGCGTTCTGGGCGCTCGTCGCCGGCCTCGTCGTCCGCACCACCCTGCACGCCGCCCGCCCCTGACCCTCCCCCGCCCCGCGTCCTCCCGCATCCCGCGCCCTCCCGCCGAGTGCACGGCTTCGCGTCGAGTGCACGGCTTACGCCCGCGAGCATCCCGTGCACTCGGCACCATCCCGTGCACTCGGCGCCAGGAGGCGGGGGCGGGGCAGGGGCAGGGGCAGGGGGGCGGGGCGGGGTCAGTCGTGGGGAGGACGGGGGCCGGTCCGCCGTGCGGGGGATGCCCGGAGCAGCGGTTCTCCGTAGCGTGAAGGGCATGACGACAGGAATGCTCGAACTCTCCGGCATCACCAAGAGCTACGGCTCTCGGCGCGTGCTCGACGATGTGTCCTTCACGGTCGCTCCCGGGCGACTCACGGGCTTCGTCGGCGGCAACGGCGCCGGCAAGACCACCACCATGCGGATCGTCCTGGGGCTGCTGTCCTCCGACGGCGGCAGCGTCGCACTCGACGGGGCACCGCTCACCGCCGAGGATCGGCGCCGTTTCGGCTACATGCCCGAGGAGCGCGGCCTCTACCCCAAGATGAAGGTGCTCGAGCAGATCGTCTACCTCGCCCGCCTGCACGGCTTCGGGAAGCAGGATGCTGCGGAGCGGGCGACCGCGCTGCTCACGGAGCTCGGTCTCGGTGAGCGGCTGAACGACACGATCGAGTCGCTGTCGCTCGGCAACCAGCAGCGTGCGCAGATCGCCGCCTCGCTCGTGCACGACCCCGAGGTCCTCATCCTCGACGAGCCGTTCTCCGGCCTCGACCCGCTCGCGGTCGATGTGGTGGCGGGCGTGCTGCAGTCCAGCGCCGCGAAGGGCGCATCGATCCTGTTCTCCTCTCACCAACTGGATGTGGTCGAGCGCCTGTGCGACGACCTCGTCATCCTCGCCGGCGGCACGATCCGCGCCTCCGGTTCACGCGAGGCCCTCCGCGCCGAGCACGCCCGCGACCGCTACGAGCTGGTCTCCGCCGGGGACGCCGGCTGGCTGCGCACCGAGCCCGGCGTCACGGTGGTCGACTTCGAGGGCGGCTATGCGCTGTTCGACGCCGACGGACCCGACACGGCACAGCGGGTGCTCCAGTCCGCGGTGCAGCGCGGCGACGTCGCCAGCTTCGCCCCCAAGCATCCGTCCCTCGCCCAGATCTTCAAGGAGGTCATCCAGTGAGCACCCCCGCCCCCGTCCGCGCCTCCAACGGCATCTGGCTCGTCGCCGAGCGCGAGATCGGATCGAAGCTGCGCAGCAAGGCCTTCCTGATCTCGACCGGCATCCTGCTGGTGCTCGCCCTCGCCGGCATCATCCTCGGCGGTCTCGCGAGCAAGAACACCGATGCGATGCCGGTCGCTGCGACCTCGGAGACCGCAGCAGCCGTCTCCGCCATCCCGAACGTCGAGGTCACCGAGGTGGCCGACCGGGCCGCCGCCGAGAAGCTCGTGCGCGACGACGAGGTCGACGCCGCTGTACTCCCGGGCGACGGCCCCTCGGGCTATACGATCGTCGCGCTGCAGGAGGCGCCGGGCTCGCTCGTCTCCGCCCTGTCGATCGCTCCCGAAGAAGTGATCCTGGAACCGGCGACCACCAACCCGCTCCTGCGGTACTTCATCGCGATCGCCTTCGGGCTCGTGTTCATGATGGCCGCCGCGACCTTCGGCGGGACGATCGCGCAGAGCGTCGTGGAGGAGAAGCAGACGCGCGTGGTCGAGGTGCTGCTGTCGGCGATCCCGGCCCGCACGCTCCTCGCCGGCAAGGTCATCGGCAACACGGTGCTGGCGATGGGACAGATCCTCGCCCTGGCGGCGGTCGCCACCATCGGACTCATCGTCACCGGTCAACGCGAGGTGCTCACGACCCTCGGGGCACCGATCATCTGGTTCGCGGTGTTCTTCCTGTTCGGCTTCATCCTGCTGGCGGCGATGTTCGCGGCGGCAGCGTCGATGGTGTCGCGCCAGGAGGACATCGGCTCCACCACCACGCCGATCACGATGCTGATCATGGCGCCGTACGTCCTGGTCATCGTCTTCAACGACAACCCACTGGTGCTGACGATCATGTCGTACGTGCCGTTCTCGGCCCCGGTCGGCATGCCGATGCGCCTGTTCGTCGGCGAGGCGCAGTGGTGGGAGCCGCTGCTGAGCCTGCTGATCCTGCTCGCGAGCTGCGTGGCCGCGATCATCATCGGCGCGAAGATCTATGAGAACTCGCTGTTGCGCATGGGGTCGCGGGTCAAGCTCGCCGAGGCGCTGCGCGGCTGACGCCGAGACCGAGAAGCCCCCTGCTCCGCATCGTGCGGGGCAGGGGGCTTCGTGCCGGTGAGGCGAGGTCAGACCACGCCGTCGGCCAGCGTGGTCGGGTTGCCGAAGCGGTGGTTGGTGATCGACACGGCCTGCTCGTGCAGGAACGGCAGCATCTCGACCCGACCGGCACCGGTCACGGCGTGCGACCAGACCGCGACGTCCGGGCTGCCGTCGAGAGCCTCGAACAGCGCCGAGGCGTCGCCGCCGACCAGTCGGACACGCTGCCACGTGTTCGCGGCCTTGGCGTAGCGCTTGGCCCACGCCGCATCCGACTCGTGCTTCACGGTCACACCCTGCGCGCGCAGCGCCTTCTCGACGCGGGCGGGAAGGGCGGGCGCCGACACCGTGAACGGGCTGCCGCTGCGCAATGCGGCGGCCAGCACGCGGATCCCGTCGACCAGGGGAGCGTGCTCGGCGATGCGCACATCGACCGCGACCGGACGGTAGCGGAAGAGGTTGCGCTCGACTCCGAGGCCGGACTTGTCGGACACGGCGCCGAACTCGTCGACCCACGCCCGCTCGTCGGATGCGGCGGCTCGCTGCAGCCAGTCCGCCTCGGTCGCGTCGACCTCGGCACCCGCGGCATCGAGCAGTGCACCGACCGCCGGGGTGACGGCGGCGCCGGGGGCGACGGCAGGAAGCTCCGCGGGAGTCCACTCGCCGAGGCCGTAGAGGTAGTTCGGTCCACCGGCCTTCGCCCCCGCGCCCACGGCGGAGCGCTTCCAGCCGCCGAAGGGCTGTCGCTGCACGATCGCACCCGTGATGCCGCGGTTCACGTACAGGTTGCCGGCCTCGACGCGGTCGAGCCAGGTGGCGACCTCGTCGGAGTCCAGCGAGTGCAGGCCTGCGGTGAGACCGTAGTCGACCGCGTTCTGCAGACGCAGGGCCTCGTCCAGGTCCTTGGCGTGCATGATGCCGAGGACGGGGCCGAAGAACTCGGTCAGGTGGAAGTAGGACCCCTCGCGCACACCGGTCTTCACACCGGGCGTCCACTGCTTGCCCTCGTCGTCGAGCTTGCGCGGCTCGACCAGCCAGCGCTCACCCTTCTCCAACTTCGTGAGCGCCGTGAGGAGCTTCCCGTTCGCGGGCTCGATGATCGGTCCCATCTGCGTGGCGGGATCGTCGGGAAGACCGACGCGCATCGAGGTCACGGCATCCACCAGCTGGCGTTCGAAGCGCTTCGAGTCGGCGACCGACCCCACGAGGATCGCGAGGGATGCCGCGGAGCACTTCTGCCCGGCGTGTCCGAACGCGCTGCGGGCCACGTCGGCGGCTGCCAGGTCGAGGTCGGCGGACGGCGTGACGATGATCGCGTTCTTGCCGCTGGTCTCGGCGAGGAGGGGCAGGTCGGAACGGAAGGAGCGGAACAGCTGCGCCGTCTCGTACGCGCCCGTGAGGATCACACGGTCCACCGCGGGACCCGCGACCAGGCGCGTGCCCAGGTCACGCGAAGCCAGGTCGACGAGCGCGAGCAGATCGCGCGGCACCCCGGCGGCCCACAGTGCCTCGACCATCACGGCGCCGCAGCGCTGGGTGAGCTTGGCGGGCTTGATGATGACCGCGGACCCCGAGGCCAGGCCCGCGAGCACACCGCCGGCGGGGATCGCGACCGGGAAGTTCCAGGGCGGAGTGACCACGGTCACCTTCGACGGCACGAACTCTGCGCCGGAGACGTTCTCGAGGTCCTTCGCCCGCTCGGCGTAGTAGTGCGCGAAGTCGATCGCCTCGCTGATCTCGGGGTCGGCCTCGGCGATGGTCTTGCCCGCCTCGTTCGCCATGATCTCGATGAGCTGACCGCGGCGAGCGGCGAGCTCGTCCCCTGCACGGTGGAGCACGGCGGCACGCTCGGAGGCGGGGAGCGCCGCCCACTTCGCAGCGGCAGCGGTCGCGGCGGCGAAGATGCCGTCGAGCTCGGCATCCGTCTCGACCTTGGCGATCGCGATCGTGTCCAGTCCCAGGGTCGATTCGACCGAACGGCCGAGGATCGCACGGCCCCACGCCCGGTTGGCGGCGATCGCGGGGTCGGTGTCGGTCTGGTTCTCGAAGCCGGTGGTCGTGCCCGTCTGCGCCTCGGTGGTGCGGTCCTGGACGCGGTGTGCGGCCGGGACATGCTCCGCATCATCCGCGCCGAGGGCGGCGAGCGAGCGCTCGAAGCGCTCGCGCTCACGGGTCAGCAGCGTCGGGTTCGCGGCGAGCTCGAACACCGCCGACATGAAGTTCTCTGGGCTGGCGTTCTCTTCGAGGCGGCGCACGAGGTAGGCGATCGCGACGTCGAACTCGGCCGGGTTCACGACCGGCGTGTAGAGCAGCAGGCGCCCGACGTCCTTGCGGACGGCCTCGGCCTGCCCGGTCGCCATACCCAGCAGCATCTCGTACTCGACCAGGGGGTCGGCACCGGTGGGGTCCGCCACTCCACGCGCCTGCGCGAGCAGCCAGGTGTAGGCGATGTCGAACAGGTTGTGTCCCGCGATGCCGATGCGCACGGCATCCAGGCGCTCGGGGGTCATCGCCCAGTCCAGCACCCGCTTGTAGTTGGTGTCGGAGTCCTGCTTGGTGCCGTAGGTCGCGAGCGGCCATCCGTGGATCGCGGCATCGACCTCTTCCATCGCCAGGTTCGCGCCCTTCACGACGCGCACCTTGATGGGTGCTCCGCCCTTGGCGCGGCGGGCTGCGGCCCATTCCTGCAGGTGCTGCATCGCGCCGAGCGCGTCGGGCAGGTAGGCCTGCAGCACGATGCCGGCTTCGAGGTTCTCGAGACCCGGCTGATCGAGGATGCTCGTGAAGGCCGCGATCGTCAGATCGAGGTCGCGGTACTCCTCCATGTCGAGGTTGATGAACTTTGCCTTGCCCTTCGCCTCGGCGCGCGCAGCGAGCTCGTAGAGCGGGGTGAGCTTCTCGACGACATCGGCGACGGCCTCGTCGAACGACCACATCGACAGCTGGCTCACGACGCTGGAGACCTTGATCGACACGTAGTCGACGTCGTCGCGGGCGAGGAAGTCGCGGGTGCCCTTGAGACGGTGGCCGGCTTCGCGCTCACCCAGCACGGCCTCGCCGAGGAGGTTGAGGTTGAGGCGGTTGCCGCTCTTGCGGAGCTTCGAGATGGCGGGGCCCAGCTTGGCGGGGGTGGCGTCGAGGACCAGGTGACCCACCATGGCGCGCAGCACGCGGCGGGAGATCGGCACGACGACCCCCGGCAGCTTCGGTGCCCAGAAGCCGCCGGTCTTGATCGCGGCGCGCAGGTATCCGGGCAGCAGCCCCGGGGTGATGTCGCTCAGCTCGGCGAGCTTGCGACCCGCGACGCGCAGATCCTCCGGGCGCATCACGCCGTCGACGAAGCCGACGGTGAACGCGAGGCCGTTCGGGTCCTTGAGCACCTCGGAGAGGCGCTGGGCCGCCGGCTCGACGGGGTGGGTCTCACTCTCGGCGAGCCAGCGCTGCACGAGAGCGGCGACGTCTTCGGTGCGGGGGGTGGTGTCATCGATGACAGTCATGGACGGGAACCTTCCAGGGCAGGTGCACACCGGGGTTTCGTGTGCGGCTGGATCATTGTCCTGCCACTCGGTAGGCTCCGTCTATCAACCGATTCGAGTGGATTCTGTTCACTCAAGCTGAACGGACGGAACCTGCGTGCTGGACGTCAATCGACTGCGGATGCTGGTCGAGCTGTCGCGCCGCGGAACCCTCTCCGCCGTGGCCGACGCGCTCTCGTACAGCAAGGCATCAGTGTCGCAGCAGTTGAGCGCGCTGGAACGCGACGTGGGGGTTCCGCTTCTCCGTCGCGTCGGACGCGGAGTGCAGTTCACACCGCAGGGAAACGTGCTCGTCACCCAGGCCATCGGCATCCTCGATCAGCTCGAGCATGCGCAGGTCGCGGTCGCCGAGTCGCTCACCGAGGTCACGGGCACCGTGCGCGTGGCGGTGTTCCAGTCGACCGCGCACTCGCTCCTCCCCCGCGCACTCGAGGCACTCAAAGACCGGCATCCGGCACTTCGCGTCGAGGTCACGGAGTGCGACCCGGAGACCGGTCTGGTCGGGGTGTCCAGCCGCGACTTCGACCTGATCCTCGCCGAGCAGTACCCCGGACGCACGCGTCCCATCCACGCCGACCTCGATCGGGTGGTGCTCGCGCACGACACCATCGCACTCGCCCGACGCCCCGGCGCTCCGACCCATGCGGACCCCATCGCGGCATTGTGGTCGACCCGCGCCGAACCGTGGGTGCTCGAGCCCGCCGGCACCGCCTCACGCGCCTGGGCCGAGCAGCTGTGCCGCACCGCGGGTTTCGAGCCGGACGTGCGCTTCGAGATCGCCGACCTCACGGCGCACGTCCGTCTGATCCACGCAGGACTCGCCGTCGGGCTGCTGCCGGAGCTCGTGTGGGCCGGCGACACCCCGACCGTCGATCTGGCGCCGCTCCCCCACGAGCCGCGACGCGAGATCTTCTCCTCCGCGCGGCGCGTGTCGGCCGACGCTCCGTCGATCCGCGCGGTCCGCACCGCTCTGGCGGACGCGGCATCGCACAACCTGCCGGTCTGAGACGTTCCCGCACGAAGACGGAAACGTCGGGAATATGCATGCACATGCATCTGTTCAGTTCCCTGTACCCGGACGAAGGAGTCCGATCCACTCCTTCCGAAAGGCACTTCCGTGAGCACTCCCGTCATCGATCGCACCGCCCCGACCGAGCACCCCGTCCTCGACGTCCTCGCCGGCCGCTGGAGCCCCCGCGCGTTCGACGCGCAGAACTCGATCGACGAGGCCAAGCTCGCCACCGCACTCGAAGCCGCCCGCTGGAGCCCCTCCGCCAACAACACCCAGCCGTGGCGCTTCATCGTCGCCCGCCGCGGCACCGCGCTGCACGCGCAGGTCGTCGACGCCCTGATGGGCTTCAACCAGGCCTGGGCGGGCAACGCCGCCGTTCTCGTGGTCGCGGTCGCCGAGACCGCAGCCGCCGACGGCACCCCGATCACCCACGCCCTCTACGACCTCGGCCAGGCGGTGGCGCACTTCTCGGTGCAGGCGCACCACGACGGGCTCGTCGTGCACCAGATGAGCGGCTTCGACCCCGAGGTCGTCCGCGAGTTCGCCGACCTCGAGCCGCGCTTCGTGCCGTTCACCGTCTTCGCGGTCGGCGAGTTCGGCGACGTCGAGTCGCTTCCCGAGGTGCTGCAGCAGCGCGAGACCGCCCCGCGCGTCCGCCGCCCGATCGACGAGACGGTCATCCTCAGCGCCTGAGGCCTTCCGCGCCCTTCGCTCCCGTCGCACTCCCCGTCACCGCCCCGGCGGAATGGCGGAGAGGGCGGCGGGAGCGTTCTTCTTCCGGCGCGGGTGCGGCGACTGCACAGGCTGAGCAGAAGCGGCGGGCCTATCGTTGCTCGAGATGTTCCGCTCCAGCCCTCGCCTCCCCGCCGCTCGACACTTCGCCCTCACGTGGGGGATGGCCGATCAGCACGGAGGGATGACGAGCGCGATGCTGCATCGTTCGCGCGCGTTCCGCCGGCTCGGCGGGGTCGACGTCGACATCCTCACCCTGGACGATCGTCCCGACTACCCGGAGTTCGCGGAGCGCCTCCACGCCGCAGGCGAGCTCATCAACGGACTGCGCATCCGCAACCTCTGGGACGAGCTGCGCCGTCAGCTGCCACGGCCGCGAGGAACAGCGCCGGACACCCCGGAGCTGCTGGTGCCACAGGAGGGCGACATCGTCGCCGTGCACGAGGGCATCGTGCTGAGCCGTGCGCGTCCGGACGAGACGGGCCGGATGACCGTCGATCGCTTCCGCCGCGACGGCTCGCTCCTCGCCACCGAGCGCCCCGGCGAGGACCGGAAGATCGTGCTCTACGCCGCAGACGGCGCACCGGTGCGGAGCTGGCGGACGACCTGGGGGCTGTATCGCTGGTGGTTCGATCGCCTGACCGGCAGCAAGCCCAGCTTCCTGCTGGTCGACTCGAAGACGGCTGCGCGGTCGGTCGCGGGCTACCGGCGCGACAACGTCACCACCGTGCACATCATCCACGCCTCCCATCGAGAGGGCGGGCGTCCCGGAACGCTGCGGGCATCGCGTGCGTCCGTGCTGCGCCGCGCCGACGGCTTCGACGAGATCGTCGTCCTCACCTCGCGACAGCGCACAGACCTCACCGAGGATCTCGCCCTGATGGACGTCGAGGCTCGTATCCGCACCATCCCCAACGCGGTGGAGCTGCCACCGCGCACCGACGTCGCCCGCGACGCGACGCATGGCGTCGTCGTGGCCTCGCTGAACCGCCGCAAGCGCCTCGAGCATGCGGCGGAGGCCGTCGCGATCGCGCACTCGGCCGACCCGCGGATCGATGCCGACATCATCGGTGAAGGACCGCTGGAGTCGACGCTGCAGCACCGGATCCGTCGCCTCCAGGCCGAGGATCACGTGCGCCTGCGCGGGTACGACCCCGATGCGCGCTCCGCGTTCCGCTCCGCGGGATTCAGCCTGCTCACCTCGACGTCCGAAGGGCTGCCCCTCGTCCTGGTCGAGAGCATGGCCGCCGGCTGCATCCCCCTCGCCTACGACATCCGCTACGGCCCCGCCGACATGATCAGCGACGGAGTCGACGGCTTCCTGCTCCCGAAGGGAGACGTCCAGGCCCTCGCCCGCCGGATCGTCGAGCTGCAGGCCATGCCGCCCGCTGCGGTCGAGTCGATGCGGCGCCGCGCGATCGCCCGGGCGGCGGAGTTCTCCGACGACGCCATAACCCGGCGCTGGTCGCGCGACCTGCGGGCCGTGTACGACGCGAAGCTGCTCGCCGCCGCCCGAGACGAATCCCTGTCCGTGCGCCTGCGCCGCCGCGCGGGCGTGGTGCGCCGCCGGGTGCGCTGGGCTCTCGGCCGCTGACCCCGCTGCCGGAGGGTCCGCCGCAGGGGGCGCCGAATGTCCGGGGACCCCTTTAGCGTTTCGGGATGGACTCCCTCCGCATCACCGGGGCGCGGACGAACAACCTCCGCGATGTCTCGCTCGACGTCCCGAAGAAGCTCATGACCGTGTTCACGGGCGTCTCCGGTTCGGGCAAGTCGTCGCTGGTGCTCGACACGATCGCCGCCGAGGCGCAACGGCTCGTCAACGACTCGTACTCGACCTTCATCCGCTCGCGTCTCCCGCAGCTGCCGGCCCCCGACGTCCAGGCCATGGACGGCCTGACCTTCACGGTGCTCATCGACCAGCGCCGCTTCACCGGCAATGCGCGCTCGACGGTGGCGACCGCGACCGATCTGGCGTCGCTCGTCCGCCTCGTCTTCTCGCGGATCGGCGAGCCGTCTGCGGGGTACTCCCCCGCCTACTCGTTCAACGACCCGTCCGGCATGTGCCCCACGTGCGAGGGCCTCGGCACGGTGTACGACATCGACATCGACGCGCTGATCGACCCCGAGAAGAGCATCGACGAGGGCCCCGTGCGCTTCAGCCTGTTCCGTCCCGGCGTGTACCGCTGGAAGCGCTTCGCCTACTGCGGGCTGTTCGACAGGTCGAAACCCCTCAAGGACTACACCGAGCACGAGATGGAGCAGTTCCTCTACGCCGACAAGCTCAAACTCGAAGACCCCGACCCGCGGTTCCCGCAGAGCGCCCGCTTCGACGGTGTCATCACCCGGATGCGGGACGTGTTCCTGAAGCAACGGCCGGTGAAGATGTCGGCCTCGGTACGCGAGGAGCTCGACCGTCTCGTGACCCGGCACACCTGTCCCGACTGCCACGGGGCGCGCGTGAACGCGGCGGCACGCGCGAGCCTGATCGACGGACGCTCGATCGTGGACTGGTCGGCGATGCCCGTCACCGACCTGCGCGCACTCCTGGACGAGCCCGGCGACGCCCGGGTGACCCCTGCGCTCGACGGCATCCGTCATGTACTCGACGCCCTGCTCTCGGTCGGCCTCGGGTATCTCACACTCGACCGCGAGTCCGCGACCCTGTCCGGCGGCGAGGCGCAGCGCGTCAAGATCGTGCGGCACCTCGGCAGCGCCCTGACCGACGTGACCTACGTGTTCGACGAGCCGAGCACCGGGCTGCATACGACCGACATCCAGCGCCTCGTCCAGCTGCTGCATCGTCTCCGCGACGCCGGCAACACCGTGCTCGTCGTCGAGCACCACCCGCAGGTGATCGCCGCGGCCGACCATGTGGTCGACATCGGACCGGGGGCGGGCTCCGCCGGCGGCGTCGTGCAGTTCGAGGGGACCCCCACGGAACTGCGCGGCAGCGACACCCTGACGGGTCGCGTGCTCGCCGAGCCGCTGACGATCCGCGAGGCGGTGCGCGAGCCCGTCGGTCACGTCCGTGTGACGGACGCCCGCTCGCACAACCTGCGCGGATTCGACGTCGACGTCCCGTTGGGCGTGCTCACGGCCGTGACGGGCGTCGCGGGCTCGGGAAAGAGTTCCTTCGCGACCGTGGAGCTGCCGCGCCAGCGCCCGGAGTTCACCGTCGTCGGGCAGGACCCGCTGCGCGGCGGAGCCCGGTCGACCACACTGAGCATCCTCCGCATCGCCGACACCGTGCGTGAGGTGTTCGCCGCCGCATCGGGCCTCGACGCGTCCTGGTTCAGTTTCAACTCCCGAGGCGCGTGCCCCACCTGTCGCGGGCGCGGGCACATCACGACGGAGCTCGCGTTCCTCGACGACGTCTCGCTGCCCTGCGATGCGTGCGGCGGACTGCGCTTCAACCCGAAGGCTCTCGGGGTGCTGGTCGACGGCGCCTCGATCGCCGATGTCCTGGCGTCGACGCCGGAAGAGGTCAGCGCGCTGTTCCCCGAGCATCCCGACGTGGTCGATGCCCTCGACTGGGTGCAGCGCACCGGCCTGGGCTACATCCCCGTGGGTCGCTCGCTCGACACCCTCTCAGGTGGAGAGAAGCAGCGGCTGCTGCTCGCGCGGCATCTCAGCGATCCGCGGCGCGACCCCGCCGACCGGATCATCCTCGATGAGCCCACCTCGGGCCTGCACCCGAACGACGTGGACACGATCAACCGCCTCTTCGACTCGCTGTTGGATGCCGGAGCGACCCTGGTCGTGGTCGAGCACAATCTGCGAGTGGTCGCCCGGGCGGATCACGTGATCGACATCGGGCCCGGCGCAGGATCCGACGGGGGTCGACTGATGTTCACGGGTGCCCCCGAGGCGCTGGTGCGCGACGGCGACTCCCTCACCGGCCGGGCCCTCGCCGCAGCTTCGCGCCCCTAGCGCCGCGACGAGGACCCGCCGGAGGGTGACGGTCAGTGCTCGGAGTGTTCGGCTTTCACCTCGTTGCCGTGCCTGTCGACGATCTTGCCGCCGATGATCGAGTCGCCGTCCTCGAACGCATCGAGGTAGGCCACCGGGATGCTGCGTGTCGGCGCGGCCGCCATGACCGAGGCGTCCTTTCCCGGCTTCTTCCCCAGGTGGTTGAACAGCAGGTTGAGCAGGATCGCGGTGACTGCGGCCGAGCTGATCCCGGAGTGGAAGATCGTGGTGAACCACGCCGGCATCTGGTCATAGATCGTGGGTGCGGCGATCGGCAGCATGCCGATCCCGATCGCGGACGCGACGATGATGAGGTTCATATTGCCGCGATAGTCGACCTTCGCGAGGGTGCGGATGCCGCTCGCGGCGACGCTGCCGAACAGCACGATCCCGGCCCCGCCGAGCACCGGCGCCGGCACGGCGGCGACGACGCGTCCGAGCACCGGGAGCAGCCCCAGCACGACCAGCACGGCACCGCCGGCGGTGACGACGAACCGGCTCTTCACGCCCGTGATCGCGACCAGGCCGACGTTCTGCGCGAACGCGGACTGGGTGAACGAGCCGAAGATCGGCGAGACCGCGCTCGAGAGCATGTCGGCCCTGAGGCCTGCGGCGATGCGCTTCGAGTCGACCTTGGTGCCCACGATCTCCCCGACCGCGAGGATGTCGGCGGTGGTCTCGGTGAGCGTCACCAGGATCACGATGAACATCGAGATGATGGCGGCGATCTCGAACGTCGGCATCCCGAAAGCGAACGGGCTGGGCAGCGCGAAGATCGGACCGTCACCCACGGCGCTGAAGTCGACCCGCCCCAGGAGTGCGGCGATGATCGTGCCCGCGACGATGGCGAGCAGGATCGACAGCCGCGAGATCACGCCGATGCCGACCTTGCTCAGTGCCAGCACGATCACGAAGGTGATCGCCGCGAGGAGCAGGTTCTCGGGAGCTCCGTAGTCGGGTGCACCGCTGGCGCCGCCCATCGCCCAGCCGGCGGCGACGGGCAGCAGGGTCAGGCCGATGGTGGTGATCACGGCGCCGGTGACGACCGGTGGGAAGAACCGGATGATCGTCGCGAACACCGGGGCGATGAGCAGACCGATCACGGACGCCACGATCACCGACCCGAAGATCGCGGGCAGGCCGCCGCCGCTCGTCACGATCGCTCCCATGGTGGCGACTCCGGCGAAGGAGACCCCCTGCACGAGCGGGAGCTGCGACCCGAAGAACGGGATGCCCACGGTCTGCAGGATCGTGGCGAGACCGCCCATGAAGAGGCAGGCGGTGATGAGGACGCCGATCTCGGAGCCGTTCAGTCCGGCCATGGAGCCGATGATCAGCGGCGGAGCGATGATGCCGCCGTACATCGTGAGCACGTGCTGGATGCCGTAGGCGATGGTGACCCCGAGCGGCAGCCGCTCGTCTTCCGGGCGTACGCCGATCTTGTTCTTGTTCATTTCGACCTCTTTGTCGTGTGGGGGTTGATGCGAGGAGGAGTTCAGGAGTGTCGAGCGAGGAGCTTGCGCGCGGCCTCGCTGTGGTGGGCGATGAGCTGCGGGACGTCGAGTCCGACGATGTGACCGTCCAGCACGCGCCACCGCCCTCCGACCATGACCCGGTCGGCGCGCTCGGCGCCGCACAGGAGGAGCGCCGCGACGGGATCGTGGCTGCCGGAGAAGCGCAGCTCGTCGAGGGTGAACATCGCGAGGTCGGCCTGCTTGCCCGGTGCGAGCACACCGACGTCGCTGCGGCCGAGTGCGCGGGCGGATCCCGCCGTGGCCCAGCCGAGTGCCCGCTCGGGCGTGACGGCGGCGGCGCCGTAGCGCAGCCGCTGCAGGTAGAGCGCCTGGCGCACTTCCTGGATCATGTTCGACCCGTCGTTCGAGGCCGAGCCGTCCACACCGAGACCGACCGGCGCGCCGGCCTGCTCGAGCTCGACGGCCCGCGCGATCCCCGAGGCGAGGCGCATGTTCGAGGTCGCACAGTGCGAGACGGAGGTGCCCGCGGCTCCCAGGCGCATGATCTCCGCATCGTCGAAGTGGATGCCGTGCGCGAGCCAGGTGCGCTCCGACAGCCAGCCGACGCTCTCCAGGTAGTCGACCGTGCGCAGGCCGAACATCTCCCGGCAGAAGTCCTCCTCGTCGAGGGTCTCCGCGAGGTGCGTGTGCAGTCGCACGTCGAGCTGCTCGGCGAGAGCCGCGGTGTCGCGCATGACACCGGTCGTCACCGAGAAGGGCGAGCACGGTGCGAGACCGATCTGCACGTAGGCGCCGTCGCCGCGCTCGTGATGGGCGCTGATGAGTCGCTCGCTGTCGGCGAGGATCACATCCGGGTCCTGCACGGTGCGCTGCGGCGGGAGCCCACCGTCGTCTTCGCCGAGCGACATCGATCCGCGGGTCAGGGTCGCACGCATGCCGAGTCTGCGCACGACGTCGACCTGCACGTCGATGCCGTCTTCGAGGCCCTCCGGGAAGAGGTAGTGGTGGTCGGCGGCGGTGGTGCACCCCGACAGCAGGAGCTCGGCGAGCGCCGCGGTCGTCGCCAGTTCGAGATCCCGCGGCGTGAGACCCGCCCAGACCCCGTAGAGGCCTTTGAGCCAGGGGAAGAGCTCGGCGCTGACGACCGGCGTCCACGCGCGGGTGAGCGTCTGGTAGAAGTGGTGGTGCGTGTTGATCAGTCCGGGGATGACGACGTGCCGTGAGGCGTCGACGACCTCGTCGACGGGCTCCGCGGGCGCGCCGCCGGCGGGGATGAGCTCCGCGATGCGGTCGTCGGCGATCACGAGACCGCCCGCGGCATCCGCGGCCGTTCCCGTGTAGATCCCGAGGGGGTTCTTCACCCACACCCTGGTGGTGCGCTGTGACATGACGAGACTCCAGTCCATACGGGTGGAGTCGAGGGCCGACCCCACAGGGGGTCAGCTCAGTGTTGTCCTGTCTGCTGATCCAGGAGCCCCGTCATCGGGGTGTACACAGGTTTACCATCGCGCGACCACGGCGTCAATCACTAATTTCACATGACGAAGGGATGCTTCCGCATAACGGAAGCATCCCTTCGTGTTCCTGCTGTTCGCCGGATCAGTCGTCGAGCAGTTCGGCCTCGATCACGTCGTCGTCGACCTCCGGCTCGGGCGTCGCCGACGTGAGCACCAGGCCCGTGCCGTCGGCGGCCACGTCGACCCGCACCGCGTCGCCGTCGTGCACGCCACCCGAGAGCAGCGCGGTCGCGAGCTTGCTCTGCACCTCGCTCTGGATGAGGCGGCGCAGCGGCCGGGCGCCGAACATCGGATCGTACCCGCGCTCGGCGAGCCACGACCGCGCATCCGGGGTGACGGCGAGCGTGAGCCGGCGATCCTTCAGCCGCTTGTGCAGCTGGTCGATCGACAGCTCGACGATCTGCGCGAGGTCATCCTCGCTCAGCGCCGAGAACATCACGATGTCATCGAGCCGGTTCAGGAACTCCGGCCGGAACGCCTGCCGGACGAGCGCCATCACCTGCTCACGCTTCTCATCGGGTGCGAGCACCGGATCGATGAGGATCGGCGACCCCAGGTTCGAGGTGAGGATCAGGATCACGTTCGAGAAGTCGACCGTACGGCCCTGGCCGTCGGTCAGCCGACCGTCGTCGAGCACCTGCAGCAGCACGTCGAACACCTCGGGGTGCGCCTTCTCGACCTCATCGAGCAGGATCACGCTGTACGGACGGCGCCGCACGGCTTCGGTCAGCTGCCCGCCCTGCTCGTAGCCGACGTACCCCGGAGGGGCGCCGACGAGCCGGGAGACCGAGTGCTTCTCGCCGTACTCCGACATGTCGATGCGCACCATGGCGTGCTCGTCGTCGAACAGGAACTCCGCGAGCGCCTTGGCCAGCTCCGTCTTCCCGACACCGGTCGGTCCGAGGAAGAGGAACGAGCCGGTCGGGCGACCGGGGTCGCTGATTCCGGCGCGCGAGCGGCGCACCGCATCCGACACGGCCTTCACAGCATCCTTCTGGCCGATCAGGCGCTTGCCGAGCTCGTTCTCCAGGTGCAGGAGCTTCTCGCTCTCACCCTGCAGCAGGCGACCGACCGGGATGCCCGTCCAGGCGGCGATCACGGCGGCGATGTCCTCGTCGGTGACCTGCTCGTTGACCATGCGGGGCTCGGCGGGTGTGGCCGCCTCGACCTGCTCCGCCTCGGCGATGTCGCGCTCCAGCCGCTTGATCGTCTCGTACTCGAGTTTCGAGGCCTTCGTGTAGTCCGCATTGCGCATGGCGAGGTCACGCTGGGTGATCGCGTCGTCGAGCTGCTTCTTCAGCTCGCCGACCCGGTTCAGTCCCTGTCGCTCACGCGCCCAGCGGGCCTCGAGCTCGGCGAGCTGCTTCTCCATGCCGACGAGCTGCTCGCGCAGGGCGCCGAGGCGCTCCTTGGACGCGGCGTCCTTCTCGCGCTTGAGGGCGAGCTCCTCGAGCTTCATCCTGTCGACCTGGCGCTTGAGCTGGTCGATCTCGACGGGCGAGGAGTCGATCTCCATCTTGAGCCGCGACATCGACTCGTCGATCAGGTCGATCGCCTTGTCGGGCAGCTGGCGCGCGGGAAGGTACCGGCTCGACAGCGCTGCGGCGGCGACGAGGGCGCTGTCGGAGATCGTGACCCCGTGGTGCGCCTCGTACCGACCCTTGAGCCCACGGAGAATCGCGATCGTGTCCTCGACGGTCGGCTCACCGACGTACACCTGTTGGAAGCGGCGCTCGAGCGCGGCATCCTTCTCGATGAACTCGCGGTACTCGTTGAGCGTGGTCGCGCCGATCAGCCGCAGCTCCCCGCGGGCGAGCATCGGCTTGAGCATGTTGGAGGCGGCGACCGAGCCTTCGCCGCCACCCGCGCCCATCAGCACGTGCAGCTCGTCGATGAACGTGATGACCTGCCCGTCGGACTCGGTGATCTCCTTGAGGACCTGCTTCAGCCGCTCCTCGAACTGACCGCGGTACATCGCACCGGCCACGAGGGCGGAGATGTCGAGGGTGACCAGCTCCTTGTCCTTGAGCGACTCGGCGACGTCACCCGCGACGATGCGCTGGGCGAGGCCCTCGACGACGGCGGTCTTGCCGACGCCGGGCTCCCCGATCAGCACGGGGTTGTTCTTCGTGCGGCGGGTGAGCACCTGGCTGACGCGACGGATCTCGCTGTCGCGTCCGATCACGGGGTCGAGCTTGCCCTCACGGGCACGGTCGGTGAGGTTGATCCCGAACTGCTCGAGGGCGGACTGCTGGTCTTGATTCTGGGAACCGGTCTGCGGGTTGGTCATGCGCTCCTCCTGGAGATGCTCCTTCTGGTCACTTCCCGCACCCCGGGGAGGGGTGCGGGAAGAAAGTTGAGTGGTTGTGACTCAAGTTTACCAAAAGAAGCCCGACGAGACCAGCGTAGGCCCGTCGCAGGAGGTGCGGTCAGTCGGTCATGCCTCGACGCAGCAGACGACCGCGCGGGGTCTCGAAGTCGATCACCTCTCCGTGCAGCCACGTCTTGCGCACCACCCCGGCGAGCGCCTTGCCGTGATAGGGCGTGAGCGGGTTCTTGTGATGGAGCTTCGCGACGTCGACGACGTAGGCATCATCGGCAGCGAACACCGAGAAGTCGGCGTCGTAGCCGGGGGCGATGCGCCCCTTGCCGGTGAGTCCGGCGAACTGCGCCGGCTTCTCGCTCATCCACGCCACGACGGTCTCGAGCGCGAGGCCGCGCTGACGGGCCTCGGTCCAGATCAGCGAAAGGCCCAGCTGCAGCGAGGCCACGCCGCCCCAGGCCACGGCGAAGTCCCCGTTCTCGAGGTCCTTCAGATCGAGCGTCGAGGGCGAGTGGTCCGACACGATGAAGTCGATCGTGCCGTCTTCCAGCCCCTCCCAGAGCTGCTCGCGGTTGCCGGCCTCACGGATCGGCGGGCAGCACTTGAACTGCGTGGCACCGTGCGGGATCTCCTCGGCGGTCAGGGTCAGATAGTGGGGGCAGGTCTCGACCGTGAGCTTCAGTCCGTCGTGCTTCGCGGTGCGCAGCATGGGCAGTGCATCCGACGACGACAGGTGCAGGATGTGCGCACGACCACCGGTCCAGCGAGCGCGCTCGATGACTTCGGCGATCGCCAGGTTCTCCGCTCCGCGCGGGCGCGAGGCGAGGAACTTGCTGTAGTCGTCGCCTTCGGGCTGCGGCGCACGGTCGATCGCTCGGGAGTCCTCGGCGTGCACGATCATGACCGAGTCGAAGTTCGTCAGCTCGCGCATGTTCTCTTCGAGCTCGTCGGCGTTCAGCGGCGGGAACTCGTCGACGCCGGAGTGCAGGAGGAAGCTCTTGAAGCCGAAGACCCCGGCGTCGTGCAGCGGGCGCAGATCGGCGGTGTTGCCGGGGACGGCACCGCCCCAGAATCCCACGTCGACGTGCGTCTGGCCCTGCGCGGCCTCGCGTTTGATGTTCAGTGCCTCGACGTTGACGGTCGGCGGGATGCTGTTCAGCGGCATGTCGACGATCGTGGTGACGCCGCCGGCGGCCGCGGCGCGGGTGGCGGAGGCGAATCCCTCCCACTCGGTGCGACCCGGCTCGTTGACATGCACGTGCGTGTCGACGAGTCCGGGGATCAGGGTCTCGTCGTCGGCCAGTTCGATGATCTCGGTGCCGTCGAGGTTGTTGCCCAGCGGCTGCATCGCCACGATCACGCCGTCACGGACGCCGACCTCGCGCGGGCGGATCCCCGCCGACGTCAGCACCTGCCGGCCGCGGATCACCAGGTCGTAGTGCTCACCCGTCGGGTCGAGCGACGCCGCCCCTGCATCCTCGTGTGCGGTCTCCTGCGACATGTCGCTTCCCTTCTGCCGACGGCCATGCCGACGGTGTCTCCTGTATCGATGATGCGCGCCTCAGCGCGCGGTGGGTCCGAATCCGGTGATCCGCTTCGGGCGCGGCGGTGCGTAGGTGCGCACCTTCGAGGTGCGCAGCCCGAGCCGGACGAGCCCTTCCGCGACCGCGACGGCGGCCTGGACGCCGTCGACGACCGGCACGCCGCAGAGCTCGACGACGCGGTCCCTGAGCTCGGCCATGCCTCCGCAGCCGAGCACGATGACCTCGGCGCGGTCGACCTCCACGGCGCGCTGCGCCTCGGCCGCGATCGCCTCGATCGCCCGCTCGGGGTCGGACTCCAGCTCGAGCACGCCGAGTCCGGACGAACGCACCGAAGCGCACCGGTCGTGGAGTCCGGCGAGGATCAGGCGGTCCTCGATCAGCGGGACGGTCCGATCGAGCGTCGTGACCACGGAGTACGAGCGCCCGAGGTACATGGCGGTCGATGCCGCTGCCTCGGTGATGTCGACGACCGGCACCGTGAGCAGCTCCTGCAGGCCTTCCCGCCCGTGCTCCCCGTAGCCGGCCTGGATCACGGCGTCGTACTCGCCCTCGTATCGGACGACCTTGTCCATCACGGCGATCGCGGCGAGGTAGCTCTCGAAGTTGCCCTCGCAGGACTCCGCGCCGAAGTCAGGGGTGAGGCCGACGATCTCGGTACCGGGCGAGGCGACCGCACGGGCGGCCTCCGCGATGCCGTCGGTCATCGTCTCGGTGGTGTTCACATTCGCGACGAGGATGCGCATGTCCGATCCTTCCTCGTCAGTGGGCGGGGGTGACGGCGATGTCACCGGCTTCGACGTCGTGGAACGGTCCGCGTCGATCGGCGATCACGCCGTAGACGATGGCCGCGAGACCCGCCGCGAAGAACCAGGAGAAGTCGCGCACCGACTCGAACAGCGGCAGGAAGGTGAACAGCAGCGAGATCGTGCCCGAGACCACCAGCGCGATGATCGCCCGCGGGTTGAATCCCCGGGAGTACGCGTATTCCGCGACCGGAGAGGTCGAGTACAGCGCCGGGACGTTGATCCGCTGCTTCTTGATGATCCAGTAGTCGACCATGATGATGCCGAAGAGCGGACCGAGCAGGGCGCCGAGGCCGCCGAGGAACACGTTGATCACGATGGGCGAGTTGTACAGGTTCCACGGGGTGATGACGAGCCCGATCACCGCGGACAGGATCGCGGCCTTGCGGAAGTTCAGGTGCCGCGGCAGGAGGTTCGTGAACGCGTAGGTCGGGGCGACGAAGTTGGCCATCAGGTTCACGGCGACGGTCAGCGCGATCAGCGCGAGAGAGGCAAGGACCAGCAGGAATGTGTTCGGGATCGCCGCGACGACATCGGCCGGCGACGAGATGACCTGCCCGCCGATCTCGAACGAGCCACCGGCGAGCACCACCACGATGACGCCGAAGAAGAGCATGTTGATCGGGATGCCCCAGAAGTTGCCGCGGACGATCGCCGAGCGGGACTTGGCACCGCGGGTGAAGTCGCAGAAGTTCAGCACGAAGGTCCCGTAGATCGCGACCCAGAGGGAGGCGGCGCCGAGCATCTTCAGCCAGAGCTCTCCGCCTTCGACGGTGCCGTGCGGCGCCCAGTTGATCTGGAATCCGCTCTGCACGAGCACCCACACCGCGAGCGCCACGAAGGTGCCGAGGATGATCGGCCCGGCGAACGCCTCGTACTTGCGGATCATCTCCATCCCGTAGCTGACGATGACGACCTGCACGGCCCAGAGCACGAGGAAGGTGATCCAGCCGAGCGCGGAGAGACCTAGGAAGGATCCGGATTGCAGGGATGCCGCGGCCGGGGCGATCGCGATGATGACGACCTGCAGCACCTGGGCCGCGAGGAAGGTCTGCACGCCGAACCACGCGATGGCGACGATGCCACGCAGCAGTCCGGGGATCTGTGCGCCGTGCACGCCGAAGGCGATGCGGCTCATCACCGGGAACGGCACACCCGTCTTCTCGCCCATGAAGCCGGAGAGCGTGAGCAGGAGGAACAGGAACAGGGCGCCGAAGGCGAGAGCCCCGAGGATCGCCCCACCGCTCAGCCCGAGGGCGAACAGCCCGATCGCGAACGCGTAGTTGCCGAGGCTGTGCACATCGTTGGCCCACAGGGCGAAGATGCTGTACGCCCCCCAGTGCCGGCCTTCGCGGGTCGTCGGGGCCAGATCGCTGTTGTACAGGCGAGGGCTGATGCCGGCCTGCACCGCGATGTTGATCGAGGGCGCTTCGTCGAGACCTTCGGAGGCCCGGCTCGGAACGTGGACGTACTCTTCGGTGGACATCGATGCCCTTCCTTGACAGCTCTGTCAGGTAAGAAGATGTTCGGGTAGTTGATTCCGTATTATGGAAGCTAGTTTTCAGCTAAAGAAATTCCATCACACGGCGTGCGGAGTGTCAATGGTGTGCGGAGTGTCAATGGGGTGAGCACCCGCTCGCACGAGATCCTTCGCGAGCTGCGCCCCGACCTCGACGAGCAGCGCCTGGGCGTGCGCGATACTCGACGCGGGATCGGGCTCGAGCGCACTGAGCGCATAGACCTGACGGAAGCCGGCGTGCAGCGCCTGCTCCTCCGAGAGCGTCGAGCGTCCGCACACGGCCACGACCGGCACGCCGGCGGCTCGCGCTGCCGCCGCCACACCGAGCGGCGTCTTGCCGCCGAGACTCTGGTCGTCGAGGCTGCCCTCGCCGGTGATCACGAGATCCGCGCCGCGCAGACGCTCGGCGAGACCCGTGAGCCGTTGCACGACATCGATCCCCGGTTCTCGCGAGGCGCCCAGCACCGCGAGGGCGGCATACCCCACGCCTCCGGCCGCACCGGCGCCGGGCGAATCCGTCGACGGCCGTACACCGGGCTGTAACTCCAGCAGCTCGGCCAGGCGGAGGAGGGCCGCCTCGAGGGCGGCGACATCGTCGGCGCTCGCCCCCTTCTGCGGTGCGAACACCGCAGCGGCCCCCCGGTCTCCCAGGAGAGGATTGTCGACGTCGCTCGCCAGCACGATCGTCGCCTCGGCGAGGCGCGGGTCGAGGGCGGAGACGTCCGCCGACACCAGGTCGACGAGCGCGGCACCGCCCGCTGGCACACGCCCGTCCGCCGTCTGCAGCGAGACGCCGAGGGCTTCCAGCATCCCGGCCCCGCCGTCGGTGTTCGCGCTGCCGCCGACGCCCAGCACGATCGTGGTGCATCCGCGGTCGAGGGCGGCGGCGATCAGCTGTCCGGTCCCGCGACTGGTCGCCGTCAGCGGCGCCTTCTCTCCGTTCGGGAGGAGGTCGAGCCCGCTGGCAGCCGCCATCTCGATGATCGCCTCGGCACCGCGCACCGCGAACCGCGCCGAGACCGGATCGCCGAGGGGCCCGGCGACCTCGACGGTCACAGCCTCGAATCCGCTCGCCACAGCGGCGTCCACGGTGCCCTCGCCGCCGTCGGCGACCGGCACCGCCTCGACGACCGCATCCGGGATGACCTCTCGGATGCCGTCGGCGAGAGATGCCGCGACCTCAGCGCCGGTGGCGGAGCCCTTGAACTTGTCCGAGGCGATCAGGATGCGCATGGACGACCCGTCACCCGGCTCAGTCGAGAAGGGCGGAGACGGCCTGCGGCGCGTCGGCGGCCGTGGCGGCGAGGTCCTCGAACTCGTTCATGGTGTCGAGGTCGGCACCCATCGCGATGTTCGTGACCCGCTCGAGGATGACCTCGACGACCACCGGCACCTGGAACTCGTTCTTCAGACGCTCGGCCTCGGCGAAGCCTGCGGCGAGGTCCTCCGGACGCTCCACGCGGATCGCCTTGCAGCCCAGCCCCTCGGCGACCTTGACGTGATCGACGCCGTACCCGGTCGCGATGCTCGACGAGTCCTGCGGGGTGTTGATGTTGTCGAAGGCCAGCGAGACCTCGTAGTCCATCTCGAACGCACGCTGCGACTGACGGATCAGACCGAGGTAGCTGTTGTTCACGACGACGTGGATGTACGGCAGCTTGTGCTGCGCCCCCACCGCGAGCTCCTCGATCATGAACTGGAAGTCGTAGTCGCCGCTGAGCGCGACCACCTGGCGCTCCGGCTTGCCGCGCACGACGCCCAGGGCCGCGGGCAGCGTCCAGCCGAGCGGACCGGCCTGACCGGCGTTGATCCACTGGCGGGCGCCGTAGACGTGCAGCAGCTGCGCGCCGGCGATCTGCGAGAGGCCGATCGTGGTGACGTAGGTGGTGTCGCGGCCGAACGACGCGAGCATCTCCTGGTAGACGCGGTGCGGCTTCATGGGCACGTTGTCGAAGTTGGTCTTGCGCAGGAGCGTCGCCTTCCGGGCACGGCACTCCTCCGCCCAGCCGAGGTAGTCCGGGAGGGCGGCGACGCGGTCGCGCGCGGCCTCGAGGAGGGCGTCGATGAAGGCACCCCCGTCGGAGACCACCCCGTAGTCGGGGGCGAACACGCGGCCGATCTGCGTGGGCTCGATGTCGACGTGCACGAACGTACGGCCCTTGCGGTAGGTGTCGAGGCCGCCGGTGTGACGGTTGGCCCAGCGGTTTCCGATGCCCAGCACGAAGTCGGACTCGAGGAAGCTCGCGTTGCCGTAGCGCTGCGAGGTCTGGATGCCGACGAGGCCGGCCGCCAGCGGGTGGTCGTCGGCGATCGCGCCCCAGCCCATCAGGGTCGGGACCACGGGAACGCCCAGCGTCTCGGCGAGCTCGACGAGCTTCTCGGAGGCACCGGAGTTGACGACGCCGCCACCAGCGATGATCAGCGGGTGCGCGGACGCCGTCAGCAGGTCGAGCACCTTCTCGGCCTGCGCGCGGGTCGCGGCGGGCTTGGCGACGGGGAGCGGTTCGTACGTCTCGATGTCGAACTCGATCTCACCCATCTGCACGTCGAACGGGAGGTCGATCAGCACAGGGCCCGGGCGGCCGGAGCGCATGATCTGGAAGGCCGACTGGAAGACCCCGGGTACCTGCGCCGCTTCGAGGACCGTCTTGGTGAACTTCGTGACCGGCTTCGCGATCGAGGCGATGTCGACGGCCTGGAAGTCCTCCTTGTCGAGCTTCGCGACCGGAGCCTGTCCGGTGATGCAGAGGATCGGGATGGAGTCGGCGATCGCGGCGTAGAGGCCCGTGATCATGTCGGTGCCTGCGGGACCGGAGGTGCCGATGCAGACGCCGATGCGACCGTCGCCGGTGCGGCTGTAGCCGTCGGCCATGTGCGAGGCGCCCTCGACGTGGCGGGCGAGGGTGTGGCGCACCCCGCCGTGCTCACGCATCGCGGCGTAGAGGGGGTTGATGGCGGCACCGGGAAGGCCGAACGCCTCGGTGGCGCCCTCCTTCACCAGGATCTGGACGATCGCGTCGACGGCGCGCATACGGGTCATGATGTCTCCTTGAGAAGTGTGCGGGGGTCGCTCAGTCGCGACCGGAGAGCTCGGTGGTGAGCTTGAACAGCCCGGAGTGGTCGAGTCCGCCGTCGCCTCGGGCGACGAGGGCGTTCACGAGCTGGGCGACGGCTGCTCCGAGGGGGACGGTGACCCCGACGGAGCGTGCGGCTGCGGTGACGATGCCGAGATCCTTGTTGTGGAGGGCGAGACGGAAGCCGGGGGCGAAGTCGCGGTTCAGCATCTTCTGCCCCTTCTGGTCGAGGACCTTCGATCCGGCGAGACCGCCGCCGAGCACGGTGAGCGCGGCTTCGGTGTCGACGCCGAAGGCCTCGAGGAACGTGACGGCCTCGGCGAGGGCCTGGATGTTGACCGCGACGATGAGCTGGTTGGCCGCCTTCACGGTCTGGCCGGCGCCGGCGGGCCCGACGTGCACGATCGTCTTCCCGATCGCGTTCAGGACGGGTTCGGCCGCGGCGAAGTGCTCGGGAGACCCGCCGACCATGATCGACAGCGCGCCGTCGATCGCGCCCTGCTCTCCGCCGGAGACGGGGGCGTCGACCGCGCCGAATCCGGCGGCGACGGCCTCCTCCGCGAGCGTCTTGGCGACGTCGGGGCGGATGGATGAGTTGTCGATCCAGAGCGCCCCGGCCTTGGCGTGGGCGAAGACGCCGTCCTCGCCGCGCACGACGCCTTCGACGTCGGGCGAGTCCGGGACCATCGTGATGATGACATCCGCGTCCTTGACCGCATCCGCGATGCTGGTCGCGCCCGTGCCGCCGGCCTCGACGAGCTTGTCGACGGGCTCCTGGCTGCGGTTGAACCCGGTCACGTCGTGACCGGCCTTGACGAGGTTCTTTGCCATGGGAAGCCCCATGATGCCGAGGCCGATGATGGCGATGCTGGTCATGTCGTCGTTCCTTCGCGTGCGGGTGTCAGTGAGTGATCCAGGCGAACGGGTCGCTCTGGGTGGCCTTGTACTCGAGGCCGATGGGACCGGCGTAGCCGCCCGCCTGGGCGGCGGCGATCCATTCCGCGAGCGGGAGGTCGCCGGTGCCGGGCTCGCCGCGCCCCGGGGCGTCGGCGATCTGGATGTGGCCGAACTCCGCGGCGTGTCCGGCGATGACCGCCGCGACGTCGTCGCCGTTGACGGCCAGGTGGTAGAAGTCGGCGAGCAGACGCACGTTGTCGACGCCGTGCTCGTCCTTGACGCGGCCGATGATCGCGAGGGCGTCGGCCGCGGTCTTCAGCGGATAGGCGTCCATGCCGGAGACGGGTTCGAGGAGCACGATGCCGCCGATCTCGGCGACCGCCGCACCGGCGATCGCGAGGTTCTGCACGGCCAGGTCGTCCTGCGCCTGCGCGTCGGCCCCATCGGCGCGGTTGCCGTAGAGCGCGTTGAATGCACGCGTTCCGAGGCGCCCGCCGATGCCGACCACGACGTCGACGTTGGCGCGGAACTCGTCTTCACGACCGATCCACGAGACCAGACCGCGGTCGCCGGCGGGCATGTCCCCCGCGAAGAAGTTCAGGCCGGTGAGCTGCACGCCCGCGTCCTGGATCGCCGCGACGAAACCTTCGATCTCCGCCTGCGCGGGGACGGCGGTCGCGAACGGCCACCAGAACTCGACGGCGTCGAAGCCCGCAGCCTTGACCGCGGCAGGGCGCTCGAGGACAGGCAGCTCGGTCAGCAGGATCGAGGCGTTGACGGTGTAGCTCATGATCGTCCTTGATTTCGTATTGTGGAAGAAAGATTCCTGTTAATGAAAAGAGTACGCCGATGCCCGGGACTTCGTCAACCGCCACTCAGACCGAGGCGGACAGACCGAACACCTGGACCGCCGCCCGGCCGGCGTCGTCCACATCGAGTCCCGCCGCAGCGAGGGTCGCGCACGGATCGGAGTCGCCTGTCAGGTACGGCGAGTCAGTGCCGACGAGCACACGCTCAGGACCGACGAGGCCGGCGAGGAACCGCAGCGCCACATCTGAGTGCAGGATCGAGTCGAACCAGAGCTGGTCGAGATACGCCGACGGCTGGCGCAGTGCTGCCTCGCGCAGCTCGGGCCTCCGACGCCAGGCGTTGTCCATCCGCCCGAGCAGATACGGCAGCGCACCCCCGCCGTGCGGCACGACCAGCTTCAGGTGCGGGTGCCGATCGAGTACTCCTGCAGCGATCAGCCGCGCGACCGCCCAAGCCGCATCGAACGGCACGCCCAGGGAGTTGTTGAGGAAGAGCTCCGGGGAGGTGACGACGCCACAGTAGAAGGGGTGCACGAGCAACGGCACGTCGAGTTCGACCGCCGTCGTGAACAGCGGATCGAGTTCGAGGCGGTCGAGCGGCAGCTCGCGCGAGCGGCCAGTGCCGATGATGGCCCCTCGCATGCCGAGGCCCGTGACCGCGCGACGCAACTCGGCCGCCGCCTCGTCCGGATTCCCGATCGGAAGAGTCGCGAGACCGTGGAGTTGCGCAGCCGAGCCGACGAACACGCCGAGCTCGTCGTTCGCGCGCCGCGCGAACTCCACGGGATCGCACGCCTCCTCATAGAGGAACAGGTGCGGGGTGAGCGAGACGATCGAGACGTCGACACCTCGCTCGCGCATCGCGGCCCGCTTCGCCGCGGGCTCATGCATCTCCGGGTAGTCGAGTGGCAGACGCCCGGCGGCACTCTCGAGGAACCGCTCCGTGCCAGCGATGCCGTGCTCGCCTGTCCCTCGGGCGAGGATCTCCCGCACGAAAGAAGGCACGAAATGCGTGTGGACGTCGACGACGGTCACCCTTCGCTCGTTTCCTCATCGACGAGTGCCGCGATCGACAGCTGGCGATACACCTCTGCGCTCGTCTTGATCCCGTTCACGAACCATTCGAGAGAGAGATGCTCCTGCGAAGAGTGCTCCTGCATGTCGGGCTGGGCATACGGGACGAGCAGGCAATCCAGGCCGACCGCGTCGACGAAGGTGGCGAACACGCCCCCGCCGCCGATCGACGGGATCACCACGGGCGGCCGACACCACACCGACTCGAGGGCGGCCCTCGCGGTCGCGACCAGGCGGTGATCGCTGCTCACCCCGGACGGCGGAGCATCCGACAACACGGTGATCGAGATGTCGTCGAATCCATGCCGGTCGAGGTGTGCGCGCAGCAGCTCCGCGACCTTGGACGGACGCTGCCCCTGCAGCAGAGCGAAGTCGATCTTGGCCGTGGCCGTGGTCGGGACAGCCATCTTGAGGCCATCTCCGGTGTATCCCCCCT
This sequence comes from Microbacterium sp. NPDC090218, assembly GCA_044900255.1. Classification (GTDB taxonomy): domain Bacteria; phylum Actinomycetota; class Actinomycetes; order Actinomycetales; family Microbacteriaceae; genus Microbacterium. The sequence goes on along the minus strand of JBJDMS010000002.1, from coordinate 58,951 downwards.
CAATGCCGCAGACGCACATGCGAGGCTCGAAGAACATCGACTCCAGTGGCTCGTCACGCTCGAAGGCCGCCACGCCGAAGCTCTCGGCAGCGGGGAGGAACTCGGGAGGCAGTTGCCGGGCGAACTGCCGCAACTCATCGGCGACCGGCAGAACATCGTCGTAGAACCCGTCGATCGCGACGCGTCCGTCGCCGTCGACCATGGTCGAAATGGCCTGCGCCATCCGGGTCACCGGATTCGGCAGAATGCTGCCGTAGCTGCCCGAATGCCACTCGATCTCGGCACCGCGCGCCTCGAGCTGGACATACAAGGCACCGCGGATGCCGAGGAACAGGGCAGGCTGCCATACGCCGAGAGTCGACGCATCCGACGTGTACAGGAAGTCGGCTCGGAACCGTTCGACGTTCGCCCGGATGTAGGCCGAGGTGTCCGCGCACCCGATCTCGTCCTCGCCGTCGAACATGAAGTCGATCTGGAACGGAGGGAGGTCGCCGAACACGTCGAGCCAGGCCGACAGCGCGCAGAGGTGAGCCAGCATCTGCCCTTTGCTGTCGCCGACGCCGCGGCCCCACAGCGACCCGTCATGCACGGTAGGGGTGAACGGGGGGAACGGCCAATCCGACTCGTCGCCAGCGGGCACCACGTCGTAGTGACCGTAGACCAGGAGCGTGTGCTCGTGCGAGCCCGCACTCGCCCACACGATCGGATGCGCGCCGGTCTCGAGCAGTTCGGGTTCGAGACCGATCGTCCGGATCCGCTCACGCAGGTGGTCGGCGCACTCGCGCACACCCTCGCCAGTGGCGCTGATGCTGGGGATCGAGGCGAACTCGATCAGCCACGACAGATACTCGTCTGCGCGCTCCTCGACCTTCGCGAGAAGCGCGTCCCGGCCCTCGGTCAGTTCGAAGAGCCGACGCCGGCGTTCTTCAGAATCCATCGCGGTTCGCATCCTTGTAGAGCAGATAGGCCGAGCGCGCCAGACCGCCCGGGTAGTAGTACTGCGGGCAGTACGGGGCCATGTAGATGAAGTCGTCCTGCGCGACCTCGTAGTGCTGACGATCGAGCACGTACACACCACGGCCGTCGAGCATGTACAGCACGTGCTCCTCGTCGTGGATCTCGACCTTGGGGAAGACCGCCCCCGACTCGAAAGACAGGATGCTCATGGCGAAGTCGAACCCCGCCTCCACCGGCAGAAGCTCAAGCCGGTTCACTCCCGGCACGGATCCGGCTGTCGGGGACATCGTGTCGGACACCCCGACGACGGCATCCGGCACTCCGGCCGCAGGATGGGTCTCGTAGCGGCGCTTGACCCAGATGAGCCGCGCGGTGCGGGCCGAACTGTTCACGATCTCGAAGCGCGCACCGTCGGGGACGAAGGCGAAAGCGCTCGCCGGCGCCTCCGTGCCGAACGGGCCGCTCAGCCCGTCGTCGAGCGCGAAGAGGAAGTGCTCGAAGCCTTCTCCGGTCGGCGCAACCGTGCCGCCGCCGGGCTCGATCTCGAGCAGATACATCGCTACTCTCGCCGATCCGTTGCGGGGAGTCGTGAGCTTCTTGACCACCGTCCCGGCGAAGTCGGGCAGGCGGGAGCCGAAGTGGTTGGCAGGCGTGATCACGTAGTGCGCGGGGCCGAGACCGCCGCGGTTCGTGGACACCTGGAACGGCGGGAGGGCGTGAGGGGCAGAGGTCATGGTTTCTCTCCATTCGAGTCTTCCGGGAGGCCCCGCGCGAGGAAACTCCCGAATCGGGTATCGGGGACGACGACGCCGTCGGTGAACACGGTTCGGCCGCGCACCAACACGTGTCGGATCGCGCCCGCCACCTCCATCCCCTCGTAAGGGAGGTAGTCGGCGGCCGAGTGATGGGTCGCAACCGAGAACACGGTCCGCCCCCTCGGATCGAGGATGACGAGATCGGCGTCGGCGCCGATGCGGATCGCGCCCTTGCTTCGGCCGATTCCGGCGAGCGCCGCGGGGCGCGTGCTCACCGCATCCACCATCCGCTCGATCGGATATCGCCCCTCGGCCACTCCCTGATAGGCGACCAGCATCCGCTGCTCGATTCCCGGCAACCCGTTCATGATGTGCGTGAAGTCGCCATCCACGATCTTCTCGCCATGCAGCGCGAACGGACAATGGTCGCTCGAGAGCACGTCGAGCCGCGCGTCGGCGAGCGCATCCCACAATGCAGCGCGGTCGGCAGCACTCCGTGCGGGAGGCGAGCACACGAGGGGGGCGGAGGCCTCACGCGGGTGGTCCTCCAGCATCGATTCGTCGAGGACGAGATAGTGGGAGCAGGTCTCGGCATGCACGGCCGCTCCCGCAGCGCGGGCGCGCCCGATCTCCGCGAGGGCATCGGCGGAGGAGACGTGCACCACGTACAGAGCCGCGCCCGCGAGCCGAGCGAGCGCGGCCGCTCTCGACACCGCCTCGGCCTCGGTGAGCGGAGGCCGGGTCCTGCCGTGCCACTCCGGTTCGACGTGACCGGCAGCGAGCGCGTCATCGACGAGAACGTCGATCGCGTGCCCGTTCTCCGCGTGCACGAGAACGAGGATGCCCGCCTCCGCCGCACGCTGCATGGCGCGGAGGATGGCACGATCGTCACTCATCATGCGCCCGGGATACGCCATGTACATCTTGATGCTGGAGACTCCGAGCCCAGGCAGATCCCGGAGCTGCTCCAGGACGTCGTCGTCGGGCTGCACAAGCACGACGTGCGCGCCATAGTCGGCCCAGGGCCGCTGCGCTGCCACTCGCTCGCGCCACCGCGCGAGAGCGACGTCGAGCCGCTCCCCCGGTTCCGCGGCGCAGAAGTCGACGACCGTGGTGGTGCCTCCGGCAACGGCGGCTGCCGTTCCGGACGCGAAGTCGTCTGCGGTGCGGATCGAACCACGGAACACAGCATCCAGGTGTGTGTGCACGTCGACGCCGCCGGGCAGCACATACGCGCCGGAGGCGTCGACGACCTCCGCTGCGGACCAGTCCGGACAGCGGTCGGGGTCGAATCGCTCGATCCCGACCACCATGCCGTCTTCGATCAGCACGTCCGTCGCAACCGTCGCGCCCGGGGCCACGACGGTGCCGCCGGTCACGATGGTGCGACGGGCCGTCTCAGACATCGAGGTTGAACCAGCTGGTCTTCAGCTGCGTGTACTGGTCGAGCGCGTGCAAGGACTTGTCGCGACCATTGCCCGACTGCTTGTAGCCACCGAACGGCACGTTGATGTCGGCCTGGTTGTAGCAGTTGATCCAGACCGTTCCGGCGCGCAGCGCTCGGGACACCTGGTGCGCGGTCGACACGTTGCTCGTCCAGACCGCGGCCGCGAGACCGTAGTCGGAGTCGTTCGCGATGCGAACGGCGTCGTCGGCGTCCTTCGCTGTGATGACGGAGAGCACCGGCCCGAAGATCTCCTCCTGCGCGATCCGCATGCTGTTGTCGACATCGGCGAAGATGGTGGGTTCGTGGTAAGTGCCGCCGGTCTCGAGACGGGTCCGGCTTCCTCCGGTCACGAGGCGCGCCCCCTCCTGCTGCCCGATCTCAACGTAGCTCGCGACGCGATCGAGTTGTTCCGAGTCGATGATCGCGCCCATCAGGGTGTCGGCTCGGAAGGGGTCTCCGGGCGTCCAAGCCCGGCTCGCCTCCACGACCAGTTCGAGGAACTCGTCCCTGATCGACTCCTCGACGACGAGACGCGAGCCGGCGCTGCAGATCTGACCACCGTTGACGAAACCGCCGAGCGCAGCGGCTCTGGCGGCCTCGTGCAGGTCCGGTGCGTCGGCGAGCACGATGTTGGCCGACTTGCCGCCGCACTCGAGGGAGACCGACTTGAGGTTCGACTGCCCGGCGTACTGCATGAAGTACTTGCCGACCTGCGTCGATCCGGTGAATGCGATCTTGTCGACGTCCATGTGCAGGCCGAGCGCCTTGCCCGCGCGGTCACCGCGCCCGGGCACGACATTGAACACGCCGTCGGGCAGACCTGCCTCGGCCGCGAGCTCCGCGAGCGCGATCACGGGCAGGGGCGCCTGCTCTGCGGGCTTCGCGACCACCGAGTTCCCGGTGGCGAGCGCGGGAGCGATCTTCCACATCGGCATGCCGATCGGGAAGTTCCACGGCACCACCGCGGCGACGACGCCGAGTGCTTCGCGCGTGACGAGGGCGAGCGCTGACCCCGGGGTGGGCATGACCTCGCCCGCCCACTTGTCAATCGCCTCGGTGTAGAACTCGAGCACTGCGGCGGCGCCGTCGACCTCGCCCAGGGCCGCGGAGATCGGCTTGCCGGTGTCGGCGGTGAGGATCGTGGCGAGCCGTTCGCGGTCCCGGCGGATCCCCGCCACGAAGGCCGTGAGCACCTTCTTGCGGTGCCGGGGAGCGGCAGCCGACCAACGTCCGTCATCGAAGGCCGTGCGCGCCGCGGCGACCGCGCGGTCGACGTCGACTTCGGTGCCCTCTGCGATCCGATTCAGCAGACGGCCGTCGATCGGGCTGAGATTGTCGACGGTCTCGCCCGAGAGGGCCGAGACGTAGGCGCCGTCGATGAAGGCTCCTCCTTCGGGTGCCGCGGCAGCGGCGATGTCGATCCAAGTGGTGGTGGTTTCGAGCGTCATTGTTCTCTCCTTCGATGTCTGTTGAGTCGGGTTACTTCCGCTGGCCCCAGAGCTCGGGCTGCCGACCGGAAGCAGGGAGCCCTGTGGCGATGTCCGCCCACAGCGCTCCGGCGACGACCTCGTCATGGCGCAGGTCGACGAGAATCTCACCGTCCTTCATCACCAGGCGGGGTCGGGCGAGCGCCCGGAGGTCGCGCAGCGGGTCACCGTCGAAGACGGCGAGGTCGGCGCGGTTGCCGGGGCGGATGCTGCCGATGGTCGGGTCTCCGATCGCGTCGGCTGAGCCGGATGTGCCAGCCAGCAGCGCATCGACCGGTGCCATCCCGGCAGCCACCAGCGTTTCGAGCTCGCACACCATCGCATCGCGCGCGGGAATCCAGTGCACCGGGTCGGTACCGGCGGCGATCTTGACGCCCGCAGCCATCGCCCGCTGGACCGACTCGCGATGCGGCCCCGCGATCTTCTCCTCGTAGAGCGCTGCGCGGTCCTCGGTGATCGTCTTGCCGATGTTCAGGTGGGTGTTCGTCGAGAACGCCCAGAGCGTCGGCACGTAGAACGTGCCCTGCGTGGCCATCTGCGCGACGAGCGCGTCGTCGAGGGCGAGCCCGTGGTCGATCACGTCGATCCCCGCGTTCACGGCAGCGCGCGCGGCCGGGAGTCCTTCGCAGTGGCAGCCGACGCGCGTGCCGAGGAGGTGCGCCTCGGCGACGGCCGTGGCGATCTCCTCATCGTTCAGATAGCGCAAGCACGTGTTCCAGTCGGAGTCGGCCGTCGTGTGCGAAAGCACGAGTTTCACGAGGTCAGCCCCCGACTTGATCTCCTCACGCACCGCTTTGCGGACGTCGTCCACGCCGTCGACGAAATGATTGCGCCAGTCGACCGGAGCACCGCTTCCCACGATGTTCGGACCGGCGGTGTAGGCGCGAGGACCGACGATCCGCCCGGCCGCGATCTCGTCGCGGAACTGGTGGATGCCGCGATGCTTGCAGCCCGGATCGCGAAGTGAGGTGATCCCGGACTCGATCTGGCGCCTGGCCATGATCACGCCGTCGATCGCGGTCGTGGTGATGAGCCGCGCATCGGCTTCGACACCCGAACGGCTCATCAGGTGGGTGTGTGCGTCGATCAGGCCCGGCATGATGTGCGCACCGGCGACGTCCGTGACCTGCGCCGCGTCGGACGGAAGCTGTCCGACCGGTGCGATGTCCACGAAGCGGTCACCTTGGATCACCACCATGTGGTCCTCGACGAATCCGCGGGTGCCGGTGTCGAACACCGGGCCGCCGAGGACGAATCGTGTTTCGGTCATAGCTGCTCCTGCCTGTCTGCGGGATTTCCGACGGGGTCGGAGACCTGGTCGAGTCGGCGTTCGGCGAGGGTCTCCGCATTGCGGATGCCGGCGAGCAGGCCCGAGACGACCGGCCGGCCGATCGCGGCCGAGAGCGCCGGCGCGATGCGCCCCATCACCGACCCGGTGAGTACGACGACATCGCCGAGCTCGTCGGTCCGGCTCCTACACGACCCGACGAGCTGCGCGAGGAGGCCGTCAGGATCGTTCGCCGCCTGCCGGCTCGACGACCGCGCGGGGATGATCGACGCGAGACGACGTTCGAGCCCGTACTGCTCGACGAGCGACCGCATCGGCGCGGCCTTCTCAGGCGCGAGCACCGCGACGCTGAACCGCGATCCGAGGCTGCACGCCTGCAGCATCCCGGCTTCGGCGATGCCGACGACGGGCCGGGAGGTCGCCGACCGTGCGGCGGTGAGGCCGGGATCGTTGCCGCACGCAACGACGAACGCGTCGTATTCCTCGGCCAGTTGTTGCACTAGCAGCGCCGTCTGCGCTCCGGAGACGGCGACGTCTAGTGGTGAGTCGATGCCGGAGGGGCCGTGCTCGGGGTTGAAGAAATGCGCATCGGTCCCCGGCAGCAGCTCCGGCGCGGCGGTGTCGGCGAGCTGCCTGGTCACCGCGGCGGAGCTGTTCGAGTTGATGATCGCGATCCGTCGCTTGCGGCCCTGGGGATCCGGCGGCGCCGATCGTTGCACGTTCATGCGGCCACGTAGCACTGCTCGGTGATCTGCTTGGCACCCGCCGCGCGCAGCTCGCGCCGGAGCGTGCCGTCGCGCATGATCAGCACACGGTCGCACAGATGGCTCAGCTCCTCGTGCTCGGACGAGACGATGAGGATTGCCACCCCCTCCTTCGCCATACGGGCCACGTGCTCGAGGATCGTCTTCTTCGCGCCCACGTCGACGCCCTGAGTCGGCTCATGCAGGATCAGACACCGCACGCCGTCCCTCGAAGCCCACTTCGCGATCAGCACCTTCTGTTGGTTTCCGCCGCTCAACGTCTCGAGCGCGCGATCAGGGTCGCCCAGCGGACGTACGTCGAAAGTCTCCATCGCCGTCACGACGTCGGCCCGCTCCGACCGGTGGTCGATGAGTCCGCGTTTCGCGAATCGACGAAGGGATGCCAGGGTCAGATTCTCGGCGATCGAGGCCGACATTATGCCGGAGCGGCGCTTCCGGTCGGCCGGAAGCACGGCCAACCCGGCCGTCGTCGCCGTCGTCGGCGAGCCGCCACGGATCGTCCGGCCGTCGAGCGCCACGCTCCCACCCGATGCCGTGGTCGCCCCCAGAATCAGCTCGGGAACCGAATCGTGCCCGGCACCCGCGAGCCCCGTGAGTCCGACGATCTCACCGGGTCGCACTTCGAGCGAGAATCGCTCGACCCCGGAGCCGGACAGGTTCTCGACGCGGAGCGCCGGTTCGGCGTCGATGACGACGCTGCTGGTGCGCTCGGGGAAGTACGTCTCGAGGTCCCGTCCGAGGATGTGCCGGGCGAGCTCCTTCTCGTCGTGGATCGTCGAGGTCGGGGCCTCCATGACGACCCGACCGTCACGGAGGACGATGACGTCGTCAGTGGCGGTGAGCACCTCATCTAGGCGGTGCGTGCAGAACGCGATCGCCGTGCCCGTCGCCGCCGCCGCCCGCATCGCGTCGAAGAGGCGGTCGCGTTCGACACCGGTGAGATTCGCGGTCGGCTCGTCGAGCACGAGGAGCGACGAGGAAGCGCGGCCGCGGGCGTAGATCGCCCGGGCGATCGCGACGACCGCCTTCTCGGACTGCGTCAGATCCTGCACCGTCATCGCCGGGTCAAGGTCGACCCCGAGCTGTTCGAGCAGCTCCCGGACCTTCGCCGCCTGTCCCTTCCAGTCGATCAGACCGTGTCGACGCATCATTGCGCCCACGAACACGTTCTCCATGACCGAGAGCGAAGCTGCGAGGCCGAGGTCCTGATGCACGAAGGCGAACCCGTGCTCAGCCGAACTCGTCGGGCTCAGCGGCAGCGGCACCTCCTGGCCGCCGACCTCCAGGCGTCCGCCCTCGTCGGGCTCATAGATCCCCGCAAGGATCTTGAAGAGCGTCGACTTGCCCGCCCCGTTCTCTCCGAGAACGCCGGTCACGCTTCCGGGGCGGAACGTCAGGGAGACGTCGTGGAGCACCGTGTTCAGACCGAAGGTCTTCGAGACGTCCGTAAGGACGATGCCTTCGTCGGTGCGTGGCCTGTCTGCGCGATGCGACATTGCGATCTCTCCTATCCGATGGTTCCTGCGGGCCGTGGCTCGGCCACGGCCCGCAGCGTGTTCTACTTCCAGAGCTCTGAGTACTTCGCCTTGTAGTCGACGTTGTCGTAGAGCGCAGCCTCGGAGGAGATGTCGACGCCCTCGAGGTTCTCGGCGTCGAAGAGCTTCACCGGTACCTCACTGATCCCGGGCTCCTCACCCGCGAGTGCGCGCAGCGCGCGGTCGAGCATCGCCCAGCCGAGCCAGTTGTTGCTGTTGCCGACGTCGACCGCCTGCACGCGGCCGTCGAGGATGTAGCCGAGGTTCGCCTCGAACGCGTTGATGCTCCCCAGACGGATCTCGTCCTTGCGGCTCGAGAGTTCGATTGCCGGAATGGTGAACTGCGCGATGCCGTCGATCGCGGGAAACACCCAGTTGAGGTCGGGGTTGCTCGAGATCTGCGATCCGGTGAGAGTCTCGGCGGCCGTCTTGAAGTTGGACTGCATAAGGTCGTCGATCTTCAGCGTGCACTCAGAGGAGCAGAACTCGGTGAAGCCGTCCTCGACGCCCTCACGCATGGCGGTGAAGGTCTCGATGGAGGGCAGGTTCTGCACCGCGCCGTGCACCGGACCCTCGGTGTTCGCGATCGCGTACGCGGCGACGAGCTTGCCCGACTTGAAGTAGTCGATGCTGACCTCGCCGGCGGCTCCCTTCTCGAGATCGGCGTTGACGTCGACGTTGAGCGCGCCGACGACGGGTACGCCCGCCGAGTTCGCGTTGTCGATCGCGGTGGGCAGCAGGTTGAAGTTGATGCCGAAGGCGACGATGGCCGCCGATCCCGCTGCCAGCGCCTGGTCGATCTGCTTCGCCGCGGTGTCGGTCGAACCTTTCGCATCGTAGATCGTCACCTTCACCCCGGCCTCCTCGCCAGCCTCGGACATGCCGTCGAGGACGGCACGCACGAACGGCAACGAGTTGTCGAGCGTGATGGCGGCGATCGTCTCCCCTTCGAAGTCCGCGATGTCGATCGGATCACCGGGCGAGATGAACTCGGCGGGCTTCGCGCTGTCGTCGACGAAGGCCTGCGCAGCGGCGCGGCCCTCGGTCGCATCGACCTTCGAGTCGGCGAGGGCGGCGCCGGCGCCTGCGCCTTGGCATCCGGTGAGGGCGATGAGCGCGGTGGCGATGCCGAGCGCGAGGAGCGGCTTCATGGTCGAACGGTGGTGCCTCATTGCACTGCTTCCTTTCGTGGGTGGTGCTGTTCGGGTTCGGATTCGGATTCGGGTGGGCTAGGAGCCGGCGCTGGCCGACTTGCGGCTGACGATCGCGGCGAATGACACGGCGAGGACGAGTGCGGCGCCGTTGAACACGTTCTCGAGCCAGCCCGCGCCGCCGAGCATCTGCAGACCGGTGACCCCGGTGACGACGAGGAAGACAGCGATGACCGTGCCCCAGGCGTTGAAACGCCCCGGCTTGATAACCGTCGCTCCGAGGAAGACCGCTGCGGCGCCGGGGAGCAGGAACGCGGCTCCGAGATTGGGGTCGGCGCTGCCGAGACGGCCGACGTTGAGGACGCCGGCCACGCCGCAGAGCAGCGCGCTGGCAGTGAGGGCGAAGACGCGGATGCGGTTCGTCGGCAGACCGCTCAGGCGTGCGACCTCGCGGCCCTCGCCGGTGAAGTAGATGTAGCGCCCCAGCGGAGTGTGCTCCATGAACAGCCAGACGAGGAAGGCGAGCAGAAATGCGAAGTAGACCGGCAGCGGGAGCCCGAGGAACTGCGTGGTCGCGACGGCGGTGAGGAACTCGGGCGCGCCCGCGATGACCTGTGACCCGGAGACCGCGAGCGTGAGTCCCGTGATCACGGTGCCCATGCCGAGAGTCGTGATCATCGAGCTGATCCCGATCTTCACGATGAAGTACGAGTTGAGCAGTCCCCACGCGCACGTCGAGGCCAGGACGATGGGGATCGCGAGCGCGCCGGGCACACCCAGCTGCACGTGCAGCACGGCGAGCGCGACCGACGACCAGGCGATCATCGGGCCGAAGGAGAGGTCGAACTCCCCTGCGGCGAACGGCAGCACGAGACCGAGGGCCGCGATGATGAGCACGCTCTGCGACGAGGTGATCACCCGGAGGTTCTCGAACGTGAAGAATGTCTGAGGAGCGGCGATCGAGAAGACGGCCACCACCAGGATCAGTACGCCGAGCACGGCGTACTTGTAGGTCAGCCGACGGAACAACGACTCTTTCGTCGCGGCGGTGCTGCCCGCCCTGGTCGAGTGGATCAGGGGCGCACCTGCGCCGTCTGCGGTCTCGCGTGCCACCGGAGCGGCTTCGGTCTGGCTCATTCGGGATCTCCCATCAGGATCGGTGTTCGTTCGGCGGGCACGGCTACTGCGGCGCACCGGCCCGTGGTCGTCTCGAGTTCGATCGCACCACCGGCGGCGACGTCGATCGCCACGCTGAGTGCGGTCGTGAGCACGAGGTCGGGAAAGCCGCCCTCGTGCTGTCGGTGCATCGAGCACAGCGCCCGGAGGAGTGCGGAGCGCTCGAGCGCTTCGAGGACGGCATCGCACGCGTGCTTCCACAGGTCGGCCTCGGTCGGCACGGCTCCGGAGGCGATCACCGTGCCGTCGGCGCGGATCACATAGTCGGCGCCCGGGGCGGCCAGGGCGAGTCCGACCAGTCCGCCGTTGACGGCGACGAGATCGTCTGCCCCGCCCCCGTCCTGCGCGAACGGGATACGGTGCACCGCGAGCCCGATCCGGACGCTCGCCGCCTCAGGTGTCGGTCGTTGAGATTCATGCAACAGGGTGCGCAGAGCGCCGTCCGAGAGCCGGACCCCGCCGACGGCCCGCACCGTGAGGCCCCGCGCGCCGGCCGGGACGCTCACCTCGCCGTCGGCGATCGCGCCGACCCCGGCGAGGATCGGCTCACCGCCGTCGAGGACGAAGATCGCTGCGCTCGCGTCTCCGGACGCCTCACGGCGCCGGATGAGCTCATCCCTGACGACGCGCGCGTCCTCTCGGGCAAGCTCGGGGATGAGCTGCGAGAGCGCAATGATCTGGCGCTGTTCGGCATCCGCCGCGAGCACGATGTCGACGAGACGTCGGACTTCGCGGCCGCTGAGGCCGGCTCCGTGCCGTGTCCGCGTCTGGTGCTGGGTGGTCGTCATGCGCTTAGAGTAGAAGTCGGCCGGTTAACCGGACCGAAACGGACGTCTGCCCACCCGAGGCAGCCGTTAACACCCGTCACCGGCGACCGGTTCACCGTGTCGCCCGAGCGCACTGGCGAGCTCATGGAACACGCACTCCCGTTGTTGCGCGGCAAGATCACACCGCCGCCTCTCCCTGAAGTGCTCGTCGCGCGCCCTCGTCTGGATGCGTCGATCGAACGGCGGCTGAGCACCCTTCCCGTACTCGTGGTCTGCGCGACGGCGGGGGCGGGCAAGACGACGGCCGTGCGCATCGCGCTGAACGATCGCCCCCGCGTCGCCTGGCTCACCGTCGACACGGCCGACGCGTCGCCCGGACGGCTGCTGACATACCTCGCCGCGTCCTTGGCCCACTTCGCGCCGACCGTGAGCGAGCTGGTCCAGAGCGTGCTCGGTGCCCAGGCACCGCACGCCGAGGTCGCGGGCCTGATGATCGAGGCCCTGGCCGATCTCGGCCAGGTCACGCTGGTGATCGATCAGCTCGACCGCATCCTCGCCCATCACAAATCGATGGAGGTGATCGACAGCCTCGTACGCTTCGCCCCGGGGAACGTGAGGATCATCCTGATCTCGCGCACCGCGATCACCCTCGCGTCCTCGGCCGCGCCCGGGTCCGAGCGGATCGACTACCTGATCGATCGCGAGCTCGCCTTCACCGAGGAGGAGGCCGCGACTGCTCTGGAACAGGCCGGCGGGTCGACCGATGACGTCGATGCCGTCATGCGCTCCACCGGTGGCTGGGTGGTCGGAGTGCTCTTCGCCGGCACCACGGCTGAGCCCATCCGGATGGCGCTGCAGCCCGAGATCGACCCGCTGCACGCGTATCTGTGGGCGCACGTGATGCAGGGGCTCAGCCCGGAGCTGCGCGAGTTCGCCATCAGCACCGCGCTGCTCGTCGCCGTCGACGCGCAGCGCGCGACAGCACTCGGGCTCGAGCGTGCCGAGCACTTCCTCACCGAGCTGCGTGCGCACCGGATTCCCGCGGTGTGGGAGCCGGGAGGCAAGACGGTGCGCTATCACCGCGTCCTCCGCGACTACCTGCTCGTACTGCTCGAGCGCCGACCGCGCGCGGAGGTCGTCGCTCTGCGCACGAGGTTCGGACAACTGCTCGCCGACGAGGGCTTCATGGTAGAAGCGGCCGACGAGCTGCTCGCGGTCGGCGCCTTCGAGGAGGCTTTGCCTTTCGTGGAAGACGCTACCGTGACGCTGATCGACCGCCTCGACTTCGATGTCGTCGACCACTGGCTCGAGCTGCTGGCCGACCAGGGGCAAGCGGGCTCGAGCCCGCTGACGACGGCCGAGCTGATGCTCGCCGTCGCCCGCGAGGAGTACTGGCGCGGAGTGCGAATAGCGGATCAGCTCGCGGCACTCGGACAGCGCGAGACCATGGCCGCCACTTCGAGCCGGGCGGCGGCCATGATGATCTGGTGCTATTACCATGCTTGTCGCACGGAGGACATCGCGGCAGTGGTCGCCGTCGCGCATCCCGGGGCCGAGCTCGAGGCGGCGAAGTACCTCCTGACCTTGATGGACGACCGTCCTGAGGAGGATCCACCGGCCATGAGCCTGACGGGCGGGTCGGTCGACGGGCTGATCGCACGCCTCCACTACTGGCGCGGATGGCTCACACGCGCAGCGGCCCCCGCGCAGACCGAGGCCGCAGACGCGGTCGTGCGGCCGTGGCGGATCGCAGCCCTGCGGGCGATGGGCGAGTTGGAGCAGGCTCACCAGCTCTACCGACGGGTCGATTCCGCCGGGATGCTCACCGCGGGCCTGCATGCCGTGGTGGGAGCCGAGCTGTTCACCGACATGGGCCTGGAGGCCGAGGCCAGGGCGAGCATCGCCGAGGGGCGCGCCGAAGCCCAGCGAATCGGCTCGACGGTGTGGGATCTCTTCGCGCAGCTCTCGGAGGCCAAGCTCGAGCTGCGGCTGCGCCGTGACCCGCGCCGGGCGAGGGCCGTCCTCGACGCACTCGAACGCGAGCCTCTCGCTCGCGTGTACGACTCGACCGCCGAGCAGATCGATACCTGGTACGGCCTCAGCCACCTGCTTGTGGGCGAGTACGACCATGCCAGGTTGCGTCTGCAGCGCGCGGTGCAGAGTATGCAGACGTCGGGGCGCTTCCTCGAGCTGACGACGGCCGCGATCTATCTCGCCGAGGCGTCATGGCACTGCGGAGACAGTGAGGGTGTCGATCTGTACCCCGATCTCGCCCTCGAGGCAGCGCGTCGACAGGGCACGGACGAGACTCTGCTCCGTGTGCTCCGCGAGTTCCCCGAGGTGCTCTCTCGTCGCCTCGACGGGCTTTCCGGAACCGACACAGCCTGGAATCGCCTCGGGCTGCGTGTGCTCGGGACACCGCCCACCGCCGTGATGGCAGCGGGGCCGGTGCTCTCGATCACGGAGTTCGGCGCCGCGACGCTCCGGCTCGACGACGAAGAGCTGCGCCCGCGCATCGCGAAGTGCTACGAGTTGGTCGCCTACCTCGCGGCGAAGAGCTCGCGCACCGCGACGCGCTCCGAACTGCTCGGGGCCCTCTTCGACGATGCAGATACGAGCGCGTCGCGGGCGTATCTGCGCCAGGTGATCCACCAGTTGCGCTCCGTGCTCCCCGAAGGTGCGGGCCCGTTCATCGCGGGCGATCAGATCACCCTCTCCGACGAGTACGCCCTACGGAGCGAGTCGATGCAGTTCGAGGAAGCGGCGCATCGCGCAGGGAGCAACGATCCGTCGACGCGTCTCGATGAGCTGGAGCGAGCACTCGAGACTTCCACGCGCGGGGACTACCTCCCGAAGGCGAAGTCGCAGTGGGCCGAGGAGCGGCGCACCCAACTGACCGCGACCGCCACCACGCTGCGTCTGGAGGCAGCGACCCTCGCGTTCGAGCTCGGCTTCTTCGCCCGCGCCGACGCTCTCGCCACCGCGGTCGTCGAGGAGCAGCCCCTGCGCGAGGCAGCATGGCGCCTCAGGATGCGCATCGCGGCCGCGATCGGCTCGGCCGATGATGTGCTCGCGCGGTACCAGACATGCGCGAGCGCGCTCCGGACGATCGGTGCCGACCCGTCGCGCGAGACGCGGCAGCTTCTGGACCAGCTTCGCTGAGCACACCGCCGTCGTCGCGCGCCTACTGGGTGTCCGGTGTCCCCTGGTGGTAGCGCTGCCGCCACCGCTCGCCGTCACGCATCCAGATCGAGCTTCGGTGCACGATGCCCACAGCATCCTCGGTGCGGAAGCGCACGTGCGCGACGCCCGGGGCGAGTTCGACGACGCGATCGAACGTGACCCGTTGCACCTGGTCGGGGATCCCGAGCAGTGTCGAGATGACCTCGTCGCGCAACCAGTACCTGCCGCTGCGTCCGATCTCGTAGAAGTCTCGATGGATCAGCTCCTCCAACCGCTTCTCATCGGAGCGGCCTTCGGCGCTGAGCAGCACCGACTCGAGGTCGACGATCTTCTCCCGCAGCGCGTCCGAGGCATCGGTCGAGACGAACCCTGCATGTCCTCCCCTAGCGCCGGTGTCCTCACCGGGGTGCACGGCATCCGGCCCCGCCGGGCCGAACTCGACGGGGAACCGCTCGACCGCACGCTCGAGTTGCAGCATCTCTTCGTGCCGCGCTCCCACCCCGGCGCGGAGGCCTGCGAGTGCGCTGAACGGCTCGGTGTCGGCGAGTGCGGCCGCGAGCGCCGGGTGCTGCACTCGTATCCTCACCGGATGGTCGATGCGTCCGATGTCGGTCAGAGCGTCACCGATCGCACGGAGCTCATTGCCGATCGGGTCGGAATCGGTGCTCCCTGAGAGGCGCCACCGCACTCCATCGATGCGCCAGGCCCAGCCTGCGGCGCCTCGCGCTCCGGTCCCGAAAGTCATCACTGTCGTCATGCCAACACCCTCCCAGACCGGGCGTCACCACCGCGTTAACAGCGGACGGCGTCACCCCTGAGGAGTGACGCCGTCGAGGACACGGTCCTCAGGTGAGCCGGATCTGACGGTTCATGTCCTTGTACAGCAGGTAGCGGAAGGGCTCCGGTCCCCCGGCGTAGCAGGCCTGCGGGCAGAACGCCCGCAGCAGCATGTAGTCGCCCGCTTCGACCTCGACCCAGTCGTCGTTGAGGCGGTACACCCCCTTGCCCTGCAGCACGAAGAGTCCGTGCTCCATGACGTGCGTCTCGGCGAAGGGGATCGAACCGCCCGGCTGGAACGTCACGATGTTCACCTGCATGTCGTGCGCCATGTCGGAGGCGTCCGAGAAGCGGGTGGTCGCCCACACGTCGTCCGTGTCGGGCATCGACACCGGTGCCACGTCCTTGTCGCTGGTGACGAAGGACGCCGGGGCATCCACTCCGTCGAGCCACTCATAGGCCTTGCGGATCCAGTGGAAGCTGGTGATCTCGTCACCCTCGTTGGCGATCGACCACGAGGCTCCCGGTGCGAGGAAGGCGTATCCGCCCTCTTCGAGAACGTGTCGTTCGCCGTCGAGCGTGAGCGTCAGCCGGCCGGTGGTGACGAACACGACGCCCTCGACGCCGGACTCCGGCTCGGGCTTCGTGGCACCGCCGCCCGGCGCGACCTCGACGATGAGCTGCGAGAAGGTGGTCGCCGAGCTCGGGGTCGGGCGGGCGATGATCCACGCCCGACTGTTCGTGAAGCCCGGGAGGCTGCTGGTGACGATGTCGCGCAGCACCCCCTTCGGGATGAACGTGTACGCGAGCTTGACGACCGCGCGATCGGTGAGCAGGTCGGACTGCGGGGGCAGCCCTCCTGCGGGTGTGTAGTAGGACATCAGGCCTCCTCGGTGATGAGTTTCGGGTGGGCGAGGCGGGTGAGCTCCGCCGGTTCCGCACGGGTGGCGGAGCGCACTTCCTCGGCGGTCACGGCACCGCATTCCAGGCCGCGCACGACGAACCGGGCGAGTGCACGGGCCGTCGCGGGTTCATCCATGATCGACGCGTCACCGCCGTGCAGGTAGTTGTCGAGGCGCCGCGCTGCGGCGGCGAATCCCTCGCGGTAGAACGCATAGGTCGCGAGGTAGCGGGTCGGCAGCTGCTCGGCGGCGAGATCCCATCCCTGGTAGTACCCGCGCTCCAGCGAACGGCGCACCAGCCGTGCGTGCAGCTGCCATGCGGCGAGCACGTGCTCCGGATCGCCCACCGGGATCACGTTCGTCGATCCGTCGGAGAGCCGCACCCCGGTCTCGGCGACAGCGACCTGGCAGACCTGCTTGGCGTAGTCGGCGGCGGGATGCTCCATCGACTGGTACGCGGCGGCGATCTGCAGCGAGGCGCTGTAGTCGTAGGTTCCGTAGTGCAGCGCCGAGACCCGGCCGCTCGCGCGGTGCAGCAGTGTCGCGACCGGCACGGAGCCGTCGGCGGCGACGATCAGCTGCGGCGTCTCCATCTGCACCTCGAAGCGCAGCCGCCCGGAGGGCAGCGCCAGCGCGGCCTCGAAGCGCTCGCACAGCGAGACCATCGCCTCGACCTGCTCGACGGTGGTGACCTTCGGGAGGGTGAGCACGAGCCCGTCCGGCAGCGGTCCCTTCGAGGCGAGCGTGCTCAGGAAGAGGTCGAGCGTGCGGATGCCGCGTCGGCGCGTCGGCGCCTCGAAGCACTTGAAGCGGATGCCGATGAAGGGCGGCGCGACGCCGGCGGCCACTGCTGCTGCGACGCGCTCGGCGGCGAGGACGGCGTCTGCGTCCTCCTCCTCGTCGGGGCGTGCACCGTAGCCGTCCTCGAAGTCGAGGCGGAGGTCTTCGATGGGCTCGGCGTGGAGCTTCGCGTCGACGAGCGGCGCGAGCTCCGTCGCGAGGTGCCCGAGCCCGACGGCCTCCGCGAGGGCCGCGGTGCCGCCGAACGCGGCGAGCGCCTCGGCCGCCTGCGCGCCGAACGCCGCGGGCAGCTCGGGGGTGAAGCGGTCGGCAGGCACGTACAGGGTATGCACGGGCTGACGGGTGCCGTCGTCGCCCGGGTACTCCGTCGCGAGCAGCGTGTCGGTGCCGGCGAGCCGGGCGTCGATGTCGGCGAGGTCCTGCTCCGAGAGAACTGCCATCAGTCCACCAGCTCGTACGCGGGCGTCGTGAGGAAGTCGACGTACTCGTCGTCGAGGCACAGCTGCCGCACCAGGCGTGCGGCCGGGGCGTAGTGTGCGGCGAAGGCCGCGGGGTCGACCTCTCCGCGCAGCCGCTCGACCTCTTCACCGAGCAGCGTCTCGACCAGCTCGGGTGTGACCGTGTTGCCGGTGTCGGCGAGCACGGTGTGATTGCGCACCTGCTGCCAGACCTGCGAGCGTGAGATCTCTGCCGTCGCCGCATCCTCCATCAGGTTGTGGATCGCGACCGCGCCGTTGCCCGACAGCCACACCGCCGTGTAGGCGACCGCGACGTAGAGGTTCGCACGCAAGCCGGCCTCCGTCGCCTCCCCGTCGGCCGAGGCGATGTCGAGGAGCTGCTGAGCCGTGACCTGCACGTCGTCGCGCAGACGGTCGAGCTGGTTGGGCTTGTCGCCGAGGACCGCGTCGAACACCTCGCGGCAGATCGGAACGAGATCGGGGTGCGCCACCCACGAACCGTCGAACCCGTCATTCGCCTCGCGGGTCTTGTCGGCGCGGACCTTGGCGATGGCCGCCTCGGTGACTTCCGGATCGCGGCGGTTCGGGATGAACGCGGCCATGCCGCCCATCGCGAAGGCCCCACGCCGGTGACAGGTGCTGACCAGCAGCTCGGTGTACGCGCGCATGAACGGTGCGGTCATGACGATGCTCGCACGGTCGGGGAGGACGAAGCGCTCCCCCGCGTCGCGGAAGTACTTGATGATGCTGAAGAGGTAGTCCCAGCGACCCGCGTTGAGGCCGGAGGCATGCTCCCGCAGCTCGTAGAGCATCTCCTCCATCTGGAAGGCGGCCGGAATGGTCTCGATGAGCATGGTGGCGCGGACCGTGCCGTGCGGGATCCCGATCTCCTGCTCGGCGAAGGTGAACACGTCGTTCCACAGTCGAGCCTCCAGGCGGGACTCCATCTTCGGCAGATAGTAGAACGGCCCCTGGCCGGACTCGGCGAGCACCTTCGCGTTGTGGAAGAAGTGCAGGCCGAAGTCGACGAGTGCGCCGACGGCGGCGACCCCGCCGATCTCGATGTGGCGCTCGGCCATGTGCCATCCTCGCGGCCGCACCACGACGACCGCGAGCGGAGCATCCGTGCGCAGCCGGTACTGCTTGCCTTCCGGCGAGGTGTGCGAAAGGGTTCCCCGCGCGGCATCGCGGAGATTGACCTGCGCGTCGATCACGTTGAACCAGTGCGGCGTCGATGCATCCTCGAGGTCGGCGAGCCAGACCTTCGCGCCCGAGTTCAGGGCGTTGATGGCCATCTTGGCGGGCGTGGCGGGGCCCGTGATCTCGACCCGACGGTCGCGCAGGGCCTCCGGAGCCTCGGCGACCTGCCAGTCGCCGTCGCGTATGTCGGCGGTCTCGGCGAGGAAGTCGAGGCCCCCTCCCGCTGCCGCGGCTGCGCGATCGTCGATCCGTGCGGCCAGCAGCTCGTCACGGGTCGCTGCGAAGC
Source organism: Microbacterium sp. NPDC090218 (assembly GCA_044900255.1). GTDB lineage: Bacteria > Actinomycetota > Actinomycetes > Actinomycetales > Microbacteriaceae > Microbacterium. The sequence continues at coordinate 40,017 of JBJDMS010000002.1, read as the reverse complement.
GCTCGTGCAGGGCCGTGAGGAAGTCGAGCGCCTCGGGTGTGAGGATCTCGGCCACGCGGGCGATCATGGACGGGGTGGTGACGATGGCGGACACGACGGTCACTCCTTGCTCGAGGCGGTGGATCCGGCGACGCGGACGATCGCCTCGGCGACCGCGCCGGCCACCAGAGGATCGAACACGCTCGGGATGATGAAGCTCGCATTGAGCTCGTCGTCGCTCACGCGCGACGCGATGGCCTCGGCGGCTGCGACCAGCATAGGCGGCGTGATGTCGGAGACACCGGCGTCGAGGAGTCCCCGGAAGAAGCCGGGGAAGGCGAGCACATTGTTGATCTGATTGGGGAAGTCGCTGCGACCCGTGGCGACGACCGCGGCGTGCTTCGACGCGACGATCGGGTCGACCTCGGGGGTCGGGTTGGCCATCGCGAAGACGATCGCGTCGTCGGCCATCGCAGCGATGTCGGCCTCGTCGAGCACGTGCGGGGCGCTGACGCCGATGAAGACGTCGGCGTCCACCATCGCCTCCTTGAGGGTGCCGCGGAAGTCGCGCGGGTTGGTGGTCGCGGCGATCTCGGTCCGGTGCGCGTCGGTGTACTCGGCGCCGCGGTGGATCGCACCGTCGCGTCCGCAGGCCACGATGTCACGCGCACCCTCGGCGAGCAGCAGCTGCACGATCGCGTTGCCGGCCGCACCGACGCCGGAGAGGACGATGCGCACGTCGCCGATCTTCTTGCCGACGACCTTGAGCGCGTTCTGCAGAGCGGCGAGCGTGACGATCGCCGTGCCGTGCTGGTCGTCGTGGAACACCGGGATGTCGAGCTCCTCCCGGAGGCGCGCCTCGATCTCGAAGCAGCGCGGTGCGGCGATGTCCTCAAGGTTCACACCGCCGTACACGGGAGCGATCGCCTTGACGATGCGGATGATCTCCTCGGTGTCCTTGGTGTCGAGGCACACGGGCCAGGCGTCGACGTCGGCGAACTGCTTGAAGAGGGCGGCCTTGCCCTCCATCACGGGCAGAGCGGCCTCAGGGCCGATGTCGCCGAGGCCGAGCACGGCCGTGCCGTCGGTGACGACCGCGATCGTGTTGCGCTTGACGGTGAGCTGGCGCGCCTTGGACTTGTCTTCGGCGATCGCCATGCAGACGCGCGCGACGCCGGGGGTGTACGCCCGGGAGAGGTCGTCGCGGTTGCGCAGTCGCACACGCGGGACGACCTCGAGCTTGCCGCCGAGGTGCATGAGGAAGGTGCGGTCGCTGCTGACGCGCACGCTCACACCCTCCAGCGCGTCGATCGCCGAGCGCACCTGGTCGGCATGCTCCTCACCTGTGGTGTCGCAGGTCAGGTCGACGACGATCGTCGAGTGGTGCGACTCCGCCACGTCGAGCGCGGTGACGGCTGCGCCGGCTCCCGCAGCCGCGGCGGCGAGCTCGCTCGTGACGCTGAACTTCGACGGGGCGTCGATCCGCAGGGTGATCGAGTTCCCCGGGCCGGGATTCGCCATGATTCCTCCTCATCGAGGTGCGTCCCCGCGCATCCGCGAGGCACACCATGTGTCTTCTCAAATCTGCCACGTTTTCGTATCGTGGATTCTATTGTCTACTTTATGGAAGTTTGGCGCAAGTGAGTGTCGGGCTTCGGCGGGGCGTTTCGACATGGAGCTCTCGCATGATGGAATGAATCGCGAGCATGGGAGATGCAATGGCCGAGAGCAAGACAGCGAAGAGCACCGGATCCGGCGTGCAGTCGGTGGAACGTGTCTTCGAGCTCCTGGAGCTGGTGACGGACGCCGGCGGCGATGTGACGCTGAGCGAGCTGGCCGCATCCACAGACCTCCCGCTGCCCACCATCCACCGACTGCTGCGCACCCTCGTGTCGCTGGGCTATGCCCGCCAGCTGCCGAACCGGCGCTACGCGCTCGGACCGCGGCTGATCCGGATCGGCGAAGGCGCATCGCGGCAGTTCGGCGCACTCGCCCGCCCCCAGCTCAAGGGACTCGTCGACGCGCTCGGCGAGAGTGCCAACATGGCCGTGCTCGACGGCGACATGGTCGTCTACGTCGCCCAGGTGCCCTCGCTGCACTCCATGCGGATGTTCACCGAGGTCGGACGTCGGGCGCACCTCCACGACACGGGCGTCGGCAAGGCGATCCTCTCGCAGCTGCCCGACGAGACCGTCCGCGGCATCGTCGCGCGCGCCGGGATGCCCACCCCCACCGAGCACAGCATCGGCACGATCGACGCCCTGCTGGCCGAGCTCGACCTGATCCGCGAGCGCGGCTATGCGATCGACGACCAGGAGCAGGAGATCGGCGTGCGCTGCTTCTCGATGGCCGTGGCGAACGCGCCGACGCCGACCGCCGTCTCGGTCTCGGGACCGGTCTCCCGTGTGGACGAGGCCTTCGGCGAGCGCGCGGTCCCGCTCCTGCGCAAGGCAGCCGAGGCGATCGTCGCCGAACTCAGCGACTGACAGCGCGGACAGAGCCCCGGGTGCCGAGCGGATTCGGCACCCGGGGCTCTTCCTGTCACTCCGCGTCGGAACCGCTGGTCCCGGCACTCACGTCGAGCAGCCGGTACCGCTCCGCCGCCTGGGCGGGGACGGTCGCGTCCACCTCTCCCCGCGCCGCGAGCAGCTGCAGGGCGCGCACCACGACCGACGGGCCGTCGATCTTGAAGAAGCGTCTCGCGGCGGCCCTGGTGTCCGAGAAGCCGAAGCCGTCGGCGCCGAGGGTCGCCCAGTCGTTGTCCACGAACTGGCGCACCTGATCGGGCAGGTCCTTCGCGTAGTCGCTGACCGCGATGATCGGGCCCCGCGCCTCGGCCAGCTGCTGCACGAGGAAGGGCGTCCGCTGCGGTTCCTCGGGATGCAGGAACGCGTGCTCCTCCGCCGCCACCGCATCGCGGCGCAGCTCGGTCCACGACGTGACCGACCAGATGTCGGACGCGACCCCCCAGTCGTCGCCCAGGAGTCGCTGCGCCTCCTGCGCCCAGGTCACGCCGATGCCCGAGGCGAGCAAGTGCGCCCGCGGGGCTTCGACCGCGGAGATTTGGTGGATGCCGCCGAGGATGCCCGTCACGTCCACGTCTTCGGGTTCGGCGGGCTGCACGATCGGCTCGTTGTAGACCATGAGGTTGTAGATGCGGTTGCGATCCTCGGATCCCTCCCCGTACATCCGCTCGATCCCGGCGCGCACGATGTGGCCGATCTCATAGCCGAACGCCGGGTCGTACGTCACGACCGCGGGGTTCGTGGCGGCGAGCAGGGGCGAGTGACCGTCGGCGTGCTGCAGCCCCTCGCCGGCGAGGGTGGTCCGCCCGGCCGTCGCCGAGATGAGGAAACCCCTGGTCATCTGGTCGGCCGCAGCCCACAGGGAGTCGCCGGTGCGCTGGAAGCCGAACATCGAATAGAACACGTACACCGGGATGAGCGGGACGCCGTGGGTGGCGTAAGCGGTTCCCGCGGCCGTGAACGCGGCGATCGAACCCGCCTCGTTGATGCCGGCGTGCACGATCTGACCCGAGGTCGCCTCCTTGTACGAGAGGACGATGTCGCGGTCGACGGCGAGGTACTGCTGTCCGTTCGGATTGTAGATCTTCGCGGTCGGGAAGAACGCGTCCATCCCGAAGGTGCGCGCCTCATCGGGGATGATCGGCACGATGCGCTTGCCGAAGTCGGGGTCGCGCATGAGGTCCTTGAGCACGCGCACGAAGGCCATCGTCGTGGCCGCCTGCTGCCGGCCGGACCCGCGCGCCGCGACCTCGTAGGCCCGCGGATCGGGCAGCGCGATCGGCGCGTGCCCGACCCGGCGCTCGGGCACGAAGCCTCCGAGTGCGCGGCGCCGATCGAGGAGGTATGCGATCTCCGGGGCGTCCGCTCCCGGGTGGAAGTACGGCGGCCGGTACGGGTCGGCTTCCAGCTGAGCGTCCGAGATCGGCACCCGCAGGTGATCGCGGAAGTCCTTGAGGTCCTGCAGCGTCAGCTTCTTCATCTGGTGCGTGGCGTTGCGCGCCTCGAAGCGCGGGCCGAGACCGTACCCCTTCACGGTCTTGACGAGGATGACGGTGGGCTTGCCGTTGTGCGCCAGCGACTGCTGGTACGCGGCGAACACCTTGCGATAGTCGTGGCCGCCTCGCTTGAGGCCCCAGATCTGCTCGTCCGTGTACCCGTCGACCAGCGCGCGCGTGCGCGGGTCGCGCCCGAAGAAGTTCTCGCGGATGAACCCGCCGGACTCGGCCTTGTACGTCTGGAAGTCGCCGTCCACCGTGGTGTTCATGATGTCGACCAGTGCGCCGTCCGCATCGCGCTCGAGGAGGTCGTCCCATTCGCGCCCCCAGATCACCTTGATGACGTTCCAGCCGGCGCCGCGGAAGAAGCCCTCGAGCTCCTGGATGATCTTGCCGTTGCCGCGCACCGGGCCGTCCAGACGCTGCAGGTTGCAGTTGACGACGAAGGTGAGGTTGTCGAGCCCATCGTTCGCGGCGAGCTGCAGCAGCCCCCGCGACTCCGGCTCGTCCATCTCCCCGTCACCCAGGAACGCCCACACGTGCTGCTCCGAGGTGTCCTTGAGCCCCCGGCCCTGCAGATAGCGGTTCGACTGCGCCTGGTAGATCGCGTTCATCGGCCCGATGCCCATCGACACCGTCGGGAACTCCCAGAAGCCCGGCATCAGGCGCGGGTGCGGGTACGAGGGCAGCGCGTGCCCCTCCCGCGACTTCTCCTGACGGAATCCGTCGAGGTCCTCCTCCGTGAGCCGCCCTTCGAGGAAGGCGCGCGCGTACATACCCGGGGACGCGTGCCCCTGGAAGTAGACCTGATCGCCGCCGCCGGGGTGATCCTTGCCCCGGAAGAAGTGGTGGAAGCCGACCTCGTACAGGGTGGCCGCTCCGGCGTAGGTCGAGATGTGGCCGCCGACGCCGATGCCCGGGCGCTGCGCACGGTGCACCATGACCGCGGCGTTCCAGCGCATCCAGGCGCGGCCGCGTCGCTCGAGCTCCTCATCCCCGGGGTAGGCGGGCTCTTCGGCCACGGCGATCGTGTTGATGTAGTCCGTCGTCGCGAGCGGTTCGGAGCCGAGCCCGGCGCGGTCCACGAGCGTCCGGACGATGCGTTCGCCCCGGTCGCTGCCGCGTTCGGCGATCAGGGCATCCAGGGATTCGAGCCACTCTGCGGTCTCCTCGGGGTCGAGGTCGACATCAGGGGCGGAGGCGCGATAGTCGGTCACGGTTCGGCCTTTCTTGTTAGATGGGGGTGAGATCGGGAAAAGGGAGGGTTCGGAAGTGGACGCACGCATCGCCGTCGTGACGGGCGCAGGTTCGGGAATCGGTCGCGCGACCGCGCAGGCCATGTTGGAGGCCGGATTCCGCGTCGCCCTCGTCGGGCGACGCGAAGACGCCCTCCGCGAGACCGCCGGCGGGCATCCGCAGGCGCTGGTCGTGCCGACCGACGTCACGGATGCCGAGGAGGTCGACGCGCTCTTCGACGCCGTGGTGGCCGAGTGGGGCCGGGTCGACGTGCTGTTCAACAACGCCGGCACGTTCGGACCCGCGGCATCCGCGGCCGAGATCTCGCCCACAGACTGGCAGGCGACGCTGGACGTGAACGTGACCGGCGCGCTGCTCTGTGCGGGCGCCGCGATGCGCGTCATGATCGCGCAGCGTCCCTCCGGCGGTCGCATCATCAACAACGGCTCCATCTCGGCGCACGTTCCGCGGCCGCTGTCCGTGGCGTACACGGTGAGCAAGCACGCGATCACGGGCCTGACGAAGTCCCTCGATCTCGACGGTCGACCTCACGGCATCTCCGCCGGGCAGATCGACATCGGCAATGCCAGGACCGAGATCATGGACCGCATCGGTGTCGGTGACGGCGCCCTGCAGGCCGACGGCACGCGCCGCGCGGAACCCACCTTCGATGTGGCGGATGCCGCGCGCGCGGTGCTCTTCATGGCCCAGCTGCCGCCCGAGGCGAACGTCGCGAACCTCACGGTCGCGGCCGCCGGAATGCCTTTCGGGGGTCGAGGCTGACCCGCTCCTTGCGGAGCGTGCGGATCACATCGGTCTTCACGGCTCGTACGGGGCTCGCCGCGAACACGGAGGGGTCCTCCGGGGTCCCCTTCGTGAAGTGGTTGAACACGAGGTTCAGCACGATCGCCATGATCGCCGCCGAGCTGATGCCCGAACCGAAGATGACCTGGAACCACGTCGGGAAGTTCATGTAGATGTCGTGGTTGACCTCGGGCAGCACGCCGAACGACAGGGAGGCCGCGACGATGATGAGGTTCATGTTGCCGTCGTACTTGACCTTGGCGAGGGTGCGGATGCCCGACGCGGTCACCGTGCCGAACAGCACCAACCCGGCGCCACCGAGGACGGCTGTCGGGACGGCGGCCACGACGCGGCCGAGCACGGGCAGCAGGCCGAGGATGATGAGGATGACACCGCCGGCGGCGACGGCATAGCGGCTCTTGATCTTCGTCACGGCCACGAGGCCCACGTTCTGCGCGAAGGCGCTCTGCGTGAAGGAGTTGAAGATCGGGGAGATCGCGCTGGAGACCATGTCGGCGCGCAGGCCCGCCGCGATGCGCTTGCGGTCGACGTCGGAGCCGGTGATCTCGGCCACCGCGATGATGTCTGCTGTGGTCTCGGTGAGGATCACCAGCACGACGATGGTCATGGAGACGATCGCCGCGAGGTCGAAGGTCGGCACGCCGAACGCGAACGGGGTCGGGAACGCGAACACGGGTCCTTCGAGCACGTTCGAGAAGTCGGCCTTGCCGATCAGAGCGGCGAACACCGTGCCGATGACCATCGCGAGCAGGATCGACAGGCGCGAGATCGTCGCGTTGCCGAGCTTGCTGAGCAGCATGATCACGAGCAGCGTGAAGCCGGCGATGCCCACGAACACCGGGTCGGCGTAGTTGTCGGCCTCGGGGTTCGCGCCGGTGATCCACCGGGCGGCGACCGGGACGAGCGACAGCCCGATCATGGTGATCACGGTGCCCGTCACGACCGGGGGGAAGAAGCGCACGATCTGCGCGAAGAACGGTGCGATCACGAGACCGATCAGCGAGGCCACGATCACCGCACCGAAGACGGCGGAGAGCCCGCCACCCTGGTTGACGATCGCGAGCATCGTGGCGACGCCCGCGAAGGACACGCCCTGCACGAGCGGCAGCTGGGAGCCGAAGAACGGCAGCCCGAGCGTCTGCAGCAGCGTGGCCAGCCCGCCCATGAAGAGGCAGGCCGCGATGAGCACGCCCACCTCGGTCGAGTTCAGTCCGGCGGCCGCGCCGATGATCAGCGGCGGGGCGATGATGCCGCCGTACATCGTGAGCACGTGCTGGAGACCGAAGGTGAAGGCGGTCCCTGCGCCCAGGCGCTCATCTTCCGGACGGTTCGATTCCGTCCGGGTCTTTCGAGGTTTGCGTACGGCGAACATCGGTGGACCTCCTCGTCCGTGACCCGCTGTCGGGGTGTGCTTTCTGGTGGGGGTTGGTGGGTCGAGGCAGCCTCGACCAGAGGTGGGGTGAGCCCGGTGCGTCGGGAGCCGGGCCCACCCCGATGCGTCGGCACGAAGCCGGCACACGCAGAGCGATCAGTGGATCGCGGTCATGGGTCGCGAAGGTCGGTCGCGCCGATCAGCAGAAGCCGGCGACGCCGTCCCACGCGCGGTGGTCGGTATCGGCACCCTCGCGCAGGAACGACGCCTCGATCAATCCGTAGGGGCGGTCGGCCGCGTAGAACACCTCGTTGGGGTTCTCCAATCCGAACGGAGCGAGGTCGACGACGAAGTGGTGGCTGTTCGGGGTCGAGAAGCGCACCTCCTCGATCTCGGGGTGCGCGTCGAGCACGGCCGCGGCCATGTCGTGCAGCGTGTTCTGCAGCGCGTAGGAGTAGTTCGCCGTGAACGCCTCCAGGAGGATGCGGCGGACGTCGGCATAGACCTCATTGAAGTCGATGTCATCGCGCCCGTACCGCCACTTCGCGGTGACGGAGGTCGCGAGGATCCGATCCGTCGTCTCCTGCAGGGTCGTGTACTTGTCCTTCGGGTAGCCGACGAATCCGCTCTCGGTGGACTTGAGCACCTTGAGGTCCTTCAGACCTGCGATGACGGTCGTCTCCTCGCCGTCGATCTGCACGAGCGCCGTCCGGGTCTCGGTGCCGCCGCGCACGAAGGAGTGATCGTGTCCTTCGCCGGCCACGGGGATGCGCTCCCACGTGTACTGCTCGGCCTCCCAGCGGCCGCCGGTCACCCAGTCGAACTCGCCGGTGAAGTGGCCGCCGAGGCGGAGCAGGAACTCCTCCGGACTGCCCACGCCGTCCTTGGCGAACGCGTACACGGTGTTCTTCTGCGTGTCGGTCGGCACGACCCTCTCGTTGTCGCCGTCGAAGTGCGCACCGGCGAAGTCGCCGCGCAGCTGCGAGGTGACGTTGAGATCCTCGATCTCGTGGCGGGCGGTGTCGCGGGTGACGCGGACGACGCGAACCTCGGCCTTGCCGTACTGGTTCTTGCCCAGGATGATGTCGGTCATTTCTCTACTCAGCTTCCTCGGTAAGTGGAATATGCGAACGGACTGAGCAGCAGCGGCACGTGATAGTGCTCCTGCTCGGCGTCGACCAGGAAGGTCAGCACCACCTCCGGGAAGAAGGTGTCCGTGTCGATGCCGGCGAAGTAGGCCCCGGTGTCGAACCGGAGACGGTATGCGCCGCTCTCCAGCCGATCGGGACCCAGTTCTTTCACCCGTCCGTCAGCATCGGTGAAGCCCGTACCGATCCCGACCCATCCATCGCCGTCGCGGGCTTCGAGTGCGACGGCGACGCCGGGCGCCGGGCGCCCGATCGATGTGTCAAGGATGTGGGTGGTCACGTGAGAGACGCTCATGGGCGCGCTCCTTCGGTCTCGATGGCGCCGGCGAGGCGCAGGGCGGCGATCTCGCGCAGCTGCTGGTCGACGACGGCCAGCTCCTGCGCAGGTGTGTGGTCGAGCCGCTGCCGGAGCAGGGCGAGGATGTCATCCGCCGTACGCCCGGCTGCGCGGACGAGGAAGACCCGGTCGAACTTCTCCTCGTAGGCGCGGTTGCCCTCGGCGAGCGCTTCGGCCGCCGAGGCGTCGACCCCGGCCTGCTCGCTTCGGGCGTGGGCCGCCTCGGCGCTATCACCCTCGGCGCGCTCGCCGATCCGCGGGTGGCGCGCCAGCGCGGCGTCGAGCTCCGCCTCCGTGAGCGGAGCGGCCACGCTCAGGGCGGCGGCCGTCAGCGCTTCGACAGAAGCGTAGGGCCGGCCGTCCACGAGCGCGTCGTACCAGCGGGGAATGTCCAGTGCGGGCTTCGCGACGCCGATCGCAGCATCGCGGGTGCGGGAGTTGAACTCCTCGAGCAACATCTTCGATCCTCAAGAACATGCTGGCATCCGGCGCGTAGGGTGATACGGAAACCTCTGGGGGCGAGGCTGTTCTTTTCCGTATGCCGGAACTGTTATTTCAGCATGTGCAACTATTGTGCGATGGGGCGCCTCGCATGTCAAGGGTTCTCAGACATCCAGTTCCGCACGGAGACGAGCCACGTGCCCTTCCGCGTCCACGCCGTACTCGGCGCGCTGCACGACACCGTCGACGTCCAGCACGAACGTCGAGCGGATGACTCCTTCGAACGTCCGGTCGCCGACGGTCTTCTCGCCCCACGCTCCCCAGGCCCTCGCCACGGCGGCGTCGGAGTCGGCGAGCAGAGGGAACGTCAGGTTCTCCGCCTCGGCGAAGGCACGGATCTCCGGAACGGTGTCGGGCGAGACGCCGATCACCGCGTAGCACGCGGCCGCGAGCGAGGAGAGGCTGTCGCGGAAGTCGCAGGCCTCGGTGGTGCATCCGGGCGTCGCCGCCTTCGGGTAGAAGTAGACGACCACCTTGCGTCCGCGATAGTCGGCCAAGGACGTGGGAGCCCCGTCGGCATCGTTCAGGGTGAAGGCGGGCGCGGTGTCGCCGGTCGTGAGGTTCGTCATGTCGTTCTCCGTTCAGTGGATGGGTCAGGTGGGGACGAGGTGGGCGCGGGTCAGCGCACCGCGAGGTGCACGTCGAACGCCTCGGCGAGCTGGATGATCTTGCGGGCGCGACCGAGGCGCGGCAGATCGCTGCCGTCACGCACGATGCGACCCCGCGCGTCGAAGTCCTGGAGGAAGGAGCGCGCCCAGTCGACGTCGGTGCGCGTGGGGCTGACGACCTCGTTGACGACCGACGTCTGGTCGGGCGAGAGGCAGAGCTTCCCGGTCATCCCCATGGACACGGTGATCGCCGACTGCTCACGAAGGAGGGGGTGACTGGTGCCGACGGTCGGTCCGTCGATCGGGCCGGGAAGGTCACCGCAGCGACTCGCTACCACCAGGCGGGCGCGGGGATAGGCCATCGCCTCCCGGTCGGCCGACATCCCGGTGTCGCGCCGGAAGTCTCCACTGCCGAACGCCAGCCGGAAGGCGCCCTCGGCTCGTGCGATCTCCGTGGCGTTCTCGATGCCGAGTGCCGACTCGACGAGCGCGACGACGGGCACCCCTCCTCCGAGGCGATGGAACGTGTCGGTCACCTGACTTCCGTGCTCGGTCTTGGCGAGCATCACGCCGCGCAATCCGGGGGCGGAGCGGAGCACCTCGAGGTCGGAGGCCCAGTGATCGCTGGTCACGTCGTTGACGCGCACCCAGGCACTCCCGCCCGTGCGCAGCCAGCGGTCCACGTCTTCACGGGCGCCGTCCTTGCGGCTGGCGTCGACCGCATCCTCGATGTCGAGCACCACCGCGTCCGCGGGGGAATCGACCGCATCATCGAAGGTCTCCGGCTGCGTGGCCGCGACCAGGAGCCAGGAGCGCGCGAGTTCGGGAGCGACCCCGGGGGCGATGCCGACCGAGGAGCGAGCCGTCAGAGTGTCCATCACTGTTTTCCGTTCTGCGAAAGTTTACTTCTACAGATCGAAAGTCTAGACCCGCTCCAGTGACGACGCCAGAGATCAGCGCGCGGCGATCACCGCGCTCCAGACGACACCGGCGACCGCCCGCTTCGACCCGGATGAGGTGGCGACGACCGCACCTTCCGGGCCGAGGACGAGCACGGCGTTGTCGGAGCTCTCGAATCCGCGATCCCAGCCGACCTCGTTCACGACCAGCAGATCGACGCCCTTGCGGCGCTGCTTGCGACGGGCGCGCTCGACCAGCTCGCCCTCGTCTCCCGCCGTCGCCGGAGTCTCGGCCGCGAAGGCGACGACGAGCTGACCCTCGGCACGCGTCTCGACGAGCCCGGCCACGATGTCATCGTTCTGGACGAGCTCGATGCGCGCCAGCCCTCCGGCCTCCTTCGTGAGCTTGCGGTCGGACACCTCGCCCGGACGATAGTCCGCGACCGCCGCGGCCATCATGAGCACGTCGGACGAGGCTGCCGCATCCGTCATCGCCGCTCCGAGTTCCGCCGCCGTCCCGACAGGCACGATGCGGATCGCCGGGTGACGCGCCTCGACGAGGACCTCACCCGAGATGTTCGCCGCGACCAGGGTCACCTCCGCGCCTCGGGCAGCGGCCTCCGCGGCGAGAGCGACGCCCTGCCTGCCGCTCGAGCGGTTACCGAGGAAGCGCACCGGATCGATCGGCTCGCGCGTGCCTCCGGCCGAGATCGCGACACGGATGCCCTCGAGGTCGCGCGGCGCGAGCAGGCGGGACACTGCGGCCGCGATCTCCTCGGGCTCCGACATCCGCCCGGGCCCGCTGTCGCCGCCGGCGAGCTCGCCGTCGGCGGGGCCGACGAGGTTCACGCCGCGCTCACGCAGCGTGGCGATGTTCGCCTGCGTGGCAGGATGCCGCCACATCTCCGCGTGCATCGCCGGTGCGATCAGCACCGGCGCCTCGGTCGCGAGGAGCGTCGTGCCGAGGAGGTCGTCGGCGAGGCCCGCCGTCATCTTCGCGATGGTGTTCGCCGTGGCGGGCGCGACCACCACCAGATCGGCCGCCTGTCCGAGGGCGACGTGCCGCACCTTCGCCACGTCGTCGTGCACGCTCGTCGTGACCGGGTTCCGACTGATCGCCTCCCAGGTCGGCAGTCCGACGAAGCGCAGCGCGTCTTCGGTCGGCACCACGGTCACATCGTGCCCGCCCTTCATGAGCAGGCGCACGAGGTGCACCGTCTTGTACGCGGCGATGCCGCCCGATACTCCGACGACGATGTTCACACCGTCGATTCTGCCAACTTCTAGACTGATCGGGTGTGCACGGTCGTTATCGATGTGGCGGATGCCGGAACGGCTCGGCTGCTCGCCGTCCGCGATGAGGATCCGCAGCGGGAGTGGGATGCCCTCGGAGAGTGGTGGCCGCAGACGCACCCCGGTGTGATCGGCGTCCGGGACCGCAGGGCCGGCGGTGCCTGGCTCGCGGTGAATCCGTCCGCTCGTCGACTCGCGGTGCTGCTGAATCGGGCCGACGTCCTCGATCTCCCGACGGAGCAGGCCATCTCGCGCGGCTCGCTCGCCCTGGAGTCGGTGAGGGGACGCTCACCCGTGGGGACGCCGTCGATGCACGGCTTCAACCTCGTCGAGGTGGGGCCTGAAGGCGCGAGGGTGCTCAGCTGGGACGGCGCGCGTCTGGTGGAGACGCCGATCGATGCGGGCACACACATGATCGCTCATGACGACCTCGACGACGAGGACACCCCGCGGATCGCCACCTGGCTGCCGGAGTTCCGCGCGCTCGGTCCCACCTCCGACAGCCTCGACTGGACAGGCGAGTGGATCGCGCTGCTCGCGGAGACGGCGCACCTCTCTCCGGAGGACGACCGGGCGATCATCCGCGACAACCGCCCGCACGGATTCCCGACGCAGTCGCTCCTTTACTGCACGGCCTCCGTCACCCCGGCCGAGGTCCTGGTCGACTATCGCGCTCTCCCGACTCCTGCGCACTGGGCCGACTGAGTCGCGCACCCCGTTCCGAACGGCGGCGACCGTCCCGACAGCTTCCCGAAGGCCGGCTGAGGAACGCCGCTCAGGCTGCCGGCACCGCGGCCTCCTCAGCGCACGAGAACCGCGCCCGGTACGCGGTCGGGGTGAGCCCGAGGACCCGGGCGAAGTTCTGCCGCAGCACGGCCGCCGATCCGAACCCGCACTCGTCGGCGATGTGCTCCAGCGGCAGATCGGTGCGCTCCAGCATTCGCTGCGCATGGATGATGCGCTGACGCGCCAGCCAGGCCGCGGGCGTCGCACCGTACTCGGCCTTGAAGCGTCGCGCGAAGGTCCGCGGTGACATCAGCGCCTTGGCGGCGAGCTGATCCACGCCGAGATCGTCGCGCAGGTGCGCGACAGCCCAGTCGGCGACCGCGGCGAGCGAGTCGGTGGGGACGACGGGGATCGGACGGTCGATGAACTGCGCCTGACCGCCGTCACGCTGTGGCGGCACGACCATCCGGCGTGCGATGCGGTTGGTGAGCTCGGCGCCCACCTCCTGGCGGAGCAGATGCAGGCAGGCGTCGATTCCCGCCGCGGTGCCCGCACTGGTGATGATCTTCCCGTCCTGAACGAACAGGACATCGGGGTCGATGTCGATCTGCGGGTACATGGCCGCCATGACGTGCGCGTACATCCAGTGCGTGGTCGCGCGACGACCGTCGAGCACGCCGGCCGCGGCAAGGATGAACGAACCGCTGCAGACGCTCATCACCCAGGCGCCACGCTCGACGGCGTCCCGCGCCAGGTCGAGGAGGAGAGGATCGATGTCACCCCAGCTCTCCCGCGGCAGCGGGCAGAACACCACCAGGTCGGCCTCGTAGGCGAAGGCCAGGTCGTGCTCGACGTTGACCGAGAAGCCGATCTTCGACCTCACGACGCCCGCGCGCGGGGCCACGATGCGGAAGTCGAAGTTCGGCACACCGTCGTCGGCGCGATCGAGGCCGAACGCCTCGCATGCGACGCCGAATTCGAAGGGCGCGAACCCGTCCTGGATGACACAGGCGACCGTCTTCATGAACTCTCCCGATTGGCAGTTTTCTTACGTTCGCAGTCTATTCTGCCACTGGTGGCTGTTCAGCATCGAACGTAGCGTTTCTGCCATGATACTCATCATCGCACTCATCGCACTCGCTCTCTGGGCGACCGTCGCCACGATCGTCGAGCTTCGCCGCGACGGCTACCACCGCACACCGACCGACTGGAGCCGCGTCCCCGGGCGCGATCTCGACCAGCAGGCCGAGTCCGGGCACGTCTATCGCTGAACACAGCGAGGGCGGGCCGACTCGGGCGCGCGTGAGCCCACGGTGTAACGTCGGCTCATGATCCCGTTCGACAACCTCGTCGCCTTCGCCGTCGCCTCGGTCGTGATCATCGTCATCCCCGGCCCGAGCGTCCTGTTCGTCATCGGCCGCTCCCTCTCGCTCGGGCGTCGCGCCGGTGTGCTCAGCGTCGTCGGGAACGCGCTCGGCACCGTGCCGGCCGTGCTGGCCGTGGCGTTCGGGGTCGGCGCCATCGTCGCTTCCTCCGTGATCGCCTTCACCGTGATCAAGATCATCGGCGCCGCCTACCTCGTCTGGCTCGGCGTGCAGGCGATCCGCCACCGCCACGACCATGTCCCGGATGCCGGCCGGACCCCCGCCTCTGCCGGAAAGCTGCTGCGCCAGGGGTTCATCGTCGGCGTGACCAACCCGAAGACCATCGCGTTCTTCGTGGCCGTGCTCCCGCAGTTCGTCGCGCCGGCGGCCGGACCCGTGTGGGCGCAGCTCCTCCTCCTCGGACTCACCTTCCAGGCGTTGGCCCTCCTCTGCGACAGCGTGTGGGCTCTCGCCGCCGGAACGGCTCGCGCCTGGTTCGCCCGCTCTCCGCGCCGCATGTCGACCCTGTCCGGGGCGGGCGGCGTGATGATGATCGGGCTCGGCGGCACTCTCGCCCTCACGGGTGCCAAGAGCTGATACCGCACCGCTGCCGCCTTGACCGCGGCCGTGCGCGACACGGCGACCGCGGCTACGCTCGAGGTCATGAGCGAGCCGCAGCAGCCTCCTGTTCCGCCGTCCGGGCACGAACTCCCCGCCGCGCATCTGCCCGCCGCGCCGCAGTATCCGGCCTCACCACAGAACTTCGCCGCTCCTCAGTACCCGGCTGCACCTCCGCACACCGCGGCACCGCAGCACCCGGCGGCACCGCAGGCGCATCCGGCAGCACCGCAGGCGTATCCGACCGCCTCTCCCGCCCCGCAGGCCTATGCCCCTGCCTCACCCGGGTTCCCCGGTCAGGTCGCGCCTCTCGCGCCGGCCCGCGACAGCAACCCGCTCGGGCGCACGGCCTTCGTGATCGCCCTCGCCACCTTCGCGATCAACCTGTTCGGCTCCCTCGTCAGGCCGTTCGTCTACAGCGGTGCCGGAGGCTTCGAGTTCATGCTCGCCTTCGACAACGGAATCGGCATCCTGAGCTTCTTCGTCTACGTCGCGGCGCTCGTCCTGGGACTGATCGCGGCGCGCCGCCCCGGATCGAAGCTGCTCGCCGGCATCGCGATCGGGATCGCGGGGACCGGCGCGATCGGACTCGCTCTCACCGGCGTCACGATGGGCCTGTTGCGGTACTTCTGAGGCACGGCGGCGGTGCTCGACCGCCTCGACACCCGCTCGGAACCGGAAGGGCTCAGCGCCCAGCCAGCACCCGCTCGTAGACCTCGATCATCGCCGCCGTGCGCGAGGACTGCCGGAACGCCTCCGCGACCTCGGGGACGGGAGTGGGCGCAGTACCCCCGGCGATGTCGGATGCGGCGCGCCGCAGGGTCTCCGCGAGGGTCGAGATCCGCTGCGTCTCGAGGTCGCGGCTCGACGCCACACCGTCGCCCTCCGGCACGGCCCAGAGTCCGCCGGTGAGCTCGGCTGCGATGTCGGGGTCGCAGATCACGGACGGCGTCCCGAGCGTCGCGGCCTCGAACGGGGTCATCCCCTGGGTCTCGAAGCCGATCGACGTCTGCACGAGCGCGTCGGCGGCGGCGATACGCTCCAGAGTCTGCGCATAGGTCAGCCGTCCCGCGAAGCGCACGCCGTCGTGCCCGCGGACGATCTTCTCCGCGGCGGCGCGCTGCGCACCGCCGCCGATGATCTCCAGTTCCGCGTCGACACCCGAGGCGACGAACGCCTCCAGGAACGGCAGCAGACGCTTCTCCGGGCTCATCCGCCCGAGCCAGACGAAACGCGGTCGTCCGGGCTCGCGGCTCGCCGGGCGCGCGGCGAGGGTCTGTGCGCGGAGGTCGTCGTCGATGCCGTTCCAGATCACGTCGACGTGCGGGAACACATCGTGCTGCTCGAGACGGCGGGCGAAGTGCGTCGACGGAGCGGTCACCGCGGAGGCGCCGGCGGCGAGGCCCCGCAGGAACGCCCACCCGTCGTGGCCCCGCACCGGGTCTCCGATGCCGCGCATCGCGATGCTGCGCCACAGGTTCAGCGCCCCGATCACGGGACGGTGCAACGGGGTGACGGCGGCGATCCCGACGTCCACACGGTTGTGCATGGTGTGGATGACCGGGAGGCCGTGGCGCTGGGCGTAGCGATGGCCGATGAACGCCCCCCAGAAGTCCGACTGCACATGGACGAGATCGACGGACGGTCGGCGGGTCATGGCGCGGTCGAGGAAGCGGTCGGTCGCGCCACCCGGCCAGCTCATCGAGTACTCACGGTCGACCGTGATCGGCATCGACGGCAGATCGACGTATGCCCCGCCGTGGGAGCCGGACGAAGCCCGGGATCCGTGCATCTTCGGTGCGACGACCGTGACCGTGTGCCCTGCGCGTTCGAGGAACTCACGCTGGAGCCGCATCGACACCTGGGCCCCGCCGAGGGAGTCGAGGTGCTGATCGCCGAAGAAGACGATGTGCATGCGGGCTACTCCGGCAGCGGCTCGTCGCGGTACAGCGCCTCGAAGGTGTCGAGGGTGCGGTTGATGTCGTGGATCGCGACACCGTCGAGCGACGCCTGCTGCATCCGCTCGTACTCCGCAGGCTCCGCGGTGAGCACATCGGTCAGACGCGCGGCGAGCTCGTCGACGTTGCCGGGCTCGAACAGGTACCCGTTCTCGCCGTCGTGCACGAGGTGTGGGAGCGCGACGGCATCCGCGGCGACGATCGGCAGGGCCGAGGCCATCGCCTCCATGGTCGCGATGGACTGCAGTTCGGCGATCGACGCGATCACGAACAGGCTCGCGCGGGACAGCAGCGCACGAAGGTCTTCATCGCTCGTGCGGCCGTGGAAGGTCACCCGATCGGTGAGGCCGAGCTGCGCGGTGAGGTGCTCCAGCTGCTTGCGCTGGTCGCCTCCGCCGACGATGTCGAAGGTCGTGTCCAGTGCGGGGTCGAGTTTCGTCATCGCCTTGAGGATGACCTCGACCTGCTTCTCGGCGGTGAGTCTGCCGACGAAGATGATGCGGTTCTTCTCCCGCGGCGCGATCACCGGCGTGTACTGGGTGCGGTCGATGCCGCAGCTGACGGGGATGACGCCCTTCACCTCGACCGTCTTCTCGAGGAAGTCGGCGGCCCGGCGGGTGGGGGTGGTGATCGCGCGGGTCAGGTCGAACGTGCGCTTCGCATCGGCCCAGGCGAACTTCAGGACGAGGTCGTCGATGAACTTCGGCATGGTCGTGTGGTCGAGGATGTTCTCGGCCATGACGTGGTTGGTCGCGATGACCGGGATGCCGCGTTCGTGCGCGATGTGCGCCAGGCCGCGACCGATCACGATGTGCGACTGGATGTGCACGACATCCGGCTGCACCTGATCGAGCACCTTCCGGGCGTACGGCTTGGAGCGCCAGGGCCACACGAACCGCAGCCAGTCGTGCGGAGCCCAGCGCACCGAGGGAAGTCGGTGCAGCGTCATCGGCTCGCCCTCGATGACCTCGGTGTGCGGCTGCGCGCGGCGGTAGGCCTGGTTGGGGGCGACGACGTGGACGTCGTGTCCCCGCTGCACGAGACCGGCGGCGAGGCGCTCGGCGAAGCGGGCGGCACCGTTGATGTCGGGAGCGAACGTGTCGCAGCCGATCACGATCTTCAGCGGTCGGGGCGTGGGTTCGGCGGCGGGGCCGCTCGACGGATCGATCGGATCGTCGGAGGAGGTCACAGACATGCTGCCTTACGATGTGGCGGCCAAGGAGAGCCCTGGTCGGGCGCTGGCCACTCTACCCGAGGGGCCTGATCGGACAGCGGCGGCATACCGGCATCCCTTCAGCCTCAGCCGTTAGCGTGGGGGCATGCGACTGACTGCCGACGCCGATCCCCAGCTGTGGATTCCCGTGACGGACTCGCTCGGGTGGAAGGGACGCCGCCACCGCAAGGCGGCGATCCGGATGCTGCTGGGGCAGGTCAACGCCGCGGTCGGTGCGACCGAGCGTCCGGGCTCGCGCTTCGGCGCCTGGGCGATGAGCCAGGCGGCGCCGATGATGATGAAGCGCGCCGACGGCCGCGTGCTGGTGTGGACCTGGAAGGCCGAGCCTGAGCTGGTCGTGGCGATGGCGACCGCACAGGTCCTGACCCCGGAGGTGCGCATCGCGCGGGCCTCGATGCCGATGGACTACGACGACACCGAGTCGTTCCCCACCCGGCTCGGCGTAGGCGAGAAGCTGCTCGTGCCGATGCCGCCCTCCCCGGCGTCTCCCCCGTTCGCCACCTACACCTGGGACACCGGCACGCACCTGGTGACGCTGACCGCGGTGTGCAGCGACAAGGAGCGGTTCGGCACACTGACCGGCGCGCTCGACGACCTGGCGCGCAGCATCCGCATCGCCGACGACCTCACGGGCGGGGAATCGCCAGACGTGCTGCGGCTCGATCCCGCCTGAGCGATGCCGCGGCGCGTTCCCGTGTGAACGGGACGGCGCGCGCTGCGGCTCGAGGTCAGGATCGCGCAGGAGGTGCCGGCGGCTGCCACAGCTCGATCGCCAGGCCCTCCGGGTCGTGGATGCGCGCGAACGTGCCGTACTCGTCGGTGTTCCACTCGTCGCGGCGTTCCACCGGGATGCCCTCGGCTTCGAGGCGCGCGGCGAGCTGCTCGAGATCGGTGACGCGCAGGTTGAGCATGAACTGCTGATCGGCGGCGAAGTAGTCGCTGTCGGCGGGGAACGGCGCGAAGACCGTCATACCCGCCTCCTGCTCCCAGATGCCGGTGTGGCCGGCGCTGATCCCGAGGTGGTCGCGGTACCAGGCAGCGCGCGCCTCCGGGTCCCTGCTGCGGAAGAAGAGGCCGCCGATGCCGGTCACGTCAGAGCTCATGTTCCCGTTCTAGTGCACGCACGCGGCACGATCCAGTGCCGGTCTCGCGCGGCACGGCTCAGTCGGCGGCTCCGTCGGCGATGTCGTGCACCCGCCGCCCCTCGACCCAGGTGCCGCGCACCTCGGTGAGCCCGATCTCCTCGGCGGGGTGCTCGAACGGGTCGCGGTCCAGCAGTGCCAGGTCGGCGCGCAGCCCCACCGCGATCGTGCCGGTGTCGTCGAGGTGGTTCACGTAGGCGGACCCCGCGGTGTACGCGGCGAGCGCGGTCGCGAGGTCGATGGCCTGCTCGGGGAGGAACGCGGGGTAGTCGCCCTCCCACTCGGTCGGCGCCGACCGGCGGTTCACGGCCACATGCATCGCGGCGAGCGGGTTCGGTGTGCTCACCGACCAGTCGCTTCCCGCGGCGAGCGTCGTGCCCGCCCGCAGCAGATCGCCGAACGGATACTGCCACGCGCTGCGTTGCTCCCCCAGGAAGGGGATGGTGAGGTCGACCATCTGCGGCTCCAACGTCGCCCACAGCATCTGCATGTTCGCCGTGACGTCGAGGGCGCGGAACCTCGGGATGTCGTCCGGATGCACGACCTGGATGTGGGAGATGTGGTGCCGGTTCCCGCGCGGCCCGTTGCGCGTGAGGGCCGCCTCGACCGCATCGAGACACTCGCGCACGGCCCGATCGCCGATGGCGTGGAAGTGGAGCATGAATCCGAGGGCATCGAGCCGGGTCGCGGCCTCCTTGAGCAGCTCCGGTTCGACGAAGGAGATGCCGGAGTCCTCGCGTGGATGCCCGTGGCCGTCACAGTAGGGCTCGAGCATCGCGGCGGTGAAGTTCTCGGCCACCCCGTCCTGCATGATCTTGACGCTGCGGGCGCGGAACCGGCCGACAGTGCTCGCTGCGCGACGCGCGACGATGTCGTCGATCTGCTCCAGTCCGCGCGACCGGTCCCACCACAGGGATCCGACGACCCGCCCGGTCAGCTCTCCGGTGGCGGCGGCGGTCCGGTAGGCGGGGAGCGGGTCGCCCGCGTCACCGTACTCGGTGCCCACGATCGCGTCCTGCCAGGCGGTGACACCGAACGAGTGCAGGTACCGCTGCCCCTGCAGCAGCGCCTCCACCAGACGTTCGGGCGCCTCGGCCGGAAGCAGCCGGTTCACGAGGCCCATCGCGCCCTCGTGCAGCGTCCCACTCGGGGCGCCGCTCGCATCGCGTTCGATGCGGCCGTCGCCGGGGTCCGGGGTCTGCGCGGTGATGCCGGCGAGCGCGAGCGCCCGCGAGTTCACCCAGGCGCCGTGTCCGTCGCGATTGGGCAGGAACGCGGGGCGATCGGGCACCACCGCGTCGAGATCCGCGGCCGTCGGGGTGCCGCCGGGGAAGGCCGACATCTGCCACCCGCCCCCGAGGATCCACTCGTCCTCCGGGTGATCCGCCGCATACTCCGCGATCCGCGACAGGTACTCCTCTCTCGTGGACAGGCCCGAGAGGTCGCAGCGCAGCATGTCCAGCCCACCCCACACCGGATGCACGTGCGCGTCCTGGAAGCCCGGAACGAGCAGCCCACCCGCCAGGTCGACGACCTCGGTGTCGGGGCCGATCAGCGCCGACAGGTCGTGCCCGACGGCACTGATGCGGCCGTCCGCGACGGCGACAGCACGGGCGGTCGTGCGTGCCGCATCCGCGAGGAAGGCCCGTCCTCCCCGAGAGCCTCCGGTGAAGACGAGGTCCGCGAACCCCACGCTCAGCCACCCGCCATGGTGCGGGCGATCTCGGTCGCCGAGTCCCCCGCTCTCTTGAGCACCACCGCCACCAGGGCGAGAGCGAGCAGGGTGAGCACGAGCATGATCGTCGACACGGCCGCGATCTCCGGACGCAGTCCGCTGCGCAGCGCGCTGAGCACGTACACCGGCCACGGCGTCGTACCGGACACCTGGACGAACGCCGACACCACCGTGTTGTCGAGGCTCAGCGTGAACGAGAGCAGGAATCCGGCCAGCACCGCCGGCATCGCCAGAGGCAGCGTGATCTTGAGGAACGTGCGCACCGGTGGCGCGTAGAGGTCGGCGGATGCCTCTTCGAGCCGCGCGTCGAGACCAACCAGCCGCGCGCGGACGATGTACGACACGATCGCGATCGAGAACAGCGACTGCCCCACGACGAGTCTCATCGTGCCGTCGTTGAAGATCCCGATCCCGGCGTCCTGCCCGAGGAAGACGAGCCACGGCAGCAGGGCCACGGCATCCACGATCTCCGGCGTGACGGAGACGAGCAGCAGGAGCCCGAGGAACCACCACACCCACTTGCCGGGGTTGCGGGCCATCGCGATGCCCGCGAGCGTTCCGAGCGCCGTGGCGAGCAGAGCTGCGAGCAGTCCGGTGCGCACCGACACGAGCACCGCGTCGCGGATCGCCGGCTTGTTCACGATCGCGAGGAAGGAGTCGAAGCCGAAGTGGTCCCAGGAGACCAGGAGGCGTCCGACGTTGAACGAGTAGACGATGATCACGATGATCGGCAGGAACAGGAACAGGAAGACGAGCCCCGCCCAGATCGGCAGCAGGAAGCGGGCGGCCCCGCGGCGGGCACGCGCGGGCGGAGCGGCCCGCGAAGGGGCCTCGGTGACGGCGGTCATGATGCCTCTCCCAGGACGAGTCGGTTGCGTTGCCGGAGCGGCAGGGTCACGAGCCAGAGCAGCCCGGCGGCGACCGCGATCGAGATCATGATGACGATGATCAGCAGAACGGCCATCGCCGATCCCAGCGCCCAGTTCTGCGCGGTCTGGAACTGGCTCGCCACCACCTGCCCGATCATGTTCCCCTTCGCACCGCCGAGCACGGTGGCGGTGATGTAGTCGCCCATGAGAGGGATGTAGACCAGCAGCACACCGGCGATGATGCCCGGGCGGGCCAAGGGCACGGTCACCCTCAGGAAGGTCGTGACGCTGTTCGCGCCGAGGTCCTTGCTCGCCTCGCGCAGCGGTCCCGACACCCGGTCGAAGGCGACGAACAGCGGCAGGATCATCAGGGGCAGGTAGTTGTAGACCACACCCAGCAGCACCGCACCACGCGAGTACAGCAGATCGAGCGGACCGGGGATCACCCCGATGCCCTGGAGCAGCTGCGACAGCCAGCCCTCGGGAGCGAGGATCACCTGCCAGCCGATCGTCCGCACCAGGAAGTTGGTCCAGAACGGCACCATGACGAGGGCGAGCAGCAGTCCGCGCTTCGACGGCGGCGCCTTCACGGCGATCCAGTAGGCGACGGGACCGCCGATCACCAGACACAGCAGCGTGCCGAGGATGCCGATCCACAGCGTGTTCAGGAACGTGCTGAAGAACGTCGGCGAGAGCGCCTCGACGTACCGATCGAAGGACAGGTGGTCGAGGGCATGGGTGGCGAAGATGCTCGGCTTGTAGCCGAAGCTGAACACGATGACCATGCCGATCGGGGCGACGAAGAAGACGAGCAGCCACACCCAGGCGGGGATCGCGAGACCGAACTTGAGCTTAGGCACCGGCGGCCGCCTTCATCGAGTTCCAGATCGCGACGACGCGGTCCTGCGCCTCCGTGAGCTTGCCTTCGTGCATGGTCTGCACCTGCTCCTCGTCGAAGAACACCATGTCGAGCCGTTCGAGACCCGCGGCCTCCGCCTCGTCCCGGATGCCGGAGATGCCGGTGTCGTAGCCGATGTAGTCGACCTGCGCGAGCTGCACATCGGGCTGCAGGACGAAGTCGATGAATGCGTGCGCCGCCTCGGGGTGCGGTGCCCCGGCGGCGATCGCCCAGTTGTCCATCCACAGTTCTGTCGCCGGACTCCCCAGCACCCACTGCCAGCGGTCGGGGTCATCGGATTCGAAGATGCCGAGGCGCGCGTCGCCGTTGTAGGACTGCAGCAGCGCGTGGGAGGCCTGGGGGATCGAGGAGCCACCGGGATAGGAGTCGAACGCCGAGACGTGCGGCGCCAGATCCTTCACGAGGAACTTCTCGACGGCGTCGAGGTCGTCGGGATCGGTGGTCGTCCAGTCGATGCCGTTCGCCCAGAAGTAGATGCCGAGCAGCGGCGCCGGGTCATCCAGCACCGAGGTCGAGCCGGAGGCCTCGTTCTGAGCCGCATCGATGAAGTCGTTCCAGGTCGTCAGCTCCCGCGAGATCACCCGCTTGTCATACACGAACCCGGTGGTCCCCCAGGCCTTGCACACCGAGTACTCGTTGCCCGGGTCCCAGGACCGACCGCGGAATTCCGGGGCCACATGCTTCATGTTCGGCAGCAGATCGAGATTGAACTTCTGCAGCAGTCCGTTCTCGGCCATCGGCCCCACGAACACCCCGGTCGGCACCACGATGTCGTAGCCGGAGGTGCCGCGCGCCGCGACCAGCTTGGCGATCAGCTCCTCGTTCGAGTTGAAAGCGTCGAGCACGATCCGCGGGCCGCTCTCGGCGGTGAACTGCTCGAGCACCTCGGGGGCGTCGTAGTCGCCCCAGCTGTAGATGGAGAGCTTGTCCTCCAGCGGCCCGCCCTTGGCGTGAACCGCGGCGGCGTTCTGCCCGGGGGCACAGGCGCTGAGGACGACGGCCCCTCCCGCCAGGAGCGCGGTGGCGAGGAAGCCGCGTCGCGTCAACTCGGTGCGGATCACCCGGGCGGCGCTCCGATGGGCGAGCACACGGACCGCAGGAGCGCCCGTCACCGGCCGCCCTCCTTCGGAAGGGCGATCACGTGCGTCGCGGTGGTCGGGATGCCGTCGGCGGCGAAGAGGCGGACGTCGGTGGGATCCCACACGCAGCGGACGTCGTCGTCGACACCGACCCGGGGCGCTGTGGGCGCCGGCATCCGCGAGAGGAACGTCGCGTCGTCGCCGATGCGCACGGCGACCTGCAGGGTCTCGCCGAGGTGGGAGACGCCGAGCACGCGACCGCGCACGCCCGCACCCTCCCCCTGCTCCAGTCGCACGTACTCGGGACGGATCGCGGCGACCGCCGGTTGCCCGGCAGCGACGCGCTCCCCGCCCCAGCGGCCCGAGATCGCGCCGATGGCCGTGTCGACGGCGTCGCCGTCAGGACGCACCGTACCGTGCACGAAGTTCTGCTGGCCGATGAACGAGGCCACATAGGCCGACGCCGGCTCCGCGTAGATCGCCGCCGGCGCATCCAGCTGCTCGATCCGCCCCGCGCGCATCACGGCGATCCGATCGCTCATCGACAGCGCCTCGGCCTGGTCATGCGTGACGAAGACGAACGTCGTGCCGAGCCGCGCCTGCAGGAGCTTGAGCTCGAGCTGCATCTCCTCACGCAGCTGCCGGTCGAGTGCCGCGAGCGGCTCGTCGAGCAGCAGCACGCTGGGCCGGTTGATGAGAGCGCGCGACAGCGCGATGCGCTGCTGCTGACCGCCCGAGAGCTGGGTGGGCTTGCGATCGGCGAAGCTGCGCAGCTGCACCATGTCGAGCGCCTCGCTCACCCGCGTGCGCTGCTCCGCCTTGGGCACTCCCCGCTGCTGAAGCCCGTAGGCCACGTTCTCCGCGACCGACAGGTGCGGGAACAGCGCGTACGCCTGGAAGACCGTGTTGACCTCGCGCCGGTAGGGCGGCAGGTTCAGCACGCTGCGTCCGGAGATGCTGATGTCGCCGGCATCCGGATACTCGAAGCCGGCGATCATTCGCAGCGTCGTCGTCTTGCCGCAGCCCGATGGCCCGAGGAGCGAGAGGAACTCGCCCGGCCGGACGTCGAGGGTCAGATCGTCGACGGCGACAGCGGCGCCGTACCGCTTGGTGACGCGGTCGATGCGCACCGCACCGGTGGCCGTGGGTGTGTCGAGCGTCGTCGTCGACGCAGGCAGAGTGCCGGGCATGGAGCCTCCCCATTGAGAATCGCTTGCGGCGAGTCTGTCACAGGAAAGATCGCAGGTATAGCGAAATCGGAAGTCTCTTGATCGATTCGCAACGGTATCCGTTGCGAATCATCGAACTCGCGACCGATTAGCGCCTCAGATGAGAAAGCCGCGCAGCAGCGCCTCGGAGCCGGCGAGGTGGTCGCGCATCGCCGCCTCGGCCGCATCGGGATGCCCGGCGAGGATCGCGGAGACGATGCTCTCGTGCTGCTCACCCGAGTGCTGGATGTTGCGCGGCATCAGCGGGAACGTGTCGAGCCAGGCGTTGACGTCGGCCCGATTCTCCGCGACGAGCGCGACGAGCGACGGGATGCCCGCGGCTTCGGCGATCGCCAGATGCAGCAGCGTGTCGAGGCGGCGGTACTCGTCCGGTCCGGCCGGCAGAGCCGCCTCATGCCGCGCCCACAGGTCTGCGCGGGTCGAGGCGTCGAGCGCCCGGCTCGCCGCTGCACGAGCCGCGCCGGTCTCGAGCACCCGCCGCAGACCGAGGACGTCGTCGATCTCCTCGGGGCTCACGGTGCCCGATGCGGTGGGCTGGGGAAGCGGGTCGGCCACGAACGTGCCGCCGTAGCGACCGCGCCGGGATCGCAGGTAGCCCGTGTCGGCCAATTCGCGGATCGCCTCGCGCACGGTGTCTCGGCTCACCCCGAAGGATGCCGCGAGCTCGCGCTCCGGGGGCAGCGACTCCCCCGGAGCGACCACGCCGAGACGGATCGTCTGCACGAGCCGGGCGACGGCATCCTCGAGCGCGTTGCCGCGCCGCAACGGCCGGTACACCGCTTTGCGCACCTCGACGAGATCGCCGTCGCGGGGGTGCTCGCTCATGCCTTCACCCTGTCACAACGCGGTGAGGGTCGTTCACAGCGGGGTGACGTAGGCGTTGGTGATCCCGCCGTCGACGACGAAGGCACTCGCCGTGATGAACGACGAGTCGTCGGACGCGAGGAAGGCCACCGCCGCCGCGAGCTCCTCCGGTTCGGCGAAGCGCCCCATCGGCACGTGCACGAGACGCCGCTGCGCGCGCTCCGGGTCCTTGGCGAAGAGCTCCTGCAGCAGCGGGGTGTTCACCGGCCCGGGGCAGAGCGCGTTCACGCGCACCCCCTGGCGCGCGAACTGCACGCCCAGCTCGCGCGACATCGCCAGCACGCCGCCCTTCGACGCCGTGTAGCTGATCTGCGAGGTCGCGGAGCCCAGCAGCGCGACGAAGGACGCGGTGTTGATGATGGATCCCCGCCCCGCCGGCACCATGTGGCGCAGTGCCGCGCGGCTGCACAGGTACACGCTCTTGAGGTTCACGTCCTGCACCCGGTCCCACGCCGGGAGCTCGGTGGTCTCGATCGAGTCGTCGTCGGCCGGCGAGATGCCCGCGTTGTTGAACGCGATGTCGATGCGCCCGAACTCCGCCGCGACACCGTCGAACAGCGCGTTCACCCTGCCTTCGTCGGCGACGTCGACCGGACGGAACACGCCGCCCACCGCGGTGGCCGCCGCCTCCCCTGTCGTCGGATCGACGTCGGCGATCACGACGAACGCACCCTCTGCGGCGAAGCGCTGGGCGGTGGCGAACCCGATGCCGCTCGCACCACCGGTGATGATGGCGACGCGGTCCTTCAGTCGCTGGGTCAGGTCGATGCTCATGTGGGTTCTCCGTTCCGGATGGGTGAAGGGGCGACGCGATCAGGGTTCATCGGTCGCGAAGAAGACGTTCTTGGTCTCGGTGAAGTGCTCGGCGGCATCGGGGCCGAGCTCACGCCCGAGGCCCGAGGCCTTCATGCCGCCGAACGGCGTGGAGTAGCGCACCGAGGAGTGCGAGTTCACCGACAGCACGCCGCTGCGGACACCCCGCGCCACGCGCACGCCCCGCCCGAGGCTCTCGGTCCACACGGAGCCGGCGAGCCCGTAGGCCGTGTCGTTCGCCAGGCGGATGGCGTCGACCTCGTCCTCGAACGGCATCACCGCGACGACGGGACCGAACACCTCCTGCTGGGCGATGCGGTCGGAAGGATCCGCGAGCACGACGGCCGGAGCGAACCAGAAGCCGTCCCCCTCGGGCGCCGTGCCGCGGAAGGCGACGTCGGCGCCCTCGAGGAAGGAGGCGACGGTGTCGCGGTGCCCGGCCGAGATGAGTGGCCCCATGTCGGTGTCGTCGCGTGCCGGGTCACCCACGCGCCACGCGGCGACGGCCGGTTCGAGCAGTTCGAGGAAGCGGTCGTACACCGAACGCTGCACGAGCAGGCGGCTGCGTGCACAGCAGTCCTGCCCGGCGTTGTCGAACACCGAGCCCGGGACCCCGGCGGCCGCCCGTTCGAGATCGGCGTCGGCGAAGACGATGTTCGCGCTCTTGCCGCCGAGTTCGAGCGTGACGGGCTTGAGTGCTCGCGCACAGCCCGCCGCGACCTCGATGCCGACCTCGGTCGAACCCGTGAAGACCACCTTGCGCACATCCGGGTGCTCGACGAGACGCTGGCCCACGACCGAGCCCGACCCCGTGACGACTTCGAACAACCCCTCGGGAAGCCCGGCTTCGAGTGCGAGCTCGCCGAGGCGGATCGCGGTGAGAGGGGTGAGTTCGGCGGGTTTGAGAACGACGGCGTTGCCCGCGGCGAGCGCCGGCGCGAACGCCCACGACGCGATCGTCATCGGGAAGTTCCACGGCACGATGACGCCGACCACGCCGTACGGGTCGTGGAAGGTGACGTCGAGACCGCCGGCCACGGGGATCTGCCGTCCCGACAGGCGCTCCGGGTCGGCGGAATAGTAGTTGAGCACCTGGGCGACGTGACCCGCCTCCCAGCGGGCGGAGCCGATCGGATGCCCGGAGTTGAGCACCTCCAGTTGGGCCAGCTCCTCGGCCGCCCCTTCGACCGCTCGGGCGAACGCCCGCAACGCGTCGGCGCGCGCGACAGGGGCGAGCGCCGCCCATCGACGCTGTGCCGAGACGGCCCGGGCGATCGCGGCATCCGTCTCCGCGACGTCGGCACGGGCGACGTCGCGGATGGCCGCCCCGGTCGACGGGTTGATGACTGTGAACGCGCTCATCGGGCGTCCTCCTTCCGCCGCGCGGCGAACGCACGAGCCTGTGAGACGAGATCCTCGAAGAGACGCCGGTCCTCGGCGTTCTCCTCCGGATGCCATTGGATGCCGACGACGTGCCCCGCCGAGGTGTCGACGAACGCCTGCACGAGTCCGTCGTCGGAGCGCGCGGCCGCGATCAGTCCCTCCCCGAGGCGGTCGATGCCCTGGTGGTGATAGCTGTGCACCCGCACGTCGCCCGCGCCGAGGACCCCGGCGAGCGCGGTGTCGCCCGAGATCTCGATGTCGTTCTCGGCGAAGACACCCCCGCCGAGGCGGTAGCGCTCGGTGCCGAGAGACTCGGGGAGGTGCTGCTGCAGCGTGCCGCCGCGGGCCACGTTGACGAGTTGCAGTCCCCGGCAGATCGCGAGCACCGGGATGCGGCGCCGCTCGGCCGCACGGAACAGGGCGAGCTCCCACGCGTCGCGGTCGACGCGGGCGGGGTCGGTGAGCGGGTGCCGCTCCTCGCCGTACAGCTCGGGTGCGACGTCGGCGCCGCCGGAGAGGATCAGTCCGTCCATCCCGGCGATGGCCGCATCCGCCGCATCCGGGTCCTGCGGCGGCAGCAGCAGTGCGATGCCGCCGGAGGCGGTCACGCCCGTGAGGTACTGCTCGGGCAGGAACGCCGCCCGCACGTCCCACACTCCCTGCTGCGCTCTCTCCAGATACGTCGAGACGCCGATCAGCGGCGCCGGGTCAGAGCCGCTCGAAACCACGGATGCGCTCCCAGTCGGTGACGGCGGCGTCGTAGGCCTCGACCTCGATGCGCGCCTGGTTCAGGTAGTGGTCCACGACGTCGTCGCCGAAAGCGGCCCTCGCGATGCTCGATTCGCTGAACAGCTGCGCGGCTTCCCGGAGCGTCGTCGGCAGATGCTCGACTCCGGCCTCGTACGCGTTGCCGGTGAAGCGGTCGGGCAGCGGCAGCTCGTTCTCGATGCCGTACAGGCCTCCGGCGATGATGGCCGAGATGCCGAGGTAGGGGTTCACGTCGCCGCCCGGCACCCGGTTCTCGACGCGGAGTCCCGAGCCCGCCCCGATCACGCGCAGCGCGCAGGTGCGGTTGTCGATGCCCCAGGCCACGCCGGTCGGCGCGAAGCTGCCCTTCGCGAACCGCTTGTAGGAGTTGATGTTGGGCGCGTAGAGCAGCGTGAACTCGCGCATGGTGGCGAGGATGCCCGCGATCCAGTGCTCCATGACCGGGCTGAACCCGTGCTCGCCGTCACCTGCCATGACCGGTGTTCCGTCGGCCGCGCGCAGGGAGAGGTGGATGTGGCAGCTGTTGCCCTCGCGCTCGTTGAACTTGGCCATGAAGGTGAGCGCCTGGCCGTGCTGCTCCGCGATCTCCTTCGCACCGTTCTTGTAGAGCGCGTGCTGGTCGGCGGTCTCGCGCACCTCGGCGTAGCGGAAGGCGATCTCCTGCTGGCCGAGGTTGCACTCCCCTTTCACGCCCTCGCAGTAGAGCCCCGCGCCGTCCATACTGTTGCGGATGTCACGAAGCAGCGGTTCCAGGCGCGTGGAGGCGAGCAGGTTGTAGTCGACGTTGTAGTCGGTCGACGGGGTCAGCCCCTCGTACCTGCGAGC
The DNA here is from genome assembly GCA_044900255.1 of Microbacterium sp. NPDC090218. Lineage (GTDB taxonomy): Bacteria > Actinomycetota > Actinomycetes > Actinomycetales > Microbacteriaceae > Microbacterium. The sequence goes on along the minus strand of JBJDMS010000002.1, from coordinate 10,272 downwards.
CCAGGCGTCGCGGTAGGTGTTGTCGAAGACGATGAACTCGAGCTCGGTGCCGGAGAACGCGGTCCATCCCCGCTCGGCGAGTCGGTCGCGCTGCCGATCGAGGATCGCGCGGGGAGACGGGCCGACCGGTTCCCCGTCTCCCCACACCAGGTCGGCGATCACGAGCGCCGTGCCGTCGAGCCACGGAATGCGGCGCAGGGTCGCGACGTCGGGTCGCAGCACCATGTCGCCGTATCCGCGGTCCCATCCCGACATCGCGTAGCCGTCGACCGTGTTCATGTCGACGTCGACCGACAGCAGGTAGTCGCAGGCTTCGGCGCCGTGATGCAGGATGTCCTCCTGAAACAGCCGCGCGGACACCCGCTTGCCGACCAGTCGTCCTTGCGCATCGGCGAAGGCCACGATCACCGTGTCGATCTCGCCGGCGGCGATGCCGGCATCCAGCTGCTCGATGCTCAGGTTTCCCGACATCTTCTCGCTCCCGTCGTCGTGGTGAAGCGATCGACCGACCGGCTTCGCCCTCAGAGTAGATCACCTCGGCGTCTAAAGGTAGACGAAACCACCATTGACTGCCACAATCATCCGCAAGGCGCACCCGGCGCCATTGTGCGTGCGAACGGAGAGCGGATGTCTGAGCAGAGCAATGAGTCCCGCAAGGTCGCTGGGGCGACCTATACACGTGCCGGGAGCGAGTACTTCGAGAAACGGACGCTGAAGAGATCGGCCGGCGTGTGGGGGCTCTGGGGGCTCGCGGTCGCCGCCGTCATCTCCGGCGACTTCTCCGGCTGGAACTTCGGCATCGACTTCGCGGGCTTCGGTGGGATGCTGATCGCCTTCGTGATCCTCGTCCTCATGTACTACGGGATGATCTTCGCGATCGGCGAGATGGCCGCGATGATGCCGCACACCGGCGGCGCCTACTCCTTCGCCCGCTCGGCGATGGGCCCGTGGGGCGGCCTGGTGACCGGGGCCGCGGAGACGATCGAGTATGTCGCGACCACGGCGGTGATCGTCTACTTCTCGGCATCGTATGCGAACGGGATCACCAGCGAGCTGCTGGGACTCGAGCTGCCGGGGTGGCTCTGGTACCTGATCCTCTACGTGGTCTTCATCGCGCTGAACTCCGCAGGAGCGGCGATCTCGTTCCGCTTCGCGATCGTCGTCTCGATCATCTCGATCGGCATCATCCTCGTGTTCTCCCTGATGGCGATCTTCTCCGGAGCCTTCAGCTGGGATGCGCTGTGGGACATCGCCCCCGACGAGGGGCAGACGACCTTCCTTCCGCACGGCGTTCTGCCGATCCTGTTCGCGCTCCCCTTCGCCATGTGGTTCTTCCTCGGCATCGAGGAGCTGCCGCTGGCCGCCGAGGAGTCGCACAACCCGACCCGCGACATCCCCAAGGCCGGCTTCTGGGCTCGCGGCACGCTCATCGTCACCGGACTCCTGGTGCTGTTCCTCAACACCGGCGTGATCGGCGCCGAGGCTACCGGGACCGCCGGCGAGCCGCTGCTGGACGGGTTCCGCGCGATCGTCGGGGACCAGCTCGCTGCGGTTCTCGCGCTCTTCGCCCTCATCGGCCTGCTCGCCTCGCTGCAGGGCATCATGTTCGCCTACGGACGCAACATGTACTCGCTGTCCCGCGCGGGCTACTACCCGCGGTTCCTCTCGCTCACCGGCAAGCGGCAGACGCCGTGGGTCGCCCTCGTCGTCGGCGCGGCCATCGGCTTCGTGGCCCTCATCGTCCTCGACGTCCTCGCCGCGGTCGACGCGGAAGGCGCCGGATCGGTCGCCGGCGCGATCGTCCTGAACATCGCCGTATGGGGCGCGGTGCTCGCCTACGGACTGCAGCTGATCTCGTTCATGATCCTGCGCAAGAAGTACCCGGACGTCGACCGCCCCTACCGGAGCCCGTGGGGCATCCCCGGTGCGGCCGTCGCGCTGGTCATCGCCGCCCTCATCTTCGTGGGCTTCCTGTTGAATCCGACCTTCGGTCCCGCGATCATCGCGATCGCGATCGTGTACGTCGTCATCCTGCTCGGCTTCGGACTCTTCTTCCGCCACCGGCTGGTGCTCTCCCCGGAGGAGGAGTACGCGATCTCGGGTGGCTCGCACGGGGATCCGCAGGCCGAGGGCTACGACGCCATGGAGGACGAGGTCTTCGACGGCGGCAGGTGAGTCCCAGGCGGCGCCTCGACGACTCCGTCGGGGCGCCGCCTCACCGGAAGCGGAACGTCTACTTGCGGTCGAAGTCGAAGGCCTTGAGCAGCTCGACGACGGCCTTGTCGCGTTCTTCGCCGCCCTCGTCGAACATGTGCGTGACGTGCGTGCGGAGGTGATTCTCCAGCAGCAGGCGGTTGAGTGACTCCAGCGAGCGCTGGATGGCGCGGGACTGCGTGATGATGTCCATGCAGTACTCCTCGTTCTCGATCATCCGCGCGACTCCGCGCATCTGACCCTCGAGGATGCTGGTGCGGTGCAGAGCACGCTTCTTGATGTCTTCGATCACGTCTCGAGGGTACTCCGCCCCCGGCTCCGTCCGTCGGTGTCTGGCCGGCGAGACGCCCTTCCCCCTGCACCGAGTACCGCAGGAGATCCGCGTGAAAGGATGACGTCATGCCGCGAACACCGATGACGCAGCTCTCGCCCGCCGATCAGGAGCGCCTCCGCGCGCTTCGACGCATGAAGGCGGTCGCCCTGGGAGCGCTGGTCTTCATGGCGGTGGTGTTCGTGATCGCGTTCGCGTTCCAGCAGCGGATCAGCTGGCTCGGCTACGTCCGCGCCGCCGCCGAGGGCGGCATGGTGGGTGCGCTCGCGGACTGGTTCGCGGTGACCGCGCTCTTCCGCCGACCACTCGGACTGCCGATTCCGCACACCGCGATCATCCCGAGCCGCAAAGACGAGATCGGTCGCACCCTCGGCGAGTTCGTCGAGACCAACTTCCTGGCCGGCGACGTCGTGCGCACCAAGCTGTCGAGCACGCACATCGCCCTGCGCGCCGGCGAGTGGCTGCGCGAGGCCCCGCACGCCGAGCGGGTGGGGGCCGAAGGCGCGACCATCGCGACGGCCGTGCTCAACGCCCTGAGCGACGACGACGTCCGCGACCTCATCACCGACCTCGCCCGTGAGCACCTGGTGGCACCCGAGTGGGGTCCGCCGGCCGGTGCCTGGCTCGAGAAGATCGTCGAGGCCGATGCGCATCACGGCGCCGTCGACCTCGCCGTCGACAGCATCGGCCGCTGGCTCGACGCGAATGCCGAATCGTTCACGGGACTCGTTTCGCGCCGTCTTCCCGGCTGGGTGCCGAAACTGGCACATCGCTTCGTCGACGACACCGTCTACAACGAGGCGATCAAGTTCGTCCGCGCCGTCCAGGCCGATCCGCATCATCCCGCCCGCCTCGCGATCGACGGCTATCTCGGTCGCCTCGCCGACAATCTGCAGAACGACCCGGCCACACGCGCCAAACTCGAGAACGCCAAGGCCTCGCTGTTCGACAGCCCGCGGGTCGGCGCCCTCGCCGCCGAAGCATGGAACACCGCGAAGAACGGGCTGCTCACGGCCCTCGCAGATCCCGAGAGCGGGCTGCGTCGCCGTGCCGTGCAGGCGCTTCAGGAGGTCGGCGAGCGACTCACGACGGATGCCGCGCTGCAGAACCGGGTGGACACCTGGGTGTCGGATGCCGCGGTGTTCCTCGTCGACCGCTACCGGCACGACATCGCCTCGATCATCACCGATACCGTCGAGCGCTGGGATCCGGCCGAGACGACCGAGAAGATCGAGCTCATGGTCGGCCGTGATCTGCAGTACATCCGCTTGAACGGCACCTTCGTCGGCGCCCTCGCCGGTCTCGCCATCTTCACCATCGCCCACGCCCTGATCCCCGGAGTCTGACCATGGCCCCCACCTCTCGACAGCTGAGTCACGATCCGCTCTGGCCTCGGGCCGGATCCTGGCCCGCGTTCGACGGCGCAGCCGATGCCGTGCTGCTCGGAGTCCCGACCTGGCGCACGTCGCTCTCACCGACCGGTGCCCATGCGACTCCGGCCGCTATCCGCGACGCCCTCCCTCGATACGGGACGACCCTGATGGGTCCGCCCGCGGTCGAACTCGACGAGGTGCTGCGCATCGCCGACGCCGGCGATGTGGCAGACCCCGACGGCTCCGCGGGTGAGGCGAGGGTCATCTCCCGCGTGCGTGAGCTCGCCGACGCGACGAAGCTCGTGATCGCACTCGGCGGCGACAACTCGCTCACCTACCCGGTCGCGCTCGGCGCCGGAGCCACGGGACTCATCACGTTCGACGCGCACTTCGACCTGCGCGACGGCATCTCCAACGGCACGCCGGTGCGACGACTCGTCGAAGACAGTCCCGCGACCTCTGCGCTCACGACCACCAGGCTCGATCCGACGAGGATCGTGCAGATCGGCATCGCCGACTTCGCGAACTCCGCGGCCTACGCCCGGCGCGCTGCCGACTGGGGAATCCGCGTGATCACCCTCGACGAGCTGCGCCGGCGCGGCATCGACGTCGTCGTCGCCGAAGCGCTCGAGATCGCCGGCGCGGGGTCGCAGCCGCGCGTGCACCTCGACATCGACGTCGACGTCTGCGATCGCTCCGTCGCCCCCGGGTGCCCGGCGAGCGTGCCCGGTGGGTTGCAGGCGTGGGAGCTGCGAGCGCTCACCCGCGCCGTTGCGACGGACTCGCGCGTGGTCAGCGCCGACCTCGCCGAGGTCGATGCGACCGCCGATGCGGATGATGCGCGCACCGTCCGACTGGCGGCCCTGAGCGTGCTGGAGCTGCTCGCCGGACTCGCCTCCCGCGGCTGACTCAGACGACGGCGACGCCGTCCTTCCAGACGGCCCGGACGAGAGGCACGCCAGGCCGGTAGGCGAGATGGATGCGGGTCGGTGCCTGCAGCAGCACGAGGTCGGCCCTGGCACCGGGAGCGATCCGTCCGATGTCGTCGCGTCGGAGTGCCTTCGCGCCGCCGGCGGTCGCCGCCCACACGGCTTCGGCCGGGGTCATCCCCATGTCGCGCACGGCGACGGCGATGCAGAACGGCATCGATGAGGTGAAGCTGGACCCGGGATTCGTGTCACACGCGAGCGCTACGGTCACACCGGCATCGATGAGGCGGCGTGCATCCGGATAGGGCTGCCGCGTCGAGAACTCGACACCCGGCAGCAGGGTGAGCACGGTGTCGGAGCCGGAGAGCGCGTCGATGTCGGCATCCGTCAGGTAGGTGCCGTGGTCGATGGATGCCGCGCCGAGCTCGACGGCCAGGCGCACACCCTCACCCGGACCGAGTTGGCTGGCGTGGACGCGCGGGGCGAGACCGCGCGCGATGCCGGCCTCGAGCACGCGCCGGGACTGCGCCACGGAGAACGCACCGGTCTCGCAGAACACGTCGATCCATCTCGCATACGGCGCACAGGCGTCGAGCATGGGGCCGGTGACCAGGTCGACGTACGCGTCGGGACGATCGGCGTACTCGGCGGGGACGACATGCGCGCCCAGGAAGGTCACCTCCGGGGTGACCTCGGCCGCCAGACGAACGAGCCGCTCCTCGTCGACGACGCTCAGTCCGTAGCCGCTCTTGATCTCGACGGTGGTCGTGCCCTGCGCGAGCATCTCTTCGAGGAAGCCCCGCAGGCGCACGCGCAGTTCGTCGTCGCTCGCGGCGCGCGTGGCCGCGACGGTCGAGCGGATACCGCCTGCGGCGTACTTCTGGCCCGCCATGCGCGCCTCGAACTCGGCGGCGCGATCGCCCCCGAACACGAGGTGACTGTGGCTGTCCACGAACCCGGGGATGCCCGCTCGACCGCCGGCATCCACCACCTCTTCGGCCGCCGGCGCCTCCGCGGCGGCGCCGACCCAGGCGATCTGCTCGCCTTCGATCAGCACCGCCGCGTCGGACAGCGTGCCGCTGGGGTCGCCCTCCGCCGCGACGTTGGTGGTCAGCTCTGCGATGTTCGTGATCAGCGTGCGCACCACTGCTCCTCTCGTCCGAGACTCATCGAGTGTGTCAGAGCATCGGCACTTTGAGGCCGCGATCCCGAGCGACCTCGCGGGCGTGCTCGTAGCCGGCGTCCACGTGTCGCATCACGCCGGTCCCGGGATCGTTCGTGAGCACACGCTCCAGCTTCTCGGCGGCGAGGGCACTGCCGTCGGCGACGGTGACCTGGCCGGCGTGGATCGAGCGCCCGATGCCGACGCCGCCGCCGTGGTGCAGCGACACCCAGGATGCGCCGGATGCCGTGTTGAGCAGCGCGTTCAGCAGCGGCCAGTCGGCGATCGCGTCGGAGCCGTCCTTCATCGCCTCGGTCTCCCGGTAGGGCGATGCCACCGAACCCGAGTCGAGGTGATCCCGGCCGATCACGATCGGCGCCGACAGTTCGCCCGACGCCACCATCTCGTTGAACTTGAGGCCGGCGAGGTGCCGCTCCTTGTAGCCGAGCCAGCAGATGCGGGCGGGGAGCCCCTCGAAGTGCACCTTCTCGCCCGCCTTCTCCAGCCACCGGTGCAGGGCCGCATCCTCAGGGAAGAGCTCGGCGATCGCCCGGTCGGTCTTGTAGATGTCCTCGGGATCGCCGGACAGGGCGGCCCAACGGAACGGCCCCCGTCCTTCCTCGAACTGCGGGCGGATGTACGCCGGTACGAATCCGGGGAACTCGAAGGCCCGGGCGAAGCCGCCCAGCTGCGCCTCCGCACGGATCGAGTTGCCGTAGTCGAACACCGCAGCCCCCGCATCCTGGAAGGCCACCATCGCCTCGACGTGCGCGGCCATCGACTCGCGCGAGCGCCGCGTGAAGTCCTCGGGGTCGCGCTCGGCCTCCGCCTTCCAGTCCGCCACCGTGATGCCCACCGGGAGGTAGGCGAGCGGATCGTGCGCACTGGTCTGATCGGTGACGATGTCGATCGGCACCCCCCGCCGCAGGAGCTCGGGGAAGACCTCCGCCGCATTGCCGACCACACCCACCGAGAGCGCCTCACCGGCATCCTTGGCGGCCACCACTCGTGCGACGGCGGCGTCGAGGTCGGTCGTGTACTCGTCGAGGTAGCCGTGCTCCACGCGTCGTGCGAGACGCGACTCATCGACGTCGACGATCAGCACGCCCCCGTCGTTGAGTGTGACGGCGAGCGGCTGGGCGCCGCCCATGCCGCCGGCACCTCCGGTGAGCGTGAGCGTGCCCCGCAGCGAATCGCGACCGAGGGAGCGGGCGACGGCGGCGAACGTCTCGTACGTCCCCTGAAGGATCCCCTGCGTGCCGATGTAGATCCAGGATCCGGCGGTCATCTGGCCGTACATGATGAGGCCGAGTTCCTCGAGCCGACGGAACTCGGGCCAGTTCGCCCAGTCCCCCACGAGGTTCGAGTTGGCGATGAGCACCCGCGGGGCCCATTCGTGGGTGCGGAAGACTCCGACCGGCTTGCCGGACTGCACCAGCAGCGTCTCATCCGGTTCGAGTTCGTCGAGGGTTCGCACGATCGCGTCGTACGCCTCCCAGCTCCGGGCGGCCTTTCCGGTGCCACCGTAGACGACCAGGTCCTCGGGGTGCTCGGCGACCTCGGGGTCGAGGTTGTTCATCAGCATGCGCTTGGCGGCCTCCGCGCCCCAGCTCTTCGCGGTGCGCTGATTGCCACGCGCTGCACGGACGACGCGAGGGCCGGATGCGGTGGTGTCGGGTGCGGTGGTGTCGGGTGCGGTGTGCTCAACCATGGATGTGCTCCTTTGCGGTGCGGGCGACGTCGCCCGACTGGACGAGTGCGGTGACGGCTTCCATCTCCGGCGAGAGGAAGCGGTCGGGGCCGGGGCCTGCGGCGACGGTGCGGACCAGATCGCGCACGGCGCCGGTGGCCGGTCCCGCCTGCAACGGGGCGCGCAGGTCGAGCGCGCGCGCTGCGGTGAGGATCTCGATCGCCAGGACGCGGCCGAGGCCGTCGATCGCGCGACGAAGCTTGCGGGCGGCGGCCCAGCCCATCGAGACGTGGTCCTCCTGCATGGCGGACGACGGGATCGAGTCGACGGAGGCCGGCACGGCGAGGCGCTTGAGCTCGGAGACGATTCCGGCGGCCGCGTACTGCGCGATCATGAGGCCGGAGTCGACGCCGACCTCATCGGCGAGGAACGGCGGGAGTCCGTGGCTGCGGGCCGGATCCAGAGCGCGATCCGTGCGGCGCTCGGAGACCGAGGCCACATCCGCGACCGAGATGGCGAGGAAGTCGAGGACGGCGGCGACCGGAGCACCATGGAAGTTGCCGTTGGACTCGATGCGGCCGTCGAGCGTGATGACGGGGTTGTCGATGACGCTGGCGAGCTCGCGGTCGGCGATCGACGCCGCGTGAGCGACGGTGTCGCGCGCTGCGCCGTGCACCTGGGGCGAGCAGCGCAGCGAGTAGGCGTCCTGCACCCGCCCGTCGTCGGGCCCCTTGTGGCTGGCGACCATGGGCGAGTCCGCGAGGAACGCGCGCAGGTTGCCGGCGGACTCCGCCTGACCCCACTGCGGACGCAGCGCCATCAGGTCGGCTGCGAACACTGCATCTGTCCCGAGCTGGGATTCCACCGACATCGCCGCCGCCAGGTCGGCCGTGAAGAGGAGGGTCTCGAGGTCGTGCAGCGCGAGCACGAGCATGCCGAGCATGCCGTCGGTGCCGTTGATGAGCGCCAGCCCCTCCTTCTCCACGAGTGTGAGCGGCTCGATGCCCGCCGCGGCGAGTGCATCCGCTGCCGGCCGCAGTTCGCCGGAGGCGTCTCGAACGTCGCCCTCTCCCATCGCCGCGAGTGCGATGTGTGCGAGCGGCGCGAGATCGCCGGAGCATCCCAGCGAACCGTACTCGCGCACGACCGGAGTGATCCCGGAGTTCAGCAGCGCCGCGTACGTCTCCACGACGATGGGTCGGACGCCGGTGCGCCCCGACGTGAGTGTCTGCAGGCGCAGGAGCTGCAGCCCGCGCACGACCTCACGCTCGACCTCCGCGCCCGTGCCTGCGGCGTGCGAGCGGATGAGGCTCGCCTGGAGCTGAAGTCGTCGGTCCGGAGCGATGAAGGTCGTCGCGAGGGCGCCGAACCCTGTGGAGACCCCGTAGTGGGGGTGTGGGTCGGCCGCGAGGCCGTCGATCACGCGACGGGTCTCGGCGACGCGAGCGAGCGCCTCCGCGTCGATCAGGACGGGGGCGTCATGGCGGACGACGGCGACGACATCGGCGGCGGACAGCGGGTTCGCTCCGACCACCACGGGGACAAGATCAGTCATGACTCGATTCCACACCCGAGGGGTCGCCGGGGACACCCGTTCATGCGATGCTTTGTCTGTGATCCCAGACAAGCGAGCGGCCCCGCAGACGCCGGCTGCACAGGTCCCTGCGGCGGAGCACACGCTCCGCATCCTGAGCTATCTCGCCGGTCGGCCTGCCCCGGTGGCGGCGTCGGCGATCGCCCGTGAGCTCGAGCTGCCGAGGTCGACGGTCTACCACCTGCTCACCACGCTCGCCGCTCACGGGTTCGTGCTGCACCTTCGCGAGGAGCACCGGTGGGGGCTCGGGACGTCGGCCTTCGAACTCGCCGGCGGGTATGCCCGTCAGCAGCCGTTGGCGCGACGGGGCAGGCCGCTGGTCGCTGCGCTCTCCGACCGCCTGGGCGAGAGTGCCCACCTCGCGGTCATGAGCGGTGGGGATGTGCTCTACATCGTCGAAGAGCGCGCACCTCGACGCCCCGCGCTCGTGACGGATGTGGGTGTCCGGCTTCCGGCGCACCTGACTGCTTCGGGGCGAGCGATGCTTGCCGCGCTCCCGCGGGAGCAGGTCCGGGCGCTCTATCCGGATGTGTCGGCCTTCCCCGACCGTACGGGTCTGGGGCCACGGACGCCCCGGGAGTTGCGCGACCTGCTGCGCGATGTTCGCGCGCGAGGGTACGCGACGGAGAACAGCGAGATCGCGGACGGGCTACGCAGCGTCGGGGCCGCTGTGCTCGACGCAGCCGGGTGGCCGGTCGCCGCCGTGGCTGTGACCTGGGGGCGAAGCGAGCTCGACGAAGAGCTTCTGGCTGCCGCCGTGCAGGAGAGCGCCGCCCTGTTGGAGTCCCGCTTGAAGCGGTGAGAGCCCATCGGGCGATGTCGCTGCGCCCGCGAAATGCGCGTTAACGCAAAAGAGCCACCCAACGATGGGTGGCTCTTTTGTTTAAAAGGAGTCCGGCGGTGTCCTACTCTCCCACAGGGTCCCCCCTGCAGTACCATCGGCGCTGTGAGGCTTAGCTTCCGGGTTCGGAATGTAACC
>JBJDMS010000001.1:836809-1633751 GCA_044900255.1 Microbacterium sp. NPDC090218 | reverse complement strand
AGCTAGACGAGGATAATTTGGCATTTGACAAGTGCACGCTGTTGAGTTCTCAAGGATCGGATGCTCCCACGACCCAGCCATCACAGCCAGGCCCGAAGGGCAACTTCTCTAGCTTACCGATCTCGTTTCCGTTGTCAAGTCCGAATTTCTTCGGCCTGACCGTGGGAACGGATCAGCACCTTCATCCTGTTCACTCAGTGAGTGTCTGGGATTCGGGAGGTGTTTGCTGCTTGACGGGAGCCGGTCCGAGGACCTCCGCTCAACCGTTTGGGGCGAACAAGTAATAAGTTACGCGGATCCCGGGGATCGGGCAAATCAGGCTTGACCGCCGGGCGTGTCGCGCTGGTCTCGGCGTCAGCGCGCCCATCTCCCGGCCCGATCAAGATAGTGAAGATAGGTAATGATGTAGTAGCATCACCATCATTGATCCTCTGCTTCTCGACCGCCTGCTCCTGATCGGCGAGCTGTTCCAGCGGGACATGTCCCGTGCGTTCGAAGGCACCGGGCTGACCACGGCCCGGGTGCACCTGCTGTGGGTTCTGCGGCAAGCCGGCCCGTCCACGCAGCAGACGCTCGCCCGCCTGTGCGAGGTCACTCCGCGCAACATCACCGGACTCGTCGACGCGCTGGAGGCTTCCGGGCATGTGCGCCGCACGCCGCATCCGTCCGACCGCCGCGCCGTGCTGGTCGAACTGACCTCCTCGGCGGCCGGGACGATGGCACGGATGCGGGAGGACCATGCCGAACTCAACGCGACGCTGATCGAGGCCGTCGCTCCTGAGGACCGCGGTGCCGTCGAGAGAGGGATCGCCGCGATCGCCGCCCGTCTCGAGACGCTCGTCACCCAGGCAGTCGAGCAGTCGGGCGCGCAAGCGGCGGCGGCGAAGGAGTCGTCATGAGCTCCGAGCCGACCACACGAGCGACTGCGGGGGTCGGGCGAATGTCGCATCCCTCCCGCACGGCGCGCATCCTCAGCATGCTCCGCCGCGGCCTGCACGCCGAGATCCGCGTCTACTCGAGCATCGGTCGCGCGATCGCCCGCCGGCCGGCCGTCCCGGCAGGAGGAACGGGGATCGGCTATCACCGCCCCGTGCTGACGATCCTGATCGTCTTCATCGTGCTGTCCGCCGTCGAGATCCCGATCCTGGACATGATCGTCCACCCGTGGCCGGCCGTCCGGATCCCCGTGCTGATCCTCGGGATCTGGGGGCTGACGTGGATGGTCGGACTGCTGTGCGCCATGCTCCTGCGTCCGCACACCGTCGGGCCGGACGGCATCCGGGTGCGGAGCGGACTCGAGATCGACGTCCCCGTGCCGTGGGAGGCGGTCGCCTCGGTGGCGATCTCACGGCGCGTCGACGAACCGAAGCGGCCGCGCGTGACCGACGACGGCAGCGGTGCCGAGTACGCCGAGCGGATGCAGGACGAGACCAATCTCGAGATCGAGCTGGAGCGGCCGCTGATGATCCGTCTCCCCGGACTCGCTCCCCGCGGAGGGGAGCACGAGGTCACGACCATCCGCATCTGGGCCGACGAGCCGCGGGCCTTCCTCGACGCCGCCCGGCCCTTCCTGACCGCTGCGCCCTGATTCCGACCACCAGACTGCCCGACTGCGACAGACACCGCCCCGGCAGGGAGGTCACTCCTCAGTCCAGCCCGTGCGCGCTCAGCCACTCCTTCGCGACTCGCGCGGGTGCCCGCACCAGCCAGGCGTCGGTGATGATCTCGGTCAGCCGCTCACGATCGACGACGTCGAGACGGACGAGCAGGCCCGGGTAGCCGTCGAAATGCGGAATCGTGAACAGCGCCTCCGGCTCGGCGGCGAGCAGGGCCTCCTTCTCACCGAGATCGGCGACGCGCACCGCGAGCACCGTTCCCGCCGGCCACTCCCGCCCGAGCTCCGCGAGCTGGCGCAGGTCCGTCGCGCTGGGCCCGCGCAACCACGCGAACTGCCCGTTCTTGAGCCGCCAGGCGGCCGCACCGGTGTGACCGCTCACCGATTCCTCTGCTCCGGGGAGGGCGAGGGCGATCGCGCGCACGTCGTCGATGCTCACCATCCCGCCATCGTCGCGCACCCTGCCGGCGACCACAACGGCTCCCTGCGCAGCGGTACCCGTGCGCAGCGGCACCCGCACGTGGACTCGCAGCGAAGGCGTGCTCGGCACGTCGAGTCCGCTCGCCCCGCGCCTGCCGCGCGCGGGGCGAACCCGGCTCAGCGCACGATGCGCAGCGTGCGCACCTCGAAGGGCCGCAGGCTCAGCTCTCCACCCACCCGCGCGTCGTCGATGTCGTCCTCGATGAGGCTCACCTCGCGCACCTCGCGGTGCTCGAAGCCGACCGTGAGTCGACCGACCACACGCCGCCCGATCGCCTCGTAGACGCGCACGATCACGTCGCCGGAACCGTCGTCGGCGAGCTTGACGGCCGAGACCACGATCCCCTCGCCCTGCACCGATACGAGCGGCTCGATCTCACGTGCTCCGCGCACGAGGGTCGGCAGCGAGTTGATCCGGATGCCCTCGGCCGTCGCGATCAAGGCATCCGCACCGATCACGAAACCCACCTCGATCTGGTGGTGGCCGTGGTCGGTGTCAGGATCGGGGAACCGCGGAGCACGCAGCAGCGAAAGCCGCACCGTGGTCGTCACCGCGTCGTCGGACACCTCACGGGACGTGTCGTAGCCGTAGATCGAGTCGTTCACGAGCGCGACGCCGAAGTCCTGTTCGCGCACCAGCACGAAACGGTGCATCGAGGTCTCGAACTTCGCGGCCTCCCAGCTGGTGTTCGTGTGCGTCACACGCGACTGGTAGCCGAACTGCGTCTCGGCCTCGGTGTGCGCAGCCTGCACGTCGAGCGGGAATGCCAGCTTGAGCAGCTTCTCGGTCTCGTGCCAGTCGATCTCGTTGCGCAGCAGAACGGTCCGCGAATCCGGTGCGAGGACGATCGTCTGCTCGATCGTCGACTCGGAGAACGGACGGACGACCACGATCTGGGCGACGCCGCCGATGACCGATGCCTCGATCGAGGTGACTGCGGTGAGGTCCTCGACGCTGTTGCGGTAGTAGCGGTCGATGTCCCACGCGTCCCACATGTTCGGGAAGTCCTGGTGCAGCTGGAACAGGTTCGCCGCTCTACCCGCCGCGACGGCCTCGCGACCGGTGGCCTTGTCGACCGCCGAGACGATCAGACCCTCAGCCGAGACGCGCACGGAGACGAGTTCGTTCTCCAGACGCCAGGCGCCGTCCTCTTCGGTGAGCGAGACCGCGGCCCCGGTCGCCTCGGAGACGAACGCCGCGCCGAGCGCGCGACCACGGCCGACCGAGGTCGGCTCGAACAGCAGCGCCCGATCGCCTTCGCCCGCGAGCGAGCGGCGGGCGGCATCCGCGATGTCCTCGGCGTCCGACAGCACATCGGTCAGCACCGTCACGGCCTCGCGGTGCACCCACGCGATCGAGGTGCCGGGGAGGATGTCGTGGAATTCGTGCAGCAGCACGGCCTGCCACAGCCGGTCGAACTCGGCCTGCGGGTACGCGGCCCCGGTGCGCACGGCATCCGTCGCGGCCCACAGCTCGGCCTCGATCAGCGCGTGCTCCGCCCAGCGGTGCAGGGCCTTCGTGGCGTGCTGACTGGTGAGGGTGCCACGGTGCAGTTCGAGGTACAGCTCGCCGACCCAGACGGCCGGGTGCGGCAGCTCGGCCTTGGCGGCGTCGAAGAAGACGTCCGGATGCTCCCACACGACCTGCGCGCTGCCCTCGAGGTCACGCAGACGCTCGGCCTTCCCCGTCATCTCACGGGTCGTGCCACCGCCTCCGTCTCCCCAGCCGACGGGCGCGATCGACCGCGAGCTGACCCGGTTCTCCTTGAACTGGCGGGAGGCCTTCGCGACCTCCATGCCGCTCAGCTGCGAGTTGTAGGTGTCCATCGACGGGAAATGCGTGAACACCTGCGAGCCGTCGATGCCCTCCCAGAGGAACGAGTGGTGCGGGAAGACGTTCTGCTGGTTCCACGAGATCTTCTGGGTGAAGAACCACTCGAACCCGGCACGCCGCATCAGCTGCGGCAGGGCCGGCGAGTACCCGAAGCTGTCCGGCAGCCACACGCCCTTCGACCGGATGCCGAACTCGCGCTCGAAGAACCGCTGGCCGTGCGAGAACTGCCGCACGAGCGACTCGCCCGTCGGCATCACCGTGTCGGACTCGACCCACATGCCTCCCAGCGGCAGGAAGCGCCCCTCGGCGACCGCGGCCTTGACCCGCTCCCACACCTCGGGGCGGTGCTCCTTGATCCAGGCGTACTGCTGCGCGCTGGACATGCCGTACTCGAACTCGGGCTGTTCCTCGAGCAGCGCGGTCATCGACGACGTGGTGCGGGCGACCTTGCGGATCGTCTCCCGCACCGGCCACAGCCAGGCGGAGTCGATGTGCGCGTGGCCGACGGCCGAGATCCGGTGCGCGCTCGCCTCGGCGGGAGCGGCGAGCACGTCGGCGAGTCGGGCACGGGCATCGGGTGCCGTCGCCACGATGCGCTGCAGGTCGAGCACATCGAGCGCATCGTCCATCGCTTGCAGGATGCGCATGCGGCGCGGCGAGGTCGCCGGCAGCTCGGCCTGCAGCTCGAAGAGCACCTCGAGATCGAGTGACAGGTCGAACACCTCCTGCTCGAACACCGCCAGATCCATCCGCCGCGCGCGGTAGAGCGGCTCCTTCGAAGAGGTGAGGATGTCGCCCTCCTGCGTCGGGAGGAAGGGGTGGTAGTCCAGGAGCACCGGGTTCGAGGCCGCCTCGAGGTACAGCTCGACGGGTTCATCGCCCGCGGCCGTCTCGGTGATCGGCACCCACTGGTTGCGCGGGTTGATGCTCTTCACGGGGATCGGGTCGACCCCGGTGTCGCCCGGCCGATAGGCCAGGGCCTCGCACTGGAAGCCGGTCATGTTCACGTCGAAGCCGAGGTCGATCAACGCCTCGACGCGGCGCCCCGTCCACTCCGCCGGCACTCGTCCGGTGAGCTTGAACCAGGTCGTCCCCCAGGCAGGGCCCCAGGGGGCGCCGGCGGCAGCGGGCGCGTAGTCGAGAGCGAGGCCCTCGGACGCGGCGATCGGCTCACCGGGCAGTTCGTGGATCTCGACGTCCAGGGGCACGGAAGCCGAGTGGATCGCGGGGCGGATGCGCTCCTCGAGGACGCGCTTGACGCGGCCGACGGTGAGCGAGGTGTCGTCATGCATGGGGGTCTCCGGCTCGACGGTGGGTGGTCAGGGGCAGGGGTTCGGGCTCTGAGGGCGCAGACGGGGTCGACGCTACCCGGCTGATCGCGCCGGGGTGGTGGCGACACCGATCGCCGTGTCGATCGCGCAGAACGTGTCGTGCGAGAGCACGCTTCCGCCGTTCCACGCACGTTCGGCCAGGGCTCGCAGCGGGCGTCGGATGCCGGCGAAGACCTCCTCCGGCGTCTGCGCCGCGGCATCGTCCGACCACACGGAGAACGAGGCTCCGAGGAGCCGCGACGGATACGGCGGAGCGAGCTCCTGCCGTACCCCGCCGGGAAGCGCGGGGAACAGACCGGGATGCCAGTCGGCCTCCCAGATGCGCTCGCTCGTCGGGTAGGTGTAGCCCGCCTTCTCGCCGAGAACGTAGTAGAACAGTGCGTCGTGGAAGTTCACGAGCGGATTCCCCGCCTCGACAGCCGCCGCCAGCGGTCGCATCCCGGGGTGCCAGTTCGTCCACCAGGTGAGCACGATGTCGGGGTCGAGGTCCACGGCCTCGCTGCGCAGCATCCCGTCGTTCCAGACCCGCGAAGCGAACCCCTGCGTGCGCAGGTGCGCGGCGACGACGTTCACGAAGTCGGTCAGCAGGTCGAAGCCGGTGCCGTGGCGACCGTACTTCCCGGAGGCCGCCGCGGCGAGCGCGGGATACTCGTCGATCCGCGCGAAGTCGACGAATTCGTCGCCGCCGAGATGCCAGCGGGCGCTCCGCGGGAACAGCGCGGCGAGGTCGTCGATCAACCTGCGCGCGAAATCGACCGCTGCGGAGCCGGTGATGTCGAGCGCGTGGTCGGTCGGCAGGCCTCCGGATGTCGGCAGCCGCAGCTCGGGATGCGCGGAGAGGGCATGGCGGAGGTGGCCGGGCATGTCGAGCGAGGGCACGAGGTCGATGTGCAGGTCGGCCGCGGCATCGGCCACGGCGACCGCCTCTGCCCGTGTGGTGTGCTCGGCCGAGACGATCTCGGGGAACACCTCCGACCCGATCCGGAACCCCTCGTTCTCCGACACATGCCACTGGAACGTGGTGACGCCGACGTCGGCGAGCGCATGCAGCAGCGCGATGATCCACGGCGCCGGGAAGTGCTTGCGGGCCGCGTCGAGGTGGAACCCGCGCTCCACGACCACCGGCTCCGACGACACCCGTCCACGCGGCACGCGTCCCTGCGCGCGCAGGTTGTGCAGCAGCTGACGCGTCGCCCGGAAGACCCCGGCCGCCGTGCCCGCGATGACCTCGACGTCGTCGCCGATCTCGATCTCGAAGGACTCGCCCGCGCGGCCGCCGCGCCGCAGTCGGATGACCGAGCCCTCACCGAGTGGGATGCCGAGGGCCGCCAGCTCCCCCTCGAACCTGCTGCCCTCGCGAGCGAGCGCCGGGTCCTCCACCTCGATGCGCACCGCGGACGGGATCCACGCCGCGCCCGTGACCTGCACCGTCGTCGGCTGCGGGAGCGCGAACCAGCCGGTGCGGCCGTCCTCGATGTCGTGCGGCGTGCTCACCCCTTGACGCTTCCCTCTTCGACGCCCTTGAAGAACTGTCGCTGCAGCACGGCGAACAGCAGGATGATCGGGACCAGCGCGATCATGGTGCCCGCCGCGATCACCCGTGGGTTCGCGGCGAAGTTCGAACTCAGATACTGCATGCCGACGGTCAGCGTGTAGTTCGCGGGATCGGAGAGGACCACGAGCGGCCATAGGAAGTCGTCCCACGCGCCGATGAACGCGAAGAGCGCGACGACCGAGACCATGCCGCGCACGTTCGGCCACACGATGTGACGCAGACGCTGCATCGTGTTGGCGCCGTCGATGGTCGCGGCATCCAGGGTGTCCGGCGGGATCATGCGGCAGGCGGCCATCATCAGCAGCACGTTGATCGCCGCGATGGCCCCGGGCAGGAAGACACCCCACAGGGTGTTCGCGAGGCCGAGCGACTTGACCGTGAGGTACTGACTGGTCAGCGTGACCTCGCCCGGGAGCAGCAGCGTCGAGAAGAAGATCGCGAGCACGATCCACTTGCCGCGGAACTTCATCGTCCCGAGTGCGTACCCGCCGATCGTGGCGAAGACCACGTTCGTGAGCACGGTGCCGACGCCCACGAGCAGTGAATGCCACGCATAGTCGAGCACCGGGATCGTGCGGAACACCTCGGCGTAGTTGTCGAGCGTCGGAGCCTGCGGGATCAGCGACGGCGGGAAGTCGTAGATGTTCTCGGCCGCGCCCTTGAACGATGTCGACATCTGCCAGAGGAAGGGGAACACCATGATGGCGAGCACCCCGATGAGGAGCGCGTACTTGCCGATGAGACCGCCGAGCGACGGCTTCATGATGTCGGCGGATCCGCGCGTGCGGTACGGCCGGTCCCGTCTCTGCCTCGACGCGGTGCCGGGCTGCGTGATCATCGCCCGGGTGGTCATCGGCTCCTCCGGCCGGTCCGCGACGGGGCGTCCGGGCTGCGTCGCGGTCATCGCATGGCCTCCTCTGCCGCCGCGAGCCTCGCGAGCTTCGCATCCTTGGCCGCGCGCCGTCCGGCGAGGGCCTCCTTGATCGTGTCGCTGTTGTTCGCGATGCCCACGATCGCCAGCGGGACGAGCGTCAGCAGGAACAGCACGAGCGAGATCGCGGACGCGTAGCCGACCTGACCGTTGAGCCCCTTGCCCATCGACTGGATGAGCATCACCATGCTCATCGCCTGACCGCCGGGGCCGCCGGAGCCGTTGGAGAGCACGTACAGCTCGGTGAAGACGCGCATCGCACCGACGCAGACGAGCACCGAGACGAGCATCATCGGACCGCGCACACCGGGGACCGTGACCGACCAGAAGCGGCGCCACCGTCCGGCGCCGTCCATCGCGGCGGCCTCGTGCAGCTCACGGCCGACGTTCCCGAGCGCGGCGAGGTAGACGACCATGTAGTAGCCGAGGCCCTTCCAGACCGTGAGCCCGATGGCGCAGCCGATCAGGAGCCAGCGGTCGGAGAGGAACTCGACGGGACGATCGATCAGCCCGAAGAAGCTCAGGGCCGAATTGATCGTCCCGCTGCCGGAGAAGAGGAACTCCCACACGATCGCGACGACGACGGCCGAGGCGATCACGGGGAAGTAGAAGGTCGTGCGGAAGAACCCGATCGCGGGGATCTTGCTGTGCACGAGGAGCGCGAGCAGCAGCGGCAGGAAGGTCAGCAGCGGCACGCACACCACCACGTAGACCAGCGACGTCGTCAGCGCGTAGCCGAAGCGGTCGTCGCCGAGCATCTTCTCGAAGTTCTCGAGCCCCACGAACTGGGCGGGACGAAGGGGGCGGGCATCCGTGAACGCGAGGGCGATCGTGTTCAGGAACGGCCAGAGGGCGAACACGAACACCCAGATCACACCGGGAAGCACGAGCAGGTACGGCGTGTACCAGCGCTGTCGTCTCATGAGGCGTCCACCCCCTTCATCTCGTCGTCGCCGGCTCAGCCGACGACGTTCTGCTCCGCGTACTCGACGGCCTTGTCCAGCGCCTCCTGCGCCGAGATGTCGCCCTTCACCGCGAGCGCGATCTGCTGCTTGGCGTAGGTCTCCATGGCCTCGGTGAACTGCGGGGCGCCGAGCATCCGCGCGTCGTTCATCTGCGAGGCGGCGAGGTCGTTGGCGGTCGCCTGCATCTCGTTCTGAGCGGTCTCCGCGAACACCGACGGGTCTTCGTTGGCGGCCTTGGTGCCGGGGAAGAAGCCCGTGGCGAGCTTGACGAACTCGATCTGGTTGTCGGTGTTCGTGAGGAACTCGGCGAAGGCGAGGGCCGTCGCCGCGTTGTCGGAGTTCTCTGCGACGCTGATGCCCTGCACGAACAGCGGCGGGTTGCCGAAGCCGTTGGTCACATCCACGTCCGGGAGCAGCGTCGGGGCGTTCACCGCGATGTCCTTGTCGATGTAGTTCGGTCCGGCGGTCGCCCAGGCGACGGTGCCCTTGTTGAAGTTGTTGATGTTGGCGTTCGCGGTTCCGGCGTTCTGCAGCGCCTCCGGCGAGATCGCACCGGCCTTGTAGAGCTCGGCGTAGCGCTCGACGATCGCGACGGCCTCCGGGGTGTTGAAGACGAACTTCCCGTCCTTGTACACGTCCTGCGTGCCGCCGCCGTCGGACACCATGATCTGGAGCGACTTGGGGCTGGGCACGTCGGAGATGGTCTGGATGCCCGCGGCGGCGAGCTTCTCGGCCGCATCCATCGTCTCGTCGAAGGTCTGCGGTGTCTCGGTGACGCCGCCCTGCGCGAGCAGCGCCTTGTTCCAGTAGTTGAGCTCGGTACCGAGGTACCAGGGGAATCCGAACGATCCCTCGATGCCGTCGTACGTGTACGCCGCGACACCGCCGTCGACGTAGTCGTCGATGACCTTCGAGGCGCTGCCGAGGTCGAGCAGCTGGCCGGCGGAGGCGAGCGAGTACGCGTACTCGGGCGGCAGGTTGATGACGTCGGGCAGCTCACCGGATTCGGCCTGCTGCAGGATCTTGTCCTCGTACCCGTCGGCCGGCTGGTCGATCCACTTCACCGTGGTGCCGGGGTTCTCCTTCTCGAACGCGTCGATCACGCCCTCGAAGTAGGGGGTGAACTTGTCGTTCTTGAGCGACCAGGTCTGGAACGAGATCTCGCCGCCGACCTCTCCATCGGCGGCGGATCCGCCGGAGGTCGTGGCCCCGCCGGTGCAGGCGGTGAGCGCGAATGCTGTGGCCACCGCGATGCCTGCGGCGACACTGGTGCGGAACTTCATGGACATTCTCCTTCGAAGTGATCCAGGCTGCGGCGTCTCGTTCGAGTCGCTGTGACAACCCCTACTAAAACGATATAGTGACCATAGCATGCCATGAGGGCGCTCTCCGGGTCCACCCCCGCGGCACCCCACTCCCCCACCGTCGGTCCCGGAAAGGACAGCGATGACCACCTCAGCCGCTCCGCTGCGCTTCGGCGCCAACTACACCCCGCGCTCCCAGTGGATGCACGCGTGGATGTCGCTGGATCTCGACGAGGTGCGCCGCGACTTCGCCGCCCTCGCCGACCTCGGCCTCGACCACCTGCGGATCTTCCCGCTGTGGACGGTCCTCCAGCCCAATCGCACGCTGATCCGCGAAGAGGCCGTCGACGACGTGCGGGCCGTCGTCGACGTCGCCGCCGAGTTCGGGCTCGACGCGAGCGTCGACGTGATCCAGGGGCACCTGTCGAGCTTCGACTTCATCCCCTCGTGGCTGTTCACCTGGCACGACAAGAACATGTTCACGCACCCCGACGCCCTGAGCGGCCAGGCGGAGCTCGTGACCCGGCTCGGCGAACGGCTCGGAGGCGCGTCCAACTTCCTCGGCTTCACGCTCGGCAACGAGACCAATCAGTTCTCGGCTCAGACGCATCCCTCCCCGTGGCCGGTCACCGAGGCCGAGGCGGCGAACTGGATCACGACGCTGCTGGATGCCGCACACGCCGCCGCCCCCGCGCAGCAGCACGTGCACAGCGAGTACGACGCCGCCTGGTACATGGACGGACACGGTTTCACCCCCGCGCTCGCCTCACGCCTGGGCGACATCACGACGGTGCACTCGTGGATCTTCAACGGGACGGCGCAGAAGTACGGCGGGCGCTCAGTGGCATCCGACCGGCATGCCGAGTACATGATCGAACTCGCCCGCGGATTCGCGACCGATCCCGGCAAACCCATCTGGCTGCAGGAGGTCGGCGCCCCGTCGAACTGCCTGCCCCCCGAGCAGACCCCCGACTTCCTCGAGGCGACACTGCGGTCGGTCGCGCGCACCGAGAACCTGTGGGGCGTGACCTGGTGGTGCTCGCACGATGTGAGCCGCAGCCTCGCCGACTTCCCCGAGCTCGAGTACACGCTCGGACTGGTCGACCAGAACGGCGACGCCAAGCCGATCGGCCGCCGGTTCGCCGAGCTCATCCCCGAGCTGCGCGAGCGTCAGCCGGCTCCGGCGCGCACCCTCGGGATCGTGGTGGAGGTCGACGAGGACGAGACCCCCATCAGTCGCGGCGCCATGAGCCCGGGAGGCACGATCTTCCAGGCCTGGGTCGACGCATGCGAGGCCGGGACCGACCCCGCGATCATCACCTCGAAGGATGCGGCGAACCCCGAGGTACTCGCCGCACGCGGCATCACCGAGCTCGTGCACCCGGTGGTCGAGCGCACCGAGTACGCCTCGCGGAACACCGTCGTCTGAGCCGCGAGACCGCGGAGCCGCGGCCCGTGGTCAGCGGGGCGCGGCGGTGCTCTCGCGCACGGTGAGCTGCGGCACGGGAGCACCCCGGTCGGCGAGCAGGTCCGGCGCATCGATCTGTTCGAGCAGGAAGGCCGCGGCATCCGCTCCCAGGGCGAACGTGTCGCGGGTGATGCAGGTGATCGAGGGGTGCACAAGGCCGGCGACGACCGAGTCGTCGAAGGACGCGATCGAGATGTCGCCCGGCACCGTCAGCCCCATCTCCTGTGCCACGCGAAGACCGGCGATCGCCATCACGTCGTTGTCGAAGACCACGGCGGTCGGCCGATCGGCACGGCTGAGCAGGCGGCGCATGGTGGACGCCGCGGCGGCCGGCGAGAAGTCGGTCGCGATCGTCTCCCCGGTCACCCCTCGCACCCCCAGAGCCGTGAGCACGTCGGTGCGCAGACGGGTGTGCTGGAACTCGGCGGGGCCGGCGACGTACGCGATCGCGCGGTGACCGATCGCGACGAGGTAGTCGAAGAGCGAGTGCGCGACCTGGCTGTCATCGAGCCACATCGTGGCCGGATGCCCGTCTTCCGAGGCGTCGCTGCCGATCACGATCGCAGGGAGTCCGAGGTCGCGCAGCACGGGCAGACGGGGGTCGTCGTCGCGCGGATCGATCACGATCACGCCGTCGACCTGGTGTGCGCTGCGCCAGCGACGATAGGTCGCGACCTCGTCCTCGACGGATGAGACGAGCACCATCTGCATCGCGATGCGGTGCTCGACCAACGCCGACTGCACCCCGGCGATGAGGTCGGTGAAGAACGCCTCGGCACCGAGCGTGCCGGCGGAGCGGTTGACCGCGAAGCCGATGACGCCCGCGCGCGAGCCGACCAGCGCCCGTGCCGCCGAGCTCGGGAGCCACTGGTGCTCCTCGGCGATCTCGAGGATGCGTTGGCGCGTCTGCTCGCTGACCCCCGGGCGACCGTTGAGCGCGAACGACACTGCTCCCGGCGACACCCCTGCCAGCCGGGCGATGTCCGTGATGGTCACGCGCTTCGCTTTGGACATTCACCAACTGTAGCGATCTAGTTCCCCACGGGCCGGGTCACTCCTGCTGCACCGAGGCTCGCGCCGGCTACTTGTCCACTGGAGCCCTCACGAACCTCGCCACGCGGTTCTGGCGATCGCAGTAGCCGCGGTCGGCGGGGACGGACGCCGCTCGCATCCGTCCCCGCCGGCATTCAGGCCGCTGAGCCAGCCCCGCCGTGTCAGATCGTCACATCTCCCACGAGGTTGACCTTGATCCCCATGCCCGCGAACATCGCGGCCTTGGCGATCAGCGCCCTGTCCGCCGTCTCCGCGTCGGGCGCGTAGACGAGCTGCGCGTGGTTGGCCTTGTGGCGAGCCATGAACTGGTCGCGCGAGATGCCGTGCAGCACCACGTGCGCGATCGGCCACTCCGGGTTCGTGGCGTCCTTGCGCCGCCGGGTCTCCTCGGCCGGCAGCTCGACGACCGACGCGCGGAAGATGTCCGCCTGCAGGATGCCGTCGGCGATGAACACCCGCGACAGCACGATCTCCCCCGGCTTCGAGACGCCGTTGATCGTCGCGCCGCCCGCGGGGAAGAAGACGTGCCCCTGACGCCACCCCTCCGCGTTCTGCCAGCCGCCCAGGTGCGAAGCGGGCACGGAACCCGAGATCTCGTAGACCCAGACGAACTCGCCGTCGAAATCCTCACCCCAGCGCACGTCGTGCAGGGTGTTGTCGGGCACGAGTCCCATCGCACGCCATACGCGGTCGGTCACCAGAGCGTCGACCGCGACGCCCTCGTCGGCCTCGTTGAAGTGCGGGAAGGCACGGCCTTCGTGCAGCACCCGCGATCCGTCGCGTGAGGTCACCGGCGGACGGTCGGTCGAGTTCAGGATGCCCTCGGCCAGGTCCGATGCCGGCACCAGGTCCTTCAGCCCCTGCTGGTACTGGATTCCGACCGCATCGAGGCCGAAGTCGTCGGCGATGCGGAGCGCGGCGATGTACATCTTCAACTGCCACTGCACCTGCTCACGCGTGAGCTCGGTGGCGGCATCCGCGCCGTAGCGGAAGGTCATCCCCGCATCGACCAGCCAGTCGTACGCGGCATCCGCCTCTTCTTCGGCGACGTCGAGCATCTCGGCGTAGAGAGCCGATTGTGAGAGCCGCTCCTTGTAGATGCCGGTCTGATTCAGCAACTCGTCGTCGAAGATCGCGTTGTACATGCCCATGCAGCCCTCGTCGAAGACGCCGATGATGGCCTTCTCGGCGAGCAGCTCGGCGGCGAGCGCCTCGCCCAGCTGCTTCTCGGGGCTGTCCGGCAGCGCCGGGAGCGCGCGCACGTGCGAGGCGTCGTGCGTGATGGCACCTGTCTCGGTCCACTCCCTGATGCCGTCCTTGAACCACTCATCGGTGAAGTCGACCGACCAGGTCGTCGCGTAGGGCTTGCCCATCTTGGTCAGCCCCGCGTTGAGGCCGAGGAGTCCGACGAGTCCCGGCCAGTCGCCGGCGAAGTTCGCGACCGTGAGGATCGGACCCTCGTGCGTGCGCAGGCCGGCGAGCACATGGTGGGAGTACTGCCAGTTGGCGATCGCCACGACCAGAGGCGCGTCGACCGGGATGCTGTTGAAGACCTCGAGGCCCATGCGCTGGCTGGAGATGAATCCGTGACCGGTCTCCGGGTCGACGCCGAAGGGGCGGACGACCTCCCAGCCCAGCCCGTTCAGCACCCCGGTGACCCCGGTCTCGAGTTCGACCTGGGTGGGCCATCCCGCGATGTTCGCCGACTCTCGCAGATCACCCGAGGTGATGATGTATGCCGTCTTCGGAGCGGCTGCCGGACGGGATGCCGGGGTCGGCAGGGTGTAGGTGGTCATGATTCCTCCGGGGTTGGGGTCGAGGTGAGCGGGGAGCGATGCGACTCGCCCGTTCGGAGTCGGATGCCGCGGCCGATGGTCTCGCCGTGCAGCTGCAGTCGCGCGACGTCGAGAGTGCCGCCGTCGAGGTGGAGTGTCAGGGCGCCGCCGTCGATCTCGACGCGCCCCCAGCCCGTGCCCGCGGTGAACAGGCTGCGGAACGGGCCCTCCGTCGCCGGCGCGAAGGACAGGGCGCCGGTCGGGGCGTCCCACTGCGCTCCGCTCACGCCGAGGAGCAGCGCCCAGGAGGCGAGCGAGCGGGCGTAGTGATTGCCGCACTCGATCTCGTTCCACGGGCTGCGGTGGGTCCCGTCGTATCGGGCCCGCAGGGAGCGCTCCACGCGGAGGGCGTCTTCGACGCGGCCGGCGTAGAGGAGCGAAGCGGCGACCTGATGCTCGACACCCGTCCACACCTCGTCGGAGTAGACGAACGGGATCGCCGGACGTCCGCCCCGGGGCCACGACGCCAGCAGCAGCCCGCCCTCGTCGTTCAAGGCATACACGCGCTGGGTGCTCTCGTGCGCCGACAGATCGTCGCGATGGTTGTGCGCGACGATCGCGGCGAGCGCGGAATCGACGTGATCAGCGGGGAGGATGTGCCCGAGCCCGTTCACGAAGGCGTGGAACTGTCCGAGCAGCTGATCCGCGAGCACGCCGTCGCCGTACTGGTACCGATGCGCGTCGGCGTCGTCGATCACCTGGCGGTAGTACTCGCCGTTCCAGAGGGTCTCATCCATCGCCGCGGCGACATGATCCGCCCGCGCGGACCACGCTTCCGCGCGCTCGCGCTCATCGAGGTGGGCGGCCATCCGGGCGCCGGCGCGGAGGGCAGCGAGGTACACGCCGTTGGCGAGCGGCTCGGCACCGTGGAACTCGATGTCGTAGGTGTTGTGCATCTCGCCGTCGAGCAGGCCGTCGCCGTCACGATCCCATTCACGGATCGCGTAGTCGAGGGTGCGGGATGCGGCGGGCCAGAGCTCGCGCAGGAAGTCGTCGTCTCCGCTGAAGCGCCACTCGCGGTGCAGGCGCAGGAGGGTGCCCAGCTGCCCGTCGACGGCCGGTCCCATGAACCAGGAGGGCCCGCCGAAGATGCGGTTCCCGCGGAACTTCTGCGCGCCGGTGTCGTCCGTCTCGAGCAGGTACTCCACACGGCGGGCGCTGCGTTCGAGCGAGGGGAACAGCCAGGCGAGCGTCTGCGCGTAGGACCACACGTGGGTGCAGGTACCCTCGCACGAGCCGCCGTGGTCGAACGACCCCTCCCAGGCCGCGAAGATCGGCCCGTGTCCGAGCTGGGGGTTCGGCGATTCGACCACGAACCCCGTCGTCGACCGCGCCGCGGCGATGTTCGCGCCGATCGCGTCGGCCAGCACCGGGTCGAGACTTCCCCCGTACAGCGCCTCGGCGAACGCGTCCGTCGCCTTCTCCAGGGCGCCGAGGTTCGCGTGCAGATGGGCGGCGGCCGCCCAGGCATCGGGCCACAGGGTGGCGTAGTGGTTCTGCACGACTTCGTCGAGGTTCGGGTCGGCGAAGACGATGTGGCCGTTCCACCCGCGGCGACGGTTCGGGAAGCTCCACGACAGGACGAACTCGAAGTCACGGCTCTCGCCCGGAGCGAGGGTGTGCACGATGCCGAGTGATCCGGTACGCAGACGCGGGAGCCTGGCGAGCATCTCCTCCTCGGTGAGAGGGGCGGCGTCCGGGTCGGCGTCGAGCTCGGCGAACAGGCCGCGCGGACGGTCCTCGAGGGTGAGACGCGGCTCAGCCGCGAGCAGCCCGTCTTCGGTCAGATCGTTCCAGAACAGTCGTGCGCCGTCGGGCCAGTAGCTCGTGACCCATTGCGGTTTGACCGTGGTGGCGGCATCCGTCGTGGTGAGGCTGAGCGTGCCGTAGCCGGGGTCGTCCGCGGGGAGGTCGACACCGAAGTCGAGTCCGCGCACGTCGCCGTCGTCACGCCAGCGCACCGTCTGCGTCGCACGCATCCCCCACGGTGCATCCGGCCCCGGGACACCTCGTCCCGCGGTGTGCGAGACGCTGCCGACGACGGTGACCGCGACCGGGACGGAACCGGGGTTGCTCACGCGATAGCGCAGCACCGCGGCTGGGATGCCCGAGGCATCGGCGTCGAGCGGCACCAGGGGCGTGAAGGCATGCAGGGACACGTCGACCGGGAGCACCCGGTCGGTGAAGTCGACGTCGACCAGCGGGTACTCGCCGTGCAGGGTTGCGGCGTCGAGCCTGGGGAGACCCGCGAGCTGGTCGAACGCGTATCCGGCGTCGGCGTCGTGACGGCCGGTGAGTCTCGCCTCGAGCACTCGCGTGACGGGGGCGCCTCCGTCCGGGGCGGCATGGATGGCGAAGAAGGAGTGCGGATTGCGGCGGCCCTTGTCAGGGAGGTTCTCGAACTCCCAGTCGCGCAGCTCGCCCCGTGCGCCGATCGACACGTTTCCCGTGCCGATGCCGCCCAGCGGGAAGGCGGTCGCCTGCGAGGTGTGCGGGATGCCCGGGGCGCGTCGTTCGCGGGTCATGCCGAGTCCCCCCGCTGCGCGGCGGCGAGCTCATGCACGACGTCCTTCGACCCCTCGTACAGGCGCACGTAGCGGTCGAACAGGTCGTCGTACGACGACCGGAGCGCTTCGTCGGGACGAATCGTCTTCTCGACCGGATTCCAGTCCGTGATCACCGGCCCCTCGCCCCGCGCGGCGGTCGCGGTCGCGGCGAGGAACGCCGCTCCGTAGCTCGCGCCGATCGTCGTCTGCGGCACCTCCTGCACGAGACCGGTGACGTCCGAGACGATCTGCAGCCACAGCCGGCCCTGCGTGCCGCCGCCGACCGCGACGATCCGCCGGATGTCCGCTCCGGCCGCGCGCATCGTCTCGACGTTATGCCGCACGCCGAGGGCCGTGGCCTCAAGTGCCGCGCGGTACAGATCGCCGCGCGTGTGCTCGAGGGTCAGCCCTGCGATCACACCGCGGGCATCAGGATCCTGGATCGGGGTGCGCTCCCCGGCGAAGTACGGCAGCGCCAGCAGTCCTCTCGCTCCGGGACCCGAAGCCTCGGCCTCGGCGAGCAGCTCGGGATAGTCGGCGCCGGTGAGCCCCCCCAGCCAGGCGGTCAGTGCCCCGGAGGTCGAGAGACCGCCGGCAAGGTTGCGGGTGCCGGCGAACGCACCGGCCGTGGTCCACATCGACGGGGTGCGCAGCGTGTCCTCACCGGTCGCGATGAGGAACATCGTCGTGCCGTACATGAGCATCAGGTCGCCGACCTCGTGCGCGCCGACGCTGACGGCCTCGGTCCAGGCGTCGATCGTTCCGGTGATGACGGGGGTGCCTGGGCGGATGCCCGTGACTGATGCCGCGGCGGCGGTCACTTCGCCCGCGACATCCCCCGCCCATCGCAGCTCCGGCTTCTCGATGCCGGCGGCATACCGTTCCCACCACGGGTCGTACCAGTCCTCGCCCTCGATGTCGTAGAGCGGCGAGACCTGGCTCGCGGACTGGTGATCCAGCACGTAGGCACCGGTGAGCCTCCTGACGAGCCAGGAGGCCGGCATGAACAGGCGGCGCGCCCGGGACCAGGCGTCGGGGTCTTCTTCGGCCACCCAGGCGATTTTGGGCCCTCCGGCCTGCGACGTCAGGGCGGAGCCGCCGACACGAGTGATCTCGTCGGGGCCGAGTTCGATCGTCATCCGGTCGATCTGCGCCGTCGCGCGGGTGTCGACGCCGTAGAGGATGGCGGGACGAACCGGCCGATCGTCGCCGTCCACGAGCAGCACGCAAGGGCCCATGCCGCTGACACCCACTCCGACGACGTCGGCGTCCGGTGCCGCCTCCCGCAGC
This sequence comes from Microbacterium sp. NPDC090218, assembly GCA_044900255.1. Classification (GTDB taxonomy): domain Bacteria; phylum Actinomycetota; class Actinomycetes; order Actinomycetales; family Microbacteriaceae; genus Microbacterium. Next base: position 1,615,544 of record JBJDMS010000001.1, on the reverse strand, counting down.
TCGCGGGCGATCGCGACGAACTCGTCCCACCAGACCTCGCCGTCCATCTCCACCCAGCCGCTGCGCGGCCGACTCACCTCGTGCCCCCGAGTCGCCGTCGCGATGATCGCGCCATCGACATCCACGAGCACGCCCTTGGTGCTGGACGTTCCGATGTCGACCCCGAGGGTGCAGTGCATGGAGTCCTCCTTGAATCCTGAGCACAGAATCTGAAACCTGTGGCCACTGTACGCGAAATCGATTTCAAGCCGCAAGAAGTTCCACCCTCACTGCACGACCTGGAGGGGAAAGGCCGTTCTCCACAGGCCGTGGATTCGTGGTCATCCAACACCGGAATACCGTGACAATCTGGCTTTTCCCACGCAGGATGGAGCCATGCAGATGAACGAGCCTCAGGTCTGGACGCTGATCGGTGTCTTCGCTGCTTTCATGCTGGGATCGCTCACCCTGCTCATCCGACAGAACGACCGGATGATCGACTCACTCCGCCGCGAGATCGGTGCTCGGTTCGACGCCATGGAGCCCCGGTTCGACACCATGGACTCCAGGTTCGACGCTATGGACTCCAGGTTCGACGCTATGGACTCCAGGTTCGACACCATGGACTCCAGGTTCGACGCCATGGACTCCAAGTTCGACGCCATGCACGCCAAGTTCGACGCCATGCACTCCACCTTCGACGCGCGGCTCGGTTCGGTCGAGCGTCGGCTCGAAGACCTCGACAAGGAGGTCGCGAATCTGGCGACGCGCTTCTGGGGGTCTCGCTGACGACGCTCAGCTCCGGGGGCTGGCGGGCTGGATCTCGTTGCGCAGCACGACTGTGCGCGCGGGCTGCTGATCCCCCTTGATGCGTTCGAGCAGCATCCGCGCCGCCGTCACACCCATGTGCCGTGCCGGGAGGCGCACGACCGTGACCGCCGTGGGCGACAGCGTCGTGAACGGCAGTGAGCCGATGACTGCGACGCCGACCTCGGGAGGAGTGAGACCGTGCTCGGTGAGCACCTGGATCGCCCCGACCCCGATGAGGTTGTTACCGGCGACCACGGCATCGGGCGGCTCGGGGAGCGCGAGCAGCTCTTCCATGGCGGCGCGCCCGCCGTCCACCCGGAACGTCGCGAATCGCGCCAGCTCGTCGAGGTCGAGATCCGGATGCGCCGCTCCGAGAACGGCGCGCCATCCCGCCGCACGTTCGGCCGCCGTGTCGATGTGCTCGGGGCCGCCGATGTACGCGATGCGGCGGTAACCCGCGCTGATGAGGTCCTGCGTCGCCGAGGTTCCGGCCGCACGGTTCGCCATGACGACGCCGTCGATGTCGTACGTCGTGCTGCGGTCGACCGCGACCACGGGCCGCCCTGTGGCGAGGATGCTGTCGAGGTTGGACTGCTCATCAGCGGTCGCGATGATGATGCCCGACATGTGCTCGGCGATCGCGATGCGGAGGTACGTCGCCTCCTTCTCCAGCTGCGCGTCGGAGTTGCACAGCACGACCGAGTACCCGGCCTCGGACGCCACGTCTTCGACGCCGCGCGCCATCTCGGTGAAGTAGGGGTTCTCGATGTCGGGGATCACGAGCGCGATGACCTCCGAGCTCTGGCGACGCAGTGTGCGGGCGGTGCGGTTCGGCGTGAAGTTCAGCTTGGCCGCAGCATCCCGCACAGCGGCGACCTTCTCCTCGGACACGCTCGTCCCGTTGAACACACGCGAGACCGTCGCGGGAGAGACCCCGGCGAGTTCGGCGACGTCGTAGATCGTGGTCATGCACCCTCACTGCCTGTCCGGTCGCGCCGGACGTGAAGCAACAGTATCGCGCACGATCCGTTCTCTGGCGTTCCGATCTGAAATCGATTACATTGGCGCCCATGACTTCTGCACCTTCTGATCTGGCATCCCTCGCGGCGCTGCGACCGATCCAGACCCGCTCCATCTCACCGGAGAACTTCGACGGTTCCGCTGGGGGCGGCGGCCGGGCGACCGAGGGCACGGGCGCCTCCTGCGCCCGCGACCTCGGCCCCGGTTGGAAGATCTCCCCCAGCATGGACATCAAGGCCGGGGAGACGCTCGAGCTCGCGAACATCGTCGGCGCCGGCAAGATCACGCACATCTGGATCACCACGCACACCGACAACTGGCGCACGCTGCTGCTGCGCGCCTACTGGGACGGCTCGGAGGAGCCCGCGGTCGAGGTGCCCTACGGCGACTTCTTCTGCAACGGCTGGGGCGTGTTCGCGCAGGTGAACTCGCAGACCATCGCGGCGAACCCGCACGGCGGCTTCAACTCGTACTGGCCCATGCCGTTCAAGGACGGCGCCCGCCTGACCGTCGAGAACACCTCGGTCGTCGACGTGCGCGTCTACTACCAGGTGACGTACGAGATCGGCGGGGACCACTCGAACGATGCGTACTTCCACGCGCAGTGGCGGCGCTCGAACCCGCTCGAGGAACTCACTCCGCACGTGATCCTGGAGGGCATCGAGGGGCAGGGGCAGTACGTCGGCACCTACATCGCCTGGGGCGTGAACTCGAGCGGCTGGTGGGGTGAGGGCGAGATCAAGTTCTATCTCGACGACGACACGGACTATCCGACCATCTGCGGCACCGGCACGGAGGACTACTTCGGTGGCGCGTGGAACTTCGACATCCCCGGCCAGGGGTACACCGAGTTCTCGACCCCGTACCTCGGCATGCCGCAGGTCATCCGACCCGACGGGCTCTACGCCTCGCAGCAGCGGTTCGGCATGTACCGGTGGCACCTGCTCGACCCGATCCACTTCGCGACGGGCATCCCGAAGGTCGACATCCAGGCGCTCGGGTGGCGCAGCGGATGGCGATACCTTCCGCTGCGCGACGACATCGCCTCGACGGCGCTGTTCTACCTCGACCGTCCGACCGCACGGCGTCCGAAGACGCCGACGGCCGACGATCTGGAGGTTCACCTAGGAACCGCGCCGGTTCCCGACATCGGGTCGACGCCACCGCGCGCCCCGCAGGACTGAGCGGACGCGAGGATCAGGCCAGCCAGGCGGGCGCGCGCCCGCGCAGGAAGGCTCCGTCGATCGAGAACCGTCCCGCCCCGGTGAGCGCGAGGGCGAGCGCGGCGACACCGAGAACCGCGACGAACTCGTAGCCGCCTTCGCCGACCCACAGCCCGGCGGGGAGGTGGACGAGGACGAGCGCGAAGGCCATATCGAGCGTCAGCAGGATCCCGACCGGGCGCGTGAGGAATCCGAGGATCAGCAGGATGCCGCCGACGAGTTCGAGGAACGCGACCGCGGGAGCGGCGATCTCGGCCAGGGGAACCCCCATGCCGGCGAAGCTGCCGATGGTTCCGGGGATCGTGAACTCGAAGATCTTCTGCGCGCCGTGGGCGGCGAAGATCGCGCCGACGACGATGCGGAGGGCCAGGAGGCCCATCGAGGCGGCGGGAGAGGGGGCTTTGGTGTTCGTCATGAGGAGTTCTTCCTTCGTGGCAGGACACCCGCGCGCCAGGCGCGGACCAGGGTCGTTCCCTGCCCCCACGCTAGGAAGAGTGGCTTTCCGTCTCCTGGACGCGACACTCCCGGACGCTCCGGACGCACGCCTGCACCTCGCCACCTGAGCCGGTGAGTGCGAGGAGGGTCACACCAGGCCCTGCACGCGGAACTGCTCCGAGTGGTACACGCTGTTGTTGCTGGTGTTCCACTGGCTGACGCTGAGGTGCAGGTCCGAAAGGGTCGAACCGGGGATGATGTAGCCGCCGTAGAGCTGCGCGACGTGCGACGCATCCTCCGTGTTCCATTCGGTACCGTGCAGCAGGGTCGTCTTCGTGGCCGTGTAGAGGTTGTCGGTCGGGGTGTTCAGCACCATGGCATCGATCCGGTACGCCCCCGAATTGAACCAGGTGAGGATCCACTTGCCACCCAGCGGGCGCAGACACATCTCACCGAACTGTCCCGAGAGCACCTCGGTGACGGGCTTTCCCCAGCCCCAGGAGCCGTTCGCGAAGCCCCACGGCTGATATGCCGAGAGGGTCGTCATGTTGTTCGAAGGCACCCGGTAGAGCACGAGGCCCTTGTCGCGCTGGAAGCCCGTGCCGTAGATGTACACGTATCCGTCATTACCCTCGCCCCAGGTGATGCACTGGAACTTCCCGCCCGCCATGTCGGCCGGGAACTGCAGGCCGGTGTGCTGCCAGGTCGCGCCGTCGTCATCGGACTTCCACAGTTCGGTCCAGCGCACGGCGCCGAACTGCGGGCCGTTGACGATCGCGTGCAGGTACATCCGTGAACCGATCGTGATCACGTCCGAGGGGATGACCGTCGTGAAGTAGGCATCATGCGGGTAGTACCAGAGCTGCGGCGCCGTGCCCTGCGTGTCGGCACCGGCCCCCGCGCACCCGTTGAAGGTGACCCCGGCGGCGAGGTTCGTGGTCGAGGAGTAGAGCGCGACCGGCGAACGCCAGTTCGTGCCGCCGACACCGTCGGCCCAGGTGTCGCCGAACATGAACAGCATCCGGCCGTCGGGCGTGCGGACGGGGATGCCGAGGTCGGTCGCCCCGATGCCGTACTGCACAGGACTCTGGGTGCCGGCGAGCACCTTGATCCTCGAGACGGTCAGCCCTGCGGCGGCGGCAGGACTCGGCACGGAGGTCGAGGCGAAGAACGCCGCTCCCACCGCCACCGCTCCCTGCAGGACTCCCCTGCGGCTGATTCGTGACCCCTGCGCGTTCTGGGTCTCCATCGACCTCTCCTCTCGGTACCGCTTGGTGTGGTGCTACTTGAGACCTGCCATCTTGATGTTGCCGATGATCTGTCGCTGGAAGATCAGGAACAGGATGATCACGGGCGCCGCGGCGAGCACGGATCCGGCCATCAGCAGCCCGAGCTCGGTGCTCCGCTCGGACCGGAACGTCGCCAGATACTGCTGGAGCACGAACTTGTCGGGCGACGTGATAGTCAGGATCGGCCAGACGTAGGAGTTCCAGTACGCGAGGAACGCGGTGATGCCCATCACCACGAACGGCGGTTTCGACAGCGGCAGGAAGATGCGCGTGAAGATGCCGAACCGACCGCAGCCGTCGAGCATCGCCGCCTCTTCCAGACTCTTCGGGATGTTCAGGTAGAACTGGCGGATGAAGAACACCATCCCGGCGCTCGCGAGCCCCGGGATCACGAGGACCGCAAGGGTGTCGAGCATCGACAGACGAGTGACGACGATGAAGCTCGTGAGCAGGATGGTCATGCCCGGGATGAACATCGTCGTGATCACGATCGCCCAGATCGTCTTCTTGAACCGGAAGTCCAATCGCGCGAAGGCGTAGGCGGCGAGCGAGTTCACCGCGAGGCTCCCCACCGTGAACAACACGGCGCCGAAGAACGTCCACACCAGAGTTCGGAGGAATGTCGGGTCGGCGAGGATCTGCGTGTAGTTCTGCCACAGCCAGACCTCGGGGAAGAACTGGAACGGCGTCTCGACGACCTCGGTCTTGGACTTGAATCCGGCGATCACCATCCAGGCGAGCGGGAACAGCGAGGCGAGGACGAACAGAGCGCCCAGGATGACTTTGCCGACGACGACGAGCCATCCGCCGGCGCTGCGGGGCACTCTGGTCGAGCGCGGCTCCTTGCCGGCGAGGACGATGCGGGTGGTCTCCTGCATGACGGCCATCTCAGTCCACCAGCCTCTCGGAGTTGACGAACTTGAACACCAGGGCCGAGATCGTGCCCAGCACCACGAACAGCAGCAGGGCCGCCGCGATCGAGTAGCCGACGTTCACGTCGAGGCGGAAGTGGTTGAAGATGAAGAGGTTCGGCAGTGTCGTCGAGTCCAGCGGCCCGCCCTGGGTCATGACGAGGGGGAGCTCGAACTGCTGGATCGCGGCCACGAAGCCGGTGATCAGCAGATACAGCACCACGTTCTTCATCTGCGGGAGGGTGATGTACGCCGTCTTCTGACCCCAGTTGGCACCCTCCATCGCCGCGGCCTCGTAGTACTCGGCGGGGATGTCGACCATCGCGGCGACCATGATCAGCGATGTCAGCCCCATGCCGAGCCAGATCGCCGGGACCGCGATCGCCAGGAGCGCCCACTTCGGGTCGCCGATCCAAGCGATCGGGTCGATGCCGAACACACCGAGGAACGCGTTCAGGAGACCGCCGGAGTAGTTGTAGATCAGCACGAAGATAATCGACGCGATCACGGCGGAGATGATGGTCGGGATGTAGATGCTGACCTTCAGGAAGCTGGCCGCGCGCCGCGAGACGGCCACGACGAGGCTGGCGAACAGGAACGCGAGGACCAGCATGACCGGCACCGTGAGCAGCACGAAGACGAAGCCTCGTCCGATCGTCGCCAGGAAGAGCGGGTCCTTCAGCACATTCGCGTAGTTGCGGATGCCGACGAACTCCGGATCCTTGTAGAAGCTCCAGTCCTGGAAGGACAGGTAGCCGGCGTAGATGGCGGGCCAGATCACGAAGATCCCCAGCAGCAGCAGCACCGGCAGCAGGAACCAGTACGCGGTCTTGTTGTCCCGATAGCGGTAGCGGTTCTGCCGCTGCCGGATCTCCCGGCGTTCTTCCACAGCCTGACTGGCCATATCCACCTCGTCGTGATCTCGAGTGCACAGCCGTTCGAGGACCGGAAGCCCCGGCCCCCGAACGGCGAGCGATGTCAGTTCTTCGGGGCCTTGTCCGGCAGTCCATCGCGGTCGATGACGGTCTGGATCGCGGCGTTCGCGGTCTTGATCGCGTCGTCGACGGAGGCGGATCCCTTCATCACGGACTCCATCGCGGTGCCGACGGCGAGGTTCACGTCCCACGGGTAGGTGGTTCCCGGGATCGCATCCGGCGCGATGTCGTCGACGATGATGCTCGACCACGGAGCGTTCGCGGCTGCTTCGCTTCCCGCGACGGCATCCTGCACCGACTGGCGCACCGGGACCTTGGTGAACTGCGTGTCCACGAAGAACGGCACGAGGTTCTCGGGATCCCCGCCGATCGCCCAGGAGAGGAAGTCGCCGGCGGCCTCGGGCGCCTTGCTCTTCGCGTCGACCACCCACGTGAAGTTGCCCATCGTGGTCGCCGTGCGACCGTCGGCATCCGACGAGCTCGGGAAGGCGCCGACGCCGGTCTTGGTGAGCAGGTCGGCGTAGTCGGAGCCGATCTCTGACATCATCCAGGAGCCGGAGACCTTGAAGGCCACCTTCTGCTGGCCGAAGTCCTCACCGGCGACGTACGCGGCGAGGGGCTGCTTGGGCATGTAGCCCTTGTCCCACAGCTGCTTGTACTGCTCCATAAGCGCACGGTAGCCGTCGTTGTCGATGTCGGGAGCGGACCAGTCGTCGGTGAGCGCCAGGTGGCCGGCGAAGTTGTACTGCTGGCCGACGGTCGACCACGCCATCGTCACAGCGTCCTGCGCCGGCGAGATGCAGTACTGTCCGTCGGCGAGAGTGGGCTGGATCTTCGCGCACGCCGCGAGGAGGTCGTCCCAGGTCGCGGGGGCGTTCTCGGAGTCGACGCCGGCCGCGTCCAGCATGTCCTTGTTCCAGAACAGCACGGTCTGGGGCTCGAGCAGCAGCGGGTAGGCGTAGTAGGTGCCGTCGATCTGCGAGATGGACTTGGCGTTGTCGAGGATCTCGCCGAGCGCGTCCTTCGAGACGATCGAGTCGAGCTCGTGCACCTGTCCGGCGTTCACGAGGTCGTAGAGGTTGGCGGAGCTGGTGTACACGTCCGGCGCCTTGCCCGCGGCCTGTGCGGCCTTCATCTTCTGGTCCCAGGCGTCGGCCGGAACCTCGGTGTCGACCACCTTGATCTTGTCCTGCGAGGCGTTGAACTTCTTCACGATGTCGGCGTACCACTCGTTCTCCACCGGCGTGAAGCTGCGATGCCAGAACTGCACGGTGGTGACGCCATCCTCGCCGCCGCCGTCGCCGGCAGACTCGCCCGGGGTGCCGGAGCCGCAGGCGGCGAGCATCGTGCCGACCGTGAGCGCGCCGAGAACGGCGAGCGTGGCCCTGCGCGTACGTGTGGTGATTCTCATGGGTTCCTCCTCAGGAACGGACTCCTCGTCGAGTCGCTGCTGTGTGTTCGGCTGCCGCCGGCGGGCACCGGTCGTGCCCGTGGGTCCTCAGTGACCGGGTATGCGTCAGATTAGGCGAAATCGATTTCATACGCAAGGGATCCGTCCGGCCACAGTCAGTCGGCGCGCTCCAGGTCGGCGGAGAACCAGAACACGTTGTACGGGTCCCAGAGCGACAGCGTGAAGTAGATCCGGCGCCCGTCATCGCTGACGTACCGCGGGTTCAAGTACGGCGAGTACAGACCCGGGTACTCCGCGCGCGGAACCAGCTCGATCGGCTCGCCCCACGGCCCCCACGGCGTGGCCCCCTCGCGGACGTAGGCGCTGCCGGCATCCGAGTAGGTCATGATCCATCGCTCCAGGTACGTCGACCACATGACCGAGAGCTCTCCGATCGTGCCGTCCAGGATCGTCTCGGCATCCGCGAGGTCGTCGCTCCACTGCGGCGCCTCCCCATCCAGTCCCGCGAAGTATGAGTACGCCGACTGGTCCTCGACGGCCTCCTCCGTGGCCGGAACCCGCATCAGCTGCACGCCGCCGAACCGGCCGGACGGGATCGACCAGAAGTAGATCCAGTCCTTGCCGCCCTCGCTCACCTCGGCGGTCGCGAACTGCACGAAGTTCGAATCCCCCGGCCACTCGACGCCCTCGACGGGCGACCAGGTGCGCCCGTCATCCCGCGAGACGACGAGGGCGGAGTAGTTCGCGTCCCACGCGCCAGGCTCCCCCCAGAACCGGACCGACATGTACGAGACGTAGATCGTCTCGCCGATCGCGAAGCCGTACGTGGGGATCTTCGTGACCTCGCCACCCGCACCGTTCGCGTCGTGATCGCCCTCGATGAGCGGGGCTGCGAGCCCGATGTCGTCTTCGACCCACCCGTCGAAGTCGATGCCGTCCGACGGGTCTTCGTCGGTCGTCCACGCGGCGACATTCGACCGCCAGAAGCCGCCCTGGCCGCCGATCGATTCGGGATCCCGCTCGCCGAAGGTGTCGCCGAAGAAGAAGAACGTCTTGTCGCCGACGTTGGTCATCGACCCGAGATCGGTGCCGGCGACGGAGACCGCGGCCGTGTCGTTCATGGCGTCGGGACCGGTCAGCTGAGCGACCTCGGTGAGGTTGGAGATGCCCTCGAGGACGAACGGCTTGTCCGGGTCGGGGTCGACGCTCACAGCGCCGCCCGCATTGCAGCCGGCGAGGCCGAGCGCGAGGACGACGGATGCCGCGGCGGCAGCACGACGGGGGACAGGGGTGACACGGGGCATGATCCTCCTCGATCAGCGGGCGATGACCTCGAATCTAGCGAAATCGATTTCAACACACTAGGGTCTACGGCATGTCAGACTCCCCCGCCGACCGCTGGCTCCGGCCCTCCGGCGACCCCGCAGCCGAGCCCCGCTGGGGACACCCCGAAGGACTGCAGATCGGGATCCCGCCCCTGCCCGGACCTCGCGGCCTGCTCCGCGTGTTCACCCCGTACCTCGATCATCCGCGCGACCGACTGGTGAACTTCCTGGCCGTCGAGCCGATCCCGCAGGGAGCGACGGCACGCGGATTCTCCGAGATGGAACCGAGCTCGCTCGATCCCGGCGCGCAGGGGAAGCGATTCTGGTCTGCCGACGACCCGCTCAACGCAGAGACTTCATCGTCCCCGACACCGGCGCGCGGTCGGATCGGGGATGTGGATGGCGTCGAGACCCTCACGGTGTGGATCGGCGTCGAACGATTCGACAACGGCGCCGACGTGAGGGTCCGGGTGCGGTTCTTCGCCGACCGGCCGCACGAAGTCGAGGTCGCAGGCTTCGCGAACGCCGCATCCGTCCCGCTGTCGCATCTGATCCTCACGGCGACCATGGGGAACTGGGCACGGCTGCGGGTGCTGCATCTCGCCGACCGCGTCGTGACTCCCGCAGAGCTGTGGCCGGACTTCTCCGGCACGGCGTTCACCGCGCACGGGCGTTTCCCTCTCGCGGAGCTCGCCCGCGACGGCGATGCGGCGATCGTGAGCGCCACCGGTGACGAGGAGGATCCGTGGTCTGTCGAGTACTCCGCGGACACCGTGGAGCACTGGCGCTTCGTCGGTCGCCGTGCTGTGCAGACCTGGCGAGTCGACGACCCGCATCCGGCACTCGAAGCGGTGGTCAACGCGCGCTGGTCGTACTGGGCGAGCGCCTCGCCGATCCCGGGTGGTCCTGCCTACGAGAACTTCGAGATCATCGAGCCGTTCCGCCAGGGCGCGGCGTTCCGGTTCTCGGTCGAACCGCTCTGAGGCTCGAGCCGCTGCGGGCTACGCGCTCCCGCGCGGGTCCCAGAGCACGACCTCGGTCGAGCGGCGGATGCGACGGCCGCTCGGCACCGGCACGACGCCCGCGGACCCGGCGGCGAACACGCGCACGCCCGGGCGGTTCTCGCGCTCGGTGCGCAGGGCGCTCTCGAGCACGGCGATGCGATTGCGCAGCATCCTGTTCTCGTCTTCGAGATCGAGCAGGCGGGCGATCGCGGGGAGGCTCACACCTTCCGAGGAGAGCTGGGCGACCTCGCGCAGCTGCTCGATGTTGCGGGGGGAGTACCGACGGGATCCGCCCGACGTGCGTCCGGGCACCACAAGTCCGATGCGGTCGTACTGGCGCAGTGTCTGCGGGTGGAGGCCGGAGAGCTCGGCTGCGGCCGCGATCGCGAACACCGGGGTGTCAGCGTTCATCACAGGTTCCTCTCTCCTCCCCCGGAATCGCGCGCGCGCAGAAGCGCCGGAACAGGCACGTCCTTCTCAGAACGGCCTGATCCGGCGCGAGTGCCTGCGTCGGCGCGCTGAATGCGGAGGCTGGTCATCGCCGCGCCTTCGCCATCAGCTCGGCCCGCGGGTTCTCCGTCGGCTCGAGCTCCTGGAACTTCTCCAGCGCCGCCCGTGCCTCCTCATCGAGGTGCGTCGGCACCGCGACCTGGAGCTCGGCGAGCAGATCGCCGGTGCCCTTCGCCGTCGCCACGCCACGCCCCTTGACTCGCAGCACCCGCCCGGAGGGGGTGCCGGGAGCGACGCGGAGCTTGACCACGTCGCCGCCGAGCGTCGGGACCTCGATCGTCGCACCGAGGGTCGCCTCGGTGAACGTCACCGGGACCACGACGCGGAGATTGAGACCGTCGCGGGTGAAGACCGGGTGCGGACGCACGGCGATCTGCACCACGATGTCGCCGTTCTCCCCACCGTCAGGGGACGGACGACCGCGACCGCGCAGACGGATCTTCTGCCCATCCGCCACGCCCGCGGGGATCTTCACCTTGAACGGCTTGCCGTCTTCGCCCTGCAGGGAGATGGTCTCGCCCTGCACGGCGGTGACGAAGTCGAGCGTGGTGCGGGCGGTGACGTCGGCGCCGCGCTGCGGACCACCGAAGCCGCGGTACCCGCCGCTCGTCTGCCCGAAGCGTCCGTTGCCGAAGCTCGCGCCCTGCCCCTGGTTGAACATCGCGAAGATGTCCTCGAAGTCGGCGGACTGCCCTCGCCCCTGCTGACCGAACCGGCTGAACACGTCTTCGAAACCGCCGGCACCCGCACCGCTCGCCGTGAAGCGAGCGCCCGAGCCCATGGCGCGGATCTCGTCGTACTCCTTGCGCTGTTCGGCGTCGGAGAGCACCGAGTAGGCCTCGCTGATCTCCTTGAACTTCGCCTCGGCCTTGGCATCACCCTGATTGGAGTCCGGGTGGTACTTCCGCGCGAGCTTGCGATACGTCTTCTTCAGATCCGCATCACTGACGTCCTTGGAGACCCCGAGGGTCTTGTAGAAGTCCTTGTCGAACCAATCCTGGCTGGCCATCGATCACCTACTCTGCAGGGACAGCGACGACGACCTTCGCGGGACGCAGCTCGACGTCACCGAGGCGGTACCCCACCTCGACGACTTCGAGGATCGTGGTCTTCTCGGCGCCGGGAGTCGGCTGCTGGAAGATGGCCTCGTGACGCTGAGGGTCGAATTCCTCGCCCTTCTCGCCGTACGCGACCACTCCGAGACGCTCCACGACCGTGCGCACCTTGTCGGCGATCACGGCGAAGGGCGTGCCCTCCACGAGATCGCCGTGCTGGGCGGCGCGGTCGAGGTCGTCGAGCACCGGGACCAGGCCCTTCGCGGCCTCGCCCTTCGCCCGCTCGATCTCGACCTGGCGCTGCTCCTCGGTGCGGCGACGGTAGTTGGCGTACTCAGCCTGGAGTCGCTTGAGGTCGTTCAGCAGTGTGGACTCGAGGTCGGCGAGCACGGCGTCCTCCGCCGCGGCCTCGCCGGTCTGCGTGGCGCCGAGGATGTCGTCGACCGTGAGGTCGTCCGGCGCACCGTCGACGGGGGTCTCGTCCGACCCCTCGGCGGCTGCCGCTTCACGGGAGTCCTGGTGGTGCGGCGCGGGGCCGGATGCCTGAGCATCCGACCCCTCGCTGCGACCTTCGGCGGACTCAGGAAACTGGTTCTCGTCGAAGTTCTTGTCCGTCATGATTACTTCTTCTCGTCCTCGTCGTCGACGACCTCGGCGTCGATGACGTCTTCCTCGGAGGAGGGCGCGTCACCGGCCGGGGCCTCGCCGTCAGCCGAAGCGCCGGGAGCGGCATCCGCCTGCGAGGAGGCGTAGATGGCCTCGCCGAGCTTGGACTGCGACTGGTTGAGCTTGTCGAACGCGGTCTTCACGGCCTCGTCGTCGTCGCCGGCCAGCGCCGTCTTGAGCGCGTCGACGTCGGCCTTGACCTCGGTCTTCACGTCTTCGGGCAGCTTGTCGTCGTTCTCGGTGATCAGCTTGTCGATCGAGTACGCGAGCGTCTCGGCCTGGTTGCGGACCTCGGCGGCCTCGCGGCGCGCCTTGTCCTCAGCCGCGTGCTCCTCGGCCTCGCGCACCATGCGCTCGATGTCTTCCTTCGACAGCGACGAGCCGCCGGAGATGACGATCGACTTCTCGGTGCCGGTGCCCTTGTCCTTGGCGGACACGTGCACGATGCCGTTGGCGTCGATGTCGAAGGTGACCTCGATCTGCGGGATGCCCCGGGGAGCCGGGGCGATACCCGTCAGCTCGAACGTGCCGAGCGGCTTGTTGTCGCGCGTGAAGTCACGCTCGCCCTGGAAGACCTGGATCGCGACGGACGGCTGGTTGTCGTCGGCCGTGGTGAAGGTCTCGCTGCGCTTGGTCGGGATGGCCGTGTTGCGCTCGATGAGCTTGGTCATCATGCCGCCCTTGGTCTCGATACCGAGGCTCAGCGGGGTGACGTCGATGAGGAGAACGTCCTTGCGCTCACCCTTGAGGACACCGGCCTGGAGAGCGGCGCCGACGGCGACGACCTCGTCCGGGTTGACGCCCTTGTTCGCGTCCTTGCCGGTCTCGCGCTTGACGAGCTCGGCGACGGCGGGCATACGCGTGGATCCACCGACGAGCACGATGTGGTCGATCTCGGACACCTTGATGCCGGCTTCGCGGATAACATCCTCGAACGGCTTCTTGGTGCGGTCGAGCAGGTCCTTCGTGAGGTCCTCGAACTTCGCGCGGGTGATGGTCTCGGACAGCGACACCGGGCCGGACTCCGTCAGCGACAGGTACGGCAGGTTGATGCTGGTCGAGGTCGAGGAGGAGAGCTCCTTCTTCGCCTGCTCCGCAGCCTCCTTGAGACGCTGCAGGGCGATCTTGTCACCCGAGACGTCGACGCCCGTGGTCTCCTTGAACTGCTTGATCAGGTAGTCGACGAGACGCTGGTCCCAGTCGTCTCCACCGAGGCGGTTGTCACCGGCGGTCGAGCGCACCTGGATCGTGGAGAAGTCGTCGTCCTTGCCCACCTCGAGCAGCGAGACGTCGAACGTACCGCCACCCAGGTCGAAGACCAGGATGAGCTCGTCTTCCTTGCCCTTGTCGAGGCCGTAGGCCAGAGCGGCCGCCGTCGGCTCGTTGATGATGCGCAGGACGTTGAGGCCCGAGATCTCGCCGGCCTCCTTGGTGGCCTGACGCTCGGCGTCGTTGAAGTACGCGGGGACGGTGATGACCGCGTCGGTCACCGTGTCGCCCAGGTACGCCTCGGCGTCGCGCTTCAGCTTCATGAGGATGCGCGCGGAGATCTCCTGCGGCGTCCACTTCTTGCCGTCGACGTCGAAGCTCCAGTCGGTGCCCATGTGGCGCTTGACGGAAGCGATCGTCCGGTCGACGTTGGTGACGGCCTGGCGCTTCGCGGTCTCACCGACGAGCACCTCCCCGTCCTTGGTGAAGGCCACGACCGAGGGGGTCGTGCGGAAGCCCTCGGCGTTGGCGATGACCTTGGGCTCGCCACCCTCGAGGACGCTGACGACGGAGTTGGTGGTTCCGAGGTCGATACCGACAGCACGTGCCATGTGTTCTCTCCTTTGTTGGAAGTTCGTTGTGGTTCGGAAATCTGCGGCGATCAGGGAAACCTGAGTCGCGATGACTCAAGTGTACCCAGGGGGCGAGGAGGTGTCAAATGAACTTGATATGAGTTGGCTCAACTTTGAGATTCACGGTAGTCGGGGCGGCGACGTCACCGAGCAGCAACTCAGCAACAACGCCACTCAGAACGGCGGCACGGCGTGATCTTCGGCGAAGGTGACGGTGTTCTGGGGCGGTGGCCGATCGATGTAGATCTTTCCGGTCGGGCTGGTCCATGCGTAGATGCCGCCACCCAGCGGCTCGACCGCCCACGGCGAGTGGTGCTTGAGCATGTGATGGCGTCGGCACAGATGACCGAGATTCGTTTCGGCGGTGGCCCCCCCGAGCGCGGCATCCTCATGGTGATCGATGTCGCAGTCGGAGGCCGCGTACCCACAGGTGGGGAATCGACAACGCTGATCCCGGGCGGTCAGATGTCGCCTCAGATCCGGACCGGGACGGTAGCGGTCGACCGCGAGGAGCGCCCCGGTGATGGGGTGGGTGAGGATCCGGTCCCATCCGGACGCCGCGCCGGCGAGCCTGCGGGCGGTCGCGGCGTCGATCGGGGTGCGGCCGTTCATCTCGGCCGGGGTCGTGTCGCTTCCCATCAGGGTCGTGACGGGAACGGTGATCGACACCGATCCGTGGATCGCCGCAAGGAGCCCTTCCGAGGTGTCGTGGCCGGCCGGAGCACCGGTGAGGAGCAGGTCGAGGGCGAGATCGGTGCGGAGTTGCGCGACGGTGCGCCGGTCCGGCACCGGAGATTCGAGCTCAAGAGACGAGAGCTCAAGAGACGAGGACTCCCGGGACTCGGGCTCCCCCACCGTCTTGGCCATCTGCGTCAACCGCGCGAAGACGCCGTGGACGAGAGCCGACGGACCGAGCAGGCCGAGCTGCGTCATCCCGCCCCCGACGTCTTTCACCCACACTGCCCTCTTATCCCGCGCATCGAGATGCCGCTCGTCCGTCGATCGCGACTGGAACCGTTCGGCCACCCGCCGCGCCATCCGCGCGACCCTGCCCGGAGATTCGCTCTCTGCGAAGGCGATCACCTGCGTCGCGTAGGCATCGCGGCTCGCCGCATCGTCGAGGTGCTCGCCCGCTTCACAGACGACCCGAGCGTGCGCGGCGCTGATGCGACCGGCACCCTGCGCTTCCCACACCAGCGGAAACCGATCCACGACCCACGCCGCATCCGCCATGCGGCGCTGCACCGTCCGGTCACTCACGCGCAGAGCGGTGGCGAACTCCGCCGCCACGGTGCGCGCCGACATCTCCCCGTGATCGGGATGCTCCGCCTGTGCGGCGACCTCGAGCGCGAGCCTCGACCCCACCGCCAAGATGCCGTCGCGCGCGGCCTGCAGACTGCTGATCGTGCGCTCCACCTCGACGAGCATCTCGGTGAGCGCGGCGAGCGCATCCACCTGCTCGAGGGTCGCATCCGCCAGTGCCGTCATACCCTCAGTGAACCAGGGGCCACCGACATTCAAAGCCCAGATCAGGGCAAGAAAACGATATACCGGCATGCGGTCGGAGGCATGCCGTGCTCCATCGAGTGCCGCCGCATCCACCCTCCCCACGCCGCGATACTTGACCCTGACACAGTGGCAGGCAGGAGAACTGAGACATGTTGTCCATCGGAGCGTTCGCGCAGATCGGCCAGGTGACCCACCGCATGCTTCGGCATTGGGACACCGCCGGCCTGCTCGTGCCCGCCCACGTGGACGAGTTCAGCGGCTACCGCTCCTACGACCCCTCGCAGCTGGAACGGCTGCACCGGATCGTCGCCCTGCGCCAGCTGGGTTTCGGACTCGACGACATCTCGGCGATCCTCGAACGCGGCGTCGATGCGGACCGCATCGCCGCCCTGCTGCGGATCCGTCGCGCAGAGGTCGAGCAGGAGCACCGGATCGCCGCGGAGAGACTCGTCGACGTGGAGAGGCGCCTCCACCTCATCGAGAGAGAGAAGCACATGTCCCGGATCGAGATCGTCGAGAAGCCCCTCCCCGCCGTCCGCCTCGCGGCCATCCGCACGGTCGTCGCCGATCAGCCGGCCGTCGCCGGCGTCGTGGGCCCCGCGTTCGACGCCGTGGCGGAGATCATCGGCGGCGAGCTCCCCCTGACCACGCCGATCGCGCAGTATGAGACGCTCGACGACGGACTGGAGGTCATCGTCGGCTACACCTATGCGGGCCCCGACCGGGACGGATTCGAGGTCATCGAGCTCCCCGCCGCGGAGGTGGCCGTGTGTGGCATCCACCTCGGTTCGATGGAGCGCATCGCCGAGAGCTGGCATGCCATCCACACGGAGATCCTCGCCCGCGATCTGGTGCACGACGGCCCCTGCCGGGAGCTGTATGTGCGCGCAGTCTCGGAGGACCAGTCCGATTGGGTCACCGAGCTGCAGCAGCCCGTCACCCGCCGGTGACGGGCTCACGTCCGAGCGCTCAGGCCGGGATCGCCGCCGGCGCGGGCGGCGAGAGGAGTCGCCGAGCTGCGCCGCGCGCGAGCATCAGCACGACGATCAGCAGAGTCACCAGGAAGAACCCGCCGAGCTGGACCGCGTCGCCGAAGATGAAATCCACCAGCTCCAGCACGAGGAACTTGCTGCCGGGCAGGACCAGGACCAGCACGACGACGCCGACGGCGCGCTGAGCAAGGCGGCCATCGGATCGGATGCGGGCGAGCGCCTTCTTCTTCACCCACACGACGACCTCGAGCACGATCTTCAGCAGCACCGCCGTCAGCAGAGACAGCAGAAAGGTCTCGGAGATGACGGCGGGGAACAGCTGGCTGAACGTACCGAGCACGATCAGATACATCAGGACGTCGACGAGGTCGATGGCACGGAGCCGCATACCGCGATCTTGTCAGACCGGCATCGGACTTCGCCGACGTTCGGGCGAGATCAGTGCCGTTCCGGGATCTTCGAACTCCACCCCGACGAAAGATGGCAGGATGAAGTAAGGCGAGCCTTACCGGCCGCCCGGCGGTGTCGCCTCGGCCGATGCCGCGCGATGGACCCGCCCTTCCGAGAGGATGACGCGGATGACGACTCTGGCGCCCGGACCGGCAGAGGCCCCGGAATACGACGTGCTCGTGGTCGGCGGCGGTCCCGCCGGGCTCTCGGCCGCGCTCAACCTCGGCCGCGCGCTCGCTCGAGTGCTCGTGGTCGACGCCGACCGTCCGCGCAACGCCGCGACGCTGCGGTCGCACGGGTTCCTCACCCGCGACGGCATCCCCCCGCAGGAGCTGCGGCGCCTGGCCAGGGAAGAGCTCGCCGCCTACCCGAACGTCGAGGTGCGTTCACGGACGAGGGTCGTCGCCCTCCGCAGGAGCGGCAGCGGGTTCGCGGCGGACATCGCACGACGCGAAGCCGAGGCGATCGTGACGGCCCGAGCCGTGATGCTCGCGACCGGGTTGCGCGAGACACTGCCCGACGTCCCGAACCTGCGCGGCTACTACGGCATGAGCCTGTTCAGTTGCGCCGCGTGCGATGCGTGGGAGCTGCAGGGCCGTCGCCTCGCCCTCATCGGGGAGACCTCCGACCTCGCTGACCGAGCCCGACTCATCGCCCACTGGAGCGCGAGCCTCACGGTCTTCACGAACGGTGCGGACGTCGTCACCCCGGCCGAGGAGGCGGAACTCGCCACGATCGGGGTCTCGGTACGGCGCCATCCGATCGTCGAGCTCGTCGGCGATCGAGGTCGGATCGAGTCCATCAGCCTCGCCGACGGCACCGCGGTCGCGATCGACGGCGGGTTCGTGCGTCCGGAGTGGGAGACCACCCTGCCGTTCCTCGACGGGCTCTCCCCCACGGTCGATGAAGACGGGCTTCTGCTCACCGACAGATCGGGGCGCACCGACCTCCCCGGTCTCTATGCCGCCGGAGACGCGGCCACTCCGGGACCGCAGCAGCTCATCGTCGCGGCCGGAGCGGGGGCCCGGGTCGCGGCCGTGATCGTGCACGACAGGGTCGGCGTCGCCACCGCTCACTGACCCGCGGACCGCCCTCCCGACGGCCGACCACCCGAGCTAGGCTGGCCGCCATGACGTGGACCGCATCCTCCGCCCGCCGCCTCGGCACCGCCGCAGCGATCGTGACGCTCGCGGTCCTCCCTCTCAGCGGCTGCCTGTACTCGCAGATCCCCGTCGGCGCCCCGTCGCCCACATCCTCGGTCGCCCCGGACTCCACCGACGCGCCGGTCGAGGGCGAGCAGAGCGCGACGCTCACCTTCGAAGAGGGCCTCGACCTCTCGAGCAGCGCCCGCATCGAGTGGGGCGACGGATTCATCGCCGACGACCGGTGGGAGATCGTCTCCCCCGACGACGGCAACGGCGGGTGGACCTACGGCACGGTCGACGGCACCTGCACCGTGCGGTTCTGGCAGGGGAACATCGCGGACCTGCCCGTGGTCCCCGGAGACGACAGCGCCTCATCGGACGCGGTGCTCGGCATGCTGCTGCAGGTCCCGACCGCGGAGGTCACCCCGCTCGCGACCACCGGCGAGTTCAGCTACTTCACCGGCGGGAGCGGCGGCGTCGAGATGCGCCAGGTCGTCGGCCAGGAAGGAAGCCGATCCTGGCTCATGGCCGCGCGCACGTTCACGCAGACCGGCGCGAGCCTCTACACGATCGTCGACTGCACCGCGGGAGACGCGGAGGCGACGATGGCCGCCGTCAACGAGGCGAACGCGATCGTCGTCACCCCGTGACCGCAGGCCTGTTCACTTGCCGCCGGGCGGGCCGACGAACAGCAGGATGACGTACAGCGCGACGATGCCGACGACCAGCAGCAGCGCGAGCGCCCACGGCCGACGCAGGAACCAGCGCATCAGCCGGTCGTACCAGCGGCGGTCGCGCGGATCCTCGGTCGCGTCCAGGCGCCAGGCGCCGGCGAGCCGTCCGGTGCGGTGCAGCCAGATCTCCATCGGGATCGTGGCGTAGGGCACGACCGCGCTCACCACCGCGAGCACGCCGACCCCGGGGTGCCAGCGCTGGTTCAGCGCGACCAGGATCGCCGTCGCCGCATAGGCCAGGAAGACGAACCCGTGGATGCCACCACCCACTGTCACCACGACCCCAGGGGCGCCGACGGCGCGGGCGATGATCGCGGAGATCAGGATCGTCCAGGTGATCGCCTCCGCGATCGCGAGAACTCGGAACAGGCGGTCGGGGGTGCGGAACACGGAACTCCTCGGGTGCGGGTCCTTCCACCGTATCCGGACCGTCATCCCTCTCGAATCAACCGAATGGTTGAGTCCGCCGGGACGATACGGCCCGTTTCGTGCTTCGAAGAGGTCGACTGCGGAATATCACGCCGTACGCCGATGTTGCCGAAGGCATGGTGACAGTGGATGCGGACGCGCTCTCGAACGTGCTCGGAGCCGTCGACCTCCGTGTCGGCATCGGCCGACGCACCGTGCTCCCGGCGGGAGGCCTGCTGCCTGTCCCGGCCGGCGCCATCACCCTCGTGTACATCGTGGAGGGCGGGGTGCAGGGGCATCCCCCGCTCGGAGACGGCTGCCACCTCGACGTCGAAACGGGCGCGCGGCGCCTCAGCCTCGACCCGGAAGCCCGTCATGACGCACTGGTGGCGGGAGACGCCTTCCTGACTCTCGGCCGCTCGGCGTTCGTCCTCGAGGCCGAAGACGACACGAGCCTGATGATCGCCGACATCGAGCTCGCCGATGCGACTTCGCCCCTGCCGGCCCTGCTGCCTCCGTTCCTCACCGTCACCGGATTCGATGCCGTGGAGCCCGCCGCCGCCGCCCTCGCACTGAACATGGGCCTGATCGACCACACTGTCGTGCCCGCACGCCAGGGCGACCCGGTGATCTGCCGCATGATGGCGACGACCGTGCTGCTGTCGGTCATCCGCGCCTGGGCGGCGAACGGCTGCGCGCCCACGGGCTGGCCCTCGCTGTCGAGCGACCCGTTCCTGGACCGCGTCGTCGACGCCATCCACGAGGAACCGGGCCGCGACTGGACCGTCGAACGGCTCGCCGGCATCGGCGCCATGTCGCGCTCCACCTTCGCGGAGCGGTTCCGCGCCACCGTCGGCCGCTCCCCCGCGGACTACGTCACCGAAGTGCGCGTCGATGCGGCGAAGCGGATGCTCGACGCCGGACGCTCCGTCTCCGAGATCTCCCGCGAGCTGGGCTACGCCTCAGACGAGGGGTTCAGCCGCGCGTTCCGACGCCGCACGGGCCAGACCCCTTCGTCTTGGCGTCTGGCCAACCGCACGCCGATCTCGGCCTGAGGCCCCCGCCGCGGGGGTCAGGATCGGCTGCTGACGCGGTTCGACGCGCCGAACAGCACCGCGCCGGCGAGCAGTGAGACGGCGCCGATCACGTAGACCAGCTCGACGTTCAGGGTGTCGACCAACAGGCCGCCGATGCCGGCCGCCAGGGTGATCGCCCCCTGGAAGCCGACGACGACCAGGCTCCCGCCGGCCTCGAGTCGATCCGGCATCCGGTGCCCGACCCAGGTGTTCGCGACGATCAGCCAGGACGAGAAGAAGAACCCCCAGACCAGGACGACGATGCCGACGCCCACGATCGACCCGGAGAACAGGATCATCGAGGTGACGGACACGGCGATCACCAGCGGGGCGAAGACGGCGAAGAACGCGAACGTGCGGTCGATGACGAGCCCGATCGTGATGTTGCCGAGCAGGCCTCCGACGCCGAACAGCGCGAGCAGCACCACGATGGTCGAGGCATCCACCTCGGGGATGCGCTCCAGCGCGAGACGCACGTAGGTGTAGGCGAGGAAGTGTCCGAGCACCACGAGCACGTGCCCGACCATGCCGAGGCCGATGCCCGGGCGGCGCAGGGTGTCGACGAGTAGACGCAGACTCGAGGCCCGCTCCGCCGGGACCGAGGGCAGCGCGAAACGCAGGACGACGGCGAGCACGACCATGAATGCGCCGGCGAGGGCGAAGACCATCCGCCAGTCGACGAGCTCGCTGAGCATGACGCCCAGCGGCACACCCGCGACCGTCGCGAGCGAGACCCCGGCGGAAGTGAACATGACCCCGCGACCGAGGTTCTCAGGACCGGCGAGGCGTGCCGCGACCGTGATCGACATCGCCCAGAACGCACTGATCGCGGCACCCAGCAGGAAGCGGGCGAGCAGCACGATGATCAGGTTCGGCGCGATCGCCACGATGAGGTTCGACACGGCGGCGGCGAGCGCCATCCACACCAGCAGCGACCTCCGGTCGAGGCGCGGGAACATGAGCCCGACCGTCGGAGCGACGACGAGTCCGACCAGCGCTGTCACGGTCACGGTCTGTCCGGCCTGGCCGGGGGTGACTCCGAGCCCATCGGCCATCTCGGTGAGCACGCCGTTGGGGAGGAACTCGGCGGTGACCAGCAAGAAGCCCATCAGCATCAGCACGATCAGTCCGCCGTAGCGGATGCGGGTGGCAGCCGTGGGCGGCACGGTGGGGACGGGCGCTGTGGTGGTCATGGTTCCACGCTCTCAGCATCCGGGTACCGACGCCCGACCAGGCGTCCGCGGCATCCGACCGATCGTCCGGGCCCGGGTTCACCGATCTCCCAGGGGGCTCGGCGAGGCTGAGGCGATGCGTCGCCACCGTCGGACCGGAACCGCCCTCGTCGTGGTGGTCTCGGCCGTCATCGTCCTCGCCGGATGCACGACACCGCCGCCACCGCCGGGACCGGATGACTGGACCCTCGAACCCATCGCGATCGACACGCGGGTCGCCTGGCGGCCGGGCGAGACTCCCCCGACGACCACGCCTCCGCGCGCAGGCGACCTCGCGGATGTCTCCTTCAGCATGACGCTGCTCGCAGCCGACGGCGACGGCGGGTTCTGGGCGGACTCCGCCGGGTCCTTCGTACACATCAGCGGAGACGGGGAGACCCTCGCCCGTTTCACCGGCAAGGCCGACGATCGCCTTTCCCAGATCATCGCGATGGCGTCGTCCGGGGACGACGAGCTGGTCGTTGCCCGCGCGGGGACGGCACCGGCGATCGCTGTGCTCGACACGACCACGATGATCATGCGCGACGTCCCGGGCACCGCGGCCGGCGGCGGTGACTCCCCGCTCTTCCAGTACGTCGACCTCGCCACCCGGGGCGGCGAGGCGATCGTCGCGCACGTGCGGCCCGACAAGCTCGGCTATCTGACGCTGGAGATCCTGCGCATCGACCTCGAGGACGGCGACCGGGCGGTGCTGCACACGGAACCCCTCGAGCTGACGGAGGCCCCTCAGGCCTTCCCCGACGTGCCGCCGGTACGCCTCGACGTCGACGCGGAGGGCGCCATCCACCTGGCTGTGCCCTCGGCGCGAGTGGTGCTGAACCCCGACGGGACAGAACGCACCCGCACGCCGCAGACCGCGAACTACCCGCAGGTCGCCGTCCGCCCCGACGGGACGGCGCTGTGGTGGGGAGGAGACTCCGAGCGGTCACGGGCCACCTCGGCGATCGTCGGAGGATCGCCCGAGGCACGACTGTCGATCGAGAACCGCTCGTCCTGCACAGGACTCTCCCGCAACGACGCCCTGCGCCTGAGCATCGGCGGGGCCGAGCGACCGCTGCCCTTCCTGTGTGGAGTGAACGACGCGATCTGGACCGGTTCGGCATGGGTCGTGGCGGCCGGCGGCGAAGCGGACGGCGTGCTCGTGCGGGTCACGCCGCCCGAGTCGTTCGGCTGACCGCATCATCCAGGCCTGGACAAGCCCCGCACGCACACCCTAGGCTCGACGACGCACCGGGACGAGCCCGGGAAGCCCGAGCGGGAGGAGCTGAGGACATGAACACCGTCTTCGTCGCGCTCTCCGCCGACCACCTTCCCTTCGAGGCCACCCGCTCCTGATCCAGGTGTGCCTCCCCTCCCCGGAGCCACACTTTGTCTGATCTCTTCGCTTCCTCGGAAGCAGCGTCCTTCGACGCATCCTCGTTCGATTCCCTCGAAACCGAACTCTCCTTCGCCGACGTCGACCCCGGCGAAGGGCAGCGCTGGTCCACGTGGCCGGCGATCACCCCGTCCGAGCGCGGCCCCGAGCCCTGGCCCGCCTGGGTGGTGACCTCGGCGGGAGCGCTCGACACCGAGCGCGGCATCCTCAAGACCGGCAAGGAGGCCGACGTGTTCCTGCTCGAACGCGCCGTGCCCGGCGACCCGGCGCAGCACACCCTGCTGGCGGCGAAGCGCTACCGCACGGCCGAGCATCGCAGCTTCCACCGCTCGTCGGCGTACACCGAGGGGCGCAGCACCCGGAACACCCGCGACACCCGCGCGCTCGCCAAGAAGTCGAGCCACGGTCGCGAGGTCGCCGCCGCGCAGTGGTCGTTCGCCGAGTTCGAAGCACTGTGCCGGATGTGGGAGCTCGGCGCCCCCGTGCCGTACCCCGTGCAGGTGAACGGCACCGAGGTCCTGATGGAGTTCCTCGGCGACGCCGACGGCACGGCCGCGCCCCGGCTCGCCCAGGCACGCGGTGAGCGCGCCGAACTGCAGGAGTACTACGCGCAGGTCGTCGACCTGATGCGGATCTTCGCGGCGGCGGGCTTCGCCCACGGCGACCTCTCCGCGTACAACCTGCTCGTGCACAGAGGACGCGTGCGCGTGATCGACCTGCCGCAGATCGTCGACATCATCGCGAACCCGCAGGGACTCGACCTGCTGCACCGCGACTGCGTGAACATCTGCGACTGGTTCACCCGCCGCCGCGTCGACTGCGATCCCGAGGAGCTGTTCGCCGAACTGCTCGCGGCGTCGTTCGCGTGAGGGCTTCCGGAATTCAGGCGGCGAGGCGGGCGGCGAGCAGCGTCACGAGCTCGTAGACGACGTGGCTCGCGGCGATGCCGGTCATCTGCGCGTGATCGTAGGCGGGCGACACCTCGACCACGTCCGCGCCGACGATGTTCTGCGATTTCAGGGCGCGCAGGATCCGCAGCAGCTCGCGGCTCGTCAGCCCGCCCGCCTCCGGGGTGCCGGTACCCGGCGCGTGAGCGGGGTCGAGCACGTCGATGTCGATCGACACGTAGAGCGGCTTGTCGCCGATGCGCTGCAGGATGCGGGCGATGCCGGCTTCGACGCCGTGCTCCTCGATGTACTCGCTCGACACGATCGAGAAGCCCAGGCGCTCGTCGTCCTCCAGATCCTGCTTCGAGTACAGGGGACCGCGGGTGCCGACGTGGCAGCTCGCCGTGAGGTCGATCAGCCCCTCCTCGCTCGCGCGGCGGAAGGGCGTTCCGTGCGTGATGGGCGCCCCGAAATAGGTGTCCCAGGTGTCGAGGTGCGCGTCGAAGTGCAGCACCGCGACCGGACCGTGCTTCGCGGCGACCGCCCGCAACAGCGGCAGGGCGATCGTGTGGTCGCCGCCGATCGTGACGATGCGCTGCACCTGCTCGCCGAGCGCCACAGCGGCGCGCTCGACCTCGGTCACCGCCTCGGTGAGGTCGAACGGGTTGACCGGGATGTCACCGGCATCCACCACCTGCGCGATCGCGAACGGCGACACGTCCTGGGCGGGGTTGTAGGGACGCAGCAGTCGCGACGACTCGCGCACGTGCGACGGACCGAACCGCGTGCCGGGCCGGTAGCTCACGCCCGAGTCGAAGGGGATGCCGACCACGGCGATGTCGGCGCGAGGCACGTCTTCGATCCTCGGCAGCCGCGCGAAGGTCGCGATGCCGGAGTAGCGGGGGTTCACGGACGCGTCGATGGGGCCCACGTTCTCGGTCATTGCTCGTTCCTGTTCGTCGGGGGGAGGGAGGTCTCAGAGGGCGGACTGCGGGATGTGCACCAGCTGCACTCCCCCGTCGGTGATCGCGGCGCGGATGCTCGACGCGATGTCGTCACGTCGTTCCACCCGACGCCCAGTCGCGCCGAAGGCCGTGGCGAGAGCCGCCCAGTCCGGCTGCACCAGGTCGACGCCGATCGGGGCCATGCCCCGGTCGACCTCGTTCTGACGGATCTCGGCGTAGCCGCCGTTGTCGACGCACACGATCGTGACGTCGAGGCGCTGCTCGACCGCGGTCACCAGCTCGTTGACGCAGAACATCAGTGCGCCGTCGCCGATCACGGTCACGACCGGATGCTCGGTCTGCGCGACCCGCGCGCCGATCGCGGCGGGCAGGCCGTAGCCGAGGGTGGCGTAGGTCGGGGTGTACAGCAGGGAGTGCGGATGCTGCGAGCGCAGCACACTGCCGAGCGCCATGTAGACGATCTGGGACGAGTCACCCGCGACGATCGCATCCTCCGGCAGGGCGCCGGCGATGATCTCGGCGAGGGCCACCGTCTCGGGTGCGGTCTCGCGCATCTGCGTGTCGATCGCCGCACGTTCGGCGGTGAGGTCGCGCGCTGGACGGGCCTCGGCGGGGAGCATCTCGAGGAGGGCGCCCGACACCGCGGCCGCATCGCCCGTGAGTCCCACGGTCGCGGCGAGGTTCTTGTCGCGCTGCGCCGGGGAGATGTCGATGCGGATCACGGCGCCGCGGGCTTCGAGTCGCGGTGCCCACAGCTCGGCCTCACCGAGCTTCGAGCCGACGACGAGCAGCACGTCCGCGTCTTCCGCGACGACGCGGGCCGCCGCGAGACGAAGGTTCGAGCCGAGGGAGAGGGGGTGCCGTTCATCGACCACACCCTTGCCGTTCAGGGTCGTCAGCACCGGCGCGCCGAGTCGCTCGGCGATGGTCGTGATCTCGTGCGCGGCATCCACCGCCCCGCCGCCGGCGACGATCACGGGCGTCTTCGCGGCGGCCAGGAGACGAGCCGCTTCGGCGAGCGCGGCGGGCTCGCCCGACGCTCGCGCGGGGACCGGACGCGGCCGCCGCGCTTCGGCGGGTACGTCGGCGGGAGACTCCAGCACGTCGAGCGGGATCTCGATGTGCACGGGGCGCGGGCGTCCGGTGCGGAACAGGGCGAAAGCGTCGTGCACGGCCTCGACCGCTTCGGCCGCGCTGGTCACCCGGCGCGACCACTCGGCGATCGCGCCGACCATGGCGGTGGCATCCTTCGTCTCGTGCAGGGTGCCGACGTCGGCGAACTCGGCGCCGAGCGGCACTCCGGGCGAGAGGACGATGAGCGGCCGCGACTCGCAGAACGCCGTGCCGATCGCGCTCATGGCGTTCTGGAGTCCGGGACCCGAGGTCGTGATGACGACGCCGGGGAGGCCGGTCTGCTGCGCCCAGCCGTCGGCGCCGTAGCCGGACCCCTGCTCGTGCCGGTTGGTCACGGCGTGGATGCCGAGGTCTGCGAGCGGCCGGTAGAGCTCGAGGTTGTGGGTGCCGGGGATGCCGAAGATCGCGGTCACACCATAGGCGCGGATCGTATCGAGCACCGCACGTCCTGCGGTGTCGGCGTACTGCTCGTTGCTCATCGTGACATCCTCACACTCGGTGGCGGCGGACGCCGTCGACCCAGGTCTCGCGCACCGTGATCGCCGAGATCTCCTCGGCGGGCACCGCGAGCGGGTCGCCGGAGAGCACGGCGAAGTCGGCGTACTTGCCGACTTCGAGCGAACCCAGGTCGTCTTCGCGGCCGATCGACACGGCGCCCTCGATCGTGTGGGCGCGCAGCGCGGCGAGCGCGGAGACCCGAAGGTCGTCCGGACCGAGCTTGTGTCCGCGGCGGGTGACGCGGGTGACCGCGGTCTGGATGGCCTCGAGCGGAATGGGCTCGGCGACCGGGGCATCCGAGGAGATCGTGAACGGGACACCGGCGCGCTCGAACTCGCCCAGCGGGTTGAAACGCTCACCCGGGGTGCCGATCGCCTCTTCGACGCCCTCGCCCCAGTTGAGGTAGTGCTGCGTCTGGTTGACCGGACGGATGCCGGACGCGGCCATCCGGTCGATCTGCTCGGGCGTCGGCAGGCCGCAGTGCTCGATGCGGTGCCGGGCGTCGGCATCCGGGTGCTCGGCGAGTGCCGCCTCGATCGCCGACACCACCATCTCGATCGCGGTGGGCGACTGCGCGTGCGTGGCCGTCTGGAGGCCTGCCGCGTGCGCCTTACTGATGAGCCCCGCGTACTCGGCGGGCTCGTGGTACAGCTGGCCCGTGCGGCAGGGGTCGCCGACGTAGCCGTCGGGGAAGTACGCCGTCCACCCTCCGAGCGTGCCGTCGGCGTAGAACTTGATGCCGGCGAAGCTCAGGTGCGCGTTGCCGAATTGCCCGACGAGCCCCATCTCGAGCGCCTCGTCGAGGAGGTGCGAGAGCAGGTACATCGATACGCGCAGCTCGAGGCGTCCGGCCTCCGCGAGGCGCAGGTACATGTCGAACTCTCGGCGCGTGACCTGTGCGTCGCCGATCGACGTGACGCCGCCGGCGAGGAAGCGCTGCGTCGCGGCGTCCAGCTGGCGCAGGTGCTCTTCGGGCTCGTCCGCGAGGTGGAAGTTCGGGCCGTGGTGGCCGATCTTCACCCCGTGCACGCCGGTGAGGATGTTGCACGCGGCATCCGACAGCTCGCCGGTCAGCTCACCGTCGGCATCGCGGAAGAACTCGCCGCCGTCGGGGTTCGGGGTGTCCCGGTCGACGCCGTTGATCTCGAGGGTGTGCGAGTTCACGACGCCGCCGTGACCCGAGGCGTTCATGAGGTACACCTCGCGGTCGGCCGCGACCTCGTCGAGCTCGAAGCGGGTGGGGTGCCGCTTCTCGGCGAGGTTGCGCTGCTCGTAGCCGTAGCCGCGCACCGGGCGCCCCTCGGGGAGGTCGGCGGCCGCCGCCTTCAGCAGCGCCACGATCTCGGGGATGCTGCCGGCCTTCTCGGGCCCGCAGTCGACCCAGCTCATCATCTGCCCGAACATGAGCGGATGCGCGTGGGCGTCGACGAAGCCGGGGACGACGACCGCCTCGCCGAGATCGATGCGCTCGGGCGAGAGGCCCGCCCGCTCCGCCGCCGCCTCGCACTCGGCGGGAGTGCCGATCGAGAGGATCCGCCCGCGGTCGGTCAGCATCGCCGTGGCCGTGGTGGCTGCGTCATCCGCGGTGTGGATCGCCTGCGCGGTCAGGATGGCGGGTGCCGTCTGGGCCGAGCGGTCGAAGGGGGTGAGCTTTCTCATGGCAGCCTGTTCGCGGTCGTGTCGGTGCGGGCGGTGAAGGAGGCGGTGACGGGGGCCTCGTCGGAGTGCTGGGGTGCCAGGCGCGTGCAGATCCCGGCGATGAGGGCCATGCCGATGAACATCGCGATGACCGCCCAGATACTGCCCGTCCAGGCGATGAGCTGCGTCGCGAACCAGGGCGAGAAGCCGGCCCAGACCGCCGCGCCCACGCCGTAGGACAGCGCGATCGAGGTGTAGCGCGCCTGCGGACGGAACATCTGCGACAGCAAGGCCGCGATCGGTGCGTAGGTCGCACTCATCGCGATGCGCACCAGCGAGGCGAACAGGAAGATGAGCGGTTCGATCCGTCCCGGCAGGATCAGCAGGAACGGCACGAACGTGAGCACCGAGGTGACCAGGCCGATGTACATGACGTTCTTACGACCCCACTTGTCGCCCAGCCAAGCGACGGGGAGGGTCACGACGAACTCCACGAACGAGGCGATCGTCATGGCGTCGAGGATGACCTGCTCGCTGATCGCGACCGTGTCGCCGGTGGCGTATGCCGTGGCGAAGGTCGTGGCCAGGTAGTAGCCACCGGTCGAGATCGGCAGGATGCCGATGCCGAGAAGGATCGGACGCCAGTTGGTGCGCAACGCGAAGGCCAGCGGCATCGACTGCTTGCGGCCCTCGATCTTGGCCTCGAAGACCGGAGACTCCTCGACGCGGTAGCGGACCCAGAAGCCGACGCCGACCAGCACGATCGACAGCAGGAACGGGATGCGCCATCCGCCGTTCATGATGAAGTCGTCGCCCATGCGGGTCATGATCGCGAAGATGCCGGAGGCCAGCAGCGCTCCTGCCGGGTTGCCGAGCTGCGTGAAGCCGCCGTAGAACGTCTTGGACTTCTCGGGGGCGTGCTCGACGCTCATGAGCACCGCACCGCCCCACTCGCCGCCGACCGCGAGTCCCTGCACGGCGCGGAGCAGGATCAGGAGGATCGGGGCCAGGATGCCGATGTTCTCGTAGGTGGGCAGGCAGCCCACGAGCACCGTGGCCGCGCCCATCATCAGCAGTGTGATGACGAGCGACACCCGGCGTCCGAGCTTGTCGCCGATGTGGCCGAAGATGATGCCGCCGAGCGGGCGGACGAGGAAGGCGACCGCGAAAGTCGCGAAGGCCGCTGCGGTCTCGGCGAGCCGGTCACCGCTCGGGAAGAACAGTGGACCGAAGACGAGCGCCGCGGCGGTCGCGTAGACGTAGAAGTCGTACCACTCGATGGTGGTACCGACGAAGGCGGCGATGCCGGCGCGTCGCGCCCGGCTGTGCGTGCCGCTGGTGGGGGTAGTGGTCATGAGGGTGCCCGCTCCTTTGCGGAAGATGTCGGATAGCGAAGGATGCTACGGAGGTGTGGCCTCGTCGGCAAGGGCAGAACTCCAGCGAGAATGACGATTCACTGATGATCTGATCAAGAATCCGTGCAATGCACGCCTTCCCGACGGCGGACACCGCTTCTAGACTGGACATACGCACGGCGAACCGTGCGATCGAGGGAAACTGACGAATCGAGCGGAACCATGGATTTCGACGCCGAACTCATCCGTGCGCTGCAGGAGGACGGTCGCGCCAGCATCCGCTCCCTCGCCGAGCGGCTGGGGCAGTCGCGCGCCGCCGTCGCCGCCCGGCTGCGGACGATGCTCGCCGATCGCACGGTACGGGTCGTGGCCGCCGTCGACCCCGTCTTCCTCGGGCAGCATGTACTCGCCCACGTCTCCATCCGCACCGACGGCACCGTCGAGCTCGTGGCCGAGTACCTGCGCGACATGAGCGAGACCGTGCTGGTGTCGGCCGTCGGCGGCGCGCACGACGTGGTCACCGAGGTGCGCGTCGGGTCGATGTCGGAGCTCCACGACCTGCTCGCGCTGATCCGGGCGATCGACGGCGTGCTCGACATCAGCACCATCATCTACTCCACGGTGATCAAGGGCTTCTTCGTCTCGGAGTACCACGGCGGCGTCACGCTCGACGCGATCGACGAAGCCCTGATCGAGCGCCTCCAGGCCGACGGCCGCGAGAGCTTCCGCGCCCTGGGCGAGGAGGTGCGTCTCTCCCCCTCGGCGGTCGCGACCAGGGTGCAGCGGCTGATCGACGCCGGGGTGATCAAGATCAGCGCGGTCGAAGCGCGCGGCCTCGCCCACCGGCAACTGTCGATGGGGGTCGGGATGACGCTCGGCGACGACGACGAGGCCGTGATCGACGAGCTGCGGCGTGGCCGAGGCGTGGACTTCGCGGCGCGCACGCTGGGCCGCTTCGACGCCGTGGCCACGCTGGTCGAGCCCTCGGCCGGCGCGCTGTACGCCAGTCTGGAACGCCTGCGCGGCCTCCCCGGCGTCACGCGCATCGAGGCGTGGCTGCACCTCGCCGTCTTGAAGGAGGACTACGCCCGCACCCTCCGCCCGCTGCGCACGGACTGAGGCCCGGGCAACCCCGGCATACCGATACGGCGCGCCGTCACCGGGCGTTCACCGGGCACCGCCAGACTTCCAGCATGAGCGAACCCGAATCTCGCCCGGGAGCCCCCGAACCCATGGCGACCGCCAACAGCGGCGCCGTCGCCGTCGTCGGCCTCGACCTGCGCGGTGAGACCCCCGCCCCCAAGAAGCAGGTCTACTCCTGGGCACTGTGGGACTGGGCGACGCAGCCCTTCAACACCGTCATCCTGACGTTCATCTTCACGGCGCTGTACCTGACGACCGACGCGTTCCTCCCCGCAGAGCTCGCCGCGCTCGACCCGAAGAGCCAGGCGCATGAGGCGGCCATCGCCGATCTCACCTCGGGCCTGGGACTCGGATCCACCATCGCGGCCTTCGCGATCCTCCTCCTGGCACCGGTCCTCGGTCAGCGCGCCGACGCCGCCGGACGGCAGAAGCTCTGGCTCGGCATCGGCACGGGCGCGCTCATACTGTGCATGTTCGGACTCTGGTTCGTCGAGCCGACCCCCACGCTCTTCTGGCTCGGTGTCGCGCTGATCTCGGCCGGCTCGGTGTTCGGCGAGATCGCGGCGGTCAACTCGAACGCCATGCTGATCGGCATCGCGAACCCCAAGACCGTGGGGCGCATCTCGGGACTCGGCTGGGGTTTCGGCTACCTCGGCGGCATCATCGCCTTGGTCATCGTGATCGTGTTCTACATGATGGACTGGTTCGGCCTCCCCTCCGACGGCGGTCTCCCGTTCCGCATCATCGCGGTCGGCTGCGCGGTCTGGGCGATCGTGTTCAGCATCCCGATCTTCCTGAACGTGCCGGAGCCCTCGCTCGGCCGCCCGGAGCGCAAGGTCGGCTTCTTCGCCTCCTACGGCCTGCTGGCCAAGGACGTCATCGGCCTCTACCGCGCCCCCGAGACGCGGCCGACGTTCTGGTTCCTGCTCGCGAGCGCCGTGTTCCGCGATGGTCTGGGCGGCGTCTTCGCGTTCGGAGCCGTGATCGGGTCGACGGTCTTCCACTTCCAGTTCCTCGACATCGTGATCTTCGGCATCGCGGCCAACCTCATCGCGGGCGTCTCCACGATCATCGCCGGACGCTTCGACGACCGGTTCGGCCCCAAGCGGATCATCCTGCTGTCACTCGGCTCGATGGTGGTCGCCGGCCTCGGCGTGTTCTTCCTGCGCGACGGCGGCACCATCGTCTTCTGGATCGGCGGACTCATCCTCTGCGCGTTCGTCGGCCCCGCCCAGGCGTCCGCGCGCTCCTTCCTCGCCCGGGTCACCCCGGCAGGGCGCGAGGGCGAGATCTTCGGCCTGTACGCCACGACCGGTCGGGCCGCGAGCTGGATGGCCTCCGGCGCCTGGACGCTCCTGATCGTGCTGACAGCTCAGACGGCATTCGGCATCCTGGGCATCGTGATCGTCCTGATCGCGGGCTTCCTGCTGCTGCTCCCGGTGAAGGCGCCGCGCTGACGGCCCGGGTCGCGCGGCGGGAGTAGCCTGACCGCGTGACCGTGTTCCTCGCCTTCCTCGCCAACATCCTCGTCGCGGTGGCGAAGACGATCGCCGCGATCATCACGTCGTCGGCGTCGATGGTCGCCGAGGCCGCGCACTCGTGGGCGGATGCCGGCAACGAGGTGTTCCTCCTCATCGCCGACCGCCGCGGGGCGAAGACGAAGGATGCGCGCCATCCTCTCGGCTACGGACGCAACGCCTTCGTGTGGTCGCTGATCGCGGCCTTCGGGATCTTCACGGCGGGGTCGATCGTGTCGATCATGCACGGCATCCAGGAGCTGTCCGACACCGGTCCCGTCGAGAGTCCGATGGTGGCGTACATCGTGCTGGGTGTCTCGTTCGTGCTCGAGGGCGCGTCGTTCACGCAGGCGATGGTGAAGTCCCGCCGCCTCGCGAAGGAGCGGGGATCGTCGACCTGGGACTTCGTGCTGGAGACGAGCGACACCACGCTGCGCGCCGTGTTCTTCGAGGACTCCGCCGCGCTCATCGGCCTGGTGCTCGCGGGTGGCGCGATCCTCCTGCACCAGATCACCGGCGTCGCGGCCTGGGATGCGATCGGCTCGATCCTCGTCGGCGTGCTGCTCGGCGTGGTCGCCGTCATCCTGATCCGGCGGAACATCGCGTTCCTCGTGGGAGCCTCGGCCGCCCCCGCGTTGCGCGCTCGCGTCGGCACCGCCCTGCTCGGACTGGACCGGATCGAACGGGTCACCTACCTCCATATCGAGTACGTGGGGCCGAATCGGCTCTTCATCGTGGCCGAGATCGATCTGGCGGGTGACGCGCGCGAGCACGACGTCGCCCGGCGGCTGCGCGAGGTCGAGCAGCGCATCGAGGCGCATGAGGCCGTCGAGACCGTCGTGCTGTCGCTCTCGGTCGACGACGAGCCGTCGCTCGAGTTCGCGGCGGTGTAGGGCTCAGCGCTGCCAATTGTCGGCGAGCTTGTTCAGCAGCCGGGCGAGCTCGATGCGCTCCTCGTCGGTGAAGGAGGTGAGCGCGGTCGTCAGCATCTCCCGTCGCTCGCCGCGCATACCGCGGGCGAGGCGACGGCCTTCGTCGGTCAGCGCGATGCGGGTGCGCCGCGCATCGTCTGGGTCGGCCTCACGGCGCACATAGCCGCGCTCGACGCCCTGCTGAACGAGCCGCGACGCGCGGGGCTGGTCGACACCGATCGCCGCGCCGAGGTCGCTCACACTGAGCGGAGCGGATGCCGCGGCGAGCGCCTCCAGCATGCGCATGCGAGCGGGACCACCGAGGCGGCCGGAGGGGTCGGCCATCCACGGGGGCATGCCCGGGTGGCCGCGGTGGTGTGCGAAGTGATCGCTCGCGTCTTCACCGTCCGGGCCCCCATGCAGGCCGCCATGCCAGCCGTGCGGGCCACCGTGGCCACGACCGCGCTCACCGGCGCCTCGCCCGCCGGGACCGCGCTCTCCCGGGCGGCGTCCGCGCAGGCGGGACAGAGCCTGGGCGATGGCTTCGGCAGGATCCGGCTGTGCGGCATCGTTCGTCTCGCTGGTCACGGATTGATTTTACATGCGACTTGACATGCATTCATATTTCATGTCACACTACATGTACATGCACTGTGACATACACATGCACACTGACAACTAAGGACTTCCCATGAACACCTCTGAATCACAGAACCCCGAGAACACCTCCCGCCCCTTCGGCTACTGGCTGAAGGCCGCCGACCGCCTCATGGCGGCCGAGTTCGCCACCGCCTTCGACAGCGAGCACGCGAGTCGCCGCGACTGGCGCATCCTCAACATCGTCGACGGCACCGTCGCGTCGGACCGTCCCTTGAACGGCCACAAGCTGCACCGACTCGTCGAGCGCGGCTGGGTCACCCCCGAGGGCGACGGCTGGACACTGACCGACGAGGGCCGCGCCGCGAAGGAGCGCCTCGGCGCCATCGTCGACGAGATCCGCGCGAAGGTCGCCGACGCCGTGCCCGAAGAGGACATGGCCACCACGCTGGCCTCACTCGAGAAGATCGCGCGCGCGTTCGGCTGGGACGAGGAGACACCTCTTCCTCGCGGACGCCGGCACGGCTTCGACGGCCCGCGTCACGGCCGCGGATTCCCGCGCGGCTTCGGGCGCCCGTTCGGCCGCGGCTTCGGTCGCGGACCCGAGCACGACGCCGACCACGACGCCCACGGACGTGACTTCGGTCACGGACGCGGACGCGGTTTCGGTCCCCACGCGGATGCCGAGCACGGATGCCGTCACGGCGAGCCGGGTGCCGGACACCGCGGACACGGCCCCCACCGTGCCGAGCGGATCGCGCAGCACGCGTTCGAGCGCGGCTTCGACGCGGGATTCACCCGCGGTCGCGACGCCTGACCTCGAACCGCACTCTCCACGAATCGCTCCATCCGAGTCTCGGATGGGGCGATTCGTGCGCCTGCGCCGTGTCGTCAGAGCTCGAGGAGTGCCACCGCCCACTCGCCCGCACCGGCAGCGCGCAGCCGGCCGCGCATCGCGGCGGCGGCGAGCGCGTAGGGCCGCTCGTCGCCCAGCAGCAGCGAACGCGAGTTGGCCTCCTCGTTCAGTGCGACCAGTTCGAAGGCGAGCACCTCGGCATCGGCGTCGATCTCGCCGGTGGCGACAGCGTGGCGGAGCTGGGCTTCGACATAGCCGTACCAGTCGACCAGCGCCGCACGCACCGCATCGCTCACGGGGCCGGACTTCGAGTCGACGTCGGCTGCGGTCGCGGCGAAGAAGCACCCGCCGGTGAAGACCCGATCCCTGGAGTAGGCGAGGGAGTTGCGCAGCAGTGCGGCCAGACGGCGCACACCGCGCGGCTGTTCCCGGGCCGGCTCGACGATCCGCGCGGTGAAGATCTCGCGGGCCGCGGCGACCGTCGCCAATTGGAGCCCTTCCTTGCTCTGGAAGAGCGTCGCGATACTGCTCTTGCTCGACCCGGATGCTTCGGCGAGGCGGCCGATCGTCAGCCCGTCGAGCCCTTCGACCGAGGCGAGGTCGGTCGCGCTCTGCAGCACGATGCGGCGCGAGGCGTCACCCCGCGCTCTCCGACCATCCAGCACAGCGCGATCCGGCATCTCCCTAGTATACGAACGATCGTTCGCCTAATATACGCATGATCGTTCGTATTGTTCTGGCGAAGGAGCTCCCATGCCGTCCGTTCCCCCATTGCTCGCCCGCGGCATCCACGCCGCCGCGGCGGTCTCCCCCACGCTCGCGGGGGACCTGGCCTATCGCCTCTTCTTCACGACCTCGCCGCGGATGGCCGTGCGCGATGCGGACGCGCCGACACACGAAGACGCGCGGCGCGGCCGACTCGCCGTGCGCGGGGTCGAGGTCACCACCTACGAGTGGGGCACCGGGCCCCGCGCGGTGCTGCTCCTGCACGGCTGGCGCGGGCGGGCCTCGCAATTCGCTCCCCTCGTGCGCGAGCTCGTCGGCGAAGGCTTCCACGTGATCGCGTTCGACGCTCCCGCCCACGGCTCCTCCGCCGGACACCGCACCGACGTCCGCGACTGGGTCGACGCCGCCCAGCAGCTGCACGCCGTGCACGGCCCCTTCGCCGCGATCGTCGGCCATTCGTTCGGGGCTTTCGCCGCTCTGACTCTCGCCCGGTCGACCGTACCCACGCCCGCCGTCGCCGCGATCGCCGGAGCCGCGGGACCCGAGGCGTTCCTCGCGGAGTTCGCGCGAGAACTACGCCTCGATGCCGCGACCACCGCACGCCTCTCCGCGCGGTTCCGCCGGCGGCTCGACCTGGATCGAGCCACGATGTCGGCGCGCTACGACGCCGCATCGCATCCGCTCACTGCCGAGACGGCCCTGCTGGTGGTGCACGACCGCGACGACCGGCGGATGCCCGACGCCGACTCGCTGCGCCTGCATGCGGCCCACGGTGAGCGGTCGCGCCTGCTCCGCACCGAGGGGCTCGGCCACACGCGCGTACTCTCGGGCGACGCGACCCTCGACGCCGTCGTCGCACTGGTGACGGGCGGGCACGAGGCCGTCGATGCGCTCGGCACGACGACCACCAACCCCGCTCAGCCTCGTCGGCGTGCTCCGCGTCGCACCAGCGGCAGGACGGCGGAGGCGGTGACGACGACAGCGGCGACGAGCACTGCGGCGACGAAGCCGCCCGTGACGAGGACCGCCGCGATGGTGCCGAACACCGCGATGCCCAGCCCGCCCCCGAGCGCGAACCCGACCTCCTGAATCGCCCCCACCTGGCCGGCCTGGTCCTCTGTCGTCACGTCGAACAGTGCCGTCGCGGCCAAAGTCGCGCCGACCCCGAACCCGAGGCCGACGAGCACGAGCGGCACGGCCACTAGGGCCGGGTCGAGGGCGAGCCAGCCGAGACCCACCGCCTGCAGCACGAGGGCCAGGACTGTGAGGGTGTTCGCCGACAGCCAACGCAGAGCCAGGGGCGCCACGACCCCGCCGATCGCGATCGCAGCGGCCTGGGGCAGGAGAGCGATGCCGGCCTCGGCCGCACTCTGCCCGCGGGTGTCCTGCAGGTGCAGGCTGACGAGGAGCACCGAGGCCGCCGACGCCCCGCTGCTCACGACGATCCGGATGATCGCCGGGCTGAACCCCGACACCCGGAACAGCGCCATGTCGATGAGCGGATCCTGGAGCCGCCGCTGCCGACGCACGAAGAACACCAGGCTGAGGACGGCGATCGCCGCCGCGACCATCGCCGAGACCGGCTCTGCGAGCGCCTCGTGGAGCGCGAACACGAGAGCCCCCAGTGCGACGATCGACGACAGGATGCTGAGCAGATCCCAGGACGGCCGCAGCGAGCTGCGCGAGTCGGGGACCAGCCAGACGGCCAGCAGACCGGCGATCACGGCGAGCGGAACGCTCCCCAGCAGCAGCCAGCGCCACCCCGGCCCCTCGGCTAGTAGTCCGCCGAGCACCGGGCCGAGCGCGCTTCCCGTGCCGAAAGTCGCCGTCCACAGCCCATAGGCGAGCACGCGTTCACGCGCGTGGAACTTGGCACCGATCGTCGCCACCACCCCCGCGACGACGAAGGCCTCGGCGACGCCGAGCAGGGCCCGGACGACGATGAGCACCAGCCCGCTCGCGGCGAATCCCCCCACCGCGTTCAGCGCCGCGAAACCGGCCAGCCCGATGAGGATGATGCTCTTTCGGCCGAACGCATCGCCGATCCTGGACGCGAGGATCAGGGTCGCGGCCAGGGAGAGCGCGTACACGTCGACGAGCCACAGGCCCTCGGTGTCGGTCAGGCCCAGGTCGCCGCGGATGGCGGGCAGAGCGGTCGAGACGCTGCTGATCGCGAGGGCGCCGATGAGGACACCCAACAGGAGGGGGACCATCGCGAACCAGAGACGGAGGGACGAGCGAGCGCCGACGAGAGTGGGGGTTGAAGTCACGTCCTCAGTCTGTAAAGTACAGGCAGAAGCCACAAGTACGGTCATTTCTGATATGTACTGACAGTTTGGATACCGAGGAGACCTCGATGCGGGAGAAGACCGAGCGGATCATCCGCGAGTGGACCGACTCGTGCGACGCCGAGGTGTCGATCGCCGTGCTCGGCGGGGCCTGGAAGCCCAGCATCCTCACTCTGCTCGGAGAGCACGAGGTGCTGCGCTTCGGTGAACTCGGACGCCTGCTGCAGGACCCGACGGCACGCGTGCTCACCCGCCAGCTGCGCGAGCTCGAAGCCGACGGCCTCATCACCCGGACCGTGTATCGAGAAGTGCCTCCCAAGGTCGAGTACCGGCTCAGCGATCTCGGCGCGAGCTCGGCACAGCTGCTGTCGGAGATGACGCGCTGGGGCACGGCATATGCCGCTCACCAGAGGGCGGCCGTGGCCGAGCTCGCCGACGCGGGAAGCGTGGCTCCGTGAGGCCCCGCGACCGCCTCCGCTGACCCGTTCGCCTCGGACGGACCGGAGTCGGACGTAGGCTGGATCGGTGGCGGATTCCCGGGGACGAGTGTGGACCGGAGTCCTGCGCGTCGAACCGCACCGCGGCGACCACCGGGTCGCCCTCCGCGCCGCGGTCAGCGTGGCCGTTCCCCTCCTGGTGCTGTGGATGCTGGGCCGTCTGGACCTGAGCATCTACGCCAGCTTCGGCGCCTTCGCCGCCCTCTACGGACGCCACGATGTGTTCCGAGATCGCATCAGGATGCAGGCGAGCGCCGGCGGGGTGATCCTCGCCTCGATGCTCGTCGGCACCGCGTTGGCGGTCATCGCCGCTCCCGCCGCGGTGAGCATCCTCGTCGTCGCGATCATCGCGTTCGCGGTCACGCTGCTCGCCTACACGATGCGGTGGCATCCGCCGGGCCCCCTGTTCCCGGTGTTCGCGGTCGGGGCCTGCGCGACGATCCCCGCGACCGTCGCCTCCTTCGGCGACGTGCTCGTCGTCGGCGGTCCGAGCGTGCTGTTCGGACTCGCGGTCACCGCGCTCATCGGCATCCTCACCCGCAGCACGAACGCGGTGGCACCGAAGCCCCCGCAGCCGGTGGGACCGATCGCGTGGGAGATGGCCGTGTCGGTCGCGATCGCCATCGCGGGCGCGGGCGTCGCGGGACTCCTGATCATGGACTCGCACTGGTACTGGGCCGCGGTCGGCGCCGTGGCGGCCGTCAGCGGTCCGCAGCTCAACGCCCGGGTGATCCGCGGCGTCCAGCGCCTCATCGGCACCCTGCTCGGCGTGCTCGTCGCGGCCGGGGTCCTGGCCCTCGATCTGCCACCCCTGGCGGTGATCGCCCTCGTCGTGGTGCTGCAGGCCTCGGCCGAGCTGTTCGTCGGCCGCAACTACGGCATCGCGATGGTGTTCATCACCCCGCTCGCCCTGCTGATGGTGCACCTCGCCGCTCCCACGCCCGTCGACGTGCTCCTTCAGGACCGCGCGATCGAGACGGTGATCGGCGTGACCGTCGGCACCCTCGTCGCCGTGGCGTCGGCCGCACTCCGGCGCCGGCAGGCCCCGAGGAGCGTCTGACCTCAGCTCTGCACGCCCGACCTCAACCGTGCACACCCATCAGGAGCAGCATGCCGGCCATCATGAGCAGGCACCACCAGAAGGCGAATCGCTCGGCGCGGTCCGCACGGGCGCTGCCCGCACGCAGCAGCAGCCAGCCGCCGAGCACCGCGAGGCCGAGGACGACGACGACGAGCACCGCTGCGCCGGGTGCGCCGGATGTCTGCCCGTGCGGATGACCGGCGAAGCCGAGCGCCACATAGGGCACCGCCATGAGGAGCCCCATCGCGAAGGGGTCGCCCACGGCCCCGGGCGGCGACGGACGCCGTCGAGCCCGCGCCCCCGCCACGGCCGCCCAGAGGAAGAACGCGAACGTCACGCCGATGCCCGTCAGCGACGCGTGGCCCTCCGCGGCGGCGGGGATCATGAGTAGAACCATGCCTCCCGCCGCCGCGACGTGAGCCGCCGCCCCGACGACGCCGTCTGCGCCGACAGCGCCAGCAGGGGATGCCGCTGGGCTCCGCAGCCGCGCCCGCCGAGGACCGCAGGAGGGGCTCAGGCCGTCCACACCGTCTTCGCGTTCACGAACTCGCGGATGCCGAACGAACCCAGCTCGCGCCCGTACCCGGAGTCCTTCACGCCGCCGAACGGCAGTCCGAAGAACGACGCCGAGTTGCCGTTTGCGAACACGCTCCCGAACTCCAGCTCGGACTGCAGGCGGGCGATCTCGTCGGGATCCGCCGACCACACGCCGGCCGCGAGCCCGAAGTCGGAGTCGTTCGCCGCGGCGATCGCCTCGTCGATCGAACCCACCTCGTACACGCAGGCCACCGGGCCGAAGCACTCCTCACGGAAGATGCGCATCTCGGGCGTGACCTCGGTCAGCACGGTCGCCGGGTAGAACCACCCCGGCCCTTCGGGGAGCTCGCCGCCGAGGCGGACCGTGACCCCCTTCGCGACGGCATCCTCCACCAGCTCGTGCGCGTCCGCGCGCACCTGCGCCGTCGCCATCGGCCCGAATCCGGTGCCCTCGGCGCGCGGGTCGCCGGCGGTGATCTTCGCCATCTCCGCCACGAACGCCTCGACCCATTCGGTGTAGACGTCGGCGTGCACGAAGAACCGCTTGGCGCAGATGCACGACTGCCCGCTGTTCTGCGTGCGCGATGCCGCCGCGAACTGCGCCGAGCGCGCGATGTCGGCGGAGGGCATCACGACGAAGGCGTCGGTGCCGCCGAGCTCCAGGACGCTCTTCTTGATGTTGCGTCCGGCGGCGGCGGCGACCGCGGCCCCCGCGCCCACCGAGCCGGTCAGCGTGACCGCGCGGATGCGACGGTCGTCGAGCAGCGCCGAGGCCGCGGCGCCCTCGATCAGCAGGGTCTGGAACGCACCCTGCGGGAAACCCGCGCGCTGGAACAGCTCTCCCAGGTACAGCGCGGTCTGCGGCACGCTCGACGCATGCTTGAGCAGCCCCGTGTTGCCGGCCATGAGGGCAGGGGCGGCGAAGCGGATGACCTGCCAGAACGGGTAGTTCCACGGCATGACGGCCAGGACCGTGCCCAGCGGCTGGAACACGACGCTCGCGGCCGATGCTCCGACCGATGCCGCCGGCACCGGCTCCTCCGCCGCGAGATACTCCGCGGCATGGTCGGCGTACCAGCGCATGCCGTTGGCCGACTTCGTCACCTCGTACTTCGCGGTACCGATGGTCTTTCCCATCTCGAGCACCGCCAGGCCGGCCGCGTGCTCCAAGTCGGCGTCGAGCAGATCGGCGGCCCGCCGCATCCACTCCGCCCGCTGCGCGAAGGTCGTCTGTGCCATCGTCGCGTTCGCGGCCTCCGCCGTCGACAGGATGCGCTCCACCTCATCGGCGGTGTGGGCGGTGAACTCCTGCACCAGCTCACCCGTGGTCGGATCGATCGTCGCAATGGTCATGAGCACTCCCTGTGTCTCGTCTCGGTGATGGTGGTCGTCGGGACGGTCGCGGTCACTTGCCGTAGCCCTTGGTGAGCCCGGCGATGTACTGCCGGGAGAAGACGGCGAACAGGATGACGAGCGGCACAGCGCCGAGCGTGAGCGAGGCGAGCAGGGCCGGGTAGTCGTTCTGGAACTGCCCGACGAACTGCTGCACGCCGAGGGTCACGGTCTGGTTCTGCTTGCTCGGGGCGAGGATGAGCGGGAACCACAGGTCGTTCCACACCGGCAGCATCGTGATCGACGCGACGGCCGCGATCCCGACCCGCACGATCGGCAGGGTGATCCCGAGTGTGCGCCACTCCCCCGCCCCGTCGATGCGCGCGGCCTCCTTGAGCTCGTTCGGCACGGCCCGGAAGTACGTGGTCATCAGGGCGATCGCGAGCGGCAGCTGCATCGCGGTGTACACGAGGATGAGCGCGGTGAGGGTGTCCATCAGCCCCCATGAGGTCATGATCTTGATCAGCGGCACGGTGCCGAGGCGGATCGGGAGCATGATGCCGACCACGAAGAACCCGGCGAGCACCGGCGTGATGGGCACCTTGTACTCCACGAGCGCCCACGCGGCGAGCGTGCCGAGCACGATCGTGAGCACGATGGTGGCGAGGGTGACGATGAGGCTGTTCTGGTAGTTGAGCAGGAAGTTCCCGCGCGTGAACACGTTGATGTAGCCCTGCAGGTTGAACGTCTCGGCGTCCGGAAGCGCGAACGGGGCGCCGAAGATGCCCTGCGTCGTCTTGAACGAGTTCATCAGCACGATGAGGATCGGGACGACGGAGAAGAGCCCCATGACGATCAGCAGCAGATGCACGCCGCTTCCGGCGAAGACGTCGGCCGCGCGACGGGGACGACGGCGCCTCGGCGCCGCGGGCTCGGGGCGAGGGCGGCGGCTCGGGGCGGACGCTGCGGGGCGGATGTCGATGGCCATCGGGGGCTCCTAGAGCTCGTAGGTCTTCAGTCGGCGCTGCACGAGCCAGAAGTAGGCGGCGGTGGTCGCGAGGATGAGGAGGAAGATCACCGATGCGACGGTCGCGCCGAGGTCGAGGTCGGCGACCTGGCCGCTGGAGCCGAAGAACGATCGGTAGAAGAAGGTTCCGAGGATGTCGGTCGAGTAGTTCGGGCCGGGAGCCGAGCCGTTCAGGGCGTAGACGATGTCGAAGCCGTTGAACGTCCAGATGTACGTGAGGATCACGATCAGTCCGAACTGGGGCGCGATGAGGGGGAACTTGATCCGCCAGAAGGCCGTCCAGGAGCCGGCGCCGTCGATGCGGGACGCCTCGATCACATCGTCCGGGATCGCGAGGAGCGCGGTGTAGAGGAAGATCATGGGGATCCCGATGTACTGCCACACCGACATCAGCGAGATCGTCGGCAGCGCGGTCGCCTCGGTGCCCAGCAGCGGGAACTCGACCAGTCCCCACAGCGGGTTGATGATCAGGCGCCAGATGAAGCCCACGATCACGACCGAGAGCGTCGCCGGGATGAACAACAGCGTGCGGTAGGCCCCGACGGATCGGCGCAGTCGCCCCGAGGTCAGCAGTGCGGCCATGAGCAGGCCGATCGGCAGCTCCACCAACAGGTGGATGAGGAAGAACTCGACGTTGTTGCCGAGCGCGTTCCAGAAGCGGGCACTCGTGGTCGGGTTCGTGAACAGGTCGACGTAGTTCGCGATGCCGACGAAGGCGCTCTGCTGCCCGCTGGACTCGAAGAAGCTGAGCACCACCGAGCTGATCAGCGGATAGACCGAGAAGGCCACGTAGACCACGAGTGCGGGCAGCACGAACATCGCCAACAGGCGATAGCGAGCGGGTGTGCGGATCATGCCGGGGCTCCTGTGCGGATCGGATGCCGGAGGCGGAAGCGTCGCTCCCGCCTCCGGCGGAGGGTCACGGTGCGGGCGTGTACCAGGAGTCGAGTCCGGCCTGGAGTTCGGCGGTCGCCTCCTCGGGCGAGAGCCCGCTGTTGTACATGAGCTGCGCGACGCGCCAGATCTCGTCGTCGAGCGGCGGCTGTCCCGCGCTGAGCCGGTCCAGGGCCAGACGGGAGGTGAGCTCGGCATCGACCTTGAGGTCGGCGAACTCCTGCGCGAGGGCGTTCTCGTACTTCACGGGCTCAGTGCCCATGGAGAAGAAGCCGGGGAGCTTGTTCACGTACAGCTGCTGGAACTCGCTCGTGCCCAGCCACTCCAGGAACGCGGTCGCCGCCTCCTTCTCCTTGCTCGCGGCGTTCAGGCCGAAGGCCATGTCGGCCATCTCCTGCTGATAGCGCTGGTCCCCCTCGGCGGCGGGCGGGGCGCCGAAGACGCCCACGTCGAGACCGGTCGAGGTGACCTGCGAGATCTGCCACGATCCGTCCGGCAGGATCGCGGCCTTGCCCAGTGTGAACAGCTGCGTCATGTCCTCGTAGGAGATCGACTCGTACCCCTTGGGCAGGTAGTCCTTGAAGGAGTCGAAGACGCGGAAGCCCTCCACGAAGTCGGGGTCGGTGAGCTTCTTCGAGCCGTCGATGAGTCCGAGCCGCCCCTCCTCGCCCTTCCAGGCGTTGGGCCCGACCTGGTAGAGCATGTTGTAGGCCAGCTGCCAGCCGTCGGCACTGCCGAGGGCGAGCGGGGCGTACTGCCCGTCCGCCTTGAT
The DNA here is from genome assembly GCA_044900255.1 of Microbacterium sp. NPDC090218. Lineage (GTDB taxonomy): Bacteria > Actinomycetota > Actinomycetes > Actinomycetales > Microbacteriaceae > Microbacterium. The sequence goes on along the minus strand of JBJDMS010000001.1, from coordinate 1,571,554 downwards.
CGCGTCGAGCACCTCAAGGAACTCGTCCTGCGTCTTCGGCACCTCGAGACCGAGCTCGTCGAAGATCGCGGTGTTGTAGTAGAAGCCGGCGAGCACGGACGCGACGGGCACGCAGTACGGGGTGCCGTCGTCGCCCTCCCAGGCGGAGAGCGCGGACTCGGGGAACGACCCGATCGCATCGAGTCTGTCGAGCGGCTCGAAGTATCCCTTGTCGATCCACGACCGGTTCACGTCGAACGGACGGCACATGATCACGTCAGGACCGGTGCCGCCGTCGATCTGCGACTGGATCGCGGCGTTGTAGTCGTTGGTGTCGATCGGCGCGTACTCGACCTTGATGCCGGGGTGATCGGCCTCGAACGCGGGGATGATGTCGTTCTCCCACATCGTGGCGTCCTCGGTGCGCCAGGTGCCGAGCGTGAGGGTGACGGAATCGGGGTCGTCGCCACCGCCGGACGCGCATCCGGCGAGGCCGAGGGCGAGGGTGGTGACGGCGAGGGCGGCGAGTGGTGCTGTGGCGGAACGCATCATGACCTTCTCTCTGAGAGGACGCGCGGTCTCGGGACGACCTGCCACACCATTGCGGCGGCGCGCGGTGCAGGCCAGCATATATAGGTCTCAATGCGGTAGCAAGAGGTATCTGTTATTTCTGAACATTGTTCTTACTCTGGTCCTTCTGATAGACATTTATAAGACAAGTGGTATCTTGTGGTTAACAACCTCTGAAGGAGGCTCCAGTGATTCGTGTTGGCATCCTCGGCTCCGGGTTCATCGCAGACTCGTACGCCGATTCCCTGCTGGATGTGCGCGATGGCGTGCTGGCGGCGAACTTCTCCCGCGATGCCGGACGCGCCGCTGACTTCGCCGCCCGCTGGAACAGCCCGTGCAGCTACACCGACATCGCCGACCTGTGCGCCGACCCCGACATCGACGTCGTGGTCGTCGCCCTGCCCAACGAGGCCCACGTCGACGCCGTGCGCATCGCCGCCGCCGCGGGCAAGGGCATCATCTGCACCAAGCCGCTCGCCCGCACCGGCGCCGAGGCCGCCGAGATCCTGCGCATCGTCGAGGAGGCCGGCGTCTGGCACGGCTACGCCGAGAGCTCGGTGTTCTCGCCCATCGTGGCGAAGGCGCACGAGATGGCGCAGGCCGGCGGCATCGGCACCCTGCTCACGATGCGCGCCCGCGAGGCGCACTCCGGCCCGCATGCCCCGCACTTCTGGGATGCGGAGACCGCGGGCGGCGGTGCCCTGCTCGACATGGGCTGTCACACCGTCGAATCGGCCCGGCACTTCTTCGGCAAGGACAACCCCGTCACCGAGGCCTTCGCCTGGGGTTCGACGCTGGTCCACTCCGACAAGACCACCAGCGAGGACACCGCTGTCGCCCTCCTCAAGTTCGCGGGCGGCCAGCTCGCCATCATCGAGTCCTCCTGGGCCGAGAAGGGCGGGATGCAACTGCGGCACGAGTTCAGCGGCACCGACGGCCGCCTCGTCACCGACACCTCTGTGACCCCGGTGTGGGGCTTCCTCGGCAATCCGACCGGCTACCTCGTCGAGAAGGCGGACACCGAGACCGGCTGGGTGCACCCGGTGCCGGAGGAGACGCGCGCCTATGGCTTCTCGCAGCAGATGCGCCACTTCATCGACCACTACGCGGCGGGCACGACGCCGATGGAGACGTTCGAGGACGGCTGGGTCGTCAACTGCATCCTCGATGCCTGCTACCGCGCCATGCGCTCGGGCACGTGGGAGCCGGTGCGCCTCGAACGGTGAGCACCGACAGAGGGCACGAAGACGCGCCCTCCTTCCCGCGGCCTTCGCACAGACAAGGAGAGACCTGAGAATGACGAACACACTGCCCGCCGGAGCGAACGCGCTGCTCTCGACGCTGACCGCCGCCGAGATCGTCGCGAACCGCGCGACCCTCGAGGCCGCCGGCATCGCGACCCCGGAGACGCACTACTCCTACGTGGGGCTGACCGCCCCGGACAAGCGGCGCCTGTTCGCGGGCGAGAAGCTCCCCCGTCTGGTGCGCAGCTTCCTCATCGACATGACCACCGGGGTCTCGCACGACGTCGTGGTCGATCCGGCCGCCGGCGCCGTCGTCTCCTCTCGGGAGCTCGACCCCGCCGTCGACGGCGCCGTGCCCGTGGTGCTCCGCGAGTTCGGCTACGTCGAGGAGGTCGTGCACCAGGACGAGCGCTGGATCGCCGCGATGGCGAAACGCGGACTGACCGACCTCTCGCAGCTGCGCGTGAACCCGCTGTCCGCCGGCGTGCTCGCCGACGACGAGAGCGGTCGCCGCATCCAGCGCTGCTTCACGTTCGTGCAGCGCACCCCCGAGGACCTGGGCTGGGCCCACCCGGTCGACGGAGTGACCGTGATGGTCGACGTCGTCACGGGCGAGGTGCTCGACGTGATCGACCACATCGACCTCCCGGTCCCACAGGAGGACGGCAACTACCACCTGTCCTCGTGGCGCGGACCCGACCGCCAGGGCCTCAAGCCCATCGAGATCACCCAGCCCGAAGGCCCCAGCTTCACGATCGACGAGGACGGCGTGCTCGACTGGGCCGGCTGGCGCCTGCAGGTCGGCTTCGACCAGCGCGAGGGCCTCGTGCTGCACGATGTCTCGATCGCGGACGGCGACGTGCAGCGCTCCGTGCTGTACCGCGCGTCGATCGCCGAGATGGTCGTCCCCTACGGCGACCCGAGCCCGCAGCGCTGGTTCCAGAACTTCTTCGACGGCGGCGAGTACCTCTTCGGCGGCTTCGCGAACTCGCTGGAGCTGGGCTGCGACTGCGTCGGCGACATCACCTACCTCGACGCGGTGGTGGCCGGCAATGACGGCGATGCCCGCGTGGTGCGCCAGGCCATCTGCATCCACGAGGAGGATGCGGGTGTGCTCTGGAAGCACTCCGACAACTGGAACGGCTCGTCCGAGACGCGACGCAACCGTCGCCTGGTCGTGAGCTTCTTCATGACGGTCGGCAACTACGACTACGGCTTCTACTGGTACTTCGGCCTCGACGGCACGATCGAGTTCGAGGTGAAGGCCACGGGCATCGTGTTCACCTCCGCCTACCCGGGTACGGGCTACCCGTTCGCGACCCAGGTGGCACCCGGGCTCGGCGCCCCGAACCACCAGCACCTGTTCAGCGCGCGACTCGACGTCGCGGTCGACGGGCTCGCCAACGCGGTCGACGAGGTGGAGGCGGTCGCCGTGCCGCGCGGACCGCAGAACCCGCACGGCACCGGCTTCACACAGCAGATCACGCGGCTGCGCACCGAGTCCGAGGCTCAGCGCATCGCCGACAACCTCACCGGCCGCGTGTGGTTCGTGGGCAACACCGAGGTGCAGAACCGGCTCGGCGAGCCCGTCGGCTGGGTGCTCTACCCCGAGGGGAAGCCGCTGCTGCTGGCCGATGCCGAGTCCGACATCCACAAGCGGGCCACGTTCACGACCAAGCACCTGTGGGTCACGGCGTACGAGCCGAGCGAGCAGTACCCGGCGGGCGACTTCGTCAACCTGCACCCGGGCGGAGCCGGCATCCCGCAGTGGGTCGAAGCCGATCGCCCCATCGACGGCACCGACATCGTGTTGTGGCACACCTTCGGCCTGACGCACTTCCCGCGCATCGAGGACTGGCCGATCATGCCCGTCGACACCGCCGGATTCGCGCTCAAGCCGCATGGGTTCTTCGGACGCAACCCCTCCCTCGACATCCCCGGCGCGGCCGATCACTGCGCGAGCTCGCCGGCTCACCACGACCACCACGCCGGGCACTGACCGGACGAGTACGAGCACAAGGAAAGACATGGACGGATACATCAGCTACGCCGACGCCACCGCCGCCCAGGCCGATGGCCTCGCGACCGCGATCCCGCACATCGAGCGGCAGGTCGTCGAGCTCGCCGCCCGCGATGCCCTGGGCGAGGTCGGGCCGCTGTTCCTCGGCATCGGCGCCAGCCTCGCCGCGGCCGCGCCCGCCGTCTGGCACCTGCGCGAGCGCGGCATCACCGCCTGGCGCCTGGACGCCGGCGACACCCCGCTGCCCCTCGCGACCGGCGAGCACCCCGTGATCGCGGTCTCCCAGAGCGGACGGAGCAGCGAGACGATCGCGGCCCTGAACACGATCCCCGAGGCCCTCCGATACGGCGTGGTCAACACGGTCCCCTCCCCGCTGTCCGACCTGGCCACGCGCCTGGTCGGACTCGGCTCGATCCCGGACAGCTACGCCTCGACCATCGGATACACCGCGACGGTCGTCGCCCTCAGCATGCTGGCCGAGGCGTGGGCCGGTGGCGAGGTCGACCCGGCCTGGCACGACTTCGCCGCGCTCTTCCGCAAGACTGAGACCATGCTCGCCCCGCAGATCGACCGCGCCGCGGATCTGATCACCTCCGTCCCCAGCCTCGACTTCGTCGGCGGCGGGTCCTCGACCGGCTCCGCCGAGGCGGGTGCGCTGCTCTTCCGCGAGGTGGCCCGGATCCCGGCGAGCGCGATGGGTACGCGCCAGTACCTGCACGGATCGATGGAGTCGGCCGGTGAAGGCGCCCACGTCCTGTTCGGCAGCGAGCGCGAGCACGAGGTCGCCCGCATGCTCAGCACCGCCGGGCACCGTGTCGTGCTCGTCACGACCGACGCCGTCGAGAGCGCCGAGCTGCTCGAGGTCGTCCGCCTGCCGCAGAGCTCGCCGAACGCCCGAGCCGTGCTCGAGGCCCTGTTCCTGCAGGGCCTCGTCGCCCGGATAGCACAGGCCAGGGGCGTGGAGATCGAGGAGTTCGTATTCCACAACGACGACACGAAGGTCGACGCCGGAGCGGCTCAGTGACCCCATCCGATGACACCCTCGCCCCACGCGCGGGACTCATCGTCGGCATGGACGTCGGCGGCACCAAGGCCGCGGTGCGCGCCACGACGGCAGACGGCCGACTCGTGGCCGACGTCGTGGTGAGTTCCGCTGAGTGGGATGCCGAGCCCGTCGATGTCGCGGCCGACTGGCTCGTCGACGTCCTGGCGCGTGCGCTCCCCGCCGATGCCGTCGTCGACGCCCTCGCGATCGGCGCCCAGGGACTCGACAACGTCCCTGTCGCGCGCGCCCTCGCGGAGGCGCTGCGTCTCCGCGGCCACGCACGGGTGCGCTGCGTCAACGACGCCGCGCTCCTCGTCCCCGCCGCGGGGCTCGACGCCGGCGTCGGTCTGATCGCCGGTACCGGCGCGATCGGCGTGGGCGTCGATGCCACCGGGGCCCCGCTCGCCGCGGGCGGCTGGGGATGGGTCATCGGCGACGAGGCCGGCGCCGCGGGTCTCGTCCGCGAAGCGACCAGGGCCGCCCTGCTCGCGCACGACGAGGGCGAACTCGACGACGGACTCCTCGGCGCCCTGCTCGCCGACTTCGACGTGGCCGACGCCGAGCGCCTCGCCCGTGCCGTGAACGACGAGCCCACCATGGCCAACTGGGGGCCGCACGCCGCCGCCGTGTTCCGGGCCGCCGACGCCGGCTCCGCCCTCGCGGCACGCATCGTCCACGACGGGGCTGCACATCTCGTGCGCCTGGTCACCCAGCTACGGCGACGCGGAGCGGTGGGCGACGCCGTGGTCGCGGCCGGCGGCGTGATCACCGCGCAGCCGCGTCTGGCCGATGCGGTGCGCGCACTGCTCGCGCAGCAGCATCCGGATCTCGCCTTCGTGCTCCTCGACGAGCAGCCCGTCGCCGGCGCCTGGTTCCTGGCGAGCCACCTGGACTGACGCGACGCGGGTCTGGGCGCTCGTCTGACCTCGGTTGTCACCGGGTCTACTCGCCCTCGGCGAGTGGAGACTCAGCGAGTGGAGACTCAGCGGGTGGGGCCGGCGCCACGCGTGAAGACGGTGCGCAGACGGTAGCGCTCGCCCACGTAGCGGATCGTCGAGAGCGAGACCACCCGGCCGTCGGAGCCGTGCGCGACCTGGCGCATCACGAGCAGGGGGCTGCCGACCGCGACGTTGAGGGCCTCGGCCGCCTGCGCGTCCGCCTCGCGCGCCTCGACGGTGCTGTCGGCGCGCTCGGGGCCGGAACCGGCGGAGTCGAGCAGGTCGTAGAGCGAGTCGACGGCGAAGTCGATCTTCGAGACGTCGGGCAGCAGCGCGGCGGGGACGACCGAGGCATCCAGCGCGATAGGCACTCCGTCGAGCAGGCGGATGCGGTCGAGACGGAAGATCGGCGTGCCGGGAGCCACCCCGATGGCCTCGGCCTCGTCGAGGCTCGCGTGGTCGGTCTCCGCGCGCCGGACGATCGACGTGGACTCCAGCCCCATCCTCCGCGCGGTCTCGCTGAAGGACTCGAGGCTGTTCGGCCACTCCTTCGCGACGGGAGCCGAGGCGACGTACCAGCCGCGCCCGTGGGACGAGCTGAGCACGCCCTCGTCGACGAGCTGCAGCAGCGCCTTGCGCAGGGTCACCCGGCTGATGCCGAGCTGCGTGCACAGCTCTCGCTCCGGAGGCAGGCGCATGCCCTCGGCGAGACGGCCGGACGAGATCTCGACCTTGATCAGGTTGACGGCCTGGATCCACAACGGCTCCGGGTAGTCCGCACGAATCGGCGATTCACTGATGCTGCTCGTCATCCCTGCCCCCTCGGATGTGTGGCTTCCACTCTGCACGGTACACGGCGCCGACGCACCATACCAGTAACAACCATTCTAAGTCCTCAGCGTTACCGTCATTGCCAAGACCCGCCTGCACCCCACTGCGGGTCCAGCGGCGGCACGGGATCGAAGGAGCCGGCCACGCCCACGGGAGCGCCGGCCCGAGTTCGCCTCGGCATCCGGTCGGCGCGAGCAGCGCATGGACGTCGTGGTCGAAGCGGCCGGCGTGACCTCGGCCCTCGTCATCTCCTCCGCGCTCGTCCGCCCGTACGGCACGGTCTGCATCATGGGCTATCACCACACCGGCGACGCCCCGATGGACATGGAGCTCTGGCACAAGGACCTCGCCGACATCGATTACGCCTACGAGCCGATGGAGGCGCAGCCTGCCGACTTCGTCAAGGGCGCGGTACTCCTCCCCGACCACGGTTGATCAGCCGCCTTCGGTGGATCACTGTTTGATCACGAGAAGAAATACCAATATTGACCACTTTGAGTCCGGGACAGTACCATTCGAGGAACCGCCGGCGCCCGGCCGGCCGAGAAGGAGGTCCTCCGTGCAGAAGCGCGTGTCCATCCCCCTGGCAGGTGCCACCGCGTTCGTGCTCGCCGCGAGCCTCGGCGCCTGCGCGAGCACTGAATCATCGGCACCCGACCAGATCGTCGTGCAGACCAACTGGACGGCCAGCCAGGCCCAGAACAAGCCGCTCTTCGACGCCTTCGAGGCGTTCACCGAGGAGACCGGCATCGAAGTCAAGGTCCTCGAGTCCGGCGACAACCTCAACCAGGTCTACGAGACTTCCCTCCTCGCCGGCGAAGAGGCCGACGTCCTGCTGGTCGGACTCCTGGAGAAGCAGCTGGACTGGGCGGTCAACGGTGCCGTCGTCCCCGTGAACGACTACATCGAGGAATGGGGCATCGCCAACCGTATCCCCGACGACGCCCTCGTGGACTGGACCGACTCCGAGGACAACATCCGCGCGTTCCCCTACTCCGGGTTCACGTGGCCCTGGTGGTACAACACCGACCTGTTGGAGAAGGCCGGGGTCGACGGCGTCCCGACCACGACCGACGAACTCGTCGACGCCGCGAAGAAGCTGCGCGCCGCGGGCATCGCTCCCGTGGTGCTCGGCGGCATCGACTGGTCCGGTCAGAAGATCTTCCTGCAGTTCCTGGAGATGTTCCTCTCGACCGACGAGGCGAAGCAGGTCTACGCCGAGGGCGCGACGTGCGACAGCCCCGGGGCCATGAAGGGCATCGAGCTGCTGGTCGAGCTGCGCGACGCGGGCGTCTTCGTCGACGGCGTCGAGGGCTACACGGCCGACCAGGCGCAGGCCGCGTACATGGACGGCCAGGCGGCGATCGCTCCGCTCGGCTCCTGGGCGTACCCGACGGCCTCCGAGGAGCTCGCCGCAGCGACCGTCCTCGGAGGTCTCCCGGTCGCCGACGGCGCACCGTTCGACAAGCCGCTGGCCTACCGCGGGTCCACCTCGGCCGGCTGGTGGATCAGCCCCAACGGTGAGAAGAAGATCGACGCGGTCGAGCAGCTCATCACCTACATGTACGGCAACGACGTACTCAAGGGCATCCTCGACGAGGGCGGCGTGATCCCGGTCGCCGACTTCGGCGGCGACACCTCCGGCGTCACCTCGCCGCTGCTGGCGCAGTCCCTGACCGACCTGCCCGAGGTGGTCGACTTCCCGGTGATGCCCGACATCTACGTGCCGGCCGACGTCTCCAACCCGATGTACCGCGCGACCTCGGTCGCGTTCACCCCCGGCACCGACGCCGCGACGATCTGCAAGACCGTCGACGACATCTACGCCGCCGCGAAGTAACCCGTCAGGGCGGCCCGGCCTCCACGCCGGGCCGCCCTCCTCACAGCTGGAGCCCTCCCCCATGACCGCATACTCCCCCGAGGTCGTCGCTCTCCGACGCGCGAAGGCCAGACGACGTGGCGAGCTCGTGCAGCTGTCTGCCACCCTCCCGGCGCTGCTCTGGTTCCTGGTCTTCACGATCGGCCCGCTGGTCAGCCTCTTCTACTTCTCGACGGTCAACTGGCGAGGACTGATCGCGCCGCGGACGCCCGCCGGCCTCGACAACTTCGCCCGCCTGCTGAACGACCCCGTCGTCTGGCTCGCGACCGGCAACACGATCCTCCAGCTCGTCGTGACCCTCCCGATCGTCGTGGTCGGCGCGTTCATGATCGCCTACTACCTGAACCTCAAGCCCCGCGGACACCGCTTCGTACGCGCGCTCATGTTCACCCCCGTGCTGCTGTCGGCCTCGGCCCTGGCCATGGTGTTCGTCGGCGTCTTCGCCCCGAAGGGCATGATCAACGGCTTCCTCGACGCGATCGGCCTCGACCAGCTCGCGCGCCCCTGGCTCGCCAACGGCGACAGCGCGATGTGGGCCATCATCATCGTGACCATCTGGTGCAGCATGTCGGTCTCGGCGATCATGCTCGCCGCCCGCCTGAACTCGATCGACGCCTCGGTGTTCGAGGCCGCGGAGATCGACGGCTGCGGGCACTTCCGCCGCATGTGGAGCATCGCCTGGCCGATGTGCCGCGAGTTCGTCGGTGTCGTCACGATGCTGCAGTTCCTGTGGACCTTGTTCTCCTCCGCCGCGGTCGTGCTCCTGCTCACCAAGGGAGGACCGGGCAACGCCACCGCGACCCTCTCCTTCCTCGTGTACGACTTCGCGTTCAACCAGTCGAAGGTCGGCTACAGCCAGGCCGTCGCCGTGGTGCTGTTCATCGTCGGCGTCGCCGGCATCCTCGTGATCCGCCGGGCCTTCCGGCAGAAGTACTGATCGGACCCGCTCGCATGACCGCCGTCTCCGCTGCCACCGCCCCGCGCACCTCCTCGCCGCAGTCCCGTCCGGCCGCCCGTCGTCGCACCCGCGGCGGGGCACTCGCCCGCACCGGCCCCATGAAGTACCTCGCGCACGCCGGGGTCTGGCTGTATGTGATCCTGCTCGCCGCGCCCCTCTACTATCTGCTGATCTCGGCGTTCAAGCACAACACCGATATCTTCAACCAGCCGTTCTCCCCCTTCACCCCGCTCACGTTCGACAACTTCGGGCTCGCGTTCTCGCAGGCCTCGCTGGGCACGGCCCTGCTGAACTCGGCGTACATCACGGTCGGCGCGGAGATCCTGACCCTCGCCCTCGCCGTGCCCGCCGCGTTCGCCCTGGCTCGGGCGAAGGGCGCCGTCGGCCGAATGGTGGAGCGCGTGTTCGCCCTCGGGTTCCTGATCCCCGGGTTCGCGGCCCTGGTGCCGACCGTGCTGCTGTCGATCATGATGGGTCTGTTCCACACCCGTGAGTTCCTGATCCTCTTCCTCCCCGCCTCGGCCATGCCGCTCACGGTCATCCTGCTGACCCAGGCGATGCGCGCCGTCCCGGCCGAGCTCGAGGAGTCGGCGCTGCTCGACGGCGCCGGTCCCCTGCGTGTGCTGTGGTCGGTGTACGTGCCGCTCGCGATCCCCACGCTCACCGTGGTCGCGATCCTCAACTTCCTGTCGTTCTGGAACGAGTACTTCTTCTCACTCGTGATCATCGGGCCTGAGGCGTCGCTGCGCACGGCGCAGGTGGCGCTGCCGACGCTCTCGATCGCGAACGCCGCGCAGTACGGTGTTCTTGCCGCCGGCATCCTCATCACTCTGATCCCCGCGTACCTCGTCTACGCCGTGTTCGCGGAGAAGATGGAGAACGCGGTCCTCGCCGGAGCACTCAAGGGCTGACATGCGCATCCTCACCACCCACCTCGGCTACGACACCGGGGCGCCGAAGTCCGCGCTCGTCGAGCTGCCGCACGCCGGCGCGACGCCGCACGTGGAGCTGCTGTCGCTCGACGACGATTCCCGCCTCCGCCTCGAGGCCCGGCCGTCGATGGCCGTCGACGCCTGGCGGACCGGCGCATACTCCCGGGTCGACTTCGATCACGTCGACGAGCCCGGGCGCTATCTGCTCGTCGCCGCTGTCGGCGACGAGGTGGTGTCGTCACCGACCTTCACGATCGGCGAGGAGCGGCTCGCGGCCGGCACCCTCTCGGACATCCTGTTCGCGTTCAAGGCGGGGCGCTCCAGCGGCGAGATCGAGCGGAAGGATGCCGCAGCCCTCCGCTACGGCGACGAGTCCGGGTTCACCGTCGATGCCCGTGGTGGCTGGCTCGATGCGTCGGGCGACACCAGCAAGTTCCTCAGCCACCTCACCTACTCGCCGACCATGAGCCCGCAGCAGATCCCGCTGTGCGCGTGGTCGTTCCTGGAGGCGCGCGATCAGCTGACGGCCCGGCATCCGCGCTTCCATCGCGCGCTGGGCGCCCGGCTGCGCGACGAGGCGCTGTTCGGCGCGGACTTCCTGGTGCGCTTCCGCACGCCCGAAGGCGCCTTCTACAGCGGGATCTTCGATGCGCTGACCAAGAACCTCGAGGAGCGGGTGATCAACGCCCCCCTGCCGGAATGCGTGCGCACCGACCGCTACCGGGCGTCGTACCGCAGCGGCGGCGGTCTCGCGATCGCGGCCCTGGCGCGAGCCTCACGCGAGCAGGAGCACGGCGACTTCACGAACGCCGAGTACCTCGCGGCGGCGATCGGCGCCTTCGACGACCTCGAGGCGCACAACACCGAGTACCTGTTCGGCCTGGATCTGGAGTCGGGGGCTCTCACCGCGAGCTCGGAGTCGGTCGTCGACGACTACTGTGCGCTGCTCGCCGCCTCCGAACTCGTGGCGGCATCGGACGCCGTCGAAGCGGCACGATTCATCGAGGCTGCCGACCGTCGGGCCGCCGCCCTGCTCGACCGCTATCGCACCTCCGGCGATGAGCCCGGCTGGTTCGAGGCGTGGGTGGACGGGCGACCGTTCTTCTCCGCGGTCGAAGCGGGCCTCCCCGTGATCGCGCTGCTGCGTTACGCCGACGTCGTCGCCGGTGCACGGCATGGCGACGCGGCCCGCGAGCTGGCGGTCGTGGTCATGCAGGATGTGCTGCGACGCACAGACGCGGTCGCCAATCCGTTCGGCTACCCCCGTCAGCGGGTGCAGCCACGCGGCGGCGAGGTGCGCGAATCCTTCTTCTTCCCGCACGAGAACGACACCGGATACTGGTGGCAGGGCGAGAACGCGAACCTCGGATCGCTGGCGTTCGCCGCCCTCGCCGTCGCTGACCTGCCGGGGTGCACACACGAGCTCGCCGCACGTCTGCGGCGCTTCGCGGCCGACCAGGTACAGTGGGTGCTCGGCCGCAACCCGTTCGACGTGTGCATGCTGCAAGGACGCGGTCGCAACAACGTCGAGTACTCGCCGGACTTCCCGAACCTGCCGGGCGGGATCGTGAACGGCATCACGAGCCATCCGGACGACGAGAACGGCATCGCGTTCCTGACGCCCGAGACGGCCGAGGGACCGGACTCGTGGCGGTGGGCGGAGCAGTGGATCCCGCACTCCGCCTGGTTCCTCCTGGCGGTCAGCGCGAGCTGAGCAGGCGTCGGAGCCGACGTTCCGGTGGTCACAGCGGGTCGTCCCGTGCCCGGTGTCCCTGTGGTCAGAGCGGCTGGGCGAGGGGGAACGGCGACATCTCGGTGCCCGCGAACGAGAAGGTCGTCGTGTTCAGCAGGTACACGCCGACCACGATCGCAGCGACGAGGAGCAGGAACAGGAACGCGAAGATCGCGACCGTGAGCCCGCGGTAGCCGCCCGAGGTCGGAACCTCCGGCGCGACGGAGGGCTGTGCCCAGTCGTCGGCGACGGCGGCAGGGGGTTCACGATCGAGGATCGCGGGAGTCGGACGCGCACGGTCGGAGCGACGGAGCGTGTCAGGCGGAGGCGGCGGGATCACCGCATCGGCCGATGGGACCTCCGAGGGCGGCGGGGTCAGCAGCCCCTCCGGGATCGGGATCTCGGGCGGGGGCGGCGGAATGACCGCTTCCGCGGGCGGGATCAGCGGCTCCTCGGGCTTCCCGGTCTCCTCGGGGACGACCGGTTCTTCCGGGGGTGTGCCGCTGATGTCGCTCATCTCAGCCTCCGACTGCTCCGATGTCGGTCACGCCGACATCTGTCCGATGGAAGTTCTGGAAGGACCGCGAGGCCGTGGGCCCGCGCTGCCCCTGGTAGCGGTTGCCGTAGGGGCCGGAGCCGTAAGGGTTCTCGGCGGGTGACGTGAGCCGGAAGAAGCAGAGCTGCCCGATCTTCATCCCGGGCCACAGCTTGATCGGCAGGGTCGCGACGTTCGCCAGCTCCAGCGTCACGTGGCCGGTGAAACCGGGGTCGATGAAGCCGGCCGTGGAGTGCGTGATGAGTCCCAGGCGCCCCAGCGATGACTTGCCCTCGAGACGGGCGGCGATGTCGTCGGGGAGCGTGACCTGCTCGAACGTCGCACCGAGCGCGAACTCCCCGGGATGCAGGATGAACGGCTCCTCCGGATCGACCTCGATCAGCCGTGTGAGCTCGGGCTGATCGACCGATGGATCGATGAAGGGGTACTTGTGGTTGTCGAACAGCCGGAAGTATCGATCCAGGCGCACGTCGATGCTCGACGGCTGGATCATCCCCTCTTCGCGCGGCTCGAGGCCGACGCGGCCGGATGCGAGTTCTGCCCTGATGTCGCGATCGCTGAGAAGCACGGCACCAGCCTAGTTGCCAGCGGTGCTCCCTTGCCTGGACGAAGAGGATCCACTAGATTGTGTTGACGTCGACATGTTAACGTCAACACAATCTGAATGGACAAAGATGTCTGCAAGAAGAGCGACCTCGCCCCGACGCATCCTCGCCATGGCCGCCGCGCTCGCGGCGACCGCGACCGGCCTCGCCGCGTTCCCGCCGGCTGCCGTCGCCGCCGCCGAATCCGATGTCACCCTGACCCCCAATCCCGCCTACGCGGGCGCCCCGTTCAAGGGGTGGGGCTCGAGCCTGGTGTGGATGGCGAACGCCACGGGTTCGTACCCGACCGAGCTCCGCGACGAGCTCATCGACAAGGTCTTCGGCGACGACGGCCTGAATCTCAACATCGCCCGCTACAACATCGGCGGCGGCAACGCCTCCGACGTGCCCGACTATCTCCGCCCCGGTGGCGCGGTGCCCGGCTGGTGGAATCCCGACGCTCCCCTCACCGATGACAGCGGGGAGATCACCTCGAGCTTCGCCGACCGCGACCGCTTCCGGGCGGCGTGGACGGGCGAGAACGCGAGCGACTACGACTTCTCCGCCGACGCGGCCCAGCTCGCCTGGGTCTCGGAGATCAAGGACCAGGTCGACACGTGGGAGGCCTTCAGCAACTCGCCGCCCTACTTCCTCACCGAGAGCGGCTTCGTCAGCGGAGGCACCGACGCCTGGGCCGACCAGATCCGCCGCGACTCTCTCGACACGTTCGCGACCTACCTCAAGACCGTCGTCGAGCATGTCGAAGACACCCAGGGCATCTCGTTCGACACGATCGACCCGCTCAACGAACCGAACACGAACTACTGGGGCACCACGATCGGCGGCGACGGATGGCCGACGACGGCGAGCAGGCAGGAGGGCGCGCACGCGGGCCCCGCTCTGCAGGCCGAGGTGATCAAGGCACTCTCCGCCGAGCTCGCCGCGTCCGACACGACCACCGATGCGGTGATCTCCGGCCCGGACGAGACGAATCCCCAGCGATTCGTGGAGGACTGGAACGGAGGGGATGCCGAAGCGCGTGATTCCGTCGCCCAGCTGAACGTGCACACCTACTCCACGGGAGGCCGCCAGTTGGCGCGCGACATCGCGAAGAGCGCGGAGAAGCCGCTGTGGATGAGCGAGGTCGAGGGCAACTGGGGCGGCGACAGCTGGAACCCCGACGCCATCGAGAACGGCCTCGGCATCGCCCAGCTGGTCAGCGCCGACCTGCGTGAGCTAGAGCCCGAGGCGTGGGTGCTCTGGCAGCCGGTGGAAGACCTCTACAACATGGAGAAGGTCGAGAAGAAGAACTGGGGTTCGGTCTTCATCGACTTCGACTGCAACGCCGACGGCGACTCCGCCCGCCGCATCGCCGACGGCGACGCGGACGCGGGATGCCACATCCGCACGAACGCGAAGTACAACACGCTCCGCAACTTCACGCACTACATCGAGCCGGGCGACCAGCTCGTGCGCGTGGGTGACGACGACACCACCGCGGCGATCGACGGCGACGGCTCCGGCGCCACGCTGGTGCACACCAATGAGCGCGATCAGGAGCGTACGATCACCATCGACCTGTCGCTGTTCGGCGACATCGGCCAGGGCGCGACCGTGACCCCGGTCGTCACGACGGAGTCGCCGGCGTCGGACCCGACCGCCAACGCCCTGCGCAGCGGTACCGCCGTGGCCGTCGGAGCAGACGGCACCGCCACACTGAAGGTGCCGGCGAAGTCGGTGACCACGTTCGTCGTCTCCGAAGTCGAGGGCGTCGCCGCCGAGGCCCCGGCGCTCCGCGACGGCGACTCGTACACGATCACCGGAGTGCAGAGCAGGCACGCGCTGACGGCCGTCGACGACGGCGCCCGACTCGGCAACGCCAGGGATCCCGAACTGATCACCGCGCAGACCTGGACGGCCAGTCTTCTCGACGACCAGCCGGGCACCTCGCGCGACCGCTTCGCCCTCCGCACCGGCGACGGGCGCACCCTCGTCGCCGACGGCGACGGGACGGCCTTCCGTGTGCTCGACGACGCCGCGGCATCCGCCGACCCGTCGGCCCTCTGGATGATGACGTCGACGGATGGCGCGACGTTCAGTCTGCTCAACGCCGGACGCAACGCCGTGCTCGACGTCGGGGGATCCTCGACCGCCGTCGGCGCCGATGTGGGCGTCTGGCAGTCGAACTGGGGCGCCAACCAGTTGTGGCGACTCGACCCGGCCCGTACCGACATCGCACCCTACGCGAGCTTCCGACCGGGACAGGAGTGGCTCGACACCGACGGTGACGTCATCCAGGCGCACGGCGGCCAGGTCGTGCCCTCGGAGGATGCCGACGGTCGCCCCATCTACTACCTCTACGGCGAGGACCGCACGAACGGATACCACTCCGCTCCCGGCGTGCACGTGTACAGCTCGTACGACCTGTACAACTGGGACGACCGCGGGGTCGCCCTGCGCGCGATGTCGTCGAAGGCGCAGTTCGACGACGACCCGTACTTCGAGGAGCTGTACGGCGACTACTCCGCAGCGCAGAAGGATGCCGTCTACCGCGACCTCGGCACTGTCCCGGTCGACGGGGTGACCCCGCCGATCATCGAACGCCCGAAGGTGATCTTCAACGAGCAGACGGGCAAGTGGGTGATGTGGGCCCACATGGACGGGCCTTCCGCGACGTCGTCCGCGCAGTACGCCAAGGCCAACGCCGGCGTCGCGATCTCGGACTCGCCGTTCGGCCCCTTCAAGTACATCGACAGCTACCGACTGAACTACGCACCCGCCGACGCGGATCCGCCGAACCACGCCCCGAACAACGGCGGAATGGCGCGCGACATGAACCTGTTCGTCGACGACGACGGCACCGGATACATCATCTACTCGAGCGAGGAGAACGCGACGATGTTCATCTCGAAGCTCAACGATGACTACACCGACCTCGCCACTCCCGCCGATGAGGCCGTGCTCGGCGTGGACTACAACCGCATCTTCGTGAACCAGTCCAGGGAATCCCCGGCGATCTTCAAGCACGACGAGCGCTACTTCCTGATCACGTCCGGCACCACCGGCTGGAGCCCCAACCCCGCGCGCTGGGCGAGCTCGACCGACATCATGGGCGCGTGGACCGAGATGGGCGACCCGTTCCCGTGGTGGGCGCAGAGCAACTCCTGGAACTCGCAGCCGTCATCCGTGATCCCGGTCGATCGGGAGCACGGGAAGTACATCTACATGGGCGACCGGTGGAACGGCGGCGGCGATCTCAAGAACGCGCAGATGGTGTGGCTGCCGCTCAACATGGGCGAGGGCGGCGACTCGCTGTCGGTCGAGGTATACGACGAGTGGACGCTCGATCAGCTCGACCAGTGGTCGGCGTGGGAGGTCTCCGCCGTTCCCGAGACGGTGCCGGTCGGAGGCGCACTCGACACCCCGGTGGTGAACGTCACGCAGAACGGGATGATGACCGAGCAGCCGGTGACCTGGAGCTTCGCCGGGTCGTTCGACGCGCCGGGACTCGTGACGGCCACCGGAACCCTGCCCGAGTTCGGCGGACGCACGTTCACCCGCACGATCGTCGTCGTCCCCGAGGGGCTGCGATACGCGGTCAACGCCGGCGGGCAGCAGACGGCGGACTGGCTGGCGCTGCGGGATGCCGTCTCGGACGACGGCGACCTGCGCAACAGCCGCGCCGATCAGACGTACGGCGAGGATGCCGGGACAGGGGCATCGTGGGGCTACGTCAGCGAGGGCAGCAAGTCCTCGGGCACGGTGGACGGCACGATGTTCTCCACCATGCGCTACGCGGTCGACGGTCGCGACATCGCCTACCGCTTCGGGGAGCTCGAACCCGGTCGCTACAGCGTCCACGTCGGATACTCCGATCCGTGGGATCAGTGGGACGACCGCGGCGCGAAGGTGAGCGTCAACGGCGCCGTCGTCGAAGAGGATCACGACTACGGAGCCGCCGACGAGGCGCGCACCTACGGCGACATCACCGTCGGCGAAGAGGGTCAGATCGAGCTCGTGCTGCAGCCCACCCGCGATGCCGACGTGCAGGTGAGCTGGATCATGGTGGCCCTCGACGAACCGACGACACCGGAGGCTCCTGAGGTCTCCCTCTCGGCGGGCACCGTCACTGCCGGTGATCGGATCACCATCGACGTCACCGGCTTGGAGCCGGAGGAAGAGGTCGGGTTCGCGCTGCACTCCGATCCGATCGACATGGGAACCGTGACGGCCGACCGGACCGGGGCCGGGTCGCTGTCGTGGCGAGTGCCCACGACTGTTCCGGCAGGACAGCACCAGATTGTGATGACGCGCACCGATGGCACGGAGCTGCGGGTGCCTCTGACCGTGCGGGCCGCGCAGCCGGGCACCGGAGGGGTCGACAGCGGCACCCCCGGCACCGGTTCGGGCTCGTCCGGTGGCGGCGGACTCGCTGCGACGGGACTCGACACGGCAGCGCTCACCTCGGCGCTCGCCATCGCGGCCCTGCTGCTGGCGGCCGGCGGGCTCGCCTTCGCCCGACGACGGCGCCTGCGCGGCTGATCGCCTCGCGCTCGGGTGTCATCGCAGACGATCGTCTGCGGTGGCACCCGCGCCGCATCCCGTGCTTTGGCCATCGGGCGGCGTACAGGTAGGCTGGCCTTCGCCTGCTCCTCGGATGCGGGTACGGGGCTGTAGTTCAATGGTAGAACTTCTGCTTCCCAAGCAGACAGCGCGGGTTCGATTCCCGTCAGCCCCTCCACACTCTCCTGAACGCCCACAGGAACCATCCTGCGATCGCCGCAAGCCCGCCGCCGACCAGGAGAACGGCCGGGAGGTTGGGTTCCGTTCCGCACGCGCCGACATCCGTCCTCAGTTGCTCGGGTGGTACGGCAACGCCTCGGCGGAGATGCACTTCTCATCCAGACACGCCTGCACGTTGCCGGTCACCCAGCGCGCTCCAGGGCTTCGTTCGGGTGCGAACACGAGCGCGCGAGACGGGCCGTCCGGTGATGCCGACGTGAGGTGTGCGATCTCGCGGTACAGCCGAGGCTTGTACACGCTCCGCTCGTTCACGACCACGACGATCACGACATCCGGGTCATCGAACTCGCCCGGCTTCAACACCAGCATGTCAGCGTCCTCTTCGCGCTGCACATCGACGATCACGGTGTCCGGCTCGACAAACGGAGACGTATCGCCCTGCTGGTCGGAGCCGGGGAACTTGACGCCGAAAGTGAAGCCACAGCGGATCGGCGGGTCGCCGGGCACGCGGACACCGAGATCTTCTGCACTTCTGCCGATGTACGCGATTCGTCGAGTCATCCCTCGGGCGCTCCTTCCGGCCACTGGCCTCTCCGATGCACGCACGCGGCGGCATACAGTCAAGCCTGCCGGAAAACGGCACGTCCATCCTGAGGACCCGAGGGGTCACTCGTGGTTGGAGGCACGGACGAACGCACAGACTCGCGTTCACAGATCGACCCTCGTCGGCCCGCGCGGGAGAATCTCGATATCCTCATCTCGAAAGTCCAGCCGGTCGGGCCTCGAGCCGGCTCTCGATCCGACACAGCCAAAGGCGGCCGAACCCGTGAACGACCTCAGCGCGATCGTGGGCCCGACGCCAGGACCGGGACACGGGGAGTGTTTCATCTGGAAACGCGATTCAGGCACCCCGGCGGTCGCAGTCGACGCTGGTGGCGCGGCATCGATCGGCACGCACGCGGGAACACACGACCCCGAGATCTTGATCCTGAGTCACGACGACAACGATCACATTCGAGGTGCCGTCTCCCTGATCACCTCAGCCGCGGCATCTCTCCGAGAGATCTGGGTTCCGGCTGATTGGGCGATCCTGGTCACGCAGATCGCCGAGACCGATCAGACCGCACTGCTCCCCGATACTTCGGTCACCGTCAGCAGCACGAGCGTGAGGAAGGAGATCGCCCGCCAGATCGCGAGTGACGACATCGTTGCGGATGGTCCCTTGTCCATCGATCTCCTCACGCGCGCCGACCACAACCTCCGCTCCTGGGATGTCGCCGCTGCGAGTGGGGCGGGAACCTGGTACGGAGCACGAAACCTCCAGGAGATCGTCAACCGCGTGAGGCGCCGGGCGAAGGCTCTGATCGCCATCCTCACCGCGGCCATCACCGGCTCCATACGAGTGCGCTTCTTCTCCATCGATCTCGCCCTCTCCCGCAAGAGCAAGAGTTGGGAGACCGAGGGGCAGCCCGGCACGGTGACGCTCGCGAACGCCGCTGAGGCACCGCATTCACTCGCCGTTCGCATTCAGCCCGGCCTCCCCCACGCATATGCACTCACCCGCCTGACGGTCCAGAATCGCCGCGCCCTGTGCACCCTCCTGTGGACGAACTCCCGGAAGCCGGATGGTGGTGTCGTCATCTGGAGCGACACCGACGGCAATTGGCTCGACCATGCGGGCCCGCTCGGCCTCGACAAGGTGATCCAGACTCTCAGCGCCAGTTCTGCTCCGCATCACGCCTCGGCGAACACCGCACATGACCGGGTCTGGACGGAGCTCGGTCACGCCCCGAGCACGCTCATCATGATCAGCGCCGGTGGGAGTAGGAGCCAGTCATACCGGCCCGACTACAACACCTTGAGCAGCAGGCGGTGCTGCACGTGGTGTCGGCCGGGTTCGACGACTTATCAAGAGGTGAGAGCCTCTTCCACGGCGGCCGGAGTAGCACTCCACAGGACGTGTGCGAACCCCCACTAGACCACAGCGCCACCGGACGCGACGACAGCTTCCGAGGTGCTGTCGAGACCGCGATCTTCGTCGTCCCGCACAGAAGCCGGGAGCACAGTCGGTGATTCCGACATGACTTCGGGAGCAGGGCACGAGAGTCTGTTGTCGAACCAGCGTTCCGGTCGACCGGTTCGCCCCACAGCATCGGAGTCCCATGTCCAGCGAATCCCTGCCCGTTCCACTCAGCGACCAGCTCGACGCCTTCTTCGGTCAGTACACGGCGGCCGGCCAGTCCCCCGGGCTGGTATACGGACTGGTCGGGCCCGACGGTCTCGAGCACAGCCGCGGGTTCGGCATCGCAGACGACGAGGCTCCCGACGCCGACACCGTCTTCCCGATCGCGTCGATGACGAAGAGCTTCGTCGCGCTCGGCGCGCTGCTTGCCCGCGACCGAGGTCTTCTCGACATCGAAGCGCCGATCACCGACTTCTATCCGGAGTGGCACGGCACCGTGGGCGACGAACCCGCCATCGCGCCGACGGTGCGGCAGCTACTGAGCATGGGCGGCGGCCTCACCGAGGACAACTCCTGGGTCGACCCGTTCCTCGGCCTGTCGGAGGAGGAGTTGGTGGAGCGGGTCCGGCCCGGCTTCAACTACAGCAATCACCCCGGAAGCACCTTCGAGTACTCGAACATCGGCTTCACGATGGCAGGCCTCGCCGTGGGCAAGGCCATCGGGCAGCGCGTGGAGGATTGGGTCACCGAAGAGATTCTGCGCCCCCTCGGGATGAACCGCACCTGGTTCGACAATCGGGCTCCGCAGGAGGGATTCCGTAGAGCGGTCGGCTACTCGCTGGACACCGCGGGGAACTGGATCGGCTTCCCCCCGGCGGTGTCCGATGCGATGGCGGCCGCCGGCGGCATGCAGTCCACGATCAATGATCTCGCCATCTGGGTGCGCTTCCTCGCCGCAGCGACCCGACCCGGCGACGACGACGCGGTCGTCAGGCGGGCATCGCGGCGCGAGATGCAGCGCATCCATCAGGTCGACATCCCCGCGCTCCAGGCGCGCCCGGAGGGCACCTGGAAGTTCGTCACCGGCGGCTACGCACTCGGCCTCTTCGTGCGCGAAGATCTTCACCGCGGACGGATCGTCACGCACAGCGGAGGCCTCCCCGGATTCATCCTGAACATGGTGTGGCATGCGGGTTCGGGGCGCGGTGTGATCGTGTTCACGAACAGCCACCGCGGCAATCCGGTCGGTCTGTCCGAGGACGCCCTGTTCCGCGCGCTCTCGACCCACGACTGTCCCGCGCGCACCGTGCGGCTGTGGCCGGAGACGCACCGGTTGATGTCCGATGCTGACGAGCTCATCCGCACCTGGAACGACGATGCCGCCGCCGCGATCTTCGCCGACAACGTCGATTTCGACCGCCCGCTGATGCAGCGCAGAGCCGCGATCGACGAGCTCATCAGTCAGGTCGGCCCGCTACGAGCCCGTCTCGGTGCGCCCGAGATCGTTTCCTCGGCGACAGCCGCCGACGTCACCTGGTCGATCCCCGCCGAACGGGGAGAGCTGATCTGCATGATCCACCTCACCCCGGTGCGTCCCGCACAGATCCAGGAGTTCGAGGTGATCGCCGTCGAACACGGTGTGCCTCGCGGCGCCCGACCGACCGACATCTCCGCTCGTCGCCGCGCCTACGCCCGACCTACTCTGAGCTCACTGCCGAACACGCACGTGATGTGAGCCGAACCGGACGGCAGCCAACCCGCCGAGCCTCACCCTCCAGGAGCGCGCTGCTCATCCGAGGAGGATGAGACCGCCGATCCGGCCGCCCGGGATCAGCGATCCTGGCCCTGATGAACAGCGCACTCCCCAGCCGGCATGAGTCCACCGCCCTCGAGCCTGCCGCGATGACGAAGGACTCATCGTGCTAGGCGATGTCATCGGCGAGACCCTGCCGCTCACGCTCGCTATCGCCATCAGCCCGCTGACGATCGTCGCGATCATCCTGATGCTGCTCTCCCCCAACGCCCGCCGCACGGGACCGGGCTTCCTGATCGGCTGGTCCCTGGGCATCGCCGTGCCCGTGGCGGTTTTCGTGCTCCTGGCCGGGACGCTCCCTGCGCCCGCAGACTCCGACAGCCCCGATCCGATCCGCGCGATCGTGCAGTTCATCCTGGCGGCTCTGCTGCTCCTGCTCGCCGGCAGGCAATGGCGGGGAAGGCCGGCGCCCGGCGAAGATCCGACGCTTCCGAAGTGGATGTCCGCGATCGACTCCTTCACCTTCGGACGAGCCCTCGTGCTCGGTGTGCTGCTCTCCGCCCCGCGTCCCAAGAACCTGCTCATCGCGGCCAGCGCCGGCATGCTCATCGGCGGCGCCGGTCTGTCGGCATCGTCGACGACCATCGCGGCCGTCGTCTTCATCGGCGGCGCGGTGTCGACCGTGGTGATCCCGGTCATCGCGTTCCTCGTCTCCGCCGGTCGACTCCGCGCGCCGATGGAGGAGTTCCACCGGTGGCTCGCCCGCGAGAACGCGACCATCACGACCGTGCTCCTCGCCGTGATCGGCGTGCTCATGGTCGGGAAGGGCATCGGTTCGCTCTGAGCGCGGCCGCGGATGCCTTCTCACCGCCCTCGCCCGATCAGCCGGCGTACATCTCCCCGACCGGAATCGGCACCGGGAGCACGTTGCCGGGCTGCGCGAGCGGACACGCCCATGCCGGGTCGTACGCACACGAGGGGTTGTAGGCGAAATTGAAGTCGAGCACGATCGTGCCGTGCTCGGCGTTGGAGCCGAGGTCGGCCCCCTTGACCGTGTCGATCAGATAGCGCCCTCCACCGTAGGTGCCGCCGGGGCGACCGGCCAGCGCATCGCGCACCGGGACGAAGAGTCCGCCCCCGTAGGACTTCAGTCGCCAGACGTCGAGCGGGCCGGCATCCGGGATCTCGACCCGACCGACACGTTCGAAAGGCACGACCCCGTCGGTGCCCGTCTCGAAGTCGAAGCCGCCGGGCTCGGCAGGCAGGATCGGCAGCTCGAAGCGCCAGGCAGGATCGTACGAGGAGATCGGCAGCCCCTCGAAGAGAGCCCGGTCACCGGGAAGCAGCGGAGTCGCCGGATGCCGCAGCATCAGATCGTCACGCTCGATGCGCCAGAGCTCGTGCGCATCCTCGGGAGATTCGGCGAGTCGCACCGCGTCGTACAGCGCGAAGACGCGGCGCCGCCAGTCGACGACCCCGACGGCGGTGCGAGCAGGTGTGATCGTCATCGCCCCAGGCTACGGGCGCGACGTCGAGATGCGGCGATCATCTCCGCGTATCCGGCTTCGTACGTCGGGTACTCGAGGCTCCCCAGCACAGAGCGCAGGAGCGAACCGTCGTACACGAACCCGCGGGGACCCCCGGACGCGACATCTGGGGGAACAGCCACTCCCAGCCGTCCGGCGATGAACCGGACGACCTCGCCGAGCGGGGCGGGCCGCTCGTCCAGCGCATGCACGAGGCGGGGCGGATCGGCCACCCGCAACATCAGGTCGAGCGTTCGCACCAGGTCGACCTCGTGGATCCGGTTCGTTCGTCGAGAGTGGTCGACCGCGGCGCCTTCGCGCACCCTTCGCAGAAGGAACTCCCGGCCGGGTCCGTAGATGCCCGCCGGCCGCACGATCATCGCGTCGAAGAGCTCGATCGCAGCGCGCTCGCCGTCGTAGAGCCCGCGCGAGCGCTCCGTCCGCGGTGCGGGCTCGTCGTGCTCGGTGATCGGATGCTCCGCATCCCCTCCCTCGAACGCGCCGGTCGATGACACGAACAGGGTGCGGGCGGGGATCGCCGGAAGGGCATCCGCGACGTGCGTCAAAGCGGTGCGGTACGCCGACTCGGAGTCGCCGGGCGGGAGCGTGACGAGCATCGCATCGACCGCGGGCAACGGCGTCTCGAGCGGCGATGACAGATCCACGCGGACACCGACCACACCTGCGTGCAGGTCGCCATGACTGCGTCTCAGCGCGACGACCTCACCGCCGCGCTCGAGAAGCAGCGGCGCGAGACGGGTGGCGAGCTTGCCGTATCCGACGAGAAGCGTGCGACGAGGAGCGGGAGCGTTGTCCATCCGTCTGGATCAGCCCGCGGCGAGCGCGGGCAGCGCGACGCCATGCAGCGCGTCGACGACCGGCGCCAGCTCGGGCTGCGACGCGGCCTCCTCCAGCACCTGCTCGAGGGCGGCGTCGTGGATCGGGCGTGCACGCTCGTAGAGCTCGCGGCCCGCGGGAGTGAGCTCGGTGTAGATGCCGCGGCGATCGTCGGCACAGAGGATCCGTGTGAGGAGCCCGCGATCCTCCAGACGGTTCACCAGGCGGGTCGTGGCGCTCGGGCTCAGCGCGGCGGCGCGGGCGAGCTGCTGCATGCGCATGTGCCAGCCGTCCTGTCGGTCGAGGGCATCGAGCACGGTGTACTCGACCACCGAGAGTTCGACGGCTTCGGCCAGGCTGCGCTCCAGCGCCGTCTCGATCAGGCCGTGCAGCGCAGCGAGCGTCCGCCACCCCTGCGCCCGCACCTCGACGGCGTCGTCACCGATACCCATGATCACCCTCCGAGATAGTTGCTTGCGCTGGATACTTGCGTGTGCAATCATTGTCTTTCGATGCGCAATATGCCGCGTCTGCAAGTATCCCCACCAATGTACCAGGAGAATCGTCATGCCTCTAGGACTGATCGCCCTCGCCATCGGGGCGTTCGGCATCGGACTCACCGAGTTCGTCATCATGGGCCTGCTGCCCGAAGTCGCCCACGACTTCGGCGTCACCGAGTCCGCCGCCGGCTGGCTCATCTCCGGCTACGCGCTGGCCGTCGTCGTCGGTGCGCTCGTGCTCACCGCCGCAGCCACCCGGCTTCCCAAGAAGCCCGTCCTGCTGGGCCTCATCGTGCTCTTCATCATCGGCAACGTGCTCACCGCCCTCGCCGACGACTACGGCGTCGCGATGCTCGGGCGCATCATCGCCGCCCTCTGCCACGGCGCGTTCTTCGGCATCGGCTCCGTCGTCGCCGCCGGCCTCGTCGCTCCCGAGAAGAAGGCCGGCGCGATCGCGATCATGTTCACCGGCCTCACCGCCGCGAACGTCTTCGGCGTGCCGTTCGGCACCTTCCTCGGCCAGGAGCTGGGCTGGCGCTCGACCTTCTGGGCGATCTCCGGCATCGGGGTGCTGGCCTTCATCGGCATCGCCGCGCTGGTGCCGCGCCTCCCCCGCCCAACCGAACAGGTCAGCCTCCGCAGCGAACTCGCCGCCTTCCGCTCCGGACAGGTGTGGTTCTCGCTCGTCGTCACGATCCTCGCCTTCGGCGGGATGTTCGGCGCCTTCACCTACATCGCCTACACGCTCACCGAGGTGAGCGGCTTCGCGACCGCGGCCGTGCCGTGGCTGCTCGTGCTGTTCGGCGCCGGGCTCGTGCTCGGCAACTGGCTCGGCGGACGCCTCGCCGACCGCGCGATCGACCGCACGCTGCTCGTGTTCATCTCCGCACTGGTCGTCGTCCTCGCCCTGTTCTCTGTCTCGGCGCAGTCGGGCATCGCCACGATCATCGCCCTCTTCCTCATGGGCGGCTTCGGCTTCGGCACCGTGCCCGGCCTGCAGAGCCGCGTCATGCACTACGCCGGCGGTGCGCCCACCCTCGCCTCGGGCGCCAACATCGGCGCCTTCAACGTCGGCAACGCCCTAGGCGCGTGGGCCGGTGGCGTCGGCATCTCCGCAGGCCTCGGCTACACCTCCCCGATCTGGCTGGGCGCGATCCTGACCGGCGTCGCCCTCGTCGTGATGGTCGTGGCGGCGGCACGCGCCCGGGTCGCCGGTTCCCCTGTCGAGGAACCCACGCCCACCGCCTCCGTATCCGTCGGCTGACCGCGGCCCCGGCGGCCGACCGCTCAGGTGACGGTCGCCGCGATGAACACCGGGGTCATCGCCACCATCAGCGCCGCAGCGACGGCACCGGTCACGGCCTTCGCGACGGCGTCCCCCGCGGGCGATCCCGCGGCCAACTGCTCGATCCGCTTCTTGAGCTGGCCGGCGGTGGCGACGCCCGCCTCCGCGCGCAGGACCGGGTGCGCGGCGTTGAGCGCCTGCAGGATGGACAGCAGGGTGAGGTCGGCCTGAACCGGTGCGGTCGTGCCGGCGAGCACGGCCGCCAGGCGCGAGCGGAGCAGGGCCTCGGGACCGGGATCGACCTCGGGGGTGCGCTGCGAACCGAAGAAGCCGCGTTCTCCGCGTACGAGCACGCCCTGATGGACGAGCGAGGCGACGACATCCTCCAGCGGGTCGAGCTTCGAGCGCATCACCAGCGACTGCAGCCGGGCCCCGTTCACGGGCGTCAGACGTGCCAGCGCACCATCGAGCACAGGATGACCCGTCGGCTCCGCCGACCAGATCTGCACGGCCGGATTCCTGTCGGCGGTCACCGCGACACGTCCGTGCAGGGCGAGATCCACGATCACGGCCGCGATCTCGCCATACAGTCGGTGCGCGCTCGCGGCGCTCTCTACGCGTCCGTCGGGTCGCAGGAGCAGGAGGTGGAGTTCCTCGACGATCAGCATGGGTCCACGCTACGGCGGCGTGGGGTCCGCGGCATCCCCCGCGCGACGGATCCGGGGACACGGAAGCGCCGCACCCTCCGAAGAGGATGCGGCGCTTCGTGCGTGCAGCGGGGGCTTACTCCGCTGCGGCGATCTTCTTGGCGTCGTCCGTGTTGAGCACGCGGAACAGGAGCGCGGCGATGATGGCACCCACGACCGGGGCGACGATGTAGAGCCACAGCGAGCTCCAGGCGAAGTGGCCGCTGACCGAGAGGCCGAGCGCGACGGCCGGGTTGAAGCCACCACCCGAGATCGAGCCGACCGTGGCTGCACCGATGAACACGGTCGCGCCGATCGCGAGACCGTAGAACGAGTTGCCCGCGGTGTCCTTCGAGGTGGCCGTGTTGAGCACGACCCACACGAGGATCAGCGTGAACAGCGCCTCGACGAAGAACGCCGGGCCGACCTCGATGACCATGGCCTTCTCGCCCATCGGCCAGACGGCCATGCTGACGAGCGCAGCCACCGCGCCACCGACGAACTGGGCGATGAGGTAGGCGATGAAGTCGACGACGCTCAGGCCGCCGCGCAGGAACACACCGACCGAGACGGCCGGGTTGAGGTGGGCACCCGAGATGTGACCCGTGGAGAACACGAGCACCATCAGGGTGAAGCCGATCGCGAGCGGAGTGAACGGGCTGCCGCTGTTCACCGCCGCGATGATGGCGAGGACGAAGAGGAAAGTGGCGACCGCTTCTGCGAGCGCCTTGCGTGCCGTACCAGTCATGAGAGAGACCTTTTTCTTGGGGATTCGAGAGAGAGGAAGCCACCCGATTGCCCGCGCACCCCGGCCGACGCACCCCTCGTGCGGCACTGACGCTATCGCCGCCCACGCCCGAAGTCGGGGATGCCGCGCGGGAATGCTGTGAATTCGCTGAGCCTAGGCTCTCGCCGCGATCACAGCGGTGTCCACGCCGCGCGGCAGCGCTCCGTACAGCCCGGGGACACCCTCCAGGCGGGAGGCGAGGAACCCCTCGGCCACTTCCGTCGGGGCCGTCCGCAGCAGCTGCGACGCCGACAGCGTGAGCGCGAGCGCCTCGACCACCCTGCGTGCAGATGCCTCCGGTACCGGGTCTTCGGCCAGTTCCGCGATCAGCTTCCGTGTGCGCCCCAGGTGCGCGTCGAAGCGCGCATCCGCTCCGAGCGCGGCGGAAACCTCGGCATCGAAAGCCTCCAGCGACTCCGGCTCACGCGCGATCGCACGAAGCACATCGAGCGCGATCACGTTGCCCGACCCCTCCCAGATCGCCATCACGGGCTGCTCGCGGTAGCGCATCTCCAGCGGCCAGTCGGTCGTGATGCCGTTGCCCCCGAGGCATTCCAGCGCCTCCGCGGCGTGGCCGGGAGCGCGCTTGCACACCCAGTACTTCATCACCGCGGTGGCCAGCCGCCGGAAGGCCGTGTCCTGCGATGAGGCATCGTCATCGTAGGCGCGCGCCAATCGCAGCGCCACCGCCGTCCCGGCCTCGACCTCGAGCTGCAGATCCGCGATCACGGCGGTCATCGCCGGCTGGTCGATCAGTGTGCGCCCGAACGCCGCGCGGTGACGCACGTGCCAGGCGGCCTCGGCGACGCCCTGCCGCATCCCGGCGAGGGACCCGAGCAGCGAGTCGAGCCTGGTGCGCGTCACCATGTCGATGATGGTGCGCACCCCACGCCCCTCCTCGCCCACCAGCGTCGCCTCCGCCTGCTCGTATTCGACCTCGCTCGACGCGTTGGACCTGTTGCCGAGCTTGTCCTTGAGGCGCTGGAACCGGATCCCGTTGCGCGTGCCGTCATCGAGCAGCCGCGGCATCAGGAAGCACGACAGCCCGCCCGGCGCCTGAGCCAGCACCAGGAACGCATCCGACATCGGCGCGGAGCAGAACCACTTGTGTCCCGTCACCGCGTATCGTCCACCGCCCAGGGGCGCGGCGGTCGTGGTGTTCGCCCGCACATCCGAGCCGCCCTGCTTCTCGGTCATCGCCATCCCGAACAGCGCGGTCGACTTGCCGGGGCGCAGCAGCGGGTCATAGTCGCGCGACAGCAGCCGCGGCATCCACTCGGCCGCGAGCTGCGGATGCTGGGCGATCACGGGCACCGCCGAGTGCGTCATCGACACCGGGCATGCGTGGCCGGGCTCGATCTGCGCGTAGAGCATGAACGTGGCGGCCCTGGCCACGCTCGCTCCGCGCCGCGGATCGGCGAACGCGGCAGTGTGCGCCCCGTCGGCGACGGCCGCGGCGATCACACGGTGGTACGCGGGGTCGTACTCGACCTCATCGATGCGCACGCCCCAGCGGTCATGCGTGTGCAGCACGGGTTCGTTCCGGTTCGCCCTCCGGGCGTCGTCCTGGAACGCGGCCGAACCGACGCGACGCCCGGTGGCGTGCAGCGCCTCGGCCGCCCAGCCCGCACCCTCGCGCGCAACGGCCTCGGTCAACGCGGCGTTCGCCCCGAACTCGTCGACGTCGACGCGAGGCGGGGCCTGGTTGAAGACGGTGTGGATGCTCACGATGCTCCGGATCCAATCACGGATGCCGCCGCCGAGGCAATGGGTACGGCGGCGCCGTGTCAACCCCGTGGGCCGCCGCGCCTTTCTCCCCTAGCGTGCTCGAATGACCACCGAGACCGCGCCCGGCGCCGAGACTCCGACCCGGCTGCGACGCGCGATCACCGGCCCGCTGCTGTTCGCGTTCATCCTGGGCGATGTGCTGGGCGCGGGAATCTACGCGCTGATGGGGGTGCTCTCCGAGAAGGTCGGCGGGATGCTCTGGGCGCCACTGCTGCTGGCTCTCCTGCTCGCCCTGCTCACGGCGGGCTCGTACGCGGAGCTCGTGACGAAGTACCCGCGAGCGGGTGGGGCCTCGGTCTTCGCCGAACGCGCCTTCCGCAGCCCGCTGGTCTCGTTCCTCGTGGGCTTCAGCATGCTGGCGGCGGGCGTCACGAGCGCGGCCGGGCTCGCCATCGCGTTCGCGGGCGACTACCTGAGCACTTTCTTCGATCTGCCGACCATCCCGGTGGCCATCGTCTTCCTCGCCGTCGTCGGCCTCCTGAATGCCCGTGGCATCCGAGAATCGATGGGCGCCAACCTCGTCATGACCGCGATCGAGCTCAGCGGGCTCGTGATCGTCGTCGCCGTGGTCGCGATCCTCGTCGGCGGCGGAGGCGGCGACGTGTCCCGCGTCACGCAGGTGCCGGAGGGGACGAACGCCGCCATGGCCGTGCTCGCGGGAGCCGTCATCGCGTACTACTCGTTCGTGGGTTTCGAGACCTCGGCCAACATGATCGAAGAGGTGAAGGATCCCCGCCGCACCTACCCCCGCGCGCTCTTCGCCGCGCTGTTCACGGCCGGCGCGGTGTACGTCCTCGTGGGTCTGGCGAGTGCCATCGCCCTCCCGCCGGCGGAGCTGCAGGAGTCGAGCGGTCCGCTTCTCGCGGTCGTCGAGGCCACCGGCATCAGCATCCCGTCCTGGCTGTTCAGCCTGATCGCGCTGATCGCCGTCGCCAATGGCGCCCTGCTGACGATGATCATGGTCAGCCGCCTCACCTACGGGATGGCCGAGCAGAATCTGCTCCCCGCCGTGCTCGGACGCGTGCTCCCGAAGCGGAAGACCCCCTGGGTGGCGATCCTCACCACCACCCTGGTGGCGATGGGGCTGACGCTCGTCGGCGATCTCGCCACTCTCGCCGAGACGGTCGTCCTGCTGCTGCTGTTCGTGTTCCTGAGCGTGAACGTGTCCGTCCTCGTGCTCCGTCGAGACCGCGTCGAGCACGATCACTTCCGCGTCTGGACGTTCATCCCCGTGCTCGGCATCGCCTCGTGCATCCTGCTGCTCACCCAGCAGCGCCCCCTCGTCTGGCTCTTCGGCGCGATCCTGCTGGCGGTCGGCGGCGTGCTGTACGTGCTGGCACGGTGGGGGCGCACGCACGCGGAGAAGCGCAACGACCACCCCGACGGCGACCCCGTCGACAACCAGGAGGAGACCC
Source organism: Microbacterium sp. NPDC090218 (assembly GCA_044900255.1). GTDB lineage: Bacteria > Actinomycetota > Actinomycetes > Actinomycetales > Microbacteriaceae > Microbacterium. Next base: position 1,541,003 of record JBJDMS010000001.1, on the reverse strand, counting down.
ATGAGCACGCCTGAGCACCCGTCCGACGACGGGATGACGAGCGCCGAGAAGCGTCATGACCAGTTGACCGCGGCTCCGGATGCCACGGAGGCAGATGCCGCCCCGCGAATCGAAGTCAGCGAGCACGACGGCAACACCCGGATCGACATCGCCCCGGACGCTCCGGTGCGGCCGGGGCCGGGTCCGGGGGCCGAGGTCGACGACGAGGAGTGAGCCGGGACGCTCAGGCCTCGTGACTCCCGGGGCCTAGAGCCATCCCTTGCGCTTGAACGCCGCGTACAGGCCGAACCCCAAGGCGATCATCAGTCCGACCGCCATGGGGTATCCGAGCAGCCAGTGCAGCTCGGGCATGTGGTCGAAGTTCATGCCGTAGATGGTGCCGACGAGCGTCGGCGCGAAGAGGATCGCCGCCCAGCCCGAGATCTTCTTCACCTCGTCGTTCTGGCGGATGCTGAGCTCGGTCATCCGCCGCATCTCCTCGTTCTGCCGCCGCGCCACGATCGTCGACTCGACCGTGAGCGCATTGTCGAGGACCGTGCGGAAGGTCGTCGCCCGATCGGTCACGCGCAGCGTGTGGTCCAGCACGTCGCGCAGGTACCGCTGGAGCTCCTCGCTCACCCGGTACTTGTCCGAGCCGCGCAGCAGTGCCTCCAGCATCCCGGACAGAGGCTGGGTCGCACGCTGGAAGTCGATGACCTCACGGCCCAGGTCGTAGATGCGCTGGGTGGCGTCGGTGTCCTCCTCGAACAGCTGGCTCTCGATCTCGTCGATGTCGTTCTCGAGTCCGGCGAGCACGGGCGCGTACTCGTCGACGACCTCGTCGAGGATCGCGTACAGGACGGACTCGGGACCGTGAGCGAGCAGTGCCGGGTCGCCTTCGAGGCGCCGCCGCACCCGACCGAGATCCGGGGATTCGGCATGGCGGATCGTCACGACGAAATCGGGGCCGACGAGCACGTGCACCTCACCGAACTCGACCTCCTCGACATCGTCGAGGTAACGGGCCGGACGCAGCACCATGAACAGCACGTCGCCGTAGCGCTCGAGCTTGGCGCGCTGGTGACCGGCGAGCGCATCCTCGACGACGAGCGCGTGGATGCCGAACTCGTCGGCGACCTCGCGGATCTCGTCTTCACTGGGGCGGTAGAGACCGATCCAGCTCATGCCTCCGCGCTCCCGCATGCGCTCGAACGTCTCGCTCAGGCTCTGCGGATTCTCGGTGCGGACACCGTCCACGTAGATCGCATTGTCGATGATCGCCATCGTCGCCCTTCCGCTTCAGCGCTGAGTCAGGCGGTGGTCACTCCGCGGCCGGCGGCACGCACACGAGAGCAGCATCCGTGATCACCTGGTGGTACTGCTCCGCCGTGAACGGAAGGCCGAACTCCGGCGCGGTCTGCCCGGACGCAGCCGGGGCCTTCGAGGCGATCGCCGCAAGCTCCCAGGAGAGCCGCTGGGCGAAGCCCCCGCCCGCCGTCGAATCGTTCAGCACGACCGCGACGGTGAATCCCGTCGTGGGGTCCGAGTACGCCGCCGTGGCGTAGCCGGGCACCCAGCCGTACTGGCCGATCATCGATCCCACGAGGTAGCCGCCTCCGGTGGCCTGATGCCAGGAGGGACCGTCTTCCGTGACCGGCAGCGGAGTGCCGAATCGGTCCGGCTTCTCCTTCGTGCGCAGCACCTGCTTCGCCTCGGCCTGGATGTAGCGTCCCAGATCGTCGATGGTCGATACGACGCCGGAGTCGGTGAAGCCCGAGCTGGCCGAGAGCTTGGTGATGTCGGCGGGAGCGGCGCAGTTGTATCCGCCCTCGACCGCCGGCATGAAGTGCCCCTTCAGCGGCTCGTCGCCCGGGGCTGCCGGAGCCGAATCGGGAAGGGAGGTGTCGGCGAGGTCGAGCGGGTCGGTCACGTACTCCGCGATCAGCTCGGACGCCGTCTTCCCGGTGGCACGTTCGAGAGCGAGACCGAGCAGGAGATATCCCGAATCCGAATCGCGGAAGGTCGTCCCCGGGGCGACCCGAGGGCGGCCCAGCCCGTACCCGGCGAGCTCCAGCGGTGCCCAGATGCGGTCCGGCGTGTTCAACAGAGCCGACTTGACGGTCGCCTCGGAGGAGCCTGCACCGCTGGTCCCGTTGCACAGGTCGAGGAGCGTGACGCCCTGCTCGCGCATGTCCGCGACGCCGGACACGTAGTCGGCGACGTTCGCGTCGAGCTTGATCGTCCCCTCGTCGGCGAGGGCGTAGAGCACATCGCAGGTCATGAGGCGAGTCACATCCGCGATGCGGAAGGACATGTCGGTGGACAGCTCTCCCCCGCCGTCGCGGTCCTGCGTGCCCACCGCGGTGACCCAGCTGCCGCTCCACGGCACCCAGACCCCCACGATCGCTCCGGAGGCCCCGGACGCGACGAGCGCGTTGTCGACTGCCGCCTGCATCGAGGCGACCGTGTCGTCGGGCAGAGCGCCCTCAGCCTGAGCCGGTGGCGTGTAGCTGAAGGAATCGTCGGAGGAGCATCCGGTGAGGACGAGAGCGAGCACGGCCGCACTGGCCGCAGCGGCACGCCAGCGGCGCGACGAGAGAAGCTGCATGAAGGAAACCCCCGAGGATGTGTCTCCCGAGTCTAGAACGCCCTTCCTGAAAGACGGCATCGTGCGAGTGTCTTTCCCGCGCGCGTAAGGTGAGAAACGTGCCCCACATCTTCGACACCGACGTGATCACCGCTGTCCTGCGCCACATGAACGGCGACCACACCGACGACAACCTCCTGATCGCCCGTGCATTCGCCGAGCCCTCGGTCGAGGTCTCCAACTCCGTGATGACCGGGTTCGACGGGGACGGCGGGGTCTGGGAGATCACGGCCGACGGCGCGACCTCCGAGCTGCGGGTGCCGTGGCCGGGGGGCCCGATCGCGGACCGCCCCGCCGTGCGTCGCGAGGTCGTGGCGCTCTACGATCAGGCGTGCGCACGCCTGGGGGTCGAGCCCCGCCCGCACGCCTGAGCTCCCGAGAACCGGCGCTGCGCTGCCCACCTCGATTCTCGACTTTCGCATGAGGTAAGGCGAGCCTTACACTAGGCACATGCCCGAGATCCTCTCCTTCTCCGCCGCCTTGCGCGAGCGCTCGTCCGGATCGCACTCCCGCAGCGAGACCGCCGGCTTCATGTCCGACCTCCTGAAGGGTGAGGGCTCCCGCGAGGACTACATCTCCCTCGTCGCGCAGCACTACTTCATCTACGAAGCACTCGAGGGTGCGGGCGAGCGGATGCGCCAGGACCCGGTGGCCGCGGTCTTCATCAGCGACAAGCTCACGCGCCTCCCCGCCCTCGAGGCCGACCTGGAGTTCCTCCTCGGCAGCGACTGGCGCGAGCAGATCGTGCCGCTCCCGACCACTCAGCGCTACGTCGACCGCATCCGCCAGGTCGGAGCCACCTGGGCGGGCGGCTTCGTCGCGCACCACTACACCCGCTACCTCGGCGACCTGTCCGGCGGCATCTTCATCGGCCGTGTGATGGCCCGCCGCTTCGGCTTCGAGACCAACGGCATCGGCTTCTACCTGTTCGACGACATCGCCGACCCGGCCGCCTTCAAGGACGTCTACCGCGAGCAGCTCGATGCCGCACCGTGGGACGAGGCCGAGCGCGAGCGCGTGATCGACGAGGTGCTCCTCGCCTACCGCTTCAACACCGAGCTCTTCGAGGACCTCGACCGGGCGCGCGCCGCGGCCTGAGCGCGGTCAGCTCTTCGGCAGCTCCGGGGTCGACGCCGCCAGCCAGGCGTCGCGCATGAATCGACGCACGTCTTCATCCACCCGGATGTCGCGGGGCCGAAGATCGCGCGACAGGTACAGCCCTTCCAGGGATGTCAGCCGACTCAGCGCGACATAGGTCTGTCCGGGCGCGAACGCCCCTGAGCCGAGGTCGATGATCGCGCGCTCGTAGGTCTTGCCCTGCGACTTGTGGATCGTGACCGCCCAGGCCAGGCGCAGGGGGAACTGAGTGAATTCGGCGACCACGTCGCGGGAGAGCTTCTTGGTGTTCTGGTCGTACGCGTATCGGAATCGTTCCCACACGGCCGGCTCGACGTCGACCTCCTCGCCGTCGATGTCGACGCGCACGGCGCTGCCGAGGATGCGGACCACCGTTCCGATGGTGCCGTTCACCCAGCGCGGCGGCTCCCCCGACATCGCGGTGTCGTTGCGCAGGAACATCACCTGCGCGCCGACTTTGAGCTTCAGCTCGGACTCGGCGGGCAGGGCGGCCTCGCCGCGCCCGAAGTCTCCGCTGACCTCGGCCCGTGCCGTCTGCTCCTTGCCCGGCAGCGCGTTCAGGTGCTGGCTGTTGATCTTGTTGACGATGTCGTTGCGGGTCGCGAGCGTGATCATCGGCACCTCGCCCGGCTCGGGTTCCGGAGGCGTCCGCCGCCCCTGCGTGTTCAGCACCCCGGCGATCTCGGCGGTCACCCGGCCGTAGCGCACCGCGTTGAGCATCGACTTGAACCCGTCGTCGGACTGCCGGTGGATCTGCACCAGTTCCCGCACATGCAGCTCGGCGCGGGTGTCGACCTGGAACAGACCCTCCTGATCCGAGATCCCCGAGCCGCCGGCCCACACCTTGGCGTCGAAGAACCAGAACGAGCGGTAGTGGTCCTGCACATAGCGGGCCTCGTCGCCCCGGGGCGGAACCGGAGCGAGCTGATACGGGTCGCCGAACATGATGACCTGCACACCGCCGAAGGGTTCGCCCCTGCGTCCCCTGGCCTGGCGCAGCGACCGGTCGATCGCATCCATCAGGTCGGCGTTGACCATCGAGATCTCATCGATCACGAGTGTCTCGATGGCGTTCAGGATGCGTCGGGTCGCGTCGTTCTGATCGATGTCGGCGTCACCGATCAGGCCGATCGGCAACCGGAAGAGCGAATGGATCGTCTGGCCCTCGACGTTGAGCGCCGCGACGCCGGTGGGAGCGCAGATCGCGATCTGCTTCTTCGTATGCCAGGCGAAGTGCTGCAGGAGGGTCGATTTGCCCGTGCCGGCGCGCCCGGTGATGAAGACGTGCTCGCCGGTGTCCTCGATGAGCCGGAACAGCTCTTGCTGCTCCTCGGACAGGGCGGGAAGGGACACGGTACTCACAGGGGCAGCGGACGGAAACGGGGCGCCACCCATGCTACGTCCCGGCATCCGCCCCTGGCCGCCGACGCTCGGCGTCCCCTCAGGACGCACTCCTAGACTGACGCCATGGAGCGTGCGCGGAGGAGCACGCCCCGGCGTTCGCGCCTGGGCGTCGACCTGGCGATGCTCCTCGTCGTGGGCCTGATGCTCGTCGCGGCGATCGGCGCCGGCGGAGCCACGCTCTACAAGCAGTTCTACGGTCCGTCCGCCTTCGTGGTCCGCTATCTCGATCTGCTCTCGTCCGGCCTCGCCGCCGATGCACTCCGGGTGCCCGGCGTCGCGATCGACCGCGACATCCTCGAGAAGTCCGGCATCGACCCCGCGGCCTCCGAGGCGATGCTCCGGCACTCCGCCCTCGCGCCGCTGACCCACGTGAAGGTGGAGTCCGAGCAGCCCGCGAAGGGTGGCACGGCCGTCACCGTGAGCTACGAGGCGAGCGGCCACGCCGGCACCAGCACCTTCCTGGTCGAACAGGACGGCTGGGCGGGCGTCACCCCTAACTGGCGCTTCGCGAAGAGCCCGCTGGCCGTCGTCGAGCTCACGGTGCGCGGCGCCGATCAGTTCGCGATGAACGGCTTCGAGGTCGACCGCCGTCAGATCTCGGCGGCGGGGCCGGAAGCCGACCCGCTCGACCCGTTGCCTCTGCTCGTTTTCACCCCGGGGCTGTATTCCGTGACCGTGGAGACCCCGATCTCGACGGCGGCCGGCCACGGCGTGCTCGCCGACACCCCCCTCGCCGTCACGCCGCTCGACGTGCAGACCACGCCGACCGAGGAGTTCATCGAGGTCGTGCAGCAGCGGGTCGAGGAGTTCCTCACCACCTGCACGACCCAGGAAGTGCTCCAGCCGACCGCCTGCCCGTTCGGCCTCCGGGTCACGAACCGCATCGCCTCTCCGCCGAAGTGGTCCATCGCGGCGCAGCCTGAGGTCTCGGTCGCTCCCGACGGAGGCCAGTGGCAGATCCCGACGACGGAGGCCGTGGCGCACGTCGAGGTCGAGATCCAGTCGCTCTTCGACGGTTCCATCGATCCGGTCTCCGAAGACGTGCCGTTCCAGCTCAACGGCACGATCTCGATCCTGCCCGACGGCTCGGCATCGATCAGGATCGGCGCACCGGGCGAGCCTCCCGTCGACTGACGGGCTCTCCGTGAGGCCTCCGCAGCTCTCGCGCGGGCCTCAGCGGTTGTCGCGCTCGGCGCGCCGCTGGTCCTCGGCGGCGAGCTTCGCGAGCTTGGCGTTGTACTCCTCGAGCTCGGCGTCTCCGGTCCGATCCGCGTGCCGGTCACGCCGACGCTGCAGCTTCGTGTCGCTGCGGCTCCACTGGATCGCGACCGTGATGGCCAGGATCAGGGTCGGGATCTCGCCGATCGACCAGGCGATGCCACCGCCCACGTACTGGTCCTGCATCGGGTTCACGCCCCAGTCGCGGCCCATCGAGCCGAACCAGTCTGCGACCATCAGCCCCTCCTGCATCATGATGGCGATGCCGAAGAAGGCGTGCATCGCCATGACGGCGATCAGCGTGATGAGACGTCCGGGATAAGGCAGGCGGTACGGGACCGGGTCGGCACCGATCAGGCTCATGACGAACAGGTAGCCCGAGATCAGGAAGTGGATGACCATCCACTCGTGACCGAGGTGCTCGAACATCGACCACCGCACCAGGTCCGTGAAGTAGAACGCCCACAGCGACAGGATGAAGATCGCCGCCGCCACGAACGGGTGTGTCACGACACGCGCGAACGGTGAGTGCACGGCCCACATGATCCACTCACGGCCACCTCGGGTGCCGTCGTCGCGCTTGTGGATCGCGCGTAGCGCGAGGGTGATCGGGGCACCCGAGACCATCAGCAGCGGGATCGCCATCGACAGCATCATGTGACCCATCATGTGGATGCTGAACAGGTACTCCTGGTAGGCGTTGATCGGCCCACCCGTGACCCACACGAGCAGCAGCATGCCGAGCACCCAGAACACCGTGCGGTGGATCGGCCAGCGATCGCCGCGCAGTCGCAGGCGGCGCACCCCCGCGAGATAGAAGAACAGGCCGAGGCCCGCCGCGACGAGCCAGAGCACGTCGATGTCCCACGCCGTGAACCAGCGCTCGAACGTCAGCTCCGGAGGCAGCGTCGCCCCGGTGAGGATCTGCGCCGGAGTCTGGGCGAAGGCGGCGACCTCTCCGGTCGGCGGAGGTGTGCGGGCGAGCGCGGCAGCCGCACCGGAGGCGAAGCCCATCAGCGCGACCTCGCACAGCACGAGGAGCCAGAACCAGCCGGCCGCGCGCTGCCCGGAGAGCTTCGGGATGAGGCGGGCGCGGTACCACGCTCCGAGCAGCCCCATGCCGCCGAGGAGCGCCACCTTGGCGAGCACGATCCATCCGTAGGGCGTGGTCCACAGCGCGTCCCAGCTCCCGACGGCCACGATCGACCGGGTGACCCCGGAGACGGCGACCACCGCGAACGCGGCGATCGCGAGCGATGAGTAGCGTGCGACCAGTCGCGCGGTGTCGACATCGCCTCTCCCGCGTAGGAGGACGAGGAGCAGCAGCCCACCGAGCCACACGGCGGCACCGATCGTGTGCAGCAGGATCGAGTTGACGGCCATGTTGTGCCCGGCGAGATCGCCGGCATGGCCCTGCGTCGCGAGCGGGAGGAAGGAGGCAGCGGCGAGCAGCGCCGTGATGAGTGTGGGGGTCCACGAGCGCCAGGCGAAGGCGAGCACCGTGATGATCGCGCCGAAGATCGTCGTGATGAGCCACGACTGGCCGAGCGGCAGCTCCAGCAGGAACCGGCCGAGCTGTGTGCCGAACTCGCGCTCGATGCTGAGCTTCGGGTTGAAGGCGGCCATGAAGGCGAGGAACCCGGCGAGGCCTGCGGAGATCGTGAACACGGCCGCCCCGACAGAGGCGATGTTCAGTGCAGCGTCGAAGGAGCGCTCCCCCGCGCGCAGACCGAACAGCGCGAGCACGAGCGAGCCGAGCATGACCGCGCCCGAGATGTTCATGACGAGCTTCGCGATCGGAGTGCCCCAGAGCACGAAGGCTCCCGGGTCCTGCAGGAGCGGCGGCTTGGCGCCACCGCCGACGAGGAGCGCCAGCACCAGGGCCACGACTGCGGCGATGAGGAGGATGACGATCCCTGCGATTCGATACGCCGAAATCCGACTCGTCGACTCGCTGCGGGAACTCACCCCTCCAGCCTAGGCGCGCCCGGACGGGAGAAAGCACGAAGGCCGCTCCTGAGTACCGACGGATCGGCCTTCAGGAGCGGCCTTCGAAGAGGTGCGGTCGATTACTTGACGGCAGCCTTGAGCTTGGAACCAGCGGTCACCTTGACGCGCTTGCCGGCCGGGATCTTGATCTCGGCGCCGGTCTGCGGGTTGCGGCCCGTGCGAGCAGCGGTGTCGACCTGCTCGAAGGAGATCCAGCCCGGGATGGAGACCTTGCTGCCCTTGGCAACAGCGTCGGAGACCGTGGCGAACAGCGAGTCGAGGACACCGGAGACGGTGGCCTGGCTCTGGCCCGTGGCGCTTGCGATGCTCGCGACGAGCTCGGTCTTGGTGATGGACTTGTCAGCCATGTCATCCTCCAGCGACGAGATCCCGTCGCATCGTTGTGGGTATCGGAGCGGGTGCTCCTGGTCTAGTGACCGCCTTGAATGTATCAACGACCACCCGCATTTCCGCGTCATTTCGCGGGTTTTGGGCAATTACTGGGCGTGTCGCGTCACTTTCGTCACTCCAGTCACAGAATCGAGGGCGCTCAGCGCGGTCGGTGCGCGGCGATCACGGCGCCGGCCGTGCGCTCGAAGGCGGGCGCGACACGCTCCTCGCCGTCGAGATATCCGCCGACGAGGGCGGCATCCCGCAGGAGCACGAGGGATGCGGCGACCTCTTGCGGGCGCTCGAGTCCGGCAGCTTCGGCGACCTGTTGGAGCGTCGAACGGAACCACTCGCGGTGCTCGTCGATGAGCCGACGTACGGGGCCGTCGGCATCCGGGTACTCGGCGGCCGCGTTGATGAAGGGGCATCCGCGCGTGTGCCGCTCGCGGATGTCGGCAGCGATCCCCTGGATCACGGCATCGACCAGGGCATCGGGATCGGTGACGGCCGTGCCGGCCTCGGCGAACATCGCACGCAGCATCTCGTCTTCGCGTGCGAGATAGGCGAGGACGAGGTTCTCCTTGCCGCCGAACTGCTTGTACAGGGTGGCGCGGGTGACCCCGGCCTCCTCGATCACGCGGTCGACGCCCACCGTGTGGATGCCCTCCTCGTAGAAGAGGCGGGTGGCCGCGTCGATCAACCGGGCGCGGGCGGGGCTGGGGCGCTTCGTCGTGGTGTTCATGATTGTCCTCCCTCATCGTGGCATCCGAACGCCGACATCCGATCGTCGACTTCACGACTTTCGAGTTTTCGGGAATAGGTTGCGGTAGATAGAACGTTCGGTCTACTATCAGCGTAACGCACTCCCGGACTGCGGGAGCCGAACCAGAGAGAAGAAGATCATGAACAGCACCGACAAGACCCCGATCGTCCTGATCCACGGCCTGTGGATGACACCTGCGAGCTGGAACACCTGGGCCGAGCGTTTCCGCGCCCGGGGACACGAGGTCATCGTCCCCGGCTGGCCCGGAATCGACGACCGCTCCGTCGAAGACATCCGCCGCGACCCGTCGGCCCTGAAGGGCATCGGCCTGAAGCAGATCGTCGACCATTACGAGCGCATCATCCGCGCCCTCCCCACCAAGCCGATCGTCATGGGGCACTCCTTCGGCGGCGTGATCACCCAGATGCTCGCCGACCGCGGCGTCGGCGCCGCCTACGTGGGAGTCGCCCCGGGGCAGACAGCGGGCATCACCACCCTTCCCCTCTCGACGCTGTGGACCGGGACGCCGATCCTGTCGAACCCGTTCGGCCGCAACGGAGCCAAGCCGCTGTCGAAGCGACACTTCCACTTCACCTTCGGCAACGACCTGAGCCGCGAGGAGTCCGACCGGCTCTGGGAGGAGTTCGCCGTGAACTCCTACAACCGGGTGTTCTTCGAGGGCGTTGCGGCGGCCTTCAACGAGAAGAGCGGTGTCACACATGTCGACTACGCCCGCACCGACCGGGCGCCGCTGTACATCATCACGGGCGAGATCGACCACGTCGTGCCGCCGGCCATCGGTCGCGCGATCGTGAAGAAGTACCGCTCCACGGGGAGCCCCGCCGTGGTCGACTACAAGGAGTACCCCGGGCGCACGCACCGCCTGGTCAGCCAGGACGGCTGGGAAGAGATCGCCGACGAAGCCCTCACCTGGGCCGTCGCGCACACCACCGCATCCGTCGCGTGAGCCAGCGCTCGACGGAATGCCGGCGGAAGCGCTCGACAGGATGCCGACGGAAGCGCTCGACAGGATGAAGGAGATCTCACGCGATGAAGGAGTGGATGCGGCATCCGCTCCTTCATTGTGTGAGATCTCCTTCGTGTCGCGTGCCATCGGGTGGTCAGTCGAGGTGCGCACCCTGAGCCACGGCCGCCATGATCACCGCCTGCACCTCGTGCCACCGCTCCATGACCTGCTCATAGCTGAAGCGCAGCACTCGGTAGCCACGGAGCATCAGTTGCGCGTCATGCGTGATGTCCTGGGTGCGCTGGGCTCCCGTGTGGGTCGCACCGTCGATCTGGATCACCAGCCGATCGCCCAGCAGCAGATCCACCCGCCTGTCGATGACCCAGGCCTGCGGAAGCATCCGAAGCCCCATCCACCGCAGCCTGTGGACGAAAACGGTCTCCAGCCCCGAGTCGGCGAACGGCCGCGCCGTCTCGAGGAGCGCTCGGGCCGGTGCTGGCAGGTCGAGACCGCGGAGCCGCGCGCCGTCGATGAGCCTCTTGTTCATCGCCGACTCCCAGATGACCAGAGCGCTCTCGAACGGCTGACATTGCGCGATCAGCGCGAGTGCGTTCACAAGCTCATCGACGATGAGATCCGGCGAACGCGGGACCAGCGGCTTCGACCAGTGCACCACGACGTGCGGCGGAACACGGATCCGCGCGGCATTCGGCCGCACGGCGACGTGCGGGGGCGATGTGGCCGGCACCCAGAGCCCGTGCCTCTCGGCCGCCGTCACGCAGCTCAACACCACTCCGCGCGCCACCGCCCCGGCGATCTGCGGATCGGCGTCCGGCAGCGCCACCCACCCCTGGCGAAGAGTGGCGATCTCGCCCCGCTCCTTCGACCGACGGAGCGAGTGCGCGCTCACGCCGGAAGCCTGAAGAGCAGCCACACGCGCGACTCCCCCACGACGTCGCAGTTCATCCACGGGATCCATCGAACGATGATGGCCCCGAGGGGAGCGCCTCGACTGCCGCCCGGCCGGCCGCCGGGCACAGATCCCCCTGGACAGGCGGATGTGGAGGACAAGTCAGTCCTTCATCCCCTCATCCCCTCATCCCCTCATCCCCTCATCCCCTCATCCCCTCATCCCCCGACAGGATGAAGGAGTTCTCACGCAACGAAGGAGCGGATGCGGCAACCGCTCCTTCATCGCGTGAGATCTCCTTCGCAACTCGAGGCCACGGGCACGGCGCGGGGGACGCGAAAGGGGCGAGGATCCGAAGATCCTCGCCCCTTTCGACTGTCTGCTGAGACTTACCAGCTCGACTTGGTCACGCCGGGCAGCTCGCCACGGTGTGCCATGTCACGGAAGCGGACACGCGAGATGCCGAACTTCGTGAGGACACCACGGGGGCGGCCGTCGATGACGTCACGCGAACGCACGCGAGCCGGCGACGCGTTGCGCGGCAGCTTCTGCAGGCCGACGCGAGCGGCCTCACGGGCCTCGTCGGTGGCGTTCGGGTCGATCAGGGTCTTCTTCAGCTCGGCGCGACGCTCGGCGTAACGCTCGACGATGACCTTGCGCTGCTCGTTGCGAGCGATCTTGCTCTTCTTAGCCATTGATCAACGCTCCTCTCGGAATTCGACGTGCTGACGGATGACCGGGTCGTACTTCTTGAGCACGAGGCGGTCGGGGGTGTTGCGGCGGTTCTTCTTCGTCACGTACGTGTAACCCGTACCTGCCGTCGAACGCAGCTTGATGATCGGACGTACGTCCTGAGCCTTCTTGGCCATTAGAGCTTCACACCCTTCGCCTGGAGGTCCTTGACCACGTTCTCGATGCCGCGGACGTCGATCACCTTGATGCCCTTGGCGGACACGTTGAGCGTGATCTTACGACCGAGCGACGGGACGAAATAGGTCTTCTTCTGCACGTTCGGGTCGAAGCGACGCTTCGTCCGGCGGTGCGAGTGCGAGACGTTGTGACCGAAGCCGGGAACAGCTCCGGTCACCTGGCACACTGCTGCCATGATGGTGACTCCTTCTATACCGTGAGGCCGGACGGCCCCACCCAAGATCCCTTGTCTGCACGCGACCCCGCCCCGCCGATCTCTCGGCCGCAGAAGGGGAAGCATGCGAACTGCGCACAGGAGTGTGCGCAGACAAAGAGTCAGTTTAGCACGGCGGTCCTGCGCCTTCGAATCATGTGAACGCTGTCCGCGACGCGGCCTCGGCTGCGCCGCGTCCCCACCGGAACGGTGACACGGTCGGATCCGCGTCGATCCAGAAGCGCCAGGGGAACGCCTCGGTCCCGGCGACCCCGGCGACGCCGACCCGAGGGCCGCGCACCACGTCTTCTCGCGGCTCGCCCAGCCACAGCTCCGCCCGTGCCCCGTGCTGCTCCGCCCCCGTGATGGCGTCGATGCCGTCGTGCAGCGGATGCCGCAGCCCCACAGCCTGCCCGAGCCGCCCCGGCCCGCGAGCGAGATCCCGCAGGGCGATGCGCCCCAGCGGCAGAGCCACACCGCGACGCCCGGCCGCAGCATCCGCGCCCGCCACGATCTCCCCCGCGCGCAACAGCACCCCGTCGCCCTGCCCCACCGGGCCGCACACGACGTTGACGCAGGAGTGGATGCCATGACTGAGGTAGACGTACAGATGCCCAGGCTCGCCCCACATGGTGGCGTTGCGGGCGGTGCGCCCCATCCGCGCGTGCGACCCGGGGTCCGCGATCTCCCCCGTTCCCTGCCCGTGATAGGCCTCGACCTCGGTGATGCGCAGCCGCACCTCGATCGGATCGCTTTCGTCGGTCGCGCGGACGGACGAGCGCAGCTCCGCCCCGAGGAGCCGTGGCGCCACCTCGACCGCCGAGCCGCTCAGGTCCGCGCGGACCGCGCGGCGCAGCTCATCCTGCCGTGGCATCTCAGAACCGCGGGGCCGTCTGGCACCACGACGCGTCGAAGCCGGTCAGGGCGACGATCTCCTTGCCGCTCTTCATGTCGATCAGGTGCGTCTCGACGTTCTCCGGCAGGGGCAGCAGCATCCCGTCGTAGGCGTTGTTCGCCAGGTCGGGGGCGATGACGACGGCTGCATACTGCCCACTCGGCGAGGCGCACGCCTGCAGGATCGAATCCGCCGACCCGATCTCGACCAGCGGGGTCGCCTTGCCGTCGTCGCCCACGCGGATGACCGCCTGCCCGACCGGGAGTCCCGCGTCATCGCGCGCGACGACGTGGCGGAGCGTCCCGCCGGGGAACGGCGTGATCGAGGTGGCGGTGCCGTAGTCGGGATCGGATGCCGCGAGCGGCTGTTCCGACCCGTCGGCGAGGTTGAGCTCGACCACGGCCCCGTCGAGTCGTTCCACGATGGCCGTGTAGGTGCCGCGGGAGATGCCCTGGATCGTCGCGGCGAGGCCGAGCGACTGCACACCGGCGTCGGTCGAGCGGTCCACGAGCGACAGCGCCCCGTCGAAGTCGATGAACAGCACGGCCGCGCTGTCGGGCACGAACTGCCAGACGAAGACACTGGCCTCCGCGCCGGCGACCTCGATCACCTGCGGCTCGTCCTTGCCGCTCAGCGACTGGGTGACGAGCACACTCGCCCGCCCCTCGTCATCGCTCAGCTCGCGGTCGGAGTAGCTGTAGCCGACCAGGCCACCGCGCTCCGAGACCTGGATGGCCCCCACATAGCCGTCGCCGGGCAGGTCGAGCTCGCGCCGGTTCTTCCCGTCCCGGTCCATGACGAGCAGGTGGGAGCCGTCGTCCTCTTCCACCGACACGACCAGCTGCGTCGACGTCGCGCGGAAGTCGTTGATCTTCTCGTGCTCGTAGACCGCCACCCCATCACCGGCCAGATCGGTGAGGAAGATCTTGTCCTTGCCGTCGACGTCGCGGCTCAGCAGGAAGATGTTCGAGGGCGGGGTCTTGAAGGCCGTGGTCAGCGTGGTCGAAGGACCGCCGCCCGCGCCGGTGACGTCGGCGACGCGGATCGTGTACTCCGTCGAGTCGTCGAGCGGCACCGTGAAACGGACCCCGACACCGCGGCCCGAGGCGTCGACCGTGAACGGTGTGGCCGGCTCGACGGTGACCTGCTTCGGATCGATCTCAGCCAGGGCCTGGTTCGCCGTGAGGATGACCCTGCTTCCGGACGACTCGATCGCGTGCGCGGCATCCACCTGCACGTTGCTGATCCGCGGGCCCTGCAGGAGGCTCACGATGCCGAGCACGGTGCCGACGAGCACGAGGACGCCGAGCACGGCGCCGAGAGTGAGCAGGAACCTCTTGGACGTCACCGGCTTGCGCGGCTTCTCGGGCTCGGTGGCGACGGCGGACGGGGGCTCGGCGGCGTCGTCCGTCGTCACCGCGTCGGAGGCGGCGAGTGGCGCAGCGCCGACGGAGACGGGCTCGGTGGCCACCGGAACGGCCGGCAGAGCTGTCGCTTCGGCATCCTCGCGAGCGGCGGCCTCGAAAGCAGCCATCTTCCGGGCTGCGGCTTCCTGTTCCGCGACCTCGCGGTCGCCTGCCTCACGAACAGCCGCGTCACGGAGAGCGGCTTCCCGAGCGGCGGCCTCGAAAGCAGCTTCGTCTGCGCCGGCATCCGGCTCGACGGGCCGTGTGGCGGGATCGGGCGGCGTGACCGCTCGGCTGATCCGCTCAGCCTCCGCCGCTTCGGCGGCTTCCCTCGCGGCGCGGAGCTCGGCACGGGTCCGCGGAACGGCGGGCGTCTCGGGGCGCTCGTCGTCAGTACTCATACGGATCCCCCGGCTCGTCGATCGCGACGACGTCGGTCGGTTCGATGCGGAGCTTGCCGTCGGCGTCCGCACGCACGGTTCCGGTGATCTCGACCCACTGCCCGGTCGGGTACTTGTCCGGGTCGACGGTGACCGGCAGCGCGGCGGTCTGCGCGTCGATCACGCAGTGCGTGATGACCAGGCGGGTCAGGTTTACACCGTCATCCGAGGAGCCCGGGGTCACGAAGCCTGTCAGGGTCACGGGCGCACCGTCGTAGGCGGAGGTGTTCGTCGCCGCGGCGAAGACGCTCGCCCAGTCGCCGACACCGAAGGTCGACGTGTCGGCCACGCCGAGCGCGACCGTGTCGGCCCCGGCGAACAGCGCACTCTGCTCCCCCGCGCGCGACATGGCGAGCTCGACCGACAGCGAGGCCGGCGGGAGCACGAGCGCCGCCACGACGACACCGGAGGCGATCACGCCCCCCGCGACCGCACCGACACCGGCGAGGGAGCGGCGGGACGATGCCGAGGACGAACCGGAATCCGCATCATCGCCAGCATCCGACGCGGGCCCGTGGTCGTGCCCATGGTCGCCCTCTTCGCCCAGCGGGAGGGTGCACGACCAGATCGCACCGGCCAGGGTCACGACCGCGGCGGTGCACGCGAACCACACCGACTCGGGGCTGATGTAGAGGTTCAGGCGCCCGGTGAGGCCGAGGCCGAGGGTGACGACCGAGATCACGGTGGCGAGACCCACTCCCAGCCAGCGGGTGCCGAGGGCGCGTGCGCGTGTGGCGGTCTGCTCAGACAAGGACGTTCACCCCGATCCCGATCGCGAAGGCCGAGGCGAGGACGATGCCGACGATCCCGACGAGCGTGCGCCCGGTGAAGGTGGTGCGCATGAGCGCGAGCATCTTGATGTCGACGAGCGGTCCGACCAGCAGGAACGCGACGATGGCACCGGACGAGAAGGTCGATGCGAACGACAGCGCGAAGAAGGCGTCGACGTTCGAGCAGATCGCCACGGTCATCGCGAGCACCATCATCGCCACGATCGACAGCACCGGGTTCGACCCGATCGCGAGCAGCCATTCCCGGGGGATCAGCACCTGCACGGCGCCGGCGAGCGCCGAGCCGATCACGAGCGCGGGCATCACCGCACGCAGCTCGACGAGGAACTGCGTGAGGCTGCGGCGCACCGGCGTGCCGGGCTCATGCGTCACGCGCTCGCAGGTGTCCACGAAGCGCTGCGTGAGCATGCCGTCGGGGTCGGGGTGGCGGCTGTAGATCCAGCCGATCAGGTTCGCGATCAGGTAGCCGCCGACGAGACGCGCGACGAGGATGCCGCCGTCCCACCCGAACGCGGCATGGGTGGTGAGGATCACGATCGGGTTCACGATCGGCGCCGCGATGAGGAACGTCATCGCCTCGGCCGGCGCGAGGCCGCGCATCATGAGGCCGCGGGCGAACGGCACGTTGCCGCACTCGCACACCGGGATGAGCATCCCGAGCAGCGACAGGACGGCACGGCGGGCCCAGGCGCGCTTCGGCAGCCAGCGGTGGATCACGTCGGCGGGCAGCCACACCTGCACCACGATCGACAGCAGCACGCCGAGGATCACGAAAGGCAGCGCCTCGATCAGCACACTCAGTGCGAGAGTGAGGCCGTCCTGCGCGCGAGTGGGCAGCGACGCAGGGAAGAGCTTCGGCAGGAAGGCGTCGACGAGGAACAGTGCCGCGATGATGACCGCGCCCAAGCCGACACCGATCCACGCCGAGCGCGGGGAGGGCGCCGGGCGATGGGTATGACCGTGACGGGTCGCCGTGCCTGCCGAGGGGCTCACGCGTTCGCAGCCCGTTCGGCGTCGCGCTTGTTCGCGCACGGGGTGCACAGTCCGAAGATGTCGACGACGTGCGCGGCATCCGTGAAGCCGTGGAGGGCCGCGGTGCGGTGCGCCCACTGCTCGACGTCCTTGGCCTCGATCTCGACGGTCAGTCCGCAGGACCGGCAGATGAGGTGATGGTGGTGTCCCTGCGTGGTGCACGCCCGATAGAGCGCCTCACCTTCAGGGCTCTGCAGCGAGTCGGCGTCACCGGATGCGGCGAGCCCGGCGAGTGCGCGGTACACGGTGGCGAGGCCGATGCCGGTGTTGTCGTCGCGCAACGAGGCGTGCAGGCTCTGCGCGCTCACGAATCCGCGCGCGTCGGCGAGTGCTTCGCGCACACGTTCGCGCTGCCAGGTGTTCCGCTGAGCCATACGAAGAGTCTAGGCCGCGGGGGTTGGCGAGGGCTGGGAGCAGTCAGGCCCGCACACGCTTCACCCGGGCACGCGCCTTCTGCACGATCCAGCAGACGACGTAGATCGTGAACGACAGGGTGGTGATGTACGGACTCACGGGCAGCGTGCCGGCGAGGGCGAGCAGGATGCCGCCGACCGCCGAGACGAACCCGAAGAGTGCGGCCAGCAGCGGCACGGCGATGGGTCCGGCCGTGACCCGCATGGCCGCCGCGGCCGGCGTCACGAGCAGGGCCATCACCAGGAGCGCTCCGATGATGTGCACGCTCACCGCGACGATGAGTCCGAGAAGCACCATGAACAGCAGGCTGACGGCGCGGGTCGGCACACCGCGCGCGGCGGCCGACTCCGGGTCGAGAGAATCGAACCGCAGCGGGTTCCACATGACCAGCAGTCCGATCAGCACCACCATGCTGATGCCGATGAGCCAGCCGAGGTCGGGGCTCGAGACCGACACGATCTGTCCCGTGAGCAGGCTGAAGCGGTTGGCGCTGCGGCCGTCGTAGAGCGAGAGGAAGAGGATGCCGAGGCCGAGGCCGAACGGCATCAGCACGCCGACGATCGAGTTGCGATCCCGGGCCTTGGCGCCGAGGATGCCGATGAGGATCGCCGCGACGAGGGCTCCACCGAGGGATCCGGCCACGACGCTGCCACCGAAGAGGAGCGCGGCGGCGGCACCGGCGAACGAGAGCTCGCTGACGCCGTGCACCGCGAACGCGAGATCGCGTTGCATCACGAAGACGCCGATGAGTCCGCCGACGATGCCGAGCACGGCGCCCGCGATGATCGAGTTCGAGAGCAGGGCGACGAGCTCGCCGTAGTCCTGGAACGAGAAGACGTCGCTCCAGTCGACCAGCGGCCTCATGCGGCTCCTCCGTGCTCGTGGTCGCCGTGGTCGTGGTGGGGTTCGGCATCCGGGACGCCGACGACGACCAGACGGTCCCCGGCGCGGAGGACGAACACCGGAGTGCCGTAGAGGTCGGTGAGCACGCGTGTCTGCAGCACCTCGTCGGGTGTTCCGAGGAGGAACCGGCCGCCGGCGATGTAGAGGATGCGGTCGACACGGCCGAGGATCGGGTTGATGTCGTGTGTGACGAACAGCACGGCCGCCTCGCGCTCCCGGCGCTGACGGTCGATGATGTCGGTCACGGCGACCTGGTTGGCGAGGTCGAGGTTCGACAGGGGCTCGTCGCACAGCAGCAGGGCGGGTTCGTCGGCGAGGGCCTGTCCGACCCGCAGCCGCTGCTGCTCGCCGCCCGAGAGCAGTCCGACCCGACGCTCGGCGAACTGCGACGCACCGACCGCTTCGAGCAGACGGTCGACCTTGGCGCGGTCGCCGCGGTGCGGGATCGGGAAGCCGAAGCGGCTCCCCTGCACGCCGAGCGCGACGAGGTCACGCGCCCGCATGCTCGTGTCGGGTGCGAGCGAGCGCTGCTGGGGGATGTAGCCGATGCGGGCGTTGCCGCGGTGCACCGGCTCTCCTGCGACTCTGATCGCCCCGGAAGACAGCGGCTGGAGTCCGAGGATGCTGCGCAGCAGGGTGGTCTTGCCCGAACCGGACGGGCCGAGGACGGCGATGAACTCCCCGGGCTGAACCGTGAGGTCGAGTCCCGACCAGAGTTCGCGATCGCCGCGGTGGAGTGCCGCGTCGGCGATCTCGAGGACCGGACTCTCGCGCTGTGCGGCGCCGCTCACGACTGAACGGCGGCGGCGAGGCTCTGGATCGCGTCACTCATCCACTCAGAGTACGACGATCCGTCCTCGAGCAGCTCCGTGAAGGCGACGACGGGGATGCCGGCGTCCTTGGCCGCCGCCTCGACGCGCTCGGTCTCGGCACCGCCGGTCTGGGCATTGGTGAGCAATGCAGCGACCTGGCCGCTGTCGATCACGTCGAGCGCTTCGAGCAGCACGGCGGGCGCCACGTCGGTGCCCTCCTCGACCGACTCCGCGAACCCCTCGGGGGTGACATCCGTCAGACCGGCGGCCGCGGCGAGGTAGCCGGGCAGCGGCTCGGTGATGAAGACGTTGACGCCGGCGGCATCCGCCTTGATGGTCTCGAGGTCGGTCTCGAAGCCCTCCAGGTCGGCGATGAGGTCGTCGGCGTTGGCGGCGAACTCCTTCGCTCCGTCCGGGTCGAGCTCGGACAGCTCGTCGGCGATCGCCTCGACGACGTGGATCATGGTGTGCGGATCGAACCAGACGTGCTCGTTGAAGCCTTCGATGTGGTTGTGCCCCTCGTGACCCTCTTCACCCTCGGCGTGGTCATGATCGTGCGCGTCTTCCTCAGGCGCGTCCGTGGCGGACTCATCGGCGTGGTCGTGGTCCGCCTCGTCCTCATGGCCCTCGTTGCCGGGGAAGTCGTGCGAGAACTCGACGGCCGTGACGACATGCGGATCCTTCGCGTCCTGCAGCAGCGTGTCGATGAAGGCGTCGTAACCGCCGCCGTTCTCGATCACGAGGTCGGCCTTCTGCACGGTGAGCCGGTCACGGGCGCTCGCCTCGTAGGAGTGCGGGTCCTGGGACGCCGAGGTGATGATCGACTCGACGTCGATGCGGTCGCCGCCGATCTGCGCCGCGATGTCGCCGTAGACGTTGGTGCTCGCCACGACGGTGATGGTGCCGTCATCGCCCTCCCCCGCCGCGGGGGTGGAGCATCCGGCCAGCGCGAGGGCTGCGACGGATGCGAGGGCGAGGGCGACGACGGGCTTCTTCATGTCCTCACTCTAAACGTTAATGAGAACCATTATCAAGTCGGCGGGCTGCCGTCACGGCGAGCGCCCTGCTCCCGGTTAGTCGACCAGCAGCGCGGGCTCCTCGAGCACGGAGGCCACGTCGGCGATGAAGCGGCTCATCCCGTCGCCGTCGATCACGCGGTGGTCGAACGACCCGGCGACCGTGGTCACCCAGCGCGGACGCACCTCGCCGTCGACGACCCACGGCTTCTGACTGATGGTGCCCATCGCCACGATGCCGGCCTCTCCGGGGTTGATGATCGGGGTGCCGGCATCCATCCCGAACACGCCGATGTTGGTGATCGTGATCGTGCCGCCCTGCTGATCGGTCGGCGGGGTCTTGCCCTCGCGCGCCGTGAGCGTCAGCCGGTTCAGCGCCCGCGCCAGGTCCTTCATGCCGAGGTCCTGTGCGTCCTTGATATTCGGCACCAGCAGGCCGCGCGGGGTGGCGGCGGCGATGCCCAGGTTGACGTAGTGACGCACGGCGATCTCGGCACCGGCCTCCGTCTCGATCCAGGCCGCGTTGACCATCGGTGTGCGGCGCGCGGCCCAGATGACGGCACGGGCCATGATCAGCAGAGGCGAGACCCGGATGTCGGCGTAGTCGGGCGACGCCTTGAGGCGCTTCACGAGCTCCATCGTGCGGCTGGCGTCGATCTCCTTCCACACCGTCACGTGCGGGGCCGAGTACGCGCTCTGCACCATCGCCGAGGAGGTGGCCTTGCGGACGCCCTTGACCGGGATCGACTCGGTGCGGTCGTCGCCGGCAGCCGAGGAGCGGGTCGCGGTGAGACCGCGCGCGAGTCCTGCGGGTGCGGCCTGCGGCGCCGGCACGGTCTCTTCGCGCACGGTTCCCCACTCCGGGGTCTCGATGTTGCGGAACACGCTCGCCTGCGAGGCGTGCTTCATGACGTCATCCCTGGTGACCTCGCCGTCGGCGCCGGTCGCAGCGACGGTCGTGAGGTCGACGCCGAGGTCGCGAGCGAGCTTGCGGATCGGGGGCTTCGCGATCACACCCACGGAGGAGCGGACGGGGCGCTCGGCCGGGCGCTTGCGGCGCGAGGTGGCGCCACCACCGGTGCCGTAGCCGACCAGCACCGAACCGCCACTCTCTTCTGCCGCGGGAGCAGCAGGAGCCGCAGGGGCCGGAGCGCCCGCAGCGGACTCGGTCACGAAGGTGATGATGGGCGTGCCGACCTCGACCGTCGCGCCCTCTTCGACGAGCAGTTCGCCGACCACACCCGCGTGCGGCGACGGCAGCTCGACGAGCGACTTGGCCGTCTCGATCTCGCAGACCACATCGTTGATCGCGACGGTGTCGCCGGGGGCGACCTTCCAGGCCACGATCTCGGCCTCCGTCAGACCTTCCCCGACGTCGGGGAGGTTGAAGTTCTGCGTGCTCATGACGAGTCCTTTCGGCCGAGCGGGGATGTCAGTATGCCAGCGAGCGGTCGACGGCCTCGAGGATGCGGTCGGCATCCGGGAGGTACGCGCCTTCGAGCTTCGCGGGCGGGAACGGGGTGTCGTAGCCGGACACGCGCAGCACGGGGGCTTCCAGCGCGTAGAACGCCCGCTCCATGACGGTCGCCGCGATCTCGCCGCCGATGCTTCCGAAGCCCTGGGCCTCCTGTGCGTAGACCATGCGGCCGGTCTTGCGCACCGAGTCGAGGATCGGCTCGTAGTCGACCGGCGACAGCGAACGCACGTCGACGACCTCGCAGCTCGTGCCCTCGGCCTCCGCGAGCGCCGCCGCCTGCAGCAGCGTGGTGACCATCGCGCCGTGGCCGACGAGCGTCACGTCGCTTCCGGTGCGCACGACGCGCGAGGAGTGCAGCGGCACGGCGGACGCGTCGAGCTCGACCTCGCCCTTCTGCCAGTAGCGGCTCTTCGGTTCCATGAAGATCACCGGGTCGTCCGAGGCGATGGCCTCCTGGATCATCCAGTACGCGTCGTTGGGCGTCGACGGCGAGACCACGCGCAGGCCCGGAGTATGGGCGAAGTACGCCTCCGGGCTCTCCTGGTGGTGCTCGACCGCGCCGATGTGCCCGCCGTAGGGGATGCGGATCACGATCGGCATGCTGATCGCACCCTCATGCCGGTTGGTGAGCTTCGCGAGCTGTGTGGTGATCTGGTCGAACGCCGGGAACACGAAACCGTCGAACTGGATCTCGATGACCGGGCGGAACCCGACCATCGCCATCCCGATCGCCGTGCCGACGATCCCCGACTCGGCGAGCGGTGTGTCGAGCACGCGGCGGTCGCCGAAGTCGCGTTGCAGATGCTCCGTGACGCGGAAGACACCCCCGAGCTTGCCGATGTCCTCACCCATGAGCAGGACCTTCGGGTCGTTCTCCATCGCCTTGCGCATCCCCGCGTTCAGCGCCTTGCTGAGCGGCATCGTCTCCAGAGTCACTGGGCTCCTCCTTCGAATGACGCCTCGTACTGCGCGCGCCAGGCCTTCTGCTGGTCGATCAGCGGATGCGGCTCGCTGTACACATGGTCGAACATCTTGTCCGCGCTGGGAGGAGGGAGCTCGACGGAGCGGGCACGCAGATCCTCTGCAGCATCCGCCGCCTCCGCCTCCACGTCGGCGAACAGCTGCGCCGAGGCGCCGCGACCTTCGAGGAACGCACGCATCCGGACGATCGGATCGCGACCGGCCCAGTACTGCTCCTCGTCGCTGCCCCGGTACTTCGTCGGGTCGTCGCTCGTGGTGTGTGCGCCGAGGCGGTACGTGACGGCCTCGATCGCCTGGGGACCCTTGCCGTTGCGGGCGTCATCGAGCGCGACGCGGGACACCGCGTAGCTGGCCAGGACATCGTTGCCGTCGACGCGGACGCTCGGGATGCCGTAGCCGGCACTGCGCTGCACGAGGGGCACCCGGGACTGGGTCGACACCGGCACCGAGATGGCCCAGTGGTTGTTCTGCAGGAAGAAGACGGTCGGCGCCTGATAGCTCGCGGCGAAGACCATCGCCTCGTGCACATCGCCCTGGCTCGATGCGCCGTCCCCGTAGTAGACGATGACGGCCTCGTCGCGATCGACGTCGCCGGTGGCGGTGCGGCCGTCGAAGACGAGGCCCATCCCGTATCCGGCAGCGTGCAGCACCTGGGATCCGAGCACGAGCGTGTAGAGACGGGTGTTGCCGTTCTTGGGGTCGGTCGGGTCCCACCCGCCGTGCGAGACGCCGCGCATCAGCTTGATGATGTCGACCGGGTCGACCCCGCGGATGCGGGTGACGGCGTGCTCGCGATAGGACGGGAAGATCGTGTCCTGCGCGCGTGCCGCACGACCGGATCCGACCTGCGCCGCCTCCTGCCCCCGGCTCGGCGGCCAGAGCGCGAGCTGCCCCTGCCGCTGCAGGTTCGTCGCCTGGGTGTCGATCGCGCGGATGACGACCATGTCCCGGTAGAACTGCTCGAGTTCCGCGTCGCCGATCGCTTCGATCAGGGGAAGATATCGCTCAGCGGCGGCGGACGGAGCGAACCGTCCGGTCTCGTCCAGAACGCTCACAAGGGGTGTCTCGGAGGTGGTCACGCTCTCACGCTACCCGCGCGCGCATGCCCGGTCACGCATACCTAGGACACCCTTGTAACTGCCCGGAAACCGGAGAAATCCGGGCGAAGGCGCCCGTGGGTCGCGCTCAGCGCACCGAGGCGGCGACCTCGAGCACGCGGGCGATGGAGGCTTCCTCGCCGACCGAGATGCGGATGCCGTCGCCCGAGAACGGCCGCACCACGAGGTCGTTCTCGACGAACGCCGCAGCCACCTCGTCGGTGCGCTCACCCGCCGGGAGCCACACGAAGTTCGCCTGCGAGTCGGGGACGTCCCAGCCCTGTGCGCGCAGACCCTCCACGAGGCGCGTGCGTCGCTCGACGATCACGGCGACACGCTCGAGGAGCTCGGCCTCGGCGTCGAGGCTCGCGATCGCCGCGTTCTCCGCAGCCGACGTGACCGAGAGCGGGATGCCGGTGGTGCGCGCGGCATCCAGCACCTTCTCGTGCCCGATCGCGTAGCCGACCCGGAGGCCGGCGAGACCGTAGGCCTTCGAGAAGGTGCGCAGCACCACGACATTCGGGTGCTGCTCGAACACGCGCTCGGCGAGACCGTCGACCGCGCCGGGCGCCGTGACGAACTCGGCATACGCCTCGTCGAGGATGATCAGGATGTCGTTCGGCACGCGTGCGACGAAGGCGGCGAACTCGGCGGACGTGATGATCGGGCCGGTCGGGTTGTTGGGCGTGCAGAGGATGATCGCGCGGGTGCGGTCCGTCACGGCGTCCGCCATCGCCTCGAGGTCGTGCCGGGACTCGGCGGTGAGCGGCACCTGCACCCCGGTCGCGCCCGCGACGAGCGGAAGACTCGGGTAGGCCTCGAACGAACGCCAGGCGTAGATGACCTCGTCACCCACCGAGGCGGTCGCGAGGATCAGCTGGTGCAGGATCGAGACGCTGCCGGAGGCGATATGCACCTGTTCGGGGTCGACGCCGTAGCGCGCACCGAGTCGTTCGCGCAGACGAGCCGCCGTGGCATCCGGGTACCGGTTGATCGGCGTCGTGCGCTGCAGGGCCTCGAGAACGGCCGGCAGCGGGTCGAACGGGTTCTCGTTGCTGGAGAGCTTGAACGCGTCGGGCCCCGCCTGCTTGCCCTGTCGGTACGGCGCGAGAGCGGCGATGGCAGGTCGGATGCGGGGCAGGATCGGCTCGGTCACGAGGTCGAGTCTACGAGGGCGCTCGTCGTGGACGAGAGTCGTCGCCCGTGCGACACTGGTCGGACTATGCGCTTCATCATCCGCGTCGTCGTCAACGCCTTCGCCCTGTGGGTCGTCACGCTGATCCCCGCCCTGCAGGTCGTGATCACCGCTTTCCCGCCCGGCGAGACCCTGCAGCTCGTGCTGACCCTGCTCGCGGTGGCGGCGATCTTCGCGCTCGTGAACACGATCATCGGCACCGTGGTGAAGATCGTCGCGTTCCCGCTGTACATCATCACGTTCGGCCTGATCGGCTTCCTCATCAACGGGTTCCTGCTGTGGCTGACCGCGTGGATCACGAGTGGCTTCGGCTGGGGCCTGACCGTCGGGGACTTCTGGTGGGGCGTGCTCGCCGCACTCATCATCTCGGTGATCAACGGCATCTTCGGCTTCATCCTGCGCCCGCAGAACAAGAACTCCCGCCGCGACTGAGAGCGCCGACGACCGTCATCCGGTCCTCTCAGCGTGGAACTCGGTGCGTTCGACCTTCGCCGCGGTGCCGAGCTCGGCCCAATAGGCGTCGAGCGCCTCGGCCCGCGGATCGGTCGACGCATCCACCAGCTGCGCGGTCTCGATGTACGTCTCGAGCGCATGCGCCTGCAGCCTCACGTCCTGCAGTCCGACCTGCGGATCGCCGACCCGCGTGGCCGTGAAGCTGTCGGCTGATCCGGTGCCCGCCGCGGATCCGCCGGCGGCGAGGTTCGAGACCAGGTCGTCGGAGTGGCGGAGTTGGATGAGCGTCTGGTCGTCTTCCAGCGTGGGCTCCTGAGGACTCCCCGCGGTCAGTTGCATGGTGACGTCGTACTCGCTCTCCATCGCCAGGTGCGCGGCGATCATCCCGCCCTGCGAGTAGGCGACGGTATCGACACGGTCGCCCGGCTCCGCCCCCGCGGCCGCCAGCGCGTCGAGAGTCGCCTGATATGAGGCCGACACGTGCCCCTGATAGAGCTCGACGTTCGACTTCATGTCCCACGGCTCCTCCTCACCGCCCCGCCACGGCACCGAGTTCTTCGTGCCCGAGATGTAGGTCACGTAGCGGGTCGTGCCGTCAGGCATCGTGTACTTCTCGACCGCCACCTGTGCGCTCGACGACGGCATCCGCCGGAACGCACCGGCGAGGCTCTGCGGCGCGGCCGGCGTCGAGGTCTTCACCGCTGTCACGTGAACCGGGTCTGCCCGCCGCCCCTGCAGCGGCACCCCCGCAGCCACCTTGCCCAGGCCCGTGGAGACCCCGACGAACGCTCCGGCCAGGAACAGCGGCAGCAGCAGGCCGCCTGCGTCGAACTGGCGACCCGTCCCATCGAACCGCCGATCTTCCCAGCCCGCCACCAGCCAATCGGCCATCACCCCGATCCGCTCGTCGCCGTTCACGAGCCGGTCGATACGCAAGAGGACGGCATCCGCGGCCGCGGCATCGGTGCGGGCCAGCGCCTCAGCCTCAGCCCGCAACTCGACCACCTCGAACGCATCGGCCATCAGCAGGGTGCCCACGCACGCATCGTCGAGCTCGGAGCGCAGCTCGTCGAGCCGCTCCGCGCTGCGCTGCAGAGCTCCCGCATCCAGGTGGGGGCAGGCACGCGGTTCCGATGCGATGGAGGCGCACGCACGCCCGATCGCCGCGTGAGCCTCTCGGTACCACCCCGCCACCACCATCATCCGGGAGCCGACGTCGCGCAACCGCTCGGTGTCGACGGCGATCGCTCCACCATGATCGATGTCGAGTCCACTCATCCCTCGCCTCCCGTCGCCTCCCACTCGCGGACCCTCAGGTGCCCGAGCTCGACGCCGGTGTCGTCGCGCAGTCGCCCCAGGAGCGCATGAAGCGCGCGGAGCCCTTGGGATTCCCAGTCCGCGTCGTCGACGAGTCGCACGAGGGCGGCTCCGGCGTCGTCCAGCACCACGAGCGCCGCGTCGATCTCTCGACGGGTCACGAGGCGCGCCCAGAGCTCGGCAGAGGAGACGACGCGATCAGGTGCGAGTGAGTACATGGCCTCAGCCTGCGGGATCGGCAGGTTCTCCTCCGGTGCGATTCGCGGGACCGGTGGAGAGATGAGTGCCCGACGACGGTGTGCAGAGGTCCTGCGCACTCACCCGCGCTGTGCAGGACAGCCGGAGGCGGGCAGAATGGATCTGTGACATCCCCGGTTCCCTTCCGCGTGATCTTCGTCTGCACGGGGAACATCTGCCGCTCTCCCATGGCCGAGGTCGTGTTCCGCGACCTCGCGGAACGGCAGGGACTCGGCTCGCGCATCGTCTCGCGCAGCGCCGGCACGGGCGACTGGCATCTCGGCGAACGCGCCGACAACCGCACGATCGACTCGCTCGCCCGGCACGGCTACGACGGCTCCCAGCACCGCGCCCGGCAGTTCACCGCCGCGACGTTCGCCGACAACGACCTCGTCGTCGCCCTCGACCGCACCCACGAGCGCATCCTGCGGGAGTGGGCGCACGACGAGGACGAGGAGGGAAAGGTCACGCTGCTGCTCGCCTTCGACCCGAACGCCTCCACCCTCGACGTACCCGACCCCTACTACGCGGGCGCGGAGATGTTCGATTCCGTGCTCGGTATGATTGAAGCGGCGACTCGGGGCCTGTTCCGCCAGCTCGAACCCGCTCTGCGTCTCCCCCGCACGCCCCGCCTCTGAGGGGCCCGATCAGGAGGACTCCCCTGACTTTCCAGCCTTCGCTCCCGCCGCAGCCCCTGAGCCCTCTCGACGGTCGCTACCGCGGCGCCGTCACCGGTCTCGCCGACTTCCTCTCCGAGGCCGGACTGAACCGCGCGCGGGTCGAGGTCGAGGTGGAGTGGCTGATCGCTCTGACCGACCGCTCGCTGTTCGAGACGACTCCGCTCTCGGACGCCGACAAGGAGCGCCTGCGCGCTCTCTACCGCGACTTCGGGCAGGCCGAGATCGACTGGCTCGCCGAGAAGGAAGCCGTCACCCAGCACGACGTGAAGGCGATCGAGTACCTCGTGCGCGACCGACTTTCGACGCTCGGCCTCGACGGCATCGCGGAGCTCACGCACTTCGCCGCCACGAGCGAGGACATCAACTCCGCCTCCTACGCGCTCACCGTGAAGCGCGCCGTCGAAGAGGTCTGGCTCCCGGCCCTCGACACCGTGATCGCGAAGCTCCGCGAGCTCGCGGTCGAGCACGCCGACGCCGCGATGCTCTCCCGCACCCACGGCCAGCCCGCGACGCCCTCGACGATGGGCAAGGAGCTCGCGGTGTTCGCCTGGCGCCTCGAGCGGGTCCGCGGTCAGATCGCGGCCTCCGACTACCTGGCCAAGTTCTCCGGCGCGACCGGCACCTGGTCCGCGCACCTCGCGGCCGACCCCGACGCCGACTGGCCCACCATCGCCCGCGAGTACATCGAGGGCCTGGGTCTCGGCTTCAACATCCTCACCACCCAGATCGAGTCGCACGACTGGCAGGTCGAGCTCTACGACCGCGTGCGTCACGCCGGCGGCATCCTGCACAACCTCGCCACCGACATCTGGACGTACATCTCGCTCGGCTACTTCGCGCAGATCCCGGTCGCCGGGGCCACCGGCTCGTCGACGATGCCGCACAAGATCAACCCGATCCGCTTCGAGAACGCCGAGGCCAACCTCGAGATCTCGGGGGCCCTGCTCGCCTCGCTCGGCCAGACGCTCGTCACGAGCCGTCTGCAGCGCGACCTGACCGACTCGACCACGCAGCGCAACATCGGCGTGGCGTTCGGACACTCGCTGCTCGCGCTCGACAACCTGCGCCGCGGCCTGAACGCGATCTCGCTCTCGCGCGACGTGCTGCTGGCCGATCTCGACGTGAACTGGGAGGTGCTCGCCGAAGCCATCCAGACCGTCATCCGCGCCGAGGTGGTCGCCGGCCGCTCCACGATCACCGACCCGTACGCGCTGCTCAAGGAGCTCACCCGTGGCCACCGGGTGGGTGCCGCAGACCTCGCCGAGTTCGTACAGGGTCTCGAGATCGGGGATGCGGCCAAGCAGCGCCTCCTCGCTCTGACGCCTGCGACCTACACGGGTATCGCCGAGCGCCTCGCTCGCTGAGCCCGCGCTGGTTCCGGCGCGCTCCGGCCGGATCGGCGCGTGCACCGGTAGTTGCCGCGTGCACCGGTCGTCGCCGAGTGCACCGGTAGTTGCCGAGTGCACGGGAAGTTCACGCACGGATCCCGTGCACTCGACGCGTTCCCGTGCACTCGGCGTCGCCACTCGACGCGTTCCCGTGCACTCGGCGTCACCACACGACGCAGAGCTAGGGAGCTGACTCTCCGGAATGCTCCTCGACCCTGTCCTTCGGCATGAACGCGGCGGCGACCAGGGTGAGGACGGCGGTCGCGGCGACCGCGACGAACACCCAGACGGAGGCGTGGATGATCGTGCCGGGATCGTCCGGACCGACGCCCTGCGCGATCACGGCGTTGGAGATCGCTCCGAACACGGCCACGCCGACGGCGCTTCCCGCTGAGCGTGCGAAGGCATTCATGCCGGTCACCGCACCGCGCTCCCCCCAGCCGACCGATGCCTGCGCGGCGATCAGAGTCGGTGCCGCGCTCCAACCGAGTCCGAAGCCGAGGACGAACGCGATGCCGGCGATCACGAACGGGTTCGGCCACGATGCCACGGATGCGAGAGTGATGGCGGCGACCGTGGTGATGCTCATGCCGATCAGCGTGGTGCGGCGGAAGCCGATCCGCAGGTACAGGCGCCCGGCATTGGCGGCGGCGAGCGGCCAGCCGAGCGTCAGAGCGGCGACCGCGAGACCGGAGAGCAGCGGGGCGATGCCGGTGGAGCCCTCGAGGTACGCCGGCGCGAAGCTGGTGACCCCGAGCATCAGCGCACCGATGCCGAGCGACACGATCGTGGTCGTGAGGATGAGCGGGCGAGCCGCGAGGCGCAGGTCGACGATCGGCTCGGCGACCCGGCGCTCGACGAACCCGAAGGCCACCAGCGCGACCACGCCGACGCCGAAGCAGAGGGCGCTCTGGACGGACAGCCACGCCCAGGCGTTCCCGCCCTCCAGCATGCCGAGGATGAGCGCGGTCAACCCGATCGTGAGCAGCACCGCTCCGCCGTAGTCGATGCTGTGCTTCTGGGTCTGCTTCTGCTCCTTGTAGTTGCGCAGCAGCATCCACCCGGCGATCAGACAGAGCGGGATGTTGATCCAGAAGATCCAGCGCCAGGCGTCGAGCTGGGCGAAGATGCCCCCGAGTGCCGGGCCGACGACCGACGAGATCGCCCAGACGCTCGCCACATACCCCTGCACCTTCGCGCGTTCGGCGACCGTGTAGATGTCGCCGACGATGGTCATCGACATCGGCGCGACTGCACCGGCACCGATGCCCTGGATGATGCGGAACACGATCAGCGCCGGCATGCTCCAGGCGAGCCCGCAGAGGATCGATCCGAGCAGGAACAGGGCGATGCCGAGGAGGATGATCGGCTTGCGGCCGACGGTGTCGGCGAACCGGGAGTAGATGGGCACGCTCACGGCCTGCGCCAGGAGGTACACCGAGAACAGCCACGGGAACTGCTGATAGCTGCCGAGGTCGCGGACGATGCTGGGCACCGCGGTCGCGAGGATCGTGGCGTCGATCGCGATGAGGCCGGTGGCGAGCATGAGCGCGCCGAGGATGGGACCTCGCTCCGACCGGAGTCCGATGGAGGCGCGGTCGACGGAGGCAGTCACTTCAGGGACAAGCGCCTGGACCGCGCGACTATTCCGAGGGAGGGCGGAAGATCACGGGATGCCGCCCGCCCGACGGTCACGAAGAGGTCGAGCGGCCGGGCTCCTCGCCCTCCGCCTCGCCCTCGGGCTCCGGGTCGTACAGCACCGGACGGTCGATGGTCTTGGTGACGTCGGCGGGGTCGACGGCCAGGATCAGCATCGCGAGGATCAGCAGCGTGACGATGAACGCCCCGCCTCCGACCACGAGGCCGAGCGCCACCGGGGTCAGTCCGTCGTATGTGCCGTTCGCGATCGCGGTGTTCACCCGCGCGGTGAAGGCCCCGGTCGAGACCAGCGTGACGACCATGGCGAAGACGCCGCAGCCCAGCGCGATCAGCAGCAGGTGCAGGGGGCGCAGGATGTCCCGACGGGTGGGCTTCTCGTCGCTCATCGTGCTCCTCCGTGCTCCGCAGGAGCGGCGCTGTCGTTCGATTCGGAGGCCGCGGCGGCGGCATCCACTCGCTTCGGCGTGAGACCGGCGATGCCGAGGAAAACGGCGAGGATCGCCGCGTACCCGCCGAACATCCCGACGCCGAGGATGATGCCGGACAGCAGGAACGTGCCGGCCTTCGCGATCGTGTACTCCTGGACGAAGCCCGCCGGGATGAGCAGCAGGACGACACCGAGGAGCACACCCAGCGCGCCGACGGTGATCGCGTCGCGGGACAGCGGGTCACGGGTTCGACGCGAGCGGATGCCGGCGAGGAGCTCGATGCCGCCGCTCAGGATCGCCCAGGCCGAGACGACGATGAAGAACAGGTCGTCGGACCGCCAGGCCGGTATGCCGCTCACTCCGCCGGCGACGATGCCGAGCGCCGCCAGCAGGATGTACGACCAGCGGGAGCCCGCGGGCAGCACGAGCCAGGCCGCGAGCAGCTGCACGAGTGCGGTGACGAACACGAAGCCGCTGAAGACGGCGAGGCCGACGGGAGCGGAGTGGTCCGACGAGAACGTGATCATCAGGGCGGCAACGGCGGCGAACAGAGCGCGCAGCAATTGCACGTGGCGCATGGTGAATGCGCGAGCAGGGGCAGACATGACGATCCAGAGTCCTCCGGGGTGTTCCTCCCAGTCTACGCGGGGGCGCGGAGCCGCTGCGCCCGCGGGCTGCGGAGGAGGTTTCGTGAAGCCCGGCGGATCTCCCCAGATCGATTGCCGGGCTTCACGACATACGCAGCAAGGGGGGGCATCACTGCGTCAGGCCGGTCTTCGCAGGGTCGGGCACCCTGCCTGCGATGACGGCCAAGTGACCCCACATGCCCACCCGGTCCCCTGAGGTACGCGCGTGCGGTCGTATGCTCACTTTAGGGCGGTGGTCTTCACATACCGGAGGGGGGCTGTGATGAGTTACGAGTATGACGAACGCAGGTCTGGATCCGATGCTTTCGCGGGGGCATTGCGTGACGCGATCAACGCCAGGGACGTGACGCTGTCGTGGTTGCAGCAGCAGCTCAACGCCCGCGGAAATCGTGTCGCGATGGCGACACTGAGCTATTGGCGTTCAGGCGCCCGACGCCCCGAAGGCGTGCAGTCGCTGGCCGCCCTCGCCGACATCGAAGACCTCCTCGGGCTCGACCGCGGCGCACTGAGTCGGCACCTCGGCCCCACGAACAGGACCGGTCCGCTCGGACCGAACCAGTTCCCGCTCGACGAGGAAGACCTCGAGCGAGCGGTCATGCTCGCCTTCGACGAACTGGGCGCCTCGTACCCCGACACCTCGCGTGAGCTGACGACGCACTCCGTCACCGACGTCGGCGCCGACGGCAACGTCGCCTACAGCATCACGCGCAGCATCGTGCAGTCCACGGTCGGCACGATCACGGCCATCCCGTTCCTGGAGATCACGCCCGGCATCAGCACACCGGCGCCGATCCTCGAGGCGGTGTCGGGCGGACGCATCGCCGCGCGCTATTCACACCCCGACGGCGAAGTGCACGGCGTGCTCTTCGAGCTCGACCATCCGCTGACCGCGCCGGACACGGCCATGGTCGAGTGGTCGGTCGAGTACCCGCCCGGCTACCCGCCGATGCGCGACACGGGCCACGCGCTGGCGCAGAAGTGCCGGGAGCTGCTGGTGTGGACGCGCTTCCACCCGGACGCCGTGCCGGACTGGTGCGAAGAGCGCGTCGAGACGCCGGACGGCATCGTCAAGACGCCGGTGCCCGTCCGAGGTACGTCGGTGCATCTGGTGCGCAGGGCCTTCGGCCCCGGCGCTCTCGGGCTGCAATGGGGCTACGGCCCGCGGGAGGATCAGCCGGGCTGATCGCCGGTCGCGACAGGGCGGCCGGGGGTGTTCGACCACTGGCTCCACGAACCGGGGAACACCTTGGCCTCGATGCCCACCTCGTGCAGGACCAACGCGGTGTGCGCTGCCGTCACACCCGACCCGCAGTAGGCCGCGACGGGGGTACCCGGGGTGACGCCGACCTCGGCGAAGCTCGCGAGGACCGTCTCGCGATCGAGGATCCGCCCCTGTGCGTCGAAATGCACCGGCTCGGGGAGGTTGCGCGCTCCGGGAATGTGTCCCGCCACGGGATCGAGCGGCTCGGAATCTCCGCGATAGCGCTCGGCAGCTCGCGCGTCGAGCAGCACGCCGGAAGCCGGGAACGCCGCAGCCTCGTCGATCGACAGCGCATCGCCGCCGATCTCGTCGAGCACGACGTCGCCGGGCTCGGGGTTCACGTCGTCGGTCGCGACGTCGAAACCCTCGGCCTGCCAGACCCGGATGCCGCCGTCGAGCACGCGCACATCGACACCGCCCTGACGCAGCAGCCACCAGGCGCGGGCCGCCGAGATGCCCTTGAAGTCGTCATATGCGACGACGATGTCGCCTGTGTTCACACCCCACCGGCGGGCCGCCGCCTGGAGCGTCGCGGTCGACGGCAGCGGGTGCCGCCCCTCCGACGGCTCGCCGTGGGTCGACAACTCGGTGTCGAGTGAGACGAACACGGCACCGGGGATGTGTCCCGTCAGGTAGTCGTCGTGCCCCGCGTCGGGGCGGTCCAGCCGCCACCGCACGTCGATCACCCGCACCGGCGCGCCCTGGCGCAGGAGGTCGTCCAGCTCGGAGGCACTCACGAAGTCGCTCATGCTGTGAGGCTACCGACTCCGCCGGTGCACACGGCGCGCGATCGTCTTCTCCCGTCACGATCCGCCCGACTATGCTCGATCCGGCAACGTCGAGAAAGGGCCAACGATGCCCTCTCGTCTTCGCTGGATGCGCTTGCGTCCACAGGAGGCCGCGCTCATCGCGATCACCGCGGTCTGGGGCGGCACGTTCCTGCTGGTGCACTGGGCGATGGAGCACTCCGGGCCGTGGTTCTTCGTCGGCATCCGCTTCCTGATCGCGGGACTGATCAGCGTCGTGATCTTCCGCCGCGTCCTGCGCGGGATCCGCTGGCGCGACATCGGCGCGGGAGTCGCCATCGGGGTGATGATCTATCTCGGCTACGGTCTGCAGACCCTCGGACTGCAGACGATCGACAGCAGCACCTCGGCGTTCATCACCGCGATGTACGTGCCGCTGGTGCCGCTCGCGCAGTGGGCGGTGTTCCGCAAGCGACCTCCGGCGATGGCCTTCGTCGGGGCGGCCCTGGCGTTCGTGGGGCTGCTGTTCATCGCCGGGCCGGATGCGTTCGCGCTCACTCTCGGAGTCGGCGAGATCGCGACCATGATCAGCACTCTGCCGATCGCGGCCGAGATCATCCTGATCAGCCTCTTCGCCGGGAGGATCGACCTCGGTCGCATCACGGTCATCCAGCTGCTGACCGCCGGAGCGCTCGGACTGCTCACGATGCCGGTGGTGGGCGAGGGCGTGCCGGAGTTCTCCTGGATCTGGGTCGGTTGCGCGGTCGGACTGGGAGCGGCGAGCTGCCTGATCCAGCTGACCATGAACTGGGCGCAGAAGTCCGTGTCCCCCACGCGCGCGACGATCATCTACGCCGGCGAGCCGGTGTGGGCAGGGGTGATCGGACGCATCGCCGGCGAGCGCCTGCCCGCGACCGCGCTCATCGGCGGAGCGCTCGTCGTCCTCGGCATCCTCGCCAGCGAGCTGAAGGTCGTGCGACGGCGCGCGCGGGAGTAGCGAACCCGGGGAGTAGCGAACCCCGCCCTCAGACCGTGAGCAGCACCTTGGTGGCACGACGCTCGTCCATCGCGCGGTATCCCTCGGCGGCATCCTCGAGCGGAAGGGTGAGGTCGAAGACCCTGCCCGGGTCGATCTTCCGGTCCCAGATGAGCCGGATCAGCTCGGGCAGGAAGCGGCGCACCGGCGCGGGACCGCCGTGCAGGTGCACACCGGAGTAGAACAGCTCCTCACCGGGCAGGGCGACATCGTGCGAGACGCCGACGTAGCCGACGTGACCTCCGGGACGGGTCGAGCGGATCGCCTGCATCATCGACTCCTGCGTGCCGACCGCCTCGATCACGGAGTGCGCTCCGAGCCCGTTCGTGAGCTCCTTGATGCGCGCGACACCCGCATCCCCGCGCTCCTCGACGATGTCGGTCGCCCCGAACTCCCGCGCCAGCGCCTGCCGGTCGGCATGCCGGCTCATCGCGATGATGCGCTCGGCGCCCAGCTCCCGCGCGGCCAGGATGCCGAGCAGACCCACCGCGCCGTCACCGACGACCGCGACCGTCTTGCCCGGTCCGACCTCCGCCGCCACCGCCGCGAACCATCCCGTGCCGAGCACGTCGGATGCGGCGAGCAATGAAGGGATCAGGTCCGCGTCGGGCCGGCCCGGGGTGGCGACGAGCGTGCCATCGGCGTGCGGCACGAGCGAGTACTCGGCCTGCGTACCGAACCGCCCCATCGGGACCACGTGCACGCAGCGGGACTGGTAGCCCGCCTGGCAGATCTCACACGTGTTGTCGGACGCCATGAAGGAGCCCACCACGAAGTCGCCGACCTTCAGGGACTGCACCTCGGCGCCGAGCTCCTCGACCACGCCCACGTACTCGTGCCCCATCGGAGCGTGATCCACGTCGTTCGCGCCGCGGTAGGGCCACAGGTCGGAACCGCAGATGCAGGTCGCCGCGATCCGGATGACGGCATCGGTCGGCCGTGTGACCGTGGGCTTCTCGCGCTCCTCGACCCTGACGTCGCCGGGGGCGTACATGACTACTCCGCGCATTCGTGGTGCTCCTTCTGTCGTGTGAGATCCAGTCAACGCCGCTTTCTCCCCGATTGGGAGGCTCTGAGGGAACCCCTCCGAATCCGCCCATCCGGGAATACTCCGCGGAGCCGCGCGTTGCACCCGGCATGATTGAAACTTCAACCGTCGCTCCGGTCGCCACGGAACGCACCCGCGTCCGGGTGCCGCTGCGCTTCGGCGACGGCTTCTCCACCACCGCCGACGTGGTCACCTTCGACGGCCTCGTCGACGGCCGCGAGCACCTGCTGCTCGGCCTCGGCGACTGGCGCGCAGCGCTCGAACGCTCGCTCGACGGCGGCGACGCGCCCCTCGTACGCCCGCACAGCGAGTGCCTCACCGGCGACGTGTTCGGCTCCGAACGGTGCGACTGCGGCCCCCAGCTGCGCGAAGCCGTGGAGCGCATCGCGGACGAGGGCGGTTTCCTGCTCTACCTGCGACAGGAAGGACGGGGCATCGGCCTGTACGCCAAGCTCGACGCCTACGCGCTGCAGGATGCCGGGCTCGACACCTATGAGGCGAACGTCGCCCTCGGCCACGGCGAAGACGAGCGCGACTACACGGTCGCCGCCCAGATGCTGAACGCCATCGGCGTCGACGGCATCCGCCTGCTCAGCAACAACCCCGACAAGGCCGTGCAGCTCGAAGCACTCGGCATCCGTGTGACCGAGCGTGTCCGCACCGAGGTGCACCTGTCGGAGGCCAACTCCCGCTACCTCCAGGCCAAGCGGGACCACACCGCGCACACGCTCGACCTGTCGGCGGCGTGACACTCCAGGAGGGCCTCATGACGGCGGAGCACCAGCATCCGCGTCGACTCGACGACGTCGAGATGGAGACCTGGCTGCCGGTCATCCGTTTCGTCCAGCTGCTGCCGCAGGTGCTCGACCGCACTCTGAAGGAGGAGGTCGGGCTCAACCACGCCCGCTACGCGATCCTCGTCACGCTGGCCGGACAGGGTGAAGGCGTCGTCACGATGACCGAACTGGCGCGGATCGCCGGGCTCAGCCGTTCGCGTCTGAGCCATGCGCTGGACTCGCTCGAGGAGCGCGGCTGGGTCGAGCGCACCTCGTGCAGCACCGACAAGCGCACCCTCTCCGCCGCGTTGACGCCGGCGGGGCGGGAGATGCTGCGCACCGCCGCCCCCGTGCACGTCGAGCAGGTTCGTGAACTGGTGCTCGATCCCCTCAGCACGGAGGAACGCGAGCAGCTCGGCGCGATCCTCGGCAAGCTGCTGCCCGGAGTGACCGCGGCGCTGTAGGCGTTCAGGGGTAACGGCAATACCTGCCTCGGCGGACGCGGACGGCGTACGGTCGGAAGCATGGACACCCGCAGCGAGGTGCGCGAGTTCCTCTCCACGAGGCGCGCACGCATCACCCCCGACCAGGCGGGCCTTCCCGCGTTCGGCGGCAACCGTCGCGTGCCGGGCCTCCGTCGCGAAGAGGTCTCCCTGCTCGCGGGCGTGAGCGTCGACTACTACACGCGACTGGAACGCGGCGATCTGTCCGGCGCCTCCGACAGCGTGCTCGATGCTCTCGCCAGAGCGCTGCAGTTGGATGAGGCCGAGACAGCGCACCTGTTCGATCTCGCCCGCGCCGCGAACACCTCCCCGGTCGCACGCGCGCCGCGGAAGAAGGCCACGGAACTGCGACCGAGCATCCTGCGGCTGCTCGATGCGATGACCGAGGCGCCGGCTGTCGTGCGCAACAACTACTTCGACTACCTCGCGGCGAACGCCCTGGGGCGCGCCCTGTACGCACCGGTGTTCGCACAACCGCAGCCGAACAGCGCGCGTTTCGCATTCCTCGATCCCGCCGCGCAGGAGTTCTACCCCGAGTGGGATCGCAACACCCAGGAGTTGGTCGCAGCGATGCGCGGCGAGGCCGGGCGGAACCCATTCGACCGGAAGCTCACGGATCTCGTCGGTGAACTCTCCACGAGGAGCGAGCGGTTCCGCACCCTGTGGGCCGCGCACAACGTGCGGTTCCACCGCACCGGGGTGAAGCGCATCGCCCATCCGGTCGTGGGCGAGATCGAGCTGACCTACGAAGCGTTCGAACTGCCGGCAGACCCCGGACTGCACCTGTCGACGTACACGGCCGAGCCGGGCACGGCCTCCGCGGACAAGCTCAGGATGCTCGCCAGCTGGGCCGCCACGGATGCCTCGGCGGCGCCCGCAGACGCATCCGACACGACCCCCGAGCACACCAGCGGTCGCGCCGACGCCTGAGCACGCCCCGACGCGACCCGATTTCGGTGGTTGGCCTGCGGAACCCGCGGGGATAGCATGTCTCTCCCACGGGGAGCACCGGCGCTCTCCGCCCTGCGACGGGGAGGCGCAGCATGGACGACGGGACTCCGCGCCCGCAGAGGGACGACACCGACAGCCCCGCAGGCGGCGACATCACCGACTTCGCTTCGACACTGCGACAGTCCGTGCAGCGACGCGGTCAATCCCTGCGCACGATCCGACGACGACTCCGGGATCGGGGATACACGATCAGCGTCGCCACGCTCTCGATGTGGCAGTCCGGCGCACGTCGTCCCGACAAGGACACGTCATTCGACACCCTCCGCGAGCTGGAGCAGCTCCTGCTGCTCGACGAGGGGACGCTCACCGACACCCTCGGCCCGTCACGTCGGATCCAGCCGAACCGACACCGGAGCTACGCGACATTGGCCGCACTGCCGGACAGCCCCCTCACGAGCGAGCCCACCGCCGAACTGCTCGAGCGGTCGGGATCGCTCCTGGTCGAGATCGATGCCGAGAGCAGGGTCACGCGCACGGTGAATCGCACGCTCTGGCAGGCCCATCGCGATGGCGCACGGCACGCGGTCATCTTCTACGGGACGAGCGATGCCGACTCCACGGCGCCCGAGATCCGTGGAACCCTCGGCTGCGACCTCGTCGACACGAGGATCGATCTCGACCAGCAGCTCGTCCGCGCCACCCTCCGATTGAGCTCCCCGCTGCGCAAGGGCGAGCTGGCCCTCACCGAGCGGGAGTCGATCACGTCCGCGAGCTCGGGTCCGGAGAGTGAGTACACCGTGGTCGCCCCGCGTCGCCAGGCGGAGATCGTGCTGCATCTGTCCTTCGACCCGCAGCGTCTCCCGCGCCGATGCCGCGTCACCGTCGAAGCCGACGGCACCTCCCGCTCCCACGCGGTGCCGCTCAACGGCGTGGGCGTCACGCATGCGGAGTTCAACTTCGGCCCCGGCACGATCACGCTGATGTGGGACTGGTAGCCACCGCTCCGTCGAGGATCGGGGAGCGAAACGACCCATCCCCCGCTTCACTCCCCGCCCTTCCCCGTGCGCCAGCCCCAGGCCAGGCGTGCCCGGCGGCGCTCCCCATGCGCCACCGGTGCGCAGAAACGTACCAGCCGGCCGTTCACCGGGATGCCACCCTTGCGTGAACGGCACCGGACCGTCGCGTCCGTCCCGCGGTTCTGCTCTGAGCAGAACCGCTCGAACCCGCCGGATGCCCCGGTTTATCGTGAGGCATGGCCGACATCGTCCCGTTCCCGCGCGCCCCACGCCCCGCCCGCCCACGGCCGAGCGACCCCGAACCCCTGTGGCGCCAGCTGCTCGGCGACCAGCTGCGTCGACGTCGTCACGACCGCGAGGAGACCCTCACCGAGACCGCCGAGAAGGCGGGCGTCTCACCGCAGTACCTCTCGGAGGTCGAACGCGGCTTGAAGGAGCCGTCGAGCGAGATGATCGCCGCGATCGCGGGCGCCCTCGACACGAGCCTCATCGAGCTGACGAGCGCGGTCGCCGACGAACTGCGCTCGGCCACGGTTCCGGCATCCGCCGCCGTGTCCGTCTCTCGCGGCGCGTTCGCCCTCGCCGCCTGATCCGGCGGGCCGTCTGCATGACCCCTGGACGGATGCATGACCGCACGGGCCGCATCAGTCATGCATCCGTCCGTCGGTCATGCATCCGGGCGGACCGAACTCAGCCCCGCGCGCCCAGCACCGTGTCGATCAGCCCGTAGTCCAGGGCGGCGGGCGCCGTGAACACGCGGTCACGGTCCGTGTCGGCGCGCAGCTCCGCGACCGTGCGGCCGCTGTGCCTCGCGAGGATCTCCTCCATGTCCGACCGCACGCGCACGACCTCGTCCGCCGCGAGGATCAGGTCGGGAATCGCGCCCCGCGACTGTCCGGCAGGCTGGTGCAGCACGATGCGCGCGTGGGCGAGGGCCGCCCGCTCCCCCGGATTCCCCGCGGCGACCAGGAGGGCTGCCGGCCCGATGGCCTGACCGACGCACGTCGTGGCGATGCGCGGACGGATGTGCTGCATCGTGTCGTAGATCGCCAATGCCGCCCCGGGGTCCCCGCCCTCGCTGTTGATGTAGAACTGGATGCCGGACTCGGGACTGTCCGCGTCGAGATGGAGCAGCTGCGCGATCAGGGCGTTCGCGACTCCCGCGTCGATCCCCGTGCCGAGGTAGATGACGCGCTCCGCCAGCAGGTGCGAGTACACGTCCATGATGCGCTCCCCCCGCGGATGCTGCGCGATGACGTTGGGGATCGTGTAGCCGCTCATGCGCCCGCCCCCACTCCGACACGCGCGCGTCGTCGCGGCATCACCTCGGCGATCGAGGCCACGATCCCATCGATGAACCCGTACTCCTGCGCCTGGGTCGCGGTGTACCAGCGGTCGTGCAGGGAGTCCTCGAAGATGCGCTCACGGGGTTGACCCGTGTCATCGGAGATGAGGCCGAGCACGGTGTCGCGCGTGTGCCGCAGGTCGTCGGCCTGCGTCTCGATCTCGCCTGCCGAGCCGCCGATGCCCGCGGATCCCTGGTGCATGAGGATGCGCGCGTGCGGGAGCGCCCTCCGCTTGCCGGGTGTACCGGCCGAGAGCAGGAACTGCCCGGCGCTGCACGCGAGACCGAGCGCCAGGGTCGCGACATCGTTGGGGATGAGTCGCATGATGTCGCGGATCGCGAGCATCGAGGGGACGGAGCCACCGGGCGAGTGGATCCAGAGGGCGATGTCGGCGACGGGGTCCTCGGCGGACAGTGCGAGCAGCTGCGTCATCAGCAGCGTGCCGTTGTCGTCGTCGAGGGCGCCGTCGAGCACGAGGACCCGCTCGTGGAACAGTGCACGCCGGGCCTCGGGGCCGAACTGCGGGGTGGGGTTGTCTTCGCTCATGTCCCCAGCCTCTGCCGCCGCGCTCCGACCCGGGCCGGAATCTGCCCTGGGCGGCTCTGCCCTGAGCGGAGGCCGGTGGGGTGGCATCCGCTCAGGGCAGCGGGGGATGGTGTGGGGATGGGGTCAGGCGGCGAGGGCGAGGGAGCGCCGGTGGCTGACCCGATGGCCGACCCAGAAGCCGATCGCGATCAGTCCGGCCAGGGCGATGCCCAGGATCCAGGGCAGCATCGAGGGCGCCGCTCCCGCCGTGGCGGTGGCGAGGGTGCCGGACCCGTCGGCGATCAGTCCGTTGCCCGCGGCGAGATCGGCGGCGCCGGCTTCGAGC
Organism: Microbacterium sp. NPDC090218; assembly: GCA_044900255.1. Taxonomy (GTDB): domain Bacteria; phylum Actinomycetota; class Actinomycetes; order Actinomycetales; family Microbacteriaceae; genus Microbacterium. Next base: position 1,499,654 of record JBJDMS010000001.1, on the reverse strand, counting down.
TCGTCGCCGCCGGCCGCGAGATCGCCGGAGCCCCGTGCCACCGCGTCGGCGCCATCGGCCAGCTTGCCGATGCCCGCATCGAGGGCGCCGGCACCGGTCTGCAGCGTGCCGACGCCCGCGGCGAGCTTGGCGGCACCGTCATCCAGACGCGTCGCGCCGGCATCCAACTTCACCGTGCCGGAGGAGAGGGTGGCCGCTCCGGAGGAGAGCTCCCGGAGACCCGAAGCCAGCCTCTCCGCGCCGGCGGCGAGGCGAGCGGTGCCGGCTTTGAGGCTCTGCGCGCCGGCGACCAGCGTGGGGGCGGCTTCGGGTGCGACGAGCGCCACGGTGCCCGGCCAGTTCTTCGACGGATCTCCGTTGACGATCGCTCCGACCCCCGCGGAGACCTGCGCGGCTCCGTCGGCGGCGCCGACGAGGCCCTGGGCGAGCGCGGGCGCAGCGGCTGCCGGTGCCGCCATCGCGTCGACCTCCCGGTCGACGCCTGCGGCGAGTGTGGCGAGGGCCTGCAACTGCGGGTTCGTCGGATCGGCGGCGAGCAGGCCGGCGAGGCCGTCAGCGAGCTGCTGGGAGTGGCCGGGCGCCGTCGCCGCGAGGCCTTCGAGACCGGCCTTCGAATCGGGGTGCGCGAGAGTCAACACATCTTGCGTCACGCCCGCGCGAAGCGCATCGGTGAGTTGATTCGCACCGGAGAGGACCGCGCTCGAGTACTGGTGGGCGCCGTCGACACCGGCGGCGAGCCCCGTCGCGCCGGCCACGAGCCTGGTCGCTCCCGCATCGGCGGCCACCAGATTCGAGGCGAGCTCCTGGGCACCGGCGAGCGTCTTCTGCACGCCGCCGCTGAGCTTGCCGGCACCCGCCGCCGCGTTGGATGCCCCGTCGGCGAGGCCGCGCGCGCCTTCCGCCAGATCCGTCGCTCCGGCCGCGGCCTCGGTGGCGCCGTCGCTGACCCGCTGCGATCCGTCCTGCGCGGTGATGACGCCCGCCGCGAGGTCCTCACTGCCTTCGGCGAGTCGATCCGCACCGTCCGAGAGGTCTGCGGCGCCGGCAGCAAGGTCGGACGAGCCGTTCTTCGCCGAGGTCGTGCCGTCGGCGAGCTCGGAGGCTCCGTTCGCGATCTTGCTCGTCGTCACGAAGAACAGGATCACCATCGCGGCCAGCAGCAGGCTGAGCACGATCACGGCGATGCGCATGCCGATTCCGTGCGCGTGGGGCTTTGCACTCGTCATTGAGGACTCCCGGGGGTCAGTGGCGTCGTTGCCAACCGCGACTGTATGGGCGCGCTCCCCCGCACCCCGCGGAATTGCCGCTCGGAACCAAGTCTCAGCACGATTGAGACTCGGTTTCTTGTGGCGAGTACACAAACCCTCCGCCCGGCACCTTGTGTCTTTCACGAAAACGAGCCGTAACATCGCGGACTCACAGCCCACCTACCCTCGTCCCATGGCGAAGCAGAAGGCACCGGCGTGGCGATGGTCGGAAGACGGACTCAACTTCCGCACCCGCAAGTGGGTGCGCCCCGAAGACCTCAACGCGAACGGCTCCCTGTTCGGTGGGAGCCTGCTGAAGTGGATCGACGAGGAGGCGGCGATCTACGCGATCGTGCAGTTGGGCAACTACCGCGCGGTCACCAAGCACATCTCGGAGATCAACTTCGAGGCGTCCGCCGTGCAGGGAGACCTCATCGAGATCGGCCTGCAGGCCACGCATTTCGGCACGACCTCGCTGACGATGCGCGCCGTGGCCCGCAACATGATCACGCGCAGGCGCATCCTGACGATCGAGAAGATCGTGTTCGTGAGCCTCGACGACGACGGGGTGCCCACCCCGCACGGCTATGACGAGATCACCTATGACCGCGACCGGATGCCGACCGAGCGCATCGCGACCGGGACGATCCGGCTTCCCTCCCTCTGACCGCGAGCGCCTCGGGTCAGGCGCGAACGGCGGCCGGCACGTCGCTCAGGGAGCGGGACGACGAGGCGGACGCGTCGGGTGCGATCGCCGCGAACGCACGAGTCAGGTCCGCGATCAGGTCGTCGACATCCTCCAGCCCGATCGACAGGCGCAGCACATCGGCCGCCGGACGAGCCTCCGGCGGCACGGGTCGGTGCGTGAGCGCCGCAGGATGCTGGATCAGCGAGTCCACGCCGCCGAGCGAGACGGCATGGGTGAACAGGGTCGTCGCAGTCGTGACGGCGGAGGCCGCGGCGAACCCGCCCCGCATCCGCATCGCGATCATCGCCCCTGTGCCGCGCATCTGCCTCTTCAGGATGCCGCGGGGGTCGCCGTCGAGCCCCGGATAGAAGACCTCGGCGACCTCGGGCCTGTCGATCAGCCACTGCACCACCCGCCGCGCGCTCTCCTGCTGGTGCCGCACCCGCACCGGCAGGGTCGTGAGACCACGGTGCAGCAGATACGCCCCGAGCGGATGCAGGAGCCCCCCGGTCACCGCCCGCACGCGGCGCAGCGCCTCCGCGGTCTCTTCGCTGCAGGCGACGACGCCGGCGATGACATCACCGTGGCCGCCGAGGTACTTGGTGGCACTGTGCAACGACATCGCGGCGCCCAGGTCGATCGGGTTCTGCAGCACCGGGGTCGCGAACGTGTTGTCGACCACGACCGGCACCGCCCCGGCCTGCCGGACGATGTCGGCGATGTCGGCGATGTCGAGCGTCGGATTCGCCGGGGTCTCGACGACGACGAGTCCGGTGTCGGGCCGTACGGAGGCCGCGACCTCCTCGGGGTGACAGTACGTGGTCTCCACGCCGAGCAGACCAGAGCCGAGCAGGTGGTCGGTCCCGCCGTAGAGCGGGCGGACTGCGACGACGTGTCGCGTGCTCGTCGCCCCGGTGTGCGCGAGGATCACAGCCGTCATCGCGGCCATGCCCGAGGCGAAGGCGACGGCCGCCTCGGCGTGCTCGAGCTCGGCGAGCGCCTCCTCGAACCGGGCGACGGTGGGGTTCCACAGACGGGCGTAGACCATGCTGCCGTCCGCCGGGGGTCGGCCGCCGGTGGCCATGGCCTCGTACGAGTCGCCGCCGCGCTCGATGTCGGGCAGCGGATTGGTCGTCGACAGGTCGATCGGCAGCGCGTGGACCCCGAGACCTTCGAGGTCGGAACGGCCGCTGTGGACGGCGACGGTGTCAGGATGCAGCGGTGCAGTCATGCCTCCACGTTGCCGGAATCACGATGAATCCGCAGGAAGTCGACAGAAGCCGCCACGAATCCGGCGTTCGACGCTATTCTGTGCAGAATCCGGCAAGCGAAGGGGCTCCCCGTTGGCGAAAGCGCAACTCGACGAGATCGACCTCGAACTGCTCGCAGCCCTCACCCGCGACGCCGAGATCACCAACAAGGCGCTGGCGCATCGGCTGGGCCTCGCCGAATCCACCTGCGCCCACCGCGTGCGATCGCTGCGCGAGCGAGGGGTGATCCGCGACACCCGCATCCGCGTGGACGGCGCGGCCCTCGGGTTCCCGCTGCAGGCGATCATCAAGGTGCGACTCGCGAACCATACCGGCGACAAGGTGACGGCGCTCTTCGATGCCCTCGTGAGCATCCCGCGCGTGCTGCAGGTGTTCCACGTCGCCGGGGTCGACGACTTCCTCGTGCACGTGGCCGTCGAGGATGCGACGGCGCTGCGCGACATCGTGCTCGAGCACATCACGGTCCACCCGGTCGTGCGCGGCACCGAGACGCAGCTGGTGTTCGAACTGCGCGACGGCACCGGCCTCCTCCCCCACTGACTCCGGGACCACGCGATGCCGACGTCGTGCGCCAAGATGGAATGCACGTCAGCAGGGAGCAAGGGAGCACCATGAGCCGCAGCGCCACCGCCGCCACGCACACGATCCGCGAGATGCGGGACTTCCTCTTCAGGAACGCCACCGACTACGCGGCAGCACGCGCCGGGTTCGCCTGGCCCGAGGTCGACGAGTTCAACTTCGCGCTCGAGTGGTTCGACGTGGTCGCCGCGGAGAGTCCGGATCGGCCGGCGGTGCAGATCGTCGAGGCCGACCTGACGCTGCGGTCGTGGACGTACGGCGAGCTCTCGACGCGCTCCGACCAGGTCGCCGCCTGGCTCACCCTGGTCGGCATCCGCCGCGGCGACCACGTGATCGTGATGCTGAACAACACGATCGAACTGTGGGAGGTGATGCTGGCGATCACGAAGGTCGGCGCCGTCTCGATCCCGACCTCGACCCTCCTGTCCGCGTCGGATCTCGCGTACCGCGTCGACCACGGTCACGCCCGTGCGGTCGTCACCCTCGGAACGCTCGGCGACCGGCTCACCGCCATCGACTCCGGCATCCTGCGCATCGGCGTCGGAGAAGACGTCCCGGCGGACTGGGCACGCTTCGACGACTCGGCCGCAGCTCCCACAGCCTTCGAGCCCGACGGTCCGACCCCCGCGTCCGACACCGCGCTGCTCTACTTCACCTCGGGCACCACGAACCGTCCGAAGCTGGTGCAGCACACCCACGTGTCGTACCCGGTCGGGCACCTGTCGACCATGTGGTGGCTCGGAGTGCGGCCCGACGACGTGCACCTCAACATCTCGTCCCCCGGCTGGGCGAAACACGCGTGGTCCAGCTTCTACTCGCCGTTCCTGGCCGAGGCGACCGTGTTCGTCTACAACTACGACCGCTTCGACGCGAACACCCTCATGCAGGTCATGGACGTCCACCACGTGTCGACCTTCTGCGCGCCGCCCACCGTGTGGCGGATGCTGATCCAGGCCGACCTCGCACGTCTCACCCACCCACCGCGCGAGCTGGTGGGCGCGGGGGAGCCGCTGAACCCCGAGGTCATCGACCGTGTGCGCGATGCCTGGGGCGGCACGATCCGCGACGGCTTCGGACAGACCGAGATGACCGCCTGCATCGGCAACTCGCCCGGTCAGACCGTCAAGGTCGGCTCGATGGGACGACCGCTGCCCGGATATCCGGTCGTGCTGCTCGACCCGGTCACCGGAGCGGTCGTCGACGGCGAGGGCGAGATCGCACTCGACCTGTCGCAGCCGCCGCTCGGGCTCATGGCCGGTTACTACGACGACCCCGAGAAGACGGCGGAGTCACGCGCCGGCGGCTACCACCACACCGGCGACATCGCGGTGCGCGACGACGACGGGTACCTGACCTACGTCGGCCGCTCCGACGACGTGTTCAAGGCCTCCGACTACAAGATCTCGCCGTTCGAGCTCGAGTCGGTGCTGCTGGAGCACGACCTCGTGATCGAAGCGGCCGTCATCCCGAGCCCCGACCCGACACGCCTCGCCGTGCCGAAGGCCTACGTCTGCCTGACCGCGGATGCCACGGCCGCCGAGGCGGATGCCGCGCGAGCGATCTTCGCCTACGCCCACGAGCGGCTGTCGTCGCACCTGTGGGTGCGCATCATCGAGTTCGTGCCGGAGCTGCCGAAGACGATCTCCGGCAAGATCCGCCGGGTCGAGCTGCGGGCACGCGAGGCGGCTCGCGTGGAATCAGGCGACGACGCCGGACAGCACCGCGACCGCGACTACCGCTGAGCGCTCAGGGGACGATCGCGATCGACGCCGTCGCCGTGGACGTCGTCACGCGTGCCGGCTTGGACACGGCCGTGACCGGCTTCGAGGCCGGCACGGCCACCGGCAGCGCCTCGTCCGCCTCACGATCCGCACGTCCGACGCCGGCCGCGGTCATGATGGCACGCACCACGCCGCCGATCACCAGCATCGCCACGAGCGCCGCACAAGCCAGGATCAGCGGCATCCACTCCCGAGCGAACGACGCCGTGAAGCTCATCAGCGCGCCCACGATCCACAGCCCCACGGCACCACCGGCGAGTCCCCCGGACCCGCGGATGACCGCCACCGCCGCGACGATCGCGCAGACACCGGCGATCGCCGCACCCACGTAACCGATCGGCACCATCACCGCAGCCAGATCGCTGGCCACTCTCATTGTCGTCATGACGACCCCCCGTCAGCGGAAACTCCGCTACCTCGACACTAGAAGTGTGTCCCGGAAAGGCCATCCGTCTCAAGTCCGATCCGCATCATCCTGCAGACGGATATCTCCGCAGAGGGACGCGGGCGTCGCGATGCGTCAGCGCCGGCTCGGCCACCGCAGTCGGCGGGCGCGCAGGACCCGCACGGGCTGGGTGACGACGGCATCCACGACCATCGAGCCATCGGTCGGCCCGACGATCGCGATCGCCGAGGTCTCGGTCGCCTCGGCAGGAGCCACGGGGAGCTGACCGAGCGCGCGATGGGCGCGGACGTACGCGGGCACCAGCAGCACGATCGCGCCTACCCACGCGAGCGGGTTGCTCAAGGCGACGCCGTCGAACCCGATCCAGGCGCCGAGGACGATCGCCGCGCCGACGCGCATCACCAGCTCGATCACACCGGTCACGGTGGGCACGAGGGTGTGCCCGAGCCCCTGGAGCGCGCCCCGCAACACGAACAGCATGCCGAGCGCCCAGTAGCCGCAGCCGTTGATGATGAGCATCTGGTGCGCCATGTCGACGACGTCATCCGCCCCCGAGCCGATGAACAGACGCACCATCGGGGCTCCGAAGGCGATCAGCAACCCGCCGAGCACCACACCGGCGCCGACCGCCATCCAGGTCGCCTCGACGACTCCCCGACGGATCCGATCCGGGCGACGCCCGCCGTGGTTCTGCGCGGCGTACATCGAGACCGCCAGACCGAGCGAGGAGAGCAGGGCGACCGCGAGGCTGTCGACGCGGGACCCCGTCGTGTACGCGGCGACCGCGTCGGCACCGAGTGTGTTCAACGCCACCTGCACGGTGAGCGTGCCGATCGCGATGATGGACGCCTGGAACCCCATGGGCAGACCGAGACGCAGGTGCTCAGCGATGTCGGCCCGGCTGACGCGCCAGTCGGCACGGCGCAGGTGCAGCATCGGCAGGCGACGGCGCACGAACTCGAGGCACAGCGCCACCGACACGGCCTGCGCCACCACCGTCGCCAGGGCGGCTCCGCCCACACCCCACTCGAGCGGACCCACCATCAGGACGACGAGCCCGACGTTCAGCGCGCACGAGACCGTGAGGAACACCAGAGGGGTCTTGGAGTCGCCGATGGCTCGGATGATCGCCGAGAGGTAGTTGAAGAACATCGTCGCGCTGGCACCGAGGAAGCTGATCTGCGTGAAGATCGTGGCCTCGGGCATGAGCTCGGACGGCGTCTGCAGCAGCGCGAGGATCGGCCCGGCGAGGAGGGGCGCCGCGACCGTCAGGATCACGCTCGTGATGGCGCTCAGGAGCACGCCCGTCGCGACCGAGCGGCGCACGGCGGCGTCGTCCCGCGCGCCGAACGCCTGTGCGATCGGGATCGCGAATCCGCTGGTCAGACCCCAGGCGAACCCGAGCAGGAGGAACAGCAGGCTGCCGGTCGCGCCGACCGCCGCGAGCGAGGTGACGCCGAGGTGCCGGCCGACGACGATCGCGTCGGCGAACTGGTACAGCTGCTGCACCACGTTGCCGAGGAGAAGAGGGATGGAGAAGGCAAGGATGACGCGCCACGGGCGGCCCGTGGTGAGGGAGGTGGCCATGAAGGAGCGGCTCGCAGGAATGGGGGATGGATCGGGGCTCGAACAAGCCTATCGAATCGATTCGGGCGAGCGGAATGCCGGAACACGATTCCGTTCGCCGCCGGATCGGAAGGTACCGTCGGAGCGACACCGTCGACGAAGACCGGAGGACGAGAGTGACGAAGCAGTACACGGGGGAGACCGGCCGCGAGCGTGAAGGCGCCGCGGACGGAGAGGAACAGCACCTGCGACGAGCGCTGAGCAACCGCCACATCCAGCTGCTCGCGATCGGCGGGGCCATCGGCACCGGCCTGTTCATGGGCAGCGGCAAGACGATCTCGGTCGCGGGGCCGTCGGTGATCTTCGTCTACATGATCATCGGCTTCATGCTCTTCTTCGTCATGAGGGCGATGGGCGAGCTGCTCCTGTCGAATCTGAAGTACAAGTCGTTCAGCGACTTCGCGAGCGACCTCCTCGGCCCGTGGGCGGGATTCTTCACCGGCTGGACCTACTGGTTCTGCTGGGTGGTGACCGGCGTCGCCGACGTGATCGCGATCGCCGGGTACACGAACACGCTGATCCCCGGCATCCCGTTGTGGATTCCCGGAGTCCTCGTGATCCTGATCCTGCTCGCCCTGAACCTGCCCACCGTCGCCGCCTTCGGCGAGATGGAGTTCTGGTTCGCGCTGATCAAGATCGTCGCGATCGTCGCCCTCATCGTCACGGGTCTGGTGATGATCTTCACCGGGTTCCAGCACGACGCCGGGACCGCGAGCTTCTCGAACCTGTGGGATCACGGCGGCATGTTCCCGCACGGCTTCATGGGCTTCGTCGCCGGATTCCAGATCGCGGTGTTCGCGTTCGTGGGCGTGGAGCTCGTCGGCACGGCCGCCGCCGAGACCAAGGACCCCAAGCGGAACCTGCCGAAGGCGATCAACGCGATCCCGATCCGCATCCTGCTGTTCTACGTGGGTGCGCTCATCGTGCTGATGGCGGTGACCCCGTGGACCGAGTACGTCGCCGGCGAGAGCCCGTTCATCGCGATGTTCGCCCTCGCCGGACTCGGCATTGCCGCGACCGTGGTGAACCTGGTCGTGCTGACCTCGGCCATGTCGAGCGCGAACTCGGGGATCTACTCGACCTCGCGCATGGTGTTCGGCCTTGCGCAGGACGGCGATGCGCCGCGGATCTTCGCCCGCCTCTCCCGTCGCCGGGTGCCGCAGAACGCCCTGTTCCTCTCGTGCATCCTTCTGCTCTCCGGCATCGTCCTGCTCTACGCGGGCAAGGACATCGGCACCGCCTTCGACATGGTGACCACGGTCTCGGCTCTCTGCTTCATGTTCGTGTGGACGATCTTCCTGTGCAGCTACATCGTCTACCGGCGCACCCGCAAGGACAAGGTGGCCGCGTCGACGTTCCGGATGCCGGGCGGAGTGTTCATGGTCTACGTCGTGCTGGCCTTCTTCGTCTTCATCCTGTGGGCCCTGACGACCCAGCCGGACACCCTGACCGCGCTGCTGGTGACACCCATCTGGTTCGTGATGCTGATCGTGGCCTGGCTGTTCGTGCGGCGCTCGCCGAACCATCTGGCGCGGCATGCGGCGCACATCGCCCACCTGCGCGACGACTCGGTGGAAGAGGACTGACGTGAACAACTCCTCAAGAACCGGTCGCCCCGCCCGGGAATTGACGGATTCCGGGGCGCACCGCCGAGTTCTTGAGGAGTTGTTCCCCTCACGCCGTGACAGCGGGCGCGGCGGAAGGGGCAGCGGCCGGCTTCGCCGCGAAGAGTCGCTTGCGTAGCGCCAGGAACAGCAGGACCATGCCGGCGCTGAGCAGGATGTGCCCCAGGCCCGCGATGCCGGCGATCATCTTCGTCGACTCCTGGCCGAGCACAGTGAGCGAGCCGTGCCAGACCATCATGGCCGACGTCAGCACGATGCCGGCGTTGTAGATCCAGAAGAACCAGCTGAAGAGCCGGCTCTCGGAGAGCGCGAACGCCTTCTCGAGCAGCAGCACGATGAGGAGCACGACGAAGCCGAGCACGAGCAGGTGCGTGTGCACGAGACCCAGCTGCGTCGACTCGCCCTCCGGGAAGTCGTTGATCTTGGTGAACTCTCGGTAGAAGAGTCCCGAGGCGACGCCCACGATCATGTAGGCGAACGCGGCGTAGAAGAGCCTGCGCATCGGATTCCTTTCGGTCTGATATCAGACTCCCCGCTGCAGCCATCGCCCGGATCCATCGAACGGTTGAGATGAGGATGCGGCAGCCCTTGCGCGATCTGCAGCGCGTGTGATGGCCTGTCGGCATGACCTTCTTCCCCCCGGATCCCGAGATGCCGGAGTCCGACGAGATCGACATGGAACGACAGCCCTCGTGGCAGGCGCCGGAGGATGAGCTGCCGGTCCTGCTTCCCGTGTCCGAGACCCTCGCCACGACCGAGAACCTCGCACTCGGCCTGTTCGGCGCGGCCGTCTACAGCGATGGTGTGGAGTTCCGGCTGGAGGGTCGGCTGCGTCGGGGCGGACTGCCCGTGCGGGAATGGAACGATCTGTGCGCGGACTTCGTCGGGCACAGCCCGATGGGTGGCGCCCTGCCTCCCGCCGGACGACTGCGCTACGGTCTCGTGCTCGGCGATGGAGAGCGGGTCCTCGCCGACGGCTTCGGGTTCCGCGGCGACGGCGACCCCTCGGCCGAGCCGACCGGCCACACACTGACCCGCACCAACGGCGGCGCCTCGGGTGGTGGCCGCACCTATTCGTCGACGGAGCGCCTGTGGCTGTGGCCGCTGCCCCCGGAAGGTCCGATCGAGTTCGTGATGCAGTGGCCGGCGCTCGGCGTCGAGGAGCGCCGCGTGGTGCTGGACGGCACGGCCATGCGCGACCTCGCCGCGCGTGTGCAGCGGTTCTGGAGCTGAGCGGACCGCTGCCGAGCGGGCGGGATCAGAGCAGTCCGGTGTCGCGGGCGAGCGCGATGGCGCGTGCGCGGCTGTCGGCCCCGAGCTTCTCGAACACGTGCACGAGGTGCGTCTTCACCGTGGCCTCGGTGACGAACAGCGTCTTCGCGATCTCGCGGTTCGACGCTCCCGTGTCGAGCAGCCGCAGCACCTCGAGCTCTCGATCGGTGAGGCGCACGCGCGGTGCGCGCATCACCTGCACGACCCGCTCGCTGAGCTCGGGGGTGAGCACGAGACCGCCGGACGCCGCCTGGCGGATCGCACGCACGATGTCGTCGGGCGCCACGTCCTTGAGCAGGTAGCCGGCCGCTCCCGCCTCGATCGCCCCGAGGATCTCGGCATCACGGTCGAACGTCGTCAGGATGAGCACGGCGGGCGCCGGGCGCAGCGCCCGCAGCGCGGCTGTCGTCTGCACCCCGTCCATGCCCTCTCCGAGGCGCAGGTCGCACAGCACCACGTCGGGATGCAGATGCCGCGCGAGTGTCACGGCCTCTTCTCCGGATGCGGCCTCCCCGACGACCTCGATATCGTCGCGGCGGTCGAACAGCGAGCGCACACCGGCACGGACGATGGGGTGGTCGTCGACGAGCAGCACGGTCAGGGCGCTCATCCCGCTCCTCCTCTCGCCTGCCCGACCGGAGCTACTCCTCCGAGCGGGACATGCGCCGACAGCGCGGTGCCGTCGCCCGGGGCGCTCTCCACGTCGAGCCCACCGCCGAGTTCCCGCAACCGCGCACGCATCGATCGCAGCCCGTAGCCGCCGCCCCGGCCACCCACCCCACCCTCGGCGTCCCAGCGCCGGGCGTCGAACCCGACCCCGTCGTCGACGATGTCGAGACGCACCGCATCACCGGCATCCGCCAGGGTGACGACGACCCGGGAGGCCGCGGCGTGGGAGCGGACGTTCGCGAGAGCCGACTGCGCGGTCCGCAGCAGGGCGACCTCCGCGTCGATGCCGAGCGACGGCAGGTCGTCGTCGGCGTGCAGCGTCGCCTCGAGGCCCGTCTCCTCGCCCAGCCGCTCGAGCATGCGCGCCAGGGCGTCGCCGAGCGCGGTGGACTCGAGCTCGGCCGGCATCAGCGCGTTCACGATGCGCCGGGCATCGGCGAGTCCCTCGGCCGAGAGGGCACCGATCTGCTCGAGAGCTCGGGTGCGCTGCGCCGGATCGTCCACCTCGAGGGCCGAGCGTGCCAGCATCCCGATCGACGACACGCTCTGCGCGACGGTGTCGTGGATGTCGCGCGAGACCCGAGTGCGCTCGGCACTCGCCCCCGACTCGCGCTGTGTGCGGGCCAGTTCGTCCTGCAGCGCGGCCATCTCCTCCTGCGTCGCGACGAGCGAGGCGATCAACCGACGCCGCTCCCGCCCGTCACGCACGAGCTCGAGGTACCCGCGCGAGATCCCGAACGCGAAGACGCCGCCGACGAGCGGCCCGATGACGTTCGCGTAGCTCGTCGTGCCGGTGTGCAGCAGCGGGGCGGTCACCACGACCGCGAGGATCGCCGCGCTGAGCAGCAACGCCCACGGCAGCCGCATCACGAACCCGGCGAGCAGCCACAGCGGGAAGGCGAGCCACACGAATTCCGGGGAGACGACGACGCAGCCGAGCCAGATGAGGGTGAGCCCGAGCAGCCACCAGGTCGCCAGGTGGCGGTCCGAGGTGCGCTCACCGAGCAGCAGCCCGCCACCGTACCAGCCGAGGAAGACGAGCGAGAGCGCCAGCACCCAGGGCAGCGGCACCCCGTCGGCGAAGGCGCGCCAGGCACCGATCACGAGCAGCACGACCGTGATGACGGCCTGCCCGATACGGATGGATCCGACCAGGCTCGACCAGGTTCGCGGTGTGCGGAACGCGGCCGCCCTGTCGTCGCGGCCGGCTCGCTCAGCCCGCGTCTGCGGAGGTGGCGACTGCGGCATCCTCGTATTCTCCCCCGTGCGGTCGATCTGCACCTCGATCGGAGCCGGATCCGAGTCGCGCGGCCGTCCCCGGCCACCACATCCGGTCCCCGACGAGCGCGAACAGCGCCGGCACCACCAGGGTGCGCACGACGAACGTGTCCACGAGCACGCCGATCCCGACGATGAGCCCGATCTGCCCGAGCGTCACCAGCGGCAGCAGCCCGAGGGCGGCGAACACGGCCGCGAGCACGACGCCGGCGCTGGTGATCACACCGCCGGTCGCGGTGACCGCCCTGACCATCCCCTGCCGCGTCCCGACCGTCCGCGCCTCTACGCGGGCCCGATGGACGAGGAAGATCGTGTAGTCGATCCCGAGCGCCACCAGGAACAGGAACGACAGCAGCGGCACCTGCAGGTCGAGCGCATCCCATCCGAACAGGATCCGGCTCAGCCACGTGCCCGCGCCGATCGCGGCGACCGCGCTGAGGATGTTCACCGCGAGGAGCAGCACCGGCGCCACCACGGCTCGCAGCAGCACGATGAGCACGAGCAGGCTGACCGCGAGCACGAGGGGGACGATCAGCAGCAGGTCGCGTTGGTTTCCGTCGCGCGCGTCGAGATCCGCGGCGACGGGTCCGCCCACGACGGCCCCCGCATCCGGCACGGTGGCCGATGCATCGCGCACGGCGCCCACCAGCTCGAGGCTCTCGGTGGTTCCCGGTGCCGGTTCTCCGACGACGAGCAGACGTGTGAGCGAGCCGTCGCTGCTCTCGCCCGTCACCGACACGCGGAGCACTCCTGGCACGTCGTCGACGGCCGCGATCACGGCATCGGCCTGCGCGGTCTCCGCGATCACGATCAACGGCTGGGCCTCACCGGCCGGGAAATGCTCGTCTAGGGTCGTCAGGCCCTCCGCGGACTCCGACGGGACGCGGAACTTCTCGATCTGCGTGAGTCCGACGGATGCTCCGGCCAGGCCTCCTGCGAAGACGCCGAGCAGCACGAGTCCGCCGATGAGCGGCACCCAGGGGCGCCGGGAGACCCGACGCGCCACGGCGCCCCACACGCGACCGGTCGCGGCGGCATCGCCGACACGTGGCGAGAACGGCCAGAAGATGCGGCGCCCGCACACGGCGAGCGCGGGCGGCAGCACCAGGAGCACGGCGGCGAGCGCGATCAGGAGTCCGACGGCCGAGGCGATGCCGAGTCCGCGTGTGCCGGGGATCACGGCGAGGACGAGGGTCGACAGGGCGAGCACGACGGTGACGTTCGAGGCGACGATCGCGGGGGCGGTGGCCCGCCAGGCGGCGACGAGAGCGCGGCGATGATCGGTCTCGCGCGCCAGCTCCTCCCGATACCGCGAGATGAGCAGCAGCGCGTAGTTGGTTCCGGCCCCGAACACGAGGACGCTCACGATCCCGGTGTCGAACTGCAGGCCGAGCCCGGCTCCGATCGCCGCCGTCGCCTTGTTCGCCAACTGATCGGCGAGGGCGACCACGACGAGGGGGATCATCCACAGCACCGGGGAGCGGTAGGTGACGATGAGCAGGAGCGCCACGATGCCGATCGTCACCATCAGGAGCGTGAAGTCAGCACCCTCGAACGCGGACGCGACGTCGACCCCGAAGGCCGGCCCCCCGGTGACCTGCACGCTCACCCCGTCGATCGGATGCTCCGTCACGACGTCGCGCAGACCGTGCACGGCCTCCGCTGCGGCATCGTCGTCCTCCAGGGTGAGCGTCGCCTGGATCACGGCCGCTTCCGCGTCGTCGCTGACGAGCGGGCCGTGCGGCTGATGGCCGGTCTCCGTCTCGATGTCGGCCGCGAGGGCGCCGACCGCAGCGAGGTCGTCGGCGCTGAGCCGTGCGCCGTCATCGCGCACGGCGATCAGGAGCGCCGTCCGCTCATCCGCGTCAGGGAACTCCTCGGCGAGCGCGGCCGCTCGTGCGGAGTCGGAGTCGGTCGGCGCGACCTCGTTGCCGGCAGGGAGGGCCGCGCGACCGAGGGCGCCGAGAAGGGCGGTGAACGCCACGACCGCGATCAGCAGGGAGACCCACCCGCCGCGTCGAGAGGTGAGCCACAGGGGAATGGAGCGGAGGACGCGGAGCATGACCCCAGTCCAGCCGCCGTGGTCTTCGCGCGGATCGGGCAGGGGGCTGAGGCGAGTCTCCACCGTTCGATGGATCCGCCCTGCGGCAGAGGGGGTCCGGCCAGAGGGGTACCGTCAGCCCCTCCCCCGCGACAGCACCCGGGCGTAGCGTCGGATCCACGCCCGCGGATCACCCGGGCGGGTACGACGAAGGGACAGCTCATGCACACACGAACTCTCGGACAGGGTCTCCGGGTCTCGGCGGTCGGACTCGGCTGCATGGGGATGTCGCAGAGCTACGGGCCGAACCCCGGAAGCCGCGACGACATGATCACGGTGCTGCGGTCCGCCCTCGACCAGGGCGTCGACTTCTTCGACACCGCCGAGGTGTACGGCCCGTACGTGAACGAGGAGCTCGTGGGCGAGGCACTCGAACCGATCCGTGATCGTGTCGTGCTCGCCACCAAGTTCGGGTGGGACATCGAGTCGGGCAGGAGCGTCGGGCTGAACAGTCGCCCCGAGCAGATCCGCCGAGTGGCCGAGGCGTCGCTGCGGAGCCTGCGCACCGACGTGATCGACCTCTTCTACCAGCACCGGGTCGACCCCGAGGTGCCGATCGAAGACGTCGCCGGGACCGTCGGCGACCTGATCCGCGAGGGCAAGGTGCGCCATTTCGGGCTCTCCGAGGCCTCGGCCGACACCATCCGCCGGGCGCATGCCGTGCATCCCGTGACCGCCCTGCAGAGCGAGTACTCGCTGTGGACCCGGGATCCCGAAGCGGAGATCCTGCCGACGCTGGCCGAACTGGGCATCGGGTTCGTCCCGTTCAGCCCGCTCGGCAAGGGGTTCCTGACCGGCACCGTCGACACGACGGCGGACTTCGCGGCCGGCGACATCCGTGCCACGATCCCGCGCTTCACCGCCGAGAACCGTGCGGCGAACCAGGTTCTCGTCGCGCACGTCGCCGAGCTGGCCGCGGCGAAGGATGCCACCCCGGGGCAGATCGCCCTGGCCTGGCTGCTCGCCCAGCAGCCGTGGATCGTGCCGATTCCCGGCACGCGACGCACCGGCCGCATCGCCGAGAACGCCGGAAGCACCGCCGTCGCCCTGTCGGCCGACGAGGTCGCCGACCTCTCGGCCCTCGCGATGCGCATCGGAGTGAGCGGCGACCGCTACAACCCGCAGCAGATGGCTTTCGTCGACCGTTGAGCTGCGCGCGGCCTCGGTATCGTGAAGCGGGTGACTTCCCTCCGCAGCTACCCCGCCACCATCGCGGCGGCGGTCGAGCACGAGACGGTCATCCGCAAGTCGCGTTTCGTCACGCGCATCGAACCGGTGGCCTCGGTCGAGGAGGCCGAAGCCGTGATCGCCGTCATCCGCAAGCGGGCCTGGGATGCGAACCACAACTGCACGGCGATGGTCACCGGGCTGCTCGGAGACCAGGCCCGCTCGTCGGATGACGGGGAGCCTTCGGGCACGGCGGGGATACCGATGCTGGAGGTGCTGCGTCGACGCGAGCTGACCGATGTGGTCGCCGTGGTGACGCGGTACTTCGGCGGGGTGAAGCTCGGAGCGGGTGGCCTCGTGCGCGCGTACTCCTCCGCGGTGTCCGAGGCTCTCGATCTCGCATCGCTCGTGCGGAGGGAGGCGCTCCGGCAGGTGACGCTGGAGGTGCCGCACGCGGAGGCCGGCCGCTTCGACAACCTGCTGCGCGAGTGGGCGGCGCATCATGGAGCGACGCTCGGCGAGCCGACCTACGCGGCGACGGCCACGTTGGAGCTCTGGGCACCGGAGGCGGAACTCGCGCGTCTCGCGGATGATATCGCCGCGGCATCCGCCGGATCGGTCATCCCGGTGCTCGGCGTCGAACGCATCATCGACGTCCCCGCCTGACGTCGACGGGATCGGCGAAACCACATGATCCGGCGGATATCCTGGATGCCGCGGTCGCGGAGGGAGAGCGATGTTCGACAGTCCGCTCTCGGCCTCGGCCTACGAGATCCTCGGCGTCGACCCCACGGTCGACGAGAGCGAGCTGCGCCGCGCCTACCGTCTGCGTCTGCGGCAGACCCATCCCGACACCGGGGGCGATGCCGCGATCTTCATCCAGGTGCAGCGCGCGTGGGAGCTGATCGGCACTGTGGAGGGCCGCGCCGCCTACGACCGTCGGACCGGTGTGACCCACGACGCCGGCGCTGAGTGGAGCGGATGGCGTCCGCCGGCCGCCCGCACCGACACGCGTCCGCGCGCACGCTCCTACGGTCACCCCGGCGGATGGCGCCGCGAACGCTACCTCATGCTCATCCGCGAATGGGCGGGCCGCGGCGTCGACGTCCCCGACCCCTACGACCCGGCGCTCGTGCGCTCGGCACCGCGCGATCTGCGCCGGCTCCTCGCCGATGCCCTCGCAGAGGAGGCCACGGCGCGCACCGTCTCCGACCTCGGCATGGGGTTCACCGTGTGGCACGACGTCGTCGCCGGAGCCGAGGCCGACGACAAGCTCGACCACGTGATCCTCGGCCCGTCCGGCCTGTACGGCGTGATGTCGGAGGACTTCGGCGGCGTCGTCGGCTTCCGCCGCGGCGAGATCACGGGCCCGAGCCTCGGTACGCGCGCGCCTGTCACCGCCGCGCTCGGCAGGATGCGCACGATCGCCAAGGCCGCGCGCGTGCGCTTCGGCGGCGCGATCATCGTGCTCCCCGACGACGATCTCTCCCAGGCCGTCACGTCGCTGGGTACCAGTCGTGGGGTCCCGGTCGTGGTGGTGCGCCGCAGCGCCCTCGCCATGGTGCTGCGGCAGGGCGTCCCCCAGGCGCGCGCGATCGGCGGAAACGAGCTGTTCGACATCCGGACCCGCTTGCAGCAGACCGTCCGCTTCGTCTGACCGCCCCGGGGTGGGGAGAGTCGCAGCGGCCGACCTCGACCAGACCCCCATCTGGGATGCCGGCCGCTGCGCGCAGCGGAATAATCCGCTGACTGAAGGGTCGGTGACACCCGACCACCCGCTCATCGTCGCCCCGGGGTCGCAGGGACGACGGAGCTTCACCAAGGGATGCCGTGCCGCGAGAACCGTTCTGCGTAGTGATCGCGGAGAAGTACGAGTCGACGCGGATCGATCGCCGTAGGGCGGACGACCGCGTTCTCGCCTTCCGCTTCCGGCGCCGCGCGCACGTCGCCGGACCGGTCACACCACGCAGTCGCGCATCGCAGACACTGAGGTTTCGCGATTCCGTGGATGTCCGCCGCTCACTCTCGTCATAGTGGAGATGTCGGATCCGACCGTCGACGGGCGCGCCGCAGATCCGGAAGACCCCCGATCGGAGAGGACCCGCCATGGATGACAGCGTCGAGCGCGGCCGCCGTAGCGAAGCGGCAGCCGTGAGCCTGCAGAGGGTCGTCGTCCGACGATTCACCGCCGACGCGTCCGGCCTGGAGCTGAGGTCCGAACACCCCGGGCGGATCCCGAGGGGTCGCGTGCGCGTGCGGGTGCAGTACGCCTCCATCGGCTCGACGGATGCCGTGGCCGCCCGCGGCGGATACCTCCTGCAGCCGCGCCCGGGTTTCACGCCGGGATACGACTTCGTCGGTGTGGTCGAGCGGACGACACCCGCCGCCTTCGCTCGCGGTCTCACCGAGGGCACGCGCGTCGCGGGCTGTCTTCCCCGCATGGGCTCCTACGCGAGCAGTGTGGATGTGCCGGCCGACGCCCTCGTCCGGGTGCCGGACACGCTCGTGTCACCGGTTGCGGCCGCGATGCCGTTGGACCTGGTCACTGCGGCGCTCGCCCTCCGCACCGCTCGCGCTCATCCTCCCGGCCCGGTCTTCGTGCACGGGGCGAGCGGCGCGGTGGGGCGCCTGGTGGTGCAGCGCGCCGTGCGGGAACACATCCCGGTCATCGGCTCCTCATCCGAGAGGAACAGAGAGGCCGTGCTCGCGATGGGCGCGGCATGGGTCGACTATCGGGATCCCGGCCTCGTGGAGAAGATCCTGTCCATGGCCCCGAAGGGTGTCCAGTCCGCCATCGACCACACGAGGTCGGCGTTCACGCGCCGATTCGTGGCTCCCACCGGCCGGATCGTCCATCTCGCCTTCGCCGGGCGTCCCGGGGAGGAGAAGCGAGCGACGCTCCTCGGGAGCATGTCCGCTCTGTCCCGTTCGCTTGCCCGACCTCGCGAGCGGATCGTCTCCGTCCCCCTCTTCATCGCTCTGCGCAGAAGCGCTTATCTGCGAACGCTCACCGCCGAGCTGGACAGCGTCGCACGAGGCGATCTGCGCGCGCCGGACATCCAGGTGGTGTCCATGGACGACATCCGTGGGGCATTCCAGCGTGTCGACAGGCTCGAGGCAGGGGCGAAGCTCGTTCTCGAGGTCACGAAGCCCTGACATCCGTGCTGAAATCTGCTTCTTGTCGCGCGCGGGCACTTACACACTGACCGCTCCTACGTCTGCTGACGCCCCCGACCTCGTAGGTTGCGCCTTCCGCCCTTCCCCGCGGCCCGAGCGCGCAATACTTCCGGGAGCGCACCGGACTCCCCGATGTCTGTCACCACCCCGCAGACATGGGGCTCCCCTTCGGCCTCGCTCCCGAGAATGCCCGCGCGGCGGTCGCTCAAGGATCCATGAAGAAGCCAACCAGCGGAGCCCGACCGTGCGTATCTCACCTCACCTCCTCTTCTCCGGCGACTGCCGCCACGCGATCGATCTGTACGTCTCCGCGTTCAACGCGGACGTGCGGAGTCTGAGCACCTACCTGGAACTGGACATGGCCGTCCCGCCCGGGATGGAAGACCGCATCGCTGCGGCGATGCTCACCTTGGGCAACGTGTACGTGCGCCTCTCCGACACACTCGGTCACGATGCGGCGGAGCGGGGCAGGAGGGTGCTGATGCTCGTCGAGGGAACCGCTCCTCAGATTCAGCAGGCGCAGGAGGTCCTCCTCGAAGAGGGAGCGCAGCTCCCGACACTCAGCCCCGGGTCGGGACGCCCCTCGAGCACGGTCTGCGACCGCTTCGGTGTGGTCTGGCAGCTCGTCAGCCTGGAGCGCTGACCTGTGGCATCTGAGATCAGGGTCTGGTCTGCGAGCATCCCGCGGTCGTACGATGCCCCGTAGCACGCGTCGACGATCGATGGCGAGGGGCAACATGGTCAACAGTCGAGATCAGTTCTTCGCCCAAGCCGTCAGCGTCATCGGCAGTGGCGGCAACGTCGACATCGTCGGCGACCGGGGCGCGGGTCGCACAGCACTGTGGGAGCGGCTGAGGAACCACTTCCTGAACGAGAACTGGTTCGTCCTCACCATCGGCGGGATACCCGCGTTCAAGTCGTATCCCCTGGTGGCCCTGTCCGTCGCGGGGGTCGCCGCGGCGCGGGAAGGACGGCCGTCGGCGATCGCCGCATCGGTCGAGGAGATCGCCAACCGGATGCGTCACGAACGCGGGGCGATCTTCATCGACGATTGGAACGACCTCGACGATGCGACCTGGGGTGTCGTCACCGCCGTGCAGCTGCGCCACAGCGTCCCCGTCGTCATCACCCGGATCAGGACGGCCGATGCCCGGCGCACCCCGGGCGGACTCTCCGCCGCCTCGATGGCGCTGACCTACACCGTCGACCTCCCCTCCTTCCGCTACGACGAACTCGACGAGGCTCTCACCGCCCGGCTGGGAGGTCCGATCGAACCGTCCGCTCTCTCTCGCATCTACGCGAAGACCGGTGGCAACGTCGGGTTGGCGTTCGCGCTCGTCGACACCGCCGTGCGCGAGAACCGCCTCGAGAATCGGGACGGCTCGTGGGTAGCGACCCAGGACCTGTGGTCGAACGGGCTCGTGACGATGGTGGAGTCCCTGCTCGAGCACCTCACGCCCGAACAGCGGGACGCGCTCGAGACGCTCTCGCTCCTCGGCATCGTCGATCTCACGGCGGTCGAACAGGTCATCTCCGCGCAGCGCCTCGAGGAGCTCGAGAAGCAGTCGCTCCTCGAGCTCTACTCGACCGGCGGGAGGTTCCTCGTCAACGTCAAGCCTCCGCTCATCGTCGAGTACTTCCGGCACGTCTCGCATCCTGCCCGGCGGCTGCGCCTCACCCGAGCGCTGCAGGACGACCTGATGCCCGCGCGCACCGACGACGACGACATCTCCTACGACGCGGCCGGCCAGATGGCGGGCTTCGTACGCTTCGTCCACGAGCAGCGTCGCGCCCGGCTCCTCATCACCCGTGCCGAGTGGAATCGCGATCCGTCCGTCAGGGCGGCGGTGGACTACGTGCGGGCGCTGGTCGCATCGGCCGCGCCTGTCGAGGAGATCGACGAGGTGCTGGCCGCCTCCGAGGGCCTCCCCGCCGACGACACGCTCCTGGTCGACTGGCACGTCCTGCGCGCCGAGCACGTCGCCTTCGAGCACCTCGACGCTGCGCGAGCGGTCTCTCAGCTCCGTGAGTCCGCCGGCGCGATGGGAAAGGCCGGGGCGATCCTGCTCGCTCGTGCCGTCGAGATCGAGGATGCGCTGATCGGCAACGGCGACCTGGGCACCCTCCCTCCGATCGATGAAAGCCTGTCGAGCCCTGAGCGCGTCGCCCTGCACCGCGCGCACGCCTCGGTGCTCACCGTGCGGGGCGAGATCGCAGCCTCGCGCGTGCACATCGATGCCATCCGCGACGAGACCCAGGCGCCGTTCGAGCCGCTGGCCGCGATCATCGACGGATTGAACGACATCTCCGACGGTCGCCTTCGTCGGGCTGCGGAAGACGCGGAACAGGGAATGGACGAGGCACGCGAGCGATTCGACCCGATCGCGATGCGCGCGCACGGATTCATCGCCGTGTCGGCCGCCGTGCTCGAGGGCCGATTCGGCGACGTCGAACGGGTGCTCGACACGATGTATGCGATCGGCGAGCCCTTCCAAGAGCCGCCGTTCACACAGCTCGCCTTCGACATCACCTCCGCTGTTCTCGCGTCGCGCCGAGGCAACAAGCGTCTCGTCCAGCAGCGCGTGGCGGACTTCGAACGCAACCCACTCCCCGACGGTTCGTGGCTCGGCACCGCGCGCGGATACGCCTACGCGCAGATCGCCGCCAGCGCCGGCGACTACCCACGTGCAGGCGACGTCCTCGACGACATGGCGGAGAGACTGTGGGAGCGCGGCGCGAGAGTCGCCTCGATCGTGTCGAGCCTGGTGAGCATCGAGCTCGCGCCCACTCCGCAGAAGCTCGCCGACGCGGCGGAGCGCATCACCCTCGTGCCTGCTGAGCTCGCCAAGACGCACTATCTGTTCGCGACAGCGGTGACCTCGGGCGACCCGCAGCAGATGCTCGCGGCCGGCGAAGAGCTCGCGATGCAAGAGCGGGTGGGTCTGGCGATGATCGCCTTCCGCACGGCAGCCGACGGTCTCGCCGAGACAGGCGACCAGGTGGGCGCCGATCATGCGCGCGAGCGCTTCCAGGCTCTCCGGACCGGGCTCGCGGCCGAGACGTACGACATCTCACGGTTCAAGACCGTCGTCGTCGACCTCACCGCGCGCGAGAGGGAGGTGGCGAGCATGGCAGCCTCCGGCATGACGAACCAGCAGATCGCGGATGCGCTGACCCTGTCGGTGCGGACGGTCGAGACGCACCTGCATCGACTCATGCGCAAGACGGGCACCGAACGTCGAAGCCAGCTCCGGGAGTACCTGGACTTCGAAGCCTCCCGGTGAGACCCAGCATCCCGGCATGTCGTTCTTTTGAATAACTCAAAAGAACGGACTATGCTCGAGACATGGAGACAGAACTCGACTCGGCCCTTCGTGGCGCCGGGCTTCGGGCGACAGCGGGCCGCGTCGCCGTTCTCGAGGCTCTCGACTCCATGGCCCATACGGATGCGGAGCGGGTCTTCCGTGCCGTGTCCGAAGTGCTGCCGACCACGTCGATCCAGTCGGTGCACAACATCCTCGCGGACCTGACGACGGCGGGCCTCATCCGCCGGATCGAACCGGCAGGCTCCGCGGCGCTCTACGAGCGGCGCATCGGCGACAACCACCACCATGTCGTCTGCACCTCCTGCGGTGCGGTCGGCGATGTGGATTGCGTGGTCGGCGAAGCGCCGTGTCTCACCCCGTCTTCGGCGGGGGGATTCACCGTCCAGACAGCCGAAGTCACCTTCTGGGGCCTCTGCCCCAGCTGCCAGAACGCCGCGTAGGTCCCCGGCGATCGGTCCCATCCACGGATGGGTCATTCGTCGCGCCTGCGCGCAGAAGGAGAACACCATGACGAACCCTGCCACCCCGACACCCGCCACCACGACCCAGACCGGCACTCCGGTCGCCAGCGACGCGCACTCCCTGACGGTCGGCGCCGACGGTCCCACCGTCCTCCACGACCGCTACCTGGTCGAGAAGCTCGCGTCCTTCAACCGCGAGCGGGTGCCGGAGCGCAACCCGCACGCCAAGGGAGGCGGCGCGTTCGGCACGTTCGTCGTGACGGAAGACGTCTCGGCCTACACGCGGGCCGCCGTGTTCCAGCCCGGAGCCGAGAGCGAGACGCTCATCCGCTTCTCCTCGGTCGCCGGCGAGCAGGGCTCCCCCGACACCTGGCGCGACGTGCGCGGCTTCTCGCTGCGCTTCTACTCGACCGAGGGCAACCTCGACATCGTCGGCAACAACACCCCGACCTTCTTCCTCCGCGACGCGATGAAGTTCCCCGATTTCATCCACTCGCAGAAGCGGCTCGGCGACTCCGGACTGCGCGACGCCGACATGCAGTGGGACTTCTGGACCCTCTCGCCGGAGACCGCCCACCAGGTCACCTACCTCATGGGCGACCGCGGCCTCCCCCGCAGCTGGCGGCACATGAACGGCTACGGCTCGCACACCTACCAGTGGGTCAACGCGACGGGCGAGCGCTTCTGGGTGCAGTACCACTTCCTGTCGACGCTGGGCGTCGAGGCCATGGGCGCCGACGAGGCCGAGCAGCTGGCGGGGTCCGACGCCGACTTCTACCGCCGCGACCTGTTCGACGCGATCAGCCGGGGCGACCACCCCTCGTGGGACGTGTACGTGCAGATCATGCCCTACGACCAGGCCAAGGCCTACCGGTTCAACCCGTTCGACCTCACGAAGACCTGGTCGAAGAAGGACTACCCGCGCATCAAGGTGGGGACGTTCACCCTGAACCGCAACCCGCAGAACTTCTTCGCGGAGATCGAGCAGGCCGCGTTCTCGCCGGGGAACCAGGTGCCCGGCACCGGGATCTCGCCCGACAAGATGCTGATGGCGCGGGTGTTCGCCTACTCCGACGCACAGCGCCACCGCATCGGTGCGAACTACAACCAGCTGCCGGTGAACCAGCCGCACGCCGCAGAGACCCGCAACTACATGCACGAGGGCCAGATGCAGTACCGGTTCAACCCGGCCGAGCACCGCACGTACACGCCGAACTCGTACGGTGCAGCGGGCGGGCCGACGGCCGACCCCGCGGCGGGTGTCGAGGCGAGCTGGGAGAGCGACGGCGAGCTCATGCGGTCCGCCGCGACCCTGCACGCCGAAGACGACGACTTCGGTCAGGCCGGCACGCTCTACCGCGAGGTGTTCGACGACGTGCAGCGGGCCCGCTTCCTCGAGACGCTGACGGGGCAGGGTCGCTCGATCACGATCGACGGCATCCGGGAGCGCTTCTTCCAGTACTGGACGAACGTCGACGCCGAGCTCGGGGCCGCACTGCGCGCGCGGTTCTGATCCGCAATCCGCCGAGACTCCGTCTTCTCGCCGGGACCCCCTCCTGCACACGTCGGCAGGAGGGGGTCTCGGCGATGCGGGGCCTCGACGATGCGGGGTCTCGACGAAGCGGGGGTCAGGCGCGGACGCCACCCGCGACGCGACGGGCGGCAGCCTCAGCCTCTCGCGTCGCGTCGTACTGCTGGCGCGACTCCTCGATCGCCGGATGATGGGCGAGCGCCCAGTCGCCGATGGTCTTCGCGATCGGGATGAGGGTTTCGCCGCGCGCGGTCAGTTCGTACTCCACGCGCGGGGGCACCTCGGCATAGGCGGTACGACTGATCAGGCCGTCGCGTTCGAGCTGGCGCAGGGTGAGGGTGAGCATCCGCTGCGAGATGCCGGGGATGTGGCGAAGCAGTTCGCTGAAGCGCAGACGGTCGCGGCGGAGCGTGGCTATGACCAGCAGCGACCACTTGTCGCCGACACGGTCGAGCACCTCGCGGATCGCCCGCCCGGCGTCCTCATCGATCGAGCAGGAGCTCTCGTAGCCGGGGAAGCCTGCGAGTGCCGTCTCGTCGATGTGCGTCAGTGACATCGGTGTGCCTTTTGCAGCGCCCATCCGCATCCTCCATTGTTGGTTGATGATCAGTCGGTTACTGATCGTAACAAAGACACAGAATGGAACCTCGGATGCTCATCGCACTCTGGATCGTCAACGGGCTGCTCGCCCTCGCCATGCTCGGCGGCGGCTTCATGAAGCTCGTCACGCCGAAGGCGACACTCGCCGAACGCGGCATGGCCTGGACGGAGGACTTCTCCGCCGGAACGGTCAAGGCGATCGCCGCGCTCGAGGTCGTCGGCGCGTTCGGGCTCATCCTTCCGCTGGCGACCGGGATCGCCCCGATCCTCGCCGCTCTCGCCGGCACCGGGATCGCGATCATCATGATCGGCGCGGTCGTCGTGCACCTGCGACGCAAGGAGTCCGCCGCTCCCGCACTCGTGCTGGCAGTACTGGGCGTCGCGAGCGCAGTGCTCGGGTTCCTCGTCGTGCTCTGAGCCGAAACTCGGGAACAGGGCCAAGATGGAAGGGTGGCCGTCCCCCTCTCCGACCTGACCAGCATGCCCGACCCCCAGCACGTGTACGCCGCCGACGGCACCCGCCTCGCGACCTACACCTGGGGTGAGCTCGATGCCCCCGTCGTGGTGATCGTGCACGGCTTCGCCTCGAACGCCCGCGACAACTGGGTGCTCACCGGCTGGGTGCGCGAACTCACGCGCGCCGGATACCGGGTGCTGGCCCTCGACCAGCGCGGGCACGGGCTGAGCGAGAAGCCGCACGACCCCGAGGGCTACCGCATCCGCACGCTCGTGACCGATGTCGAGACCGTGATGGACACGTACCTCGTCGACGACGCGTTCTACGTCGGCTACTCCCTCGGCGCCCGCGTGGGCTGGGAGGTCGTGCGGGAACTGCCCCATCGCCTCGGGCGCGCAGTGCTCGGCGGGGTGCCGGACGGCATCCCGCTCGCCCGGCTCGATCTCGATCAGGTGCGGGCCTACATCGCCGACGGCACCCCGGTCGCAGATCAGACCACCCAGAACTACATCGCCCTGACCGAACGCGTGCCGGGCAACGACCTGCAGGCGTTGGTCGCGCTCGCGGAGGGCATGAGGGCGTCGGGCATGATCGATCCCGACCCTTCGGACGCGCCGACCCGGCCGATTCTCTTCGCCACCGGATCGGAGGATGCGATCATCGAGGGTTCACGGGCCCTGGCGACCGCGGCCCCCGACGGTCGCTTCTTCGAGATCCCGAATCGGAACCACTTCAACGCACCGGGCTCGCGCGACTTCAAGGAAGCCGCGCTCGCGTTCCTCTCCGAGGCGTAGCCCGGTCGAGAGGCGACCGGGCTCCGCTCGACCGTCGCGTCAGACCGCGGCGGTCTCGTCCCGCTTCGGCAGCACCCATCCCGCACGCGGGAAGTGGCACGTGTAGCCGTTGGGGTACTTGATCAGGTAGTCCTGGTGCTCTTCCTCGGCCTGCCAGAACGGGCCTGCCGGCTCGATCGTCGTGACGGCCTTCGCGGGCCAGAGGCCGGAGGCGTCGACATCGGCGATCGTGTCGCGCGCGACCGTCTCCTGCTCAGGGGAGAGCGGGAAGATCGCCGAACGGTAGCTCGAACCGATGTCGTTGCCCTGACGATCCAGCGTCGACGGGTCGTGGATCTGGAAGAAGAACGCGAGGATGTCGCGGTACGTGGTCTTCGCCGGGTCGAACACGATCTCCACGGCCTCGGCGTGGCCGGGGTGGTTGCGGTAGGTCGCGTGATCGTTGGAGCCGCCGGTGTAGCCGACGCGGGTGTCGAGCACGCCGGGCTGGCGGCGGATCAGGTCTTCCATGCCCCAGAAACAGCCGCCCGCGAGGACGGCGGTCTCGGTCCCAGGGGTGCGGGTGATGGTTCCGGTGTCGCTCATGACTGCTCCTCAGAGGTGTCGGTGGGTGGGGGTGTCTGCCGTCTTGGCGAAGAGGGGACTGTAGCGACCGTACCCCTCCTCCTCCAGACTGTCAGCCGGGATGAAGCGGAGGGCCGCCGAGTTCATGCAGTACCGCAGTCCGCCCTCGGCGCGGGGGCCGTCGTCGAAGACATGCCCCAGGTGGCTGTCGGCGCCCGCGGAGCGCGCTTCGGTGCGCTTCATCCACAGCGATCGGTCGGTGCGCGTGGTCACGGCGTCCGCATCGATCGGCTTGGTGAAGCTCGGCCACCCGGTGCCGCTGTCGAACTTGTCGGTCGACGAGAACAGGGGCTCGCCCGAGACGACGTCGACGTAGATGCCGTCGTCATGGTTGTTCCAGTACGCGTTGCGGAACGGGGGTTCGGTCGCGTCCTGCTGGGTCACCTCGTACTGCAGGTGGGTGAGGCCGCTGACGGCCTCGGGGGTCTTGCCGTAGTCGTTCGACATGATCTGACTCCTTGTCCGACGTCGCTGGCTGCGGCGTCATAGAAGGAGAACCGTCGAGCGGTCCGTTTTGGTCCCCCAGCCCTGGGAGCGGGCTGTGAGTTTCGGAGGACTCGATAGAGTTGCCTCCGCACTGCTCACCTTCCGAGGGGAAACACCCATGTCCGTAGGACTGCTCGCCGTCGTCGACGACATCCTGAGCGCGGCGATGAAGGCCTCGGCGAAGGCGGCCGGCGTCGTGATCGACGACGCCGCGGTCACCCCGCAGTACGTGCAGGGTCTCACTCCGGCCAGGGAGCTGCCCGTCGTCGGCAAGATCGCCCTGGGATCGCTGGCGAACAAGTTCCTCATCATCATCCCGGCGGCCCTGCTGCTGACCGCGTTCGCGCCGTGGGTGCTGCCCTATCTGCTGATCCTCGGCGGCGCGTACCTCTGCTTCGAAGGGGCGGAGAAGGTGCTGGAGTGGTTCGGCGTGCAGCACGGTCATGCCGAAGAGGGTGCCCGCGACGAGAAGAAGCTCGTGCTCGGCGCCGTACGCACCGACCTGATCCTCTCCACCGAGATCATGCTCATCTCGCTGGCGAGCCTCGAGAAGGGGCTCGACATCTGGGCGACGCTGGCGATCCTCGCCGTGATCGCCCTCCTGATGACGGGTGTCGTCTACGGCGCCGTCGCCCTGCTCGTGAAGATCGACGACATCGGCCTGAAGATGGCGAAGAACCCGGTGCAGCGCGTGCGTCACACCGGCACCAGGATCGTGCGGTCGATGCCCGCCGTGTTCCGCTTCATCAGCGTCCTGGGCACGGTCGCGATGCTCTGGGTCGGCGGCCATCTCGTGCTGGTGAACCTCGGCGAGGTGGGGCTGCACTTCACCACCGACGTGCTGCACGGGATCGAGCACGCGCTGGAGCCGCTCGGTGGGTTCGTGGTCTGGCTGGTCGAGACGATCGTCTCGGCGATCGCGGGACTCGCGCTCGGGCTGCTGATCGTCGGGATCGTGCTGGGCATCGCCCGACTTTTCGGCAAGACCCCGAGCTTCCACGAGGGCGAGGAATCCCCCGCCGACGTGCACGTCTGAGCCGGCGCGTCTGAGCCGGCACGACGGAAACCGCACTCACGCCGCGATGTCGTACCGGGCTCTGGGATAGCTCGAGATGGTCCCGTGCGGAGGCCCGAACCGAGCTCCGAGATCAGGGCTTCGTGACGAGGAAGTCATCGAAGTGGAACGTCACCGGCTCGTCGGCGGACGTCGTCGACACATAGGTCCCGATCTTGATCCCCCCGGCATCTTGGATGTCGGGCTCCGAGTCCGTCGCAGCGATCAGCCAGGTCGATGGTTCGGATGCGCCCACCGGCCAGACTCTGCCCTGCAGACGCGTGCTGCCGTCTCCCTGACTCTGGGCCTGGAAGCGAAGCATGAGCCCCGTCTCTCGCGAGTACTCATAGCCCGGGACCACTGCACTCCTGATGCTCGTCTCACGCCCGGCGACGGTCTTGACGAGCGCGACCACGACCGATCGGTCAGCCTGATAGACCAGCTTCAGTCGGTAGTCGCTGAGATCCTGACCTCCTCGTACCTGCAGATTGGCATGAGTCCCCCACCCGGAGGGAGACGTCCGGAGGTCTACCTTCACCCTCACGTCCACGTCCGCCGACGTCGCGTCGCCAAGTGCGAGAACTCTTCCGGATCCGCTGCCTGGCAGCACGACCACACCTGCTCCGTCACGGACGGACGTGCCCGAGGGAGACGCCCAGCGTTGTCCTGTGTCCGCGACCAGCCATCCGCTCGGCGATGCGCGGTCGAACCCATCGACGGCGATCGGTGCACGGGCCTGAACGGTCGCCGTCGCCTGCGCTTCGTAGCCGAACCCATCGACGACCGTCAGAGTGACGCGGTAGCTTCCGGCCGCGCGGTAGAGGTGCGTGGGCGTGGACTCCTCTGAAACCGTTCCATCGCCGAACTCCCAGCGGTAGTGCAGTGGCATCGCACTCTCGGCCCGAGATCCGGTGCCATCGAAGGAGAATCGGAGCCCTGCGGCCTGCGATTCGATCGTGGCGTTGACCCGGGGGCGAGGACGGACCGCCTGGATTCGCACGGTCTCCGCGGAGTTGCCGTCTCCGTCGATGGCCCGAACCCAGTACTCGGCCGGGCGCTCGGGTGGAGCGGTCGGATCGAACAGCGTCACGACGCCTCGCTCCCAGTCCGTCGAGGCCTTCCGCACGGAGTCCACAGGAGCATCCGCACCGGTTCGGTGCAGTTCGTAGGTGATCACCTGATCGTCCGGATCGGCGTTCGCCGGAACCCTCACCGTGACCCCCGTGCCATCCGCAGTGGCCGCGATCCCCTCCCAGTTCTTGCCGGCATAGGTCGGGCCTGCGAGCCGCGGAGCGAGTCCGGCGCGAGCGAATCGCACCAACCCACTCTGCGGAGTGCCGTTCACTGCCGTGAACTCGCCGCCGACGACGACGTAGTCGGCGTTTCCCTCCACGGTCCACCCCGCTTGGCTTTGGCCGGTGAAGGTTCCCGTGGTCCATCGGGGCAGCCAGTGAACGGGTGCGGGGGCAGGCATCCCGAACCAGTCCGGATGGTTCACCGTCGCATCGTGGTGCGTCAGGGCGCCACGGCGATCCGCCGTGAAGGCGAGGGAGTGCTGAGTCTTCTCGGTACCGCGTTCCGGAAAGCTCCCGATCCCGGAGCAGTCGTGCGCGTGACCGACCGTGTAGACGAGACTTCCCGTCGAGAAGATGCCGTAGGTGTCACCGTGACAATCCTCGATCCACCGAATCGCGCCTGTCGCCGGCTCGATCGAGAAGGCTCCCTCCAGATTGCCGCCGGAGAGTCCTCCCGTGACCCAGCCCGTGCCGTAGACGCTCGAACCGTCCGCCGTGAGCGAGTACACACCGCCCTTCCCGTTCTCGTTGCCCCATTTGAGCGTGTCTGAGGCGGCCCAGGGGAGTGTCGATCCGTCCGTTCGACTCAGCGCCGCAAGCCCTCGGTGGGAGTCCCCGTTCACGGTCTGAAAGCGTCCGCCGATCACCAGCTTGTCGCCGGCGGGGGTGAGGGTCATCGCGTCGACCTGCCTGTCCGTCTCAGCGGACCAATCCGACAGTTGCCCGCCGGGAGAGAACGCCGCGAGGTTCTTCCGACGCTGGCCGTTGGCTTGCGTGAAAAGCCCGCCGACATAGATGGCATCGTCTGCGACAGCGATGGCGTTGACGTAAGAGCCACCCACCGAAGGGCGGAAGCCGGCGATGAGTGCACCGGTCGTCGTGTCCAAAGCGGCGAAGTTGTACCTGTCCTCACCGTTGACCGACGTGAAGGTGCCCCCGATGTACAGCCGCCGACCGTCCGCCGAACCACGCACGACCTTCACCTCACCGTTGATCATCGGCGCGAACCCGGTGCGCAGGTCACCGGTGCCGAGGTCGTACGCGAGCAGGTTGGATCGAGGGATCAGCCGGGTTCCCGGGGCGGCGCCCGCCGGTCGAGCGTCATCGAAGTCGCCGCCCGCGTAAACCGTGTTCCCGATCACCGCCTGGGACCAGACGACCCCACGATCGATCTGGACGGTGGGAAGCGGGTCTGCGGTGACGGTCGACGCGGAACGCGCCTCCATGGCGGGCGCAGCAGGGACGCCCTCAGGACTCCCACTCATCGGGACGGCGCCACTCATCCCCAAGATGAGCGGGAGGACCAGCGAGCTGATGGCGACGGCTGCTCTGAGCCTGCGGGCGGGAGAGGCCAATGGGTTTCCTTCGAAAGTCGTTGTCGCGTTGTAGACGTTTGTCGAACTGACTCTGACTTTGATCTCTACGTACCCCTGGCCTTTTGTGCAGCACTACGTATGTGCGACCGTCCGTGCAGTACCGGATCCCCCTCGGCTCGTGCGGAATGACTCATCGCTACGTAGTCGGTCGAGCCACGCCCGAGACCTCCCACATCCTGCTAGCGTCGGCGATGCGCCCCGAAGCGCCGTGGAAGCATGCGCACCCGAAGCGCAGAAGAAGAGAGACCGCCCGCCGATGACAGCCGTGCGAATCAGGGATGCCGAGACAGCTGATCTCGAGACGATCACCGCGATCCACAACCACGCTGTGGTGCACACCACCGCGATCTGGAACGAGGAGGCGGTCGACCTCGCCGACCGTGCATCCTGGCTCGCCGACCGCACCGCCCGCGGCTGCCCGGTCATCGTCGCGGTGGACGACTCCGGCGTGCTCGGCTACGCCTCCTACGCGCAGTGGCGCCCGCACAGCGGATACCGTCTCACGGTCGAGCACTCCGTCTACGTGCGCAGCGGTCAACACGGTCGCGGGATCGGCACGACCCTGATGGCCGCACTCGTCGAGCGCGCACGCGCCGCCGGCATGCACGTCATGATCGCGGGCATCGAGAGCGGGAACGCCGCATCCATCGCCCTGCACGAGAGACTGGGCTTCGTCGAGGTCGGACGGATGCCGCAGGTCGGGGCCAAGTTCGGAAGGTGGCTCGATCTGAGCATGCTCCAGCTCGTCCTCGACGACCGTGCCGAACCCGACGCGGGATCCCGACGGTGAACCTGCTGCAGTGGTTCGTCGACGCGTTCAACTCGTCCTGGATGCTGCCTGGCGGACAGACCCTTCTCGTCCGTGAGGTGGTGGGCAACGCGTTCGGCTTGGCGAGCGCCCTCGGCGGCATGCGCCGCAAGGTCTGGGCGTGGCCCGTCGGGATCATCGGCAACGTGCTGCTCCTGACCGTCTTCCTGGGCTCCGCCCTCAGCCCTGACCCTTCGCTGCCGCACCTGCTGGGCCAGGCCGGACGGCAGATCATGTTCATCGCCGTCGCGATCTACGGGTGGGTGCGCTGGCGCAACCTCGACGGCGGTCGCGTGGTTCCGCGGTGGGCGCCGACCGGCGCGCGCATCGGCATGGTCCTCGTGATGGTCGTCGGCACCGTCGCCCTCACCCCGCTGTTCCGCACGCTCGGATCATGGGAGCCGGTGTGGGCCGACGCCTGGACCTTCGTCGGCTCACTGCTCGCGACCTATGGCATGGCCAAGGGCTGGACCGAGTTCTGGCTGATCTGGATCGCGGTCGACGTGGTCGGGGTGCCGCTCCTGTTCAGCTCGGGCTACTACGCCACCGGGTTCATGTACGTCTTCTACGGGGTGTTCACCGCGATCGGGTTCGTGATCTGGTGGAGGGCACAGCGCAGCGCCGCGCGTCCGATCGAGATCCTGCCACCCGATCCGAGCCCGCGGCACCCCGAGGAGAAGGAAGCCGCCTGAGCCGTCGCCCGTTCGCCCTGAGCCCGATCGTGCGAGTGAGAGAGGTCAGTGTCGGACGCGAGCGAGGAACTCCGCGGTCGCCGTCTTCTGCGGCGCATCGAACACCTGCGACGGCGGTCCCTGCTCGACGACGACGCCGTGCTCGAGGAACACGATGCGGTCGGCGACCTCGCGGGCGAACGACATCTCGTGCGTCGCCATCACGATCGTGGCGCCCTGGCGCTTCAGCTCGCGCACGAGGTCGAGCACCTCTCCCACCAGCTGCGGGTCGAGCGCGCTCGTGATCTCGTCGAGCAGCAGCACCTCGGGCTGCGTGAGAATCGCACGCACGATCGCCACGCGCTGCTGCTGACCGCCCGAGAGCCGGTCGGGGTACTCGTCGGCCTTGGCGCCGAGCCCGAGCGTCTCGAGCAGCTCGCGCGCCTTGGTGCGGGCCTCCGCCTTGCGCATGCCGTGCACACGGACCGCCGCGAGCGTGACGTTGTCGAGCACGGTGAGGTGCGGGAACAGGTTGAAGTGCTGGAAGACGACGCCGATCCGGGCACGCACACCGTCGGCATCCACTCGCGGGTCGGTGATGTCTTCCCCCGAGAGGAAGATCTGCCCGTCGTCGATGTTCTCGATGAGGTTCATGGTCTTGAGCAGCGTGGACTTGCCCGAGCCGGACGCCCCGATCAACACGACCACCTCGTGCGTGCCGACCGACAGGTCGATGCCGCGCAGCACGTCGTGGTCGCCGAAGCGCTTGCGCACCCCCCTGGCCTCGATCACCGGGACGCTCATACGACTCCTCCGGCCTGCTCGCGCTTGTTCATCCGGGCCGTGACGACGTCGGTCAACCGGATCATCGGCCAGCTGAGGATGATGAACATGAGCCCTGCGACGATGTAGGGCGTGAAGTTGTACGTCTCGGCGACCATGAGTTGAGCGGCCCGGACGGCATCGACAGCTCCGAGCACGGAGATCAGACCGACGTCCTTCTGCATCGACACGAAGTCGTTCATGAGCGCGGGGACGACCTTGCGCACACCCTGCGGGATCACGACGATGCGGAGGGTCTGGCCGTGGGTCAGACCGAGCGATCGCGCCGCGATGCGCTGCGAGGGGTGCACCGCCTCCATGCCCGCGCGAAGCACCTCCGCGACATAGGCGGAGTAGGTGAGGACCAGGGCGATCGTGCCCCAGAACATCGCCGGCATCCGCGGGAAGATCATCAGCGCGGGGATGCCGAAGCCGACGAGGTACAGCACGATCAGCAGAGGGATGCCGCGGAAGAAGTCGGTGTACGCCGCGGCGAGCGCTCGCAGCGGGAAGAACACCGGCCCCCGCAGCGAGCGCATCGTGGCCAGGAGCGTGCCGAGGATCGCGACGCAGACCACGGCGATGGCCAGCACCAGGAGGTTGACCAGCAGACCCTGGAAGATCGGGCCGATGCTCTCCACCGCGACCTGGGGGTCGAAGAACGTCTGGCTGACGATCGCCCAGCCGGGGGTGTTGACGATCACGACGATCAGCACCGTCGCGAGGACGATGCTGCTGCCGAGCGCGATCAGGACGGAGCGCGTGGTGGCCCGGCGCCGCAGAACGCGGCGTGACAGCTCGAGCTCGCTCGGCTGCCACTCCGCGTCGACGGAGGTCGAGGTCATTTCAGGACGGGGACGTCGACTGCGTCGCTGAGCCACTTCTGCTGCAGCTCGTCGAGCGTGCCGTTGTCGCGCAGGGCATCGACGGCCTTGGTGACGTCGGCCGTCAGTGCGGAGCCCTTCGGCAGCACGATGCCGAAGTCGTCTCCGCCGTTCGCGTCGGCGAACTGTCCGGTGACCACGCCGTCGTCGAGCTGGGCGCCGACGACGTAGAACGCGCCGGGGAGGTCGGTGATCATGGCGTCGATCTGACCGCCCTTGAGCGCGAGCACCACGTCGTCGACCGAGTTGAAGACGCTGAGGTTGGCCTCGCCGAGCTGGGCCTTGGCGACCGTGTAGCTGGTGGTGCCGCTGGCGACGCCGACCTTGGCGGCCTTGAGCTCGTCGATCGTGGTCGCGGATGCCGCGGGCGAGTCACCGACGGCGACGACGGCCTGCGTGGTCGTGTAGTACGGCGACGAGAAGTCGACGGCCTTCTTGCGGTCGTCCGTGATGGAGAACTGCTGGAGGTTGATGTCCCAGTCCTTCGGCCCCGGCGCGATGGCGCCGTCGAAGGTGGTGCGCACCCAGACGATGTCGTCGGCCTCGAATCCGAGCTGCTCGGCGACCGCGTTCGCGACGGCGCCTTCGAAGCCCTCGCCGTTCGAGGGGTCGTCGTCGACGAACCACGGCTCGTAGTTCGGCTCGCCGGTGGCGATCGTGAGCTTGCCCTCGGTGACGGTCTGCAGACCGGAGTCGTCGCCGCTGCCGGATTCGGCGGACGGCGTGCTGCAGGCGGCGAGGGTGACGGCGATGGCGGCGGCAGCGGCGGCGACGGCTGCGGCGCGGCGGAGGGAGGGAGCGAAGGGCACGATGACTCCAGGGCGAGGAAGGGTGAGGAGAAAGGCTGCGAGGCAGGACGGGTCTGCTTCTGCAGAGACGGGTCTGCCCTTACAGAGTAGGCGATGCGGCGAGTCGCCAATCGGCGAAATCGAAACCTGGGGACACGAAGCACGAGACGAGGACTTCGTCGGGATCCAGCGGGCGGGCGGCCTGCCAGACGCCGGCGGGCACGAGCACCTGCGCCGCGTCGTCGGGACCGAGGACGATCGTGGTCGCTTCGCCCGGTTCCGCGCCATCT
The DNA here is from genome assembly GCA_044900255.1 of Microbacterium sp. NPDC090218. Taxonomy (GTDB): domain Bacteria; phylum Actinomycetota; class Actinomycetes; order Actinomycetales; family Microbacteriaceae; genus Microbacterium. The sequence continues at coordinate 1,464,500 of JBJDMS010000001.1, read as the reverse complement.
CCGCCGAGACTGAGCTCGAGGCGTCCCGGTCCGTGCCACAGCCACAGTTCGTCGCTGGTCACGACGTGCCATTCACTGCGCTCGGAAGGCAGGAGGAGGTAGTGGATGCAGGTGGCTGCCGGTCGCGGACCGTTCGGCGTCTCGACCGGAAGCGGGCTCGTCCACGTGCGACGGAACCAGCCTCCCTCGGGGTGCGGGGCGAGGTCGAGACGCTCGGCGATGGTGGGGCGCTGTGTCATGCGACACCTCCGGGTTCGGGGGCGACCGCGGCGCGGTCGAAGGACTCGATCGCGTAGCGCACCTCGCCCGATACGACCGTGGCGGCGGTGCGACCGGCCCCATGGTCGACGAGTTCGGCGACGGCATCCGGTCCGGCCGGCACGTCGAAGAAGGTGAGGTCGGCGAGCGCGCCCACGGCGAGATAGCCGGTGCGGTCGGGGCCGACGTCGATGCCCATCGCGTGCGCGCCGCCGAGCGTGGCCGCTCCGAGCAGGCGAGCGTGCAGATCCCGGTCGGTGTATCCCTGCGAGCGGGCGATGCGCGCGAGCTCGGCGACGTCGGCGAGCACGTCGAGCGAGGGGCTGGACGACAGCGAATCCGTGCCGACCGCGATCGGGCTTCCCTCGCGCAGGTACGCCGCGATCGGCGGCTCCTCGAGCCCGATGACGGCGTTCGACCGCGGACACAGCGCGACGGTCGTGCGGCGCTCCCTCAGGATCGCGCGGTCCCTGGCGCTCATGTATACGCCGTGCGCGATGTGGCAGTCGGGCCCGAGCACACCGAGCTGGTCGACGAACTCTGTCGCGCTGGTGCCGAATCCGGCCTTGCGCAGCTCCTGGAAGCTGGCGAGCCCCGCCGTATGCCACGCCTGCGGGTGCTCGTGCGCGAACTCGCTCTCGAATGCGGCCTCACCGAGGTGGATGTGGATGCGCCCGCCGCGCTCGCGCACGATGTCGGGGATCTCGAGGAGCGGTTCGATGTCGAGCGAATAGGGGGCGTGCGGCGACAGGCCCGTGCCCGGCGGGGTCGGCAGCGCGTCGAGGGCCTGCTCGACCTGCGTGCGACCGGTGCGCGCCCAGTCGGCGTTGGTCCAGCTCATCACCTCCCAGTAGGTGATGCCGTGCAGACCGGCGTCGTGCAGGGCGGTGGCCGCGGCCTGGTCGGTCACCACGTCGGCCACAGCGGTCGTGCCGGACCGCAGCGCCTGCGCCGCGCCGTCGGCGGCATCCACCGCCCAGTCGCGCCCGCCTTCGTATACGGGGTCGAACGCCCGCACCCAGTCGTCGAAGCCGTCGTACTGCCCGCGCCCGACCGAGGCCATGCCGGTGTACTGCAGGTGCGTGTGCGCATTGACGAGACCGGGGGTCAGGACGCCGGGCCAGTGCACCTCGTCGGCGTCGATGCCGCGCTCGGAGAGCGACCGCAGCACCCAGGCCCGCTCTCCGACGTGCATGATCCTGCCGTCGCGCACGGCCACGGCGCCATCGACGATCGGCGGCGCGGTGATCGGCACCACGAGTCCAGCAGAGTACACGGTGACGGCGGTCATGCGGAGACTCCTCGGAATCGGGGCGAGCGCCACTCCTGCTGCGCCTCGACCTGCGCCTCACTGCGCTCGTCGATGTGCTCGCCCCGTGAAGTGAGGGCGGCCGTGCCGATCGTGACGTCGGCATCGGCCGGGAGCGCGTGCACGCCGGGAACCAGGTCGCGCGCGAGCAGGTGCTCGACGGCGAAGAGCTGCACCGAGAACGACAGGTCCATGATCTCGATCGGGTTGCCCTCGCCGGCCGACAGGTTCACGCAGCCGCCGCGGGCGATCACGAGGGCACCGTCTCCGGCACGCTCGATGAAGGCGGAGGCTTCCCCCCGCGGCCCGGCGTACGGTCGCAGCGTCGACACATCGAGGTCGACCTCGTGCGGGACGCCTCCGGCGACGGCGACGATCGCCGCCGCACGCACCACCGCGGCGTCGATCGTGTGCGGCGCTCCGGTCGCCGAGACGACCAGCGCTCCGGGGGCCAGGTCATGCAGTCGACCGATGCGGTAGCCGTCGTGGGCGGCTCGCAGCGCACGGACGGGGTCGGTCTCCGTGACGGAGACCGATGCACCGAGGGCGCGCAGGTGCGCGGCGACGCCCTCGCCGACGGGCCCGTAGCCGACCACGACGGCCGGCTGGTCGCGGAGGTCGATGCCCGCGGCATCCAGCGCATCGGCGATCGCGAACACGCACGACTGACCGGTGCCATACCGGTTGTCGAAGGAGGTCTTGGTGAGGGCGTCGTTCACCGCGATGACCGGGATCTCGAGCACCCCCTCGCGCTCCATCAGCCGCAACGGCGTGAGTCCGCTCGTGGTCTCTTCGGCGGCGCCGCGCAGCGCCGCGGCGAGACCCTCCTCATGTGCGAGGCGGATCAGGTGCGAGCCGTCATCGAGCAGCAGGTCGAAGCCGCGCCGCAGGAACGAGACGGCGGCGGCGCGCTCGGCGGCACCGGAGAGCGTCGGATCGCCATCGACGGGGACACCGCGAGCGCGCAGCACCGCGGCGACCTCGACGTCGATCTCATCGGGGTGGGCGTAGACGGCGACGACTGCGCCGGCGTCCCGCAGCAGCAGGGCGAGCTGTGCGGTCTTGGGCTCGAGCACCATCGCGATGCCGATCCGGACCCCGCGCACCGTGCCGGACTCGCGCAGGCGCCGTGCGAGATCGGTCGCGACCGGCATGTGCCGCCCGGCCGCATCCACACGATCCTCAGCGGTCTCCCGGACGGGCAGCGGCGCGCCGTCGAGCAGGATGTCCGGCGTCTCCCCCGGCGCGAAGACCACACCGCCGTCTCCGAGGTGAGCACCGAGCGCAGGGAGCAGGGTGCGCAGCGCCTCCGCCACGACATCCGTCCCGACCACCGAGAAGTCTCGACCGGACACTAGCAGGTTGGTCTCGCGGGCGAAACGGCGCACCAGACGCTGGGCGGTCAGGGTCTCGTCGGTCACCAGTCAAGGGTAGAGCCACACGAGGAGGTCGCCGCACGACACATGTACATCTCAGCGAGGCGGAGCGCTGATTGCACACCCGGAATGTGTCCGCGCATTTCGGCGGCCCTGGATTCGCCTCCTCCCATCGCCTTTCATGGGTCCATGACCCGCCAGATCCGCTTCAACGCCTTCGACATGAACTGCGTCGCCCACCAGTCGTCCGGCCTGTGGCGGCACCCCGACGACCGGTCCCGGCAGTACAACACCATCTCGTATTGGACCGACCTGGCGAAGCTGCTGGAGAGCGCGACCTTCGACGGCATCTTCATCGCCGATGTGCTCGGGACCTACGACGTCTACGGCGGCACGAACGAGGCCGCGATCCGCAACGGCGCACAGGTGCCGGTGAACGATCCGATCCTGCTGGTGAGCGCCATGGCGGCCGTCACCGAGCACCTCGGCTTCGGGATCACCGCGGGCACCGCGTTCGAGCACCCCTACCCGTTCGCGCGCCGGCTGAGCACGCTCGACCACCTCACGCAGGGTCGCGTCGGCTGGAACGTCGTGACCGGATACCTGCCCAGCGCGGCGCGCAACATGGGCCAGGAGGACCAACTCGCCCACGACGACCGCTACGACCACGCGGACGAGTACGTCGAGGTGCTCTACAAGCTCTGGGAAGGCTCGTGGGAGGACGACGCCGTGGTCGAGGACCGCGAGCGCGGCATCTTCACGGACCCCGACAAGGTGCACCCGATCGGCCACGAGGGGAAGCACTTCAGCGTGCCCGGCATCCACATCTCCGAGCCGTCACCGCAGCGCACGCCGGTGATCTACCAGGCGGGTGCGAGCCCGCGCGGCGTGCGGTTCGCGGCCGAGAACGCCGAGGCGATCTTCGTCGCCGCCCCCTCGAAGGAGGTGCTCGCCGGCACCGTCAAGCGCATCCGCGACGCGCTGGAGGCCGCCGGACGCGATCGGTATGACGCTCGCATCTACACGCTGCTCACCGTGATCACCGCCGCGACGAGCGAGGAGGCGACCGCCAAGCACGCCGAGTACCTCTCGTACGCGAGCCCCGAGGGCGCACTCACGTTCATGTCGGGGTGGATGGGCGTCGACCTGTCGCAGTACGCCGAGGACGAGCCGGTCGGGAACGTCGAGTCGAACGCGATCCAGTCGGTGCTGCAGCATCTGAAGGAGGAGGCCGACCTCGGCCGCGAGTGGACGGTCGGCGACTTCGGCCGCCACAACGCGATCGGCGGCCTCGGCCCCACGATCGTCGGATCCGGCGTCGAGATCGCCGACGAGCTGCAGTCGTGGGTCGACGAGACCGACATCGACGGGTTCAACCTCGCCTACGCGGTCACACCCGGCACCTGGCAGGACATCATCGAACACGTCATCCCGGTGCTGCGGGAGCGCGGCGTGTACCCGGAGGAGTACACGCCGGGCACCCTGCGCAACAAGCTCCACGGCCGCGGAGACCGGGTGCAGGACACGCATCGCGCCGCGAAGTACCGCGTCGGGGCGTTCGCCAAGGCGTGAGTCGGAGCGTGAGTCGGAGCGTGAGTCGCGGCGTCAGTCGTCGCTGCGGCTGAACACACCGCGGAGCACGAGGTAGACCACCACGGCGACGACCGCGACGATCGCGAGCTTGAAGAAGAAGGCGAGCACCGAGAACAGCGCGGTGACGATCCACCACGCGATCACGACGGCGAGGACGACGCCGAGGATGGTCCAGATGTTCTTGGTCATGCCACCAGCCTACGGAGTCGCAGCGGAAGGGATCTCCTCGAGCGATCGATAGACCGGGAGCCCGCGCCCCTGCGCGATCTCGACGTCCTTGTCAGCGCCCGAGGACTCCCCCGGCAGTCGCAGGACGGCATCGCAGTGCTGCAGAAGTCTGTGCGCGGTCTCGTACATGACATCGCCGCCCTCGGCATCCGCCGCGTCGAGCGTGCGCAGGATCGGCAGGGCGACCCATTCACCGATCATCGGGACGTGCCCGAGGCGGAAGATCGGGCCGGACGCCTCCTCCAGGCGGGCAAGGTTCTGCGCGATGAGGGCGGGGTCGCCGCCGGTGCCGGAGCGGTAGGGGCCGGCGATCAGGATCAGCAGTGGCTTCGTCATGCAGATGACTGTAGTCTGAATCATGCACAATCGTGCAAGTTCGTGAGGAAACATATGCTCGCTGCACAGCGCAAGGATCATCTGCTCGCCCTTCTCGACCGCGACGGACGGGTGGTGGCGAAAGCGGTGGCCGACGAACTCGGGGTGTCGGAGGATGCCATCCGACGCGACCTCAGGGAACTCGCCGACGACGGCAGGCTGCTGCGGGTCTACGGCGGCGCACTCCCGATCCCCGCCGCCGATCGGCCCGTGAACGAGCGCCAGGACGTGGCGACGGAGAGCAAGGAACGGGTCGCTCGCCGAGCCGTCGCGTCCCTTCGCCCGGGATCGACGATCGTCCTGGACGCGGGCACCACCACCCTCGCGATGGCCCGATCGCTCCCCCGCGGCGCGGACATCACCGTGATCACGCCGAGTCCGGCGGTCGCCCTCGCGGTGGCCGAGCACTCGGACGCACGGGTGATCATGATCGGCGGCGAGCTCACCCGGCATTCCCTCGTCGCCGGCGGAGCGCTCGCGATGGAGGCGATCCAGCACCTCGCCGCCGACGTGTTCTTCGTGGGCGTCACCGGCGTCGACCCCACGCACGGCCTCACCACGGGCGACCTCGACGACGCCGTGACGAAGCGGGCGATCGCCTCGCGGTGCGCCGAGACCATCGTGCTCGCCAGCGAGGAGAAGATCGGCGCCGTCTCGCGCTACCCCGTCCTGCCGTTCGAGGCGATCGCCGCGATCATCACCGATCCACTCGACTCGAATCCACTCGTCGAGACGATCGACGCACGGGTTCAGCGGTAGAGGAGGTCTTCGGCGACCGCATCCGCCCAGCCGGGGACCGCGAGGCGCTCGGGCTCGTTCCACTCGCCGCCGACGATCTGCGCGAACGCTCCCTCGACGCCGAACAGCTTCTCGATCGGCGACCAGTCCGATTCGCCGGGCATCGGGATGAGCGAGCGCTCCTGCAGCGCTCCGGGATGGACCTCCTCGATCAGCGAGAGCAGACGCACGCCGGTGTGCACAGGCCGCAGAGCCTCCGCATCGGTCACGTGCAGGATCACGCCCTCGCAGGCCTCGCCGGCGTGGTCGCGCACGAGCGGGGTGAAGCCGTAGGGCACGGCGACGACGCCGGGCAGTCCGGCCGCGGTGATGGCGGCGGCATAGCGCTCGCCGTCGATGAACGGGGCGGCGATGACACGGAACGGCACCGCAGTGCTGCGCCCCTCCGAGACGTTGACCCCCTCCGCCAGGCAGGTGCCCGGATACAGCAGCGCCGTGGTGGGACTGGGCAGGTTCGGCGACGGCGGCATCCAGGTGCCTTCATCGATGCCGGTGGACGCGTCCCGCGACCACCCCTCGACCTCGATCACACTCAGATCGACGTCGATCCTCCGCGTGCGCACCCAGTGTCTCGCCAGCTCGCCGATCGTGAGTCCGTGTCGGATCGGCATGCTCCATCGCCCCACCAGCGACTGCGCCCGCTCGTCGAGCAGCGGTCCCTCGGCGCTGTCGAGGCGACCGCCGATCGGGTTGGGCCGATCGAGCACGACGACGGCAACGCCGGCATCCGCGCACGCCTCGAGCACGTGGCTCATGGTCCAGATGTAGGTGTAGAACCGTGCACCCACGTCCGGGAGATCGATGAGCATCACGTCGAGGTCGGAGAGGTCTGCGGCGGCTGGTCGCACCGCGTCTCCGTAGAGGCTGCGCACCTCGACACCGGTGATCGGGTCGAGGAGATCCCCGACCAGCTCGCCCTCTCTCGCCCGCCCGCTGAGCCCGTGCTCGGGCCCGAACAGCCGCGTGAACTCCCACCCGGCCGCGGCGAGCGGCTGCCGTCCACGACGGAGGTCGGAGGTCAGGGCGAGATCGTTCGTGACCAGGCCGATGCGGCTCCCGCGCAGGCGTGTGAGCAGTTCGGGCTGGATCTCGCGGCGGATCAGACGGTCGATGCCGAGGAGCATGAGGATCAGTCGATTCTGTGGTCGGTGACAGCGTTGTAGGTGCGCTGGAGGTTGTCGGAGATGGTGTCGTAGTCGGCCTGTGCGATGCGCGTGAACACGAAGTCGAGAACGGCCAGCTGCGCGATACGGCTGGCCATCGCTCCGGAACGGAACGTCGACTCGGACACGGCCGTGACCAGCACGAGCGTGCAGACGCGCGCGAGCGGGGATCGAGGATTGTTGGTGATCGCGATGGTCGTCGCCCCCGCGCGGGCGGCGACCTCTGCCGACTGGACGATCTCGAGCGTGCGCCCCGAGTGCGAGATCGCGATCGCGACGTCACGCTCGTCGAGGAGCGCGGCACCGGTGAGCGCGAGGTGGAGGTCGGTGCGCGCTTGAGCGACGAGCCCCGCGCGATGCAGCTTCTGCTCGAGGTCCAGTGCGGCCAGACCGCTCGCCGCGGCGCCGTAGATGTCGATGCGTCGGGCGGCGCGCACGGCGCTGACGCAGCGCTCCAGCTCGTCGACGTCGATCTGGCGCGCCGTGCGCTCGATGGCGGATGCCTCGGCGAACGCGATCTTGCGCACGGTCGTGAGTGCGTCGTCGTAGCGGCTCACGTCGCCCTCCGACACTTTGAACCGCTCACGGTCGGAGGCACTGCGATCCAGTTCCGTCGCGAGCGCCAGCCGAAGTTCGGGGTACCCCGAGAAGCCGAGACTCTGCGTGAATCGGGCGATGCTCGCGATCGAGGTGTCACACGCCGACGCAAGCTGCGTGATCGAAGACTCGACCACGCTCTGCGGAGCGGCCAGCACGTGCTCGGCGACCCGGCGCTCGGTGGGCGTGAGCGCCGACAGACGCTGATGGATCGCTGTCATCGCACTGGTGGGCACGCGAACAGGATCGCAGAAGTCGACCTCGATTGGAAGGAATTTTCCGAGAGGGCTTGAAATCTTGTAACAAATTGCCCAAAGTGGGCGGGAGGCTTTCACAGCAGAGACGCCCGGTCTGTCAGACGGCTCTCATAACCCGAGAGGAACCCCATGCGACACCGCACCAACCGACTTGCCCTCACCGCAGGTCTTCTCGTCACAGGCATCGCCCTCGCCGGCTGCGCGCCGTCGGCATCGAGCGGAGACGGCGGCGAGGGAGGCGAAGAAGTCACCCTCATGATCTGGTCATGGCAGGCGTCATCCTCCCCCAAGTGGGAGGCCGTCTTCGACAAGTACGAGGAGTCGCACCCCGGGGTGACGATCCAGTTCGAGGGGTTCCAGCCCACCGAGTACAACCAGATCCTCGCCACCGGCCTCGAGGGCAGCGACGGCCCCGACATCGCCATGCTCCGCGCCTACGGTGGCATCCAGCCGGCCATCCAGTCCGAGCAGCTCGTCCCGATCGATGACATCGTCGACGGCCTCGACCAGTTCGACCCGACCGTCCTCCGTGCGGCTCAGGGCAAGGACGACGGTGCCACCTACGGCGTGCCCTTCGCGTACCAGACGATGCAGATGTTCTACAACAAGACGATGTTCGACGAGATGGATCTCGAGGAGCCCACCGACTGGGACGAGTTCATCGACCTGCAGGAGACCCTCCTCAAGGAGGGCGTCACCCCGATGGCGCTCGGCGCTCGCGAGGACTGGGTGCTGCCGATGTTCCACGACATCGTGGGATCGGCGAACTACGGCGGCGCCGACTTCGAGAAGAAGGTGCTCAGCGGAGAAGTCGACTTCACCGACCCCGCGTACGTGTCGTCGCTCGGGATCGTCAAGGACATGCAGAAGTACCTCGACAAGAACGTCAACGCGATCGCCGTCGCCGACGCCGTGCTCCAGTTCACCTCGGGCCAGGCGGCACAATGGCCCGGCGGCTCGTTCGACCTGCCGACGTTCCAGAACTCGGCACCGGACACGGAGTGGGGCGTCTATGAGGTGCCGCCGGCTCCCGGCAGCGCACTCGACCACGCCGTGACCCCCGGCTACGCGGACGGCAGCTTCGGCATCAACGCGTCGAGCGACCAGCAGGAGGCCGCCGCCGAGCTCCTCAACTGGATGACGACGGCCGAGTTCGGCCAGCTCGTCGCCGATGAGGTCGACCAGTTCTCGGCCCTGCCGGGAGTGAAGTACTCCGACCCGCTCATGCAGGAGATGAACGAGCAGTACACCGCCAACCCGGCGCCGTACCTGCTGCTCGTGGACTTCCGCTACGGCGACCCGACCGGCACCGCCGTGCTCGGCCCGGACATCCAGGCGATGTTCCTCGGAGACAAGGCGCCGGAGCAGCTCGGCACCGACCTGCAGTCCGGAATCTCCACCTGGTTCACCCCCGCATCCTGACCCGACCGTGATGGGGCGCCGACCCCGGCGCCCCATCACGCAGCGAAAGAGGCATCATGGCCCTGACCCTCCCCCTCCGTCGGGAGAAGACACGGCGTTCGCGCACGGGAATCGCCCTGTCGACCCCGACCGCGACGCTGTTCGTCCTCCCCGCCGCGGTGCTGTTCGCCGTGCTCATCCTCTATCCGATGCTCGCGGCGCTCAGCTACTCGTTCTTCGACTGGCAGGGAACCAAGCAGGGCGGTTTCGCCGGCGTAGCCAACTACATCACGCTCCTCACGAAGGAGCCCTACGCCTCGGAGCTCTGGAACGCCTTCGGGCACAACCTGCTGCTCTTCGCCGGCGCGCTCGTCTTCCAGAACTCGCTCGGCCTGGGCATCGCGACGCTGCTGCACCGCCGCAAGCGCACGAAGCGCTTCTTCCAGACGATCTTCGCCCTCCCGTACCTGGTGAGCCCGATGGTCATCGGCTACCTGTGGTCGCTCATGCTCTCGCCGCTGTTCGGCCCGGTCAACGCGATCCTCCGCGGCGTCGGGCTCGAGAGCCTCGCCCTGCCGTGGCTCGGTGATCCCCAGCTCGCGATCTGGGTGATCGTGCTCGTCAGCGCGTGGCAGTGGATCGGCTTCCCGATCCTGCTCTACGGCGCAGCACTCGGAGGCATCCCCGAGGAGATCGAGGAAGCCGCCGCCCTCGACGGCGCCACCGCCGGCAAGCGCTTCCGCTACATCACTCTGCCGATGCTCACCCCGACGATCGGCATCATCACCGTGCTCACCTTCATCGGCAGCATGGAAGCGATGGCCATCCCGTTCGCCCTCGCCGGGTCCAACGGCGCACCCGCGGGGTCGACCGACGTGATGATGCTGCTCTTCTATCGCACGGCCTTCGAGTCGGGGAACCCGAACTCGATCGGCGTCTCCTCCGCGCTCGCGACCGTCCTGTTCATCTTCATCATGGTGATCTCGGTCGTGATCACCTCCACGATGCGTCGCGCCGAACGAAAGCTGTTCTGATGAGCACCGCCACCGAACCCCGCACCGAGCCGACCACCGAGGCCATCGTCTCCGGTCGACCCACCGCGCCGCGGCGCCGCACCAGCCGCGCATCCGATACACCGTTCATCGGCCGTCTGTTCGCGAACATCTTCCTGTGGGGCTACGCCCTGATCGCGATCGGCCCGCTGCTGCTCATGGTCAACAACTCGCTGCGCACGCAGCAGCAGATCGCGACCGAGCCGCTGGGCCTTCCGGTCCCGCCGACGTTCAAGAGCTTCCAGAGCGCGTGGATCACGGCATCCTTCGACACGTACTTCATCAACTCGATCACGGTCACGGTCGGTTCGGTCATCGTCACGACGGTCGTGTCGGTCCTGGCGGCGTACGCGTTCGCACGAGCCAGGGCGAAGTTCTTCCGCGGCATCGAGGCGGTCTTCCTCTCCGGCCTCATGCTGCCGGTCCACCTCGCCATCCTTCCGCTGTTCTACCTGCTCGACTCGCTCCGCATGACGAGCAACGTCTTCAGCCTGATCCTCGTCTACGGCGCCCTGGGCATCCCGTTCACGACGTTCGTGCTGACGGTGTTCTTCCGCGCCCTGCCGATCGAGCTGGAGGAAGCCGCCCGCATCGACGGTGCCGGGCCGTTCCGCACGTTCATCCAGATCCTGCTGCCCCTCGTACGCCCCGCACTCGCGACTGTGATCGTGTTCCGCTTCGTGCCGGTGTGGAATGACTTCTTCTACCCGCTGATCCTGCTGCGCGACCGCGACTCCTACACGCTGCCCGTCGGTCTCACCCGCTTCTTCGGCGAGTACTCGACCGACTGGCCGCAGCTGTTCGCGGGGCTCACGATCGCGACGATCCCGCTGATCGTGCTGTTCCTGCTCGCGACCAAGCAGATCATCAACGGCCTCACCTCCGGGATGAGCAAGTGAGGCGGAGGTGGTGAACGGGGCACCGGGGTCGGCCTGGGCCGCGCTGCGGACCGCGCGCCGCGGGGAGGCCGAAGAGCTGACGCTGCACGGCAGGCCTGCAGACGACGACTCCACCCCGCTGCGCGAGGACCACCTGTTCGACCTGGCCTCGCTCACGAAGATCTTCACCACCGTCGCCGCCTTGCGTCTGGTCGATGCCGGGGTGATCGACCTCGATGCGCCGGTCAGCGAGGTCGTCGCGGTGGGCACCGGGGCGGGCTCCGCACGCATCACGCTCCGCCACCTGCTCACGCACACATCCGGCCTCCCGGCCGAGGGCGGCGCGTGGCGCACCGGGCTCGCCGGAGAGGAACTCCGTGCGACGGTTCTGCGCAGCCCGCTGCACGCCGAGCCGGGCGAGACGCACCTCTACTCCGACGTCGGGTTCATCTCGGTCGGCGAACTGCTCGAGCGGGCCTCGGGTCGTCGACTCCCCGCTCTCGTGGCCGATGCGATTGGACGGATGGGCGCCGAGACCCTCACATGGAACCCGCCCGCCACCCAGGCGGTGGCGACCGAGGTGCAGTCGCATCGTGGTCCCGTGCGGGGCGAGGTGCATGACGAACTGGCTCACGCGCTCGCTCGTCCTGCCGGTCATGCCGGCCTGTTCGGGAGCGTGCACGACGTCGCCGCGCTCGCCCGCATGATCCGAGATGGGGGCGAAGGGGCGACCGGCCGGGTGCTCTCCCCCGACACTGCGCGGCTGCTCACGACCCCGGTCGTCGCGGCCGCCGGCTACGGCCAGGCCGTCGGCCTGCGGGTGCGCGACGAAGCGTGGATGGGCGCGGCGCACGCCGCCGGACACACCGGCTTCACCGGCACGGCCTTCGCCGTCGGTCTCGATTCCGAAGGCTACGGGGTGCTGCTCACCAACCGCGTGCATCCCTCACGGGAGGGCGCCGACGTGACCGCGGCGCGACGCGACTTCTTCCGTCGCCTGTGAACCGTCCGCGGCGCTGTGGCGGACCCGCCCGGCGAGCAGGTCGTGCAGATACCCGGCCGCGGCGAGCAGGGCGACGCTGCGTCGGGTGAGCGCGGCGAGCCGCACGGTGAGGATGCGCTGCACCTCGTCGGCGCCGTCCTGCAGGCGCACCTGCTCGAGGATGCGCGAGATGGCGGGAATGCCGTAACCACCGGAGCGGAGTGCCGCGACGACACGCGCCTCGGTGATGGCCGTCGAACCGTACGAGCGCGTCGAGGTCGCGCCGCGGAGGGGATGGACGAGTCCCTCGCGCTCCCAGTGACGCAGAGCGGACGTGCGGATGCCGAGCGCCTGGGCGAGTTCGCCGATGGCCATCGCATCGTCCTCGTCGAAGTCGTCATCGGCCTCGTCCATCGCGACATCGAGACCGCGCAGCGCCTCCCGCACCCGAGAGCGCTCCTCGGCGAGCTCGGCGTGCAGGAGGTCGATCCGCTCAGCGGCCACCTCGACCGGCGCATCGATCAGAGCCGGCAGCAGTCGCCGCGCGGGCACCGGACCGAGGGCCGCCGCCATCGCCCGGTACGCGCGCAATCCCGTCTCGTGCTGCGGCCCGTAGCGGCGGTACCCGTTCGCGCCGCGCGCAGCCGGTGGGATGACGCCGAGCCGCTCCAGGTCCCGCACCTGCTGCGTCGAATACCCCACGCGCTGCCCGAGCACCGCCGTTCTGAGTCCCTGCTCTTGAGGATCCAGCATCCACTTCTCCGTCTTCGCCGGGAGGAAGTCCACATAAGCACTTCAACTTCATCATTGAAGCATGGACATGCAGCAGATCATCGAAGCCGTCCGCGGACTCGACGGCTCCCTCGTCATCACCCCCGAAGCGGGCGGCCCGTTCCCCGAGCTCTCCTGGGGGGACGCCTACTTCTACTACGCCCCCGACGGACGGATGCCGGAGCGCACCCAGCCGTACGGGACGATCATCACGAAGGACTACCCGGACGACACGTCCTCCGCGCTCGAGACCCCAGGGCGCTTCCGGGTGAACATCCACGCGGGACGGGAGCGGGCCGACGCGCTCGCGGTCGCCGACATGCCTCCGACCGATGTCGACGTCTTCCATCCGCATCCGCTGTACGGCGCCTCCGGCTGGGTGTGCGTGATCGACCCGGCGACCCGGACGTCGGATGCCGTGCTCGCACTGCTCCGCGAAGCCCACGACTCCGCACGGTCGCGAGCCGAACGGCGGGCGAGGTGAGCATGGCCACCCTGCAGGGCATGACCGAGATCGATCGCCGGATCGTCGCGGTGTGGGCCGCCGCGTGCGCCGAGCGGGTGCTGCCCCTCTTCGAGGCGGAGGCGCCGGAGGATGATCGAGCGCGCGATGCCATCGCGAGGACACGGGCGTTCGCGCGGGGCGAGCTCACGGCCGCGGGAGAGATCCGTCGGCGCTTCGTCGCGGGCCGGGCCGCGCGCAGTGCCACCACTCCCGCAGGTGTCACCGCTGCCCGCTCGGCCGCCCAGGCCGCGGGCGTCGCACACATGGGCGCGCATGCGCTCGGAGCGGCCGCCTATGCCGCGAAGGCCGTTGAACTGGCGCGGCCGGACGACGACGCCCGCGCCGAAGAGGTGCGGTGGCAGCTCGCCGCGCTCTCCCCCGCTGCGGCGATCGCCCTCGGAGCGCTTCCGCCCCTGGGGACCGACGCCGCGGGCCCCCTCGGCCCCGGCCTCCTCGCCTCCGGCTCCCTGGGCGAGGTCATCCGCGAGATCCAGGCTCACCTCCGGCGCTGAGGCATTCGACCCGCTTCAGCCGCGATTCAGCGGAGAGCCGCCACACTGGAGGAATGCGGATCCTGGTGGTGGACGACGAGGTGCGCCTGGCCGAGGGCGTGCGCCGCGGTCTGGAGGCCGAGGGGTTCGCCGTCGACGTCGCGCACAACGGCGTCGACGGGCTCTGGCGCGCGCGGGAGACACGGTACGACGCGATCGTGCTCGACCTGATGATGCCGGGCATGAGCGGGTGGAAGGTGTGCGAGGCGTTGCGCGCCGAGGAGAACTGGACACCCGTGCTGATGCTCACCGCGAAGGACGGAGAGTGGGATCAGGTCGAGGCACTCGAGACCGGCGCCGACGACTATGTGACCAAGCCGTTCTCCTTCGCGATCCTCGTCGCCCGACTGCGCGCCCTCGTGCGCCGCGGCGCCGTCGCGCGTCCGGCGATCCTGGAGGCGGGCGACCTGCGCCTCGATCCCGCCGCGCACCGCGTCTGGCGTGGCGAGACGCCGGTGACGCTGACCGCGCGGGAGTTCTCCGTGCTCGAGTACCTTCTGCGCCATCGCGGCCAGGTGCTGTCGAAGCGCGCCCTCATCGACGGCGTCTGGGACGACGACTTCGACGGCGACCCGAACATCGTCGAGGTCTACGTGGGGCATCTGCGCCGCAAGCTCGACAAGCCGTTCGGGCGCGAGGCGATCGAGACCATCCGCGGCGCGGGCTATCGATTGGCGGCAGACGGTGGCTAGCCGCGGCTGGCGCTCGGTGCGCGGCAGGACCACGCTCGGCGCGACGGTCGTCGTGGCGGTCGCGCTGCTCGTCGGCGCCTTCTCGTTCTTCGGCGTCCTGCGCGCCAGCATCCACGACAGCACGGTGCGCGCGGCGGAGCAGCGGCTCGATGAGCTCTCCGAGCGCACGGGCGGACCCGGCGGCCGGGGCATCGACGCTCTCGACGATGAGCTCCTTCAGCTCATCGGCCCGGACGGATCCGTCCGCGCCGCCAGCGAGGACGCCCGCGAGAAGCTGGGTTCCACGCCGCTCCCGATCGACGACGATCCGCAGACGATGACGGTCGACGGTGACCCCGTGCTCGTCGTCTCCGATGACCTCGACGGAGACCAGACCCTCGTACTCGCGGTCTCGATGGACGACGACGCCGAGACCCTGGCGACGGTCGCGACCCTGCTCGCCGTCGCGGTCCCGCTGCTCCTTCTGCTCGTCGCCGTGACCACCTGGCTCGTCGTCGGCCGCGCGCTCCGTCCGGTCGAGCGCATCCGCGAGGAGGTCGACGGCATCACCGCCGAGCGGCTCCATCAGCGCGTGCCGGTGCCCGCGACGGGCGACGAGATCGCGGCGCTCGCGACGACCATGAACGGCATGCTCGATCGGCTCGATGCGGCGGCCACGGCGCAGCGTCGCTTCGTCTCCGACGCTTCGCACGAGCTGCGCTCGCCGCTCGCGACCATCCGCCAGCATGCCGAGCTCGCCCAGGCCCACCCCGACGTGACGAGCATCGGCGAGCTCGCCGAGGTCGTGTCGGAGGAGGGTCTCCGCCTGCAGGGCATCGTCGAGTCGCTGCTGCTGCTGGCTCGTCTCGACGAGGGTGCGAGCACGCACGACGAGGCGGTCGACCTCGACGACATCGCACTGGGAGAGGTGCGTCGGCTGCGCGCAGCAGGGCTGGACGTCGACGGCTCGGGCATCGCTGCGGCGCGCGTGCACGGCGACCCGCGCCTGCTGGGTCAGCTGGTGCGCAACCTCGCGGACAACGCGGTCCGCCACAGCCGCGGCCGGGTCGCGATCGGTGTGACCCCCTCGGACGGCCATGTGTTCGTGACGGTCGAAGACGACGGCGCCGGCATCCCCGTCGAAGAGCGCGAGCGCATCTTCGAGCGCTTCGTCCGGCTCGACGAGGCGCGCAGTCGCGACGCCGGAGGCAGCGGCCTCGGCCTCGCGATCGCCCGCGGCATCGCCAGCTCCGCCCACGGAACCCTGGTCGTCGACGACTCCCGCTGGGGCGGCGCCCGCTTCGTCCTCGCCCTCCCCCTCGCCCACTGACCCGCCGTGCTCGGCGGTTCCTGAAGCCGTCTTCAGGACGCTTCAGGGAGGCTTCAGCGCCCGCGCGAGACGATCAGGACATGGACGACAAGACACCCACTCCCGACCAGACGCCCGAGAGCACCCCGGATGCGCAGACCGTGCCGGTGACTCCGACTCCGGACGCGGCAGCCCCCACGCCCGGCACGGGGCAGCACCCGACGTTCCCCGCCGCCGACCCCGTCGGCGGGCCCGTGACCGCCCCCGCTACGGGGAAGCCCGGCCGCAAGCGCGCGCTCCTCATCGGCGGCGGCATCGCCGCGGCCGTGGTCCTCGCCGGCGGCGGCGTCGCCGTCGGTGCAGCGATCGGCGACGACTTCGGCGACGATGACCGGCCCTCGATGTCGGACGGACCCCGTCACGATGATGCCGGCCGCCACGACGGTCGCCACGACGGTCGCCAGGACGAGCGCGGCGACGACCGCGACGACCGCGGTGGCGCGCCTTCGGACGACCGCGGCCCGGTGACGGGCATCGGCACCGCTTCGGCCGACGAGCTGATCGAGATCGCGGATGCCGCGCGCGGTGCCGCAGAGGGCGAGGTCACGTCGATCGACGCGAAGCGCGACGGCACCTGGGAGGTGCAGCTGACGAGCACCGCGGGCGACGAGACAGAGGTCCGCGTCGACGACGACCTCCAGGCATCCGTCATCGCGACCGACACCGCCGACGACGACGACACCGGGCCCGCGCTCACGCTCGACGATGAGACGATCCGCGCGCTCGTCGCGGCCGCACTCGCCGAGGCCGAGGGCTTGATCACCGACCTCGACGTCGACGGCGATGACGTCAGCCCCTACGACGCCTCGGTCCTCACGACCGACAACCGCTCGATCGACATCGACTTCGGCGCCGACTTCGCCGTCGTCGGCACCGACATCGACTGAGTCGGGCCGGCGGTCAGCACCCTCGTCTGGACGGGGGTGCTGTCTTCGTTCAGGCGGAGGCCTCCCGCACCGCGGCGAGCGCGGCCGCGGCACGCGCCCGCAGTCCCGCGAGGTCGCCGCTCGCGACGGCGTCACCGAGCAGCGGCGAGCCCATTCCGACGGCGAGGGCGCCGGCGGCGAGGTAGTCGGCGATGTCGTCGATCCGGACGCCGCCCGTGGGGATCAGGGGGATGTCGTCCAGCGGCGCACGGACCTCCCGGATGTACCGCACCCCGCCGAGGACACCCGCGGGGAAGACCTTCACGGCAGTGGCGCCGGCGGACCACGCGGTCTCGATCTCGGTCGGCGTGGCCGCACCGGGGTACCACCGCAGCCCGGCTTCAGCCGCCGCGATCCCGACCGGCAGCGAGACGGTGGGGGTGACGATGAAGGATGCCCCGGCATCGGCGGCCAGGCGCACGTGCTCGACGGTGCGCACCGTGCCCATGCCCACCTCCGTCGCCCCGGCGGCGACCAGTGCGGACACCGCGTCCGCCGCGCCGGGAGTGTTGGTCGTGACCTCCAGAACCGAGACCCCCGCGTCGAGGAGCGTGTCGCACGCGGCACGGAGGTGCACCCCGGTGCGGTCGCGCACGATCGCCACGATCCTGGTGCTGCGGACGCCCGCGCTCGGTTCGAGTCGAGTCACCATTCTGCGAAGCTCCCGTCGTCGTGCCGCCACAGCGGTGAGCGCCAGATCCCGACGCCCGCAGCCCGCCGCACCGCTGCCTCGTCGATCTCGATGCCGAGGCCGGGTCGCGTGGGCCGTTCGAACCAGCCGTCCTTGACCGTGAGGGGCTCGGGGTCGATGAGGTAGTCGAGCAGGTCGGCGCCGTCGTTGTAGTGCACGCCGAGGCTGGACTCCTGCAGGACGGCGTTCGGACTGGCGAGGTCGACCTGGAGACAGGCCGCCAGGGCGATCGGTCCGAGCGGGGAGTGCGGTGCGAGACCCACGCCATGCAGTTCGGCGAGTGCGGCGATCCGCCTCGTCTCGGAGATGCCGCCGGCGTGCGAGACGTCGGGCTGTGCGAGGGCGATGCCGGCTTCGAGTGCGGGACGGAAGTCCCACCGTGAGTAGAGCCGCTCCCCGGTCGCGACCGCGATCGACGTGCTGCCGCACAGCTCGTCGAGCCGGTAGGTCAGTTCGGGCACGAGAGGCTCTTCGAGGAACAGGGGTGCGACGCCTTCCTCGAGCGCCCGGCACATCGTCTTGGCGACGCTGACCGACCAGCGACCGTGCGCGTCGACGGCGACGTCGCCGCCTCCCATCGCCGCGGACGCGGACTCGACGCGGTCGACCACGCCCTGCACGGCGGCCCGCGACTCGAGGTGGCGCATGCGGCCCGAGGCGTTCATCTTGACAGCGGTGTAGCCCTCTGCGGCGCGGGCGGCGGCGTGCGTGGAGACCTCGGCAGGGTTGTCGCCGCCGATCCAGACGTAGGCCCTGATCCGGTCACGGACGGGCCCGCCGAGCAGGTCGTACACCGGCACCCCCAGCGCTTTTCCACGGATGTCCCACAGCGCCTGGTCGATGCCGGCGATCGCCGAGGAGCGCTCGGGGCCGCCACGGTAGAAGCCGCCGCGGGTCATCGTCTGCCAGAGATCCTCGATGCGCGTCGGGTCCGAGCCGATCAGGATCTCGGACAGGGAGTCGACCGCCGCAGCCACGACGTCGGCGCTTCCCTCCACGATAGGCTCGCCCCAGCCGACCACGCCGTCGTCGGTCTCCATGCGAAGGAACTGCCAGCGCGGGGCCACGCTGAACGTCTCGATTCGACTGATGCGCATCCGGCTCCCTCGCTGAGATGTCTCCGGCGTCGGGTGACCGACGCTAGATAATACTATTATCATAGTACGCACGGCGGCTGGTCCGGCAATGCGAGGAAGCAGAGGGTTGAGCATGGCGACAGTGGCACCTTCACGGGAAGGGAGTGGCGGCGCGCGCGGAGCCGACCTTCTTCGAGGAGAGGTGATCCTCGTGACCGGGGGTGCCCAGGGCATCGGCAACGCCATCGTCCGCACCGCGCGCGAACAGGGCGCTGCCGTCTCGTTCTGCGACCTCGATCCCACCAGGGTCGAGTCCGCCGTCGCCGCCCTCGCCGCCGACGGTCTCGACGTGCACGGCACCGTCGCCGATGTGACCGATGAAGCCGCCGTCGAGCGCTGGGTCGAGGAGGCGACGACGCAGCTCGGCGCACCGACGGGCCTCGTCAACAACGCCGGACGGAACGCCTACAGCAACCCCGCCACGATGAGCGTCGCCGAGTGGGACGACTTCTTCGACCTCGACCTGAAGGCGTCATGGCTGTGCGCACGAGCGGTCCTCCCCGTCATGCTCGCCGCCGAGCACGGATCCATCGTCTCGATCTCGAGCATCCACGCCAAGATGACGATGGCCGGCATGTTCCCCTACGCCGCGGCCAAGGCCGGGCAACTGGGGTTCACCCGCTCCCTGGCCCTCGAGGTCGCCGGCCGGGGCGTGCGCGTGAACGCCGTCTCCCCCGGGCTCGTGTGGACTCCGCTCTCCGAGACGCACTTCGCCGAGCGCCCCGAAGAGCTCGCCCCCACACTCGCCGTCCAGCCGACGGGGCGTCCGGCCCAGCCGTCGGAGATCGCCGCGGTCGTGTGCTTCCTGCTCTCGCAGGGCGCCTCCTACGTCAACGGCGCGGACTGGGCGGTCGACGGCGCCTACAGCGCGAGGTTCGCGTGATGGCCGCGCGGCGCGGACTGCACGGCGTGCTGGTCGACGACCTCGGCCGCCGCATCGTGCACCACGAGATCGCCACCGGAGCTCAGCTGCCGCTCGACGAGCTCGGCGAGCAGTACGGGGTCTCGCGCACCGTGGTCCGCGAGACCATGCGGGTGCTCGAGGCGAAGGGACTCGTCGTCGCGCGACAGAATGTGGGCACGCGCGTGCTCGCCGAAGACTCCTGGCACGCTCTCGATGTCGATGTGCTCCGCTGGCGGCTCTCCGGGCCCGATGCCAAGTCGGCCAGGCAGGATCTGCTCGAGCTGCGATCCGCGGTCGAGCCGACGGCTGCGCGCCTGGCCGCCCTCCGTCGGAACGACGCGACGGCCGCGCGCCTCATCTCCGCGGCGCAGCGGATGCGCGACGCCCTGGCGCCCGAAGACGTCGACGCGTTCACGGCCGCCGACGTCGACTTCCATGCGACGCTCTTCGAAGCGGCAGGCAACCCCCTGATGGCCGAGCTGCTCTCGCTCGTCGGAGCCGCCCTCGACGACCGCATCCAGGTGGTCGCGAGCCACGGCATCTCCACCGTCGCCGTCGATCTGCACTGCGAACTCGCCGACGCCGTCGGCGCGGGCGATGCCGACACGGCCGCGAACACGGCGGTGGCCCTCATCGTCCGCTCCTACGAAGACTCTCTGTGAGCGCACTCTCGTTCGGGCCCGTCGACCTGACGGACGGAGCGAGGACGATCAGCCTGCGCGGCACAGAGGAGTGGCTGCATCAGCCCACCGGCACGCGTACGCGCACGGACTTCGCGGCCACCTCGCTCGGCGGCTGGGACGAGATGCTGCCGACCATCGACGCCTGTCGGGTGCCCCAGGGGGACGGCTTCGAAGACTGGGGCGACCACGGTGAGGTGTGGAACCGGCGCTGGTCAGGCGGCTCCACGTCGCACGAGGTCGCGGTGCGCGGGCTGCGTCTCCGGCGCACGGTCACGCAGGAGTCCGCCGGCGTCCGACTCGACTACGCGCTCACTTCCGAACAGGAGCGTCCGGTGCAGTGGGCCGCGCATCCGCAGTTCGTCTGGACTCCCGGCACGACCCTCGAACTCGGCCGCGCGGCGCCCTGGCGAAGGGTCTACCCCGACGCCGGGGAACGGACCCTCGCGGCGGAGGTCGACCCCTCCTCCCTGCTCGATTCCCCGGCAGGAGCGAAGTGGTGGTCGACCGAGCCGATCGACCACGTCGTGCTCCGCCGGCCAGACGGAACCGGTCTGCGCCTCTCGTGGGACGCCGACGTCCTTCCCTGGGTCGCACTCTGGGTCGACCCCGGCGCCTTCGCATCCGCACCGGTGATCGCGATCGAACCGGCGCTGGTGCCGCATGACTCCCTCGCCGACGCCGTGCGGGTCGGCTCGGCCCCGACCGTCGGCCCGGAGCGCTCCCTCGCCTGGTGGCTGCGTCTTGCGGAGATCGACTGATCCCGGAGGCCGTGGTGCGGGACGGACGCGCCGTCCCGCACCACGAGCATCACCCGGGGATGCCGATGCGCCGCTCGCCGGAGCGGAGCTGCTGGATCACGACGGCGATCACGAGCAGGGCGCCCTGGGCGACGTTCTGCCAGAACGTGTTCACACCGAGCAGGGTCATGCCGTTGGTCAGCACACCGAGGAGGACGACCGCGAGGATCGTCCCGGCGATGGTCCCCTTGCCGCCCTTCAGCGCGGCGCCGCCGAGAGCCGCGGCCGTGATCGCCTGCAGCTCGAGCCCCTCGGATCCGGAGATCGGCTGGCCTGAGCCCGTTCGTGCGGTGATGAGGATGCCGGCGACGGCGGCGATCGCGCCCGTGACCATGTAGACGCCGATGATGTACCGGTTGATGTTGATGCCGGCCAGGCGCGAGGCGATGTTGTTGCCGCCGACGGCGTAGATGTTCCGGCCGATCGACGTGTAACGCAGCACCACGTGAGCGAGCACGGCGACCACCACGAGCACCCAGATGAGTGTGGGGATGCCGATGATCGCGCCCCGCGCCAGGAAGATGAAGAACGGGTCGGCGCCGGTGTACCCCTGCGCCCTTCCGTCCGACAGCAGCTGCGAGATCCCCTTGAAGGCGGCGAGCGTCGCCAGGGTGGCGATCACCGGGTTCACGCGCCCGAAGACGATGATGCAGCCGTTGATCAGTCCGCAGAGGATACCGATGGCGACGGCGCCGACGACGCCGATCGCCGGGCCCGCGACCGTGAAGATCATCGCCGACGTCACCGAGGTCAGGCCGGCGATCGATCCGACCGAGATGTCGAGCGCGCCGAGGATGATCACGATCGTCTGGACCACCGCCAGCAGGCCCATGATCGAGATCGCCGTGCCGATGACCTTGAGGTTCTGCACCCCGAAGAACAGGGGGTTCTGGATGCCGATGATCGCGACGACCACGGCGATCGCGAGGATGAGCGAGAGATTCTGCACGCCGATCGCGGCGATGACGCGCCGGACCGGAGAGAGGGGCCGCGTCTCCACGGCAGTCGCGTTCGTGACGGTGCTGGTCACTGTCGGTGTTTCCTTTCGGGAGTCGATGCTCATGCGGCGGCCTCTTCGTCCATCGCGAGCGCCAGGATGTTCTCTTCGGTGGCCTCGGTCCGCGAGAGCTCGCCGCTGATGCGGCCGCCGGCCATGACGTAGATGCGGTCCGAGACGCCCAGCACCTCGGGGAGTTCGCTGGAGACGACGATCACGGCCACGCCTTCGTGGGCGAGGCGGTCGATGATCGCGTAGATCTCGGACTTCGCCCCGACGTCGATGCCGCGGGTGGGTTCGTCGAGGAGGAGCAGCTTGGGCTTGGTCGCCAGCCAGCGCGCCAGCACGACTTTCTGCTGATTGCCGCCCGACAGCTTCCCGACGTGCTGCTCGGTGGAGGGGGTGCGGATGCGGAGTGCATCGACGTACTCCTGCGCCAGCGCGCGCTCGGCGCGATCCTTCACGAAGATCCAGCGCGACAGCTGGCGCAGCACGACCAGTGCCGCGTTGTCGCGCACCGATCGCTCGAGCAGCAGCGCCTCGGCCTTCCGCTCCTCGGGAGCGAATCCGATGCCGGCTCGGATGCTGTCGGCGGGCTGACGGATGCGACGGCGCTTTCCGAGCACCCGGATCTCGCCCGAGTGCACGGCGTAGTCGCCGGCGATCGTCTTCATCAGCTCGCTGCGGCCCGCACCGACCAGACCGGCGATGCCGACGACCTCGCCCGCCCTGACGGTGAGGTCGATATCGCTGACGTACTGGTTCGAGACACCGGCGAGTTCGAGGACGACATCGCCGAGAGCCGCGGGCTCGCGGTGGAAGAACTGGGTGAGGTCGCGGCCAACCATCATCCGCACGAGTTCGTCGTGGTCGGTCTCCCCCACGAGCTTCGTGCCGACGAACGCGCCGTCGCGCAGCACAGTGATCCGATCGGCGAGCTGGAAGATCTCGCCCATCCGGTGCGAGACGTAGGCGATCGCGACGCCTTCGGTCTGCAGCTTGCGGATCAGCGCGAACAGCAGCGACACCTCCTCATCGCCGAGAGAGGACGTCGGCTCGTCGAAGCACATGATCTTCGGGCGGGTGATGACCGCGCGCATGATCTCGACGATCTGGCGCTGCGCCGGCGAGAGCTCCGAGCCGAGCGTCTCCGCCTTGATCACGCGATCGAAACCCCAGCGGCTCAGCTCTTCGCGTGCCCGCTTCAGCACGTCGCCGCGGCGGTAGGCGAGCCCGCCGAGCGCGCCGACGTAGATGTTCTCGGCAACCGACACCCAGGGGATGATTTCCGGCTCCTGCGCGATGACACGCAGGCCTGCGGCGCGGGCATCCGCCGGCTCGGAGAAGTGCACCGGCTGCCCGTCGATGAGCAGCTGGCCGTCATCCGGCCGATAGTCCCCGTTGAGGATCTTGAGGAGCGTGGACTTGCCCGCCCCGTTCTCGCCCATCAGCGCGGTGACCTCACCCGCGCGCAACTCCAGTTCGACGCCGCGGAGGGCCCGCACGACGCC
Source organism: Microbacterium sp. NPDC090218 (assembly GCA_044900255.1). Lineage (GTDB taxonomy): Bacteria > Actinomycetota > Actinomycetes > Actinomycetales > Microbacteriaceae > Microbacterium. Next base: position 1,440,721 of record JBJDMS010000001.1, on the reverse strand, counting down.
GAAGCTCTTCGTGACGCCCGTGGCCTGCAAAACGATCGATTCTTCCGGCACTTCCTCATCACCTCTCTGTCGTCGTGGTCATGACGCGGGGGCGACTCGTCGAGTCGCCCCCGCGTGTGCGGACGATCAGGTGCAGACCACGCCCTTGTCCTCCCAGTTGGTCGCATCCACGATCTCCGTGTTCGCGACCGTCTTGGGGGGCAGCTCGGTGCCGTCGCGCAGCAGCGCGATCATCGAGCCGACGGCAGCCTTGCCGACCTCGACACCGGAGATGAACAGTGCCGACTTGTTGCCGGTCTCCTGTCCGGCGTTCCAGTCCTTGCAGGTCAGGTAGGCGCCGAGTCCGACACCGGCGATGTCGGCGGGTGCGACGCCCGAGTTCTGCAGCGCCGTCACGACACCGGTCTCGTTCTCGTCGTTGCAGCCCCAGACGACCCAGTGCTTGACGCCGGCGTTCGCGGTGATGACCGCACCCGCCTTGTCCTGCGCGTCGGTGGCCGAGTTGTCGGTGCCGATGTCGATGACCTCGGGTCCGTCGGCGACGGCGTCGGCGAACGCGGATGCCGCGCCTTCGACGCGCTCGACGCAGTTCGGCTGGTCCTGACGGTACGCCGAGAGGATGCGGGTGTCGGCTGCCGTCCATCCGGCTTCCTGGTACAGGCGCGCAGCCTCGGCGCCGACCTTCTCGCCCATCGACGTGCCGTCGAAGCCCGTGAACGCGGCTGCGGCGCCGGCGCTGTCTTCGATCGGGTCATCGGCGGCCATGATCGGAATCCCCGCCTCGTTGGCGAGCTGGATCACCTGCGGACCGATCTTGCCGTCGGGCACGACGATGATGATGCCGTCGACCTGCTGCGCGATCGCGGCCTCGACCTCGGAGATGGCCTTGTTGGCATCGGTTCCGAGATCCACGACGTTGACCGTGACGTCGCCGGCGGCCTTCGCGGCATCCTGCGCGCCGGTGGCCTCGTCGATGAAGTACTGCTGGTCACCTTGCTTCTGCAGGAGGGCGATCGTGAGCGCCCCGTCCTTGGCGCCGCCCGATTCCGCGGGACCGGCGGTCTCCTGGCCGGAGGAACAGGCGGCGAGTGCCGCGATGGTGAGTGCCGTGACCCCGGCTGCGGCGAGCCTGAGCCATGCGGGGCGAGCTGCGTGCTGCTTCATCAGCGATCCTTATCTTCTTCGATGCTCCGGCGTCTGTGCCGGGGGATGTGATCCGCTCCTTGCGCGGGTAAACATATAATATGCATAATCGACGGCAACGCAACGAATGTTGCCGATTCGAGATTCGAATGGTGCACGCTCAGCGCAGACGTGCACACCCCGCACCGATCGATGGAGAAGACCGTGCAGAAGATTTCCGAGGCGCGGCATGAGCGCTGAGAACATCGGGCGCCGCCCGCTGCGCTCCCGTGCCTGGCTGGGCGAGGACGGCAAGAACGGCTTCATCGCACGACACCATCTCCGGCAGTCAGGGCTGTCCGGCCGGCAGTTCGACGGACGTCCGGTCATCGGGATCGCGAACACCTGGTCGGAGCTGACGCCGTGCAACATCCACCTTCGCGGGTTGGCGGACGCCGTACGCCGGGGCATCCAGCAGGCCGGCGGCACGGCGCTGGAGTTCCCCGTGCTCTCGATCGGCGAGCCGTTCATGCGGCCTTCCTCGATGATCTACCGCAACATGATGGCCATGGAGCTCGAGGAGCTCTGCCGCGCCAACCCCCTCGACGCCGTCGTGGTCCTCACCGGCTGCGACAAGACGACCCCCGCTGCGCTGATGGCGCTCGCAAGCGTCGACATGCCCGCGATCATGCTCACCGGTGGCCCGATGCTCAACGGCCGGTTCCGGGGCCGCGCGGTCGGCAGCGGCACAGACATCTGGCGGATGACCGAGGGCCTGCGTGCCGGCGAGGTGACACAGGAGGAGTTCACCGAGTTCGAGAGCTGCCTGAACCGCTCCGCCGGCCACTGCATGACGATGGGCACGGCATCGACCATGGCCAGTATCACCGAGGCGCTGGGAATGCAGCTGCCCGGGGGCGCCGCCCTCCCCGCGGTCGACTCGCGCCGCCTCGTCCTCGCCGAGGACACCGGGGCCCGCGCCGTGGAGCTCGCGCTCGAGGGCCTGCGTCCATCCGAGATCATGACGCGCGAGGCGATCGAGAACGCGCTCGTGGTCAACGCCGCCTGCGGCGGGTCGACGAACGCCGTGCTGCACCTGCTGGCCATCGCCGGACGACTCGGCGTGCCGCTCTCGCTCGACGACATCGACGAGTTCGGCCGCGCCGTCCCGCTGCTGGTCGACCTCATGCCCAGCGGCCGGTTCCTGATGGAGGAGTTCGCGTACGCGGGCGGAGTCCCCGCCCTGATGAAGGAGCTCGGCGACCTGCTCCACACGGGCGCCCCCACCGTCACCGGACGGACGCTGGGCGAGAACGTCGCCACCGCACGCAACGACGACCCCGAGGTCATCCGCCCGCTCGCGAACCCGGTCCAGGACGCGGGATCGGGCACGGCCGTGCTGCGCGGCAACCTCGCACCCGGTGGCGCCGTGATCAAGGTGAGCGCCGCCGAGCCGCACCTGCTCGAGCACACCGGACGCGCGCTGGTCTTCGACGACCTCGAGTCGTATCTCGCCGTCGCCGGGAACCCCGACCTCGATGTCACGGCCGACACCGTGCTGATCGTGCGCGGATGCGGGCCCCGCGGCTACCCCGGCATGCCCGAGGTCGGCAACCTCCCCCTCCCGAAGGTGCTGCTCGATCAGGGCGTCCGCGACCTCGTCCGCATCTCGGATGCCCGCATGAGCGGCACCGCGTACGGCGCCTGCGTGCTCCATGTCGCACCGGAGTCGGCGGCCGGCGGCCCGCTCGCACTGGTGCGGACGGGCGACTTCGTGCGGATGAGTGTCGCCGAGCGTTCCCTCGACATGCTCGTCGACGACGCCGAGCTCGCGAGCCGTCAGGCCGCGCTCACAGCTCCGGCACCCGCGAGCACCCGCGGCTGGACCCGCCTGTACACCGACCACGTCTTGCAAGCCGATCAGGGGGTCGACCTCGACTTCCTCGTCGGCTCCAGCGGCGACGAGCCGTCGCGCAGCCCGTTCTGACCTCACCGAAGGAGTCGTTCCCCGTGAACAGCACCCGCGTCGAAGGCGTCTGCCCCGTCGTCGAGACACCGTTCACCGCCGACGGTCGGATCGACGTGACGTCTTTCCGCACCCTCATCCGCTCCTTGGCCGATGCGGGGGTGCGCAACGTGATGTACCCCGGCTTCGCGAGCGAGTACTACAAGCTCACCGACCTCGAGCGCGATGAGCTCACGACCGTGCTCCTCGAAGAGGCGCACGCGCACGGCATCCTCGTCGTCATCTCCGTGCCGGACCACGCGACCACGGTCGCCGTCGAACGTGCCCGGCGCGCGGTCGAGCAGGGGGCCGACATGATCAACATCCTCCCCCCGCACGCGCAGGGGCCGAGCGCCCCCGCCGTCCGCGCGCACATCGGCGCCGTGCTCGACGCCATCGGCTCGACCCCCGCGATCCTGCAGTACGCCCCGGCGCAGACCGGCACGGCGCTCGATGCGACCATCATCGCCGGCTTGGCGGCCACCAGTCCGAACCTCGTGCAGGTGAAGGTCGAGTCCGTCCCGCCGGGGCAGCTCATCTCGGCCCTGCGCGAAGCGGCGCCCGAGCTGTCATGCGTCGTCGGCTACGCGGGCGTCCAGCTCATCGACGCCCTGCGACGCGGAGCGGTCGGCGTGCAGCCCGGCTCGTCGTTCCCCGAGATCTACCTCGCCGTGTGGGACGCCTGGAGTCGAGGTGACCGCGAGGAGGCCGCAGCGCTGCATGCCCGACTCCTCCCCTACATCTCCTACTGGATGCAGTCGGTCGAGCTGATCATCGCGGCGGAGAAGCGGATCTCCGCGCATCGCGGCATCCTTGCCACGGCGATCTGTCGAGCGCCCGCGCGTGAACTCGATCACGAGGAGCAGGAGATGATCACCCGCTTCCTCGCCGAGTTCGACGACCTGCTCCGCCCCGCCGCGAAGGCGATTAGCATTCAAGGATGACGAACTCCGCACCGATCGACGACATCTCCATCGGCGGTGAGGTCATCCGCCTCGGGCAGTTCCTCAAGTTCGCGGGCCTCCTCGACTCGGGCGGCGACGCCAAAGAGGTCATCATCGACGGCTACGTGACGGTCAACGGCGAGGTCGATCGCCGTCGCGGCCGCCAGCTGCGCGACGGCGACCTCGTCTCGTTCGAGGGTCGCACGGTCCGCGTCCGCCCCTGACTCCTCGGCTGCGAAAGGCTGAGACTCACAGCCATTCGAGGACCTGTTCGATCAGGATCCCGACGCCGATGACGGTCATGGCGATGCCCGCGATGCGGGTGACCACCGAACTCGCGCGGGGTCGGGTGCGCAGCAGGCGACGGGCGAGCAACCCGACCGTCGTGTAGACGATCGCGATGTTGAGCAGATGCAGTCCGCCGAGGGCGAGCATCTGCGCCGTCGACGACCAGCCGGTCGGGCTCGTGAACTGCGGCAGCAGGGCGAGCAGCAGCAGGAGTCCCTTCGGGTTGATCCCGCTCACCCCGGAACCACGGAGGAACTGCGCCCAGCCGCCGGTCGCGATCGGCTCGCCGCTCTCGGCGATCGGTGCGGGCCGACTGGCCAGCGTCGTCGCGCCGAGGAAGATCAGGTACAGCGCACCGATCACGGTCAGGGTCGAGAGCGTGACCGGGTAGGCGGTCACGAGAGCGCCGAGCCCCAAGGCCACCGCGACGATCACGACCGTGTAGCCGGCGATCATCCCGAGGATCGAGGGGGCGATCGAACGGGCGCGCAGACCAGCCGAGATCGCGTACGCCCAGTCGGCGCCGGGGGTCAGCGCGAGCATGACGGCGACCACCCAGAACTGCATGACCAGTGCGATGTCCATCGACCCTCCTCAACTCGAGGAAGAGACTACGAAGGATTCCGCGAAAGGTGCTTCGATTCTTCGAGCGATCCTGCCCTCCGCCTGCAAGAATTGTCAGCATGGACGCACTTGATCGGGAGATCCTCTCCCTGCTGCAGGATGACGGCCGGATGAGCGCCACGAACCTCGCCTCGCAGGTCGGGCTGAGCCTCTCCGCGTGCCACCGCCGACTCAAGGAGCTGGAGCAGTCCGGCGCGATCGAGCGGTACCGCGCAGTGGTCGCCCCGAAGGCGGTCGGCCTCACGTTCGAGGCGATCGTGTTCGTGACGATCGGGCGCACCGACAAGGACACGATCGTCGCGTTCGAGGAGGCCGTCGTGGCGATCCCCGCCGTCGTCGAGGCACAGCGCCTGTTCGGCGACCCGGACTACATGCTCCGCATCCTCACCCGCGACATGAGCGCCTACCAGGAGCTCTACGACAACACGCTCGGCGCCCTTCCCGGCGTGCAGCGACTCACCTCGACCATGGTGATGAAGCGTCTCGGAGCCGACCGGGCGGTACCGATCCCCTGAGTGGCACGCGGACGCCTGAGACTTCCCTCCGGCTCCGGGCGGCGCGCGCGACTCAGGGCATCGTCTTGCCCGCCAAGGTCGCAGCGAAGGAGACGCCCGGTGTCGCACGGTAGTTGAGGTGCGTCGAGACGGCGATGACGTTGGTTCCCGCGCGGAGGGACGAGGCAGGTATGGCGATCGTCAACGGTGAGGCGATCGCTGCGGCGGTGTTGGGTGCTGCCGTGGCGTAGGTCGTCGACGTGATCGCCCCGGTAGGCATCCGAAGGCGTCCGACCTCCACACCGTTCACCAGGACGACGACGCCGTCGTCGGCGCGCGCTGTGAGCACGAGCTCCGAGAGCTTCGAAGGATCGGCGACCGTGAACGAGGTCCGGAACAGCTGGCTGATCGGGCGCTGCGAGGTCGGAGGGGGAACATCGACGACGGTCGCGACACCTGTGCCGAACCCTAGCGGCGCGGCCCCCTGAGCCCACGGCGAGTCATCGAAGGTCGTCCCCGCCCATCCGGCCGGCCACGCCCCCGCGACATAGCGGAACCGCCAGGCCGCGTCGGCCCGCACGAGCGTGACGGGCACGGGTGTCGCGGCAGGAGGAGTCGTCACCGTGGCCACGGTCGCCGGAGAACGCGCTCCGCCCGCACCGATCGCGACGACCGAGTACGACAAGGAGCTGCCCGCCGGCGCCGCCGAGTCCGTCAAGGTCCCCGACGCCCCCGTTCCCGTCAGCGTGGTCATGCCCGACCTCGACACCTCGACGCTCGCGACCGCCCCACCGGGCCCCGCCGACCACGCCACATCCACACTCGTGGGAGACGTCGCCGTCGCCGTCACCACCGGAGCCCCTGGCGGTGTCGCGGCAGGAGGAGTCGTCACCGTGACCACGGTCGCCGAAGAACGCGCTCCGCCCGCACCGATCGCGACGACCGAGTACGACAAGGAGCTGCCCGCCGGCGCCGCCGAGTCCGTCACCGTCCCCGACGCCCCCGTTCCCGTCAGCGTGGTCATTCCCGACCTCGACACCTCGACGCTCGCCACCGCCCCACCGGGCCCGGCCGACCACGCCACATCCACACTCGTCGGTGACGTCGCCGTCGCCGTCGCCACCGGAGCCCCCGGCGGGTCCTCCGGCGGCTCGGTCGCCGTCCGGCGTCCCGTCAGAACCAGGTCGAACGTGCTGTCCGGTGTTCCGCGGTAGTTCACGTGGGCCGAGGCAGCGATGACATTCGTGCCCTCCCTGAGCAGGCTCACCGGGACCGCGAAGGTCACCGGATCTCCGGTCGCCACGCTGGTGGAGCGCACGGCATCCGCGTAGGTGTTGCTGGTCGGCGGCCCCGACTGCAGGTGCGATGTGCCCAGGAGTGTGCCGTTGACCCACACGGCGACCCCATCGTCGGCACGCGTGGTGACCGTCACACCGGAAAGCTCATCGATATCGGCCAGTTGGATCGTGTTGCGGAAGATCATCGCCCGCGCTCTGACGGTGGTCGGAGGCCCGAGATCGATCGACGTCGCAGCACCCGAGCCCCACCCGAGCGGCGCCTTGCCGACACCCCAACCCGCATCGTCGAAGCCGACCGTGTTCCACCCGCTCGGCCACGCCTGCGTGGAGTTGCGCCACTTCCAATTGGAACCTCCTGCGAGGAGGACCTCGTTCTGCCCCGGTGCGAGGTCGACCGGCAGGGTGAAGCGGCTTCCCGCATCCGTCTCGTACTGCTGCAGCGACGGTGAATACGTGTACGCGTCGACGGTTCCCGCGGCCGGATTGAAGGTGTAGTACCGAAGCCACCCGTTGCCGCCGTTCGCACGACTCTGGTAGTTCGACAGGATCTGGTGCACCGGCTCGCCGCAGGTGTTCAGGTCGGTGCGGCGAGCTTCACCGATGTCGCCGTCATGCCAGTGCCCGTTGACCACCATGAAGATCGAGCAGTTCTTCGACACGAAGTCGTTCCACAGGGTCACCGCCGACGTGGGCGTGACATCGGTCCGGATGACGTGCGTGGCGCGCGTGCCACCTGTGTTGATGAACCCATGGGTGGCCAGGATCACCTTGCGGTCGGGATGCGCGTCGAGCACTCTCTGCGCCCAGCTGAGCGTGTACGCGGGCGATTCGAACTCGAGGTTGAGGATGAGCAGGTCGACGCCGCCGACGGTGAGGAGGTTGTAGTTGTCCTTGTTCCTGCGGTCGATCCCGTCCTGACCGAACTGGTTCTGCCCCAGATACCCTCCGTACGACACACTGGCGCTGTTCCAGGATGCCGCGGCGTATCTGCTCGGCGGGAAGTAGGTGTCGTAGGTGCTGGACTCGCCGGTCGTGATGTTGAGGTCGTGATTGCCCGGAAGCACGGAATTCGGCACCCCGGCATCGTCGAGAGTCTTCATGTAGCGACTCGCACGTTCCCAGTGGTTGACGTTCGGCCAGGACTCGACGAGATCACCGACCTGGATGACGAACTTCGTGTTCAGCTGCGACCGCGAGTCGACGATCCATTGCGTCTGCTGGGCCATGGTCTGCTCATACGTGCTCGACACGGTGTACCCCTGCGTGTCGGGCAGGACCACGATCGTGAACGTCTCATCCGCCGCCTCAGCAGCAGGCGCGATGAAGAACGTCCCCAGTACCGCCGCTGCCCCGACAGCCGCGAGCAGGCGACGACGCACACGAGTGCTCAGCCCCATGTCGATACCCCAGTCTTCATCGACTGGTCCCGTACTACACCCGCTGCCGCCCACCCACAAGAGCGACTCGAGTCAGGCCGCCGCTTTCCGGGTCTCGCACATCGGCCGGGTCACACCGCTATCGCGCTGACCGACGCGTGAGGGCGTCGTCCGGACTGCACGCGGGTCTCGCTGTCGACCACGGAGAAACCGGCGCTTTTCAACAGCGCGGACATCCCGTCGACAGACCAGTGGTGCGCGGTGGTGACCGCATGCGGGAACGGCTCGCCGTCGGGACCGTCGAAGAAGCCGACGAGCAGCCCACCTCCGTGTCTGAGGGCCGAGCGGGCGGCGGCGAGGAGCACCGGCAGCTCGCCCGGGCTCGCGTGGATCAGCGAGTACCACGCGAGCACGCCTCCGAGTGAGCCGTCATCGAGGTCGGCATCGAGCAGTGACGCGACTCGGTAGGGGACCCGTGGGAACCGGGCGACGGCGGTGGAGATGAACTCGGGCACGAGGTCGATCCCCTCGGCGGCGGCACCCCTCTCGACGAGGAACGCCGTCCAATGCCCGGGGCCGCAACCAGCGTCGAGGAGGCGTCCGTCGATCCCGTCCGCCCAGCCACCGATGCGCTCACGGTCGACGGCATCCATCTGGGCGATGTCGCCGAAGAGTCCGGTGTACTCCGCCGCACGCGCGGAGTATCCCTCGCGGATGCGTCCGTCGCTCGCAGACTGAATAGCCATGGATGGTCCCTTCAGCGGATCGCTGCGCGTTCCACTGCTCCACGGTATCGGGCGGCTTCCGGCGGCGGGGCGTGGCCCTCGTGCCACCCGGCCGAGGGCCGGCCGGGCGGCATGAGCGGATCAGCTGTCGGCGTCGTCGCTGATCGCGGCGAGTCCGGCGGCAGCGCATTTCTGGTCGGCGTCACCGGAGGGGGCACCGCCCACCCCGATGCCCGCGATCGATGCGTCGCCCGCCTTGACGGTGACGCCACCGGCCATGAAGAGGGTGCCGGGGAGGTCGCGGAGCGCGTCGGCGCGGGAGACCAGATCGCTGGTGTCGGCCCCGAACGCCGCCGCGGTGTACGCCTTCTGCTGCGAGGCCTCGATGGTGTGCGCGGCGGCGTTGTCTCCGCGCACGAACGCCTGCAGCTGCCCCGACCGGTCGACGACCGCGACGCTGACGAAGCCGAGCCCGTCGGCCTGGCACTGTGCGAGCGCGGCCTGAGCCGCGACCATCGCGGTGTCGGCGGTCAGACGCGAAGGGGTGACCACGCCCTCCTCGGTCACATTGACGACGGCAGTCTCGGCGGCCGATGAGTCCGCGGGGGCCGATTTGTCGGTCGCCGTGCAGCCGGCGAGGAAGAGCAGAGCGGTCGCGGCCCCGGCGGCGGCGAACAGGGAACGGCGGGGAAGAGTGGTCATGGGGACGGTCCTTTCGGGTCGAGGTGCCTTTCCATCCTTCGCAGCCGCGAACGCCCGCACATCGATCGATCAGCCAACCCACGATCTATCGAACGGATGATGCGCTCAGGCGGGGCACGGATAATCGTGGGAGATATGACGCCCGAGCCTGCCCCCGCACCCGCGACGCGGTCCACCGAGATGTCGACCATCGACATCGCCGTGGACGTGGCTTTCGCGGTGCTCCTGGTCGTGTGCGGCTCGCGGTACGTGGTGAACCACGGCCTCGACGAGGTCGGGGTGTTCGTCCTCGTCGGCGCCTCGATCTCGTGGATCGCCTACCTCGCCGGACGGATCCGGGAGCCGAGCGTCGTTCGTCGCCGTATCGGCGTCGCGGTCGCGATCATCGCCTGGATCGTGCTGGTGGTCGTGGCTCCCAGCTTCGCCTGGTGCGCGCTCCCGCTGTTCTTCGCCGCCCACCGCGCGTTCTCCGGGGCCTGGGCGCTCGCACTCACGGTCATGATCGTCGTCGCCGTCGGCGTGAGCCTCTACCGGTGGTCGGACTGGCTCGACATCGGGATGCTGTTCGGCCCGCTCTGCGCGGGCGGCATCCTCACCCTCGCGTATGCGGCACTCGAGCGTCTGCATGCGGCCCGCGGTGCACTCATCACCGAGCTGGAGTCCACCCGGGCGCGGCTGGCGTCGACCGAGCGCGAGGCGGGGAGGGAGACCGAGCGGCGCCGACTCGCCGCCGAACTCCACGACACCGTCGTGCAGGGAACCGCCAGCGCCCTGCTGCTCCTCGAAGCGGAAGAGCAGCGGAACGGCCAGGCATCGGCCGAGTCGGCACGCGCCCAGGATGTCCTCCGCGCCAACCTCGTCGAGACCAGGCGGGTGGTGCACGGCCTGTCCTCGACGCGGCTCACCGAGCACTCCCTCGCGTCGGCTCTGGCCGAGTCCGCGGCAGAGCTCGGCGCGGAGCTCCACATCGTCGGCACCGAGCGCTCGATCCCCGAAGCGCAAGCGCACGCCCTGCTCAGGATCGCCCAGGAAGCGCTCCTGAATGCCGTACGTCACGCACGCGCAGGCCGGGTGATCGTGACCCTGACCTACGACCAGGACCGGGTCGGCATCGACGTCGGCGACGACGGCGCCGGGTTCGACGTCGATGCCGCCTCGCATACGGATCGTGGCTACGGGCTCCGCGCGATGCGCTGGCGCGCGGCCACGGCGGGGGGCACGTTCGAAGTGGAGTCATCGCCCGGGAACGGCACGATCATCTCCGTCACCATCCCCTCGAACCCGCTCTCCGCGCCGTCCGGGGAGGGCGAGGGATGATCCGCGTCATGCTGGTCGACGACCATCCGGTGCTGCGCTACGGGATGGCAGGGCTGATCGACACTCAGGAGGATCTGAGCGTCGTGGCGCAGACGGGGGACGTGGATGACGTCATCCCGCTCGCGACCGAACACGCACCGGATGTCGTGCTGATGGACCTCGATCTCGGGGCCGAGGCGAGCGGGATCGACCTCACCGCACGACTGGTGACCGAGTCGGCCGGCACTCGTGTGCTGGTCTTCACCACGTACGACACGGATGCGGACATCGTGCGGGCGATCGAGGCGGGGGCCACCGGGTACTTCCTCAAGGACTCGCGCCCAGCCGACCTCTTCGCCGCCATCCGCGCGGCCGCCGCCGGGATCTCGGCGCTTTCGCCGACGATCGCGACCCGCCTGCTCGGACGCACGCAGAAGCCCGACGAGACCCTGACCGCACGAGAGATCGAAGTGCTCGAACTGCTCGCACGCGGATACTCCAACAAGGAGCTCGGACGTGCGCTGTTCGTCAGCGAAGGCACGGTGAAGTCGCACCTGCACCACATCTACACGAAGCTGCGCGTCGACAGCCGCGGCGCAGCGATCGCGCATGCGGTCCGCGAGGGTATCGTCCGCGTCTGACACGACCGCGATCGCTTCTCTATCGAACGGTCGATTCGCTCCGGCGCGCCTTCGACGAAGCTGGAACGAGACCGCGTTCCCGCCCACCCGAGGAGTTCCCATGCCCGCTCGCCGGACCCACGCCGCTCTCATCGCCCTCGCGCTCGTCGCGCTGCCTCTCGCCGCGTGCGCGGCCGAACCGGCACCGGCATCCTCCGCATCGCCGCGCGCATCATCCGCATCGCCGACGCCGGATGCTTCACCGACGCCGTCGGCCGAAGAGATCGCCGCGGCAACCTCGGCCCTGCTCGACGCGGCTGCTCGCGATGACCTCGCCGCCGTGGCGGAGGCGATCGACGCGGGCGCGGACATCGAGTCCCGCGACTCCGCCGGTCGCACTCCCCTCGTGATCGCGACCAAGCGCAACAGTCCGGAGACGGCCATCCTGTTGCTCGCGGCCGGCGCCGATCCCGACGCGAAGGACGACATCGAGGATTCCGCTTTCCTCTATGCGGGGGCGGAGGGCTACAACCGCATCCTTGAGGCGACGATCGAGCACGGAGCAGACGTCACCTCGACCAACCGATTCGGCGGAACGGCCCTCATCCCGGCCAGCGAGCACGGCTACGCCGAGACGGTGCGGATCCTCCTCGCCGCCGGGGTCCCGGTCGACCACGTGAACGACCTCGGTTGGACCGCCCTGCTCGAGGCTGTGATCTTCGGCGACGGATCGGGGACGTACGTCGAGGTCGTCCGCCTTCTCGTCGAGGCCGGAGCCGACACGGGCATCGTCGACTTCCAGGGGCGCACGGCACCGGCCACGGCACAAGGACGCGGGCACACCGAGATCGCACGCCTGCTCGGATGACCGCGTCGGCGACAGCGTCCGACGATCAGTTGAAGTCGCCGCCGGGGGCCATGTCCATGAAGCGCGAGTAGTGGCCCTGGAACGCGACGGTGATCGTGGCGGTCGGACCGTTACGGTGCTTGGCGACGATCAGGTCAGCCTCGCCCGGACGCACATCCTTGTCGTAGACCGAGTCACGGTGCAGCAGGATGACCATGTCGGCGTCCTGCTCGATCGAGCCCGACTCTCGCAGGTCGCTGATCGCGGGCTTCTTGTCGGTGCGCTGCTCGGGACCACGGTTCAGTTGCGAGAGGGCGATGACCGGCACCTGCAGCTCCTTGGCGATGAGCTTGAGGCTTCGCGAGAACTCCGAGACCTCCTGCTGACGCGACTCGACGCGCTTGCCCGACGTCATCAGCTGCAGGTAGTCGATGATGACCATGCGCAGTCCCTCGCGCTGCTTGAGGCGACGGCACTTGGCACGGATCTCGACGAGCGTCATGTTGGGGCTGTCGTCGATGTAGAGGGGGGCGTCGTTGATGCGCCCTCGGGTCGCGGCGACCGTGGTCCAGTCGCGGGGGTCGAGGTTGCCCTTTCGCATGTTCTGCAGCGGGATCGCACCCTCGGCGCTGAGCAGACGCATCGCGATCTCGCTCTTGCCCATCTCGAGCGAGAAGAAGACCGAGGGGAGGTTGTGGCCGATGGATGCGGCGCGGGCGAAGTCGAGCGCGAGCGTCGACTTACCCATGGCGGGTCGCGCGGCGACGACGATCATCTGACCGCCGTGCAGACCGTTCGTGAGTTCGTCGAGCTCCTTGAAGCCGGTCGGAACGCCGGTCATCGAGCCGTCGCGGCCGCTCGCGGCCTCGATCTCCTCGAGCGCGGCGTCGACCGCGATCTGCAGCGGAACGTAGTCTTCGGCGGTCTCGGATCCGGTGATCGAGTAGATCTCGGCCTGGGCGTTGTTGACGATGTCCGTCGCGTCGCCCTCACCGGCGTAGCCCAGCTGCACGATGCGGGTACCGGCGTCGACGAGGCGTCGCAGGATCGCACGCTCCGAGACGATGCCGGCGTAGTAGCCCGCGTTCGCCGCGGTGGGGACGATCGAGGTGAGGGTGTGCAGGTAGTCGGCACCGCCCGCGCGGCCGAGCTCGCCGGTCTTGATGAGCTCGTCCGTGACGGCGACGACGTCGGTGGGCTCGCCATGCGAGTACAGCGAGAGGATCGCCTCGAAGATCAGCTCGTGCTTCGGGATGTAGAAGTCAGCGCCCTTGAGTGTCTCGATGACATCGGCGACCGCATCCTTCGACAGGAGCATTCCCCCCAGAGCGCTCTGCTCGGCGAGAAGATCGTGGGGAGGCGTGCGCTCCGGCGCGCGCTTCGCGCCCATCCGATCCTCTGAGATGTCGGCGATCGACACAGTCTTCCCTTCGATGCGACGTTTCCCGATGGCCGTCGCGCCACCCTGCACAGCGAAACAGGTGCCTCCGACATTCGGTCGCTCGCCCACGCTACGAGCGACGCTTTCCACATGCAACATGGCCTGTGGATAACCATGTGGAAAGCGTGCGGACAAAGTCGGAGTGTCTGTGCACAACGGGTGTGGATAACCCCGTGGAGTGCTCCGCAATCAAACTTTCTTATTCGCTACGACCAGGGATTTTCTGTTTCCCCAGCCTGTGGATGGGAATCAGTTTAAATCGGGCGTTGAAGGTTGACCCCGACGAGGAGGGGATGTGTAGAACCTGGGGAAAGTCAAGCCGAGATTTCGTCGGGCGCGTCACGGCCGGACATCCGCGGAAACGCGCGGATAACCCCCTAGACAGGCGGCCCGCGCGCGAGTATCGTCACCCGCAATCGATGCATCTGCGTCGAGGGACGTTGCCTTCGGAGGGGGAGGTCGACGTGGACGTTCGGGCCACCCGACGCGGCATTCCCGCCGCCGTCCTCTGGGGTGCCGTGGGCGTGCTCGCATGGGCCACCCTCACCGTCCTCCTCGGCGGCGGATCCGCACATGCGGACGACCAGGACGAGGGCCCGCTCGACGGACTCACCTCGCTCGTCGGCGACACCGTCTCGGCCGTCACGGCTCCGGTGACGCCGGTGGTCACGAACGTGGTCGCTCCCGTCGTCACGAAGGTCGTCGCCCCGGTGCAGCAGTCCGTCCCGGCCGTGGTCGAGACCGTGACGCAGACGGTCGCCGCGACGCCGGTCGTGGGTCCCGCGACAGCGCCCGTCGTGCACGCGGTCACCGAGACGGCCCAGGAGGTCGTCGCACCGGTCACCGCCGCACTCGCGAACTCGCCGGTCTCGCAGCTCACCGACCCGGTCCTCGACGCCGTCGCCGGCATCCCGGTCGTCGGAGGCCTCGTCACCGACCTCGGCGTGATCACCGCCGTCGACGACGTGGTCGGAGTCGTCGATGACACGACCGCCCTTCTCGGCGACGTCGCGAACGCCACCGTGCCGCCCGTCCTCGAGGCCCTCGACCCGACGACTCCCGATCCCGAACCGGGTTCCGGAGCTGTCTCGGAGCCTGCCGTTCCGGCACCGGGTGCCTTGACCGTCGCCGTGACGGACGGCACCGCGGTGTCACCGGCCTTCTCGACGTTCTCGACGTCTGCCTCGGAGCTCTCGGGCGCGCTCTCCGCCTCGGACGACTCTGCTCCGACCGGCGACGACACCACACCCGCGCCTGCCGGAACTCCCCCGGGGAGTCCGCCCGGCGCCCCCGTGCCCGCCTCCTCCTCCGCCGGCTCCGGTGGCGGAGCAGGTGCTGCCCACGCGCGCCTCAGCGACGCGAACTCTTCTCCGCTCCGTGCTGGCGAGCGGACCCCCGGCGCATCCGACGACGTGCTTCCGTCGTCGCCGGTCGCCGACACCGACGTCTCTCCTGACTGACGGTTCGTCACGTCGTTCCTCCGGGAACGACAGATGCCGTGCTGCGCGCGCACTTCGATCGCGCGCACCCATCAGACGATCCATCCAGTCAGGAGAACGATCATGCGCACTTACCTCAAGCGGGCCCTCTGGGGCACGCTCATCGCCGGGGGCATCACGCTCCTCGGCGCGACGGCCGCGAACGCGGCCGAGACCACCGGAGACGACGGACTGCTCTCCGGCAGTCAGGCGGAGACGGCGATCACCGCGCCGATCTCGGTCGTGAACAACGCGATCTCGGTGCTCGGCGATGCTGTCGCTCCCGCACCGGCTCCAGTTCCCGCTCCCGCTCCGGCTCCGGCTCCCGCACCGGCTCCGGCTCCCGCACCCGCTCCCGTCACCAGCGGCTCCTCGGGCACGGCATCCGGCACCCAGGCCGTGGTGACCGTGAACCTCCCCGTCACCGTGTCGAACAACGCGGTGAGCCTGCTCGACGACAGCTCCTCGACCAGCGCCCCGGCCGCGACTCCCCAGAGTCCGGCTCCCCAGGCCGGGACACCGGCCGGGGCGCCTCTCGTGACCACGAACGGCGTGGACGGCGTGCTCTCGGGCACGCAGGCGCTCCTCGCGGTCAACGCGCCGATCACCGTCACGGGCAACGCCGTGTCGCTGATCGGCGACACGGAGAGCACCGCCCCGACCGCGCAGGCAGCCGCAGCACCGGCATCCCCCGCTCCTGTCGGCACGGCGACGTCCGGCGACGACGGTGTCGGAAGCGGAACTCAGGTGGTCGCTCCCGTCCACGCACCGATCACGGTGTCGGGGAACGCGATCTCGCTGCTCGGCGACACGAGTGCGTCCGGAACCGGCGCCGCCGGGTCCCCCGGCTCGTCCGCTCCCGCCACCTCGGCGGGCACCTCGGGTGACGACGCGATCCTCGGCGGCACGCAGGTGACCGCTCCCGTCACGGCACCGGTGACGGTGTCGGGGAACGCGATCTCGCTGCTCGGCGACACCTCGGCGACCGGTGGTGGAACAGCTGCTCCCACTCCGGTCGCACCCGCGACCGGAGGCAACACCACCACCGGAACCGACAGCGTCCTCGGCGGCACCCAGATCACCGCACCCGTCACCGCCCCCATCGGCGTCACCGGCAACGCGATCTCCGTCCTCGACGACGCCACGGTCACCCGCACCGGCACCGGAGGAACCACCCCCGCACCGGTCGCACCCGCGACCGGAGGCAACACCACCACCGGAACCGACGGCATCCTCGGCGGCACCCAGATCACCGCACCCGTCACCGCCCCCATCGGCGTCACCGGCAACGCGATCTCCGTCCTCGACGACGCCACCGTCACCCGCACCGGCACCGGCACCGGCACCGGAGGAACCACCCCCGCACCGGGCACACCCGCGACCGGAGGCAACACCACCACCGGAACCGACGGCATCCTCGGCGGCACCCAGCTGGCGCTGCCGATCACCCTTCCGATCACGCTCGGTGGGAACGCCATCTCCGTGATCGGCGAGGCGACCGTGACCGACCCCGGCACGGGAACGAACCCGGGGACCGACCCCGGCACCGATCCCGGAACGAACCCCGGTACGAATCCCGGCACCGACCCCGGCACGACCCCGGGCACGACTCCTGTCGGCACGACCGGAGCCGCTACCGCCTCGGGCGCGGCGACGACCGGTCAGGCGACGGGACTCGCGATGACGGGCGGCACATCACCGGTCGGACTGATCGCCCTCGCCGTCGTCCTGCTCCTCCTCGGAGGCGCAGGACTCGTGCGACGTCGCCGGCTGACGGCGTAGCGAAAGCGCCGGCGGTGCGGTCGTCCTCGGGGGAGGAGACCCCGCGCCGCCGGTGCGCCGACGCGTCGAACCCCACTTCGACGGGTTCGTAGCCCCCCAGCTCACCGTCGCTCGACGCCGGCGCAGAACGGGCGGATGCCCCGTGGAAATCCCACCACGGGGCATCCGCCGCGCCCGCTGGGCCGTTGGCCGCCACAGCATCAGGGGATGTCGTCTACCTCGCCGTAGGGGATGATCGCGGCACGGTATCGCTCGACGAGCTCGCGCCATCCGGAACCTTCGGTGTACTCGTGCTCGTACACCGCCTCGGTGAAGTGCCAGAGCAGGTAGGGATGCGCACCGAGGCCGTACAGCGTCCCGTAGTCGCGGTTCACGAATGCCTCGCGCTCTTCCGGAGTGAGCACACGGTCGTCGGCGACGGCATCCGGTCCCGCTCCCCCGGCCAGCCAGCTGTCGACGAATCCCTCGGTGTCCGCCACGTAGGCGTCGACGTTCGCGGTGCTCATCTCGACGGCGCGGATGAACTTGTTCATCATGTACCGGCTCACGATGCGGCCCTCCACAGGAAGAACGGACTGGATGCGAAGCGCGAGGTCGTGGCCTCCGCGAGCTCGGCGGGGCGGCCCTGCATCGCGGCGAGCGCGGCCACGATGTTCACGTACTGATAGGTGACGTTGCCGGCGGCCATGATGCGATCGAACCGGCATCCGGCGATCGCCCCGTCGAGGTCGCCGTCACGCATCCACGCGACCGCCTCCGCGTCGAACTCCGGGTCGGGCGAGCCGTTGAACGTGCGCGGCCCGCCGACGTCGGTCGCCATGTGCCCGGATGTGAGTAGTCCCACCCTGGCGTCGCTGTCCCACGACTCGACGGCACTGCGCAGGTGATGCCCGAGGGCGGCGAAGCGGGCGGCGGTCGGCAGCGGCGGCAGGATCGAGTTCGCGTGGATCGGGACGATCGGCAGGTCGAGCTCGGGGCGCACGTACTGCAGTGGCAGCACGAAGCTGTGATCGAGCCGCCACTCGTGCGAGACCGAGAAGTCGATCGTCTCCGGCAGCACCTCGCGACCGGTGATCTGCGTCGCCAGCTCGGGGTGTCCGGTGAGCTCGGCGTACTCCATGCCGAAGGTGCGCACCTCATTCTCGTACGTGCCGTGGTACGAGGAGGCCTTGCCGACGATGAACGCCGGGGAGTTGTCGGAGAAGAACTGCCGCACGTGGTCGGTGCCGAGCACGATGAGCGTGTCGACACCGGACTCGACGATCGCCTCGCGGATGCGACGGAAGTTCGCCTCGACCGCGATGAGGTCGGGGGGATAGGGCTCACGCATCGCGCGCCACAGCAACGGGTTGTGCGGGGTGGCCGCGGCCATCACCAGTTCAGCCACGATCGGCTCCTTCCTTCGCGCTCACAGCCGGAACAGCTTGCGTGCGTTGTCGAGCAGGATCTTGCGGCGCGACTCCTCTTTGAGCCCCAGCTCGTCGAACTCGGCCATCCAGCGGTCCGCGGTCATCACGGGCCAGTCCGACCCGAACAGCACCCGGTCGGAGATGAGCGAGTCCGCGTAGCGGACCACCTCCGGCGGCAGGTACTTCGGCGCCCATCCCGACAGGTCGAGGTACACGTTCGACTTGTGCCAGACCATCGCGAGGTTCTCGAGATGCCACGGCCAGGCCGGGTGCGCGCTGATGATGTTCAGCTCGGGGAACTCGGCCGCCACGTCGTCGATGTACGGGACAGGCCGGGCGTTCTCCAGCCGATAGCCGCCACCGCCGGGCGTACCCGCACCGGCGCCGGGGAACCCGGAGTGGAACATGACCACGAGTCCGAGTTCGGCGCAGGTCTCCCAGATCGGGAAGAAGCGCCGGTCGTTGGCGAGGAACTTCTGCCGCGACGGGTTGAGCTCGCCGACGCCCTTGATGCCGTACTCGTCGTGCATCCGCCGGATCTCGGCGACCGCCGCCTCCCCCTTCCACGGGTCGATGCCGGCGAACGCGAGGAACACATCGGGGTGATCCTGCTGTGCTTTGCCGAGCAGATCGTTGGGGGCGCCCTTGATGCCGCTCGTGGTCTCCGAGTCGGAGTTCACGATGACGGCCATCATCTTGCGGTCACGGTACTGGTCCGCCTGCTCGGCGAACGACACGACCGGCCGCTCGCGCCCGAAGTGTGCGGACATCTGGGAGTGCCGCTGGCCCATCGCCGCGATGAACTCCTCGGTCTGCGGGTGGGTGTGGACGTCGATCGCGACGAGGTCGTCGATACCGGGCATCAGGCAGCCCCTTCCTCGGCCGGTGCGGGTTCGGATCCGGATCGCAGTCCGGTCAGCGCTTCGGTGTCGGCGCCGAGAGCGGGCGCGTAGCTCAGCTCCGGTCGCCCGCTGCGGTGGAAGCGGATGCTGGGCACTGGTACGCGCAGCACACCATCGGGTCCGTCGATCTCCTCGACCAGCCCCATGCTCGCGATCTGCGGATCGTCGAACAGGTCGCCCATCGTGTTCAGCGGACCGTGCGGGATGTCGTGCGCCGCGAGCCGGTCGAGCCAGTGCCGGCGGGGCCGGGTGGCGGCGATCTCCTTGAGCACCGCGTCGAGCTCGTCGTAGTTGCGCACGCGCGCCTCGCGTGTCGAGAAGCGCGGGTCGACGGCGAGGTCGGGGCGCTCCAGCACGTCGAGCAGCCCGGTCCAGAACTTTTCCGGCACCGACATGTGGATCACGAACGCCTTGTCGTCCGAGCCCCGGCAGGCGTAGGCCTGTGCACGGCGCGGACGCGAGTCGGGCGACGAGACCTGACCCGTCTCGAGGAACGCGGACGCCGACTCCGTCAGGAAGTCGAGCAGCGCCCCGACCATCGTCACCTCCACATGCTCGCCCACCCCGCTCACATCGCGGGCGTGCAGAGCCGCCAGCACGGCCTGCACAGCCGACATCCCGGACAGCAGGTCGGAGAAGGCCGGGCCGAGCGGGCGGATCGTGGATGCGGGAACGATCTGGCTGTACATACCGCCGGTGGCCGAGATCACCGTGTCGTAGGCGGGACGCTTCGCAGCGGGTCCGGTCGGGCCGAAACCCGTGATGGAGCATGTGATGACTCGCGGGTTGCGCGCGTGCAAGGCGTCGGGGCCGAATCCGAGCCGTTCGGCCACACCGGGGCGGAAGTTGTCGAGCACGATGTCGGCGTCGTCGACCAGGGCGAACAGCGCAGCGAGACCCTCGGCGCTCTTCAGATCGAGCACGACCCCTCGCTTGCCGCGGTTATAGGCGGCGAACTGCGGGCTCATGGTCGCGCGCCCCTCCCAGCGGCGCATCGGGTCGCCCTCGGGCGACTCGACCTTGACCACGTCGGCGCCGAGGTCGGCAAGGAGCTTCGCGGCGAACGGGCCCGAGATGTACTGGCCGAGCTCGACCACGCGGATCCCGGCCAGCGCGCCGGCGCCGGGCTGTGCAGTACTCGTCACTTCTGGTCTCCTCTTCGATACCGAGGGCGGTCACCGCACATCGACGACGACCTTCCCATCGCCCTTGCGGGGAAATTCGCGATACGCCGTGGCGATGTCGTCGAGCGCGTAGCGCACGCCGACGAGCGGGGGAACGACACCGACGGCGGCGAGGGCGAGCGCCTCGGACACGTCGTCGTATCGTGCGCTCGCCACACCGAACAGCTGTTTGCGGCGCAGATAGAAGTCACGGGAGTCGATGCGCAGGTCGCTGTCGACGGATGCCGCGCAGAACACGGCCCTGCCACCCCAGCGCATCGCGGAGATCCCGGCGCTCAGGGTCGGAGCGTGACCGGACACGTCGAGGACGACATCGAACCCCTCTCCGCCGTCGAGAGCGGAGGCGAGGGCGGCGGCATCCGATGCCTGGATGATCCGCTCATCGCCGAGCGGTGCGACGACCCGACGCGACGCGGCGACCACGTCGGCGCCGCGGGCGAGCGCGATCGCCACGGCCGCGCGCCCGAGAGTCCCGCCGGCGCCCGTGATCAGCACTCGGTCGCCCGTGGCGAGCGCGACGGTGCGCACGGCGTTGATGACGATGGAGGCGCTGTGCACGACGGCGGTCGCCTGCGCGGCATCGAGACCATGACGGTCGATCGCGTTGCGGGTGGGGACGACGACGAACTCCGCCGCTCCCCCGTCGCGGTGCACGCCGACGACGGTCTGGTTCGGGCAGTCGGCTTCGTCCCCCGCCTGGCAGTGCGCGCACCGACCACAGGCGATGTTCGGTTTGACGACGACGGTCTGTCCGATCCGCTTCGGGTCGACGCCCGCCCCTGCGGCCACGATCTCGCCGGCGGGGTCGATCCCCAGGATGCGGGGCAGCTGCGCCTGCGCCCCCGGTCCGATGCCGGCGACGACGTTGAGGTCGAGCTGGTTCACGCCGACGGTGTCGACGCGTACGAGCACCTCGCCGGCACCGGGAACCGGAGCGTCCGTCTCCGCGACGGTCAGCCCGTCCAGGTCATGACGGCTCAGCACGGCGGCACGCATCTTCACCTCTTCATCGCGGGAATCTGTTTGGGATACTGTATCCAATTTTCATCACGGCCGTCTAGACCCTGTTCGAGCACGATATCCCGCAAACCATGGACACGTGATCCCAAATTGGATACCGTATCCCAAAATCCGCGTGAGGCGCCCCACTCCACGGAGGAGTCGCACGCACTTGCCCGAATGGAGAGTCATGCGCACGACAAGAAACAGACTCGGCATCGCCGTGGTCGGAGGAGCTGCAGCACTGACGCTGCTGGCTGCCTGCGCCGCGCCGACGCCGACACCGGCAGGACCCGTCGACCTCGGCGACGGCGAACCCGGAGCCGCCGAAGACACCGACATCACGGTGGCCATCCCCTTCCCCGACATCACGATGTACTCGATGTTCACCCTCGCGAGCGACCTCGGCTATTACGAGGAGGAAGGCCTCACCGTCGAGGTCATCACGGCCGACAACGTCACGGCCGCGGTCGCCAGCGGCAGCGCCGACATCGGTGTCGAGTCGACCGGCACCGTGATCGATGCGATCCGCGGCGGCGTCGAGATCGACCTGGTCTCGGGGCACTACTGCCGGCAGAACTTCGACTTCGCGGTGCAGTCCGACATCGAGAGCGTCGACGACCTCGACGGCACGTCCATCGTGTTGGCCGGCACCCCCGGCGACCCGGCCGAGTTCCAGCGGGCGCAGGTGTTGAAGGAGGAGGGCTGGGATGTCTCGGGGATCAACGCCGAGATCGTCTACCCGGGCCCCGGATCGGAGTCGTGGACGGAGTTCTTCGTCAACGACAAGATCACCCTGCAGCCGTTCTACGCCGACGACAGGGCCGCGCTCGAGGAGCACGGCGCGAACATCGTCGTGGAGTCGCTGCGGAACTGGGCCAACGACGTGCAGATCGCCGGCACCAAGTGGGCGCAGGAGAACCCGAACACCCTGGTGCGGTTCCTGCGGGCCACACTCAAGGGCACCGACTTCATGACGGCGCCCGCACCCGGCGAGTTCCCGGAGAACGCCGAGGAGGCGCTGGACATCTACGAGGCCAACGACTTCGACGTCGCTGAGCTGCGTGACTCGGACAGCGTCTGGATCCTCGACGGTCACCTCGCCTGCCCGAACCTGTACTTCGACGAAGAGGCATGGGACACCACCATCGAGACGCAGAAGCTCGAACCGCTCGAGTTCGACGCCGACCAGCTGGTCTACCTCCGCAAGGCGCAGGACCTCCTGGGCCTCGACAACGAAGGCCCGGCGACGCTGCCCTACCCGTGATCCGCTGAGCCACGCGAGAGGCCCCACCGTTGCGCATGGCGGTGGGGCCTCTTCGTGTGTTCGGGATGCGGGGGGCTACCGCTGGGCGACCAGCCCCATGACCCCGGCGGGATACAGGGGCACCGACTCGGCGTCGACAGCACGCGGGACGCTACCGGCTCCGCGCAAAGACCCGGCCCCCGTCGCGCATGAGACGGGGGCCGGGAGTCGGAGCCGGGGGTCAGCCGACGATCTTGCGCTCGTCGTACCAGGGCGCGAGGCGTCGCCGGAGGATCGAGATGAGCAGCAGTGTGAGGTTGGCGATGATGACCATCACCACGACCATCGCGATGGCCTCGTCCATCCGGAACTGGTAGGCGGCGAACTCGAGCAGGTGACCCAACCCGCCGGTGCCGCCGAGGAACTCGCCCAGCACCTCACCGGTGAAGCCGAGGGCCGCACCGCGTTGGATGCCGGAGAGGCTGTAGGGCAGCGTGGCGGGGAAGATCACCTTCCACCCGAGACCGATCCCCTTGGCGCCGTAGACCCTGGCCGCGTTGACGAGCGAGGGGTTCACGGTCACCGCGCCCTCCATCGTGTTCAGCAGGATGGGGAACACGGCCAGCAGGATCACCAGCGCGATCTTCGACTCGCTCCCGAGCCCGAGCCCGAGGATGAACAGCGGGGCCAGCGCGACCTTGGGCGTGGAGTACAGCACCCACAGGAACGGCGCGACCATGAAGCGCAGCACCGGCGACCAGCCGACCGCGAGTCCCACGACCACGCCGACGACGATCGCGATGGCGAGGCCGATCAGCAGGTTGGTGACGCTGAACGCGAAGGCGCTCCAGAACTCCGGATCGACCATGAGCTGTCCGAACGCCGCCGCGACCGCGGTCGGTGCGGGTAGGAACGCCGCGGGGATCCAATGGAACCAGCTGACGGCCGCCTCCCACAGGAGCAGCACCGCGAGGACCACCCCGATCAGCAGCAGCGTCCACTTGCCCTCGCCCGAGCGCACCACGCGCCGCGGCCGCACGATCCGGACGGTGCCGGTTGCCGAGACCACGCTCATCGCTTGCCCTTCCTCGTCCACGGAGCGACCCCGCGCTCGATGGCGGTCACCACCTGGGTCATGCCCACGCTCCACAGCACGACGACCGCGATCGCGGCGAACGCCTGGTCGGTCTGATAGGTGTTCGACGCGCGGATGATGAGCGCGCCCATGCCGCTCGACGAGCCGGCGAGCTCGGCCACGACCATGCCGATCGTCGCGAGCACGACCGCCTGCCGCAGCCCTGCGAACAGGAACGGGATCGTCGACGGCAGATACACCGAGCGGTACAGCCGCATCCGTCCCGCGCCGTACACGCGGGCCGCGCGGATGATCGACGGGTTGGTGGTGCGCATGCCCGCGGCGACGTTGAGCAGGATCGGGAAGATCGCACTGATCGTCACGAGGAAGATCACGGGGCCGATCCCGAACCCGAACCACGCCTTCGCGAGCGGCTGATACGCGATCGACGGCGTCGCGTAGATCGTCCACGCGATCGGGCCGATCACCCGGTCGACCGGAAGCGAGGTACCCATGAGGAGTCCGACGGGGATGCCGACGACCACGGCGAGCGCGAAACCGGTCAGCCACGCCTGCACCGAGATGCCGGCGTTGGCGGCGAGCGAGCCGTTCGCCACGATCTCGCCGAACCCCTGCGCGATGGCGAGGGGCGGAGGGAGGAAGACGGGGCTGATCCATCCGAAGACCCCGACCACCAACTGCCAGAGCACGAGGAGGACGACGACCTCGACCGCGATGACGGCCGCCTTGCCCCGGGCGCTCAGACCCGCGAGCCAGGCGGCGACTCCGCCCCTGCCGAGGTTCGGGCCGGTGGCGAGGAGCGCGGTCATTTCGACACCGCTGCCGCCGTGGCCTCACCCTCCAGCGCCTCCCAGAGGTGGTCGCGGAGTTCGAGGAAACGCGGGTCGTGCTGCACCGACCGCTCCGAGCGCGGGCGCGCGATGCCGGTCGTGATGATCTCCTTGATCGCGCCGGGATGACTCTTGAAGACGACGATGCGGTCGCCCAGGAGGATGGCCTCCTCGATCGAGTGCGTGATGAAGAGGACGGTCTTGCCCGTCGCCTCGATGAGCTTCTCGATCTCGTCGCGCATCACCTCGCGGGTGAGCGCATCGACGGCGCCGAGCGGCTCGTCCATGAGCAGGATCCGCGGCTCCGCGACGAACGCGCGGGCGAGTCCGACGCGCTGCTGCATCCCGCCGGAGAGCTCCCGGGGGTACGAGGACTCGAAGCCCTTGAGGCCGACCATGTCGATGGCCTCCTGCACCTTCGCACGCCAGTCCGCCGTGCGCAGACCCTTCTGCATCTCGAGACCGAACTTCACGTTGTCGAACACGGAGCGCCACGGCAGCAGCGCATAGTCCTGGAAGACGACGGCCCTGTCGGGTCCAGGGCCGTCGACGTGCTTCCCATCCACCAGGACCGACCCGGTGCTCGGCGCGACGAGGCCGGCGATGACGTTCATGAACGTCGTCTTCCCACACCCCGACGGGCCGAGCACCGTGATGAACTCGCCCTCGAACACGTCGAGGTCGACATCCTCGATCGCGATCAGCTTCTTTCCCGTCCGCGCGACGTCATAGCTCACCGAGAGCCCTGTGACCGAGATCAGCGGATCCGCCGAGTCCCGTGCGGTGTCGTTCACGTCAGTCATCGTCGACCTCTCGTCTCATCGCCGCGCGTCGTTGCGCGGCTTATCGCAGCTTAGGAAGCACCTCGGTGCCGAGGAGCTCGATCTGCTCGAAGAACCGATCGAACTTGAAGCGGAAGTCGAACACGAGGTGCTCCGTGCCGACGTCCTCGAACCGCTTGATCTGCTCGACCGCCTGGTCCGGGTCGCCCACGATGAGCTGACCCTCGAGGTCTTCCACGGTCTCGAAGCTGCCGGACGGCGGCTTCACGGCGAACTTCGCCTTGTTCGCCCAGGCGAGCAGGCCCGGGATGTTCACGTGCTTCAGCGCCTCTTCGCGGGTGTCCTCGATCGAGGTCGGCGGGATGACGGCGATGGTCGGCATCGGCCGGCCGTTCTCGTCCGTCATCTCGCGCATGGTCTTGATGCGCTTCTCCATCGTGAGGAGCCCCGTGCGTCCCGGCATCCATCCGTCGGCGAACTCCGCCGCGAGACGGGCCGAGCGCGGGGTCGCGCCGCAGTACCAGAACGGGATGCGTCCGCCCACGGGCTTCGGCTCGATCGTGACGTTGTCGAACTTGAAGATGCCGTCGTCGTAGGTGACGTCGTTCTCGGTGAACACCCGGCGCAGGATCTCGGCGTTCGAGCGGACCATCTCCACCCGGTCGAGGTCGCCCCAGCCGATCGCGTCGAACTCGTGGTCGAAGGTGCCGGCGCCGAATCCGAGGATCAGGCGCGGGCCGAGCAGCTGCGTCATCGTGCCCGCCATGAGAGCGGTGACGAGCGGGTGACGGAACGGGATGAGCGATCCGGTGCCGAGCTCGATCTTGTCGGTGACGGCGCCGATGGCGGTGAGGGTCGTCAGCGCGTCGTAGAACGTGCGGTTCGGCTTCTCCATCTCCCCGTGCGGCTCGAACACCAGGTGATCGCGCACCCAGACGGAGTCGAATCCGAAGCTCTCGGCGAGCTTGGACCCCTCCAGGAGCTTCTCCTTGCTCGCCTCCTCGCCGAAGTGCGGCAGCAGCAGTCCGAATTTCATGTCAGTTCCTCTCTGCGGCGAATGCCGCCCTGTCTTCCGCCGATGCGGCGAGCTTTCCGAAAGTGCGGTCGCCGACGACCTCGTCGCCGACGTAGACGTCGACGCCACGCACCAGGGTGCGCTGGATGCGCGCGCTGATCGTGCGCCCGTCGTATGGGGTCCAGCCGATCTTCGACAGCACGCCGTCGTTGGTGATGGTCCACTCCTCGGCGAGATCGGCGATGACGATGTCGGCATCCGCCCCGATCGTGAGCGATCCCTTGACCCCCTCGAGGCCGAACTTGGCGGCGGGGATGTGGGCGACCATGTCGATCGCGCGCTGCAGGTCGAGCTCGCCCTTGTTCACGGCGTCGAGCATGAGCTCGTAGTAGTACTGGATGCCGGGGGTGCCGGTGTGCGAGCTCCACATCTGCGTCCACCCGACCTCCTTCTCCTCGCGCGTGTGCGGGGCGTGGTCGCTGGCGGCGATGTCGATCGTGCCGTCGCGCATCCCCTCCCATACGGCCGCCCGGTTGTCGTCGGGCACCCAGTAGCTGAGCGCGTACGGCCCGAGCGTCTCGACGTCGTGCCAGGTCGACAGGAACGGCGCCCAGTGGTTGACCTCGCAGGTGACGTCGATGCCGTTCTGCTTGGCGCGCCGAACGGCCTCGATCGAGCGTCGGGTCTGGATGTGCGCGATGTGCACCGGGCAGCCGGATGCCTCGGCCAGGCGCAGCACGACGTCGATCGCGGTATCCCAGATCACTCCCTCGCGGGCGGCGTATGCGGAGGCGTAGCCCTCGGGGGTGTTCTCGCCGCGGGCGAGGTAGGCACCCTCGATGTAGTCCATGAGCGCCTGGTCGTGCGGATGCACGATGAAGCGCTTGCCGGTCTGGGCGATGTGATCCATGATCTCGAGCAGGTGCCCGTGGTTGTGGATGCCGGTGCCCGAGGGGTGCGGGTAGTCGCGGCCCGTGTCGACGACCATGTAGATCTTGTACGCGCGGATGCCCATCTCGCTCATGCCGGCGATCTCGTCGAACTTCGTCGGCGCGGGGTTGTGGTTCCAGTCGACGATCGACGATTCCTCATACCGGTGGAACACATCGGTCAGGGTCGCCACGTCGGTGGTCGGCGGCTTCAGGTTCGGCATCCCGAACATCGTGGTGACACCGCCGGCCGCGGCCTGCAGGCTCGTCGTGTAGATGTCGTCCTTGTGCTCGTAGCCGGGCTCGCGGGTGTGCACGTGCACGTCGACCATGCCGGGGAGCACGAGCTTGCCCGCGGCATCGATCGTGCGCTCGGCGGCGATCTCCGTTCCCGCGGCCACGATGCCGGCGACCTTGCCGTCGGCGACGAGCAGGTCGGCCTGGACCGGACCTGCGGGGGTGACGACGGTGCCGCCGGTGATCTTCAGATCCACGCTCATCGCGCGACCTCCTGCTTCTGAACGGATTCGGTGGTGAGGGATTCGCCGATCGCGGGCGACGGCGATGACCGGTGGATGAGATGCGCCGGGCGCACGTACCGGTCGAACCAGCCGACGATCACCGGAGTGGTCTGCTCCCAATACGCGTCGTAGGCGGCGTAATGGGTCGTGTGCCGCTGCATGATGAGCTGCTTCGGCCCGCGCGCAGCCTCGTACAGCGCTTCGGCATGGTCGGTCGGGGTGGTGGCATCGCCCTCGACGCCGATCACGAGCAGCGGCGTGGTCAGCCGCGCGGCGGCCTCGATGGGCCGGTAGGCGATGATGCCCTCGGCGCAGGCGAGCGGGACCGCCGTCGGGATGCGGTCGTCGACGTCGGCCTTGATCTTCGTGGCACGACGCTCGGCCGTGGGGATCATGATCTCTTCGCGGGGGTGCACGATCCGCCCCTCCCCCGTGGCGACGCGCTGACGGCGGTCCTCTTCGAGGGACTTCTGGAAGTCGAGCCACTCATACTCGCTGCGCATGCGGTGCAGCCAGTCCTCGCCGTCGGCGACGGGCACCTGGCTGACAGCGGCTTTGATGCGCGGGTCGACGTCGGCGAGCAGCACCGCGTTGCCGCCGCCGGTGCCGCCCGTGCCGAAGACGCCGATCGCATCGGCGATCACGTCGTCCCGCGTGGTGAGGTAGGTCACGGCGTTCACCAGGTCCTGCAGCTGCCAGGCCGGGGATAGGTAGCCGCGATCGCCCTCGGAGTCGCCGAAGCCGCGGTAGTCGATCACGAGCACCGCGAAGCCGGCCTCGACCAGGGCTTCGTGATAGCGGACGTAGAGCTTGGCGTCCTTGAGCCCGAGCCAGCCCGGTCCCTGCACGATCGCGCGATACGGTCCCTCGGTGTCGGGGGTGCGCCACACGGCGGAGATGCGCTGACCCTCGCTGAAGTACGAGACGGATGTGGTCTGCATGGATTCCTCTCGGCTGAACGCGGCGTCGCGATCGGCGATCTGCGCCGCTGCGGTGGGGCGTTCTCCATCATCGCCCATTTTGGATCCAGAATCCAGTATTGATTGGATCCAGTATCCGCGCTACCATGACCGCATCACGTCGGTCCGATTGGCCGACGCCGGTGGTCCCGACCTGGACTGCGAACGTGCCCTCTCTTGCACCCTTCCCCTTCCTCGTCCTCCGGAGAACCATGCCTGTCACCGCCCGCGCCCTCGGCGCCGCTCCCGTCCTCACCCTCCTCCTCGTCGCCGGCCTCAGCGGATGCGCCGGCGCCCCGGCGACCTCCGCCGAAGCACCCGAGGTCGAGCCGACCATCCTCGACAACTGCGGCACCGAGATCACGCTCGATGCCGCCCCGCAGCGGATCCTCACCGTCAAGTCGTCGACACTGGAGCTCGTCCTCGCCCTCGGCGCCGGCGACCGGGTCATCGGCTCCGCCTTCTCCGACGGCCCCCTGCCCGACGACCTCGCGGCCGCTGCCGAAGACATCACGGTCGTCTCCGACAAGGTGCCGTCGAAGGAGGCCGTGCTCGAACTCGAGCCCGACCTCGTGTTCGCCGGATGGGAGTCGAACTTCTCCGTCGACGGCGCCGGTGAACGCGCCGAGCTGCAGAAGCTCGGCATCACCACCTATGTCGCCCCCGCCGCCTGCAAGGCCCCCGGCTACATGCCCGACCCGCTCACCTTCGACACGGTCTTCGACGGCTTCGCGGAGGCCGGCGAGCTGCTGGGCGAAGAGGATGCCGCGGCCGCGCTCATCGCCGAGCAGCGTGCGGAGCTCGACGCGATCACCCCCGACGGCCGAGGTCTCACGGCGGTCTGGTACTCGTCCGGCACGGATCAGCCCTTCGTCGGCGCCGGCATCGGGGCACCGCAGATGATCATGTCGGCAGCCGGGCTCGAGAACGTCTTCGCCGACGTGCACGACACCTGGACGTCGAGCTCGTGGGAGCTGATCGCCGAGGCCGACCCCGACGTGATCGTCCTCGTGGATGCCGCGTGGAACACCGCCGCGTCGAAGATCGCGCTGCTCACGTCCAACCCCGTGACCGCACAGCTCGATGCGGTGCGGAACGAGCGCTACGTGATCGTCGACTTCCCCTCGACCGAGGCGGGGATCCGCAACGTGGACGCCGTGACGTCGATCGTGGCGCAGCTCGGCGAGCAGTGAGCGTCACGGTCCCGCTGCGCGCGACGATCCCGGTCGCGGCGGCATCCGTCCCCCGCCCGCGACGACGGCGCACCGTCTCCGCGATCGCGGTGCTGCTGCTCGCGCTGGCCGGCACCGTGATCGCGGCGGTCGCGATCGGGCCGGCCGACATCACGCCCGCCGAACTCATGGCGAGCGTGTGGTCGCACCTGACCGGGGCCGCCAGCGGGCTCACCCCCATCCGCGACGCGATCATCTGGGAGGGACGCGTGCCCCGCGTGCTCACAGCCGCTGCGGTCGGAGGCGGCCTGGCTCTGTGCGGTGCCGTGATGCAGGCCCTCACCCGCAACCCGCTCGCCGATCCGTACCTGCTGGGCCTGTCCTCCGGCGCCTCGACGGGCGCCGTGATCGTGATCGTCCTGGGCGCGGCCGTGGCCCTGCCGTTCGCCGCATTCGCCGGTGCGCTGCTCGCCCTGGCGCTCACCCTCGGCCTCGCGCGCGCCGCCGGCTCTTCGGGCCCGACCGCCGTGGTGCTCGCTGGGCTCGCCGTGTCGGCCGTGCTCGCGGCCCTGACCAGTCTGGTGATCTTCTGGAGTACGACGAACGACAGTTACCGCGAGATCCTCAGCTGGCTGCTCGGCTCGCTCGGCGGATCGGACTGGGCGGATGCGGCACTGGCGGGGATCGCCGTGATCGTGTGCGCCGTCCCCCTCCTGGCATCGGCCCGTCCACTCGACAGCCTCGTGCTCGGCGACACGGCGGCCGAAGCACTGGGCGTCCCGGTCACGCGAGTGCGAGTGCTCCTCTTCATCTGCACGGCCCTGCTGACCGGCGCGCTGGTCGCGGTCAGCGGTTCGATCGGGTTCGTCGGGCTGATCCTGCCGCACGCCGTTCGCGCGGTCGTCGGCGCACGCCATCGCGCACTGCTGCCGGTGTCGTTCCTCGCCGGAGCCGTCTTCCTCATCTGGGCCGACACCGTCGCCCGCACGGTGTTCGAGCCGCGCGAGCTCCCGGTCGGGATCGTCACGGCCCTCATCGGCGGCCCCGTGTTCGCGCTGCTGATGCTGCGCATGCGGAAGAGTCGCGCATGACCGGCGAGAGCCGCGGCGGACTCGACGCCCGCCGAATGCGCTTCGGACGCGGCGATCGGATGATCATCGACGGGATGCACGTCACCGCCCCCGGCGGTGCGGTGACCGCGCTGCTCGGGCCCAACGGCTCGGGCAAGAGCACGCTCCTGCGTCTGATCGCAGGCACGCTGCGCGGCACGGTCGAGAGCCTGGATCTCGACGGCGCGTCGCTGCCCGAGATGCGGCGCCGGATCCGGGCGCAGCGGGTGGCGCTGGTGGAGCAGGAGTGGACGGCGGCCGAGGGCATGACCGGACGCGACATCGTCGGTCTCGGGCTGCTTCCGCACCGGGGGTGGCTGTCGTTCGAGAGCGAGGAGACGGACGCCGGTGCCACGGATGCGGCGCTGCGCCGCGCGGGTGCCCACGAGTTCGCCGACCGCGATGCGTCGACCCTCTCCGGCGGCGAGCGGCAGCGGGTGAACCTCGCGAGAGCTCTGGCGCAGCGGCCGACCCTGCTGCTGTGCGATGAGCCGACGAACCACCTCGACATCCGCGCCCAACTCGACACGCTCGCGCTGCTGCGCTCCCTCGCCCGTGACGGGATGACCGTGTTCGCGGCCCTGCACGACCTCAACCACGCCGCTGCCTTCGCCGATCGCGTCGTGGTGGTCGCGAACGGTCACGTGCAGGCAGCAGGATCTCCGACGGACGTCCTCACCCGGGAACTCATCGCCCGCGTGTGGCACGTCGATGCCGAGGTGCTGTCCCGGCCCGGCAGCGACCGTCCGCTGATCGTGTTCGACGCGGAGCACGCCCTCGTCCCCACGGAGTGAGATCCTCCGCTCCGACCGCGCCGGTCGCCGGGCTCCCCTGGTGTCGGCGTTCAGTCGATGACGGGCAGGCCGGCGTCGTCGAAGGCGACACCCTCGGCGATGAGACGTTCACGGGCCGCGTGATGCACGACCCCGCGCTTGCGCGGATCGGTCTCGAGCAGACCGAGCACGATGTCTCGCGTGGCGTTGGGATGATGCGCGACCTCGATCCGCACACCCCAGAACCGGTCACCGGCGAAGCGGGCGAGAGCTTCCGCGTCGGCATCCGGATTATGCGCGGCGGCCGCGCGGATCCCCTGGTTGGCATCGTCCGCGAGCAGCGCGAACTCCTCCGGCGTGTGCGCGCCCCGAGCCAGCCGGTAGCGGCGCTCCTCGTCGGCCAACTGCTCCGGTGTCTTGCGTTTCCCCATGGCATCCCCCTCGTAGCGGCGCGGCGCGCCGGGAGCGTCAGTCTATTCGGCGCGTCCGACGCGAGGCGGCGGTCAGAGGAAGCCCCCGCAGTGGCTCAGCGGAGGAGGGCCGGCGCCGGCGACGGGCTCGGCGCCGAGATGAACGCACTCAGACGGCGTGCGAGCTCTTCGACCTCGGTCTCCTGCTGTCGCAGGATGTCGAGGGCGAGCAGGTCCGAGTCCGCCGGTTCGCGCGGATCGTCGAACGACATCGGCAGCGCCGCGCACTGCGTGTGTCCGCACAGCAGGTGCGCGAGCTGGTGGACCACGACGTGCAGTCGATACCACCGCGGGTCCGACTCCAAGAGGGGGATTCTCGCGCGATCACCGTTCACGAGCACGAATCGGGGGACGCGCGCCCATTCGTCCTCGCTCAGCACCTCGACCTCGACATCGATGCCTCGCAGCACCGACACCCGGTCTGTGATGCCGTGCACACTGACACCGCATTCCACCTCCAGCTCCGCGAAGAGCTGGTCCACTCCGTCTCGACTTCTCATGAGGCCCCTCCGCCCACGTGGCCGGCTCGCCCCGTGATCGGCCGAGCATCGCTCCCACTTGAGAGACAGCGGGAGCAGCCGACTCATTACGCCGAATCGTTGGCTACTTTCGACCAGATCTCACATCGAACGTCTAGGCGAATCCGGCTGCATCGAGGGCAGCAGCGGCGAGGGCAGCCGCACTCTCGAGGTCGCTCATCCACAGCGGGCGCACCGGAGCGGGCAGGCCCTCGGCCTCGAGAGCAGCGGCGAGCGCGGCATCCTCCTCGGCGATCAGCCAGGCGTCGAGCAGACCGCCCGCGGGGCGCGGTCCGTAGTGGCGTCCGACCGCATCGGCCGCGGTCGTGAGACCGACGGCCGTCAGGCAGGCATCGGCCATTCCCCGGACCGGGGCTCCGGCGATGATCGGCGACACTCCGACCACGGTGCCGCGACAGGAGCGTACCGCCTCTGCGATGCCCGGGACGGTGAGGATCGGACCGAGCGAGACCACGGGATTCGAGGGTGCGAACAGCACGACGTCGGCCGCGGCCAGCGCCTCGCACACGCCGGGCGCCGGTGCGGACCGGTCGATGCCCGGCCAGTCGAAGCCCTGCGCCGGAATCGCCGCGCGGTGCCGGGTCCACCACTCCTGGAAGTGCATGCGACCCTGATCGGTCGTCACGTGCGTGTCGACCTCGGCGTCCGTCATCGGCAGCAGCCGGACCCCGAGGTGCCAGCGCGACGCGAGCCGGGCGACCACTTCCGCCACCGAGGCACCGTCACGGAGCCAACCCGTCCGGGCGATGTGCGCCCCGAGGTCGAGGTCGCCCAGGGTGAACCATGGCCACCCCGCGCCCCAGGCGTGCAGCTCGGCCGCCACACGCTCGCTCTCCCCCGTCCGCCCCCAACCCCGCTCGGCATCGTTCACGCCCGCGAGAGCGTAGATCATCGAGTCGACATCCGGTTGCAGGCGCAGGCCGCTGAGCCACAGGTCGTCGCCCGTGTTCGCGATCACCGTGATCTCGGCACGAGTCCCGCCCGACGCATCCGGCCACCGGCGCCGCAGGGCCTCGCGCACCCCGACGACGAACTTCGACCCGCCGACACCACCGGCCAGCACCACGATGCGCGGGACCTCGGACGACGTCATGACGCCAGGACCAGCGGTCGGTCGACGAGCGCCGCCGTGCGAGGGCCGAGCCCGGCACGCTGCGCCGCGCGCAGGTGCTCGGCATGATCGAGGTCACGACGCAGACCGCTCAGCACCGGGAAGCCGACCTCCGCGAAGCCCGCCTCGTGGTGGGCGATCGCCGATCCCTCGCCGAAGCAGGTCCGCAGGTCGAAGCCGGCTCGAGCCGTCGCGAGCACGGTGCCGGTCCCCTCCGCATCCGGCACGAACGCGCGAGGGTGCGACGAGGCGAAGGCGAGGGCTCTGGCGAGTTCATCCGGTCGCAGGGCCGGGAGATCGCCGAGCATCACCGCACGTGGGCGACCCTCGGGCGCGGCGCTCACGCCCAGATCGATCGCCGCGGTCAGCCCTTCGCCGCGGTCGCGCACCAGACGCACCCGCGGCAGCAGGCGGAGAGCGGTCGCGGTGACCTCGTCGCTCGTCACGACGATGACCTCGGCGACCCGCTCGCACCCGGCGGCGGCCTCGACGGTGTCGAGGGCGATCGCTCGGGCGAGGGGCTCGCGGTCGACTCCCGGAAGCCGCAGTCGCGACTTCCCGATCTCGGCACGCTTGACCGGGATCACCACGATCCACTCGCGCACGGGCACCCCCGGCACCGAAGACCCGCCACGTCCGCGGAGCATCTCGGGCCCCTCAGCCGCGCAGCCGGGGCGCGATGTCGCGCTCGAAGAGCTGCAGGAAGCGGCGCTGGTCATGGCCCGGGGCGTGGAAGACGAGGTGGTTGAAGCCCCAGTCGATGTACTGCTGGATCTCCGCGGCCACGGCATCCGGGTCGTTCCCGACGATCCACCGCTTCGCGATCGTCTCGAGCGGCAGCGCATCGGCGGCCTTCTCCATCTCGACCGGATCGGTGATGTCGTGCTTCTGCTCCTTCGAGAGCGACAGCGGCGACCAGAAGCGGGTGTTCTCCAGCGCCGCCTCACGGGTCTCCTCGTAGGAGAGCTTGATCTCGATCATCCGGTCGTAGGCGTCGAACGAGCGCTCGGACTGCTCCAGCCCCTCCTTCACGGCGGGGAGCAGCTGGTCGACGTAGAGCTCCTGCCCCTTGCCCGAGGTGCAGATGAAGCCGTCGCCCGCGCGGCCGGCGTAGCGCGCCACCATCGGCCCGCCCGCGGCGATGTAGATCGGGATGCCGCCTTCGGGACGGTCGTAGATCGAGGCGTCGTGCGTCGAGTAGTACTCGCCGTCGAAGTTCACCCGGTCTCCCGACCAGAGCGCCCTCATCAGGCGCACCGACTCGCGCAGCCGCGCGTAGCGCTCCTTGAACTCGGGCCACTCCTGCTCCCCCGCACCCCGGAATCCGGTCGCGATCTCGTTCAGCGCCTCGCCGGAGCCGACGCCGAGGATGATCCGGTCCTGGTAGAGGCAGCCCAGGCTCGCGAACGCCTGTGCGAGCACCGCCGGGTTGTAGCGGAAGGTCGGAGTGAGCACCGAGGTGCCGATTCGGATGCTCGAGGTGCGCTCCCCCACCGCGGCCATCCAGGTCAGCGAGAACGGTGCGTGGCCGCCGGTGTGCCGCCACGGCTGGAAGTGGTCGCTCGCGAACACGGACTGCATGCCGTGCGCCTCGGCCGCCACCGAGATCTCGACGAGCTCCCGCGGGTCGAACTGCTCTGCGCTGGCCTTGTATCCGAGGGTCAGTGTCATGTCGCATCCTTCTCTTCGTGTTCTTGCTGTTCGAGTGCGTGGAGGTCTGCCAGGGCGGCGGCGTGACCGTCGCGGTATCCCCGGTCGAGTGCTTCGGCGGTGCCCAGCCAGAAGAGGTCGCGCTCCGAGGAGCGCACGATGCGCGACGCCCCGGGAAGAGTGAGGGGTCCGACGAGATCGCCGCGACCGCGCACCACTGCGACGGGGTTTCCGCTCGCCTTGCCCTTGACGAGGTCTGCTGCCGCGGCCAGCTCGTCCGCGACGCACGGGGTCGTGACGCTGAGCACTTTGCCCGCCTGGTCGGTGGTGCCGCGGAGGTCCGCGATCATGTGCACGCCGCCGCCGCCGATCGCCACGTCCGTCTGCCCTTCGCGCCAGGGACGGCCGAGCGTGTCACTGAGGATCACGCCCACCTCCGCGCCCGTGGCCGCCCGCAGCCCCGCGGCGAGCGCACGTGCCGAACGGTCGGGGTCTTCGGGGAGCAGCAGCACCCAGCCGTCCGGGGTGTTGCTGGCGTCGACGCCGGCCGCCGCGGCGACCATGCCGAGACGGTTCTCGACGATGCGCATGGTGTGACCGTCGAACGTGCGCGAGGCGACCAGGCGCACCGTCTCGGCGGTGATCGCGGCCTCCCGATCGGCGGCCTGCACGTACCGGCCCTCGGCCTTGGAGACGATCTTGGAGGTGACGACGAGGATGTCACCGTGGGCGAGTTCCACGCCGGTGGCGAGGATCAGTGCCACGAGGTCGTCCCCGGGCTTCACCTCGCCCATCCCGGCGAGCGCGAAGACCGTGATCGCGGGGCCGCTCATGCGTGCACCTTCGGGAGGACCTCGCGGCCGAACACCTCGAGGAACTCCCGCTGGTCGGGCCCGACGTTGTGCAGGTAGATGCGGGTGAAGCCGAGATCGGCGTAGCGCTGGATCTGCGCCCGGTGCGCCTCGGGGTCGGCGGAGATGAGCATCGAGGCACGCAGGTCGTCGGCCGTCACCCCGCGCACGAGCTGCTCGAAGTCGTACGGCGAGCGCACATCGCCGCGGCGCATCCGGAGTCCGGCGATGGGCCATTCGGAGAGGGCGTTCGCGAGCGCCTGGTCCTCGGTCGGGGCCCAGGAGAGGCGCAGCTGGAGCACCTTCGGGAGGGACTCGGGGTCGTGTCCTGCCTCCCGTGCCCCTTCGGCGAACCGCGCGATCAGCGGAGCCAGTCGCTCCACCTCGGCGGAGGTCGTGATCAGGCCATCGGCGTTCCGGCCGGCGCGGCGCGCGGTGGCCGGCCCCGCGGTGGCGACGTAGACGGGCGGGGCGGTGGGCGGCATCGTCCAGAGCCGGGTCGACTCCATCCGGAAGTGCTCGCCGCGGTGGCGGGTGTCGCGGCCGGCGAGGGAAGCGGTGAAGAGCTTGCGGATCAGATCGACGGCCTCGAACATGCGGTCGATGCGCTCGGCCGGCTCGGGCCAGTAGTCGCCGACGATGTGCTCGTTCAGCGCCTCGCCGGATCCGACACCGAGCCAGGCGCGCCCCGGATACAGCATGGCCAGGGTCGCCGCGGCCTGCGCCACCACTGCGGGATGCGTGCGGAAGCCGGGGGTCGTGACGCCGGGACCGAGGTCGCCGGTGGTGTGCGCCCCGATCGCGCCGAGCATGGTCCACACGTGCGCGGCGGCGCGGTGGCGGGGAAGCCAGGGCTGGAAGTGGTCGGTGGCCATGATCCCGCGGAATCCGTGCGCCTCGGCGAGGACGCAGTTCTCGATCACGGCGGTCGGCTCGACCTGCTCGAGCATCGCGGCGTACCCGATGTGCATCGTCGGCCTCCTCACCTTTCTCCTGCTGTTCCCATTGAATGGATACTGGATCCAAAAGTCAAGAGACGTCGCCCCTGGGTTCTCGTCGAGTGCACGGCATCCTGCCGAGTGCACGGCATCCGCACGTCAGGAAGACGTGCACTCGACGCGAAGCCGTGCACTCGGGCCCAAGGACGGGGACGCCTCAGCGCTTCTGTCGCTGCACGGCCAGGGTCACCGTCGCCGAATCGGCCGCGGGGACCGGAGGGGCGGCGAGGTCCGGGAGGCCGGCGGCGACGGGCTTGCGGGCCCGGCCGATCGCTCGGCGGGACAGCGCCCACTGCAGGCCGTAGCCGATCGCGAACACCATGAGCGTGAAGATCAGCGCCATCGCGGCACCCTGATCCGGCGCGTACAGCTGCGCGGACCGCGGGTTGATCATGGCGTAGATGTACATCGACAGCGGACGTGACGACGGCGTCGCCAGAAACGCCGGCAGCGTGAACTCATTGGTCCCGAGGATGAACATCTGGATCCACACGGCCATCACGGTCGGCATCAGCAGCGGCGCGATGATGCGGCGGAACCCCTCGAACCGACTGGCTCCGCTGGTGAGCGCGGCCTCCTCCAGCTCCGGGCGGATCTGCAGCGTCGCGCTGTAGGACGACCGGTAGGCGATGGACACGCGATACGAGTACGCGATCACGAGCGCCAGCAGCGTGCCCGCGATCGGGATGTACGGGTTGATCACCATGAAGGTGAGGAACATCGCGAAGCCGGCGATGGTCGCGGGGATCGCGACCGACGACGAGGCGAACAGGTCCATGGCCTTCACCCATCCGGTCTTCTTGCTGCGGGCGATGCCGTAGGCGAGCACCGTGGCGAACACGACCGCGATCGTGGCGCTGCCGCCCGCGATGATGATCGTCCGCCCCAGCGACACCCAGAACTCGGGGTCGGAGAGCACCGTGCCGAACGCGCCGAAGTCGGTGTCGGCGAGCAGCGCGTCGATCGAGAACGCGACCGGATAGGGGGTGATCGCCGCCCACAGCAGCGCGAGCAGCGGGAGGATGCCCGTGAGCAGCACGAAAACGGCGACCAGCAGCATGACCGGGATCTTCCACGGCCCCATCCGCATGGTCGACGGCCGGAACCCCTTGCCCGACACCGATGCTCTTCGCTCGGCGTTGCGGGTCGCCCGGAGATAGATCGCGAACGCGATGGTCGTGATCACGAGGAACACCAGCCCCCAGGCGGCGGCGAGACCGTACTGCGGCAGCTCCCCCGCATTGGAGCTGATGAGCGTCCAGAGTTTGAGGGCGAAGATGTTGCGCCCCGACTCCTGCCCGAACAGCAGCGGGACCTCGAGACTGCCGAGCCCGAGGATGAAGGTGAGCACCGTCACCCCGAGCAGTCCCGGCCAGAGCATCGGCAGCGTCACGCGGCGCAGGGTCTGCGGCCAGGAGGCCCCCGACACCCGCGCCGACTCCTCGAGGGAGCCGTCCATGTTCGTCAGGATCGGCACGATCATCAGATAGGGGAACGTGACGTTGGTGAGCGCCTGGATGAAGATCATCGTCGGGAACGCATACGGATCGATCGGCACGTCGCTCGCGAAGGGCAGCAGTCGCAGCAGCTGGTTGAGCACGCCGGATTCCGGCGACAGCATCAGCAGATATGCCTGCGCCTTCACGATCGGCGGGATGATGTACGGCACGATCACCAGCACCGAGATGAGTCGGCGGAACGGTGCATCCGTCCGCACGGTGATCCAGGCGAGACAGAACGCCATCGCGAGCGTGAGCAGCGTGGACCCGCCGACGAAGGCGCCGGTGGCGCCGAGCACGCCCCAGAAGTCCTCGCGCAGCTGCCACAGGGTGACGAAGTTCTCGACGCCCCATTTCGCCGACGAGACGCCGAAGGGCAGGAACGGACCACGGAACGCGGTGATCACCTGGACGATCAGCGGTACCGCGAGAAGGATGAAGATGACCGCGCCCGAGACGATCATCGCGATCGTCATCGTGGTGGGGCGCTTTCGCCCCGTGGTCCGTCCTGCCTTGAACATTCGTTATCCGTTCAGCGCCTTGTCGGCGGCGTTGATCATGGCCTGCCAGTCGTCGCGAGTGGCCTGCGTCTCGGTCTCGGCGCCGTTCTCGAGGCCGAGCAGCAGTGCGTCGGAGTTCGTCTTCATGAGTCCGGTGGACTCGGCGAACGTCGCAGCGGGGAGACCGGCGAACGGCACCTGGGTGCTGGCGAAGCGCTCATCCGTCATGCGCAGCGTGATCCAATCGGGGTCGAACGCGTTCCACAGGGTCCACAGCGCGGCGCCCGGCTTGTTCTTGGCGTCGGAGTTCACTCCGGAGAACTGCGCCCAGACTCCCGCATGCTCGAACGGCGACACCTGCAGGGCCGGGTTCGGGTTGAACAGGGTCTGGTTCAGCGCGATCGGCACGTCGCCGCTCGACAGCGGAGCGCCCTGGTCCTCCAGGAGCTTCAGGTTGCCCGACGACATGAGGTCGCCGATCAGCGAGACCATCTTGTCCTCGCCCTCGGCCATGCCGTACCCGGCGAAGACCACCGCGTTGTAGCCGGCGACCGAGACCTTGTCCTTGTACTCGGGGGCCAGCAGCCCGTCGAGCGTCTCCGGCACCGACTCGACCTTGTCGGTGTTGTACTGCATGAGGGTGCCGTTGATGCTGTCGGGCATGAGCTCGGGGGCACCGATGGTGAGGTACTCCTCCGGCACGCCGAAGCTCGCCCAGTCGACCTTCTCCCAGAAGCCCTCGTCGTACATCGCCGCCATCGACGTGATCGAGCCGGACACCACGTCGGTGTTGCGCGATCCGGTGGCCTTGGCCGAGATGATCGCCGACGAAAGGTTGTAGGTCAGCCCTCTGGTCTCGACCTTGATGTCGGGGAAGCGCTCGTTGAACTGCGCGATCACATCGGGCGACAGCTCGTACCAATCCCAGATGACCAGCGTGCCGCCGTCAGCCTTCTTGGCCTCTTCGTAGAGGGCGTCGAGCTGCTTGTCGATCTCGGGCCAGTAGTCGTCGTAGAAGTTCTCGCAGCGGGTGATCGCCCCGACCTCCACGGCATCGCAGACGGCCGAGGCCGCGTCGCCCTTCAGGGCGCTGTCGCCTCCGGCGGCCTCGGTCGGCGTGCCGCATCCGCTCAGGGCGAGCGCGAAGACCGCCACGATGGCGGTCGCTCCCAGTGTTCTCTTCATGATCTGAATGTCCTCTCTGACATCAGGTGTGTGATTGCGGGTGTGGTGCGGGGTTGCGTCATGCAGCCAGCACGCGGCAGGCGTGCGGGACCAGTTCGAGGAAGACCCTGCCGCCCTCGGGGGGTGTCGCCAGCGGTGCCCCGCGGCCGACGATCGTGCCGACGGGCTCGCCGTCGGCGAGCACCTCGGCCTCGTACTCGACGATCTCGCCGAGGAACTC
Organism: Microbacterium sp. NPDC090218; assembly: GCA_044900255.1. GTDB lineage: Bacteria > Actinomycetota > Actinomycetes > Actinomycetales > Microbacteriaceae > Microbacterium. The sequence goes on along the minus strand of JBJDMS010000001.1, from coordinate 1,399,730 downwards.
CACCCGCACGATGCGCACGGGAAGGACGTTGGGGCGATCGACGTCGGTCTGGTGCCAGCGCACGGTCTCCGGGCGGAAGGTCAAGGTCACCTCGTCACCCGCCGAGACGCCGTCGGGCACGGGCGTCTGCAGCCGGGTGCCGAGTGCTTCGACCACCGCGTCGCCCGCGCCGTCCCGATCGATCACCACGGCGGGGACCATGTTCGCGCGGCCGACGAAGTCCGCCACGAACCGGTCGGCCGGCTGGTCGTAGAGCTCGCGGGGCGAGGCTTCCTGCACGATGCGTCCGCCGTTCATCACGGCGACCCGGTCCGACATGGACAGCGCCTCGGACTGGTCGTGCGTCACGTAGAGGGCGCTGATGCCGAGGGTCCGCTGCAGGCTGCGCAGCTCGTTGCGCATCGTGTCGCGCAGCTTGGCGTCGAGGTTCGACAGCGGCTCGTCGAGCAGCAGGAGTCGCGGGCGGTGGGCGAGAGCGCGGGCGAGAGCGAGGCGCTGCTGCTGGCCGCCCGACAGTGCGGTCGCCGGGCGCTGGGCGAGATGGTCGAGCTGCACGAGCTCGAGCGCTTCCATCGCCCGCTTGCGCGCCTCCTGCTTGGGAAGGCGCGAGCCCGACACCTGCAGCGGGAAGATCGCGTTGGCGAACACGGTCATGTGCGGCCAGATCGCGTAGTTCTGGAACACCATGCCGATGTCGCGCTTGTCGGGCGACACGTGCTCGGTGCCGGTCGACAGCACACCGCCGTCGAGCGAGATCATGCCGCCGTTGCTCCGCTCGAGTCCGGCGACGCAGCGCAGGGTGGTCGTCTTGCCGCATCCCGACGGTCCCAGGAGGGAGTAGAACATCCCGGGCTCGATCGTGAAGGTGACGTCCTTGACGACGGGAACGGCGGCGCCGTCGAGCTCGTAGTCCTTCTTCAGGGCGTCGACGACGAGTCTTCCGCCTCCGGCTTTCGCGGTCATCGGAGTCCTCTCGGCTTTCTTGGTTCTGGATTTTGGATCCACTGCGAGTGCCGTCATCATCATCCCTCTCTCACGACCGAGCCCACCGTCTGCGGGGCGGTCGGCGCTCCCCACGGTCGCGGCTTCTCGAAGAACACCACAACGATCGCGCACACCGCGAAAGCGAGCGCCGAGAGCAGGAGCGACTGCGACATCGCGGTCGCGAGCCCCGTCCCCTCCTTCGCCGACAGCTCACTCCCCGGGTGGATCGTCCCCGGGACGAAGCCTGCGATGTGCGCGGCGAGCGTCACGTTCATCAGCACGGCCAGCAGCGCCGACCCGATCACGGATCCCATCTGCCTGGTCGTGGAGTAGACCCCGGATCCCGCGCCCGCCTGGGTGTGGGGCAGATTCCGCGTGGCCGTCGACGCGAGCGGGCCGAACATGCCGGACACGCCCACTCCCAGCAAGGCGGAGGGAAGCAGGAGGAGCCAGAAGGGCGCATCGGGCGTCATGGTCGCCGCGTACCAGGCCATGGCCGCCGCCGAGATGACGAAGGCCGCGAAGGTCACCCACCGTGGACCGATCCGGTCGCTCAGCTTGCCGACGAACGGTCCGAGCACGCCCGAGACGACCGCCATCGGCGCGAGCATGAAAGCCGCGAGGGTGGGATCGAGGCCGCGGGCGACCTGGAAGTAGAAGGCCAGCGGCACCGGCATCGCCGTGATGCCGACGCCCACCAGGAAGATCGTGGCGTTCGCGACGGAGAAGTTGCGGTCGCGGAACAGGCTGAGCGGCATGAGCGGCTCGGCGCGGTTGACCCGCTGCCACACGACGAAGAGCACGAGAAGCACGGCGCCGGTGGCGATGACCCCCCAGACCGTGACCGGGCCGAACATCACGCCCCAGTCGTAGACCTCACCCTCCTGGATGCCGAACACCAGCAGGAACAGGCCGAGCCCGGAGAGCGCGACCCCGATCCAGTCGAACCGGTGCGGGTGTCCCTCCAGATCAGGCACCAGACGCCAGGCGACGGCGAAGGCGACGATCCCGACGGGCACGTTCACGAAGAAGATCCACTCCCAGCCGACGGTGTCGGTGAGCACGCCGCCGAGGATCGGTCCGACGAGCGTGGCGAGACCTCCGACCGCACCCCACGCGCCCATCGCCTGACCCCGACCCCGGGGCGGGAAGACCCTCGCGATGATCGCCATGGTCTGCGGGGTCATCAGCGCCGCGCCGAAGCCCTGCACCGCGCGCGCCGCGATGAGCATCCCGATGCTGCCGGCCAGACCGCAGGCGAGCGAGGCGAGGGTGAAGACCACCAGCCCCACGAGGTAGACGCGCTTGGGGCCGAAGCGGTCACCCAGGCGGCCGGTGATCAGGAGCGGGACCGCGTAGGCGAGGAGATAGGCGCTCGTGACCCAGATCACGGTGGTGAGATCGGCGTCGAAGGCCGCGAGGATGACCGGATTGGCGATCGCCACGATCGTCGTGTCGACGAGGATCATGAAGAAGCCGATGCACAGCGCCCACAGGGCCGGCCAGGGTCGGACTGTCTGGTTCATGGATCGCTTTCGGGAGGGATCGTCATGGATGCTGCGGATGCCGGATCCGGTGTCCGCCCTGCAAGCCCCTTATGTGCAGAGCGGACGCCGAAGTTCCGGAAGGCCGGGCCTCAGGCCTCGGCGACGGGGAGGCCGACGACGGGTTCTCCCAGCAGCGGGGTCGAGACCGCGTAGATGCCGTGATTGGCGAAGAGCCAGATCAGGTTGCGGTCCCACTCGACGAAGATGCCGTGGACGGGTGCGGCGAGGTCATCATCGTCCTTCAGCCCCATCGGCGGCACGAAGTAGGCGCCCACCTTCGGGTTCTCGGGGTCGCGCACGTCGAAGATCTGCAGCCCCGCGGCGTAGAACGCGTAGGGGATGACTCCGCCGTGCGGCGTTCCCGTGTTGGTGAAGTAGCCCGAGCGCTTCGGCCCGAACGATCCACGGCGCTGGGCCCAGTCGGTGAACGCGGCCTCTGCCGGCGGCGTCGGGCGGGGCAGCGTGCGCACGACCCGCGGGTTCGTCGGGTCGGACACGTCGATCTGGTAGATCTCCTTGGCCGGCTCGTAGCAGTCCGTGTTCATCGGGTAGCCCGAGACGTAGACGTAGCCCGTCTCCTCCACCTGGGTGGTGTCGACGTTGTCGCCCTCGGTGCCGGCGACGCTGACCGGAAGGTGGCACCAGCCGACGTGGTGGATGTTCGCGGGGTCGGACACGTCGAGCACGAAGAAGCCCTGCCCACCCTGGGCGGCGTAGCCGTACTTCCACCCGGACTCGACCGAGCGCGGGAGGAAGATGCCCATGCGCGAGCCGAACCAGGACGTCTTGTTGTTCCAGCGCTCGTTGTCCGCGAGGTACTCGGAGTCCGTCTCCTCGCCGGCTCGGGATCCGGGCACCCACCAGTTCGAGAGCAGTTCGGGCTTCGACGGGTCGGACACGTCATAGGCGGCATGACCCGCTGTCCACAGCGTGGTCTTGTACGGCTGGTTGGTGAAGGTGTTGTCGGGCGCGGTCGCCACGAAGAGGTACTTGTCGCCGTAGTAGACCGGCAGGTCGAGGACGCCGTTGCCCTCCTGGATCTCGTCCGGACCATGGTTCGGGTCGGTCGAGACCTCGGTGAGGAGCGTCCAGTCGCGCGGGCTCGGGCCGTTCATCTCCCAGGTGCGGAAGCCGCGCAGACCCTCCCACTCCTTCAGCTGCCCCTCGACGGTGTCGTCGATCCACTTGTTGGCGACACGTCCCTTGAGGAAGTACCGCGGGGTCTCGCTCGCCTGGATCGCGATGTGCTTGCCGAGCTTCTGGTTCCACTGCACCGTGGTGGCGCCGAACTGCGGGCGGGGGTCGTCCCAGCCCCACTGCTCCTCGTCGACGATCGTGAGGTCGCGCGGGTCGGTGATGTCATACAGCTTCCAGTGGTTTCCGCCGCCGTAGTGCAGCATGAGGCGCCGACCGTCCCAGTCGTAGATGCACTGCCAGGAGTGGCTCGTGTTGACCACGATCGGGTAGAAGGCCTCGGCCGTCGCGTTGAGCGCGTAGGTCTCGGGGTCGCGGTAGTCGAGCTGTCCCGGCCAGTCGATGAAGACGTCGCGCGGGACGGACGGCGTGTGCGCCGGCGGCAGGAAGGTGCCGTCCGGCTGCATCCCCCAGCTCGCGGGGTCGGGATCGGCCGGTTCACCCGCGACGCGCACGAAATCCTCGGGGCGGTATTTCTTCGCATCGGGCACGTAGGGAGAACCGGCCATGTCGCCTCCATTGGCTGAATCGGGTGAGATCGTCACGACGTCGTGTCGTTCTCATCAGACTCACCCTGTGGGAGCGATGCTGTCCAATATCCATACGGGTCAGAGCTATGACCGTTCAGGCATATCAGCCGGCGAAGCGCGGCTCCGTCCGGGTGTACTCGCGTTCGAGCTCCGCCAGCCGCGCCCCCTCTTCGCGCAGATGCACCAGCAACGCGGCCGCCGCGGGCGAGGGCGCCCGATCCTTGGGCGACGTGACGCCGACGGAACGGCGGATGGAGCTCAGCGGCGTGGGCAGGATCCGCAGCTCACGGTCGTCGACCGCGATGAACATCGGGAGCGCGGCGATCACGTCGGTCGAGATCAGCAGGGTCCGGAGCGTCAGCATCGACGTGCACTCCACGCGGTCGGGCGGCAGGGGCAGGCCCTCGTGGAAGAAGACGGCTTCAAGCTCGGCCCGCAGCGCCGTCTGCGCGACGGGGAAGATCCACGGGTACGTGATCAGCTCGGCGAGCGAGTTCGCCTTGACCCTTCCGAGGACCGGATGCCCCGCACGAGCGACCAGGCGGATCGGCTCCTGGTGCAATCGCTCCTGCTCGAGCCGCACCGGCACCGTGGGCGAGAGCCGCCCGACCGTGAGGTCGAGGTCGCCCGCGAGCAGCAGCTGCTGCAGGGTGTCGGGCGTACCCTCGCGGACCACGACGGTCAGCCGCGGGTGCTCGGCCTTGAGCCCGGCGATCGCCCGCGGCAGCAGCAGGTTCGAGCCGGCGAGGTGCGTGCCGACCGTGACCGTGCCGAGCTGACCCGACTGCAGCAGCCGCACCTCCTCACCCGCGGCGCGAAGTTCGGCGAGCACCGACCGGGCGCGCTCGATGAACGAGTGCCCGTACTGCGTGGGGCGAACCCCACGCGGCAGGCGCTCGAACAGCGGCACCCCCAGCACCTCCTCGACCTCGCGGAGACCGCGGGTGACGACGGGCTGGGTGATGTGCAGCGACTCGGCGGCGCGCACCAGGGTGCCTTCGTCGGCGATGGCGGTGACGAGGACGAGGTGGCGGATCTTGACCCGCCCGTCGAGCAGTCGATCGGTGACCATGTTCCGGACTATAGCCGTACGGGCATGGCAGTGCATCAAGAGAGTATTTGTCGGCATCCCTCGAACCTTCCTAGCCTGAGCCCATGCCTTCCGAGACGATGACGCCTCCCCTCCGTGCCCCTGAGCCGGAGCGGGCGCCCCGCGCGATCCACAACATGATCGCCGGCGAGCGCGTGGAAGGGGTCGCCACCTTCACCAAGATCAGCCCGGTCGACGGATCGATCATCGCCGAGGTGCACGAGGCCGGCACGGAGCAGGTCGACCGCGCCGTCGCTGCAGCCCGCGCGGCCTTCGACGGGCCGTGGGGGCGGATGACCGTCGCCGAACGTGCGCGCCTGCTGCGCGGGGTCGCCGACGCGATCGACCGTCGCGCCGACGAGCTCGTCGCGGCCGAGGTCGGAGACACCGGCAAGCCCGAGGCCCTCGCCCGCGACCTCGACGTCGCTCGCGCGGCCGCGAACTTCCGCTCCTTCGCCGACACGGTCTCGACAGCGGGACTCGACTCCTTTCTCACCGAGCTGCCCGACGGCCGCCGCGCTCTGAACTACGCGGTGCGCAAGCCGCTCGGCGTCGTCGCCGTGATCGTGCCGTGGAACCTGCCGCTGCTGCTGCTCACCTGGAAGCTCGCCCCCGCTCTCGCCACGGGCAACACCGTGGTCATCAAGCCCTCGGAGGAGACCCCGTCCTCGGCGACCCTGCTCGCCGAGATCCTGGCGGAGGCGGGCGTGCCGGCGGGCGTCGTGAACGTCGTGCACGGCTTCGGCGCCGACTCCGCGGGTGAGGCGCTCACGCGGCACCCGGGCATCGACGGGGTCACCTTCACCGGCGAGTCGTCCACCGGCTCGGCGATCATGCGGGCGGTCGCCCCCCGTGTGCGCCCCGTCTCGTTCGAGCTCGGCGGCAAGAACGCCGCGCTCGTCTTCGCGGACGCCGACCTCGACGCGGCCGTCGCCGGTCTCGCCCGCTCCACGTATCTGAACACCGGCCAGGTGTGCCTGTGCACTGAGCGCATCTACGTCGAGCGCGCGGTCTTCGACGATGTCGCGGCAGGGCTCGCCGAGCACGCCGCACGCCTGCGCCTCGGCCGCCCGGAAGACCCGGCGACGACCACGGGACCCCTCATCTCCCAGGCGCACCGCGACAAGGTGCGCTCCTACTTCGACCTCGCCGTCGCCGAGGGGGCGACGGTGCTCGCGGGCGGTGGCATCCCGACCCTCGGCGACGGACTCGACGGCGGATCGTGGATCGAGCCGACTCTTTGGACCGGCCTCGACAACAGCCACCGCACCGTGCGCGAGGAGGTGTTCGGCCCGGTCGCCGCCCTCATCCCCTTCGACACCGAGGAGGAGGCGATCGCGCTGGCGAACGACACCGACTACGGGCTCGCGGCCGTCACCTGGACCACCGACCTCACCCGCGGACACCGGGTCGCACAGCAGATGCGCACGGGCATGTCGTGGGTCAACACCTGGTACCTGCGCGATCTGCGCAGCCCCTTCGGCGGCGTCGGCCTCTCCGGCATCGGCCGCGAGGGCGGGCACCACTCGCTCGAGTTCTACACCGAGCCGACGAACGTATGCGTGCAGCTGTGACCGGCATCCCCGACACCGAGGCCGTCCGCGCCGCGGACGAGCGACTGCGGCGGGCGACCGACTCCGGACGCCCGTGTGCGCCGGTGCGCGACCTCCTGGGCGAGACCGATCAGGATGCCGCGTACGCGGTGCAGTCGCTCGGCATCGCCCGACGGGTGGAGGCGGGACGCCGGGTCGTCGGCCGCAAGATCGGGCTGACCTCTCCGGCCGTGCAGACCCAGCTCGGGGTGGACAGTCCCGACTACGGCGTGCTGCTCGACGACATGATGTTCGCCGACCGTGAGCCCATCGATCTCGCACGCTTCCTGCAGCCGCGGGCCGAGGCGGAGGTGGCGTTCGTGCTCGGCCAGGACCTCGACTCCCCCACCACGCACGTCGCCGACGTGATCCGGGCCACCGAGTTCGTGCTTCCCGCGATCGAGGTCGTCGACTCCCGCGTCGCCGGGTGGGACATCCGCATCACCGACACCATCGCCGACAACGCCTCCAGCGGGGCGGTCGTGCTCGGCACCACACCGCGCCGCCTCGACGGCTTCGATCTGACCGCACTCGGCATGACCCTCGACCACGAGGGCCGTCCGGTCTCGACCGGCTCGGGCGCCGCATGCCTGGGCAGCCCGGTGATCGCCGTGGCCTGGCTGGCCCGAGAGGTCGCCCGCCGCGGTCAGCCGCTGCGCGCCGGCGAGGTGATCCTGTCCGGCGCTCTCGGCCCCATGGTCGACGCCACCGCGGGCGTGTACCGCGCCCGGCTCGACGGTCTCGGCGAGGTCCGGGCCGACTTCTTCGGCGTCGCATCCGGCACCGCTGCGCACTCGTCAACGGAAGGGGCTGCGGCATGACCGTCGGCATCGCCATCATCGGCTCGGGCAACATCGGCACCGACCTGCTCATCAAGGTGAAGAGGCTCTCGACCACACTGCATGTGGTCGCGATGGCCGGGATCGACGAGCAGTCCGACGGCCTCGCCCGCGCCCGACGGCTCGGTGTCGCCACGACCCACGAAGGCGTGGACGGTCTGATCCGGATGCCCGAGTTCGCCGACGTCGAGCTCGTGTTCGACGCGACCTCGGCCGGCGCCCACGCCCGCAACGACGCTCTCGTGCGCGATGCCGGACGGATCATGGTCGACCTGACTCCCGCGGCGATCGGCCCGTACGTCGTGCCGGTCGTGAACCTCGAGGCGCACCTCGATGCGACCAACGTGAACATGGTCACGTGCGGCGGCCAGGCGACGGTGCCGATGGTGGCCGCGGTGTCGCGCATCGCCCCGGTGGCGTATGCCGAGATCGTGGCCTCGATCGCCTCGAAGTCCGCCGGCCCGGGCACGCGGGCGAATATCGACGAGTTCACCGAGACCACCGCCCGTGCGCTGGAGGTGATCGGCGGCGCCGACCACGGCAAGGCGATCATCGTGCTCAACCCCGCCGACCCGCCCCTCATCATGCGCGACACCGTGTTCTGCCTCGTCGAGGGCGACCCCGCATCCCTGGATCGCGATGCCGTCAGCGACTCGGTCGCCGACATGGTCGCAGAGGTGCAGGCGTACGTCGGGGGCTACCGACTCAAGCAGCAGGTGCAGTTCGACGCGGTGGACGAGGCCTACGTGCCCGCACTCGACCGTCCGTTCCGCGGCACGCGCGTGAGCGTCCTGCTGGAGGTGGCGGGTGCCGGCCACTATCTTCCGGAGTACGCGGGCAATCTCGACATCATGACCTCGGCCGCCCTGCGCACGGCCGAACGACTCGTCGCCGAACGGACAGGGGTTCCCGCATGACCACCGCTCCTCCCCGCCTGTACGTGCAGGACGTCACCCTCCGTGACGGCATGCACGCCATCGGCCACGGCTACACGACCGACCAGGTGCGCGGCATCGCCCGTGCTCTCGAAGCCGCGGGCGTGGACGCCATCGAGGTCGCGCACGGCGACGGGCTCGGCGGTTCGAGCGTGGCATACGGTCAGGGCGCGCACACCGACTGGCAGTGGATCGAGGCGGCGGCCGAGGTGCTCGACAGCGCCGTCCTGACCACCCTCATCCTCCCCGGCATCGGCACGATCGACGACCTGGCCCGCGCCCGCGACCTCGGCGTGGCGAGCGTGCGCGTCGCGACGCACTGCACCGAGGCCGACGTCGCCATCCAGCACATCACCTGGGCGCGCGAGCACGGCATGGACGTCTCCGGGTTCCTGATGATGAGCCACCTCAACGATCCGCGCGGGCTCGCCGCGCAGGCGAAGATCATGGAGGCCGCCGGAGCGCACTGCGTGTACGTCACCGATTCCGGCGGACGCCTCACGATGCGCGACGTGGCCGACCGCGTCGACGCCTACCGCGACGTGCTCGACGCCGGCACCCAGATCGGGATCCACGCGCACGAGAACCTCTCGCTGAGCGTGGCCAACAGCGTCACGGCCGTGGAGCACGGCGTGTACCGGGTCGACGCCTCCCTCGCCGGACAGGGCGCCGGGGCCGGGAACTGCCCGATCGAGGCGTTCATCGCCGTCGCGGATCTGCTCGGCTGGGAGCACGGCTGCGACCTGTTCGCGCTGCAGGATGCCGCGGAGGATCTGGTGCGCCCCCTGCAGCGTCGCCCGGTCCGCGTCGACCGCGAGACGCTCACGCTCGGCTACGCGGGGGTGTACTCGAGCTTCCTGCTGCACGCCGAGCGCGCTGCCGAGAAGCACGGCCTCGACGCTCGCGACATCCTCGTGGAACTGGGACGCCGCCGGATGGTGGGCGGCCAGGAGGACATGATCGTCGACGTCGCCCTCGACCTCGCCGCCGCGCGCTCGCTCGAGGTGACGGCATGACGACCGACGCCGTGTTCGCCGCAGCGCTCGACACCGCGCAGCGCACCGCGACCTCGATCAGCCAGCTCTCCTCGGACGAAGAGGTCGGGCTCGACACCGCCTATGCCACGCAGCACGCCCTGATCGCCCGTCGACTCGCCCGCGGCGAGCGCCTCACCGGCCTCAAGCTCGGCTTCACGAGTCAGGCGAAGGCGCAGCAGATGGGCGTGCACGACGTCATCATCGGCACCCTCACCGAGGGGATGCGGCTCGAGGACGACGCCGTGTTCGACCGCCGGTCGGCCATCCACCCGCGCATCGAGCCCGAGGTGGCCTATCTCCTGGCCGCCGACATCGACCCCTCCGACGCCGATCGGCCGCTGAGCGAGCTCGTCGCCGCCGTCGCTCCCGCCCTGGAGATCATCGACTCCCGCTACCGGGACTTCCGCTTCAGCCTCGCCGACGTCGTGGCCGACAACGCCTCGGCCGCCGCCTACGTGATCGGCCCCTGGACCCGGTTCGACCGGGCGGGTGCGCTCGACAACCGCGCTGTACGGCTCGAGGTCGACGGCAGGGTGCGTGCCACCGGGTCGACCGCCGCCATCCTCGGCGACCCCGGCCGCGCCATCGCTGCGGCCGCACGACTCGCCGCCCGCCACGGGTTCACTCTCCGCGCCGGTACGGTGCTGCTCGCCGGAGCCGCGACCGCCGCCATCCCGCTGCCGGACCACGGTGTCGTCGAGGCGACGATCACGGGACTCGGACGGGTCGGCATCCGCACGCACGACGGGACCGACGACGGCGGCCAGGAGGGAACACGATGACCGAATCACGCGGCATCCTCGTCGAGGGCAAGGCGACGCCCCGAGGGCGCTTCCCGCACGCGAAGGTCTCCGGCGACCTGGTGTTCGTCTCCGGCACGTCGAGCAGGCGCCCCGACAACACGATCGCCGGTGCCGAGGTCGACGAGTTCGGCGCGACCCGGCTCGACATCGCCGTGCAGACCCGCGCGGTCATCGAGAACATCCGCGCGGTGCTCGTCGCCGCCGGGTGCGACCTCGACGACCTGGTGCAGGCGACCACCTTCCTCGTCGACATGAACGACTTCGCCGCCTACAACGCCGTCTGGGCCGAGTACTTCGACGAGCAGGGGCCGGCACGCACCACGGTCGCCGTGCACGCCCTGCCGCATCCGCACCTGCGCATCGAGATCCAGGCGATCGCACGACGCCCCGACACCCTGACCGACCGCAACACCGCTGCCACTCTCGAGGAGGAGAAATGAGCACCATCCCACCCGTCATCGATTTCGCCGCATGGATCAAGGAGAACGAACATCTCCTGAAGCCGCCGGTCAACAACAAGGCCGCGTGGACGCCCATGGGCGACTTCATCGTGCAGGTCGTCGGCGGCCCGAACCAGCGCACCGACTTCCACTTCGACCCGTACGAGGAGTGGTTCTACCAGTACCGCGGCAACATGCACGTGAACATCCAGACGCCCGAGGGCCCGAAGCGCATCGACATCCGCGAGGGCGAGATGTGGCTGCTCCCCGGCAACGTCTTCCACTCCCCGCAGCGCCCCGAAGAGGGCTCCATCGGCATCGTGATCGAGCGCATCCGCGAAGAGGGCACGTTCGAGAAGTTCGCCTGGTTCTGCCCGAACTGCAACGCCAAGGTGCACGAGGTCGAGCTGCAGGTGCGCGACATCGTCGAAGACCTGCCGCCGGTGTTCCGCGAGTTCTACGAAAGCGAAGAGGGTCGCACCTGCCCGGAGTGCGGAACCGTCCACCCCGGCAAGGGCTGAAGCCCGTTGGGCACGATCGACGTCCACACGCACTTCGTGCCGAGCTCCTGGCCCGACCTGTCGACACAGGTCGGGCCGGGTCTCTGGCCGACCCTTCGCGTGGACTCCGAGCGCGACGCGATGATCATGCTCGGCGAGACCGAGTTCCGGCGAGTCGGCGACGACTGCTGGGATGCCTCGGTGCGCCTGGCCGACATGGACGCCGACGGCGTCGAGATGCAGGTGGTCTCCCCCACTCCGCTGTTCTTCTCGTACGACAAGTCGGGGGCTGAAGCGGTCAAGGTCGCACGCATCTTCAACGACCTCGCCCTCGAGATCTGCGCACCGGCGCCCGATCGGCTGATCCCGTTCGCGCAGGTGCCGCTGCAGGATCCGGATGCCGCCTGCGCCGAGGCCGACCGCGCCATCGCGTCCGGTCACGCCGGCGTCGAGATCGGCAATCATGTCGGCGACCGCGACCTCGACGACGAGGGCATGGTGATGTTCCTGCAGCACTGCGCCGACAGCGGCATCCCCGTCTTCGTGCACCCGTGGGACATGCCCGGCTCACCCCGGCTCGACCGCTGGATGGCCCGCTGGCTGACCGGGATGCCCGCCGAGACGCACCTGTCGATCATCGCGATGATCCTGGGCGGCGTGTTCGACCGGGTGCCGCCGACCCTCCGCCTCGCGTTCGCGCACGGCGGTGGCTCCTTCGCGTTCTGGCTCGGACGATTCGAGAACGCCTGGCTGCAGCGCCCCGACCTCATCGGGGTGAGCGAACGCCCACCGTCCGCCTACCTCGATCGGTTCAGCGTCGACAGCGTCGTCTTCGACCCGGTCGCGTTGCGGGTGCTGGTCGAGACGCTCGGCACGGGCCAGGTGATGGTCGGCAGCGACTACCCCTATCCGTTGGGCGAGCGCCCCGTCGGCAATGTCGTCGACCGTGCCGACTTCCTCGACGAGGCGCAGAAGAGCGCCATCCGCCGCGACAACGCGCTGCGGTTCCTGGGGCGCTGACCCCCGACCTCGAACGGACCTGCCTCATGAGTACGACCTCCACCCGCACCGCCATCGACCGCGCGACCTGCACGGCCCTCGACGACGCCGACCCGCTGGCACCGATGCGCGAGCGCTTCGTGTTGCCGGAGGGCGTGATCTACCTCGACGGCAACTCGCTCGGCGCCCTTCCCCGGCACACCGAGGCACATCTGCAGCGCGTCATCACCGAGGAGTGGGGCACCGGCCTCATCCGCAGTTGGAACGACGCCGGGTGGTTCGCGAAGCCCCGCACGATCGGCGACCGCATCGCACCGCTGATCGGCGCGGGGCCCGGTGAGGTGGTGCTCGGCGACTCCACCTCGGCGAGCCTGTTCCAAGCCGCGGTCGCCGCGGTCCGGCTCCGCCCCGGTCGACGTGTGATCGTGGCGGAGCGCGGCAACTTCCCCACCGACCTCTACATGCTCGAGGCCGTGCAGGAGCTGCTCGGCGGCGGCATCCCCCTGGAGCGTCGGCTCATCTCCGACGACGGCCCCACCCTCGACGACGTGCTCGACGACCATGTCGCCGTGGTCGTGCTCACCCAGGTCGACTACCGCACCGGACGGATGCACGACATCGCCGAGGTCACCCGCAAGGTGCACGCCGCCGGGGCGCTGGTGCTCTGGGACCTGTGCCACAGCGTCGGCGCCGTGCCGATCGACCTGAACGCGGCCGACGCCGACTTCGCGGTCGGCTGCACTTACAAGTACCTCAACGGCGGACCGGGCTCGCCCTCGTTCATCTGGGCCGCCGCACGGCACCATGACGCGGCCCGCCCCGCCCTGACCGGCTGGCACGGCCACGCCCGACCCTTCGACTTCACGGTCGACTACACCCCCGCCGCGGGCATCGAGCGCTTCCGGGTCGGCACACCGCAGCTGCTCTCGGTGGCCGGGCTCGAGGCGAGTCTCGACATCTGGGACGACGTCGACATGGACCTTCTCCGCGAGAAGAGCCTGCGGCTGACGGAGCTCTTCATGTCTCTCGTCGACACGCGCCTCACACCGCGCTGGGGGATCGAGCCGGTCACGCCTCGGGAGTCCGCACGGCGTGGAAGCCAGGTGTCGCTCCGCCACGAGAACGGCTACGCGGTGATGCAGGCGCTGATCGAGCGCGGTGTCATCGGCGACTTCCGGGCGCCCGACCTCATCCGCTTCGGCTTCACGCCGCTCTACACCTCGTACACCGACGTGTGGGACGCTGTGGAGGCGCTGGAGGACGTGCTGCACAGCGAGATCTGGCGCGAACCGCGGTTCGCGCGTCGCGGCACCGTCACCTGACGCAGCCGCTTCTTCCCGCTCGCGCCGTCACACCTGCATGACTCCGCGACGGATGCAGGACCATACCGGTGACCCGGTCATGCATCCGTCGCGGAGTCATGCATCCGTGCCCGGAGTCGTCAGGCGCTGTCGCCCGCAGCCTCGGCCGCAGCGGCATCCAGCAGCGCGATCACGCCGTCGCGCACATGGTTGAGGTGCGACTCGAGCACGCGGAGCGCCTCGTCCGAGTCTCCCGCGGCGACCACGTCGATGAGCTCGCTGTGCGAGTGGTCATGCGCACCGGGCGAGACCAGGCGCCAGCCGAGCACGTAGCGGCCGAGCTTCAGCCGGAGCTGCTCGATCATCTCCCACATCAGCGGGCGCGACTGCGCGTCGTAGAGCGTCGCGTAGAACTCGGTGCGGGCCTCGACGAACTCCCCGCCCTCGGAGATGTCGTCGGCGGTCTTCGCGAGCTCGCGCAGGCGGGCGACCCGCTCGGGCGTGATCTCGGCCATCGCCAGGCGCAGCGCCTCCTTCTCGAGCAGGGTGCGCAGGTGGTAGACCTCCGTGGCCTCCTCGACCGAGAGTGCGCGCACCATCGCGCCGCGGCGGGCGTGGAAGATCACGAGGCCATCGGCTTCCAGCTGGATCAGGGCGGAGCGGATCGGCAGTCGCGAGATGCCGATCGATTCGGCGAGCGTCTCCTGCCGCAGCTTCATCCCCGGCGGCAGCGTGCCGTCCAGGATCGCATCGCGGATGATGTCGTACGCCATCGCGCCCACCGACCGGTATCCGGCTCCATGTCGCTGCGCGAGCTTCTGCAACGCCTCGGCCCGCTCCTTGGGCGACACGACATTTCCTGATTGCACCATGGGAGCGAGAGTATCGGATCCACGCGCCGAACTCTGCATTCTGGATCCAAAATCACGTCGCGCCGCGAGCACCTTCTGCCACTTCTCCTCCCCGGACCGTCCGCGGCGTCGGGTCATGCCACGGGTGGAGGAGTATCAACCCGCGGGAGGATGCCCCGGTCCGCTCGACCCGGCAGGCTCGAGATGTCGATCGTGTCGCCGTCGCTCAGTCGCCTCTCATCGAACTGACCCCGAACACAGGATTCGGCACGGGTCGACGGGATGCGGCCGATCCCCGGCGGCTTCCGCGTCGCGCGCCCGCTTCTTCGCTGCTGTCGCGCCCCAGCCGAAAGCACCCTCCCGTTCCATGTCGTTCCTCACCCGCAGCAGCCTCAAGAACCGCCTCATCCTCTCGCTCGCGACACTCGCGATCGTCGCTCTCGGTCTCATCGCGATGAATTCGCTCAAGCAGGAGCTGATGCCGTCGATGCAGGTGCCGACGGCATACGTCACCGCCCAGTCCCAGGGCCTCGCGCCCGAGGAGATGGCGAGCAGCGTGACCGAGCCCCTCGAGCAGGCGGTCCGAGCGATCCCCGGCGTGACGACCGTGACGTCGACGACGTCGAGCGGTGACGCGCAGATCCTCGTGGAGTGGACGTTCGGAGAGGACGACGAGGAGACGCTGCGCACCATCCGCAGCGCGACCGAATCGGTGAAGCCCGGCTTCCCCTCCGGTACCGAGGTGCAGGTGGTGTCCGGAGGTGCCGGGGATCTGCCCGCGATGGTCCTGAGCGCCGGAAGCAGCGGCGACCAGGAGGCGTTCGGCGATGCCCTCCAGCAGACCGTCGTCCCTGCCCTGCAGGGCCTTCCCGGTGTGCGCAGCGTCGAACTCGCCGGCCAGGAGACGCAGCGCATCACCATCGATCTCCGCCCCGCCGACGTCACGCGGCTGAAGGTGGAGCCCTCGACGCTCGGCCCGATCCTCGAAGCCCACGGCGCAGCTCTCCCCGCCGGCCAGGCGGATTCGGCTGAGGGTCCCCTCTCGATCACGGTCGGGTCGCGCCTCGTGAGTCTGGAAGACATCCAGGCTCTCCCCGTGCCGACGGCGGACGGCGCCGTCACGGTCGCCGACTTCGCCGACGTCTCGATCGAGACGGTTCCGGCGCAGACCATCTCGCGCGTCAACGGCAACCCCTCGCTGACCCTCCAGATCATCCCGTCGCAGGGTGCCAACGTCGTCGACATCTCTCACGGCGTGAATGCCGAGCTCGATCGCCTCGCTCCGATCCTCGACGCCGAGTTCGTCACGCTGTTCGACCAGGCGCCCTACATCGAGCAGTCGATCCACGATCTCTCCGTCGAGGGTGGGCTCGGCCTGCTCTTCGCCGTGCTCGTGATCCTCGCATTCCTGCGGTCGTGGCGTTCGACGATCATCGCGGCCGTGTCGATCCCGCTGTCGTTGCTGATCACGCTCGTCGGACTGTGGTGGAGCGGCAACACCCTCAACATCCTGACTCTCGGCGCACTCACGATCGCCATCGGACGTGTGGTCGACGACTCCATCGTCGTGATCGAGAACATCAGCCGACGGCGCGGCGACGGCCCCCTCACGACCGAAGGCGTGGTCGCCTCCGTGCGGCAGGTCGCCGGTGCGATCACCGCGTCGACGCTCACGACGGTCGCCGTCTTCCTGCCGATCGCGTTCGTCTCGGGCATCGCCGGACAACTGTTCCGCCCGTTCGCCGTGACGGTCTCGATCGCCCTCATCGCCTCGCTCGTCGTCTCGCTCACGATCGTGCCGGTTCTCGCGTCCTGGTTCCTGAAGAACGCCCCCGCGCATCGGACTCCCCGCACCGAAGACGCATCCTCCACCGAAGACGCGCAGGCCCTCGAAGACACGCACACCACCGCACTGCCCGCTGCGGGCGTCGAGCCGGCGACAGCTGTGCTCACGACGCCGGCGCAGGCAGCGTCTTCCGCTCCCCCGCAGGCGGAGCCCTCCGAGCTGGATGAGATCCATACGGCCCCCGACCGTCTGCAGCGCACGTTCATGCCGACGCTGAACGCGACGCGGCGTCATCCTGTGATCACGCTCGTCGTCTCGGGCCTGCTGCTCGTCGCGACGCTCGGGATGACGCCGTTCATCCAGACCGACTTCCTCGGATCCTCGGGTCAGGAGAGCCTGCAGGTCGTGCAGACTCCGCCGAAGGAGGCGACCGAAGACCTCGTCGCCGCCGCGGCCCCCGTCGAGAAGTCACTCGGCAGGATCACGGGCATCGCCGACGTCATCACGTCGATCCCGATCCCGATGCCGGGCACGCCGACCTCCATCACGTACGACCTGCAGTTGAAGGAGGGGGCCGACGTCGCGAAGGTCGAGTCGCGGGTGCAGGATGCGCTGGACGCTCTGCCCGACAGCGGGGAGATCGAGCTCGCCTCGCAGGATGCCTTCGTCGCGGGTGCCGGAGACGGCATCGCCCTGCAGATCCAGGGCAACGACCCGGAGGCGTTGCGCACCGCGAGCGACCTCCTCGAGAAGAAGCTCGCGGATGCCGACGGTGTGCGATCCGTGAAGAGCGAGCTCGCGGGCGAGCAGCCGGTCCTCCGCATCAAGGTCGACGAGCCGCTGGCCGCGCGCCTCGGCTTCGACCGGGCGACGATCGCGAAGGCCGTGCAGGAGGCCCTGTCGGGCAGCACGGTCGGCTCGCTCATGTTCGAGGGACAGGAGCGCGACATCGTCGTGCGCACGCCGGGCACCGAGCGAACGGCCGACAAGCTGGGCGAGATCATGCTCCCGGTCACTCCTCAGCAGACCGCCGAAGCCCAGAAGGCCGCTGCCGACGCCCTCGAGGCGAAGGCCAAGGCGAAGGCGGAGGACGCGCGAGTCGAAGCCGAGAACGAACTCAACTCGCAGATCGACTCCGCCACCCGGCAGCGCTCCGAGCTCGCCGCGCAGATCGGTGTCCTGAACAGCCAGCTGAACGCGCTGGCGGCGGCACCCATCGTCCCGGAGGACCCGCTCAGCCCCGACGACGAAGCCGTGCGCAAGGCGCAGGCCGAGCGCGCCGAACAACTCGCTTCCCTGCAGGCCGCGATCGAGGGTGCGCAGTCCGGTGTCACCGCCGCAGACGAGCAGATCAAGGCGCTGCGCCAGGCTCGGTCCGACGCCGCGGCGCAGCAGACCGAAGCCGAAGCCGCCGAGGCTGAGCAGAAGGCCGCCGCCGAGGTCACCGGGACGCCGATCCCCCTCGCCGCGATCGCGACCGTGGAGGAGGAGCTCACGGCTCCGACCATCACCCGCGCCGACGGCGAGCGTCAGGTCACTCTGACGGTGACTCCTGAGGAGGGCGGCCTGTCGGCAGCCGGCCTGGCCATCGATCGCGCGATCGCGAAGACCGATCTGCCGGACGGCGTCACGTTCGAGCAGGGCGGGGCGTCCGCCCAGCAGGACGAGGCATTCGGGCAGCTCGGCCTGGCCATGCTCGGCGCGATCGTGCTCGTGCTCCTGGTGATGGTCGCGACGTTCCGCAGCTTCCGCGGACCGCTCGTGCTGCTCATCTCCATCCCGTTCGCGGCGACGGGCGCGATCCTCGGGCTCCTTCTCACCGGTACCCCGCTGGGGCTGCCGGCCCTGATCGGCCTGCTGATGCTCATCGGCATCGTGGTGACGAACGCCATCGTGCTCATGGATCTCGTGAACCGCCTCCGCGAGGCCGGAGCGAGCCTCGACGAGGCCGTGGAGCACGGCACCCGTCTACGCCTGCGCCCGATCCTGATGACCGCTGCCGCAACGGTCTTCGCACTGGTCCCGATGTCGCTCGGCCTGACCGGCGGCGGGGTGTTCATCTCGAAGCCTCTCGCGATCGTGGTGATCGGCGGGCTCGTCTCCTCGACACTGCTCACGCTCGTGCTGGTGCCGATCCTGTACACGCTCGTGGAGCGTCGGCGCGATCGCAAGCTGGCCAAGCGCGCCGAGCGGCGAGCTCGACGGGAGGAACGCCGCGAGGAGCGGCGCGTCGCTGCGGACGCCGAGTCGGTGGACTTCCTCGAGGAGCAGAGCGACCTCGCGAGCAAGACCCCGTAGGCCTCGCCCCCACGGCCCGGTGCGCCCCCGTCCTCGCTCGCGAGGGCGGGGGCGCGCCCGTTCCCGCTTCCGTATCGGTACGCCCGTCAGGAGAAAGGCCGGGGAATCCCGATCCGGACAGGATCCGGAGAAACCGCGCATCCGACGAACACCGCGGAGACGCCGAAAGCCCCCTGTCCCGGAGGACAGGGGGCTTTCGAGAAGTGCCTTACTTGGCGGCGACGACCTGCAGCGTGATGACTGCGGTGACGTCGTCGTGCAGACGCACGGTCGCCTCGTGCTCACCGGTCACCTTGATGGGCGACGGGATGTGCACCTTGCGCTTGTCGATCGAGCCCAGGCCCGCGGCTGCGACAGCATCCGCGACGTGGTCCGTCTTGACCGAGCCGAAGAGACGACCCTCCTTGCCGGCCTTGACCGTGAGGCGCACCTTGGTGCCCTCGAGGGCGTTCTTCAGTGCGACAGCGTCGTCACGATCGTGGATCGCGCGTGCCTGACGCGCGGCCTGGATCGAAGCGACCTGCTTTTCGCCACCGCGGGTCCACGCCGTAGCGAAGCCCTGCGGGATGAGGAAGTTACGGGCGTACCCGTTCTTGACCTCGACCACGTCACCGGCGCTACCGAGCCCGGCGACCTCATTCGTGAGAATCAGCTTTGCCATCTCGATACCCCTTACCGGCCGGCGCCAGCGTAGGGCAGGAGCGCCATTTCGCGCGCGTTCTTGATCGCCGTGGCGATCAGACGCTGCTCCTGCACCGAGACACCGGTGATACGACGGGCACGGATCTTGCCGCGCTCCGAGACGAACTTGCGAAGGGTGGCGACATCCTTGTAATCGATGACACCGACCCGGATGGACTTCGCGGGAGCGGCGTTCTTCGCGCCCTTCCGCGGCTTGCGGCGGTCGCCGCTCGACTTTCCAGCCATTGTTTTTCCTTAGTGATGAGCGGATGCCGGCCGTGCAGGCCGGATCCAGAAGTTGTTCAGAACGGGGTGTCGTCGCCGAAGCTGCCCGGAGTGCTCCAGGCATCCGCGCTGGTCGACGAGCCGGGCGTGGACCACGGCTCCTCCGACACCTGCTGCTGCGCGGGACGAGACTGTCCACCGCCACCGGCACCGCCGGCACCGCCGGTCGAGGCCGCACGGGTGACCTGCGCGGTCGCGTACCGGAGCGAGGGGCCGATCTCGTCGACCTCCAGCTCGATCGCGGTGCGCTGGTTGCCCTCGCGGTCCTGGTAGGAGCGCTGACGCAGACGGCCCTGCGCGATGACGCGCATGCCCTTCGTCAGCGAACCCGCCACGTGCTCGGCGAACTCGCGCCACACGGATGCACGGAGGAACAGCGCGTCGCCGTCCTTCCACTCATTCGCGGCACGGTCGAAGTTCCGAGGCGTCGATGCGATGGTGAAGTTCGCCACCGGCAGCCCGTTCTGCGTGTACCGCAGCTCGGGGTCGGCCGTGAGGTTTCCCACCACGGTGATGACGGTTTCGCCGGCCATGGACGTCAGGCCTTCGCAGCCTTGGCGGCCTTGCGAGCAGCCTTCTCTTCGGTGCGCTTGGCCTCCGAAGCGACCATCGCCTGAGCCTCTTCCGAGCGGAGGACCTTGGTGCGCATGATCTGCTCGTTCAGCTTCAGCTGACGGTCGAGCTCCTGCGTGGCCTCGCTGGTAGCGGTGAAGTTGACGACGGCGTAGATGCCCTCGGTCTTCTTCTGGATCTCGTAAGCCAGACGGCGCTTGCCCCAGATGTCGACCTTGTCAATCGAGCCACCATCGTTGGTGATGACCTTCAGGAACTTGTCGAGCGTCGGGGCGACCGTGCGCTCGTCGATCTCGGGGGTCAGAATGACCATGAGTTCGTACTGGTGCGTCACTTACCCACCTCCTTCGGACTAGAACGGCTCTCGGGACTTTCCCGGGAGCAGGAGGGTGTGTGCACGTGCCCGCCCCAGGAATCCCGAATGGACGCCGGAAGGCAGACAACCTCGACAGTCTAGCGGAGTTTCCTCCGTGTCGCCCGCCAGGGCCTGCACCCGGCCCTCAATAGCGCCGCCGCGCGGTGCGCACGACGAGGAAGATCAGGTACACGCCGCCGAGGACCAGCGTGACGACGCCCACCGGGAGCGCATGCTTCGGAACGAGGTTCTGCCCGATGATGTCGGCCAGCGAGAGCAGCAGAGCGCCCATCAGGGCGGTCGCGACGAGGTGCGCCGGTCCGTTCTTGACGATGAGTCTGGCGAGGTGGGGCGCTGCGAGCGAGACGAAGGCGATCGGTCCGATCACGGCGGTGACCACGCCTGTGAGTCCGACCGCGATCGCGACGAGGCCGGCCTTGGTGACACCCATGCGGCCGCCGAGGCTGGTGCCGAGATCATCGCCGAGCTCGATGAGCCAGAGTCCTCGACGTGCGAGCAGCAGCACGACCATGAGCGCCGTCACGACCAGGATCGGCACGGTGGCCTGCTGCCATCCGACACCGTTCAGTGATCCCGCGCCCCAGATCGCCGCGGAGATGGCGACCTCGAGCCGCGCCCGCAGGAGCATCCACGCGTTGAGTGCCGCGAGCACGGCGCTCACGCCAATGCCGACGATCACGATGCGGTAGCCGAGGGCTCCGCGACCGGCGACCAGCAGCGCCACCAGCGCGGCCGTGGCGAAGCCGCCGAGGATGGCGCCGATCGCCACGCTCGCACCCGATCCGCCGCCGGTCGTCATCACGATCAGCGCGCCCGTGTAGGCGCCGGTCGTGAGACCGATCACGTCCGGACTGCCGAGCGGATTGCGGGTGATGGTCTGGAAGATCGTGCCGGAGAGCGCCAGGGCCGCACCGAAGAACACCGCGGCGAGCGCCCGCGGCAGTCGCCAGTCGACCACGACCATGCGCACGCCGCCCTGCGTCTCGAACAGCGCCTGGATGACGCGGATCGGTGACAGCACGGTGTCGCCGATCGAGAGGCTCGCGAGGAACGAGACGACCAGCGCCGCCGCGAGGATGCCCATCGCCCAGCGCCCGCGCCGGTCCAGGGGTCGGCGTGCACGGCGGAGGTCGGTGCGGGTCGGGGCGTTCACATCTGCACCGGATTCCTGCGGCGGCCGATCCAGATCAGGAACGGGGCGGCGACGAACGCCATGACGATGCCGACCGGCACCTCCTGCGGGGCGATGATGACCCGGCCGACCACGTCACCGAGCACGACGACGATCGCTCCGATCACGGCGGAGAGCGGCACAACCGCCTTCTGCGATGGCCCGACGGTCCCCCGGGCGATGTGCGGCGCGGCGAGCCCGAGGAAGGCCACGGGTCCCGCCACCGCGGTGGCGGTGCCGGCGAGGAGCGTCACCGCGGCGATCGAGCCGGTGCGCAGCGCTCCGATTCGCACGCCGAGTGCTGCGGCGGTGTCGTCGCCGAGTGCGAGCAGGTCGAGGCTCCGCGTCATCAGCTGGGCGAGCAGGAGTCCGATCGCGATCGCGGGCCCCGCAACGAGCAGGATCGACAGGTCGCGCCCCGCGAGCGCTCCGGACTCCCAGCTGCGCATGTGCAGGAACGCGGTGGGGTTCAGCAGCACGAGTGCGGTCGTCACACCGCCCAGCACCGCGGCGAGCGCGACGCCCGAGAGCACCAGTGTGACCGGGCTGCCACCGCCGGCGGCGCCGAGCAGCACGACCCCGATGGTCGCGATCAGGGCCCCGACGAGCGCGAACGCCATCAGCTGCGGGAAGGCGTTGATCCCCAGCGCAGCGACGGCGATGGCGACCGCGACCGACGCCCCGGCGTTGACGCCGAGGATGCCGGGGTCCGCCAGGGCGTTGCGGGTGAGGCCCTGCATCACGGCGCCCGCCGCACCGAGGGCGAGGCCGACGACGATGCCGAGCACGGTGCGGGGAATGCGCGATTCGCGCACCACGAGCTGCAGGTCGCTCCCGTCGAAGTCGGTGACAGCGCGGAGGACGGTGTCGGGGCCGACGAACTTCGTGCCGACGGTCAGTCCGATGCCGGCCGAGATGACCAGCGCGATGAGGGCGAGCACGACGACGAGCGCGGTCCGCCCGGTGGATGACCGGCGCGGACCGCGGCTCGTTGGTGCGCCCCGGGTCACTCCGCCGTGCGTGCCGGTCCGTTGCCGGCGACGGCGTCCGCGAGGGCGGGCACGAGGGCGTCGAGCACGTACGGGAGACTCAGCGGAGAGGTGAAGTAGATCGCGCCGGCGGTGACGGCGTCGGTGTAGACGACCGACTTGTTCTTCATGGCGTCGATCGCCGTCACGAACGCCTCGCCCTCGAGGGCGGTGATGTCGTCGTCCGACTCGGTGCCCCAGATCAGCACGTCGGCGGCGTTAAGCACGTCGAGGTTCTCGACCGGGATGTAGGCCTGCCCTCCCGAGGCGTCTTCCGGCGCGTACGCGTCGATCTCGGAGGGGATCGTGAATCCGAGATCGGTGAGGAAGTCGGTGCTCAGTCCGTCCTGGTACGCGATCGCGGCGCCGTCGTAGATCGCGTTCTGCAGGAACACGATCGACTTCCCGTCGAACTCGGGGTGAGCGGCCGCGGCCT
The DNA here is from genome assembly GCA_044900255.1 of Microbacterium sp. NPDC090218. Classification (GTDB taxonomy): domain Bacteria; phylum Actinomycetota; class Actinomycetes; order Actinomycetales; family Microbacteriaceae; genus Microbacterium. The sequence continues at coordinate 1,376,454 of JBJDMS010000001.1, read as the reverse complement.
CGGCGAACTTCGCGTCGATGTCGTCGACGAGCTTCTGGGCCTCCTCGGGCATCCCGACGGCTTCGCCGATCTGCAGCGTCTGCACATCCCACGGCTCGAAGTACATCGAGTAGTCGCCCGAGTGCGCCACGGTCGGCGCGATGTCGGAGAGGCGGTCGAAGTCCTCCTGCGACATCCCGGCGTTCGTGCCGATGATCAGGTCGGGGTCGAGCAGAGCGATCGCCTCGAAGTCCAGTCCGTCGCTCGTGGTGAGCACCTCCGGCTCGGAGTCGCCGCGTGCCTCGTCCGCCCAGGGCCAGGAGGCGAAGTCGTGGTCGCCGTACCAGTCGGTCACGCCGACGGGCTCGAGCCCGAGCGCCCAGAGCGTGTCCTGTTCGGTGTAGCCGACCGCGACGATGCGCTGCGGCTGCTCGGGGATGGTGGTCTCGCCGTAGGCGTGCTCGACCGTGACGGGGAAGGCGTCGGCGTTGTCGACGGGAGCGGCGCCTGCGTCATCGGCGGCAGGGGCGCAGGAGGTGAGTGCGGCCGCGGAGACGACGACGGCGGCGAGGGCGGCGAGCGCCTTCGTGCGGGTGAGAGGCATGAGGGTACCGTTCCGTGAGCTAAGGGTTGCCTAAGCTTACCCATCCCGACCCGTCTGATGACAAGCCGGGGACGGAACACCCGCCGACGGGCTCCGGGATCGCCGCACCTCGACGTGTCGCGACGCGCGGTGCACCTGAACGCACGCCAGCAACAGTCAGGCTTCACCGCCTAGATCTTCTATCCGTCTCCAGTCGATCCGTTGGAGACGCGTTGAGAGAGGTGGTCGCCGCGCTCGCGGGCGGGATCCTTGTCTGCGCGACGTCGATCGTTGTCGCTCTCGTGGTCCTCTGGCTGGTGGACGGCCAACGATAAGGTTGCCCCGTGATTGAGAGTCGTGTTGAGCGGATCCTTCTGCGTCAGAGGAAGTTCCCTCCGGTGCCGCCGGTACCGAGCCTAGTAACTGACGTCGAGACGGTGTTCGACGTCGTTGATCGCGTCGGTGCGCGGTGGAGTGACGAGGCCGTGCAGAACGGAACTCCAGCGGACATCGTTCAGAACTTCTGGGTCGACCGGGGCGAAGTGCGGCGGAACGAACTAGTAGGGCTTGGCGTACACGAACTCAACTCGCTGTGGGCTCGAGTGACGGTCGGTGAGAGGATCTTGGACCTGCGGTGCAGGGAAGCTCAGGTGTACGTAATCCCCGAGGGCCAGGCGCATGTCCGGGAGGCCGAGCGGTTGGCGGTCACCATTCTTTTGCAGGGTGGCTCGTGGCGCCCGACGTGGCGGCGATACGCATTCCTGACCCCCTGGATCCCAACTCTTGCGGTTCTCGTTGGCTTCGGTTGGCTGCTCGTCGGCGGCGATCTACATCCCGGCGCGGTACTCGCGGGGGCGGGGATCGTCGCGCTGGTGGTGGGGATGGCTGGGGTCTGGAGCGTGGGGCTCTGGAAGCGCATTCGGATGGTCGACGCGCGCTTTCGGGTCAGGGCGCAGTCGCGTCAAGAGCTATACGCGGCACGGGCCGACCGCTGGGCGAACCTTCGGGTCGCTGCGGTGACGGCACCAGTCACGCTTATCGTCACCGTGCTCGCGGCTTGGGCGAGCGGCTGGCGCCCGTTTGGCTGATTCGAAAAGTGTCAAACGTGTCCAAGTGTTGTGATCCGACCGGATGACACACGTCGCGTTCTGAGACGCACAGGCCGCAGACCTCAGTACATGACCGGGGGGACCTCGGCCCAGACCGTGCGGTCGTCGACCGAGGGAGCCGCCGGGATGCGGCCGGCGCCGTCGGGCTCCGGGATCGCCGCCAGCAGCGCCTGCGTGTAGGGATGCTGCGGCGCCGCCCAGAGCTGCGCCGTCGGCCCCGACTCCAACACCCGGCCGCCGAACATCACGAACGTGCGGTCGGCGATGCGGCGCACCACGGCGAGGTCGTGCGAGATGAAGAGCATCCCCGCTCCGGATTCGGCCACGAGGTCGCGCATGAGGCCCGCGACGCTCGTCTGCGTGGAGGCGTCGAGGGCCGAGATCGGCTCGTCGGCGACGAGCAGCGAGGGGCGCGCAGCCAGGGCTCTGGCGATCGCGATGCGCTGCTTCTGCCCGCCCGAGAACTGATGGGGGAAGCGCGAGCTCACGTCGGTCGGCAGACCGACGCGGTCGAGCCACTCGTCGACGGTGGATCCGGCGGCGCCGCGGGCACGGGCGGTCGCGATCCCGTCCGCGATCTGGTCGCCCACGCGGCGTCGGGGGTTCAGCGAGGTGGACGGGTCCTGGAACACCATCTGGATGCCGGTCATCGCGGTGGGCCGACGACGGATGCCGAGCGGTGCGACGGGCACGTCGCGGAAGCGGACCGTGCCGCCCGCGATCTTCTCGATGCCGACGACCGCACGGGCGAGGCTGGACTTCCCACTGCCGGACTCGCCGACGAGTGCCACGGTCTCGCCCGCGGCGACACTGATCGACACCCCGTTCACGGCGACCACGGGCGGGTTGCCTGGGTAGCGCACGACCACGTCCTGCGCGTCGAGGACTGCGACCTCACTCATCTGCGGTCTCCTGTTCCGGTGCCTCGTCGATCCGCGAACCCGGCAGGGCCGCGAGCAGCATGCGCGTGTAGTCGTGCTGCGGGTCGAGGAACAGCGTCTCGCGGTCGGCGAGCTCGACGATCCGACCGTCTTTCATGACGGCCACCCGATCGGCGATCGCGCTCATCACACCCAGGTCGTGCGTCACGAGAAGAACCGCGAGGTTCCTCTCGACCGCGAGATCGCGCAGCAGTTTCAGGATGCCGGCCTGCACCGTGACGTCGAGTGCCGTGGTGGGCTCATCGGCCAGCAGCACCTCGGGGTCGCACGCGAGGGCGCATGCGATCGCGATGCGCTGACGCTGGCCGCCCGAGAACTGGTGCGGATAGCGCTTGAGGGCTTCGGCGGGGTTCGGCACCTGCACGGTCTCGAGCAGCTCGACAGCTCGCGCCCGAGCCGCCGCGCCCTTCAGCCCGAGGTGCACGCGCATGTGGTCGGTGAGCTGACGGCCGACCGGAAGCTGCGGGTGCAGCGATGCGGAGGGGTCCTGGAACACCATGGCGATCCTCTTGCCGCGCACGCGGTTGAGGGAGCGTCGGCGCAGGCCCACGAGCTCTTCGCCACCGAGCAGGATCGACCCACCCGTGCGCGCCTGCCGCGGGAGCAGGCCCAGCACGGCGAGCGAGGTGAGCGTCTTGCCCGATCCGGATTCACCGGCGAGGCCGTGGATGCGCCCGGCTTCGAGCTCGAGCGAGACGCCCTTCACGAGCGGTCGACCGATGTCGATCGTGAGGTCCCGGATGCTGAGGACGGAGGTTCCCTGTCCGCTCATGCCGCCACCCCCGTCGCGGAGGCCTTGTGGTCGGCCGCCTTCTCGTGCGTGATCTCGGCCGTCGGGTCGAGCACATCGCGCATCGCGTCACCGAGGAAGTTGAACGCCAGCACGACCGTGAGGATCGCGAGACCGGGGAACACCCCGAGCCACCAGGCGTCGAAGTTCTGCATCGCGCCGGAGATCATCGACCCCCACTCCGCGGTCGGCGGCTGTGCGCCGAGACCGAGGAAGGAGAGACCGGAGAGGAGGAGGATGGCCGCGCCGATGTCGAGCGTCGCGAGCACCAGGACGGGGCCGGCGATGTTGGGGAGGATGTCGACGAACAGCGTGCGCGCCGGCGAGTGTCCGAGCAGGCGACCCGCGATCACATAGTTCTGGCCGCGGAGGCCCAGCACGATGCTGCGTGTGACTCGGGAGTACTGCGGCCAGGACACCACGATCGCGGCGATCACCGCGTTGAACAGCGACGGGCCGAGCGAGGCGGCGACCACCATGGCGAGGATCACGGTCGGGAACGCCATGAACAGATCGGTGATGCGCATCAGGGTCTCATCGACCCAGCCGCCGAAGTACCCCGCGACGGCGCCGATGACCGTGCCGATGATCATGGCTGCGATCACGAGCATGAGCGCGAGCGGAAGGCTCACGGTCGCACCCGTCATGAGCCGGGAGAAGATGTCGCGGCCGTTGCCGTCGGTGCCGAGGAGCGTGTCGATCCCCGGCTGCTGCAGGCGCGGCAGCACCTGCGCGTTCGGGGGGTACGGGACCCACCATTGCGCGGTGAACGCGACGACGATCCAGGCACCGGCGATGACGGTGCCGATGATGCCGAGCGGGGTGCGCCAGGCGCGGGGCCAGCGGAAGCGGAAACGGCCGGCCGGGGTGGCTGCGGCGATGCGGCTCATGCGATCCTCACTCTCGGGTCGAGCACGCCGTAGAGGATGTCGACGATGAAGTTGATGAGGAGGTAGATGATGCCGACCACGAGACCGACGCCCATGATGCCCGGCAGATCGAGGTTCGCGGCCGAGTTGTAGGCGTAGGTGCCGAGCCCGGGCCAGGCGAACACCGACTCGACGAGCACGGTGCCCGAGAGCAGCGCTCCGAAGGCGACGCCGACCACGGTGAGGATCGGCAGCGAGGCTCCGCGCAGCACGTAGTCGAGGATCACGCGCATCGCCGGGAGCCCCTTGGCACGCGCGGCGCGCACGTAGTCGCTGCCGAGCACCTCGAGCACCGAGGTGCGGATGAAGCGGGTCAGCAGGCCGATGGTCACGAGCGACAGCACCATCACCGGGAGGGCGAGGTGCGCGAGGGCGTCGAAGAAGCCGACCGCGTCACCGTTGAGGAGGTAGTCGACCGTGTAGAGCCCGGTCACGCGCGGCGGCGGGGTGATCGACGGCGAGATGCGGCCGGACCCCGGAGCGATGCGCAGCTCGAGGAAGAAGACGTAGAAGCTGACGAGGGCCAGCCAGAAGGTCGGCACGCTCAGACCGACCAGGGTCACGACGCGGATGACCTGATCGGTGACGAGTCCGCGACGGTAGGCGGCGAGGGTGCCGAGCACGATGCTGACCGCGAGGCTGACGATGATCGCACCGATCGCGATCTCGATGGTCGCGGGCACCGCGGTGGCGAGGTCGCTGGTGACCGGGCGTCCGGTCACCAGCGACGTGCCGAGGTCCCCGCGGAGCAGGTTCCCCATATAGATGAAGTACTGCACGAACAGTGGCTGATCGAGACCGTGCTCCTTGATGAACGCCTCACGCGTCGCGGGGTTCTGCGACGCACCCTCACCGAGTGCGGCCGAGACCGGGTCTCCCGGCACCAGGTTGGTGAGCGCGAACGTGACGATCGTCACGCCCACCAACAGGAGCAGGGAGGTGCCGGCCCGCCGCAGCAGGTATCCGATCAGAGGCGATCGGCGCCGCTGCGCCTGCCTCTGCACCGCCACTGTCGTCATGAGATGTCCGTTCAGCCGGCCGGCGTGATCTCGGCGATGTCCATCTCCCACACGGAGTTGTACACGGCGCCCTTCACGCTGTCCGCGGAGGAGATGTTGCGACCGGGAACGATCATCGGGACGAACGGACCCTCGGCCTGCATGGCCTCGGCGAACTCGGTGAAGGCGGCCGTGCGCTGGTCGGCGTCGGTCGCTGCCGCGGCACCTGCGGCGATTCCGGCGATCTCCGGGTTGGCCTCGGCGGCCCAGCCGGCGCGCAGGCCGACCTTCAGCCCGGGAGCGAAGGGCAGGAAGTTCGCGGAGTCCGCGTAGTCCGGGCCCCAGAACCAGAGACCGAAGCCCTCGGTGCCGTTGACGTAGGCGTCGAGCTCGGTCGCGAACGGCGCGGGGGCCAGTTCGACCGTGATGCCGGCGTCTTCGAGCTGCGCCTGGATGCGCTCGGCGAGCGGGGTGAACTCCACGCCACCGACCGGGTAGTCGTTGGGGAACTGCAGCTTGAGGGTCTGCCCCGTGTATCCGGCCTCTGCGAGAGCGGCCTTGGCCTTGTCGAGGTCCTGCTTCACGCCGCCGTCGAGAGCGCCCTCGAATCCGGGCGGGATGACGCCGGTCGCCTGCACGGAGCCGGCTCCGGCGAGCTCGAGCAGCGCGTCGTAGTCGAGCGCGTAGCGGATCGCTTCGGCGATCTTCACGTTCGCCAGCTCACCGGCGACCGCCTCGGACTGGTTCAGCAGAAGGAAGATGGTCTGACCGGAGGGGACCGAGTCGACGGTGATGCCGTCGCCGAGGCCGGCGACCTGGTCGCCGTTCAGGTCCATCGCGACCATGGAGTCGCCGCCCTTGAGGTTGGCGAGCTGCGTGGCGCTCTCCGAGACGTTGCGGACGACGACGCGCTTGTACGCCGACTCCTCATCGCCGTTGTACTCGTCGTTCTTCGTCAGCACGACCTGCGAGCTGAGGTCGAGGGTGTCGAGGACGAAGGGCCCGGAGCCGGCCGACGCGCCGTCGAGGAACTTCTGCGCCGTGTCGGTGCCGTCGATGGTGCCGCCGTTCTCGATCACGACATCGGAGTTGACGATGCCCAGCGCCGGATTCGCGAGGATCGCGGGCAGCTGCAGCAGCGGGGTCTCGGACGTGAACTGGATCGTCTTGTCGTCGACCTCGGTGATGGTGAGGCCGCCGAGGAGGAAGTTCGGCTTCGCGTCTTCCATGCCCTGGATGCGCTGCAGCGTGAACACGACGTCCTTCGCCTCGATCGGCGAGCCGTCGGAGAAGACGCGGTCGCCCTCGAGCGTGAAGGTGAACTCGGTCGCCTCATCGTTCTGCTCCCACGATGCGAGACCGGGAACCGGGGTCGAGACGTCGGAGCCCTCGAAGTCCACGAGGGTCTCGTACAGCGCCTTCGCGATCATGTTGCCGGTCGGGTCGTAGGTGTGGCCCGGGTCGGTGGTCTCGATCGAGAATGCGGTGTCGATGACGAGCGAGTCGGAGCCGGAGGAGTTGTCGCCGTTGTTGGCCGAGTTCCCTCCCGAGCATCCTGCGAGCGCGAGGAGCGCGACGGCTCCGAGCGCGATGACCGGCGTGATACGGCGTGACGACATGAGGGCCTCCAGAGGCGAGGAGTACATTCGGGTGAGTCGCCACCGATGTGGACGACCGTGGATCAGATTCGCATCATATGCGACGATGTGTCCAGCAAGAGCGGGTCACCTCGACACGGTCTGTCCAGAACCTCGGATGTGGGGAACAATATGTCCAGCAAGGATGCGGAACAGTCGAAGCATTCTGGACGAAGTGCTGCGCCTTTGGACGAGACGGCGTACAGAATCCTCGAAGTGCTGCGTGATAACGGTCGCGTCTCGATCGCGGCGCTCGCCGACAGGGTCGGTATCTCCCGGGCGAACGCCTACACGCGTGTCGAATCGCTGGTGCATGACGGCGTGATCACCGGCTTCAGCGCGCGGGTCGATCAGGCGAAAGCCGGACTCTCGATCGGTGCGCTCGTGTTCGTGACCGTGATGCCGCAGGCCTGGGCGTCGTTCCGGGAGCGCGTGCTCGAGATGCCCGATGTCGAGTGGTGCGCCATCACGACGGGCGAGCACGATGCGATGCTGCTGATCCGCGCGGTCGACGTCAGCGGCGTGCACGAGTTCTCCACGGGGGTGATCGCGCAGCTCCCCGAGGTGCGCACGGTCGTCAGCGTGGTGGTGCTCGACGAAGTGATCCGCCGCCCTTACCTGCTTCCGGCCGATCTGCCGGAGCGCGATACCGAGATCCCCCTCGGGATGACGCGGTGGACGCCGGCCTCACCCGGCCGCGACGCGCTCCCGCCGCGGTGAGACGGCGACCTCAGGCCGAGATCTCCTCGCACACGCTCAGCTGCGGGAGCCCGTGCATCTCGTAGTGCTCGACCAGGCGGATGCCGCCGTCGTCGGTGAGCTCGAGCTCGCTCTCTCCATCACCGGTCACCACCGTGCCGTCGGCGACGAGCACGTGCACGAAGGAGACCCAGATCGTGTCACCCGTGCGGGTGCCGACGAACTTGCCGAAGGTGACCGTGTCGCCCTCGTATCCACCCCAGATCGCGCCGTCGCGTTCGAAGTACTCGAAGATGCTCGGGGATTCGGGGTCGACCGCCGAGGTCGTGGACGAGACCATCCGGAAGCGGCGGCCGTCGAGGGAGGGGAGGGTTGCAGTCGCAGTCACACCCTCGATTATGCGGGATGCGTCGGACACCATCACCCGCGCCGGGTGAGGGTGAACGCCGCTCGCGCGGCCACGGTACCTAGGCTGTGCCGCGAGAGGCGGCCGGACCGCCGCCGCGAATCGTAGGAGTGAGCATGTCCGAACCCCAGCGTTCCAGCCTTCCGATCCCCGACCTGGCGTACACCGGGACGGTCACCTACGACGCGACCGACCCGGACACCGCGTTCCCGCCCATCACACCCGTGCGGCCGCCGGAGGGAGCGCCGAACGTGCTCGTCGTCCTCATCGACGACACCGGGTTCGGCGCATCCAGTCCCTTCGGCGGCCCGGTGCAGACCCCGAACTTCGAGCGCGTCGCGGCCGCCGGGTTGAAATACACCCGGTTCCACACGACGGCGCTGTGCTCACCGACCCGAGCCGCGCTGCTCAGCGGTCGCAACCACCACACGGTCGGCATGGGCGGCATCACCGAGATCGCGACCTCGGCGCCCGGCTACAACTCCTTGCGACCCAACAGCTGCGCACCGCTGGCCGAGACCCTCAAGCTCAACGGGTACAACACCTCGCAGTTCGGGAAGTGCCACGAGGTACCGGTGTGGCAGGCCAGTGCGATCGGCCCGTTCGACGGGTGGCCCACCCCGGGCAACGGTTTCGAGTACTTCTACGGCTTCATCGGCGGCGAGACCAACCAGTGGTACCCGGCGCTGTACGAGAACACGACCCCGGTGGAGCCCTGGGGAACGCCGGAGGACGGCTACCACTTCATGGGCGACATGACCGACAAGGCGATCGCCTGGGCCCGTGAGCAGAAGTCGCTCGCCCCCGAGGTGCCGTTCTTCACGTACTTCGCCCCCGGAGCGACGCACGCCCCGCACCACGTGCCCACGGAGTGGGCCGACCGTTACAAGGGCAAGTTCGATCAGGGCTGGGACGAGGTGCGCAAGGAGACCTTCGCGCGGCAGATCGAACTCGGCGTCATCCCCGCCGACTCCGTGCTCACCGAGCGCAGCCCCGGCATTCCCGCCTGGGACGAGATGAGCGACCTGATCAAGCCCGCGCTGGTGCGCCAGATGGAGGTCTATGCCGGGTTCCTCGCCTACGCCGACCACCATGTCGGGCGGCTGCTCGACGCCTATGAGGAGCTCGGGATCCTCGATGACACCCTCGTCTACGTCATCATCGGCGACAACGGCGCGAGCGCCGAGGGGTCGATGCACGGCACCACCAACGAGGGCTTCACGATCAACCACATGAACGACATCGAGACGGAGCAGTACGTCGCCGACCACATCGACGACATCGGGACCCCGCGCTCGTACAACCACTACGCGGTCGGTTGGGCGCACGCGATGGACACCCCCTACCAGTGGACCAAGCAGGTCGCGAGCCATTGGGGCGGCACCCGGAACGGCACGATCGTCAGCTGGCCGAACGGCGGGGTCGAGAAGGGCGGCATCCGCCACCAGTTCAGTCACGTGATCGACGTGGCGCCGACCGTGCTCGAGGCCGCAGGCATCCCGGAGCCGACGACCGTCAACGGCGTGACGCAGCGACCCTACGAGGGCACGGCGATGAACTACACCTTCGCGGAGGCCGACGCGGAGGAGCGTCACGTCACGCAGTACTTCGAGATGGTCGGCAACCGTGCGATCTACCACAAGGGCTGGACGGCGGTCGCAAAGCACAAGGACCCCTGGCTCGGCTCCGATCACGGCCTCGACGACGACGTGTGGGAGCTCTACAACGTCGACGAGGACTGGACCCAGTCCAACGACCTCGCCGAGCAGGAACCCGAGAAGCTGGCGCACCTGCAGCAGCTCTTCCTCATCCAGGCGGCACGCTTCAACGTGCTGCCCCTCGACATCCGCACCGCGGAGCGGTTCAATCCCGATCTCGCCGGCCGGCCCGTCCTCTCGCTGAGCGACACGCAGAAGTTCTACCCGGGCATGAAGCGCATGAGCGAGAACACCACGATCAACATCAAGAACAAGTCCTGGACGGTCACCGCGCAGGTGTCGGTGCCGGATGCCGGGGCCGAGGGCGTCCTCATCGCGCAGGGCGGGGCGTATGGAGGGTGGTCGTTCTACGCGAAGGACGGCCATCTGGCGTTCGCCTACAACCTGCTCGGCATCGACGTCGACATCATCCGCTCCGAGACCCCGATTCCCGCCGGCGAACAGGAGCTGCGCGCCCATTTCGCTTACGACGGCGGTGGGCTCGCAAAGGGTGGCAGCGTCACGCTGTACGTCGGCGAGGACCGGATCGGCGAGGGCCGCGTGGCGAGGACGATCCCGTTCCAGTTCACGTTCGACGAGACCGTCGATGTCGGCTGCGATCTGGCCTCGCCCGTCTCGCCGGACTACGAGGCAGCAGGGAACGCGTTCACCGGGACCATCGACTGGGTGCGCATCGATCTCGGCGACGACGACCACTCCCACCTGATCGACGACGAGCACAAGCTCGCCGTGGCGATGCTCAAGCAGTAGACGCGGGGGCTCGCCACTCGTCCTCGAGGCTCAGGGGTGCGTACGGCACCTAGCGCACTGCTTCCTGCGCGATCCACGGCCGCGGACGGCGGCGTGGTCGTCGACCCCGGGTAGCGTGGTCACATGGAGTGGATGTCTGATCCCTCGGCGGGGGCATGGCTGCGCGAGCGGCTCGACGCAGGTCACGCGACCATGCACGGGGTGGTCCCCCGTGGCTATCCCGCCTATGCGCGTGTGCTGCATCCCGCGGTCGCCCGGTCCCTTCCGGATCGCGCGGTGCCGACCGCCGACGAACTGGTGCGGATGCCGGAGGCGGAGCACCGGGCCCTCGTCGCCCGGTTCGTCGATGAGCCCGTCACCTGGGCGCAGACGGCCGCCGCCTACGGCACGGTCCTGCACCCTCTCGCGCAATGGCAGCGGATCGTGCGCACGCCCCCGGACAGCGACTGGGGAGTCCGGATCGCCCCTGACGGCCGCGAGTTCACCGCTCCGATGGAAGGCGAACTCGACCCGCATCTGATGGCGGCCGTCGCCGCGCACCTCGTCGACCACACGCAGACCCCCGATGCCGGCGTCGCCGCCCTCTGGGAGGGGCGAGGCGGCCTGCTCGGCTTCTTCGGCATCACGCCGTCCCGCACCTTCCTGACCTTCTCCGACGACCCGAACCACCAGGCGATGCTCGACCGCAGCACGAGCGACCCGTTCAACAACGTCTTCCGCAAACCCACCTGGCAGGAGGGCATCCTCTCGCGCGAGATCTCGGAGGGGCCACGCCTGCAGCTGACCGATCGTGGCCACGTCCTGTTCTCCGCCGCCCCGCGCGTCTTCGCCGATCCCGACTGGATCCTGCACGTCCCGTGGCGCGATCACGTGGCCGAGGAGCACGGGTTCTCGCCATCGGCCCAGAGTCCGAGCATCCTGTGGCCGGAGGATCGCTCCTGGGTGCTGGTGAGCGAGGTCGACTTCGATTCGACGGTCGTGGCCGGCTCGCCCGCCCTGATCGCCGCGATCTGCGCGGACGAGCGCCTGGAGGCCTTTCCGATCCCCGAAGGCGCCGCGCTCACGTGGGACGCCGACACGGTGAACCGGTGACGTCGCCGCAGCTGACGTTCGACGCGCGGCCACTCACGGAACCGGTCGACGCGGCGGCTGTGCGCGCGTTCGCAGCCGAGCTCCGTTCCCGGCAGGCCTCCGGTATGTCGGCATCCACCGTCATCGGCATCGTGGTGGCGGTGATCGCTGCGGTCGTGATGATCCCGGTCTTCGTGAGCGTGGTGCTGGCGCTCGCCTCCTTCGGCGACTCCCCCGCGGCCGCCGCCATCCCGCTGGTGCTCATCCTGCTCCTGCTCGCCGCGGTGGGGGTCATGGTCTGGCTGGGGCTGCGCAATGCGCAGGCCACGCGGTACCGGCTCCACCGATTCGCCCAGGCCAACGGCATGTCGTACGAGCCGAAGGTCGTCGACCCGCCCCTTCCCGGCATGATCTTCAGCCTCGGCCGCTCGCGTCAGTCGAGCGACCTGATCAGGGGCACCCGACCGCGTTTCGTCGAGTTCGGCAACTATCAGTACACGGTGCAGTCGGGGAAGAACTCGACGACGTATCGCTGGGGCTACGTGGCCGTGAAGCTCGACGTTCCTCTGCCGAACATCGTCCTCGACGCGAAGGGCAACAACGGCTTCGGCTCGAACCTGCCGGCGTCGTTCCAGAAGGCGCAGCGCCTGTCGCTCGAGGGCGACTTCGACCAGCACTTCACCCTGTACTGCCCGGCCGGCTACGAGCGCGACGCGTTGTACCTGTTCACCCCCGACATCATGGCGCGGTTCATCGACAACGCCGCCCAGCTCGATGTCGAGATCGTCGACGACTGGCTGTTCCTGTACACGCAACGCAAGGTGTCGACCCTCGACCCCGCGACGTGGGCGTGGCTGTTCGGTGTGGTCGGCGCGCTCCTGACGAAGTTCGATCAGTGGGCCCGGTGGCGCGACGAGCGACTGATCGCCGAGAACTCCGGATCTCCGGTCGCCGCGGCCGTGCCGAGCCCGGGGCTGCCCTTCGCCCCGCCGGCGGGTCTGCTCACGCCGCCACCGGGAGTCGCCCCACAGGGACGGCGTCTGAAGCGCGGCGGGACGTGGCTGCCGATCATCATCGTGATCGGATTCATCGCGTTCTGGATCGTGAGCCGGATCAACTGACGCGGGGCCCGAGTGTGGGGGTGGGTGTCGGCTGGGGACCGAACTCCCACCCCATCCCCCCTCGGGATCGAAAGAAGATCGACTCTCCCTCCGCATGGCGGCTGAGCCGCCCCGCCCACAGTCAGCTGGGGACTGACACTGCTGGGCGTATACCGGAATGGTATACCGGATGAGGTTGCAACGCGTTGCATCCATGCACCGGAATGCGCTTGCTCCCGCGGCTTCAGGAGCGGAGGTAGCCGGCCAGGAACAGGTCGACGGCCCGATCCACCGGAGGCGCACCGGTCGCGACACCCAGGAGGCCGGCGTTCAGGGGCGCCCCCACCACCAACCAGGTGAACTCGCTCGCGAGCGCATGAGCATCGTCGACGACCAGACCTCGCGCGTCCGACAACTCCGTCAACACCTCCGCGAGGTTCTGGATGTTCGTCTCCCAACTCTGCGCCAGGTAGTCCCTCGCGACCTCCGGCTGGGCCGCCGCCTCGGCGATGACCAGTCGGCGCATCGCCACGACCGGCGGACTCAGGATGCCGGCCCGCATCGCCTCGCCGAGCGCGACGAGCCCTTCCCGCAGGTCACGGCTCTCCTGCAGCTCTCGGAGAGCCGGCCGCATGGCGTCCCGACCGGCGATCGCCCAATGCCGGACGACGGCCCCATAGAGCGCCGACTTGGAGGCATGCTCCCGGTAGAGCGACGCCTTCGATATCCGAGCCCGCTTCGCCACCTCGTCCATCGATGTTCCGGCGTACCCGGACTCGAGAAAGACCTCGCGAGCGGTGTCCAGCAGGGCGTCCCCGGTTCGTCCGGCAGGGCGTCCTGGCGTTCGGGGCTGATCGGTCATGCGACCAAGTTTAGTACTTGACAGTTCTATGACCTCGATCTACCTTGAGTACTAGCAAGTACTAAAGGAGGTGGACCATGCTCGTCCTCGCAATCGCCCTCGCCACGCTGGCCTCGTTCATCGCCAGCGCCGCGCTCTACGCGGTGCCGCCGGTCTCCGCCCTCATCTCGAGGACGAGCACACCCAGACCGGGCCTCCCCGTCCTCGCACAGATGGCATCCGTCGTCCTCCGCAGCCTCATCGTCTCGTGCCTCATCGCAGGGCTGATGATGGCTGCCGGATGGCACGGTGCCGGCCCCGGATCGCTCCTCGGCCTGGCTCTGTGCACCCTTCCCCTCGTCCTGCTGATGGGCGGCGTGGTGCACGAGAACACCGCTCCGTCGGCCGCCGGCATCCACCTGCTCGACTGGGTGCTCAAGCTCACCATCATCGGCGCCATCGTCGGATCGTTCGTCTGATCCGAGAACGGAGAGAGACATGCACCCCCCCACACCCCTCGACATCACTTTCACCGCCACGCTCGGCCGCGTCCGGGAGGGTGACACCTGGACCTGCGTCCAGCTCGACGACTCCGCGACGATCTTCGGCACGCGCGGCCTCGTGAAGGTCGCCGGCACCGTCGACGGCGAGCCTTTCCGCGGCGCCTTCATGGCACTCGGCGACGGCACGCACAAGCTTCCGGTCGCCGCCGCCATCCGCAAGCGCATCGGCAAGACCGACGGCGACGAGGTGACCGTGCACCTCACCGAGCGGCTCAACGGCTGAGGCCCGGCGCTGCTCGGCGCGGCGCGGCGCCGTCCGACCCGGTCGTCGACGAGGCCCTCCGCCGGATCCCGGAGCACCGCAGCGCGGACGACTTCGCACTGGCGTCGGACTTGCGCCGGCGCGAGATCACCCTCCGCGCGCTGAACCGACCCGGCGCAGTTCAGCGCGCAGACCAGCCGCCGTCCATCGTGTAGCTCGCGCCGGTCACCATGCCCGCGGTGTCGCCGGCGAGCCAGAGCGCCAGGGACGCGACCTCGTCCGGCTCGACGAGTCGTTTGATCGCGGCTTCCGTGAGCATCACGTTCTCGAGGACCTCGCTCTCCGGCATGCCGTGCAGACGAGCCTGATCGGCGATCTGCTTCTCCACGAGCGGGGTGCGCACGTAGCCGGGGTCGATGCAGTTGCTCGTCACGCCACGTGGACCCCCCTCGAGCGCCGTCACCTTGGACAGCCCTTCCAAGCCGTGCTTCGCCGCGACGTAGGCCGACTTGTAGGCGGAGGCGCGAAGCCCGTGCACGCTCGACAGGTTGATCACGCGCCCGAAGCCCCGCTCGTACATTCCCGGCAGAGCCGCCCGGATGAGCAGGAACGGTGCCTCGAGCATGAGACGCAGGATGAACGAGAAGCGCTCCGGCGCGAAGTCCTCGATCGGGCTCACGTGCTGCACACCCGCGTTGTTGACGAGGATGTCGACATCGAGATGCGCCTCTGCCAGCGCCCCGACATCGGACAGGTCGACGTGCCACGCCTCCCCGCCGATCTCCGCGGCGAGCGCCTCGGTCGCCTCGCGGTCGACATCGGCCACCGTCACGTGCGCTCCCGCCGCGGCGAACCCGCGGACGCAGGCGGCACCGATTCCGCTCGCTCCGCCGGTGACGAGCGCCCTTCGTCCTGACAGGTCGGTCATGTCATGCCCCTCGTGGATCAGGCGGACGCGGCGCGCGCCGCGTCCGCGTCGTCGATCGCCTGCAACGAGATGCCCTTGGTCTCGCGCAGCGACAGCACGGCCACGGCGGTCACCACGCACGCGACGACGATGTAGATCGCGATCGGGAGCCACGACCCGAAGTCGCGCAACCACTGGATCGCGAGGATCGGAGCGAGTGAACCGGCGAGAATGGCCGTGACCTGCGATCCGAGCGAGACACCGGAGTAGCGCATCCGCGTGGGGAACAGCTCGGCCATCACCGCGGGCTGCGGTGCATACATGAACGCGTGGAAGCAGAGTCCGATGGTCACGGCGAGCACGATCAGCACCGGGTTGAGGGTGTCGAACATCGGGAAGGCGAAGAACGCCCAGGTGGCGCTGAGGATCGCGCCGGTCAGGTACACCGGCCTGCGCCCCCAGCGGTCGGCGAGACGCCCCAGCTGCGGGATGATCGCGAAATGCACCACGTGCGCGATGAGCAGGGCGAGCAGCAGCTGGCTCGTGTCGTACTCGTGCACCGTCTTCAGGTACACGATCGTGAAGCTCACGACGATGTAGTAGACGATGTTCTCGGCGAAGCGGATGCCCATCGCCTGCAGGATCCCCTTCGGGTACCGACGCAGCACCTCGACCACACCGTAGGACGTGGCCTTCTCCGCCTCGACCTGCGCCTTCGCCTCCAGGAAGATCGGGGCCTCCTCCACATGGCGGCGGATGTAGAAGCCGACCAGGACGATCACGGCCGAGAGCCAGAAGGCGATGCGCCAGCCCCACTCGAGGAAGGCGTCGGAGCTCATCACCCACGAGCTCACGAGCAGCACGAGCGTCGCCAGCAGGTTGCCCACCGGCACGGCGGCCTGGGGCCAGCTCGACCAGAACGAGCGGGATCGGTCGGGGCTCTGTTCGGCGACCAGCAGCACAGCGCCGCCCCACTCGCCACCGACCGCGAATCCCTGAAGGAAGCGCAGTGCCACCAGGAGTGCCGGCGCCCAGTAGCCGATGCTCTGGAAACCGGGCAGGCATCCCATCAGGAAGGTCGCGGCGCCCACGATGATGATCGTCGCCTGCAACGTGGGCTTGCGGCCGAACCGGTCACCGATCTGCCCGAAGACGATTCCGCCGAGGGGTCGGGCGACGAAGCCGATCGCGTAGGTGACGAAGGCCGCGATGATGCCGTCGAGTGGTGAACCGGTGGGAGGGAAGAAGTAGGTGCCGAACACCAAACTCGCGGCCGTGGCGTAGAGGAAGAACTCGTACCACTCGACGACCGTGCCGGCCATGGAGGCCGCGACGACGCGCTTGAGTTTCGAGGTGGACGGGGTGGGCGATGATGCGACGCGCGACGCGCTGGTTGAGGATGCCATGTCTCTCCTTCGGGTGTCGCCGGTGACACCTCGGTCCAGTGTTCGGCATCGCCTTCCCTGCAACAATGCCCAATGCCGCACCCACGCTGTGCATAATTGCACGATGGATGCTCCTCAGCGCCCCCGTGCGGACGATCTGCTGGTGTTGCTCGCCGTCGCCCGCACCGGACGCTACACGAGTGCCGCCACGCATCTCGGACTCGACCACACGACGGTCGCCCGGCGCATCGCGGCGCTCGAGGAGGTGCTCGGCGGCCGAGTCGTCGCACAATCCGCGGCAGGGTGGGAACTCACCGACCTGGGGCGCGCCGCTGCGGAGACGGGTGGGCGCATCGAGGCCGCGCTCTCCCAGCTCGACCGCGGCGATGCCGATGCTCCCGATCCGATCTCGGGGGTGGTGCGCATGTCCGCCACCGACGGGTTCAGCGCCTACATCGCCGCGCCCGCCATCGCCGCCCTGCGCGTCACACACCCGAGGCTCACGGTGGAGATCGTGGCGGCGACACGGCGCGCGGCCGAGCACCGTGCCGGCCTCGACCTCGAAGTGGTGGTCGGTGCGCCGCAGACCCGCCGCGCCCACTCCGTGAAGCTCGGCACCTACACACTCGGCATGTACGCCTCTCGGGACTACCTCGCCAGGACCGGGACGCCGACGTCGGCCGCCGAGCTCGAGCAGCATCGCCTGGTGTACTTCGTCGACTCGATGCTGCAGGTGGACGCGCTCGACCTCCCCCGTCGGCTCGTGCCGCGCATGCAGGACGGACTCACCTCCACGAACGTCTTCGTGCACGTCGAGGCCACCCGTGCGGGTGCCGGCATCGGCCTTCTGCCCTGTTTCGCGGCCGATCGCCACGATGACCTCGTGCGGCTGCTGCCGTCGATCTTCGCCGAGAAGCTGCCCTACTACCTGGTCGCCCGCCCCGAATCGCTCCGGCTTCCCGCCGTCGCCGCCCTGGCCGACGCGCTGCGGATGCAGACGCGCGCATCGAGGGCGATGCTCGACGGCGTCAGCGGCTGAGGCCGGTCACGAGGTCAGTGTCACCCGGGCATCCTTGGCGAGCAAATACAGGGTGCGCTGCGCGCCGGGGAACCGTACGAAGCCGAACCGCTCGTAGAACGGCGCGACCTCGTCGTTGATCGCGTGGACGAGCACGGCATGGATACCGATGGTCTCCGCTGCTTCGAGTGCCCGAAGGGTCGCATGGCGCAGGAGGGAGACGCCGAGGCCCCGTCCCGCGTACTCCTGATCCACCGCGAGCCGACCGAGCAGCACCACGGGGATGGATGCCGGCATGCCCGCGGCCAGCGGCACGGGACCGTCCTCGCGGTCGATGGCGCTCGACGAAAGGCAGTAGTAGCCGGCGACACGTCCCTCGCGCGTGACCGAGACCATGGTGCGTGAAGCGCCGTTCTTCTCGTTCGACCTCGCACGGCCACGGAGCCAGATGTCGAGGCTCTCCTCCCCGCAGCGGAACTCGGACAGTCTGTCGCCGGGCGCGAGGGGCCGCGGCGTCCGGAACTCAGTCAACGAAAACGGACTCGCGGTTCAGGAGTTCCCGCAGGCCCTCCACGCTTCGAGCGGGGCGGTCCATGACCTCGATGAAGGCGTCGAACCGGATGGCATCGACGCGCAGTCGCCTGTCGCGCTCGATCACCTCTTGCGCCCGTTCCACCAGTGCCGAGGCGGAGAAGTCGGTGACGGTACGGCCTTCGATCGCGGCAGCCTCTTCGATCGCCTCCTTCTGCTCCGTGGTGACACGGAACTCCAGGCGGGCGTTCTTGAGAGGGGTCGTCGAGGTCACCGTTCGAGTGTACGGCAATTCTCCGTACGTGGTGTGTGTATCGTCAGCGGCTGAGGCCGAAGGACGCCAGCTCCGCGTCGTCCAGCATCCGGGAACGGATGAGGAACCGCATGCCCGTCGGGCCTTCGACGGAGAAGCCGGCTCCACGCCCCGGCACCACGTCGATGGTCAGGTGCGTGTACTTCCAGTACTCAAACTGCGATACCGACATGAAGACCTCCACCTGATCGTCGAGTCCGACGTCGAGGCCGCCGAGAAGCACGTCCCCCGGACCGGTGAGGAACATGCCGACCGGGTAGCACATGGGGGCCGATCCGTCGCAGCATCCACCCGACTGGTGGAACATGAGCGGCCCATGCTGCACGGTCAGTTCGCGCACGAGGGCAGCCGCAGCATCCGTCACGTCAACCCGCTGATGGGCGCCGATCCCGACCATGATTCCCGCCTTCCGCGGACTGGGTCCGGGCGGACGCCGACGCGTCCGCCCGGAGGTGCGGCTCAGAAGAAGCCCATCGGCCCTTCCGCGTACGAGACGAGGAGGTTCTTCGTCTGCTGGTAGTGGTCGAGCATCATCTTGTGGTTCTCGCGCCCCACACCCGACTGCTTGTATCCACCGAACGCAGCGTGAGCGGGGTACTGGTGGTACGTGTTCGTCCACACGCGCCCGGCCTCGATCGCCCGGCCCGCCCGGTACGCGGTGTCGCCACTGCGACTCCACACCCCGGCGCCCAACCCGTAGAGCGTGTCGTTGGCGATCGAGATCGCGTCGTCGAAGCCGTCGAACGACGTGACCGACAGCACCGGGCCGAAGATCTCCTCCTGGAAGATGCGCATGTCGTTCGTCCCCTCGAACACGGTCGGGGCGACGTAGAACCCCTCACTGAGATCGCCGCCGAGGTCGACCCGCTCGCCACCGGTGAGCAGACGCGCCCCGCCCTGCTTCCCGATGTCGATGTAGCTGAGGATCTTCTCCAGCTGATCGTTCGACGCCTGCGCGCCGATCATCGTCGCAGGGTCGAGCGGGTCGCCCTGCACGACCTTCGCGACCCGCTCCAGACCGTCGGCGAGGAAGCCGTCGTAGATCGACCGCTGGATGAGCGCGCGCGAAGGGCAGGTGCACACCTCGCCCTGATTGAGGGCGAACATCGTGAAGCCCTCGAGCGCCTTGTCGTAGAACGGGTCGCTGGTCGAGCGTGCGACGTCTTCGAAGAACACGTTCGGGCTCTTGCCTCCGAGCTCGAGCGTCACGGGAATCAGGTTCTGCGACGCGTACTGCATGATCAGCCGCCCCGTCGTGGTCTCTCCCGTGAACGCGACCTTGCGGATCCGCTTGTGCTGCGCGAGCGGAGCGCCCGCCTCGATGCCGAACCCGTTGACGATGTTCACGACACCGGCCGGCAGCAGGTCGCCGATGATGTCGAACAGGAACAGGAGCGAGGCCGGGGTCTGCTCGGCCGGCTTGATCACGACGCAGTTGCCTGCGGCGAGCGCGGGCGCGAGCTTCCACACGGCCATCAGGATCGGGAAGTTCCAGGGGATGATCTGCCCGACCACACCGAGCGGCTCGTGGAAGTGGTACGCCACGGTGTTCTCGTCCAGTTGGCTGATGCCGCCCTCCTGCGCCCGAAGCACGCCGGCGAAGTAGCGGAAGTGATCGACGGCGAGAGGGATGTCGGCGGCGAGGGTCTCGCGCACCGGCTTGCCGTTCTCCCAGGTCTCGGCGACCGCGATCTCCTCGAGGTGCTGCTCGATGCGATCGGCGATGCGGTTCAGGATGACGGACCGCTCGGCGGGACTCGTCTTACCCCACCCCGCGAACGCCTTCCAGGCGACGTCGACGGCGCGGTCGATGTCTTCGCTCGTGCCGCGGCCGACCTCTGTGAAGGGCTTGCCGTTGACGGGGCTGATGTTCTCGAAGTACTGACCTTTGACGGGTTCGACGAACTCCCCGCCGATGTAGTGGCCGTACCGCGGGCGGTAGTTCGCGAGGGCGCCCGGCCGGCCCGGGGCCGCGTAGGCGAGGGACACGTCTTCTTCGACGATGCTCATGGGGGTCTCCTTCGACGGGCCGCGCTTCGATGCGGCGGCTGTCCTCCGAAGGTAGGTCGCGCGACGTTGCGCCCCGATGCGCAACGTTGCGAGACGTTGCAGCCCTAGCGGAGCGCGGCTGCGAACGACCGGAAGCGCTCGGCCATACCCTCCGGCACCTCGGCGATCGTGAAGTGTCCGCCCCGCTCGAGTCGCTCGAACACCCGCAGATCGGTGTAGAACCTGCGAGCGAGACCCTCGGGATAGTCGTGCTCGTGACGCTGGATGTACACGGCGGCGGGAACCTCGACCACCGGCATCGCCTCGGGAGTGTCCGCCCCTTCGTAGTACGGCCGGAAGGAGGTCGCGATGCTCTGGGTCACCCAGTAGATCATCGCCTCCGTGAGGATGCGATCGCGCGAGATGACCGCCTCGACCGCAGCAGGATCATCACCGGGGGTGTCGGCCCATTCGGACAGCTTCTCGGCGATCCAGGCGAGGAGTCCGGCCGGGGAGTCGTTGAGCGCGGCGGCCAGCGTGTCGGGGCGCGCCCACTGCACGTGTCCGTAGGACCCGTTCGGGCCGTGCTCGGCATCGAGCCGCGCGAAGAACGCCCGAACCTCCGGGTCGTCCGTCGCCTGACGCTCTGCGGGTGTGCCGAAGTGGGCGTGCGTCGCGATGATCCCGGCCACCTGCCCCGGGTACGCTCCGGCGATGAGATCGCTGATGTTGGCCGAGACGTCTTCGCCGTACGTCAGGTAGCTGTCGTATCCGAGCACATCCGTCATGAGCCTGTGCATGGTCTCGGCGATCCGCCGCTCGCTCATCGGTCCATCGGCATACGGCTGCGAGAAGGCGAACCCGGGCAGGCTCGCGACGACGACGTCGAAGTCCGGCAGCATCGCCGCGACATCGAGCTGCAGGGCGAAGGTGTGCGGCCACCCGTGCATGATGAGCAGGGCCGGCGCGTCGGGCCGTGACGACTCCATCCGGGCGAAGTGGATGTCTGTGCCGTCGACGTCGGCGAGGAACTGCGGGAACCCGGCGAGCCACTCCTCGCGCGCCCTCCAGTCCCACTCGGCCCAGGCGTCGACGAGTTCGCGCAGCCACTGTGCGCTCATGCCGGACGGCATACGCCGCGGGTAGTCGTCGAGAAGCCTGGCGTGCCGCAGTCGCACGCGGAGGTCGTCGAGCACATCGTCGGGCACATGGAGCCGGAAGGGCCGGATCTCGGACATGCGCAGAACGGTACTCCACCCCACCGACAACGACCGCGGATCGGTGCGGAGAACGGATCGGGTGGTCAGCCGTCGAGGCGCTCGATCCGCGCGACCAGTCCGGCGCGCTTCGGCGATCGCGCGGGCAGCATCTCCAGGGCGAGCCGCAATGCCTCGGCGTCGCCTTGCCCTTCGGGGATCTCGGCGTAGGAGAGCAGAACGTCGAGGCTCGCCTCCGAGAGCATCACCTCTCGCAGCGCTCCGCGCACCGTCTCCCTGAACTCCTCGACACCGGGCGAGGTCGACTCGGGCAGCACCGGTCCGCGGTAGGCGGTCAACGCCACGCGGTGCGCGCCGCGGTCGAGCAGGGAGAGCACGTCGTGCGCATCCGTGTCGAGCACGACGGGCAGTCGATACGGGCGGGACTCCGGCACGAGGTCGGGGGCCGTGCGCTCGAGCACCTTGCGCAGACGCACCATCTCGGGCCGCAGCGTGTCGGGTGAGACGCCCGGCCCGTAGACGAGTTCGCACAGGCGTTCGGCCGAGAGGCCCTGACGATGAACCGCCAGCATCAGCAGGATGGCGGCATGGCGCGCGCTGAGGTCGATCATCGATTCGCCGTGCGTAGATTCGGTCTCCAACCGCGCGCGGTCGCGTCCGAGCACGTGCAGGGTCGCACGGGCGGTGGCCGGGGTACGGGCCTTCGACGAGGTCGGCCGGGAGCGCGGCGCCTCGCTCCTGTCGCGCAGGCGCGCCACCATCAGCTCGGACTCCACGGCCCGTGCCGTGGCATCCACGAGCAGTCGCGCCTGCGGCGACACGACCTCGGGCCCGCCGGTGATGTCGATCACGCCGAGCACCCGCTTCGTCTCGGGATCACGTACCGGAGCGGCCGTGCACGACCACGGGTGCACGAGCCGGTTGTAGTGCTCCGCGCCGCGGATCTGCACCGACTGCCCGAGCTCGAGCGCCGTGCCCGGCGCGCTCGTGCCGACCGCATCCTCCGACCAGTTCGCACCGGCGACGAAGCCCATGTCGTCGGTGAGCGAGCGCAGCTGAGCGTCTCCCTCGATCCAGAGCAGTCGCCCGGCCTGGTCGCCGACGGCGATGATCACGCCGGTGTCCTCGGCCTCTCCCGGCAGGAGCAGTGCGCGGATCATGTCCATCGCCGAGGCGAGCGGGTGCGCGAGGCGGTACTCCTCGAGTTCGTCGCTGACCAGCTCGAGCGGCGGGGCGCCTTCCGGGCCGACGCGACGGCGCCAGGACCTCTCCCACGACTCGCGGACGAGCGGGCGCACCTGCTGCAGCCGCCGATCGTCGAGGTTGCCGGCGAGGAGCTCCTCGTGCGCGCGCTCGACGAGAAGTCGCGATGTCGCCGGAAGGGACTCGCGGGATACCTGCCACGGCGCAGACACAGCGGTCTCCGATCATCGAAGAGGCTTCGTTGACTCAGTGTACGAGCGCGACGCCACACACGGAATAGGCGGGGATGCCGGAATCTCGCACCGCGGCGAGGCTCAGGCGCGGGCGGCCCACCACTCGCGCAGGCGCTGCTCCGCCACGTCGGCACCGAGCACGCCCTCGTCCAGACGCAGGTCGAGCAGGAACCGGTACGCCTCGCCCACCTCGCGCCCGGGCGGGATGCCGAGCACCTCCTGGATGCGGTTGCCGTCGAGCTCCGGACGGATCGAGTCGAGCTCCTCCTGCTCTCGCAGCGTGGCGATGCGCGACTCGATGTCGTCGTAGGCACTCGCGAGGCGACCGGCCTTGCGCTTGTTGCGCGTGGTCACGTCGGCGCGGGTGAGGATGTGCAGGCGCTCCAGCAGGTCGCCCGCGTCGCGCACGTAGCGCCGCACCGCGGCATCCGTCCACGCCCCCTCTGCGTAGCCGAAGAAGCGCAGGTGCAACTCGATGAGGGTCGCCACGGCGTCCGTCGTGCCCGTATCGAAGCGCAGTGCCTGCAGCCGCTTGCGCGCCATGCGCGCCCCGACGACGTCGTGGTGGTGGAACGTGACCACTCCCCCGGCCTCGAGCTTGCGGGTGCGGGGCTTGCCGATGTCGTGCAGCAGAGCGGCGATGCGCAGCGGCACGTCGGGCGCCGCACCGGGGTGCCGGGAGTGCTCGAGCTCGATCGCCTGGCTGAGCACGGTGAGCGAGTGCTCGTAGACGTCCTTGTGGTGGTGATGCTCATCGACCTCGAGACGCAGGTCGGTCACCTCCGGGAGGAATTCGTCGATCAGGCCGGTGTCGACCAGGACGCGGATGCCGCGCACCGGGTCGTCCGTCTGCATGAGGCGCACGAGCTCGGACTGGATCCGCTCGGGGCTCACGATCTTCAGGGTCTCGCGCAGCTCGGCGATCGCCTCAGCCGTGGCCTCCTCGACGCGGAATCCGAGCTGGGCGCTGAAACGTGCCGCCCGCAGCATCCGCAGCGGGTCGTCGCCGAACGAGATCCGCGGATCCGCGGGCGTGCGCAGAACACCGACGACGAGGTCTTCCACCCCACCGGTCGGATCGATCAGCTTCACGGCCGGCACCTGCAGGGCCATCGAGTTGACCGTGAAGTCACGGCGCACGAGGTCGCCGTCGATCGTGTCGCCGAACTCGACCGTGGGCTTGCGCGTCACGCCGTCGTAGCTGTCGGCGCGATAGGTCGTGATCTCGACCTGCTCGCCCTGCACGCGCGCACCGATCGTGCCGAACGCACGACCGATGTCCCACTGCGCCGTCGAGATCGGCTTGACGATCGTCAGGATGTCGTCGGGTGAGGCGTTCGTCGTGAAGTCGAGATCGTGCGTCTCCCGGCCGAGCAGCGCATCGCGCACCGGACCGCCGACGACCGCGAGATCGAAGCCGGCATCCTCGAACGCCTTCGCGAGGGTGCGGACGACCGGATTCTCGGCGAGCGCACCGAGACGGGCGAGGCCGTCAGCCATATTGAGCATGGGTTCCAGCGTACCGGGGCGGGTCACGGACGTAGTCTGAGGGCCATGATGCAGCTGAGCTCATTCACGGCACCCGCCACCCCTGCGGCCCGCGCCGCGCGGTCCCTGGCGGCGCAGTACCACTCCGAGTCGATGCAGAACCACGTGCTGCGCTCGTGGTTGTGGGCCGAGGCCTTCGCGCTCGTCGAGGACCGGAGCGACATCGATCACGAGCTCCTGTACGTGTCGGCGATGCTGCACGACATCGGCATCGTGCCCGAGTTCGACAACGTCGACCTGTCCTACGAAGAGGCGGGTGGACACGTCGCCGTGGCCCTCACGACGGGCGCAGGCTGGGACGCGGACCGCAGCCGGCGTGCGCTCGAGGTCATCATCCGGCACAACTGGCCGTCCGTCGATCCCGCGATGGACGTCGAGGGCTACCTGCTCGAGATCGGCACCGCGCTCGACATCTCCGGCGCGCGGCCCGATGCCCTTCCCGCGAGCTTCATCCGCGAGGTGCTCGCCGAGTACCCGCGCCTGCAGCTCGCGCGCGAGTTCGGCGACGGCGTCGTCGACCAGGCGACCCGCAAGCCGCACACTGCTGCCCACCGACTCGTCGCCGGCGGGGTGGTCGGCAAGCTGGAGAGCCACCCGCTCGAACCGCGCCCCTGACCCGCGAGCGGGCCGTTTCACACCAGCGGATTCTCGTCAGGACCCGCCGATAAGCGCGCCTGCGCACCCCGTTCACCTCCCGGTCGCCGGGAGGCCAGTCCCCGGTCATCCCGCTTCGATGAAGTGGAGGGGCCCCGTGCGGTTGAGCACGGAAACCCACCCACGAAGGACTGACATGACCTCCCCCACCCCTGCGGTGCGGTGGCGGCGTCACGGACTGACATCCGTCGCGCTCCTCGCCCTGCTCGGCGGCGCCGTCGTCGCCCCCGCGGCCCTCGCCGCACCCGATCCCGAGGTTCCGACAGGCTCGCTGGTCACCGGCGAGACCGCCTGGCACTACCTCGACGACGGCTCCGACCCGTCTCCTGCCCCTGCGTCCCTGCGCGACTGGACGCTGCCCGCCTACGACGACAGCGCCTGGAAGACCGCACCCGGTTCCTTCGGCGCGAAGGGCGGAAAGCTCGCCCCGGTCGGCCCGCAGACTCCCAAGACGCTCCTGAACCACTACCTCGACGGCACCAAGGCACCCACCGTGCCGACCTACTTCTTCCGCACGACGTTCGAGCTCGAAGCGGGCGTGGCCGAGAAGGTCGCGGCCCTGCAGAGCACCATCACGTACGACGACGCGATCATCGTCTGGATCAACGGCGAGGAGGTCGCCCGCTACGTCGACGGCCGCATCACCGACACGAAGAACCTCGAGTACGCCGGCGAAGGCAACGGCGATCCGCTCACCAGCACGTTCAGCGCCGAGGGCGACCTGCTGCACGACGGGACCAACACGATCGCCGTCTCGCTGTTCCAGGACCGCGAGACCAGCTCCGACATCTTCTTCGACATGTCGTCGCTGACCCTCGTCGAGGCGTCCGATCCCGGCACCCCCGTGATCGCCCCGCCGACCCGTGTCATCCTCACCCCGACCGAGCAGCCCGCTGTCTCGCAGTCGTTCTCGTGGCTCGCGGGCGACGCCTCGCACACGATCGGCCAGGTCGAGATCGCACCTTCGGCCGGTGGCGACACCCGCACGGTCGACGCCTACGACGCGGGTGTCGTGAACGGCAACCCGAACAAGCACTTCTCGGCGACGGTCACGGGCCTCACCGCTGCGACCGAGTACCGCTACCGCGTCGGCCTCCCCGGCAGCTGGAGCGACTGGTACTCCTTCCGCACGGCAGACCCGAAGGCGACGGACTTCCAGTTCATCTACTACGGCGACGCGCAGATCGGCCTCGACACCACTTGGCCGAACGTCGTCAAGCAGGCTGAGGCGAAGGCTCCTCGTTCGATCGGCTCCGTGCACGCGGGTGACCTGATCAACACGTCCAGCAACGAGAACGAGTGGCTCAACTGGTTCAAGGGCATGAAGGACTCGGCCGTCCGCACCAACGTGATGGCTGCGCCGGGCAACCACGAGTACTCCGGCGACAAGCTGCTCACCGCATGGAAGGCCGCCTTCGAGTACCCGCACAACAACCCGTCGACGAGCTCGATCGGCGAGCTGGCCGACCTCGCCAAGGGCGACTCGGCGGTCGCGCAGCAGTACCGCGCGTTCTTCGACCACTGGAGTTCGTTCGCCGCGGAGACCGCGTACTACACCGACTACCAGGGCGTGCGCTTCATCACGCTGAACGCGACGCGCGACACGACCTTCCTCACCCCGGCCGGGCTCCCGTCCTGCACGGGAGCGGAGTGCCCCTCCTCGCAGATCGGCGTCCTCTGGACCCGCTTCCAGGGCGCCTGGCTCGACCTGCTGCTGCAGAACAGCCCGTCAAAGTGGAACGTCGTCACGTTCCACCAACCGGTGTTCTCGGCATCCGAGGGTCGTGACGAGCCGGTGCTGCGCGCCGAGTGGCTGCCGGTCTTCCAGCGCAACGACATCGACCTGGTCCTCATGGGTCACGACCACACATACGCCCGCGGATACGTGAACACGGATGCGACCGACACTCCCGGTCTCACCACCGGCCCGGTCTACGTCGTGTCGAACTCGGGTGCGAAGCACTACGACCTCGAGACCCCCGAGAAGAACGTCTGGACCAACAACGGCGCCACCCAGGTGCTGCGCGGCCAGGGCGTGACCACGTACCAGGTGATCGATGTCTCGAAGAACCAGCTCGTGTACCGCTCCTACCTCGCGGAGAAGCAGCCGGGCGCCACGACCGAACTCCCCGTCGGGGCCCTGTACGACACGTTCACCGTGACGAAGTCGAACGCCGGCGAGAAGTGGGTCACCGAGGAGGGCGTCACGCCTCCGGTCACGCCGGAGCCCGAGGTTCCGGCCGAGATCGAGCTGGGCGCGGCGTCGGTGAAGGCCGGCGGCACGGTCACGGTGTCGGGCAGCGGCTTCGCGGAAGGCGCCGAGCTGCGTCTCGAGCTGCGCTCCGACCCGGTGCAGCTGGGCACGGCGACCGCCGCGGCGGATGGCTCCTTCCAGCGCACGGTCACGATCCCGGCGAACACCCCCGCCGGTGCGCACACCCTCGCTGTGATCCTGCCCAACGGCACCGAGGTCACCGCCGCGATCACCGTCACGGCGGCGCCCGGCGGTGGTGTGGTCGATCCGGGTGACGGCTCGGGCGGTGTGTCGGACGGCGATCTCGCCACGACCGGTGTCGACAGCATGCCGTACATCGTCGCGGCGGTCGTGCTGCTCGCGGCCGGCCTCGGCCTGTTCGCGATGCGCCGTCGTCGCCAGCACGCCACGGTGGAGGTGGTCGACGCGGACTGATCCGCGACTCTCGTCAGAGGGCGCCGTCGGGGCTACGGCCTCGGCGGCGCTCTTTCGTGTGAGCCGCCGACCCCGCCGACTGGGATAACCTTCACCCGAGTCCGTCCCCGGTGAAGGAGAGCCAGTGCCCGCGAACGATGTGATGGCCGACGACACCGATCGGATCGTCGCCGCGGCCCTGCAGGTGAACGGCCGCGCGTCGTGGGGAGAGATCGCCCGTGTGGTCGACCTGCCCGAGCGCACCGTCGCCCGTCGAGGACAGCGGCTGCTCGACCGAGGGCTGGTCCGCGTCTCCACGTACGTCGACCCCGCCCGGGTGCTCCATGCCCGTGCGGTGCTCTTCCGCATCACGACCGAGCCCCACGCGCTGTGGCACGTCGCACGCACGCTGGCGCGGAGAGCTGACGCCTCCTCGGTCTCGGTGCTCGAAGGCAGCAGCGACATCGCCGGCATGCTCCTCCCCCACGACGACGCCTCGATCCGCGAGCTGCTCTTCACCGATTTCCCCGAGCTCGAAGGCATCGACTCGATCAACGTCACGACGGTGCTGAAGTTCTTCCGCTCCGGGCATGACTGGCGCGCGGGGGTGCTGACCGACGAGCAGGCGCGGATGCTCGACGAGTCGTCCGGCTCGGAGGTCGATCCCGCCGACTCGCTGAGCGACGACGAAGAGGCGCTCATCCGCCTGCTGCTGAAGGACGGCCGGATGCCGGTCGCGCAGCTCGCCCGGTCGCTGGGCCTGAACGTGACGACCACCCGCCGACGTATGGAGTCTCTGAGCCGTCGTAGCCTGATGCATCCGCGCACCGAGGTCGTGCCGAGCCTGTTCGGTCTCGGGCTGGAGGCGCTGGTCTGGCTCCGCGTTCCGATGGCCCGCCTCGAGAAGGTGGGAACAGCTCTCGCGGCCGCCCCGGAGGTGAAGTTCATCGCCGCCACCACGGGGACCTCGCAGCTGCTCGCCAACGTGCTCGTGAAGGACGCCGACGAGTTCTACGAGTTCCTCACCGGGCCGGCGGTGGCAGGGCATGACGGCCTCGAGGTCGTGGAGTCGCTGGTCGTGATCACGCCGGTGCTGCGCGGGTCTCTCATCGTCGACGAGGCCCCCGAGGCGCTGGCCAATGACATGCCGACAGGAGCCATTCGCCTGTAGGCCGATTCTGTTACAGACGTGTAAAGAAATGGCGAGATAGTTCTCAACAGCTTGACCTAGTGGCGAAATAGGGCGAGTATCCTCTCCAGGGCCATCACCCCTGGAGAGGACGACCGTGTTCACGGCTACTGGAGACGACTGGGCGGATCGCGCTGCGACGCTGCCCCTGCACACGCGCATGTTCATCGACGGCGCGTGGGAGGAGGGCTCAGCCGAGCCCCTGGCCCCGGTGAGCCCCCGCGACGGCCGTGTGCTCCCGCAGATCTCCGCCGCCTCGGCCGCGGATGTGGACCGAGCGGTCCGCTCCGCACGCACCGCGTTCGACTCCGGCGTGTGGTCGCGGATCGCGCCGCGTGAGCGCGGGCAGCTGCTGATCGCCTTCGCACAGAAGATCCACGACAACGCC
This sequence comes from Microbacterium sp. NPDC090218, assembly GCA_044900255.1. GTDB lineage: Bacteria > Actinomycetota > Actinomycetes > Actinomycetales > Microbacteriaceae > Microbacterium. The sequence goes on along the minus strand of JBJDMS010000001.1, from coordinate 1,346,895 downwards.
GAAGAGCTCGCCCTCACGATCTCGCTCGAGATGGGCAAGCCCGTGCGGGAGGCTCTGCAGACCGAACTCCGCGCCGTCGTCAACTGCTTCCGCTGGTACGGCGAAGCCGCAGACAAGATCCTCGACGAGGCGCCCGTCACCGCGCCCGGCAGCCTCGCGCTCGTCACGCGCGAACCCGCGGGCGTCGTCGCGGCCGTCGTGCCGTGGAACTTCCCGCTGACCATGACGGCCTGGAAGCTCGCCCCCGCCCTCGCGGTCGGCAACAGCGTCGTGCTCAAGCCCGCCGAGCACACCACCTTCTCCGCACTTCGCCTTGCCGAGCTCGCGCATGAGGCCGGCATTCCCGCGGGCGTGCTCAACGTCACCCCCGGCGCCGGACAGGTCGCCGGCCGTGCCCTCGGCGAGCACCCCGACGTCGACGTCGTCACGTTCACGGGATCCCCCGAAGTCGGGCGACGCTTCCTCGGCTACTCTGCCGCGTCCAACGGCAAGCGCGTCTGGCCCGAGCTCGGCGGGAAGACCGCGAGCCTGGTGCTGCCGGACGCCGACCTGGAGCGCGCCGTCCGCGCGACCGCCGACGGCTGCTTCTACAACCAGGGACAGATGTGCACCGCATCCTCCCGCCTGCTCGTTCCGCGCGACCAGCGCGATCGTGCCCTCGAGATCGCCGCCGACGTCGCGCGCACCAGCCTCCCGGCCGACCCGTTCGACGTCGCCACCTCGATGGGGGCGATCGTCAGCGAGAAGCAGCTCACCGGCATCGCCGGGTTCGTCGAGCGCGCTCAGGCGGAGGGCGGAGAGCTCGTCGCCGGGAGTCCCGAGCGCTTCCGCGCCGTCGACGGAGGCAGCTACTTCGCGCCCGTCGTGCTCGGCGTCACCCCCCAGCACGAGGTGGCACAACGCGAGGTCTTCGGCCCCGTGCTCTCGGTCATCGCCTACGACGATCTGGAGGATGCGCTTCAGATCGCCAACGGCACGGAGTTCGGGCTCGCGGCCGCGCTGTGGAGCACCGACCTCAACGCCGTGCACACTCTGTCGCGTCGGCTGCGCGCCGGCGTGGTGTGGGTGAACTGCTTCGAGGAGGGCGACATGACGATCCCCTTCGGCGGGGTCAAGGGGTCGGGCTTCGGTCGTGACAAGAGCCTGCACGCCCTCGACAAGTTCACCGACCTCAAGACCACGTGGATCGAGCTCTCGTGACCCGGCCTCTCATCGGGATCACGACCTGGCGTCGCTCCATCGACACCGACCTCGGCACCGGTCGTCCGGCGCACAGCCTGGGCACCGAGTACGCCGCACCCATCGAAGCCGCGGGCGGCGCCGTCGTGCTGCTCCCACCGACCGCGGGCGTCGACGAGGTGCTCGACCGGCTCGACGGGCTCGTCCTCTCCGGTGGCGAAGACGTGCATCCGTCCCGCTACGACGCAGAGCCCCAGGAGGGCAAGAGCTACGACCCCTCGCGCGACGGGTACGAGATCGCCCTCGCTCTCGGCGCCCGCCGACGGGGGATGCCCGTTCTCGCGATCTGCCGGGGACTGCAGGTGAGCAACATCGCGTTCGGCGGAACCCTGATCGTCGACATCCCGACCACCGAGCACCACGAGCCCGTGCGCGGCGCCGATCAGCAGCTCGCGGCGCGGCATCCGATCGTCCTCGCCGAGGGCAGTCGCCTCGCGGCCCTCTACGGCACCCGGCAGCGGATCGTGAACACCATCCACCACCAGTCGATCGACGTCACCGCCCCCGGTCTGCACCCGGTCGCCTGGGCTCCGGACGGGATCGTCGAAGCCGTCGAAGCCGACGGCGACTGGCCCTTCTGGGCGGTGCAGTGGCACCCCGAGAAGATGATCGCCCCCGATGAGGCCGCAGAGGAGATGCCGCTGTTCGCGGCATTCGTCTCGGCCGCCCGTGAACGAGCAGCGGAACACCCCGCTGCAGAGAAAGGAACACGATGACCAAGCAGGTCTTCCTCGAGTACGAGAACGGCGTCCGCGCCGTCGCCACCCTGTTCGAGGACCTCGCCCCTCGCACCTGCGAGGCCATGTGGGGTGCACTGGAGAAGCCGGTCACCATGCAGGCCATGCACGCGATGTACGCAGGACCCGAGGTCATGGTCGGCCTTCCCGAAGAAGCGCAGAACTTCGACCCCGAGAAGGTGCCGTTCGAGAACCAGCAGGTCGTGCCCGCACCGGGTGATCTGCAGTGGTACTGGCAGCGCCCCATGCAGATGGGCGGACTGCCGTTCGAGTGGTACGAGATCGGAGTCTTCTACGATCGTGGTGCCCGTACTCTCGGCCCGCTCGGATGGACACCCGTCAACATCTGGGGCGGCATCACCGAAGGACTCGCGGAGTTCGCCAAGGAGAGCGCGGCGATCCGCATCGACGGAGCGAAGCAGCTCACCATCGGACGCCTGGTCTAGGCGTCTACTCAGTGCTGGACCCATCCCGAAGGAGCAGTGCATGAATACCCGAAGAATCCTCACCACCGGGGCGCTCGTCGCCACCGGAGCCCTCGTCCTCGCCGGCTGCGCTGCCGGCGACGACAGCGCATCGTCCGGCGACAAGGAGTTCGCCGGCGAGACCATCGTCGTCACCTCGTTCGGCGGCGACTGGGAGAAGGCCTTCATCGAGGCCGTCGTCGATCCCTTCGAGGAGGAGACCGGCGCGAAGGTCGAACTGATCACGCTGTACAGCGCCGACGCCCTCGCCCAGGTCACCGCCCAGAAGGCGAGCCCGCAGATCGACGTCGTGCACTTCTCCGGCGGGCAGGAGTTCACCGCCGCGCAGGACGGACTCATCGCGCCGATCGCGGCCGACGAGCTCTCCGAGTCGGGCGACCTGATCGAGCTGGCGACCGCCGGACTCGAGCGCGGTGAAGGCCCGGTCATCCAGCTCGCACCGATCGGACTCGTCTACAACACGGAAGCCGATGCTCCGGCACCGACCTCCTGGCTCGACCTGTTCGACGAGGCCTACGCCGGTCACGTCGCTCTCACGGACTTCTCGAACACGTACGGCGTGCTCTCGATGCTCCGTGTGTCCGACGCTCTCGGTGGCGGCATCGAAGACCCGTCCCAGGCGATCACCGATCTCGGCGAGCTGGCCTCATCGGGTGACGCGATCGTCGTCCCGACCTCGCCCGACCTGCAGACGGCCTTCGCCCAGCGGGACACCTGGCTCGCACCGTACGCCATGGACTATGCAGGCACACTTCAGGACGCGGGCCTTCCGGTAGAGTTCATCGTCCCGGAGGAGGGCGTCACCGCCTCCCTCATCACGGCGAACGTGGTCGAGGGCCGGGACAACCCCGACCTGGCGAAGCTCTTCATCGATTTCGAACTGCGCCCCGAAGCGCAGGCCGTCTTCGCGGAGAACATGCGGTACTCGCCGGTCAACACCAAGGCCGAGCTCTCCGACGACACCGCCGACGCCGTGCTCACGGGCGACGAGCTGGAGACGGTCGTCGTCTACGCCCCGGGCGATGTCGCGGCTTCGCGTCAGTCCTGGACCGATGAGTGGAATGCGCTGATCACCAAATGAGTGTTCGAACCCGTAGGGAGCCCTGGCTCCTGCTCCTGCCGGCGATCGTGCTGCTCGCGCTCGCCTTCATCACCCCGGTGGCTGGCATGCTCCTCATGAGCGTGCAATCGTCGGCAGGCGGGTTCACCCTCGACAACTTCACCCGGTTGTTCACGAGTGAATATCACCTCCAGGCGGCGCTCCGCTCGCTCCGCCTGGGGGTGATCCAGACGGTGATCACTCTGGTGATCGCCATCCCCCTGTCGTACGTGATGGCTCGCTCGGGCTCCAAGGTCCGCTCCTTCCTGCTGATCGTGGTGATCCTGCCGCTCATGACGAGCGTCGTGGTCCGCACCTTCGGCTGGGTGGTTCTGATGGGCCCGTCCGGACTCATGATGCAGATCCCCGGCGCCGAGTTCCTCGTCGGTGGCACGCAGGGCTTCCTCGGCACCGAGACCGGTGTCGTGATCGCGATGGTGCAGGTGCTCCTGCCGTTCGCCGTGCTCAGCATCCTCGGCGTGATCTCCGGCATCAAGCCGCAGCTCGAGGAGGCATCCCGCACGCTCGGCGCGGGATTCTGGCGCACGCTCCGTCACATCGTCCTGCCGCTCGCGGTCCCGGGCATCGTCGCCGGCGCCTCGCTCGTCTTCGTCCTTTCGGTGAGCTCGTTCATCACCCCCCGCTTCATCGGCGGGGCGCAGATCCCCGTGTTCGCCCAGACCATCTACGTCGACGCGACCACCAACCTGGACTGGTCGTTCGCGGCCGCGCAGGCCGTGCTGCTGTTCGCCGGGGTCATGCTCGTGCTCGCAGCGACGTCCCGACTCGGGAAGCAGAAGGTGTGACCATGGTCCGTTCCGTTCCGATCCTCGGCAGGGTCCTCGCCATCGTCCTCGGCGTCGTCGTGACGCTGTACATGCTCGTGCCGCTCATGGTCGTCGCCGGCGCCTCCATCGGAGAGAACCGCTTCCTCACGTTCCCCGGCCAGGGCTTCACGCTCGACTGGTACGTCGAGGCCCTCACCTCCGACACCTACCTCGAGCCGTTCCGACTGAGCCTCCTGGTCGGCATCACCGTCGCCATCCTCGCCGCGGCCATCGGCACCGCCGCGGCCCTCGCACTCACGCGTTTCAAGGTCCCGGGTGGCGCCGCCCTCCAGGCTCTGCTGATGTCGCCCCTGACCATCCCGACGATCATCCTCGCGATCGGCGCGCTCTCGATCGCGTCCCTCACGATCGGCTCCCCGAACGTCGGCGTCCTGATCGCGATCCACGTCGTGATCGCCATCCCCTACGTCATGCGCACGGTCACCGGTGTCATGACCAGAGCCGATCACTTCACCGAGGAGGCCGCACGCACCCTCGGGGCCAGCACGTGGAACCGCTATCGACTCGTCGTGCTCCCCATCGCCCGTCCCGGCATCGCGGCCGGCGCGTTCTTCGCCTTCAACATCTCGTTCGACGATGCGGTCATCGCCCTCTTCCTGCGCACCCCGCAGCTCGAGACGCTCCCCATCGCCATCTACGGCCAACTGGAGTTCAGCACGTCGCCCACCGTGGCGGCCGTCTCGACTCTGATGGTCCTGCTCACCGTCGTCCTCATGATCGTCCTCGAACGCATCATCGGCCTGGGAAGGTTGTTCGTCTGATGACAACACTCACCATCACTGCTCTCACGAAGGACTTCAAGGGGACGTCGGTGCTCAAGGGCATCGACCTCTCGATGCAGTCCGGCGAGTTCGTCTCCCTGCTCGGCCCCTCGGGCTGCGGCAAGACGACGCTCCTGCGCTGCATCGCGGGTCTCGAATCTCCCAGCGGCGGCACGATCGAGATCGCAGGTCAGGATGTGACCAGGCTCCCGCCCGAGAAGCGTCACCTCGGCATGATGTTCCAGAGCTACGCCCTCTTCCCCCACATGAGCGTGGTCGAGAACGTTCGGTTCGGACTGCGCATGTCGGGCGAGAAGTCCAAGGGCGAGCAGAAGGAGCTGGCCGTGCGTGCGCTCGAGCGCGTGCAGATGGGCCACCTCGCCGATCGGATGCCGGCGCAGCTGTCGGGCGGACAGCAGCAGCGCGTCGCCCTGGCCCGCGCCATCGCGTTCGAGCCGCGGGTGCTCCTGCTCGACGAGCCGCTGTCGAACCTCGACGCGCGTCTGCGCGAGGACATGCAGGTAGAACTGAAGGAGCTGCACCGCACGCTCGGGCTCACGACGGTGTTCGTCACGCACGACCAGGAGGAGGCGATGAGCCTCTCCGACCGCATCGTTCTCATGAACGCGGGGGTCATCGAGCAGGAGGGGGCACCGGCCGAGCTCTACGGCGCACCGCGCACCCCCTTCGCCGCCGACTTCATCGGCGCGGCCAACCTGCTCCCGGCGACCCGTTCGGGAGCGGTCGCGACGCTCGACGGCACGGCGATCCAGGTGCCGCTGAGCGGCGCGGGTCCCGACGGCACCGGTGAGGTCGTGCTCCGCCAGGAGGACCTGCGGCTCTCACCCCGCGTCGGTGCGGATGCTCCGGTCGGAGTCGAGGTCGTCGCTCATGTCTACCGCGGGGCCGACATCGTCTACATCGTCGAACTCGCCGGTAAGCGGATGCGCGTCGTGCGCCCGCGGCACGAGGCTCCCATCCCCGAGGGCACCGCAGGTCTCGGCTGGCGTGAGGGCGCGGTGCTCTGGATCGCCGCAGCCTGACGACCGAGGGCCGCACCCGCATCGCTCTGCGGCTCGATGCGGGTGCGGCATAGGATCGCCTCGTGGCCGACGACGACACCGTATCCCCGTCCGTTCCCGACACCTCTCGCCGAGGGTTCTTCAAGATCGGGGGCGCTGCGCTCGCGGGCGCGGTGGTCGGAGGCGCGGGTGGTGCGGCCATCGGCGCATCGATCGCCGGAGGCGGCCGTGACGGCTTCGCGGACGCCCCGGATCCTTTCGCCGCTCTGACCCCGCGCAGCGAGCCGGGCTTCGACCACGTCGTCGTGGTGATGGGCGAGAACCGCTCCTTCGACAATCTCCTCGGCTACCTGTACTCGAAGGAGAACCTGCCGGAGGGCGAGAAGTTCGAGGGCCTCGCGTTCGGGACGCACAGCAACACGGCGTCCGACGGCACGGTGGTCGATGCCCACGTGTACGAGGGCGACACCGACCGGATCATGAGCCTTCCCGACCCCGACCCGGGCGAGGAGTATCCGCACGTCAACACACAGATCTTCGGCACGGTCGACCCCCCGAGCAACGCGGAGCTCTTCGTCGACCAGATGGAGGCGCCGTTCAACGCGCCGACCAAGGGTGAGAAGGCGACGATGTCGGGGTTCCTCCAGGACTACATCATCAACTTCCGCCGGCTGCGCGGGGGCCGGGATCCGGGCGTCGATGAGGCCAGGCACATCATGGGATCCTTCTCCCCGGAGATGCTCCCGGTGCTGTCGACGCTCGCCGCCGAGTTCGCGGTCTTCGACCACTGGTACGCCGCGGTCCCCTCGCAGACGTTCTGCAACCGCTCCTTCTTCCACGCCTCGACCTCGCACGGATTCGTCACGAACCAGGCCGGCGGCGGGTACGAGAAGTGGGTCGATGCGCCCGCGGCCCCCACGGTGTTCAACCGCCTCGAGGACAAGAAGCTGACTTGGAAGATCTACATCGACAAGCTCCAGCTGGTCTCGTTCACCGGGATGCTGCATGCCGCGGTTCTCGAGAAGTACTGGCGCACCGAGCACTTCGGCACCATGGAGGACTTCTACGCCGAGGCGAAGGACGGGAAGCTCCCCGCCTATGCGTTCATCGAGCCGCGGATGGTCTACGACCACAACGACTTCCATCCGCCGTTCGGCCGCCCCCGGGAGGGCGACGTCGACGGCGAGGCCGTGTTCGACAGCGCGATCTCGGACGTGAGGGCCGGCGACCGTCTCATCCACGACATCTACGAGGCCGTGCGCACGAGCGCGTCCGCGACGGGTTCGAACGCGGTCAACACCCTGCTGCTCATCACCTTCGACGAGCACGGCGGATGCTACGACCACGTGCCCCCGCCCGCCGCGACCAAGCCGACGGCGGACACGAAGGCCGGCGAGATGGGATTCACCTTCGACCGGCTCGGATGCCGCGTACCGGCGATCGCCGTATCGGCTTACACGAGGCGCGGGACGATCATCCACGACGAGATGCACCACGGCTCGGTCACCGCGACGCTCTCCCGCCTGCACGGTCTGAAGCCGCTCAACGATCGTGACGAGTCGGCCAACACGCTGATGAACGTCGTGAATCTCGACAAGCCCCGACACCCCGCCGACTGGCCGGTGACGACTCCCGCGTACACTCCTCCGAACCCCGAGGAGTCCGCACCGAAGCCGGGCGAGAAGGACCAGATGAGGCCGCTGACGCCGCCCGCCCGGGGGCTCCTGGGCCTGCTGATCGCACGCTACGGCAAGCCGGGCGAGCCCGAGCCGGAGACGTTCGCGGACGCCTACGAGCTGCTCCACGAACACGGCGAGGAGCTGTTCGGTCCGCCTGAGAGCAGCTGATCACCGCAGGGAGCGGAGGAGGAGCTCCCGGACGGAGCTACTCGCGCGAGCGACGGCGGCGTGCCACGACCAGGAGCACGACACCGAGGATGAGGATCGCCGCACCGCCGGCCGCCCAGGCCAGCGTCTCGGGGCCGAGTCCGGTCGCGGGGAGCGGGTCGGTGCCGTTCCCGCCGTTCGCCGGCGGGTTCCCCGGATCCGGTGGCACGACGACGGCATCGGCGGCGAGCGTGAAGTCCTGCTCGCCGACGACTTCGCCGGCGGCGGTGATCACGACCGTGCGGGTGGCCGCGCCGACGACGGTGGTGCCCGTCGGAGGCGTCACCGTGAGCGTGTACGTGCCCGGAGGCAGAGCGCCCAGCCCGAACGTGCCGTCCGCATCGGAGGTGAGCTGCTGCGGCGCTCCGACCCCGGTCACCGTCACGATCACGTCGGCGACGGGGGCGCCGTCGTCGTCGCGCACCGTGCCGTCGATCGCACCGAGTCGAGCCAGCTCGAAGTCCACGTCCGCGACGTCTGTCGCCGCCACCTGCTCGGTCCTGCTCACCGGAGACGCCGCGACGAAGCCTCCGGGGGTCGTCATCGTGACCTCGTAGTCGCCGGCGGTGAGCCGCGGGAAGCTGTAGGCGCCGGAGGCATCCGTCACGCGGGTGAGGGTCACCCCTCCCGGACCGACCGCGGTGACGGTCACACCGGCGACGCCGGCTCCGTTCGCCCGCACGGCACCGCTCAGATCAGGGTTCTCGGCGAGCCGGAAGTCCACGTTCCCGATCGCCAGTTCGCTGCCCGGCGGTACGACGACCGGGGCCGGTTCGAGGTCGACCGTGTAGCCCGAGGGAGTCGTGATCGTCGCGGGATGCGTGCCGACGGGAACCTGGTCGAACAGGTAGCGGCCGTCGGCGTCGGTGGTCGTGGTCTGACCGGCGATCATCACCGGCACCCCGGCGATCGGCGCGCCGGTCGTGTCGGTCACGCGCCCGGAGACGGCGACCGGCACGATGTTGCGCAGCGTGAAGTCCGCGACAGCGTCGCCTCCGCTGAGATTCGCCGCCACGGTCGTCGCCCCCGTCGGGATCTTCCCGGCGGGCGGAGTGATGCGCACGGTGTATCCGTCGGCCGCCACGTAGCCGGGGAAGGAGTAGGTGCCGTCGGCGGCGGTCGTCGTCGTTCCCACGACCGTGCCGCTCGCATCGGTCAGCGTCAGCGTGACACCGGGCACCGGGGCTCCCGTGTCGGTGACGCTGCCGGTGATGTCCTGCGCGATCGACGCGAACCAGGTCTGGTAGACCGGGAACCCCGATCGACGGGTGAAGATGAGGCTGAGCGAGCTGATCGGAGTGCTCGGCTCGAACCAGGCGGCGGCACCGTTCGTGTCGGCGGCAGCGGCATTGCCGGTGAGGGTGAGAGTCGCCGCATCCCACGACGGGATGTCATCGGCGGCGCCCGTGCAGGAGGGCTTGCCGGCGAGTCCGGGAGCGCAGTAGTTGAACCGGTCGACGAGTCCGATCTCTCCGGCGTCGAGCACGTGTCCGTCGGGAGCGACCGCGTGGATGCGCACCGAGTCCGCGTCGATGTCGCCCACCGCGAACGCCCATCCCGACGTCGGCGTCGGCGTCGCGAAGGAATACGTCGTCGTGGAGGGGCTCGTCGCGTTGTCCGCCCGCGGGCGGAGGTTCAGGTAGGGCTGGTCCTTGCTCGACCCGTACTTCGCCCCGATGGTCGTGCCCTCCGAGAGCCAGGTCGACGCGCCGCTGATGACGCCGACCTGTCCGGCCCGCGAGTCGCTGGTCATCGTTGCGGTGATGGCGGGTTTCGCGGCGACCTGGACCGTCGTCGTGAACGCACCGCCGCCGCCGGTGAGCGGCTGCCACGTCGCCCAGGAGCCGACCGTGGCGGCGGACGCGGGGAGCGCGCCGACCAGGACGGCGATGAGGACGAGGGCTCCGGCGAGGATGCCATGGCGAGGCGCACGCATGCGGTCAGGCTACTGGTATGCCGGTTTCACGGAAAGTGGATCTCTGTCCAAGGATCACTCTCGTGCCCGCGATCAGATCGTGAGGTCCTCGCCGATCCGTCTGGAACAGGACGAACCCGACGTACACGAAGGGGAGCACATCGGCCACGATGAGGACGACCATCACCCACGCCGGGAACTCGGATCCGCCGTCTGCCACGAACGCGATGGTGTTCCACACCGCGAAGTGCGCGATCTCCCACGGGAGCAGCTTGACGACGGTACGGACGAGGATCCGGGGTCGTGACGGCCGGTCGCCGCTCCGCGCGTCGACGACACGGAGGCCCAAGGCCCGCTTGCCGAGGGTCGCCTGCTGCGAAGACGACTCCCCGAGGAAGAGGTAGACCCCCACCGGCAGCACCAGCAGGAGGAAGCCGAGGAGCTGGGCGCCGGCCGTGCCGAGCTCGAGCCAGTTGAACATCTCTCCTGTGATCGCGGAGAGGATCACCGTGACCAGAGCGAGGAGCGCCATCCAGCCGAGGATGACCGCGTAGTCCACGAGCAGTGCCAGCAGACGCACCCCGAACTTCGGCCGAAGTGCGGGGACGCGGGAGGGCATGGCCTCAATCTATGCGAGGCCATGCCCTCCGTGGATGCGGATGTTCGTGCGCGACGTCAGACCGCGTCGCCCTGGACGGGTCCCTCGGTGTTCGGCTTCCAGCCGAGCGCCGGAGCCACGTGCGTCGCGAACGCCTCCAGCACGTGCAGGTTGTACTCCGGCCCGAGCTGGTTCGGGATCGTGAGCAGCAGGGTGTCGGCCGCCATCACCGCCTCGTCCTGTTTCAGCTGCGCGATGAGCACGTCCGGCTCGGCGGCGTACGTCTTGCCGAAGGTCGAGCGGAACCCGTCGATCACGCCGATCTGGTCGGCGTTCTCTTCGCTGCGCAGCCCGAAGTACGCCCGATCCATGTCGGAGACGAGCGGGAACACGCTGCGACTGACCGAGACCCGCGGCCGACCGGTGTGCCCTGCTTCCTTGTACGCGGAGCGGAAGAGTTCGATCTGCTCGCGCTGCAGCTCGTGGAACGGCTGGCCGGTCGCCTCGGTCACGAGGGTCGAGCTCATCATGTTGAGGCCCTTGCGGCCCGTCTCCACAGCGGTCGGACGCGAGCCGGAACCCCACCAGATGTGATCGCGGAGAGTCGGCGACTGCGGCTCGATCTGCAGGTACCGCCCGGCACCCACCATCCGCGGATCGCCGGGGGCCAGTCCCTCGCCGTCGATCGCCCGCAGGAAGAGGTCGAACTTCTCGCGCGCCAGCACGCTGCCGCGCTCCGTGTCCTCCTCGTCGACGTAGCCGAACGTCTCGTAGCCGCGCAGCGCGGTCTCGGGTGAACCTCGGCTCACGCCGAGCGCGATCCGGCCGTCGGCGATGAGGTCGAGCGCGGCCGCCTCCTCGGCGAACTGGAACGGGTTCTCGTAGCGCATGTCGATCACGCCGGTGCCGACCTCGATGCGCTTCGTGCGCGCCGCCATCGCGGAGAGGAGGGGCATCGGCGATGCCGCCTGGCGCGCCCAGTGGTGCACCCGCACCGAGGCTCCGTTCACGCCGATCTCATCGGCACCCTCGGCGATCTCGATCGTCTGCTTGAGCATGTCGCCCGCCGTGCGGGTCGCCGATCCGGGGACGTCGGCATAGTGACCGAAAGAGAGGAATCCGAAAGCCTTCATGATCTATTCCAACGCATGGATCCGAGGTCTATTCCCCCGGCACCAGGATGCCGTCGAGCACAAGGGAGCGGATGCGAGGTTCGAGCTCCGCCCACAGGTCGGCCAAAGGGACGTCGAAGAGGTCGGCCAGCGCGGCCGCGATCTGCACCACGCTGAGCTCCCCGTCGCAAGCGCCGACGAATCCGGCGAGGGCGGGATCCACCGCGATTGTGCGGCTGAAGCCCCCGCCCTGGCGAAGCTCGATCACACTCGGGTCGTCGTTGCCCGGGAGCAGGTGCCGCGCCTCGGTCACATCGGCGGACACCACGAGCGTCGCCGGCAGCCCCTGGGCGAGCACGTCGTGCGCGGCGAGACCGGTGGCGAGGGCGGTCCCGACATTCGAGACGTGCTGGGCGAGCTTCTCGGTGCGCCGCAGCGCCTCGCCCGACGTGCCCCGGCGCATCAGGACGTAGCCGAAGCCGATGGAGGTGACCCCGCGAGCCGCGAAGTCATCGAGCCACGCGGTGAGCAGCGGGGTGAAGCCCGGGTCGCGCGGTGTCGTGCCCCCGTCACGGATCCACAGTTCCGCGTAGCCGAGCGGCGAGAGCTCCTCGCGCTCGATCACCCACAGGTCGAGGTCCGTCGGGGCCCAGGCCTCGAGGCGGGCGAGGCCGGCCACTCCCGCCCTCGACTCCCAATTGCCCAGCAGCTGCGCGATACCGTTGCGGGTGAGAAACGCCGGGGCGCTGCGCACGAACTGCTCGACCAGCGCATCTCCGACCAGTCCGCCGTCACGGTACTCGTACGCGGGCACCCCGTCGACGCGCGGCGTGATCACGAACGGGGGATTGGAGACGATCAGGTCGAAGGCCTCCCCCGCGACCGGCTCGAACATGCTGCCGTGCCGGAACTCGATGTTGGCGACACCGTTGAGGCGGGCATTGAGCTCGGCATACGCGAGAGCGCGCGCCGAGATGTCGGTCGCGACGACCGTTCCCGCGCGACGAGCGACCAGGAGGGCCTGGATGCCGCATCCGGTGCCGAGGTCGAGCGCGCGATCGACCTCGATCGGGACGATGGTCTCCGCGAGTGTGCGAGATGCCCCGCCGACCCCGAGGACGTGGTCTGCGGGCAGCGCCCCGTCGAGCGCGACCTCGTCGAGGTCACTGGCGATCCACCACTCTCCGACACCGTCCGCATCGACGAACGACTGCGGGCGCAGCAGCGCCGTCGGGGTCACGGTGGCGGCATCCACGGTCGCGAGTCGGAGCCCGACGAGCCCGTCCACCCCGAGGTTCGGCAGAGCGGCGGCGACCGACGCCAGCGGTTGGGGCATCCCGAGCACGAGCAGGCGCCCGAGAGTCGCGAGCGGGCCGGAGTCGTCGGCGATGGCACGCAGGATCGGCTCCCGCATCCCGCGGGCGAGGGCATCGTCGGCCTCTTCGCCCCAGAGGCGCCGAAGCGGCTCGGAGCGCAGGTCCGCGGCGTCGAGGTCTGCGGCGAGAGCGGCGGTGCGGAGCGGGTCAGGGACGGGTGCGGGGGTGTCGGACACGGCCGTCACTCTACGCGTCTTCAGCGTTCTCCTTCCCCGAGCCTCCTAGAATCGCTAGGTCAGTACTCACGAGCAGCTCCTCTCCGGGCGCTCGAGGAAGACCTTCATGACCGCGATCACCCCTGGAACCGGCCTCCGTGCGCGCCTGCATCGGCTCGCAGGCAGGACCGCGGTTTTCGCGATCGCATTGAGCGGCTGCGCCTTGGTCATGCCGAGCGCCGCTTCCGCCGCCGATCAGACGCAGACCGAGGACGAGCAGAGCGTCGAACTGCACGTCTCCGCGGGACTGCGCGGGCTGGTCGCACCGGGGGCCTCGACCTCTGCGATGCTCACCCTCGACAACGGGACCGACGCACGTCTGACCGGCGGTCAGGTCGAGGTCGAGCTCAGTCGGACGCCACTGACCGACGATGCGGCGCTGTCGAGCTGGCTCGACGACGGTGAGGCTCCCGGCGATTTCGCCACGATCGGCGCCGACGACACCGAGCCGATCGATGCCGGCGCCTCTGCCACGACCACGATCTTCGTCCCCGAGGCCACGCTCGGCGAACTCGCCCCCGGCGTGTACCCGTTGCGTGCGGAGCTCACCGGCGCGACGACCGGGAACGGCGACGAGGATGACGCCGTCGAGGCAGATGCGACCGCGACGAGCGTGCTGGTCGTGGCAGGCTCTCCGACCTCCCAGATCGGCGTCGTCGTCCCCCTCACCGCGACGCCCGAAGGCGGCTCGCTGCTGACCGCCGAGGAGCTCACGGCCCTCACCGCCCCCGACGGCGCACTGACCGCGCAGCTCGACGGCATCGCGGGGACCACTGCGGTGATCGCGGTCGACCCGTCGATCCCGGCGGCGATCCGCGTGCTCGGCACGGCCGCACCCGAGAGTGCACGAGACTGGCTCACGCGCCTGGACGACCTGCCGAACTCGCGATTCGCACTGCAGTTCGGCGATGCGGACGCCACGGCACAGGCGCAGGCCGGCCTGCCTGAGTTGCTTCAGCCCGCGACCTTCGCTCCGTTCCTCAACGCCGCGAACTTCCCCCGGGTTCCGGAGACCATCGCTCCGACGGATTCCCCGGATGCGACACCCGGCCCGACCCCGGAGGCCACCGAATCACCTGCGCTCCCGAGTGATGAGGAGCTCACCGCGATCGAGGGCGCTCTGCCGCGGCTCCTCTGGCCGCAGGATGCCCTGACGCAGGCTGACCTCGACGCCTTCACGGGATACCTCGGCGAGGACACCACGACGATCATCTCGTCGTCTGCCGTCGACGACAGGAGCGCTGCCCACGCGACCGCTGCAGGCCGTGACCTCCTCGTCACGGACGCCGCCACCTCCGAGGTGCTGTCGGATGTCGCCGGCGAAGCGCGCAGCGTCGATCGCCAGCGACTGCTCGCCGAAGCGGCCGCTCGCCTCCAGTTCGCCCAGGACCGGGTCGCCGGCGCTCCCCTGCTCATCGGCCTCGAACGCGACGAGAACCGCTCGTCCGATGCCCTGCGCGACGCGATCTCGGCGGCCGACTCGATCGGGTTCGAGCTGTCCACGCTCCGGGCGACGGCACCCGTCAGCGCCACCCTCACGGGTGATCCCGATGCCTCCCGCGCGGCTGCCGTGGGGACTCTTCTCGCGGACGAGGGGACGCTCACGGCCTTCTCGTCCATCCTCGCCGACCCGCAGGTGCTGCTGAGCCCGGAGCGCATCAGAATCCTCCGCACGCTGGCCGTGGGGACCTCCGCGAACGCCTTCACCGAGGGCGTCGCGGCGCACCAGGCTCAGACGAGCGCCACTCTCGCCGCGGTGAACATCCCTCCGTCGAGCACGATCCAGCTCCTCACCGCGAACGCCGACCTGCCGATCGCGGTGCGCAACGACCTGCCGTGGCCGGTGACGGTGCAGTTGTACGTCTCCCCCACGGACCCGCGTCTCGAGGTCAAGCCCGTTTCCGAGACGGTCGTGCAGGCGAACTCCACGACACGCGTCAAGGTTCCCGTCTCGGCGCGAGTGGGCAGTGGCGAGGTCGGTCTCCGGCTCAGCCTCTACAGCCCCACGGGCGTCCAGATCCAGGGTGATCAGTCCATCCGTGTCGCGGTGCGCGCCGAGTGGGAGACGATCGGTCTTGTGATCTTCGGCGGCCTCACGGTCCTGCTGATCGCGCTCGGAGTCATCCGCACCGTCCGCCGCAAACGTCGTGAGACGGCCGAGGAGTCCGCCGTCGAAGCGCAGATCGAAGCCCTGGAAGAAGAGGATGCCGTGAGCACGGACCCCGAGGAACCGCGTGACTAGCCTCGGGCGCGCGAGCGCCATCATCGGGGCCGGCACCATGGTCTCGCGTGTCACGGGTCTGCTGCGCAGCATCGTGCTCGTGGGCGTGATCGGCGCGTACAAGTCGGGACCGGCCGACGCCTTCACGTACGCCAACCAGCTGCCCAACAGCGTCTTCTCCTTGATCTCGGTCGGCATCCTGACCGCCGTCATCGTTCCGCAGATCGTGAAGGCGACGGCCGACGCGGACGGCGGCAACGCCTTCATCTCGAAGCTCTTCACCCTCGGAACCGTGGTCCTCGTCGTGATCACCGGGATCGCGACGGCCGCCGCACCCTGGCTGGTCCATCTGGCGGCCGGGCGAGCGGAGCCCGAGATCATCGCACTCGCGACCGCCCTCGCCTACTGGTGCCTGCCGCAGATCCTGCTCTACGGCCTCTACGCGCTGCTCGGCGAGGCCCTGAACGCCCGCCGCATCTTCGGCCCGTTCACCTGGGCCCCCGTGGTCAACAACGTCGTATCGATCATCGGCTTCCTGATCCTGGGGGCCGTGTTCGCGCCGGTGTCGACCGACGCGAACTACTGGACGCCCGCGATGATCAACACGCTCGGCGGCACCGCCACCCTGGGCATCGCGCTGCAGGCCCTCGTGCTGCTGGTGTTCTGGCGTCGTACCGGTCTCGCCCTGAAGCCCGACTTCCGCTGGCGCGGGGTGGGTCTCGGCGCGGTGGGTCGTCTCGCAGGGTGGACGTTCCTCATGGCGTTCGCGAGTCTCGCTGCCGGGATGCTGCAGGGGTACATCATCAGCGAGGCGGCGGGAGCCGGAGCCTCGGCGACCGTCACGGCCAACGCCTGGTTGATCTTCATGCTCCCGTATTCGGTGATCGTGCTGTCGATCGGCACGCCCTACTTCACCCAGATCAGCGAGCACGCCGCGGCCGGGCGCATCGGAGAGGTCCGCGCAGACATCGCCCGCAGCATCCGCACCCTCCTCTTCTTCATCATGGCCGCGGTAGCCGCTGTCGCCGCGGCAGCTGTGCCGGCCTCCCGCGTGTTCACGAAGGACGCCGAGGACATCACGGCCGAGAGTGCCGCACAGTCCGCGGCACTGGTGCTGCTCTGCTACCTGGTCAGCCTGATCCCGCTCACGATCCTGTTCATCGTCCAGCGAACGTTCTACGCCTACGACGACACCCGCACGCCCTTCTGGTTCACGATCTTCCAGTGCGTGCTGATCGTCGTCACGACGCTGGCGGCATGGGCCCTGTATGAAGCCGATGTGATCCCGCTCACCTCGCTCGCCGCCGCCGTCGCGCTCGGTCAATCGATCGCGAGCCTCCTGCAGACGCTGTTGGCGACCTGGCTGCTGCACCGCAAGATCGGCGGACTGCAGATCGGCTCCTGGATGGCCGCCATCGGCCGCTTCGCGATCGCGGCGGTACCGGCGGGCTTCGCCGGCTGGGGCGTCTACGTGCTCACCGGCGGCGCCGACGGATGGATGGTGGCGAGTCCGATCTTCGGGGCGCTCGGCACCGCGGTCATCGGCCTCACCGTCGTCGTGGTCTACGTCGCCATCCTCGCCGTGATGCGTGCCCCCGAGCTCAAGGCCGCCGGAGGCCTCGTCCGACGCTTCCTCCCCGGTCGCTGATCCCGACGCGGAGGCGTCTCCCAGTCCGGTGGCGCACACTGGTCGGGGAATGCCCCGCGGTTACCATGGGTTGAAGCAGTCGAAGGTCATTCGACCGCAGTTTCTAAGACGGAGAGCACATGCGTCAGGTCATCATCATCGGCTCCGGCCCCGCCGGATTCACCGCTGCCATCTACGCGGCCCGCGCGAACCTCAAGCCACTGCTCATCGCGAGCTCGGTCGAGGTCGGCGGCGAGCTGATGAACACCACCGAGGTGGAGAACTACCCGGGCTTCCCCGAAGGTATCCAGGGCCCCGAACTGATGGCGAAGTTCCAGGAGCAGGCGGAGAAGTTCGGCACGGAGGTCGTCTACGACGACGTCACCGAGCTGCAGCTCGACGGCCCCGTCAAGAAGGTCATCCTCGGCAGCGGTGCCGAGCACGAGACCCAGTCGCTGATCTACGCGACGGGCTCGGCGTACCGCAAGCTCGGCATCGAGGGCGAGGAGCGACTCTCCGGCTACGGCGTCTCCTGGTGCGCCACATGCGACGGGTTCTTCTTCCGCCAGAAGACGATCGCCGTCGTCGGCGGCGGGGACTCGGCGATGGAGGAGGCGACGTTCCTCACGCGATTCGCCGACAAGGTCTACGTGATCCACCGCAAGGACTCCCTGCGCGCCTCGAAGATCATGCAGGAGCGCGCCTTCGCGAACGAGAAGATCGAGTTCGTGTGGAACAGCGAGGTCGCCGAGGTTCTCGGTGGCGACTCCGTCACCGGTGTGCAGCTGCGTTCCACGGTCGACGGCACTCTGAGCGACCTTCCGCTCGACGGTCTGTTCATCGCGATCGGCAACGACCCGCGTACGCACCTCGTGCACGACAAGCTCGAGCTCACCCCGGAGGGCACCATCTGGGTCGACGGCCGTTCGTCGAAGACCTCGGTGCCCGGTGTCTTCGCAGCGGGCGACGTCATCGACCCGACTTACCGTCAGGCGATCACCGCCGCCGGCACCGGCACGGTGGCCGCTCTCGATGCGGAGCACTTCCTCGCGGATTTTGAGGATGCCTCCGTGGAGGTCCCGGCCGCGGAGGCCGCCGAGATCCTCACCGCCTGAACGGTCGGGAACACTTTCACCTCGGCTGCTGTTGTAGCAGGCGAACCTCGAATCAAGGAGAACTCTGATGAGTGCAAAGGCTACGAGCCAGGCGACCTGGGAGCAGGACGTTCTGCAGGCCGACGGTCCCGTGCTGGTGGACTTCTGGGCCGAGTGGTGTGGTCCGTGTCGCATGGTCGCGCCGGTGCTGGACGAGATCCAGGCCGACAACCCCGACAAGATCACCATCCTCAAGCTCAACGTGGATGAGAATCCCGAGCTGGCGATGAAGTACCAGATCACGTCGATCCCGGCGATGAAGGTCTTCCACGGCGGTGAGGTCAAGACGACCATCATCGGCGCCAAGCCCAAGTTCGCGCTCGAGAAGGACCTCGCCGCCTTCATCGGCTGATCCTCCGACAAGAAAGGGCCGCACCTCCCGGGGAGGTGCGGCCCTTTCTTCTGCCTTGTGAAGGGTTCAGGACGCGTCTGCGACCGTCGGGTCCCAGCGACGATGGCGCTGCTTCTCGTCGAGCAGGCCCCACACCGCCGATGTCAGCTCCGGATACTCCAGGGCGATCTGACGGAGGACGCGGTAGTGGCGAGCGGCATTCGGGCGCACACCGTCGTTCGCGTTGATGTTGTCGGCGCGCAGGAGGTACACGACGAGCTCGTCGACGCTCGGCAGCTCCTCCATGAACTCCCAGGGGTCCTCCCCGCCGAGGAGACGCTCCTGGATCAGCACTGCGAGCTCGTCCGCCGCCTCGGCGCGCAGCACTTCCAGGCTGGCGCGGCGCTGAACGGACTCGGTCATGCTTCAAGCCTACGTCGCCTGCGCGCCCTTCCGGCGCCTCACCGTCAGCTCGTCGGTCATCTCCTCGAGCTCTTTCCCCTTGGTCTCGGGCACCTTGAAGAACACGAAGAAGAACGACAGGAGTGCGAAGAAGGCGTAGAACCCGTACGCGAACGTGAGGCCGATCTCCGCGAACGCCGGGAACGTCGTCGAGATGAAGAAGTTCGCCACCCACTGAGCGGCGGCGGCCACGGCGAGGGCACCGGCGCGGATCGAGTTCGGGAAGATCTCGCCGAGCAGCACCCACACGAGGGGGCCCCAGCTCGCACCGAAGAAGACCACGAATCCGTTCGCGCAGACCAGGGCGATCGTGGCCCACGGGTCGGGGAGCGTCGCCGTACCCTGCGCATCGAGTGTGCCGAACGAGAACGCGAGCGCCATCAGGCCGAGCGTCACCGTCATGCCGACGGAACCGACCAGGAGCATGATGCGACGGCCGATCTTGTCGACGAGCAGGATCGCGACGATGGTCACCACGATGTTCGTCACCGACGTGATGACCGAGGTGAGCAGCGCGCTGGACTCGTCGAAGCCCACAGACTGCCACAGGGTCGTCGAGTAGTAGAAGATCACGTTGATTCCGACGAACTGCTGGAACACCGAGAGCAGGATGCCGACCCAGACGATCGGCTTGAGCCCCAGGCGGCTTCCCCGGAGGTCGCGCAACGACTCGGAGCGCTCGGTGTCGATGGTTCCGGTGATCTCGGTGATCTTCGCCTCGACGTCCACCGTGCCGGTGACGGTCTCCAGCACCTCGGCCGCGCGCTTCAGCTCTCCCTTTCGCACCAGATATCGCGGCGACTCCGGCAGGCGCAACGACATCAACCCGTAGACCAGAGCGGGGATCGCGGCGACCATGAACATCCAGCGCCAGGCGGTGAGACCCCACAGGGGCTGATCCGCGGCACCGGCGAGGCCGGCGAGCAGCGCGTCCGAGAGCAGGGCGGCGAAGATACCGGTGACGATCGCGAGCTGCTGCAGTGACCCCAGACGGCCACGGATCGCCGCCGGCGAGACCTCGGCGATGTAGGCAGGCGCGATGACGGATGCGGCACCCACGCCGAGTCCCCCGATCACGCGCCAGATGATCAGGTCCACCACGCTGAACGCGAGGCCGGATCCGATCGCGGAGATGAAGAACATCGCCGCAGCGACCACCATCACGGGGATGCGCCCGTACTTGTTGGAGACCGGGCCGGCGAACCACGCGCCCACGGCACATCCGATGAGCGCCGAGGACACGGCGAAACCCTTCAGCGCGGTGCCGAGATCGAATCCGGAGACGTCGCCGGCCAGGGCATCGACGGCGCCGTTGATCACCGCCGTATCGAAGCCGAAGAGGAATCCACCCAACGCCGCGGCGATGCTGACCGCGATCACGCGCCGTTTGATGGTCGCCGGATCCGCTGCTCTGGACATGTCATCCCCCTCATCGTCAAGATGACGCGAGTCTAGGCGACCGGCGAGGCCGCCGGGGGTGTCATCTTGCCGAGCCGTAGCCGCTCTCGCCGAGCTCCTCGAGAATACGGTTGAGATCCTGGATCGAAGCGAAATCAATCGTGACCTGGCCTTTACGAGCACCGAGAGCGATCTTCACCCGCGTGTTGAGTCGGTCACCGAGCTTCCCGGCGACCTCGTCGAGGTATGCCCGTCGCGCGCCAGGCGTCGGCTTCGCCGCCTTGCCTGCGGAGGGCTGCGACTTCGCCGCCTCTTCCGTGGCGCGCACCGAGAGGTCTTCGTTCACGACCTTGTCGGCGAGGCGCTGCATCGACTCCGGGGTCTCGAGGCTGAGGATCGCGCGCGCATGTCCAGCGGTGAGCACGCCGGCAGCCACTCGCTGCTGCACGGGGACCGGCAGCTTGAGCAGACGGATGGTGTTGCTGATCTGCGGCCGTGAGCGACCGATGCGCGTGGCCAGCTCTTCCTGCGTGATGCCGAAGTCTTCGAGGAGCTGTTGGTAGGCCGAAGCCTCTTCCAGCGGGTTCAGCTCCGAGCGGTGGAGGTTCTCGAGCAGGGCATCCCTGAGGAGGTCTTCGTCCGCGGTGTCGCGGACGATCGCAGGGATGACGTCGAGGCCGGCTTCGCGAGCGGCACGGGTGCGCCGCTCCCCCATGATGAGCTCGTAGTCGCCGTCCGCGTTCTTGCGCACGACGACGGGCTGCAGCACACCGAACTCTCGGACGCTGTGCACCAGCTCGGCCAGATCCTCGGCGTCGAAGTGCGTCCGCGGCTGACGCGGATTCGCGACGATCGCGTTCGGGTCGATCTGGACCAGGTGGATGCCGGGAACCTCTTCGAGTGCGGGCGTCTCGGTGTCCGGGCCGATGGTCGCTTCGGCAGCGGCCGGTCGCAGGCTCGCGCCGGGGAAGAAGACGTCGACGGGTCGCTCCGCCTGATCAGCCGTGGGGATGAGGGCCCCGATGCCACGACCCAGTCCAGTGCGCTTCGCCATCATTTCTCCTTGCTCTGCGTCGCGGTCCGCGACGCGATCTCGACAGCGGCTTCGCGGTAGGCGATCGCGCCGGCGGATTGCCCATCGTAGGCGATCACGGTCTGCCCGAAGCTCGGGGCTTCCGACACTCGTACGGAACGGGGGATCACCGTCTCCAGCACCTGGTCGGGGAAGTGACCACGCACCTCTTCGGCGACCTGCTGCGCGAGGCGCGTGCGTCCGTCGAACATGGTCAGCAGGATCGTGGAGAGATGCAGGGTCGGATTCAGATGCTTCTGGATCATCTGGATGCTCCCGAGCAGCTGACTCAGCCCCTCCAGCGCGTAATACTCGCACTGGATCGGGATGAAGACCTCGGAGGCGGCGGTGAACGCGTTGATCGTGAGCAACCCGAGCGATGGGGGGCAGTCGATGATCACGAAGTCCATCGGGTTGTCGACGAGGTAGTCCTCGAGTGCACGGCGCAGGCGGTGCTCTCTCGCAACTTGAGCGACGAGTTCGATCTCCGCGCCGGCAAGATGGATGGTGCTGGGGGCACAGAAGAGGTTGGGGTCTTCGGGGCTCGGCTGCACGATGTCGGCGAGGGGAAACTCCTCGATCAACACGTCGTAGACGCTGGGGATGTCCGCGCTGTGGGGAACCCCCAGAGCCGTGGATGCGTTGCCCTGCGGATCGAGGTCGATGACCAGCACCTTCGCCCCTAGTCCCGCAAGGGCCGAGGCGATGTTCACGGCAGTCGTGGTCTTGCCCACGCCACCTTTCTGGTTCGACACGGTCAGCACACGGGTCTCCCCCGTGAACTCCACCTTCGCGGCCTCAAGTGCGCGTCTCCGGGCAGAGAGGTCGGCGAGTTCCCGCGCGAGCGGCGTATCCATCCCGAACGATTCGTTCGCCGATGTCTTCTCGGATTGTTTCACGTGAAACATCCACTCCTTTCGGGGCCGCGTTCCACTCTAATCGCTGGGGACGACGTTCGATTACGGCGATACCCCCAGAACGGCTCCGGGAGCGATGAAGCGCCTCAGTGCACAGGTACCGGAGGTCGACTCTGTGCTTAGGGCACTGGAAATGAGGTTGTTTCACGTGAAACAACCTCAGAAGCCGGAGGTTCATGGACACGCCTGGTTCCCCAGCGGAGTCGCCGCGGCAGGGGCATGCTCATCACCCGCACTCCCTCCCTGGGGCGCGGTGGGGTGGCGCTACGAACAAAGAGGAGACTGATGGACACAAGAAGGCAACACGGCGGCAGCCTTTGAGTTGTTCACGCCCGCTCTGGTCCGAATCTGCCATGACCCACTCACCTGACCACCAGACACTCCCGTTTCACGTGAAACATCGCAGCGCTGACTGGTGACTGGCGATTGGTGACTGGCGTGGTACTACTCCCCCACGGCCGACGAGGAGCCACGAGAGCAATCTCGACGAGCGCCCACCGCTCGTCGAGCATCGTGTGCCGACATCCGCGGGGAGGCTACTCCCGACCGATAGGTCGCTCTCGGGAGCTCCCCTTCCGCTACCAATCGATGTTTCACGTGAAACGTCGACCTGGGGAGCGTTCTCCGAGCACCATTGATCGCCTCGTCGACGACGGACCCGACGACTGCTCGGTGCGTCCAATGACCTCATCCCCGTCTAGGCATCGGCCGTACCCGAGGCTGGAGACGTTAGAGGCGCCAGGAACCGATACATGTGTCCCCCACCTCGAGCGGCGTGCACTCCCTCGTGGGCACGCCATCGGAGGTGATGCGCAGACCAATGAGATCAGGACGCATGGATAGACGTGGAGGCCGCTCGCGGACTCGGCGTTTCACGTGAAACACCGCCTCCGGAACCGCAAGGCCCAACTCGGTGGCCTACCCCGCCTTCCGATCACACTCCCCCACACACAGCAGAGCGGCGTGTTTCACGTGAAACACCCCGCTTATGGAGAAGTCGACGCGGTCAGCGGACGCGAGCGCGGACCACCCGAGTCGTCTCAGGGAGAACGCCTTCGCCGAGCACTTCCACCCGCACGTCGGTGAGTCGGAACTTCTTGATCTGCTTCTGAGCAGCCTCGATCTCGTTCGCAGCGTTCATACCCTTGAGAAGAGTGAGCTCTCCGCCATCGCGCACGAGAGGAGCGGTGATCGGGATGAGTGTGCGCAGTGCACTTACAGCCCGGGCGGTCACGACGTCGAAACCCTCAGCAGGGCGGACATCCTCCGCACGGGCGCGCTGCACCGTGACATTCGTCAATGCGAGAGCATCGACCTGCTCGTTGAGCCAGGTGACGCGGCGCTCCATCGGCTCGATCAGGGTCCACTGCACGTCAGGACGGGCGATCGCAAGTACCAGGCCGGGAAGTCCGGCGCCGGAACCGATGTCCGCGACCGAACCGTGGAAGAGCGGGGCTGCGATCACACTGTTCAGAATGTGACGGGTCCACACGCGCGGGAGCTCGAGCGGTCCGATGAGACCGCGTTCCTCCCCCTCACGGGCCAGAGAATCGGTGAAAGCCCGCGCCACATCGATTCGATCTCCGAAGAGCTCCGCAGCGACAGCGGGTTCGAGTTCCAGGTCGCTCATGAGGGATTCGCGATGACTCGATGTTTCACGTGAAACATCAACGACGGCGGAGGACCGTATGACGGTCAGCGCCCTCGCCGTACGACTCCGAAACGAGGCCACGCTCGGCAGCGATGTCATGCACGAGCTTGCGCTCATAGCTCGACATCGAAGGAAGCGAGGCCTGCGACGAACCCTCGTCGAGCTTCGCGGCCGCGGCGTCCACCAGCGTCTCGAGCTGACGACGGCGCGTGTCACGCGAACCGGCGATATCGAGGATGAGTCGCGAGAAGGAACCCGTCTTGCTCTGAACGGCGAGGCGCGTCAGCTCCTGAAGCGCCTGCACCGTGTCGGGAGCGGACAGCAGTGCGAGTCCATCGCCCTCTGCCTCCACCGAGACGTACGCGCGACCCTGACGGACGTCGAGGTTCAGATCGCCATCGATGTCAGCGATGTCGAGGAGCTCCTCGAGGTAGTCCGCGGCGACGTCGCCCTCGTTCTCCAGCTGAGCCACCGTGGGCTCGGTGTTCTCGGTCATGGTCTCGCTCATGAACCGCTCCCCTTCTTCTTCGCGCGCTTCTTGCCCACCGGCTGCTGACGCTTCGGTGCTTCGGCCTTCGCCTTCTCGGCCTCTTCGAGCAGACGCTGCTGCTCGGCCTCGTAGGCGGCCATCGGAACAACCTTGCCGGACGAGTCGATCGCCTTGCCCTTGCGAGCGAGTCGCTCCTCGCGAGCCTTCGCCGCCTCGGAGCCCGGGGTCGGCATCTCACGGATGACGAGGAACTGCTGTCCCATAGTCCACAGGTTCGAGATGAACCAGTACACGACGACGCCGAGCGGGAAGAAGACACCCGAGAAGATGAAGCCCAGCGGCAGGACGTAGAGCATGATCTTCTGCATCTGGTACGCCTGGCCGGTCTTGGCCTCGGGCGACAGGTTCTTCGAGATGATCTGCAGCTGCGTGAAGAACTGCGAGCCGATCATGAGCACGACGAGCGTGACCAGGATGATGATCGCCGTGGTGTTCTTGGTGTCGACCGCGTTGCCGAGCGTCTCGTGCAGCGACGCGACCCCGAAGAGCTTGGCGTCGTAGAACTCCTTGGTGAGCTCCGGGCTGAGCATGCCCACACCACCGAGACTGTTCTCGGCGTGCTTCTTGACGTCGCTCAGCACGCTGTAGAGCGAGAAGAAGATCGGCATCTGCACGAGGAGAGGCAGACAGCTCGACATCGGCGTCGTGCCGTGCTTCTTGTACAGCGCCATCGTCTCGCGGCTCATGGCCTCGCGAGAGAGCTGATCCTTCTTGCCCTTGTACTTCTCCTGAACTTTTCGCAGCTCAGGAGCGATCTCCATCATCTTTCGCTGGCTCTTGATCTGCTTCACGAAGAGCGGGATCAGCGCAGCACGGACCACGACGACGAGGCCGACGATCGACAGCACCCAGGCGATGCCCGACGACGAGGGAAGACCGACGGTCGTGAGGAGCCAGTGCCAAGCGACGAGGATGAGCTCGACGACCCACTTCAGCGGCCAGAGGATGGTGCCGAGCAGATCGAAACCACCCGCCGCAGGTTCGGGGCTGGGAGTCGCGCTGGCGAGCAGAAGGTCAAGACCCACCGATCAGTCCTTTCGGGAAGGGACGACGAAACCGTGTGCGGTCAGGTCGTAACGGAAGTGGTCGTGCGGGCGGACGTCATCGACGCCACCGCTGGTCCAGGGATTGCAGCGGAGGATGCGCCATGCCGAGAGCGCCGCTCCCTTCACTGCACCGTGCTGCTGCACCGCACCTACAGCGTAGGCGGAACAGCTGGGGTAGTACGCACAGACATCTCCATACATCGGAGAGATGACCTTGCGATACGCGGTGAGGAACGCCAGCACCAGATTGCGAGGGATCACCGGGATGCTGCGCACGAGGTCGCGCGCGTGCAGCTGCGCCGTCCCGACGGACGAGGCCGGCAGGGCGGTCATGCCGGCACCGAGGTCGGTGCGGGCGTGAGTCTGCTCAGACAGCGGTCGACGTCGGCCCGCAGCTCCGCGAAAGACGCGGTGGCGGACGCAGGAAGGGCACGGATGACGACATCCGTGCCCTCGGGAACGCGCGGGAGCGCTTCCGCGCAGACGGCTTTGAGTCGCCGACGCACGGTGTTGCGCACCACTGCGGTGCCTACCTGCTTGCTGATGATGAATCCGAACCTCGCGGCTCTGCTCTCGCCCGTCACCAGCATCGAGGTGATGACGCGCGCCCCACCACAACGCGAACCGCGTCGAACCACCAGACGGTAGTCGCTCCCGCGGGTCAGTCGATACGGGTGGGCGAGCACAGCGGACTACGCAGAGAGCTCGGTGCGGCCCTTCGCGCGGCGGGCAGCGAGGATGCCGCGGCCGGCACGCGTACGCATGCGGGCACGGAAGCCGTGCTTCTTGGCGCGACGACGGTTGTTGGGCTGGAAGGTGCGCTTGCTCATGGAATCACTCCGGGAATGCTGCCACCGGATTCGCTCTCGACCGGAGACATGGGGAACTGCCAAAAATGGCATAAGTCAACCGACTTAGGGTACGTCTTACTGGCGCGCAGAGCAAATCTGCGCGCATCCGTGGTCGGCGTCCGGTACGAACCGCACAGCCATTATCCACAACCGTGGCACGCCCGGCAGGCACAACACGCGCGCGTATTTCCAAGGGCAGGTTGCCGTTCACCGCCGGGATGACTACCGTGGCATCCTAAGTTATCCACAGGGGGCACGGCACGTCGACCCCGCCTCGATTCCTCGTCCGGAGCGTCATGTCATCACCTGCCCAGCCCGACGTTCCGATCTGGACCACGGTGCAGGAGCTACTGGTCGATGATGATCGCGTCACCCCGCAGCTGCAAGGGTTCCTGAGTCTGGCCGTACCTGCCGGCGTCATGTCGGCGACGCTCTACCTCGAGGTACCGAACGATCTCACCGCTGCGCAGATCAACAAGCGTCTG
Source organism: Microbacterium sp. NPDC090218 (assembly GCA_044900255.1). GTDB lineage: Bacteria > Actinomycetota > Actinomycetes > Actinomycetales > Microbacteriaceae > Microbacterium. Next base: position 1,319,837 of record JBJDMS010000001.1, on the reverse strand, counting down.
CGTCTTCCGATCATGGAGGCCCTCTCCCACATCGGCGAAGAGGTCACCTCCTACCGGGTCGTCGTGAACCACGAGCTGGCGGAGCAGCAGACGGCGCCGATCGCCGTCGGGGATTTCGGACGCCACGAGCAGACACGTGTCGAATCGCCGATGGAGCAGCCGACCCAGCTGCGTCACGAGTCACGCCTGAACCCGAAGTACACCTTCGACAACTTCGTGATCGGCCAGTCCAACCGATTCGCCCACGCCGCGGCCGTCGCTGTGGCCGAGGCTCCGGCCAAGGCCTACAACCCGCTGTTCATCTACGGCGACTCGGGGCTCGGCAAGACACACCTCCTCCACGCGATCGGGGACTACGCGCAGTCGCTCTACGCCGGCGTCAAGGTCCGGTACGTCTCGAGCGAGGAGTTCACCAACGACTTCATCAACTCGATCGCCAACAACCGCGGCGCCGCCTTCCAGGCGAGGTACCGCGATGTCGACATCCTCCTCATCGACGACATCCAATTCCTGCAGGGCCGAGCAGAGACGCAGGAAGCCTTCTTCCACACCTTCAACACGCTCCACGATCACAACAAGCAGGTCGTGATCACCAGCGATGTCGCCCCGAAGCATCTCACCGGCTTCGAGGATCGGATGCGGAGCCGCTTCGAGTGGGGCCTGATCACCGACGTGCAGGCGCCCGACCTCGAGACGCGCATCGCCATCCTCCGTAAGAAGGCGCAGAGCGAGGCGCTGCACATCCCGGACGAAGTGCTCGAATACATCGCGACCGTGGTGTCGTCGAACATCCGCGAGCTGGAGGGCGCACTCATCCGGGTGTCTGCGTTCGCGAGCCTGAACCGCTCCGCTCTCGACATCTCCCTGGCGCAGACCGTTCTCCGAGACATCATCGACACGGCCGAGGACAACATCATCTCGCCGACCGACATCATCACGGCGACCGCGCAGTACTTCAAGCTCACCGTCGACGATCTCTACGGCTCGAGCCGCTCGCAGCAGATCGCCACCGCTCGCCAGATCGCCATGTACCTCTGCCGTGAGCGCACCAGCCTCTCCCTCCCCAAGATCGGGCAGCTGTTCGGGAACAGGGACCACACCACGGTCATGTACGCGTACAAGAAGATCAGCGAGCTCATGAAGGAGCGCCGCTCCATCTACAACCAGGTCACCGAGATCACGACGCAGCTCGGGCGACGCTGACGCGCCGCAGCTCGAAGAAAAAGGGGAGGATCGCACCTGAACGGGTGCGGTCCTCCCCTTTTTGCGTGCCCGACAGGGGTTCTGGGCGTCGGATAGATGCCTCTATGCACATGTGGATAACTTGTGGATGATCGTGGATTCGATCGGGACGAATGTGGGCTGATCGCCCAAACCTGTGGATAACTCTGCGAGAGGTTCGGTTGCCCCCGAGGCCGGTAACCCGCGGATTCCTCAGGGTTTCCACAACTGACAACTGTGTAGTTCCCTACTCGCTCTTGCTATCCACCGACTTATCCACAGTATCCACAGCTGTTAACACCGTTAAGGAGTTAAGTCATTCAGGGCGCGATCCGATCACCAGACGGTGGGGAGAACCGGCGAACGGATGACAGAAACCTCGGCGTAGGGATCAGCGGGACTGTGGGGCTAGCATGGGAAGCCCTGCACCGGCAGGGCTGACGACAACGCGTCACAGATCGACGACAAGGGAGCACCCGTGAGGTTTCAGGTCAACCGCGATGTCTTCAGCGAGGCCGTCTCGTTCGTCGTCAAGCTTCTGCCGCAGCGAAACCCGCAACCGATCCTCGCCGGAGTTCTGATCGAGGCAGACGGATCCGGCCTCACGCTCTCGGCCTTCGACTACGAAGCCTCCGCACGGACGACCATCGAAGCGACGGTCGACACCCCGGGCACGATCCTCGTCCACGGACGACTCCTCTCCGACATCGCCAGCCGCCTTCCGAACGCTCCGATCGAGATCGCCGTCGAGGAAGACGGCGGCATCGCCGTCACCTGCGGTTCTGCTCGCTTCACTCTCGCCGCCATGCCTGTGGAGGAATACCCGTCGATCCCCGAGGTCACCGGATCCTCCGGTGTGGTCCCCGCCGAGGACTTCGGCACCGCGATCGCCCAGGTCGGGTTCGCCGCATCGCGCGACGACGTCACCCCCGTGCTCACGGGTGTGCAGCTCGAGGTCTCGGGCCACAACCTGAGCCTGGTCGCCACTGACCGCTACCGGGTTTCGCTCCGAGACGTGCCGTGGGACGGCGAGTCCGTCGAGGCGACCGCTCTGGTCCCTGCGCGCACCCTGCTCGAAGTGGGCAAGACGTTCGGGCACGCCGGCAACATCCAGATCGCGTTCTCCGGCGCCGGTGACCGCGAGATCATCGCCTTCACCGCCGGCAACAAGACCGTGACGTCGCTGCTCATCAAGGGCAACTTCCCGCCGGTCCGCCGACTCTTCCCCGAGCAGACCGACCACTACGCGGTCGTCAACACCGCCGACCTCATCGAGGCCGTCCGTCGTGTCTCCCTCGTGCTCGACCGCGCTGCTCCCCTGCGCTTCACCTTCTCGAACGACAGCGTGACCATGGATGCCTCCGGCGGAGACCACGCCCGCGCATCCGAGTCGGTCGACGCGATCCTCTCCGGTGGCGATGAGGTCACTCTCGGCCTCAACCCGCAGTACCTGATCGAGGCGCTCGGTGCGGTCAAGAGCGAGTTCGTCCGCGTGACGTTCACGTCGAGCGACAACGCCAACAAGCTCAGTCCCGTCCTGATCACGAGCCAGACCTCGGTAGACCAGGCCGGTCTCGATTCGTTCAAGTACCTGCTTCAGCCGAACCTCCTCCTCCGCTGATCCCTTCCGCTTCCCCATCCCCGAAGCGGGACGGAGACCGCTTCGGGAGCGAAGGCCTCGTCGTCACCTGCGACCCACTCGAAGCGAAGAACCCGTGTCAGACCCCGAAGGTAGGCTGACTCCGTGATTGTGGAGCACCTGAGTCTGGTCGATTTCCGCAATTACGCGACCGCAGAACTCACCCTTCACCGGGGGCCGAACGTCCTGGTGGGGCGAAACGGGCAGGGCAAGACGAATCTGGCGGAAGCTGTCGTGTTCCTCGCGACTCTCGGCTCGCACCGGGTGTCTTCCGATGCGCCGATGGTCCGTGACGGACAGGAGTTCGCGGTCATCCGTGCGCGACTCTCCCATGGCGAGCGTCGCGTCCTCACCGAGGTGCAGGTGAACAGACAGGGTTCGAACAAGGCTCGCATCAACGGCTCCCCGTCGAAGCCGAACGAGCTGCCCCGTTACGTGCACGTGGTGCTCTTCGCACCGGAGGATCTGCAGATCGTGCGGGGAGATCCCTCCGCCCGACGTCGGTTCGCCGATCAGCTCCTGATCCAGCGCACCCCGCGCATGGCGGCGGTCCTCGCCGATTACGACCGCGTGCTCAAACAGCGCAACGCCTTGTTGAAGTCCGCGCGAGCCCGCGGCATCCGGGGCGAAGGCCTGAGCACGCTCGATGTCTGGGACGACAAACTCGTTCTCCTGGGTTCCGAGATCATCACGGCACGTCAGCGTTTGGCGGCGGATCTGCAGCAGCCGGTCGCTGACGCCTACGAAGCGATCGCGGGCGCGGATCATCGTCCGCAGTTGGAATGGGCGCTGTCGGTGGGTGGCGCCGATCCCGAAGAAGGCGAGGACGGCGCAGAAGGCGTCGAGGGAGCATCGTCCGTCGACAAGCTCACCGACCCGCATCGCATCGCAGAGCTGTTCCGTGCATCGCTCGCGGCGAAGCGATCGAACGAGCTCGATCGCGGACTCACCCTCACCGGTCCGCATCGCGATGACCTGGTCCTGCGGGTCAGAGATCTTCCGGTGAAGGGCTATGCCTCACACGGTGAGTCATGGTCGGTGGCGCTGGCGCTCCGTCTCGCCTCGGCCGAGCTGCTGCGCAGCGAATCCCCTGCGGGTGACCCCGTGTTGATCCTCGACGATGTGTTCGCCGAGCTCGATGCCGATCGACGCCAGCGACTCGCAGCTCTGACCGCCGGATATGAGCAGGTCGTGGTGACGGCCGCGGTGGAGGAGGATATCCCTGAGGTGCTGCACGCGCATGTCGTGCGGATCAGCGCCGGAACGATCAGCGACGAACGGGAGGCAGCGGATGACTGACGCCGCATCGACCCCGGCTGCCGACGTTCCCGAGACCGTCGGTACCTATCTGCGCCTTCGTGGTCTGCAGCCGAGTTCGAAGAGCTGGAAGCGCAAGCGTCGCATCACGACCGACGACGACAATGCTCCGTTCACACCGGGCCGCGACCCGGGTGCGCTCGGAGCGGTGCTCGACAAGCTCAGTCGCGACTCCGGGTGGCAGATCACTCTCGCCCGGGAGGACCTCGTGCGCCAGTGGGCGGATCTCGCCGGCGCGGACACGGCGAAGCACTCCGAACCCGTCTCTCTGGAGCGTGGCCTCCTCACGGTGAAGTGCGACTCCACGGCGTGGGCCAAGAATCTCCAGTTCATGCGCGCGACGATTCTCACCGAGATCGGTCGACGCTATCCGGACGCCGGCGTGGAGAACCTGCGCTTCATCGGACCGGACGTCCCCTCCTGGAAATGGGGCCCCAGAGCCGTTCCAGGGCGGGGTCCGCGCGATACCTACGGGTAGGGCACCACGCGAAGGGGTCCAAACGCTCAGAGGGCCACACGCGGCCGTTGAGCGGCATTTCCCGACGAAACCCCGCTAGAATGGGAGTTCGTGATATCGATGTGGAGAATGCCCTCTGATGACGCCTGAATCCCCTGCTGACGAGACGGAATCGAACACCGGGGGAACCCCCGCAACCGAGGGCACCATTGCACCCAAGGCGAAGCAGCCTGGCGAGTACGGTGCGGATTCGATCCAGATCCTCGAAGGCCTCGAGGCCGTCCGCAAGCGCCCCGGTATGTACATCGGATCCACGGGTCCGCGCGGTCTGCACCACCTGGTCTACGAGATCGTCGACAACTCCGTCGATGAGGCGCTGGCCGGCTACGCCGACACGATCCTGGTGACGATGCTCGCCGACGGTGGCGTGCGCGTCGTCGACAACGGTCGTGGAATCCCGGTGGATCCGCACTCTTCCGACCCCAACAAGTCGACCGTCGAGGTCGTGCTCACGATCCTGCACGCCGGTGGAAAGTTCGGCGGCGGTGCATATGCCGTCTCCGGCGGTCTGCACGGTGTCGGATCCTCCGTCGTCAACGCGCTGTCGACGCGCTTCGACGTCGAGGTCAAGCAGAAGGGGTTCGTCTGGCGTCATTCGTTCGCCGACGGCGGTATCCCCCAGCAGAAGCTCGAGAAGGGCGAGGCGACAGACGACACCGGAACCAGCATCACGTTCTGGCCGGACGCCTCCATCTTCACCGAGACGATCGAGTTCGAGTACGACACCCTCCGTACGCGCTTCCAGCAGATGGCGTTCCTGAACAAGGGGCTGCGCATCGAGCTGCGCGACGAGCGGGAATCCTCGGCCTACGAGATCGAGGAAGACGGCGCGACCGTCACGAAGCAGCCCGGCGACGTCTTCTACTATGAGCGCGGTCTCGTCGACTACGTCGAGTACCTCAACAAGGTGCGTCACGCCGAGGTCGTGAACGAGGAGATCATCGCCTTCGAGTCTGAGGACACCGAGCGCAAGATATCGCTCGAGGTGGCGATGCAGTGGACGACCTCGTACACCGAGAACGTCTTCACCTACGCCAACACGATCAACACCCATGAGGGTGGAACGCACGAAGAGGGATTCCGCGCGGCCCTCACCACGCTGGTCAACAAGTACGCTCGGGCGAACAACCTGCTCAAGGAGAAGGACGACAACCTCTCCGGCGACGACGTGCGCGAGGGTCTGACCGCCGTCATCTCGATCAAGCTGGGCGAGCCGCAGTTCGAGGGGCAGACCAAGACGAAACTCGGCAACACCGAGGCGAAGGCCTTCGTGCAGAAGGTCGTGGGCGATCAGCTCGGCGACTGGTTCGAGCGCAACCCGAACCAGGCGAAGAACGTCATCCGCAAGGCGATCGACGCGGCGACCGCGCGTCTCGCCGCACGGAAGGCCCGTGAGACCGCACGTCGCAAGAGCGTCTTCGAGTCGGCGGCCATGCCCGACAAGCTCAAGGACTGCACCAGCAAGGATCCCTCCATCAGCGAGATCTTCCTCGTGGAGGGTGACTCGGCCGGTGGTTCCGCGGTGCAGGGTCGCGACCCGCACACTCAGGCGATCCTGGCGCTCCGAGGAAAGATCCTCAACGTCGAGCGCGCCCGTCTCGACAAGGCCCTGGGCAACAAAGAAGTCCAGGCGATGATCCAGGCGTTCGGCACGGGCATCGGCGAAGAGTTCGACATCGAGAAGGCGCGCTATCACAAGATCGTGCTGATGGCGGATGCCGACGTCGACGGCCAGCACATCACCACGCTGCTGCTCACACTCCTGTTCCGCTACATGCGTGGACTCATCGAGGCCGGCTTCGTCTACCTCGCGATGCCGCCGCTGTACCGCCTGAAGTGGTCGAACTCGGCCCACGAATACGTGTTCAGCGACGCCGAGCGTGATGCCCTGCTCAAGCACGGCATCGAGAACGGCAAGCGCATCCCGAAGGATGCCGGCATCCAGCGTTACAAGGGTCTCGGTGAGATGAACCCGAAGGAGCTGTGGGAGACGACGATGGATCACACCACGCGCACCCTGCAGCAGATCACCATCGAGGACGCGGCCGCGGCCGACGAGATCTTCAGCGTGCTGATGGGCGAGGACGTCGAGTCCCGACGCAGCTTCATCCAGCGCAACGCCAAGGACGTCCGCTTCCTCGACATCTGATGCCTGCGGGCTCAGACCAGATGTGTGACAGAGAGATTGATTCATGACTGACGAAGAACGCACCGAGCCGGAACACGACCACGGCAAGATCGACCAGGTCGACCTGCAGTCGGAGATGCAGCGCAGCTACCTCGACTACGCGATGGCCGTCATCGTGGGGCGCGCGCTCCCCGACGTGCGCGATGGGCTCAAGCCCGTGCACCGCCGCGTGATCTACGGCATGTACGACGGCGGATTCCGCCCCGACAAGTCGTTCTCCAAGTGCGCCCGTGTGGTCGGCGAGGTCATGGGCCAGTACCACCCGCACGGTGACTCGGCGATCTACGACGCCCTCGTGCGTCTGGTGCAGCCGTGGTCGCTGCGCTATCCGCTGGCTCTCGGCCAGGGCAACTTCGGCTCCCCGGGCAACATGGGGGCCGCAGCTCCGCGATACACCGAAACCAAGATGGCCCCGCTCGCGCTCGAGATGGTGCGCGACATCGAAGAAGACACCGTCGACTTCACCGACAACTACGACGGTCAGACGCAGGAGCCGACGGTCCTCCCGGCCCGGTTCCCGAACCTGCTCGTCAACGGCTCGGTCGGTATCGCGGTCGGCATGGCCACGAACATCCCGCCGCACAACCTGCGCGAGGTGTCGGCCGCCGCTCTCTGGGCGCTCGACAACCCCGACATCTCCCGCGAGGAGCTGCTCGACGGTCTGATCCAGCGTGTCCCCGGACCCGACTTCCCGACCGGCGCGCAGATCCTGGGGACCAAGGGCATCCACGAGGCCTACCGCACCGGTCGCGGCTCGATCACGATGCGCGCGGTCGTGAACGTCGAGGAGATCCAGGGTCGCACCTGCCTCGTCATCACCGAGCTCCCCTACCAGGTCAACCCCGACAACGTCGCGGTGAAGATCGGCGACCTCGCCCGTGACGGCAAGATCACCGGCATCGCCGACATCCGTGACGAGTCCTCCGACCGTACGGGTCAGCGTCTGGTCGTCGTGCTCAAGCGCGATGCGGTGGCGAAGGTCGTGCTGAACAACCTCTACAAGCACACGCAGCTGCAGGAGAACTTCGGCGCGAACATGCTTGCGATCGTCGACGGCGTGCCCCGCACCCTCGCGATCGACGGCTTCATCACGCACTGGATCTCCCACCAGATCGATGTGATCGTGCGGCGCACGGAGTTCCGTCTGCGCGAGGCCGAGAAGCGCATGCACATCCTGCGCGGATACCTGAAGGCGCTGGACGCGCTCGACGAGGTCATCGCACTCATCCGCCGTTCGCAGACCACGCAGGATGCGAACGAGGGACTGCAGAAGCTCCTCGACATCGACGACGTCCAGGCCGACGCGATCCTCCAGATGCAGCTGCGCCGCCTCGCGGCACTCGAGCGTCAGAAGATCATCGATCAGGCGAACGAGCTCGAAGCGCAGATCACCGACTACAAGGCGATCCTCGCCGACGAGGGTCGCCAGCGCACGATCATCCGCGAGGAGCTGACGGGGATCGTCGACCGCTTCGGAGACGAGCGTCGCACGCACATCCTGCACGGCTTCGACGGCGACGTCTCGATGGAAGACCTCATCGCCGAGGAGGAGATGGTCGTCACCGTCACTCGCGAGGGCTACATCAAGCGCACGCGCAGCGACAACTACCGCTCCCAGCACCGCGGCGGCAAGGGCGTCAAGGGCGCCCAGCTGCGGGCGAACGACATCGTCGAGCACTTCTTCGTGACGACGACGCATCACTGGCTGCTGTTCTTCACCGACAAGGGCCGCGTGTACCGCGCGAAGACCTACGAGGTCCCCGAGGCCGGCCGCGATGCCAAGGGCATGCACGTGGCGAACCTGCTCGCGCTGCAGCCCGACGAGAGCATCGCCCAGGTGCTCGACATCCGCGACTACCAGGTGGCGGACTACCTGGTGCTGGCCACGCGCGAGGGTCTCGTGAAGAAGACTCGACTCGAGGCGTACGACACCAACCGTCAGGGCGGCGTCATCGCGATCCGTCTGAACGACGAGGACGAGCTGGTCAGCGCGCTCATGGTGAACAAGGAGGATGACATCCTCCTGATCAGCCGCCGTGGCATGTCGGTGCGGTTCGAGGCCACCGATGAGGCACTGCGCCCGATGGGTCGCGCGACCGCCGGCGTCCGCGGCATGAAGTTCAAGATCGACGAGGACTGCCTGCTGTCGGCATCCGTCGCCGCTCCGGGCAAGTTCGTGTTCGTGGTCACCGACGGCGGCTACGCGAAGCGCACCGCGGTCGAGGAATACCGCGTCCAGGGTCGTGGCGGAACAGGCATCAAGGTCGCCAAGCTGAACGATGATCGGGGCACTCTCGCGGGTGGTCTGATCGTCGCCGAGGACGACGAGGTCTTGGTGGTTCTGTCCAGCGGCAAGGTGGTACGCTCTGCCGTGGCCGAGGTCCCCGCCAAGGGTCGCGACACCATGGGAGTGGTGTTCGCCCGGACGACGGAGGCCGATCGCATCCTCGCCATCGCCCGCAACGGCGAGCGTGGCCTCGCCGATGAAGAGGCGGATGCGGAGGATGCCGAGACCCAGGCACCTGAGACGACAGAAACCCCCGAGGATACAGACGCATGAGTACAGTGGCCGACAAGCTGGCGAAGAAGTCGACACGGAAGACAGGCGGCAAGCAGGTCCGGCTCCGTCTGGTCTACGTCGACTTCTGGTCGGCCGTGAAGCTGTCGTTCCTCGGAGCAGTCGCTCTCGCGGTCGTCACGATGGTGTCGTTCTTCCTCATCTTCCTGGTGCTCCAGGCGACGGGGATCATCCGCACCGCCGAGAGCTTCCTGGTCGGGATCACCGACAACGCGTTCGTGCTCTCCGAGGTCGTCGGCCTGCCGCAGGTCATGGCGTTCGCGGCGGTCGTCGCCATCCTGAACCTGATCGTCTTCACGGTGCTCGGCGCGGTCGTCGCCGGCATCTACAACCTCGCCGTGAAGGTGACGGGCGGACTGCTCGTCGGCTTCATGTCGAACTGATCCTCCGGAGGTTCTGAGAACCGACGACACGAAGGGCGGATGCTGCGGCATCCGCCCTTCGTCGTCCCCCGGTCGCTACACGACGCCTGTCGTGCCGAGGAGCGTGCCGATCAGCCACGTCGCTGCGAGCGCGAGTGCCCCGCCGATGACCAGGCGGATGGAGGCGCGCACCGGCGCCGAACCGCCGATCTTCGCCGACACGGCCCCGGTCACGGCCAGTGCGAGGAGGACCGCGACGAACGTGACGGGTACACGCCACTCCGGCGGTGGCAGCAGGATGGCGAGCAACGGCAGCAATGCGCCGAGGGTGAAGGCGACGGCGGAGGAGATCGCCGCGTGCCACGGATTCACGAGGTCATTCTGATCGATGCCGAGTTCGACCTCGAGGTGGGCGGAGAGGGCGTCGTGCGCGGTGAGCTCCTCCGCGACCTGACGAGCGGTCTCCTCCGACAGACCGCGGTCCCGGTAGAGCTCGGTGAGTTCTGCGAGTTCGGCCGTCGGCATCGTGCGCAGCTCCTCCCGCTCCTTCGCGATCAGCGCGCGTTCGCTGTCGCGCTGACTGCTCACCGAGACGTACTCGCCGAGCGCCATGGAGATCGCCCCGCCGACCAGACCCGCGATGCCGGCTGTGAGGAGTGCGGCGTTGTCGGTCGTCGCGCCTGCGACTCCGACGACGAGCGAGGCGACCGAGACGATGCCGTCGTTGGCGCCGAGCACTCCCGCCCGCAGCCAGTTGAGTCGCTGCCCGAGACCTGCGCCGTGCGGTTCACCTTCGTGGGCTGTCATGCCCCCAGTGAACCAGAAGGACGACGACGGCGTCGGGACCACCCCGCCCACCGTTACGGAAAACCCGAAGCGGAGTATCGGGATGACTCGGTGTCGTGTCCACCGGCCCCGCCGTACCTTGGAACCATGACCACTCAGACTGCGACCCCGGCTCCCGCAACGGCGGTGAAGCCGCCGTCGCGCATCTTCCTCACGATCCTGCATCTGGCAGGCGTCGGCGTCCTCGGCGGCGCCATCTTCGGCACACTCGGCGGGCTTCTCGGCACCGGGCTCGGACTCCTCTTCGCCGCCGGCATCGGCGTCGTGCTCCTGGTGGGACTGGTCTACGCGCTGTACGGCCTCGGCTGGTTCGAGGTTGCTCGCGTCGGCGCGCTCTACCGCACACCGATCGCACCGCTGCGGGTGCAGCCGCGCGATCGTCCCGGCTTCGTCGGCTGGCTGCGCTCCCTGGGACGGCAGGCGATTGATGCGCGCATGTGGCGCGCGGTCGCGAACTTCGCGATCTCAGCCGTGCTCGGCTTCGTCGTACTCCGTCTCTTCTGGGGGCTGGTGTGGTCGATCATCATCGCGTTCGCTCCGTTCACCGCCGCAGACTCCGTGATGGGACCCTTCGGTGGCGGCGGGATCCCCGTGGCCTGGGCGCCGCTGGTCGGCATCCTCGGTATCGCCGCCTGTGTGGTGGGCATGATCGGCCTCGCGCTGCTGCACCGCACGCTGTCGCTGGCGATCGTGGTCCGCAGCAAGGAGACAGAGCTCACGGAGCGCGTCCGCACCTCGACAGCGCAGCGTGAAGGGGCCGTGCGTGCCGCCGACGTCGAGCGCACACGCATCGAGCGCGACCTGCACGACGGTGTCCAGCCACGGCTCGTCTCGGTCGGCATGACGCTCGGCCTCGCCCAGCAGAAGATAGACAACGACCCCGAGGCCGCGAAGGAGCTCATCAACGAGGCGCACACCTCGACCAAGGCGGCCATCACCGAGCTCCGGCAGCTCGCCCGCGGCATCCACGCCTCGGTGCTCGATGACCGCGGCCTCGATGCCGCCCTGTCAGCCCTCGCCGGGAGGTCGCACATCCCCGTGCACCTCGATGTGCGGATGGATGGCCGGTGCAGTCGTGAGGCCGAGGCCGCCGTGTACTTCTCGATCGCCGAATCCCTGACCAACGCCGCGAAGCACTCCCGAGCCAGTGAGGCACGCGTGATCGTGCGCCTCCGGGAGGGGAACACCCTCTGGGCCCGCGTCGAGGACAACGGCATCGGAGGTGCGCAGGTGCAGCCGGGTGGTGGCCTCGACGGCATCGCCAACCGCATCCTCGCCGCCGGCGGGACCTTCCGCCTCGACAGTCCGCAGGGCGGACCGACCAGCCTGGAGGTGAACGTACCGTGCGCATCCTGATCTGCGAGGACTCCGTCCTGCTCCGGGAGGGACTCGTCCGTCTCCTCGAGGACGCGGGCCACGAGGTGGTCGCGGCTCTTGCCGACACCGGTGGCCTCGAGGTCGCCGTCGCGGACACCGCACCGGACCTGTGCATCCTCGATGTGCGTCTCCCCCCGACGTTCACCGATGAAGGCATCCGCGCGGCCCTCGGGCTGCGGTCGACGCATCCGGCGCTCGCGATCCTCGTGCTCTCGCAGTACGTCGAGGAGCGGTACGCGTCGGACCTGATCGCCGCGCAGGGTGGTCCGCTCGGATACCTGCTCAAGGATCGGGTCGCTGATGTGTCGGAGTTCCTCGCCTCGGTGGAGCGCATCTCGGAGGGTGCGACCGTGCTCGACCCCGAGGTCGTCGCTCAGCTGCTCACCCGCCGTAACCGCGATGACAAGATGATGCGCCTCACCGAGAGGGAGCGCACCGTGCTCGCTCTCATCGCCGAGGGGAAGTCGAACCAGGCGATCGCCGGACTCCTCTTCCTCTCGGAGGCCAGCGTCGAGAAGCACATCACCGCGATCTTCCAGAAGTTGGGCTTCGATCCCGACGAGTCCGGCAACCGCCGCGTACTCGCCGCCCTCGCCCATATCGAGAACACGGGCGGCCCGACGCCGCCGACCGGCCAGACAGGAGTGGCACGATGACCACCGACAACACCGGCACCCCGGGCGAGCACACGCCGCTCACCCCGCCGCCCGCTTCCCCGCCGCAGTCGTCTGCCCCGCAGCCGGCTCCGCAGCCGACTCCGCAGCCGACTCCGACCCCGCCTCCGACCGGCGCGACCGGCGGTCGCTCGTCCGGCGCGACGGCGGTCATGGTCGTGACTGCCGTCGTGGGCGGGATCGCTCTGCTGGGCACCGGAGGAACGGCCGCGGCAGCAGCAGCCGGCAACATCATCTCCTCGAGCCGACCGGACTCCGTGCAGACCGTGAGTGTCGAGGGCATCGAGGGAATCGATCTCGATGCGGATGCCAGCAGCATGCGCGTCGAGTTCGGCGACGTCGAAGAGGCGGAGCTCGCGATCACCAACGGTCGAGGGACCGCATGGACGTTCGAACGCGATGGGGACGAACTGATCGTCCGGAGCCCGCAGGGAGTGTTCGGCTGGTGGTTCGGCAACTGGTTCGGCGACGAGGAGATCGCCGTGCTCACGCTGCCCGAGAGCCTTCGCGGCGCAGAGCTCGATGCGGACCTGACCCTGGACGCCGGCAGCCTCGACGTGGACGGTGAGTTCGGAGTGCTCGACGTCACCGTGAGCGCCGGTGCGCTCGATGTCGTGGGGACGGCCAAGGAGCTCGATGTGCAGATGAGCGCCGGTCGTGCCGACATCATCCTCGACGGCGTCACCGCCGCCGATCTCGGTGTCTCGGCCGGCGATCTGACGGTCGAGCTCACGGGTACGCCGCCCTCGGAGACGACGATCGATGTCAGTGCGGGTTCGCTGGATCTGACCGTCCCCGACGTCGAGTACGCCATCACCCAGGACATCAGCGCCGGCACCCTCAACGCGAAGGTCGAGGAGGCGTCGAGTGCGCGGAGGACGATCGACGTGTCGCACTCCGCAGGCACGGCGACGATCCGCCCGGGCCGCTGAACACCGTCGAGGGCGAGGACACTCCCGGGTCGTCGCCCTCGATTCGGATTTTCCGTCTTTCTCCGGTAAAGTCTTGGAGGTTGACGGGGCTATAGCTCAGGCGGTTAGAGCGCTTCACTGATAATGAAGAGGTCCCAGGTTCAAGTCCTGGTAGCCCCACTCCTTAACTCAAGAAAATCCCTCACGGGGCCTTAGCTCAGTTGGTAGAGCGCCTGCTTTGCAAGCAGGATGTCAGGAGTTCGAATCTCCTAGGCTCCACAGGAAGATGAAGCCCCTGGCGGTTGCCGGGGGCTTCTCTCGTCTCAGCTCGTCTCAATCGCGGTCGGTGTGCATCCCGACGTTGATCACTCGACCGTCGGACGCGCGGTAGAAGAAGCGTGTGACGCCCCAGGGCTCCTCGGTGAGCGGATGCACGATCTCCAGGCCTGCCGCCTCGACGTGGGCGAGGGCGGCCGCGACATCGTCGACGAAGACCGACACATCGGGATCGACCGTCGCCGAAGCATCATGAGTCATCAGGCTGAGTTGGTGGCCCTCATCGTCGCCGAGCGTCACGATCCAGCCGTGATCCATCAGCACCCGCAGGCCGAGCACCGCGGAGTGCTCGGCGACCGCCTGGCGAAGGTCGGCCACCGTGAGGTTCGGAACGACTCTCTCGACGCGCACCCCGCCATTGTCGCAGTGCAGCGGGCGATGCGGTATCAGCCGAGATCGATCTGGTAGTGGATCATCCCCGATCGTGAAGCGACGCGATCATAGAGGAGGCGTGCGGTCGTGTTCGACTCGGCGGTGAGCCAGTAGAGCTTCGCCGAACCGTGCTGCTCCGCCCAGGCGCGGACATGATCGATCAGCGCCCGCCCGACACCGCCGCCACGGACGTCGGGTGCGACGAACAGGTCCTCGAGGTAGCAGTAGTCCGTGGTAGTCCAGGTCGCGGCATGCGTCAGCCAGTGGACGACACCCACCGCCGTGCCGTTCTCGTCACGGGCGATCGCGCCGTGGATGCCACCATCGGCGTCGACAAGCCGCGCGAAGGTCGCTGCGGTCGTGGCGTCGTCGAGGTCGGTTTCGTAGAACGCGAGGTATCCCCTCCAGAGGGTGAGCCACTCGGAGTGGTCGGCTGGAGTGAGGGGTGCGATCGTCGTCATGACTCGAGGCTAGTGACTACGACGGCGCACTGCCTTCTTCTTCGCTCGGACGCAGGTCCCGCAGGATCGTCGCGTGACGGACGAGGAACGTGCGCTCGTCGAGCTTCTTGCGGCGGAGCCAGCCGGTGACCTCGTCGTTGTGCTTGCTGGCGTTGCACGACGCGCAGGCCGGGACGACGTTCGTGAGCGTGTACCGACCTCCGCGCGAGATGGGCTGGATGCAGTCCCGTTGCAGCGCGGGCCCGGTTCCCCCGCAATAGGCGCATCCGCCCCACGCCTCCATCAGGTCGTGCCACTGCGCGTCGGTGAGGTCGTTGTCGACGCGCGCGAGCCGACCCTGACGTCGTTTGGCGTAGCGCGCACGGGTCGCCGGCGACGCGGTGGCGGAGGAGACCTTGCGGCGGCGGCGCATGCGCTGATGCTATCGCGGTACTGCGGCGAGCTCGGTCAGCGGTCGCCCACCGACAAAAGGTCGTGCGGGGCGACGTTCAGCCGTTCCCCGCCGTCGGCCGTGACGACCACGATGTCCTCGATGCGGGCACCCCATCCTCCGGCGAAGTAGATGCCCGGCTCGATGCTGAACGCCATGCCCTCGCGCAGCACCAGGTCGTTGCCCGGTCCGATGTACGGCTCCTCATGCACCGAGACGCCGATGCCGTGGCCGGTCCGGTGCAGGAACGCCTCCCCCAGGCCCGCCTCGGCGAGCACGCTGCGGGCTGCGGCATCGACCTCGGCGGCTGTGGCCCCGGGTCGCACCGCGTCGACCGCGGCCTGCTGCGCTCGCACGAGCACCGCGATGCGGTCCGCCGCGACGGGTTCGGGCGTGCCCACGACGTACGTCCGGGTGCTGTCGGAGTTGTACCCGCTCGGCACCGCGCCGCCGATGTCGACCACGACGACGTCGCCCTCTTCGATCACCCGGTCCGAGACCTCGTGGTGAGGGTCGGCGCCGTTCGGGCCGGATCCGACGATCACGAACTCGACCGTGCGGTGACCCTCGGCGACGATGGCCTCGGCGATGTCGGCCGCGACCTCGCGCTCGGTGCGTCCCGCGCGCAACCACTCGGGCACGCGTCGATGCACCGCGTCGATCGCAGCGCCCGCCCGCCGCAGCTCGGCGATCTCCTCGGCGTCCTTGATCATGCGCCCCTCGCGGAGCACCGGGGTGGCGAGCTCGAGGCGCACCCCGAGGCGATCGCCGATCGGGATCACGTGTAGCGCGGGCAGGGCATCGGAGACACCCACACGTGAGACGGCGCCCACCGCGTCGGTCACCAGGGCGTAGGGATCCTCGCCGTCGACCCAGTCGGCGATCGTGAGTTCCAGCTCACCCACCGCGGTGCTGCGCACCTTCGCGAGTTCCATCCGCGGCACGACGACGGTCGGTGCCAGCACGGGGCCGATCACGAGCGCGGTCAGGCGCTCGATCGTGTCGCCTTCGACACCGAGCAGATACTGCAGATCGGGCCCGGGACCGACGACGATGGCGTCGAGACCTGCGTCGGCGGCGAGAGATGCCGCGCGACGCAGACGGGCGGCGTACACGGATGCGGGGAAGGGCAGTGTGCTCACGGCATCCACGCTACTGCGCGACTCCCCGCACGGCACCCCGATCCTGTTTCCACAGGGTCGGGGTGCCGTGCCGTCCCACCGCGGGCAGTGGTCAGCTGACGGCGACCCGGATGCGCTCGGCGAGGAACTCCAGATCGGCCTTCGTGAGATCCGTCACGGCGTAGGCGGTGGGCCAGACGGTGCCGTCGTCGAGGTTCGAGATCGGCTCGAAGCCGAATGTGCCGTACCGCACCTTGAACTTGCTCGCCGGCTGGAAGAAGCAGAGCACTTTGCCGTCGCGGCCCCACGCGGGCATGCCGTAGTAGGTGCGCGGCACCAGCTCCGGGGCGACCTCGGAGACCAGCGCGTGCAGCTTCTTCGACAGCTCCTGGTCCTCGGGCGTCAGCTTCTCGATGGCCTCCTTGATGTCGGCCTCTCCTGCGGCGCGAAGTTCCTCGGGCGATTTCTTCGCGCGGGAACGCCGGGTGCGGGCCTCCTTGGCGGCGGCCTGCATGGCCTCACGTTCCTCAGCGCTGAAGTTCTTCTCTTTCTCGGCCATGATCGGTCCTCTCGGTGTGCTGCCGGTATGGGAGACAGACTACGGACGCCGGATGCCGGTGTGCTTCTCGATTCGTGATCGATCCGCGTGGTCGGGCCGTCGACAAGCCGTACGACTCGCGGTCATCGACACCCTCCGCCGACGGATAGTGTGTGACCCATGGACCTGCGTGTCGCGGCGTATGCGGTCGTCACCGATGACGATGGGCGCCTGCTGTTGGCGCGCTGGACCGAGGGCCGCCGTGTGGCGTGGACGATGCCCGGCGGCGGGCTCGAACCCGGTGAGTCGCCGGAGGATGCGGTCCGCCGCGAGCTCCGCGAGGAGACGGGCTACAGCGTCAGAGTCGGCGAGCTCCTCGGCATCCACTCCCGGGTGATTCCTGCGGGCCGCCGTGTGCAGAAGGCCGCGGACCCGTTGCACACCCTGCGGATCGTCTATCGCGCCGAGGTCACCGGCGGCAAGCTCCGCTTCGAGACCGACGGCTCGACCGACATGGCCGAGTGGTTCCCGCGGAAAGCCGTCGCCGAGCTGCAGCGCGTCAAACTCGTCGACATCGCGATGCGGATGGCCGGCATCCTCTGATCCGACGCGGATCCACGGAGCGAGCGGTCAGCGCTCCTCGGGCACGGAGATGTCGGCGACGGTCGCGCCGTACGCGGCGATGAGATCGTCGGCCTCGACGAACAGACTGTAACCGTGAGCGCCCGCACCCATCGCGATGCGCTGTCCGACGATGGACTCGTCCGCGAAGATCGGCCAGTCGGTGGTGCTGCCGATCGGAACGATCGTGCCGCGCTCGTAGCCGGTCGCCGCGAGCGCCAGCTCGGGCTCCGGGAGCCGCAGCTTGTTGACGCCGACCAGGGCCCGCAGCTTCGGCCACGAGATCGAGCGTCCACCGGGCACGAGAGCGAAGAGGAAGGTGTCGTCCGAGCGCTTCACGACGAGCGTCTTCACGATGCCGGACGGGGGGATGCCGAGCAGCTCGGCCGCCTCGAACAGGCTGCCCGCAGCCGGGCGTTCGCGGATCTCGATGTCGAGCCCCCGCGCTTTCGCGGCCTCGCGCACCCGCGCATGCCGATCGCCCCCGCCACCAGAGGCGACGGAGGCGGGATCAGACGTGTTCACGCGTCGGGAGCGGAGAGCGGGTCGTCCGCGACCCAGAGCTCGTCGTCGGCACGCAGCGCCTGCCATGCGGCGTAGAGCACGCCGACGGCCGCCGCAGCACCGAGGATGATCGCGATGACCGAGCCGAGGCCGGGCCCCGACTTCTCCGGCACGGCGCGGCGGGCCTGCACGGCGACCCCGTGGCGCTTGGCATTCGCGACGTCCCAGGCGGTCAGTGCCGACCCGACGACGCCGCCCACGATCGGGACGAACTTGTCGTCGACGACGTGCTTGCCGAGCTTGACACCGCGGTCGACGACCGGGGCGACACGGCGGTTGTACGTGTCCTGGATGACAGGCACGACCTGCTCGCGATTGATGTTGCCGAGCTGGCGACCTGCCTCGCGGGCGACATCGGCGGCGTGACCGACGAGCACCTGCTGGTTCTCCCAGAGCTGGTTCGCGTCGTTCTGAAGACGACGCAGTTCCTTCTTCCGCTTGCGGCTGAGGCTCACGATGCTCTCCTGTCCATTGGAGTACGGGTTCACCATCTTGCCACGAGACCCTGGATGCCGGGCGGGAATCGCCCGGCCCTTGCGTCATCATCCGATCCGCGGTACACCGGGCGAACTCACCGAAAGCTCTGCGAGAATGAGGGCATGGCTCACGCTTCCCACGTCGCAACCCTGCACACCAACCACGGTGACATCGTCATCAACCTCTTCGGCGACCACGCTCCGAAGACGGTCAAGAACTTCGTCGGCCTCGCCGACGGCACCCAGGAGTGGACCGATCCCGCCACCGGCAAGCCGGGCGAGGGTCCTCTCTACAAGGACGTCATCTTCCACCGCATCATCCCGAACTTCATGATCCAGGGTGGCGACCCGCTCGGACAGGGCGTCGGCGGCCCCGGCTACAACTTCGACGACGAGATCAACATGGAGCTCAACTTCAACGAGCCCTACATCCTCGCGATGGCCAACGCCGGCCTCCGTCGCAACGCGATCACCGGCAAGCCAGAGGGCACCAACGGCTCGCAGTTCTTCATCACCACCGACCCGACGCCGTGGCTGCAGGGCAAGCACACGATCTTCGGTGAGGTCGCCGATGACGCCTCCAAGGCCGTCGTCGACGCGATCGGCGCTGTGCCCACGGGCTCCGGCGACCGCCCGGTCGAGCCGGTCGTGCTGCAGTCGATCGACATCGTCGCGGCCTGACGACAGCTGCGGCCGATCCGGATGACCACGCCTGAGTTCACGAGCAATCGCGACAACTTCTGCTACCGGCATCCGGATCGGCAGAGCTTCGTGCTCTGCCAGCGGTGCATGCGCACCATCTGCCCCGAGTGCCAGACCCAGGCGCCCGTCGGCGTCATCTGCCCGGAGTGCATGAACGCCGAGCGCAAGAACCGCACGCCCGCGCAGAAGAAGGCCGAGCGTCGCTGGCGCGGTGGCGGTGGCGCGGCCATGTCGATGGTCCGCAGCGGCCGGCCCGTCGTGACCTACGCACTGCTCGCCGTCACGTCGCTCATCGGGCTGGTGCAGCTGATCCCCGGCTTCAAGGAGCCGATCATCCAGGCCCTGGGGTTCTTCGCCCCGTACCTGTACCCGAACCTCTTCGCCGTGCCCTTCGAGCCCTGGCGGCTCCTCACCGTGCTCCTCGTTCACGGCAGTTTCATCCATCTGGCGCTCAACATGCTCGCGCTGTGGATGCTGGGGCAGAGTCTCGAGCCCATGCTCGGTCGTGCCCGCTACCTCGCGCTGTACCTGATCAGCGGCCTCGGCGGATCGGTGATGGTCGCCATCCTCGCTCCGGGCTCGTGGACGGTCGGAGCATCCGGGGCGATCTTCGGACTCCTGGCGTCACTGCTGATCATCGGTCGCCACATCGGCGCGAACGTGACCGGGATCCTCGTCATCCTCGGTATCAACTTCGCCTTCGGCTTCTTCGCCGGGGGCATCTCCTGGCAGGCGCACCTCGGTGGCGCCATCGTCGGGGCCCTGGTCGCCTTGATCTACGTCAAGACGAAGCGTCGTGACCAGCGCCGGTGGCAGATCCTTCTCCTCGCCGCACTCGTCATCCTGTTGATCGTCGTCGTGGCGTTCGTGCCACCACTGATCCTTTTGTCCTGATCCCGAGTTGTTAACAGGGTTGTTAACCCCTGTGAATAACACCGGTGTAATTCTCCCCAGGCTGTGGATGGGCCTGTGGATAACTTTCGCTCTCCGTGGCTTGTGGGTCGGGAGCGCATCTCGCTTCAGGAATGCGAAAGGCCCTCTCGCGATGCGAGAGGGCCTTTCGAGAAGAAGGAGGGTGTCAGCGCCAACGGGTGGTCATCAGGAAGCCGATCAGCGCGATGCCGAGACCGATGGCCAGGTTCCAGTTGTCGAGGCCCGGGATCGGGAACTGCATGCCCGAGATGTAGAAGACCAGGATCCACGCGAGACCGAGGAGCATGAAGCCGATCATCACCGGCTTGAACCACACGGCGTTGGGAGCGGCGTCGCCTTCGGCGCGCTCGACGGCGGGTTCTTCAGTCTTGCGGTCACGTGCCATTCCGTCATTGTACCCATGACACCCATGAGCTGCCGAGTCCCCCGGCGTCTTCGCCGCCCCCGACGCGGCATCTGTTCAGGGATCCCGGATATGATCACGCCATGACTGCATCCGTCGTGCCTGGGGGGCGACGCCCGCGGCGGGAGCGACCACGCTCTCGCGCGACGTTCGCGAGCGTTCTCGGCGAGCTGTTCCTGACCGCGGGAGTGCTCGTCCTGCTGTTCGTCGCGTGGCAGATGTGGATCGGCGACATCATCATCAGCGCCCAGAAGAACGAAGAGGGTGCGGCGATCTCGCAGGAGCTCGCGCAGGCCGAAGCCCCCGAGCTCCCGCCGGTCGTCGAGGCGGAGGATGGGACCACCACGTACGTTCCGCCGGTGCCGGCCGCGCCCGCCGATGCCGTGTGGTTCGGCCAGATGCACATCCCGCGGTTCGGTGCCGACTACAACTACGGCATCTACGGCGGCACGAGCCGTGCGCGCACCCTCGACCAGAAGGGCATCGGTGTCTACACGAACTCCAAGATGCCCGGTGAGGTCGGCAACTTCTCGATGGCCGGGCATCGCACCACCTGGGGAAAGCCCTTCAACCAACTCGACAAGCTGCAGCTGAACGACGCGATCGTCGTCGAGACGCCCGACGGCTGGTACACCTACCGGTTCCGGACCCTGGAGTACGTCAAGCCGACTCAGACCGACGTGCTGGCCGATGTGCCGCAGATGCCTGAGCAGCAGACCGGCGAGCAGTACATCACCCTCACCGCCTGTTCCCCGCTCTACTCCCTCGCCGAGCGCATCGTCGCCTACGGCGTTTTCGAGAGCTTCCAGCCACGTGCCGAGGGACCCCCGACCGCCCTGACCGACCCGCCGCCGCCTCCGGCCGCACCATCGGTATGACCGTGGACGCTCACGAGGGAGAAGACTGATGTACGCCGCACTCTGGCGCCTGCTGCCCGGCCCGTGGTGGCTGCGCGTGCTCATCCTGGTGGTCGTCATCGCGGCCGTGCTGTACGGGCTGTTCTGGTACGTGTTCCCCTGGGTGAGCCCGATCATCGCCCCGGGCGAGGTCGACGTCGAATGACGCGGGTGCTCGTGGTCGACAACCACGACAGCTTCGTGCACACCCTCGTCGGCTACCTGCATGAACTCGGGGCCGAGACGACGATGGTCGAATCCGACGCCCTGGAGCCCGCTGACCTCGAGCGGATGCTCGCGGAGTTCGACGCTCTGCTGCTCTCACCGGGTCCCGGTGCCCCCGCCGACGCCGGGGTGTCGATCGCAGCCGTGCGGATCGCCGCGCGGCTGCGCGTGCCGACGCTCGGCGTGTGCCTGGGCCATCAGACCATCGGCGAAGCGCTCGGTACCCCGGTCAGCGCAGCGCCGGAGCTCATGCACGGCATGGTCTCCGAGGTGACGCATGACGGTTCCGCGCTGTTCTCCGGCATCCCCTCGCCGTTCGCTGCGGGCCGCTACCACTCGCTCGCACTCGCGGCATCCGCGCTTCCCGCCGAGATCGCCGTGACCGCCTGGACGGACGACGGCACCGTGATGGCGCTCGCGCACCGTGAGCTGCCGCTGCACGGCGTGCAGTTCCACCCGGAGAGCGTGCTCACCGAGGGCGGTTACCGTCTCCTGGCCAACTGGTTGGAGCTGTGCGGAGCGGAGGATGCCGTCGCTCGCTCGGAGAGCCTGCACCCGCTTTCACGGTGACTCGGGTGTCGTCATCCACGCCCGGGAGCCGGCGATGAACCGCTGATCAGCCCCCGGTGCAGTACCGGAGTTCGACCGATGATCCGACCGCGACATCGCCCGGCGCCACCGACATCGAGTGCACGGTCGTCGGTTCGGTGGCGGGGCAGTCAGCCTCTTCCACGGGCACAGGGGTC
This sequence comes from Microbacterium sp. NPDC090218, assembly GCA_044900255.1. Taxonomy (GTDB): domain Bacteria; phylum Actinomycetota; class Actinomycetes; order Actinomycetales; family Microbacteriaceae; genus Microbacterium. The sequence goes on along the minus strand of JBJDMS010000001.1, from coordinate 1,297,383 downwards.
AGTCCGAGGTCGGTGAGATTCGTCGTGGCCGCATCGACGGTCCAGCCGACGAGATCGGTCAGAGTGACCTTGCCGCTCGCGACGACCACGTTCACGACGGTGCCGGGGGCCACTTCGGTCTCGGCCTTCTCACTGGCGGAGATCACGGTCCCCGCGGCCAGCGACTTGTCGTTGCGTTGGATGACCGTGCCGAGCTCGAGCCCCGCCGTGGTCAGAGCCTTGGTCGCGTCCTCGAGACCCATTCCCTCGATCTTCGGCACGATCACGGTCTCCACACCGGAAGACACGTGCACGGTCACCGTCGCCCCCTCCTCGACCGAGACGCCAGCTTCGGGGTCGGTGCGGATCACGTTGCCCTCGGTGATGTCGGAGCTCGACTCGATCACGATCTTTGCCGTCAGATCGAGCGCCGCGAGATCATCCTGCGCTCGCTCAGAGGAGACGTTCACGAGATTCGGGACGATGCGCGAGGCACTGGGCACCTCAGACGGACGCATGCTGATCGTCACGACCCAGAACAGCACGGACGCCAACAGCACCGCGAGAAGCGCGACGCCCGCCCAGATCCACGCGACCGGGGGGCCGGACTGGGTGCGGGCCATCGTGGTGTCGGTGCTGAGCTGGCGCAGCGAACGTGCGGTCTCCTGCGCCTGGCGCGGACTCGGACCGTACAGCTCGCTGGTCAGCGCGCCGAGTTCCTTGCGCGTGGGGGCGTTCCCGGCCACGGCGGCGTCGAGCGCGGCACGGAAGTGCGCAGCATCCGGGTACCGCTGATACGGATCCTTCGCGAGGGCACGCAGCACGATCGGGTCGAGTGCACCCGGTGCATCCTCGTTGACCTCGGTCGGCGGGATCGGCGTCTCGCTGACGTGCTGGTAGGCGACGGCGACGGGGGACTCGCCGCGGAACGGCTGGCGTCCCGTGAGCAGTTCGTAGAGCACGACGCCGGTCGAGTAGAGGTCGGCACGCGCATCGACGGGCTCGCCCTTCGCCTGCTCCGGCGAGAAGTAGGCGGCGGTGCCGATGATCTGGGTGGTCTCGGCCACGGTCGACGAGGAGTCGGAGACGGCACGGGCGATGCCGAAGTCCATCACCTTGACCTGGCCCTTGTCGGTCACCATGACGTTGCCGGGCTTGATGTCACGGTGCACGACTCCCGCGCGATGCGAGTAGTCGAGGGCCTCGAGGATTCCGTCGACGTAGCGAACCGCGTCGGTCACCGGTACGGGACCGGCGGAGATGATGTCCTTGAGGAGAGTGCCCTTGACGAGCTCCATCACGATGTACGGCGGCTCATCGGAGGAGGCATCGTTCGACGAGGGGTCGCCGGCGTCGAACACCCGCACGATCGAGGGGTGCGACATCCGCGACGCGGCCTGCGCCTCGAGGCGGAAGCGCGTGCGGAAGGCGTTGTCGCGCGCGAGCTCGGGATCGAGGATCTTGATCGCGACCTCGCGGCCCAGAGTCAGGTCGTACCCGCGGTAGACCTTGGCCATGCCGCCATGCCCGATGAGCTCGTCGACGCGGTAACGGCCCGCGATGACTCGTGGCTCTGTGGACACGTACTACCCCCTGGAAACGACTTCGATTGAGCTGGACTACAGGCTACCCGGCGGCCCCGCCGCCGTCGTCACCGTCGCCCGGGTCGGGTGCGGCGACGATCGGGACGGCGAGCTCCGGCGAGGAGGCTGAGGTGCGCTGGTCGCCACCGGAGCACATGCCCTGGTAGGTGACGATGAGCTGCTGACCCACGGCATCTCCGACCTTCACCTGCGTGTTGCGCTGGGTCGGCTGGAAGTTGGGACCGCCGGAGACGAACGAGCCGTTCTGCACCGAGACGACGTAACCCGAGAGGGTCGTACCGCTGGGGCAGGTGAATCCGGTGCCCCACGAGATGGTGACGGTGCTGCCGGCGACCGGGTCGCCGGTGATGGTGGGAGCGTCGGTCGGGGTCGGCAGAGCCGCGCGGCCCGCGTAGATCAGGAGGGCGATCGGCTGCGTCGTCTCGACGTTCCCCGTCGGGTCGACGCGGTAGACCTTGCCGACCTCTGCATCGGTGGGTGCAGGGTCACCCTCGTTGCACGTGATCTCGCTGTTGAAGCCGGCCTCGGTGAGCGTGGACGTCGCGGTTCCGCAGTCCATGCCGACGAGGTTCAGTGCCGTCACGTTGACGCGGGTCACCTCGGGCGTCGGCGACGGCGGCGTCGGGGTGGGGGTCTGCGACGAAGACTTGCTCGGAGACCCGGTGGGGTCGGCACCTGCGTTCTGATTCGCGAGCATCGCCCACACTGTGCCACCGAGGACGATCACCAGCAGCGCGATCAGGGCGATCAGCGGCCAGGTCCACGGGCTGCGCTTCTTCTTCTTCTCCTCTTCCGCGGCTTCCTCGGTGGGGAGCTGGGCGGTGGTGGGGAGGATGCGGGTGGCGCCGTCGTCGCCGGAGGCCGTCAGCATCCGGGTCGCGTCGTCGTCACCGGCGATGCCACCGGTCGCGATCGCGGGGACGGCGATCGCGGCGGAGTTGAGGTCGCCACGACGAAGCGCCTGGGCTGCACGCGCCACGGTCGCAGACGACGACGGACGGTCGCTGGGCTTCTTGGCGATCATCGCCATGACCAGGTTCTGCACCGGGATAGGCACGGTCGGCGGCAGCGGCGGGGGTTGCTCGTTGATCTGCGCCATCGCGATGGCCACCTGCGACTCGCCCGTGAACGGACGCTTGCCCGCGAGGCACTCGTACGCGACGATGCCGAGCGAATAGGTGTCGGTCGCGGGCGACGCCGGGTGCCCCGAAGCCTGCTCGGGCGACAGGTACTGCACGGTGCCCATGACCTGTCCGGTCGCGGTCAGCGGGACCTGATCGGCGATGCGGGCGATGCCGAAGTCGGTGATCTTGACGCGGCCGTCGGGCGTGATCAGTAGGTTTCCCGGCTTGATGTCACGGTGCACGAGGCCGGCCGCGTGTGCCGCCTGCAGAGCGGATGCCGTCTGGGCGACGATGTCGAGCGTCTTGTCGGCGCTCAGAGCGCCATCTCGCTCGAGCACGGTCGAGAGCGCCTCGCCGGGCACGAGCTCCATGACGAGGTAGGCGCTGCCGTTCTCCTCGCCGTAGTCGAAGACACTGGCGATGCCCTCATGGTTGACGAGAGCGGCGTGCCGGGCCTCGGCGCGGAACCGCTCGAGGAACCCGGGGTCCCCCATGTACTCGTCCTTGAGGATCTTGATCGCGACGGTACGTCCGATGACGTGATCCGTCGCTTCCCACACCTCGCCCATGCCACCGATCGCGATACGCGACTGCAGCTCGTAACGACCACCGAACGACACACCCTGCGTCGGCCTCATCTGCCCAGCACCGCCTCTATGACCTTCTTCGCAATCGGAGCGGCGATGGTGTCGCCGCTTCCTGATTGTCCCTGTCCGCCGCCGTCTTCGACGACGACCGCTACTGCGACCGCGGGGTCGTTCGCCGGTGCGAAACCGGTGAACCACAACGTATGCGGCCTGTTTCCGTTCTCTGCGGTGCCCGTCTTACCGGCCACGTCGATCCCGTCTATTCTTGCACCCTGGGCTGCGCCCGTAGCGACGCTCGCGACCATCGCCGCGGTCACGTCGTTCGCCACGTCGGCTTCCATCGCACGCCCGAACTCGCTGTCCTCGAACGCCTTGATGACCGACAGGTCGTTCCCGATGACGGCATCCACCATCCGCGGGTTCATGACGACCCCGTCGTTGGCGAGGCCGGCCGACACCATGGCCATCTGCAGCGGGGTCGCGGTGACCTTCCCCTGTCCGAATCCGGTGAGCGCGGTCTGCGCGTCATCGAGGGCTCGGGGGTAGCTGGATGCGGTCGACTTCAGCGGTGTCTCGAAGGATTTGTTGAACCCGAGCTTCTCGGCCATCTCCCGGATCGCGTCGTCGCCGAGCTCGACCGCGAGTTCCGCCATCGGGATGTTGCAGCTGAGCCGGATCGCCTCGGCGATCGTGACCGTGTCACCGGGGCCGCAGGCGCTGCCCCACGCGTTCGACACCCGGTTCGACGATCCGGGGAGCGTGTACGAGGCGGGGTTCGGCAGGGTCGACTGGGGAGTCCAGTTCCCGCTGGCGAAGGCGGCAGCGGCGACGACGACCTTGAACGTTGATCCGGGGGGATTCAGGTCGCCCGCGATGGCCCGGTTGGACAGCGGCTTCGACGGGTCGGCCGAGAGCTGGTCGTACGTGGCGTTCGCGGCATCCGCATCATGCGTCGCCATCAGGTTGGTGTCGAAGCCCGGCGTCGAGACCATCGCGAGGATGCGACCGGTCTTGGGATCCATCGCCACGACGGCGCCCTTGAGGCCGTCGAGGGCCTCGTAGGCGGCACGCTGCGCGGCCGTGTTCAGCGACAGCTCGACGCTGTAGCCGCGCTGCGGCTGGCCGGAGAGGATGCGCTCGACCTCGCCCAGGAACGCGTTGGCCCCGGTGCCGGAGAGGTCGGCGTTCATGGCCTGTTCGATGCCGGTGCGCGAGTCGAGCGCCGCGTTGAAGTAGCCGGTCACCGGCTCCCACATCGCGGCATCCGTGTACACGCGCTGGAACTGGTACTGGTCGTCACTGGGCACGGAGTTCGCGATCGTGGCGCCGTCGACGATGATCGACCCGCGCTGGATCTCGTAGCTGTCGAGACGCGTGCGCTTGTTGTGGCTGTTCTGGGCGAGGCTGTCGGCTTCGACGACCTGGATCCAGCTCGTCGCGGCGAACAGCGCGACGAACATGAACAGCATGAGAATGCTGAGACGGCGGAGTTCCTTGGTCATCCGATGACCACCCTCGGCTGGCGGCGGACGCCGTCGGAGATGCGCAGCAGCAGCGCCACGATGAGCCAGTTGGCCACGAGTGAGGAACCTCCGGCGGCGAGGAACGGCGTCGTGAGGCCGGTCAGCGGGATCAAGCGGGTGACGCCGCCGACCATGATGAACACCTGCAGTGCGATCGTGAACGACAACCCGGTGGCGAGCAGCTTGCCGAAGTCGTCCTGCCCTGCGAGGCCGATGCGCATGCCGCGGCTCACGAACACCATGTACAGGCAGAGGATCGCGAACAGCCCGATCAGGCCGAGCTCCTCGCCGAGGCTGGTGATGATGTAGTCGCTGTGGGCGAGCGGGGTGACCTCAGGGCGGCCCTGACCCCAGCCGGTGCCGATGAGTCCGCCGCGCGCGAGTCCGAACAGGCCCTGCATCGGCTGGTAGCCCGCGACGTCCGGGTCGACCCGGCTGGAGTCGAAGAGGAACAGCCAGTTGATGAAGCGACCCTGCACGTAGCTGAGGATCTGCGTCGCGAGCGCGACACCGGCGACCACCAGGGCCAGGCCGATGAGCACCCAGCTCGTCTTGCCTGTCGCGACGTAGAGCATCGCGACGAACATGCCGAAGATCAGGGTTCCGGTGCCGAGGTCACGCTGGAAGACGATGATGCCGAGCGAGATGATCCACACCACCAGGACCGGTCCGAGCTCGCGCATGCGTGGCCACGTAATGCCGAGGACCCGCTTGCCGACCGAGGTCAGGCTCTCGCGGGTGCGCACCAGGTAGCCGGCGAAGAAGATCGCCAGACAGATCTTGGCGAGCTCGCCCGGCTGGAAGGCGAAGACCCCGCCGAGAGACACCCACACGGCCGCGTTGGCATCGGCGATGCGCAGGCCCGGGACGAACGGCAGCAGCAGGAGGAGGATTCCGGCGAGGCCGAAGATGTAGGTGTACCGGAACAGGATCCGGTAGTTGCGCAGCAGGATGACGACCGCGATCGCGCCGGCGAGCGAGATCGCCGTCCAGGCGAGCTGCTTGGTGGAGTAGGCGTTCCACCCGGTGTTCTTGAACGCGATGTCGATGCGGTAGATCATCGCGATGCCCAGGCCGGTGAGCAGCGTCGCGATCGGAACCACGAAGGGGTCGGCGTCGGAGGCGACGAATCGCAGCACGATGTGCAGCGCGAACGCGAGGGCGGCCAGGCCACCGCCGATCGCGAGGATCATGGGGTCGATCACGCCGAGCGCGCCCAGTTGCACGAGAGTGAGTGCGGCACCGCTGATCGCGCAGGCGAACAGCAGCAGCCAGAACTCGCGGTTGCGCTGCGTCTGCGGCATCCGGAGGCGCTTCAGAGCCTTGATGACGGTGGTGTCCGCCTGGACGTCGGTGCTCATCCCTCACCTCCGGCGGGCGTCTCGCTCGGCGTGGGCGTGGGAAGCGGCGTGGGCAGAGGCGTCTGCTCGATGGCGTTCGCCTCGGCGCCCGCGCGGAGACGGTCGACGATCGCCATCGCGTCGGAGAGGGAGCGAGCAGTGATCGTGCGCTCGACCGAAGCGCGCTGATACGGCGGGAGATCGGCGAGGAGGATGTCGGTGTCCTCGATCGGCGTCGACAGCGTGATCGGCCCGATGTTCTGCTGGACACCCTGGAAGATCACGACGCTGTCGTCGTCGGCGCCGATGAAGTAGCGCGTCTGCGTCCAGCTGTAGGCCGCGAACGCGGCGACGCAGAGCATCCCGACGACCAGGAGCGCTGCGGCGATCCATCCGAGGCGCCGACGCTTGGCGCGACGGCGGTCTTCTTCGATGAGCTCCTCGAGGTACTCGGGGGCCGGCTCGAAGTGACTGGGTTCGTTGGCGGCCTGACGCACCGGGTGCAGCCAGTTGCCGCGGGGCGGCCGCACCGGCGGCACGTACACACCGGACGGGTTCGACGCCGAACCGACGACGGTGGGCGTGCCCGAATGGATCGGATGCTGTCCGCCCACGTCGACCAGCACGATCGTGACGTTGTCTGGGGCTCCGCCGTCGAGGGCCTGCTTGAGGAGGTTGTCGGCAGTGCGTCCGGGGGCGAGGCCGAGCTGCATCGCCTTGAGGATGTGGGGCTCGTCGACCACGCCGGAGAGTCCGTCGGAGCACAGCAGCCAGCGGTCGCCGGGCTGCGTGTGCATGACGAACATGTCGAGCTCGGGGTCGGAGTCCATGTCGCTGAGGACGCGCATGAGGACGGAGCGCCGGGGGTGGTACCGCGCCTCCTCCGGGGTGATGCGACCCGAGTCGACGAGCCGCTGCACGAAGGTGTGGTCGGCCGTGATCTGGGTGAGTGCATCGTCGCGGTACAGGTAGATGCGGGAGTCGCCGATGTGCCCGATGACCGCGTATTCGTCGACCATGATGATCGCGCTGACCGTGGTGCCGAGACCGGCCAGCTCCGGTCGGTCCTTCGCGGCGCGGATGAGGTCGCCCGCGGCCGTGGTCGCCGCGGCCTGCAGGGAGGCCTGCGCATCCTCTGTCGACGCGTACGGCTGGTCGAGGGGCTCGAGACGCTGGATCGCGATGCTCGAAGCGACGTCTCCACCGGCGTGGCCGCCCATGCCGTCGGCGACGGCGAACAGGTTCGCTCCGGAGTAACCGGAATCCTGGTTGTTGGAGCGGACCTTCCCGGTGTGGGAGATCGCGACGCTCGAGCCTTCGAAGACCATGCCGGCGTCAGGCTCGCAGCTCGAAGGTCGTGGCGCCCACCTTGATGGGCGTGCCGAGCGAGAGGGCCACGGGAGAGCCGGACACCCGCTGGCCCGCGACGAACGTGCCGTTGGTGGAATCGAGATCCTGGATCGCCCAACTGTCGCCGCGCAGCATGAGGCGGGCGTGGTGGCTGGACGTGTAGTCGTCGCGGATCACGAGCGCGGACTCGCTGGAGCGGCCGATCGTGAGCGAATCGGCGCTCAACGGCAGCTCGAGTCCTGCCTTCGGGCCTGAGGTGATGACGAGGCGCTTCGCCGTCGCGACCGTCGCCGGTCCGGTCGAAGGGCGGGAGGACGCCGGCTTCGCCACGGGAGCCGCGGCCGGTGCCGGCGCGGATGCGCCCGCAGTCGCCTCCGCGGGCAGCTTGCGCACGCGCACCCCGAACAGGTCGGCGCGGAGCGAATACACGACACCGAAGACGAAGAACCACATCAGGACGAGGAATCCGATGCGGAGCAGAAGGAGGATCAGTTCACTCAACCGAGGGCTCCGAACGCTCGGGTGGCGTCGTCACCGCGCGGCGCGGGGCGCGACGGGGTGGCCACGGGGACGATGCGGAACACCAGGTCGGTGCGGCCGATCGTGATGGTGGTGTCGGTGGGGAGGGCGGCCTCGCGCAGCTTCTGACCGTTGACCTTCGTGCCGTTCGTCGAGCCGAGGTCGCGCATCATCGCGCGCTCGCCGTCCCACAGGATCTCGACATGCTTGCGGCTCGATCCGGCATCGGCGATCGTGATGTCGGCATCCGTCCCGCGGCCGATGACCGTCCGGGCACGGGTGATCGCGTGGCGACGACCGTCGACGTCGACCACGGCCTGCCAGCTGACCCGGCCCTCGACGGTGCCCGAGTTCACGCGCACGGTGCCCGTGGCCACCTTTTCGTCGGCCTCGAGGTTGATCGAGAGCGGACCGGCGAAGCTGTAACCCTGCGACTTGGCGTGCTTGGTCAGCAGCGCGAGCAGCTCATCCGTGAGGGCGCCGCCGAGGCCGCGCATCCGCTCTGCGTCGTCCGCACTCAGACGCACGACGAAACTGTTGGGGGCGATGATGCGGTCGCGACTCACGACCGCCGCCTTCGTATCGGCTTCGCGCCGCAGCGCAGAAGCGATCTCCACCGGCTGAATGCCGCTGCGGAAGGTCTTCGCGAACGCGCTGTTCACTGCGCGCTCGAGACCCTTCTCAAAGCTGTCAAGTAGTCCCACTGGGCTCCTCTGGCATGCCGACCGGTAGGGACATCGTAGCCAGGTGTCCTGAGGGAACGCCGCCGATCCGCGTTCCGGGGTGTGCAACAGGGGGTGAAATCGCGTGATATCCTCGGGAAGTTGAGTTCTTCGGAACGAGACACTCGCGCGAGTGGCGGAATGGTAGACGCGCTGGCTTCAGGTGCCAGTGTCCGTAAGGACGTGGGGGTTCAAGTCCCCCCTCGCGCACAGTATGTGCGTATCGGAAGTGCTTCCGATCGGTTGTGAGAACGGCCCGGTTCCCTTGAGGAAGCCGGGCCGTTCTCACATGCCTACGAGGTGGGCTGCAGAATTCCTCGTGTGATCCTTCGGACGGTCAGCCAGGCCAACGGCGCGGCGGCGAGCAGGAAGCCCTCCCCCACGATGTTCATCCACATCGAGACCTGGAACTGTTCGAGCGCCTGCGAGTTCGTGTAGATGTTGCTCGCCACCTGAATCGAGACGTTGCTGGCGATCCACAGAAGCCACCACGCGATCTGCCACGACGGGCGCGCCCGTCCGGCCGCCCGCCAGAGGTCGGAGATGTTCTGGTACGGGAGCCAGAGGCAGGCGACGGGGATGAACCAGGACCAGGCGTGCCAGCCGGGGGAGCGCCGAGTTCGGCCCGGGACCAGTTTGGCGACTCGGTACTGCCAACATGCCCAGAGCACACCAGCGCCGAGAAGACCGAGAGACGACAGGATCGTGACGACGACTGTGCTCCGGTCATACGTGTTGATCATGTCCATGGCGGCGGCGTTGCCGTCGAGGTAGCTCGTGACCGAGGCGATGCCGAATCCCTCGACCGCGATGTTGGCGACGGACACGACGCCGCAGATGATCAAGAGCACTTGAGTCGCCACCGCGAGCTGAGCGATGGCCTTCGTCGCAACAGGAGGGATGGGGACGGGTTGGCGGTGCGGCTGCGTCCACCGCGCTCCGTCCCACCACCAAGGGCCCGGCGAACCGTCCGGTGCCGGGTACCAGCCGGCAGAAGGCGGCGGAGAAGAGATGGTCATCGATTGCTTCCTTCGGGGTGTGACGACGAAACGTGGTGCCTCGAACGTACTTGCGCGCCATCCCAGCAGCGCGCTTTCGGCTTTCGATTGCGTGGCATCGGCGAGAGATTGCGTAGCGGCTCTCGCATCGGCTGACCCGCGAGGAGGTTGGGTCGCGTGAGCCTACAGAGACTGGGGAGCCTGGGGGTGCTCGTCATCGGTATGAGCCTCCTGACGGCCGCACACTCCTAGATCAGGTCCTGGCGCGCAGGAAGATACGGCGCGACTCTGCGAAGAAGGAGTTCGATCAGGTCGGGATCCATGAACCCGTAGTCGTCAGGAATGCCGAGCACCGCGAGGCGCGTGTCTCGAAGATGCGGCATGAATCGGCGACTGATCTCGCTCTTGTGCTTCGCCTCCATCACCAGCACGAGATCCGCCCACTCAAGGTCCTCCCGGGTGAGGACCTCGTTGGCATCCGGCTTGAGGCCGGCGGACGCCACCTGGATTCCCGGCCAGTCACGGAACACGTTCTCGGCAGTGGGGCTGCGCAACCTGTTCCGGCTGCAGACGAAGAGCACATGCACGCCTTCAGGCTAGAGGCGTCTTTCTGAACGCTGCAGCGCGCGACCGTGGCGTGTTCGGGCCGTGGATCGCGTGCTCAGGTACGTATCACGGCCGCGATCGCCGCAGCATCCTGACCTCGATCATGGAGCGTGCGGGGCGTGCCGACAGCGGAGCGCCCCGCACGGCGGGTCACGGCTGGCGCGGCGGGTTCAGCGGCAGCCACTCCTCGAGACGCGTTTCGAAGATGTGAGCCCCCTCGATCGGGATGAGGGTGCGCTCCTCGATCTGCGCACCGTAGTAAGGAGCACTGTCGTCACGGACGACCGTGCGGGTGTCGCCACGGAACGCGAGAGCACGCCGGGCGAACTCATCCATGCCGAAGGCCTCGGGGCCCGCGATCTCGAAGTCTCCGGCCGGTTCGCCCGCGGCCGCGCGTGCGACAGCCGTGGCGACGTCCTCCGCGGCGATGGGCTGGATGAGCGCTCCCGGCAGCGTCACGGTGTCGCCCTCGGTCGAGATGTCGGCGATGCTTCCGACGAACTCGAAGAACTGCGTGGCGTGCACGAGCGAGTAGGGGATGCCGGAGTCGCGGATCAGCTTCTCCTGGGCGACCTTCGCGGCGAAGTAGGGGATGTCCTGCGGTCGGTCGGTGCCGACGATCGTGAGCGCGACGTGATGGGTCACGCCCGCCACGGTTTCGGCGGCGAGCAGGTTGCGGGTCGATGTGGTGAAGAACTCGAGCACGTCCGCGGGTGCGAACGACGGCGAATTGGACACGTCGATCACCGTGTTCGCGCCGGTCAGGGCTTCGGCGAGCCCTTCGCCGGTGAGGGAGTTCACGCCCGTGTTGGGCGACGCGGCGACGGCCTCGTGGCCGTGCTCCGTGAGCTTCGCGACGACCTTCGAGCCGATGAGGCCGGTCCCTCCGATGACGACGATCTTTGCCATTTTCCAAGCCTTTCGATGTGGGGGCGCCCGCGCGGCGCCTACAGGTATGACAGGGGCGCTGCCCCAGGTGTGACAGCGGTCGCCGGGCCGCGACCGTCACAGATCGCCGTGCTGCACGGTCTGAACTCCCGAGGGGCCTGCGCGCGCGGCAGGTCCAAGATGGGAGAGAGCGGGATGCGGATCCTCGACTCGACCGACGTGCGGGAACGCGCTGAGAAGAGGGGACGCGGAGACGTGAACGCCAGGAGTGATGACAGGCGGGCCGACGACCTCGACGACGCGGTGGGGACCTTCGCCGCGCAACGACGGCGGCTGTTCGGGATCGCCTACCGGATGCTGGGCACCGTTGCCGACGCCGAGGACATCGTGCAGGACACCTGGATCCGCTGGCAGCACACGGACCGGTCCCGGGTGGAGGAGCCCGCCGCGTTCCTGGCGACCATCGCCACGAGGCTCTCCATCAATGTCCTGCAGTCCGCGCGCACACGGCGCGAGACCTACATCGGGCCCTGGCTCCCCGAACCGGTGAACACGGACGCCGATCCGGCCCTCGGGGCGGAGCGCGCCGAGGCCCTGCAGTTCGCGATCCTGCTGACGCTGGAGAAACTGACTCCCACCGAGCGCGCCGCATACATCCTGCGCGAGGCCTTCGACTATCCGTATCCGCGTATCGCCGAAGTGATCTCATCGAGCGTCGTGGGCGCACGGCAGCTCGTCAGTCGCGCCCGGGCGCATCTGGCATCCGCGCGACAGGCGACGGTCAAGCCCTCGGTGCAGCGTCGACTGCTCGAGGCATTCCTGACCGCGGCGCAGAAGGGCGATGCGCGGGAGCTGGAGAAGCTCTTCGCCGAGGATGTCGTCAGCTACACCGACGGCAACGGAGTGAAACTCGCGGCGAGGATCCCGGTCGTCGGGCGAGCGCGGGTCGCCACGTTCGTCGCGGCTTTCGCCCACCACTTCTGGACGGGAAAGTCCATCGACTGGGTTCAGGTCAACGGCCAGCCTGCGGCGACCCTCACCGAGAACGGCGAGGTCACGACGGTGGTCATGGTGACGACGTCGACCGAGGGCATCGCCCAGCTGCTCTGGGTGATGAGTCCGCACAAACTCGGTCATGTGACCGCGGTCAGCGCATGACTCCGAAGCGGTACCCGGCCTGGCTGCGCCGGAGACGCCGTGGTGCGCCCGATCCGAGGATCATGGAGCAGCTCGCGACCGCGATGTCGGCGGCCGACGAGAGGGTGATTCGCGAGGTCCTCCGCGCGGACGTCGTCCTGATCATCGACAGCGGGGGATTCGTCCCCGCCGTCTCGACTCCCCAGCACGGTCGCGCGGCTGTGGCGGCCGGACTGATCGCGTTGATGGCACCCGAAGAGACCTCGGTCGCACCGACGTCGATCAACGGCGCGTCGGGCTTCGTGCTGTCACGGGACGAGGTGGTCGTGGCCGCCGTGACTGCGGAGCTGCGCGCAGGGCTCCTGTCGAGCATCTGGGTGGTGTGCAACCCGGAGAAGCTGCGGCAGTGGAATCGCGACTGATCCTCCGACAGGTCTTCTCTCGTTGCACTCGTCGGGCATCGAGCTATACTGAACAATAGATCACCTGTTCGCACCATTGTTCGGAGTTCAGTGTGCAGAGCCGCACTCGCATCATCCTCGGCGTCGACGCCGGAACCACCTCGGTGAAGACCGTCGCGTTCGACCTCGACGGGCGCATCGCGAGCGTGTCGCGCTCGAGCGTGCACGTCCACCGCGCAGACGACGGGCGCGCGGAAGCGGACATGGACGCCATCTGGAACGCCGCCGCGAGCACCATCACGGCGGTCGTCGAGGAGATCGGCGATGCGGAGATCGTCGGCCTCGGCGTGACCGGGCAAGGGGACGGCGCCTGGCTCGTCGACGCCGATGGTCGTCCTGCGGCTCCCGCTGCGCTCTGGCTCGACGGACGCGCCCATGCCCGACTCGACGACTGGTTGGACGACGGGCGCGCCGCTGCTGTGCACGCCGCGACCGGGTCGCCCCTGTTCTCCGGAGCCCTGCCGATCCTCGTCGAGGAGCTCATGGCCGCCGATCCGAGCCTTCGCGACCGGATCGCCACTCAGTTGAACTGCAAGGACTGGCTGCGCTTCAAACTCACCGGGCGTCGTGCGACCGACCCCAGCGAAGCATCCCGCACCTACCTCGACACCGCGACGGGGGCGTACTCCGACGAGCTGTTCGTCGCCCTCGCGCACGAGAGCGTCCGCGAGCATCTGCCGGAGGTGCTCGACCCCCAGCGCATCGCGGGGACGGTCGATCCGCACATCGCCGCTGCGCTGGGCCTGCCCGAAGGCCTGCCGGTCGTCGTGGGGATGGTCGACACCGCGGCCGCCGGCGTCGGCCTCGGCGTTCTCGATGACGGTCGGGGTTATGCGATCCTCGGCACGACCGGTCTCGTGGGCATCAACCACGCCACACGCGCCGAAGTGCGCAGCGAGTCCAGCATCGTGCTCGCCACCGGACGGGGAACCCAGGTCCTGGAGTCGATGGCCCCGATGACCGGCACCCCCAATCTCGACTGGGTGCGCGCCACCCTCGGTCTCGGCGACGAGGACTGGTTCGTCGTCGAGAAGCAGGCCGTCGCGGTCGCACCGGGCAGCGGCGGCGTCCTCTACCTCCCCTATGGTGCTCCGAGCGGCGAACGCGCCCCATTCTTCGCGCCCGACGCCTCTGCGTCGTGGCTCGGGATGAGCGTCACGACGACGCCGGGACAGCTGTTGCGCAGCGTGTATGAGGGGCTCGCCTTCAGCCTGCGCGAGTCCACGGCGGCGCTGGGCATCGCAGGGCCGCTGCTCGTCTGCGGCGGCGGCTCCGACTCCGACCTGCTGTGCGCGATCCTCGCCGATGTCACCGCACGCGACATCGTGCGCCAAGACGAGCCCGAGGTCGGAGCCCGCGGGGTCGCCACACTCGCGATGGCCGCGGTCGGTCTCGCCGACGATCTCCGCGACGCGTCGCGTCGACTGGCGCCGTCGACCACGACGTTCCGGCCCGACCCGTCACGGGTCGCGCTCTACGAGGAGGCGTACACCCTGTTCATCGCCACACGCGATGCTCTGCGTCCGCACTGGCCGGGGCTTCGTCGGCTGCGGGAGCACGTCGGGTCGACGGTTCCCTCCGACGCTCCGACTCATTGACCACCACCTGAAAGAAGACACATGACTGAACAGTCCCGCCCGAAGGTGCTCATCACCGCCCCGTTCGACGCTCGCATCGCCGAGTCGCTCGCCGACACGTTCGACGTCACCCTGGTCGACGCGACCATGGATGGCGGATCGCTCGCAGAGCGCGGCGTCGATGAGGCGCTCCAGGCCGCGGATGTCGTGATCGCCGAGCTCGACGTCGTCGATGAGGTCGCGCTCGCGAAGGCCCCCGCGCTCAAGGCCGTGGTCTCGTGCCGCGCCAAGCCGGCGAACGTCGACCTCGAAGCGTGCACCGCCCGCGGCATCCCGGTCTTCACCACGCCCGGTCGCAATGCCGGAGTCACCGCCGATCTGAGCTTCGCACTGCTCCTGGCCACCGTCCGCAAGGTGAGCGAGTCGGAGCGCTGGCTGCGCGCCGGCAACTGGACCGAGAGCGATGTCTTCGAGCCGTACGAGATCTTCCGCTCGATCGGTCTCGACGGTCGCACGCTCGGGGTTCTCGGCGGCGGTGCCGTCGGTCGGCGCATGGTCACGCGTGCCCGCGGCTTCGGCATGAACGTCAAGGTGTACGACCCGTTCCTCGCGCCCGACGCGTTCGGCGACGAGGCCAGCGTGGTGCCCCTCGACGAGGTGCTCTCCACGTCCGACATCGTCACCGTCCACGTGCCGCTGATGCCCGAGACCGAGGGGCTGCTCGGTGAGCGGGAGCTCGCGCTGCTGCGCCCCGACGCCTACCTGATCAACGCGGGGCGCGCGGCCATCATCGACGAGCAGGCTCTGATGGCCGTCCTGCGCGACCGCCGCATCGCCGGCGCCGGCTTCGACGTCTTCTACCAGGAGCCGCTTCCCCGCGATCACGAGCTCTTCACGTTCGACAACGTCACGATGACTCCGCACATCGCAGGCGCGTCGGATGACGTGATCGTCGAGCACTCCCGCATCGCGGCCGCAGCGCTGCGTGGGTGGCTCACCGGAGAGCGCGTCCCGGGTACGGCGAACGAGAAGGCGCTCGCCGCCATCGACTAGGGCTCGTCCGAGCCTGAGGTGCGGATCGCGTCGCGCGCGATCCGCACCTCGGCGACGTCAGTCGAGCAGCGCCGTGACGGTGTTCGAGTCGGTGACGAGCATGTTGATCATGCCGCTGGACAGCGCGACCCTGATGGCGTCGAGCTTCGCCGGGCCGGCGGCGATGGCGAGGCGGTGGGGGATCGCGCGCAGCTGATCGAGATCGAGTCCCACCACACGGGAGTCGAGCTCGCCGCGCACGGGTGCTCCGGCGGCGTCGAAGAACCGACCGCCGATGTCGCCGATCGCGCCCGCCTCGAGGAGCTCGGTGCGTTCCTGGTCGCTCAGCGAGCCGAAGAGCAGCCCGCGGCTGTCGTGCGTGCTTCCGATTCCGGCGATCAGCGTGGTGGCGGCCGCTGCCCGAGCGAGCACGTCGCGTACGCCGGGGTCGGCGTACGCGCTCTCGGCGGCCTGGGAGGTGGCGGCGGCGAGCGGTGCGGGCAGGTGGAAGGCCGACCCGTCCGTCCGCCGCGCGAGCGCGAGCGTCAATTCGTGCGGATTGGCGCCGTTGGCGAGGCCGCTGCTCGAGCCGGTGAGGGGCACGAAGCGGGCACCCAGAGCGCGTGCGGGGAACGCGTCGACCACGGCGGCCACGGCCGTGGAGAGTCCCATCGCGACGGTGGTGTCCTTCTCGATCACGCTCGCGAGTGCTTCGGCGCCGACGGTCGCCATCGCGCGGGAGCCCTTCGCCGGGTCATCCACGCTCGGGGCGATCCAGGCCTGGCGCAGTCCGAAGCGAGTCAGCAGCGCCTGCTCCTCGGCCGCGAAGAGCGACTCCTCGACGTGGACGATGATCTCGACCATGCCGGAGTCTCGGGCTTCGGCGAGCAGCCTCGTCACCCGGACGCGCGACAGCCCGAGGGCGTCGGCGATCTCCTGGTGCGTGAGCCCCAGTTCGTAGTACATGCGCGCCACGCGACCCATCAGCATGCTGAACATCCTCCCACGGCACCTGGGCCGGCAGTCGCCTGGCCCTGCTTGACAATTGCGCGAGTCATGCCCAAGATGTCCATGGGCATTCGTTCACGATGCTGAACAAATGTACACCACAACCCGAAATCTCTACGCGCTCAACGAGGAGACACCCATGGTCACCCCCGCATCACCCGCCGAAGGCCGCTTCGCGCGCCTCCTCAGCTCCCAGGGCATCTCGCGCCCCATCGCCTGGGGCTTCGTCGCCCTGACGATCTTCATGATCGGCGACGGCATCGAAGCCGGCTTCCTCTCCCCCTACCTCGACGAGCGCGGCTTCGACGGCAGCCAGATCGCCCTGCTGTGGTCGGTGTACGGCATCGTCGTCGCGGTGGCGGCCTGGCTCAGCGGCGCCCTCGCCGAAGCGTGGGGCCCCAAGCGCGTCATGATGCTCGGCTTCGGCATCTGGGTCGTCTTCGAGGTGCTCTTCCTCGTCTTCGGCGTCATGGGCGGGAACTTCGAGATCATGCTGCTCGCGTTCGGAATCCGCGGTCTCGGGTACCCGATGTTCGCCTACGGGTTCCTGGTGTGGGTCACGATCGACACCGACGAGAACGTCATGGGTCGCGCGGTCGGCTGGTACTGGTTCTTCTCCACGCTGGGCCTCGGCGTGCTCAGCTCCTACTTCGCCGGCGCGGTCATCCCGATCATCGGCGAGCTGGCGACCCTGTGGATGGCCCTCGCCTTCGTGGTCATCGGCGGTCTGATGGTGCTCGTCCTGCTGCGCAACCCCGTCACCAAGAAGGTCACCGTCGCGAACAGCGTGAAGGGCGTCGTCAGCTCGCTCACCATCGTCGCGACCAACCCGAAGGTCGGCGTCGGCGGGGTGGTGCGCATCATCAACACCCTCTCCTTCTATGCGTTCGTCGTGTTCCTGACGACGTACATGGTCCGCGATGTCGGCTTCGACCTCGCCCAGTGGCAGATCATCTGGGGCACCATGCTCGCCGCGAACGTCGCCGCGAACCTCCTCTCCGGCTACCTCGCCGACTGGATCGGTCGCGTCAACGTCGTGGCCTGGGCCGGCGGCATCGGATGCTTCGTCACCGTCCTCGCGCTGTTCTACGTCCCGACGCTGATCGGACCGAACTTCTGGATCACGATCGCGATCGCCATCGTCTACGGCCTCGCGCTGGGCATGTTCGTCCCGCTGTCGGCGATCGTCCCGCTGCTCGCACCGAAGAACAAGGCCGCCGCGGTCGCGATCCTCAACCTGGGCGCCGGCCTCAGCCAGTTCATCGGGCCGGTCATCGCCGGACTCGCCGCCCCCGTCGGCATCGAGGGCACGGTCTGGATCATCGCCGCGCTGTACCTGGTCGGATTCGCCCTGACCTTCCTGCTGAAGACGCCGAAGGATGCGGAGGACGTCGTCTCGGCGAACCCCGCCCCGACCGCCGTCACCGCCTGACCCACCCCACCCGAGAAGGAGTCGCAATGAACACGCGCGTGGAATCGCTCGTCGCAGAACTCACCGCCGTCGGCGTCGACATCGTCGCCCGCGGGCTCGCGCTCGCATCCGGAGGCAACATCTCCGCGCGCATCGACGAAGACACCTTCGTGGTCACGGGCTCCGGCACCTGGCTCGACAGGCTCACCCCCGAGGACTTCTCGGTCATGAGCCTGTCGGGCGAGGTCATCAGCGGGTCGCCGAGCCCGTCGAGCGAGTGGAAGCTGCATCAGCGCAGCTACCTGACGCGGACGGATGTGAACGCCGTCGTGCACGTGCACCCGCAGCACGCCGTGCTCCTCGACGCCCTCGGTCACGACGTGCGCCTGATCACCCTCGACCACGCCTACTACGTGCGCTCGATCGGAACGACGCCGTACTACCCGAACGGGTCGGACGAACTCGCCGACTCGGCGGCGGAGCAGGCCGCACACCACGACTGCATCATCATGGGCCACCATGGCTGCTCCGCTCTCGGGGACTCGGTGAGCATGGCGTTCCGCCGGGCGCTCAACCTCGAGGAGGCGGCCTCGGCGACCTACCGAGCCCTCCTCCTCGGCGACACCGAGACCGCCTTCCCCGCCGAGGCGCTCGCCGCCCTGCACCACGCCTGAACCGGAGCCGTGATGACGACCGCACCCACGCACATCACCATCGATCCCGACATCAGCGAGGCGACGAAGCGCTTCCTCGCGCAGCCGCCGCGCCTGCTCATCGACGGCGAGCTCGTCGAAGCGCACTCCGGTCGCACCATCGACATCGTCGACCCCGGGACGGGCGCCGTCATCGCCCGCTCGGCCGCGGCGGATGCGGTGGATGCCGACCGCGCGGTCCGGGCGGCGCGTCGCGCCTTCGCTCCCGACTCCCCCTGGCGGAAGATGAGCGCGCTCGACCGTGGGCGGATCATCCTGCGGCTCGCCCGCCTCCTGGAGGAGCACGCCGACGAGTTCGTCGAGCTCGAGGTCCTCGACGGCGGAAAGCTCAAGGGCGCCGCCGCATCGGTGGACCTGCCGCTCGCGATCAACCACTTCGAGTACTTCGGCGGGTGGCCGTCCAAGATCGAGGGCAACACGATCCCGGTGTCGATCCCCGACGCGATGGTTCGCACCGAACGTGTACCGGTCGGCGTGGTCGCGCAGATCGTGCCCTGGAACTATCCGCTGCTGATGGGCGTGTGGAAGATCGCGCCTGCGCTCGCCGCAGGCTGCACCATCGTCATGAAGCCCGCCGAGAACACGCCGCTGTCCCTCCTGCGACTCGGTCAGCTCGCTCTCGAGGCGGGCATGCCCAAGGGCGTCCTGAACATCCTCACCGGGTATGGGGCCGAGGCGGGCGAGGCCCTCGTCGACCACCCCGACGTCGACAAGGTGGCCTTCACGGGGTCCACCGCCGTCGGCACCCGCATCGCGCAGCGCGCCGCTCCGATGGTCAAGCGGGTCACGCTCGAGCTGGGCGGCAAGAGCCCGAACATCATCTTCGACGACAGTCCCGTCGAAGAGGCCGCTGCGGCCGCAGCCAGCGCGATCTTCTTCAACGCGGGGCAGGCGTGCGCCGCGGGTTCGCGTCTGTACGTGCAGAAGCGCTCCTACGACGATGTCGTGGGGCGGCTCGCCGACATCGCCTCGTCGATGACGGTCGGGCACGGTTTCGACCCGTCGGCGCAGATCGGTCCGGTCATCTCCACCCGCCAGCACGAGCGGGTGCTCGGCTACATCGACGGCGCCCAGGAGCAGGGTGCGACGATCGCCGCGGGTGGTTCGGCGTTCCCCGATGTGGCGATCCCCGGTGGCTACTACATCCGCCCCACGGTGCTGACGGATGTGAACGACTCCTTCGCCGCTGTGCGCGAGGAGATCTTCGGACCGGTCGTTGTCGCGCAGCCCTTCGACGACATCGACGAGATCGCACGACGCGCGAACGACTCGCCGTACGGACTCGCGGCGGGCATCTGGACGCGCGACATCACGAAGGCGAACCGTCTCGCCGGTCTCCTGCAGGCGGGCACGGTGTACATCAACATGTACGGCGCGACCGATGCCGCAGCTCCCTTCGGCGGGTTCAAGATGTCCGGCTACGGACGCGACATGGGCCACGCCAACCTGGAGTCCTATCTCGAGACGCGCACCGTGTGGACCAACCTCGGGAACTGACCTCGAAGGGCCGCTGACTCAGCCCAGCGGCCCTTCGAGCACGGTCAGGACGTCGGCCTCCTCGAAGCCGAACGATCGGTTGAGCGCGAGCATCGGTGCGTTCGCCGGCTCGGTGTAGGTCTGCAGGATCCGCGCTCCGCTGCTTTCCGGAAGGCTCGCGAGCAGTCGGAGGTTGGCGACCTTCAGCGCGCGTGCGACGCCACGCCGGCGGGCCCGTTCCTCGACGAAGGTGTCGTCCTGATACACGATCTCGGGGTCTTGGCGGGAGAGCAGGATCTCGGTGTAGCCGACCGCCTCACCGTTCGCACGCGCCAGACTCCGCACCAGCGTGTAGCCCTGATCGGACATCCGCTGCTCGTTCCGGCGGACCGCGTCGACGTCGGCGCGCACGGCGGTGCGGGTGAGATCGCCCATCGGCACCTCATCCGACATCCGTGATCGAAGACGTGCCCAGTCCTCGAGCACCTCATCGGGACAGCGGCCGGACCAGGAGAGGACGTCGATGCCGGGAGGCGCCTCAGCCAGGCCGGCGAGCGTGCCCTCGGAGAGCGGGAGGGCGACGATCTGCCGACTCTCTCGGGTGCCGATGTGCAGCCCCTCGGAGACGGCGAAGGCGATTCCGCCCCCGGAGTACGTCTCGGTGCGCATCAGAGTGGCGGTGCCGCGCAGCGAGTCCCGCACAGCGTCGAGAAGTGCGCGGCCGATCCCCTGCCTCCGGGAGCCGTCGAGGACGGCGATCTCGACGTCTGCGGGGTCGCCGGGGTGAACGTGCGCCTCTGCGGCGCCCGCAGCGACGCCGTCCGACTCGGCGATGAGCAGCACGGATGTCCGAGTCGGGTGCGGGTTCTGGAACTGCACTCGTGTCGCATCGTCGCTTCGGGACCAGACGTGTCGACGCCCGACTGCGTAGCCGTCGCGCAGCAGGCTGTTCCACTGGAGGAGTCGGGCGACGTCACGCGGGTCGACGACCTCGATCTTCGGCTCCCCCACGGATCACCGCTCCTTCCCTGGATTCGACAGCGGTGCCGGTCGCGGTCTGTCGTCGCGACGCGGCACGACTTCGAAGTCTGGCATCGTTCGGCGGACGAGCGCGTGCACCGCGCCCCGCGGCGAGGTGGTCGAGCGATGTGGCGCGCAGAAGGCCCGACCTGAGTGGTCGGGCCTTCTGGTGTCGGCGTCAGGAGAGGTCGGCAGCGGTCGGGACGACGGTGGCGTAGAGGTCGGCGATGCCGGCGAGTGCCGCGCGGTGCAGCTGCTCGGCCGGCACGTCGCCCGCGACCGAGGGGAGGCCCCTGGTGGCGGTGGCCGCCGCGACGACGGTCGGACGGTTGCCGCGGAGGAAGGCGCCCTCGGTCGTGTACGTGACGCACATGTGGGTCATGAACCCGGCGATGACGACATCCTCGTGCCCGGCCGCGTCGACCAGGTCGCCGAGCTCGGTGCCGACGAAGGAGTTCGGTGCCTTCTTGATCACCACCGCCTCGCCGTCGATCGGGGCGACGCGTTCGTGGATCGCCCCGATGTCCTCCCGGATGTCGTAGGCCGACCCGGCACCGCCATCGTGCTGCACGTGGATCACGGTCGCGCCTGCCCTGCGGGCCTTCGCGAGCAGGTCCGCGGCGGCGTCGAGTGCCGCATCCCATCCGTCGAGCTCCATCTCTCCGCGCGTGTACGTGTTCTGGAAGTCGACGAGCACGACGGTCGAGGTCGCGAGCGTCGCAGGGCTGTCGACGACGCCGCTGAGTGTGCGGAGTGTGGCTGAGGTGGTCATTCCGGGTGTCCTCTCTCGGGGTTCGTCAGTAGTCTGGTTGACCTGAACAGCTCTGTACAGGTGATTTCGGGTCAGTCGTCGCCGATTTCGGCTCGGACCCCACGACGGGAAGGTGATGTGCATGGCAGCTCCACGTGTGACCGTGGTCGCCGTGGAGGGCATCAGCCCCTTCCATCTGTCCGTCCCCTCCTTGGTGTGGGGTGGCGAGGCCCCCGTCGGCGAGATCGAGCCCTGGCCCATCCGCGTCGCGGCGCCCCGCGCGGGAACGCTCCACACTTCGGCGGATTTCGACATCGAGGTCCGGCACGGACTCGAGGCCGTTCGAGGTGCGGATGTCGTCGTGGTCCCGTGGTGGGGCGAGCCGGGGCGGCCGGCTCCGGACGAGCTGTCTCTCGCGCTGCGTGACGCTCGCGACGAAGGCGCCGAACTCGTCGGGCTCTGCCTCGGAGCGTTCCCCCTCGCCGACAGCGGAGTGCTCGACGGGCGCACAGCGACCACGCACTGGAAATGGGCCGATGTCTTCCAGCAGCGCTTCCCCCGTGTGACTCTCCGACCGGAGGAGCTCTACATCGACGAGGGGCGGATCATCACGGGCGCCGGGGCCACCGCGGGGATCGATGCCTGCCTCCATCTGCTCGCGCGGAAGGAGGGGCAGCACGTCGCGAACCGCGTCGCACGGAGGATCGTCGCGCCGCCGCACCGCGCCGGCGGACAGGCGCAGTTCATCGAGCGACCGGTGCCGGAGGGCGGCGGGGACCGGGTCGCCGACGCGATGCGCTGGAGCGCGGCCAACCTCGAGGCCGACCTGTCGATCGACGTGCTCGCCACCCGTGCGCACCTGAGCCGCAGCTCGTTCACCCGCGCCTTCCGTGCCCGTACGGGAACGACGGTCGCGAAGTGGGTGCTCGAGCAAAGGCTCGCGGCAGCCCGGGAGCTGCTCGAGACCACCTCACTGCCGATCGACGCGGTGGCTGCGACGACCGGTTTCGGCGGCGCGGCTCTCTTCCGTCAGCATTTCGGACGGGCGTTCGGCGCGACGCCGAGCCAGTACCGGTCGGCCTTCCGCGCTCCGTAGACCGCTCCGGGGAAGGCCTGCCTCTCAGCCGCGAGGAGCGTCGTTCCAGGACCAGATGTCGTCGCCGCGGAGCACCGCATCGGCGCCGCCGTCGCAGTAGATGGTCTGACCGGCCATGTGCGTGTTGGCGGGGCTCGTCAGCCACGCCAACAGCTCGGCGATCGAGGATGCCGGCTGGTGGTAGTTCAGGGGCATCGGCACGGCTGCGTCGACCTGCGCCAGGCCTTCGGGGCTCGCGAGCAGGCCTGCGGTCATCGCGGTGGTCACCGTGCCGGGAGCCACGGCGTTGAGCGGGATGCCGGCGCCGGCCCACGCCGGGGTCACGGACTCGCGGCGGATCCAACGGGACAGCGCACGCTTGCTCGACGAGTAGTTGAGGAATCCGGCCTCGGGGGTGGCCGCGAGCTGGTCGCCGATCGCCAGGGCCCGCGTCTCATCGCCGCTCAGAGCGGCGTCGACGAGCTCGGCGGACACCGGCTGGAGCGACGCCATCGACGAGACGACGGCCGCCCGGGGCTGGTCGGCGAGGCTCAGGGTCGGCAGGAGGGCGGTCAGGAACTCGGTGACCCCGAAGTAGTTGATGGCCATGGTCTTGGCGATCGGTGCGGCGATGCCCGCGCAGGCGATGACCGCATCGATGGTGCCACCGGCCGCGGCGATCGACGCCTCGGCGGCAGCGGAGCGCCCGGCGGGGGTCGAGAGGTCGCCCTCGACCTCGGTGCCGGCGAGATCGACCCCGATGACGGTGTGACCCTGCTTGCGCAGCAGCTCAGCGGTGGCTGCACCGATGCCGGATGCGGCGCCGGTGACGATGTACGTGCGTGTCATGTTTCCTCCTTGGGGGTGGGGGCGTCGCTGGCGACGTCCTGAAATGTCGAGGTCGTGCGCGAGAGCGCGGCGACGAATCGTGTGAGCTGCGACTGGAACTGCGCGACCTCGTGAGGCGTCCACCCTGCGACGGCGTCGTCGACCATGCGGTGCCCTGCGTTCACGAGGCGCGCGTACGCCTGCGACCCGGCACCCGTCAGTCGCACCTCGACCGTGCGCCCGGAGCGGACCCGGTCGACGACGCCCTGGGCATCGAGGCGGGAGACCAGCTTCGACGTCGTCGGACGTGACATGGATCCGCGCTCGGCGAGCTCGCCGAATCCCATCGCTCCGCCGTTGAGGCCGAGCAGGTAGACGGCGCGTATCCCCGTGGGGTCGAGCGTGACGCCGACGCCTTCGGCGACCGAGGCCTGGACGTCGCTCTCCGTCCACTCGGAGACGATCCGAACGAGTGCGACATGGATGTCGGCGACACCGTCAGCGATCGTCATGCGATCAGTCTACGCCTTTAGTTGCCTCAGGCAACAGTTGCGAGGGGGCGCCGTCCTCCGCGGTGCGGAGCGGCCGTCGCGGGATCCAGCAGGCGACGCGCGCGCGATAGGCGCGGAACCCCGACCCGAACCGCTCCTCGAGGTCGGCCTCTTCGAGCGGACGCACCAGGGCGTTCCACACGAGAGAGCCGCTGAGGGCATAGACGACCACCAGCCAGGATCCGGCCATCAGACCGATCGCCACGCCCTGTGCGATTCCGCCGATCGCCATCGGATTACGGACGAATCGGTACGGACCGGTGATCACGAGTCGTCGCGGCATCGACGAAGGGAGCGGAGTGCCCGCGCCCTGCAGAGACATGGCGAGGGATGACCAGGTCGACAGGAAGAAGGACGCGACGAACACGGCAGCCCCGCCGATGCGCACCGCCGGAGGGAAGTCGACATGCAGCCCCCACCGCAGCTCCAACGCCAGGATCACTGCGGGGAGAGCCACGAGGAAGACTGCCGAGAACACGAGTGTCTGCAGTGTGGTCTTCGACACGAGCGCTCGGCTGCTCGTCGTCACGGCCGGCCGGAACCGGAACGGTCCGACCAGCAGCCACTCCGACGGCACGCGTCCCACGAGCACGACGATCGCGGCGGCGGTCGAACCGGCCGCTGCCGCCACCATCAGGAGAGCGCCCCACCCCGCGGTCGCGGTCGCGGTGGCGTAGAGGACCATGCCCGTTGCGACCAGCACGGTCCACGGGGCGGCGACCCATGCCGCGCGCCGGACACCGCAGGCGACGAGCGCCGAGGCGACCACGAAGAGGGGGATGTCCAGTGCGGCGAGGATGCGGAAGTCGAGTGCGCCCAGTGTCGCGGTCCGGACCGCCGGAACCGTGAACACCGTGACCCACCAGGCCGCCCCCAACAGGGCCTGACCGGCGAAGTAGACGCGTCCCCATGTGGCCGCCGAAGTCACCGGTCGCCGGGTCGCCTCCATAGCGGCCAGTCTAGGTCGGTCGCCCGTCCGACCTGTCGAGCGGGCGACCGACGCTCAGCTGAAGAGCACCACCAGGTAGACCGCGAACGTCACCAGGTGCGCGGCGCCGTGCATCGCGGTGACCCGCTTCGCGGCGAACGTCGTCACCGAGAGCAGCAGCGTGACGCCGAGCATGAGCAGGTTCGCCGGAGACTCCGCGAGCACGACGGTCTGCCCCGTGAACATCCCGATGATGAGCACGGCGGGGATCGTGAGGCCGACCGTCGAGACCAGCGCGCCGTGACAGAGGTTGTTCACACGCTGCGCTTCGCCCCCGAGCGCGGCGCGGACGGCCGTGATCGATTCCGGCAGGAAGACGATGCCCGCGATCAGGACGCCCGCGAGTGCGACCGGGGCGCCGAGGCGACCCAGCCCGTCGTCGAGCAGAGCCGCCATGTCGTGCGACAGCAGCACGATGGGGATGACGGTGATCACCAGGAGCGCGAGGCGGACGAGGATCTCCGTGCGGTGCTCGGTCAGCACCTGGCGGATCCCCCCGGTGGCTTCCACCTTCTCCTGACGGTGTGCGGTCTGCAGCAGGCGCGGGTCGACCTCGGTGAAGTCGCTCGCCTGCGCGCCCATCTGCCGGTAGAGGAAGAACGCGTAGAGCACCAGCGTGAGGATGATGATCGGGATCTCCTGCGCGGTCGTGTACGAGCCGTCCGCGCCGATGAGGGCAGGGAGACCGAATGCGAGCGCGACGAGCACCACGAGCATCGACAGGTACGCCGAAGTGCCGGTGCGGTTGTGCGCCATACCGCGATGGCGGAGGCCGCCGAGGAGGAGTGCGAGTCCGATGACGAGGTTCAGGATGATCATCGCGACGGCCATCACGGAGTCCCGGGCGATGGTCGCGTGCTCACCGGGGCCGAGCATGACCGCGGAGATCAGGATGACCTCGATCAGGACGATCGACAGGGTCAGGACGAGTGAGCCGTACGGGTCGCCGAGTCGGTGCGCGAGGGCCTCGGCCTGCTTCACGACACCGAACGCGCAGACGAGGATCACCGCGATGATCGCCCCGAGCGCGATGATGAGGATCGGACCGGGCACAGGGGCGGCCAGCACCGGGTGGAGAAGGAGGAGAGCCGCGAAGGCCCCCCACCCCAGGACGACGCGGACGATGTCCGTGACGCCGATCAACTGCTTCAGTTCCGTGCGTGACATCGCCGGACTCCTTCGAGGTGGGGCCGTCCCCGACTGATGACCACGACCGGGTCGTCCCGGCCGCAGCGCTGTGTCAGCGCAGTGCATCTGATGGTACGCGGTCGATCGACGAGGGTGTTGTTGCGATCGACGGTGCCGGTGTCACTCCGGCGAGGAGTGGGAGAGCATGTGGATGTATCGCTCCAGGTCGCGGCGGAACGCCGATTCGCGGAGTCGGCGACGCTCGACGCACCCCCACTGCGCGGTGGCCCAGACGAGGAAGCCCGCCGACAGGACGAGTTCGAGCCAGATGCCTCGGGGCCCGACGGAGAGCGCCGCGGCGCTGACCATCGCGAATGCGACGACGCAGAGCACGAGCGTGGCGCGGGCGGCCCGTGGTTCACGGGAGACGACCCAGAAGGGCCAGGCGGACGGTTGATTCACGGGAGACTCCCCTCGGGGTCGTCCCCGGTATGTCTCGCCGCCGGAGGTCGTCCTCCGTCGTCATTCCACTTTCCAGGGTAGCAAATCGGGGTCGATCCGTCTCGGCCCCCTCCGGCGCGAGCAGGCCGCTGCGTCAGGTTCGTTCACATCTGTGCGACTCGAATCCATTCCGATGACGGCATGCACATCTGCGCGATCGGTGCGGGATGCTGGTGGGGGCGAGGTGCTTCATGACATTCGCGGCATATATCCGCGCACCGGCGTCAGGGCGTGACGTCGAGCACGCAATTACCCGGTCAGAAGGAAATTTGACTTCCTGCGGTTCCGGGCTATGGTCGGTGGTTACGCCAGCCACGAAGGGGAAGCGAGTCACCATGTCCGGAAAGTCCATCCAGGGTCGCGACAGCAAGAAGGCGCCGCAGCTCTCGCTGAAGGAGAAGCGAGCTGCGAAGCGCGAGAAGAACGCACCAGCCGAGTTCATCAAGCCCCGCAAGGGCGCGAAGGGCTGAGTGGACTCGAGTCGGCGGGCGCTTCCGCATGCTGCGCGACGCGCCCGCCGGCGTCGACGGAAGACGCGTCGGAGGCGAGCCGTCTCGCCGGTGGAGGGTCCCGCTTCCCGAGGCGAAGCGCGGCCGTCACTCCCCCGAGCTCTGTTTGAACTGGCGCTCCCAGTCGCGCAGCTCCGAGCGGCCGATGAGCGAGTCCAGCGACACCTGGAACAGCAGCCCCTTGCGGGCATTGACCTGTTTGATGTTGTCGACGATCTGCGTGGTCACGGCCGCCAGCGCCTCGCGCACCTCGCCGATGCGCTCGTCCGGAGCATCCCACAGGTCGGGCCTCGTCAGCAGGTCGAGCAGATAGTCGCGGTCGAGTGCGGCGACGAGGCGGGCGAGCTTGTCGGAGTACTCCGCTTCCGCGAGCACGATCTGATCCGCTTCCGCCTTGGCATCGAGGCGGACGAAGAGCTGCTCGACGTGCGAGGCGAGGGCATCGACGCTCGCCGCGGTCTCTGCGGCGACGGGGTTGTTCGGCACGTTCGCATAGTCGACCCGGAGCTCGCGCAGGCGGTTCACCCGAAGCCGGATTCCGGGAGGCACCGGATCTGCGGCAGTCGCCGCTTCCGGGGCGCGGCGCCGACGGGCGAGCAGCCCGATCGCCGTCCCGCCGGCCGCCAGCAGTACGGCGCCGCCGATGACGACGGGCAGCAGCCAGTCGGCTCCTCCCGCCGTGCTCCCGCCCGGAGACGACGGTGTCTCCTCGACGATCTGCTGCACGGTCTCGACGAGGGCGACCTGCGTGTCGCCGCCGGCGGCGGTCTCGTTCGTGTTCGCGATGGACAGCGCCTCTTCGCCGTCGATCACCGTCGAGGCTGCCTGAAGGTCGTCACCGACGGCGAGCACGATGGTCGGCTGGTCGGCCGCGCCGGTGAGCTTCTCGAGGATGTAGGTCTTGTACGGACTGTCGATCGCGGCGTCCTTCGGCAACACCACGACGGCGATGGAGCCGTCTGACGGCACGATGTCCGTCAGCGCCTTGGTCAGCCCGGAGCTGTCCGAGACATCGGGCGAGACGTACACGTTGCCTGCATCGAGGCCGGCGATCGCGTCGTCGATCCAGCCGGAGCCGGATGCCGTGATGCTGATCATGCCCACCTCAGAAGTTGTTGATCACGGACGCGAAGACGAGGTCGATGCGCTCGGCGTCCGAGGCGTCGAACATCTGGCCTCCAGTGGCGTCGGCGATGCGCTGCAGCGCCGAAGTGTCTGCGCCGGAGCCGTACGCGATCGGGAAGATGCGCACCGGGGCATCGGAGCCGCCCTCCTTGGTGCTCTTGCCGATCTTCGCGATCAGGGAGTCGAGCGAGGTGGTGGAATCGGTGTCCTCCCCGTCGGAGAGGACGACGATCGCGTTGATGCGTCCGGGTTCGGCGCGCTCGCTCATGGCCTCGTAGGCGGTGAGGACCGCGTCGTACAGCGGCGTGCCGTTGCGCTGCGCGTATCGGAGATCATCGAGCGAGGAGTCGAGCTTCTCGCCGTCGGCGCCGAGCGGCGTGACACCGCGCAGCACCTGGATGCCCTCGCCCTCCTCGGAGTCGATCCCTGTCGTGAACGCCCAGACGCCGACTTCGTCGGTCGAGCGGAAGTGGTCGAGCGTCGTCTGCGCTCCCTGGATCGCACCGTCGAGGCGTGAGCGTCCGTCGCCGATCGGTTCGTCCATCGAGCCCGAGATGTCGATGAGCTCGAGCACGGACGAGGGCTTGCGCACCTGGGTCCACTGGTCGATGGCCGTCGAGATCACGTCGACCTCGGGCTTGGGCAGAGTCACGGTCGGCTGTGCGGGGTCGACGCCGAAGTTCGCGGTGAACAGGTCGCCCAGCGGAACCGACTCGTCGAGCGGCCGGAACCCGTACTCGGGGAGGATCTCCTGGGCGGCCTTGGTCTGCAGGAACGAGGCGAAGGCCTCGCCCGCCGTGCGCTGCTCGGCCGTCACCCAGTCGGCGCCGAGCACGGTGACCGGGTTGTCCGACCACATCGAGCCGCCCGACGGGTACACCGCGACGAGCTTCGTCTTCGGCGGTGTCAGCGTCTCCCCCGGCTGCACGGTGTGGGAGTCGGGATTGCCCTTGTTGTAGTTGAGCAGCGACGTCTCCTCCAGCGCGACCGCCGACACGTAGGCGGAGCCGTTCGCGCCGTTCTGGGTCTCGTCATAGAGGGTCGATAGCACGTTGCCGGTGGTGTCGCCGTAGTGGATCACGCATTCCTCGAACACGCGCGAGAAGTCGGCCGCGGCGTCCACATCGGCCGAGGTGAGCCCTTCGGCCTTGCCCGATGCCTCGTACGACTGCATCAGGATGGTCGAGAGCCCGGTCGTCGAGGTGTTCGGGTTCGTCTTGGAGATCTTGAACGCGCCCCAGATGTCCTTGCCGACGCTCCCCCAGCCGTCCGGGTTCTGACACAGTCCTTCGAGGTCGGTGATGCTGATCGGCTTGTCCGGCCACCCGAGCGCCTTCGCCATCGGCTCGGGCATCCCGAACACGACGGGTGTGCGCGTGAACGACGCGGGCGTTCCGACGAGGCTGGACGAGGAGGCCGCGGTGACGCGATCCGTCCAGACGGTCGAGGCCGGGGACCACAGCGTCGGCCACAGCGCACGGTCGTCGCTCGGCCAGTCCTCACCGGAGGTGAGGTAGCGCGCGGCGTTGCCGGACGACACGTTCGTCGGGCGCACGGTGGCGCAGGTGTCGAGCCCCTCGTGCTCCGGCGACTCCTTGAACGCGGTCGCGAGCTCGTCGAGCATGTTGACCTTCTCGGACGAGGTCGCGATGGCGATGTGCGTGCACCCGTCGTCGGGGAATCCTTGGCTGCCGTCGGGCGTGGGCTCTTCTCCCCCGCCCGTGCACGCCGCCAGCACCAGGGCGACGACCGCTGCCGTCGCCAGGGCGGCAGGTGTTCGCCGGATGATGTTCCTTCGTGCGGTGCGAGGCGCGCTCATGCGCCTAGGCTACCCAGGTATCGCCCTCGTGATCACTCGGTTCCTGCGCGCATGAACTCCTCGGCGGCCCGCACCTGCTCCGCGGTCGGCCGGATACCGGTGTATAGGACGAACTGTTCGAGTGCCTGCAGGGTCGCCACCTCGGCGCCCGTGATCACCGTCTTGCCGGCCGCACGTCCCGCCGTGATCAGGGGGGTCTCGGCGGGCAGCGCGACGACGTCGAACACGACGGACGCGTTCGAGACCGCGGTCTCCGAGAATGCCAGGGCGTGTTCGTCCGCGCCTCCGGCCATCCCGATCGGCGTGACGTTGACCAGGATGTCCGCCATCGCGTCGGCGACCTCCGGTCTCCAGGCGAAGCCATACAGGTCGGCGAGAGCGCGCCCGTTCGCCTCATTCCTGGCCACGACCGTGACATCGGAGAATCCAGCGTCGCGGAAGGCCGCAGCGGTCGCCTTGGCCATACCGCCCGACCCGCGCAGCAGCACCGACGCGGCAGGATCGAGCCTGTTGCGCTCGATCAGCTGCGCGATCGCCGAGTAGTCGGTGTTGTGGGCTGTGAGCACGCCCGCATCATTCACGATCGTGTTGACCGAGTCGATCGCCGTCGCCGAAGGGTCCATCCGGTCGACCAGTGCGATCACGTCCTCTTTATAGGGCATGGAGATCGCGCATCCGCGGATGCCGAGTCCGCGCACGCCGGCGATGGCCTGTGCGAGGTCGGTCGGGGCGAACGCCTTGTAGATCCAGTTCAGGCCCAGCGCCTCATAGAGGTGGTTGTGGAAGCGGGTCCCGTTGTTGCTCGGCCGCGCCGACAGCGAGATGCACAGGGTCATGTCCTTGTTGAGCAGCGTCACCGCATCAGGCTACTCGCGAGACTGGCAGGATACCCGCGGTGAGATGGCTGAAATCCGCCAGTGTCCGCCCGTGGACACCGACATCATGGGAGTCGTCGATCCATCGACGACGCCCGACGAACCGAAGGAGCCGCGGATGACGCTGCAGACCGAGCCATCCGCGCGCACCCGGAGGGGCGGCGTCCTGCTGCAGTTCATCCTCCTCGCGCTCACGTGGGGAGCGAGCTTCCTGTTCGTGGCGCTCGCGCTGGAAGGGATGTCGCCGGCGCAGGTCGTGCTCGGTCGGCTGGTGACGGGCGCGGTGGCGCTGGCGATCATCTGTCTGATCGGTCGTCACCGTCTTCCGCCGTTCGGGAGGATCTGGGCTCACCTGCTCGTGGTGAGTCTGCTGCTCTGCGTCGTCCCGTTCCTCCTCTTCGCGTGGGCGCAGCAGGACATCTCCTCCGGCCTGGCGAGCATCTACAACGCCACGACCCCGCTCATGACGATGCTGGTCTCACTGTTGGCCCTGCGCGAAGAGCGACCGACGAGGGATCGCACGCTGGGGATCGTCATCGGCTTCCTGGGCGTGGTCGTCGTGCTCGGGCCGTGGAACGGTCTCGGGGGTGGCACCGCGCTCGCGCAGCTGGCCTGCCTCGGGGCGACCGCGAGCTACGGGGTGGCATTCGTCTATCTCCGACGATTCGTCTCGCCGCTGGGTCTGGCCGCGATCCCGGTCGCGACCGTGCAGGTGGGACTCGGTGCGGTGGTGATGCTGGCTCTCGCGCCGGCGATCGCCATCTCCCCCGTGTCGCTCTCGACTCCGGTCGTGTCGGCCGTGCTCGCTCTCGGGGCCCTGGGCACCGGACTCGCCTACGTATGGAACACGAACATCGTCGGAGCCTGGGGCGCGACGAACGCGTCGACCGTGACGTACCTCACGCCCGTCGTCGGCGTGGTGCTGGGGGTGATCGTGCTCGCCGAGCACATCTCCTGGAATGAGCCCGTCGGTGCGCTCGTCGTGATCCTCGGCATCGCCATCACGCAGGGGCGCCTGCGGAGACCGCAGCGCTGATCCCGCGGATCCGGGGAAGAAGGACGACGGAGGTGCCTCCGTGCTGTGCGTCCTGTCCTCTCCCGGAACCTGCGACCCACCCGGGATCAGTTCCCCGACCTTCGCCGATCCCGCCGGGACCGAGTCCGTGGCGGGATCGTTCATCCTCCCCTATGGTGAAGGTGCATGCACAAGGGGATTGATCGTCTCCGTCTCTCCCCAGGAGACGGACAGCCCACCCCAGGGGCAAGACGATCCGTGCATGCGATTGGGCCCTCTCGAGTAGTTCAGTCCCCAATGGGCTACTCGAGGGGGCCGCTATCATCATTCTCCCACCGATTTTCAGATTTGTCCCCCAAAAGGGGGACAAGCGCTCCGAAAAGGAGCTAGGCTGTTTCTGACGCACCCTCCGGTCGTCTTCGGCCCTCATCGCTCCCCCCGCGGTGAGGGCCACACCATTTTCTGGGCGCCGTCCGAGCCCCGCCCCCGCGAATCCGGCAGATGACGGCTGTGTACCGCTCATGCAACATTTGGATTACCTTCTTGCCGCGGCTATTCCCCTCAGGGTCTCCTCCACTAGCGTTAGCGATGTCGGGGCATCCCTGCGTCGGCTTTTTACCCAGCAGAACAGGCAGTACATGAGCACCCAGGGCACGGTTAAGTGGTTCAACTCGGAGAAGGGCTTCGGCTTCATCTCCCCCGACGACGGAGGCGCTGACGTCTTCGCGCACTACTCCGCCATCCAGTCATCCGGCTACCGGTCTCTCGAAGAGAACCAGCGAGTCGAGTTCGATGTGGCACAGGGCCCGAAGGGCCTGCAGGCAGAGAACATTCGCCCCGTCTGAGACGGGCGAGACACAGAACTCCCCGAACGGAGCGCGTCACGAGCGCGTCCTCCGGCGGGGAGTTCTGTGCTTTCTGCCTGGCGAGGAGGCTCCGCGTGCACGACGTGCCCGCTGCCCCCGATCGCCGGCTCGGCGTCAGCTGCCGATCAGTAGCGTGCGCAGTTCTGCGACGGAGCCGACGCGGAATGCCGCGTCGTCGCCCTCGTGGGAGTCGCTGAATCCCCACTCGACGAAGATCACCGGCACGCCGTTGGCCGCGCCTCCCTCGACGTCGTGGTGCCGGTCGCCGATGAGCACGGGATTCGACGTGTCCGCGCCGAGGTCACGCAGACGGCGCAGCGCCTCGGCGACGATGTCGGTCTTCGACGCGAGAGTGGCCTCGTCGGGTGTCGCGCCGACGGTGGTCAGGAACGCCGGGCGGAGACCGAAATGGTCGACGAGCGCATCGACCTGGTTCTCCGGCTTGGAGCTGGCCGTCGCCTGGGGGACACCCGCGGCGTGCAGCTCGTTGATGAGGTCGACCACCCCGGGGTAGGTCGCGACATCGGTCGTGTAGCCGTCGGCCTTTCCGAGTGTGCGGTAGAAGGCGACCGCTTCGGCGGACTGCTCCGGGGTCATGCCCGCCTGGTCCTGGAACGACTGGAACATGGGCGGCCCGATCCAGTGCACCAGCTCCTCACGTGTCGGCGCCGGATGGCCGAAGTGTGTCAGCGCGACGTTCAGTCGGCGGAGGATGCCGACGGACGCATCGACGATGGTGCCGTCGACGTCCCACAGCACGCAGGAGTAGGGGGAGTGAGGCATGCCTCCAGCCTATGGGGCCGCGCGGGCGGTACCGCCCTTCCTGCACAGGTGTGCACGTCGGGAGGTTATGCACACCTCATTTGAGCGCTTCCTGTCCCCATATAAGGTCGTGACAACGGCGAGTTCACGGGTGAAAATGGGGGCATGTTCGTGTCGGAGGAAGTCATCATGATGCTGGCGACAGCGGCGACGACTCTGGTCGCGATCTTCAGCGGATTCGGGTGGATGATCAACCGGATGGATGCGCGATTCGAGGCGCAGGGCGCGAAGTACGAGAAGCGCTTCGACCGGATCGACGAAAGGTTCGACCGGATCGACGAACGGTTCGACCGGATCGATGATCGATTCCAGCGCGTCGAGCTCGAGATCACCGAGGTGAAGGTCGCGGTCGCGCGCCTCGAGGGGCCGATTCCGCGTCTGCTGACGGCGCGCTGAGCGGCGCTGACGTCAGGGGGCAGCTCAGAACAGGCGGGGGATACCCGACTCGATGCCCTTCATGTCGTCGTAGTCGAGCACGAGGCAGCGGATGCCGCGGTCTTCGGCCAGCACGCGCGCCTGGGGCTTGATCTCCTGCGCGGCGAAGACACCCTGTACGGGGGAGAGGTGCGGGTCACGGCCCAGCAGCTCGAGATAGCGGGTCAGCTGCTCGACGCCGTCGATGTCGCCGCGGCGCTTGATCTCGACCGCGATCGCGGCGCCGTCGGCATCCCGCACCAGCAGATCGACGGGGCCGATCGCCGTCGGGTACTCGCGGCGCACGAGGGTCGCACCCTCCGAGATGCGCTCGACCTGCTCGGCGAGGAGTCGCTGCAGGTCGGCTTCGACGCCGTCCTTCTGCAGACCGGGGTCGATGCCCAGCTCGTGGGAGGTGTCGTGGATGATCTCGTAGATCTGCACGCGCAGCGCGTCGCCGGTCTTCTTGTGCGTCACGCGCCACACCTCGACGACGCCGGCGCTCGCCTCTTCTTCGCCGGGCTCCTCGCTCGACAGGGAGCACGGCGGGCTCATCCAGTTCAGCGGCTTGTAGCTGCCGCCGTCGGAGTGCACGAGCAGACTCCCGTCTCCCTTGTGCACGAGCAGACGCGTGGCGAGCGGGAGATGGGCATTGAGCCGACCGGTGTAGTCGACCGAGCAGCGGGCGATGACGAGACGCACCCGTCGAGCCTACTTCGTCAGGAAGGAGCTTCGTCGCACGCGGGGCATCGCGCGGCGGTCACCGGTCGAGGAACGAGCCGATCGCCTGGAAGAGGCCGAGCTCGGTGGCGGCGGAGCGGGCGATCAGGAACCCGATGATGCCGATGATCCAGGCGGTGTTCTCTGCGCCGGTGCGCTGCATCCAGGCCGCGAAGCGCTCGAGCGGTCGCTGGACCAGGGGAGCGGCGACCAGGCGAAGGATGAGCAAAACGATCGCGGGCAGGATCATCAGCGCGCAGTACCCGCCGAGCGACAGCACACGCAGCGGGGTGTCGATGCCGGCATCCGCGAGCATGGTCATCGCGACGATGTACGGGAGCATGGTGGCGACCTCCACGAGCCCCGCCGCGATCGCGACGGCCATCACGGCCGTGCCGCGTGTGCGCGGATCGAGCAGACGATCGCGCCACCGCGTGATGCGCCCGGGTCGGGCTGCGGTATCCGCTCCCCGCACGGGTGCGGGCGCCGGCGGAGTCATCGTCGTGGGGGCGGGGGCCTCGGGCGTCATCGGCATCCCCGTCCAGGGCGAGACCTGCGGTGCCGACACCGACGACCGGTCGGTCACGGGCACGGAGCTGCTCTTCGCCGCTTTGTCGCCCGTCGGCATCACGATGGCGGTGACCAGGAGCGCCCCTCCCACCAGGAGACGGATGACCAGTCCGGCTGGAGACGCCAGGAAGTCGGATGCGACGTCGACGAGGTTCACCAGCCCCCACAGGAACAGGAGCCCGACCACGAGGTAGAACGCGGCGATCGTGACGAGATAGAGCAGGATGCGCCCGGCACGTACCCGTCCCGGATGCAGGAGCAGGAAGACCGGGATGAGGAGTGTGCCGACGCTCAGCCCGTCGATCAACGCCAGGAGCGCGAGGGAGAGGGGGAGCGGCAGCCCGCCGAAGAGTTCCATGTCCCCAGGCTCACCGGTCCGGGGCTGCGACGGATCGGGCGAAAGTATCGTTCCCTCCGCTCACCTCATCCCTTCGTCGGATGCGCCGCGGCACGCACCGTGGTTGCATGAGGGCATGCACGAGCAGCTCGATGTCGGGTTCGGCGCCTGGTATCGCCGGCACCGCTGGTGGGCGGATCCGGTCGGGATGGCATTCCTCGCGATCGTGATGGCCGCGCTCGGGTTCCGCGGAATCTGGGGGCCGTTCTCGGTCCTTCCGGAACCCGTGTCGCCGTGGTGGGCGCTGGCGCTCGCGCTTCCGGGCTGTGCCCTCGCTCTGGCCAAGCGCCGTATGCCGGTGACGGTCCTGGTCCTGGTCACCCTGCTGTTCGTGATCGATCTGCTCACCGTCGGCGGCATCGGCACCCTCGTCGTGCTGCTGGACGTGCTGTGGACAGCCGCGTTCCTCGCAGGCCCGCAGGGGCGCCGGGTGCTGCTCCTGCTGCTTGGTGCGTCGACGATCGTGCTCTTCGTCGCCGCCTGGCTCTTCACCGACGTGCAGTTCCCGGTGGCGTTCCTGATCGGCGTGCAGTTCGGCGCGATCTTCGGCACCGACTACTGGTGGGCGGTCGCCGTCTCCCAGGCGAACGAGCTCGCCGAGCTGCACCGCCAGCGCGCGGAGGATGCCGCGGCCGTCGCCGAGAGGGATCGCGCCGAGGCGGTGCAGCGCGAACGCGAGACGATGGCGCGGGAGTTGCACGATGTGGTCGCCGGGCACGTGATGGCGATGGCGATCCGTGCGGAGGCGGCGCTGTCGACGGATCCCGACCCCACGAGTGACCGGGAAGCCCTGCAGGCCGTTCGCGATGCGGGCCTCGACGCCCACGGCGCCCTGCGCTCCATGATCTCGGTCCTGCGCCGTGGCGACGGGAGCCTCACACCCACGCCGCGCTGGGCCGATCTCGGGGGGATCGTGCAGGAGGCGGAACGGGCGGGGCTCGTCGTGCACCTCGTCGTCGATGACGTCGACGACCTCGGCGCGGCACGCGAGCAGGCCGTCATCCGCATCGTGCGGGAAGCCCTGAACAACTGCATCCGGCATGCGAGCGGTGCCGACGTCGACATCGTGATCCGCGAGGAGGACGCCGAAGTGCGGGTGGAGGTGCGCTCGCGTGGTGGCGTGGCCAGCCGCGCCGCCGCGCACGGCGATGAGGGCTGGGGGCTGCAGATGCTCCGGGAGCGCATCGGCGCACTGGACGGCGTCTTCTCCGCGGGGCCGACCCCGGGCGGATGGTCGGTCGAAGGGCGGATCCCGATGGAGGTGAGGGCATGACCGCCCCGACCGTGCTGCTGGCCGACGACCACGGCGCGATCAGAGCGGGTCTGCGCATCATGCTCGAAGGACAGGGCATCACCGTGGTCGGAGAGGCGGCGGACGGCGATGTGGCGGTGCGCAACGCGGCTGCGCTGCGCCCCGACGTCGTGCTCATGGACCTGCGGATGCCGGGGCGGGACGGGATATCCGCCACCAGGGAGATCGTCGAGCGCGGCCTCGGCGACGTCCTCGTCCTGACGAGCTTCGACGAGGACGACCTCGTCTTCGGGGCCATCCGCGCGGGCGCTGTCGGCTTCCTCCTCAAGACGGTCGACGCCCCCTCCCTCGGGCAAGCCGTCCGCGCGGTCGCCGCGGGCGACGGGGCGCTGGATCCGCGCGTGACCCGACGGGCGCTCGCCGCCGTCGCCGAGAACGCGGCGCCGGCAGTGCCGCTGTCGCGTCAGGGGGCGCTCCCGGATCTGACGGCCAGGGAGCAGGAGGTGCTCGACGGGATCCTGCAGGGGTGGTCGAACGCCCAACTCGCCGCACGGCTGCGGATTTCGGTGCCCACGGTCAAGACGCACGTCTCCAACGTGCTCGCCAAGCTCGGTGCACGCAGCCGCTCGCACGCGGCAGCGCTCGTGCGCGGCGGCGAGGACTGAACCTCAGCCCTGAGCCGTCGTCGAGACCGGGGCCTTCTCGTCGTCACGGAGCGGACGGGCGGCGCCGGAGAACAGTCCGGACATCACCACCAGTGCGACCAGGATGAACAGGGTGTTCAGCAGGCCGATGTGCTCGCTGATGAGCCCGAGCACGGGTGGCCCGCCGAGGAACGAGATGTAACCGATGGTCGCCGCCGCGCTCACCCGCGCCGCCGCCTTCGCGGGATCATCCGCCGCCGCCGACATGCCGAGTGGGAAGCCGAGGGATGCGCCGATGCCCCACAGCGCCGCCCCGACCAGGACGAGTGGGAAGGTGGGCGCGAGGATGAACAGCAGGATGCCCGAGGCCGCCGTCACCGCGAGGATGCGCAGCACCAGGACGCGCCCGAAGCGGTCGACGAGCGGCCCGCCGAAGAGGCGCACGACGGTCATCCCGATCGAGAACACGGCGAGCGACACGGCACCGGTGCCTTCGGCGAAGCCGTGACCCTGCTCTGTGCCGAGCGCGATCCAGTCGTTGGCGCCGCCCTCGGCGAACGACATGCCGAGCATGACGACGCCGATCAGATAGGTGCGCGGCTCGCGCCAGGCCTCGAGCGCGGTGTGCATGCGCGCGCGGAAGGCGGGCTTCTCGTGCGCCGCGGGATCGAGGGCGGCCTCGCGCGCGGGCACCTGGAAGAAGCAGATGATCGCGATCAGGGCGATCAGCGCACCCATGATCGCGGCGTGGGTGGCGACGTCGATCGTGAGCTGCGCCGCGAGCGCACCGATTCCGGCTCCGATGACCGTTCCGAAACTGAAGAACGCGTGGAACACCGGCAGGATCGTCCGGCCCATCTGCTGTTCGATGGCCGTCGCCTCGACGTTCATCATCACGTCGACCGAGCCGTTGCCGAAGCCGAACAGCGCCATGCCGATCAGGACCACCGGGACGGAGCTGAAGACGTTCGCCCCGAGGCCCACGAGGACGATGCCGGCGGCGAAAGTCAGCATCGTCAGGAGCATGCCCCGGCGCGCCCCGGTGCGCGCCATGACAGCGGGACCGGTCGAGATGCCGATGATCGACGCGATCCCCATGCCGAGCAGGATCAGGCCCACCTGCGCGTTGTCGAGCTCGAGTGCCTGCTTGATCCCGGGTACGCGCGATGCCCAGGTCGCGATCGAGAGGCCGCTCGCCAGGAAGATGGCGAAGATCGCGGCGCGCCACCGGACGAACTGCGAGCGGGTGAGGGCTGCATCCATGCCGGACAGCCTATCGAATCGATTCGACCGAAGGGAACCGAAGAGAGCTATCCTCGAAGTATGAGCAGTCAGGAGACGCCGCGTCGGCCCACGATCGCCGACGTCGCGCGCGAGGCGGGTGTGGCGACCTCCACCGCCTCGGTCGTGTTCAGTGGCAAGGCGAAGGTGGCACCGGCCACCCGCGAGCGCGTGCTCGCGGCGGCGGCCGACCTCGGCTATGCCGGCCCGGACCCCCGAGCAGCGTCCTTGCGGCGAGGACGCAGCGGCATCGTGGCCGTCGTGCTCGAAGGCCACCTGCGCGCCGCCTTCCTCGATCCGGTGACGACCGCCCTGATGGACGGACTCACCGACGGACTCGCAGAGCTCAGCGCCGGCATCCTGCTCATGCGGGACGAGCCGGGGGAGGAGGGCTCGGCCATCGCCGACGCCCCCGTGGATGCCGTCGTGCTGATCGGATGCTCCGGGCGCACCAGATCCTCGCTCGAAGTCGTCGTCGGCCGGGGTCTCCCGGTGGTCGTGATCGAGGGCGACGCGGGTGAGAGCATCCCGCGCATCACCCTCGACAACGCCGCAGCCTCCGCCGACATCGCGCGCCATGTGCGGGATCTGGGCCACCACGACGTCGCGCTGGTCACGCTTCCCCTCGACACGGACCGGGAGCGAGCGCCGGTCACGCCCGAGCGGCTCGCGAACGCGACCGTCGATGTCACGATCCACCGCCTCGCCGGGACACGTGAGGTCTTCCCCGACGCTCCGGCGATCTCGGCATCCGGCAGCCTCATCGACGAAGGCGTGCTGGTGGGGCGGATGCTCCTCACCGACCCCGCCACGAG
Source organism: Microbacterium sp. NPDC090218 (assembly GCA_044900255.1). Lineage (GTDB taxonomy): Bacteria > Actinomycetota > Actinomycetes > Actinomycetales > Microbacteriaceae > Microbacterium. The sequence goes on along the minus strand of JBJDMS010000001.1, from coordinate 1,257,362 downwards.
GCCGACCGCGGTGCTGGCGCAGAGCGACCTGCTCGCGGTGGGGGTGATCCGCGCCGCGGAGGAGCTGGGGCTCCGTGTACCGGAGGATCTCTCGGTCGCCGGATTCGACGGGATCGCGGTCGACGGCCTCGGCGACCTCACCCTCACGACGAGCGTGCAGCCGGCCGTCGAGAAGGGGCGGGCAGCGGGGGAGCAGGTCGCGCGCATGCTGCGCGGCGAGCCCGGTATCACGCAGAATCTCACCTGTCGGTTCCACGCGGGCACGACGACCGGCCCCGCTCCTCGCTGACGACGCGAGCCCTCGGCCTCAACTGCGTTGCGGGCCGAGCGGCAGGGCGGTCGACCCGAAGTCGAGGATGCGGTATCGGCCGCAGTCCACCACCTCGTCGGGGATGGCCGGCACCGGCAGGTGCCACGCGACCGTCTGGGCATCCTCGACGAGGAACGACACGTCACCGACGTCGAAGTCGCGGCGGTCCACGAGCCAGGCATAGCCGCGCAGCTCGTGATCCACCTGGACGAGATGAACGGGATCCTTCAGGTGGAGCTTGGGGAGTCGAACGGTCCAGAACTGGCCGGCTCCGGTGCGGCCCGACGCGTCGACCCAGTCGGTCACGCAGGACAGGTCGGGGTCTGCGACCTGGGTGGCGGCGGTGAGCCGCGGGACACTCAGCGCACCCGCGACGACCAGCAGCGCGGCGGACACGGCGGCGAGGAGGGTGCGAGCCCGCACGGGGATACGGACGGCGCGAGGCGCCGCGACGAGTGCGAGCACGGGAGCGAAGGCGAGCGGCTGCAGATAGCGCGCGGCATGGGTGCCGAGAGCGATCGCACCGACCACGACGAGCACGGGCATGATCCAGGCGACGGCCGCGACGAAGCGCCCGCCGGGGTCCTCGGCCACAGCCGTGCGGCGCACGGCGAGCACGAGGAGGGCCAGCACGATCAGACTGCCGATGATCCCGGCGGGGCTCGAGAGCCGATGGACGAGGAGGTCGCCGTAGTACCCCAGGGACTCGTTCCACAGCTCGGGCTGCGCATAGCCGGCGCCCGTGTTGGCGATCCATGCCCGAAGTGGAATGCGTCCGAGGAAGCCGAGCGCCGTACCGCAGAGGAGCACGGCCAGGACGGTGACCATCCGGACCTTCTGCGTGGAACGGAAGGTCATCACGGCGAGCAGGAGTGCGATCGGCACCGTGGCCCACACCGCGTACAGCGGATTCGAGAGCGTCGACACGAGCGCCACGAGACCGAGCACGATCAGCGGGATGACGCCTCCCGCCGTGCGATCGATCACTCTTCGGATCAGTCCGATCGACAGCACGACGGCGACGACGGTCGCGGAGTAGTACGTCGTCGTCAGCTGCAGGGAAGCGAGTTCGAGCGCATCGCGCGACGCCGACGCCCCCGTCATGGCGAGAGCGCAGAAGGCCGCGAGCCCCAGCAGCGACCACGCCACGGGGGCCGAAGCCTCTCGTCGCCGCCCTGCGACGAGCCGAAGGGCTCCGTACAGCGCGAGCAGATTCACCACGGCGTTCACCGCCAGCAGGCCGTCGACCTCGAGAGGGAGGATCGTGTCGAGGCCGGCGAACACCGCGGCCTCGGGCAGGAACAGCACACTCGACATCGCCCAGTCCATCGGCTGCCCGGAGAGCAAGGACCGCGAGAACAGGGCCACGATCAGGGAATCCCCGTCGCGGAACAGCAGTTCGGAACGTGCCGAGGTGGCGACCTGCGCCGTGGTGATCAGCGCCAGTGCGAGGGCTCCGACCCACCCGGCCAGCTCCCGCCCCCACACCCGCCGCATGCGACAACTCTTGCACGATCGTGCAAACTGCGAACCGTGAGGCCTTCTCGCCCCGGTAAACTGACAGGGACACCCCCCGCCTGAGCCGTGAGGCCGACGACCCCCGAGGGAGCCGCGTATATGCTGATGCTCCTCGCCGTGTTCCTTCTCGGGTCGCTGTTGATGCCCGTTCTGGTGCGCTGGCTCGGGGCTCAGGCGTTCGCGATCGCCGCTCTCGTTCCGGCAGCGGCCTTCGTCCACGCGCTCGTCATGACCCCGCAGGTCCTCGACGGCCCGGTCCCGTTCGAATCGGTCGTGTGGATCCCGCAGCTCGGCCTCAACCTGTCCATGAACATGGACATGCTCGGTTGGGTGCTCACCCTGATCGTCACCGGCGTCGGCGCCCTCGTGCTGCTGTACTGCCGGTGGTACTTCCATGACGACGCCGCGGGGATCGGCCAGTTCGCGGGTGTGCTGCTCGGCTTCGCCGGCGCCATGTACGGCCTCGTCCTGACCGACGACCTCGTGATGCTTGTCATGTTCTGGGAAGTGACGAGCATCCTCTCGTACCTCCTCATCGGCCACTACCGCCGTCGTGCCGCCAGCCGACGTGCCGCGCTCCAGGCACTGCTCGTGACCACACTCGGCGGACTGGTGATGTTCGTCGGAGTCGTGCTGCTGGTCGTGGACACCGGCACGTCGAGCATCCGCGAGATCCTGGAGATCGCGCCGACTGGTCCGATCGTGGATGCCGCCATCGTCATGCTCCTCGTCGGCGCGATCAGCAAATCGGCGCTGTTTCCGTTCCACTTCTGGCTTCCGGGGGCCATGGCGGCTCCCACTCCGGTCAGCGCCTACCTGCACGCGGCGGCGATGGTGAAAGCCGGCATCTACCTGATCGCCCGGTTCGCACCGATCTTCGCGTTCAGCGCGCCGTGGCGTCCGATCGTGATCACCCTCGGGATCCTGACGATGCTGCTCGGCGGCATCCAGGCACTGCGCGAGACCGACCTCAAGCGCATCCTCGCCTTCGGCACGGTCAGTCAGCTCGGCTTCTTCGCGGTGGTCGTCGGCTACGGCACCCAGGCCGCGGCCCTCGCAGGCCTCGCCCTGGTCATCGGCCACGCGCTGTTCAAGTCGGCGCTGTTCCTGATCGTCGGCGTGATCGACCGTCAGCTCTCCACGCGTGACATCACGGAGCTCTCCGGCGTCGGCCGGCAGGCGCCGGTCATGGCGACGGCGGCGTTCATCTCGGTGGCCTCGATGGCCGGCATCGCCCCGACCATCGGGTTCGTCGCGAAGGAATCGACGCTCACGGCCCTGCTCGACGACGCGCTGGGCGGGTCGCCGTGGGGTCTGGTCGCGCTCATCGGGGTCGTCCTCGGGTCCATGCTCACTGCGGCATATGGGGTGCGATTCCTCTGGGGAGCCTTCTGGAAGAAGCGCGACGATCAGGGACAGCAGCTGCCGGACATCGCCTGGCCCGACCCGCCGGTCGGCTTCCTCTCCGCGCCGATCATCCTCGCCGGCGTCACCCTCGCCGCGGGCATCGGATCCCCCGCCCTCGACGTCGCCCTGCAGGGATACGCCATCACCGCGACGCCTGGACTCGACCACGCCGGTGAGGCCGTCGAGGGGCCGGGGCACCTCGCGCTCTGGCACGGCTTCGAGCCCGCACTCGGAATCTCGATCCTGTCGATCCTGCTCGGCATCGGGCTCTTCCTGCTCACTCGCAGGACCGGGTGGGATCGCAAGCCCCGCGTGCTGCACTTCACCGCCGCAGACGCGTACTACTTCGTCATGCGCGGCGTCGACCGTCTCTCGGTCCTCAGCACCACGCTGACCCAGCGAGGTTCGCTTCCGGTGTACGTCGGCACCATCTTCGTGGTGTTCGTGGCCGCCGAGGTGACCGCCCTGATCGCGAGCGACATCGACCGATACAACCTCTCGGCCTGGCACACCCCGGCGCAGATCGTCGTGGCGCCGATCATGGCGGCTGCGGGCGTCTTCGCCGTCCGGGCGCAGAAGCGCTACACGGGTGTGGTGCTGGTCTCGGTCACCGGACTCGGCATGGTCGTGCTGTTCGCCACGAGCGGCGCGCCCGACCTCGCGCTCACGCAGATCCTGGTCGAGACGGTGACCATGGTCACGTTCGCCCTCGTGCTCCGGCGGCTGCCGGCGCGGATGGGTGAGCACAACGCCTCGGTCGGGCGGATCCCGCGGGCCCTCCTCGCGATCGGCGTCGGCGTCACGATGGCATTCGTCGCCGTCGTCGCCACCCAGTCCCGGATCGCGGATCCGATCTCCGAGGCCTTCCCTCAGCTCGCGTACGAGATCGGGCACGGCAAGAACGTGGTCAACGTGGCGCTGGTCGACCTGCGTGGCTGGGACACCATGGGCGAGCTCTCGGTGCTCGTGCTGGCGGCGACGGGCGTGGCGTCGCTCGTGTTCGTGACCCACCGCGCCGACCTGCTCGCCGCCACCAAGAACCTTCCGCGCGCCACCCGCAAGGCGGCACGCAGCCGTCCGCTCGTCGAGACGACCGAGGGCATCCGCTTCCAGACGTCCGAGAACGAGAGCAGCCCGCGCGCCTGGCTCGTCGGCGGGCAGAAAATGAAGCCGGAGAACAGGTCGATCCTGCTCGAGGTGATCGTCCGCATCCTCTTCCACACGATCATCGTGGTCTCAATCTTCCTGCTCTTCTCCGGCCACAACCTCCCGGGCGGTGGCTTCGCGGGCGGACTCGTCGCCGGCATGGCCCTCGTCATGCGCTACATCGCGGGCGGCCGCTGGGAGCTGGGCGCGGCCGCGCCCACCGATGCCGGGCGCCTCCTGGGCACCGGGCTGATCCTCGCCGTGGGCACCGCGGTCGTGCCGCTGTTCTTCGGCCTCGCACCGCTGACCAGTTCGTTCTGGGAATGGGAGATCCCCGGCATCGGGCACATGGAGTTCGTCACCTCGACCATCTTCGACGTGGGCGTCTACCTCGTCGTGATCGGGCTGGTGCTCGACGTCCTGCGCAGCCTCGGTGCCGAGGTGGACCGCCAGGCCGCGCTCCGCTCCACACCGGGTCCCGAAGGCTTCCTCTCCCGAGGCGGGGGGACCCGCTGATGGACGTCTCCCTCACCCTGATCATCATCATGGCGATCCTCTTCGCGTGCGGCGTGTACGCGATGCTGGAGCGCAGCCTGACCCGCGTGCTCATCGGCTTCCTGCTGCTCGGCAACGCGACGAACCTGCTGCTCCTGATCGTGATGGGCGTCCCCGGCAACGCCCCGTTCTTCGGCACCGAAGGCGAGATGAGCGACCCGCTCCCGCAGGCCCTCACGCTCACCGCCATCGTGATCACGTTCGCGGTCTCCGCCTTCCTCCTCGCGCTGATCTATCGCTCCTGGCAGCTCGGTCAGGCCGACACCGTCGAGGACGACGAAGCCGACATCGCGCTCCGCGAGCGCACCGACGCCGACGAAGACCTCATGGACGACGAGTCCGAGACGGACGACGACGAGGCGACGACCGACTTCGTCGGAGTGCAGACCGCGCCGATCACGGTGCTGCACATGCGTGATCATCCAGCCATCCACGACGACGCGCCGTTCGATGCGCCCACCGGCTGGGGTGACGAACCCTCCTCGCCGTCCGACCGGGGCGGAGCCGCAAGCCAGGACGAATCACACGACCGCGACGAGGACGAGGAGGGCAGGCCATGACCTCCCTCGTTCCGCTCCTCGTCGCACTGCCGCTCCTCGGCGCTGCCATCACCCTCGTCTTCGGTCGGAACGCGCGGCTCCAGGTCGTCGTCACCGTCGCCACGCTCGCCGCGGTCTCGGTGATCGCCGCCGTCCTCCTCGTGGTGGTGGACTCCGGCGCCCCCCTCGCGGTCTCGGTCGGCGGCTGGCCCGTGCCCTTCGGCATCGTGCTGTACGTCGATCGCCTCGCCGCACTGCTCGTGCTCATCTCGAGCATCGTGCTTCTCGCGGTCCTCCTCTTCTCGATCGGTCAGGGAGTCGCCGACGGCACCGATGAGACGCCGATCTCGATCTTCAACCCCTCGTACCTGATCCTCGCGGCGGGCATCTTCAACGCGTTCATCGCGGGCGACCTGTTCAACCTCTACGTCGGCTTCGAGATCCTGCTCGTCGCGTCCTACGTGTTGATCACGCTCGGCAGCACCGAGTCCCGCATCCGCACCGGCGCGGTCTACATCGTCGTCTCGCTGGTGTCGTCGATCCTGTTCCTGGCGTCGATCGCGATGATCTACGGCGCCCTCGGCACCGTCAACATGGCCCAGATCGCCGAGCGGATGTCCGAGCTGCCCCAGGAGACGCAGCTCGTGCTGCACCTGATGCTGGTGGTCGCGTTCGGCATCAAGGCGGCCATCTTCCCGGTGTCGTTCTGGCTGCCCGACTCCTATCCGACCGCGCCCGCCCCGGTCACCGCGGTCTTCGCCGGATTGCTGACCAAGGTCGGCGTGTATGCGCTGATCCGCACCGAGACGCAGCTCTTCGCCTCCAACAGCATCGACACCCTGCTGTTGATCATCGCGCTCGCGACCATGATCGTCGGGGTGCTCGGTGCGGTCGCGCAGGCTGAGCTCAAACGAATCCTGTCGTTCACGCTGGTCAGCCATGTCGGCTACATGATCTTCGGTCTCGCGATAGCCACACCGGCCGCGATCGGCGCGACGGTGTACTACATCGTGCACCACATCGTCGTGCAGACGACCCTGTTCCTCGCCGTCGGTCTCGTGGAGCGACGGGCGGGCAGCACCTCGATCCTGCGGGTCAAGGGACTGCTGAAGGTCGCGCCCGTGATCGCCGTCCTCTATTTCGTGCCCGCCATCAACCTCGGCGGACTGCCACCTTTCTCGGGATTCATCGGCAAGTTCGCACTGTTCGAGGCGGCGGCATCCGTCGGCACCCCCCTCATGATCGTGCTGATCTTCGGGGGCATCGTCACCTCGCTGCTGACCCTGTACGCCCTCATGCGCGCCTGGAACCTCGCGTTCTGGCGCGAGGAGGAGGACTCCACCGAGACCGAGGGGCGCATCTCGTACCTCGGCAACGCGCCGGCCGCCGACGAGCAGCAGGAGGCGAGGCGCATCCCGAAGATCATGACCGTCGCGACCGGCGGAATGGTCGCGGTGACGCTCGCCCTGACGATCTTCGCCGGCCCCCTCTACGCGCTCTGCGACCGGATCGGCGCCGCGCTGCTGCAGCCGGTCAGCCTCGTGCAGCTGGAAGAGGAGGTGGGCTGATGGGACGAGAGACCAAGCGTCACCTCTGGCGTGACATCCGGGTGCAGCTCCCCTTCCTCGCTTGGCTCGTGGTGCTCTGGATGCTGCTGTGGGCGCAGTTCACCGTTCTCTCGTTCCTGACCGGACTCGTCGTGGCGATCTTCGTCACCCGCGTGTTCCGGTTGCCGACCGTGGAGCTCTCCGGCCGCATCAACCTCTGGTACGCCGCACTGTTCGTGGTGCAGTTCCTGTTCGCCGTGCTCAGCGGAGCGCTCTCGGTCACGGTGCAGGTGTTCGACTTCCGCCGTCAGCCGGGCACGGCCATCATCGCGGTGCCGCTGCGCTACGCCGATGATCTGGTGATGACGCACGTCGCGGTCGTGTCGTCGCTGATCCCCGGTTCGCTGGTCGTCGAGACCGACCGGGACCGGCGCATCCTCTACCTGCACGTGATCGGCGTCCGGACCCTGGCCGACGTGGAGAAGCAGCGCGCCGGGGTGCTCCGCTGGGAGCGTCGGGTGGTGCGTGCGCTCGGCGACCCCGCGCAGTACCGTGCACTCAAGGCCGATGAGCGCGCCGGCCTCGGACCGAAGGGCGGTGTCCGGTGAACATCCTGCTCCTGCTGATCATGGTGGTCTTCGGTATCGCCGCGATCCTCGCGCTGATCCGCATCGTGCGCGGACCGTCGATCCTCGACCGTGCCGTCGCCTCGGATGTGCTGCTCACCGAGGTGATGTGCGTGCTCGGGGCGGAGATGGCGATCAACGGTCACACCCGCAACATCCCCGTGCTCCTCATCATCGCCGCGATCGGGGTGTTCGGTTCGATCGCCGTCGCCCGGTTCGTCGCGAGAAGGGACAACACGACACCATGAACGTCTTCGGTCTCATGATCCCGGATGCCGTCATCGACGTGGCCGTCCTGGTGCTGATCCTGCTCGGCGCCCTGCTGTGCCTGTCGGCCGCGGTCGGGCTGCTGCATTTCCGCGACGTGCCGTCCCGTCTGCACGCGGCCACGAAGCCCCAGGTGCTCGGACTCCTGCTCATCTGCATCGCCATCGCCCTGTCGCAGCGTTCGATCGGCGGCATCCTGCTCGGGTTCGTGCTCGTCGCGCCGGTCGTGCTGATGCAGTTCGCGACCGCGCCGCTGTCAGCGCACATGGTCGGGCGCCAGGCCTACCGCAACGGGACCATCGAGCAGCGGGGTCTCGTCGTCGACGAGCTGGCCGAGTCGAAGCAGACCCCGCCCGCTGCTGGCTGACCCTTCGCCGCTGCGGTTCTATCGCGGTGGTGAACAACTCCCTAGATCTGCCGTGATCGGGCGCTGTTCCGGCCCTGAGAACCTGGACCTCCTCGGTTCTTGAGGAGCCGTTCACCGCGGACCAGGGCGACGGCGCGCGCTGACTGTTCCTCCCCAGGGCCAGGCACGACAGGAACCTTCCCCATTCAGCCAAGAACCCCCGGTGTGCGGCAGCGGCAGTCGCAGACTGTCTCGGATGAGGCCCAAGTCTGTGAGAGAACGCGCCGTGGAGCTCTACGCGCCGACCGTGTTCTCCCGTGCTGATCTGGTCGCGTCCGGAATGTCTTGGCGCGATATCGCGCGGGCCGTGGACAACGGGCAGCTCTGCCGGCTGCGGCGCGACCGATACGTCCTGGTGCCCGCGGACCCGGAGATCGCCGAAGCCGTCCGTATCGGCGGACGCTTGTCGTGCGTCTCGCTCCTCGCGGAGATCGGCGTCTTCGTGCAAACCCGCGACCGGTTGCATGTGCACGTGGCGCCGGGCTCATCCAGGGTGCGACGGCCCCGATCGCCGCGCACCGTCCTTCACTGGCACTCATGGTCGGGCGAGACCGGTCCCTCCCATGTGGTGCCTGTCGCTGACGCTGTCGCGCAGGCCATCCGCTGCCAGGCGCCGAGGGAGGCCGTCGCCACGATCGACAGCATCCTGCACCACGGGGTGATGTCATGGGAGGAGATCGTGCTCGTCTTCGAGACGTTGCCCGCACGATTCGCTCCCCTGCTCGCGGTGGTCGATGCGTCCGCGGCGTCGGGGCCGGAGACCTACATGAGACTCATCCTGCGCGCCCTGGGTGTCGCCTACGAGACCCAGGTGTTCATCGAGGGTGTGGGATACGTGGACTTCGTGGTGGAAGGCTGGCTCATCATCGAGTGCGACAGCAAGGAGTTCCACGAGGGGTGGCAGAAGCAGGTCGAGGACCGACGGCGTGACGTGGTTGCCGCAACGCGGGGATACGTCACCATTCGGCCCCTGGCGGCGGACATCCTGCGCGCGGATTCCGCGGTCCGGTTGACCGTGGCTGCCGTCATCCGAGAACTGGGTCCGAGGTTCCGGTGACTGCGGCGTGCACAACTCCTCAAGAAGTGCCCGGAGTCGTCCCGAAACCGGGGGATGGGCAACCTTGGGCACCGTCCTTGAGGAGTTGTTCACGCGGGAGTCGTGAACGTGGAGGGTTCGCGCGGTCTCAGAGGCGGGCGGCGAACTCGTGGATCAGGCGGGCCGCGGGCTCGGAGTCGCTGATCAGGGTGCCATGTCCGTGGTCGGGGATGACCTCGAGATCGGCCCCGGGGATCGCGTCGAGGATCTCCTGGCACCAGCTCATCGGGGCGAGCGGGTCGTCCTCCCCGCGAAGCACCAGCACGGGGCATTCGATGCGGACGAAGGCGTCCTCGGGCTCGTGCACGATGGTCGCGCGCATCTTCCGGATCAGGTGCGGACCACCGCGCAGGTACTCCCGCGCACCGCGCCAGATGACCAGAGGCCGCTCTCCGAGCAGGTCGATCAGCAGGTAGCGCGCCTGCGCCCCGATGTTGCGGGCCGCCTTGTTCACGGTCGGGCCCGCCAGCACCACGCCTTCGACGAGGGACGGATGCCGCGCGGCGAGTTCCGCGGCGATCTGGCTGCCCATGGAGTGGCCGATCACGATCACGGGTCCCGAATCCACGTGCTGCAGGTAGGCCGCGACCAGGTCGGCATGCCGCTCCATGGTGAGCGTGCGCGTCGGCTCGGGTGCCTCGCCGAAACCGGGGAGGTCCAGCGCGATCACGCGCCCCTCGAGTCGCTGCACGATGTCGAGGTAGACGCTGCGACCCATGCCGATTCCGTGCAGCAGGAGGTAGGTGTGCGGACCTTCACCGAAGGTCTCGGCGATGAGCGTCGCGCCCCCGTGCTCGAACTCCAGGAGCGTGGCGGGGGTGCCTTTCGGGGCGAGATAGCTGGATGGCACCCACCCACGCTATCCGAGCATCCTCCGTCGGTGCCTGTGCGCGCGCCGAGGTCAGGCCGCCGGCGTCAGCACCAGGGTGTCGACGGTCGCCGCCTTCACGGCCTTGGGCGAGGAGGCCCACGGCGTCTGGATCCCCGCTGCCCAGTCCGCGGTCTGATCGGTGTAGTGCTCGTGGAAGGCATGGCCGGAGGAGCCGGTGAGATGGTTCCAGGTTGAGGCGTCGAAGTCCGACAGATCGATCACCATGCGCATCGAGGGAACCGTGGTCGTGGCGTACGAGACGCCGAGCTCCCACCCTGTCGCATTCACCACCGACGCTCCGCCGCTGACCGGGTACGGCCCGCGGTTGAAGAGCGCTTCGATGGGTGCGATGCCCGAGGAGCCGAGCGTGTCGCTGGTGAGCGTGATCGCGTGCAGGTCGCCCCAGTTCCACCGCGAGACGTCTTCACCCTGCAGGGCGGAGAGCTCGTCATAGGCCTCTTCCGCCGACAGCGACAGCATGGACTCCATGCTGTCGACGTCGATCTCGTGGTTGCGCCACAGCGGATCGGACGGGTCCTCGAGCATGTCGGCGACGACCGTGAAGAGGCGCCCCTGACCGTCGCTCGGGAGCGGCTGCTCGCGTTCGGCGAAGATGTTCTGCACCAGGTTCGACCACAGGACGTTCGCGTAGGCCGCCGCGGGCGAGGACGCCGAGTTCTGCGCGTCCCACGAGGCGAGCAGCTCCACGGCCTTCTCGGGGCCGTCGCCTGTGACCCGGACGTCTCCCATGACCGTCACGAGCTGCTTGCCGATCCACATCTCGTTGTCCATCTGGATGTCGCGCATGTCCTGAGCGGTCAGGGGAGCGGCGGCCGCGCGTCGCTCGATCAGGTGTGCGATCCGTGCCGCCCGATAGCCGTAGTCCCAGTCGCGCGAGAGGAAGTAGGCGTAGTCGTCGGTGACGATCGCGTTGTTCGCAGTGACGATGTACCCCGAGTTCGGGTTGTACGACACGGGCAGTTCCTCGAACGGGATGTAGCCCGTCCAGTCGTAGCTGCTGTCCCACCCGGGCTGAGGCATCCACCCGTCGCCGGCTCCGCGGATCGGGAGGCGACCGGGCGTCTGATAGCCGATGTTGCCCTCGGTGTCGGCGTAGATCAGGTTCTGCGCCGGCACGTCGAAGAGGGACGCGGCGTAGCGGAAGTCCTCGAAGTTCTGCGCGGTGCCCAGCGCGAAGATCGCCGTCGCCGTGGTTCCCGGGTCGAGGGCGGTCCAGCGCAGGCTCACCGCGTACTCGGCGTCATCTTCCGCAGCGGGCAGTGCGGAGGGGGTGCCGGTGCCTTCTTCGAGCGCCGGTTCCGGGTTCTCGGCGATCGCCGTGAAGTCATCCGTGAGCCCGGAGATGATGGGACCGTGGACGGTCGAGCGGATCGTCAGCTCGATGTCGTCACCGCCGGCGACTTTGATCGTGTCGGTGCTCTGCTCGAGCGGGACCAGTGCCCCGTCGCGCCAGTACTCGTCGCCGACGACCCGCTCGACGTAGAGATCGGTCACGTCGGTGGTGAGGTTGGTGAAACCCCAGGCGACGTGCTGGTTGTGGCCGATCACGATGCCCGGAAGCCCCGAGAACGAGAAGCCGCCGACGTCGAACGGGCAGGCGTCGTCCACGGTCGAGCACTTGAGCTGCACCTGGTACCAGACCGAGGGAAGCGAGGCGCCGAGGTGCGGGTCGTTCGCGAGCAGCGGCAGGCCGCTCTCGGTGAGGTCGCCGGAGACGACCCAGGAGTTCGAGCCGATCCCTTCGCCGACGTCGCCGACGAGTGCGCTCGCGGCTTCGATCACATTCGACACCTCCGTCCATTCGACGGTGGTGGTCGCCTGCTGGATCTCGCCGTCCGTCGGGGTCGAGGTGTACGCGGCGGGCTCGGCATCGGTGTCGAGGGCGGGAACGGTCGAGATCTTCGGAACGATCACGGGGTTCTCGTCGAACGGGTAGTCGGGGTAGAGCTTCGCCAGTAGCTCGTCGGTGTCGGCCGACGCCTCAGTCCCGTCGCCGAGCTCTGCGGCGAGGAGCGACCGCTCCGTCTCGTCTTCGATGTTGCCGCGGAGGTCCCACGCCATGGCCTTGAGCCACGCGACCGAATCGGCGGGCTCCCACGGCTCCGGGGCGTAATCGGGGTTCTGTATGCCCAGAACGGCATACTCGAGGGAGAGCTCTGCGCCGGAGCGGGAGGCGAGGTAGGCGTTGACGCCGTCGGCGTAGGCCTCGTAGTAGCCGCGGGTGGTGTCGTCCATCGCCTCGACCTCGGCCTCGGCGACGGTGCGCCAGCCCAGCGTCCGCAGGAACGCGTCGGTCGCCGCCTGCGACTCCCCGAACATCTCGGCGACGCGGCCCGCGGTGACATGCCGACGGAAGTCCATCTCGAAGAACCGGTCCTGCGCGTGCACGAACCCCTGGGCGTAGAAGAGGTCGTCGGTCGAGTCGGCCGTGATGGTCGGGACGCCGAGATCGTCGCGCTGCACGGTGACCTCGGCCTTCAGGCCGTCGAGCTCCAGCGTTCCCGCGGTCTGCGGGAAGGAACGCTGGATCGTCCAGGTCACGAAGAAGGCTGCGGCCACTGCGACGACGATGATGCCGGCCAGGACCAGGAACGCGATGCGTCCGATCCGGACACCCAGAGAAGGGCGCGTGGGTGCGGCGGATACCTGCGAATCGGTCGTCATCGTCGAGAACTCTTTCGGGTAGACAGGTGGAACTCAGTCCCACCGAGCCCCAGTGCGCGTATCAGGGTCGCGCCTTCGCATCATATCCGTCGGAGCGCTCGCCGCGGAGGGTTCCGCGACGAGCGCTCGGATCGTCAGCCGATCAGGCTGGGCTGCAGATCGCGCAGGGTGCGGCGATGCGTCATGCGCGTCACGCCGATCATCGCCAGCAGCAGGGCGCCGATGAGCCATGCGCCGAGTACCGCGAGATCCCAGCCGGCACGGGCGTAGTCGCCGCCGTACATGAGCTGCCTCATCGCATCGACGACGTAGCCCAGCGGGAGGACGTGATGGAGCGCGGCCAGGGGTGCGGGCAGCGTCTGCCACGGGAAGGTTCCGCCCGCGGTCACCAGCTGCAGCACCATCAGCACCAGACCGAGGAACTGTCCGACGGACCCGAGCCAGACGTTGAGGGCGAGGATGATCGCGGCGAACGTGGCCGACGCGAACACCATCACCCCGAGCGTGCCCAGCGGATGGTCGAACGTGAAGCCGAGCGTGATCGCCAGGATGCCCATGAGCCCGAGCATCTGCACCGCGCCGAGTATCGCCGGGGTCAGCCAGCCGGCGAGCGTGATGCGGATGGGGGAGTGCAGCGCGGTGATCGCGCGACGGGAGATCGGCTTCACGATCAGGAACAGCGCGTAGATGCCGATCCACGCCGAGAGAGCGGCGAAGAACGGGGCGAGTCCGGCACCGTAGTCCTCGGCGGACGCGACCTTGTCGCTGGACACCTTCACGGGGTCGGCGATCGTGTCGGCCTGGAGGCTGCGCAACTCCGGGGTGGAGGCGGGGATCGCGTCGACGCCGTCGGAGAGGCCGTCGCGCAGCTCCGCTGTTCCGGATGCGAGCGTCGCGAGCCCGTCGCGCAACTGCGCGGCGCCGTCGTTCGCGGCGGAGGCACCGGTCGCGACCGTGCCGGCCCCGCTGGCGAGATCGTTGGCGCCGGAGGCGAGGGAGGCGGCTCCTGCTGCGAGCTGGTCGACCTTGCCGACGGCGTTCTGCACCTGGGAGTTGCCTTCCTGCAGCCGTGCGCCGAGCGGATCGAGCTTCGCCAGGACCTGGTCGATCTCTTCGGGGGTCAGGCCCTGCTCGGCAAGAGTGTTCGCGATATCGGTCCGCACCTGCGGCAGGGCGTTCGTGGCCTGCTGGACCGCCGCGCCCGCACGATCGGCGACGTCGGCCAGCTGCCTGTTGCCGGCGCTGACCTGCTGCGCGCCGTTCGCGAGCGTCTGCGCCCCTGCTGCCAGTTGTGCGGTGCCCTGGGCGAGCTGCGCGGTGCCGTCGGCGAGGGTCGCGCTGCCGGAGGCCGCCGTGCCCGCACCATCGGCGAGCTGCGTCGCCCCGTCGGTCGCGGTGACCAGGCTGTCGCGCACGTCGCTGAGCCCGGTGAGCAGTCGTTCGGCGGCCTCACTGCCGACCATCTCGGCGACGGAGCTGCGGATCTTCTCGACGGCCTGCGTGCCCATCGACGAAGCGAGGTAGTTGTTCGCGTCGTTGGTCTCGAGCTCGATCAGCGCCTGGTGCGGGTCGTCCCCGGCGGCCGAGGTCAGTGCAGCCGAGAAGTCCACGGGAATGGTCACGATGAAGTCGACGGTGCCGTGGCGGAGGGCTTCGGCGGCCTCGTCCGCCGTCATCCGCTGCCAGTCGAAGGCGTTTCCGTCGATGAGGTTCTCGGCCACGTCCTCGCCGTAGTTCACGGTGTCGCCGCTCGCCGGCTCCGTGCCGCTGGTGGGTGCGGGAGCGCCCTCGTCATCGACGACGAGAGCGACGGGGACCTCAGGGAACTTGGCGTACGGGTCCTGGTTCGCCCAGAGGTAGAGGCCCCCGTACAGGATCGGCACGCAGATCAGCGCGACCAGGGCGAGGATGCCCATCCGGCTCGCGGTGAGTCGCCGCAGTTCGGCGGCGATCATGGCGGGAACCTTCATCGCCCGCCTCCGTTCTCTGTGGGGTCCTGTTCGGATGAGGCATCCTCGGTGTCCTCGAGGGACGAGGGTTCGAGGATCAGGGGCGCGACCGGACCCGAGGCGTTGATCGCCTCGAACTCGTGCATCCGCTCCAGGGCGACGGCTGCCGAGCCGCCGATGATCACGAGCATCGCGTAGCCGCGGTCGGCGAACTCTCCGGCGATGCGCCACCACCCGTCGGGGCTTCCGCCGTGGCGATCGGGGGAGACGAGGACCATGCCCTCGACGCCCTTGCGGAGCACGGCGAGCTCGCACAGGATGCGTACACGGGCCGCGGGGTCGATGCTGCCGATCGGCACGGCGGCGAGCTCACTGAAACCCAGCCGAGCGAGCCAGCGCCGTGCGTGCAGTGGCGTGGCGCCGAGGCCGGCGAACATGAGCTCCTCCCCCACGACGCCGGCGAGGGTGATGTCGGGATGCGGGTCGCTGACATCAGGGGCATCGACCAGCGCGACACGGCGGCGCAGCGTCTTCGGGTCGTCGGTTCCGTCGATGCTCACCCGCCCGGAGTCCGGTCGCATGCGTCCGCTCGCGATCAGTCCGAGCACGGTCGGACGCTGCTCGGTCTCGGCGAGGGCGAAGCGCACGGCACCGGTGTGGAACTCCAGCGACAACTCCGGCAGGGCCTGCCCGCCGCGGCCCTTGCTCACGTCCTGCAGTGCGATCCTCATGCGGTGGCCTTCCGGTCGGAGTCGGCGGAGGGGAAGATGTCGGGATGCGCGGCGAGGAGTTCGTCGGCTTCACGCCACGAGAGGCCGGCGATGCTCAGCACCGTGCGCACCGCGAGATCGCCGGCGGCTGAGCTGGCGGCGTCCGTCCGCGAGATGACGGTGCGGGCCATCTCCTCGATCAGGCGGGCGAGTGTGGGGGCGGCGAGGTCGGTGCGGAAGCTCCCGTCCTCCTGGCCGCGGCGCGCGAGGGCGGAGACCGTACGTCGGAGGGGTGCGAGAGCCGTCGCCGTGTGCTCCACGTGCGTGTCGTCGAGCGCGAGCGCCGCTGCCACCTGCACATGCGCGGCCTCCTGCCAGAGAAGCGCGGCGAGGCGGGCGAGGGCGACCCGGGCGTCGTCGTCGTCGGTCGTCGCGGCGATCGCGTTGAAACGCTGCGCTCCATGGGAGATGAGCTCGCGGATCAGAGTGTCGCGATCATCGAAGTGGCCGTACAGAGTGCGTCGCGAGAGGCCTGCGCTGCGGGCGATGACGTCGATCGAGGCGTGCGGGTCGGCGGCCAGGGCCGAGCGGGCCGCGGAGAGGATGCCGGCGCGATTCTCGACGGCGTCGCGGCGGGGTGCACGAGTGGTCATGACCCCATGATACTTATCATGCACAAACCTGTGCAAGATACTCGGGCGACTCCCAGCGTCCCCTCACCCGCAGCGGGAGTCGCACCGCCTCCGCCGAAAGTGACGGACGCGGTGCGACGAGCGGTCAGTCCGTGCCGGAGTCGAAGGCCGCGCCCTCGGACGCGGTGTCGACGGCATCCGCCAGCGTCTCGTCTGCCTCGGAGATCGAGCCGTGCACCGACTCGGTGATCTCGGCGGACTCGCCGGCGGTCACGCGGCCCACGAGCTCGCCGGTCGCGCCGCCCACGAGGCCGAGGCCCGCGTACTGCTCCAGGCGGGCGCGCGAGTCCGCGATGTCGAGGTTGCGCATGGTGAGCTGGCCGATGCGATCGACCGGGCCGAAGGCAGCGTCGCCCACGCGCTCCATCGACAGCTTCTCAGGGCCGTACGAGAGGTTCGGCGAGACGGTGTCGAGGATCGTCCAGTCGTCGCCGCGGCGCAGACGGATCGTGACGGTGCCCGAGATCGTGAGGCCGACCCAGCGCTGGATCGACTCGCGCAGCATGAGCGACTGCGGCTCCAGCCAGCGGCCCTCGTACATGAGACGACCGAGGCGGCGGCCCTGCTCGTGATAGGTCGCGAGGGTGTCCTCGTTCAGGATGCCGTTGACGAGACGCTCATAGGCGATGAACAGAAGGGACATGGCCGGGGCTTCGTAGATGCCGCGGGACTTGGCCTCGATGATGCGGTTCTCGATCTGGTCGCTCATGCCGAGGCCGTGGCGTCCGCCGATCGTGTTCGCTTCCTGCACCAGCGCGACCGGGTCGGTGTACTCGACGCCGTTGATCGCGACCGGGCGACCGGCCTCGAACGTGACCGTGACGTCTTCGGTCTCGATCGCGACCGAGGGGTCCCAGAACTTCACACCCATGATCGGGTCGACGGTCTCGAGCGAGACGTTCAGGTGCTCGAGGGTCTTCGCCTCGTGCGTCGCGCCCCAGATGTTCGCGTCGGTCGAGTAGGCCTTCTCGGCGGAGTCGCGGTAGGGGAAGTCGCGGGCGACGAGCCAGTCGCTCATCTCCTTGCGGCCGCCGAGCTCGGTGACGAAGTCGGCGTCGAGCCACGGCTTGTAGATGCGCAGACGCGGGTTGGCGAGCAGGCCGTAGCGGTAGAACCGCTCGATGTCGTTGCCCTTATAGGTGGAGCCGTCGCCCCAGATGTCGACGCCGTCCTCCTTCATCGCGCGCACCAGCAGCGTGCCGGTGACCGCGCGGCCGAGAGGCGTGGTGTTGAAGTACGTCTTGCCGCCGGAGCGGATGTGGAAGGCCCCGCAGGAGAGGGCGACGAGGCCCTCTTCGACCAGGGCGGTCTTGCAGTCGATCAGGCGAGAGGCCTCGGCGCCGTACTCCAGCGCGCGGCCGGGGATCGACTCGATGTCGTCTTCGTCGTACTGCCCGAGGTCGCCCGTGTACGTGTAGGGCACGGCGCCCTTCTCGCGCATCCACGCGACGGCGACGGAGGTGTCGAGTCCTCCGGAGAAGGCGATGCCGACGCGCTCGCCGACGGGCAGGGACTGGAGGACCTTGGACATGCTTTCCAGTCTATCCGCGGCGGCGTGTCGCCTTGTCTCGCCTCCTGGCGGAGAAGTCGCGCTTCGGGGGCGCGTGCTCAGGATTCGCCGGTACGGTTCCCTCATGCAGAGAGCGTCGTCCCGAAGAGGGTGGGTCTTGGCCGGAGGTCTCGTGCTCGTCACAGTCGCTCTCGTCGTCGCGGCGCTCCTGGTGTTCCACACCTTCCGCGGTTCCACACTCGCGCGGCAGGACATGGCTGCGCACCTGGAGTACCCCGCGACGTATCACGGCTTCGAAGAGGCCTCGGAGCTCACCGGGTTCACACTCGACGCAGACGGCACCGCTGAGCTGTCGGCGTTGATGCTCGGCACCGAGGAGCGGAAGCTCGATGACGGGCGGGTGTGCCTCGATGGGGATGTGATCCCCGTCGCCGGGGAGGCCACCTGGCGGACAGACGACTCGGGCGGGGTCGTCGTCGAGGCGGGCGATCGGCACACGCGATTCAGTCAGGACAACCCTTTGCTGATGGGTTGGGGCTGGGGGAAGGTTTACGTCCTGACCCCCTGCACGCAGGAGTTCACGGCGACGTTCGTCACACCGGACGCGGACTACGCCGACTGATCCGCATCCTCGTGGCGGGCGGAGCGCAGCGGGGAGAACAGCACGATCGATGCCGCGATGACGAAGACCGCGACGCTGACCCCGATCGTCACGCGGTAGCCGAACACGGTGGCGAGGCCGCCGGCGATCAGGGCTCCGATGAGGAATGTGACCCGGTTGACTGTGCGGATCGAGGCGTTCAACCGTCCCTGCAGGTGGTCGGGTGCCACGGCCTGGCGAAAGCCCATCTCGTTCGGGTCCTCCAGCCCCATTCCGAGGCCGAACAGGGACTGCCCGATGCCGAGGGGAATCGCCACGACGAAGAGAGTCGCATCCTCCGCGTGCGGGATGACGAGCACCGCCGTCCAGGCGACCGCAGAGAGGAGTCGACCCGCGAGGATGGCCCCGCCCACACCGAATCGACGCCCCGCTGCCGGAGCGAGGAGCGCGCCGAGGAGACCGCCGACGCCGCCCATCGCGAGCACGACGCCGAACAGCAGCGGGCTGATGCCGAGCTCTCTCAGCGCGTAGGGGGCGAACGCCGTCAGGGCGATGCTGTTGCCGAGGAACCAGACGTTGACCGAGGCGGCCATCGGCGCCAGCGTGCGGTGGGAGTACGTCCAGCGCAGGCCCTCCATGATGTCGTGCCCGAGGTGTCTGCCGTCCGTCCGCCGCTGCGCTCTCGCCTCCTCGACACGGATGCGGCTCAGCAGCACGGCGCTCACGATGTACGCCGCCGCATCGATCAGGATGGCGAACGGTGCCCCCAGCCAGCCGACGAGCGCGCCGCCGAGCGCCGGACCGGTCGTCTGGGCGACCGTGCCCGCCTGCCCGAGACGGGCGTTCGCGGCGACCAGCTGATCGCGGGGCACGAGGCGGGGGAGCATCGGCTGCGCGGCCGAATCCGCGATGAGCGTCAGGGCGCCGTAGAGCAGGAACAGGGCGCCGAACGACCACACCGTCAAGGTGCCCGTGAACCACAGCACCGGCACGAGTGCGAGGGTGAGCGCTCGGCCGATGCTCGCGAGGACCATCGCGGGCTTGCGGCGCCGGCGGTCCATCAGTGCGCCGACGACCAGTCCGAAGAGCAGGTACGGCACGACGTTCGCCGCATTGAGCAGGCCGATCTCGAACGGGGTGGCGTCGAGGACCGTCACGATCAGCACCTGGAACGCGACAGCGGTCACGGCGCCCGTGAACGCGCCGAGCGTCGACGACGACCAGAAGAGTGCGAACGCGGGAAGGCGCAGAACCTCGGTCGACCTGTCGCTCATCCCCGCCTCGCTCCGTCGCGGCGCCCGTGGGCCCGATGCCGTCATCCTACGCAGCGCGCATTCCGTGGGTGAGGCGTGGGTGGGTCGACCGAGGCAACCGGGCGGAAGGTGGGAGAGTGGGCCCACGGAGGTCGGACATGGGTGCAGCAGTCCTGTGGGGTCTGGTCGCGGCGGCGCCGCTGTTCATCGGCGCGGTGCTCGCGCTGCTGCGGAAATGGCCGCCGCGCTGGCTCGGTATCGTCCTAGGCTTCGGCGCCGGCGCACTGATGGCCTCCATCGCGTTCGAGCTCTGGGAGGAGGGGCTCGACCTCGCCGGCCCCGTCCCGCTCGTGGTCGGCGTCGCCGCCGGTGCTATCAGTTACTACATCGCCGACCGCATCCTCGACGCGCGGGCCGCGAAGAGGAAGGCGAAGGCGGGTGGCGGCCAGCTCGCGGTCGGTGCTCTGCTCGACGGCATCCCGGAACAGCTGGTGCTCGGGATCGGTCTCGCCTCCGGGGAGCCGGTCAGCATCGCGCTCGTGGTCGCCATCCTGGTCTCGAACCTGCCCGAGTCGATCGGCTCGGCGGCCGACCTCCTCGAAGGCGGCATGGCGAAGTCGCGGGTCCTGCTGCTGTGGGCCGGGGTCACCGTGATCTGCGCCGTGGCGACAGTCGCCGGCTTCGGCCTCGCGAGCATCACCGGAGACGACTTCCGCTCGGCGGCGAGCGGTTTCGCGGCCGGTGCCCTGCTCGTGATGCTGGTGGACTCGATGATCCCCGAGGCGCAGTCCAAGGCGAAGGAGTCGACGGGACTCGCGACCGTGCTGGGCTTCGCGCTCGCCGCGGGGCTCGCCCTCGCCTCCTGAGCATCATCGGCGGCCCCGCTGCACCCCGCCAACCGTCGGAGTCGAGGCGTCGGATCGGCCCCGGCTGGCGGGTTATCCTCGGGTGCGGCGTGCGGGAGGCTGGCCGGAAGCCGCCGCGATGGCGGCCGAGGACAAAGGAGTTCTGATGACCGACACGACCCTGGCGCGACCGCCCTTCGATCCCGAGCTGGAAGCCGCCCTCGCCCTCGTCGGCGACCAGCTGCCTTCGACGCTGACGCCCGAGATGATCCCGCTGATGCGCCAGTCGCCGGTGAGCGGCGACGAGGAGATCTTCGCCGTGCTCGCCGACCGCGGCTTCACTCGGCGCGACGTCACGATCGCCGGCCACGACGGTGACGAGATCGTCGTCTCCGTGATCGAGAAGGAGGGCCGGACGGGAACGGGCCCCGGCTTCTTCCACACCCACGGCGGCGGCATGATCATCGGCAACCGCTGGCTCGGTGTGGTCGGCTTCCTCGACTGGGCGGAGCGTTTCGACGGCGTGATCGTCACCGTCGAGTACCGGCTCGCCCCGGAGTTCCCCGATCCGTACCCGGTGGAGGACTGCTACGCGGGACTGCTCTGGACCGCCGAGCACGCCGACGAGCTCGGCATCGACCTGTCGCGGCTGATGATCGGTGGAGGCAGCGCCGGCGGAGGTCTGGCCGCGGGCACCGCGCTGCTCGCCCGCGATCGCAAGGGGCCCGCGCTCATCGGACAGCTGCTCATCTACCCCATGCTCGACGACCGCGACGAATCGGTGTCGACCCACCAGATCGACGGGATCGGCGTCTGGGATCGCGGCTCGAACGTGACGGGATGGACCGCCCTTCTCGGCGATCGCAAGGGCACCGAGGACGTCTCGATCTACGCCGCTCCCGCGCGCGCGACCGATCTCAGCGGTCTGCCTCCGGCGTTCATCGACTGCGGCAGCGCCGAGGTCTTCCGTGACGAGGACGTCGCCTACGCCACGAAGCTCTGGGAGGCCGGGGTCCAGGCCGAGTTGCACGTGTGGGCCGGCGGCTTCCACGGCTTCGACATGTTCGCACCGCACGCCGCGGTCGCGCAGGCGATGCTCGCCGCACGGGACAACTGGGTGAACCGCCTGCTCTCCTGATTCCGCTCCGCCCTACGGGGTCGCGTATCGACCCCGTAGGGTGGAATCCCCGCGCGCGATGGAGCCCGACATGCAAGATCTGCTGGGGCGGCTCACCGCCCTCGACCCGGATGCGAGCGAGACGCTCAAAGTCGTCACGTACTTCGACGCCCTCGTCGCCCGCTCCGTCGGCGTCGAGAGCATGCTGCGCGGAGCCGCCGTGCTCAGCGGCGCGACCGTCGGGCAGCGGGACGGACGACAGGTCGTGCGCGTGCGTGCCGACGGGGTGCGCATCGATCCCGTCGAGCCGTCGCACTCCTGGCCGGTCCGAGAGAGCGGCCCGGACGCCATCGCCTGGATCGAGCGCGACGGCGAACCGCACACGAACGACGCGATGATCCTGGAGCGACTCAGTCTCGCGCTCGGCATCATCCGCGCGCGCCGCTCGGTGGGACCGGAGAGCGCGGTCGAGCTCGCGATCAGTTCGTACGCGGGCTCCGACGAGAGGGCCGCCGCACTGCCTCGCCTCCGACTCGCCGCGGACGCGCTGCGGCTGGTCGCCTCTCCTCCCGACCCGGCGCCCCTGCCGCAGCATCCCTCAGCCGTGGTCGCCACCCGGCACGGACTCACGCGAGCGACGATCCTGGATGCCGCGACCGCCGCTGCGGACGCCTGGCCGGAGGGCGCAGGGCTGCGCCTGGGTCTCGGCATCGCAGGATCGGGCGAGAGCCTTCCGCGTTCGTGGTCATCCGCCCTGGTGGCGGTCCGACTCACCAGCCCGGCGGAACCGGTCGTCGATGCCGCCGACCTCGGGGCGCTCCTGCTCGTCGCGGAGGCGGCGGATGCCGGACCCCTCCATCCGGATGCGGCTGCGCTCGCCGCCCTCGACGATCGCAGCAGGGAGCTGCTCGACGCCGTCGCCGAGGAGCAGAGTGTGCGGGCCGCGGCCGCCCGGTTGGGAAGGCACCACTCCAGCGTGCAGGAGCGGATGACCTCCCTCGTGGAGCTCCTGGGCTACGACCCTCGCACCTCCCGCGGGCACGCCCGCTACGCGCTCGCCCGGATGCTGTTGACTCTCGGTTCCTGAGGACCCCGCATCAGCGAGGCGGTCACTCGTATCCGGGGTACTCCTGCAGCTTCGTCTGGAACTCTTCGCGATCGGCTTCGCTGAGCACCCCGCTCGCGATCACGACCAGCTGCAGGCCCTCGAGCGGTTCCCCGGTGCGGGCGTTCTGCGCCTCGCGCGTGGCGAGGAACCCACCGTCCTGGTCGTTCGAGAGGTCGTAGATGTTGGCATAGAACCGCAGCGGATCCGGGTAGTTCTCGGTGTAGTACTCCCACGTGTGCTGCGAGCGGGGGTCGTCGCCGCCGTACAGCTTCGCGATCATCCCCGAGTCGATGCCGGACATGGTGGGGTCGTTGAAGGAGTACAGGTCCCAGAGCCCGTGCTCGACGACGACCTCGTCGATCACGGCCATGACCTCGAGCTTGCGGTCGTAGTCCTGGATGGGCTGTTCGGTCGCCCAGCCCTGCGAGGTGAACTCGACGAGCATCGACTCTCCGCCGTAGCCGTTGCGCTCGGGGCGCAGATCCTCGTCGCCCACCGGGATCCAGGTGTATCCGAACTCCTCCGTGAGACGCGCACGGATGTCGGCGAACAGCGTCTCCGACTGTGCGCGCACCTCGTCCAGGGACTGCTGCGAGAGCGTCTGCTGCGGATCCGT
This sequence comes from Microbacterium sp. NPDC090218, assembly GCA_044900255.1. GTDB lineage: Bacteria > Actinomycetota > Actinomycetes > Actinomycetales > Microbacteriaceae > Microbacterium. Next base: position 1,233,988 of record JBJDMS010000001.1, on the reverse strand, counting down.
GCCCTTGATCCCCGGGTACGCCTCCGCGTGCTTCTGCTCGGCGGTCTTCATGCCCTGATAGTTGCCGGAGGCCGAGGTCTGGAGGGCGCTCATACCGCCGACGGTGGCGACGTTGAAGAGGATCGTGACGATCAGTGCGATCGCTCCGAGCAGGCGTCCGCGTGGCGAGAACAGCGCCGCGATGACCGTGGCGACCACGACGAGCTGAGCTGTCAGCATCGTGACGCCGTAGAGGACGTCGGTGCTGCCGGCCAGCAGGGTGCCGATCAGGGTCAGGGCGAACAGGATGGCGGCGGCGAGGGCGATCCACCCGAGCGCGTTCGCCGGCTTCCTCGGTTCATCCGCGGTCGAGGCGGCGATGACGGCAGGGGGCACCGGAGGCACGAAGGCCTCGCGGCGGGCACCACGGTACCCGCCGGGCGGGGGGACGGGAGGTGCACCCTCCGTGCCCGCGAGGTAGCGTGACCTCTGCTTCTCGTGATCCATCACCACGGCTTGTCCGTTCCCGACCCACCGGGATCGTCGCCCTGCTGCTGGTCGCGCTCCTGAGTCCCCTGCTCGAGCTTGTCCTGAAGATCCTGCAGCTTGTCCTCGGAGGGCTGCTCCTCCTCGCTCGGCTGGGGTTGCGGCTGCTGTTGCTGCTCCTGATCCTGCTGCTTCTGCTTCAGCCGATCTTCGGTGCTGTCGAGGGTGTCCGACATGTCGCGCTGCGGATCGGGCGACTGCTGCTGCGCCTCTTCGCTGTGGCACTCCTCGGGTGTCTCGACCGTGATCGTCAGGGCCTCGCCGTAGAGCTGGGTGGCGGTCGCACCATCACCGTCGGCGCGTGCGGCGTCGCCCATCCGCTCCACCACCAGGGCCAGGTTGATCCGCACACCGCACACCTCGAGCCCGGTGGCGAGCTCGAGTGCCTCCTCGAGTTCTGCCCGGGCCTGGGGGAGCTGTTCTGCGGCGCCGAGGGCCGTGCCGACGTTGAACGGCGCCTTGTACGGCTCGAACCAGTTGAGGAAGTCCTGCCCGCGCGCCGCCGCCTCCGACCCGGCGAAGTCATCGACCACGTAGGCGGTGATCGCCTGGTGGGCGAACGCGTACATGCTCAGCAGCTTGCCCACGAAGAACAGCGCGGCGAGAGTGAGCGGGAGGGTGCCGATCGCGACCCATCGACGGACGCTGCGGCGTCGCCGGTTGGACCGCAGGAGCGCGGCCGCAGCATCGTTCGACATCGTCACGAGGTGCCTCCCCTTTCCGGGCGGGGCTGCCGTGGTGCGCGTAGCTGTCGCAGTTTCGCGATCAGCATCGTCGCGCGCGCGAGCTCGACGCCGAGGATGAGGAGGATGACGAGCGCAGCCACCCAGTACAGCTCGGTGACGTTGCCGACCTCGCCCGATTCGGCATAATCGGTCGTGGTCGTCGGGGCTGCCGGCAGCACCGGGGCGGTGTCCGCGGTGCGGTGCTCGTACTCGATGCCGAGCTGGTCTGCGATCGCCTCGAGGTTTCCCTCGTCGATCACCGACAGCGCGTCGGATCCCTCGTACTGGATGTAGTCGGCTCCGCTCTCGGCGACTCCGCCGGTGGTGATGCGCATCGGCCCGCCCTCGGCCGTGCCGTATCCGAACACCCCTCCCGCGTCGGTGTACTTCTCGCTCGCGCTGAACGTCTCCGGCGGGGTGTCGACGGTCTGCTCGCCGTCGCCGAAGTAGAAGACCATCCGCGAGCGGTCGGGCGACGACTCGGCCGCCGAGGCCAGTGTCTCCGACAGCAGCGGCGCCGCGATGCCGATCGAACTCCCGCGCGACTGGCTGGTGACCTCGGGGCGCAGCACCTCGAGCGAGCCCATCAGGGCCGTGGTGTCGGTGGTCAGCGGCATCCGCAGCTCGGCCGCGGCATCCGAGGTGATGAGAGCGAAGCGTGCTCCCGGATACTCCTCGACGAGCGCGCGCACGTCTTCGCGGATGCCGTCGAGTCGCGGCTCTCCGTCGCCCCAGTCCTCGGCCACGATGCTCGCGGTCGTGTCGACGACGAGCACGATGTCGGTATCGGTGGCGAGCGTCTGCGTGGCCCCGCCGGGGATGCCGGGACGGAGCAGCATCACGAAGCAGGCGAGCACCAGCACCAGGCGCATCGCCCAGAGCGCACGGTGGCCGAGGAGGGCGCGCGGGTCGGTCAGCGCGGCACCCGCCGACTTCGGCGGTCGTACCAGGATCCACACGATCAGTGCGGCGACGGGCGCACACAGCAGGGCGATGAGCAGAGGCGCGAGAACGGGTTGGAAGATCACAGCCGTACCCTCCACAGCACCACGACGAAAGCCAGGAGGCAGATCGACAGCAGGGCGATCCAGAGGTTCGGGGTGTCGGTCCAGACCACCTGGGCCTCCCCGCGGAGCTCGGTGGCCTCCTGCTCCTGCACCTGGGTCACGATGTCCGACACCGTGGTCGTGTCGCGCAGGCCGAATGCGGCGCCCCCGGTGGACTCCGCCGCCGCGGTGAGCTCGGCGCTGACATCCGCGTCCTTGCCCTGCACCGGGTTCAGCGCGAACACGCGCACATCCTTCGAGGCGGCGTACGCGGCCGCTTCATCGAGCGTCACGATCGAGGCGCCGTTGACCTCGTTGTCCGTGGCGAAGATGACCGAGCGCGAACGATCGTCGCCCGGGTGATCGAAGCCCATCGTGCACGCGGCGAGGCCGTCGCCGATCAGCGAGGCGCCCTCGCCGTTGAGCGTGCCGAGCCAGTGCTCCGGGATCTGGTCGCCGTAGTCGAAGCTGCGGGTCATGCTCTCGAGGTGCTCGCGGATGAAGTCGTAGTCGTCGGTGAGCGGGAAGATCTGCACCGGGGAGCTGTTGAAGATCGTCAGGCCGATCCGCTCCCCTTCGAAGTCTTCCAGCAGCTCGTCGAAGACGGTCAGCACCTCGACGTCGACCTCGGTCATGGAGCCGGAGACGTCGAGGCACAGCATGATGTCGCGGCTCGTGTTGACGGGTTGGACGGTCTGCGCCGACATCGGCCTCGCGGCCACCACGCCGGCCACGATCGTTGTCACCGCGCCGAGGGCGAGGATGCCGGAGAGCGCGAGTGCCCGTCTCGCCAGCGCCTGACGGAAGGTCGGCAGTGTGCGCAGCCGTTCGGCTCGGGCGACGCGCGCCGTGTCGCCCGAGCGGTTGCGACCGCCGCGCCGGAACCCGAGGACGAGGCCGATCGTGATCGCGATCAGGACGACGGCGACTGCAGCGATCAGCACCCACACGTTCGCTAGTGCCATGAGCGCACCACCGTCCGTGCTGCCTCGGCACCGGCGACGGGATCGATCGCAGGACCCTGCCGGAAGATGCTGGGGTAGTAGTGCCTGCCCATCGCATCGATGAGGGCGGGGTGGACGCCGCGCGCCACGAGGTCGTCGAGCGCGAGGACCGGGGCCTCCAGGCCGCTGTACTCGTTCACGAACGTGCGGACGACGCGGCTGAGCTCGAGGTTCGCCTGGCGCGGGGAGAGTCGACGTTCCTGGTAGTCGGTCTCGATCTGCTGGATGCGCACCAGATACTCGGTGCGCAGCTGCGAGAGTACGTCGACGATCAGCGGTCCGTGCCCGGTCGTCTCATCGGTGAACGACAGAACGCGGCGTGGGCGGGTGAGGACGATCAGCAGCCAGGCGCCTGCGACCAGGAGGATCAGGATGCCGATCGCCAGCAGCATCCATCCCCAGCCGTATTGCGCGGGCGGGTAGAGCTCGTCAGAGCCGGGCATTCGACCTCCGGTTCAGCAGCTGCAGCAGCTGCGCGACGGCGTCGTCCTGCCCGTCCAGGGAGGAGTGGCTGATCTCCATGCGGGTGAGGAGCTCGGCGAGATGCGCGGCATCGGCTTCGCGCTGCGCGGTCAGCTCCCGCACGATGCCACGGTCCCCCTGCACGAAGTCGGGCACCTGCCAGCGGCTGTCCACGTCGCTGCGGATGCGTCCGGTCGCGTGGTCCAGCACGGGCTCGGCGTCGCGCAGCGTGAGCCACAGAACGTCGTGCTGCACGCGCAGGCGACGCAGCACCCGCTCGGTCTCGCTCGTGACGGGGGCCTCGTCGGTGATGACGACCACGATCATGCGGCGGGAGATCGTGCGGGTCACGAACGACAGGAGGGCGTCACGGTCGCTCGGCGCAGAGCTCTCGTCGATCGCCCGGTCCAGCGTGCGCAGGGCGTGTTCGAGGGCACCCTCGCTGCGTCCGGGCGCGAGCCGCCGCACCTTCGCGGAGTCGCCGAAGACTGTCGTGAAGTCGTCGCCGTGGCGCAGCGTGAGCACGCCGAGCACCCCCGTCGCGAGGATCGCCAGCTCCTTCTTCGAGCGCTCGTCAGCGGCCAGCGCTGACATCGAGCGGCCCGTGTCGACCACGAACATCACGGTGTGCATCCGCGTCGCCCGGGAACGCTTGACCAGCGGAGTGCCCAGTCGTGCGGTCGCCCGCCAGTCGATGTCGCGCACCTGATCGCCGTACTCGTACTTGCGCAGGTCCTCGAAGTCGAGGCTCCGCCCGTGCAGCAACGACGCATAGGCGCCGTCGAGCGCGTGCAGCGACTTGCGCGTCGAGTGGATGAAGAGCTTGCTCTTCACCTGCGTGATCAGGCTGGCCATGGACGGGTCAGGGCGTGGGGACCGACGCGAAGATCTGGTCGATGATCTCCTCGCTGCGGATGCCCTCGGCGTCGGCCTCGAACGTCAGGAGCACGCGGTGGCGGAGCACCAGGTGCCGGAGCTCGCGGATGTCCTCGGGCAGCACGTGGGAGCGGCCCTTCAGCAGAGCCAGCGCGCGCGACGCCTGCAGGAACGCGATGCTCGCGCGGGGGCTCGCGCCGTACTTGATGAAGCGGGCGCGTTCCTCGCCGATGTACGGGGCGGGGTTCCGGGTGACGTAGGCGATCGACACGATGTAGTTGCGGATCGCGGGGTCGACGTAGATGCGGCTCGCGACGTCCTGGAGCAGGTGCACGTCGTCGAGGCTGACGGCGCTGGTCACGTGCCGATCGGGGTCGAGCACGCCGGAGTCGATGCGGCTGAGGACCTCGAGCTCTTCGGCGGGGCTCGGGTACTCGACGATCTCCTTGAGCAGGAAGCGGTCCATCTGCGCTTCGGGCAGCTCGTAGGTGCCCTCCTGCTCGATGGGGTTCTGCGTCGCGATCACGAGGAACGGCTTCGGCAGGTGGTGGATCTCGCCGCCGATGGTCGTCTGGTGCTCCTGCATCGCCTCGAGCATGGCGCTCTGGGTCTTCGCGCTGGAGCGGTTGATCTCGTCGAGCAGCACGAAGTTCGCGTGCACCGGGCCGAGCACGGTGCGGAACGAGCCCGTCGCGGCATCGTAGATCTGGTTGCCGGTGATGTCGCTCGGCAGCAGGTCGGGCGTGCATTGGATGCGCTTGAACTGCGCCTTCACGGTGTCGGCGAGGGTGCTGGCGGCGGTGGTCTTGGCGAGCCCCGGCACGCTCTCGAGCAGGATGTGCCCACCGGCGATGAGCGAGATGAGCAGGCTCGTGCGCAGCCGGTCCTGGCCGACCATCTTCGCCGAGTACGACGCGGAGATGATCCGCAGGACTTCGGTGGCCCTGGCCATCTCGGCATCCGTCGGCGCGGCGCTCGTCGGCGCGGCACTCGCGGGTGCCGGTGCCACAGAGGGCGTGGGCGCAGGAGCGGGCGGAGGCGGCGGCGCGGAAGACGTCCGCAGGTCGGGCGTGGAGGACTCGGTCATCTGTGGGCTCCCTCGTTCGGGGATGCGCGTCGCGGCCATCCCCCGCCGACCAGCGTAATCGCATCCGTCAGCGCCGCTCCCAGCCTCGTCGCACTTGCATGAACGGATGACGGATGCAGGAGGAATCGCCGTGTCCACGTCATGCATCCGTCGACGGATCATGCAGGTGGACCGCGGCCCGACCCCGGGGGCCTCGTGCCGATCCTGATAACGTCGAAGAGCAGCCGCTTTCCGGGCAGGTCGAGCATTCCGCTCCCACCGGGACAGAACTGTTCCTCGCTCGGATGCGGCCGCGCCCGATACATGACTGAAGAGTATGAGGACAATACGTGACGAGTAGAGAACGAGTAGCGATCATCGGCGCCGGCCCCTCGGGCATGGCGCAGTTGCGGGCCTTCGAGTCCGCGGCCCGTGCGGGGGCGGAGATCCCCGACCTGGTCTGCTTCGAGAAGCAGGCCGACTGGGGCGGGCAGTGGAACTTCACCTGGCGCACCGGACTGGATGGGTACGGCGAGCCCGTGCATTCCAGCATGTACCGCAACCTGTGGTCGAACGGCCCGAAGGAGGCGCTGGAGTTCGCGGACTACAGCTTCGACGAGCACTTCGGCCGACCCATCTCCTCATATCCGCCGCGTCCGGTGCTGTGGGACTACATCGCCGGTCGCCTGGAGAAGAGCGACGTGCGCGAGCTGATCCGCTTCCAGACCGTGGTGCGCTGGATCGAGTTCGACGACGAGCGCGAGGTCTTCACACTCACGAGCGAGCACCTGCCCACCGGCGAATCCACCGTGGAGGAGTTCGACCGGGTGATTGTCGCCAGCGGGCACTTCTCCTTCCCGAACGTGCCGGACTTCCCCGGCATCGAGACCTTCCCCGGCTACATCAGCCACGCCCACGACTTCCGAGGTGCCGAGGCCTTCGAAGACGAGGATGTGCTCGTGATCGGTGCGAGCTACTCCGCCGAGGACATCGGCAGCCAGGCGTTCAAGATGGGCGCACGGTCGGTGACGGCGAGTTTCCGGTCGGCTCCGATGGGTTACGACTGGCCCGAGGGCATCGAGGAGCGCCCGGTCCTCGAGCGCTTCGAGGGCAGCACCGCGTTCTTCGCCGACGGCACCTCGAAGCACATCGACGCGGTCATCCTGTGCACCGGGTACCTGCACAAGTACCCGTTCCTTCCCGATGACCTGGCGCTCTCCTCGCCGAACAACGTCTACCCTGACGGCCTGTACCGCGGCGTGGTCTGGCAGGGCAATCCGCGCCTGACGTACCTCGGTGCGCAGGATCAGTGGTTCACCTTCAACATGTTCGACGTGCAGGCCTGGTACGTGCGCGACGTGATCCTGGGGCGCATCGCGCTGCCCGACGAGCAGGAGCGCGCGGCATCCATCGCGGAGTGGCGCACGCGCTTCGGGCAGATCGATTCGGCGTCCGCGGAGATCCGCTTCCAGGCCGACTACATCCGCGATCTGCTGCAGCTCACCGACTACCCGGAGTTCGACATCGACCGGGTCGTCGAGATCTTCCTCGCGTGGAAGCGCGACAAGAAGGACGACATCATGGGCTACCGCGATCGTGTCTACGAGTCGGTCATGACCGGCACCATCGCCGTCGTGCATCACACGCCGTGGCTCGAAGAACTCGACGACTCGCTCGAGCGCTACCTCGATGTGGATCCGGATGCCACCGAGACGGCGCGGATCATCGCGGGCCGGCCTCGCGACGACGACCGTGAGGCGCTCGCGACCGCCTGACCAACGCGGAGAAGAGATCCGCCCCTCCCGCCTGCATCGGCGTGAGGGGCGGACTCGTCGACGATGATGGATCAGGCTTCGGCGACGGCGGCGTCGGCGGTCGAATCCGACACGATCGCCCGGCGATGGCTCACCCACACGACGAGGGCGGCCGCGCCGATGATGATCGCGGCGATCAGGAGCACGTAGAGCGCCACGGCTCCGTAGCCACCGGGCTGGGCCGGGTCGAGGAACGGGTAGGGGTACCACGACGGCTTGCCCGACCCCGGGGCGATCACGAGATTCGCCCGGATCAAGGTGTAGATGACCCAGACGATCGGGAAGATGGCGGCGATCCCCACGGTGCCCCAGCCGAGAGCGCGCCGCCGCGGGGCGAACAGCACGTCGGCCAGCATGATGATCGGGACCACCACGTGGAGGACCTCGTTCGACCAGCCGACGGTCGAACCCTGCGGCAGTTCGATGCCGCGCAGCAGCAGGTTGTAGACCACGCCGGTGACGATCATGTAGGTGCTCGCGCACATCAGCAGGATCGCGAGCCAGCGTGGTTCGGCGGTCGTGCCGCGATGGGCCAGCGCCCAGAAGCCGCCGCAGGCCAAGGCGACCACGGCGAGCACGTTCGACTCGATCGTGAAGAAGCTGAAGAAGTTCGCGATGACCGTCGGAAGGTGCGCGCCCCACTCGGTCGTCGCCGCAGCGGCGATCTCGAGGGTGCGGATGAGCTGCGCGATGATCGCCGCCGCAGCGAGTACGGCTGCGGCGATGCGCAGATAGGGCCACCAGGTCGTCATTTCGCCTCCGTCGGCAACTGTAGTGGCAGGTTTCCATAGACCGTGGGACCGATATATCGATATCGTCGGACCGTTCACGCAGCACGCGCATGGCGGAGGGGCAGATGAGCGACAGCGGAAGCAGCACGATCGACGCGGGCGGGGCGAGGAAGGGCCGATTCCGGCGCGCGGGTCTCAGCATCCAGTCCAAACTCCTCATCATGCTGCTCGGGGTGAGCCTCGTCTCCTCCGTGATCGTGGGGGCGATCGGATTCGTGAACGGACGGCAGTCGCTGCACGACTCGGCGGTCGACCAGCTGATCACCATCCGGTCGATGCGCGCGGCCGAGATCACGACCTTCATCGAGAGCGTGCGGCGCGACGCCTCTCTCAACAGCCGGAACCTCAGCGCGCAGTCGATGTCGACGGCCGTGAACGCAGGCTTCGCCGACCTCGCCGACGTGGAGCTCGACGAAAGCCAGCGCGAAGAGGTGGAGGCCTACTACACGGACGTCTTCATCCCCGAGCTCGAGGCGCGCTCGGGTGAGGAGTACGGCGACACAGCCTTCATCCCGGAGTCCACGACCGGGCAGTACGTGCAGCTGCAGTACGCGCTCGGAAACAAGGACTTCGACGCCGACTACGACGCGCAGCTGGAGCTCAACGACAGCGGCGACGGCACCAGCTATTCGGCCGCGACCGAGCGCTACGGAGACTACTTCACCCGACTCGTCAGAGAGGCGGGCTACGAAGACGCGCTGCTGCTCAACCTCGACGGCGACGTCACGTACTCCGCTTACAAGGGCGTCGAGCTCGGCACGAACCTTCTGACTGGCCCCTACCGCGACTCCGCCCTGTCGAAGGCGTACGCGGAGGCGATCGCGACGAACTCCGTCAACACCGTCGTGCTCACCGACTTCGACCGGTGGATCCCCTCATTGAACGTGCCCTCGATGTGGGTCGTGTCGCCGGTGGGCAACGACCGCGGAGTCACGGGTGCGATGGCGTTCCAGATCTCGATCGACACGATCAACGACGTGATGACCGGGAACGAGCAGTGGAAGGAGCAGGGCCTCGGCGACACGGGCGAGGTCTACCTCGTCGGGCGCGACGATCTCATGCGCAGCACCGCGCGCCGGCTCGTCGAAGACCCGGACGACTACGTGAAGCGCCTCATCAGCGGGGGCATGGCTCCGACGATCGTCGATCGCATCGCCGCGATCAAGGGCACCGTGCTGCTGCAACCGGTCGACACCAAGGCCGTGCAGGAGGCGCAGGCGGGCCGAAGCGGCACGGTCGTCGGCAGAGACTTCATCGGCGGCGAGAGCGTCACCGCTTACGCGCCGCTCGAGATCGAGGGTCTCGACTGGGTCGTGATCGCGCGCATCGACACGGCCGAGGCGTTCGAGCCGGTGAACGTCTTCACCCGCAACGTGCTGCTGTCGCTGCTCGGCATCCTCCTCGGCGTCTCTCTGCTCTCGCTGCTTCTGGCGCAGGTGTTCACCCGTCCGATCCATCGCCTGGTCGGAGCCGTGCATCGGGTGGCGGAGGGCGACCTCGACGTGCAGGTGCCGCAGGGCTCTCGGGACGAGTTCGGCGACCTCGGCAGCGCCTTCAACGACATGGCCTCAAGTCTGCGGATCAAGCAGGACCTGATCGAGGAGCAGCAGAAGGAGAACGAGAAGCTGCTGCACACCCTCATGCCCGAAAGCGTCGCGACGAAATACAAGCAGGGCGACGAGGCGATCACCGAGGCGCACGAGAACGTGTCGGTGGTGTTCGCCGAGCTCGTCGGGTTCGACGACCTCGCCCGCGGGGTGAGCGCCGAGGAGGAGATCGGACTCCTGAACACGCTGATGCGCGGTTTCGACGAGGCTGCCGAGAAGGCCGGCGTCGAGAAGGTGCGCACCCTGCGCGGCGGCTATCTGGCTTCGTCGGGACTGATCGTGCCCCGGGTCGACAACATCCGGCGCACCGTCGAATTCGCGCGCAGTCTGCTCGGAGTGCTGGAGCGCTTCAACGCGCAGAACGGCACCCAGATCTCGCTCCGCGCCGGCGTCGACACCGGCACGGTCACGAGTGGCCTCGTCGCCCGGACCAGCCTCGCGTACGACCTCTGGGGCGACGCGGTGAGCCTCGCCTACCGGGTGCGGTCGGTCACGGGTGAGCCCGGGATCTACGTGAGTCAGACCGTGCGCGACCGTACGCAGGAGCTCGTCACCTACGTCGAGGCGGGGACGGTGGAGACGCAGGGCAGGACCGAGACCGTGTGGAAGGTGGTCTGATCATGGGCGACGTGTTCACGGGTGGCTGGGCCTGGTGGGTCGTCGGCCTCGCCGTGGGCGTGCCGGTGCTGCTCGTCATCCTCACCGAGCTCATCGGAGCCCTGACCCGTCGGAACAACCCGGTCGCGAAGCCGTTGCGGATGCTGCGCAATTGGGTCATCCCGGTCGGAGCGCTGTTCGCGCTGCTCGTGTTCGCGATCCAGTCTCCGGCCGACCAGGTGTGGACCCGCGTGGTGGCGACGGTGTTCGGGTTCCTCATCATCCTGCTGGTGCTGTCGGCGTTCAACGTCGCGCTGTTCGCCAACGCGAAGCCGGGCTCGTGGCGGGAGCGGATCCCGTCGATCTTCGTCGAGATCGGGCGGCTCGTGCTCGTGGGCGTCGGGCTCGCGCTGCTGTTCTCGTGGGTGTGGGATGCCGATGTCGGTGGACTGTTCACAGCACTGGGGGTCGGGTCGATCGTGATCGGCCTCGCGCTGCAGAACGCGGTGGGCGGAGTGATCTCGGGTCTGCTGCTGCTGTTCGAGCAGCCGTTCAAGATCGGCGACTGGCTGGATGCCGCCGGCGTGAAGGGACGGGTCGTCGAGGTGAACTGGCGGGCGGTGCACATCGACACGGGCTCCGGCATCCAGATCGTGCCGAACTCGTCGCTCTCGGGGGCCTCGTTCACGAACATGAGCGAGCCGGAGGGCCCGTACTACTCCGAGACGGGCGTGAAGTTCTCGACCGACGATCCTCCGCACGAGGTGATCGCGCTCCTCATCGAGGTGGCCGACTCGCTGCCGATGCGACTGCAACGCGAACGGGCGACCGTCGACTACGCGGGTGCCGGGGCGTACTCGGTGTCGATCCCGGTGGCAGGTCCGGCCGACGCCTCCCGCGCGCTGTCGATGTACCTGTCGTGGCTCTGGTACGCGGCACGGCGCCGTGGCTTCGCGCTCGACGGCGACTCCACCGACCCGCTCGCCGAGCCGCAGCGTCTGGTCGAGGCGATGCACGAGATCGCGCCGACCCTGCATCTGCGTGACGGCGACTTCGACGAGGTGCTCGCCGCGGCGAGACTCGAGCGCTACGGCGTCGGCGAGATCGTGCTGCCCAGCGGCGTCGTCCCGGACGAGGTGCGGGTGGTCCTGTCGGGTCGGGCGGCGCTCGCGCTCGAGGTCGACGGCGGACGTGTCGAGTTCGCGGCCGCGGAGAAGGGCGATCTCATCGGGCAGACCGCGCTCACCCGGGAACGCACCCAGGCCGTGACCGTCGCCGGGGAGATCCTGACCGTGGTGGTGCTGCCGCTCGACACGATCGATGCGCTGATCCGCACGCGCCCGCGTCTGGCCGTGGAGATCGGGGAGTCGCTCGAGCTCAAGCGCAGCCTCGCCGCCTCCCGTCTCGCAGAGTTGGGGATCGCCCGCGGCGCCATCACCGGACGCTGAGCCGGGTCAGGCGCGTCGCCGCCACCGCAGGCGGGTGATGAGCACGCCGAGCAGGCAGAGTGCGCCGCCGAGGAACATCAGCGGCGTCGGCACCTCGCCGAGGATCGCCCACGACATCAGGATCGCGATCGCGGGCACCACATAGGTGGTGGCCGAGGTCTGCCCCGCGGTGCTGCGCTGCAGCACGTACGCCCAGGTCGTGAAGGCGATCGCCGTCGGGAAGATGCCGAGGTACACGACCCACAGCGTCGCATCCAGCGGTGCCGTCTGGAGCGAGCCGATGAGGTTGCCGATCCACGGCAGCAGCGCGATGGTGCCGATGCCCGCCCCGAGCCAGGTCAGGGTGGTCGGGTCGACACCCGAGGTGAGCAGCCGCTTCTGCACGAGCGTGCATCCGGCGTACATGACCGCGGCGAGGAGCGCGAGCAGCAGGCCCGTGATGTCGGGCCCTGCGCTGGTGGACGAGTTCATGCCGATCAGCACGACGCCGAGGAAGGCGATGGGCGCGCCGATCACGAGCGGCTTCGGGAATCCCTCGCGAAGGAAGAGTCCGCTGAAGACGACGACCATGAGGGGTGCGAGGTTCACGACCATCGCCGCGGTGCCGGCGTCGAGGGTGAGCTCCGCGCTGTTGAGGGCGAGGTTGTAGACGCAGAACCAGCCGACGCCCCACACCGCGATGAGCAGCCAGTGGCGGCGCTCGGGAAGGCGGATGCCGTGCCGCACCGCGATGATCGTCAGCACGACCGTGCCGACGGCCATCCGCAGCAGCGCCAGCGCACCGGGGTCGTAGTGCGGCCCCGCGCCGCGGATGCCGATGAACGCGGACGCCCACAGCACCACGGTGACCAGGGCGGCGACGAGCACGAGCGCGCCCTGCCTCTTCGGTGCGTCGGCGGTCCTCGGTACGTCGGTGCTCGTGCGGATACCGGAGTCGCCGGATGCGGCTTCTGCCATCCTTCGATCCTCGCAGGAGCCTCCGACATCGGTCGAGCCGCGGGAGCGACACGATCCGCACGTTTTCGGCCACCGTGCGCGCCGGCTGCTTATTCGGGCCGAGGGCACCTTGACCCTCCGAAAGGGGGCACCGAAGCCTCCCGATAGGATGGGACCGCCCGAAGAGGGCCAGCTCATCGGCCGGTGCAAACCCGGCGAAAGCCAGGGGGTTACCCATGCCAGGAATCGTTATCGTCGGCGTGCAGTGGGGCGACGAAGGAAAGGGCAAGGCCACCGATCTGCTCGGTGAGCGCACCGACTGGGTGGTGAAGTTCAACGGCGGCAACAACGCCGGGCACACCGTCGTCGTGGGTGACGAGAAGTACGCGCTGCACCTGCTGCCCTCCGGCATCCTCTCTCCCGGCGTGACGCCCGTCATCGGCAACGGTGTGGTGGTGGACCTCGAGGTGCTGTTCTTCGAGCTCGAGGCGCTCGCCGCCCGTGGCATCGATGTCTCACGCCTCAAGGTGAGCGCCAACGCGCACATCATCACGCAGTACCACCGCACGCTCGACAAGGTCACCGAGCGCTTCCTCGGCAAGCGCATGATCGGCACGACCGGTCGCGGCATCGGTCCGGCGTACGCCGACAAGATCAACCGGGTCGGCATCCGGATCCAGGACATCTTCGACGAGAACATCCTGCGCCAGAAGGTCGAGGGGGCGCTCGATCAGAAGAACCACCTGCTGGTGAAGATCTTCAACCGTCGCGCGATCACGGCCGACGAGGTCGTCGAAGACCTGCTGTCGTACGCCGACCGCCTGCGTCCGATGGTCGCCGACACCGGCTACCTGATCGCCCAGGCGCTGGAGCGCGGCGAAGTCGTCGTGTTCGAGGGCGGCCAGGCGACGATGCTCGACATCGATCACGGCACCTACCCGTTCGTGACCTCGTCGTCGGCCACCGCCGGCGGTGCCGCGACCGGTGCCGGCGTCGGTCCGGGCGCGCTCGACCGGATCGTCGGCATCGTCAAGGCCTACACGACCCGCGTCGGCTCGGGACCGTTCCCGACCGAGCTGTTCGATGAGCAGGGCGAATGGCTGCGCAAGCAGGGATTCGAGTTCGGCACCACCACCGGCCGTCCGCGCCGGGTGGGCTGGTACGACGCGCCCATCACTCGCTACGCGACGCGCATCAACGGCATCACCGACCTGGTGCTCACCAAGCTCGACATCCTGACGGGGCTCGAGCAGATCCCGGTGTGCGTGGCCTACGACGTCGACGGCGAGCGGTTCGACGAGGTACCGGTCAACCAGACCGACTTCCACCACGCGAAGCCGATCCTCGAGTACTTCCCGGGCTGGAACGAAGACATCTCGGTCGCGCGCACGTTCGACGACCTGCCGCAGAACGCGCAGGACTACGTGCTGGCGCTCGAGAAGATGAGCAACACCCGCATCTCGGTGATCGGCGTCGGCCCCGAGCGCGACCAGGTCATCGTCCGCCACGACCTGCTCGACTGACCGGCACTCCATGACGCGTTTCTGGCTCGGAGGCTACGGCCCCGCGATGGACGGTTCGGCCGACGGCATCGGTCTGCTCGCCGGCGACGAGGGCCGTGAGGCCAGCACGCTGTCCTACCGGGGTGCGGTCGTGGAGACGCCGTCGCCCTCGTGGCTGGCGCCGCATCCCACCCTCGACATCGTCTACGCGGCGCTCGAGGGCGACTCCGCCGTGCAGGCGTTCGTCCGCACCGGGGAGGGCGCCCTCGCCCCGTTGGGGTCGCCTGCGTCGGTCGGACAGTACGTGTGTCATGTCGCGGTCGCTGCGAACGGCTCGGCCCTGGTCGCCAGTTGCTACGGCGACGGTCGTGTCGTGCGGTTCGATCTCGACGTGGAAGGTCGCATCCTGCCCGCACGGCCGGATGCGGCGGCGGAGCTCCGTGCGGCGCTGTTCGGCGACGACGTGGATCCGGATGCTCCGGCGGCGACCCCGCCCGGAGACGGTGTCGCAGCCATCGACCCGTACGGAGTGGGCGGCGACCGCGTCTCACACGCGCACGCCGCGGTGTTCCTGCCCGACGGCCGCATCGCCACGACCGACCTCGGGTTCGATCTCGTGCGCTTCTGGCGGCAGAAGGGCAGCGGGCTCGTGCTCGACCACGAGGTCGTGCTCCCGCTCGGCACCGGCCCGAGGCACATGGTGCTGCACCCCAGCGGGCACCTGCACGTGGTCACCGAGTACTCGTGCGAGGTGTTCACGCTCGCTCCGGCGGCGGACGGCACCTGGAGCGTCGTGTCGTCGACTCTGTCGAGCCCGATCGCGCAGGTCGGAACCGACTTTCCCGCCGAACTCGCCCGCACCCGCGACGGACAGTTCCTCTACACGGCCCTGCGCGGAAGCAACACGATCGCGGCGCTGCGCGTACGCGGCGGCGGCGAGGCCCTGGAATCCGTGGCGCTCGCCGATGCGGGCGTCGACTGGCCGCGCCACCACCTGGTCCACGAGGGCAAGCTGCTCGTCGCCGGTCAGCGCTCCGACACGATCACGCTGATCGACCTCGACGAGCGCACGGGTGCGCCCCTCGGCATCCGGCACGAGGCGCAGGTCCCGACGCCGACGCACTTCCTGCCGGTGCGCTGAGCCGATCACGTCGTCGCGCTGTGCGGCGATAGGGTCGGACGATGCCGAGCGCCGTCGACCTCCCCTTCCCTGAACTGACGCCGATCATCGACGACTGGTGGCGCGGCACGCATGAACCGGGCGTTCCTCCGCACATCACCCTGCTCTATCCGTGGGTGGATGCCGTCGGCGACGCCGAGGTGGAGAAGGTGCGGCGGATCGCAGCCGAGGCCCCGGCGTTCGACGTCTCCTTCACGGCTGTCGAGGCCTTCACGGCCGGGGCGGTCTACCTGCGGCCGGAACCCGACCGCCCCATCCGCGACCTGATCGCACGGCTCGCCGCCGCCTTCCCGGAGACGCCGCTGTACGGCGGTGCGATCGCGGACCCGATCCCTCACCTGACGCTCGCTCGTACCGAACCGGGTGTCGCGACCGAATCGGCGCGGCGACGGATCGCCGAGGCGCTCGCCCCGCACCTGCCCGTGACCGTCTCCGTCACCGCGCTGGCGGTCATGGAGCCGGACGAGGGCGGGGTCTGGCGCACGCTTCATGAGATCGCGCTCGGCGGCTGAGTGCGCCGCATCATTCCGCGGGTGAAAGTCCGCGCTTGACCTCAACCTAACTTGAGGTTCTAGCGTCGTCTTCATGACTTCGAAGACCGAGCAGGTGTCGACGCCGGGCGCGGCCGCACCGCGCATCATGAGCAGCGACTACCTCTGGATCACCATCGGCGCGTGTGCGCTCGTGTTCCTCGGGGCGTTCGAATCCCTCGCCGTCACGACGGTGATGCCGACCGTGAGCGCAGACCTCGGCGGCGAACGGCTGTACGCACTCGCATTCGCCGGCCCCCTCGCCACCGGGGTCATCGGCATGGTGATCGCAGGGAACTGGGCCGACCGACGCGGACCGGTCGCCCCGCTGTACACCGCGGTGGCCATGTTCATCGTCGGGCTGCTCATCGCGGGTCTCGCGCCGAACATGGAGGTCCTCGTGGCCGGACGGTTCGCTCAGGGCCTCGGCAGCGGCGGGCTGATGGTCGCACTGTACGTCGTGGTCGCCCGCGTCTACCCGCAGGAGCTCCATCCGGCGATCTTCGCGGGCTTCGCCGCGGCCTGGGTCATCCCCTCGCTGATCGGTCCGACCGTCGCGGGGGCCGTGACCGAGCTCTGGAGTTGGCACTGGGTCTTCCTCGGCGTCGTCATCCTGGTGCTCCTGGCGCTGCTGATGGTCGTCCCCGCCCTGCGTGGGCTCGCGAACGAAGGGGATCCGTCGACTCCCTGGGCTTTCGCCCGCCTCGGCTGGTCGGTGCTCGCGGCGGTCGCGGTGCTCGCACTGAACCTGGTCGGCGACATCCCCGGGGTCGGTCCGGCGTTGGCCGTCGTGGCCGTGGTCGTCGCCCTCATCGCCGTGCGGCCGCTCGTGCCGCGCGGAACCCTTCGCGCCCGGCGGGGGCTGCCGTCCGTCATCCTCGTCCGCGGCGTGGCAGCGGCCGCGTTCTTCGGGGCGCAGGTCTACCTGCCGTACCTATTGACCGATCGCTACGAGCTCTCGCCGACGCTCGCGGGACTCTCGCTGACCGGCGGCGCGCTCGCCTGGTCCCTCGCCGCGACGGTCCAGGGGCGGATGGGCGCCCGGCTTTCGAGCGTGACGGCCGTGCGGATGGGCACGGTCCTCGTGCTGGTGGGCATCCTGCTGACCGTCGCGACCGCGGGCTTCCGCTGGGATGCCCTGATGGTCGCGGTCGCCTGGGCCATCGCGGGGGTGGGGATGGGGCTGATGAGTCCGCGCACCAGCGCCCTCACGCTCGCGATGTCGACGCCGGAGAGCCAGGGCTTCAACAGCGGTGCGATGACGGTCGCCGATTCGTTCGGCAGCGCCATGGCACTGGCCGTCACCGGGACGCTGTTCACCGCCCTCGCGGGCTCGGATCCATTCCTCGGGGTGTTCGTGCTGGCGGCGGTCGTCGCCTTCGCGGCAGCGGCCCTCGCGCCCAGGATCGGCCTCGATGCCGTCGGGGCCGAGACGCCGGGGGAGAGCGCCGGATGAGCGCGGTCGCGGCGACGGTCGATGAGAGAGGGAAGGTCACCATGCGAGCGATCGTGCAACGTGAGTTCGGAGCATCCGAGGTGCTGAAGATCGAGGAGGTGTCGCTGCCGGTGCCCGCCGAAGGCGAGGTGCGCGTGCGGGTCGCTGCGGCGGGGGTGCATGCCGTCGACATCGACATCCGGCGCGACGCGGCACCGCCGTCGATGCCGCGGCCGATGCTGCCGATGACGCCGGGGCGGGAGGTCGCCGGCATCGTCGATGCCGTGGGTCCCGGGGTCGATGCGGCCCTCGTCGGAGAGCGGGTCGTCGCCCACGTCGGCTTCCGCAGCGGCGGGTACGCCGAGTTCGCGCTGGCGGCGGCGTCGGCGCTGCATCCCGTCGTCGACGGCGTGACGTTCTCGCAGGCGGTCGCGACCATCGGCACGGGCCGCACGGCCCAGCTCGTGTGGGACTCCGCGCGGATCGGTCCGACCGACGTCGTCGTCATCCCCGGGGCATCGGGTGGTCTGGGCAGTCAGCTCGTCCAGCTCGCGCTGTCGGCAGGGGCCTCGGTCGTCGCGCTCCACGGAGGTGCGACCAAGCGTGCCGTGGTCGAGCATCTCGCACTCGGTGAAAAGCACGCCCGGGGCAGGCTCCTGCCGCTCGATGCCACCGATGACTCGTGGCCCGAGCGCATGGCGGAGTTGCTCGACGGGCAGCAGCCCTCGGTGCTCATCGACGGCGTCGGAGGGCCGACCGGTCGAGCGGCCCTCGAGGGCCTCGGACGCGGTGGGCGTGTCGTGATCATCGGGTGGTCGAGCGGAGAGCTCCTCCGCCTCGACACGGACGACATCGTGCGAGGTTCGCTCACGGTCACCGTCCCCCTCGGTCGTGCGGTCGCCGATCTGCGCGCGCTGGAGACGGAAGCGCTCGCCGCATTGGCTGAGGGGCGCACCTCTCCGCCTGTGGATGAGTACCCGCTCGAGGATGCGGCGGCCGCGCATGACGCCATCGAGCAGCGCCGTCAACGCGGCAAGGTCTTGCTGGTCCCTTGCGAGGGGTGATTTGCGCAGGGCTGGACGCATCCGTACTCTGGTGAACGGTGTTCAGGTGAACACCGTTCAGGAAGGATGAGCGATGACCGCTTCGACCCGTGACACCAGTGCGACCCTCGGCCGGGTGGCCGTGTTCGCCGCCCTCATCATCGTGCTCGGGACGGTCGTCGTCCCGCTCCCGGGAGGGGTGCCCATCACGGGGCAGACGCTCGGCGTCATGCTCGCGGGTCTCGTGCTCGGGCCGCGGATCGCGCCGTGGTCGATCGCCCTCGTGCTGGCGCTCGCCGCCGTCGGACTCCCGGTGCTCGCCGGGGGACGAGGGGGTCTGGGCGTGTTCGTCGGACCGACCGTGGGCTACATGATCGGCTGGATCGCGGGTGTCATCGTGATCGGGCTCATCATGCGCACCGGACGCTTCACGTGGTGGCGTGCCGCGGTGGCCGCCCTGGTCGGCGGCGTGCTCGTCGTCTACGCCTTCGGCATCCCCGTGCAGGCGCTCGTGACCGGGGTCCCGCTCGACCTCACCGCGCTGTCGAGCCTGGCGTTCCTCCCGGGAGACCTGATCAAGGTGACCGTCGCCACCCTCGTCGTCGTCGCCGTGCGTCGCGCCTACCCGCGCGCGTTCGCCGACAGCCGCCCGGTCCGGGAGCCCGTCGCCGCCTGAGCGCCCCGCCCGCTCCGTTCCGCGACAGCACGCGCCGGCTCGACCGTTCCGCCACGCCGCAGGGAACAACTCACCCGTGACTCGGCGTTGCTCTTGAGCGAGACTGGGCGACGGAACCGGGCGACGAGAGGTGCGACGCATGACTGCTGCGGAGAAGACCGACGAGTACGACCTGATCGTCCTGGGCGGAGGTCCGGTCGGCGAGAACGTCGCCGACCGCGCCGTTCAGGGTGGACTCACCGCGATCATCGTGGAGAGCGAGCTCGTCGGAGGCGAGTGCTCCTACTGGGCGTGCATGCCGTCGAAGGCACTGCTCCGCTCCGCGCAGGCGCTCCGTGCCGCGCAGCACGTGGCAGGCGCCTCGCAGGCCGTGACCGGAAAGCTCGATGTGCGGGCGGTCTTCGATCGCCGCGACTCGTTCACCAGCAACTGGTCGGATGACGGCCAGGTGAAGTGGCTCGACTCGGCCGGCATCGACCTGGCCCGCGGCCACGGCCGGCTCACGGGCGAGCGAGAGGTGACGGTGACGGATGCCGACGGCGCGGAGCGCGTGCTCCGAGCGCGGCACGCCGTGGCCGTCAGCACGGGATCGGATGCCGTCATCCCGCCCATCGACGGATTGCGCGAGGCCGCTCCCTGGACCAGTCGAGAGGCGACCAGCGCGGAAGAGCTGCCGGAGAGTCTGGCGGTGATCGGCGGGGGCGTCGTCGCGGTCGAGATGGCCACCGCCTATGCCGCACTCGGCGCGAAGGTGACCGTGATCGCCCGCAGCGGGCTGCTCGGCGGGATGGAGCCGTTCGCAGGCGAGCGCGTGGTGGCGGGGCTGAAAGAGCTCGGCGTCGACGTGCGCACCGACACCGGCACGACCTCGGTGCGACGCGGGGGCGACGGCGTCACGATCACCCTCGACGACGGAACGGAGATCAACGCCGCCGAGGTCCTCGCCGCGACGGGCCGTTCGCCGCGAAGCGCCGACATCGGGCTCGACGTCGTCGGTCTCGAACCCGGCCGATGGATCGAGACGGATGACACGCTGCGAGTGCCCGGCTCCGACTGGCTCTACGCGGTCGGCGACGTCAACGGTCGCGTGCTGCTCACCCACCAGGGCAAGTATCAGGCGCGCGCCGCCGGTGACGTGATCGTCGCGCGGGCGAAGGACGACGCCGTCGATGACGCTCCGTGGGGGCGCCACGTCGCGACGGCGGATCAGGCCGCGGTCCCGCAGGTCACCTTCTCGATCCCCGAGGTCGGCTCGGTCGGACTCACCGAGGCCGCCGCGCGCAAGGCGGGGAGAGAGGTGGAGGTCGTCGACTACGACCTCGGGTGGGTCGCCGGCGCGAGCCTCTACGAAGACGGCTTCGAGGGTCAGGCCCGGCTCGTGATCGACACCGACCGCGATGTGGTGATCGGCGCCACGTTCGTGGGCCCCGAGGTGGCGGAGCTCGTGCACGCCGCGACCGTGGCGATCGTGGGCGAGGTCCCCATCGCCCGGCTCTGGCACGCGGTGCCGTCATACCCGACGGTCAGCGAGATCTGGCTGCGACTGCTGGAGGCGTACGGACGCGACTCCGCCTGAGCCGGACCGTCGACGGGCAATCCGATTTCCCGGGCATACCGAACAGATCCCGGATTGTTTCTCACATTGACGGCCCGCGCGCAACCCGCGAGCCCGATGTCGCCACCGTCTTATACGCTCGAACCCACATCCGAGGAGGCAGGACCATGAAGGCTGTACTCGCAGGAACCGTCATCGCCGAGGCAGACGAGAGCGATCTCGTCCGCATCGAGGGGAACTGGTACTTCCCACCCGCATCCATCGCGCCCGGCACGCTCGTCGAGAGCCCCACGCCGTACACCTGTCCGTGGAAGGGTGCCGCTCAGTACTTCTCGGTGCAGACCGATGGCGAGCTCCACACCGACTACGCCTGGTCGTATCCGCATCCCTACCCGTCGGCGTTCGATCGCGTGGGCAAGGACTTCTCCGGATACGTGGCCTTCGATCCCCGCGTCGAGGTCGGCCCGTAGCCTCGTCCGCCCTCATGTCGATCGACCGACTGGAGACCAGCCCATGATCGAGTTCCGCAACGTCACCAAGCGGTTCCCCGGCGGCGCCCTCGCCGTCGATGACTTCAGCCTCGTGCTGCCCTCGCGCAAGACCACCGTGTTCGTCGGCTCCTCCGGCTGCGGCAAGACCACCCTGCTGCGCATGATCAACCGGATGGTCGAACCGACCTCCGGCGAGGTCGAGATCGACGGCGAGAGTGTGCTCCACGGCGATCCGGTCGCCCTGCGTCGGCGCATCGGCTACGTCATGCAGAACTCCGGGCTCATGCCGCACTTCACCGTGATCGACAACGTGGCCACGGTGCTGCGGCTCACCGGAGTGAAGAAGACGGCGGCGCACCAGCGGGCGCGGGAGCTGCTCGACACGGTCGGCCTCGACCAGGCGCTCGCCGACCGCTACCCGAGCCAGCTCTCCGGCGGTCAGCAGCAGCGTGTCGGTGTGGCCCGCGGACTCGCCGCCGATCCGAACATCCTGCTCATGGACGAGCCCTTCGGCGCCGTCGACCCGATCGTCCGCGCCGACCTGCAGCAGGAGACCATCCGCCTTCAGCACGAGCTCGACAAGACGGTCGTGTTCGTCACGCACGACATCGACGAGGCGTTCCTGCTCGGCGACCAGGTCGTCATCCTCGACAAGGGTGCGCGCATCGTGCAGGTGGGCAGCCCGAGCGAGATCATCGAGAACCCGGCAGACGACTTCGTCGCCGCGTTCATCGGCGCCGACCGAGGCCGCCGGGCTCTGCACCTCAAGCAGACGCCGCGCGGGACGGTGGTGGTCGATTCCGAGGGGCGCACGCAGGGCTCGATCGTCGATGTTCCGGATGCCGTGACCGACGCGCTCCTGAGCGAGGAGAGCGTGACGAAGGGCGCTCCGTGAACTGGGTCGTCGACAATCTCGGCCTCATCCTCGAGCTGACCGCGATCCACCTGCAGCAGAGTGCGATCGCGATCGTCCTCGGCTTCGTGCTGTCGTTGCCGCTCGGGTGGCTCGCCTGGCGCTACCAGCTGGTGAAGGGGCCCGTCATCGTCCTCACCGGGCTCCTCTACACGATCCCTTCGCTCGCGCTGCTGATCCTCCTCCCGTCCGTGGCCGGGTACCCGGCCCGCAGCCCCCTGAATCTCATCATCGGCCTGACGATCTACGCGATCGCGATCCTGGTGCGCGCGGTCTCCGACGGCCTGGACTCGGTCGACCCCGCGATCCGCCAGTCCGCCACGGCGATGGGCTACGGCGGGTTCCGCCGGTTCTGGACCGTCGACTTCCCGCTCGCCGGTCCCGTGGTCCTCGCCGGGCTCCGGGTGGCGGCCGTCAGCACGATCTCGCTCGCCACGGTCGGCATCCTGGTGGGCGTCACCAACCTCGGCTACCTGTTCGAGAACGGCCTGCAGCGTCGCATCCTCGCCGAGGTCTTCGCCGGAGTGATCGCGGTCGTCGTGATCGCGCTCGTGATCGACCTGCTGCTCCTGCTGCTGGGCCGCGCGCTGATGCCGTGGACGCGCGCGGCGAAGACTCCGTCGGCCGCTCGACAGACCGTGAGCCTGGGAGCCGCCGCATGAACGTGTTCACCGACGCCCTCGCCTGGCTCTTCTCCCCCGACCGCTGGGAGGGGACGTACTCGCTGCCCATCCTGTTCGGCCAGCACATGTACTACACGCTGATCTCGGTGCTGATCGCCGCGGTCATCGCCGTCCCGGTCGGCTGGCTCATCGGTCACACCGGGCGCGGACGGGAGGTCGCCGTCGCGATCTCCGGTGCGGCGCGCGCGATCCCGTCGTTCGGACTCCTCGTGCTGCTGGTGCTGCTGCTCGGAGTGCTGCGCATCCCCGAAGCCGCGATCATCACCTTCGTCCTGCTGGCAATCCCTTCGCTCCTCGCAGGCGCCTACACCGGCTTCGAGGCCATCGACCGGCGGGTGCTCGACTCGGCGCGCTCCATGGGGATGACCGAATGGCAGGTGTTCTGGAAGGTCGAGGTGCCGCTCGGTCTGCCGCTTCTGGTCGGCGGCATCCGCTCCGCGCTGCTCCAGGTGATCGCCACCGTGACGATCGCCGCGTGGGTCAACCTCGGCGGACTCGGCCAGCCGATCATCCAGGGCATCCCCCTGCGCAAGTTCGACCAGGTGCTCGGCGGAGCGATCCTCGTCGCGATCCTCGCCCTCGCCGTCGACCTGATCCTCGCGCTCGTGCAGCACGCCGCGGTCCCGGCCGGGGTGCGCGCCGCGCCGCGGAAGCGCCGTTCGCGAACCGCCCTCGAGGCCGCGGCCCCGGCCACGGCCTGACACCGACCCACAGCATCCATCCGTTGTCCCAGAGAAGAGGAAGTCCCATGTTCACAGCACGTAAGTCACGACTCGCCCTCGCCGGTGGCGTCTCGCTCGTCGCGGCGCTCGTCCTCGCCGGCTGCGCCAGCAGCAACCCGCTCGACGCTCCGACCGACGACGCGGGCTCCGGTGACGAGACCATCGTCATCGGCTCGCAGGCGTACTACTCGAACGAGATCATCGCCGAGATCTACGCCCAGGCACTCGAGGGCGCCGGCTTCACGGTCGACAAGCAGTTCAACATCGGACAGCGCGACGCGTACATGCCCGATGTCGAGTCCGGCGCGATCGACCTGTTCCCGGAGTACACGGGCAACCTGCTCGAGTACCTCGACAAGGACGCGACCGCCACCAGCCCGGATGACGTCTACGCGGCCCTGAAGGAGGCTCTGCCCGAGGGGCTCACCGCCCTCGACTACGCCGAGGCCTCGGATCAGGACACCTACACGGTCCTGAAGAGCTTCGCCGAGGAGAACGGGCTCACCACGATCGAGGACCTCGCCAAGGTCACCACCCCGGTGACGATCGGCGCCGCACCGGAGTTCGAGCAGCGCCCCTACGGCCCGGCCGCCGCCAAGGAGGCCTACGGGGTCGACCTCGCCTTCTCGGCGACCGGTCCGACCACACTGGAGTCGCTGCTGGCCGGCGAGATCCAGGTGGCCGACATCTACTCGGCCGACCCGGCGTTCCAGACGCAGGACATCGTCGCGCTCGAAGACCCGAAGAACATCATCCTGGCTTCGAACGTCGTGCCGATCGTCTCGGACGACGTGGCCGACGAGGTGGCCGACGTGATCAACGCGATCAGCGAGAAGCTGACCGCCGAGGAGCTCGTCGCGCTGAACGTGCAGAGCACGGTCGACCAGAAGTCGGCGTCCGACATCGCCAAGAAGTGGCTGGCGGACAACGACCTCAGTTGAGTCGGAATGACAGAAGCGCCCGGACCCTCAGGGGCCCGGGCGCTTCGTCGTCTCGGAGGTCAGATTCTGGCGTCCTGCTTGGGGACGAGGACCTGCTTGACGATGATGAGGATGGAGGCCGTGACCGGCACCGCCACGAGCGCCCCGAGGAGCCCGAGCAGCGTGCCGCCGGCGAGGGCGCCGATGACCACGAGCGAGCCGGGGACCGACACCGCGCGGTTCATCACGCGCGGTGTGATCACGTACGCCTCGATCTGCATGTACACGAGGTAGATGGCCGCGAAGATCAGCGCGGCGATCGGGTTGCTGAAGAGGGCGAGGCAGGTGCCGAGGATCCAGAAGAGCACCGAGCCGACCAGGGGGATCAGGGTCACGCAGAATGCGATCGCCGCCATCAGCGGCGGGAACGGCAACCCGAGGAAGAAGTAGAGAAGGAAGGCGAGCGTCGCGTTGCAGAACGCGAGCACCACCATCCCCATCACGTAGCCGCCGACCGAGTCGGTGATCTGATCGGTGATGTCCGCGGCGCGAGCGCGGTCGCGGGCCGGAGCGAGACGCAGCAGGCCCTGCTTCATCGCCGGGAGCGACGCGAGGAAGTACAGCGTGAGCACGAGCACGACGATGGCGCCGGAGATGCTGGTGGCGATCGATGCGCCGACCGCGAGCGCGCCGCCGCCGATGGTCGCCAGGTTGCCGAAGTCGGTCAGGAACGCCTGCACCTGGGCGACGAGGTCTTGGAACTGGTCGCCGAACTGGGCTTCGAGCGTCGCGTAGATATCGCTGTGCGTGAAGTCCTTGATCATCCCGGGGACGGACTGCACGAAGCTCACGATCTGATCGATCACCACCGGGACGATCATCCACAGCACGAGGGCGAACACCACGATGAGCGCGAGGATCGTGATGACCACCGAGATGACGCGGGAGAGGCCGCGGCGCTCCAGGAATCGCACGGCCGGGTCGAGCCCGAGGGCACCGAACAGGGCGAGCGCGATGTAGATGAGCACGGTGGAGAGGTTCGACAGCGCGAGACCGATCACGATCGCGCCGAGCCCGCCGAGCGTCACCAGGAAGCCGAACACGAAGGGGCGGTCGATGCGCGTCCAGAACGAGCGGCTCGGCGTCATCGGCTCGATCACGACGGGGCGTGGGGCGCCGGCCGCGTCGGGGGCGATCGCGGATGCCGTCGCCGCTTCGCTGCGGGAGGGTGCGGATGCCGCGGGCGCGGTGGTGGAGGCGTCGTCGAGGGGCGCGGGCGCCGGCGACTCTTCGTTGCTCATGTGCTCACGATAGCGGTGGTGCGAGTCGAAACCGGGGTGTTCTGCGGCTCTAGAGTAGGGGCATGACCGCCGCCGAGGACCCGAAGGCCGAACTGCTCCGACTTCGCGCCACCATCGACAACATCGACGCCGCACTGATCTTCATGCTGGCCGAGCGCTTTCGAGCGACCCAGCAGGTCGGGCATCTGAAGGCGGAGCATGAGATGCCCGCATCCGACCCGAATCGCGAGGAGCAGCAGGTCGCACGGCTGCGGGCCCTGGCCGAGGAGGCGCATCTCGATCCCGAGTTCGCCGAGAAGTGGTTCAACTTCGTGGTGGCGGAGGTCATCCGCCACCACACCGAAGCGGCCGAGAGTCGCTGAGGGAGGTGCCGGACGGGCGACGGTGTGTGCAGCACTCGCCCGTCCGGAGCTTTTGTGAGGTTCATTGACCAACTAAGTTCAATGAATAAACTTAGGGAGAGACTACGGATCGCACCACGATCTGTCAACAGCTCGTGACCGACGAGCTCCGGAACGGGAACACATGCTGAGCACGGATGACGGCCTCGACACCCAGGCGTCGGTGCGGCGCGCGAATCTCCGGCGTGCACTGCAGCTGGTCTTCCGGAACCCGGGAACGCAGACGCGGGCGGGGATCGCGAGGGCGACCGGACTGACCGCCGCGACCGCGTCATCGCTCGTCGCCGAGCTCATCGAGAATCAGCTGATCGTCGAAGGGGAGCAGGCCGCGAGCACCGGCGGCAAGCGGGCGACCACGCTCAGCGTCGACGCGAGTCACCATCTGATCCTGGTGCTGGTGATCCAGCCCCTCCATGCGCAGATCGCCCTCGTGGCACTCGACGGCACCGAGGTCGACGCCCGCCGGGTGGACTACTCGCCCGAGACCCGCGACCGGACCCTCGATGAGGCGGTGACCGCTGTGGCCGCCGAGTACCGAGGCCGATTGCTCGCCGCCGGCGTCCAGCTGCCCGGCACCACCGACGGTCGTTCGGTGCTCGAGAGCGTGCAGCTGAAATGGCAGAACGTGCCCCTTGCCGAGCGCTTCGAGCGCACGCTGGGTGCGCCCGTGCTGCTCATCAACGACGTCGATGCCGAAGCGATCGCCGAAGCGGGCATGGAGGAGTCGCCGTCCGGATACCGGCTCTTCATCCACCTCGGCGGTGGAGTCGGTGCGGCGGTCACGCTGAACGGCGAACTCGCACCTGGTCCGCGCGACCGTGCCGGGGAGATCGGTCACGTGCAGGTCGTGTTCGGTGAGGCGGCGCGCGCCTGCCGGTGCGGACAGCGCGGATGCCTCGAGTCGGCCGCCGCCCTGGGGGCGATGCTCGGCGACGACTTCTCCGACGCCATGGATGCCTCCGAGATCCGTGAGCTCGCCGCCGACGCCGACGAGGAGCACTTCGACGAGGGCGCCCGCGCCCTCGCCAGGGCTGTCAAGCTCATCAGCGCACTCCTCGACCCCACCGAGGTCGTCATCGGCGGACCGGCGACCGAACTCGGCCCGCGCTTCCTCGAGCGGGTGCGCCAGGAGACCGAGTATCCGGCCCGCGGTACGGCGCAGGTGCCGGTCCGCTACGCCGACCCTCGGGTGTCGCTCGCGGCCGGCGCCGCACAGGCCGCGCTCACCTCAGCGCTCGGCGTGCGCTGGAATCCGGAACAGCTGCGCGCGGCATCCACGTCACGCCCCTGAGGGCGATCATCGGAGGACGGGCCGCATACCTCGCTTGCATGCCCGCCGGTGTCGAAACGGAGGCAGGACCGCCGCGGCCTCCGGGGGTGAGGCGGCGACGGCCCTGCGGGGGAGTCCGGTCAGCGGTGGGAGGTTCGCCTGCGTCGGACTGCGACGGCGCCGCCCGCGAGAAGCAGCAGGGCCAGCAGGAGTGCCGTCGTGATCATCGTGGGATCCTGGCCGGTGGCGGCGAGGTCGCCCCCGTTCGACGAGGTGCCGGAGCCCGTGCCGTTTCCGTTGCCCGGGGACCCGTTCCCGTCACCTCCTCCGGGATTCGCCGCGGCTCGCACCGTCACGGCGAGGGACACGCTTCCGGGGGTGCCGGCGGCGTCACGCGACGTGACCACCAACTGGTGCTCGCCTGCGTCGACCCGGGGAACGGTGAACGACAGGCGGGCGGCTCCCTGAGCATCCGCGACAGCCGTGCCGAGAGCCACGGGGTCGGAGTGCAGCGCGAACGATGCGGATGCGCCCGGCTCGAGTCCGGTGACCGTCGCCGTGACCTGCGTGCCGATCACGAGCGGTCCCGCGGGGACCGACACGTCGAAGGCCACCTCGCGGTCGGCGAGGTACGCGCGCGTCGCGGTGTCGAGGGCGGCCTGCAGTCGATCGACCTCGGCGGGGATGTCGACGTCGCCGGGATCGATCACTCCGCCGTACGGGTCCTTCTTGAACCCGGGGTTCGCCATCTGCGCCATCGCGGCGTTCAGAGCCGTCGCGGCATCAGCCGACCGGGCCGACAGCCAGCGCACCTTCTCGGCGTCCCTGATGCCCTCGTTCATGTGCTCCCAGCGCACGGACGAGATGTCATGCGGGTACACCTGTGCAGCGTCGCCCGACTCCCAGGTCTTGAAGTCGACCGTCTTGAACGGATCTTCCACGAAGCTGTCGTACGCCCAGCGGAGGTAGCCGTCGGACTGCGTCGCGGTGGTCTTCCACTGGCCCCAGACCGCTTCGGCGAGGTTGGATCGCACGAAGGTGTTGGGGTAGATGCCGACGCAGTAGTAGATGCTCGTGATGAGTCCGAGCTCCCGGCGATGTGCCGCGACCTCCTCGAACTCCTCGTCGCCGATGAGCACGTTGTCGGACGACACCGAGATCTTGTCGATGCGGTCGAGACGGTCGTCGTGGAGGCTGTTGTAGTTCATCGCCGCGCCGACCTTCAGACCGGGCGCCGCGGTCTCGATCAGGTCGACCGCCTTGAGGATGTCGTCGAGCGCACGTTCATCCATCGCCATGTAGGTGATGTCGAACCAGCCCTTCTCCTTGAGGTGCGGCCCGAACTTCGTCAGGAAGGCCGTCCACATGTCGCGCCACACGGGCGTGCCGACCGACACAGATGCGGTGATCCGACGATTCTGCGCGACATCGAAGTACTCGATCTTGCTCGCCCAGTTGACCATCGAGTACGCGTCGATCTGTCCGTCGATCCCGACCTCGTCCATCATGAACTCGACCCACCGGTCGAACACGCTGAAGTCGAACGACCAGGTGCCGTCGGCGTTCTTGGTCCACTCGACCATCGAGTCGTACGGGTCGTAGGTCTGCGAGGCCCACGGATCCTTCACGACGGTCGCGGTGATCACGTCCTGTCCCGCATCGCGGAGCCGCTGGTAGTGCGGGAGCATCGCGGCGAAATGGGCATCGCTCCAGAGCTCGTCCTTCGGGATGCCCTCGGTGCGGGCCACCGCGTAGGGGTTCTGCCACAGGTCGATGAACTGCTCCCAGTCGCCGGGCGCGGGCAGGCGGATGTCGAGGACCTCGAGGGAGAGCGTCAGCTCGATGCGGTCACCCTGGTCGCTGACCACGACGATGGTGCCGTCGTAGACGCCGGGGACGGTGTCGGACGGGACATCGACGGTCATCCAGACCGGCTGCACCGAGCGGGGTGCCATCTCCACCGATGCGATCGGCTTGAGGATGTCCGGGATCGGCTCCTGGGGCTTCCCGAGCGAGGGACGCCCCCGTCCGGCCATGACGCTGGAGATCAGGGTCGCGGTGATCCCATCGTCGAGGGTCGCGCCGTCAGCGCCGTTGAGGTGCACGCTCTCCACCCGCACCCCGGTCTTGCGCTCGCCGGTGGTCCACAGCACGAACTGCGCATTGACCCGGTCGCGCTGCCACGCGGTGCCCTGCCAGGACTTCTCGGTCATCGTGACCACGTCGGGGTAGTACTTGCGTCGGTAGTCATCGAAGGACTTGGTGGTGACGTAGTGGAAGTTCGTGTCGGCGACGGCTCCCGCGAGCTCGGTGCGCGCCTTCGTCACGGTGATCGTGCGCCGGGCGGTGAAGCCGCCGTCGCGCGTGGTCGCGGTGACGGTGGTCTCGCCGGCGGCGACACCGGTGACCGTGCCGTCGGTCGCAACGGTGGCGACCGCCTCGTCGGCGGAGGACCATGTGACGGTCTTGTCGGTGGCGTCGGCGGGTGCGACGGTCGCCGTGACCTTGGCCGTGCTGGCCGCTTCGAGTGTCAGCGGTGCCTGATCCATCGTCACGCCGGTGGTCGCGACGACGGCCTTCGTCACTCGGGCGAAGTCGATCTGGGCGCCGGCTCGCGAGGCCGCGGGGTTCTTCTGACCGGTCACCCGCAGGACGACGGTGTGCGGTCCCGGGTCGAGGACGCCGGTGGAGAACAGCAGCTGCTGATACTGGCGCGTCGCGGAGTAGGCATCGACGATGGTCTCGGGCCCGCCGTCGACGGAGAACGCGTAGGTGCCGTGTGCAGGGTCGGTGTTGCCGAGCAGCTCAGCCTGCACGCCGGTGAACCGGAAGGTCAGGATCGGGGTGTCGCCGGCGCGCACCCAGTGCTCGGTCCCCTCCATCCAGCGGGTCGCGTCGAGGCCGGATTCGGCGACCCATTTGGCGGGGAACTCGAATCCTTCGGTCGGCGAGGTGACGGCGTCGTCCACGACCACGACGGTCGTGTCCGCGGCCATCGCCGGAGCGGCGAGGACGGGGGTGAGGGGCAGGGCGAGAGCGAGGGCGACCATGGCGGCCCCGCCTCTCAGGAGTCGGCGCGCTCGGGTGCGCGGCGATCGGGAAGGCGTTTCAGACACGTGTCTCGATCCTGTCTTGTCGTCGTTGAAAGGCAGCGGAGGGGGAGGAAGGGACTTTACTTAGTGAGTAAGCGAAGTGTGGCTAGCGTAGAGTTTGAACCTGCCGCCTGTCAAGGTTCCGTGGGGAACGCGGGCAGGCGGTGCGAAGGAGCGCGGAGTGTCGATGCTGGCAGCAGTGGAAGAACCGAGGGCCCGGCTCGAGAACTCCGTGTTCGGTCGAGGGGCGGACGCCCTTCTCGACAGCAAGGGCAAGATCCGCCGTGACCACCTCCGGCGGGCGCTCGCGCTGATCGCGTCGACCGACCCCATGACCCGCGCGTCCCTCGCCAGAGCGACCGGTCTCACGACCGCCACGACGTCGTCGCTGGTGAACGAGCTGATCGCACTGGGCCTCGTGGTCGAGGGCGAGCAAGCCGAGAGCACCGGCGGCAAGCCCGGTACGCGCGTCGAGGTCAACCGCGCCTTCTACGCCGTGTGCGTGGTCATCGTCCGGGCGCAGAGCATCGAGACGGTGCTCCTGGATCTGAGCGGTGCGCGCGTGCTGACCAGGGATTCGGTGCACCCGGCCGGCGTCACGCCCGCCGATGTCGCCGCCGTGACCGGCGAGCTCGTGCGCGAGTTCCGCGACCGAGTTCTGGCCGTGTGCCTGCAGTCCCCCGGCGTCACCGACGGCTCGGTGGTGCGGGAGAGCGTGCTGCTGGGGTGGAAGGACGTGCCCCTGGCCGAACTCGTCGCGGCCGAGACCGAGGTTCCCGTCGTCATCCTCAACGACGCGGATGGTGAGGCGCTCACGGAATCGGCGTTCGACGAGTCCGACGGCGTGCAGCGGCTCGTGCTCCGCATGGGCGAGGGCATCGGCGCTGCGGTCACGATCGACGGACGAGTGCTCCCCGGCGCGACCAACCGCGCGGGCGAGATCGGCCACGTGGCCTTCGGCGGCAGGGGCGCTCAGGTGCGCTGCCGCTGCGGCGGACTCGGATGCATCGAGGCCGTCGCGTCGCTCACCGCCATGCTCGGGCCGGACTTCCACGACGAACTCGAGCCCGAGGCAGTGCGTGCGCTGCGGGGGGTCGAGGGCGCGGAGCAGCGGATGCTGCTCGGGGCGGAGGCCGTCGCGGCGGCCCTGCGCATCCTGTCGGGACTCACCGATCCGCACGAGATCGTGATCGCCGGTCGGGCCCCGCTGCTCGGCGAGGCCTTTCTCTCGGCGGTGCGGGACGGGTTCGCGACGAATCGGCCCAAAGGCACGGCATCGCCACCGATCCGCTTCGCGCACGACTCGGATCCGGCGCTCGGGCCGGGGCGTCTCGTGCTCGGAAAGGTGCTCGGTGTCTCGTTGATGCGCCCGGTCATGCCCCCGTCCGTCGGCTGAGACGGAGCGGGGTCAGCCGCCGAACTCGCCGGTGAGGATCAGCGGGCTGTGGTTGGTGTCGCACGTGTCGCTGATCGGATCGATCCCGCTGGTGTCGGTCAGCATGGCCCCGGGGACATGACTCTCGCTGCGGAGGGCGGCGAGGAGCGTGGCGAACGAGTCCGTCATCGACGTCTCGGAGCTGTCGACGAGTACTTCGAGCTCGACGGTCGCCGCATCGACCCGGCGGTTCCACTCGGCCTCGTCGAACGCCTGGTACTGCGTGTAGCCGATGTCGGCGTTCCACAGTGCGCTGTAGGTCGTCGCGAACGCCTCGCACTCCGCGGTGATCGCGTCATCCTGGACGAACTCCGCGCTGGAGAAATGCGGCGTCGCCGTCCACTCGACGCCGTCGAGCACCCAGACGTAGAGGGTCGGTCCGGTCTCTTCGCCGATCGGCCACACCAGCGTGGTCGTGCCGTCGCAGGTGCCACGGAGCGGCGCCTGCCCGAGCGCCATCGAGTCGCCGACCTCGACGCGGAAGGGCCCGCCGCCGTCGCACTCGAAGTCGATCGTCACCGATCGCATGCCTTCGCGCAGCGGGAGCTCGACGCCGGGGTACGGGTCGGTCGGTCCGGTGCCCGTGATCGCGGGACCGTCCGTGCTCACCTCGACGACGGTCTCTCCGATGGGGGCCGGGGCAGGGCTGGCGGTGGACTCGGCGGCCGCGCATCCGCCCAACGCCATCGCGAGGACGAGAGCGGATGCGGTGAGGATCGCAGGACGTGCAGCGGGCATGGGACTCCTTCGTCGCGGCATCCGCCCGGGCGACAGGGCGGATGCCGCTGAAGCCTACTTGACGCTGCCCGCGGTCAGGCCGCCGACGAGGCGCTTCTCGATGAGCATGAACAGGATCACCACCGGCAGGATCGCGACGATCGAGACGCCGAACACGTACTGCCAGCTGGTCTCGTACTGACCGACGAACTTGGTCAGTGCGACCGAGAGCGGCTGGTTCTTGTCGGTCGACAGGATCACGAGAGAGGCCGCGAACTCGTTCCAGCAGGCGACGAATGTGAACACGATCGCGGTGACGATGCCCGGCCACACCAGTGGCAGGTTGATCTTGAACAGCACCGTGAAGCGTCCGGCGCCGTCGATCTGCGCGGCCTCGTCGACCTCCTTGGGGATGCCGGCGAAGAACGAGTGCATGATCCACACCGCGAACGAAAGGTTGAACGCGGCGTTGATGAAGATCATCGCCGTCCAGGTGTCGCCGAGCCCGAGGACCGTGAACTGACGGAACAGACCCGAGGTGAGCACCGCGGGCTGCAGCATCTGCGTGATGATCACCAGGAACAGGAACACCATGCGGCCGGGGAACTTGAACCGGGCCGTGTAGTACGCGGCCGGCAGCGACACCACCAGGACGAGCAGTGTCGCGAACACGGCGATGACGATCGTCGAGATCAGGTTGTACGGCAGCGGCGTCTCGGGGGTGGACCACATCGTGATGTAGTTCTCCCAGTGCCACTCCGTCGGCAGGTACGTCGGGTCGACGGAGCGGATCTGCGGCTTCGTCTTCACGGAGCCGAAGAACATGATCAGGTACGGCAGCACGAAGATCGCGAGCACCAGGAATCCGGCGACGGTGCGCAGGATGACGCGGGGCAGCGTCACCTGGTCTTCGGTGTAGCGGCGCTTGCGACCCGGGATGGGCGGGATGCGCCGGCCGCGGCCGGCGGTGGTCACGAGGGCGGTCTCGGTCACGGTCATGATCAGACCTCCTTCATGGGCTTGACGATCTTCACGTAGGCCGCGACGATCACGATGACGATGAGGAACGCGACGACCGAGAGGGCGCTCGCGACATCGACCTTCTTCTGCAGCTCGATGTACTTGAAGATCAGCGTCATGATCGTGTCGGCGCCGTAGCCGGGGATCGATCCGGTCATCACCTTCAGGATCGGCAGCGAGTTGAACACGTTGATGATGTTGATCAGGACGGCGACGGCGAGGGCGCTGCGCAGCTGCGGCAGGATGATCGACCAGTAGGTGCGGGCGGGGCCGGCTCCGTCCATCTTGGCCGCCTCGATCGCGTCGGCCGGGACCGACTGGAGGCCGGCGAGGATCGTGTAGGTGGTGAAGGGCAGCGACACGAAGATCGCGATCACGATCGACCAGATGAAGGCCGTCGTGGGGTTCTTCGTCCATCCGTATCCGACGGCATCGTCCGAGAGCCCGATGTCGTAGAGGAACTTGTTGAAGACCCCGAAGTACGGCTCGAGGCTGTAGTAGAACACCATCGTCGTCATGACGACGGAGGCCGCCCACGGCACGATGACAGCCATGCGCACGAGCTGGCGGCCGGGGAAGGCCTTGTTCAGGATCTGCGCGAGACCGAGCGAGATGACGACCGTGAAGAGCACGACCGACACGACCCAGAGGATCGTGCGGAAGAAGATCGGCCAGAACTCGGTGAACGTGAAGACCGTGACGAAGTTGTCGAAGCCGACCGATCCCTTGTCGAGACCCGACAGGGAGATGTCGCGGGTCGAGTTGAAGAACATCACCCCGGCGGGGAAGAAGACCACGCCGATGATGAGGAGCAATGCGGGGGCGATCCAGGGCAGCGCCTGGAGGAGATCCTTTCCACCCGGCCTGCCGCGAAGGGCGTCCGGGGTCTTCCGGGTGCGGGGGCGGCCGGTGGCCGCCCCCGCGAGGTTCGAGGACTCTGTCTTCTGGCTCATTCGGGTACCCGAACCTCTCCGTTCAGCGGGCTCAGCCCGCGTCGACCTGCGCCTGGATCTCGGTCAGCACGTCCTGCGCCGGCTTCGTCTGAAGCTGGCCGAACAGCGACTTGAACGCACCGTCTGCGGCGGACCACTTCGGGTTCGTCGACGGGTAGAACTGGGCGTCGGGCAGCACGTCGAGGAACGGCTTGAGAGCCTCCTCGCCGGAGAGCTGCTCGGCGCCGGACTTGGTGACGGGGAGGAAGCCCTCGGCCTGCACCCACGGCACGTACACGTCTGCCGAGTAGTAGTAGTCGAAGAACTTGGTGATCGCTTCCTTCTTGTCGTCGTCGTTCTGGAACGCCATCAGCTGGTCCATGACGCCGAGCGTGAAGGGCGAGCCGTCCTTCGTGGGGATCGGGACGATGGAGTAGTCCAGGTCGGGGTTGCCCTCGGCGATCTGGCCGACCGTCGGCGGGAGGCCGACCTGCATGCCGATCTTGCCCTGGATGAAGATGTCCATCAGCGGGGAGCGCTGCGTCGAACCGGGGTCGGCCTGGGTCGCACCGGCGTCGATCATCTTCTTGATCTGCTCGGCACCGACCAGGTTCTCCGGGGTGTCGATGGTGATCTCCGACGCGTCGCCGAACGATCCGCCGCCGCCCCACAGCCACACGGCCGCCTCAGCCTGGGCCTCTTCGGATCCGAGCGGCATTCCGTAGCCGGCGACGCCGCCGCCGAGCGCGGAGACCTTGGTCGCCGCATCCAGCAGCTCGTCCCAGTTGGTCGGAGCCTCGACGCCGGCCTGGTCGAGCAGGGCGTTGTTGACGAACAGCGCACGAGCCGACGCGATGAGCGGCAGGGCGTAGGCGGTGCCGTCGACCTCGGCATTCTTCAGGAACGAGTCCTGGAAGTCGGAGTAGGTGTCTTCCGAGACGACGTCCTTCGTCGGGTACAGCAGTTCGTCGCCGACGAAGCCGGCGAACGGGCCGCCGTTGTAGATGTCCGGAGCCTCGCCGGCCTGGATCTTGGTGGAGACGACCTTCTCGAGGTTGTCCCAGGACTGCACCTCGAGCTTGACGTCGATGTCGGGGTTGGCCTTCTCGAACCCCTTGATCACCGTCTCCCAGTTCGCCTTGGTGCCGTCGGAGTAGCTGGGGACGAGGAGGTCGAGCGTGGTCGATCCGTCTCCGCCTCCGCTGTCTCCGGACGATCCGCCGAACCCGCACGAAGCGAGCGAGAGCGTGGCGACGGCCGCAATGGCGGCGGCGCCGAACCGCAGTGACTTCTTCATGTGTATTGCATTCCTCACTGTGAGTGTCCGCCCCGGGCGGCAGGGCCGCTTCGGGAGGGGGTGTGGTGCACAGTCGCAAGCACATCACGCGACAGTGCGTGGTGATCGCTTCGCCGGGTGGCATCCGCGATCGTTCAAGCCGGGGCTCGGGGGTTCTCGGCGCCGATCGGAATCGACGACGAGGCGTTGGAACTTTTCCGATTATTTGTCAAGGGAACAAACAAATCAAGAGGAACCTGGGGTTGTTGTTCCTTTGCGCCATACTATGATCGAATCAGGTCTTAAACAATCACAAGTATGCAACTTCTCGCCAGAAAGGCACTTCGATGACTGAATCGCTGCCCGGCGCGCACATGCGCGAAGAGCTCAACTCCCAGCCGCAGACCTGGGCCAGGGTCGCAGACCTGAAGGCCGAACAGAGCCTGCTCCCCGCCAGCGGCGCGCGCGTCGCCGTCGTCGGCTGCGGAACGTCCTGGTTCATGGCGCAGTCCTACGCCGCCCTCCGCGAGACCGCCGGCCAGGGCGAGACCGACGCGTTCGCCGCCTCGGAGGCCTTCATCGACCGCGGATACGACGCCGTCGTCGCGCTCACCCGCTCCGGCACGACCACCGAGGTGCTCGAACTCGTCGAGCGCGTCAAGGGACGCATCCCGACGATCGGCGTGATCGGCGACCCGACCTCGCCGCTCGTCTCGCTCGTCGACGAGGCGGTGCTGCTGCCGTTCGCCGATGAGAAGTCGGTGGTGCAGACGCGCTTCGCGACCACGGCGCTCGCGCTCTTCCGCGCCTCTCTCGGCGAAGACCTCACCGCGGCGATCGACGACGCGACCGCTGTGCTCGCCGAGCCCGGCGACGACGAGCTGCGCGACGCGGAGCAGTACACGTTCCTCGGCCGTGGCTGGACGATCGGTCTCGCGCACGAGGCCGCGCTCAAGCTGCGTGAGTCCTCGCAGTCCTGGACCGAGGCGTACCCGTCGATGGACTACCGGCACGGTCCGATCGCGATCGCGGCTCCGGGTCGCGTGACCTGGCAGTTCGGCGAGGCCCCGGAGGGGCTCTCCGGTCAGGTCGAGGCCACCGGCGCCCGCTTCGAGCAGCGTGCGATCGACCCGCTCGCCGACCTCGTGCGCCTGCACCGCACCGCCCTCGACCGCGCCGTCGTGCGCGGACTCGACCCCGATCAGCCCCGCAACCTCACGCGATCCGTCATCCTGGATGCATGACGCACGCCGCCTCCGGAGCTGACCATGACGCGAGCTGACGGGACGGCCGCCGTTCCCGACGTCGAACGCGACGCCGCCGGCGAGGCGCTCGCCGCCGTGCGCACCCTGGGCGCGGGGGCGCCCGTGCTGGCGTTCGACGTCGGCGGCACCGATATCAAATCGGCGCTGTTCGACGCCGACGGCACCGCCCTGGGGCTGCGCCGCACGCCCACCCCGATCGCCGAGGGAGACCGCACGCAGGTGCTGCTCGAACGCCTCGAGGTGCTCGCGGGGGAGCTCCGTGCCGCACATCCCGACGTGGTGCCGCAGGCGGTGGGCCTCGTCGTGCCCGGGATCGTCGATGCGGATGCCGGGCTCGGGGTCTTCGCGAGCAACCTCGGCTGGCACGACTCCCCGTTGCGCGACCTCGCTTCCGAACGCCTCGGGCTGCCCGTGGCGTTCGACCACGATGTCCGCGCCGCGAGCTGGGCGGAACGTCGCCTCGGCGGCGCGCGCGACTACGCCGACTCGGTCGTGCTCGTGATCGGCACCGGCATCGCGGGAGCGCTGCTCGTCGGCGGCATCCCGTACACCGCCGGCGGCTACGCGGGCGAGATCGGTCACTCCCCGATCGCGGACGGACCGATCTGCGCGTGCGGAGCCCGCGGCTGCCTGGAGGCGGTCGCCTCCGCCGGCGCCATCGCTCGGCGCTACCGCGAGGCGACCGGTGTCGCGCCCGACGGCGCGAAGGACGTGATCGCCCGGGCGGCGGCAGGAGACGAGGTCGCTGCCGAGATCTGGAACTCGGCGCTCGACGCGCTCACGATGTCGCTCGCCCAGCTCACCGCCGTCGTGGCACCGGAGGCGGTCGTCATCGGCGGCGGGCTCTCGCGCGCCGGCGGTGCCCTGTTCGACGAGCTGCGTGCACGCCTCGCAGCACGCCTCAGCTTCCACCGCATCCCCGCACTCGTCCCGGCCGAGCTCTCCGGCAACGCCGGCCTGCTCGGAGCCGCCCTGCGTGCGCGGGAGCTCACGTGATCCTCACCGTCACCCCGAACCCCGCACTCGACCTCACCTGGCACGTCGACCGCCTCGTCGAGGGCGGAACGCATCGGGCGGACGCCGGAGCAGCACGTGCCGGTGGCAAGGGGCTCAACGTCGCACGCGTGGCCCACGCCGAGGGCGCGGACGTCCTCGCCCTCACCACGACGGGCGGTCGGGTCGGCGAGGAGTTCGCGGCAGAGCTGCGAACCAGCGGGGTGCCGCATGCCCTCGTGCCGGTCGTCGCAGAGACCCGTCGGAGCATCGCCGTGGTCGATGAATCGCGCGGCGACACCACGATCATCAACGAGCGCGGGGCCAACCCGACCGACCCCGAATGGGCCGCGCTGCTCGCGGAGGTCGTCGAACGACTGCCCAGTGCGCGCGTGCTGGTCGTCTCGGGCAGTGTGCCACCCGGCGCCCCCGACTCGCTGATCCCCATGCTCGTCGCGGTGGGGAAGGATGCCGGGGTGCCGGTCATCGTCGACACCTCGGGGCCTGCCCTCCTGCGGGCGGCGGATGCGGGTGCCACCGTGCTCAAGCCCAACGCGGCCGAACTCGTCGAGGCCACCGGCGTGACGGATCCGGTCGAGGGCGCCCGGTCGCTGATCGCCCGCGGCGCCGAGCTCGTGTTGCTCTCGCTCGGTGCCGAGGGGATGCTCGCCGTCACTGCATCAGCTCTCGTGCACGCCCGCCTCGAAGAACCCCTCGCCGGGAACCCCACCGGGGCCGGAGACGCGGGTGTCGCCGCGTGCGCCGTCCTGTACGCGGCCGGAGAGCGCGACCCCGAACAGATCCTGCGCCGGGCCACGGCCTGGTCTGCCGCTGCCGTGCTGACACCCCTCGCCGGCGACATCTCTCCGCGCTGGACCGAGCTCGAACAGCAGCTCCGCACCTCGCATCCCGACCCCGCTTCGTTCCGGAAGGACCCTTCGTGACCCTCGTCTCCGCTCGCGACCTCGTCTCCGCGGCATCCGCCGCCGGTACCGGCATCGGCGCGTTCAACGTGATCCATCTCGA
The DNA here is from genome assembly GCA_044900255.1 of Microbacterium sp. NPDC090218. Taxonomy (GTDB): domain Bacteria; phylum Actinomycetota; class Actinomycetes; order Actinomycetales; family Microbacteriaceae; genus Microbacterium. Next base: position 1,194,713 of record JBJDMS010000001.1, on the reverse strand, counting down.
GACCGCAGAAGGGCTCGTGCGCGCCGCGGCGCTCGCCCAGCTGCCCGTCATCCTGCAGATCTCGCAGAACTGCGCCGACTACCACGGCGGCCTCGAGCCGATCGCGCTGGCGACGCTCGCCGTGGCGCGCCGCGCCGAGACCCCCGTGGCGGTGCACCTCGACCACGCAGAGCGGCCGGAACTGGTCGACGAGGCCGTCGCACTGGGCTTCGGCTCGGTGATGTTCGACGGCGGGGCACTGCCCTACGACGACAATGTGGCGCTCACCGCCGCAGTCGCCGCGCGTGCCCATGCGGCCGGCGTCTACGTCGAGGGCGAGCTCGGCGAGGTGGGCGGCAAAGACGGCGCGCATGCTCCGGGTGTGCGCACCGACCCGGACGAGGCGCGGGCGTTCGTCGCGGCGACCGGCGTCGACGCCCTGGCGGTCGCTGTCGGCTCCTCGCACGCGATGACCGATCGCACGGCCGCCCTGGACCTCGACCTGATCGCGCGTCTGCATGCCGCACTGCCCGTCCCGCTGGTGCTGCACGGGTCGTCCGGTGTCGCGGATGCCGTGATCGCCGACGCGGTGCGCGCGGGGATGACCAAGATCAACGTGTCGACGCACCTGAACGGGTTCTTCACCCGCGCGGTGCGAGAGAAGCTCGCCGCGGATGAGCGCCTGGTCGACTCGCGCAAGTACCTCGCTCCCGCCCGCGACGCCCTCGCGGACGAAGCCGCGCGCATGCTCCGGCTGTTCGCGCTGCAGCCCGTCGGCACGGTGGTCTGATGAAGCGCGCTGCGCGGCTGAACGCGATCCTCGACCTCCTCGCTGCGAGCGGTGAGGTCACGGTCGATGAGCTCGTGGAGCAGTTCGGGGCATCACCGGCCACGACCCGGCGCGACCTCGACACGCTCGCCGAGCAGCGGCTGCTCACCCGCACCCACGGCGGTGCCGTCGCCCAGACCGTCGCCTACGAGCTGCCGATCCGCTACAAGAGCCACCTGCGCACGCACGAGAAGGCCAGCATCGCGCAGGCCGCGGCCGGACTGGTAGCGCCCGGCATGGTGGTCGGACTCTCCGGTGGCACGACCACGACGGCCATCGCCGCGGCCCTCGCTGCGCGCGACGACCTCGCCGGGAACGGCGGCATCACGGTCGTCACGAACGCCGTGAACATCGCCGCCCAGCTCGCCACCCGGCCCGATATCAAGGTGGTCGTCACCGGTGGCGTCATCCACTCGCGCAGCTACGAGCTCGTGGGTCCGTTCGTCGAACAGCTGCTCCGCGGCGTGCGGCTCGACATCGCCTTCATCGGCGTGAACGGGATGGATGCCGTTGCCGGCGCGACCACACAGGACGAGCGCGAGGCCGCGGTGAACCGGATGATGGCGGAGCGTGCCCGTCGCGCGGTCGTGGTGACCGATGGCAGCAAGCTCGGCATCGAGGCGTTCTCGACCGTCGGCGGCGTCGACCTCTTCCCGACCGTCATCACGGACGCGGGAGCGGATGCCGAAGTGCTCACCGCCCTCCGCGCAGCCGGATATGCCGTGCTGGTCGCCTGAACCCTCTCCACGCAGACGACGCCGGACACCCCAAGGGCCCCGACGTCCCCAGATCGTCGAGGCCCCCTGAGGGTGTCGCGGCGGTAGGCCGCGTCACCCCCGAGCAGATGGTGTCCGTGTCGTGTTTCACGCTCCCCAGCGCGCATGATTCCCCAGATCCGACTGCGCCTCCCTCGCGCCTCTCCCTTCGAGGCCCTTCGCATGGCACCTTCCGAAGAACAGGAGCGCGTGCCATCCGTTCTGATACACCGAATGGAGAAAAAGATCAGAATCCATTCCCGTGGCACTGGAACGGGGCGGTGAGGCCGGTGCCGACGGCGGCCTGCGCGAGTGCGACCGCCGGGGCGGCTCCCGCGGACAGGCCGGTGTGTACGGCGCTCAGCAACTCGCCTGCCACGTCGTCGGGAACCGCGACGGGAGCGGCGATCACGCAGTCGGCGCCCGCGTGCAGCCACACCCGGGTCATGCCCAGGGCCTCCTCGCCCCAGCGCACGGAGGAGCGGCCGAGTTCGCATGCCGAGAGGATCACCGTCGCCGGCACTCGGGGGATCAGGTCGACGTCGTAGCCGAAGAGGATGCCGTCGGCGAGCTCGAAGCCCGAGAACAGCGGGTTGTCCACCGCGTGCCTGCCGTGCGCGGCGATGTGCAGCACGTCGGTGCGTGCCGCGAGTTCGGTGACCGCCGCGACGGTCGCCTCGGGCCCCTCGAGGATCACCGGCGCGGGGCCGGAGTCGCGCCACGTCGCCGCAGCCCGAGCCACCTCGTCACCCGCTCGGGCGACGCGAGGCCCTGCAGCGAAGCCGATCGTGGCCGGACGGGAGTCGGCACGGGCAGGGCTGCCCAGCAGGCGCGACACCGATGTCGCGAGCGTGAACGGAACACCGGCCATGCCCGGCAGCATCGCCCACGGCACCCCGGCGAGAGCTCCGGGAACGGTGATCGCCAGGCGATCCGCCGGAGGCGCGGCCCGGAGCAGCGGCTCGAGCAGCTCGGCATCGAGGAGCGCCAGCCGTGAGGCGAGTGCTCTCTCCGTCACGGCGCCCATCAACCCGCCGCGAGTGAGTGCGGCCATGTCGAGATCGGCGCGGAGTCCGTCGAGCGCCGCTTCCACGCGCGTCCACGACAGGTCGACGACGGTGGCCCCCGACGGCGCTACGACGATCCCGTGCAGGGAGGAGCCGGTGAACACGTACGACAGCACAGTGGTGCCGGGTGCGAGCTGTGCTGTCGCCTCCGCGAGACCGAGTCGCTCACGGGTGCCGCCGGACCCGGTCGTGGCCCACTGCCGCTCCCGTACGCGGTCGCGCAGGGCGCGGACCCTGGCGTCCCTCGTCCAGTCCGCGTTCGCCAGCTCCGCCCGCAGCATCCGCAGCTCCGCCAGATCGACGGCCAGGGATTCGTCGTGCGGCGGTCGAACCGGTGCGACCTGCTGGCTGAGGTGCCGTGCGCGTTCCGACCATTCGAACAGGGTGTCCGCGTCGTGCAGCCGTGCCGCGGCGGAGAGCCCCGCGAACATCAGGTCGCTGCCGTGCATCGCGACAGACGCCTGCAGGTCGAGCGCGCCGAACGACTGCTGCCAGGTGGTGAGCAGTTCGAGTCCGTCGGAGGCCGCACGCAGGGCATCGCGGTCGCGTCCTGCGGCGGCGGCCCGTGAGGCCCGGACTTCCTGCGCGCGCAGCCGGAGCGGCGTCGGGGCATCGTCGTCGAGCGCCGGCAACCGCCCGCTCCCGTCCCGACGGGCGCTCAGGCGCAGACCGATCGCCTCGGTGCGGAACCCTCCGCGCTCGAGGGCCCTCGCGGTGTGGTCGAACGCGGCCGCATCGATCGGGCGATGCGGCCGGGAGCGCTGCTGCGCCTCCAGCCGCACCGCTTCGGCGCGCGCCGCCCACGCGTGGTTCGCGAGCGCGGCGAAGCGCCGAGCGGACGTCCGGGCCGCCCGTTCGGCGGCGGCAGGATCATGGCGAAGGAGCGAGCGCGCGAGGTGGAACTCGGCCTCGCCCCTGGCCTGTCGCATGCGCTGCGCGCCGAACTGCGCGGCGACCTGACCGAGCAGGGCCTCCGCCTCGGTGGTGAGCCCGGCGTCGCGCAGCACCTCGGCGCGGTCGAGGTCGCTGATCGCGGCGGCGAGGTCGCTGATCGCGGCGAGCGTGGGTCGCGAACGGGTCATGAGGGTGAGCGCGCTGACGAGATCCCCGCCGAGCAGCGCCGCGTAGCCGAGGTTGTGCCGGGCCTCCGCGAGCGGCTCCTCGTCGTCGTTCGCCTCGTACACCGCGACCGCACGCCGCAGATCCTCGATGCACGTGTCGAGCTCTCGCTGCTGCATCCGCACCACCGAGCGGTTCATCAGGCAGTTCGCGAGTTCGGTCGACTCCTCGCCGATCGACGTGAGCGTGTCGATCGCGCGGGTGAGCATGGCCTCCGCCTCGTCGAGCCGCCCGCCGTGCATGAGGAGCGTGCCGAGTTGGCCGCTGAGCACGGCGATCGTCTCCGGGCGCAGACCTGAGCGCCCGAGAGCCGCACGGCACAGCTGTTCGGCTTCCGCCGGTCTTCCCGTCTGAGCGAGGACGTAGGCGATCGTGCCGTCGATGCGCGCCCGCAGGTCGGGGTCGTCGGTGCGGATGGCGGCGGCGTCGAGCGCACGCCGAGCCTGTGTGAACCTTCGCGCGTTCGCCGCTTCGACGCCACGTCGGTGCAGCTCGATCGCGGACAGGGGCATCCCTCCAGAATGCCGTGCCCCGAGGCTGCACGGAAGAGCGCGGTTGAGGCGACCGACAGGTGCCGTCCGCCGCCCCACGCCCAAGAGGGACCGCCCACGTCGGTGCGGGCGGCCTCTCTCGGGGGCTCGTCAGTCCGGCTCGACCGGGGCCGGCAGGGACTTCAGGACCGCGGCGACCGCTTTCGCCGCGGCGCTCGGGGTGACGCCGCCGAGCGGCACGGTGCCCAGCTGGGCGGCGATGCGGCCCGCGACATAGGGCGCCGAGAAGGACGTGCCGCTCCACACCGCGAATCCGCCCCGATAGTCGTCGGGGTCGATCGTCTCGCGGCGCAGGCCGTCGACGTCCGCTCGAGTGGCCGCCTGGGCGCCGCCGACGAACGCGGGCGACGTGCTGACCACGGCCGCGCCCGGCGCATAGGCGCGCACCCACGGCCCGATGTTCGAGAAGAGGGCCACCGACTGCGCCGACGGGTTGAGTGCTCCGACCGACACGAGCGGTGCGTCCTTGTCGGGGTGGATGCCGTTGTCCGCGCCCGGCCACGGCCACAGCGACGCCGGGAACGAGGGGCGGTCGATCGCATCGTTGCCCGCAGAGCAGACCACGACGCAGCCGAGTTCACGGGCCTTGGCGAGCAGCTGGAACAGGGTGAGGCTGAACAGACCGTCGGTCGGCGTCTCGTGGTAGTAGCTGAGCGAGAGGTTCAGCACATCGATCGGGAAACCCTGCGTCGGGTCCTCGCGGTGGCGGCTGAGCAGCGTGACGACCTGGGCGATCGTCTCCAGCAGGGTGCTCTCGTCGATCACGCCGAGAGCGCCCGCGACCCGGATCGAGAGGATGTCGGCATCCGGGGCCGTCTGCCGGACGAGTCCCGCGATGAAGGTGCCGTGTCCTGCGACCGCGTCGATCTCACCGTCGAGCTGCCCGTACAGGTCGGGATAGCGCTCCGGGTCGGCGTCGTCCGTGAGCCCGACCGGCACGCCGTCGAGGTCGATCTTCCGGGTGACGATGTCGGCGGGGAGCCAGGCGTGCTCGCCGCACCCGGTGTCGAGCACCGCGACGACCGGTCGACGTCCGCGTTTGGGGGCGGGGCCGCGCACGGGCGCCGGCCCGAGCCAGGTCACCGGCTGACGTGCCCCTCGGCCCGGCTCGAGGTAGTCGTCGCTGCCGCCGGCCCCCGCGCCCGCGCCGCGCACCGGGTTGGTGCGGGTGAACGGGTTCGTCCGGGTGAAGGGGTTCGTCCGGGTGAACGGATTGAGCCCGACGGGATCGATGGACAGCACATGGTCGAGGCTCGTGCGCGGCATGGTCGAGCGCGACATGCGCCTGGCGCGCTGGAGCACCCGCCACGCATCCGGCGCGACGGGCGATTCGCCGCGGACGGGTTCGTCGGGGGTCCGCAGCCGGGCCCGGAGGAAGCCGGGGACGCCGGGGACGAGTTCTCCGTCGGCCGCGAGGCGCGTTCCGTCCTCGATCTCGAGCTGCCATCCGAAGGTGTCCGCCGCGTCGCGCAGTGTCCGCACCTCACGGTCATAGGCCTCTTCGTCACCGAGGGCTCGTGTGATCAGCAGCCGCTCCGGCAGATACGCGGTCGGAAAGGCGCGGATGCCGTCCACGGGCTCCGTGCTCGGATCGAGCGCCGTGCCTCGGCGGATCGATCCCTCCGCGCGGTCCTGCCAGGTCCATCCCTTGGGCTGCTCCATCGTCATCCTCTCGGTGCGGGTCGCCCCGCGGCATCATCGACGGGCGGCGCCCGCGGTCACAGCTCGAACTGCGGGGTCGCGAGCGTGCGGGTCTCGTCCCCGATCTCGGTCGTCAGCCGCACGCGGGTGAGACCGGGCGGCACATCGTCGAACACGAAGCGCCCGGTCTCCTCGGGCAGGGTCGACCGTGTGCGCTCGCCCTGCGTCAGCTCGATCTCGCCGGCGGCCGTGTCGACCCAGCCGTCGACCCGGCGGCGACCCGAGGCCGTCCGTGTGACGTGCAGCAGGATGCTCGTGGTGCCGTCGCTGAACTGCAGGGTGAGCGCATCCGCTTCGCCTCGCACCGCCCCCAGCTGTCCTTCGACGAGTGTGAGCAGCGCGTACTCGCGGTTCAGGCCGTCGGCGGCGACCGCGGCGACCATGCGGTCGATCAGACCTGCGGGAACAGGGTCGACCTCGCTCCAGAGCGTGCGGAGTCGGGCGAACATCTCGGCGTCCTCGTGTGCACTCATGCCATCCCCCCTGCCTGTGCCGTCGGCGGCGCGTCCAGTAGGGCGCGAAGCTTCGCCAAGCATCGGTTGCGGGTCGGTCCGATGCTGCCGATGGGCATCGCGAGGTCGGCGGCGATCCGCGCATAGTCGGGGCGGTCTTCGAACGCGATCACACGGAGGAGCTTCTGGCAGCGTTCCGTGAGCCGGCGCACGGCCGTCCACAGCCGCCTGTTCTCCTCGCCGAGCGTCGCGTGCTCCTCGGCGGATGCTTGCTCGGGGAGCAGCGTGTCGAGGTCGTCGGCGTCGGTCGTGTCGACGCGTCCGTGCGCCTTCGCGACCTTCCAGGCCTCGCGCCGGGCCGTGGTGGTGAGCCACGCCGAGACGGCGCGGGGGTCGCTGATCGACTCGTGCCCGCGCACGAGCTGCAGCCAGGTGGTCTGCACGACGTCTTCGGCGAGCGTGCGCTCCAGCCCGTACGCGCGCACCACGTGCCACAGCACGGGTGTCATCAGGCGTACGAGCTCGTCCATCGCTCGACTGCCGCCCTCGCGCCATGCGCCGAACAGGTCCGCGGCGCGCTCCCATCGCGCGCGCCCGTCGTCCGAGGCAGGATCGAGAGCGGCGCCGGGTGCACCGTCGATCATGAAGCCCATTGTGATCACACCTACCAGGAGCACGGCAAGAGCTTCCTGATACATGTCGGCGTCGGGAAACTTCGGGGCGCTTCCCGGTCGGAGTCGATGACGGATGTCGATAGCGTTGAGGGGTGATCCCCCTCGCCATCGTGCTCTTCCTGAACGCCGCCTTCAACGCCCTCGTCTGGCCGCAGTTCTACAAGCGCGTCGCGCGGGATCCGCGGGCGCGTGACGAGAACGGCAAGGCCACCGCGTTCCTCAAGGTGCATGCCGTCCTGATCGCGATCGCCCTCGTGCTCGCCCTCGTCTCGCTGCTGGCGGGCATCGCGGCGCTGACCGGCGCGATCTGACCCGCACGTCTGCAGGAGATCGGTCAGGCCGACTCGTACTGCTTCGCATGCTCCGCCCAGCGTGACTCCACGGGCAGGGCCCGCAGGGCGCGGTTGCTCACGGCCAATGCGACGGCGACGAGGCAGAGTCCGGCGCTGATCAGGATGGTCCACTCCCGCCCGATCCAGGCGAGTCCGAAGCCGGCGATGAGGGGTGCGAGAGGCATCGCGCCCATACCGAGGACGCCGGCGGCGCTGTTGGCGCGGCCGAGCAGGTGGGTCGGGGTGGCGACCATGAAGTAGCCCATCATCCCGGCGTTGAGTGCGGGGAGCAGCAGGACCGAGGCGCCGAGCACGATGGCGATCGCCCAGGGCTCGGTGACCATCGACAGCACGATCGCGCCGACCGAGACGACCGAGAGCCCGGCGATGGCCAGGATGCCGGCCTTGACGCGGGGGACCAGCAGAGGAGCGAACACGGCCCCGACGAGCATCACCGCTCCGATCGACGCGCTCAGGGTGCCGATCAGCAGCTCCGAGTATCCGTCTTGTTGGAGGGCGTAGATGACGGTCGTGATCGCGGCGTTGAACCCGAGGTTGATGACCGTGGTGATGAGCAGCACGCCGCCGAGGTCGGGTCGGGAGAGCAGCCACCCGAACCCCTCACGCAACTCGGCCCAGGCGTTCGGCTTCGTCGCGGACGCCGTCGGGGCGGGCGTGTCTGCCACTGCTCCCGCGTCGCTCACGCCGGCGCGTCGTGCCTGGCGTCCGAGCAGCCATGCGGTGAGGGCGGCGATCGCGTGGCAGAGCGTCATCACCACGCCGACGAGCCATCCGCCCACACCGAGCAGCAGGCCGCCGAGTGGGCCGCCCGCGAGCTGGAGTGCGGCGTCGCGTCCTTGATTCGCGGCCTGGGCGCGTCCCATCGCATCGTCGGGCACGATCTCCTTGATCGCGCTCTCGCCGGCGACGTCGAAGAGCCCGCTGCGTGCGGCGAGCAGCACGTCGATCACGAGGAGGGATCCGAACGTCAGCGCGTCCCCGAGCGCGAGGAGGGTGAAGCCGCCCGCGAGCACGATGCCGATGAGGGAGCCGAGGAGCATCAGCGCGATGCGGCGATGGCGATCGGCGAGCACGCCTCCGGCCAGCGTCATGAGGAGTCGCGCGACCATCCCGGCGCCGCCGATGATGCCCGCCTGTGCGGGGTCGTTCGTCACGATCAGCGCGAGCAGCGGGATGGCGAAGCCGAAGAGGGAGGCAGCGAGGCCCTTGCTCGTGTCGCTGACCAGCCAGGTCAGATAGCGACTGTTGCGCCACAGGCGGTGCGGCTCGATCACGGTGGTCATGCGTCGAGAGTAGATGCGCAAGAACAATTGCGCAAGTCTTATTGCGCAATTTTGAGTGCGGGTAGGATCGGCACATGACGAAGGACGGCGCGAAGGGCACGAGCGAGGATCCGGTCTGGATGACCTCGGCCATGCTCAAGGCGTACTCGCACCCCCTGCGGCGCCAGATGATCCGACTGTTCTCACGCCGGGAGTTCCTCCGCGCCGCCGACATCGCCGCGGAGCTCGGTGTGCCCGCCAACAGCGCCAGCTTCCACCTCCGCGCTCTCGCCGACGCGGGGCTGATCGAGGAGGCGCCCGACAAGGCGCGCGACCGACGCGATCGCGTGTGGACGGGCCACAAGGGCGCGCTCAACGTCGGTGGCCCCGAGAGTCCGGTCGCCGACGAGGCCCTCGGGGTCGCGGTCGTCGCCGCGCTCGCCGAAGATCACCAGGACCTGCTCCGGCGGGTGCTCGCCTGGACGCCGGAGTACGTCGCCGGCCGCACGGCCGAGGTGCACGCCGCGTTCACCCAGCGCACTATCCGGTTGACCGAGGACGAGTTCGACGACGTGATGGTGAAGATCAACGATCTGCTGAGCGCCGCCGACGACGCGCACGACAGCGCCGATCCGGCCGGCCGATACTGGCAGATGGATCTTGTCGCCGGCGACGACACCATCTGACGCTAGTCCTCGGTTTTTGAGGGCGCGCCGCTCAGGATCAGGATGCGTCGCAGGTGCATCGCCGTGAGCACGCCGGGGCCCATCGAGCGGCGGACGTCGATGGTGCGGTCGTCGACCGTCTCGAGAAGCAGACGGATCGCGCGGGCGGCCTCGCCGCGCAGGCGGTGGTCATCGCTCGACGTAACATCGCCCCGTGCGATTACCTCCGCCACGGCGTGGCAGGCCGCGGACAACGGCTCCGGCAGCGCGGGGTCGAGCGCCAGGCCGGCCGGGCGATCCCAGATGGTGTCCGCGATCTCGTCCGAGATGTCTCGGATCAGGTGGGCGATGCGATCGAGGGCGGTGAGTTCGTTGTGGCTCTGTTGCAGCCGCGGGCGATGGCCCTTGGCACGGGGATTGCCGCGACGGCTCTCCTCCGCCTCCGTCAGGGCCGCACGCAGCTCGGAGGAGGTGTCTGCGAGGGAAGCCGCATCGTCCGCCCACTGCTCGTGCTCGGGAGGCCAGGATTCCGAGACCGCGGATCCGATGTCGTGCAGGTGCGCGGCCAGCTGCTCTCGGAAATCCGCAACCCGTCCTGCCGCGGCGAGGGTGAGCGGCGCGGGCGCGATCACCAGGTTCACGACCAGCCCGATGATCACGCCGACGGCCGTCTGCGTGAGGTAGCCGAGTGAGTAGTCGTCGGCGTTCTGTCCGCCGATGATCAGCACGAACAGCGCGGCCATCGGGACGTACTCGCGCCCGACGCCGAACCACCCCGTTCCCGAGAGCAGCACCCCGACGCCGACGACGAGCGGGATGGTCCACCAGGTCGGTCCGACCGTCAGGACCACGACGGTGGCGAGGCCGATGCCGGTCGCAAGCCCGAGCAGGGTCTGCAGGCTCGACTTCGCCGAGCCCATCAGCGTGGGGTACATGCTCACCAGTGCGCCGAGGGGTGCGTAGTACGGGTAGTCGTCGGTGACGCCGGGCATGTGCGGGGCGATCATCCAGGCCAGCCCGACCGCGAGAGCGGTCTTGGCGACGAGCAGCAGACGTGCGGGGCGGACGGCGTCGTGGACGGCGCGCGCGATACCTGCTCGTCGCACCCGGAGCCGGGTGGGGGTCTGCGTCACGGCATCCTCTCTGGCGGGGTAGCGCGGGTCTTGGCGGGATCAGGTGGTTCGGTCGGGATCAGGCGGTTCCGCGAGGGTATGCGGCAGAGGCGCCGATGGCGAGCGGGTTGCGTCTGCGGAGTCGTGCCGGTAGCGCGCACGCGATGTGCCGGTGGCGCGCAGACGCGACGACGCCGGCCGCCCAGGAGGGGCGACCGGCGTCGTCGAGTGGTGGAGTGCCTAGGGGATCGTCCTCCGGAAGGCGAGGAACGAGACGCCCATGAGGACGGCCGTGATCAGGAGTCCCCACAGTGCGAGCCCGAGGGCGCCGAGGTTCATGATCGTCGCACCGACATCCCCCCACAGCTCGAGCCTGGTCCACAGGAACACGAGCCCGACGAGCAGGAGCCCCAGCCCGATGCTCACGATCAGCAGCACCAGCTGGCCCCAGCTCTTGTAGATCGTCGCGCCGGTGAATCCGATCACGAAGAAGAACAGGGCGAGGGTGAAGAAGACGACGAACGCTCCGAGCGGACCGGCCTCCCACAGCCACGGCAGGTAGAACAGGTAGCCGTTCACGCCGTAGCCGTTCGTCGCGACCTCGATGCCGCCCCCGATCAGGAACAGGATGCCCATGAGCGTGCTCGCGAGCACCGCCGTCAGCATGGTGCCGAAGAAGAACTCGCGGCGTGTGATGCTCATGGCCTGGGAGAACGGGAACGTCAGGGTCATCGCCGACATCCCGACCGCGAAGAAGTACCAGAGCGGTGCCTGGCCTCCGCCCCCGTACTTGGGGGTGTCCACGGGGATGAGCGCGTAGATCAGGATCGAGATCACGGTGGCTGCGGCGAGGATGATCAGCGGGTACCAGACGAAGGTGCCCTTGTTGATCAGCTGCAGGCGGATGACGTTGAATGTGCGTCGCATCAGCGGACCTCCTCGTTCGCGGTGGTGTCTTTGGCGGAGTGCGAGTCCGACTTCTGGGTGAGTCGCACGATGAGCTGTTGCAGCGAGACCGGCGCGAGATCCAGGCCGGATGCCACGATCTCCGCCCGCTCCGCCGGCGGCACGGTGCCGAGGACCGTGACGGACGCCACGCGCCCGAGAGCCTCGCGATGCAGCACGTCACGACCCTGGATCCAGGCATCGACCTTGGCGGCGTCGCCCACGACGGTAACCGCGCGGTCGCGGACCGCATCCGTGTCTTCGTTCAGGAGGATCTGTCCGTTGTCGATCACGATGACCTTCTCGATGAGGTTCGAGACCTCGTCGATCAGGTGCGAGGAGAGGATGACGGTGCGCGGATGCTCGGCGTAGTCCTCGACGAGGCGGTCATAGAAGATCTGGCGGGCGACGGCGTCGAGACCGAGGTACGGCTCGTCGAAGAAGGTGATCTCGGCGCGCGAGGCGAGCCCGATGATCACCCCGACGGCCGAGAGCTGACCGCGCGAGAGCTTCTTGATGGTCTGCTTCATCGGCAGCTGGAACTCCTCGACGAGCTCGTCGGCGAGGGTCTGATCCCAGTGGGGGAAGAACAGGCTCGCAGCCTTGAAGGCGTGCTTGGGGTACGCGTCGTCCGGGTACTTCTGGCTCTCGCGGACGAAGCAGATGCGGCTGAGCACGTGCGCGTTCTCGTAGGGGTGCTCGCCGAACACCTTCACGGTGCCGGAGGACTCGAAGTTCTGCGCGGTGAGGATCGACATGAGTGTCGTCTTGCCGGCGCCGTTGCGGCCCAGGAGGCCGTAGATCGCGCCTCCCTCGATGGTGAGCGACACGTTGTCGAGCGCTCGCTTCTCCTTGTAGCGCTTGCTGAGGTTCTGCACCTCGATGACAGCAGTCATGCGGGGGTCTTCCCTTCTGCGTCGGTGGTCTGTGCGGCGCGCTGCCGGAGCAGGGCCGCGAGGTCTTCGGCGCCGAGCCCGAGCGTGCGGGCCTCGGCGAGGAGTGGGGCGATGTACCGGTCGGCGAACAGGGCACGGCGTTCCCCGAGCAGGACTTCCCTGGCGCCGTCCGCGACGAACATGCCGATGCCTCGGCGCTTGTAGAGCACTCCCTTGTCGGTGAGCATGGCGACTCCCTTCGCTGCGGTGGCGGGGTTGATCCGATAGAACGCGGCGAGCTCGTTCGTGGAAGGAGCCTGAGCCTCCTCTGCGAGTGAGCCGTCGACGATCGAGTCCTCGATCTGCTCGGCGATCTGGAGGAAGAGCGGCTTGCCTTCTTCGATCACGAGTCCTCCGCATTGGTTAGTGGGTTAGTTACTCGACTAAGTAACCATACAACCTGGGCGGATGTCAACACCTTCGCGGCGCACGGGCTCGGGGACGACTACTGATTCGATGTCCGCACCGGAATCGAAGGCTTCTGACGGTACGTACGACCTCGGGGTGAGCCACGTCTTTCCGTGGAGTGGTTCACGACCTCGAGCTCCTACCGCCCTTCACTGGCTGCTCGAGACACGTAAGAAGTGCACTCGGACGCAGTGCGGCCTGCGCGCCCGTTCACGATGGTGAGAAGGGTGAGCCCACGTGTCGACGCGACGTCGATCGGGACTCGGCCCCTTCCCCCATCACCATCCCGAAAGCGAGGTCTACCCGTATGCGTTCTCTCAAACGATCCCGACTCTGGGCGGCGGCGACTGCCGCGCTCGTGTTGCTCGTGACCATCTTCGTTCCGAGCTTCGCCAGTTCCGCGTCAGCGGCGACAGCGCTCGGCGTCATCACCACCGTGACCGTCGATCAGGAATCCGTCACCGGGACCACCGCGTTCCGGGTCGACCTGGACTGGCGGATCCCCGACGATGCCGTGCCCGGCGACGTCTTCCATCTTCAGCTCCCCCCGGAGCTGTACGGCGTCAACAACGCCTTCACCCTGATGTCGCCGGCCGGCGACATCATCGCGACCGTCGTCGGAGACTCGAACGGCTACTACACCTTTACCCTGACCGCGTACGTGGCGACGCACGACGATGTCGCCGGCCATGCGTACTTCTGGGCAGCCTTCCGGGACGTCCCGCGTGAATCCGGACCGGTCCCCTTGGCGTTCGACTCCGACGGACAGGTCTTCGAAGACACCATCACGTACATCGCTCGCGAGGCCGGCGGAGACCACCGCGCCGACAAGGTCGGGTTCTGGCGCTACGGCGATCAGGGAGTCCGCGTCCCCGTCGACGCTCTCGGCTGGCGCGTCACGTCGCCCATGGGGCCGGTCGCGTCCGTGAAGTTCGAAGACACGGTGGATGCCGGTCACAAGATCTCGTGCGATTCACTCCTCGTCCGCAGCACCACCACCTACCTCCCGTCCGGGTTCTACGACCCCGCCACGCTGGTTCCCGTCGATCCGTCCCGGTACGACGTCGAGTGCGACGGAGACGGCTATTCCGTGACGATGCCCGCAGGCGTGCTCGCGCAGGAGATCGTCGAGGTCTACTACCGTTCCACCGTCACGGACGTGACGATGGCTCAGTACGTGAACTCCGCGACCGTGACGACCCCCGACCAGGCATCGACCGTCAATGCCGTGGTCACCCGCACCGACGCCGGTGGTGAGGGCAGCGGCAACGGTCTGGGGCAGGTCCTGCTCCGCAAGGTCGTCGACCTGGGCGAGGGAGCGAGTGCTCCCACCGAGTTCGAGCTCAACCTGACGTGCACGCTCGACGGAGCGGCACTGGCGGGCCTGGAGAGTCGACCGGTGCGCGTGACGGCAGGCAGCGACCTCGCGATGTCGGTCCCCTACGGCGCGATCTGCTCGGTGACGGAGCCCGATGCGGCGGGTGCCGACTCGGTGGACATCTTCCCGGCGTCGGTCAACGTCGCGCGGAACACCGCATCGAAGACGCTGACAGTGGTCAATCACTACGCCGCACCGCCCGTCGGCGCGTTCACGGTCACGAAGACCCTCGACGGCATCGATGCCACGCAGCTCTCTGAAGGCACGTCCTTCGAGATCCGCTACACCGTCGACGGCACCGCTGCCGCTCCCCTCCGCGTCGCCGCGGGTGAGACGGTGACCTCGCCGACGTTCCCCGTCGGCTCCGAGGTCACGATCTCCGAAGCCGCTCCGGACGATGCCAGCCTGCCCGAGGGGTGGACGTGGGCCGATGCGACCTTCTCCGTGAACGGAGAAGAACAGACCGTGTTCACGATCGAGCGCGAGACGACGACCGTGTCGGTGACGAACCATGCGACGCGCACGGAGGTCCCCGTCGATCCGGATGACCCCTCGGTCACCCCCGAGGTGCCCAGCGCAGACGCACCGACCGGTTCCACAACTGATGCACCGAGCAGCCTCGCGATGACCGGGGCAAGCTCGCTCCTGCCCGCTGCTCTGGGCGCACTGCTGCTGGTCTCCGGACTGCTCGTCTTCCGACGCAGGCGGCTCCGCGAGCACTCGTGAGTCTGTTCGCGGACGGGGTGAACGCGCGTTCCTGACAGCCGCTCGTCCCCAGACCACTGAATCGACGTGTCGACGGCACGTCGATTCAGTGGTCGAGGCGCTTCTGTCGACCCGGAGAGGTGCCTCTTGCGCTTCGGGATACCGCGGGTGTTCACTTAGGCGCACTGAACGGCCCACCAGCGGGGCGCTCGAGTCACGTGACGGCGAAGGTATCCAGAAAGGCTTCTGCTATGTCAGCTGCCTCGGCAGCCGCGGCAGTTCAGCGGCGACGACGCTTCGGTCGCCGTGCGGGCCGGATGGCTCTCGCGATCGTGATGATCTCCGCCGTTCTGAGTGCGATGGGAGTCACGATCGCGAACGCTGCCGCGGGAACGGTCTCCGCGCTGTCGTTGTCGATCGTCTCCGATGGGACGACGCCGTTCGACGCCGACGACGCGCCGGGGAACGACTCCGGAGCGGCCAACGGAACCATCCGCACCGGTGATTCCCTCACCTATCAGTGGGCCTACTCCGTGTCGGTGGCCGGCGACATCGTCTTCCAGCAAGCCCTTCCCGCCGGGGCGAGATGGGACGCCGCCTCGACCACGGACTGCGCAGAGGGCGCGGCGGCCATCGCCGGTCAGACCCTCACCTGCACCATCCTGAACGCCCCGGCCGGTGCCGGGGCCTACAACGTCAGCGCCAAGATCGTCGGGGCGGCGAACGGAGCCGTTCTCGCGACGAACGTGAGCACATCCACGGGTGGCATCACCTCGTCGACCGCGTCCGTCACGGTGTCGGCCGCGCCGAAGGTCGCGGCCGATCTCTACGTCCCGTTGGGGACCACGCCCTCCTACGCGGTGGGAATCGGCGCGAACAGCGGCGTCCCCGGGTATCGCTTCCCGTACTCCGTCGAACTGTATTCCCTCATCGATCCGGCGAAAGGCGTCAGGGGGTTGGAGGCCCTGAGCTCTCCGTTCACGTTCACGATGTCTCCTCCCGCGGGATTCCCCTCTGCGGTCCCGTTCGACTGCGCGGCGGGGAACTGGTCGCAGACTCTGCAACCGGGAGCCGGCGGCGGCGGCACGAATGCCGTGATCTCGTCGGGAGTCTGGGCGTGCGCGCAACCGGGAGGCCCCGGGACGCCGGTGACCGTGACGGTGACGGGCGCGAACTCCACGCTCGACACTTATCCGTCGCGCGGCCAGAACGGAGGGAGTCTTCTGGACGCCACGAAGGCGTTCTTCGCCGTGGCGAACTTCTCCTGGTGGGTCCCCCAGTCGACCCTGCCCCCGGGTGCGATCTACACGATGACGACGCAACTGAGCGATCTCGATCCGACCGGGCTCTCGGGATCCTCCAACTACGCCGACGGCTATGCGCCGGCGCAGGCTCCAGGCGCTGCCTGCGTGACGACGAAGAACCCGAGCAGCAACTGCGCCAACTCCATCCTGAACGCGACGCTGACCAACCTGATCCCCTCCGCGGGCCTCGTGCAAGCCCCCACGAATGTCGTCCCCATCCCCGGAGCCTCCGGCACGAACCTGGGCGACGGCGTGGTGGCGGCCGGGCAGAAGTACGCCACGTACAACACGGTCCAGAATCGCCCCGCGAACGGACCGGTCTCCGGCATCATCCTCTGCTCGAAATGGGACCCCTCGTCGTCCACGATCGACCCTGCCGTCGCCATGCGGGTGGCCACGACGCCTGCCGGGCTCCGCTTCGTCGTGGAGTACGGCAACCAGGCGTTCGCGGACGACGCCGCGCGACGTGCCGGCACCTGTGGAGCCGCCGGTGACCCCGACTGGTTCACCAGCATCGATGCGGCGGGAGGCCCCGGCGCGGTGACGCAGGTCAGGGCACGCTTGCTCGACAGCTTCCCTGCAGGATCCGGACTGGCCACCCTCTACACCCCCATGGTGCGGACCGGTGCCGCGCTCCCGGTCGGATCGCCCGTCGCGTTCTTCACGGGAAACCGTTCGGTCCAGGCCGGGACGCAGGCCTCCACCTACAACCCCGCGACGAACGGGAACAGCAACCTCGGCGGACGAGCGCTCGCCGTGGAGGCGCTGGTGCGGAACACGGTCGCCTGGGACGCGGGGCAGGGCGCACCCGGCGATGTGCGGAAGGTGATCGTCTCGCCGACGGTTTCGACACCCGACGCGAAGACGGGTGCGACGGCGCAGGACGTCCGGGTGACGGTGACGCTGCCGTCATCCTGCACGGCGTATCAGATCGGTTCGGCGTCGATCGCGCCGACCTCCGTCTCGCCGTTGCCCGCAGGCCCCTGCACGGGAGGGACAGGGTCCGCAGGCCAGACGATCGTCTTCGAGCTGGGCCCGTGGCCGGTGAACACACCGGTACCGCCGATCACGTTCAACACGGTGGTGAGCCCGCTGATCGCAACACCCTCGACGCAGACGGTGACCTCGACGATCAGCTCGGCGTCCGACCTGACGACCGACACCTCAGGGCTGCGCAAGGCCTCGGCGACTCTGCCCGTGAACGCGCTGGCCGCCTTCGGCGTGACCAAGACCTCGTCCGCGACGACGGCGACCCCGGGGGTCCCGTACACGTACACGATCGGCTGGTCCAACAGGCTGTCGACGTCGGCCGGGACGGGGTCGTTCGTCGACGTCCTGCCCTTCTCCGGTGACAGTCGTGGCACGACAGGACTGACCGGCCTTTCCGTCGAGACGGTGACGACGTCCACCCCCTCGGTGGCCGTCTGGTACACCGCTGACCCCCCGGCTTCGGTGCAGGCGGCGGTGGCGGCCGACCCCTCAGGCATGACCGGTGTCTCGTGGAGCCTCGTGAAGCCGGCGACGGTGACGGCGATCCAGTTCCGCACGGGCGAGCTGACTCCGGGCACCGTACAGTCGGCCGACATCACCGTGACCCCCGCGGGGCTGTCGCGCACGGGCACGATCAAGAACGACGTGTGGGGGCGGGCGACGGCCATCCCCTCGCCGGTGCAAGGCGCGGCTCTGGTGTCGATGACATCATCGGCCGCGGAGCTGTCGGGCAATGTCTATGACGACCTCGACTACTCGTTCTCGAAGAGTGCGGATGACACGAACCGTGCCGCCGCGACGGTGGCGATCACCGGCGGCTATGCGTTCGGCGCGGATCTGATCGACCACGGTGGCACGATCCCCGAACTCGCAGTGACCACGCCCATCACGGTGACGACCGACGCGGCGGGCGACTACGTGTTCCCCGGCGTCGCTCCGGGTCGATACACCGTCGAGGTGACCCCGCCCGTGGGGTGGCATGTCGCGGTAGCTCCGGCACAACCGCTCACGCTCGCCCCGTCCGCCACCGTGACCGGGCAGGACTTCGGACTGCAGCAGAACCTGGCGCCGTCTGCCGCCACCGACGACGAGGTCGACGTCGCGACCGGCTCGCCGGGCAGTGTGATCGACGTCCTCGCGAACGACGTGATCGGCGATCCGTCGATCAGAGTGACGGAGACCGGCGCGACCAGCGCCGGGGGCACCGTCGCGATCGCATCGGACGGACTGTCGGTGTCTTACACGCCGGCGGCCGGTTTCGTCGGCGACGACACCTTCACGTACACGATCACAGACAAGGCCCGCCAGGAATGGTCGGCCACGGTCACGGTGCATGTGCTGGCCGGAGCGGCCGCGCTCGACGATTCGGCGCAGACCGGGGAGGAGGTGCCGGTCGCGGTGGACGTCCTCGCCAACGACTCGGGCGTCGACCTCGCCGTCACCGACATCGGTGCGAATGCGGACGGGACGATCGCCGACGACGGCGACGGCGACGGCACGCTCGTCTTCACCCCGAACGCCGGGTTCACCGGGGTGACCACCTTCACGTATCAGGTGACGGATGCTCTCGGTCGGACGGCGGAAGCGACCGTCACGATCACGGTGATCGCCAGACCGGTCGCCCGGGATGACACGGCGACGAGCGCGCAGGACGCGGTGGTCACGGTGAACGTCCTCGCCAACGACGACGGCACTCAGGTGGGGGTCACGTCTGCGACGAGTGCCGACGGCACCGTCCAGGTGAACGCAGATGACACGGTGAGCTTCACGCCCGCCGCCGGGTTCTCCGGCGATGCCGAAGTCGAGTACACGATAACGGATGCGGTGGGTCAGACGGCGTCGGCGACGATCGTGATCCGAGTCATCGCCGGACCCGTGGCGAACCCCGATGGGGCGACGACGGGGCAAGATGTTCCCGTCGTGATCGAGGTCCTCGCCAACGACACGGGCTCCGACCTGGACGTGTCGATCGCCGGCGCCCCCTCCCACGGCTCCGCGGCAGTGGGAGCCGACGGACGAGTGACGTACACGCCGGCGGCGGGATTCGCCGGATCGGACACGTTCCAATACACGGTCACCGATCCGGTCGGCCAGGCATCGACGGCGACAGTGACGGTCACGGTGGTCTCCGGGCCCACGGCCGTCGACGACTCCGCCATCACCGCGCAGGACACCGCGGTGGACATCGACCTGCTCGGCAACGACGTCGGCGACACCCTCGCCCTCGTCGATGCGGGGACGAGCCCGGACGGCGCCATCGTGGACAACGGGGACGGGACGATCACGTTCACCCCGAACACCGGTTTCGCGGGCCGAGCGGAGTTCGCGTACACGACGACCGACGCCTTCGGGAACGCGAGCACCGGCACCGTGGTGATCCTCGTCGTCGCCCGCCCCGTCGCGGTCGACGATTCGGCTTCGACGCCGCAGGAGCAGACCGTCGCGGTGGACGTGCTCCTCAACGACACCGGGACCGGCCTCTCCGTGACCTCGGTCGACGGAGGCGGTGACGGGACGGCGACGATCAACCCGGACGGGACCGTGGCGTTCACGCCTCGCGCCGGATTCGCCGGCGACACCGCGGTGACCTACACGGTCACCGACGTGGTCGGCCAGAGCGCGACGGGCACCATCCGGGTGCACGTCACCGCCACCCCGGTCGCGAACCCCGACGCGACGACGATCCCGATGTCGACGCCGGTCACCGTCGCGGTCCTCGGCAACGACACCGGTGAGGCCATCTCCCTCTCCGGGCTCGGCGATGTGACCGGGGGCACGGCAGCGATCAATCCCGACGGAACCATCACCTTCACCCCCGCCGACGGATTCTCCGGAGACGCCCTGATCCCGTACACGATCACGGATGGAATCGGGCAGACGGCATCGAGCACGCTCACGGTCACCGTCGTCGCTCCCCCCACCGCGCCCGATGTGCATGCCACGACGACCGGCGCCACCCCCATCACCGTGAATCCGCTGGAAGGGGTCACGGGCGCGAGCGTGCAGATCTCGGGCATCGGAACCACTCCGGACGGCGACGCGGTCCTCAACCCCGACGGGACGGTCACGTTCACCGCGCGCGACGGATTCTCCGGAGACGCCTCCTTCACCTACACGGTGGTCGACGAATACGGGCAGGCAGCGGTCGGCCTCATCACGATCACCGTGATCGCTCCGCCGAACCCACCCGACCCGCCGAACCCGCCGAACCCGGATGGCGGGGGCGGCGGTGCCGCCGATCCCGGAGGAGACGGCCTGGCCCGGACCGGCTCCGTCGTCCCCTGGCCCGCGATCGGCGTCGCGGCTCTCCTCATCCTGCTGGGGGCTGCGATCGCCCGAGGACGTCGCCGCGACTACCGCTGATGGCTCGGCGTGCGGGTGAGGAGTAGGTGGACCATGCTGCGGGGAAACGTGGGCCACCTACTCGACCGGCTGGGGAGCCGGCGTCGATGGAGACGGGGGAGGCCGTCGCCATCGCGAAGGCGATCCCCATCGCCTTCGTGATCTCAAGCACACCAGTCACGCGGGCGGGCAGGCGACGGGAAACCGGGCATCCAGTGATCATGACGAGCACCAGACGTGGCGGAGCCGACGCCGAGCAGTAGTGCCCGGGTCGTCGTTACGTGGAAGCAGGCCCCGCACGCGCGGGCGCGCGGAGCGGGGATCTAGCCGAGGTCGCGCCGGTGCTCACGCCAGTCCTCGACGATCTGCAGCATCCGCACCGAGAGGAAGCGGAAGAACTCGGCGAGCTCGACCGCGCGATCGTGCGCGTCCTGATCGTCGTCGTGCTCGTCGGCGATCGCATCGATGTACTCCGAGAGGCGGGAGTACACCGGCATGTTCCCCACGATCGAGCTGTAGAACGGGTCGTGCACGAACTCGTAGCGGTCGCGGCGGTCGCCGGGGCGCGAGCGGCGTTGGATGAAGTGGAGCTGCTGCAGGTACCGCACCGCACCGGAGACCGCGGCGGCCGAGACGCCGAGGCGCTCGCCGAGCTGGGCCGCGGTGTACCCGCCCTCGGGAGCGGCGACCAGGGCCATCATCACGCGGGCCGGCATCCGGGCCATCCCCGCAGCGGTCATCATGGCTGCCGCCTGC
The DNA here is from genome assembly GCA_044900255.1 of Microbacterium sp. NPDC090218. GTDB lineage: Bacteria > Actinomycetota > Actinomycetes > Actinomycetales > Microbacteriaceae > Microbacterium. The sequence goes on along the minus strand of JBJDMS010000001.1, from coordinate 1,173,431 downwards.
TCGGCCGGTTCCACGCCGCGGTGCTCCTCGGTGCTGTCGAGGTCCTCGGTGCTGTCGTCGGGCATCAGGGCGTCCTCTCCTAGGCTCCGGGCGCGAGTTCGCGGCGTCGCATCAGGGTCAGGGCTGCCGCGCCGCCTGCGGCAAGGGCGAGCACCAGCCACCAGAGGCCGCGCACATCGACACCGCTTCCGTCGACGACCGGGGTCACGGCGAAGGGCGAGAGATTGGCGCTCCACTCCGGGAGCCCGAACAGGGGGCCGAACATCCCCAGCAGGGCCGCGAGCAGCACGAGGCTCCACGCCACTGCCGTCGTCGCGCGCGGGAGCAGCACGAAGACGAGCGCGGTGAGCACCGCGAAGATCGCCGCCGCGACCGCCTGGCCGAGCCCTGCGACCGCGACGATGCGGTAGAGCGAATCGTCGCCGCCGTTCGACCGGATACCGACCCAACCGGCGAGCACCGCGGCGGCGACGACGATCAGCACCGCGACGATGCCGACGATCACGAAGTCCGCGAGCCAGCGCACGCGTCCGATCGGAGTGGCGAGGACGGCTTCGGCGGTGCCATGGGCTTCCTCCTGGCGTGCGCGGACGACGGTCTGCACGGCGCAGCACGCGGCGAGGATGCCGAGCAGCGTGAAGAACACCGTCACCACGACCTCGTCGAGTCCGCCCGTCGCACCGCCGATCTTCTTCAGGATGTCGGCGACGGCCGGGTTCTCGCCCGAGATCTGGTCGACCAGCCCGCTCAGCGTGGTGGCGAGGATGCCGGTGATCGCGCCTCCCACCGCCCATCCGATGATCGACCCCGAGGTGAGCCGCCACACGAGCGCGTGCGGAGAAGCCAGTGCGGGACGCGCCGAGATCCGGCCGCGGCGCTCCGCCACGAAGCTCGCGTCGATGTCTCGCAGCGACTGGAGCGCGACGGAGCCCACGGCGAGCACGAGTCCGAAGCCCAGGCCGAGCAGCATCGGCCAGGCGAGGTCGGAGTCGTAGGGGCGTGTCTGCTCGGCCCAGCCGAACGGCGAGAGCCACGCGGGCCAGGAGCTGGTCATGCTGGTGAGGTCGTCGCTCGGGGTTCCCGCCGCGTTTCCGATGCCACGGATCAGGAACGTGGCGACGAGCACCCAGATCGTCAGGGAGTTCGCCCCGCGCGAGGTGCGCATGAGCTGCGCAGCGAGGAGGCCGATGCCCAGGAACGCGATGCCGCAGGAGCCGGACGCGGCACCCGCGAGCACCGATCCGGCCGCCGGGAGACCGGTGGCGATGAGCGCGAGGGACGTGAGCGCGGCCAGTACGACGTTCGCCAGCACGCCGTGCACGATCGTCGCGACGGTCGGCATGCGGCGCCCGGCCGGGGTCGCCCAGACGAGTTCGGCGCGGCCGGCCTCCTCATCGCCACGCGTGTGCCGGACGGCGAGGAAAGTGCTCATGAGCGCGGCGAGCAGCGCCAGCCACGGGAGTATTTCGAACGCCAGGAACGCCCCTTCGGACGTGCCGGAGGGCAGGCCGCGGAACATCAGGATCACCGGATTCGCCAGGGCCGCGGCGAGGATGTTCTGCCGGTCGACGAGCGTCGCGTACGACTGTGAGACCCCGGCATAGCCCGCGACCGCCATGAGGGCGGTGCCCACGATCCACAGGGTCAGCTGCAGCCAGTCCCGCCGCAGCCGCTGCCGCAGCAGCACGCCGAAGGCGCTCATCACGCACGGCCCTTCTGCGTACGGCGCTCACGACGGGACCCCGCCGCCGCATCCTCCGCCTCGCCGTCCTCCGCGGCCTCGAGTGACGCGAGGTCGTCGCCGTAGTGGCGCAGGAACAGCTCCTCCAACGAGGGGGGAGCCACGCGCAGATCGCTGATGCCGAGCGCGGCGAGGGCGGGCAGCACGGTGGCGGTGCGGTCGCTGTCGACGGCGAGGCGGATGCGGTCGCCCTGAGCGGCGGCATCGTGAACGTCGGGGATGCGGGCGACCTGTTCGAGAGTCGCCCCCGACGGCGTGAACGACACATCGCTGCGGGTGAGATGACGCAGCTCCGACAGTGTGCCGGTCTCGACGATCCGCCCGGCGCGGATGATCGACACCCGGTCGCACAGCTGCTCGACCTCGCTCATGATGTGGCTCGACAGCAGCACGGTCGCACCGTTCGCGTGGGCGCGGGCGACCTCGCGCTGGAAGATGACCGCCATCAGCGGATCGAGGCCGCTGGTGGGCTCGTCCAGGATGTAGAGGTCGGCCGGCACCGCGAACGCCGCGATCAGCGCGACCTTCTGCCGGTTGCCCTTCGAGTAGGCGCGCCCCTTCTTGCGCGGATCGAACTGGAACGCCTCCATGAGCCGCTTCTTCTCGTGCTGGTACGCGGCGTCTTTCGTGCGGGCGCCACGCAGCCGGGCCAGCAGGTCGACGGCTTCTCCGCCGGACAGGTTGGGCCAGACGCTGACGTCGCCAGGGACGTACGCGATGCGCCGGTGCAGGTCGACGGCACGACTCCAGGGGTCTTCGCCGAACACGGTCGCGTCGCCGGACGTGCGACGTGCGAGGCCGAGGAGGATGCGGATCGTGGTCGACTTGCCCGCCCCGTTCGGCCCGAGGAAGCCGTGCACCTGGCCGTGCTCCACGGTCAGATCGAGGCCGTCGAGCGCGTGCACGTGCCCGTAGTGCTTTGTGAGGTTCTGGGTGGCGATGACGGTGGTCATGCGCGGGAGCGTACGCCCGATTCACAAAGTTGTGAATCGGGCGAAAACAACTCATGCGAAATCCTTACGGCCCCCGCGTACAGTGGGCTGGTGCCGGAGTTCCCCTACAACCGCCTGCGCCGCTGGCCCGACGTCGAGGCGGACAACCTCCAGGCCCATGACGCCACCGATGTGCTGCTCGTCGAACGTGCGCTCGCGCTCGACGTCGACGGCTCCGAGACCGCCGTGATCGGCGACGAGTACGGCGCGATCACGCTTGCTCTGGTCGACGCCGGTCGACACGGCATCCGCGTGCATCAAGACCTCGCGACCGGTCGCCGCGCCCTGCGACGCAATGCCGACGAGCTCGGGCTCACCGGCTTCACCTCGCACGAGCTCGACCCGGCACTGCTCGACGGCGCACGCCTCGTCCTGCTGCAACTGCCCAAATCGCTCGCGGAGCTCGAGGAGGTCACAGACGCCGTCGCCCGCTGGGCCGCGCCCGACGCGGTGCTCGTGGCCGGCGGCCGCGTGAAGCACATGACCCTCACCCAGAACGAGGTGCTGGGGCGGAGCTTCGCCCAGGTGCAGGCGCAGCGCGCCGAGCGGAAGTCCCGCTTGATCGTGGCTTCGGATCCGCGGCCGGTGCCCGCGGATCCGCCGTTCCCCGTGACGGCGACGCATGACGGACTGACCCTGGTCGCGCACGGCGGGGCGTTCGCGGGCGCCCGCCTCGACATCGGCACCCGGGTGCTGCTGGACGTGCTCGGTCTCGGTGGTGCGCGCCCCCTCGACGGTGAACAACTCCGGAAGAACGCGCCCGATCGGGCCGGAAACAGCTCGAACGGGCCCGAGAGTGATGGTTCTTGCGGAGTTGTTCACGGCCGCGACCCCGGCCGCGATCCCAGCCGCGTGCTCGACTTCGGCTGCGGCACCGGCGCGCTCGCCGTCTCCTACGCGCTCGCACACCCCGAAGCGCGTGTCACGGCAACGGATCGCTCCGCCGCAGCCGTGGCCTCCGCGCGCGCGACGGCGGCTGCGAACGGGGTCGCCGATCGTGTCACGGTCACGCACGATGACGCCGCCTCCGAGGTCCCCGACGCGAGCGTCGACGTGGTGCTGCTGAACCCGCCGTTCCACCTCGGCGCGAGCATCCACACGGGCGCGGCGACCCGCCTGTTCGAGGCCGCGGCGCGTGTGCTCCGACCCGGTGGAGAGCTCTTCGCGGTGTACAACTCCTCGCTCGTGTATCGCCCCGAACTGACCCGTCTGGTCGGCGCGACGGAACAGCTCAAGCGCACCCCGAAGTTCACCGTGACCCGGAGCGTCCGCAGCTCCTGAGCGCGCGTTTCCGGGGCCTCGAACTCCGGGGCGAGGGATTGTTGAATACCCGTGCAATCCCCCGGTCAGCCGCTGAAACTCGGGCACGTCGCAGGCGCGGGATTTGCCCCTGATCGGCCATTTCGTTACGTTGGAACGTGGGCCTGACGGTCCGAAAGACCAGTCCGCGGCCACGTCCTTCTTTCGATGAGCTGTGCTGCGAAGAGGCGTGGGCGTACGGTCGATGCTCTATCGCGGCGGATCCGAAATCCGCCGTCCGCGCCGCCACAGCAGTCATGTCGAACGGCCTCGTGAGGATCACCCGGGCGTAACCGAAGCAGGCTCAGCCACCCGAAGGCGAGCCGCGGGGGAAACGTGTCCGAAATCGCTCTCGAAGCGCGCAATCTGTACAAGGTCTTCGGTAAGAATCCGAACACCGCCGTCCGTCGGTTGAAGGCCGGTGAGAGCCGAGCCGCCGTCGCGGACGCCGGCACCGCGGCGGTCATCGACGCCAGCTTCACCGTCAACCGCGGTGAGATCTTCGTCATCATGGGCCTGTCCGGATCGGGCAAGTCCACCATCATCCGCATGCTCAACGGGCTGCACGACGTCACCGACGGCACCGTCACGGTGAACGGCGACCCGATCACCGGCATCCCGTCGTCGAGGCTCCGCGAGATCCGTCGCGACCGCATCTCGATGGTCTTCCAGCACTTCGCCCTGCTGCCCCACCGTTCCGTGGCCGCGAACGTCGCCTACCCGCTCGAGCTCAAGGGCACCCCCAAGGCCGAGCGACTGGCCAAGGCCGAGGAGATCCTCTCGCTGGTCGGGCTCGAGGGCCAGGGCGACAAGCTCCCCTCCGAACTCTCCGGCGGCATGCAGCAGCGCGTCGGCATCGCCCGTGCGCTCGCGGCCGACAGCGACATCCTGCTGATGGACGAGGCGTTCAGCGCGCTCGACCCTCTGATCCGCCGTGAGATGCAGGAGCAGCTGCTCGAGCTGCAGCAGAAGCTGCAGAAGACGATCGTCTTCATCACGCACGACCTGAACGAGGCGATGTTCCTCGGTGACCGGATCGCCGTGATGCGCGACGGTCGGATCGTGCAGATCGGCACGCCGGAGGACATCCTGATGGACCCGGCCAACGACTACGTCGAGCAGTTCGTGCAGGACGTCGACCGCGCCCGCGTGCTCACCGCCGCGAACGTGATGGAGCGTCCGCGCCCCGTCGTGCCCCACACCGCCGGTCCCCGCACCGCGCTGCGCCAGATGCGCGACGCGTACATGTCGGCGACCTACGTGGTCGGCCGTGATCGCCACCTCGTGGGCGTCGTCACCGATCGCGACGCGGTCAAGCTCGTCCGTCAGGGCGCGACGACCCTCGACTCGATCATCAAGCCCGTGCTGCAGAGCGTGCACGAGGACGACGTGCTGATGAACCTGTTCGTGCCCGCGGTCGAGTCGCCGCTGCCGCTCGCCGTGACGGATGCCGAAGGTCGTCTGGTCGGCGTGATCCCGCGCGTGACGCTGCTCGCCGCCCTCGGCCCCGGACCCGGTGCGACGGAGGAGATCCTGCTCCCGATGATGCCCATGCCGCAGGCCGAGATCGACGCCGTGCTCGACGACGGGTGGACCGCCGAACCGGCGGATGCCCCGACCACGGAGGAGGTGCGCTGATGGACGGCTTCCGCATCCCCATCGGGACCTGGATCGAATCCGGCGTCGACTGGATCAAGGACAACCTCGACGGCCTGCTCGACGTGATCTCGTTCGTCATGAGCTTCCTCGTCGACGGGCTCACGCGCCTCCTGCTGACCCCGAGCTTCGTCGTCATCATCGTGATCGCCGCGCTCATCGCCTGGGTCGTGCGCTCCTGGCAGCTCGCGGTCGGCACGATCGTGTCGTTCGGTCTGATCGTCGGGATGGGCCTCTGGGTCCCTGCCATGCAGACCCTCGCCCTCGTGCTCGTCGCGGCCGTGATCGCGGTGCTGATCGCCGTGCCGCTGGGCATCTGGTCGGCGCGCAACGCGACGGTGCGGGCGGTCCTCAAGCCCGTGCTCGACTTCATGCAGACGATGCCGGCCTTCGTGTACCTGATCCCGGCGATCGTGTTCTTCGGCATCGGCGTGGTGCCCGGCCTCGTCGCCACCGTGATCTTCGCGCTGCCTCCCGGCGTGCGTCTGACCGAGCTCGGCATCCGGGGCGTCGACTCCGAGACCGTCGAGGCCGGCCACGCGTTCGGTGCCAAGCCCGGGCAGATCCTGCGCGGCATCCAGCTCCCGCTCGCGATGCCGACCATCATGGCCGGCGTCAACCAGGTCATCATGCTCGCCCTGTCGATGGCGGTCATCGCCGGCATGGCGGGTGCGGACGGCCTCGGGAAGATGGTGGTCGAGGCGATCTCGACGATCAACATCCCCAAGGGCGTCGAAGCCGGTCTCGGCGTCGTGCTGATCGCGGTCTTCCTCGACCGCGTCACCGCAGCACTGGGCACACCCGGCGAGAACCGTTCATCGCTGCTGAGCATGATCGAGCGGCGCCGCACCCCGCAGGGCGGTGGTGGCCGCACCGCATCCGCCCCTGCCCCCGAGGTCGTCGAGCAGCAGGATGCCGACGACGAGGCGGAGCGCATCAAGGCGTCGCCGCGTCGGGCTCCCCTCGGCGGCGGAGTGCACTGACTTTTCACCCCTACGGAACAACACCCATACGGAACGCAAGAGAGAGAAATCACATGAAGAAGAAGATCCTGGCACTCACCGCAGTCGGCATCGCGGCATCGCTCACCCTCGCGGGATGCAGCAGCGACGGCGCGGGCGGGACGGGCGGCGGCGACGGCGGCGCGGACGACAAGGGCACCATCACCCTCGGCTTCCTGCCCTCGTGGACCGACGGCCTGAGCACCGCGTACCTGCTGCAGGACCAGCTCGAGAAGATCGGCTACACGGTCGAGATGAAGACGCTCACGGAGGCCGGACCGCTCTACACGGGTCTCGCGCAGGGCGATGTCGACATGTACCCGTCGGCGTGGCCCGAGCTCACGCACGCCGAGTACATGGCGAAGTACGGCGACGACATCGAGGACCTGGGCAAGTACTACGAGAACGCCAAGCTCACCCTCGCGGTGCCGGAGTACTCCGACCTGACCTCGATCGAGGATCTCGTGGGCAAGGGCGCCGACTTCGACGGCAAGATCTACGGCATCGAGCCGGGAGCCGGTCTCACTGCGCAGACCCAGAAGATGATGCCCGAGTACGGACTCGACAGCGAGTACGAGCTCGTCACCTCGTCGACCGCGGCCATGCTCACGGAGCTGAAGACCGCGACCGACAAGCAGGAGGACATCGTCGTCACGCTGTGGCGTCCGTTCTGGGCCAACGACGCCTTCCCCGTGAAGGACCTCGAAGACCCGAAGGGCGCGATGGGCAAGGCCGAGGGCCTGCACTTCCTGGGCACCGACGGCTTCGCCGAGGAGTTCCCCGAGGCCGCTGAGCTGATCAAGCAGATCAAGCTCGACGACGAGCAGTACGGCGCGCTCGAGGACCTCGTGGTCAACGAGTACGGCGAGGGCAAGGAAGCCGACGCGGTCGACGCCTGGCTGAAGAAGTACGGCGACCAGTTCGACTGGACGGTCACCAGCTGACCTGAGCCAGCACGCGCTCTGAAGGAGATCTCACCCTTCGAAGGCCCTGTTCGCGCAGGGGCTCCTTCGTCGGGTGAGATCTCCTTCGCTTCGTGGGCGACCGGGGAGGGCTCGGGGTCAGAGCGGGAGCACGATCGAGGCGATCAGGCCGCCGCCCTTGCGCGCGCGCAGACGCAGCTCGCCGGCGTGGGTCTTCGCGATGCTCTGCACGATCGCGAGTCCCAGGCCGGTGCCGTCGGGGCCGGCCGACGTGCGACTCGCATCGCCGCGATAGAAGGGCTCGGTGAGCAGCTTCAGCGTGGACGGGGCGATCAGGGCGCCGGTGTTCTCGACGTCGATGACGGCACGTCCGCGCTCGCGCCGGCAGCGCACCCACAGCTCGCCCTCGGGCACGTTGTGGCGGACGGCGTTCTCGAGAAGGTTGCGCACGGCCCGGGCCAGCAGCACCGCATCGCCTTCGACCGTGAGCTCGCGCAGGTTCGTGTGCACCTCGACCCCCTCGGCATCGAGGTCGTCGATCTGGTCCTCGATGAGCCCGCTGAGCTCGACCGGTTCGACCTCGTCCAGCCCGGTGCGGGCGCGGGCGAGAGCGAGCAGGGCCGTGATGAGCCGCTCGCTCTGCTCGGTGGCCCGCAGTGCGCGCTGCAGGTTGGCCTGCAGCTCCTCGGGCACGGCGCCCTGTTCGAGCGGGATCTCCAGCGCCGTCCTGGTCGTCGTCAGCGGGGTGCGCAGCTCATGCGAGGCGTTCGCCACGAAGCGGTCCTGGGCGGTGAACGCCGACTGCAGCCGGTCGAGCATCCCGTCGATCGTGTCGCCCAGCTCCTTGATCTCATCGTCGGGCCCTGGCAGGTCGAGCCGTCGTCCGAGGTCGCGCTCCGAGATGTCGCGTGCCGCGGCCGTGACCTCGCCGATGCGGTCGAGCGACCTCCGGGCGAGCCAGAACGCGATCGCGGCGGCGACGCCCGTGAATGCGACGAGCACCACGACCGACCACAGCAGCAGCCCGCCGCCGACCTCGTCCGCGAGGAAGGTCGACTGCTGCAGCACCGCTCCCTCGACCGCATCCAGTGCCACCGTCTGCATCGGGGTGGCGATCTGGAAGTCGGCGACGTCGGCGGTCTCGGCGAAGTAGCTGCATCCGGTGCTCGTTGCCCCGTAGACGAGTCCGCTGCCGTCGGTGAGCGGCGCGACCCCGCTGATGTCCGTCCCGTCGGTCGCGCTCGTCCCCTGTGACAGCTGCGTGATCGACAGCGCCGGCACGCAGCTCGCAGCCGTGGTGTCGATCGCGGATGCGAACAGCTGCTGCACCACCAGGTACTGCACGGCGAGCAGGGCGGCACCCGCGGCGATGAACACTCCGGCGATGATGATCACCAGTCGGGTGCGGAAGCTCATGCGTCTCATGTCGTCCCCACTCGATAGCCGTGTCCTGCCGCGGATTGGATGACCGTGGGCGATCCGAGTTTGCGTCGCAGCGTGTGCACCACGATCTTGACCACGCCGCGCGTGCGTTCGAGCGGCTCGTCCCACACCTCGTCGAGCAGGTCGTCGGCGCTGACGTAGCCGCCCTCCGCGGCGAGCAGAGTCTCGAGCACCCCGAACTCCTTGAGCGTGAGGCGGATGGGCGTGCCGTCGCGCTCCACGATGCGCCGCACGATGTCGAGGCGGACTCCCGCGAACTCCAGGACCGCATTCGGGCGGGTGGATTGCGCGCGACGGCCGAGCGCCCGCAGGCGCGCGAGCAGCTCGACGTACGCGAACGGCTTGGCGAGGTAGTCGTCGGCACCGAGGTCGAGGCCTTCGACGCGGTCGTTGAGGGTGCCGGCCGCGGTGAGCATGAGGATGCGGGCCGGATACTCCTGCGCCACGAGAGTGCGGCACACGGCGTCGCCGCTCAGCACGGGGAGGTCGCGGTCGAGGACGATCACGTCGACGTCGTTCGAGGCGGCCGCGGTCAGGGCGCTCGCGCCATCGCGCGCGACATCCACCAGATACCCCTCGCGGCGCAGCCCGTCGGCGAGCGTGTCGGCCAGATCGGCCTCGTCTTCCACCAGCAGCAGTCGCATGGCACCTCCCGTCTCCGAGGGTGCGCTCTCCGCGGTTAGTTTCCGGTTAGGCGCCGTCATACCCACAGCAAACCATCGCATCCGTAGAACTGACTGCACGTCGTGGATGAGCTGCGACCGCGAGAAAGGGATAGTCATGTTCGACTCCAAGACACGCCGCTCCATGGTGGTGATGCCCGCTGTCGTGGCGCTCTTCGCGCTCGCCGCATGCAGTGCCCCCTCCGGGGACGACAAGGCGAAGGACGGGGCCAACGATGCGGCCGCCGCCCGGTTCGTGACGTGCCTCACCGACGAGGGACAGACGGCGAAGATCCTCGAGGGGGGCCAGGTGGGCCTGCTGATGCCGGATGCACCCGGTGACGGAGGCATGGGCACGTTGAGCGACAGCACCACCTCGCTCAGCGCCGGCGAGGGCGAGGAGATGGCGATGACCATGATCTTCTCGGACGACGACGGCACGTGGCTCGCCTCGACGGCCGCATCGGGCTACCCGGAAGACGGTGGCCAGCGCGCGGCGTGGGAGAAGTGCGAGGAGGAGGTGCCCGAGTTCACGCAGCCCGAGCCCGACATCTCGTCGGCCGAAGGCGCGCAGACGCAGATGATCTCGCCGGAGGAGCTCATCGAGTCCGGGCTCGCGTTCGCCGCGTGCGCCAGGGAGAACGGCTTCACGGACTTCGCCGACCCCGATGCCGACGGCATGCTCGAACTGCCCGTCGGGATCACCGAGGACGAGACGCGCACGCTCTTCGAGGCCTGCGCCGACTCCGTTGGTGACATGCCGCCGATGTTCACTCCCGAGAGCGTCGAGTCCGTCGACTTCGACTTCTTCGCCCTGGTCGGAGAGTTCTTCGAGGGAGCGTTCACGGCGGCGACCGTCATGCCCTCCGGGGGTGAGGAATGAGCCGTCGACTGACCAAGGTCCTCGTGCCCGTCGGGGTGCTGATGGTCGCGGCGGCGGTGACGCTGGCGGTGATGCAGCCGTGGAGCTCGGTGGCCGAGACGCCCGACGAGGGCAAGAAGCCCGTCACCGCGGAGGCCGAGCTCACCACGCTCACCTCCGACCTCAGGCTCAACGGGAATCTGAGCTACGGGGGATCCATCGCCCTTCCCGGCCGAGGGGGCACCATCACGCGCCTGCCGACCGCCGGTGAGGTGATCGGCGTCGGGCAGGCCATCTACGAGGTCGACGGACGACCCGTGATCGCGATGCGCGGCGACCGCCCCTTCTGGCGCGACCTGAGCTACGGCATCGAGGACGGCCCCGACGTGCGTCAACTGGAGCAGGCCCTCGCCGACCTCGGTTTCGGCAAGGACATGACGATCGACGACGAGTTCACCAAGGTCACCGAGGCCAACGTCAAGGCGTGGCAGAAGTCGCTCGGTGTCACCAAGGACGGGGTCGTGAAGCTGGGCGACGTCGTGGCGATCACCGCGGCATCCGTGCGCGTGGAGTCGGTCACCGGCAAGCTGGGGGATCCGGCGGCCGCCAGCCCGCTCAGCTACACCAGCACCACCCTGCGCGTCGTGGCCAAGCTCACGGATGCGCAGGCGCGCGAGATCCTGCCCGCGACGCCGGTGACCGTGATCCTGCCGGATGGCACCGAGGTCCCCGCGACGGTGACCGCCGTCGACCCCGGCGGTCAGCCGACCGGCAAGGAGGGCGAGACCACTCCGGCCACCGCGAACATCGAGTTCGAGGACCCCGCCGTGGCGGAGGGGATCGGGTTGCGTGCCGTCAAGGTCGTGTTCGCGACCGCGGAGGTGAAGGATGCGCTCGTCGTTCCGGTCACCGCCCTCGTGGCGACGACAGACGGCGGCTACGCGGTCGACGTGCTGCGCAAGGGCGGCAAGATCGAGCGTGTCTCGGTGGAGGTCGGTCTGATCGCCGACACCAGGGTGCAGGTGGTCGGGGGAGACCTCGCCGCCGGCGACGCCGTGGTGGTGGCGCAATGACGCCCGGCACCGTCGTCGAGCTCGTCGATGTGGTCAAGGAGTACCCCGGCAATCCGCCGCTGCGGGTGCTGCACGGCATGAGCCTCGCGATCGAGAGCGGCGAGCTGGTGGCCGTCGTCGGAGCATCCGGATCGGGGAAGAGCACGATGCTCTCGATCATGGGAACCCTCGACGACCCCACCAGCGGCACCGTGCTGATCGATGGGACGGATGCCGCGGGGCTCGCCGAGCGCGAGCGCGCTGCCCTGCGCGCTCGGCGCATCGGATTCGTCTTCCAGCAGTTCTTCCTGCTGCCGGCGCTGAGCGCGGTCGACAATGTCGCGCTCGGACTCCTGTACTCGGGGGTTCCCGCGTCCGAGCGCGCGGTGCGTGCCGCGGCGGCCCTGGAGCGCGTCGGGCTCGGTGCGCGCATGAAGCATCGCCCGGGCCAGCTCTCGGGTGGTGAGCAGCAGCGCGTGGCGATCGCCCGCGCGATCGTGGGCGAGCCGTCGGTGCTGTTCGCCGACGAGCCGACCGGCGCGCTGGACTCGACGACGGGAGAGCGGATCCTCGAACTGCTCACCTCGATCGCCGACTCGGGCACAGCGGTCGTGATCATCACGCACGATGCGCACATCGCCGAGCGGACGCAGCGGCAGGTCAGCATCCAGGACGGACGGATCGTGAACGACACCGGCTCGCGTGAGCGGGAAGAGGTCGCGGCATGAGGCGCAGAGGGGAGCGGATGCCGCGGCTCAGTGTCGCCGACAGCATCCGCACGGCACTCATCGGGCCACGCAGCCGCAAGATGCGCACGGCGCTCTCGGCGCTCGGTGTCGCCGTGGGGATCGCGGCGCTCACGGCCATCACCGGCATCGCCGCGTCGAATCAGGCGGAGCTGCTGGCGAAGCTCGACGCGCTCGGGGCCAACATGATCATCGTGGAGCCCGGCTACGGGCCCGACAACAAGCCGGTCCCGCTGCCCGAGACGGCGGCGGGGATGATCGAGCGCGTGGGCGGGGTCGAGGAGGTCGGGGTGCTCGAGAAGGTGCCGGACGGGACTGGTGTGTATCGCAACGACCTCATGCCCAAGAGCCAGGGCAACGGGTTGACCGCCTATGCGGCGAGCCCCGACTTCCTCTCCTCGGTCGAGGGATCGGTCGCGAAGGGGTCGTGGTTCGACGAGACCGACCGCTCGCTGCCGGTGACCGTGCTCGGATCGGCGGCCGCCGCGCGCATGGGCATCACCGAGCCGGGCGTGCGGGTGTGGATCGGGGAGCAGTGGTACACCGTGATCGGGATCCTCGATTCGGCCGGCCTCGCCGAGTCGATCGACGCGAGTGCGTTCCTCGGCGACCACTGGGCGGCGGAGCATGTGTCGGCGGAGGGCGACGACACCATCGCGTCGATCTATGTGCGCATGGCCGACGGTGGCACGGGCGAGAAGGTCCGCGACGCGATCGGCCGTGCCGCGAATCCGTCCTCCCCGTATGTGCAGGTCACGGGTCTCGGAGATCTCGCCGGGGCACGGGACACCGCGGACGACTCGCTCTCGGGTCTCGCGGTGGGTCTCGCCGCGATCGCTCTGCTGGTCGGAGGGATCGGCATCGCGAACACCATGGTGGTGGCGGTGCTGGAGCGTCGCGGCGAGATCGGACTCCGGCGGGCCCTCGGCGCGCGTTCGGGGCAGATCGCGGGTCAGTTCGTGGCGGAGGCGATCGTGCTCGGCGGCCTGGGGGGCATCGCCGGGGTGATCTGCGGGGCGCTCGGCGTCTTCGCCTATGCCACGATCCAGGGGCAGGCGGTGACCATCCCCGTGGTGGTGCTGGTCGGCGGGCCCCTCGTGGCGCTCGTGGTGGGCGTGATCGCCGGGCTCTATCCGGCGATCAGCGCCGCGCGGCTGTCGCCCACCTCGGCGCTGCGGACGGTCTGACCGCTCGCGTGCGGACGGAGGTCCGAGATCGGGCGGAGACCTCGAGGTCGGGCGGAGAACCGGGCTCGGGGCTCCGCCCGACGCGGAGGAGTCCGCCCGAGGGCGCAACCCCCTGGGGTGCCGGTCGGGCCGAGCGTAGCCTGTGGCCGTGGACGGGTTCGCGGCGGTCGACTTCGGGTTCGCGCGCGAGGTGCTCCAGCGGGGCATCGCGGCGCTGTATCTCGTCGCGTTCCTCTCCAGCCTGAACCAGTTCCGCCCCCTTCTCGGCGAACACGGACTCCTTCCCGCGCCCGTGCTCCTGGAGTGGGTCGGGCGGAAGCCGGAGCGACGGCGGATGCTGCATCCGACACTGTTCTCGCGCATCCGCTACTCCGACCGTCGCCTCGTCATCCTGTGCACGGGCGGGATCGCGGTCGCGGCGCTTCTCGTCATCGGCATCCCGCAATGGGGCCCGCCCTGGGTGCCGATGCTGTGCTTCCTCGCGCTGTGGCTCGGGTACATGTCGATCGTCAGCATCGGGCAGACCTTCTACTCGTTCGGCTGGGAGATGCTGCTGCTGGAGGCCGGGTTCCTCGCCGCGTTCCTCGGCTCGAACGACCAGCCGCCGCCCACCGTGGTGATCGTGTTGTTCTGGTGGCTGGTCTTCCGGTTGGAGTTCGGCGCCGGCATGATCAAGATCCGCGGTGGAAGCGAATGGCGCGATCTGACGGCGCTGACGTACCACCACGAGACGCAGCCGATGCCCGGACCACTCAGTCGACAGGCGCATCTGCTTCCGCGCTGGTTCCACCGCGGGGAGGTGCTCGGCAACCACTTCGCGCAACTGGTGGTGCCGTTCTTCCTCTTCGCTCCGCTCCTTTCGCTGTGGGTGCCCGGGCCGGTGCCGCAGATCATCGGCGCCGTGGCGGGATCCCTCGTGATCCTGACGCAGGCGTGGCTCGTCGTCACGGGCAACTTCGCCTGGTTGAACTGGGCGACGATGGTCATCGCGTTCGCCGCGATCGGGCTGCCCGGGATCGGAGCACCCCCTGCCGCGCCGCTGACCGAGGCGCCCGGGACCATCGACGGCATCCCGCTGTACTGGCTCCTCATCACTGCGGTCGTCGGCCTGCTCTGTGTCGTGGTGAGCGGGCCGGCGCTGCGCAACCTGTTCGCGCGACGACAGCTCATGAACGCGAGCTTCAACCGCTGGCAGCTCGCCAACGCGTACGGGGCCTTCGGCACGGTGACGAAGGAGCGCATCGAGATCGTGGTGGAGGGCTCCGCCGACGAAGAGGGACTCGTGTGGCGCGAGTACGAGTTCAAGGGCAAACCCGGCGACGTGCGACGGCTGCCGCGGCAGTTCGCGCCCTATCACCTGCGCCTCGACTGGTTGATGTGGTTCCTGCCGCTCGGGCACTCCTTCGACGACTGGTTCACGGCGTTCCTGGTGCGGTTGCTCGAAGCGGATGCCCCGACGCTCGCGCTGATCCGCGTCGATCCCTTCGAGGGTGAGCGGCCGCGGTGGGTGCGCGCCGTGTCGTACCGCTACCGTTTCGCCACCCGCGCGGAGAAGCGTGTCGAGGGCGTGCGCTGGGTGCGGAGCCGTCGCCGCGTGGTGCTCGGGCCGTTCGGCTTGCGCTGAGGCGGGTCCCGCGCCTCGCGCCGCGCCCGCCTGAAGGAGATCTCTCGTTGCGAAGGAGCCTTTCGCCCCTCAGGTCCTTCGAACGCAGAGATCTCCTTCGGAACGTGCACCTACCGCGAGCGCGGCGAAACGCCCCGGCCGGGTCGAAGGACCCGGACGGAGCGTTCCGTCTCGCTCGGTGAAGATCAGCTGACCTTCTTCCGGTAGGAGATGATCGCGAACACGTAGGCGACCACGAGGATGCCGACGCACCAGGCGAGGGCGACCCAGATGTCGTTGCCGACGGGCTGCTCGGCGAACAGCGCCTGGATGGTGTTGACGATCGAGGTGACCGGCTGGTTGTCAGCGAACCACTGCACCGGAGCCGGCATGGTGTCGGTCGGCACGAACGCCGAGCTGATGAACGGCAGGAAGATCAGCGGGTACGAGAACGCACTCGCGCCGTCGACCGTCTTGGCGTTCAGGCCTGCGATGATCGCCAGCCACGTGAGGGCCAGGGTGAACAGCATCAGGATGCCGATGACTCCGAGCCAGGCCCAGAAGCTCGCCCCGGTGCGGAAGCCCATCAGGAAACCGACGCCGAAGATGATCGCCAGGGTGATGGCGTTGGCCGTCAGGGAGGTGAGCACGTGCGCCCACAGCACGCTCGATCGGGCGATCGGCATGGAGTGGAACCGCTCGAAGATGCCGCTCTGCATATCGGTGAACAGCCGGAACGCGGTGTAGGCGATACCGGAGGCGATCGCGATGAGCAGGATGCCCGGGAGCAGGTAGTTGACGTAGTTGTCGACGCCGGTGCTCGTCTGGAGCGCGCCGCCGAAGACGTACACGAACAGGAGCATCAGCGCGATCGGGGTGACCGCCGTGGTGATGATCGTGTCAGGGCTGCGGAAGATGTGCCGCATGGAGCGGCCGGTGAGTGTCGCCGTATCGGCGGCGAAGTGCGTGGTCATGCTGCGTCCTCCTTCTTTTCCGAGGCCTTGGGGCCGATGAGGGTGAGGAAGATCTCCTCGAGGGTGGGCTGCTTCTCGACGTATTCGACCTTCGCGGCCGGGAGCAGTCGCTTCAGTTCGGTGAGGGTGCCGTTGGCGATGATGCGGCCCTCGTGCAGGATCGCGATGCGGTCGGCCAGCTGCTCCGCCTCGTCGAGGTACTGCGTGGTGAGCAGGACGGTGGTGCCGGTGTTCGCGAGCTCCTTGACCACGTCCCACACCTCGATGCGGGCTTCGGGGTCGAGGCCGGTGGTCGGCTCGTCGAGGTAGATGACCTCGGGGTGTCCGACCAGGCTCATCGCGATGTCGAGCCGGCGACGCATGCCGCCGGAGTAGGTGCCGACCTTGCGACCGCCGGCATCCGTCAGACGGAACTTCGCCAGCAGGTCGTCGGCGACCTTCCCGGCGTCGGGCAGGTGCCGCAGCTTCGCGACCAGCACGAGGTTCTCGCGTCCGGTGAGGATCTCGTCAACGGCGGCGAACTGTCCGGTGAGGCTGATGCGCTCACGGACGCCGACCGGGTCGGCGGCGACATCCACACCCTGCACGGTCGCCGTTCCGGCGTCCGACTTCAGCAGGGTCGAGAGGATGCGCACCATCGTGGTCTTGCCGGCGCCGTTCGAGCCGAGGAGGGCGAAGATGCTGCCCTTCTCCACCTCGAAGTCGACGCCGCGCAGGACGTGCAGGTCTTTGTAGGACTTCTCGATGCCGCGCACCGAGATGGCTGCGTTGGTCATGATTCGTTCTCCTTCTTCTTCGCGTCGTCGAACGCCTTGATGAGGCGGGTGCGCTCCTTGTCGATCCACTGCCGTCCGCCGTATGCCGCGGCGTAGTTCTCGGCGAACTCGACGGGGTCATCCCCGACGATCGCCCCGACGGGGGTGCCGTCGAGTGCGGCGCGCTCCCACAGGTCGGCGAGGTCGAGGGACATCTGCACCAGGGTGTCGCCGTCGGTGACGCCGCCGTAGTACATGTAGTAGCGGTGCTGGGCCTTGGCGACCTCGCGGTACGGCTCGGGCAGGGCGTTGATGCGGGCCTGAGCCTGCTTGTACTGCTTCTTCTCCTCGAGCGATCCGGTGAGGGCTTCGATCCACTTTGCGGCCATGATCAGTTCTCCTTGTTCTGGGTGGTGCTCTTGTTGTCTGTGTTGATCTTGTTCAGCTGTGCGATGTGCTGCGCGAGGAAGTCCCAGGTCTTCCAGAACTCCTCGAGCTCCTGCTGGCCCGTGGCGTTCAGGGTGTACACCTTGCGGGGCGGACCCTTCTCGCTCGGAACCTTCTCGACGTCGACGAGGCTCTTCTGCTCGATGCGCACGAGGAGTGCGTAGATCGTGCCCTCGGCGATGTCGGTGAACCCGTGGTCTCGGATGCGCGTGGTGATCTCGTACCCGTAAGCCGGCTGCTCGGCGAGGAGGGCCAGAACGATGCCCTCCAGGGTGCCCTTGAGCATCTCGGTCATCTGCTTGCCCATCAGGTCCTCCTTTCGTTTCGGTTGGTACTCAGTGTTGCTGGGTACCAGTACAAAGTAACACCGAGTACCGGTACTTAGCAACACCGAATACCAAACTTTTTTCGGAGGGTCGCCAGAACGGCCCGATGTCGCTCGAACGGAGCGGGGATCGGGCCGCCGGAGCGTGCGGCCGTCAGCTGCGCAGGTACGCGAGCACGGCGAGCACCCGCCGGTGTCCGCTGTCGCTGGAGGCGAGGCCGAGCTTGCCGAAGATGTTGCCGATGTGCTTGCTCACGGCGGTCTCGGTCACGAAGAGCCGACCGGCGATGGTGCCGTTGTCGAGTCCTTCCGCCATCAGGCCGAGCACCTCGCGTTCGCGCGGCGTGAGCGTCTGCACCGGGTCGTCGGCGCGGCGCCGGCTCATCAGCTGAGAGACGACCTCGGGGTCCATCACGGTGCCGCCGGCCGCCACGCGGTGCAGGGCGTCGACGAAGGATGCGACCTTGCCCACGCGCTCTTTGAGCAGGTACCCGAGACCGTCGGCTCCGGCTGCCAGCAGCTCGCCCGCATACCGGTCCTCGACATATGCCGACAGCACCAGCACGGGGAAGCCGGGTCGGCGGGCGCGGGCCTCTGCCGCAGCCTTCAGCCCCTCGCTCGTGAAGGTGGGCGGCATCCGCACATCGACCACCGCGGCATCCGCCTCATCGAGTCGCGCGAGGAACCCCTCGGCGTTGTCGACGGCGGCCACCACCTCGAAGCCCTCGCTGCGCAGCAGCAGCGCCAGTCCCTCCCGCAGCAGGGTGTCGTCTTCGGCGATCACGATCCGCATGGCAGCTCCGCTCTCAGGAGGGTGGGTCCGCCGACCGGGCTGCTCAGCTCCACCGTGCCCTCGAAGGCCTCGATACGACGACGGATGCCCGCGATCCCGCCGCCAGGACGTTCGACCGCCCCGCCGACGCCATCGTCCTCGACGGTGATGAGCAGGACTTCCCCCGCACGCACGACCTGCACCGCTGCCCGCGTCGCCTCGCTGTACTTGCTGACGTTCGTGAGGGCCTCGGCCACGACGAAGTAACTGGCGGATTCGACGGCTGCGGGCACGCGTCCGACCGCGTCCGCCGTGATCGTGCACGGCACGACGCTGCGCCCGGCCAGCGAGGCCAGGGCGCCCTCCAGCCCCAGCTCGTCGAGGATCGGCGGGTAGATGTCGTGCACGGTGCGGCGGAGTCCGGCGAGAGCGTCGGTCGCGGCGTCCTGCGCTCGCCGCAGGGGCTCGAGCACGTCGCCCCCGGTCTCCTGCGCGCGCTCCGCGATCCCGAGCATCATCACCACGTTCACCAGCCTGTTCTGCGCGCCGTCGTGGAGGTCGCGCTCGATGCGGCGGAGCTCGGCGGCATGGGCGTCGAGCGCGGCGGCGCGGCTGAGGGTCAGCGCATCGACCCGTGCGGCGAGGCGGGACTTCTCCGGGGTCGCGAGGAGCGTCGCCGACACGAACGACACCAGACGCGCGACCGCGGGGATGAGGAAGATCGAGAGGATCGCGTAGGCGACCGCGAGCAGCGGCATGGTGGCCGCGAGCTCCCAGGACGTGACGGGATAGACGGAACCGACCGGGTCGTCGGCGGGGGCGAACTGCCAGTAGTAGGTGATGGCGAGGGTGTTCACCGCTGCGACCGGAAGCGAGATCGTCAGCAGCGTGACGAACAGCACGGGAAGACCCTGCACCGCCAGCCAGAGGGCGTCGCGCCCCGTGGCGCGAGAGAGCGCGAAGCGCAGGCGGTCCTCGATGGTCGAGGCCGGCGGGAGCACATGGCCGATCGCCGCCAGCTCCTCACCGCGGAAGGCACCGACCCGGCGACGGCTCAGGTCCGTCCATCGGTGCAGGCCCTGTACGGCTTCGGGCATCAGCAGCACGCCGCCGGTGAGGATCATGAAGGGGAGCAGGACGACTCCCAGGCAGAGGAACACCACGGACGCGATCGAGACTCCGGCCTCGACGGCCAGATACCCCCACGCGCGCAGCCAGCGCCGCATCCGTCCGTCCTTCACTCTCACAGTCTGCCCGAGCGCTGCGGACGGCACGGTATAGCCAGCACCACCTTCCATACGGCAGATGGCGGGATGGGCCGACGCGACAGGCGTCCCTAGCGTCGAATCATGACCTTCACACCACTAGCCCCCGCCGTCGATGCGGGGCCCTCCGAGGCGCTGCGCCTGCAGTCCGTCGTCAAGACCTACGGCTCCGGTGCCAACCGGGTGACCGCTCTGCGGGGCGTGAACCTCGCCATCGCGAAGGGGACGTTCACCGCGATCATGGGGCCTTCGGGCTCGGGCAAGAGCACGCTCCTGCACAGCGCCGCCGGGCTCGACCGGCCGAGCAGCGGTGCCGTGCATCTGGGCGGGACCGAGATCTCGGGGCTCAAGGCGCGTCAGCTCACGGCCTTCCGGCGTGACCACGTGGGCTTCGTGTTCCAGGCCTACAACCTGCTGCCTGCCCTGAACGTCGAGGACAACATCACGCTGCCGCTGCGCCTCGGCGGGCGACGGCTCGAATCACGGTGGCTCGACTTCCTGCTGGATGCGGTGGGGCTCACGGAGTACCGCCACCGTCGCCCCGCCGAGCTCTCCGGTGGCCAGCAGCAGCGGGTGGCGATCGCGCGTGCCCTCATCACCCGGCCGCACGTGGTGTTCGGTGACGAGCCGACCGGTGCCCTCGACTCGCGCTCCGGGAAGCAGGTGCTCGACCTGCTCGCCCACACGGCGAGAGAGCTGAACCAGACGGTCGTGGTCGTCACGCACGATCCGGTGGTGGCTTCGCACGCCGATCGGGTGCTCTTCCTCGCCGACGGTGCCTTCGCGGGATACCTCGACGGTGCCGACCCCGCGCAGATCAACGAGCGCATGAGCGCATTGGGGGAGTGGTGATGTCGGGGCCGCTGGGCTTGGGCCGACTCGTCGGCGCCGATCTGCGTCACCACCGCGGGAGCTTCGTCGGAGTGGCGGTCGCGGTTTTCGTCGCGAGCGCGCTGGTGACGGGCCTCGGAGTGCTCGTCGAATCCGGCATGCGCGGCGGGCTGGCACCGGAGCGCTACGTCGCGGCCGATGTGGTGGTCGGTGCGCCGCAGCAGGTCGATGTGCCGGAGGATCTCCCGGTCCCGCTCCGGGAGCGGGTGCCGCTGCCTGCCGAGGCGGTTCATGACATCGCCGCCCTTCCGGGCGTCGACCGCGTCGTCATCGACGTGACGGTTCCGCTCGCGCTGGAGGATGCGGATGCCGGTCCCGCCGTGGTCGAGGCGCACCCCTGGTCGGCCACCGCGCTGACCGGCTTGGAGCTGCGAGAGGGGCGCGAGCCCGCAGCGGCCAATGAGGTGGTGGTCGTCGCCGGTGCCGGTCGGGCCGTGGGCGACACCGTCATGCTGGCGCACGGCGGTATCGCGTCGGAGTACCGTGTGGTCGGCGAGGTCGCCGCACCCGTGGTGCCGGAGCGGGCCGTGCACGTCTTCCTCAGCGAGAGTCGCATCGCCGAACTCGACCCGCACGCCGCGTCAGCGCAGGCGCTGGGTGTGTTCGCCTCCGGGGCGGACGCCGAGCAGACGGCGACCGCGATCCGCGAGGCCTTCCCCGGGCTGATCGCGCGCACCGGAGACGCACGGGGCGACGTCGAGTTCCTCGACTCGGGAGCCGCGCGCTCCACGCTCGTCGCCATCGGCAGTGCGTTCGTCGGCACGTGCATCCTCGTGGCGATGTTCATCGTCGCGGGCACCCTGTCTCTGTCGGTGCAGTCGCGCCGTCGCGACTATGCGCTGCTGCGGGCCGTCGGGGCGAGTCCTTCCCAGGTGCACGCGCTCGTCGCCCGCGAGGTGCTGTGGGTCGCGGCGGTCGCGGCGGTGCTCGGCATCGTTCCGGGATACCTGCTGTCGACGGTGCTGCAGTCGGGCTTCGTGACCGGTGGCGTGATCCCCGGCGACTTCGCGCTGGCCGTGAGCCCTCTCCCCGCGGTCGGAGCGGTGCTGCTCGTGCTGGCTTCCGCCTGGGGGGCCGCGCGCATCGCGGCCGCTCGGGTCGCGAAGCTCGACCCGGTCGAGGCGCTGCGCGAATCGGCGACCGGCGCGCCCGCGATCGGTCTGCCGCGCATCATCACCGGGATCGTGCTCGCGGCCGCCGGCGTCTCCGTCTCGACGGTGCCACTCGTCGTGCGCGGACAGATCGCGGCCGGCGCAGCGGCGGGAGCGGCGATGCTCCTGATCATCGCGCTCGCCGTGCTGGGTCCATGGCTGGTGGCGTTGAGCGTGCGCCTGATCGGGACCGTGCTGCGGCGGCTGTCGTCTGCGGGCTTCCTCGCCTCGGCGAACGCGGCCGCGAACAGCAGGCGCCTGGCGTCGGCGATCCTGCCGATCGCCCTCGGCATCGGGCTGGGGCTCGTACAGATCGGGGCGCCGTCGATCATCGCCGCGGAGGCGGCGACGCAGGCCAGCGCCGGCGTCATCGCCGACCTGCGAGTGACGTCGCCGACGGGGATCTCGCCGGAGGTCGCCTCGGCGATCCGCTCGACCCCGGGCGTGACCGACGCATCGGGCGTCGCGCTGAGCACGGCGGTGCTCGATTCGCATGATCTGGAGGGCAAGCTGCAGCGTGAAGAGCATGTGCTGCAGGGCGTGGATCCGGAGAACGTCGCCACCGCCCTCGACCTGCGGGTCCGCGAGGGCTCGCTCGCCGACCTCGACGGGGGCACGACGGTCGCGGTGAGCACTGACGCCGCGCAGGCACTCGGCGTGGGCATCGGCGGCACGGTCGTCGGACACCTCGGGGACGGCTCACCGCTGGAGGCATCGGTGGTCGCGGTGTACGAGCGGGGCTTGGGCTTCGGTGATCTGACCATGGCTGCCGACGAGGTCAGGGCGCACACCACGGCCGGCCTCGACGCCTTCGCGCTCGTGGCGGTGGATGACGGTGCGGCTGCCGAGGTGCGGGCCGCGCTGGGCGAACGCGGTCTGATCGTGAGCGACGGAGCGGGTCAGCAGGCGGCTGGCGCCGGTGCGCAGTCCCAGCAGGGATGGGTGAACCTCATCGCGCTGCTCGTGATCCTCGGCTACATCGCGATCGCCGTGGTCAACACGCTGGTGATGGCGACGGGTGAGCGATCGCGCGAGCTGGCACTTCTCCAGCTGATCGGCTCTTCTCGAGGGCAGGTGCGCACGATGATGCGGATCGAGGCGGTGCTCGTCGCCGTGATCGCCATGGTGTTCGGCGTCGTCGTCGCGATCCCTCCCCTCATCGGCGTGAGCATGGGCATCTCGGGACAGCCTGTGCCCGCGCTCCCGGTGGTCGGGTCGTTGGCGATCATCGGCGTCATGGGCGCGCTCGCCCTGGTGGCGCTGTGGATCGGGACGACCGCGACCATGCGCACGCGTCCGATCGACGAGATCGGCTCGCGCCAGTAGGCGAGACGGCGGACCCTTCTCAGGCGGCGACCGTCTGCGAAGGGTCCGCTTCAGTCGCGGTCCCGCGAGCCCGCACTGTGGCCGTGCCGCCACGGCGCGGTCAGTCGTGCCCAGATGCCCGGCGACGACGTGTCATCCGGTGCCGTCGGGAGGGCGACGGCGAACTGCACGATCTCCTCGGCGCCGTGGTGGACGACCCGGTAGAGCGCGGTTCCGATGAGCACGCCGAGGGCGATCGACATGACGGAGGTGAGAGCGGCCACGAAGTCCGCGAGGCCGCCGTCGGTCGCGACCGCCTCGGTGAGCCCGACCAGACCGGCGGCGCCCGGGACGAGCAGCCAGAAGGCGGGGAGGAAGGTGAGCTGCGACGGGGCGCCATGGCGGAGACCGGCGATCCAGAACACGACGGGCGTCATCACGAGGGCGCCGACGAAGCCGCCGACGGTGGGGCCGACGAACTCGTTCCCCGCCCACTGCCCGGCATAGGCCACCGCCAGGGCGATCAGCACCCAGCCGAAGGTCGATGGCGGTGCGGAGAAATGCAGGTAGTTGCCGAGGGCGAAGACCAGGATGCCGATGATCGCCACCCACCACGGCAGCGGCGTCGCCGCATCCAACGGCTCGTACGATCGCGACTCGACCCCGACGACGGTGCCCGCGGCGAGGATGCCGAACGCGAGGAGTGCGAGTTGGACGAAGCCGTAGACGAGGCGCGAGGCCCCCGAGATCATCTGCCCTGCGGCGAGTTCGACCGTGGCGGTCGTGAGCACCCCACCGGGGAGGAAGGTGACCAGGGGCGCGATGAGCAGGCGGATCGGGTCGCCGATCTCGATCACCTCGGCCAGCAGGAACACGGCGGCGGCGCAGACGAACGCCGCGGCGATCGGCAGGATGAGCTGCAGGGTCGGCGAGCGGACGAGCTTCAGCAGGCCGATCCCGAAGCCGAGCACGAACGCGACGATCACCCCCTGCCAGGTCGGTGCGAGCAGCAGGGCGAGGCCGGTGGTGAGGATGGCATGCCCGAGCGTGCGCGTGAACCAGCCGAGCCGAGGCCGCATCGCGCCGATCTCGTTCAAGCGGCGGATGCCGTCGAGCGGCGGGATCGATCCGGTCCGCGCCTGGGCGATCAGCTCGTACAGCGCGGCGATCTGATCGAAGCGGAACGAGGCGTTCGTCGCGGAGCGGATCGCGACCCGCGACTCCTCGGATTCCCCCGTCTCGACGAGGATGATCGTCGGCAGCACCACGAAGTCCGCGCCGTCGCCGCCGTACGCCCTCGCGACCTCGGTCATCGTGTCGCGGATGCGGTCGACCGACTCGGCCGACGCGTTCATCCCCTGCGCCAGCCCGAGCAGGAACTGGCGCAGGGCGGAGCGGTCGACGACCTCGGTCATGTCACGCGAACAGGAACGACAGCGTCACCCCGACGATGATGGCGACGCCGATGTACACGAGGTTCGGCAGCTGGAACGAGTGGTCGAAGACGAACTTGCCCATCTTCGTCGTGCCGGTCTGGTCGAACGCGACGGTGGCGACCTGACTGCCGTTCGCCGGCAGCGTGTAGATGCCCATGGTCGCCGGCCACAGGCCGACGAGGAGCGAGGCCGGCAGGCCGATCGTGATGCCGATCGGCACGATCGCGTTCGTGGCGCTCGACTGACTCGTCGTCAGCATCGCGACCGCGAACAGGGCCAGGGCGAACAGCAGCGCGCCGAGGAACGCCGACGATCCGGAGACCACCGAGCCGAGTCCGTCGACGATGAGCTTCTGGTTCGCCGCGACGAACGTGTTGGCGAGCCAGGCGATACCGAAGAGGGCGATGGCTCCGACGATGCCGGCGGGGAACGTGGGCTGCTTGGGAACGTCGGCCGCCTTGACCTTGCAGAAGACGAAGATCAGCGCGGCGATGATGCCCATCGTGACCTCGATGATGACGGTGACGCTGAGCCGGACCGGGTCGCCGGCGTCGTCGGTGCCGATCACCGGACGCAGGTTCTCGAACAGACCGAAGAACACGATCACCGCGACGCCGGCGAGGAACAGCGCGGCGGACAGGACGGCCGTCGGGGCGAGCTTGTTCTCGTGCGCATCGACCGTCGGCGGCTTGATCTGGTGGTCGGCGAGGCGGCGCTGGAACTCGGGGTCGTCCTCGAGGTCCTTGCCGTGGCGCATCATGACCAGGGCGGCGACGAAGAGTCCGGCGATGGACGCCGGCCACATGATCAGCAGCAGTCCGCCGAGGTCGACCCCCTGCGGGGCGAGGAGCACCACCATCGAGGCGGTCGCGGCGGAGACGGGGGAGCAGAGGATGCCGACCTGCGAGGCGACCGCCGAGACCGAGAGGGCCCGCTCCGGACGGATCTTCTGCTGGTAGGAGACGTCGTAGATGACGGGCAGGAGCGGATAGAAGATGTTGCCGGTGCCGGCGCCGACCGTGAAGAGGAACGACATCGCCGGGGCGAGGAACACGACGGACTTCGGCTTGCGTCTGATGACCTTCGCCGCGACCGAGACCATCCAGTCGATACCGCCCGCCGCCTGCATGGTCGAGGCCGCCGTGATCACGGTGATGACGATGAAGACCGCATCGACCGGAGCGTTGCCCGGGGCTTCGCCGAAGAAGAAGATGAGGATGGCCACGCCGACCAGTCCCCAGACGCCGAGTCCGATCCCGCTGGTGCGGGTTCCCATGTAGATCGCGCCGATGACGATGATCAGCTGCGCGATGAGGATCCAGACGTTGTCGTTCATGACGACGGCCCCTTCACGATCGGCGCGTTCCCGGTGAGCACCTTCGTCGGCAGCTCGGTCTCGACGATCTTCCCGTCGATCGCCTCCACCCGCAGTGCGAGGGCGTCGTCGACCGGGCTGATCGCGGTGACGAACTCGGAGTTCTCGAAGTGCAGTGACTGGAGGTTGCCGACCGCGTACCCGGTGGAGAGCTCGCCGCTGAGCAGCGAGGCGTGGAAGAGGGGGCGGCGCTGGTCCTCGGCGTCGTAGTGCGGGCAGAAGCTGCCGTGCAGGAATCCGAGTCCCTCGGGCAGGACCTGGAGCGTCGGGCCGTAGCTGTCGGTCGTGCCGCCCTCGAACCAGCAGATGCCGCCGGCGCTGCCACCGGTGAACACCACGTTCGAGTCGGGGTCCTCCCACATCTCGCGCATGATCTCGTCGAGGCCCTGGCGCTTCCACACGTCGAGCATGTTCGCCGTGTTGCCGCCGCCGACGTGGATCACGTCGAAGCCCTTCACGAATCCGGCGAGGTCGTCGACCGCCCGATGGAAGAGCGGGAGATGGTGCGGTGCGCACCGATCCGCGTCGTAGGTGGAGTAGAAGCTCAGGATGTAGGCGGCGTCATCGCCCGTCGCCGTCCCGACGAAGAGCACCCGAGGCCGCTCCTTGCCGGTGAGCTCGAGGATGTAGTCGTGCGTCGGATCGTTCCGCCGCTCCATCATGGCCTTGCCGGCCCCGGTTGCCACCACGTGAGACATGCCCCCACCTCTCGACGACTGCGAATGCGCTCAACCTACTGGTGCGCCACGGGTCGCGTCCAGAGGACCTTCGTCCCTGCGGGTGAGCGACCTGGCGCCCGGTCAGGGGTTGAGTCGCGCGGCGGCGACCATGCCTCCGAGCAGTGCGGTGGTGCGCGCGCGGGGGCCTTCGGGGAGGACGCCGAGAGCTTCGGCGAGTTCGAGTGCGAGAGCCGCGTGGCCGGTCGCGTTCGGGTGGAACGGGTCGTTCATCATCCCCCACGGCACATCCCCGGCACCGAGTTCGGCGAATCGGGCGTGCTGGTCGACGAGGATGACGTCCTCGCTCGCGGCGACCTCCCGCACGGCTTCGGCGAACTCGCCGATCCGGGCACGCTCCGGGGCGTTGCGGATGTCGATCGCGGGCGGGGTCTGCAGCACCGGGACCGCCTCGAGAGCACGCACCCGCGATACGAACTCCCGCAGCGACGCCGCGTAGTCCGCCGCGGAGATGACCTCGCGCGGGCCGCCGTCCGAGGCATCGTTCGTGCCGATCATCAGGGTCACCACATCGGGGTTCCACCCGGCGACGCGGCGATCCCAGTCGTCGAGGAGGTCGACGATGCGGTTGCCGCTGATCGCCGTGTTGAGCACCATGTCGCGCACGCGCTCCCGCTCGCCCCGAATCATCTCGTGCAGGTGCTCGGGATAGCTGCGCCCGCCCTGCGTGTGCACCAGGCCGTGGGTGATGGAGTCGCCCGTGATGACCCAGTTCAGCGGCTCGGGCCCTTCGAGGGCCGCGGCGATGCGGACGAGGTCGGATGCGGCGGATGCGGAGGCGGGGGATTCGGCGTTCGACACGGCTCCGAGCCTAGCCGCCGCTCGGGGTGGGTTACCGTGGTGTCGTGAGCCCTGAGTCCGACAGACCGTAGATCGCGGGTCGAGTGCACGTCGTGCGCTCCCCGCATCTCTGTGTCGACCCTTCTCACCCGCTGCTCATCGTGTTTCGCGATTCGAGCGGCGTCTCCCTGTCTGGATGCTCCATGCCCTTCCTCATCCCCGTCCTCGCCTTGGCGATCTTCGCCCAGGGCACCAGCGAGTTCATGCTCGCCGGTCTCCTCCTCCCGCTCTCCGCCGATCTGGGCGTGGCGACGTCGACGGCTGCGCTGCTGACGTCGGCCTTCGCCGCCGGCATGGTCATCGGCGCCCCGACGATGGCGGTGCTCGCCAGTCGTTGGCCTCCGCGGCGCACCCTGGTGCTGCTGCTCCTCGTCTTCATCGCCGCGCATGTGGTGGGTGCCCTCGCGTCGTCCTTCTGGCTCCTGCTTCTCACCCGGGTGCTCGCCGCTCTGGCCAACGCCGGATTCCTCGCGATCGCGCTGACGACGGTCCGCGTCATCGTCGCTCCGGCGCAGACGACGCGTGCGGTCGCCGTCCTGCTCTCAGGGACGACTCTGGCCACGATCGTCGGAGTGCCTGCCGGCGCCGTGCTGGCGAACGCGTTCGGCTGGCGTTCGACGTTCTGGGCGGTCGTCCTGCTGTGCCTTCCGGCCGTCGCCGCCCTGCTGCACGATCGCACCCTCGGTGCTGTCGCGCGCTCGCCGCGGATCGGCGTGCGCGGGGAGCTCGCGGAGCTGCGCCGGCGACCCGTGCTCGTCGCCGTGGTGCTCGCGGTGCTCGTGAACGCCGCGACCTTCGGGGTCTTCACCTTCCTCGCCGTGATCGGGGCGGGCGCCGGAGTCGATGAGTCCTGGATCCCGCTCCTGCTCGCTGCCTTCGGGGTGGGGGCATTCCTTGGCGTGTCTGCGACCGGGCGTTGGGCCGGCCGTTTCGAGCGCCGCTGGATCCCGGTCGGTGCCACGGCGACGACCGTCGCATGGATCCTCTTCGCTCTGTGCGTCGGTTCGCCGCCGGGAGTCTTCGTCGGCGCAGCGGTCGGGGGGATGCTGTCGTTCGCCGTCGGCTCGGCGCTGATCGCCTGGATCGTCGGCCAGGCGTCGGGGGCTCCGGTGCTCGGAGGCGCATACGCCACCGCGGCGCTGAACCTCGGCGCGTTCGCCGGTCCCGTCGCTGCCGGGATCGCCTACGAAGGGGCAGGAGCGTCCGGTGTGCTGTTCGCGGCGGCGATCCTGGCGGCCGTCGCTGTGCTCCTCGCTCCGCTTCTTCGGGGACGATGATCGCCCGAGACCGCGATCGATGCGAAAGACTGGAGGCATGACTTCGCCTGCGCTCGACACCCTCCTGGCCCGCATCGTCGAGAGCGGGCTGCTCGAAGACCCGGTCGCCGAGAACGGTCTGGTCTACGGCCGCGCGAGCATCGACGCGGCGGGCACCGTGGTTAACGTCAATGTCGACCCGGAGCTCGAGGACGGTGACGAGCAGGGCGACGACCTCGACCACGAGGCGCTGATCGCGGCCGTCTCGCGCATCCTCTCCGTGGGTGAGTCCCGCTGGCGCGCGGTGATCGACGAGGTCGCCGCCGACATCGACGATGCTGTGGACGACGAGCCCGTCGTCGAGCAGATCGACCTGCGGGACGACCTCGAGGCCACGTCGGTCGTGGTGTTCGCCGACGCCGTGCTGCTCGCCTTCCTCGCGCCGAAGCAGTTCCCCGACTCGCGGATCCTCGTGCAGTTGGATGAGGAGCTCGAGGTCGATGGGGTCGAGGTGCGAGATCTCGACGGCATCGAGACCATCGACTTCGATTCGCTCGACGACCTGCTCGACGAGATCAGCGGCCCCGACGACAAGTGACCGCCGACGACAGTCCACGCACGTGGTGACCACCGATCCCCGTTCCGACCTGCCGCCGACGCGGCGCGGCCGGGGGAATCCGAGCGCCGTGCTGTCGATGATCGGCGCCGTCGCGGTCGGCTGTGCGGTGACGTGGTGGATCACGGTCGCCCAGCGGGTTCCCGTGCAGTCCGACGCTGATCTCGCGTCCGTGCGGTTCGGATTCCCCGTTCCATGGGTCACGCAGGACCACTCGTCGAATCCCTTCGTCGCCTACCCGAACGAGGTGGCGCTGCGCCTGACCGGCCGCACCGGCATCAGCTATCCGACCGACTATGGATGGCTGCCGTTCGTCGGCGATGTCCTGATCTGGGGCGTCGTGTTCTGGGCGGTCGGAATTGTCGGGATCCCCGCTCTGGTGCGGTCACTCCGCCCGGACAACCACTGAGTCGGATACGGACGGGCAGACGATGGACAGGACCGATCTCCCCCGCCTCGCCGCGGGCGCCGGCATCGAGGACTACGCCCTGCTGAGCAACTGCCGCACGGCCGCGCTGGTCTCTGCCGCGGGGAGCATCGACTGGCTGTGCCTGCCGCGGCTCGACTCGGCATCGACGTTCGCAGCGATGCTCGGGGATGAGTCGCACGGCCGATGGCTGCTGCGCCCGACCGACCCTGATGCGGTGAGCACTCGGCGGTACGACGGCGAGACCTTCGTGCTCGTGACACGGTGGGAGACGGCGGACGCTGTCGCAGAGGTTCGCGACATCATGCCGATCGGACTCGACCCGGACACGGCTATCCGCCGTACGGACCTGATCCGTCGGGTCGTCGGGGTGCGGGGGTCGATGACCTTCGAGCAGCGGCTGAGCATCCGCTTCGACTACGCCAGGGTGATGCCGTGGGTGCGTCAGGTCGGGTCGGAGGACGAGCCGTGTCTGCTGGCGATGGGGGGCCCGGACGCCGTGGCATTGCGCGGTGCGCGCCTCGAGGCGATCGACCATCAGCACTGGGGTGAGGTGACGGTGGAGCAGGGCGAGGTTCGAGACCTGCAACTGACCTGGTTCCCCTCGCACCTCGATCTCCCGCAGACGCTGGACGTGGAGAGGGAGATCGAGGACACCAAGGCCTGGTGGCAGGACTGGGCCGATCGGATCTCGCATGAGGGTCCGCATCGCGACGAGGTGGTCCGGTCGCTGCTGATCCTGCGCGCGCTGACCAACCACGAGACCGGCGGCATCGCCGCGGCGGCCACCATGGCGCTGCCGGAGGCGATCGGCGGCGTGCGCAACTGGGACTACCGCTACGTGTGGCTGCGCGACGCGGCGCTGACCCTCGAGGCGCTGCTCGCCCACGGCTTCCTCGGTGTGGCGGGGCAGTGGCGGGAATGGCTGCTGCGGGCCGTCGCGGGTGATCCCGCCGATCTCCAGATCATGTACGGCCCCGCCGGCGAGCGGGATCTCCCCGAGCGCGTGCTCCCGGGGCTCCCCGGCTACGAGGGCTCGACGCCGGTACGGATCGGCAACGGCGCAGCCGAGCAGTACCAGGCGGATGTCGTCGGCGAGGTGCTGGTGACGCTTTCGGCGGCGCGGGCGGCGGGGCTCGACGAGTCCGACTTCTCCTGGCCGCTGGAACGGGCGCTGGTGCAGTTCGCCTCGGAGCAGATCGAGCGCCCGGACCGGGGGCTGTGGGAGATCCGTGGGGAGCCGCAGCTCTTCACCCACTCACGGGTGATGATGTGGGCGGCGTTCGACCGCGCCGTGCGCGGCGTGGAGGAGTACGGACTGGACGGCCCTGTCGAGCGCTGGCGCGGCCTGCGGGATCGGATGCGTGCGGAGATCGACCGCGACGGCGTCGTCGACGGCCATTTCGTCCAGCACTACGGAACGGCGGAGGTCGACGCCTCCTTGCTGCTTCTTCCGCAGGTGGGGTACTGCGCGCCGGACGACCCGCGGATGCTGGCGACCGTCGGGCGCATCGAGCAGACCCTGATGGCGGACGGGCTGGTGCGCCGCTATCGCACCGGAACGGGCGTTGACGGTCTCTCCGGCACGGAGGGCGCGTTCCTCGCCTGCTCCTTCTGGCTGGTGGAGCAGTACGCCGCGACCGGGAGGGTCGACGAGGCTCACGCGCTCATGGACAGATTGTGCGGACTGGCGAACGACGTGGGGATGCTGTCGGAGGAGTACGACCCGGTGTCGGGACGGCAGCTCGGCAACACCCCGCAGGCGTTCTCGCACCTCGCACTGGTGCGCGCCGCAGACGCCCTCACCCGGGCGGAACCTCTGGCTCGCTGAGGCGGGAGCGGCCGACGGCGCGATCAGCGTCTTCTCACGGGTGCGTGAGGTTTCTAGGATGTGGACATGGCGGAACCAGTCAAGAGGCGGGATCCCCTCGTGCGGCGCCGCCGGTTCTCGGTCAACGCGGCCGTGGACGACGCCTTCTTCGTGTTCGCCGGTCTCGCGGCCATCTGGCTCGCCTATCTCCTCATCACCGAGGCGTTCTCGTGGGGATGGTGGGCCATCGCGTTCGCGATCGCGTTCTGGCTGATCCTCGCCTACCTCGTCCTGCCGCGGCTGCACTCGATCCTCACCCGCATCTACGTGCCCAACTACTTCATCGGGCGAGCGCGCACGAGCGACGGCCTGCTGGGCGACCCGGTGAACCTGGCGGTGCTCGGCACGGAGGAGCAGCTCACCCGGAGCATGGCCGACGCCGGCTGGACCCGGGCCGACGAGATCACGGCCGCATCGACGTGGCGCATCGTGCTGTCGACGGTGCTGGGGCGCAGCTATGACGAGGCCCCGGTCAGCCCGCTGTTCCTGTTCGGTCGCAAGCAGGATCTGGCGTACCAGCAGGAGGTCGAGGGCAACCCGGCCAAGCGGCACCACGTCAGGTTCTGGCGGTGCCCCGATGGGTGGATGCTTCCGGGCGGGCACAAGGTGGACTGGCTGGCAGCGGGCACGTTCGATCGCGCGGTCGGCTTCTCCCTCTTCACCCTGCAGGTGACCCACAAGATCGATGCGGACATCGACATCGAACGGGACCACATCCTCGGCACGCTCCGCGGTGCGGACAATCGGGTGCGCATCGTGATCATCCGTGACTTCTCCACGGGCTATCACTCGCGAAACGGCGGTGGCGACAGCATCCACACGGACGGCGACCTGCCGGTCATCGACCTCCGGCACGTGCGGGCGCGACCGGCCGACGGCGCCGGTGCGCCCGCCGTGCAGGCGCCGGTCACGGAGCTGCGGGGACTCTCGTGAAGCGTCCTCTGGCCACTGGTCTCGGTGCCGTGCTGATGTCGCTCCGGGTGATCTGGGGCTTCATCTCGATCGTCGTGTATGTGCTGAACTGGGCGGCGATGAGGCAGGAGATCATCTACTCCGCGACCGACGTCTCGACGATTCCCCTGGACGTCGCCGATCTCCTCCTGACGATCGGCTTCAGCGCGCTCGCGGTCTGGTACGTGTTCTACGGCGTCCTCGCGGGCCTCGTGCTCGCCGGGTCGAACTGGGCCCGCATCGTGGCGATGAGCTTCGCCTCGATCAGCATCATCGTCGTCTTCCTCGACTGGTGGAACGCCGGCATCCCGGTGACCTTTCGGACCTCGCTCGCGAGTGTGGCGCTCGACATCCTGGTGCTGCTGGCACTGTCCGCGCAGAGCGCGCGGCGCTTCGCCCGAAGGAACGATCCTCGATTCGAGAGCACCGGTGAGCAGCTCGCCTGAGACTCTCGGGCACCGCGGCGCGACGCCGCGGCACCCGAGCGCTCACAACCACTTCTTGTACTTGAACACCCCGAAGAGGCCGACGGCGAAGGCGACCATCGCGCCGATGGCCATCGGGTAGCCGAAGGCCCAGTGCAGCTCGGGCATCACGTCGAAGTTCATGCCGTACACCGTGCCGACCAGCGTCGGAGCGAAGATGATCGCCGCCCACGAGGAGATCTTCTTGATCTCGTCGTTCTGTGCGAGGCCCGCCTCGGTCTGGCGGCGGGCGACCAGCGCCGAGTGCACGGTCAACGCGTTCTCGAGGATGGCCCGGAAGGAGTCGATCTTCTCGTTGACGCGGATCGTGTGGTCGAGCACGTCGCGCAGCGACCGCTGAAGCTCCTCGTCGATGCGGTACTTCTCCGAGCCGCGACGCAGCCACTCCAGCATCCCGTTCAGCGGATGCACGGCCCGCTGGAAGTTGATGACCTCGCGGGAGAGCTCGTAGATGCGACGGGAGAGCGCGCTGTCGTCGTCGCCGTCGCCGAAGAGCTGGTCCTCGATCTCGTCGATGTCGTTCAGGAGACCGGCGACGATGGGCTCGTATCCGTCGACGACCTCATCGAGGATCGCGTAGAGCACCGCCTCGGGGCCCATCGCGAGCAGTCCGGGGTTCGCCTCCATGCGGGCGCGCACGGCGGCGAGGTTGGGCGACTCGGCGTGCCGGATCGTCACGACGAAGTCGGGGCCGACGAACAGGTGCAGCTCGCCGAACTCGATCGACTCCTGCTCGTCGCGGTAGCGAGCGGGGCGCAGGACGGCGAACAGGGTGTCGCCGTAGCGCTCCACCTTCGAGCGCTGGTGCCCGGAGAGCGCATCCTCGACCGCGAGGGGATGCAGATCGAATTCGCGCGCGACCGAGGCGACCTCTTCGGGGCTGGGTCGGTACAGGCCGATCCACGCGATGCCGCCGGCGGCATCCAGCATCCGGTAGGTCTCGTCCAGGTTCCTGGGGGTCTCCACGCGACGTCCGTGGACGTACACGCCGTTGTCGATGAGCGCCATGATGCGGCTCCGTTTCTCGCAGGTGCACGGCAGCAGAGAGCTCCGTGCGCGGATTCGTCAGGGGGCGGATGACGCCGCCGACGGCTGCGGAGAAGGACGTGCGAGAACGGACCGGAAGGTCAACGCGTTAGCGCAGGGAGTCGCGACGCAGCGAAGGCGGCGTCGTAACTATCATCGGACATCGCCATCACCGCCTTTCGGGACTCTTCGGGTCGAGCGACCCAACGCGTCAGCATACTCCTCTCGGCTGGGAACGGTGTCCACGGGATCCGCGCACGACGAGGAGTGTGACCATCCGGGAGGCTGCGGACACTATGGAGTATGGATGCAGTGGACGACCGCGGCGTGTGGCTTCGCGTGCTGGACGGGGACGCGGCCGCCTTCGGGGTCGTCTGGGATCGGCATCGCGACCGGGTCTTCCGCCGCGCCGTGTCGGCGGGGAACGCCCCGGCCGATGCCGAGGATCTCACCGCGATGGTGTTCCTGGAGCTCTGGCGGAAGCGGTCCTCCGTGAGATTCGTCGACGGCTCGCTGCTGCCCTGGCTGCTGGTCACGACGCAGAACGTGCACCTCAATGCGAGTCGCGCCCGACGCAGGTACCGGAGGTTCCTCGATC
This sequence comes from Microbacterium sp. NPDC090218, assembly GCA_044900255.1. GTDB lineage: Bacteria > Actinomycetota > Actinomycetes > Actinomycetales > Microbacteriaceae > Microbacterium. Next base: position 1,138,762 of record JBJDMS010000001.1, on the reverse strand, counting down.
GCCTTCCGCACCCGGAGCATGCTCCCGACCCCGCGGAGCTGGTCGCGGAGAAGGACTCCTCCCGTGCCCGCTGGGTGCGCGAGGTGCTCTCGACGGCCCGCGAGCAGGATCGACACCTCGCCGTGCTGACGGCGCTCGAGGGTTTCACGATCCGCGAAGCCGCCGAAGCCGTCGGCATCAGCGAACCGGCTGCCAAGATGCGGCTCTCCCGGCTCCGTGCCCGCCTCTCCCAGACGCCGCATGACCTCTCGATGACAGAAGGACGCACATCATGACCGATCAGTTCTCCCCGGAGCGATCCGCGGTGATCCGTGCCCAGCTGATCGACACCGCGGCGCGCGTGCAGCCGGTCAGAAGACGCCGGCTCTGGGGTGCGGCCCTCGTGCTCGCCGGGTCTCTGGTGGGTGCGGGGGTGTCGACGGCCGCATTCGCCGCCACCGGAACCTTCACGCCCGTCGCGCCCGCCAGCTCCGCGGGTCAGCCGGTCGCCGATCTCAGTGCGGCGATCACGGCGCCTCCCGGCACCGAGCCGGGAGCCCCCGTGATCTCGCTGCTGGGCACTCCGCAGAGCCGTGTCATCGAGGCGACGACCACGCTGTCACTCGAAGATCGTCCGAGTGAGGCCACGCATGTCCGCGTGACGCTCACGGCGCTCGGCACCGGGCTGATCAGCTGGGGCACCGCTGCGGACGGCAACAACCCGAGCGTGTCGTACGCGCCGCAGGACATCGGATCCCCGCGCTCGGAGACCTGGTACGACTTCCCGCTCGACGACTCCACGACGCACCTGTACTTCGACACGCAGCGCGGGGGGAGCGCGGCGGCGGTCGTGCAGTACGTGCGTCATGTGCCCACCCATCTGGCCGTGAACGAGCATGGTGACACCTACGGCGTGGAGGGCGGCCCCGACGGGCAGCCGGACCTCGTCCGAGTCGGCGGCGTCACGGACGACGGGAGCGCGGTGGAGGGATACGCCTGGGCGTCGGAGCTGTCCGCATTCTCGCCCGAGCATGAGGAGCAGCCGTCCACCCCGAAGGAAGCTCTCGAATGGCAGCAGGAGCGCGACGAGAAGTACCCGACCGGGTGGGACATCCGCATCTACGAGAACGACGGTCGCACCGACATCGGCAGCTTCCACATCGGGTAGCGCCCGGAGGCCTCAGGGGAGCAGTGTCGCGGCGTTGCCGGAGGTGATCGCCCGCAGTGCTTCGGCCGAGAGCGAGGATGCCGCGAGCTGCAGGGCCGTCGCCTCGGGGGTCTGCACGGGGAATGCGCTGCCGAAGACCCAGCGCTCCGGGTCATCCCCGAGCCGGTCGGCGACATGCGTCGGCCCGTTGACGTGCCACAGGTCGAGACGCAGCCCCCGCGGGGCGCTGTCGCCGAGGTGCCGGTTCAGCTCGATCCAGTCCGTCCGGTTGAGGCCGCTCAGCAGCAGCGGATGTGCGGGGGTCTCCCGCACGAGGTCCGCGATCCGATGCACCTCGACGTCGACCGCGGGGGAGAGCGGATGCCGCACCCTGGCGTCGTCGAGCCGGGCGATCAGTTGCAGCGGGAGGTCGCGTTCGGCACACGCTTCGAGCACCGGGCGCACGGTGGCGACGTCATAGCGGTGGAACCCCGGAGCGACGCGGACGCCCCGGGCACCCGCATCCACCGCGTCGTCGAGCTCGTCCTGCCAGCCGGGATCGCGCGGGTCGAGCGTCACGAACACGCGGAACAGCGGGTCGTCCGCGCAGGAGGAGAGCACGGCCTCATTGCCGGTGCGGGTGTCGAAGCCGAACAGTGATGCCAGGTGCGAGACCCAGACGGAGCGCAGCCCGAGGCGGTGGGCGTGGGCGCGCAGGTCATCGGCATCCGCGGCGGACGAGAGCCGATACGGCCACTGGCCCACGAAGCACGTGGTGTCGGTGGCGCCGAGGTCCGCGAAGGCGCGCAGCATCCGGTGCCCCTGGGCGGTCACGCCGCCACCTCCGTGAGCCAGCGGGCGACCGTGCCGCCGAACACCCGCTCCTCCGTGTCGGCGTCGAGTCCGGCCCCGAGCACCTTGCCGACGTTGGCCGCGAGGTCGATGTGGTGCAGATCCGACCCGAAGACGACCCGGTCGGGACCGAGTCGCTGCACGGCGAGGGCGACCTCGCCAGCGCCGATGATCGTGCCCGAGGTGTCGACCGCGATGTTCGGCACCGAGCGGATGGTGTTCACCGCCGACTCCGGCTGACCGCCCAGGTGCGCCATCAGGAAGCGTGCATCGGGATGACGGCGGGCGGCGGCCGCGATGTGATCGGCCGTGGATTCGTAGGGGAAGCGGCCGACGGTCTTGCGCCAGGCATGGGCGAGCACGATCAGGCGGTGCTCCGCGGCGTACTCGAGGATCGGATCGGTGAGCGGATCGTCGGCGAGTGTCGCGATCCAGAGCTTGATGCCGATCATCCCGCGCTCCTCGACGTTGCGCCGCAGGTCGTCGAGGCTGTCGCGGCCGAAGCGCGGATTGACGTAGCAGTAGCCGCGCAGCCGATCGGGGTGGCGGCGCAGCTCACCCGCCAGCACGGCGTTCATCCGCCTGACCTCGTCGAGGCTCGGGTGGGGCTGGAAGCCCCCGATGTTGCTGCACAGGAACAGGTCGATGCCGAGCCGCGCGCCGGCCTCGAACACCTCCGGGTCGAACCGGCCCTCGTCGAGATGCGTGTGCGCGTCGATGCCGGTCACGCTGTCGCCTCACGAGCGGCCACGGCGGCGCGGCGCAGCGTCTCGTCGATGTCGGCCTCCGTGTGGGCTGCGTTGACGTAGGCCACGCGGTAGAACGAGAGCCCGTTGCGGAAGGCCGCCCGCAGGAATGCCTGCAGCTCCTCGTCCGGCCCCACGAACTGCGGGCACGCGGGGTGTCCCACGAGGCGGAGGCCGGAGCCGGCCTCCGCGAACAGCGCGTTCAGGCCATCCTGCAGTCGCGTTCCGGACGCGTGGAGGCGGGCGATCACGCCCCGGTCGCGGATCGCGGTCATCGTCGCCGTGGCCGCCGCGAGCGAGAGGGTCTCGCCCCCGTACGTCGAGGTCACGACGACCTCGCCGCGGTCGAGCACGCCGAGCACCTCGCGTCGCCCGCAGTAGACGGCGAGCGGCATCCCGTTCGCGATCCCCTTGCCGAACACCGACAGGTCGGGGAGCACCCCGGTCGCCTCGGCCATCCCGCCGAGGGCCACCCGGAAGCCGGTGACCATCTCGTCGTAGGCCAACAGCGCGCCGTGTCGGTCGGCGAGCTCGCGCAGATAGCGGTAGAAGTCGGCGGCGTCGGGCACGGCGGGGTAGTCGGCCGCGACGAGGATGACCGCGATCTCCGAGCCGCGGGTGAGGAACAGGCGGTCGAGGGTCGCACGGTCCTCCCAGTCGACTGCATGGTGCAGGGTGGCGAGGGCCGCAGGGACCCCGGGCACGGCGTCCGAGGTCGCCCCCGGGAGCACCCTGGCGCCCGCGGCGAGGGAGTTGAGCCAGCCGTTGTATCCGATCTGCACGACCCGGTCGCGGCCGGTGTGCGCGCGGGCGATGCGGATTACGGCGGCCAGCGCTTCGCCGCCGGTCTTCAGGAAGCGGGCGGCTTCGGCGCCGGGCACGAGCGAGCAGAACAGCTCGGCGGTCGTCGTCTCGAGCGGATGCGGGTGGCCGAACAGGATGCCGTCGTCGAGCTGGGCGCGGATCGCGGCGTCGACGGTCGGATCCGCATAGCCGAGCGTGACGGGACCGAGGGCGCACCGGTAGTCGATGAACTCGCGTCCGCGGTCGTCCCAGACGCGGCATCCTCGTCCGCGGACGATCACCTCCGGCTCGTCGGGCAGCAGGGTTGGAGCCTTGGAGTTCGTGCTCGATCCGACCGGCATCACCGCCAGCGCACGCTGCCGCCATCCGGTGGTCGTCTGCGGGGTCTGCATGCGGGGCCTCTCTGCCGTGTGCGGTCCGTCGGGTCCGGTCTAGATGAGCGCGACGACCTCGCCGCCGCGCGCCGCGGAGGCCTGGGCGGCCTTGGCGATCTCGACCGTGCGGATGCCGACGCCGGCATCCGGCTGGGGCTGTCGCCCCGCACGCAGGGCGCGCACGAACTCGTCGAGCAGCAGCGCGTCGAGATCCGCGCCGACCGGGCTCCAGGTCTCGCCGTGCGCGTCGTGCCCGGCGACGCCCTTCGCGAAGGGGCTGACCGTGATGGTGCCGCGCTCGGCGACGATCTGCAGCGTGAGTCCGCCCCACGTGGCCGAGCTCATCGGCCAGCTCCAGGAGCAGTCGATCGTGGCGATCACGCCGCTCGGGTACTGGATCGTGACGAGCCCGCCGGTCTCGACCGAGAGCTCTCGCTGTGCGTGCAGGATGCTGTTCGACACGGCGCGGACGGAGTGCGCCCGCTCGTCCAGGAGCTCGTCGAGGATGTCGGCGCAGTGCACGACGTGATCGACCAGGGCGCCGCCGCCGGCCAGCTCGGGGTCGGTGAACCATGCCCGGTCCTGTGGGAGCTTGCCGTTGTTGATGCCCGTGACTCCGAGGATCCTCCCGAGGCGACCACTGCGCAGCTCGTCGATCGCGTCGCGCACGCCGGGAGCGAAGCGCACCGGGTAGGCGACCATCAGGATGACGCCGGCCCGATCGCAGGCGTCGCGCATCGCGACGGCATCCTCGACGGTCGTGGCCAGGGGCTTCTCGCACAGCACGTGCACTCCGGCGGCGGCCGCACGCTCGACGAGGGCGCGATGCCGGGAGTTCTCGGCGGCGATGACGACGGCGTCGGGCTTCCATGCGAAGGCCTCGTCGTAGGTCTCGACGTACGCGACGCCGAGTTCGGCGGCCAGGGCGGCACCGCGAGGGGCGTCGTCCGGTGCCGTCGCGCCGTCGGGGTCGGCGGTGATGAGCTCGATCCCCGGCATCGCCTTCAGCGCGTGCACGTAGCTCAGGGCGTGCGTGTGCGCGAAGGAGAGGACGGCGATCCGCAGGGCGGCGGGAGCGGTCATCGGGCGGCCTCCTCGGTCTCGGAGCGGGCGGAGTCGTCGTGGAGGGGGAGCACGACCGGCGCACCGGCGGCGATCGAGGCGTACGCGGCCTCGGCCACGGCGACGGCCTCGATGCCGTCAGCGGGACCGACCCTGGCGTCACGGCCTTCGCGGAGGGCGGCCACGAAGTCCGCGATCTCGGCGTAGTACGGGCTCTCCTCCGGCGACATCGGCGGCAGGTAGTCGGTGGCTCCGGCGTCGAGCACCGCGTCGGTGCGCAGGGCGTGGTCTTCGGCGCTGTCGTAGCGCAGGCGCCCCTCGGAGCCGGCGACCTCGACGCTGGTGCGGAACGGCATCCCCGGCGCGACCCAGCTGGCGTGCAGGTGACTGATCACCCCGTTGCGGTGGGTCAGCACGACGTGCGCGGTGACGGGCGCGGGAACCCGGTCGTCGACGGTGGGCGGGTTCTGCACCGCGTAGACGGTGGCGACGGGGCCGGCGAACCACACCGCCTGGTCGATGTCGTGGATCATCAGATCGCGGATGACACCGCCGCCGGTGCTCTCCGAGAAGAACCAGGGCGTCTGCGGGGCGGAGCCGGCTCGGCTGAACCGCTGCACCGCGAGGGCGCCGATGCGACCGGCGTCGATCCCCGCCTTGATCTGCGCGTACTCGCCCATGTACCGCACGACGTGCGCGGGGAAGAGTCGCACGCCCGCCTCCTTGGCGGCCTGGGCGACGGTGGTCGCGGCTTCGGCGGTCGCCGCGAGCGGCTTCTCGCAGATCACATCGCGCCCACGGCCGATCGCACGCAGGGCGAAGTCGGCGTGGGTGCTGCTGGGGGTCACGATGTCGACGAGGTCGACCAGTCCGATGAGGGTGTCGACATCGGCGACGAGCTCGAACCCGTACTCTTCGGCGATCTCCTCGGCCCCGACGAGGGACGTCACGTACCCCTCGACGCCGAGCGCCCGCCAGGCGTCGGCGTGCACGCGCGAGATGCCTCCTGCGCCGATGAGTCCGACCTTCAACGTGCTCACTGCTTCTCCTCGGTGTTCTCGACGTCCGTGTCATCGGCCGCGGCCGACTCATGCGGCAGGGGCGTGATCGGCGGGGCCGGCATGTCCTCGATGCCGTAGATCTGGGCGGCATGCCGCTGGAAGGCGTGCACGACGGCACCGTGCGCTGCGGCCTCCGCGCCCAGACGCGCCTCGGAGATCGGCACCTGGAACGGCAGCCCGAGGTGGCCGGGCAGGGCGGCCCGCAGCGGGTCGAGCAGCTGCTCGTGCGCCGCGGAGAGTCCGCCGCCGATCACGATCATCGCCGGGTCGACCGTCATCGTCAGGGTGGCGATGCCATGGGCGAGTTCATCGATGAAGCCGTCGAGTTCCTGCTGCGCAGCCGCGTCGCCGCCGCGTGCCTTCGCGAAGACCTCGGCTGCCGTCGGGGCGGTCCGCCACGAGATCTGCCCGGTCTCGGTGTTCAGACCGCGGAAGGCGAGGCGGCCGATGTCTCCGGCGGCGTTGTGGATGCCGCGGCGCGGGCGACCGCCGAGGATGAGTCCCATCGCGATGCGGTTGCCGACCGAGAGGTAGATGACGTCGTCGACCAGCTGCGCGACACCCAGGTGGTGCTCGGCGACCGCGGCCAGACGCACGCCGTTGTCGACCGCGACCGGGCAGCCGAATGCGTGCCGCAGCTGGGAGCCGATGTCGATGCCCGACCACTCGGGGATGACGACCGAGGTGGTCACCCGCCCGGCGTCGTCGACGATGCCCGGGAGGGAGACGCCGACCGCGCGCACTCTGGAGGCGGGGATGGAGACGGCGGCGAGTGTGCGACGCACGTCATCGATCACGGCTGCGAGCTTCGAGGCGCCGTCCGGTTGCGCGGCGACACCGGTGTAGCTGCGCTGCGCGATCACGAGTCCGGCCAGATCAGCCAGCACGACACGGACGCTCGCGACGCCGATGTCGACGCCGACCACGGTCCCGGCGGCGGCGTGGAACATGTAGCGGCGGGCCGGTCGCCCCGCACCGCCGCCGTTCTGCACCGGCGCGTCGATGATCAGCCCCGAGTCTCCGAGCGCGGTCACCGCGTTCTCGACGGAGGTGCGCGAGATCTCGAGCGATCGGGAGAGATCGTTGACGGTCGCGGGGCCGGCGTCTCGCAGCTGCAGCGCGGATCGCGCGACGATCGAGAGCGGACTGGTCACGGCCATGTGCTGTCCTTCCTTCTTCTCCGTCGTCGGGTGCGATCAAATTAGCACACCGAATTCTCAGATCAAGCTTTGACGGTAGCGAACTGGAAACACGGCTGAAACACGCGTCTGAGAACTTGTACTTGACGAATTATCCCATCGCAGTGTCATAATGAACCGTACTCAGCACGGTATAAGCAAAGGAGCACCATGCGCGTCAGCAAGATCACCGGCGTCGTCGCGGGAGTCGCGGCCGCCACCCTGTTGGCCGGATGTTCGGCCGGCGGCGGGAACACCGCAGCGGGGGAGCAGGACATCACGGTCTGGCTCTACCCGGTCATCGCCGACGAGGCGGTGCACAAGGACTTCTGGGACTCGACGATCGCCGACTTCGAGAAGAAGAACGAGAACATCAACGTCAAGTACGAGATCTTCCCGTGGGCGAACCGTGACGAGGCCCTCCAGACCGCGATCGCGGCGGGCAAGGGTCCGGATGTCGTCTACCTCATCCCCGACCAGCTCTCGGCGTACCAGAAGTCGATCGCTCCGCTCAACGACCTGCTGAGCGAGGAGCGCCAGAGCGAACTCCTGCCGAACGTGAAGAAGTCGGTCACGCTCGACGGAGACATCCTCGGCGCCCCCATCCTCACCAGTGCGATGCCGCTCATCTGCAACGCCGCCGCCTTCGAGGCAGCCGGCGTCACCGAGTACCCCGAGACCTGGGACGACATCACCGCGATGGCGCCGAAGTTCACCGAGAAGGGCATGTACGCCCTGAACTACCCGGCCTCCGCCGAGAACACCCTGAACCTCACCTACTACCCGCTGCTGTGGCAGGCGGGTGGCGAGGTCTACACGAAGGACGGCGACGTCGGGTTCGACAGCAAGGAAGGCACGCAGGCGCTGACCTTCCTCACCGATCTGGCCGAGGCCGGTGCGCTCGACCCCGAGGCGCTCACCACCAACGTCCCGCTCGAGCAGACCGCGGTCGCTCAGGGCAAGGTCGCGTGCACGTGGAACAACGCCGTCACCGAGGTCGTGCCGTTCTGGGGTGAAGAGAACGTCAAGGTCCTCGCCCCGCTCACCGAGAAGGAGTCCGTGGCCTACGGCACCGTCGGGTCGCTCTCCGTGCTCAAGGGCTCCAAGGCGCAGGATGCCGCCGCGAAGTTCGCGGAGTACGCCACCGGCGCCGACGTCGTCGAGCCGTACCTCAAGGCCGCCGGCTTCTTCTCGGCGCTCAGCACCACCGAGCCGCTGTACGCGGACGACCCGCTGCTCGGCGAGGTCGAGAAGTACGTCCCCGACACCACGGTCGGCGAGCTCAACGCCTCATCGCGTGCTCTCATGGGCGTGCTGGCTCCGGAGATCCAGGCGGCTCTGCTCGGGGACAAGTCCCCGGAGGACGCGCTGAAGGATGCTGCGGCCGCCGCGGCGCCGCTGATCAAGAAGTAAGCAGTACCGGGGGCATGCGGAGCCCGAACTCCGCATGCCCCCGCCCCCTTCACTCCCCCCACGTGAGGTACCACTGATGACGACGGCAACCACGGCGAAGAGGCCCGCAGGTCGGGTCACGCGGGTTCTCGCGCGACGAGAGGCGCGGATCGCGTTCCTCTTCGTGCTCCCCGCCTTCCTCCTGTTCATCGCCTTCCGCTTCGGCCCGAGCATCGTCGGGGTCGCGCTGAGCTTCTTCGACTACGACATCACCGGCGAGATCGCCTGGCGTGGACTCGACCACTTCCAGCGCATGATCGCCGATCCGCTGTTCTGGCGGGCGATGGGCACCACCCTCATCTACACGGTGTTCGCGGTCCCGATCGCGCTGGTGCTCTCCACCGTGATGGCCCTCGGGGTGCGCCGCGCCTTCCGCGGCGCGCGGTTCTTCCGCTCGATCTTCTTCCTCCCCGTCATCACGTCGCTCGTGCTGGCCGGGTCGATCTTCGTCTGGATCTTCTCCGCGAACGGCCCCTGGTCGGCCCTGATGACCCCGCTGGGTCTCGGCGGGTCCTGGCTCGGCAGCACCGTCCTCGTCATCCCGGCCATCATCGTGGTCGGCGTCTGGTCGCGGTTCGGCTACGGGATGATGATCCTCATCGCCGCGCTCCAGGATGTCCCGCGGGAGCTCGAGGAAGCGGCCCTGGTCGACGGCGCCAACGCCTGGCAGCGCTTCCGGTACATCATCCTCCCGGTGCTGCGCCCGACGTTCTTCTTCCTCGCGGTGATCGAGACGACCGCCGCCTTCCAGGTGTTCGACGTCATCTACGTCATGACCCAGGGCGGCCCGGCGAACGCCAGCTACTCGCTCGTGTACATGCTCTACGACCAGGGCTTCCGCTACTTCGACTACGGCTACGCGGCGGCGATCGGTGTGGCCCTGTTCATCATGACCCTCGTCGTCGCGCTCATCCAGCGCCTGGTGATCGGAAAGCAGAAATGACCGCTCTGTTGCAGCCTCCGACGCAGACCTCGACGACGCCGCCGAAGATGTCGACGAAGCAGCGCCGCGCCTACCGTGCACTCCAGCCGACCGGGTGGGGGATCGTCGGGCGCTGGATCTGGCTGAGTCTGGCCGGCATCCTCAGCTTCTTCCCCTTCTACGCGATGGTCGTGCTGAGTCTGAAGCCCGGCATGGTCGTCGAGCTGCCCGGGTCGCTGCTGCCGTGGACGGACATCTCCTTCGACGCCTACGAACAGGTGCTCGCAGGGCAGAACATCCTCGGCTGGCTCGGCAACACCCTCATCTACTCGCTCGTCTCGGTCGTCGCGGTGCTGTTCCTCTCGGCGCTCGCGGGCTACGCCTTCGCGAAGAAGCGCTTCCGCGGCAAGGAGGTGATGTTCTGGTCGTTCCTCTCGATGGTGATGGTCCCGTTCCACGTCACCCTGATCCCGACGTTCATCCTGATGGCGAACCTCGGCGGCGTCGACACCTACTGGGGTCTGATCCTGCCGTCGCTCGCCAACGCGCAGGCCGTGTTCCTGATGCGTCAGTTCATCCAGGGGCTGCCCGATGAGCTGTTCGAGGCCGCGCGCATCGACGGAGCGGGAGAGTTCCGCATCTTCCTGCGGATCGTGCTGCCGCTGTGCAAGCCGATCCTCGCGACCCTCGGGATCTTCGTCTTCCTGTGGCACTGGAACGACTTCCTGTGGCCGCTCATCATCGCCAAGTCCAACGCGATGTTCACACTCACCGTCGGCATCTCGTCGCTGCAACAGCAGAACGTCCCGCTGAGCACCATGCTCGCCGGATCCGTCGTCGCGCTGCTGCCCATCTTCCTCGCGTACCTCATCGCTCAGCGGTACGTGCAGGAGGGCGTGGCCGGTACGGGCATCAAGGGCTGAGAAGAAGGGAAAGCAGCAACGTGACTCAGCACAGATTCGATTCAGAGGCGGAACTCGAGGAGGCGCTCGCGACACCGAGCGCCGGCCTCATCGAGGACCTCGCACGCGGGGCGGGCGACCTCGTGATCCTCGGCGCGGGCGGCAAGATGGGCCCGACGCTCGCGATGCTCGCGCGCCGCGGGATGGATGCGGCCGGGCGTCAGGGAGACGCCGTCCACGCCGTCTCCCGCTTCGGTGACGCCGCGATCCGCGAGCGTCTGGAGAACGCCGGCGTCAAGGTCGTCCCGTTGGACCTGATCGAGAACGACGACTTCTCCTCGCTGCCGGATGCTCCGAACGTGGTGTTCATGGTCGGCGCGAAGTTCGGCGCCGCCACCAACGCCTCCTGGGCGTGGGAGGTCAACGCCGCCCTGCCCGACCGCGTCGCCCGCCGCTACCGCGACAGCGCGATCTCGGTGCTCTCGACCGGCAACATCTACCCCTTCCTGCCCGCCTCCTCCGGCGGAGCATCCGAAGAGGTCTCGCCCGCGCCCATCGGCGAGTACGCGCAATCCTGCCTCGGCCGGGAGCGCGTGTTCGAGTTCGGCGCCCAGGAACGCGGCACCAAGGTCGCGATCATCCGCCTGAACTACGCCGTCGACCTGCGCTACGGCGTGCTCGCCGACATCGGCAGCGCCGTGCACGCGGGGCAGCCCGTGTCGGTCGCCACGGCCAACGTCAACGTCATCTGGCAGGGCTACGCGAACGAGGTCGTGCTGCGCAGCCTCGTACACGCCTCGACCGACCCGTTCACGATCAACCTCACCGGACCGGAGCTGCTGAGCGTCGAGTCGATCGCCCGCCGCTTCGGCACCCTGTTCGGCCGTGAGGTCGAGATCGTCGACGAGCCGCAGCCGACCGCGCTGCTCAGCGACGCCCGCCGCTGCATGGCGCTGTTCGGCTATCCGTCGGTGTCGGCCGAGACCCTGATCGGCCTGCAGGCCGAGTGGATCGACGCCGCCCTGCCCATGATCGCCAAGCCGACCAAGTGGGCCGTCCGGGACGGGAAGTTCTGATGGCCGTTCCCCGGTTGCGACCGAAGGCTGCCGCGACCCTCGCCCGTGGCGCCGTGATCCCGGCGCACCCGCTCGCGCTCACGCCCGAGCGACGCATCGACGAGCGTCGACAGCGCGCGCTCACCCGCTATTACCTCGATGCCGGTGCCGGGGGCATCGCCGTCGGGGTGCACACGACCCAGTTCGAGATCCGCGACCCCGAGCACGCGCTGTTCGAACCCGTGCTGGCGCTCGCCGCGGAGGAGATGGATGCGCGCGCGGGTGCCGACATCGTCCGCATCGCGGGCGTCGCAGGCGGCACGGCTCAGGCCGTCGCCGAGGCCGAGCTCGCCCGCGGGCTGGGCTACGACGCCGTCCTGGTGAGTCCTCGCGTCGCGGGCGCCGACGAGCGTGCCCTGCTCGACCGCGCCCGCGCCGTGGGCGAGGTGCTGCCGGTCGTCGGCTTCTACCTGCAGACGGCGATCGGCGGGCCGGTGCTCGACCGGGAGTTCTGGCGCGAGTTCGCCTCGATCCCGGCCGTCGTCGCCGTCAAGGCCGCGCCCTTCGACCGGTACCGCACCCTCGAACTCGTGCGCGGCGTCGCCGCCTCCGGCCGAGCCGACGAGATCGCGCTCTACACCGGCAACGACGACGCGATCGTCGCCGATCTGCTCTCCGAGTTCCACGTGGATTCGCCCACCGGCCCGCGCACGCTGCGCTTCGTCGGCGGGCTGCTCGGACAGTGGGCGGTCGGGACCCGTGCCGCGGTCGGTCTGCTCGAACGCGCGCAGCGCGCGATGGGCGGAGACGCGGAGGCGTACCGTGAGCTCGGGCTCGTCGCATCCGACATGGTCGACGTCAATCAGGCGGTGTTCGATCCGGGCAACGACTTCCACGGGGTGATCGCGGGCGTCCACGAGATGCTCCGTCAGCAGGGTCTGCTCGACGGCATCTGGTGCCTCGATCCCGCAGAAGGGCTCTCGCCGGGTCAGTCCGAGGAGATCGAGCGGGTGCGTCGCGCGTACCCCGCCCTCAACGACGACGCCTTCATCGCCGAGAACCTCGAGGCCTGGCTGGCATGAGTGCTGCGACGAGTGCGCCGACCGTGGTCGCGGTCGTCTCGGACGAGCTCTTCGCGGAGTTCTTCTCGCCGGAGGATGCCGAGCGGTTGCGTGCGGTCGCCGCGGGGCTGGGCGGCGCCTTCGTGCGCGTGGACCGGCTCTCCGATGCGGAGCTCGGCCAGGCCCGCATCGTCATCACGAGCTGGGGCGTCGGGCCGTTCGACGCCGCCGTGCTCGCCGCGCTGCCGCAGCTCCAGCTGATCGCACACACCGGTGCCACGATCAAGCCCTTCGCGACCGATGCGGTGTTCGACCGCGGGATCCTGGTCACTCAGGCGGGCGCGGGGATGGCGCGATCGGTGGCCGAGGTGTCGCTGACGTTCACGCTCGCACTGCTGCACCGGGTGCCCGAGATGCACAACGCGCTGCGGGAGACCGCGGGGTGGTGGGACGCGGACGCCGTGGGTGTGCAGCGTGAGATCCTCGGCGCGCCCATCGCCGTGATCGGCGCCTCGCGCACCGGACGGGCATATCTGGAGCTGATCCGAGCACTCGGCGCCGAGGCGCTGCTGGTCGATCCGACGATCGACGCGGAGGAAGCCGCAACTCTCGGAGCCGTGCTCCTGCCCCTCGACGAGGCGTTGCAGCGCGCCCAGATCGTCGCCGTGCACGCGCCCACCCTCCCGGAGACGCATCACCTGATCGGTCGGCGCGAGCTTGCACTCATGCGCGACGGCACCGGACTCGTGAACACGGCGCGCTCCTGGCTGGTCGATGAGGTCGCGCTGATCGACGAGGTGCGGCGAGGGCGGCTCAGCGCCGCGGTCGACGTGTTCGACGAGGAGCCGTTCGCCGCCGACAGCCCGTTCCGGACGCTTCCCGGGGTGCTGGTCACCCCGCACCGCGCGGCGGGCACGAGCCAGGGACGGCTGCGCCAGGGGCGGATCGTCGCCGACGAGCTCGACGCCTTCGCCGCAGGCCGCCCCCTCATGCACACCGTCTCCCGCGACCAGCTGTCTTCGATGGCATGACCCGGTCGCCGCTGCGTGTGGCCTTCGCCGGACTCGCGCACTCGCATCCGTACACCGACGCCGCCAACGTGCGCGCGCTCGGCGCCGAGGTCGTCGGAGTCCACGATGCGGACGCGGCAGCGGCCACTGCGTTCGCGGCGAGCTTCGGCGGTGCGGCGACGGCATCCGTGGGCGAGCTGCTCGCGCTGCGGCCCGACCTCGTCATCGCGACGCCGCGGCCGCACGAGGTCGCGCCGGTCCTGCGGGCTCTCGGCGCGGCGTCCGCACCCGTCTTCGTGAACAAGGTGATCGCGGCGACGGCGGATCAGCTCGGGGACGTGGATCGCGCGCTGGCATCGTCGGCCGCCCCCATCGGCACGAGCTCGGTCCTCCGCTTCGCCCCCGCGCTCGTCGCCCTCGCAGCCGAGGTCGATGCGGACGAGGTGCTCGGTCTCCGCGTGCATGCTCAGCACGACAACGCGGCCTTCCAGCTGCCCGACCGCTCCTGGCAGGACGATCCGCTGCGCGGCGGCGGCACGCTCGTGACGGTCGGGGTGCACGCCTGGGAGATGCTCGACGTCGTGCTGCCGGGGGCGGTGCTGGTCGAAGGATCGGGCTGGACCCGCGTGCGCAGCGGATCCGGCACCGCATCCGAGGATGCCGCGGGGTTCGACGGGACACTGCGGCTTCCCGGGGCGCAGCGCGAGGTGCCGGTGCAGGCGCTCGTCACGGGAGTGCCCGGTCCCGACGTGTACACGGTGGACGTGATCACCCACGGTGGCATCCGTTCCGTCGCTCTCGACGGGGAAGACGCGAACGACGCGCTCGGGTTCCGCGGCCTGATCCGCGCGCTGCTCGATGCGGCGGCGCAGGGTGCGACGGTCGCCGCGTGGTCGGCGGCGCGTGTCGTCGTGGCGAACACGATCCGTGCCGCCGAGATCGCTCGGGGTGTGCGTTGAGCGGGGCGAGGATCCGCGCTGCTGTCGCGGAGGACGAGGCCGGGCTCACGGAGCTGTGGGCGACGGCGTTCGCGCCTCCGCTCACCCCCGACCAGTGGCTCATCGACAGCGAGCGGCTCGCGCACACGCTCGTGGCTGAAGACGACGAGGGTCTCTGCGGATCCATCTACGGCCTGCCCAAGCGCCTCCGGGAGTCCGAGGGTGGCATCGCCGAGGTGCGCGCCATCGGGAGCGTCGCGGTCGCCGAGCGTGCCAGAGGCCAGGGGCTCGCCCGCCGACTGGTCGCCGCGACCTTGGAGCTCGGGCGCGACGCCGACTGGGCGCTGCTGTTCACCGGCACGCCGGAGGTGTACCGCTCGAGCGGGTTCGAGACCTTCTCGATGCCGCGGACACTCGCCGGGCGCTGGGAGGCACGCGCGATGGCCGCCCCCGAGGTGGCTCCGGTCGTGACCGAAGTCGTCGGGCCCGGGAGCTTCGACACGGTGAGCTTCGACACGGTGAACTTCGACACGGTGAGAACGGTCTACGAGCGCTCGCGCGAGGGGCGCGTCGTCCTCGCGCCGGTGCGCAGCGAGCGGGACTGGGCGATGGCGGAGGTGCGGATGAGCGGGGCGACCCTGTACCGGCGGGTCGAGGGATCGGCCGTTCTCGGGTACGCGATCGCCGAGCACCGCGGCGAGGTCGGCTCCCTCCTGGAGAGCGCCGTGCTCCCCGACGCGGACGATCCGGCCGGAGTGCACCGCGCCCTGCTCGCCGCGGTCGCCGCGGACTGGGCATCCGCCAGCGTGAGATCCTGCGATCTCGCGGTGCCCGCGCTGCCGGAGGACGAGCGCGTGATGAGGGACTTCGCCCCCGAGGCTGTGCGCCAGGACGACCGCACCGGGATGATCCGCCCGCTCCGCCGCGCGCCGCGGCTGCACGGCATCCGCCACTTCACGGCGGGCGACTACTTCTGAGCGATGCGCTCGGAGAAAGCACTGGGGACTGGGGATCGATCGGATGATGCGTCCCGGCCGGAGGGCCGGACCGACGCCAGAGCGCGGCGATGAAGCCGCAAGGAGGATGACCATGACCCAGCTGGATGACACCCGTACCGAGACGGCGGCCCTGCGCAGCCGGCGCATGCTGCTCGCCGGATTCGGTGCGGCCGCACTGGGCGGCGTGGCCGCCGTCAGCACCTCGTCGCCCGCGCGAGCGGCCGGCCCGATCGCACCGCAGAGCTCCTCGGGCTCGGCCTCGGTCGCCAACGGTGGTACGGCCGCCGCACTCGCCAAGCGCAAGGGCAAGGATGGCGACCTCGTGCGCACCACCGGGTACGCGGCGGTCGGAGACGGCGGCGACGGCCTGTACCGATTCGTGAAGAAGGATGCCCCGGCGGCCAACGGCGGCACCGTGCTGGCCGGGCCCAAGGGCGGCGCCTGGGTGCTCGTGCACGACGGGGTCGTCGACTTCCGGATGTTCGGGATCATGGATGCGAGCGTCGCCGCCGATGATGCGCTCGACGCGATGGTGAACGACGCGAGCATCCACCGCATCGAGGCGCACAGCGACCTCAACTTCGTGCGCCGGCACAGGTTCTCCCGGTCGAACATCGCGTTCGACTTCGGCGGTCACCTCATGACGACCGACGGCATCGAGAACGCGGGCAAGGATGATCCCTTCGCGGCGGTCATGTTCTTCCGTGGCGAGGTGACCGATGCCGTCCACGAGGCGCGACTGAACGAGGCTGTCCCCGATCTCGGTGACGTCTTCCCGGTGGCCGACTCCTCGTTCTTCACCGTCGGCGACTGGTACGCCGCCGAGGTCAACGCCCTGGCAGGACGGTGGGAGCGCGAGCTGCAGCGCCTCGTGCAGGTGACGCAGATCGTGGATGGCACGCACATCCGCATCAACTACAAGAACGGCTGGCCGCTCGGCAAGGACCGCACGATGACCTGGCGACGTGTGGTGCCGGTGCAGGACGTGACGGTGTCGAACCTGAAGTTCCTGGGCACCGGGACCGACGAGTACACGGGCTCCCACCCGCTGGCGTTCGAGTACGCGGTGCGCTGCGACGTGGACCACATCGATGGGACGGGGACCTTCTGGCCGCTCATCCAGCGCCGGTGGAACACCTACTACTCGACGGTGAGCTGCACGCTCAAGAACCCGACCTCGGTCACCTGGGGTGGCGCGGGCTACCTGACGCAGCAGATCTACTGCCTCTACGGATACGTCGCCAATTGCCACACCGCGAACGCCCGGCACCTGAACGACTTCACCGCGAGTGCGTACTGCCTGGTGGAGAACTGCCACGGCGACGGCGACGACCAGGGGCCGTTCGTCACCCACGGCCAGTACGAGCACGATCTCACCTACACCGGCAACTCGGGACTCATGACCTTCGCGAACTCCGGTGCGGCCTGGGGGTCTGCGGCCAAGCGCATCACGGTGCGCAAGCACGTGTGCTCGTGGTTCGTCGCCCGCGTGCGCATCACCGATCTCACGCTCGAAGACGTGCAGGTGGTCGGCAAGCCGTCGCTCGCCGGCTCCGGGATGCTGTGGATCAACGCCGACGGCGCGCAGCTGCGCGGGTGCACCGCATCCGACACCCTCGTGATCACGCAGGCATCCGACAACTCGGGGCGGCCCACCGTGATCGCCGACTCGCACTTCACGTTCGTCGCCCCGGGCGAGCTCACCAACGCCACGGTGAAGACGCCCGTCACGTTCGTCGACACCGTGCTCGACCGGGTCGGCGGCATGAAGATCGCCGGCTCGGGCGCGGTCACATTCCGCGGATCGACACTGAACGCGGCGGACGACGCGGCGCCGATCGTGTCGTCATCCGGGCACCTGCGGTTCGAGGGCTCGACGCTCCGCAACGCCCGCATCGATGCCGCGCGGGGTGAGCGGCAAGCGGTCGAGATCGCGGGTTCGGATGTCGCGATCAAGGGAGGGACCGGCATCTCCCGGACCGGCGACGGCGAGCTGCACCTGACCCTGTCGGACAGCACCTTCCGTGCCGAGGGGTCGGCGTCGCACGTCTCGCTCAAGAAGGGGGCGACCCACTACCGTGCGGTCGGCAACCGGTTCGAGGGCGGAGCGCTGGAGCTGGCGGATGGTGCCTTCGGCGACGCATCCACGCTCCTGCACACCGGCAACGTCGAGTCGGGCGTGACCCGCGCGGCCTTCCCTGGCGAGGGCGACCGCGTGGTCGACGCGGGCAACCTCGTCGTCTGAGTCCGGCCACCCCCTCGCGAGTGCACGGGATGTCTGCGAGTGCACGGCTCCGTGACGCGACGAAGCCGTGCACTCGACGGGACGCCGTGCACTCGCGAAGGAGGTGGGGGCTAGAGCCCGACCAGGGCGGCGCTGCGCTGCCAGAGGGCCTCGGCGAGGGCGGCGTCGTTCACCTGCGGATTGACCTTCGCGGTGAGCTGGCGCTCGTCGTAGTAGGCGCCGGAGAACCAGGTCTCATCGGGGGTTCCCTCGATGAACCAGCGCAGAGTGGCACCGCCCTTGTCCGCCCCGATGAGCATGAGGTGCTTGAGTGGCGTGCGGTACAGCAGCCGCATGATGCTCGACGAGTCCGATGCGAAGTTCGTCTGCACCGTGCCGGGGTGGAAGGCGACCGCGCTCAGTCCGTCGGCATGGAACTTCGCGTGCAGACTCTTGGCGAACAGCACGTTCGCGAGCTTCGCATCGCCATAGGCCTTGTTCGGGCTGAAGCGACGGGTGTTGTCGAGGTCGTCGACATCGAGGTGGCCGAAGAGGCGATGGGCGATGCTCGAGGTGTTGATGACCGCGCCCCCGGATGCCAGCAGATGCGGCAGCAGCAGGTTCGTGAGCAGGAACGGTGCCAGGTGGTTGACCTGCATGGTCTTCTCGAAGCCGTCCACGGTCGGGGTCCGGTCGCCGAAGATGCCGCCCGCGTTGTTCGCCAGCACGTCGATGCCGTCATCGCCGACGGCATCCGCGATCTTGTCGGCCAGGGTTCGCACGTCGTCGAGACGGGCGAAGTCGGCGGTGAACCACGTGGCGTCCGTCTCCTCGGCGACGGCGCGGGTCTTCTCTGCGGACCGGCCGACCAGGATGAGCCGGTGGGAGGATGCCGCGAGCTGGCGGGCGGCCGCGGCCCCGATCCCGTCGGATGCTCCGGTGAGGACGATCGTCTTCGGTGGCACGGGGCGCGTCAGTCGGTCTCGGCGGAAGGGGTGATGCGCCGGACCGCCCGGGTCACATGCTCGGCGATCACGGCCTGCGCCCGCTCGGGGTCGCCGCTCGCGATCGCGTCGACGATCTGCTGGTGGCTGCGCACGTGCTCCTCCTGCTCGGCGGGGTCGAGGGCGGCGTTGGCGGCGTGCAGGAAGCCCGTGATGCGACCGCGCAGCTGTCCGCTCAGTTCGTCCAGGAAGCGGTGCTCGGCGAGATCGGCGAGGGTCTCGTGGAAGAGGCGATCCTGGCGCAGCACCTCGTCGATGTCTCCCGGCGCCGCATCCGACATCGCCTGGATGATCGCACCGAGCCGCGCCGCCGAGTCCTCGTTCCACCGTTCCTGCACGCGGATCGCCATGAACTGCTCGAGCACGATGCGCAGACTCGAGATCTCCTCGAGGTCCTGCGCGCTCAACTGGGCGACGCGCGCGCCCCGACGGGGCTCGCGCGTGATGAGGCGCTCCTCGGCGAGGCGGGTCAGGGCCTCGCGCACCGGGATGTGGCTCACGCCGAGGCGGTCGGCGAGCTTTCGCTCGACGAGGCGCTCCCCGGGGGCGAGTTCGCCGGAGTGGATGGCCGAGCGCAGCTCGTCCGTGACCTGTTCGGCGATGTTCTGATCCGAGACGCTGCGCATTCGGGTGCCCTCCTCGATCCGCGGTGCGGTCAGCTCGTCGAGCGGGCGCGTGATCGTTCGCTCGATGCTATGGCAGATTTCTCCTGAGTGGCGGGATGACGACCCGCGGAGACGTGACGAGAACGTGATCGCATCCGCTCGATTCGCTCTAGACGTATCTGCGCTTTTGCTACATGCTATAGCGAAACCCTTACTCACCCCCATGCATCACCCGACCCTTGGAGGCACCCATGTCGCGTCGTCGTGTATTGCTCGGCGGAGCAGCGCTGCTCACCGCCGTGCTCATCACCGCTGGCTGCAGCAGCACCCCGTCGAATTCCGACGGCCAGGCGCAGGAAGGCGGCACTCTCACCGTCGCTGCGGCGCAGGGCATCCCGCAGCTCAACCCGGCCATCCGCACGTTCGCCTGGGAGGAGGTGCTGTTCCCGCTGCTCTGGAACGGCCTGACCAAGACCGACGAGTCCGGTGAGATCGTCGGCGACCTCGCCGAGAAGTGGGAGGCCTCGGAGGACCAGAAGACCTGGACCTTCACCCTCCGCGACGGCGTCACATTCTCCAACGGCGACCCGTTCACCGCGGAGGATGCCGTGGCATCGTTCGACTACTACCTGGACCCCGAGACCGCGACCCAGGAGAAGAACAAGATCGACATGGTGACGGATGTCACCGCATCCGACGAGAAGACCGTCGTCGTCACGCTCTCCGAGCCGATCGCGACCTTCGCCGCCGGCATCGTCTGGGTCAAGATGCTCGACGTCGACGCGCTCGACACGATCGACAAGGAGCCGATCGGCACCGGTCCCTACATCGTCGACAAGTTCACGCCCGACGACAGCCTGACCCTCGTGCCGAACCCCGAGTACTTCGGTGAGGCCCCCGCGCTCGACGAGATCACGATCGTCAAGGCCGCCGAGTCCACCGCTGCCGTCACCGGCCTGCGCTCGGGCGATCTCGATGTGCTGTGGTCCGTTCCGCAGGGTGACGTCGCGGGCCTCGAGGGCGGCGGCGACATCGCGCTCGTCACGCCCGAGAACCCGAGCCAGTGGCCGTCGTGGGAGGTCGACACGCAATCCGCTCCGTTCAACGACGTGCGCGCACGCCAGGCTCTCGCCTACGCGACCGACCGCGAGGCCATCCTTGAAGCCGCGTACTACGGGCAGGGCACGGTCTCGCCCACCAACAACGCGCTCGGCGAGGTGAACCCGTGGTTCGGCGGCGACCTGACCGACTACTCCTACGACCTCGACAAGGCCAAGGAGCTGTTCGCCGAGGCGGGCATCACCGAGGGCAGCACACTCACCTGGTGGGGCATCGCGGGGCAGTACCCCGAGTGGAACACCAGCGGTGAGATCCTGCAGGCGAGCCTGAAGGAGATCGGCATCACGCTCAAGATCGACAACAACGACATCGGCACCTGGGTGGACTCCTTCTACCCGGCGGGCAAGAGCTTCCCCGGCTACATCGTGCCCAACTTCCAGTCGACGCCCCCGGAGCCCGCATACTCGCTGAACTTCTACCTCGAGGGCCGCTGCGAGTGCAACTGGGTCGACCCCGACTTCCAGCAGGCGTTCGCGGATGCCGTCGCCGAGCCGGACGAGGCCGCGCGTGCCGAGAAGTGGGGTACGGTGCAGACGATCATCAACCAGCAGGTTCCGCTGATCGTCCCGCTGCAGTCCACGGTGGTCACCGCGACCAGCACCAAGGTCGACGGCGTCTGGGTCGAGGGCGGCGGGCAGCTGCACCTCGAGAACGCGCAGCTCAAGGGCTGACGTGGCGCTGTCCATCCTTCGGCGGGTGGCGATCAGCATCGCGATGCTGATCGCCACCTCGCTTCTCGTCTTCGTCGTCC
This sequence comes from Microbacterium sp. NPDC090218, assembly GCA_044900255.1. Taxonomy (GTDB): domain Bacteria; phylum Actinomycetota; class Actinomycetes; order Actinomycetales; family Microbacteriaceae; genus Microbacterium. The sequence goes on along the minus strand of JBJDMS010000001.1, from coordinate 1,117,518 downwards.
TCCGGCTGCTGCCGGGCGACCCCGTCATCACCCGTCTCGGCTCGACGCCGGGCGTGGATGCCGAGATGCTCCAGCGCCTGCGCGAAGAGGCCGGTCTCGACGCCCCGATCATCGAGCAGTACCTCCGCTGGATCGGCGGCGTCTTCACCGGCGACTTCGGGCAGTCGTACTTCAACCAGTACTCGGTCACCGAGCTCATCGCGCAGCGACTCCCCGCCACGCTCGAGCTCACCCTGATCGGCATCCTGCTGGCCGTGGTCATCGCGACCCCCGCCGCCGTGATCGCCTCGCTGCGCCCGCTCGGCGTGGTCGATCGCATCCTCACCGCGATCTCGACCGCCGGCATGGCGCTTCCGCAGTTCCTGATCGGCATCGTGCTGATCGTGGTCTTCGCGGTGCAGCTCAAAGTGCTGCCTGCCCGCGGCTACACGCCGTTCAGCGAGGATCCGGGCGACAACCTCGTGCGGATGATCCTGCCCGCCTTCACGCTCGCCTTCGCCGCGGCGCCCCTGCTCATGCGGTTCCTGCGGGCGTCGATGGTCGAGGTGCTCGACGCCCCGTACATCCGCACCGCCCGCGGCAAGGGCCAGTCGGCGAGCGGGGTCGTGATCGGGCATGCGCTGCGCAACGCCCTCATCCCCGGCCTCACGATGCTCGGCCTCATCGTCGGCTACACGCTCGGCGGCGTCGTGATCGTCGAGTACGTGTTCGGCGTTCCCGGACTCGGCTCCCTCGCGATCGATGCGGTGTTCAAGCGCGACTACGCCGTGCTGCAGTCGGTCGTGCTGCTGATCTCCGCGATGTTCATCCTCACCACGCTCATCGTCGACCTCCTCTACGGCGTGCTCGACCCGCGTCTTCGTGCAAGGAGCAGCCGTGGCTGACACCCTCACCCTCGCCCTGCGATCGGCCCGCCCGCGTCGCCGGCTCGCGCTCGCTTCGTGGATCCCGCTCGCTCTCCTCGCCGTCATCGTGCTGGCCTGCGTGCTCGCACCGGTCATCGCCCCGTACGACCCGTCGGCGCAGTCCCCCGATCGCTTCGCCGGGCCCTCGGCCGTGCACCTGTTCGGCACCGACGAGCTCGGGCGCGACCTCTTCAGTCGCGTGCTCTACGGCGGGCAGCTGACGATCTTCATCGCCGGTGGCGCCACGCTGGTCGCCATGGTGCTCGGTATCGCCTGGGGCATGGCGGCCGCCTTCGCCCGCGGCATCTGGGACGAGATCCTGATGCGCCTGGCCGACACGGTCATGGCGATCCCGCAGATCCTGTTCGCCCTGGTGTTCATCTCGGCGTTCGGCGCCGACCCGGTCAAGCTGGCCGTGATCATCGGCATCCTGCTCACGCCCACCACCGCGCGCCTCGTGCGCTCCTCGGTGCTCAGCGAGCTGCAGGAGGACTACTTCACCGCGGCCGTCGCCTTCGGATCGAAGCGCAGCCGTCTGCTGTTCGCCGAGGTGCTGCCCAATGCCCGTGGCCCGATCGTGGTGCAGGCGGCCATCAACGCCGCCAACGCCATCCTGCTCGAGGCGTCGATGAGCTTCGTCGGGCTCGGCATCGCGCCGCCCGAGGCGACCTGGGGCACCCTCGTGCAGCAGGGCTACCAGAAGATGTACCAGTCGATCGGGTACGTGCTGTTCCCGGCGCTGTTCATCTTCGTCACAATCTGGCTGCTCAACGTGCTCGCCGATCAGTTCGGTGGCGATCGGAAGGGGAAGGGTCGATGACCGATGCCACGCCCGTCCTGCAGGTGCAGGATCTCACCGTCTCCTACGGCGACGCGATGCCGGTCAAGGGCATCAGCTTCACGGTGCGCCCCGGCGAGCGGATCGGTCTGGTCGGCGAGTCCGGTTCGGGCAAGTCGCTCACGGCTCTGTCGATCATGCGACTCAACGACGGCGCGAAGCTCGGCGGCAGCATCCGTCTGCGCGATCGCGAGCTGCTCACGCTGAGCAAGCGGGAGATGACGCGGGTGCGTGGTGGCGAGATCGCGATGGTCTACCAGGACCCGATGTCGTCCCTCAACCCCGTGCGCACGATCGGACACCAGCTCGTCGAGGCGATCCGCCTGCACGACCGGGTCTCGAAGGAGGCCGCGCGGGCCCGGGCCGTCGAGCTGCTGACCGAGGTGGGCGTCCCGCTCCCCGAAGAGCGCCTTGCGCAGTACCCGCACGAGTTCTCGGGTGGAATGCGGCAGCGCGTGATGATCGCGATGGCCATGTCGTCGCGGCCGGCCGTGCTGATCGCCGACGAGCCCACCACGGCGCTCGACGTCACCACGCAGTCGCGCATCATCGACCTGCTCGACCGGCTGGCGGATGAGCACGGGACCGCAGTCGTGCTCATCACCCACGACCTCGGCGTCGCGGCCGGCTTCTGCGAGCGCATCCACGTCATGCGGCACGGGCGGGTGATCGAGGAGGCTCCGGTCGACAAGCTCTACGCCGAGCCGGAGCACCCCTACACGAAGGCGCTGCTCGGCGCCGTGGTCGACCTCACGATCGACGTGCACGAGCCGATCCGCACCGCCGCCGAGGTGCTCGAACGCGGCACCGAGCCGGTCGTCGAAGCCGGCTCGATCAGCGCGGTCGACCTCGCCCGCGAGTCGGGTGATGTCCTGGTCGACGTGCAGGGCGTGTCGAAGGTGTTCACGCTCGGGTCCGGCCGGCGGGTGACCGCGGTCGACGACGTGTCGTTCCAGATCCGCCGCGGCGAGACCGTGGGGCTCGTGGGCGAGTCCGGTTCGGGCAAGTCGACGGTCTCGAAGGCCGTGCTCGCGCTCGGAGGGATCGATGCCGGGACCGTGGTCTTCGACGGGCATCGCCCGCACGAGATGCGGGGCGAGGAGCTGCGGCACCTGCGGCGTCGGATGCAGATGGTCTTCCAGGATCCGTTCTCTGCGTTGAACCGGCGGCAGACCGTGTCGCAGATCATCGAGGCGCCGCTGCTCGCGCACGGGATCGGCAACCGGGCGACCCGCGCCGAGAAGGTCCGCGAGGCCATGCACCGCGTGCGGCTGGACGAGGAGTTCGCGCACCGGCTCCCCCGCTCGATGTCGGGCGGACAGTGTCAGCGCGTGTCGATCGCGCGCTCGCTCGTGCTCGAACCCGAGTTCCTGGTGCTCGACGAGTCGGTGTCGGCGCTCGACGTGTCGATCCAGGCGCAGGTGCTCAACCTGCTCCGCGAGCTGCAGGCGGAGCTGGGCCTGACCTACCTCTTCATCAGCCACGACCTCGCCGTCATCCGGTACATGTCGTCGACGGTGGCCGTGATGAAGCAGGGGCGGATCGTCGAGATCGGCGCCCGCGACGCCCTGTTCGCGAACCCTCAGCACGAGTACACGCGCGGGCTCATGGCTGCGATCCCGGTGGCCGACCCGGTGCTGGAGCGTCGGCGCCGTGCCGAGGCCGCGGCGCTCTGGCAGGCTCAGGGGATGACGACCGGCGTGGTGCCGGTCGGCTCGGGAGGAGGCGCATGATGACCGGGACCGCGATCGGTGACCGCATCCGCATCCCCCGCACGCGGGCGCGCATCGGTGTCGCCCGGCGCGACATCACCCCGCCCACCGGCATCCGTGCGAAGAACTGGGGTCCGGCAGACTGGGAGCGCTCCGAGGGGGCGCACCGTCCTTTCGAGCTCACCGCGCTCGCCGTGGTCTCGTCCGACGACCGGCCGCGTGTGCTGCTGGCGGTCGACGGCACGTGGTGGCGCCGTGTCGCCGACGAGCAGGGAGTGCGCGGGGCGATCCTGTCGGGTCTCCGACTCGAGCCCGATCAGCTGATGCTCTCGCTCTCGCACACGCACGCCGGCGCGGTGCTCTGTGCGGCCGACGCGCATCTGCCGGGCGGAGAGCTGATCCCGGGGTACCTCGAGGCGCTCGCCGCCGCGGGCATCGCCGCCGGCCGCGAGGCGCTCGACGGCGCCGTTCCCGGACTCATCGAGTGGACCACGGGGCGCTGCACGCTCGCCGCCGACCGAGAGCTCGACGTGGATGGTCGACCACTGGTGGGGTACAACCCCGCGGGCGAGGCCGACGACACCGTGATGATCGGTCGGCTCAGCGTCGAAGGTGTCGTCCGGGGCACGCTCGTCAACTACGCGTGCCACCCGACGACGCTCGCGTGGCAGAACCGCGAGGTCTCACCGGACTACGTCGGAGCGATGCGCGAGATCGTCGAGTCCGCCACGGACGCGCCGTGCCTTTTCGTGCAGGGGGCCTCGGGGGAGCTGGCACCGCGCGAGCAGTACACCGGCGATGTCACGGTCGCCGACCGGCACGGACGCTCGCTCGGCCACGCGGTGCTCGCCGCCCTCGACTCGCTGCCGGCTCCGGGCGAGGAGCTGACCCTCGACGGGATCGTGGAGTCGGGGGCACCCCTCGCGATCTGGACCGGGCGTGCGGCTGCGGGTGGGGAGGATGCGGCGGGATCCCTGACGTCGGTCGAGCTGCCGTTGCGAGAGCTGCCGACGCTCGATGAGCTCGCCGAGGAGTGGAAGGACATCGATCCGCGCTCTCGCGAGGAGCGTCTCGGCCGTGCCCGCAACCTGCGCGACGGCTACATCGAGGGACCGACCGTACAGCACCCGGTCTGGGCCTGGCGTCTGGGCGATGCCGTGATCGTCGGGCATCCGGGCGAGGCGTACTCGCGTCTGCAGACCACACTGCGCGCACGCTTCCCGGAGACGCCGATCGTGCTGATGAACCTCACGAACGGGCCGGGCTTCGTGTATCTGCCGACCCGGGATGCCTACGAGCGGGGCGCGTACCAGGCCTGGCAGACGCCGCTCGCACCCGGCGCGCTCGATGCGCTCGAGGAGCACGCCGTCGCGGTCGTGGCCGATCTGCTCGACCGCTGACCGCAGCGCCGACTACACTTGCTATAGCAAATCGTGAACCCCAGAGGAGAGCCATGACCGCCCCCATCCCCGTCGGCTCCGTCGCCATCGTCACCGGAGGATCCGCCGGCATCGGCTGGGAGATCGGCCAGCGCCTCGCCGCCGACGGCTACGTCGTCGTCGCCGCCGACCGCGTGCCCGGCCTCACCGCGGGCGAGAACCCCGCCGGCATCCTCTGGCGCGAGCTCGATGTGACCGACCACGCCGGCGTCGACCGGGTGTTCGGCGAGATCGAGGCCGAGCTCGGGCCGATCGAGGTGCTCGTCAACAACGCGGGCATCCAGCGCCACCGGGGCATCGAAGATCTCAGCTGGGACGAGTGGGCCGCCGTGGTCGACGTCAACCTGCACGGCGTCTTCTCGGCGTTGCAGGCGGCCGGCAAGCGGATGCTGGAGCGCGGCGAAGGCCGCATCGTCAACATCTCCTCCATCTCCTCTCGCGGCTCCGCCGGTCGCGCCCCCTACGCCACGACCAAGGCCGCGGTGATCGGCCTGACCTCGACCGCCGGAGCTGAGTGGGCCTCGCGCGGGGTGCGGGTCAACGCGGTCGCCCCCGGCTACGTCGACACCGGCGTCTTCCGCCAGGGTGTCGAGGCGGGCACGCTCAGCCTCGACACGATCCTGTCGCGCATCCCGGCGAAGCGCCTGGCCGAGGCGAGCGAGATCGCCTCGGCGGTCAGCTTCCTCGTCTCCGACCAGTCGCGCTACATGAACGGCCAGACCCTCTACGTCGATGGCGGCTTCATGGTCGACTACGGCGTCCCGCTCGCGAAGAAGCCCGAATGACGACCATCGCCCGCATCGACACGGCCACGGCCGTGCTGTCGCTCCCGGCCCCGCTGCAGTTGGGCGCGATGACCGTGACACGCAGGGAGTACAGCGCCGTGCGGGCGACCGACGCCGACGGCACGACCGGCGTCGCCTACTGCCTCTCGCGAGAAGCGCCGATGGCCGAGATCGTCGATCGACTCGTGGCCGCCCATGCGGTCGGTGCGGACGCCGATGACCCGGCCTCGACCTGGGAGCGCATGCTGCGCGGCAGTGCCATCGTCGGCCGGGTGGGTCTGGTGCGGCGTGCCATCGGACTGGTCGACATCGCACTGTGGGACATCGCCGCCCGGCGTGCGGGAGTCCCCCTGTGGTCGCTGCTCGGCACGGGTGACGCTCCGCGCGACTCGATGCTGGTCGCGGCCTACCCGTCACCGACGCGGACGCCCCGCGAGGTCGCCGACGAGGTGCTCGCTCAGGCCGACGGCTGGACGAACGTGAAGATCTCGCGATCGCCCGATCCCGCATACATGCGCGAGCTCATCGCGACGCTCACCGCCGAGCTCCCCGCCGCCACCGGACTGGTCGTCGACGTCGGTTTCGGATGGCCGGATGCCGATGCCGCGCTCGCCGAGATCGCGCAGTGGGGCGACCCGCAGCTCGCCTGGCTCGAAGACCCGCTGCTCCCCGAAGACGCCGCGGGGTGTGCGCGGATCCGCCGGGAATCGGGGCTCCCGGTCTCGGTGGGCGACGAGGTCACCGATCCTGCCGTGCTCCGCGCTCTCGTCGAAGAGGGCGCGGTCGACATCCTGCGGCTCGACGTCGTCGCGATCGGCGGGGTGACCCCGGCGCGCGAGATGATCGCGTGGGCGGCCGGGCGCGGTGTCCCGGTCTCGGGGCACGTCTATCCTGAGGTCACCGCGCACCTGGGCATCGGGGTCGAGACGTTCGCGCGCGGGGTCAACCCCTACGACCCGGCGCCGTCGTTCATCATCGGCGGACCCTCGTTCGAGGGCCGGGCGCGGCCGACGGATGCCGTGGGCCTCGGCTTCGACCTGGATCCCGCCGTCTTCCGATTCGAGAGGGACTGAGATGACAGACTCCCCGCGCAGCGTCGTGGTCACCGGCAGCGGCAAAGGCATCGGTCGCTCCGTCGCCGAACGCCTCACCGCCGATGGGTGGATCGTGGTCGGGCTCGAGCGTTCGCCGGGATCCGGCACGGTCGAAGACGGGGTCGTGGCCGAGGTCGTCCTCGGCGACGCGGCCGACCGGGCCGCGCACGAGCGCGCCGCCGCTGCCGCCGTGGCGCGGGCGCCACTCGCCGGGTGGGTCAACAACGCCGGCATCACGAAGCGCACGCCGCTGCACGACCTCGATGAAGACACCGTGCGTGAGATCCTCGGCATCAACGGCTTCGGCTACATCTGGGGCTGTGCGACCGCGGTGTCGGCCTTCGTCGACCAGGGGCTCGCGGGCGCCATCGTCAACATCGGTTCGATCCACGGACGCTCCAGCTTCACCGACCACGCCGCCTACGAGTTCACGAAGGGCGGCATCGACGCTCTCACCCGCAGCGTGGCCGTGTCGTACGGCGCCCTCGGCATCCGGGCCAACACGGTCGCACCCGGCGGCGTGCGCACCCCGCACCTCGAAGCGCAGATCGCGCGCGCGGCCGACCCCGCCGCCGAAGAGCGTGCGCTCGCGGAAGGGCCGCCCATGGGCCGCATCGCCCGTGCCGAGGAGGTGGCCGCGGTCACCGCGTTCCTCCTCTCGGGCGAGGCGCCGTATCTCTCGGGCCAGTCGATCGCGGTCGACGGGGCGTGGACCGCATCTTTCGGCGACATCGCCATCGACCCGGCCCTGCGCGCGCGCTTCGAGGGCTGACGGAAGAGCCGCAGGCGCCTTTCACCGGAGATACGCGTCCACGAGCAAGACCCCGCGGATAGACCGCAACTCGTCGATGATGCGTGGGAGACTCTTCGCGCTCACCGAAGAAAGCGCGAGGTCGTGCGGACCCAGCGGCTCGAGCTTCCCGGTGCGGATGCGGATGACCTCCCAGCCCGCGGCGCGGAGGGCTCGGTCCTTGCGCAGATCCGCATCCTGTCTCTTGCCGACGTGCTCCAGACCGTGGCGGCCGACGGTGTCGTACTCGAGCGCGACGCGCAGCTCCGGGAACACGATGTCGGGCCAGACCTCGGTGTGACGGAAGAAGGGGCGGGACACCTTCACCGCGTTCACCGCCGCGTCGAACTCGATCAGTGCGTCGAGACCCGCACGCAGGCGTCCCTCCGCGGCGGATGCGGGGCGCGGCGCGCACTCGCTCACGAACGCGGTCCCCGCGGGCAGGTCGGGGGTCTTCGTGCAGAGCACGGGCGCGGGACGAGGAGGTCGGCGCGGGAGGGCGCGTGCCTCGCCGAGCACGACCGGCTGCGGGCGAGCGAGCGCGGAGCACTCCGGGCACCACGCAGAGCGGCGCCGCACCGGTCCCGGACGCTCGCGCTGCTCGGTGGGTGTGGCGGCGAACCGATGCCCGACCGCGCACTCCCAGCAGAGGAGCACATCGGCCGCGAGGGGGATCTGCGACAGGACGATGCCGTGGTTGAGCTCCGGGTGGTACTGCCGGATCAGTTCCGGATACGCCGCCCATCCGGCACGGTAGGTACCCACGTCGTACGGAACGGCGCGACCGCGGGAGAACTGCCGTCGCGCCCACCATTGCTTCACCGGTTCCGGCACGCGCCGACAGTATCCGTGAGCACCGACACCGCGTCGCCACTCCCGATGCCACCGCCGGTGTCCCCGGTCCGTGCGACGATCCGCACGTCGACGGGAGAACGGGATGCGTGGGGAAGCCACGGTGCTGCACGCCGACCTCGATGCGTTCTACGCCTCGGTCGAACAGCGTGATGCGCCCGAACTGCGCGGTCGGCCCGTCATCGTGGGCGGCGGGGTCGTGCTGGCCGCGAGCTACGAGGCGAAGGCGCGCGGTGTGCGCACCGCCATGGGTGGGCGACAGGCGCGGGAGCTCTGCCCGGATGCGGTCGTCGTCCCGCCGCGCATGGAGGCGTACTCCGCCGCCAGCAAACAGGTGTTCACGATCTTCCGCGACACCACCCCGCTCGTCGAGGGACTCTCGATCGATGAGGCGTTCCTCGAGGTCGGAGGCCTGAGGCGCATCGCCGGCAGCCCCGAGCAGATCGCGGCACGGTTGCGCGAACGCGTGCGCACGGAGGCGGGACTCGCCATCTCGGTGGGGGTCGCGCGCACCAAGTTCCTCGCCAAGGTCGCCAGCGCCGTGAGCAAACCCGACGGCCTGCTCGTCGTGGAGCCCGAGCGCGAGGAGGAGTTCCTGCTCCCCCTACCGGTCGAGCGGCTATGGGGCGTCGGGGCGGTGACGGCCGAGAAGCTGCACCGCTACGGCATCCGCACGGTCGGAGAGCTCGCCGAGCTCGAGGCGGCGACCGCCGAGCGGATGCTGGGCAAGGCCACGGGCGCGCACGTGCACGCGCTCGCTCGTCTGCGGGATCCGCGCCCTGTCGACACCACGCGCCGCCGGGGGTCGATCGGCTCGCAGCGCGCTCTCGGCAGCCGCCCCCGCTCTGCCGAGGAACTCGACCTCATCCTCACGCAGATCGTCGACCGGCTCGCTCGGCGCCTGCGTGACGGCGACCGCGTCTGCCGCACCGTCGTGCTGCGCCTGCGCTTCGGAGACTTCTCGAAAGCCACGCGCTCCCGCTCGCTCCGCGCACCGACCGACCGCACCGCCGTGCTGCTGACCGTCGCGCGCACGCTGCTCGCCGCAGCTCAGGGCGAGATCACCGACCGCGGCATCACCCTGATCGGCATCTCGCTGTCGCAGCTCGATCGCGCCGACCGTGTGCAGCCCGAGCTGCCGATCGACTGGGGCGATGAGGCGCGCCTCGACACCGTGCTGGACAACCTGCGCGACCGCTTCGGTGGGACCTCCGTCTCGCGGGCGGCCCAACTCGGCCGTGACCCCGGATGGTCCTCGCCGATCCTGCCCGAGCACGAGTGAGCCGTACGGTGGCCTGCGACGCGACGGACGCCCGCACGCGTTGCGAAGGAGAACTCACGGGAGGAAGGAGCGTTCTGGCGAGAGGGTCCTTCGTAGCGAGAGTTCTCCTTCGCAACGTGCGTCTCCTTCGCGACCTGCGTCTCCTGCGCAGGATGCGACGCGTGCGAGCGCGGCGGGCTCAGGCCTTGAGCATCGACGCTCGGGCGATCACGCCGCCGACCACGTCGAAGGTCGCGATGGTCTCCGTGGCGACCCCTGCGTTGATGACCTGCTCCTGCGCGACGACCCACCGCGTCCCGAACAGCACGCTGGTCTCGATCACGCACGACAGCTCGGGGTTCTGCAGGCGCGGCTCGTAGAAGGCACGGATCGCGGCGGAGCCGACCACGGGCTCGGCGGCGACGCCGGTGATCACGGCATCCTCGGCGTAGGTCGCGACGAACGCATCCAGGTCGTGCGCGTTGAACGCGTCGAGCTGAGCCCGGACGGTGTCGAGGGCAGAACGGTCGAGGGCAGAGCGGTCGAGGGCGGGACGGTCAGTCAATGCGAACTCCTCCGTTGACGTCGTACGTGGCGCCGGTGATGAACCGGGCACGCTCCGACGCGAGCGATGCGATGATCCAGGCGACGTCTTCCGGCTGTCCGAACGCCCCGAGCGGGATGCCTGCCTCGAGCTTCTCGCGTCCCGCGCCCTGCAGCTGGTCGGTGATCGCGCTCGCGACCGGGCCGGGCGTGACGGCGTTCACGCGGATGCCTTCGGATGCCAGGTGCCGGGCGAAGCTGCGGGTGATCGCGAGGATCGCTCCCTTGCTGGCGGCGTAGTGGATGCCGGTCTGCAGGGCTCCGACCTGTCCGGCGATCGAGGCGATGTTGATCACGGAGCGATCCCCTTCTGCGGCGCGGAGCAGCGGGAGGGCACCGCGGGTGAGGAAGAAGGTGCCGCGGGCGTTGGTCTCGAGGACCATGTCCCATTCATCGAAGTCGATGTCGTCGTAGGGGGTGTACGGGCAGACGCCGCCGTTGTTGACGAGCACATGCAGCGAGCCCCACGCCGTCGTGACCTCTCCGACTAGGGCATCGATCGAGGTGCGGTCGCGCAGGTCGAGGCGTGAGACGTGCACCTCGGGCGAGCCCGCCGTGCGGCATTCCTCGGCGATGCGGAGGGCCTCGGCCTCGCGTCCGGCGTAGGTGATCCAGAGGGCGGCGCCCTCGCGGGCGAGTTCGAGAGCGGCGGCGGTTCCGATGCCGGAACTGGCCCCCGTGATCAGTGCGCGGCGAGTCATGGGTTCGATGCTATAGCAAAATTGTGCTCATGGAGATGGCGGAGATCGCGCTGTACATCCATTTGCTAGATGCTATAGCATCGCATTCATGACCGAGCCCTTCATCCTCGTCAGCGACTGCGACCTCCCGGGAACCGTGATCGAAGACACCCTCCGGCAGGCGGGATTGCGCGCCGAGCGCGCCGCCTCCGGCAGCATCGACGACATCGCCGCTCTCGGCGCCGACGCCGAGGGACTCGTGGTGCAGTGGGCGCAGATCACCGGCGACGTGATGGACCGGATGCCGAACCTCCGCATCATCAGCCGCGTCGGCATCGGTTACGACATGGTCGATGTCGAGGCCGCGACCGCGCGCGGCATCGCCGTCGCGAACACTCCGAGCTACTGCATCGAAGAGGTCGCCGCGCACACGATCGCCATGATCATGACGCAGGCGCGCGGCCTCCCCGCCTACGACCGCGCCGTGCGGGCCGGCACGTGGAAGGCCGTCGATGCCCGCCCGCTCGCCGTGCGGCCCTCCACCACCACGGTCTCGGTGCTCGGCTTCGGTCGCATCGGCTCGATCGTCGCCCGCGGGTGCCGCGCCCTGGGCTTCCGGGTGCTCGTCGCCGACCCCTACGCCGCCGCCGACGCGGTGCGTGAGGCCGGGTGCGAGCTCGTCGCGATTCCGGATGCGGTGGCACAGGCCGACCTCCTCACGCTGCACGTGCCGCTCACCGACGACACCCGGCACCTGATCGATGCCGCCGCGATCGCGACCATGAAGAAGGGGGCCGTCGTGGTGAACACATGCCGCGGCCCGCTCATCGACGAGGAGGCGCTTGCGGCCTCCCTGCGCGCCGGGCATCTGGGTGCCGCGGCCCTCGACGTGTTCGCGGGCGAACCGCTCGCCGCCGACTCCCCGCTCCGTGACCTCGATGAGGTGCTGCTCACGCCGCACGCCGCGTGGTTCTCGCCCGAGGCGCTCGAGGATCTGCCTGTGCACGCGGCCGAGAACATCACTCGATACCTGGCCGGCGAATCGGTGCCGATCGTCAACCCGACCTACGCCGCCGCGCGCTGACCGAAGGACCACTGTGGAACTCCTGCGACTCGGCCCGATCGGCCAAGAACGTCCCTACGTCCGTGAGGCGGGGGTCGTCTACGACCTCGCGCCCCTGACATCCGACATCGACGGCGCCTTCCTCGCCGCCGACGGCATCGCCCGCGTGCGTGAAGCCCTGGTCCGCGACGAGCTGGCAGCGGTCACGGTGGAGGGGCTGCGCATCGGCGCTCCGGTCGCCCGTCCGACCGCGGTGGTGTGCATCGGCCAGAACTATGCCGCGCATGCGGCGGAGTCCGGATCGCTGCCGCCCGAGCATCCGGTGATCTTCTTCAAGCACCCGAACACGGTCGTCGGCCCGGACGACGTCGTGCTGCTGCCGCCCGGCGCCGAGAAGGTCGACTGGGAGGTCGAACTGGCGGTCGTGATCGGCAGGACGGCCCGATACCTGTCGTCGCCGGATGCTGCGCGCGAGGTCATCGCCGGATACACGATCTCGAACGATGTCTCGGAGCGGGCGTACCAGCTCGAGGTGTCGGGCGGGCAGTGGTCGAAGGGCAAGTGCTCCGAGACGTTCAATCCGCTCGGGCCCGCGCTGGTGCCGGCGGACGAGGTCGACCCGCAGGCGCTGCGACTGCGGTCGTTCGTGAACGGCGAACCGCGTCAGGACTCGTCGACGGCGGACATGATCTTCCCGGTGCTGCAGATCGTGCACGAGCTGAGTCAGTATCTGGTGCTCGAACCGGGGGATGTGATCAACACAGGCACCCCGCAAGGCGTCGCGCTGTCCGGCCGCTTCCCCTATCTGCAGGACGGCGATGAGATGACGATCGAGATCGACGGTCTCGGACGTCAGCGCCAGCGCACCGAGCGGGCGCACCTGGGCTGACGTCAGGCTCTCACCCGGCGGCCTCTGGCCGGGGCACGGTTCCTTTTGCTGAGTGCACCGTGTCCCGATCAGAGGCCGTCGGGCGTCTCGGGCATCCGCACGGACAGACGGTTCAGCCGGCGAACGGTGTGACGGAGATGCCGTGCACCCCCGGGCGCACCGAATACACCGATCCTGCGTCGGTGCCGTGGTCTGCCGGGAGCCCCTGCGCCGACGTCGTGATGTAGAGCGTGCCGAGGTCGTCGCCACCGAACGTGCACGCCGAGACCTGTGGGACGGGGAGGGCGATCGTCTCAACCAGGGCTCCGGATGCGTCGTAGCCGTGCACCGCGCTGCCGCCCCAGAGCGCGACCCAGACGCTGCCGTCGGCGGCGACCGTCAGGCCGTCCGGCAGGCCCTGCTCCTCGGGGATGGCCACGAAGGTGCGCCGGCCGCGAAGCTCGCCCTCGGCGACGTCGAACACGTCGATGCGGTGGGTCATGGTGTCGACGTAGTAGGCGCGACGACCGTCGGGCGAGAAGCCGACGCCGTTCGACACCGTCGTGTGCGCCAGCACCGTCGAGATCGCGAGGTCGGCGTCGAATCGCAGCACGACCCCGGCATCCGGCGTCGCGTCGTAGGCCATCGAACCGGCGATCAGACGGCCGCGCGGGTCGCAGCACCCGTCGTTCATCCGCACACGCGGGTCATCGAGCAGGGTTGCGACGGCGCGGGCGTGACCGTCGACGTCGTCCGCCAGATAGAGGGTGCGCGCGCCGACCGCCACCAAGCCGCCGCCGACGCGGGGTCGGGCGAAGGCCAGATACTCGTCGTCGAGGTGCTGGCGAGTCACGCCGTCGGGGCGGAGGGTGAGCAGGTCGCCGGCGGTGCCGTCGACCCAGCGGAGTCCACCCCAGCCCGACCACCACACGGGTCCTTCGGCATGGTGGGCGACCGGACCGGTGACGTTCTCCGGAGTCATGCGTCGTCGCGCGGCTGTGCGCGCGGAGGCGTGGGACGCAGCGGGTCGGCGATCGGTATCCGCTCGGGCTCGGGCGCGGCGGCGGGTGCGGGTGCAGCCTCGGCGGCGGGCGTCGGTGTCGGAGCTGCGGTGGCGTGTGCCGGCAGTTCCCGCGCGACCTGCTTCTCGAGCACGGTGACGGCGTCGTCGGAGAGCAGGATGAGGCCATCGAGCTCTTCGCGCACGCGCTTGTAGGCGACGTTGCGCTCGGCCTGGGTGGCCGATTCGTCGACCGCGACCTTGAGCAGCTGCTGTGCCCGTTCGAGGCGCTTGCGCTCGGGCTCCGTGAAGGTCGAGTCGCGGAGGCGACGGGCATCCTTCTCGGCGATCTCGAACGCGACCGCGTAGTCGCCGACGGCCTGCAGGTACTCGGTCACCTGCTGCTCCGACACCTTCGCCTCGGCGGAGGCCGGGCGCAGCGCATCCGCCGTCTTCTTGGCCCGCAGGAAAGCGGCGGTGAGCGGCTGGCGTCCATCGCTCATGGCGGGGAAGGCGATGAGCTTCGCGACGTCGAGCTCGTAGTCCAGCCAGCGAGCGGTGATCTCGTCGTGTTCGGCGAACAGGCGCGCGACCAGATCGTTCGGGGCGACCGACGCCGTCGTGTCGACGACGGAGGGCCCGCGGCGCTTGGCCTGCTGGGTGAGCGCACGCGCCTCGATCTCGGCGGTCTTGAGCTGTGCCTTCATGCGCAGGGTCTCCAGGCGGCGCTCATGGCGGCGCTTGGAGTTGCGCTCCCACGCCTTCGCCGCACCGCCGGCCATTCCCATGATGGGAAAGATGAGCCACCAGTAGTGCTGCGCGAAGCTCCAGAAGCCCTGGATGAACTCGTCCATGATGCGTTCAGCCTACTTCTCGCGCAGCTGCGGCACCGCCGTCTGTGGATCGCGCAGGATGCCCTCGAGGCTCTCCCGCAGAGAGGTCGCGCGCTCGGGAACGCTCGGGAGCGCGATCTCGGCACAGCGCTGCGCCAGATCGAGGTCGCCGGTCAGCGCCGCGACCCGTGCCCAGGTGAGCAGATGGGCCGGGTGCGGCGGGGTTTCCACCGCCGCACGGGCGGCGTCGTGGAAGTCGTCCGGCCAGCGCGTGAGCGGGGCGAAGAACGCGT
Source organism: Microbacterium sp. NPDC090218 (assembly GCA_044900255.1). Classification (GTDB taxonomy): domain Bacteria; phylum Actinomycetota; class Actinomycetes; order Actinomycetales; family Microbacteriaceae; genus Microbacterium. The sequence goes on along the minus strand of JBJDMS010000001.1, from coordinate 1,102,502 downwards.
TCGACTGGCGGTCCCACTCGGAGACGAGGAAGGCGACCGATTCGGATGCCTCCTCGGGATTCGAGCCGTAGGCGAAGTCCGGGTCGTGGTCGTTGCGGAAGCCCGGGATGATCGACGACCGCCAGGCGCAGTCCGGTTCGCGGATCTTCGCCGTATCGATGGCGTGGCGGGACACATCGCCGAGCAGGGTCAGGTGCGCGCCGAGGTCGACGCGGAACACTCCGCGACGCGGCTGGTGCACGACCTCGACGACATGCACGACCGGGGAGTCGACTCGACGCAGGACGTCGCCGGTGCGTGTGAACCCCTGGGCCTTCAGCACGGGGTAGAAGCGGTCACGCAGAAGGGAGGTCGTCGTGTGCTTGTCCACACGGGAATCGTAGCGACCCGTGGGAGGGGCGCGGTCACACATGTGCCGGCGCCCGGCGGGCACCGCGATACCGTCTATCCATGTGGGATGACGATGCTGCCAGGTACTCTGCCGTGGTCGATGCCGAGCTCGCGCTGCTCTCCTCGGACGTCCGTACGGACGCGGGACGCGTGGGCGCGCTGCTCGCCGCCGACTTCGCAGAGATCGGGGCATCCGGCAGGCGCTGGCTGCGCGAGGACACGATCGTCGCGCTTTCGAAGGAGGACGGCGGACCCGCACCGGAGACCTCCGATTGGCTCTTCAACGAGCTGGCACCCGACGTCGTTCTCGTGAACTACCGCATCATCGCCCCGGGCCGTGAGAGCCGTCGGTCCTCCATCTGGCAGTTATCCGGTGCCGGCCCCGTGCTGCGATTCCATCAGGGGACGGTCGTCCCTGCGTGACCGGGCCGGACTCAGCCCTTCGTGAGGTCCTGCGCGAACATCACGAGGATGCCGCTGGGTCCGCGCAGGTAGGTGAGCTTGTAGACGTCCTGGTAGTTCGCGACACCGCGGAGCGGGTGGTAACCGTGTCGCGCGGCGATGGCCAGGGACTCGTAGATGTCGTCGACCGAGAAGGCGATGCGATGCATGCCGATCTCGTTCGGCAGCGTCGGCTCCGTCTCGATCGCGTCCGGGTGGATGTACTCGAAAAGCTCGATCTGGCCGTGCCCGTCAGGAGTCTGCAGCACCGCGATCTTCGCGTGGTTGCCGTCGAGTCCGACGGCGGTCGACGCCCACTCGCCGCTGACCTCGTCGCGGCCGAGCACGGTGAGCCCGAGATCGGTGAAGAAGGAGATGGTGGCTTCCAGGTCGCGGACGGCGATGCCGACGTTCTCGAGAGTGATGGGCATGGGTGGGATGCTACTCGCGATCGTCGCGCACGTCAGGGCTATCGGCCGAGCTTCTCGGCGCAGGCGACGCAGTACTCGGCGAAGGGCCGCGCCTCCAGGCGGCCGGCGGGGATGGCGGCGCCGCAGTTCGCGCAGATTCCGTAGGTGCCGGCATCCAGCCGGGCGAGGGCGTCGTCGACCTGGCGCAGCTCGGATGCGGCGGCCTCGGCGAGTCCGGTCAGACGGGACCACTCCGACGACAGCGTGACGCCCTCGGGATCGTGTTCGTCGTCGTCGTTGGAGCCCTCGCGGTCGTGCGTGAGCTCGTCGAGGGTCGCGGCCGTCGTCTGCACCCGCTGCTCGGCCTGCGCGCGCAGGGCGAGCAGGCGGTCGCGGGCGTCGGCGGTCATGCGCCCACTCTAGGCAGCGGCTCCGACACGGCGCGCGCAATGCTTCTACTCGAGCCATTCCGTGACGAAGCGGTCGTTCGCGTGGATGTGCGTGGCCTCATACGTGCCGCCGTCGAGAACCTCGAAACGGTGCGCGACGAGGGCGGGCACCACGAGGATCTGCCCTCCGACGCCGACGACCTGATCCTCGCCGACCGTGAACAGCGCGCGGCCGTGATGGATGACGAAGGTCTCGGCGTACGGGTGCCGGTGCAGGCGCGGTCCTCGTCCCGGAGTCGAGACGAACTCGCGCATGATGCTCACCGGCGAGCCGAGGAGATACCCCTCGATGTCCTCATCGCGGGCGACGTCTACGGGCTGGATGGTCATGGTGCCTCCGTTCCCCGGCCAGAGTACGCCCGTGGAGCAGCGGCGTCAGCCCAGGATCAGCGTGATCACGGTCGCGCCGCCACCGCCGAGGATCAGCGCGATGATGACGGTCCACGCGACGATGCGGATGCGCCGGTTGCGCTTCTCGCCGAGGTCGCCGTAGTCCTCTTCGTTCGGGTTCCGGCGGCTGACCTCGTTCATGCGCCGACCGTCTCGGTGACGGTCGGACCGAAGTACGAGGGCAGCGTGGCCTGCGAGCGCTCACGCAGTTCGGCGGCCGAGACGGTGAACACGCCCTGCACCTCGAGCTGCGGCTCGGTGTCGGTCACGCCGATGCGCGCCACCGGGTAGTTGCGTCCCTCGCAGAGGCCGCGGAACTTCACGTCGTCTTCGCGGGGAACCGTCACGAGCACGCGGCCGGTCGACTCGGAGAACAGCGCGGATGCCGCATCCACACCGTCGCGCTCGATGATCTCGTTCAGCCAGACGCGGGCTCCGACGCCGAAGCGCATGACGCCTTCGGCGAGCGCCTGGGCGAGGCCGCCCTCGGAGACGTCGTGAGCGGAGGAGATCAGCCATTCGTCACGAGCCGCCGCGAGCAGGCCGGCGAGACGCTTCTCGCCCGCGAGGTCGACCTTGGGCGGCAGACCGCCGAGGTGGTCGTGCACGACCTCGGCCCAGGCCGAGCCCGAGAGCTCGGTCGAGGTGGTGCCGAGCAGGTAGACGTTCTGGCCCTCGTCCTGCCATCCGGAGGGGATGCGGCGCGAGACGTCGTCGATGATGCCGAGGACGCCCACGAGCGGGGTCGGGTGGATCGGCACGTCGCCGGTCTGGTTGTAGAACGAGACGTTGCCGCCGGTGACCGGGGTGCCCAGTTCGTAGCATCCGTCGGCCAGGCCGTCGACCGTCTGGCCGAACTGCCACATGACCTCGGGGTTCTCGGGAGAGCCGAAGTTGAGGCAGTCGGTGATGGCGGTGGGCACGGCACCGGTGACGGCGACGTTGCGGTAGGCCTCGGCGAGGGCCAGCTGCGCGCCCGCGTACGGGTCGAGCTGGCAGTAGCGGCCGTTGGCGTCGGTCGAGATCGCGAAGCCGAGGCCCGACTCCTCGTCGACGCGGATCATGCCGGCGTCGTCGGGGAAGCTCAGCGCCGTGTTGCCGAGCACGTAGTAGTCGTACTGGTTGGTGATCCAGCTCGTGTCGGCCAGGTTCGGCGAGGCGACGAGGTTCAGGAACTGCTCGCGCAGGGTCTCGGGGTCGTTCGCCCGGGGCAGGTTCTCGGCGGCATCCGCCTGGAGGGCGTCGATCCACGTCGGGTACGCGACCGGACGGTCGTAGACCGGGCCGTCGACCGCGACGGTCGAGGGGTCGACGTCGACGATGCGCTCGCCCTGCCAGTCGATGATGAGGCGTCCGTCGCCGGTGACCTCGCCGAGCACGGAGGTCTCGACCTCCCACTTGTTCACGACCTCGAGGAAGGCGTCGAGCTTCTCGGGGGCGACGATCGCCATCATGCGCTCCTGCGACTCCGACATGAGGATCTCCTCGGCCGTGAGCGTGGGGTCGCGCAGCAGCACGTTGTCGAGCGACACCTTCATGCCGCTGTTGCCGTTGGCCGCGAGTTCGCTCGTCGCGCACGAGATGCCGGCGGCGCCCAGGTCCTGGATCGCCTCGACGAGCTCGCCGCGGTACAGCTCGAGGCAGCACTCGATGAGCACCTTCTCGGCGAAGGGGTCGCCGACCTGCACCGCGGGGCGCTTGGTCGGGCCGGTGGAGTCGAAGGAGTCGGAGGCCAGGATGCTCGCGCCACCGATGCCGTCGCCACCCGTGCGGGCGCCGAAGAGGACGACCTTGTTGCCCACGCCGGTCGCGTTGGCGAGCTTGAGGTCCTCGTGACGGAGGACGCCCACCGCGAGCGCGTTCACGAGCGGGTTCGCCTGGTAGACGGAGTCGAAGACGGTCTCGCCGCCGATGTTCGGAAGGCCCAGGCAGTTGCCGTAGAAGCTGATGCCGCTGGTCACGCCGTGCACGACGCGGGCGGTGTCGGGGTGGTCGACCGCACCGAAGCGCAGGGCGTCCATGACGGCGACCGGGCGCGCACCCATCGAGATGATGTCGCGGACGATGCCGCCGACGCCGGTCGCCGCACCCTGGAAGGGCTCGATGAACGACGGGTGGTTGTGTGACTCGGCCTTGAAGGTGACGGCCCAGCCCTCGCCGACGTCGACGACGCCCGCGTTCTGGCCCATGCCCACCATGAGGCGTTCCTTCATCTCGTCGGAAACCTTCTGGCCGAAGCGGCGCAGGTAGTTCTTCGACGACTTGTAGGAGCAGTGCTCCGACCACATCACGGAGTACATCGCCAGCTCGCCCGAGGTGGGGCGGCGTCCGAGGATCTCCTTGATGCGCTCGTACTCGTCGGGCTTGAGTCCGAGGGCCGCGTACGGCTGCTCCTTCTCGGGCGTAGCGATCGCGTTCTCGACGGAGTCGGGGACGTGCTGGTGGGAAGGTGCAGGGGCGGTGGTCACGCGCACTCCAAAGGAAGGGGCCGGCGGGGCGATCCCAGTCTACCGGCGGTGCTGCGCGCGGGATCGCACGGATCAGGCAGAGGAGGCGGAGCTCGCCTCGGCGAAGGTCTGCGCATCCGCCGCCGGCAACGGGCGCGGGGAGAACGACGGTCCGATCGGGATGCGCGGATGCATCCGGTCCAGCCGGAAGATCCGCCAGTCCGCCGCCTCCAGATCCCCGGATTCGGCATGCTCACCGACCGCTTCGGCGTGACGTGGGTGCTCGACGTGCAGGCCGGCTGAGTCGAGGCGCGCTCCCGTTCCCGGCAGGCGCACCGCAGTCTGCGATGCGCATCACACGGGTGGCCACTGCGGATGCCGTGCCACGGCCACGCGTGCGGCGAGGTCGACCCGCACGCGCGAGTCCGAGACGTCGAACCCGAGCGCCTCGGCCCACCCGAGCGCGAGCAGGGCATGTCCTGCTGCGCTCGGGTGGAAGGCATCGTCGAGCAGCCCCCACGGCATGTCTTCGTTGCCGGGCCCCGTCCCCTCCGCGAACGCGGCGAACGCGGCGTGCTGGTCCACCAGGATCGCTTCCTCCCGCGCGGCCACCTCACGGATCGCCTGCGCGAACTCGCCGATGCGGGCCCGGCCGGGAGCGTGCAGGAGGTCCACGGTCGGCGGCGTCTGCAGCACGGGGATGGCATCGAGCATCCGCACCCGCCGCACGAACTCGGCGATCGACCCCGCGAACTCCGGCACCTCGATCACGGAGTCGAGCCACTCGGTGGTGCAGTCGTTGGTGCCGACCATGACCGACACCACGTCGGGCCGCCAGTGCGCCACGCGACGCTCGAAGTCGTCGAGGATCAGGTCGGCGCGCCACCCCGTGATCGCCGTGTTGATCACCGCATCCTGCACTCGGCCGGCATCACCGCGGATCAGCTCGTGCATGTGATCGACGTAGTTGCGGGCGCCGCGGGTGTGGATGAGGCCGTGCGTGATCGAGTCGCCCGCGAACACCCAGGTGAGCGGCGCCCCGGAGGCGAGGAGCCCCTGGAGCGCCGCACGGTCGTCGGTCATCCGGTGACCTTCAGCTGCACGTCGATGAACCGCGGCCGGTAGATCGAGGCGTCGTCGTACACGTCGCCCACGTTGTCGAACGTGTTCACGTTGTACGACACGAGGATGCGGTTACCCTGTCGCAGGTTCGGATGCTCGTGGGCGTTGTAGGTGAACACGTCGGGGTCTCCGTAGCTGCCGAGCGCTCCGGTCTCGGGCGTGCGGTACAGCTCGACCGGATCGGTGAACGGGCCGGTGGGCGAGCACGAGGTGCGCGCGACGATGCGGGTGCTGAACAGCTCAGAGGTGTCCTGCGTCACGAGCAGGTATCCGTCACGGAACGGGGCCACGCTGAACTCGTTCGCCACGTACGGCACCACGGGTACGGCATCGGCCTCGGCCGCCGACCAGATCGTGCCGTTCCAGTACGTCCAGGCGCCCTTGAGTCCGTCCTTGCCCTGCGCCCTGGCGACATAGGCGGAGCGGACGCCACCTGGGTCGGCGATGCCGTAGATGTAGGTCATGCCGCGTTCCTCGAGCGTCCAGGACCCCCAGTTGATGCCGGTCGCGGAGGGCAGATCCACGATCGAGTCGAGCTGCAGCGTCTGGCCGTCGAGCGTGGCGAGCCGGTTCGCGGTCCACGCGAAATCCCACTGCCCGGTGCCGGTGCGCGCGAACTGCAGCAGCGGCACCTGCACGGTGCCGTCGCGGCCGGGCGTCGGATCGCCGATCCAGTACCACTTGCCGTCGGGCTCGGGCGGGATGATGCCGGCCGGGTCCTCCGGAGTGCCGCCGGTGATGGTCGAGAGTCCGCCGCGGCGATCCTGCACGACCACCGAGTTGTTCACGAAGGGCGAGTCGGTGGGACGGGAGCCGTCGGGGTTGACGGTGCCGAGGAACGTGTCCGAGAAGAACCATCCGGTCTTCCCCTTGCCGAGCGGCATCGAGTAGGTGCTGTCGCCGCCGGTCCATTCGCCGCCGGTGTCGCCGTAGGTCGTGAACGTCTCCGTCAGTCCCTGGTTCACGCTCGCCGTCGCGGTGAGCGTGCGGTCGACGAGCGAGCACTGCCCGTTGCCGTGGCCGTTGCCCTGCCCGCCCCCGGCCGGGACGGCCGCGCTCGCCGGAGCGGCGAACAGGGCTCCCGCGCAGAGGGATGCGGCGGCCAGACCGGCCGCGATCATGCGTCTTCTCATCTCGATCACTCCTTCGTGTTCGTGTGGATACAGCGTGGCGGTCGGCCGGCTCAGCCGGCTGTCTCGGTGATGCTCCCCGAGGCGTGGATGTCGTAGCGGCGCTCACCGACGCGCAGCCCGCGCAGCACCGCGTGCGGGTCGAGGGCGCCGACGCATCCGGCCGCGCGCACCGTGCCGTCGGTCGCGACCGAGACGCCGAACAGGGCCTCGATCACGAGCTCGATCCAGGCGCCGGATGACGAGCATGACCAGTCGATGATGTACGGCAGCTGCGGCGGGGCCTTGCGGGCACCGCCGTTGATCCCGGGCAGTGCCTCCTCCACGAAGTGCGCCTGCCCCATCGGGCCCTGGTTGGCTGTGCGGGAGAGCCCGTCGATCCAGTCGGTGAGCACCCCGGGGGCGCCGAGGGCGGCGAGGGCGCGTCCGGCATCCGCGGGCCAGGCCGGGTAGGCGCCGTTCCACTGGTGGTCGGGCCGTGGGCTGTAGCTCGCGTCGGGATCCCACGGCGAGAGCGCGCGCATCCAGTTGTCGGTCTGCAGCTCGCGCTGGAAGAAGGAGACCATCTCGTCGCGGATGCCGGGGGTGAGGTCGTCGGCGATCGTGGTGCCGACGACGCTGAAGTCGTAGCAGTGCCGCACCGGGAGCTGTGTGCCGTCGGGCTGTCCCGCGGCGAAGATGCCCTGGCCGGGGAGGTAGCGCTCGATCACGGCGGGGAGCAGGGCGTCGGCCTCGGCGCGCAGCTCCGCCCCGGTGGCGCCGTCGCCCTGCAGTTCCGCGAGGGAGGCGGCGGTGCGCATGCTCCACACGTTCGCGGCGTTGAGGCTCGCGACCTCGTGCGTGTACGAGCTCACGCACTCGAGCAGGTTGTCGATCTCGCCGTAGTCGGCGAGGGCGGTGTCTCGGCGTAACTTCTTCCAGGCCCTCGCCCACTCCCGCACCGATTCGGCGACGGAGTGATCGCCGACGATCTCGTCGAGGAAGCCGGAGTCGCCGGTGAAGCGCACGTAGTCGTGCACGAGACGGGTCATCGCGTAGTCGTTCACGGAGTACCAGCGACCCACCGGGCCCCCCGTCAGCGACGAGGTGCCGAAGTGCGAGTGGATGTCGAGCGAGATCCAGTGCCGCACCTGGTTCCGCATCTCGGCGGGGTCGAGCAGCGCGTGGCTGACGGAGCTCAGGCTGTAGTCCCAGATGAACGTGGTGGTGCCCCAGTAGTTCGGCATGAGGGTGTCGTACGAGCGGCCGAGCACGTTGCCGGCGAAGTCGCGGCGGAACCAGATCACGCCCAGCGCAGCCCACCAGTACAGGCGACGAAGAGGTGCGGATGCCGTCTCCAGCAGCGGAAGCGCTCCGGAGAACTCCCCGTCGTCGGGGTCGAAGGCGGCGCGCAGCTGACGATTCCAGAACTCCTCGGCCGCGCCGACGGCACCGGGCACGTCTGCGGTGACGAGATCGTAGGTGCGGGTGGCGTCGGCTGCGGAGATGCCGACCGCCTGCACATATCCGGTGCGCGCGGTCCCCCCGGCCGGCACGGCGAGTGACACCGAGAGCTCACCGCCGCGACCGTTGCCGCCGATGCCGGTGTCGAACGCGTCGGGCAGCTCGGCCACCCCGCTCAGCGCCGCGGTGCCCCCGACGATCCCCTGCACGCTCCACGCCGCGGCATCCGTCGACGAGAACACGAGGCGCTCGCCGTCGACGGTCGCGGTGTCGCGTTCCGAGGGTGATTCGGCGTCGAGCCAGGCGTTCCGGGAGCGGGTGACGCGCGCTGCCGCCGAGAGCCCGAGCCGCACGTCGCGTTCGCTCGCGCCGGTGTTGCGCACGACGATGTCGATCGCGACCGCGGTCTTACCCGGAACGCAGACGGTCGCGGTCTCGATCTCGAGGCCGCCCACGGTCGCGCGCCGCACGACGCGGTCCGCGCGCCATTCGTGGGTGACGGGCGCTCCGTACGAGGCGAACAGCCGACCGTCGACGAACAGCACCGCGGTCTGCGTGAGGCCCTGCGACACGGGTGGGAACTGCACGGCGCTGACCGCCGTCAGGTCGTGGTCCACCCGCACCGTCCCGAACATGTTGGTGAGGCCGGTGGGCGCGATCATGTCGTCGTAGCGGTGGGTCACCGCATCGGCGGCGAGGTCATCGACGGTGGGGATGAGGGGATGCATGATGCCTTCCGAGGGGCGTGGATGCGGGCGGGGTCAGTACTGTCCGAGCGCGAGGCCCTTGGCGAAGAACCGCTGGGTGCACAGGAACAGCACCACGGTGGGGAGCGAGACGAGCACGGCCGCGGCCAGCACGACCGACATCTGCGCGCCGCCGTAGGTGCTCTGCATGCCGGACAGGGTCGTGATGATGGGGCGGATGTCGTCGGACTGGCTGAGCGTGAGGCCGAGGAGCAGGTCGTTCCACACGAACGTCGCCTGGAGGATGAAGATCGCGACCAGCGCGCTCGACGCCATCGGCAGGTACAGGCGCACGAAGATGCGCCAGGTGGTGGCGCCGTCGAGCACCGCGGCCTCGAACACGTTGTGGGCGACACCGGTGAAGAAGTTGCGCATCACGAATGCCGAGAACGGGATCGAGATCACCGTGTAGATCATGACCATGCCCACGCGGGTGTCGAACAGCCCGATGCGCGAGTACGCGTCGAACAGCGGCAGCAAGACCATCTGCAGCGGGAACACCGTGCCGCCGAAGATCACGACGAACCACAGGAAGCCGCGCTTGAGCCGCAGGGCCACGATCGCGAACCCGGCCGCGGCACCGACGAGCACCGCGATGGTGGGCGACACAATCGAGTAGATCAGGGTGCTGAGGATGCTGTCGCCGATGCCGGAGAGCGCGAACGCATCGGCGAAGTTCTCGAACAGATGGAAGTCCGTCGGGATCCACGACTCCTTCGAGGTGAAGGTGAGCGGATCCTTCATCGCGTTCACGACGAGGAGGTACGCAGGCAGCAGCCACACGATCCCGAGGATGACGAGGACGGCCGTTCTGATGATCTTCGACATCACATCTCCTTCTTCGGGGAGAGCTGCTGACGCAGGTACAGCACCGAGGCGACCAGGGTGATGACGGTGAGGAACACCGCGATCGCGGAACCGAGTCCGTAGTCGCTGTTCACGAACGTCTCCTTGTACATGGTCAGAGCGAGGGTCTCCGAGACCGTGCCCGGGCCACCCTTGGTCATGCCCCAGACGATGTCGAACGTCTTGAGGCTCGCGACGATCGAGAGCCCGACGACCACCGCCGTGAGGGGGCGGAGCATCGGCCACAGGATGCTGGCGAACAGGCGCGGCCCACCGGCGCCGTCGATCCGCGCGGCCTCGAGGGGCTCCTTCGGGATGGCCTGCAGCCCGATCGTGAACAGGAGGGCGTTCACTCCGACCCCCTGCCACGAGGAGGCGATGATCATCACGATCGTGTTGAGCGGAGCATCCAGCAGCCATCGCGGCGGGTCGGTGATGCCGAAGGCGGCGAGGGCCTGGTCGAGCGCGCCGCCCGAGGAGAGGATGAACGACCACACCACGCCGACGCCGATGCCGGAGAGGGCGTAGGGGATCAGGAAGGGGAGGCGCAGCCAGATGCCGCCGCCGAGGTTCCAGGTGAGCAGCGCGATCGCGAGACCGATGCCGACCGGGATGATCAGGGTGCCGATGACCCAGAGCACGGTGTTCATGGCGGAGCCCACGAAGTCGCCGTCGGTCAGCATCTCGACGTAGTTGTCGAGGCCGATCCACTTCGGGCTGCCGAGCCCGTTGTACTTCGTGAAGCTGAGGAACACCGTCCACAGCAGCGGGAGGTAGAGCAGGACTGCGACCAGGATCACGCCCGGGGCGATGAAGCCCCGGGCGGACCACTGGTACGGCGTCTTCTGGTGCGCCATCCGCCCGCTTACTCCTGCTCTGCCCAGTACTTGTCTGCGGTGGCCTGGATCTTCTCCAGGAACGGCATCGGGTCACCCGGGTTGGCGTTGAACGCGCCGAACTGCTCGATCGCGGTGGTCACGATCTCGGTGGGCATGGCCTCGAAGAACCGGTCGTAGAGCGAGTAGCCGTCGCCCGCGATCTGCGTGCCGAGTTCGGCGAGGGCGGGGTCTGCGACCTTGGCCTTCGGGTTGAACGCGACGTCGCCGTGGGCGTCGTTCCAGGCGGTCTGGGCATCGGGCGACATCCACCACTCGGCGTATGCGAGACCGAGGTCGCGCTGCTTGGAGTTCTCGGCCGTGCAGATCGGGCCCGACTCGACGGCCACCGGGGTGGTGTCGAGGTCGCCGTTCACGGCCGGGATCGCGAACATCCCGTAGTCATCGGTCGTCATGCCGGCGCCTTCGAGGTTGCCGGCGAAGAACGTGCCGAAGTTGATCATGGCGTAGTCGCCCTGCTTGAGGCCGACCGCGGGATCGGTGGTGCTGCCCGCATCGCTGAACCAGCCGGCCTTCTGCTCGTCGAGCCAGACGTTCATGATGTCGACGATCTCGGGGTCGGTGTACTTGACCTCGCCCGTGGTGAGCCCGGCGTACAGGTCGGGGTCGGTCGAGGCGACCAGGTGCTGGAACCACTGGAAGGTGAACAGCACGCTGGTCTGGTAGTACGGGGTGACTCCGGCATCCTTCAGGGTCTCGGCCGCGGTGTTGAGTTCGTCCCACGTGGTGGGCACCTCGACGCCGTTGTCGGCGAAGGCGGCCTTGTTGTAGAACATGATCCAGTAGGCGATGTTCATCGGCACGCAGTACTGCTTGCCGTCGAAGGTGTAGCTGTCGCGCAGGTCTTCGCTCACCCAGCCCTCATCGACCGCCTTCGTCCAGATGTCGGTGGTCTCGGCGACCAGGCCTTCGTCGACCAGCTGCTTGAGCGAGTCGCCGGTGTGCCAGGTGAACAGACCGGGCGACTTGTCGGTGCGGAACGACTGCTTGATGAAGGCGTCGTACTGGTTGGCGTCGGAGTAGCCGGTGGTCTTGAGGGTGATGTCGACGGCCTCGCCGCTGACCTTGTTCAGCGACTCGAAGTCGGGCTTCCACGCCGCCTTGTCGGTGTAGAAGTTGAGCGTGCCGGTCACCTCGCCGGAGTCTCCGGAGCCGGAGTCGCCGGAGCACCCGGCGAGGGCCAGGGTGCCGAGGAGGAGACCGGCCGCGGCGGCGGCGATCTTGCGTCGCGAAATCATTCAGAACTCCCTTGTTCGTTTGGTATCGTTACCAGAAATCTGGTTTCACGCTACCAAGGTGATGAGTGCGGTGCAAGGGATTCCTGTGGTGGGAGTCCCCGGCGATGGATGCTGCATGACGGTTGCTGTGTTCAGTTGTCGCTCGTGCGCGAGCCGCGCACGTAGGCCTTGACGGTCGCGAAGCGGGCGCTGCGCGAGTTCTCCGTGCGCTCGATCCGGTACGCACCCACGGCCGCCGGGACGATGAACGTCTCGGCGTAGTGGATGACGAAGGGGTCGAAGGCGCCGGTCGGGCTGACCACGCGCACCTCATCCCCCTCGACCAGGTTGAGCACGTTGACGGTGCCCTCGGTGTCGTGGTCGGCGGCCTGGGCGAACCAGTGCCGGCGCACCTCGATGAACTCGAGCTCGTGCAGGCCCGTGCTCTCCTCGGTCACATCTTCGTCGGTGCGGATGGTCTCGACCTGTCCGAGGAGGTTGTCGCCGACCCAGGACGTGTCGCGGTCCCACTGGATGTTGCGGGCGCCGTGGTCGAGGTGCACGGGGCGGGGGATGCCGTCGAGGCCGACACGGCCCCAGTCCCAGAGCTTGAAGGTGAAGATGAACGGCGTCGCCGAGATCTCCAGCACCATGGAGTTCGCACCGGAGCAGTGCACGGTGCCGGCGGGGATCGCGAAGTGGTCGTGCTTGCGTGCCGGGAAGGAGTTGATGTACTTCTCGGCCGGGAACGGATGCTCGCCGTCCTGTGCCGTGGCCAGATCCTGCAGCATCTCGGAGCGGTCGATGCCCTCCTTGGTGCCCAGGTAGACCACGGCGTCGTCGCCGACATCGAGCATGTAGTAGCTCTCGTCCTGCGTGTAGTGCATGCCGAACGTGTTCTGGATGTAGTCGGTCAGCGGGTGCACCTGCAGGCTGAGGTTGCCGCCGTCCATCGTGTCGAGGAAGTCGAAGCGGATCGGGAACTCCGCGCCGAAGCGGGAGAACGTCTTCGCGCCGAGGAGCTCGACCGGACGGCTGAAGACGAGGTCGAGTGCGGGGATCTCGATCACACCGCCCTCTCCTTCCAGCAGCAGGGAGTTCTCCTCGGGCACGCAGTCGAAGCACCACGCGTAGTTGTCCTTCGACGGGTCGAGGCCGATGAGGTTCTTCATCCACTGCCCGCCCCACACGCCGGGGTCGAAGAACGGCACGACGCGGAAGGGACGGGACGCGGCATCCTTCAGCGCCTGCCGGAACGCGGCACCCGTGATCATGCCGGCCTCGGGAGAATCGGGATGCTGTTCAGCGGGGGCGATCGCGTTGCCGTCGAGGACGAAGTCGACGTTGCCGAACAGGCTGCGCTTGTGGCGGTCGGCGACGCGCCATTCCACGAAGAAGCCGCGCTTGTACTTGCGCAGGTTGTCCTCGGAGGCGTTGTCGGCGCGCCAGTTGGTGGCGCCCCTGCGCTGGCGCAGCTGGATCTCCCAGCGGGCCATGTCGACGAGCACGGTCGCGGCGGGACCGGCGAGACGCGGGGCGAGCAGGGCGGCGCCCCAGCCGATCACGACGGTCGGACTCTGCGTGATGCTGCCGGCGAGGTCGTCGAGCTGTGCGGTGTCGTAGAAGTCGGTGATCGTGAAGTGGCTCATCACACCGAAGACCCGGTCGTCGGTGAGGTTCGGGGCGATCAGCTGCTCGACCTCGGCGACCGGCCGAGCGGCCGTCTCGACGTCGAGCACCGTCCACTCCGGCAGGGCTGCACGCACCTCGGCGGTGAGGGCTGGGACGTCGACTCCCGGGTAGGCGTCGACGAGCAGCACGGGTGCGGTGCCGGTGACTCGGGCGCAGGCGACGGCGAGCTCGGCCGCTGCGGTCCAGCCTTCGCCGCCGCGGAGGATGCGCTCGCCCGCCGGCAGGGCCACGGTCGGCTGGGTGTCGTAGCGACCTCGGGTCGTGTGCCCTTCGTGCATGTCGCTGATCGGGGTGGTCACTGTTCCTCCTGGTCGGAAAGGGTGGTGCGGGTGTGTGGGGCGTGGGGGGTCGCAGCGCGGGCGAGGACGCTGAGGCCGCGCGCGACGGAGAGTTCGGGTTCGGGCGGGACGACGAACCGCGGCGGCGTCATCGACGGCCACAGGTGTCGGCGGACGTGGGCCTCGATCGGGGCGCGGACCGCGTCGCCCGCGCGCAGGATCCCGCCGGAGAGGATGACCGTCGCCGGATCGTAGGAGTGGATGAGCGAGGTGACGACCGCGCCCCACACGTGCAGGAACCGGTTGCGGAGCGCGGGGTGCGCGTCGGTGGTGAAGACCTCGGTCATCGTGACGGTGCCCGGAAGCGCCCAGGTGCTGGCCAGGGCTTCGCCGCAGCCGAGGTTGCCGCAGGGGCAGGTGGGGCCGTCGAGGTCGACCGTGAGGTGTCCGCCGAGGATGCCGGCGTGGCCGGTTCGTCCGCGCAGCGGTGTTCCGTCGATCATGGCGGCCGTGCCGATGCCCGTGCCGAGGGTGACGAGCACCGCGTCGCGTTCACCGGCAGCGCTGCCCGAGGACGTCTCGCCGATCAAGGCGGCGCGGGCGTCGTTCTCGACGACGGCGGGAAGGCCGAACTCGGCGACGGACCAGGCGCTCAGGTCGAAGTCGCGGAGGAAGTCGTACTTGGCGTTGGCATGCCGCATCCGTCCGGTGGTGGGGTCGACCACGCCGGGGACGGCGATGCCCACGGCGTCGGGGGTCCGAGCGGTCTCCGTGAGGAGTCGGCGAGCTTCGACAGCGGCTGCGGCGAGGTCGGCGGGCGTGCCGTCGATGGGGACGTTGCGCGAGGCGACGATGCGACCGCCGTCGATCAGGGCGAGTTTGATCTCGGTGCCCCCGAAGTCGATGCACAGCTCCATCGGTCCTCCTCCTTGAATGATTGGTAACGTTATCAATGAGGGCGAGGGGTGTCAACAGGTGCGGATGGTGGGCGTTCCGGTTCGGTGGGCGGGGAGTTCCGGCTCGGATGGCGGGAGTCCGGCTCGGCTGGCGCACACATGCATGACCCGAGGACACCTGCATGACGCGGCGCCGGGAACCACTCATGCATCCGTCGAGAAGTCATGCAAGTGGCGGCCCGGACGGAGGCGTGGCGGCCGGAAGGCGTGGTGGCCGGATGCAGACGGGTGCCGCGGCGGAGTCAGCGCACCCCGCGCAGCGACACCGGCAACTCGACCTCGCGGGCCGGGGTGTCGAGCTTCCCGCCGTCGAGCCGGTCGAGCAGCAGACGCGTGGCGGTGCGGCCGAGTTCGCGAGGGTCGTGATCGATCACGCTGATCGGCACGGGCGAGAGCTCGGCGAGTTCGAAGTCGTCGAAGCTCACGATCTCGGGGAAGTCGGTCGCACTGCGTGATCCGGCGTTCAACTGCGCGCTGATCTCCTTCAGTGCGCCGATCGCGTTGCGGTTGTTGGCGCAGAAGATCGCCGTGGGCGGATGCGCGGAGCCGAGGAGGGCGCGGGTGGCCTCGCGGGCCTGGTCGACGGTCTGCTGGTTCGTCGCGACGAGGCTCGGGTCGACGGTGAGGCCGCGGTCTTCGAGGGCGCGGACGAATCCGGCGTAGCGGCGCTCGCCGGTGAAGATCGAGAGGGCGTTGCCGAGGTAGCCGATCCGGGTGTGGCCGTGGTCGAGGAGAGCGGTCGTCCCGCGGTAGGCGCCGTCGTCGTCGGCCAGCACGACGCTGTCGGCAGCGAGCCCCTCGATACGACGGGAGGCGAGGACGACGGGTACGCCCTGGCTCTGCGAATGCGCCAGGTGCGCGGATGTCGTGCCGGCGGGGACCACGATGAGCCCGTCGACCCGGCGGCCGAGGAAGTCGCCCACGAGGTCGGCTTCGCGCGCGGCATCCTCCGAGGTGTTCCCGAGCAGGATGCGACGGCCGGTGAGGGCGGCTTCCTCCTCGACGCCCAGCGCGAAGGTGCTGTAGTACGGGTTGGCGATGTTGGTGATCGCGACCCCGATGAGCCCGCTGCTGTGGCCGGGGCGGATGCTGCGGGCGTTCTCGTTGCGGTGGTAGCCGAGCTCGGCGACGGCTTCCATCACACGCTGCTGCACGTCGGGCTTGACGTTGAGTCCGCCGGAGAGGGTGCGCGATACAGTCATGGGGCTGACGCCCGCTCGGGTCGCGACCTCTTTCACGGTCGGGCGGCGCGCTCGTTCGCTCATCACTGCCCTCCGAGGTGTGGTGCCGGCGATCAAGGGAACGTTACCAGCGGGCCTCGGGGTTCGGGGGTCGACCCGGGAGCGTCACGGACGGAAACGCGAGGTGCGACCGCGCGGGGCCCTCCGTAGATTGGTCGGACCCGCTGTGAATGGAGTTCCCCGTGTCCGAGATCATCGACCTGCGCCCGTCCTGTATCGGCGCCGCCGGCTGAGTCGGCGGGGACCTGGATCATGACCGCGGACCGTTCTTCGCTTCCGTCGCATCCGTTCGATGCGCGCACCCGCCTGTACCTCGATCGGCCGCAGAGTCGGAAGTGGAGCCTGCATCCCGGTCGGATCGGGGCGTGGGTGGCGGAGATGGACTTCGGGGTCGCGCCCGAGATCGCCGAGGCGCTGCATCGGGCGATCGATGACGAGAACCTCGGCTACCTGTCGCCGCCTCAGGCCGCGGAGCTGGGGGAGGCGACGGCGGAGTGGATGCGGGACGAGTACGGCTGGGCTGTCGATCCGGAGCGCGTGCATCCGGTGTCCGATGTGATGGCTGCTCTCGGGGTCGCGGTGCAGGAGTATGCGCCCGCCGGCTCCCCCGTGATCGTGCCGACTCCGGCATATATGCCGTTCCTGACATACTTGCCCGCGATCGGGCATCCGGTGATCGAGGTTCCGGGCGTCGAGGTCGATGGCAGGTGGCAGCACGACCTGCAGCGCATCGATGAGGCGTTCGCCGCGGGGGCTCGGACGCTCGTGCTCTGCAACCCGCACAACCCGACCGGCACGATCGTCGGTCGGGAGGAGCTCGAGGCCATCGCCGAGATCGTCGAGCGGCACGGCGGACGGGTGTTCGCGGATGAGATCCATGCGCCGCTGCGCTACGACGGTGCGCCGTTCGTGCCGTACGCGTCGGTGTCGGAGGTGGCGGCCGCGCACACGGTGACGGGGACGAGTGCGTCGAAGGCGTGGAACATCCCCGGGTTGAAGACCGCTCAGCTGATCACGTCGAATGAGGCGGATCAGGACCTGTACCGACGGTTCGGTTTCGCGGTGCAGCATGGCGCGGCGACTCTCGGCGTCGTCGCCTCGACGGCCGCCTACCGGCACGGCAAGCCGTGGTTGTCGGATGTGATCGAGTATCTCGACGGATCTCGGCGTGAGCTCGCCGCCCTGGTCGAGGAGCATCTGCCGGGCGCGGTCTATCGGGCACCCGAGGCGACGTACATCGGTTGGATCGACACCGGTGCGCTGGGCATCCAGGGGCCGCCGGCCGAGTTCTTCCGCGAGCAGGCCGGTGTCGTGCTCACCGAGGGGCGGCTGCTGGGGCGCGGGGCGGAGGACTTCGTCCGGGTCGTGTTCGCGACGCCGCGTCCGATCCTCGAGGAGGCTCTCACGGCCATGGGAGCCGCGCTGCGAGGGCGGGCATAGGCAGATTTCGGCGGGTCGTCGGGACCCTGCCGGATGGTGACGGCGATCGTCATCGTCGGATGGATCATCGAGGGTGTCAAGGGGCTCTGCCGGTGTCGGTCGTCTGCCGTAGAAAGGGATGCGAGAGAAGGGATCCCGCATGGCCGCCGGCGACATCGAGACGTTCCACCGCAACGGCATCTGGTTCAACCGCATCGAGGGTGAATCGCAGACGTTGGGCAGCAGCTTCGAGGACGAAGCCGAGGCGGTGAAGGTCGGTCGCAGTGCGGCGGTCGCGCGGCAGGTCGCGCACACGGTCCGTGCGGAGGAGGGGCCGTCGCCGGAGTCGCACATCTACGATCTCCACCCGCGCGAGCTGATCGGCTGATGGCCGCGCCGTCCGAGCGACAGATGCTGCTGCAGGCATGCGTCAACGGAGCCCGCGATCCGGCGGAGCATCCGTGGTTGAGCGTCGACGAGACCGCGGTCGCCGACGATGCCGCGCGGGCGGTGGCTGCCGGTGCGCAGGAGGTGCATGTGCACCCGAAGGATGCTGCCGGGCGCGACAGTCTCGCGGCCGCCGACGTCGCGCGGTGGGTGTGGGCGGTGCGCGCGGCAGGGGTCGGTGTGCCGGTGGGCGTGACGACCGGGGCGTGGGCGGAACCCGATGTCGAACGTCGTCTCGCCGCGATCGCGTCGTGGACGGAGCTGCCCGACCACGCGTCCGTCAACTGGCACGAGGCCGGCGCCGATGAGGTGGCCGCGCTGCTGCTGCGGCGAGGGGTCGCAGTCGAGGCGGGGCTGTGGGATGCGGCGGGCTTCGAGGTGTGGAAGCGCTCGCCCGTGCGGGGCGAGTGCCTGCGGGTGTTGATCGAGCTGCCGGACGAGCCTGCCGAGACGGTGCGCGAGCATGCCGAGGCGATGATCGCGCATGTCGAGCTCGAGGAGCCGGATATGCCGATCCTGCTGCATGGTGAGGAGGGGGCGACGTGGCCCGCGTTCGACTTGGCGGTCGAGTTCGGGGTGGCTTCGCGCATCGGGTTGGAAGACACGCTGCTGCTTCCGGACGGAAGTACGGCGCCGGGGAACGCGGCGCTGGTGCGGGCGGCTGTCGGGCGGATGCGGGGAGTCTGAACCCGCGCGGCCGGTCCCGTGAATCGGCCGTGTCCTCCGTGTCGACCCGCGTCGATATGACAGGTTCTCCCTATGGCCGAAGCATCCGTCGTCGCTGGTGATCCGATCGTGCGCTCGCGCG
Source organism: Microbacterium sp. NPDC090218 (assembly GCA_044900255.1). Taxonomy (GTDB): domain Bacteria; phylum Actinomycetota; class Actinomycetes; order Actinomycetales; family Microbacteriaceae; genus Microbacterium. The sequence continues at coordinate 1,083,734 of JBJDMS010000001.1, read as the reverse complement.
CACTGCCCTTCGTCATCGGCGTCGGCGGTGGTGTGCTGGGGATCCTGCCGTGGGTGATCGCCGGCACGCTTCCGTTGCAGAACCTCTGGGCGACGCAGACGATGCCGGATGACATGCCGTTCGTGCTGCTGCCGCTGAGCCAATACTTTGCGACGCTGCTCTTCTCACTCGTGTTGCTCGGCGGGGTGTTCGCGGGCCTCGCCGTGAACCTCGTGGCGAGGCGTCGCGCCATCGCGGTCTGGCCGGCGGCGCTCGGCGTCGCGCTGGTGCACCTGATCGCGATCGTGCAGAGCTTTGCGGTGCTGGCCGGAGGGCTCGAACTCGGCAACGGGGGCGATTCCCGGGCCATGCTCTACTTCGTCGGCATCCTGGGCGGTGTGATCGCGGCGGGTCTGTTGGCACAGTTGGGCTTCTGGATGACGTCGCGCCGCTCGGTCGGTGTGGCGGCGCTCGGTGTCGCGCTCGCGGCTGTGCCGTTCGGCGGATGGGTCGGCCGGTGGTTCCTCGCCTTCTCGGGCGAGGTGTCTCCGCCGATGTTCGTGCTCGAGCTCCTGCGGTGGACCCCGGCGATCGTCGTCGGCGCGGCACTGGTGTGGTGCGGTGTGCGGCCGGCGTGGAGACTCATCGTGTGGGCCCTGGCGTTGCTGTCTCTATGGATGGTGCCTGCGCTGTTCACGGCGATCCAGTACGGGCTCGGCATGCGGGTGCTCGATGGTGACGTCGCCGAGATGGCGCGGATGTCGGTGCAACTGTTCCCGATGGTGCTCGCGGAGGTGTGGCTGCCGGTGGTCGTGGCTCTCGCGATCGCCGTGGTCGGGACGGTGGTGCGGCTGATCGTGGAGCGTGACCGCCCCCGAGAGGTCGCGACAGAGCCGGCGCTCTAGGTCGGTGCGGGGCGGGAGTCACAGACGTCGCTCCGATTCTCGCGTCGGGGGACGACACCAAGACGTTCACGTTCGAGAACGGCGAGCTCTCCTACGACGTGACGGCCATGGGCACCACGATGACGGTGCGGCTCACGCAGGAGTGACGCCGCGCGGGGTCTCCCATCCCGTCCATTCGGGGCGGTCGACGATGCAGAACCGGTTCCCTTCCGGGTCTTCCATGATCACGTAGTCGGCGTCGGCGGGGCGACCGTCCCAATGCACCTCGCGCGCGCCAAGCTCGGTGAGCCGCTGCACCTCGGCAGCCTGGTCCTCGGCGTAGATGTCGAGGTGGATGCGTGGCGGCAGCACCCGTTCGGAGTGGTGCGCGTCGAGGGAGATGCAGGGGGTGTCGGCGTCGCGGGGTTTCAGCACGACCCAGTCGTCTTCGGCCGGGTCGCGTTCGACGTAGTCGAGGGCCTCTTTCCAGAAGCGGGCCTGGGCGGGAAGGTCCGTCACGCGGATCACGATCGACGCGAGCTTCAGCATGGGGTCGAGTGTAGGCCGGGGCGATCGGGCTTCACACCCTCCCGCATCCTGCCCGGTAGGGTGCAGGCATGGATGCGACAGAGGATGCTGCGGCTACTGCTTCGCAGGAGGAGGCCCAGCGCACGACCATCCGGCGTCTGGCGTGGACGCTCGCCTGGGGGCTCCCCGCGATCGCGCTGATCGTCGGCATCTCGCTGACGAACACGGGAGCGATCGAGCAGTGGACGCCGGCGGGCGACGACTCGTACGACGTCACGATGCTCGCGGTCTGGCCGGCCGGTCTGGTGCTGCTCGCTGTCGGAGCGCTCGGTCTGATCGCTTCAGCGCTCACCACGGTCGTGCTCACGACGAAGCGCTGAAGCACTCCTGAGAACGCGAAACGCCCCCACCGTTCGGGTCGGCGGGGGCGTTGGTCTCGCGGGTGCGGCTTACTGCACCGACCATCCGCCGTCCGAGGCGAGGATGGCGCCGTTGATGTTCACGGCGTCGTCCGACAGCAGGAACGTGATGGAGGCGGCGAGGTGCTCGGCCGTCGCGACCGTCGGGATCGACTGCTGGAACGGGGCGAGGCGGCCGGAGCCGTACTCCGACATGTTCGGCGGCATCGGGATGCCGGTGGCGACGCCGCCCGGGGCGACGGAGTTCACGCGGATGCCCTTCGGCCCGTACATGAACGCCGCGGACTTGGTGACGCCGATGATGCCGTGCTTGCTGGCCGTGTAGGCGTTGCCCGAGGCGTTGCCGCGGAGGCCGGCTTCGCTCGACACGTTGAGGATCGCGCCGCGACCGGCGGCTTCCATGACGGGGATGACCGCGCGCATGAGCTTGAACGGAGCGGTCAGGTTGATCGCGATGACGCGGTCCCAGACGGCATCCGGGGTCTCGCCGGCGGGGGAGAAGTCGTCGTTGATGCCGGCGACGTTGGCGAGGCCGTCGATGCGGTCGCCTGCGGCGGCGAGGACCGCGTCGATCGCATCCTGCTTGGTGAGGTCGCCGGCGACCGTGACGATGTCGGCATCCGGGAGTTCCGCCTTGAGGGCGTCGAGCTTCTCGGCGGCGATGTCGCTGGCGATCACGCGTCCACCTTCGCGGGCGATGCGCGAGGCGGTGGCCTTGCCGATGCCGGAGGCGGCGCCCGTGACGATGACGGTCTTGCCGGCGAAGCGGCCGGAGGTCGGCTTCTCGGTCCAGCCCTCGGACGCGTCGTCTTCGGGGATCTCGCCGCCGTTGGCTGCGCGGACGAGGTCGTCGACGACGGACTGCGGGAGCTGGCCCTGGCTCATCGCGACGAGCTGCTGCAGAGGCAGGCCGAGCACGGGGGTGAGGAGCTCGGGGTCGGCGCCCGTCTGCTGGAAGAGTCCACGGATGAGCGGCCCGCCGGTCGGGTCGTTCATCCAGTCGCCGATGGTGGAGTGTGCGGTGAGGGCCATGCTCTTTCTCCTTGTTCGGGTTTCGCAACGGTGCGTCTACTTATGTTCCAGTGTACGCCTGAGTACGCTCGGAGGGTGCCTCGTCCTCGCAGTGAGAAAGCCCGCCAGTCCGTGCTGGAGGCGATGCGGCGCGCGCTGACCGCTGACGGGTACGAGGCCGTGACGATCGAGGGCCTCGCGGCCGAGGCGGAGGTCTCGAAGCAGACGATCTACCGGTGGTGGCCGTCGAAGGCCGCGATCCTCGGCGAGGCGCTGCTCGAGGGGTCGCTGCCGGGTGCCGAGGTGTCGGTGCCGATGACGGCCGACCTCGGGGCGGATCTGCGGGCGTGGTTCTCGGCGATGTCCGACGGCTTGGCCCGGCCGGAGGGCGTGGCGCTGGCGCGGGCGCTCATCGAGGTGACGGCGGCTGATCCGGAGCTGGGGCTGGTCCTGAACGAACGGCTCGCGGCGCCGATCCGCAAGTGGGTCGCCGAGCGGGTGTCGCGCGGGCGAGCGGACGGGGATGTGCGGGCGGACGTGGATGCGGCCGCGATCGCGGACCAGTTCATCGCGATGGCGTCGTACTCCGCGCTGATCGGGCAGCCGTTGAGCGCGGAGCGGGTGGAGGAGACGGTGGTGCGGTTGCTGCGGGGGATTGCGGCGGATACCGGGCGTTGAGTCGGAGTGTCAGGGCGATGGCCGTTGCCTAGCGTCCTCGAATTCGCTGGAGGTCGGCGTCATCGATGTCTTGGAATCCGATGGCGATGGGCGCGAAACGCGCACTCCTGCGGGCTCCCTCGCTGTCGGTGTAGTCGAGCGTAGGGCTGATCACGTAGAAGTCCGAGTCGTCGGTGCAGGAGAACACGACGCTGATCGCTCCGTCTTCGGGGCTGAGGGCGATGTCGTCTGCTGTCACGTCGGTGGAGCCCGTGCGGAACGCGTCGACCGCGACGGTGGTCGCCGGGACGGGGAGATCTGCACGCGTGCATCCTGCGATGGCGGCGACCTCTGCTTTGGTGTCGGCGGTGGCGAACTCTTCGGGCGGCGCCTCCGACAGAGTCCATGATCCGATGTCGACCGGCACGGGCTCCGGCGAGCCCTCGTAGACGAGGCCGACGGACTCGAAAGAGAGGCCGTCCGGCGGGACGTCGACCTCGAAGGTGATGTTGCCGAGTTGGAAGCCGTCGGTGCCCTCGCCGCGGATGAGGTCGAACTGACCGGGGCCGACGGATGCGTCTCCGGGCAACTCGACGCCGGTCAGCTCGGTCCAGATCGGATCGTCCTCCGCCGCGAGGAAGATGAAGTTGACGGGGTAGGGGCGTCCCCCGGGAAGGACGATGTCTGCTGAGGTGACGGCGAAGGAGGGGCGGGAGAGCACTTGTGGCTCGGGTGCCGATGTGCAGGATGTGGCGGTGGCCACGACCATGCTGAGCACGATCGTGGCCACTGCTTTCCGTCTTCCGGTGGTCATGTCACTGGTAGTAGACGACGAGGTACTGATCCTTGGTGGGCGAATAGAGGTAGCCGTAGGTCCACGCCGACCCGGCGAGCTGCTTGCCGTTCTGGTAGTAGGTGGACTTGACGTAGTACCGGTTGAAGTTCGACGCGAGGCCGAGCTTGGAGTACTTGCTGCTGCTTGCGGCGATGTTGACCGTGATCGAGTAGCTCTTGGTCATGCTCGCCGATACGCCAATGTTGCCGGAGGCGCCCGCTGCAGACATGCCGACGCTGGCATCGATGGTGGCGTCGACGGTCGTGGAGGCGTTCCACGCATAGCCCGTCGACCGGGCCCAGGCTCCGGTGAGGTACTTGACGAACTTCTTGGAGACGAGGACGGGGCCGCTCACCTTCGTTGCCTTCTTCATCGGCACGCCACAGGCGATGCAGTCGGGTGAGTTCGAGTCGGGTGCCGCGGCGATGTCGTTGTACGACGTGCCTGCGCTGACGATGCTCGCCGTGGCGGGGTTTGGCGAACCGGCGTCGGCCGACGCCGCCGATGCGCCCGTGAGTGCCATCGTCCCGATCGTCAGCGCCGCGACCAGCCCCATGATCTGAGTGTGCTTCTTCATGTGTCGTCTCCCAATAGTCGGCTTCGCTGCCGTTCTTTGAGTCATTAGAGCTCACATTTGAGGACAGAAGCAATATATAGGACTACGCCTCCCGGAGCGACGCGATCGTTGCGGATTCAGGTGGTGATCAGCGCCTCACCTGGTAACGCAGGTGGAGCACCTGGTCGCCCTGGATCACGTCGACCGGATCCTGCAGCAGCTGCGGCGCGTCGACGGGGCCGAAGTAGCGCTTGCCGGAGCCGAAGACGACGGGCGCGACATCCATGCGCACCTCGTCGACCAGCCCTGCAGCGAACACCTGGCCGCCGACGTCGCCGGCCGAGGCCTCGACGATGCGCTCCCCCGCCAGCTCCTGCGCCATGGCCACGGCGGCCTCGATGCTGTCGACGAAGTGGAACGGCGCCTCGGGATCCCAGCCCTCGGGTGCTGGTCGATGGGTCACGACGACGACGTGTTCGACGCCGCCCGGAGGCACGCCGTCCCAGCCGTCGGTGAGGTCGAAGACGTGGCGGCCGACGATCGTCACCCCGACCTGGTCCCAGTACGGCCGGGTGTAATCGAAGGATGCCCGCGACACCTTGAGGACACCGCCGTCATCCAGCGGCACGTCGCCGCTGAGCAGCCAGTCGAAGAGCGGCCCGGGCTGGTCGTTCTCATCCGCGATGAATCCGTCGACCGACACCGACGCGTACATGACGACTCTGCCCATGGGGTTCTCCTCTTCTGCGGGGATGCACCCAGGGTAGGCGTTCTGCCGCACCGGATGGAGGTGGATCAGAAGTCGCCGTCGGCCACCTGGAAGCAGGTCAGTCCGCGGGAGCGCCACATCTCGACCACACTGCGGCGGTCGTCGACCACGCCGATCACCGTGAAGTGTGGTGCGATGTGGGCGTCGTAGATCTCGCCCTTCACGATGTTGTCGGCGCGCTGATCGCCCGTGCGGCGAAGCAGGAGGCGGTCGAACGGGATCTCGTTGAACGTGAGCCAGGTCTCGGTGGCGCGGCGGGCGGTCTCATCCCGGCCTGAGACGACGATGAGGGCGTCGACGTCCGGGTGCGCGGCGAACGCCTGAGCCGCGACGACCACCGGGCGGTTCGGGGTGTCGATCGCGACGTTGCGCATGTCGTACGGCGAGCGGTCGCCGATGAGGGCGAGGGTGCCGTCGACGTCGAAGATCCAGGCGCGTGGGCGATCGTTGGGCATGGTGCGAGGGTAGTGGGTCGCGTGCGTCAGTCCTCTATCGTCCGGTGCCCGGTCCTGGGAAACGCGAAGCCGCTCCCCACGTGGGCGGGGAGCGGCTTCGATCGAGGCGCGGTGAATTAGTTCAGCGTGAAGGTTGCGCGGCCGATCTCGCTCATGCCGAGGTCGTTGGACGCAGCCAGCTCGACGGGGGTGGTCTCATCGTCGAGCTCATAGGCGACGGCATTCGCGACCGTTCCGCCCTGCTTGATGTCCTGAATCTGAGTGTCGACGAACTGCTGGTCCGGGAGCATGCCCACGTTGAGCTCGTTCACGGTGTCGGGGTCGTTGTCCTGGAAAGCGGTGAAGGTGCCGATCCAGCTCGTGGTGGGGTCGATGAGCTCGTCCGAGGTGTTCGTGACCTCGTACCAGAAAGCGATCACAGGCTTCTCGCCGTACTCATTCCCCGGTTCGCCCACGCCGATCTTCTTCACTTCGGTGATCTTGATCGTGTACTCCGGAAGTGTGAGGACGTTGTCGACGAAAGACTCGGTGGCGGCCTCTTCCGTCCCGGCGTCCGACTTGACCTCGGTCGTGGACTGGGGTGCAGGCGTCGAAGCTTCTGGTGCAGAGCACCCGCTCAGGGCGAGCATGGCGATGGCGCCCGTGATCACGGCAAGCTTCAGTTTCTGTCGACGCATTTGGTCGGTCCCCTCCGGATGGTGAGCGACCACCTGGTTGCTCAGCAATTGTTCGTTTGAGGCTCACTGTATCGGCTCTGTTGGACCCGGCCACGCGCGACCAAAGGCGGTGCACTAGGGCTGGGCGTGCTCTTTTCCGGCGACCGTCCTTCCCTCCGCGAATCGCGCCTGAGCCCGGTCCTGACGACGCGGTACCTCGACGAGCTCCGTGGCCTTCGGCAGGCCCATCGGCTTCGTCGAGACGTACACGCTCTCAGCGGTGTCGACGCGGAAGGTCTCGTGCCAGACGCCGACCGCACCCGGAGCCTTGCGGGTTGCACGGTTGAAGGCGGTCCAGGCGGGGCGGTGCTCCTGCGTCGGGCTGGAGGCGTAGGCGTAGAGCTTGTCGACGGATGACCAGTACTGCACGACGTAGGGTCCGCCCGAGCCGAAGAGCAGGTGGTAGCCGAGCATGCCCGAGTCGGGGTCGGTGCTGAGTTCGCGCAGCATCCCCGGCATGGCGAAGAACGCCGGCATCCACAGATCAGGCCGCCACCAGCGGTTGATCTGCATTCCGATATGAAACACGACGAGCTCGCCCTCGTGGTGGTGGGTCATGCGGCCCGTGATCACTTTCGACATGATGACTCCTTGGTTGGATAGTGTCACTATCCATAATGGATAGCGCTACTATCGATGTCAAGAGGTGGCCATGAGAATTTCCGAACTGTCAGCGCAGACCGGCGTGACCGTGCCGACGATCAAGTACTACCTGCGCGAGGGACTGCTCCCCGAGGGTGAGCGCAGCGCGCCAACCCAGGCCGCCTACGGCGAGAAGCACGTGGAGCGGCTGCGGGTGATCCGGGCGCTGCTCGACGCAGGCGTGAGCATCGCCGAGACGCGGCGGGTGCTGGGGGCGCTGGACGATCCGCCGGCGAGTGCGCACGATCTGCTCGGGACGGCGCACGCGGCGATCACTCCGCCGGCGGATGAGTCTTTGGATCTGGCGGAGGCCGAGGCTCTCGTCGCCGGGCTCGGGTGGAAGCCGGGGATGTGCGACGACGCGGTGCTGAACGCGGTCGCGCGGGCGCTGCAGGGGTTGGAGCGCGTCGGGTTTACCGTTCCGGATGCGGCGATGGACGAGTACCTCGCGAGTGCGCGACGGATTGCGGATGCGGAGATCGCGGGGGTGCCGGGGGAGTCCGCGGAAGCCGCGGTGCGGTATGTGGTGCTGGGGTCGGTGTTGGTGGAGCCGTTGTTGTTGGCGTTGCGGCGGGTGGCGCAGCAGGTGAGCTCGGGGGAACGGTTCGCTAAACCGACGGGCAGTTGAATTCTCGAGGGTGCCGGGACGATGGGGCGAGCGAATCGCCCGAGTTCTAACCACTCCGAGGACGGGGAGCAGAGCGCGGTGCTCGGTCAGAGACGTCGAACATCAAGCACCTCGCACTAGCGAAGCCCACGCCAATACTGACGCCACACCCCGATCGTCATCGGATCGCTCTCACTTCTCCAATACTCGCGGAGTAGGCGGAGCTCGTTGGGGGGTGTCTTGGCAACAATCTCTGCCATTGCTGGATCATAGCGATGCTCAAGGATCGATACCCGCCAGAGGGACCAGCTGTCATTGGTGACCCATCCATCTGCCCGGGCGTCAAGCTCGTCCTCGCAGAGCCGTAGTTCAGCCCAACGAACGGCGAATGGAATCTTGACGAAAACTGCGCCATTCCAACGTTGGCGTGGCTGCTTCTTGTCTTGGAGCGTCCAGTACCGTTCCACGTACCACTGGTCGGCGGCTCGACGCTCTCGCTTTCGCGCCTGGAAAAACGGCACTACCGCGAAGACCACGGCCACTCCCGTGACGACGGTGGCTGTATCCGCGAGTATGGACAGCCACTCCCAGCCTGTGACGGTCGCCGAAAAGATCATGGGTCGAGCGTATCGGTGCGCTCAACAACGACAGGCCGCCGACGTCCTTCACGGTTTGGTAGACCTCGGGGTCTCGCGGGCGAACCACGCGCGACCGCGTCCCCGATCGGCGCCAGCCGGCAGCGTGGCGGAGCGGCGGAGCGGGGTTCAGCCCGAAGTTGCCGCCCGTTCGGCCTCGCCCCTTGTCTTCTCGTAGAGGCCCATCGCGACGAGCACGTCCACGATGCCGGCAAAGTCGCTCTTCTGCAGCAGGGTCTTCATCGCGTTGCTGTGGCCGGCGGCGGAGGCGTACATGACATCTTCGAGCTCGGCGACGATGGTCGGTGAGGTTTCGAAGTCGATGGGGGTGTTCGCCATCGCCTCCGCCTGGATCTTCGGGTTGTCGACGACGTGGCGGAGGATAGTCTCGGCCGCGCTGACGCCGTTGATCTCGTCGACGTCGGTGCCGGCAAACAGGGTGTTGATCTTGTCGATGACGTCTTGCAGCAGTCCGTACTTCGCTTCCCGCGGCTGCGCGGAGCCAGCCGCGGTGATGCCAGCGAGCTCCCCTGAAGATCCCGACGTGAGTCCAAGATTCTGCGCGTCGAGTTTTCGCAGACGGTAGTGCGTGAGCACGATATCGTCGGTGTTGACGGCCGACGGGTCGGAGTCCTCCCGTTCGATGGCGCGGCGGTACACGCGCAGGAAGATCGCCCATTTCTCGATGTCGGTGTCGCCGTAGTCGATGATCTGCGACAGGAAGTCATACGCTCGGACGAACGCGAACACCGTGCCGCGGAACTCCTCCAGCCGTCCCTTCTCGAGGTCGTCGGAAGAATCCACCGCATCTTTCCAGCGGTCCCGGAACACATCGCGCGACGCCTTGATGTGTGAGTACAGCGAGTTGTGGCTCGACTTCGTGAGCCAGGCGTGCACGACCGCGTCGATGTCGTGCGGGTCGATGATGGACATGCTGCGAAGTTTCGTGAGCATGTCGTGGATGATGTTCGGATCCGACGGCTCGGTCAGCTCAGCATCTTCGTAGTAGACCTGGAACGCGGCGAGGATCTCGGCTGGGTCGTTGACGAAGTCGATGACGTAGGTGTTCTCTTTACCCGGGATCACGCGGTTGAGACGCGACAGCGTCTGTACCGCCGTGATACCGGACAGTTTCTTGTCGACGTACATTCCGACGAGCAGGGGCTGGTCGAATCCGGTCTGGAACTTGTTCGCGACGATCATGACTTGAAACTCGTCGCCGGCGAACGCGGTTTCGAGCGGCCGTCCCTTCAGCCCCGGATTCAAGGACGTCTCGGTGAACTCCTCCGGCCCTGACTCCGTGTCGGCGACGCCACCTGAGAACGCGACCAGCGCGCCGAGGTCTCCGTCGAGCTTGTGGTCTTTCAGGTACGCGTCGATGGTGAGCTTGTAGCGCACCGCCTCTTTTCGCGAACCCGTGACGACCATCGCCTTCGCCCGTCCGCCGAGCTCGCTCCGCACATTCGAACGGAAGTGCTCGACGATGACCGCGACCTTCTGCGCGATGTTCGTCGGATGCAGCCGCACCCACCGCATTACCTCGCTGCCGGCTTTCGCGATGTCGATCTCGACGTCGAGTCCGGTCGCCGCATCGGTGTGCGCGAGGTTGAAGGCGAGGTCGTAGGGCAGGTAGTTCTTGAGCACGTCGAGGATGAAGCCCTCTTCGATGGCCTGCTTCATCGAGTACAGATCGAACGCCTGTTTCTTGCCCGTCGCGTCCTCACGGCCGAAGAGCTCGACGGTCTTGCCTTTCGGGGTGGCCGTGAACGCCAGGAACGAGATCGTGCCGATCCCGACCTTGCGGGCCATGACGTCGGCGAGCACGTCTTCGGCGTCGATGGTGTCGCCGTCGGCATCCGTGCTGTTCGCCGTGAGTACCTGCTTGAGGGATGCCGCGGCCTCGCCGCTCTGCGACGAGTGCGCCTCGTCGGCGATGACCGCATAGCGGCGGCCGGCTAGCCCGGTATTCTTCTCGATCTCCTCGAGCGCGTGCGGGAAGGTCTGCAGCGTCACGCCGATGATCTGCTTTCCAGCTAGCAGCGCTTCGGCGAGTTGCGCCGACTTCGATGCATCGCCGCCACGCGTGATGGGTTGGAACACCCCTGAGGTCGTCTCGAGCTGTTCGACCGCGCGCTGCAACTGCCCGTCGAGCACCTGGCGGTCGGAGACGACGATCACTCCGTCGAACACTTTCTGCCCGTCGGCGTTGTGCAGCTGCGCCATCCGGTGCGCGGCCCACGCGATGGAGTCGGTCTTGCCGGAGCCCGCCGAGTGCTGGATCAGGTAGTTGTGGCCGGGGCCTTCGGCGAGCACCGCGCTTTCGAGCTTCGACACCGCCCGCCACTGGTGATACCGCGGAAACCGCAGTGCCTTGTCGTAGGTCTTTTTGCCGTCGATGGGATCGGTCTTCTCGGTGAACCGGTAGTGCAGGAACCGACCAACGAGGTCGAGCCATGTTTCGCGTTCGAGGATCTCTTGCCAGAAGTAGGCGGTAGGGCTCGTGCCCGGCATCGCGGCATTACCGGCACCGTTGTTCTTTCCCCGGTTGAAGGGCAGGAAACGTGTGTTCGGCCCGTCGAGCTTGGTCGTCATGTGCACTTCTTCGTTGGTGACGACGAAATGCACCAGAGCGCCGCGCCCGAACGAGAGCAGCGGCTCGCCTTCGGGCTTGCGGTCATTCGCGTATTGCTTCAAGCCTGCGGCGAGGCTCTGCGTGAGATCGGTCTTCAGTTCGATGGTAGCGACGGGTAGACCGTTGACGAACAACACCAGATCGATGCGGTTCGTGTGCTTCGTCGAGTAAGTCACCTGCCGCATCACGCGGAGCTTGTTCGCCGCGAACCACTCGGACGTCGTCGCATTCAGGGACGTGGCCGGACGCGCCTGAAACAGCGAGAACTTCGCGTTCAGCACACCGACCGACGACTTCAGAACGCCCATCGTACCGCCGCCGTTCATGGTGTCGTTCGCCTGCGCCGCCACGATGCGGTCGAGAATTTGCTTGCGTCCCAGCTCGCGGGATGCCTCGGTCGCTCCCGGCTTCACCAGCTTGTCGAGCTGTTCGGACTGCGTCGCTTCGAGCCACGCGAACACGTCGGCAGGGAACAGCGCTCGCTCCCGGTCGTAGCCGTCGGCGGTCGGTGAGTACTCCCACCCGTGCGCCGCCAGATGCTTGCAGAGTTCTGTCTCGAATGCTTCCTCGTGCTGAATCGCCACAGGCCCACTCTGGCAGTCCATGGTGAGGATTGTCGAAGACGGCGCCGTGACGGGCGTTATGCGAGCCCGCGCACGTCGATCTTGCCGGTGACCGCGGCGGAGATCAGCGCCGCGCGCCGCTCTTTTGACAGTGCGATGGCTTCGCGTGCGTCGGCGATGGTCGCGTCGAGCTCGGCGATTTGGTGCGTGAGGTGCTCAGCGATGATCTTCTGGTCGCGTTCGCGCGGGACGGGGATATACATCTGTCGCAGGTGCTCGGGGCCGTAGTGCTGAATCGTGGACCCTGTTTTCAGGAGGTCGATCTGCGTCATGAATGCCGATGACTCCAGGAAGAGTCTCAAGTAGTCGCGATTTATACCACCTCGCGGTTTCATCCGAATGATGCCCGTGTACGGGATGGCACCGACCACATCGCTGCCCGCTTCGGAGACCGTTCCCATGCTCGCGCTAGCGCTTACGAGGAGATCGCCCCTCTCGATCTGGAACCGTTGCCATCGTGAGGCCACCGCTACGGGGTCGAGGAAGTTGCATCCTGCAAGCGTCGCGAACCGCCCCCGGACTCCTGCGATGCGAATCAAGGGGACGCCTTCGTCGCGGAAGTCGACTGCGCCGATTCCTGGACCTTCCCGATAGAGCACGGCAAATCCGAACGGCATCAACCTCCACTGCGCCGGCAGATCGCCAAGCCATGCCAACCCACTTTCGTTCATGGGGGCTGATGGGTCGAGGCCCTTGGTCACGGCGTGAGTGATGGCTGCGGCGCGGCGCTCGGTGAGGAGCGCGATGAGTTCTTCCTGATCCGCGATGAACGCATCGATCTCCGTCGTCTCCCGATCCAGAAAGTCGACCACGGCCTGTTGAGACGCGAGTGCCGGCACCGGGATCTCGAAGGCCGCGACCTTCTCGGCTGTGAAGTGCGCAAAGGTCGCCTGATTGCATGCTGCTGCGATCTGGCCGTCGTCGAGAGCTGCTGATAGTGCGTAGTGGACGAAGGCGCCGACCGCGCGCTCCGGATCGCGTCGTATCCGGAGAATGGAGTTCTGAAACCCCCAGCCATCGAGGTCAGCGGCGAGATACGCGCTTCGACCGTAGCCGGCTCCACCCTCAACCATGACCACGTCTTGCGCCTTCAGTTGCAGCGACTGAAGTTCGCGCGCCGTGAACCACATCGATTGGTCATCGAGGTTGACAATCTTGCCGCCCGGTTGAATGTGCGCCGCTCGCATGTACTGCGCGAGCATGTCTTGGTCACTCGCCCGCGAGGACTGCAGCATCTTTCCCAATGTCACGTCTGCAACACGCTTGACCGGGAGGTTTGGATAGAGTCCCGTCATGCCTTCACCGCCGCAAGACGTGCGCGAATCCGCCCGAGCACGGCATCCAGGTCAGCGTCGATCTCGGCAAGTGAGCGCGGGGGCACGTACTGGTAGAAGTGGCGCGTGAAGGGGATCTCGCATCCGTCCTTCGTCTTCGACTCGTCGATCCAGGCATCCGAGGCGAAGGGGGTGACCTCACGTTGGAAGTACGCGTGGATGTCTTCGTTCCACGGCACGTTCTCGGTGTCGCGCAGGGTCGTGTCGGGTTCGGGGCGCTTCTTCGCGTCGACCACGATGGGCGCATTCTCGTCGCGCTCCGACAGTACAGCGAGAAGAGCCTTCAACTGTGGTGCTGTGAGCGCCAGACCGGCATCCGTGAGACACGCGGCGAGCACCTTTCGGAACGCGGGGAGATCGGTGGTGGGCTCCTTGACAGATACGTCGACTGAGCTGGCCTGTTCCACGGCGGCGATCAACGGCGTGAGGTCGACCTTCGCGAGTGGCTTAGCGTCGCTCGCGACGGCGAGGCGTTCGGGCGTGAGCGCCCAGTTCAGCCGCAGCGGACGTTCGACGGTGATGGTGCGGTAGAAGAAGTCCTCGTTCGCGAAGGTCTTCGAGCGGGCGGCATCCGCTTCACCTTCGTAGAGCTTCACGAGCGCGGCGATGTCGTCGGGGCCGAGTTCGTTGCGCTTCGAACCGAGTCCCTTGCGCATCTTGCGGAAGAGCTTCGTGCCGTCTATGAGCTGCACGCGGCCTTCTCGCTTGGGGCTCTTCTTCGTCGAGAGCACCCAGATATAGGTGGCGATGCCCGTGTTGTAGAACATGTCGGTGGGCAGAGCGATGATCGCTTCGAGCAGATCGCGCTCGAGCACCCATTTGCGGATGTTCGACTCCCCCGACCCGGCACCGCCGGTGAAGAGCGGGCTGCCGTTGAGGACGATCGCTGCGCGTCCACCGCCCTCGGCCGCGGTGCGCATCTTCGAGATGAGGTGCATCAGGAAGAGCATCGACCCGTCCGACACTCGGGGCAGGCCCGGACCGAAGCGCCCCGCATAGCCGCGCTGGGTGTGCTCCTCGGTGACGGCCTTCTGCTGCTTCTTCCAGTCGACACCGAACGGAGGGTTCGAAAGGCCGTAGCTGAAGGTGGCGCCGGCGTGGCCGTCGTTGATGAGGGTGTCGCCGAAGAAGATTGCATCCACCGACTGGCCCTTCACGGTCATGTCGGCCTTACAGATCGCGTACGACTGCGGGTTGATCTCCTGGCCCGCAAGAGTCAACGTCGCGGTCGGGTTCGCGCTGCGGATGTGGTCTTCGGCGACGGACAGCATGCCGCCGGTGCCCGCGGTCGGGTCGTAAACCGAGCGCACCACGTTCGCTTTCGCGAGGGTGTCGGACTCGGGCGCGAGCAGGATGTCGACCATCAGCTCGATGACATCACGCGGGGTGAAGTGCTCACCCGCGGTCTCGTTCGAGGCCTCCGCGAACTTGCGGATCAGCTCCTCGAAGATGTGACCCATCTCTTCGTTCGGAACGGTCGCAGGAGATAGATCGACGGCAGCGAATCGCTGCGTCACGTGGAAAAGCAGGTCGTGCTCGTCGAGCTCGGCGATGCGCTCCGAGATCTTGTACTTGTCGAAGATGTCTTTCACGTTCTCCGAGAAGCCGGTGACGTAGTCGGAGAGATTCGCCGCCAGGTTTTCCGAATCACCGAGCGCGGTTTTCAGATCGAACCGCGATTCATTCCAGAACGAGTACTCGTGTCCGGCCCGGGTGCGCAGCAACGACGCCCGCACCGGGATGCCGTCGGCCGCCGCCTGCTCGACCGCGGCGAAAACGGCCTGCTTCGTCGGCGCGAGCACCGCGTCCAGGCGTCGCAGCACCGTGAACGGCAGGATGATGTCGCCGTACTGGTGAGCTTTGAAACTCCCTCGAAGCAGGTCTGCGATCGACCAGATGAAAGTGGCGTGGTTGTTGCTCACAGTGGTGTTGTACTCCTCGATCAATCTCCTTGGAAGTCTAGATTGCGCTCGAGTATTCGGCGGCGTGTGGTTGCCGCCCACCGTCGTCACGGGCGTCGACAGGGCGCCGCGCGATTGGGCGGGGGAAGATCAACTACCTGCACTTCTCCGCGCTCCCACCTCGCTGTGCAAGCTTCTCCAGCTGCCCGAGGTTCTGGCCAAGGCGAGGAACCAGGGCGAGGCTCTCGTCATCCCCTGACACCCGCGTCGGTGGCATAGAGGATTGCTGTTCTCGGACGCGATGTGCTGACGTCCCGGAACAGGTGTCGAACGTATCCACTTACAACGAGTCGTAGTACTCCCGGATATACGCTGCCATCAGCGTGCGTCGGTCGGACAGGAACGAGGCGTAGGACGTTGCCGTCGTCGAGCTGAGGCCCGTCGGAACCGCGTTCATCGCGAAGTTCGCGTCAAGGTCTTTCTGAGAGGTGATTTCACCCAACCGGAGCTCACCGGATGTCACCTGAGTGTCGACGATGCCCATGTACTCCGAAGGGGCGCGGTCCTTGATCGCAATGTTGATCGGGGTCTCGGTCAGAGCGTAGTTCGCGATCTGGTTGTAGTCACCGCGGTCGTTGACGCCGCTCTTGATCAGATAGTTCTTCGGTACGACGTGATGAATGTCGCCGACCTCTTCGATCATGCTCGCGATCGTGACATTCTTAGAGAGGAAGCCCTTTGCGCCACTGTGTGCCTGAGCCGCCAGGAAGGTGAGGAAGTACGGGCTGCGCACGCTCGACGATTTCATGTCCATCGGCAGCGCTACTTCCCAGAAGTTCGACGCGAGCTGTGACGCCTCGATATCTTCCAGCGCGCGACGCGCGCCGAGCTCGTCGATCCGCTTGATATCCGCTTCGAACGCCGTCTCGAAGCTCCCTGTGTACCGGCCGGTGAGGATCGACATCACGAACCACTTTCGCACCACGTACTTGATGTCCGCCTCGTTCAGTGCTCCTTCCGAACGCAGTTTAAGGTACAGCGCGTAGGCGAAGTTCAGCGCGTTCTTGGAGCTGATCAGGCGAGGTGCGATGAATCCCGCAGACCGAATTGTGAGGGTGAACTGCTGGAAGTTGCGCTGATTGACGATCTCCAGCAGAACGCGCTCGAGTCGCTCGAATGACTCGATGGCAAGCTGCTCATCGAACGACCGCGTCTCGAAATCACGGCCGGAGAGCACGCTCACCAGCGCCGCAACCTTGCCGCGGCCAAACTCCTTGATGCCGGCGACGCGGATCACGTCGGTGTAGCTCGGATCGTAAAGGTCGGATGAGTCGCTCTTGAGCCAGCCGATAGCTTTCAGATAAGGGGAAGCTGCGAAGTCAGCGTCGTTCGTCGCGATGTCGTCGTACACGTGTGGTGCAACCGAGAGATGGCAGAAATAGTCGATGAGCTTTCGGAGGTTGGCACCGAACTGACCGTGGCTGGCGATCTTGCTCATTGCGAAGTCGGCGCTACTGAGGGGGACTCCTTTGGAGTTGATTCGGATGAAGATCTCCGTGACCGTTTCGATGTCTAGATCCTCGGCCAGCGTAATGATGCCGACCTGAGCCTGCTTGATGGACGTGAGGCGCTCAAGCGACCGCTGCGCGACTTCGCCATCCACTCCGGGGTTCGCGTCGAGGTAGGCCTTGGTCGCCGAGAAGTTCGGAGCGTTCACGAACTCCGCGACGTCGGAGATCCATGCCGGGTCTCGATCGATGACGGGGGTTAGCGTCGCGAACTTCTCAGTCGATGGGTTGAACGCGATCTTGACGCGCTTCTTGCGATACGACTTGTCAACGACCTGCTGTCCTACAAGGGCAGCTGTCATGGCGGTGATGCGCTGCTGCCCGTCGATCAGGATCTGTCTAAACGCCGACTTTGAGCCGTCTTTCAGGCCGACATCTGCGCTCTGCCACGTGATGAGATACCCGATGGGGAAGCCGTTATAGAGGGAGTCGAGGAGGTCTCGAACCTTGGTTGAGTCCCAGACGAACGGTCGCTGCATCTCGGGGATCGCGACCTGACCGGACTTCACCCATGACAGGAGAGTGTCGACGGGCTGCTGGTGAACGGAGTACTTGGCCATGTTGTGGTTAGTCCTTGCAGGTGGTTGCGGGGCCTGTTGGCAAGTCGCGCCGGGTGTATGGAGCCGATCGCGGGGCCGGTCTCCGCGATGTGCGCGTAGTGATGCAGGTAATGGAGGCCCTTTGTTCGCCAGTTCCCTGATATCCGTAGAGCACCTCGCCGGCGTCGCTGGAGGCCGCCAGGATCTCGACAAGACCTTCCGCCTCAGCGGCGCACTCAACGACTTTGCGCGAGTAAGAGCCTCCTTCGCGCAGCGCCCAGTATTGTGCGTCGGCGGCAGTCTGCGGCTGTTCCGGGGTCATGTCTTGATCGTGGCAGACACCAGCGATTGTGCGGGTGAGCGCCACGTATCTTCACGTTCTCGCCGCACTGTGGGCTTGATGAAAATGATGACGGGATGCGTAGGCACCGCCACCACAGGTGGCTCGCTACGCAAGACGAACGACGCCACCGTCCTCCACGAACCGACCTGTCGCGATCGATCTGTCGATCGTCGCGCTCACGCGCGCCGCAAGGTCGTTCGGCGTCCGCATCCATCCGAAGGCGCGAGAGGTCGCAAGCACTAGATCCGCCCGTGTGGCACCGGCCATCGACCCAATGAGTCGTTCTATGGCCGCACTGAATTCAGATTCGTGCACCTGCGACGTGCTTCGTCCACCTGCTGTCCGTACCGGTCGGGATTGAGCTCCGGCCACCAGTACAAAATCGCCATCGACCGGAAGCTCCGAGAGCTCGATCGCGGCCTCCAGCGTGCGCAGCGCCCGTTTGTTAACCCGATCGATGTGAGACTCCGCGCGAAGCCGCGCCTTCAAGGTGTCGATATGCACGGGCGCTTCAGCCTCGGCGACTGTTCGAACGAAATCGACGAGATGCGGAGCGTTGTATGACTCGGTCCAGTCGAGAGCACGAAGTCGGAGACCAGAAGCTTCCGCATAGTCCATCACCCACTCGGGCCGAGTGCCGGCGACGAGATCGGGTGTCTCCTCGACCAGCACGACGGCGGGAGCGCTGACGTGCCTGCCACCCAACCGGCCGGCTGGGGCTTCGGCCTCCAGCTGCTGCAGCAGATCTCGCAGCTTCGCTTCTTCTGTGGATCGATTGCGATACCAATCAGTTCCCCAGATGTGGTGGATCCGCCAGCCAAGGCCGACCAGGATGTCATGACGGAGTCGGTCCCGATCCCGCGCCGATTGGGCGGAGTGATACATCGCGCCGTCGCACTCGACACCGAGCATGAACACGCCAGGCGCAGAGGGATGCTTGACTCCAATGTCGATGCGGAACCCAGACACACCCACCTGTGGCTGCACGTCGTAGCCCCATGACCGGATCGAGCTGATCACAGCGTCTTCGAACGGAGAGTCCGTTCCTAGTCCCTCTGGGCCGAGTTCGATCGAGAGTGCCGCGGGACCACGCTCGGCGTAGTCGAGATAACGGCGGAGGTGTCTTCCGCCCGCGCTCGGGATGTCGCCGATGTCTCCTGCGCTCATGGATGACACCACCTCCGTAAGCTCCTTCGCCCGCGTGATCGCGACGTTCAATCGCCGCTCTCCGCCCTTCTTGTTGATCGGCCCGAAGTTCTTGTACACGGTGCCCGAGTCATCAGGCCCGTATCCGATCGACATGATCATCACATCGCGTTCGTCGCCCTGAACTTCTTCCAGGCTCTTCACGAAGATGCCGTCGAGGCGGCTCTCGGCGAAGCTGTTCTCGAGATCGGGACGCTCGCCTCGGAGCACTTGAAGCGCGTTCGAGATCGCGTCTCTTTGAGCTGCCGACATGGCGACGACGCCCACACTCTTACCGGGTCGACTATCAAGGTGGTGAATCACTCGCTCGGCGACGTAGCGAGCTTCCAATGGGTTGTCCTGTCCCTGCGATCGTCGGTAGATCCCGTCGACCTTGAGCAGCTTCACCCCGGCATCTGGCACGTCGGCGAACGCGCCGGGGAACGTGACCAGCGAGTCCTCGTAGAAAGAACTGTTGCTGTACGCGATGAGATGTTCGTGGCGGCTGCGGTAGTGCCAACGCAGTCCGATGCTCGTGTAGCTTCCGCTGGACTTCATGAGGTCGAGCAACGACTCGTAGTCGGTTGCGAGATCTTCTTCGTCGTCGGCGCTCTCATCGATCTGCTGGGTGGCAGAGAAGAACGACGTCGGCGGAAGCTGCTTTTGGTCTCCGGCAGCGATGACCGCGGAGGCCCGATAGAGGCAGTTGATGGCGTCGGCGGGCGGGATCTGGCTTGCCTCGTCGAAGATGACGTAGTCGAAGCGGATATCGGCCGGGAGATACTGCGAAACCGCGAGCGGGCTCATCATGAAGCAGGGATGGATCGCTTGGATGACGTCGCCGGCCCGACCGATGAGATCCCGCACAGGAATGTGACGGCGCTTCTTTTGAGCCTCGCCCTGGATCAGCGCCGTCTGGGACGACGCGACACTGGGACGTCGTGCAATGGCTTGCGCGAGTATCTGTGCTGCGGCATTCTCGACCAGGCCGCGATCAAGATCCCGGAACAGCTCGACCAGCGCGGCGCGGCTGACGGGGCGTTGCGCGCGGAGCCTCGGATCAGAATCGATGTGTGCAGACATCCAGGCTGACAACACGGAGGCCCGAATCACGTCGGCCACGTCGTCCACGTCGGCACGCTCCAAGAGCTCGTCAAGCACTGCTCCTGCGCCCTGTCGTGTCAGAGCATCGAAGTGGCTGCGGGCGAGCGACAGTGCGTCGGCGTCGCCGATGCTGGACGTCAGTTGCACGAGAAGGTCTTCGGCGTCGTCGGCATCCGACAGTTCTTGCGAAAGCGAGACTTCGCGTCCGACGAATCGTCCTAGGAGCGAGCCGCGAGCGGCGTCCCACGCGGCTCCGTGGACGGCGAGGTCCGGGTGGTACGCGAGCGAGGAGAGCCCACGTAGTCGAGCCTCCGGGCCCGCGCTTTCGATGAGGGCGAGTACCGAGCTGGTCCATTCCAGCCGAGCGGCCATTTTGGCGACGCTCTCGCGGGAAAGCTCTGATTCAATACCGGGGTACGCAGTGCTGATGCGGCGCAGGTCTTCCTCGGTTTCGCGGGCTGTAATAGCAGTGGCGTGAGCCGAGTCCTGCAGGTCCCAAGCTGCATTGAGCGACCGGGTGCCATCTGCGGCGAAAAGCGCAGTGGCATCGAGCGCGGTGCTCACAGCCGATTCGACCGCGTCCAGTGTTGCCAGCGATTCTTCGATCGAGCGCGATTCGACGAACTCCCGAGAACCGGCCTGTTCGACGCTCTGGCTGAAGAAGTCAACCGCTCTGTGGAGCGAAGCTGCGGAGCGCGTGAGCTCAGCCCGTTGATGCTCGCCGGAGGAGGGAGAGAATGCCGACGAGCCGGGGACGGTGCCCACCCGCGTCACCACTGCCGCTGCGCGCTCCACTTGCGCGGATGCCAGTGCCCATCGCTCTTCGTCGCTCGGGACCCACCCCAGCAGGTCATGCACACGCTGAGCCGCCACGTTCAGCGTGGCAAGTGACTGCTGCCACGCCGCTGCGAGCCCCAAGTGGGCCATCGCTGCTCGTAGTTTGGTCGACGCGTGGGGCATCAATGCGTCTTTGTCTGATCGAGTGGGGCCGAGGACAGATCGGCTCAACGCGTTCCGCGAGTCCCACCGCTCGGCAATGGAGCTGATGTCTGCCGTTGCGATGCTGTCCCGGAAGTACGCAGATGCCGCTTCGCCCGACTGCGCTGCTCGAATCTGCGCAGAGTGAAGTTCCGACAGTGCAGCACGAAGGCGAGTGATTCCATCAGCCGACAACCAGTCGACGCGCAACTGCGGCTCGGTGACGACAAGACCCGCGATCTCATCGAGTACCCTGTGGTCCGATGCGAAGTGGGGCATCGGAAGCCCGAACGATCGCGCGATGGATTCGGCGCAATCTTGGGACGCGCGAGCTGCATGCGTGACCGCACCTATTTTCGCGACCTGCGCCGCCAGGTCAGCGGCCGGTTGAGTAACAAGGTTAGGGACGACTGCATCCGCTTCTGGCGGAAGCGTTCGCGTCGCGTCGCGTGACGCGAACGTCCGCCAAGCCGGACCGAGTGAGGCGGACAATTGAGAGTCACGGCTCAAGAACTGGTCGGCTTTCGCAATTGCACTCCGCGCCTCATTGAGCACCGCTGAAGGCCCGTGAGCCAACCACTCCGAGTCCCGCCACTCATGTTCGCCGCGGTGCCACAGGTCGGTGAGGGCGAGCACCGTCTTCCACTCGTTCAGAGAATCGAGGCCGAATGATGAGCGATCGGGGGCGACGGCGTCGAGCGTGTCGACGAGTCGGTTTAGCGCGCGACGTGCGTTGGTTAGGTCAAACTCAAGGCCGTCGATTCGCGTGATGCCGTACCAAGGATGGCGGTCCCGTTGAGCGATGTGACTCCAGCCGATGCGGACGGCATCGGCGAGATCGCAGATCTCGTTCCATTGGGCCTCGGTGAAAGACTGCGTGTCGACGAGGGCGGGAGGATACGAACTGACATCAGGCAGGCTCGCCGTCTTGCCCAGCACTTCGAAAAGCGTCCATTCAATGGGCTGGCGACGCTCGTTCATCGCGGCGGCGTATCCCGTGAGTTCTTCTCTGGTGGTCTTCGCGCGGGCAGGTGAAGGGGCTGTCTGCGGAAGTACAGAGGGTCGACTACTGAGTGCCTTACCGAGGTTCTGGGCGACCTCACTTCGTGCGGCCTTATGGCTATGCAGTTCGAAAAGCAGCGGACCGAGGCCGCGATGGGTGAGCCGATCCCGAACCACATCGAGCGCGACAGCCTTTTCTGAAACGAAGAGGACCCGCTTTCCCGAGGCCATCAACGTCGCGATGATGTTCGAGATGGTCTGGCTCTTGCCGGTGCCTGGGGGGCCGTCGAGAACGAAACTCCGCCCCTGCTCCGTGGCGGCGATAGCTACGCGTTGGCTGGAGTCCGCGTCGAGAATCAGCGGCGTTGTCTCGGGTGGCGAGACGTCGTCAATTGTGCTCGGGTCGATCGGTTCGAACGTTAGCTGTTCTCGAAGTTGCTGATCGCGGCCCGTCAGTCCGCCGATGAGCGCGCTTTGAAGGATCGCTTCTTCATTGGCCTCCAGGTCGCGGTACATCGCCTCCTTGGCGAACATGAAGATGGAGAGAACGCAAAGGGGCTGGATCGACCATCTACTTGGGAGGGGCAGCGCGGCGAATAGCGCCTCGGCTCCTGCGTAACCGCCTTCCGCGAGTGCAGAATCTACGGCGGTTTGAGTCGGAAGCGTAATGCCGTGCTCGCGCATCTTGATCTCGAGTGCAGGGTTGACGACGGCGTCTTCTGAGGACGGATATAGACGGTGCGGTTGCTTGGGCCCGGAGGTGCGCAGCTCCACCGGTATGAAGATGAGTGGGCTGACACGAGGGTCGCCATTCGCCTCGACCCAGTGCATCGCCCCGAGCGCAAGGTAAAGGACGGACAAGCCACGGTCGAGGTACTCTCGCGTTGCCGTTGTTGCTAGAAGTCGGAGCCCGCGGTCGACATCGCGTTGGGTCTTCTTCGCGAACAGGTGATTAGGGAACTTCGAGAAGTCCGTCTCCTCGATGTCAGCTAGTGCTTCTTCCTCGAGCTCGTCGGAGGGCGCATCGGCGTCGAGAGGCGGCGGTGTAGGCGTAATCCCAGCCACAGGGACGCCTTTTCCCGTTGAGATGATCCGGATCACCTCGTCGGGTGTTGACTCAATAAAGTCGATCGTCGAGGACCGAGTCGGTCGGTAGTTCAGAAGTCGGTTGCGCCCAGTCAACGACAGCAGAGAGTCTCGCCAAGAATGCAGGGCATTGCGCATTGCATCGTTATTTGACTGGACGCCGTCGACCATATTGTCCCCCACTCGTCGCTGCCGCGCAGCGCACCCATACCTATGCATACTCTCGCATAGGCACGGTTGACGCGACTGGCGCCGAGTAATCGAGATGCTGATCGACCGTCGATACAGTGGCGGCATGACCTCGATTCCCGTGCCCTCATCCGGCTTCGCGACCATCGACTTCGAGACCACGGGCTTCTACGCAGAGGGGACCGATCGGGCGATCGAGATCTCCGTGGTCCACTCTGAGCCGGACGGCACGATCACCGGCCAGTGGGAGACGCTCATCAACCCGGGCCGAGACCTCGGGCGACAGGACATCCACGGCATCACTGCCCGGGAGATCCTGCGAGCACCGCAGTTCCCGGGCATCACTGCCGACCTGGTCGATCTGCTGTCGCAGCGCGTGGTCGTGGCTCACAACGCGTCATTCGACATGCGTTTCCTCGAAGCCGAGTTGGGCCGTGCGGCCTACTGGGCAGGCGTGCCGTTCGTCAGCCTCTGCACGATGCGACTGGCGCGCACCCACCTCGGTGGGAGCAGCACGCTCGCTGATTGCTGTGCTGCGTTCGACATCGACCTTGGCGGGGCCCACCGTGCGGCCGTCGATGCACGCGCGACGGCGGAACTCCTCGGCGCTTTCGTGGCGAGCACGGGGCAGTCCTCTTGGCGCGATCTGCTCGGGCAGGCGGAGCGTCTTGCCCCCTACACAGGTGAGCGCGTCGAGTGGCTCGCTCGTTCCAACGTTGAAGACTACTCGCCGAGTTTCCTGGAGAGGATCATCGACCGCGTTCCAGACGTCAGCGACTCCGACGAGCAAGCGGAGTATGTCGCTCTCGTCCAGCGGTGCCTCCTCGACCGCTACCTGTCGGAGCATGAGAAAGATGCCCTCGTCGCGTTTGCCGAGAGAGCAGGCTTGCCCCGCGCAACGGTCGAGCGGCTGCATCGCGACTACCTCGCCGCGCTCGTCAAGATCGCCTGGGCAGACGGCGTGATCACCGACGACGAGCGCGCCGACCTGATCTCTGTAGCGCAGCTCCTGGAGCTGCCCGTGGAGATCGTGCTGGATGCGCTGGCTCAGCCGGTCGAGATCGTGGAACCGATGTCGACGTCGATGTCGGCTTTCGCGCTGAATCCGGGAGACGTCGTTGTTCTCACCGGAGAGATGACGAGAGGGCGGTCGGAGTGGGAACAGCGCCTCCGCGAGCACGGGATCGTCGCGAAGCCCGCGGTGACGAAGGCGGCGCGACTTGTCGTCGCGGCCGATCCCGACTCGCTCTCCGGCAAAGCACGAAAGGCGCGAGACTACGGCATCCCCATCGTCGGGGAGTCCTGGCTTGTTGAGCGCTACGCCTGATCAACCCGGGTAGATCAGACCGGTGGCAAGCTCCCCAGCCGGGCACCGGGGCCTCCGAGACTCTGTAGCGTGGTTTCGTGCCCGCATCGGTTATCGCTCTCCCGTTGCACGGGCTTGCTCTCCTTCTCCCGGAGATTCCGGCCGAGGAGTTCGAGGCGCTTTCACGCAGCATCGCGGAGAACGGTCAGCAGGTTCCTGCCACTTCCTGGGTAGCGGAGGATGGCGTCGAGTACCTCATCGACGGACGTCATCGTGCCCGCGCGTGCGAGCGGCTCGGCATCCCGTTGTTGATCGAACGCCTTGAAGGCGACGAGACCGCTGCGCGTGCGTTCATCTTGGCCACCAATCTCACGCGAAGACACCTCACGCCCAGCCAGCGCGCGGCGGCAGCCGCGGCCTTCGCCACCCGGTCTCCTGGCCAAAGGGGTCGCGTTGCCTATTTGAGTCAGACGCAGGCTCAGGTCGCGCATGCCGCAGGGGTGAGCGTCCGCCTGGTGCGCGCAGCGCGCACTTTCGTCGATGACGCAGACCTCACACGTGCTGTCCTCGACGGCAAGCTCACGGTCACGGAAGCCAGCCGTCAATTCCGTGCCGAACGCCGGACCGCCGCCGCCGATCGGTTGAAGTCGGTTCGCACCTCGGCGACGGACGAATGGCTCACTCCGCTGTGGCTCATCGAACGCGCTCGCCGAGTGATGGGTGACATCGACGGCGACGTCGCAGCGGAACCGGCCCGAAGCATCCCGGCGCGCTGGCACTTCACGGCGGACGACGATGCCCTGTCGGTCGAGTCCTGGGCGAATCCTTCGGTGCGGCGGGCGGGTGGTGCCGTAGGCGGAGACCCGCAGGGGGCGCCTTCCCGAATCTGGCTGAATCCGCCATGGGACAAGGCCCACCTCTTCATTCGCCGGCTCCTGCGTGAGGTCGATGCCGGCCGAGTCGAGAAGGCGATCGTGTTGTTGCCGGCCCGCCTCGGAACCGAGTACGTGGCAGCACTCACCGAACGCGGATATCCGCGCGTCGAACTCACGGGACGCCTCCGCTTCCAACCGGGCCGCGGTGCTGAGCCCACGGCCCGGGGCGAGGCGCCGTTCACGAGCATGCTCGTGGGTGTCGGTATCGACGCCAGGGTCATGCACGCGGAGTTCCACGACGTCGGAGTGGTCGTCCAGGCCGTTCGGCTCTGAGGCGCTGCGAGGCGGCCGAGCCCGACGGTCGATAACGAACTCGAGCACGAGTTCGATGAGGGACAGGGCCACATCGGCGGCTGCCGGAACCCAGGTCTCCGGGTCAGGGTCGCCCGAGGCGAGACCGCAGATGCCGGTGCCGAGGTTGAAGAGGATTTCGAGCTCGAGGTGGAGGGAAGAGCAAACTCGGTCGAGCCAGGAGTGAACGAAGTGCGCCATGTGCTCTGTCATGCGCGGCGGGCGTGGTTAGCCGTGACAGGTGCAACAGGTGGAGGCGCGCGACGCAACCTCGCAGAGTGCCCGCGGTGGGCAAGCGCTCCTCGCGAGGTGCCGACTACCAGCGAGCATGCCCACCGCGCTTATCGGTTCGATGCCGGGGGCTCACGTCGTGGTCGCTAGCCTCGAAGGGGGACTGATAGCACCGGAGGAGCAACAATGCAGTGGGGTTGGAATCCAGACACGATCGCGGCGATCACGACCGCGCTCGCTGCGATTGCGGCGATGGTCGCCGGCTACTTTGCCTGGGGTGCATACAAGCTCGAACGCGCCCGTGAGAAGCGTGTGTCAGAGAATCTGAAGCGCCAACAGGCCGAGATGGTCTCCGCGTGGACCGTGGTGCGGCAGGGTCCGGATGGCGAGAGCCACATCGAGCTGCACGTCCAGAACCTCGCTTCTGCGCCGGTCTACGAGGTGCGGCTCGGCGTGGAGATCGGCACTACCTGCGTTTACGGGGGTTGGGCTCGAGTTTTGCCTCCCAGCGCGCGCGACCCATTGCTGGTCCGGGTGGCAGATCGCGGCTTGGAGAGCTGGCGTGATTGGGTGAGGGGGCGTGCGACGAAGACGGCACCGTACGTCGAGATCACGTTCTGCGACACGGCGGGAACCTGGTGGCTCCGTGAAACCGGCGGAGCCTTGCGAGAGATCGACCCGAGTGAGAAGTACCGCTACGGGGGACCGAAGGTCAGCGCCTCAGCGCACTAGTGCGTCTTCACCGCCCCGCGATTGCCGAGTCGGCCGGTCAAACGCTGCTCTTGAGCGGCCGCGAAGCATCGCCAGCATCGTGAACTCAGGCGCGGGGCCAGCCCACGGTAGGGTTCGACGGAGTACTTCGATCGGAGGCAGCGTGGGACTTCTGGACAAGCTGGCAGTGGGCGGTGTCCTGACTCTCGTCGGCGGCGGCCTCGTTCAGATATTTCGGTCGGTCAAGGAGACCCAGCGCCGCAAGAACGCACCGCTCGAATTCGACGATCGGCTGACGGAGCAGGACTTCGTCGATATCGTCAACGCCGCTGCCGCCCGTTCTCCGCGCGTGACTCAGGTGGATATCGCAGGGTTGGGGACCACCATTCACGTGCGATCCAACAGCGGTCTCACGAACTGGAAGGCGAAGGCCGACTTCCACGACTACGGTCGCCCGACAGGCCGCTATTGGCTGAGTTCTGAGAACAGCCAGTCGCCGATTCCGAAGTTCTTCGCCGATGCCGTTCAAGACGATATTCGCCGCCGGCTCGCCTAACTCCTACCGCCCCGCCCCGCCCGCACCCGCAACCCGAACGCGACCCCCGCGAGTCCGATCACCACAACCCCGTACCCCACGCAGACCGCCTCGAGCCCGACCGCCCCGACCAACGCCCCCGCAACGACCGCCGGCACCCCGAACGCCAGATATGCCAGCACGTACAGAACGGCGAAGGTGTCCGCCCGCTGCGTCACGGGGATCCGCGGTGCCAGCGATGCGACGACCCCCGAGAATGCGGTTCCGAACCCCATTCCGGTGACCGCCGCGGCGACGAGGTAGAACGGCAGCGACCCCAGTCCGAGCGCGATCAGCGACAGCAGGGTCCCGACCGCGAGCGCCGAGGTTCCGAACAGCACCATCGACCGCGCCGCGATCTTCCGCAGCACGAACGCCGTCACGGCCCCGACTCCTGCGAGCAGCACGACACCAAGTCCCTGCCACACGTGCGCCTCGCCGCCGAGCTCGCCCCGCACGATGTTCGCGCCGAGCGACAGGAACAGTCCGCCCGTCGCCCACCCCGCGATCACGGCCGGAGCTCCGCGCCAGAAGTCCGCCCGGATCGCCGGCGGGATCGACAGCCGGAAGCTCAGCGACGCCCACACCCCCGGCTTGCGCGGCGCGGTCTCCGGCACGAGCAGGAACAGCGCCGCCAGCACGATGTACGCCGAGCTCAACGGCGCGAACACATCGAGCAGAGCCTCGCCGCTCACATCGAGCATCACGCCCGACACGAGCGCCCCGAGCGCGAGTCCGATCCCGGGGCTGAGCGCGTTCCAGAGGGCCGCGACCCCGGCCCGCCCGCCCGGCGCGAAGTCGAGCACCGTCGCCGACAGTGCCGAGATGAGCAGACCGCTCGCGACGCCCTGCAGGATGCGCGCGAGGAACAGCATCGCGACAGCATCGGCGTGCCAGAACAGGAACATGCTCCCCGCCAGCAGCAGGAACCCGGCGACCACGACAGGCCGACGGCCGACGTGGTCCGAGAGCGAACCGGCGGTGAGGAGCGTGAGCAGCAGCGCCACCGCGTACACCGCGAACACGGCGCTGATCACGATCGCGTCGAATCCGATGTCCTGCGCGAGCACCGGATAGAACGGCGACGGCGCACTCGCCCCGATCATCATCAGGATCTGCGCCACGATCGCCAGCACGAATCCGAACCTCGCCCGGGGGACTGCGCCCGACGACGCGCGCTCAGCGACCGAAGGGCGGACGATCGGCTCCGTGGTGGTCATGGCGACTCCTCATAAGGTTCGAGAATCATCGAACTATCGGAGCGTACTCGCCATCCATCGATTGTTCAACTATTCTCGAACTATGCCTGGCGACCTCCCTCACCCGGAGCGCTCCGAGATCCAGCTCACGGACGTGCTCTTCGCGCTCAGCGACCCCGAGCGCCTCGCCATCGCCCGCCAGCTCGCCGACGGGCCCCTCGACATGGCCGCCTGCCACGCCACCGACCCGAACCTCCCGAAGTCGACCAAGTCGCACTTCATGAAGGTCCTCCGCGAAGCCGGCGTCATCCGCAACGAACCCAACGGCCGCCGACGGATGCTGACCCTCCGTCGCGACGACCTCGACGCGCTCTTCCCGGGGCTGCTCGACTCGGTGCTGCGCGGCTAGGTCGACCTGATTCCGGCGTCACCTCTTGTCCTCGCGAAAGAGTGAGTGTACAGTCACTCATATGTCCACGGCGCGCAGCTCGATCCTCTCCACGGCAGACGCCCGCAGGCCCCTCGTGGCCTCGGCGGCCCTGGCGGCCTTCGCGCGCGGCGGCTATCACGGCACGACCGTCGCCGATGTGGCCCGCGAGGCCAAGATCTCCCCGGCGTACGTCTTCAAGCTGTACTCCGGCAAGGAGGCGCTGTTCGTCGTGGCGCTCGAGGCCTGCTTCGACGCGATCCTCGTCGCCCTCGAAGAAGGAGCGGATGCCGCGTCCGACACTTCGCCTGAAGGCATCCTCGACGCGATGGGCGACGCCTACGCGCACCTCATCGCCGACCGGAAGCTCCTCATGCTGCAGGTGCACGCGCAGTCGGTCGCCGAGATCCCGGCGATCGGGGAGGCGCTCCGCCTCGGACTCGCACGCATCGCCACGTTCGCGAAGACCCGCTCTCGCGCGAAGGACGACGACGTGCAGCGTTTCATCGCCTACGGGCAGCTGTGTCACCTGATCGTCACCACCCAGCTCGACGGGCGCCCCGAGGAATGGGTCGCCCTCCTGACCAAGGGGATCACCCACCCCGACTGATCGCGCAGTCGGAACGGGAACTCCTTCGTCTGCCCGCAAGAGTGAGTGAGCAGTCACTCATCACGCAACCGAGAACCACAGCCAACAACGACCACCACAAACCAGAACAGGAGCACCTCATGACAACTCTCACCGCCACCCCGACCGGATCCGGCACATCGCCGCGCAGCACGCGGCGCTGGCTGGCCCTCAGCGTCCTCGCCCTCGCGCAGTTCCTCGTCGTGCTCGACGCCGCGATCGTGAACATCGCCCTCCCCGTCTTGGGTCGGCAGCTCGGGATGGACACCGCCGCCCTCGCGTGGGTCATCACCGCCTACGTGCTCGCGTTCGGCGGGCTGCTGCTCCTCGGCGGACGTCTCGCCGACCGGTACGGACACCGCCGCGTGTTCCTGGTCGGAACGGCCGGGTTCGTCGCCGCATCCGCCCTCGCCGGCTTCTCGGTCTCGAGCGAGATGCTCCTCGGTGCCCGCGCCCTGCAAGGCGTCTCGGCCGCGCTCCTGGCTCCCGCCGCCCTCGCCCTGCTCACGCATCTCTTCCCCGACGACACCGAGCGCACCAAGGCCGTCGGCGTGTGGGGAGCCGTCGCCGGAATCGGATCCGCCGCCGGGGTTCTGCTCGGTGGCGTCCTCACCGCGACCCTCGGCTGGCAGTCGGTGTTCTTCGTGAACGTGCCGGTCGGTGCACTCGTGCTCATCGCGATCCCCCTGCTCGTCACCCGCGACGGCGCCCGCACTCCCGGCCGTCTGGACGCCGCAGGCGCCGTCACCGTCACCGCCGCACTGGTCGCACTCGTCGGCGCCCTCAGCGCGGTCGAGCAGCTCGGTTTCCTGCACCCGCTGCCCCTCGTGCTGCTCGCAGCCGCCCTGCTGCTCGGCGCGGCGTTCATCGTCATCGAGCGCCGCAGCCCCGAGCCGCTCGTTCCGCTGTCGGTGTTCCGCAACCGCAACCTCGCCCTCGGCAACATCGTGATGCTGCTCGGCGGCGCCGCGATGGTCGCGCTCTTCTTCGCCCTCTCGGTCTACATGCAGGCCGTGCTGGGCTACGACGCCCTCACCGCAGGCCTGACGCAGCTGCCCCTCGCCGGTGTGCTCGTGCTCGTCGCCGGGGGAGCCCCCGCGCTCATCGCCCGCCTCGGCACCCGCCCCGTGCTGATCGGCGCACTGCTCGTCCTCACCGGAGGCCTACTCTGGCTCGCCGTGGCCCCCTCTGACGCGGTCTTCCCCGCGCACCTGCTCGGTCCGACCCTCCTGATCGGCATCGGTCTCGGCGGTGCCGTCGTCGCGACCACGCAGCTCGCGGTCGACGGCGTCGAGGGCGGAGAGGCGGGACTCGCGGGTGGCCTCATCAACACCAGCCAGCAGATCGGCGGGGCCGTGGGCCTCGCCGTGCTCGGCACCGTCGCCGGGCTCCGCACCGCAGCCCTCACCGCCGACGGCGCCTCCTCGGCAGAGGCCCTGACCGGAGGCTTCTCGTGGCTCTTCATCGGGGCAGCCGGTCTGGCGCTGCTCGGGGCGGCAGTGGTCGCTATCTGGCGGCGCGACTGAGCCCCGCCGACGGCAGGCCCGTGGATGCGCGCCTCGACGCACGCACCCACGGGCCTCGTGCACACCGGAGCGATCTGACAAACAAAGCGATCCAGAAACGATCAAAGCAACAAGCATGAGCGTCGTGTAACTGGTCATATCGCTCCGTGATTTGGAGCGGATGCCGCGGCGGGCGGATACTTCTGGCATCCGAACCGCCCCCATCCGGCTCGGGGAATCGACATGCAGACCTCCTCTTCGCTCCCGCCCGGAACGACCATCGCCATCGTCGGCGCCGGTCGTCTCGGCGGCGTTCTCGCACGGGCGCTGCGCGCCTCGGGCCTCCACGTCCTCGGCCCCCTCCGACGTGATCAGTCGGTGCCGACCGTCGACATCGCCCTCCTCTGCGTCCCCGATGCGGCGATCGCGGCTGTCGCCTTCGTCCCCAGACCCCACGCGCGCTTCCTCGGACACGTCTCGGGCGCCACCCCGCTCACCGACGTCGACTTCAGCCTCCATCCGCTGCAGACCTTCACCGGCAGCGAGGAGCCGGAGGTGTTCCACGGCATCGGGGCGGCGATCGCCGGACGCACCGAGGACGCCCGAGCCGTCGCCGAACAGCTCGCCCGCGCGGTCGGCGCCCATCCGTTCGCCGTCGACGACGCCCACCGCGCGAGCTATCACGCGGCCGCTTCCTTCGCCTCGAACTTCGTCCTCACCGTGCTCGACGCCGCGGAACAGCTCGCTTCGGCGGCGGGCCTCCCCCGTCGCGAGGCCCGTGAGCTCCTCGCCCCGCTCGCCCACCGCAGCATCGACAACTGGGTCGCCACCGGTGCCGAGTCCGCGCTCACGGGCCCCATCGTCCGCGGCGACGAGCCCACGGTCGCTCGCCAGCGCGACGCGGCTTCCGCTCTCGAACTGGCTGACCTGTTCGACGCCCTCGCGACTTCGACCCGCGCCATCGCCGCCCGCTCCGCCCCTGCAGGCCACGCGACCGAGGAGCCGCCGGCATGAGAATCCTCCGCACGATCCCCGAAGTGCGGGCTGTGGTCCGCGAAGCCCGGCGCACGAACCAGTCGGTCGGGCTCGTCCTCACGATGGGCGCCTTCCACGACGGGCACCTCTCTCTCATGCGCGCTGCCCGCGCGGCATCCGATCTCGTCGTCGTCTCACTGTTCGTCAACCCGACCCAGTTCGGCGCGAACGAAGATCTCAGCGCCTACCCGCGTGACGAGGCCCGCGACGCCGCGCTCGCCGAAGCCGAGGGCGTCGACATCCTCTTCGCCCCCGCGGCATCCGAGATCTACCCCGACGGGTTCGCGACGAACATCCATGTGGCCGGCCTCACCGACGTGCTCGACGGCGCGAGCCGCGGACCGCACCACTTCGACGGCGTCGCGACGGTCGTCACAAAGCTGTTCGGCATCGTCCGACCGGATGCCGCCTACTTCGGCCAGAAGGATGCGCAGCAGGTACTCGTCGTCCGACGCGTCGTGCGCGACCTGGACCTCGACGTGCGGATCGTCGCATGCCCCATCGTGCGCGAGACCGACGGACTCGCCATGAGCTCGCGCAACGTCTACCTCGATCCGGCTGCGCGCGCCCAGGCGACCGCGCTGAACCGCGCACTCGACGCGGCGACCGCCGTGTTCGAGGCGGGGGAGCGGGACGCCGACCGCATCCTCTCCGCGGCGCAGCTAATCCTCGATGACGCAGGGATCAGCCCCGAATACCTGGAACTCCGCGACGTCGAGACCCTGCACACGGTCGCCCTCGTCGACGGGGATGCGCTCCTCGCCGTCGCCGCTCACGTCGGCGCCGCACGACTCATCGACAACCACGTCCTCTCCGCCATCGACCCGAAGGGCGACGCCTGATGCGACGCACCATGCTGAAGTCGAAGATCCATCGCGCGACCATCACCGCCAGTGACCTGCACTACGTCGGCTCGATCACGATCGACCCCGACCTGCTCGAGGCCGCCGACATCCTTCCGCACGAGCAGGTGCACGTGGTCGACGTCGACAACGGCGCCCGGTTCGAGACCTACACCCTGACGGGCGTTCGCGGATCCGGTGTCATCCAGGTCAACGGTGCGGCGGCCCGACTCGTGCACACCGGCGACACCGTCATCGTCATCTCCTACGCCGACTACTCGCGCGAAGACCTCGCGACCTACGAACCGGTCGTCGTGCACATCGACCGCGACAACACGATCATCCAGGTCGACGACGCCGTCGACCGCCTGCTCACGGAGGTGCGCGCATGAGCGCCCACGCCGCTCCCCGCAAGCGCGTCACTCTCGCCGCCCTCGCCGCGAAGAAGGATGCCCGTGAACCGCTCGTCATGGTCACCGCCTACGACCACCCGAGTGCGCAGATCGTCGAGGCCGCCGGCGTCGACCTCGTGCTGGTGGGCGACTCGGCCGCGATGACCGTGCTCGGCTACGACAGCACCGTGCCCGTCACGATCGACGAGATGCTCATGCTCACCAAGGCCGTGCGCCGCGGGCTGACCGCCCCGCTGCTCGTCGGCGACCTCCCGTTCGGGTCCTACGAAGCGTCGGACGAGCTCGCACTCGCGACCGCGCAGCGCTTCATCAAGGAGGCCGGCTGCGACCTCGTGAAGATCGAGCGCGGCGGCACGACCGTCGATCGGGCGCGGGCGCTCGTGCAGGCCGGCATCCCAGTCGTCGGACACGTCGGACTCACCCCGCAGACCGCCACGGCCCTCGGTGGGTACCGCGCGCAGGGGCGTACCGCCGAAGCCGCGCTCGCCGTCATCGACGACGCCCTCGCCCTGCAGGATGCCGGATGCTCGATGCTCGTGATCGAAGCGGTGCCGTCCGAGGTGACCGCCGCTCTCATGCCGCTGCTCGACATCCCCGTGATCGGCATCGGCGCCGGAGCGGAGGCCGACGGGCAGGTGCTCGTCTTCCACGACCTCCTCGGCCTCTACGACGGCGGTGCCGCCAAGTTCGTCAAGCGCTACGCCGACCTGCGCAGCGCCGCCGTCGACGGGGTCGCGGCGTACGCGAGCGAGGTGCGCGGGGGCGTCTACCCCGCGGCGGAGCACGGCTACGCGATGCCGGAAGGAGAGGCTGCGCGATTGAAGGAGCTGCTCGCGGGGCGCTGATGGGTGTGAACACCGGCGCGCGATGGTTGCGGCACTCGTTCGTCTATATGTTCGGCATTCCAGGCTGGTGAGGGTAGTTGTGTCGCGAGATTGCGTGTTGAGAAGTTCCGGAATTCCGGCATCCACATCGTATAAAGCTTCGAATGTCAGGTGCTGCCGGGATAAAATGAAGCATGTCCACACTGACCGGCTTGCACGAGGCGATCGCTCGCCTCGACGAGGCCTGGTCGGGTGTCGGAGATTCGGGCGAGCTGTCGCGGGAGCAGCTCATCGCGGTGAACCACGCGATCGGCCTGGTGCAGCGGCGGTTGGATGCCGTGCACGTCGGGGTGGCAGCGGGAATCTCGCGGGAGTCGAGGCCGGAGCTCGGGGCGGAGAGCCTGGCGAAGCAGCAGGGTTTTCGAACGCCCGCGAAGCTGATCGCCGCGGCGACCGGGGTCTCGACGGGTGACGCGCTGCGCCTGGTGAAGGTCGGCGAGGCGACGGCGCCGCGTGCGGATCTACTCGGCGCGCGGTTGCCGGCGAAGTATCCGCTGGTGCGGGAGGCGCTCGCCTCCGGTGGGCTGAGCGCGCAGGCCGCGGCGGTGATCCTGGCGCTGTTGGACCGGTGCCGGGTGGCGGCGGGTGCCGACCGCACCGCCGAAGCCGAGCAGGTGCTGGTCGAGAGGGCTGCGGGATTGGCGCTCGATGACGTGCGGAGGCTCATCGTGCGTGCTGAAGCCTGGCTCGATCCGGATGGGGTGGAGTCGAAAGAAGAGGAGCGTCGGGGCAAGCGTGCGCTGACGATCTTCGAGCGCGACGGCATGGTGCATCTGAATGCGGTGCTGGATGCCGAGACCGCGGCCCCGGTCGTGACGGCGATCCGCGGATACGTGACGGCGGCGTTCGCAGCGCGACAGGATGCGACGGATGCGGGCGCGGCGGATGCGGATCGGCGGACGGTGCCGATGATCCAGGCCGATGCGTTGGCGGTGTTCTGCGGACACGTGCTCGACTGCGACAGGCGGATGCCGGTCGCGGGCGCGACCATCGTCGTGCGGATGACCCTGGACGATCTGGAGTCCGGCACCGGGGCGGCCGCGATCGACGGAATCGACCAGCCGGTCAGCGTCGGAGCGGCGCGGCGGATGGCAGCCGGAGGCGGGGTGATCCCCTGCGTGCTCGGGGGTGCGAGCGAAGTGCTCGACTGGGGGCGGGAGAAGCGGCTGTTCACCCGGGCGCAACGGTTGGCTCTGGTGGAGCGGGACGGCGGATGCGCGATGTGTGGGTTGCCACCGGAGATGACGAAGGCGCATCACATCCGCTGGTGGAGGCGGGATCACGGACCCACCGACCTGTCCAACGGCGTGCTGCTGTGCGAGACGTGCCACCACCGCATCCACGACAACGGGTGGGAGATCCGCATCGACGGAGGCGGCTCGGTCGGACGCGTGTGGTTCATCCCACCCGGCTATGTCGACCCGGCGCGAACCCCCAGGCTCGGCGGACGAGCGCGCTTCGACGTCGCCGCCTGATGACCCCGCGCCCGCGACCGTGATCTTGTATTTACTTCTTTCCCGAGCATCTCCCGCCATGCCCGTGAAGTTGTTTACCTAACGTTCCTGCTTTCGCCGTTCTCCGTCTCGAACGCCTCCCTAGCGTCTCTCTCAGCGCCGGTTCGGTGCGTCGTAGATAGACATGTGGAAGAGGATCAAGTGAAGAGACAGATCGCAGGAGTGTGTGCGCTCGCGGCCGTCGCCGCCGCCGTCGCGTTCCCCGTCACCGCGGCGAACGCCGCCGATGCCCCGGCGGCACCGACCTTCAGCCAGGAGGGCGGACGGTTCACCGAGTCGACCACGGTCGCACTCACCGCACCCCAGGGTGCCCAGATCAGGTACACCCTCGACGGATCGACGCCGACCGCGAAGAGCCCCGTCTACAAGAAGCCGCTCGTCATCGACAAGACGACGAACCTCGCCGCCGTCTCGATCAAGGACGGCGCGACCTCGCCCGCCGAGATCGAGGGCTACATCATCAAGACGGACGAAGAGCCGCTGATGTCGTTCTTCGTGATGAGCGACGTGCACACGTCCGCCCTCACCGAGAAGAACCGGGGCATCTGGAGCAGCCACTTCGACACCCTCGCGTCGATCAACCCCGACCCCGACCTGATCATCTCCAACGGCGACCAGATCAACGACAACAACAACAACACCGCGCCCGACCACCAGGTCGTGAAGACGATCTTCGACGAGAACATCGACCGCCTCGGCCTCGACGACACCCCCATCCTCATGTCGCACGGCAACCACGACGTGGGCAACGCCGACATGGCGAAGTACTACGGCGACTGGTTCCCCAACGCGAGCGGCGGCTACTACGAGAAGACCGTCGACGACCAGACGTTCCTCGTGATCGACACCGAGCGCTACTCGGGCGCGCAGCGCACCTGGCTGCAGGGACGCCTCGCCGCGCTCTCCGCCGAGCCGGATGCCCTCAACAAGCCGATCTTCGTCGTCGGCCACCGTCCCACCGCCAACACGGTCTACGACGGAGCACAGGCCTCCAACGCCGCTCTCACCACCGACCTCTCCGCCTACCCGCAGGCGGTCTACTTCTCGGGCCACTCGCACCTGCACTTGAACGACGAGCGCTCCATCTGGCAGGGCGCGTTCACGGCCGTCAACGACGGGTCCATGTCGTACACCGAGACCCCGCACGACGCCTACCAGATCTACAGCAACGCGCTGTGGGACGAGTTCACGATCCCCACCGCGCAGGCCCTGTACGTCGAGGTCTACGCCGACCGCACCGAGATCGACCGCATCAACTTCGCCGCCGACGAGGACCGCACCTACACGAACGGCGCCTGGGGTGCGTACCAGGCCGACTACCCGTTCACCAGCGCCGGCACGCTCGCCGGTCCGACGTGGACGGTGCGTCTCGACGGCACCACCCCCGAAGAGGTGCGCGCGAACTTCGACTACACCTCGGCCGCGCGCGACAACGTCGCCCCGGTCCAGCAGGGTGCGCCCGAGCACGTGGTGACCACCGACGGTGCGGACATCCTCCGCGTGCCCGCGGCGACCGATGACGAGTCCGTCTACGGCTACGACGTGCGCGTCCGTGATGCGGCCACCGGCGTCGAGGCACTGCCGATCAGGGCGGGGGCGAAGGTCCTTGCCGACTTCCAGATCGCACCACGTCCGAGCATCCTCGAGATCCCCCTCGCGATCCGCAACGGGCGTCAGGCCGATGCCCCGCTGATCACCCTCACCAAGGGGACGAGCTACATCGCCGAGGTCACCGCGGTCGACATGTACGGAAACCGCTCCGAGAAGACCTCGGTCTCCTTCGTCGCCGGTCAGGTGCCCGACACCACGCGTCCGCAGGTGACGCTCGTGAGCCCGACCACGGCCGGCCCCTCGAAGGCCATCGACATCCGCGTCGATGCGACCGACGAGGTGGGTCTCGCCGGCATCGTCGCGAACATCTACCAGGGCGGCACGCTCGTCAAGAGCACGCAGTCGAAGGCATCGGGTACGAGCGGCTCGCACCTGGCGACCGTCACGCTCCCCGACGGCACCTACACGGTCAAGTACAACGCGCAGGATGCCGCGGGCAACATCTCGAAGACGTCGACGTTCGACGTGACGGTCGACGCGACCGCCCCCACCGTGACGGTCAAGACCGGCGACTCGTTCACGGTCGGCGATGCATCGGGCTATGACAAGGTCAGCTTCAAGCTCAACGATGCCGGGAAGATCGACCGGCTCGAGCTCAACGGCGTCGGGAAGGATCTGACGAACAACGCCTGGTCCGACCTCAACTTCGTGAAGCCGGGAGCGTTCGGGGCGTTGCGGGGCGAGAACACGCTCCTGGTCTACGACGTCGCGGGCAACATCACGACCGTCGAATTCGTGCTGCGTTGATCGCCTGAGAGTGGATCGGCCCTGCGGCGCGGTGAGGATGCTCCTCCCGTGCCGCAGGGCCTTCGTCCGTCAGGCGCGGTGCTCAGGAGGAGACCATGCTCAGGAGGAGTCGGGTTCTTCGGCTTCCCAGCGCAGCAGATCCCCGGGCTGGCATTCCAGCACCGCGCACAGCGCATCGAGGGTCGTGAAGCGCACGGCCTTCGCGCGACCGTTCTTCAGCACGGCGAGATTGGTCGGGGTGATGCCGATGCGGTCGGCCAGCTCGCCGACACTCATCTTCCTGCGCGCCATCATCACGTCGATGTCGACCACGACCGGCATCAGATCACCTCGTTGTCGAGCTCGGAGCGCAGCGAGCGCGCCTCGGCCTCACGGTCGATCGCCTGACGCAGCAGCGCCTTCATCACGACGACGAGCAGCGCCATCCCGGCGAGCACCACGCCCGCGCCGCCGATCAGTGCCACGAGACCCGGGGCGGTGGATCCCGGCGCGAGCACGGCTGCCAGGATCCACGCGAGGGCCGCGGCCACGAGGATCGCCCCGATGATCACGTTCACGAACCGGAAGGACGACTCGGAGAAGATCGATCCGCGCCGCACCTTCGTCAGCAGCATCCACACGCACACGCCGAACACCTGGAGTGTCCCGACCCCCAGCACGACGAGCGAGACCAGGAAGATCCGACCCCACAGCTCCTCTTCGCCGAGGTCGAGCCAGAGCAGCGGGACGATGAGCGCCTGCACCACCAGCGAACCGAGCAGCGCGATCGCGATCACGACCCGCAGCACGATGATCGTCGCCTTTCCCATGGCGTCCCCTTTCGTCGAAGAACAATAGGAATCTATCGTTTATCGTTCGATTCGGGCAAGCGAAAGAGGTGGTCACCGACTGTGGGGGTGAGGAGTCAGGACGCGATGCGTCCCGAGCCGACCGCGCGGGTGGCGGGTTCGATCTCGGCCCACACGGCGTCGAGCGAGATGTCGAGGACGCCGGCGATCGCCGCGATCGTCGGGAATGCCGGCGTCGCCACGCGACCGGACTCGATCTTGCGCAGCGTCTCGGGGGAGACGCCGGCGTCCAGCGCCACGCTCAGCATCGACCGCTCTCCGCGCGCTCGCCGCAGCAGGGCGCCGAGGCGCTCTCCGCGTTCGACCTCGGCAGGGCTGAGCGGCATCCGGACCATCATGATGCCCATACTAATACCGGGATAGTATTACCGGGATAGTTATTGGAATGACGTGAAGGCGACCCCATGATCGAGATCCTGACCCCCGACGAGCTCGTCCGAGCGCGCGCGACCGGCGCGCTCGTGGGTGACATCCTGCAAGCGCTGAAGGAGCGTGCGGCCGTCGGGGTGAACCTGCTCGACCTCGACCGCTGGGCGCAGAGGATGATCATGGATGCGGGAGCCGAATCCTGCTACGTCGACTACGCGCCCTCGTTCGGCAGCGGTCCCTTCGGTCACTACGTCTGCACGGCGGTCAACGACGCCGTCTTGCACGGCATGCCCCACGACTACCGCCTCGCCGACGGCGACCTGCTGACGCTCGATCTGGCCGTCACCCTGCGCGGTGTCTCGGCGGATGCGGCCATCAGCTTCATCGTCGGCGAGACCGGGGCGCCCGCCGACCTCGCTCTGATCGAGGTGACCGAGCGGGCTCTCGCTGCCGCCATCGCCGCCGCCCGTTCGGGAGCGCGCATCGGCGACCTGTCCCACGCGATCGGCTCGGAGCTCTCGGCTGCGGGTTACCCGATCAACCTCGAGTTCGGCGGCCACGGCATCGGAAGCACCATGCACCAGGACCCTCATGTCGCGAACGACGGCCGTCCCGGACGCGGCTACAAGCTCCGCCCCGGGCTCCTCCTGGCGCTCGAACCCTGGGTCATGGCTGACACCGACCGACTCGTCACCGATGCCGACGGGTGGACGCTGCGCAGCGCCACCGGATGTCGCACCGCGCACACCGAGCACACGATCGCCATCACCGAGGACGGTGCGGAGATCCTGACCCTGCCGTCGCGCTGACCGCGACCCGCCTCTACAGTGGGTGCCATGTCGCGCACCGCCGCCCCGGAATGGACCCAGGTCGACCTCACGAGCCCTCGAGGGGCCTGGGGGCAGCGCGTCACGGCGGGCCTGCTGGTCATGGCGGGTGTGCTCGGCTTCCTGTTGAGCTTCCCCTCGCTGTCCGAGTGGTGGTGGGAGCTGGCGCTGCTCGGAGTCGGCTGCCTGCTGATCGTGCTGCTGGGGATCGGGCTCTGGATCAACGCAGGAGTGAGCGCCGGCGAAACCGTCACCCTGAAGGAATCGGGCGTGCGTGCCGACCTGCCGGTGGTCGCGGCGTTCGAGACCACGGATGAGGCCGTCCGCTACCAGTTGCAGCTGCGTCTCCCCGAGTCGACCGAGGGGCCGGAGTACGTGGTGCACGCCTGCGGCCGTCACCGCTGTGTCGAGGCCGGCCGCGCCGCGCCCGACGCCGTGCTGCCGGTGCTGCTGGATGCGAAGAAGCGGACCTGGGGCGTCATCCACGCCACCGACGCGTCCTGAGAACTCTCACCCAACCTTCAGCCTGAACGATATATCGTTGAGTATCGTTCACCACAGCAGGAGGTCATCATGAACAACGCATTCCCCTCCAACCCGTTCGGCGGCAACAGCGGCCCCGGGAGCAACGGCGGACCCGGCGGACTCTTCGGCGGCTCCGGCTTCGGCACGGGCCCCGGTGGTCCGGCATCCGCGATCTTCGAGGCGATGGATCAGCTCCGCAAGACGTTCGAGTCCCGTCCCTCCGGCGGCTCTCGCATGGCCCGCGGCGACGTCCGCGCGGCAGTGCTCTCGCTGCTCGCCGAGAAGCCGATGCACGGCTACCAGATCATCAACGAGATCGCCGAGCGCAGCGGCGGCACGTGGAAGCCGAGCGCCGGCTCCGTGTACCCGACTCTGCAGCTGCTCGCCGATGAAGGACTCATCGAGGCAGAGGAGCAGAACGGTCGCAAGACCTACTCGCTCACCGAAGCCGGTCGCGCCATCGCCGACGAGAACTCCGAGACCCCGGCTCCGTGGGAGTCGTCCTCCGGCAAGGACGGCCACCGCGACAGCGCCCGCTTCAATGCTCTGCCGAAGGCGGGCGTCGACCTCGCCGCGGCGGCGGCCCAGGTCGGCCGCAGCGGCTCGCCCGAGCAGGTGCAGCAGACGATCGAGGTCCTCGACGAGGCCCGCCGTAGGCTGTACTCGATCCTCGCCCAGGACTGACCGCGCAGTGCGGCATCGAGTGGGGACCTGCGAAGGGGCCACGCGATGACGGATGCTGCGGCACAGGGCGTTCACCGCGCCAGGTACCGCCGCATCCTGTCGTTCGCCGGCCGGGAATTCCTCAAGATCTGGTGGTTCGAGCTCGTCCTCCCTCGCTTCGGGATGCGCGGGATCGCGGAGCGCACGCGCGGGGAGCGGATGCAGACGTTCGCGCGTCGCTTCCACGTGCTCGCAGTGGAGCTCGGCGGCCTCATGATCAAGGTCGGACAGTTCATGTCGTCGCGACTCGACGTGCTGCCACCCGAGATCACGAAGGAACTCGAAGGGCTGCAGGACGAAGTGCCCGCCGTGCCCACCCCGGCCATCCGCGCGCTCGCCGAGGCCGAGCTGGGCATCCCGCTCGAGCGTGCCTACTCGTGGTTCGATGACACCCCGGTCGCGGCGGCATCCCTCGGCCAGGTGCATCGTGCGCGGCTCTCAGCCCTCGACGCCGCCGACACCGGCCTCGAAGACGTCGTGGTCAAGGTGCAGCGCCCCGGGATCGACCAGATCGTCGCGGTCGACCTCGCCGCGCTCCGCCGTGTCGCCCGCTGGCTGACCCGCGTGCGCCTCGTCGCCGACCGGGTCGACGCCCCCGCACTCGTCGAGGAGTTCGCCGAGACGAGTCTGGA
Source organism: Microbacterium sp. NPDC090218 (assembly GCA_044900255.1). GTDB lineage: Bacteria > Actinomycetota > Actinomycetes > Actinomycetales > Microbacteriaceae > Microbacterium. The sequence continues at coordinate 1,041,780 of JBJDMS010000001.1, read as the reverse complement.
GGAGATCGACTACCTCCACGAAGCCGCCAGCGCCGAGCGGTTCCGCGAGAACTTCGCCGAGGATCCGCGCGTGGCCGCGCCCGAGATCGTGTGGGAGCGCACGACCCGCCGCGTTCTCACCCTGTCGGATGTCACGGCGATCAAGATCAACGACACCGACGCGCTGCGGGCGGCCGGCATCGACCCGTCCGCCGTCGCCGCGGCGTTCGCCGAGGTCATGTTCGACCAGGTCTTCACGCACAGCTTCGTCCATGCCGATCCGCATCCGGGCAATATCTTCGTGACGCCGGTGCCGGCAGGAGCCGACGGCGCCCCGGGCGGTTTCCGGCTGACGTTCATCGACTTCGGGATGATGGCTGAGATCCCCGCGAACCTGCGCGACGGACTGCGTACTCTTCTCATCGCGGTCGCCGGCCGTGACAGCCGCGGTCTCGTGGCGGCGGCGCAGGAGATCGGCGTGCTGCTGCCTTCGGCCGACACCGGTGAGCTCGAACGCGCTCTCACCGCGCTGTTCGCCCGCTTCGGCGGGATGGGGTTCGCCGAGCTCAGCAAGGTCGATCCCCGCGAGTTCCGCGACTTCGCCGAGGAGTTCGGCGACATGGTGCGCTCGCTCCCGCTGCAGCTGCCCGAGAACATGCTGCTGCTCATCCGTGCCGTCTCGCTGACCTCGGGCATGTGCAGCGGCCTCGACCCCGCATTCAACGTGTGGGATGCCGCCGAGCCGTACGCCGGGCGCCTGCTCCGCGACGAGAGCGGCAACATCGTGCAGGCGTTCGCGAGCCAGGCGATGGGCACGATGAGCACCACCTGGCGCCTGCCCGGCCGCATCGACAAGATCATCACCCGCATCGACGAGGGCAACGTCTCGTTCGACACCTCGCGCCTGGAGCGCAGACTCGACCGGCTCGAGGGCATCGCGCGCCGCATCGCCTCGGGTGTGCTGTTCGCGGCACTGCTCATCGGCGGTGCGCTGCTGGTCCCCTCGGTCGCGCCCCTGGGTATCACCCTGATCTGCGTCTCGGTGCTCCCGCTGCTGCACTCGCTTTTCGCGGGCGTCGGTCGGCGCGGCCCGCGCTAGTCGCGGCACGCCCGGGAACCGGTGCGACCCCGCAGGCCCCCACGTCTCGACACCCCACGTGACAGGATGGGGTGCCATGGAGACCCCTGACGAGAAGCCCGACGAACGCTCCGCAGGAAAGACCCCTCCGCGCCCCCGGACGGGTGCCATCGGCACGGGTGTGAACCGCCTGCCTTCCAAAGCCACCGAGACGGCCCGCAAGATCGTCCGGGATATCGCCGCGGTCCCGCCGCGCAGCGTCCATCCGGCGCTCGTCCCCGGCGTCTCGGTCGAGGAGACCGGCCGCACCTACCGCACCGACCCGCTCGTGTTCGGTGTCGCGGTGGCACTGACCCTCGCCTTCATCGCCTGGGGTGTGTTCGCGGGCGACAACCTCGCCGGCACCACCCGCACGGTGCTCGACTGGGTGGTGGAGTACTTCGGCTTCTTCTTCACCACGATCGCCACCGTCATCCTCGTGTTCATGCTGTTCGTCGGTTTCAGCCGGTACGGACGCATCCCCCTCGGTCGCGACGACGAAGAGCCCGAGTACTCGATGTTCTCGTGGATCTCCATGCTGTTCGCCGCCGGGATGGGCATCGGCCTCGTGTTCTGGGGCGCCGCGGAGCCGCTCACCTTCTTCGAGAACCCGCCGCCCGGCACCGTCGAGGCGAACACCCTCGACGCGATGCACACCGCGCAGACGCAGGTGCTCTACCACTGGGGGCCGCAGGCGTGGGCGTTCTACGCGCTCGTCGGTGGCGCGATCGCCTACGGTGCCTTCCGCCGCGGGCGGACCCCGCTGATCTCGTCGATCTTCGCGCCGCTGCTCGGCGAGGGCCGCACGACCGGTCCCCTCGGCCGCACGATCGACATCTTCTCGATCATCGTCACCCTCTTCGGCACCGCGGCATCGCTGGGCCTCGGCGCCCTGCAGATCGGCCACGGCGTCGAGATCGTCAGCGGCGCGGGGCCGCTCGGCAACGGCGTCCTGATCGCGGCGATCGCCGTGCTGACCGCCTGCTTCATCGCCTCCGCGGTGTCGGGGGTCTCGAAGGGCATCCGGGCGCTGTCGAACATCAACGCGGTCGTCGCGCTCCTGCTCGCTTTCTTCGTGTTCTTCGTCGGACCGACGCTGCTCATCCTCAACGTGATCCCGTCGGTCGCCGTGCAGTTCATCGGCGACCTGCCGCAGATGATCGGCCGTTCGGCGTCGCAGGGCGAAGCGGCGGAGGCCTTCCTCTCGAGCTGGACCATCTTCTACTGGGCCTGGTGGATCTCGTGGTCGCCGTTCGTCGGCATGTTCATCGCCAAGATCTCGCGGGGGCGCAGCCTTCGCCAGTTTGTCTCGGTCGTCATCGTCGTGCCGTCCGCCATCTCCCTCGTCTGGTTCGCGATCTTCGGCACCACGGCGATCCAGCAGCAGATGGATGGCGCGAACCTCACGGTCGACCCGCCGGAGGAAGTGCTGTTCGGCGTGCTCGAGAATCTCCCGTTCTCGTTGATCACGAGCATCGTGCTCATCCTGCTGATCGCGATCTTCTTCGTCACCGGGGCGGACTCCGCCTCGCTCGTGATGGGCACCCTGTCGCAGCAGGGGCGGCCGGAACCGGCGCGCTGGGTCGCGGTCGTGTGGGGCGTGCTGGTCGGCGTGATCGCCGCGGTGCTGCTCGTCACCGGCGAGGAGGGGAGTGGTCTGCGTTCGTTGCAGAACGTGACGATCATCGCCGCGCTGCCGTTCGCGATCATCATGGGGTTCATGATGATCGCCTTCATGAAGGATCTGCGGCGGGATCCGCTGATCCTGCGCGAACGCTACGCCCGCGCGGCAGTCCGGCACAGCGTCATGGCGGGGCTCGAGGAGTACGGCGACGACTTCGCGCTGGTGCCGGTCGAGTACGACCACTCCGAAGACGACCTCGACTGGATCGACGAGTCGACCGTCGACGACACGCTCGCCGAGGTCTACGAGGCGGCCACCGAGGCGATCGACATCATCCCGCCGGCCGAGGTGGACGCGGTCGTCGATGCCGCGCTCGACGACGGCCCGGTCGCCCCGGACGCGGCCGAGGCGACGGATGCTTCGGAGCGGCCTCGCGCGGACTGACCGCTACTTCGCTCCCTCGGCCGCGGCGGTGATGCGGGCGGCCATGCCCGCGAAGATCAGTCCGTGGAACGGCAGCACCGCGAGCCAGTACAGTCGCCCGCTCAGCCCGCGGGGGAAGAAGACCGCGCGCTGCTCGTACCGCGCTCCTGCGCCATCGGGGACCGCGCGCAGTTCGAGCCATGCTTCGCCGGGCACCTTCATCTCGGCGCGCAGGCGCAGCAGCGATCCGGCATCCGTGGTCTCCACGGCCTCGACGCGCCAGAAGTCGATCGCATCGCCGACCCTCGCGGCGGTGCGGCTTCGGCGGCCGCGGCTCAGGCCCACTCCGCCGACGATCCGGTCCATGAAGCCGCGCACGGCCCACAGCAGCGGGGAGGAGTACCAGCCGTTCTCGCCGCCGATGCCGAGGATCACCCGCCACAGCTCCGCAGGAGAGGCCGTCGTCGCGACCGAACGGGAGTCGGTGAACACCGTGCGACCGGCCCATTCCGGGTCGCTCGGCAGCGGATCGCTGGGGGCGCCCGAGACCTCGGAGTCCTGCCAGCTGGTCTCGATGCTGTCGCCCCGCACCCGACCGAGAGCGAGGTCGACCGCGCGTCGGTACGGGGTCAGGCCGTCTTCGGGCCGGGGGATCAGCTCGTCGACCGCGTGATCCTTCATGATGCACTCGTTCTGCAGCGACGCCACGAGCGGGCGGGCGATGGACCGCGGCACCGGGGTCACGAGGTTCACCCAGTGCGAGGCGAGTCCCGGGGTGAGCACCGGGAGGGCGGCGATCGCGCGCTGCGGCAGCCCGGCCTCGACCGCGTAGCCGTTCATCATCTGCCCATAGCGCAACACGTCGGGCCCGCCGATGTCGACGGCGCGATTCACGTCGGGGTCGACCCGCGCCGCCCCGAGCAGGTAGTGCAGCACGTCGCGCACCGCGATCGGCTGGATGCGGTTGCGCACCCACTTCGGGGCCGGCATGTACGGCAGCACATCGGTGAGGTGCCGGATCATCTCGAACGACGCCGACCCCGACCCGATCACGACGCCCGCCTGCAGGACGAGCGTCGGTACGCCCGAGCGCAGGAAGATCTCGCCCACATGCACGCGGGAGCGCAGATGCGGCGACAGCTTCGCGTCATCGGGATGCAGTCCGCCGAGGTACACGATGCGCCCGACGCCGGCCTGCGCCGCAGCCTCGGCCACCGTCGTCGCAGCGCGCTCGTCGCTCTCCTCGAAGCCCTTCCCCGCCGACATCGAGTGGATCAGGTAGTACACGACGTCGACGTCGCGCATGGCCGAGGCCACGGCATCCGCATCGTCGGCGGAACCCTCGACGATCTCGCAGTCGCCACCCCAGGGGAAGGATGCCGCGCGCGCGGCGTCGCGCGCGAGGACCCGCACCCGGTAGCCGGCGTTCAGCAGTCGCGGGGTCAGGCGTCCGCCGATGTACCCGGTCGCGCCGAGCACGAGGGCGCGCGGGGCGGAGCCGTCGTCTCGGGGTGCGGCGCGCAGCGCCTCTTCGCGGCCGGTGGGGTGGGTGAGTTCGGGCATGGGTCGAGCGTAGGTCGCGGCCGCGGCGGGAGGAACGGGGTTGCGGGTGGGGGTGGCGGCCGGTAGGGGGCCGCGGGTTGCGACGAGGAGCCATCGCCCCGGGTCGCGGTCCTGTGTCGGCAGCACCCTCGCGAGCACCGTACGATCGTAGACATGGCTTCCATCGAATCGATTCGACGACCGGCGCCGGACCGGGCATCCCGGCGGGCCCGCATCGCCGTGTCGGCCCTGTTCCTGACCAACGGCGCCCTGTTCGCGAACATCCTGCCGCGCTACCCGGAGATCAAAGCCGGGCTCGGACTCGACAACCTCGGCTACGGACTCGCGATCGCCGCGTTCCCCGCCGGTGCGATCGCCGCAGGGCTCCTCGCCGCAGTGCTGATCCGCCGGTTCGGCTCTGCCCGCATCGCCGTGATCGGCACCGTCCTCACGAGCCTCGGGCTCCTCTCCGCGGCGCTCGCACCGTCGGGTGTGCTGTTCGCCGTCGCGCTGTTCCTCGGCGGCGCATCCGACGCCATCACGGACGTCGCGCAGAACGCGCACGGTCTTCGCGTGCAGCGTCGCTTCGGCCGCTCGATCATCAACGGCTTCCACGCGATCTGGTCGATCGGCGCCGTGCTCGGCGGCGCGATGGCCGCCGTCGCGATCGCGCTGCAGCTGCCCCTCGGCGTGCACCTCGGCATCTCGACCGCCGTCTTCGCGACGGTCGCCCTGGTCTCGCTCCGGTTCTGCCTCCCGGGCCGCGACGACGAGGTCGACGCCGCAGCGACGGCCGAACCCGCCGAGCTCTCCGGAGCGCTGCGCCGCGGCGTGACCCCGCGCACGGTGATCGCGATCATCGCGCTGACCCTCATCGCGATGGCGGGCGCCGTCGCCGAGGATGCCGGCAACTCGTGGGCGACCCTGTACCTCGCCGACTCCCTCGGAGCTGCCGCGGCGATCGCCCCGCTCGGCTTCATCGCCCTGGTCGGCGCACAGTTCATCGGTCGGATCATCGGCGACCCGCTCACCGATCGCTTCGGGCAGCGGTGGGTCGCGCGGATCGGCGGGATCATCGCCGCGGTGGGCATGACCCTCGCGCTCGCGTTCCCGACCGTCCCGGGCACGATCCTCGGCTTCGCGGCGGTCGGCTTCGGCATCGCGACGCTGATCCCCGCGGCGATGCATGCGGCGGATGAGCTGCCGGGCCTGCGCGCGGGCGTCGGGCTCACGATCGTGTCGTGGCTGCTGCGCCTCGGGTTCCTGCTCTCGCCTCCGTTCGTCGGGTACATCGCCGAGAACGAGAGTCTCCGCGCCGGACTGCTCGTCGCTCCGGTCGCCGCGCTCGTCGCCGTGCTGCTGGCCGGTTTCCTCGAGAAGCGCCGCCCGCGCGCCTGACCCTGCCGGGGGTCGGGAGGATGTCGATCACGGAACTGCAACCTGGGGGTTGCGGGCGCCGATCACATGTGCAACGCTGGAGTTGCAGTTGGTCGACCGGCCAGCGGAGAATGCGAGAACTCCCGAAAGGACCCATCATGGTGAACATGACCCACAACGAGGCATCCGTCGTCGACGAGGAGACCTTCTCCGTCCGACGGAGCATCCAGATCGCGGCATCCGTCGACAAGGTCTGGCGAGCCGTGGCCGAGCCCGAGCACATCTCCCGCTGGTTCGGGCGCACCGTGCTCGACGGCGCCGGCGTCGGTGCGACCGGCACGATGACGTTCCCCGACTACGACGTGATCCCGCTGCGGGTCGAGGAGTACGACGAGCCGCGGCGCATCACCTACCGCTGGAACAACGACGACGCGCTCGGCACGCTGCCGGACAGCATCGACGAGTCGACCTCGACCGTCTTCACCTTCACGCTCGAAGAGAGCGACGGTGGCACGCGGCTCACGGTCGTGGAGAGCGGGTTCGAGCGCACGTCCGACCCGCGCGCCAACCTCGAGTCGCATCGCACCGGCTGGGACCTGGAGCTCGACAAGATGGTCGCACTGGTCGAGGGTGAAGCGTGACCGCAGAAACCCTCATGCCCATGTTCGCGGCGCTCGCGGACGAGACGCGCTGGAGCATCCTGACGGCTCTCGGCGAGGGGGATGCCTCGGCATCCGCCCTCGCCGGGCGCCTTCCGGTGTCGCGGCAGGCGATCGCCAAGCATCTCGCCGTCCTGCAGGAGGTCGGGCTCGTCGAGCCTGTGCGGGCCGGCCGTGAGGTGCGCTTCCGCGTCGTCGGGGCCGAGCTCTCCGCCACGGCGTCGAGGCTCGACGCGATCGGCCGCGAGTGGGACCGCCGCCTCGCCGCGATCAAGGAGATCGCGGAAGGGCTGTAGCCGTCAGAGCGCGGTGTATCCGCCGTCCACCAGGTGGTAGCTGCCGGTGATGAAGCTCGCGGCATCGCTGGCGAGGAACGCGATGAGGTTGGCGACCTCGTCGGCCTGGCCCAGACGGCCGATCGGGTGCTTGCTCACGAGGAAGTCCTTCGCCTCGTCGCCCATGTTCGCCAGCAGCGGGGTGTCGATGAAGCCGGGGCCCACCGAGTTCACGCGCACGCCCTTGGCGGAGTACTCGAGCGCCGCCGACTTGGTCATGCCGACCACGCCGTGCTTGGCGGTGACGTAGGCGGGGGAGCCGGCGAAGCCGACGCTGCCAAGGATCGAGGCGATGTTCACGACGGCACCGCCGCCGTTGGCGAGGATCGACGGGATCTGCGCCTTCATGTTGCGGAAGACCGCGTTGAGGTTGATCGCGATGACCTTGTCCCACGCCTCGTCCTCGTACTCGGCGGTCGGAGCGGAGGCGCCGCCGATGCCCGCGTTGTTGACGCCGATGCGCAGCGGGGCCAGCGAGTTGGCGAGCTCGATCGAAGACGCGATCCAGGCCGCATCCGTCGCATCGCCGACCGAAGCCTCCGCCGTGCCGCCGGCCGCACGGATCTCCTCGACGACGGCATTCGCGTGGTCCGCGTTCAGATCGTTGACCACGACCGATGCACCGTTCTTCGCCAGCAGGAGAGCGGTCGAGCGTCCGATTCCGCTGCCTGCTCCCGTCACGATCGCCGAGCGGTTCGAGACGTCGTACTGAGCCACGAGGGACTCCACTTCCGGGCGGGCACGGTGCCGGGAGATCTTCTCGGACGGTCCGTCCTTCCTTCCACCCTACGCCCGAAAAGGGGTGATGGATTCACGTGAATGGATGCGCCCGTCCGGCCGCCTCAGGTCACGGAAGCGTCACGGAATCCGCCGGATTCCGAGCCTGGATGACAGAACGTGTGACGGAAACGACTGATCGTGCGTTCGCCCCTCGCCCGAGGTGGGGCCCGTAGAACGATCGACTCAGCACATCTGTCCGACTGGACGAACCGCCGGCCTGCCCGGTGATCGCCGGTGTGACGGTCGACGCTACGGTCCCAGAGGCGGGGCCAGCATTCGCGCGCATGGCGCGTGCGGGTGTCTGTTGATGACGAAAGGAACGGCCAATGAAGGCCATGCCCAAGAAGGGGATCGCGCTGGTCACAGGCTTCGGCCTTGCGCTCACCCTCGCCGGATGCACGTTCGGATCCGAAGAGCCGGAAGCGTACACGTCGCGCGATGCAACAGATGGCACGACGGACTTCGTGATCGTCGAGAACCCGAAGGGCGGCGCGACGCTCTCCTACTCCGCCGACAGCCCGATCAAGCTCCTCGAGGTGGAGGATGCCGGCTCGACGTACGCGTTCAAGGACCTGAACGGGAACGACGAGCTGGACACGTTCGAGGACTGGCGCGTGAAGCCGGCCGAGCGAGCCGCTGCCTACGCCGAGACGCTCACCGCCGAGCAGATCTCCGGGCTCATGCTCTTCAGCTCCCACGAGCGCTCCCCCGGTGACGGGCTGACCGACGCGCAGAAGACCTACCTCTCCGAGGACAACCTTCGCAACGTGCTCAACGCCGGTGGCTCGGATGTCGAAGAGAACGTCACCTGGGTCAACGCGATGCAGGCATACGTGGAGAGCCTCGCGACCGCGGACGTGCCCTACGTGCCCGCGAACTTCTCCTCCGACCCCCGCTCCGAGGCGCAGTCGAACTCGACCTACACCGAGACGGGCGCCGGTGTCTCCCTGTGGCCCTCCGTCCTCGGGCTCGCGTCGACCTTCTCGGCCGAGACCATGGAGGAGTTCGGCCGCGTGGTCTCCGAGGAGTACCGTGCGCTGGGCATCTCCAACGCGCTCAGCCCGCAGATCGACCTCGCGACCGAGCCGCGCTGGCTGCGCGTGTCCGGCACCCTCGGTGAGGATGCGGATCTCGCGAAGGAACTCGCCGCCGCGTACGTCACCGGCTTCCAGAGCACCTACGACGAGGACGGCGACAACATCGGCTGGGGCCCCGGCTCCGTGCCGACCACCATCAAGCACGCTCCGGGCGACGGCGCAGGCGAGGGTGGGCGTGAGTCCCACACGGCCGTGGGCAAGTACGAGGTCTTCCCCGGTGACAACCTCGACGAGCACGCCTCCGTGTTCGCGGCGGCCTCGGACTCGCTCGGCATGATGACGAACTACTCGATCATGCTCGACGGCGACGGGAACCCGCTGCTCGGAGACGAGGCCGTCGGCACCGCGTACAACACCGAGGCGCTGTCGATGATCCGCGATGAGGTCGGCTTCACCGGTGCGATCGTCACCGACTGGGGCGTCATGACCGGCGCGAACGACGAGGGCGCGTTCATCGCGACCGCCTGGGGTGCCGAGGACATGGACCCGGTCGAGCGGTACTTCACCGTGCTCCAGAACGGTGTCGACATGTTCGGCGGCGTGAACGACGCGACCTTCCTGCTCCAGGCGTACGACCTCTGGAACGAGCGTTTCGAGGCCGGAGAGGTCGACCAGGACGCCGACGCCCGCTGGGCGGAGTCCGGCGCGCGGATCCTCACGGCCTACTTCGCTCCGGGACTCTTCGACAGCCCGTTCGTCGACCTCGAGCAGTCCGAGGCGACCGTCGGGAGCAAGGAGAACGTCGAGGCCGGCTTCGACGCACAGCTGGACTCGGTCGTGATGCTGAAGAACGACGGCACCGTCGCCGAGGACGCGGACTGGTCGGACAAGACCGTGTACATCCCGCACACGTTCGACGTGGGCAGCCCCGGACTCTTCGGCCCGCCGGAGTACTCCGAGGGCGCGACTCTGAGCATCGAAGCCGCCGAGGGCATCTTCGGCGAGGTGCTCACCGACACCGTCGAGTACGACGCCGACGGCAAGGTCACCTCCATGACCGCACCCGATCTCAGCGACGTGGATGCCGTGCTCGTGGGCCTGCGTTCGCCGAACAACGGGAACAACTTCTCGGCCGCCGGCCTCGACGCCGAGACGGGCGAGTGGTACCCCTTCTCGCTGCAGTGGGCGCCGTACACCGCCGACGGCGACAACGTCCGCAAGACCTCGATCAGCGGCGACGTGCTCGCCGACGGATCGAAGCAGAACCGGTCGTACTTCGGGAACACCTCGCGGATCTCGAACGCGGCCGACATCGACGCGTTCAACCGCGCCGTCGCCGCTGTCGAAGCCACGGGCGAGGACATCCCCGTCATCACCGTCGTCAAGGCGAACAACCCAGTCGTCCCGACGGAGTTCGAAGAGAAGTCGAATGTGGTCCTCGTCGGATTCGGTGTGAGCGACGAGGCCACCCTCACGGTCGCCGCCGGCAAGCACGAGCCCCAGGGCCGTCTGCCCATCGGATTCCCGCTGGACATGGACGCCGTCGAAGGACAGCTCGAGGACGTGCCGGAGGACATGGAGACCTATGTCGACGCCGAGGGCAACGACTGGAAGTTCGGCTTCGGTCTGAACTATTCGGGCGCGATCTCGAAGTAGCGGAGATCGTCACAGGCATGGCCGGCGGATGATCACGCCGGCCATGCCGCCGCCGCACGCGAGCACCACCGCGCAGCGACGGTCGAGCAGGAAACCCGACGGGGCGCCCCGTCGGACACACAAAGGAGCAGACATGAACAGCAAAAAGCTGCGCGCGGGAGCACTCGCCGCGGTCATCCTCGCCACCGGCACCTTCGGCCTGGCCGGGTGCGCAGGCGACGCCGGCACGACCTCCGGCGGCTCGGACAGCTCGAGCAGCTCGAGCGATTCGGGCAGCTCGCAGTCGGGGACGTCCGACGTCGCCACCGACCTCGAGACCGCACGTCAGGCGATCGTCGACGCGCTCGCCGAGGACCCGAACTGGACGCAGGTCATGCTCGCGGGTGACGTCAAGCAGCCCACCCAGAAGTACGGCCTCCTCGTGATGCCGTTCGTCAAGTCCGATGCCGCCGAGCGCGTGACCGGCACCGTCAACATCGCCGACGGCAAGTACGTCATCGAGGCGGTCTCCGCCGAGACCGGTGAGACTTGGCAGATCGACCAGGACGGCAAGATCGCTCAGGTCTCGGAGTGACGGAGTGGCCGCCGACCCCCGCCCTGCGCCGGCCGTCGGCGGCCCTCCATCCGTGACCCGCATTCGCAGGACTGAAGGAGAAGAGAAGTGAACGCCCGAACGGCCAAGGACAAAGCGAGCAAGACGCCGATGTCCAACAAGAAGTACCTCCTGATCTGGGTACCCGTGCTCGCACTCGTGACCGTGGTGACCGTGGTCGCCAACGTCGCGATGAACGTGGCGACCGGATGGATCGCGTCGCAGCTCGGCTCGGGCAGCTACACGTTCACGAACTCCGAAGAGTCCGCCGACTGGGACACCGACTACTACGAGGCCGACTATCCCGACCTCGACGCGGTGGACGCCGCTGCGCTCGGTCTCGTCGAGGAGATCGGCGCCGGTGGCATCGTCCTCGCGAAGAACGACGGCGCCGCACTCCCGCTGAACTCCGGCGCGCAGCTCACCATGCTCGGTCGCGCCGCCGCCGACCCCGTGTACGGCGGCTCCGGTTCGGGCTCGGTCGACACCAACTCCGCCATCACGGCACGGCTGGGACTGGAGAACGCCGGATTCACCATCAACGACCCCACCTACGCGGCGATCGAGGCCTACGCGGCCGAGAACCCGCGCGGCTACATCGAGATGGACCGTCCCGACATCTCGACCTACAACATCGGCGAGATGCCCGTCTCGGGGTACGAGGAGCAGGCCGCCTCGTTCTCCCAGTTCGGCGACGCCGCGGTCGTCTTCTTCGGCCGTCCCGGCGGTGAGGGCGGAGACCTCACTCAGGACATGACCGACTGGGACGAGAACGCGGAGCCCGGGCAGCACCAGCTCGAGCTCAACAAGGACGAACGCGACCTCCTCGAGCTCGCGAAGCAGAGCTTCGACAAGGTCGTGGTGGTCATCAACGCCTCCACCACTCTCGAGCTCGGCGACCTGCAGAGCGACGCCGGCGTCGACGCGATCCTCCTCGCGGGCTCTCCCGGATCGACCGCTTTCAACGCCCTCGGCCGCATCCTCAACGGCGACGTGAACCCCTCCGGCCGCACGGTCGACCTGTGGGCCTCGGACTTCACGGCCGACCCGACGTTCGTCAACTTCGGCAACTTCCTCTACGACAACGTCGCACCCAGCTACCCGGTGCCCGTCACCGAGAGCGCGACGTCGAACGCGACCGTCACCGACGAGGCGCCGTTCGTGAACTACGCCGAGGGCATCTACGTCGGCTACCGCTACTACGAGACCGCCGCGGTGGAAGGCTTCATCGACTACGACTCCGCCGTCGTGTACCCGTTCGGCTACGGCCTCAGCTACACCGACTTCGCGTGGTCGGTCTCGAACACCGAGCTGGGGGATGTGGACGGCACCATCGCGGTGACGGTCGATGTGACGAACACCGGTGCGGTCGCGGGTCGTGACGTCGTGCAGCTCTACTACTCGGCTCCGTACACGCCGGGTGGCGTGGAGAAGTCGGCGGTCGTGCTCGGCGGATTCGCCAAGACGGGCGAGATCGCTCCGGGTGAGACGGCGTCCGTGACGATCGAGCTCGCCGTCGAGGACATGGCTTCGTACGACTATCTGGACGAGAAGGCCTACGTGCTCGACGCCGGCGACTACGTCCTCAGCGTTCGCGATGACTCGCACACGCTCGCTGCCGGCACCGAGCCGATCGCGTACACCGTGAGCGAAGACGTCGTCTACTCCGGCGACGATCACCGCGCGTCCGACCTCGAGGCCGTCACGAACCAGTTCGACGACGTGTCCGCGCAGTTCACCACGACGGGTGAGGCCGGAAAGATCCCCGTGATGTCCCGTGCGGACTTCGCCGGCACCTTCCCGACCGCCCCGACGGGCGACATGCTCGTCGCCGACGAGGCCGTCGCCGATGGCTTCGCGGTATGGGACCACGAGGGCGAAGCGGCGGCGTTCGAGGGTGACATGCCCACGACCGGTGCGAGCAGTGACCTCTCGCTGATCGACATGCGCGGCCTCGCGAAGGACGACGCGAAGTGGGAGGAGCTGCTCGATTCGCTGAGCGTGAGCGACATGACCGCGATGCTCCTCAACGGCGCCTACCAGACCGCGGCGATCGGCTCGATCGGCAAGCCGCAGACGCTGGAGCCGGACGGACCCGCTGGGTTCTCGTCGTTCATCAACTCGGCGATCAACGGCACCGCCTACCCGTCCGAGGTGCTCATCGCGCAGACGTGGGATGTCGACCTCGGGACGGCGATGGGCGTCATGCTCGGCAACGAGGCGCTCTTCAAGGACATCAACGGCTGGTACGCGCCGGCGGTGAACCTGCACCGGTCGCCGTTCGCGGGCCGCAACTTCGAGTACTACTCGGAGGACCCGCTCCTGTCCGGCCGGATGCTCACGGCCGTCGCGAACGGCGTCGGCACCAAGGGCGTCTACACGACGATCAAGCACTACGCGATGAACGAACAGGAGACCAACCGGGTCAACAACGGCATCGCGACCTGGGCCACCGAGCAGACGATCCGTGAGATCTACCTCAAGCCCTTCGAGATCGGGATCAAGAACATCTCGATGGATGTGAAGTACCTCTCGGATTCCGAAGGAACGGTGTCGGAGACCACGATCGGCGCCGCGGGCATCATGAGCTCGTTCAACCGCATCGGCGCCACCTGGGCAGGCGGCTCCGTCGCGCTCATGGACACCGTGCTGCGCGGCGAGTGGGGCTTCGAAGGCTTCGCCATCACGGACTTCAACCTGTATCCGTACATGAACCCCAATGAGGGCATCCATGCCGGATCCGACCTGATGTTGACCTTCCAGCCCTCGAAGTCGTTCAACGACGCCGGCTCGGCCAAGGCGGTCACCGACATCCGCAACTCCACGCACAACATCCTGTTCACGGTCGCGAACTCCAACGCGATGGACGGGCTGGCACCGGGAGCGACGGTCTCGTACACGCCGCCCGCCTGGGTCGTGTGGCAGATCATCATCAGCTCGGTGGTGGGACTGCTCGTCGTCGCCGGTCTCGTGATGGTGGTCCTGCGCGTGCGACGGCACAGCGCCCGCACCTCGGTCACCGTCCGCTAGACCGTGATCGCCGGGGCTGACGTCTGCTCGCCGCCCCGGCGATCACGTCCCGCGGGGCCTCCTCCTGCTCTTCGGAGCGGGGAGGCCCCGATACACACAGAAAGACCCATCGTGAAAGAAACCACCGCGATCATCGCGAGCCTGAGCCTTCTCGAGAAGGCGGCGCTGCTCAGCGGGGCGAACACCTGGCAGACGCGTGCCATCGAACGGGCGGGCGTCCCCGCCGTCTGGCTCGCCGACGGCCCTCACGGCGTGCGCAAGCAGGTCGGCTCGGCGGATCATCTCGGCATCAACGGCTCCGAGCCGGCGACCTGCTTCCCCACCGCCGCGACCGTGGCGGGCAGCTGGGACGATGAGCTCGCCGAGGAGATCGGCGCCGCGCTGGGGCGGGAGGCGTCGGCGCAGGGCGTCGGCGTCCTGCTCGGCCCCGGACTCAACATCAAGCGCAGCCCCCTCGGAGGGCGGAGCTTCGAGTACTTCTCGGAAGACCCCGAGCTGTCGGGTCGTCTCGCGGCCGCTTACGTCCGCGGCATCCAGTCGGAGGGGGTCGCGGCCACTCCCAAGCACTTCGCCGTGAACAGCCAGGAGCTGCGGCGCATGGTGAGCGACTCCGTCATCGACGAGCGCACCCTCCGTGAGGTCTACCTGACCGCGTTCGAGATCGTCGTGCGCGAGGCCTCCCCGTGGGGCATCATGTCCTCCTACAACCTGATCAACGACACGTACGCTCACGAGAACCCGCATCTGCTCATCGACATCCTCCGCGAGGAGTGGAGGTTCACCGGTGCCGTCATCTCCGACTGGGGTGGCAGCAACGACGCGGTGGCGGCGGTCGCCGCGGGTGGCACCCTCGAGATGCCGTCCCCCGGCTTCGACTCGGTGCGCCAGATCGTGGCGGCCGTCGAGTCGGGTGAGCTGTCGGAGGCCGACGTCGATGCCCGTGCGGCCGAGGTCATCGACCTCGTGCGACGCGTGACCGCCCACCCGACGGCGGCGGCCGACCTCGACGCCCACCACGCGCTGGCTCGTCGCGCAGCGGCGGAGTCGGCGGTCCTGCTGCGGAACGAGGACGCCCTGCTTCCCCTCGCGGGCGGCACCTCGGTCGGACTCATCGGGGCGTTCGCGACGGCGCCTCGCTATCAGGGCGCGGGTTCGTCGCTGGTCAACGCGACGCGGGTCCCCACGCTCGTCGACGCGGTCCGCGCATCGACGCTGACCCTCGAAGGGGTGTCCGAAGGCTTCCGCCGCGACGGCGTGCGCGACGAGGCGCTCCACCGCGAAGCCGTCGCGCTCGCGTGCCGAGCGGAGGTCGTGATCCTCGCGCTCGGTCTGCCCGAGATCGCCGAATCCGAAGGGCTCGACCGCTCTTCCCTCGCGCTGCCCGCCGAGCAGGTGCGTCTGCTGCGTGCCGTCCGTGCGGCGAATCCCCGCACGGTCGTGGTCCTCAGCGCCGGCGGTGTCGTGGAGACGCCGTGGGCAGGCGACGCGGCGGCACTGCTGCATGCGTACCTGGGCGGCCAGGCGGGTGCCGAGGCGATCGTCGACGTGCTCACCGGCTCCGTCGAACCGGGCGGGCGTCTCGCGGAGACGATGCCGGCATCGCTCGCCGACACACCGACGGCCGGGATGTTCCCGAGCTCCGGGCGCACCGCGGAGTACCGGGAGGGGCCGTTCGTCGGCTACCGCTACTACGAGACCGCCGGCGTCCCGGTCGCCTTCCCGTTCGGGTTCGGCCTGGGGTACACCACCTTCTCCTACGCGGATCTCGTCGTGGACGACGACGGGGTGCAGGTCACCGTGACCAACACCGGGGACCGCGACGGCAGTGACGTCGTCCAGCTCTACGTGGGCCGGGTCGGCGGTTCGGGCGTGGCCCGGCCGGTCCGCGAGCTCAAGGGGTATGCGAAGGCGCGTCTCGCCGCGGGGGAGTCGCAGCGCGTCGGCATCCCGTTCGGCCCCCGCACCTTCCGGTACTTCGACGCCGCAGACGAGACCTGGCAGGTCGAGGCCGGTGAGTACGAGATCGCGGTGGGGCCGCACGTGCAGGACCTCCGCGTTCGTCAGACGATCGTGCGGACGGGCACAGCTGCGCCCGCATCAGCCGCCCCGTTCCCGGCAGCTCCGGCGGCGCGCGTCGACGACGCGACGTTCGCCGCGATGCTCGGTCACCCGATCCCGGACGCCGCCTGGGGTTCGGGGCCGCTGGGCGAGAACGACCCGATGGATCGGCTCGCGACCGCGAGGAGCCCCCTCGCCCGCGCCGGATTCCGCATCCTCGACAGCCGCCGCCGCAAGGCCGAAGCCGCGGGAAAGCCCGACCTGAACATCCTGTTCCTGCTGAACGGACCGTTCCGGGTCATCTCGAAGATGAGCGGAGGCCTGGCGACGAAGCGTCTCACCGCCGCGGTCCTCACGCTCGTGAACGGGCAGACGATCCGAGGACTCGGACGCGTCATCACCGCCTACTTCGGTGGGCGTCGCGACGAGAAGGCCACGAAGAAGGCGTTCGACGCCGCCGCCACGAAGAGGAGTGCATGATGTTCACCGCGATCAAGAACTGGTGGACAGGGTTCCAGCACGGGCGGCCGGAGTTGTCGAAGTTCCTGATGTTCTTCCTGCTTTCCAACGGAGTCACGGTGCTGCAGCTCGCGCTCATGCCGATCTTCCGCTGGGGCTTCGCGACGTTCACCGGCCTCACCGACGTGGGCTTCCAGGCGCTCCCCGTCGGCTCCAACGTCGACGGCAGCCAGTACTACATGTTCGACTACGCGGCGGGTGCGCTCCCGGACGGTGGCGGCGGTCTCGCCTACTTCCTCGCCGTGCAGATCACGCTGCTCATCGCCCAGGTGATCAACTTCTTCCTGCAGCGCAACATCACCTTCAAGTCGAACACCTCGGTGTGGGTCGCGGCCGGCTGGTACACGCTCGCGTACATCGTCATCACGTTCGCCGCGGCCGCTGCGCAGGGCTTCTACAAGGCGCCGATCTACGACTTCTTCATGGTCACGCTCGGGTGGGGGAGCACCGGATCCGTCGTCGCCGACGTCCTCACGATGATCATCAACTCCGCGATCAGCTTCTGGGTCTTCTACCCGATCTTCCGAGTGATCTTCCGCCAGGTCCCGGTCTCGGTCGAGGTCGCCGAGGCGGCGACGGACGGCGCCGTGAAGTGATCGCCGAGTCCGGGAGAATGGACGGTGTGCCGCTGCTGTCCATCATCGTCCCTGCTTACAACGCGGCGGCGTACCTCGGGCGAGCGCTCGACGGGTTGGGCGCGGTGCCCGGTGTCGAGGTCATCGTCGTCGACGACGGCTCGACGGACGGCACGCGGGAGGTCGCGGAGGCCTGGGCGGTGCGGAGCCCCGCGTGCATCCGCGTCGTATCGCAGGAGAACCGCGGACACGGTGGGGCGATCAACACGGGGCTGAAGGCCGCGCGCGGCGACTACTTCAAGGTTCTCGATGCCGACGACTGGTTGGACCTCCGGTCGCTGCGGGTTCTCGTCGCGCACCTCGGGGGCCTGCGCGAAGCATGCGCCGAGGTCGATGCGGTGTTCACCGACTTCGTCCATGAACGTGTCGGGAAGTCCTCGAAGGTCGCCCGCTTCGACTCGGTCTTCCCGGAGGGGCGCGTCTTCGGATGGTCCGACACGGAACGCTTCGGTCGGCGGCAGGTGCTGATGATGCACGCCATCGTGTACCGGACGCAGCTGCTGCGCGACGTCGGCCTCGAGCTGCCGGAGCACACCTTCTACGTCGACAACCTCTTCGTCCTGCAGCCCCTCTCGCGCCTGCGCCGGATGAGCTACCTGCCGGTGCCGCTCTACCGGTACTTCATCGGTCGCGACGGGCAGTCCGTGGCGCCCGAGGTGATGGTGCGCCGAGTCGACCAGCAGCTGCGTGTGAATCGGCTCGCACTCGCGACGCTTCCCTCCCACGATCACCTCGTCCGGGGTGAGGTTCCGCGTCAGCTCCATCGCGCCATGCTCCACCACCTCGAAGGAGTGTGCGCGGTGACCAGTGCGACCCTCGCCCGCGGCGGCACCGCCGCGCACCTGCAGCAGCGGGCGCTCTTCTGGCGCGAGGTCAGGTCCGAGAACCCGTGGCTGTACACGCGCATGCGTCGCAGCCTCCTGGGGGCCACCAGCAATCTCCCCGGGCAGGCCGGGCGACGGGCGACGAACCTCGCCTACCATGTCGCTCGACGAGTCGTCGGGTTCAGCTGATCGGAGAACGGAGGCGGAATGATCCGCATCGGAATCGTCGAAGACGACGGGGCCGCCATCGAGCGACTGCTCTCCCACCTCGACCGCTTCCAGCGTGACCGGGGTGAGCGGTTCCACGTCGCCGCATTCCATGACGGTGCGGATGTGCTCGCCGAGTACCGTCCCGACTGGGACGTCCTGTTCCTCGACGTCCAGATGCCCCGCGTCGACGGGATGGCCGCTGCTCGCCGGATCCGCGAGGTCGACTCCGAGGTCATCATCGTCTTCATCACGAGCTCTCCCCACTACGCGGTGGGCGGCTACGAGGTCGACGCGCTGAGCTATCTGCTGAAGCCCGTGGCCTACGCTTCGTTCGAGCAGGAGATGGGGCGGATCCTCACGAGGCTGCAGCGTCGCTCGCGCCGGGAGCTGCTGTTCACGGCGACAGACGGTGTGCACCACCGCATCGCGGTCGACGACATCCGCTACGTCGAATCCGTGCGCCATCGCGTCGATCTGCACACGCTCGACGGCGTCTTCAGCATCGCGACGACACTGAAGGCGATGGAGGCGCAGTTGGCGGAGAACGGGTTCCTGCGCTGTCACAGCGGACTTCTCGTGAACCTTCGCCATGTCACGGGCATCGACGGCAACGACTGTCGGATCCGCGGGGGCGGAAGCCTCCCCATCAGCCGACCCCGGAAGCGGGAGTTCTACGCGGCGCTCGCCGAGTACGTCGGTTCGCGCGGAATCTCGGCGTGAACGACGTCGCGGGCCCCGTCCTCGCCGAGATCCCCCGCTACCTCACCGCCATCGCGGAATGGGGTGCCTGCCTCGTCTACATCGTCGTGGCACGTCGCCGGTTCGGGTGGGTGGGCACTCTCGGTCTCTGCCTGCTGGCGCTCGGTGCGCTGCTGGCGGTGCAGCTGTGGGCGGGCACCCTTCCGATCGAGTGGTGGATCCCGGGGATGCTCCTGGCGGCGGCGACCATGTTCGCGTTCGTGTACATCGGACTGGACACGTCGGCGCGCGGCGCGGGATTCGTCCTCGCCCGCACGTTCGTGCTCGCCGAACTGATGGCGTCGGGGTTCTGGCAGCTGGATCGGTTCTACGGCGGTCTCGGGGATCCCTACGCCCAACTCGCCGCCGCGTCCGTGGTCTACGCGGCCGGGTTCGGCGTCGTCGGCTATGCGGAACGCCGCCAGTTCAGCCGCGCCGAGCGCTTCGACGTCGAGGGCACCCAGCTGGTCGGCGCGATGGCGATCGCGGTCGCGACGTTCGCGATCTCCAACCTCAGCTTCGTGACCACGGACACCCCCTTCAGCGGCAGGTTCGGCACCGAGATCCTCTACATCCGCACGCTCGTCGACCTGAGCGGGTTCATCGCGCTGCACGTCCAGCTGCGCATCCATCGCGAGTCCGCGGCGCGGCGCGATGCCGAGGCGATGGCCCAGCTGCTGCGCAGCCAGCACGATCAGTACGAGATCACCCGGCGGTCCATCGACGAGGTGAATCGGAAGCATCACGACATGAAGCACCACCTCGACGCGATCCGCTCGGAACAGGATGCGACGACGCGGGCGCGCATGCTCGACGGCCTTGAGGAGTCGATCCGCCGCTACGGTGCCGTCGTGCGGACGGGGAACCACGTGCTCGACGCGATCGTGACCGCCAAGCTCGCCAGGGCGGGAGAGCGTGGGATCGAGGTGTCGGTCGTCGCGGATGGTCGACTGCTCGCGTTCATGCGGCCGCTGGAGCTGACCTCGCTCGTCGGGAACGCCCTCGACAACGCGATCGAGGGGGCGTCGCGGCTCTCGGCGGACGATGTGCGGGTGATCCGGTTCGCGGTCTTCGCTCAGGACGACTTCGCGATGGTGCGGATCGAGAACACGTTCGACGGCGTGGTCCTGCGCGACGGCGACCGCATCGTGACCCGCCAGCGCGGGAAGGGTCACGGCTACGGGCTGCGCAACATCGAGACGGCGGCGGCTGCGTACGGTGGCGCGGTCTCGATCACGGCCGACGAACGGTGGTTCTCTCTGAGGGTCCTGTTCCCGGCGCACGCCGACCGGGACGCCGACTGACGGTTCGGATGCCTGTGCCGTGACCGTTCGTGCGCCGGAACCGACCGATCGTGTCGACAGCACGCGGAGGGCGGGATGCGCTTGATCTACTGAGACCGTGAGCGACGCCACCCGAACCCGCAACCCGCTGGCCGCGATCTGGACGACGTTCGCCGAGGCGAAGCCGACGCTCGCCCAGCTCATCGTGTTCAGTGCGCTCAATGTCGCCCTCACCGTGCTGCAGCTCGCGATCATGCCCGGGTTCAAGCTGATCTTCAGCGGTACCTCTCTCGTCGACGTGGACTTCCAGGCCGTGCCCGTGGGTGGCAGCTTCGTCTTCGACTACACGGCAGGAGCCCTGCCGGAGGGCGGCGGCGGGCTCGCCTACTTCCTCGCCGTGCAGATCACCCTGCTCATCGCCACCGTGATCAACTTCTTCCTCCAGCGCAATCTCACCTTCAAGTCGAACACCGATGTGTGGACCGCGGCCGCCTGGTACACCGTGGCCTACGTCGTGCTCACCTTCGGGGCCGCCGCCCTGCAGACGCTCTACAAGACCCCGATCTATGAGCTGCTGATGGTGACGTGGGGGATGGGCGCCGCCGGTGAGACGGCCGCCGACGTCATTACGATGCTGATCAACGCCCTGATCTCGTGCGCCGTGTTCTTCCCGATCTTCAAGATCATCTTCCGACGGGAGGCGGAGCCCGAGGTCGTGGCGGTCCTGACGTCCTGACGTTCGAGTCGGTCGATACCCATGGCGTCGGCCGCTTGACTGATGGTCGGACCGTTCGCGTGGAGCGCGGCTCCGCTCCGGTGATCACGGTTCCCTCCGAAGAAACCTGTTGACATCCGCTCCACTCAGGCATAACGTACAACCAAATGGTTGCACAAACAGAACTGACCGAAGCGGAGGTCGACCGTGTGTTCCACGCACTGGCGACGTCGACCCGGCGCGACATCCTGCGTCGGACGATCGAGCGTGAGCAGTCCGTCTCGACCCTCGCCTCCGAATACGAGATGTCGTTCGCCGCGGTGCAGAAGCACGTCGCCGTGCTCGAGGCCGCGAACCTCATCGTCAAGCGCGCCGAGGGACGCGAGCGGCTCGTCCGCGCGAACCCCGAGATGATCGCCCGCGCCAGGGCGCTCCTCGCCCGATACGAAGAGCTGTGGCGGTCGCGCATCGCCCGGCTCGACGATCTGCTGGCCGAGACCCCTCGGCCCGGCTCCTCCGACAACAGCGACAACACGAAGAACGAACAAGGAGACTGAACATGCCTGTCACCGACGTCACCACCGATGCCGAGAACCTGACCATGACCGTGGTCGCGGATTTCGCCGCACCGATCGACCGCGTCTGGAACGCCTACAGCGACCCGCGTCAGCTCGAGCGCTTCTGGGGTCCTCCCGGATGGCCGGCCACCTTCACCGCCTGGGATCACACCGTCGGCGGGCGTGCCATCTACTCGATGAACGGGCCGCGCGGCGAGAAGTCGTCGGGATCGTGGGAGTTCCTCGCGATCGAGGCGCCGAGCCGCTTCGACGTGATCGACTCGTTCGTCGATGATGACGGCAAGCCGGTCGAAGGCCTCCCGTCGATGCGGATGACCTTCGCCTTCGAGCCCACCGCCGACGGCACCCGCATGGTGACCACGAGCCACTTCGACTCGGTCGAGGCGCTCGAGCAGGTCATCTCGATGGGCGTGATCGAGGGGACGAAGATGGCGATGTCGCAGCTCGACGCCGTGCTGCAGGACCTCCGCGACTACGCGCAGGGCAAGGGCACGCGGGTGGAACTGCTCGACGACACGCACGTGCGCATCACGCGTCTCGTCGAGGGGCCGCGCGAGCTCGTCTGGCGTGCGCACTTCGAGCCCGAGCTCATCCGCAAGTGGATGCTGGGACCGGACGGCTGGGAGATGACGGAGTGCGTCTCGGCAACCGAGGTAGGCCAGTCGTACCGGAACTCCTGGGCGCCCGTGGGCGACACCGAGGGTGAGGCGTTCGGCTTCGAGGGGGAGGCGCTCCTGATCGACGCCCCGCGGCGCGCGGTGACCACCGAGCGGATGCAGGGCCTGCCGACCGAGACGCTCAACGACCTGAACCTCTACGAGGAGGATGGCGCGACCCTCGTCACGCTGCTCATCGAGTACCCCGACAAGGAGACGCGCGACATGATCCTCGCCACCGGCATGGCCGACGGCATGGAGTCGTCGTTCGCCCGCCTGGAGCGGGAGCTGCTCACCGTCTGAGCGGTGCCGGCAGCCCTCGCCACCTCGGGCGTCCACGCCGGGCGAGGCGGTTCTCGAAGGAGGCCGCCTCGCCCGGCGTCTCGTCTGCGTCGGCGAGGCGGTGCCGTCCGCCGAGGCGGAACCCGGCTGCGCGGGATAAAGTGGCGACACGATGAGGATCACGCGCCGCACTCTGCTCCTCGGCGCCGGAGCCGGCGTCGCTTCGGTGCTTCTCGCATCCTGCACCCCGGAACCCGCACCCACGCCGACGCCCACCCGCACGCGCGAGCCGGAGCCTCCGCCCGGTGTCCCCGCCCCGGCAGGCAGCATCCGCAGCACCTGGACGAGCGACCCGTTCTCCCTCGGCGCCGCCAGCTTCACCCCCGTCGGCGTCCTCGCCGGCACGCGCCTCGCGCTGGGCAAGCCCGTCGACGGTCGGCTGTTCTTCGCCGGGGAGGCGACCGATGAAGAAGCTCCCGGCACGGTGCGCGGTGCGATCAGCTCGGGGGTGCGCGCCGCCGAAGAGCTCATGGTGCCGGCGACCTCGGGAGAACGGGTCGCGGTCGTGGGCGCGGGTCTAGCTGGTGCGACGGCGGCCGCCGTGCTCGCCGAGGGCGGGCTGGAGGTCACGGTCTTCGAGGCCAGGGACCGCGTCGGCGGACGGGTCCAGTCGCGTGTCGACGACTCGTGGCCGGTACCGGTGCAGCTCGGTGCCTGGCTGTTCGGCGCGGACGACACCGATGTGCTCGACCGACTGAGCGGCGGAGAGGTCGGCGTCGTCGATCTGGCCGGCGAACTCTGGCGCACGCCAGACGGCGACACCGACCCGGTCGACCCGCAGCCCTTCGATGCCGCCATGGTGACAGCGCAGTCGGCACCGGAGGACTCCTCGGTCGCCGATGCGTTGACCGCCGCGGGCATCGACCCCGCCGATCCCGCCACTGCCGCCCTCCTCGCGATCCTCGCCGCCCGTACGGGTGCGGGAGCCGACGAGCTCTCCAGCTGGTTCACCCCGCCCCTGCCCACCGGCGACCTGACGGCGGCGCGCGATGATCTCACCCCGTTCGTCGAGCATGCGCTCGACGGCGTGCAGGTGGGGCTGAACTCGCCGGTCGCCCGCCTCGCGTACGACGACTCCGGGGTGAGCGTGCGGCTCGCGACCGGGGAGGCGCTGTCGTTCGATCGCGTCCTCGTCACCGTGCCGCTCGGCGTGCTTCAGGACCGCAGCATCGAGTTCGACCCGCCCCTGCCGTTCTCCAACCGCGGTGCCGTCTCGGCTCTCGGCATGGGGGCGATCGAGACGGTCTGGCTGCGATGGGATGAGCCGTTCTGGGAGAACGAGGAGGCGATCTGGCACGCCGTCGGCGCCGACGTGGTGATCCCGACGTGGATCAACCTGCGCCCGGCGACCGGCGAGAACGTGCTCGTCGGCATCGTCGGGGGAACGGCCGCTGCGGAGTTCGCGGAGCTCGACGAGGATGCCGCCCTCGACGCGGCCCTCGCCTCGCTCGCGCTCTACATCTGACGGCGATCTAGGTTCGCGCCGCGGCCGTCTCGCGCAGGGAGTCCTCCGGCAGCGGTCCGCCATCGGCCGCCGGTGAGTCGTCAGGCGGATCGGGTGGGTCGTCGGCATCGTCGCGCAGTCGTCGCGGCAGCGGCATCCGACTGATCAGCACGAGCAGGGTGGCGACGGCCGCGAAGGTGCCGAGCGCGATCGCCGACGACACCAGGAACTCCGGCGGTCCGCTCACCTGCCGCGGGTCGAGGAAGTAGTAGGGGTACCACCCGATCAGCGGCCCGCGGATCATGGTCGCGACACCCCACAGCACCGGGTAGGCGAGCGTCACGGGGATCACCCGCCAGGGGACGGTTCGATGGCCGGGCGCC
This sequence comes from Microbacterium sp. NPDC090218, assembly GCA_044900255.1. Classification (GTDB taxonomy): domain Bacteria; phylum Actinomycetota; class Actinomycetes; order Actinomycetales; family Microbacteriaceae; genus Microbacterium. Next base: position 1,017,244 of record JBJDMS010000001.1, on the reverse strand, counting down.
AACGCCCATGCGGCCACCGTCGCGGCCGGGAGCCAGAAGTGCAGGACCTGATCCGACCACGGCACATCGATGCGGATGCCGCGGATCCCCGCCTGCCAGACCAGGATCGCGAACACCAGCCCCGCGGTGATCGTCCAGGTCAGCACGAGGGCGAGCGCCACCGTGAGCCAGCGCGGATCCCTCGCGCGCCGGAGGGCGATGATGCCGGCGACCGTCAGCAGCACGACGAACGCGATGTTCGACTGATTGGTCAGGTAGGCGAAGAAGTTCTGGCTCGCGATCGTGTGCGACGCCAATCCCCAGCTCAGTCGGTGGATGAGCGCCACGAGGCAGACGGCGGCAGCGCTGAGGCGGAGCAGGCCGAAGACGGTACGCGCCTTCACCGCTGCGTCACCCGCCATTCCCTCATCCGCCGAGTCTACGGATCAGACCTCCGAGCATCCTCGTGCCGGGGCGAACGGGGTCATCGATCGAGCCCGTGCACCGATCCACGGGGTCAGATCAGACGGCGAAGAGCCTCTTCGAGCGAGACGCCCTGCGCTTCGGCCCGGTCGCGCAGGCGCGCGTGCTCGTCGGACGAGAGAGGGATGCGCAGCTCGATCGGGTCGTCCTCCGGGGCGTCGAGGCCGTCGAGCAGGTCGGAGGCCTCGGCCCACAGCGGCTCTGCGAGAGAGGTCGGCGCGGCGGGAGCGGGAACGGATGCCGCGACCGGAGCAGTCGCTGCGGCGGACGGCGGCGCGGACGCGGCCACCGGGGCGGACGCGGCGACTGCGGCCCCTGCATCCGTCGCCATCGTGAAGCCCGGGCCTCGACGCGGTTCCTGCTTCGCCTGGTACGCCTTCGCGGCGGCGTTCGCGCGCTCGTCCGCGGCCTCGTTCAACGGGTGTCCGGCATGCCCCTTGACCCAGGAGAACTCCACGTCACGACCACGGATCGCCTCGTCGATGCCCTCGAGGAGGTCGCGATTGAGCACGGGCCCGCCGTCGGACTTGCGCCAGCCCTTGCGCTTCCACCCCGGCATCCACTTCGTCACGGAGTCGATCACGTAGCGGCTGTCGCACTCGATCAGCAGCTTCTCGTCGGTGCCGGCCGTCGCCAGCAGCAGTTCGAGCACCGCCCGCAGCTCACCCTGGTTGTTCGTGCCGTGCGGAGAGCCGCCCGCCGCCCAGTTCGCGTCGTCGATGTACCAGGCCCAGCCGTTGGGGCCGGGGTTGCCCAGGGCGGAGCCGTCTGCGGCGGCGGTGATCGTCATCCCTCAACCGTAACGGTGGCCGGCGACCCCGCTGGTCGGCGTCCACCCCTCCGCTGCGATTCATCTCCGCTGCGATTCGTCGCCGCTGCGATTCATCGAGATGCTGCGCGATTCACCGGGATGCTGCGCGAGGACCAGCTAACGCTTCGAGCCCGTGAAACGCAGCGCGATGACCCGATCCCCGCGCCGCGGGACTCCTATCCCGCGCGTCGCAGGAGTCGCTCGGCGTCGCGGTGGTCGGCGTCCGGGCCGAGCCGGTCGAGGATGGCCTCCTGGGACTCAGCCGGCATCCGCGTCGTCGCCCGCACCGTCTGCGGGTTCATCGTTCTCGGCAGAGACGGCATCCGGGGGCGGGGGCGCGACGGGGAACACGATCGAGCTGACCGAAGAGGTCGCACCGAAGCCGAGGCCTAGCGACAGCGGATCGACGGCGGGTGTGGTGCCGAGCACCTCTGCCTCCGAGCGCTCGAGCGGCTCAGAAGGCAGCACCCACTGGTTCTCTTCTTCTTCAGGCTTCTGCTGGAACAGTCCCATGGGTTCCATTGTGAACCCGCGTCGCGACGCGGAAGCCGGATTCACACGGGATTGATCGGATGCCGCTGCTCGCTGCTCGCTGCTCGCTGCTCGCTGCTCGCTGCTCACCGCTCGCCGAGCGACCGCGTCACGCCGAGGCCGCGCGCACCGCTTCGACGAGGGCGCGCCAGGGGCCGTCGAGGGCGGAGTCCGGCAGCTCGCGTTCCCGGCGCTCCACGGGCGTGCGGGCGCGGATGCTCCAGATGAAGCGGTCGGCGCCGGCGTCGGCATCCGTCTCCTGGTCCCACGGGCAGCGGTCGATCAGCTCGATCCATTCCCCGGCATCGTCGGGCTCCGCCTCCACCCGCCACTGACGACGGATGCCGGCGATGCCGCCCGTGCGCGCCACCGCGATCACGACCTGCGTGTCAGTCGGTGGAGGGGACTCGCTCATCTTCATAGACTCCCACGGTCGTCCAAGCGCGTCGAGCCGCTGTGGCCGTGGCGCGGTCGATCGCGGTGGCGGCGGCGACGGTGGCATCAGCGAACTCGATGAAGGTCGCTGTGCTCGACAGCCCCCCGGTGAGTGCCCGGTACCAGGTCGTGCCCGCCCGCTCCCAGGCGTTGCCGCCGAGGTCGGTGGCGAACAGTGCGAAGGCGCGGTTGGGGATGCCGGAGTTGATGTGCACTCCGCCGTTGTCTTCGGTCGTGCGGACGAAGCCGCTCATGTGGTCGGGCTGCGGGTCCTTGCCGAGCTCGTCGTCGTCGTAGGCGGTTCCCGGCGCGATCATCGAGCGCAGCGCCGCGCCCTCGACCGCGTCGGTGAAGATCTCGGCGCCGATGAGCCACGTCGCCTGCTCGGCCGTCTGTCCGAGCGAGTACTGCTCGGTCAGGGCGCCGAACACGTCCGCGATCGACTCGTTCAGCGCCCCCGGCTGCCCCTGATACTCGAGATTGGCGGTGTGCTGCACGACGCCGTGCGCGAGTTCGTGTCCGATCACGGTGAGCGACCCGGTGAACCCTTGGAACACCTCGCCGTCGCCGTCGCCGAACACCATGCGCTGGCCGTCCCAGAACGCGTTGTCGTAGTCGATGCCGTAGTGGACCGTGGCATCCAGCGGAGCACCGGCGTCGTCGAGGGAGTTTCGCTGGAACGCGGCGAGCAGCATCTCGAAGGTGGCGCCGAGACCGTCGAAGGCCTCGTTCACCGCGGCATCGGCCACCGGGGCGTCGTCTTCTCCCCGCACCACGGCTCCGGGCAGCTGCTGGGTGTTGCCGGCGTCGCTGATCGTGCGGTTCGGGGCATCCGACAACTGTGCGACGAGGTCGCCGTTCTCGTCGATCGACAGGTCTATACGGGCGCGGAACGGCGGGCGACCTGCCGTGAGCGTCTGGCGCGCGGCTGCCGCGGCCTTGGGGAACCGGCCTGATTCGGCCAGTCGCGCGAGCAGGTAGGAGGGGACCACTCCATGACGTTCTCCGGATGCTGTGCTGCTCATGCTGCGACCCTACGCCGAGGTGCCGACGTTGGGGAGGTTCGCGCCCCGGGCTGTCCGAACGCGAAGGAGATCTCCGCCAGTGAAGGTCGGATCCGCCCCACGCCTCCTTCGGAACGCGAGATCTCCTTCGCGCCGTGAGGCCTCCTTCAAAGCGCGCGCCTTAACTTGATAACGAGAATCGTTCTCAATAAGGTGGCATTGTCATGAACCTTCCCCCTCTGCGCCGCACCGCCCCGGTCGCCGCCGCGCTCGCACTCCTGCTCGGCCTCACCGCCTGCGCTCCGGGATCCTCCGCGCCGGCAGCTTCCGCAGACCCCGATGTGCACGACTCCGATGCCGCCGGCTCCGACTCGCACGGGATCGACGGGGGTGCGGCCGCCGAGGTGGCATCCCCCGCGATCGCGCTCGTCGTGGCCGATGAGCGCGGCGAACTCACGGTGCTCGACCTCGAGACCGAGGAGCGCTCGACTCTCGCGACGGGAAGGGGCGATGTCCGTGGCATCCTCGGTGACGGACGCCTGGTCTACCGTGTGCACGGCGCGGCCGGCGGCACGACGGTCGAGGTGTTCGACACGGCGCGCTGGACGGTGCCGCACGGGGACCACTCCCATTCCTTCCGCGGAGAGCCGCAGCTGCTCGGCGCACTCGATGGCCACGGAGAGGTGCAGGTCGCCGCCGGTGCGCAGCGGGCGACCGTCGCCTTCGCGGGCGGAGAGGTGATCCTCCTCGCCCACGACGAGCTCGGCGAAGGGCTCGAGGCCGCCCCGACGGCGACCGTCAACGCCGCAGGCCCGGTCGGAGTGCTCGCCGATCACCTGCTCGTGCCGACCCCTGCCGCCTCGATCGAGGTCGTCGACCCCGCCGGCTATCCCGTTCCAGGAGCAGAAGCCCCTTGCGCGCAGGCATCCGACGTCGACATGACCCGCGTCGGTGCCGTGTTCGCCTGTGCGGAGGGCGCCGTGCTGTTCACCCGCGAGGTCGGCGGCGCCATCGCCTCCGAGGTCATCCCCTATCCCGCCGGCGCCACCGCGGCGACGAAGCTCTCCGGGCGCGCCGATCGGCCCGACCTCGCCGGGGTCGCCGGCGCAGGTGGTGCCTGGCTGCTCGACGTGCGGCGGAGACAGTGGATGCTGCTCCCCTCCGACGTGCCGCTGCTGCGTGCGGTCGCCCTCGGCGACGACGAGAGTCGTACGGTCGCGATCGACGCGGAGGGGCGGATGAGGGTGCTCGCATCCGACGGCGCCGTGCTGGCCCGCACGGACCCGCTGCTCGCAGCATCCCTCGCCGATCCCGTCCTGCGCGACCGTGTGCAGCTGTCGGTCGATGCGCACCACGCCTACGTCACGGACCCGGCGACCGGAGCCGTCCATGAGATCGATCACGGCGATGGTCGCGTCACCCGAACCTTCCCCGACCTGGATCCCTGGTTCGTCCAGCAGGTCGGCTGAGCCCTCGACGACGCACGTCGTCGCCGCGCATCCCGCGCACCCACCCAGAAGAAAGAGAGACGATCCCATGTCCCGACCCCGCAGCCGCTTCGCGCTCGGCGCCCTCGGTGCGATCGCCGCCGTGGCACTCGCCGGATGCGCGAGCACCGCGCCCGGCGCGGAGAAGACCGACGGCGCCGCAGCCGAAGAACACCATGAGGGTGACACGCGCGTCGCCGTGACGTACGACGGGGGTGTGCTCGTGCTCGACGGCGAGACACTCGAGAGCGTCGGGCAGGTCGAGCTCGACGGCTTCCTGCGCGTCAACAGCGCCGGCGACCACGACGGCCACGTGTTCGTCACCGCCGCAGACGGCTTCCACGTGCTCGACTCCGGTCTGGCGTCGGGCGACGTCGACTTCACCGGAGAGGTCTTCGAGGCCGTCGCCGCCGGGCACGCCACCCCGCATGCCGGGCGCACGGCCCTGTTCGATGACGGCACCGGCGAGGTGCAGGTGTTCGACACGGACGCCGTCGGCACCGGCACCCTGCCCGAGATCGACACGATCACCTCGGATGCCGCCCACCACGGCGTCGCGATCGAGCTCGCCGACGGCACGGCCCTCTCGACGATCGGGACCGAGGAGTCGCGCACCGGGGTGCGGCATCTCGCCGCCGACGGTTCCGAGCTCGCGCGCAACGAGCAGTGCCCGAGCGTGCACGGCGAGGGCGCGCTGAAGGGTGAGGTCGTGATGTTCGGCTGCGAAGACGGGGTGCTGCTCTTCGACGCGGGCGCGTTCACCAAGATCGAGGCACCCGACGAGTTCGGCCGCACCGGCAACGCCTACGTGACCGAAACCAGTGCGATCGCCTTCGGCGACTACAAGACCGATCCCGATCAGGAGGGCTACCTGCTGTCGCAGCTCGTCCGGATCGACACCGACGCGCAGAAGATGTCGATCGTCGATCTGCCCGACGGGGTGGAGTACACGTGGCGCGGCGTCGGCCGTGACGGCCACGACAACCTGGTCGTGCTCGGAGCCGACGGCAGCCTGTCGGTCCTGGACGAGTCGGGGCGGGTCGTCCAGTCCTGGGATGTCATCGAGCCGTGGGAGAGCCCGACCGAGTGGCAGCAGCCGCACCCCGGTCTGCGGGTCGTCGGAGACCTCGCCTACGTGACCGATCCGGCGGGGAGTCGCATCCTCGCGGTCGATCTGCACACCGGCGAGGTGTCGGCCGAGGCCACCCTCGATGTCGTGCCGAACGAGTTCGTGGTGGTCGGAGCCGCCGGGCACTGAGCGTCCGTTCGCGTGACGATTCGCGGACGTGGAGACGATGAGCGGAGCAATCCCCATGGAGGGCTCGGCGAATCGTCCTCACGTCCGCGAATCGTATCCGGGAGCGGGGCCGGGGCCGGGGCCGGGGCCGGGGGTCAGTCCCGCTCGATGCTCAGCACGGTCGTACGCAGCCCGTCGGACTCGTACTGCACCGGCATCCCGGGATGAGCCATCGAGAACCAGAAGACGCCGTCGTCGGTGTCGTACTTCCGGCACGTCAGCTCGCCGAGGGGGGAGGACAGCGAGACCGTCGACACGCTCGTCGTCTCGGCGTCGAATGCGGCGTGCCCCTGGAGCTCGGCCCAGGTCACGCGGTTCGAGACGACGGCGCTCGGATCCTCCGCGGCCCAGCGGTCGAGGGTCGCGCCCTCTTCGTCCGTGTCGCGGAAGCGGTTGACGTGCTCGCCGAGCGGGCCGTCCGGGCCTTCGAGGAGGAGTCGGATCCGCTTGCCGGTTCCGGTGGCGTCGCGGATCTCTGCGGCGGTGAACGGCGTCGGCAGAAGGCCGGGGCCGAGCAGGTGCGGGTCGGGATCGGTCATGGAGACAGTCTGCGCCCCCGACGGCCCGCACGTCACGGGATGGTCTCGATGGCCTGCCGCGCGCCGACCATCCTTGACAGGATTGCGTTCTGTATACAGAATACCAGTACGCCCGAAGGGGTGATCCCGACCTAGATCTTCCAACGATGAAAGAGGTAGCGAGATGGCACGTGCGAACGTGACGCGGTATCTGGCACTGGGTGCCGCCGGCGCTCTGGCACTCGGACTCGCCGCGTGCAGCGGTGGGGGCGGAGGCGGCGGCGGTGGCGTCGACGCCGACGGCAACGCCACGGTCGTCTGGTCCACCTGGGGCACGGCCGACGAGCTCACCCGCTACGAGGAGTTCAACAAGGACTTCATGGAGCGCCACCCCGACATCAAGGTCAAGCTGCAGCCGGTGGCCGACTACGGCGACTACCACTCCAAGCTGCTCGCGCAGCTGACCAGCAACACCGCACCCGATGTGTTCTACGTGGGCGACGACAAGATCGGTCAGTTCGTCGACTCGAAGCGCCTCATGCCGCTGAGCGATCTGATGGATTCGAAGGAGAGCCAGACCAAGAAGGACGACTTCTTCCCCGGTCTCTTCGGCGCCGCGGAGAACGACGGCGAGGTCTACGCCGCTCCGAACGACTCGAACCCCGACGTGTTCTGGTACGACAAGCAGGCCCTGGCAGCGGCCGGCATCACCGAGGATCCCGCGACGCTGGCCGAGAACGGCGAGTGGACGACCGACAAGTTCCTCGAGATGAACGCGAAGCTCCACGACGCGGGCCTCACCGGGACGATGTACTGGAACTACTGGGCGACGCATTGGAGCTGGCTCTCGTCGCAGGGCCTGGACGCCCCGTATGACGACTCCGGCGCGTTCGTCGCGAACAAGGATGCCGCGACCGTCGACTCCGTGCAGCAGCTCGGCGACCTGTTCGCGGACGGCACCTTCGTCGTCGCGGACACCCTGCCGGACGGCGCCGGTGCCGACAGCGTCTTCGTCACGCACAAGGCCGGCTTCTTCGTGCAGGGTCGGTACACGATCGGCACCGTCGATGCGACCGGCGAGCAGGACAGCTACGACATCGTGCAGTGGCCGACCCCGGACGGCGAGGCCGCTCCCACGGGTGTGGCGACCAGCTTCCTCGCGATCAACGGCAAGACCAAGGTGAAGGACGCGGCGTTCACGTTCTGGACCGAGTTCCTCTCGGCCGAGGGCCAGACCTTCCGCCTGCAGGGTGGCGGCAACGCGGTCCCTTCGATCAAGGGCGCTGACGAGGTCGTGCTCGAGGGCGACTACCCCGCGCACGCGCAGACCTTCCTCGACATGCGCGACATCGGCTTCGAGGACTACCCGGCCGAGGCGCGGGTCCCCGGACTCCCGACCGCGATCGCCGACGAGTTCCTGAAGCTCTACCAGGGCAAGACCGACGCGCAGGCGACGCTCGACACGATCGCCGACGTGGTCAAGGAACGGTCGGAGAAGTAGGAGTGAGCACTCTCACCGAGAACGGGCGGATGCCGCAGGTCACCCCTGCGGCATCCGCCCCGCCCCTGCGGAAGGAGGCGCTCTGGCGCCGCCGCGATCGACTGTGGGGGTACATCTTCGTCGGTCCGCAGATGATCGGCATGGGGCTGTTCGTCGTGCTGCCGTTCGCCGCGAGCCTGGTGCTGGCGTTCGCCGACTGGGACGGCCTGACCGATCTCACCTGGGTGGGCTTCGCCAACTTCGCCGATCAGCTGACGGATCCGCTGCTCGGCAGGGCGATCATCAACACGCTCATCATCGCGATCGTCACGGTGCCGATCGGCCTCGGTCTCTCGGTGATCGTCGCGGTCGCGCTCGAGAAGCTCAAGACCCGCACCCTCTACCTGATCCTGTTCTTCGCCCCCGTCGTGACCTCGACGGTCGCGGTGGCGATGATCTGGCAGCAGATGTTCCGCTCCGACGGCCTGCTGTCGACGACGATCTCGAAGGTCTTCGGGGTCACTCCTCCGGACTGGCTGCAGGACCCGAAGCTCGCGCTCCTCGCCGTCTGCATCGTCACGATCTGGTCGTCGATGGGCCTGAACGTCGTGATCTTCCTCGCCGGCCTGCAGAACATCTCGCCGTCGGTGATCGAGGCCGCACGGATCGACGGCGCGGGCCCGTGGCGGCTCTTCACCAGCATCCGCCTTCCCCTGCTCTCGCCGATCGTGTTCTTCTCGTCGGTGGTCGCCTTCATCTCGTCGCTGCAGACCTTCGACACGGTCTACGTGCTGGTGCAGGATGCCGGCCCCGACAACGCGACCCGCACGATCGTCTACCACATCTTCGATCTGGGCTTCGGGCGCTTCGAATTCGGTCCGTCGAGTGCCGCGAGCATCATCCTGCTCGTGCTCACCCTCGTGATCACCGCCGTGCAGTTCGGCGCGCAGAAGAAGTTCGTCCACTACGAGGATGACCCCGCATGACTCCCCAGACCCCCTCGCTCACGGCGCCGGCAGGACCGGCGACCGACTCGACCGTCGCGATCACCGCCCCCGGCTACCGGTCGCGCGGCCGTGGCGGCCCCGGTGCCGATCGCGCGCGTCGCCGCCTCGGCTCCACCGTCCTGCACGTGGTGCTCGCGGTCGCCGGGATCGGGATGGTGTTCCCGTTCATCTGGATGCTGCTGACCTCGTTCAAGACGCTGCCTCAGCTGCTGAAGAACCCGCTCCAGTTCCTGCCCGACCCCTGGACGTTCGACAACTACACGCAGGCCTGGAACGCGGTGCCGTTCGGTCAGGCGTACCTGAACAGCGCGTACATCGCGGTTCTCGTCGTAGTCGGCACGCTGATCACCGCGTCCATGGCCGGTTACGCGTTCGCACGCATCCGGTTCCGCGGCAGTAAGGTCCTCTTCATCGTCTTCCTGGCGACGCAGATGATCCCGAAGCAGGTCACGCTGATCCCGTTCTATCTGCTGATGTCGAACCTCGGCTGGGTGGACTCGCACCTCGCGCTGATCGTCCCGGGCATCATGGCGAACCCGTTCGCGGTGTTCCTCATGCGGCAGTTCGTGCTGGCTCTCCCGCGTGAGCTCGAAGAGGCGGCCATCGTCGACGGCGCCGGGCGCTGGCGCATCTTCTGGAGCGTCGTACTGCCGAACCTGAAGCCGGGTCTCGCGGCGCTCAGCATCATCGTGGCGCTCGACGTCTGGAACGCGTTCCTGTTCCCGCTCGTGCTGCTGAACTCGCCCGACCTCTTCACCGTGCCGCTGCTGCTGAACGCCTTCGAGGGCCAGCAGGGCTCGATCAACTACGGACTCGTGATGGCGGCATCCGCGATCGCGACCGTGCCGATGCTGATCGTGTTCGTGATCGGTCAGCGCAAGATCCTCAACAGCATGGCCGCGTCGGGACTCGGAGGGCGATGATGACGGATGCCGCCGCCCTCGCCGGGCGTCACCTCGACCTGCTCTCGGCCCCGTTCACGCTGCCTCGCTCGCGCGTGCTCGTCTTCCGCGCCGACGACGGCGAGGGCGTGCGCGTGCACACGTCCGAGTACGAGCGGCGGCTGTCGGAGTGCCGGGTGCTGGATGCACTGACCGTGGTGGATGCCGCGGGCGAGGTGCTTCCGGTGACCGATGTGGTTCCGGCGCGCGTGACGTTCGGAGGAGGAGCGGCGACTCTGACGTTCGCCGATCCGTCGACGCTGAGCCTCGGGGGCGACCCGGGGCAGCGGGTGCGACTGCGGCATCCCGACGGCGGGGTGGAGGAGCATCCGCTCGGCGAAGGGATCCGACTCCACATCGACGCCCGACGTGACGTCGGCGTCGAGCCCGGCGACCATGCCGAGGCACTGGCCGCGACCGTGCGGCTCTGGGGCGACTGGTTCGCGAAGTGCCCGACGGTGCGCGACGACCTGCAGGAGATGACCGCGTTCTGCTGGTGGGTGCTCGGTGCGAACATCGTGGAGCTCCCGTCGCTCGGCGATGCCAGGGCGATCGTGCCGTCGAAGATCGGCTACGTGGGCCTGTGGCAGTGGGACGCGTACTTCATCGCGGTGGGACTGCGGCACGGCGACCCGGAGCTCGCGCGCGAACAGCTCGACATCGCGTTCCGGTTCCCTCAGCCCGACGGTCAGCTGCCCGATGTCGTGCACGAGCTCGGGGTGCTCGCGACCAGCGATGACCTGCCCGAGAGCGACCGCGCGAACCTGCGCAGGGCCGGTTCGCAGATCGCCGACCCGAGTGCGCCCGTGCCGTTGACGAAGCCACCGCTCGCCGCCTGGGCGCTGCGCAAGGTGCTCGAGGTCGACGATGCGCCCGACTACGCGCGCACCCAGGTGGCACGCGTCATCCGCTCGCAGGACTGGTGGTTCGCGGGGAGCGACCTCGACCACGACGGGATGCCCGAGTACGGACATCCGTACTCCTCCGGTCTCGACGACAGCCCGATCTTCGACGGACCGCTGCCGACCGCGGCCCCCGATCTCGGTGCGTACCTCGTGCGGCAGGACCTGGAGCTCGCCGACCTGATCGCGCGTTACGAACCGGATGCCGATGTGTCGCGGTTCCGCGAGCGGGCCGTCACCACGCAGGAGCTGCTGCTGCGGATGTGGGACCCGGAGCGGGGGCGCTTCCTCGCGTTCGGGGGCGGCGAGGCGCAGCTCAGCGACACGGTCGTCGGGCTGATGCCGTTGCTCACGGGCACCCTGCCGGCTCCGATCGCCGAGGCGCTGCGCGCGTCGGTCGACGATCCCGAGCGCTTCGCCCTGCCCTGGGGTCTGCCCACGGTCGCGGCATCGGATCCCGACTTCTCGGACGAGCGGATGTGGCGTGGGCCGGTGTGGGTCAACACCAGCATGCTCGTGGCTGAGGGGCTCGAAGCCTCCGGCTATCCCGAGCGTGCGCGGGAGCTGCGCGAGCAGACCGTGGCTCTCGTGATCCACGGCGGCGGTCCGCACGAGTACTTCAATCCGCACACGGGCCGGAAGGCCCGCACGGCCACCACCGCGTTCGGCTGGTCGGCTGCACTGTTCATCGACCTCGCCGTCGAACTCTCCTAGACGCGGAAGCTCTCGCAAGGGGGCTTCTGCATCCACTCGCTGTATTCAATATTCATTTCACCGACGAAGGAGTCAGTCATGAAGAAGAAGCTCACAGGGATCGCGGTGCTCGCGGCCGCCGGGATCGCGCTCGCGGGATGCGCCACCGGAGGAGTACCCACCGGCGGGTCCGGTGCGGTCGCGCTGGATCCCGACGCGAAGCTCGACGGGGAGATCACGGTCTGGTCGTGGGACGTCGGCGCCGTCGCCCTGGAGCGACTGGCTGCCGAGTTCGAGAAGGCCCACGAGGGCACGACGGTGAAGGTCGTGGACGTGGGCTACGACAACGCCTACGACAAGATGTCCGTCGGCTTCCAGGCCGGCACCGGCCTCCCCGACGTCGTCACGATCGAGACCGATGCCGCGCCCGGGTACATCACACAGTTCCCGAAGGGGATGCTCGATCTGAACCCGATCCTCGGGGACGACGAGGCCGACTTCGACCCGTTCAAGTGGTCGGCAGGGTCCGATGCCGACGGCTCGCTGCGCATCGCGCCGTGGGATTCCGGCACCGTCGCCCTGTACTACCGCACCGACATCGTCGAGCAGGCGGGCGTCGACATCGAGGCCGCCGAGACCTGGGACGACCTGATCGCCATGGGCAAGGTCATCAAGGAAAAGACCGGGCACACGCTGCTGTCCACCGACCTCGCCGCCGGCGGCGGGTTCCAGATGCTGCTGCAGCAGCTGGGACAGGGGCTGTTCGACGAGGCGGGCGAGATCACCCTCGACTCCCCGGAAGCCGTGCGCGTGCTCACGATGCTGCAGGAGATGAACGAGGCCGGCCTCATCAAGAACGTCACAGGCTGGGACGGTCGAGTCACCTCCGCGAAGGACGGCGACTCCGCCGTGACCGCCGACGCCGTGTGGTGGATCGGCACGCTGCAGGGAGACGCCCCCGAACTGTCCGGGAAGTACGCCGTGCTCCCGCTCCCCGTCTTCGACGACGGCGGCGCGCGCACCTCGAACAACGGCGGCTCCGGCCTCGCCGTGCCGGCCCAGGCGAAGAATCCGCAGCTCGCCGCGGCGTTCGTCGACTTCGTGCTCGCGGATGCCGACAACCAGGTGTCGATGATGACGAACGAGGGACTCTTCCCCTCGTACCTGCCCGCGCTCGAGTCGGACTACTTCTCGAAGCCCGTCGAGTACTTCGGCGGGCAGCCGGTCTACGAGACCTTCGCCGAGCTCACCGCGCAGATCCCGCCGATCGTCTACACGTCCGACAGCGCCGAGGCATCCGACATCGTCGCCAACGCCGTGTCCGCCGCCGTGCTGAACGGGGCTGACCCGGCGACTGTGCTCGCCGACGCCGCGAAGCAGCTCGCGACCTCCACCGGTCGAGAGGTCGCGGAGTAGCCATGACCTCCGCGACCTCGCCCGGGTCCAGCCGTCGCCGGCTGGACCCGGGCAGGGCCGGACGCTGGTTCGTGCTGCCGGCCGCCGCCCTGCTCCTGTTCTTCTTCGCCTACCCCCTGGGTGCCTCGCTCTGGCAGAGCCTGTTCCGCACCGAGGGCGGCGTCACGAGCTTCGTCGGGCTCGGACAGTACGAGCGCCTGTTCTCCGATCCGCTGATCGCCAAGAGCCTGTTCAACGCGGGTCTGATCCTGATCATCCAGGTGCCGCTGATGATGGCGCTGGCGGTGGGGCTCGCGTACCTGCTCAACCAGTCCTGGCTCCGGTGGCGATCGGGATTCCGCCTGCTCACCTTCCTCCCCGCGGTGACCACGCTCGTCGCGTACGCCGTCGTGTTCCGGGTGCTGCTCGCCACCGACGGCGGTGCGGTGAACCAGATGCTCGGTGTGATCGGCATCGCCCCGATCGACTGGCTGAACAACGAGTGGTGGGCGCGCGTCTCCGTCATCGCGGCGGTGACCTGGCGGTGGACGGGCTACAACATGGTCATCATCCTCGCCGGCCTGCAGTCGATCCCGCCGGAGCTCTACGAGGCCGCCAAGGTCGACGGCGCCGGGCGCTGGCAGACGTTCTGGAGTGTGGTGCTGCCGCAGTTGCGACCGGTGCTGATCTTCACGGGGATCACCTCGACGATCGGCGCGCTGCAGCTGTTCGACGAGAACTTCATCCTCACCGGCGGCGGCCCCAACGACGCCACGCTCACCCCGGTGCTCTACCTGTACAAGGTCGGGTTCCGACAGTTCGACTTCGGCTACGCATCCGCCATCGCCTGGATGCTGGTGCTGATCACCGCGATCATCGCCGTCGTGCAGTTCCGCGTCATGAGGGAGAAGCCATGACAGATCTCGCCACCCGCACCCTGGTCACCTCCGGCCGTGACACGCGCAGCCTCGGCGCGGGGGAGCGCGGTGCCCGCTCGCGGATGCTGCGACTGCCGCTCTATCTCCTGCTGATCGTCGCGTCGGTGGTGTCGATCATCCCGTTCCTGTGGATGGTCATCGCCTCGACGCACCCGAGTTCGGAGCTGTTCGGCACCCCGTTGCCGGTGCTCCCCGGCGACGCCCTGTGGGAGAACCTCGCCCGTCTGGAGGCGAGCATCGGCTTCAGTCGAGTGATGCTCAACAGCCTGCTGATCGCGGTGATCTACACGGTGTTCAGCTCGATCGTCAGCATCATGTGCGGCTACGGGCTCGCCACCTACCGGTTCCGCGGGCGGGGTGTGCTGCTCGCGCTCGTTCTCGTGACGATGATGATCCCGATGCAGGTGCTGCTGGTGCCGCTGTTCCAGATCATGGCCGGCATGGGGTGGATCGACACCTATCAGGCCGTCATCCTGCCGTTCCTGGCGAACGCGTTCGGGATCTTCCTGATGCGGCAGGGGTTCCTCGACTTCCCGCCGAGCCTGATCGAGGCGGCCAGGATCGACGGCGCGAGCGAGCTGCGCACGTTCTACCGGATCGTGCTGCCGGTCGCGAAGCCGCAGATCGCGGCGCTCGTGATCTACACGTTCATCAGCCAGTGGAACGCGTTCATCTGGCCGCTCCTGATGCTCAACACCGAGGCGAACTACACGGTGCCCGTCGCGCTGAACACGATGATCGGCATGAGTCGTGTCGACTACTCCGGCCTCATGCTCGGGTCGCTGCTGGCCACCCTCCCGCTGCTCCTGCTGTTCCTGATCTTCCAGAAGCAGTTCGTCGCCGGGCTGCTGGGTGGCGCGGTGAAGGGGTGACCGGGTGGGGCGGAGGTGGTGAGGCGGCGAGATCAGGCTGAGTGGCGGCTCCGGTCCACCTGCTGTCGCGGAGCCACGCGAGGGCCTGGTTAGCTGATCTGATGCATGAACCGCGCACGATCACGCTCGAAGACCCTCGCTCGCCGGGAGGTCGAGCGATCCTGGAGGCCTTCTTCGCGGAAGTCATCGGTCGGTACTGGGGCAGACCCGCCACCCCGGCCGAGGTCGAGCAGGAGATGCGCAGCGACCCCAGCGACGATCTTCGAGGTGATGCCGGATTCCTCCTCGTGGTTCGAGACGGCGCCCAGGTGGTCGGCTGCGGTGGCGTCCGATTCGTCGGACCGGGAGTGGGGGAAGTCACGCGGGTGTACATCGACCCTGCCGCTCGCGGACACGGCGTCGGTCGCTCCCTGATCGACGAACTCGAATCGATGAGCGCTCGCCGCGGTCTTCGGACGCTGCGGCTGACAGTTCGCAGCGACCTCACCGAGGCGCATCGGCTCTACCAGCGGCTCGGATATGAACCCGTCGCCCCGTTCTCCGACTCTCCTTACGCCGACAACCAGCTGGCGAAGAGGCTGGAAGGCTCAGGTCTGCCGAGTTAGCGGCTCCACGGGGATCGATCGCGACCGGCAATCCGCGGCGGAGCCGCCTATGCCGTGAAGTAGGAGCTGGTCGCGTTGTCGAGGATGCGCTGCATGCCGTGCATCCAGTTGAGCTTGAGGGCCTCGACGGCGCCGGGGATGTCGCCGTCGGCGAGGTGCCGGGCGATCTCGGCGTGCTCGGCGGCGACGCGTTCGACCTTGACGTCTTCGGGTACGAGCAGCGACTCGTAGCGGTGGAACGAGCTGCGCACGTTGTCGATCACGGCCAGGAGTCGGGCGTTCGGGCAGGCGGACAGCATCACGCTGTGCCACTCGTCGTCCTTGGTGATCACGAGCTGGTGCTCCACGAGCTCGTCGGCGAAGGCGTCGGCCATCTCCTTGAGCTTCTTCCCGATGCGGCGCAGCTCGTCGGGAGGACTCAGCTCGAGCGCGAGGCTCTCGAGGGCGGCCATCACGGGCGCCAGATCGCGGAACTCGGAGGCGCTGAGCGGGACGAATCGGAACCCCTTGCCGTTCTCGCTCTCGATCTGCCCCTCGGACTCCAAGGCGATGAGCGCCTCGCGCAGCGGCGTACGGCTGACGCCGAGCTCGGTGGCGAGCTGCACCTCGTTGATGCCCTCGCCGGGCTGCACGAGTCCTGCCCGCATGCGGGTCAGCAGCTCCTGACGAACCTGCGAGCGCAGGTTCTTGCGTTCGATCGCCATGCGTCCCCTCTTCTGCCGCTTGCCCGTCAGCCTATGGGTTGACGGGCTTCTGACGACGTTCTAGTGTGTTGTATACAGAATACAGCTGATCGCGGATTCGCACCAGTGAAACGCCCGATCAGCAGGTGACGACTCAGAGAGGAGACTTCGTGCCCGCACCCGATGGCGACCAGCCCATCCGACGCGTCCGCCTCGATGCCCTCGCCTACGGCGGCGACTACAACCCCGACCAGTGGTCGGAGGAGACCTGGCACGAAGACATCCGGCTGATGCGCGAAGCCGGCGTGAACATGGTGAGCCTGCCGATCTTCAGCTGGCCGCAGCTGGAGCCCGAGCCCGGCGTCTACGACTGGGGATGGCTCGACCGCATCATCGATCTGCTGTGGCAGGCGGGCATCGCGATCGACCTCGCCACCGCCACCGCGACCCCGCCGTCCTGGCTGCTGCGCGCACACCCCGAGATGGCGCCGTGGGACTCCGACGGGCACCGGCTCGAATTCGGATCGCGCCAGACCTACTGCCCCTCATCGCCGATCTGGCGCGAGAACGTCGCCCGCATGACCAGGGCGATGGCCGAGCGCTACGGTGAGCACCCCGGCCTCGCGATGTGGCACATCTCGAACGAGTACGGCGACCACACCTCGCGGTGCTGGTGCCCGGAATCGGCCAGGCACTTCCGCCGCTGGCTGCAGGACCGCTACGGCGACCTCGACGGCCTGAACGACGCCTGGGGCGTGAACGTGTGGGGCCAGCGCTACACCTCCTGGGAGCACATCGAGACGCCGAAGAAGGCACCGGGCCCGATCAACCCCACCAAGCTGCTCGACTTCGAGCGCTTCTCTTCGGATGCGCTGCTGGAGCTGTTCCAGGTGGAGATCGACGTGCTGCGCGAGATCACGCCCGACATCGCGGTCACGACGAACTTCATGAGCATGTTCCGCGACCTCGACTACTGGGACTTCGCGGCCGTGGAAGACGTGGTGACCGACGACGCCTACCCCGAGCCCGCCGACCCGACCTCGCACGTCGGCGCCGCCCTCAACTACGGACTCATGCGCTCGCTCAAGGGCGGGCAGCCGTGGCTGCTCCTGGAGTCCTCGGCCAGCGCGACCAGCTGGCGCGACGTGAATGTGCCGAAGGCGCCGGGAAAGATCCGCATCGAGAGCCTGCAGGCCGTCGCGCACGGTTCCGACGCGGTGATGTTCTTCCAGTGGCGCCAGGCCAAGTACGGCCAGGAGAAGTTCCACTCGTCGATGCTCGGCCACCGCGGGGAGCGCTCACGCAGCTTCCGGGAGACCAAGGCGCTGGGGCTCGAACTCAAGAAGCTCGAGCAGGTGCGGGGAACCCGGGTGCGCTCGCGCGTGGCGCTGGTCGTCGACTGGGACTCCTGGTGGGGCACCAGTGCCGTCGAGTCGCTGCCCTCGCAGCGGCTGCAGTGGGCGCAGCAGGCGCGGGCCTGGCACCGGGCGCTGTACACACTCGGCCAGCCGGTGGATGCCGTCCGCGCGACGGGCCCCTTCGACGCGTACGACGTGGTCGTGGTGCCGAACCTCTACATCGTGGAGCAGCCGCAGGCCGAGGCGCTGCGCGCGTTCGTCGAGCGCGGAGGGCACCTCGTGGTCGGGCCGTTCTCGGGAGTGGTGGATGCCACCGAGAAGGTGCACGACGGCGGAGCCCCCGGGCTGCTGCGCGACCTGCTCGGCGTCGAGGTCGACGAGCAGTGGCCGATCGCCGACGGTCTGACCGAGAGCATCGACTACGCGGGCGAGATCCTGAGCGTGCCGTCCTGGAGCGAGTGGCTCGAAGCCGACGATGACGTCGAGATCCGCGGGACCTATGCGAGCGGCGAGCTCGAAGAGTTGCCCGCGGTGACCCGTCGGGCTGCCGGAGCGGGCACTGCCTGGTACGTCAGTGCGATGTTCGACCCCGAGGGCCTACTCGCGGTGCTGCGCGACGTGCTGCGCACCGCCGACGTCCCGGCCCGCGAACACACCGATGTCGATGTCGAGGTCGTCACCCGAGCCGACGAGACCAGCGACTACACGTTCTACCTCAACCACGGACGCACACCTGTGGTGTTCGAGATCCCGTCCCCGGCGGTCGACCTGCTCACCGGCATCCGTCACGCCGGTCGACTGGAGCTCGACCGCTACGGCGTCGCCGTACTCGCCGCACCCCGCGCCGAGTCCATCCCCTTCGCCACCCTGATCGCATCCTCGCGTGACACGTCCCTGAGCAACAACGATGAGAAGGAGGACGCATGACCGCCCCGTTCGTGCATCCGTACATCCCCAACACCGCCCCGGAGTCCCGAGCGGCGATGCTCGCGGCCGTCGGCGCCGCGTCGGTCGACGAGTTCTACGCCGACATCCCGGCCTCCCTCCGGCTGGGACGTCCGCTCGATCTGCCCGCCCCGTTCGTGGCCGAGCAGGACCTCGCCCGCCACGTGCGGGGGCTGCTCGCCAAGAACCGTTCGACCCAGGAGCGGCTGAGCTTCCTCGGCGCGGGCACCTACAACCACTACGTGCCCGCCGTGGTGGACGAGGTCATCGGCCGCAGCGAGTTCCTGACCGCGTACGCCGGTGAGCCCTACGAGGACCACGGTCGCTTCCAGGCCCTGTTCCAGTACCAATCGCTGATGGCCGAGCTGCTCGAGATGGACGTCGTGAACGTGCCGACCTACGACGGCTACCAGGCGACGGCGACCGGCCTCACGATGTCGGGGCGACTCACGGGCCGCGGGCGGGTGCTGGTCGTCAGCGACGTGCTGCCGGCGAAGCTCGCGAAGGTGCACGACTACGTCCGCGCGCACCTGATGCTCGAGCTCGTACCCACCGTCGGCGGTACGGCCGACGTCGCCGCCGTTCGCGCGGCGCTGTGCGATGACGTGGCCGCGGTCTGGATCGAGACGCCGAGCGCCACCGGCGCCGTGGAGGCGTCCCTGCAGGAGATCTCGGATGCCGCCCACGCGGCCGGCGCCGTGGTCGTCGTCGGCACCGACCCCATCGGCTACGGCGTCCTCGCCCCGCCCTCGGTCTCGGGAGCGGACATCGTCACCGGCGACATCCAGTCCCTCGGCCTGCACCAGTGGTTCGGCGGCGCCCACGGCGGGTTCATCGCCGTGCACGACGACCCGACCTTCGTGATGGAGATGCCCTCGCGCCTGTTCGGGCTCGCCACCACCGACGTGCCCGGTGAGTACGGCTTCGGCGACGTGGCCTACGACCGCACCTCGTTCGCGCACCGCGAGGAGGGGAAGGAGTGGGTCGGCACGGCAGCGGCACTGTGGGGCATCGCCGCCGGGGTCTACCTCGCGCTGATGGGACCCGCCGGCATGGCCGAACTCGGCGAAGTGCTGCTCGCTCGCACGCGGTACGCGCAGCAGGCGCTCGCCGCGGTGCCCGGGATCTCGCTCGACGACGATGCCGTGCACCTCCGGGAGTTCACGGTCACCTTCGACACGGTCACGGCAGACGCCGTCGTCACGGCGCTCCGCGCCCAGGGCATCGAGCCCGGCGTGATCGTGGGGGAGCACCGCCTGCTCGTCTGCGTCACCGAACTCACCTCACAGGCCGACATCGACACCCTGGCGGGCGCGCTCGCCGAGGTCGCGGCATCCGATCTCGCTGCGAAGGAGCAGAACCGATGAGCCTCCCCGTCGCCCCGAAGCCCGCGCTGCGCCGCTTCCAGCAGGCTCGCTGGGACGAGCCGATCATCTTCGAACTAACCACGCCCGGCGAGCGCGGCGTGCTGGTCTCCCAGGTCGAGCCCGGCGTGCGCGATGCGGTGGGTGACGTGGTCGCCGCGCTGCCCGCGTCCCTGCGCCGCGCCGAGAAGCCGAAGCTGCCCGAGATGGGGCAGATGCGCGTGCTCAAGCACTACCTGCGCCTCTCGCAGGAGAACCTCGGCGCCGACTTCAACGTCGACATCGGTCAGGGCACCTGCACCATGAAGTACGCGCCGAAGATCAACGACCAGCTCGCCGGCACCCCGCAGCTGATCGCGATGCACCCGCATCAGGACCCGGCCGACGCGCAAGGCGTGCTCGAGATCGTCTGGCAGCTCGAGCGGATGCTCGCCGAGATCTCCGGCATGGACGAGGTCTCGCTGCACACCCAGGGCGGATCGGCCGCGATCTGGGCGAACATCGCCATGATCCGCGCCTTCCACGAGGCGAACGGGGAGGGTGAACAGCGCCGCGAGGTCATCACCACGATCTTCAGCCACCCCTCGAACGCCGCCGCAGCGAAGGCCGCCGGTTACGAGGTCATCACGGTCTTCCCCGACGCCGAGGGGTACCCCTCGCTCGACGCGCTGAAGGCGGCGCTGTCGCCCCGCACCGCGGCGATCATGGTCACCAATCCCGAGGACACCGGCATCTACAATCCGGCGATCCGGGAGTGGGTGGATGCCGCGCACGCCGTCGGGGCCCTCGCCTCGTACGACCAGGCCAACGCCAACGGCATCCTCGGGATCACGCGGGCGCGCGACGCCGGATTCGACGTGTGCCATTTCAACCTCCACAAGACGTTCGGCACCCCGCACGGCAGCGGCGGGCCCGGATCCGGAGCGAATGCCGTCAGTGCGGCCCTCGCCCCGTTCCTGCCGGGACCGCGCGTGGTGCGCGCCGACGACGGGACCTTCGCGGTCGCCGAGGGCGGCGCGCAGTCGATCGGTGCGGTCGGCCCGTTCTTCGGAGTCATCCCCGCGCTCGTGAAGGCCTATTCGTGGATCATGGCGCTCGGGGCCGAAGGTCTGCTGGCCGCCGCCGAGACCGCCGTGCTGAACAACAACTACCTGATGGCCCGGGTTCTTGCGATTCCCGGAGCCTCGGCGCCGTACGCGACCGGCCGCCGTCGCATCGAACAGGTGCGCTACTCGTGGGAGGAGCTGTACCAGGAGACCGGCATCTCGTCGGAGGAGATCGGTGTGCGCATGACCGACTTCGGGATGCACTACTGGACCAGTCACCACCCCTACGTGGTGCCGCAGCCGTTCACGCTCGAGCCGACCGAGTCGTACTCGATGGCCGAGCTCGACGAATACGCGGCGACCCTCGCGGAAGTGGCACGCGAAGCACGCGAGACCCCCGAGGTGGTGCGCACCGCCCCGCACAACCAGACCGTGCACCACACGCACCACGACGACCTGGACGACCCCGACCGGTGGGCGATCACGTGGCGCGCGTACCAGCGCAAGTACTTCCCCGCGGAGTCCGTCTCGTCGTGATCGGACTCGTCGTCAACCCTGTCGCCGGAGTCGGCGGGCCCGCGGGCCTCGCCGGTTCCGACGGCGCGGACGTGCAGCGCCTCGCCCTCGCGCGCGGTGCCCGTTCGCGCGTGCAGGAGCGGGCGGTCCTCGCCCTGACGGCGCTCGCGGAACGGCATCCGGGACTCGTGGTCGCGACCGCCCCCGGAGCGATGGGAGCCGACGCGGTGCGCGCCGCGGGCCTCACCCCCTTCACCCCCGCCCCCTCTCCTGCTCCCGCTCCCGCTCCCGCCCCTGGTTCGCCGAGTGCACGGCTTGCTGCCGAACGCACGGCGTCCTCCCGTCGCGATCCCGTGCACTCGGCAGCATCCCGTGCACTCGGTGGCGGTGGCGGTGGCGGTGGCGGTGGCGAGGGCGACGGCGGGGGTGGGGGTGGGGGGACGGATGCTGCGGACACCGTGCACGCGGTGGCGGCGCTCGCCGCGGCCGGTGTCGACCTGATCCTCGTGGTCGGCGGCGACGGAACCCTGCGTGATGCGTATGCCGGGCTCGCTGCACCCTCTTTCCCGTGCACAACTCCGCAAGAATCTGCCGATCCGGAGGGTCCCGGGCCCGAATCGCCGGATTCGGCCGCAGTTCTCCGGAGTTGTTCACGGCCGACGGGGGAGCCCGCCGCGCGGACACCTGCGGTGCTAGGGATTCCGGCCGGCGTGAAGATGTACTCCCCCGTGTTCGCGGTCAGTCCGCGCGCGGCCGGGACCATCGCCGCCGACTGGATCGACCGGGGCGGACTCCCCACCGAAGACCGCGAGGTGCTCGACATCGACGAGGCCGCGATGCGCCGCGCCCGGGTCGATCCGACGCTGTACGGCATGCTCCGGGTTCCGTATCGCGCCGGTCGCACCCAGGCCCGCAAGGCTGCGACGCCCGCCACCGAGGCCGCCGCTGTCGAAGCCGCCGCGCGGGGTGCCGTCGCCCGCATGCGACCGGGGGTCCGCTACCTGCTCGGCCCCGGTGGCACGACCGCTGAGATCGCGCGTCAACTCGGGGTCGAAGGGACTCCTCTGGGCGTGGATGTCGTCCTCGACGGCGCCGTGATCGTCCGCGGTGCCAGCGAGCAGGAGCTCCTCGCCGAGGTCGCGCACGGCCCGGCACAGGCCGTGATCACCGTGATCGGAGGCCAGGGCTTCCTGCTCGGGCGCGGCAACCAGCAGCTCTCGGCTTCCGTGGTGCGCGTCCTGGGCGAGGAACCGCTGCTCGTGGTCGCGCCCGAACAGAAGCTCATCGACCTGCACGGCCGGACGCTGCTCGTCGACACCGGCGACCCTGAGCTGGATGCGAGACTCGCCGGACACGTCCGCATCATCACGGGTGTCGGCACCAGCAGCCTCTATGCCGTGACAGCCCCCGAACTGATCCCGTCTCACCTCGTCTGAACGAACCCGAAAGGACACCCCCCATGCGTCTCGAGAACAAGAAGGCCATCGTCACCGGCGGCGCCGGCGGCATCGGTCGCGCCACGTCGATCGCGCTCGCCGCGGAGGGCGCGGCCGTGGCCGTCGTCGACCTGAACGCCGATGCGGCCGAGGCGGTCGCGGAGGAGATCCGCGCGACGGGTGGCACCGCGATCGCCATCGCCGCGGACGTCGCGAGCGAGTCCGACATCGAACGGGTCATCGCGACCTCGGTCGCCGAGCTCGGCGGCGTGAACGTGGTCTTCAACAACGCCGGCATCATCCGCCGCACCACGGCCGTCGAGACGACGGTGGAGGAATGGGATCGCGTGTTCGGCGTGAACGTGCGCTCCATCTTCCTGATGTGCAAGCACATCGTGCCGATCATGGAAGCGGCGGGCGGCGGCTCGATCATCAACACGGGATCCGGCTGGGGTCTCAAGGGCGGCGGACAGGCCATCTCGTACTGCGCCTCGAAGGGGGCGGTCGTGAACATGACGCGCGCGCTCGCCATCGACCACGGCCCGGCCGGGATCCGCGTGAACTCGGTCAACCCGGGCGACGTGAACACCGGGATGCTCCGCGATGAGGCCCGCCAGCTCGCGCAGGACACGAACGCGTTCCTCGCCGAGGCCGCCGACCGTCCCCTGCGCCGGATGGGCGAGCCGAGCGAGGTCGCGCAGGCCGTGGTCTGGCTCGCGAGCGACGACTCCTCGTACGTCACGGGGTCGGCGCTGGTCGTCGACGGCGGGGGCATCGCCTAGCGAGGTGTCGCCACGGGGCACGCGCGTGCGTCGAGAGCGCGGGATCTTGCCGAGCGCACGGCTCTTCGGCGTTGATACACCGTGCGCTCGGCGACAAGCCGTGCAATCGGCACTGGGGGTGGGGTGGGGCGGGGGAGGGCGGACGCCCAGGACACTCGCGTAAAATCGGCACAATGACCGACGCCCCCTCCGACGCTGCACCCGATCTCGGACCGGGCATCGACCCCGATGACCTCGCCACCACTCTGCGCGTGCTCGCGGAGCTGCACGAGATCGACAACGAGCACCCCGATTTCGTCGCCGTGCGTCACGCGACCGCGGCGATGTTCAAGGCTGTCAAGCGCGTGCGCCGCAAGGAGATCCGTGACGCGATCGCCGAGGCGGACAAGGCCGTCGTCGCCCGCACGGCCACCGGGGCACCCGACCGCATCGACGACGAGACCCGCGGCAACGACCTCGCGACGAGCGTCGTGGACGCCCCCATCGCAGGCGAGCTGCTCAAGCCCCGCAACTGCTACATCTGCAAGCAGCCGTACACGCAGGTCGACGCGTTCTACCACCAGCTCTGCCCCGACTGCGCCCGCTTCAGCCACGGCAAGCGCAACGCCCGCACTGATCTGACCGGCAAGCGGGCCCTGCTCACCGGCGGCCGCGCCAAGATCGGCATGCACATCGCGCTGCGGCTGCTCCGCGATGGGGCCCACACCACGATCACGACCCGGTTCCCGCGCGATGCCGTGCGCCGGTTCTCGGCCCTGCCCGATTCGGCCGACTGGCTGCACCGTCTGCGCGTGGTCGGCATCGACCTGCGCGACCCGGCCCAGGTGATCGGCCTCGCCGACTCGGTCGCCGCGCAGGGGCCGCTCGACATCCTGATCAACAACGCCGCGCAGACCGTGCGTCGCTCGCCGGGTGCGTATTCGCTGCTCGCGGATGCCGAGCTGCAGCCGCTGCCCGACGGTCCGCTGCCCGAGATGGAGACGTTCGGGCACACCGCCGATCCGCATCCGCAGGCGCTGCAGGCCTCGGTCGATGCGCATCCGCTGCTGTCGGTCGCGGCCCTCGGCGGCACGGTCGCCGAGCAGGGCGGACAGGCCCTCACGGCCGAAGACCTCGCGCGGCTCGCCATGGCCCCCGGGTCGTCGTCGCTCGAGAAGCACGCCGACGGCACCGCGATCGACGCCGGCGGCCTCGTGCCCGACGTCAACCGCGTGAACAGCTGGGTGCAGTCGATCGAGCAGGTCGATCCGCTCGAGATGCTCGAGGTGCAGCTCGCGAACACGACCGCACCGTTCCTGCTGATCAGTCGCCTGCGCGCATCGATGGCCGCATCCGATTCGCACCGCAAGTACGTCGTGAACGTGTCGGCGATGGAGGGGCAGTTCTCCCGTCGCTACAAGGGGCCGGGGCACCCGCACACGAACATGGCGAAGGCCGCGCTCAACATGCTCACGCGCACGAGCGCGGGGGAGATGCTCGAGAAGGACGGCATCCTGATGACCGCCGTCGACACCGGCTGGATCACCGACGAACGTCCGCACTACACGAAGGTGCGCCTCGCCGAAGAGGGCTTCCACGCCCCGCTCGATCTGGTCGACGGTGCGGCCCGGGTGTACGACCCGATCGTGCGCGGCGAAGCCGGCGAGGACATCCACGGGGTGTTCCTGAAGGACTACGAGCCCAGCCCCTGGTGAGTGTGGCGGGGCCGTCACATGCATGAGGAAATCACGGATGCATGAGCGTTCCTCGGTGTTTCCTCATGCATCCGTCGACCGGTCATGCAAGTGACCGCAGGCGACCCGCAAGCGACCGAAGGGCCCGGGTTTCAGTGGGCGGGTACGGTGAGATTCGCTGACGCCCACCGGCCCAGCTGGTCGAGGATCGGCAGCAATCCCTCGCCGCTGGCCGTGAGCGCATAGGACACGGTGATCGGCGGTCCCGCATCGACCGTACGCGCGACGAGCCCGGCCTCGGCGAGTTCGGCGAGCCTGTCGGAGAGCACGGTGTCGCTGATGCCGGCGACCGCGCGCCGCAGGGCGACGAAGGTCGAAGGGCCGCCGCCGAGCGACGACACGATCATCCCGTTCCACCGTTTGCCGAGCACGCTGAACGCCAGTGTGACGGCAACGTCGCACACCTGACGTTCTTCGTCGACCTCGGCCATGAGGCCATCCTACCCGTGCTACGTTAACCTGTGTTGCTAAGAAAAACCTAGCGACTACGAAAACGAGAGGTGGGCCCATGTCCCTGTTCCGCCTGGATGCCAGCATCCTTCCCGCGTCGTCCGCCAGCCGTGCGCTCGCCGACCTGGTCGAGGCCGAGTGGACCGCATCCCACCCCGACTCGACCGTCACCCGCCGCGACCTGGCGAGCGACCCGGTGCCCGCGACCGCGTGGGCGGATGCCGTGATCGGCGGATTCGTCGACGAGGCCCAGCGCACGCCCGCGCAGCGTGACGCCCGCGCTCTCGCCACGTCGTTCGCCGACGAGCTGATCAGCGCCGACGCCCTGCTCTTCGCGGTGCCGCTGTACAACTACGGCGTCTCGCAGCACTTCAAGACCTGGTTCGACCTCTCCTACACCGACGCGCGCATCGATCCGACCGGGACCGCGCTCAACGGCAAGCCCGCCACCCTGGTCACGGTGCTCGGCGGCAACTACGCGCCCGGATCCCCCAAGGAAGGCTGGGACCACTCCACCGGATGGCTCCGTCGCGTGCTCGAAGACGTCTGGGGCCTCGACCTGCGCGTCGTGCAGCGCCCGTTCACCCTGGTGGGTGTGAACCCGGCGCTCGACGCCTTCGCCGACACCGCGCGTGAGCTCAAGGAAGCTGCGGAGTCCTCGGCTCGCACCTACGGTCGCGAACTCGCCGCGACGCGCGACCCCCGCGTGGCCTGACCGACACCCTCCCGTCATCCATCCGCCCGACAGGTGCCCGGCATCCGGTGCACCTGTCGGGAGAATGCACGGATGTCCCACCGGAAGGACCGGGCGGCGTCGAGGTCAGGGCGCGGGCGGGTACGGATGCGGCAACCACACCGTCACGATCAGCCCGCCGTCCGTGCGCGGGGTGAGCACCAGGGTTCCGCCGTGGGCCTGGGTGATGCGATCCACGATCGCGAGGCCGAGTCCGGCGCCGGCGTGATCTTCGCCCCGGGTGCGTTCCGCCCCGCGCTGGAAGGGCTCGATGAGGGTCGCCACGCGGTGGGCTGGCAGGAGCTCGCCGGTGTTCTCGACGACCAGCGCGACCGCGTGCGGCATCGAGTGCGTCCGCACGGCGACGGATCCGCCGGACGGCAGATTGTGCACGATCGCGTTCAGCACCAGATTGGTCACCAGCTGGGGCAGCAGTGCGGACGAGCCGAGCACCGGTGCCGGAACCCCGCCCACCTCCACGGCGACACCTCGGCGGTCGGCGAGGGGCAGCAGCGCCTCCACGGCCTCCTCCGCGAGGAGCGAGAGGTCGACGATCTCGCGCGGGAACGTCCGGCGATCCGCACGGCTGAGCAGCAGAAGCGCCTCGGTCAGACCGATCGCCCGGGAGTTGACCTCCCGCAGGCGCGTGATCAGCTCATCGACGTCGCGGTCGGGGTCATCGCGGGCGACTTCGAGCAGGGTCTGCGAGATCGCCAGCGGCGTCCGCAGCTCGTGGGAGGCGTTCGCGGCGAACCGCTGCTGCTCGGCGACATGCGCCTCCAGCTGTTCGAGCATCGAGTCGAAGACGTCTGCGAGGTCGCGGAACTCGTCGCGGGGCCCTTCCAGCGCGACGCGATGCGACAGCGACCCCTGCGATGCGAGGCGGGCGGCGTTGCCGATGCGCTCGAGCGGCGCCAGCATCCTTCCGGCGAGCAGCCAGCCCGCGCCGAGGCCGAACGCGAGCAGGACCACCATGACGATCGCGGCGACCGGCACGAACGCGCGGATCAGGTCGGAGCGGTTCGGCACGAAGAAGTCGGTGTTGATCTGCACGTCCGGCACGTACCGCAGCAGATACGCGGCCACGGCGGCGAGCAGCAGCCCTCCCGACACCACGACCACCGCGGCGTAACTGAGGGTGAGTTTGAGGCGGGCGCTCATCCCGCGGCGCCTAGGCATCGGCATCCTTCCCGATCCGGTATCCGACACCCGGCACCGTGAGGATCAGCCAGGGCTCGCCCAGGCGCTTGCGCAGTGAGGAGACGGTGATGCGGACGGCGTTCGTGAACGGGTCGGCGTTCTCGTCCCAGGCCCGCTCGAGCAGCTCCTCGGCGCTGACCACTCCGCCCTCGGCGTCGACGAGCACCTCGAGCACGGCGAACTGCTTGCGGGTGAGGGCGACGTAGCGGTCGTCGCGGTACACCTCACGGCGGAACGGGTCGAGGCGCAGCCCCGCCACCTCCAGTACGGGCGGCCGGGAGCGCTGCCTCCGGCGGTCGAGGGCGCGCAGACGCAGCACCAGCTCGCGCAGCTCGAACGGCTTGGTCAGGTAGTCGTCGGCACCGATCTCGAAGCCGGTCGCCTTGTCGTCGAGACGGTCGGCAGCCGTGAGCATGAGGATCGGGATGCCGCTGCCGGAGGCCACGATCCACCGGGCGATGTCATCGCCGGAGGGGCCGGGCACGTCGCGGTCGAGCACGGCGATGTCGTAGGAGTTGATGCTCAGCAGTTCCAGTGCGGTGTCGCCGTCGCCGGCGATGTCGGCCGCGATCGCCTCCAGGCGCAGGCCATCTCGTACCGCCTCGGCGAGGTAGGGCTCGTCCTCGACGATCAGTACACGCATGGCTGCGATCCTACGCAGTGCGGCATATCGCGAGCATATGCAAAAGCGCATACGCCCTCGCAACCGGCGCCCTCCTTCACTGGAAACATGAACACCAGCACCACCTCCCGCTCTCCGAGAGCCCGTCGCCGCCGGATCGCCTTCGTCCTGCTCGGTCTTGCGGCGGCCGTGATCGTCGCCGTCGCCGTGCAGCAGTCGCTGTCGGTGGCGTTCGCCGATGCGGCGCGCACGGGGACCCTGCCCCCGCCCACGCTTCAGCCGAACGAGAAAGACCAGGGCTCGGTCATCGCCCCGAGCGAGGCCGACGGCGTGATCCGCGACGGCGACCAGCCGACGGTGTTCGACGTGGATCGGGTCGCGGTCGGCAACCTCGATCCCGCACTGCTCGCGGCGCTGCAGCGGGCGGCTTCCGATGCGGAGCGCGACGGCATCACGTTCCGTGTGAACAGCGGATGGCGCACGCCTGCGCTGCAGGAGCGGATGCTGCAGGACGCGATCGAGCAGTACGGCTCGGAGGAGGAGGCGCGGCGCTGGGTGGCGACTCCGGAGACCTCGGAGCATGTGACGGGCGACGCGGTCGACCTCGGTCCTCTGCCCGCGCTCGACTGGCTCGTGCAGCGCGGGTGGCGCTACGGCCTCTGCCAGATCTACGCCAACGAGTCGTGGCACTACGAGCTGCGTCCGGAGGCCGTCGACCAGGGCTGCCCCGAGATGCTCCCCGACCCCACCGCCGACCCGAGGACGAAGCGATGACCACTCTCCTGACACCCGGACGGGTGACCCTCTCGCGCCTGCACGCGCCGACGCTGCAGACGATTCCGGATGCTGTCGTCGAGAACCTGCGACGGGTGCGGGCCGTGAGCTCCGCGCGCATCATGGCTGTGGTGAAGGCCAATGGCTACGGGCACGGCGCCGTCACTGTCGCGAAAGCTGCGGTCGCCGCCGGAGCCGAGTGGCTCGGCGTGACCGACGTCGCCGAAGCCGTGGCCCTCCGCGACGCCGCGCTCGCGGTGCCGATCCTCTCGTGGTTGAACCCTTCGGGTGTCGACGCCGAGGCGGCGGCCGCGCTCGACATCGACATCGCCGTCGGCTCGGTCGAAGAGCTGCGCCAGCTGATCGCCGATGCCGCGGACCCTGTGCGTGTGCATCTGCATTTCGATACCGGGATGGCCCGGGGCGGGTGCCCGCTCGTCGAGTGGGCCGAGCTGCTCCGGGTCGCGCGCTCCGGTCACGGCAGGGTCGAGGTCGTGGGCGTGATGGGGCATCTGCCCCGGGCGGACGAGGCCGATCCGGCGGCGAATGCGGCGGCGGTGCTGCGTCTGCGGCATGCGCGGGATGCGGTACTGCGGGCCGGGTTCGGCCCGGTGCTCGTGCACCTGGCCGCGACGTCCGGCGCGCTGACCGATCGCGCGACGCACTTCGACCTGGTGCGGATCGGTGCGGGACTGGTGGGCATCGACCCGTCGGAGTCGACGACTCTGGTCGGGGCCTCGCGGTGGACTGCGCCCGTCGTGCACAGCGCGCAGGTGCCGGCAGGGACCGCGGTCGGCTACGGCGGTTCCCACGTCACCGACCGGGACACGCACCTGAGCGTCGTCGGCGTCGGATACGCCGACGGCATCCCGAGGGAGCTCGCCGGGGGAGCGGGCCTGGAGCTCGGCGGGGTGCGGCATCCGATCGTGGGGAGGGTGTCGATGGATCAGATCGTGGTCGACACCGGCCCCGTGCTGTTCCCGCGCGGTGCGGTCGCGACCGTGTTCGGGCCCGAGGGGGGAGCCGTGCCCTCGGTGCAGGAGTGGGCGCGATGGGCGGGCAGCATCCCGCACACCGTCGTCACCGGCATCGGAGCGCGAGTGCAGAGGAGCGTGGCATGACCGCGAAGGTCCTGGTCATCGGCGGCGGACAGAACGCCGAGCACGAGGTGTCGCTGGCGTCTGCGGCCGCTGTCGCCGCAGCGCTGCGGATGGGCGATCACGAGGTCACCTGCGTGACGATCGACCGCGAGGGTGTGTGGAGGGCGGAAGGCATCCCGACGGGGGTCTCGGCGGCGGAGTCGCTGGCATCGGCTCTTCCGCTGCTCGCCCGCACCGACGTGGTGTTCCCGGCGGTGCACGGTGCGCTCGGGGAAGACGGTGCTCTCGCCGCCCTGTGCGCCCTCGCCGGGGTGCGCGTGGTCGGATCGGGGCTGCGCGCCGGAGCCATCGGCATGGACAAGTGGACCACCAAGCTGGTGGCGGACGCCGTCGGGCTCGGCACCGCGCGCGGCAGGCTGGTCGCGGCGGAGGACATCGGCGACGTGGAGTTCGAGCGGGAGGTCGTCGTCAAGCCGGTGTCGGCCGGGTCGAGCCACGGAGTCAGCCTGGTGACCGAAGAGGGGGAGTTGCTCACGGCGCTGCGGGAGGCAGCACGCTTCGACCGGCGGATCCTGGTCGAGGAGGTCGTGCGCGGCCGTGAGATCGACGTGGCGGTGCTGCGCGAGAAGGGCGGCATCCGCTGGGCGGCTCCGCCGCTGGAGATCCACGCGACCGGACTGTTCGACACAGCCACGAAGTACGACGGCAGTGCGCGGTTCACGATCCCGGCGCAGCTCGAGGCGTCCGAGGTCGCCGCGCTCAAGCGCGCCGCGATCGCGGTGTTCGACGCGCTCGGGTGCGACGGCGTCGCCAGGATGGACTTCTTCCTCACCGACCGGGGGCCGGTGCTCAACGAGGTCAACACGATGCCGGGGCTGACGGCCGCGTCGCAGGTGCCGCGCATGTTCGCGGCAGCGGGTGTGACGTACGTCGACCTGGTGTCGCGACTCGTGCGCGCGGCGTCGTGACCGGGGCGCATGCGCCGAGGGTCGGGTGGCCCGATGTCGCGAAGGGCATCTGCATCATCCTCGTGGTGCTGTGGCATGTGGTGACGAAGGTCGCCGTCGGTCTTCCCGGAGCGGGGCCGGTGACAGACGTCTGGGTGACGCTGAACGCCCAGCTGCTGCCGCTGCGGATCCCGCTGTTCTTCCTGGTCTCCGGGGTGTTCGCCGCGCGGGCCGTGCTCGGCAGCGATGGCAGCTCCTGGCGACGCCGAGCGGGACGGCTCGCACTGCTGTACGTCGTGTGGGTGCTCATCCAGACGTTCGTGCTCGCCCTCACGCCCGAGTTCGACACGGCGCGGGCGACCGACGGCTGGGAGCTGCTCGCGCAGCTCACGATCAGCCCGACGAACCTCTGGTACCTGCTCGCGCTCGCGGTGTACCTGCTGATCGGACGCCTGACGCGTTCGCTCCCGACCGGTCTCGTGCTGTCGGTCGCGTTCGTGATCGCCGCGGTCGCGGGGGCCGGTCTCATCCCCGACCTCGGCAACCTGTGGCAGCTCGTGCAGAACCTGTTCTTCTTCCTCCTCGGGCTGCGGCTGCGCGCGGTGGTCGAGCGCTTCGCGAGGGTGAGCGGTGTGGGCGTCGTGCTCGCGCTCGCCGGCGTGTACGTGGGGGCGCTGGCGATCGTCTCAGTGCTCGGCATCCGACTCTGGCCGGGAGTGTGGCCGCTCCTCTCCCTGACCGCGGTGGCGTTCGGGGTGTCGTCGAGCGTCCTGCTCGACCAGAGTGCCGGCGCGGTGGCCCGACCGCTGCGATGGATAGGTCGGCACACCCTGCCCATCTATGTGCTCCACATGATCCCGCTGGCGCTGCTCGACGCGGGGCTGCACGCCGTGGGGTGGCGGACGACGCCGGTGCTCGAAGCCGTCGGTCCCGTCGTCCTGACAGCGACCGTGATCGCGATCTGTCTGGGTGCGCACGCGGTCCTGCTGCGATGCGGGCTGGGGGCGCTGTTCGATCCGCTGCGGGTGACGGACCGCCTCGGCGGGCGCATCCGTCTCTGAAGGCCTCGACAATCGGCGGACGACGGCGGACCATGGAGTCATGACGGCCTTCACAGCGGACAACGCGTTCAGCGGATTCAGCGTCGACGACATCGACGCGGCGAAAGAGTTCTACGGCACGACCCTCGGACTCGACGTCGAGGTCAACGCGATGGGGTTCCTCGACCTGCGGCTGCCGAGCGGCGGCTCGATCCTCGTGTATGCGAAACCCCACCACACGCCGGCGAGCTTCACGATCCTGAACTTCCCGGTGGCGGATGTCGACGCCGCCGTGGACGAGCTCATCTCCCGCGGGGTGCAGACCAAGATCTACAGCGACGACGAGTTCCCCTCCGACTCCCGCGGCATCGTCCGCGGCAACGGGCAGGGACCCGACATCGCGTGGTTCCGTGACCCGGCGGGCAATGTGCTCGCGGTCATGCAGGCCTGACGCGGCTTGGCCGTTGCCGGTGTCGTGACGCCTCGCACGGGCGTCGCTAGAGGCGGTCGACGCCGGTCACGGTGACGACGGCCTGGCCGGCTTCGTCGGAGGCAGCGAGATCGATGGTCGCGGAGATGCCCCAGTCGTGATGGCCGGCGGGGTCGTCGAAGATCTGTCGCGCGGTCCAGGCTGCGGGCCCCTCGGTGAGGATCAGCAGCTTCGAGCTGCGGGCATCCGCTCCCGTGAGGATCTCGTCGTGGTCGGCGAAGTATCCGTCGAGCGCCTCCGACCAGGCGTCGGCGCCGAAGCCGGGATCGAGCTCGGCGAGGCCCGTCACGTCGTCTCGCGCCGCGAGTTGGACGCGGCGGAAGAGCTCGTTGCGCACCAGGATGCGGAAGGCCCGGATGTTGCTCGTGAGGCGCTTGGGCGCGGGCGGGACGATCGGCTCGTCCGGGGCGTGCGGATCGAAACGCCCGTTGTCGACGCCGGCGACCAGCTCCTCCCACTCGTCGAGCAGGCTGGAGTCGACCTGGCGCACCAGCTCGCCGAGCCACTCGATGAGATCGCGCAGATCCTCGTCCTTCAGCTCCTCGGGGATGGTCTGCGAGGCCGCGCGGTACGCATCGGAGAGGTAGCGCAGCACCACGCCCTCAGACCGGGCGATCTTGTAGTAGGCGACATATTCCCCGAACGACATGGCTCGCTCGTACATGTCGCGGACGACCGACTTCGGGTGCAGCTCGAAGTCGCGGATCCACGGCTGGGCGGCACTGAACGTCTCGAAGGCCGCTGTCAACAGCTCGTCGAGCGGCTTCGGGTAGGTGATCTGCTCAAGCAGCTCCATCCGCTCGTCGTACTCGATGCCCTCGGACTTCATGGCGGCGACCGCTTCGCCGCGGGCCAGGAACTCCTGCTGACTCAGCACCGCGCGCGGGTCGTCGAGGGTCGACTCCACGATCGAGATCATGTCGAGTGCGTAGGAGCCGGTTCCCGTGCCGGCGGTCGGATCGGGGTCGAGCAGCTCGAAGGCGGCGAGGGCGAACGGCGATAGCGGCTGGTTGAGCGCGAAGTTCGGCTGCAGGTCGACCGTGAGGCGGATGTCCCCCTCCGGGGTCTTCTCGACGATGCCCGATTCGCGGAGCGTGCGGTAGATGCCGATGGCGCGGAGGGCGAGCTCCCGCTGTCGTCTCCGCGGCTCGTGGTTGTCGTATACGAGCGAGCGCATATTCGCGAAGACGTCGCCGCCCCGGGCGATCACGTTGAGCATCATGGCGCTCGTGATCTGCATGTGCGAGGTCAGCGTCTCGGGCACCGCGTCGATGAGCTTGCGGAACGAGGGCTCGCCCCACGACACGAAGCCGTCAGGCGCCTTCTTGCGGACGATCTTGCGCTTCTTCTTCGGGTCGTCGCCGGCCTTCTTCACCGCCGCGACGTTCTCGCTCTCGTGCTCCGGAGCCTGCGCGACGACGGTGCCGGCGGTGTCGTAGCCCGCGCGGCCCGCGCGCCCGGCGATCTGATGGAACTCGCGGGCGTTCAGCTGCCGCATCCGGGTGCCGTCGAACTTCGTGAGCGCGGTGAGCAGCACGGTGCGGATCGGCACGTTGATACCCACGCCGAGGGTGTCGGTGCCGCAGATCACGCGCAGCAGTCCGCGCTGCGCCAGCTGTTCGACCAGCCGTCGGTACTTCGGCAGCATCCCGGCGTGATGCACGCCGATCCCCGCACGGAGGAAGCGGGAGAGCGTCTTGCCGAACGCGGTTGTGAAGCGGAACTCGGCGATCAGCGCGGCGATCTCGTCACGCTGCTCGCGGGTGGCGACCTTGGTGCTCGACAGCGCCTGCGCCCGCTCCATCGCCGCCGCCTGCGAGAAGTGCACGACGTAGATCGGAGCCTGCCCGGTGTTCAACAGATCGTCGATCGTCTCGTGGATCGGGGTCGTCTCGTAGAAGAAGTGCAAGGGGACGGGACGCTCGACGCCGGTCACGGAGGCCGTCTCTCGGCCCGTACGACGGGTGAGGTCGGCCGCGAGCTCGGTGACGTCGCCGAGGGTGGCCGACATCAGGATGAACTGCGCCTGCGGCAGCTCGAGCAGCGGAACCTGCCACGCCCATCCGCGGTCCGGGTCGGCGAAGAAGTGGAACTCATCCATCACGACCTGCCCCACGTCGGCGCTCGTGCCCTGGCGCAGGGAGAGGTTCGCGAGGATCTCGGCCGTGCAGCAGATGATCGGGGCATCGGGATTGACGGAGGAATCCCCCGTGACCATGCCGACGTTCTCCGCCCCGAACACGTCGACCAGGGCGAAGAACTTCTCGCTCACGAGTGCCTTGATCGGTGCCGTGTAGTAGCTGCGGCGTCCGGCGACGAGGGCGCTGAAGTGCGCGCCGATCGCGACGAGCGACTTCCCGGTGCCGGTCGGGGTGGAGAGGATCAGGTTGTTGCCGGAGACGATCTCGATGGTCGCCTCGTCCTGCGCGGGGTA
Source organism: Microbacterium sp. NPDC090218 (assembly GCA_044900255.1). GTDB lineage: Bacteria > Actinomycetota > Actinomycetes > Actinomycetales > Microbacteriaceae > Microbacterium. The sequence continues at coordinate 982,213 of JBJDMS010000001.1, read as the reverse complement.
CAGGCTGATGCCCGTCGATTCCGCCCACTCGACGAACGCGAGGTAGACGGCATCCGGGTCCGCGGCGTCCGGAACGATGGCGGGGTCGAGCCGCGGAGTGGAAGTCATGGTCCCTCGATCATCCCATCCGCGCGTGAGCCCGCCCTCCGCAGCGTGCTGGCCGGCGACGCGCCGCACGTTCCGGAGGAGAACACACGCGATGAAGGAGCAGGTGCCGGATACCCTCCTTCAGAGCGTGAGATCTCCTTCGGAGCGTGCGCGAACCCCGCAGCATTCGTCAGAGGATCTCGATGCCGCCCAGTCGTGCCGGATCCGCGAGCACGTGCAGCGCCACGATCCGTCCGTCTTCGATCTCGAAGGACATGAGCGACACCAGGCGATCTCCGAACGTCGCGGCCACTCCGGGGCGGCCGTCGATCAGCACCGGGGTCGAGTGCGCCGCGAGCCGGGCGGCGAGCACGGCCTGCGCGCCGATCTCCTCCGCCCCGAGGAGAGTCTGCGTGCTCGTGCCGTAGTCGGCGTGCAGGGTGGCATCCTCGTGCAGGAGTCCGAGGAGGGCGGCCAGGTCGCCCTCCTGCGCGGCAGTCAGCCATGCGTCGACCAGCGCGCGTCCGCGGCGACGGTCGGCCCGTTCGGGCACCGAGGTCTGGCGCAGGCGGCGACGCGCCCTCGAGGCAAGCTGGCGCGCGGCGTCCGGCGTCTTGTCGAGCGCTCTCGCCACCTCGTCGAACGGCTGCCCGAACACGTCGTGCAGCACGAAGGCGATCCGCTCGGTCGGGGAGAGGGCGTCGAGGACCACGAGCAGTGCGACGTTGACGCGATCCGAGCGATCGACGAGATCGGCGAGGTCGGGTGCGGGATCGACGGGCTCGTCGCGCCACGGCTCGACGTTCCACGAGCGCTCGAGCGTGGAACGGGGAGCGCGAAGGAGGTCGAGGCTGATGCGCGAGACCACGGTCGTGCACCAGGCGTCGAAGTTCTCGATTCCGGCGGCATCCGTCCGCGCCAGTCGCAGCCACGTCTCCTGCACGGCATCGTCGGCATCGGCGCTCGAACCGAGCATCCTCGTCGCGATGGCCCGCAGCCGTGGGCGAGCCTCCTCGAACCGCTGTGTGCGTTCTTCATCGTCCATGTCACATCTCCTCGTCGTCGCTCGTCATGATCTCGACGGATGCGACGGCCGAGATGTGACAGGCCGGCGCGAGAAACGAAAGGCAGACCATCATGAGCACTCCCATTCTCGTCACCGGAGGAACCGGGAACATCGGACGCCACACCGTGCCGCTGTTGCGCGCCGCAGGCCGCGACGTGCGCATCCTGACCCGGCACCCCCGGGAGTCGGAGCCCGGCATCGAGTACGTCGAAGGCGACACCGTGAAGGGGACGGGCCTCGGCCGTGCTCTCGACGGCGTCGACACCGTCCTGCACCTCGCGGGCGGCGCGAAGGGCGATGACATCGCGGCGCGCAACCTGGTGGAGGCGGCGCGCAGGGCCGGGGTGCGGCACCTGGTGCTCATCTCGGTGGTGGGCGCCGACCGCATGCCCATCGGCTACTTCCGCATGAAGGCCGCCGCGGAGCGCGCCATCGAGGAATCCGGCATCCCGTGGACGGTGCTGCGCGTCGCACAGCTGCACGACTTCGCCCGCCCGATGGTGAAGGCGCTGTCAGGCATGCGTCTCGCCCCGCGCGGTCTGCGGTTCGAGACGGTCGGTGTCGATGCCGTCGCCGAGCGCTTGGCGACGCTGACCCTGGGTGGCCCTGCCGGTCGGGTGCCCGACCTGGCCGGCCCGGAGGTGCAGGAGATCGGCGATCTGGTGCGGGCGTTCGACCGGGCGCACGGCCGGAGCCGCCGACAGCTGTCGGTCCGCATTCCCGGGGCCATCGGTCGCGCCTACCGCGCGGGCGACAACCTCGCCGACGAGACCGCCGTGCGCGCGGGGACGACCTGGGCGGAGTACCTCGACGACACTGTCGCCTCCCCGGCATCCGCCGTCGGGCAACGCTCATCCTGAAGGAGATCTCACACGCTGAAGGAGCGAGACTGCGGATGCGGACCTTCCTGGCGGGAGATCTCCTTCACGGGCGTGATCCTTGGCGGTGCCGCCCTTGACGGCGCTCAGCCCTCGCGACGCCGCACGATCTCGCCGATCCAGAGCGGCGCGAAGGGCGAGGTGCAACCGGGAGCGGTGGGGTAGTCGGCGAGCACCTGCAGGCGCTCGCCGATCTCCAGCGCCCTGGCGCGGTGCTCCGGGTGGAAGATGCCGATGTTCGCCAGGGTCTCGTTCATCGACCACTGCAGGCGCGACGGCGCATCCTTCATGTCCCGCTCGATCAGGTCGAGCAGATGCGGCAGATCCAGGCCGTCGGGGTCCTTCATCACCCGCACGGTCGTGAGCGACCACGCGGCGGCGGCCACGGTCGGATCCTCGTCATCGAACCAGCGCAGCCGCAGCTCCTCCGCCAGCGGGGTCTTCTTGGCGACGTAGTTCACGAACCAGTCGTTGACCTTCGGCGGCCGGGTCTCGCGCAGCATGGCGTCGAGCTCGTCGGCGGTGAAGTCGCGCGGGCGGCAGATCAGCAGGGCCAGCAGCCGCGCCGAGGTCTCGCCGGTCGCCCACAGCTCCTGCGCGAGGGGCTGGTCGGTCTTGATCTTCTTGGCCAGCCCGCGCATCCGGCTGAGGTTGATGCCGTGGTCGTCGCCGCGCTTCTCGTTGGCCGCGCGCATCTTCGGGTCTTCGAGCGCGGCGAGTTCGCTCAGCGCCTCCGGGACGGTGATGTCGGACATGTCTCCAGCGTAGGCGGGCTCAGTCCTCGTCGAGCAGCTCGCCGCGGATTCGACGGAGGTCCTCCATGAGCGAGCCGATGAGGATCCAGTGCTGCGAAGACGGCGGGCGCAGCACGAGCGGAGCGGTGAGCGCGGGGACCGCGGAGGTCATCGTGTCGGGCTCGGGCGACGCCTCGGCGACCTGCACGGCGAGGCGCACATCGTGTCCGGCGCGCCGCAGCTGCTCCGCGATCGCGACCACGGCCGGCTCCTCTCCGATGGTGTCGTCGTAGTGGTCGAAGTACGCGCGGGTCATGCCGATCGTCTGGGTCACGATGGGCGACAGCCGCTCGAGCAGCTCCCGCATCTCCCGCAGCTCTGCGCGATGCGTCGAACGCCGCGGATTCAGCGTGAGCGACTCCTCCCCGGCGGCGATGGAGGCGTCGGCGGCATCCTTCATCGGGCGCAGCAGCCGCACTTCGAGCATCAGCTCCTGCAGCTTCGCCGGAGTCTGCGGCTCGGGCAGGGCGACCGCGAGTCGGTCGAGGCTCGCGGCGAGCTCACGTCCGAGCAGACCGACATCCCGCCGGGCGGGAGCGACCAGCACGGGCGGCACGATGAGGGCGTTCACGACGATGCCGATCACGACCCCGATCAGCGTCTCCACGATGCGTGCGAACGCGTACTCGGGACTCGACGATCCCAAGGCCAGCACGAGCATCGCCGAGATCGCGACCTGGTTGCCCGTGCCGGGCGAGGCGCGGAAGATCCATGCGACCAGCATCGCGACGACGATCGCGAGCAGCACGATCCAGCTCGGCGATCCGAGCAGCAGGCCGAGCGCGACGGCGATCACGACGCCCGCGATCACGCCGATGCTGCGTTCGAGCGCCTTCGACAGCGACTGGTTCACGCTGGGCTGCACCACCAGCAGCGCGGCGATCGCGGCGAAGACCGGCAGCTGCGCGGGGAACACCCATCCGGCGATGAGCCACGCGGCGATCGTCGCCGCGGCCGACTTCACGACCTGCAGCAGCGGGGAGCGCTGGGAGGCGCGGATCGCGGCGGGGATGCGCATGACCTCCACGGTAGTGGTGCGGGCGCCGCGATCGTGGCTCTTGCGTGACGGGGAGATCCGGGGTTACGCTCTGCCTAACTAATAGTCGTTAGGCAGCAGATGACCAGAGCAACGATCCTCGCGGAGGCCCGCACGATCTTCGCGCGCCAGGGGTACGCCGAGACGAGCCTGCGCGAGATCGCCGAGGCCGTCGGGATCAAGACGCCCTCCCTCTACGCGCACTTCCCGAGCAAGGAGGCGCTGTACGCCGAGGTGTACGCCGAGGTGTCCGTCGATCACACCGCCTTCTTCGACGAGCTCGTGCGGCGCAGCTCCGAACTGGAACCGCTCGCGCGTCTGCAGCACATCCTCGGGGGGATCGAGGCGTACTACCGCGACCGTCCCGATCTCGCGGAGTTCAGCCTCCGCGCCGCCGTCACCGAATACGGCCCCGGTGGAGAGCAGCTGCGGCAGATCTTCCTCGACTCGGAATCGACGCTCGCGGCCGCGGTGCGCCAGACCTACGAAGACGGCGTCGCCGCCGGGGCCTTCTCGCCCGGCGATGCGGATGGCTTCACGGCGCTGGTCTTCGTCGTCATGGACGGCCTCTTCCTCCAGCTCACCCACTACACGCCCGAGATCTACCGCCAGCGCTTCGACCAGGCCTGGCGGCACCTCTCCGCGATCCTCTCCCGATGAACGCCACCCTCTCCCGATGAACCCCCGCCGCACCGACGCGGCAGACACCCCCTCGCCGGCATGGAGCCACGAACTCCGACCCGGCATCGCACGACCGGCCGAAACGACAGGCCGCCACCGACCCGCCCTGCGAGTCGTCCGCAGTCCGGGAACCCGAATCCCCGCGGACGGACTCGCAGGGCCACCTTCCCTGAGGAAAAGATGATGACCACCACTGACTACGAGCACGGCGTCGTGCCCCAGGACCAGCGCAAGAGCTGGCTGTCGATCGCCACCGTGTGGATCGCGATCGGCATCGACCTCTCCGGGGCGTTCCTCGGCGTCTCGCTCGCTTCCGGCATGGCCTTCTGGCCGGCGATCGCCGCGACGATGCTCGGCTCGCTCCTGCTCGGACTGCTCGCGATGGCCTGCGCCTACGTCGGTGCCGCCACCGGCCTCTCCACCGCCATGATCTCGCGCGCCGTGTTCGGTCGCATCGGCGGTGCGATCCTCGCGCTGGCGATCGCGGTGAGCCTGGTCGGCTGGTACGCCGTGCAGGCGGGCTTCTTCGGCACGAACGCGCAGATCGCGTTCGCCGAGTTCACGGGCATCGACGTGCCGGTGCAGGTGTTCACCGCCGTCGGCGGCGTGCTGATGGCGATCACCGCGTTCTGGGGCTACCGCTCGATCAACCGCCTCAGCACTCTCGCCGTGCCGCTTCTGCTGCTCCTGCTGATCGTCGGCGTGGTCGTCGCGTTCACGGTGAACGGCGCGGCCGGACTGGAGGCTCCGGTCGAGGCAACGTTCACGTTCGGCGGTGCGGTGTCGCTCGTGATGGGCATCTTCATCCTCGGCGTCGTGCTCGCCCCCGACATGGCGCGGTGGGCGAAGACCCCGAAGCAGGCCATGATCGCCGGTTTCGTCGGCTTCTTCTTCGGCAACTCGATCATCCTGGTCGTCGCGATCCTGCTCGCACGCATCATGGACGGCACCGAGCTGATGGCGATCTTCTTCGCGCTCGGCCTCGGCGGCGTGGCCGTGATCGTGCTGATCCTGGCGCAGTGGACCACGAACACCACCAACCTCTACTCGGCCGGCCTCTCGTTCGCCTCGATCAGCGAGCGACTGAGCCGCCGCACCGTGACGATCGTCCTGGGCGCCATCGGCATCATCGTCGGTGTGATCGGCGCGGCCGACTACTTCGTGCAGTTCATCCTCGTCATCGGCACCATCATCGCCCCCTACGGCGGCGTGTACCTGGCATCGTTCTTCACCGGTCGCAAGACGGCGCGCTGGGCTCACGGCGCGACTGTGCCGATGGTCGACGGCTGGTCGATCGCCGCCTGGGTGGTCGGCATCTTCGTGGCCGTCGCGACCACGAACCCGGCCGACGGTCCCGGCTTCGGCTGGTTCACGCTCACCTCGATCTCGGCGCTCGACGGACTCCTGGTCGGCTTCGTCGCCTATCTCGTGCTGCTGCCCTTCCGCCGTCGCGCGGCATCGGATGCGGCCACCCCCGTCGCGGACGAGGTGAACGCATGACCCCGGTGATCACCGAGGCCGACATCGACGAGATCGCGCTCGGGGCGGCCGTGCTCGGCACCGGAGGTGGTGGCGACCCTCACGTCGGCTCGCTGATCGCCAAGCGGCTCATCCGCCTGCACGGACCGGTGCCGCTGGTGGCCGTGGCAGACCTGACGGACGACGACTTCATCATCCCCATCGGCGGGATCGGCGCACCGTCCGTGAGCGTGGAGCGCATCCAGGCCGAGTCCGAACTGCTCGCCGCTCTGCACGCGATCGAGCGTGCCGTGGGGCGCATGGCCACCGCGGTGATGCCGATCGAGGTCGGCGGCGGCAACTCGATGATCCCGATCGCCGCCGCCGCGCTGGCCGGACTCCCGGTGGTCGACGGCGATGCGATGGGGAGAGCCTTCCCCGAGGCGCAGATGGTCACCTTCCACCTGGCGGGCTACGGTCCCGGCACGACCGTGCTGGTCGACCACCATGGCAACGAGGTGGTGAGTCGGCCGGTCGACGGCGGATGGTCGGAGCGCATCGCGCGGGCCGTCACCGTCGAGATGGGGGGAGGGGCGACCATGATCGACTACGCCTACGGCGGCGAGGTCGTGCGCGAATGCGCGATCCCCGGCACGCTCGGACTCGCCCAGCGCATCGGACGCATCCTGCGCGGACGGGATGCGGCCGGACATGAGCTCCGCGACGATCAGCGCATCGACGCCCTCTGCGCCGACCTCGACGCGGTGCGGCTCTTCGACGGCAAGGTCGCCGACCTGCAGCGCTCCGTGGATGGTGGCTTCACGCGCGGTGCGGCCGAGCTGGTCGGCGTCGGCGCCGACCGGGGGAGCGCCTTCCGACTCGACTTCCAGAACGAGATGCTGCTCGGACGCCGCGACGGCGTGCTGGCGGCGGTCACGCCCGACCTGATCGCCGTGCTCGACCTGGCCACCGGGATGCCGATCACGACCGAGTCCCTGCGCTACGGCGCGCGGGTCGCGGTCATCGCGATCCCCTGCAATGAGAAATGGCGCACCCCGATCGGCCTGGAGACGGCGGGCCCGGGCCACTTCGGGTACGACGTGGAGTGGGTCCCGGTCGAAGACATCGCGCAGGGCTCGGGTCGGCGCACGAGGGACGAGGAGGCCGCGTGATGGCCGGCAGGTATCGCATCGGCATCGACGTCGGCGGCACGAACACCGACGCCGTGATCCTCGACGAACGGCTCGAGGTCGTCGCTTCGGTCAAACGCCCGACCACGGCCGACACCGGAGACGGCGTGGCCGCGGCCATCGACGCGGTGCTCGCGGCATCGGGCGTCGACGCCGCCCTGATCGGGCACGCGATGCTCGGCACCACCCACTGCACCAACGCGATCGTGGAGCGCCGCGGACTCGGCCGGGTCGGCATCCTCCGTCTCGGCGCTCCGGCGACCACGGCCGTCCCGCCGCTGGAGGGCTGGCCGGACGACCTGCGGGCGGCGATCGGCGAGCACGCGCACCTGCTGGCCGGCGGCTTCGAGGTCGACGGCCGGGTGCTCTCCCCGATCGACGAGGATGCCGTCCGCGAGGCCTGCGCCCGCATGCGCGGCGAGGTCGATGCGGTTGCCGTCGTCGGAGTCTTCGCTCCGATCGACGAGAGCCAGGAGGAGCGGGTCGCCGCCATCGTGACGGAGGAACTGGGTGTTCCCGTGTCGCGGTCGGCGCGCATCGGCTCGCTCGGACTGCTCGAGCGTGAGAATGCGACGGTGCTGAACGCGGCGCTGATGCAGACGCTCCGACAGATGGCGGCGGGATTCGTCGCCGCCCTGCGCGAGCGCGGCATCCCGGCGACGCCGTACTTCGGCCAGAACGACGGCACGCTCATGCAGCTGGAGTACGCGCTCGAGTTCCCGGTGCTGACGATCGGCTGCGGACCGACGAACTCCATCCGCGGAGCCGCGCACCTCTCGGGCGCGACGGATGCCCTGGTCGTGGACATCGGCGGGACCACGACCGACATCGGCGTGCTCGTCGACGGGTTCCCCCGGCAGTCGGCACACGCGGTCGAGATCGGCGGGATCCGCACGAACTTCCGCATGCCCGATGTGCTGTCGGTCGGACTGGGCGGCGGCACGATCATCCGCGAGACGGCGGCAGGCACGACCGTGGGGCCCGACAGCGTCGGCTACCGACTGCCTCAGGAGGCACTGGCATTCGGCGGGAGCACGCTCACGGCCACCGACATCGCGCTCGCGGTGGGCGGCGCCGAGATCGATGGACTCGACGCGCCGAGCGTTCCCGCGGTGGTCGGCGCTGCGGCCTGGACCGCGATGCGCGAGATCCTCGAGGACTCGATCGACCGGATGAAGCCGAACGCGTCACCGGTCCCGGTCATCCTCGTCGGCGGTGGCGGCATCATCGCCCCGACCGCGCTCGACGGCGTCGCCGAGCTGATCCGGCCGGACCATTTCGGCGCCGCCAACGCGGTGGGCGCGGCTCTCGGCGAGGTCGCCGGGCAGATCGAGAAGATCTACCGCGTCGACCCCTCCGACCAGCGGGCATCGCGGGCGGATGCCGCGGCCGAGGCGACCGAGCGAGCCCGACTCGCGGGGGCCGACCCCGACACGATCGAGGTCGTCGCGGTGGAGGAGCTCCCCGTGGCCTACTCCGACGGCACAGCCGTGCTCATCCGCGCGAGAGCGGTCGGGCGCCTGGCGGCCTGAGGAGGATGTGCATCGGCGGTACGATCACGCCATGACGAAGACAACGTTCAAGCCGGGTGACGACGTCATCACTCCCCGTTCCCGGGGAACGGTCATCGACATCTGCGCGACGCCCTCGGGCCAGTTCATCTTCGGCATCGAGGACGAGACCGGGGAAGTCACCTACTTCACTCCCAAGGCTCTGCAGCACGCCTGACCGCTCCTGCGGGTCTTCCGGAGGTCCGGGGTGCGTGCTTGCATGGGCGCATGGAGCGGGACGCGAAGCTGCGGGGTGAGGCCAGAGCGGTCTGGGCGACCGTGCTCTGCTTCGTCGTCGGCACGCTCGGGGGCATCCTCCTCCTGGGTGGTGACGCGCGTCCGCTCACCGGCGCGGGTTCCCTCGCGATGCCCGTGGCGGCGATCGCCGGACTGATCGCCGCGGCCGCGTTCCTCGCGAGCGCACTCACCCACCGTCGCGGCGAGACGGCCTCCATGCCGCGTTGGCAGGCCGTGGTGTCCGACCTGTCGTCGATCGCGCTGACCGTCGCGTTCGGAGCCGTCACGGTCATGGGGGTCCTGCTCACCGCCGAGATCCTCGCCGCGGGGCTCCAGGGACTCCGGCTCGGCGCGATCGGCGGAGGACTGCTCTCCGGCGTCGCCTCGGCCGTCGGCGGGCGCTTCGCTTTCGGGGCCGGTGTCGGCCTGCGCACGGCCGACCTCGCCGCGCTCCTGTTCGGCTTCCTCGTGATCGGCACCCTGTTCGCGATGGTCACCGCGGCCGATCCGCGCTGGTGGGAGGCGAACTTCTCGCAGCTCGGCTCCGGGTCGTGGGCGTTCAACGGCACGCTCGTGGTCGCCGGTCTCCTGGTCGCGACCGTCGGCTCCTACATCGGCCGAGACCTGCACCGGATGCTCGGCGACCCCGCGCTCGGGCGCATCGCGGTGATCGTGGCGCTGTGGGCGGCCACCGGCGTCGCGCTCGCCGCTGTCGGCCTGCTGCCGCTGCACCGGGTGCCGATCCCGCACGACGTCGCCGCCTTCGCGACGCTCGTGCTGTTCGCCGTCGCGGCCGCGTGCACGACGGTCGCGATCCCCGGCACCCCGCTCGCGCTCCTGATCACGTCTCTCGGTGTGGGGCTGCTCGTGATCGTGGCCGTCGTGCTGTGGGTGCCGTTCGGGTTGTACCCGGCGACCGCGGTCGAAGCGATCGTGGTCGGCCTCGGCCTGCTGTGGATGGCGACCCTGGTGCGGGTCCTCGCGATCCTCGCGCCCGAGCGGTCGCGGCCTTCGGCCCGCCGATCGCTGCGGCTGCGCGACCGGCGGGGGCATCCCTAGTCGCCCGCGTCGGAAAGATAGGGCATCCGTCCGATGTCGGCGGGGTACCTCAGAGCGGAGTGTAGGGATACAGCGAACCGTCGAGGAGAACCCCATGTACGAGCACCCGTACTTCAGCCACCAGATCACCCAGTTCGAGCAGGAGCAGATGGAGCGTGCCAGCGCGCGGCGCCTGTTCCTCCTCGAGCACGCGGATCAGATCGTGCCCCGCCGTGCAGGAGCGGTGCGCAGGATGCTGCGCCGCATGTTCCGCGGGGCGGATGATCGCACCGTGCCCGCTCGCACGGCCGCCGTGTGCGACCCGACGGCGGCCCCCGCACGGTGAGTGCCGCCATCGGACGGGCCGAGATGAGGGCCGCCCCGAATGTCGGCAGGGAGTGGGACGATGAGTTCATGCCCCCTTCCGCTCCGAGCGCCGAGATGGTCGGCCGCGAGACCGAGCTCGCCGAGGTACGCCGGCTGTTCGCCGGAGTGCGCGACGGCGTGCCCGCGGCGCTGCTCGTCGAGGGCGAGGCCGGGATCGGAAAGTCGCGGCTGGTGCGTGAGTTCGCCGCCGAGATCGGGCAGACGGCTGACGTGCACGTGGGGTGGTGCCTCGACCTGGGCGCCTCGCGCACGCCGTATGGTCCGCTCACGGGGATCCTCCGTTCGATCGTGTTGCGCATGGGGCTCGACCGGGTGCGGGAGTCGGTCGGAGTCGGCGCCGAGGCGCTCGGCATGCTCCTTCCCGAGCTCGTCGAATCCCCGACCGATCGTGATCGCACCAGCCCGGAGCGCCTCCGCGACGCGATCGCCTCGCTCATCGAAGCGGCGGCGGAGAGCGCGCCGCAGGTGCTCGTGGTCGAAGATCTGCACTGGGCCGACGAGTCGACGCTCGCTATCCTGTCCTTTCTGCTGCGGGCGCTCGGCCGAGGCCGCATCCTGCTGCTCATCACCTGCCGCTCCGATGACGTGCGCCGCGGCGATGCGGTGAGCCGCTTCATCGGAGAGGCCACCAGGGCACGCCTCCTCGAACGACTCACCCTCGCCCGGCTCGACGAAGACGCGGTGCGTGAGCTGGCCGAGCAGATCATCGGTCATCCGCTCACCGAGCGGGCGCTCGACCGCATGCAGGAGCGGGCAGAGGGCGTCCCCTTCTTCGTCGAGGAGATCGCCGGATGCGCGAACGGCCCTCTTCCGGACGGTCTCCGAGACCTGCTGCTCGCCCGATTCGATCGACTCGGCGACGACGCGCGGCACGTCGTGCAGGTCGTCTCGGGTGCGGAGCGCCCGCTCACGCATCCGCTGATCACGCGTCTGGCCGAGTTGCCGGAGCAGTCGCTCGACGAGGCGATCCGCGAGGCGACGCGCAGCGGCATCCTGGTGGTCGTCGACGACGACTACCGGTTCCGGCATGCGCTCCTGCGCGAGGCAGTGCACGACGATCTGCTCCCGGGGGAACGGGCGCGCCTGCATCGTGCCTATGCCGAGACCCTCGAGGCGGACTGCGCCGGGTCGAGCACCGGTGGTGATGCCGCCGCGCTCGCGTATCACTGGCAGCTCGCCCAAGATGACCGGAAGGCCCTCGTCGCCGCCGCCGAAGCCATGCGTCAGGCGAAGGCGCAGTACGCGTTCGCGAGCGCCGCACGATTCGGCGAGCTGGTGCTGGAACTGTGGCCGCAGGTCTCCGATGCGGCGGATGCGGCCGGAATCGAACGCCTCGATCTGCTCCTCGTGCTGGGATCGATCCTGCGCAACGCGGGAGATGGCGAACGGGCACTCGCCGTCGCGAACGTCGCTCTGGCCGAAGTCGACCCCGAGTCGGTCGACCCGCGGCTGCACGCACGACTCCTGCGCAACAAGGCGCTGTACCTGGTCAACCTCGGGCGTCTCGGGGCGATCCCGCTCCTGCAGCAGGCCCTCGCGATCGCCGAGGAGCGCGTCGGCGACGAGGTGTTCCGGGCCGAGCTGCTCAACCAGCTCGCGAGCCGCCGCATGATCGCGGGCGACCGCGAAGAGGCCATCCGTCTCGCCGACGAGGCCGAGCGGGGTGCGGCCGGGGCGACGTCCACCGACCAGCTGTCGATCGCGGCCAACGTCCGCGGTGGTTCGCTGGCACATCTGGGCGAGGTCGAGGCGGGAGTACGGGAGTACGAGCGCGCCCGTCAACTCGCGGCGGGATCGAACGCCGAGATGCGGTACCGCGTGAACTACTCGGACCTGCTCACGCTGCTGGGCCGCTACCGCGAGGCCGTCGAGGTCGCCGAAGAAGGTCTGCGTCGGGCGCGTGAGCTGCGCGTCGAGCGCACCTCGGGGTCGATCATGGCGCAGAACATGGTCGTTCCCCTGCTCGAGCTCGGGGAGATCGATCGGGTCGAAGAGATGCTGTCGCGCGACTTCGTGCAGGGGACGCTGCGCGTCTTCCGCATGTACATGAGCATGACCCGCGTGCGCGTGCTGGCGTGGCGCGGTCGGTCGGCCGAGGCTGCAGAGCTGCTGCGGGACTGGCTGCCGGCCTTCCAGGAGACGGGCGTCTCGGAGCGGCAGATCTGGTACGACCGCGTGATGATGACGGTCGCGGTGGCGGAGAGCGAGGGCGACCTCCGCGGAGCGCTCGACGAGATCCTCGGGATGCTGCACGACGAGCAGCCTGCTTTGCTGCATCAGCGGCGGCTGCTGCTGGAGGGGGCCGCGCTCATCGCAGAGCTGCGCGCCGAGGGCGCCGACGTCGCGAAGGCCTCCGACGAGATCCGTGCCGCGTGGTTCGCGCAACCTGCGCAGCTGCAGCACGACGCGTGGTCCACCATCCTCGAGGCGCTGCTCGACCCGCGCCTCGACACCATCGACCAGGCGATCCGCTGTGCCGACGGAGACGACGTGCCGGTGATCTTCCGGGTCATCCTGCGGCTGGAGAAGGCGCGGATGCTGGTGCACGACGGCGACCGCGCCGCAGCGGCACCCGTGCTGGTCGACGCCGGCGCGATCGCGGAGACTCTGGGGAACGCGCAGTTGCAGGCCGCGGTCGCCCGCTTCGCCACCGATGCCGGACTCGGGCTCCGCTCCACCGCGGATTCTCCGGCCGGCGCCGACCCCCTGACCGCCCGGGAGCGGCAGGTGCTCGAGCTCATCGCCGAGGGGCTGAGCAACCGGCAGATCGGCGAGCGGCTGTTCATCAGTGTGAAGACCGTGAGCGTGCATGTGTCGGCGGTGCTGCGCAAACTCGGGGTGAGCACGCGGACCGAAGCAGCGCTCGCACAGAAGAATCCGACGTTCAGTGCTACTCATCAGCCTGCCGTGGTAGCGTGACAGAGCGCGCGTGTCGGATGTTCCGACTCGGCGTAGGCCGTGTAAACGGCTAAGTCAACAGAAAGTAGAAACACATGGCCACTGGCACTGTGAAATGGTTCAACGCGGAAAAGGGCTTCGGCTTCATCGCTCCCGATGACGGCTCGGACGACCTCTTCGCCCACTACTCGGCTATCGCCGGCTCCGGTTTCAAGGAGCTCCGCGAGAACCAGAAGGTCGAATTCGACGCTGAGCGTGGCCCCAAGGGCATGCAGGCGGCGAACATCCGCGCTCTCTGAGCGCGCGCTGACTTCCTGAAGCCGGCCGGATCCTCACGGATCCGGCCGGCTTTCTCTGTACCCCCACCCTGTAGCGCATAGGAATCTCCAAAGTGAGGCGTGCCTAACCTCCGTGTTAGATTAGGCCAGGCTTACCAAAGGCTGGGCGCATCTCTCGCGCCGATCCCCCTCCTCCCGAACCCGAAGGGAATGCCTGTGCGCACCTCTCGAATCCTCGCCATCGGCGCGGCCGCTGCACTCGCCGTCGGCCTGTCCGCCTGCGCGTCCTCCGCGCCGGAATCGACCGGGGGCGTCGGCAGCAACCCCGCCTCCGACGACGCCTTCCCGGTCACGATCGAGCACGCCTACGGCGAGACCACGATCACCGAGAAGCCCGAGCGCATCGCGACCGTCGCCTGGGCGAACCACGAGGTGCCGCTGGCCCTCGGCATCGTTCCGGTCGGCATGAGCAAGGTGGCCTGGGGCGACGACGACGGCAACGGCGTGCTGCCCTGGGTCGAGGAGAAGCTCGACGAGCTGGGCGCCGAGACGCCGGTGCTGTTCGACGAGACCGACGGCATCGACTACGAGGCCGTCGCCGACACCGAGCCCGACGTGATCCTCGCCTCGTACTCCGGCCTCACGCAGGAGGAGTACGACACCCTCTCCAAGATCGCTCCGGTGGTCGCCTACCCCGAGGTCGCCTGGGGCACGTCGGTCGACGACATGGTCGCGATGAACTCGAAGGCACTGGGCCTCGAAGACCAGGGCGAGGCTCTGATCGACGAGCTGCACGCCGACGCGGAGGCCGCACTCGAGGAGAACAGCGTCCTGAAGGACAAGAAGGTCCTGTTCGCGTATCTCGACCCGACCGATCTGAGCCAGATCGGCTACTACACGGCGACGGACACCCGCCCGGGATACCTGCACGAGAACCTCGGGCTGCCCTACCCGTCGCTCGTGGAGGACACCGCCGACACGGACAAGTTCGACCTGACGATCAGCGCGGAAGAAGTGGCGAAGTTCGATGACGTCGACCTGTTCGTCACGTACGGCGACGACTCGCTGATCCCGCTGCTGCAGGCGGACCCCCTGCTGTCGAAGATCCCCGCGATCGCCGAGGGCCGCATCGCGATCCTCCCCAACGCGACGCCGATCGCGGCATCCGCGAACCCCTCGCCGCTGTCGATCCCGTGGGGACTCGGCGACTACCTCGCGATGCTGGCTGCGCCCCTGTCGAAGTAGTCGTTCGATCCGCGTCCGCGGAGTGAATCCTCAGTGACCTCAGCAACCGTCATCGCCCCCGCACCGGGTGCCGCAGACCTGCGGCGCCCGGTGCTGGTGCGCACCCTCTGGCTGCTCATCGGGGTCGTCGTCCTCGTCGTCCTCAGCATCCTGTCGATCTCGTTCGGCGTGCGCGCGGTCTCATTCGACGACATCGTCGCGGCCCTCGGCGGGCACACCGACACGATCTCCCAGGCCGCGATCGTCAAGCGCATCCCGCGCACCGTGCTGGCCCTCCTCGTCGGTGCAGCGCTCGCGCTCTCCGGTGCGACCATGCAGGCCGTGACGCGCAACCCCATCGCCGATCCGGGCATCCTCGGCGTCTCGAACGGGGCTTCGCTGGCCGTCGTGTGCGGCATCGCCTTCTTCGGACTCAGCGACCCCTACGGGCAGATGGGATTCGCGATCGCCGGCGCCGGCATCGCAGCCGTCTTCGTCTACACGGTCGGCTCGCTCGGACGTGGGGGCGCGACGCCGCTCAAGCTCGCGCTCGCGGGCGCAGCCACGTCGGCCGCGTTCGCCTCGCTGATCAGCGCGATCATGCTGCCCCGCGTCGACCTGCTCCAGACGTTCCAGTCGTGGCAGATCGGTGGGGTGGGCGGTGCGGAGTGGCCGCGCATCGCGCTCACCGCGCCCGTCCTCGCCGTCGGCGCCCTCATCTGCTTCCTCTGCTCGCGCGGAATGAACTCGCTCGCCCTCGGCGACGAGATGGCGAAGGGGCTCGGTGAGAACGTCTTCCGCACGCGCCTGATCTCGGCCCTGGGCGCGGTCATCCTCGCGGGAGCGGCGACGGCCATCGCCGGCCCGATCGGCTTCGTCGGCCTGATCGTCCCGCACATGTGCCGGATGCTCGTGGGCACCGATCACCGCTGGCTCCTGCCGTTCTCGGCCATCGCCGGTGCCGCGCTGTTGACCGCGAGCGACATCGTCGGCCGCGTGATCTCCCCGTCGTCGGAGGAGATCCAGGTCGGCATCATCACCGCCATCATCGGCGCCCCGTTCTTCATCTGGATCGTCCGCCGGCAGAAGGTGCGTGAGCTGTGAGCGCGACCGAGCACACCCTGGATCGGGTCGACGAGACGGCATCCGCCCGGATCGCCCGGATCGTCGCGGGCCGCCGTTCGCGTCACCGTCGGCACGCGGTCGCGACGATCGTCCTCGGCATCCTGCTGCTGGCGCTGTTCGCGGTCGCTCTCATGGTCGGCAACACGTTCTACCCGCTGGACGAGGTCATCCGCGTGATCCTCGGCGAGACCGTTCCCGGAGCATCGTTCACCGTCGGAGACCTGCGGCTGCCGAGGGCGATCCTGGCGGTCCTCACAGGCATCGGGTTCGGCATGGCGGGCGTCTGCTTCCAGACGATGCTGCGCAACCCGCTCGCCTCGCCCGACATCATCGGCATCTCGAACGGCGCCGGTGCCGCCGCGGTCTTCGGCATCGTCGTGCTGTCGGTGAACGGACCCGTCGTCTCGCTGCTCGCCCTCGGCGGCGCCATCGTCACCGCCTTCGCAATCTACCTGCTCTCGATCAAGGGCGGCTTCGCCGGCACCCGCCTGATCCTGATCGGGATCGGGGTCGCGGCGATGCTGCAGAGCGTCATCTCGTACATGCTGTCGCGCGCCGCGAACTGGGACATCCAGACAGCGATGCAGTGGCTGACCGGAAGCCTCAACAACGCGTCGTGGGAACGGGTGCTGCCGATGGCGATCGCCGCCGCCGTGATCGTGCCGCTGATGCTGTCGCAGGGGCGCGCGCTCGGAGCCCTCCAACTCGGCGACGACTCCGCGGCCGGGCTCGGGATCCGGGTCGACGCCACGCGCCTGCTGCTCATCCTCGGCGCCGTCGCACTGCTCGCGTTCGCGACCGCGGCGACCGGTCCCATCGCGTTCGTCGCCTTCATGGCGGGGCCCATCGCCGCCCGCATCACCGGGCCGGGAGCGAACCTGCTCCTGCCGTCGGCGTTCGTCGGCGCCGTGCTCGTGCTCGGCGGCGATCTGATCGGCCAGTTCGCCTTCGGCACCCGCTACCCCGTCGGCGTCGTCACCGGCGTGGTCGGCGCTCCGTATCTGATCTACCTGCTCATCCGCACCAACCGCTCCGGGGGTTCACTATGACCGTCTCGCACAGCCTGTCCGCCGAAGGGGTGACGCTCGCCTACGGCGACCGCACCATCATCGACGGGCTCGACCTGCAGATCGCTCCGGGGCGGATCACGACCATCGTGGGAGCGAACGGATGCGGCAAGTCGACGCTGCTGCGCTCGCTCGCGCGGCTGCTCTCGCCGAGCGACGGCCAGATCGTGCTCGACGGCAAGTCGGTGCACGCCCGCCCCACCAAGGAGGTCGCGCGCATCCTCGGCCTGTTGCCGCAGTCGCCCGTCGCGCCGGAAGGCATCGCGGTCGCCGACCTGGTCGGCCGAGGCCGGCACCCGCACCAGAAGATGCTCGCGCGGTGGAGCGCCCACGACTACGAGGTCGTGGCCGATGCGCTCGACGCGACCGGCATCTCCGACCTCGCCGACCGGAGCGTCGACGAGCTCTCGGGTGGGCAGCGGCAGCGCGTCTGGATCGCGATGGCCCTCGCCCAGGAGACCGACATCCTGCTGCTGGATGAGCCGACCACCTTCCTCGACGTCGCGCACCAGGTCGAGGTGCTGGACCTGCTCACCGACCTGAGCGTCTCGCGCGGCACGACCATCGTGATGGTGCTGCACGACCTCAACCTCGCCGCCCGCTACGCCGATGAGCTGGTCGCCATGAAGGACGGCAGGGTGCACGCGACGGGCGTTCCACAAGACGTCGTCACCGCAGAACTCGTCGAAGAGGTCTTCGGCCTCGCCAATCAGATCACCATCGACCCGGTCTCCGGGAAGCCGATGGTCACACCCATCGGGAGGCATCATGTCCGCTGAGACGACCACGACCGAGCGTCCGACCTACATCCTCACCCGTGCCGAGGTGCGGGCCGTCGCCCGCGTCTCGCCGTCGTTCGTGCGGGTGACGTTCGGCGGTGACGAACTGTTCGAGTTCGGCACCCCCGGCGAGGTGTTCGACAGCCGTATCAAGCTGGTCTTCCCGCCCGCATCGGGGAAGCTCCCCGACCTCGACCGGTCTTCGGACGACTGGTGGCAGTCATTCCTCGCCGTGCCGGAGGAGGAGCGCGGATCCATGCGCACCTACTCGGTGCGCGAGCTGCGCGTCGACCC
This sequence comes from Microbacterium sp. NPDC090218, assembly GCA_044900255.1. Lineage (GTDB taxonomy): Bacteria > Actinomycetota > Actinomycetes > Actinomycetales > Microbacteriaceae > Microbacterium. The sequence continues at coordinate 964,146 of JBJDMS010000001.1, read as the reverse complement.
CGAGACCGGGACCGAGGTCGACGTGGACTTCGTGCTGCACCTCGAGCCGGGGCTGAGCGGACCCGCGTCGCTGTGGGCGAGTGAGGCTGCGATCGGACAGGAGCTGTACCTGGTCGGGCCGCGTCGCGGGGTCGACGTCGACGCCCACGGCGGGGCCGAGTTCGCTCCCGGCTCGGCCGCGTCCGTCGTCCTCGCCGGAGACGAGACGGCTGCTCCGGCGATCGCCCGCATCCTGGAGGACGCCCCGCGGGGGCTGCGCGGCGTCGCCTTCATCGAAGTGCCGTCTCCGGCAGACATCCTGCGCATCGATGTGCCTGTCGGTGTCGAGGTGCACTGGCTTCCCCGCGACGCCGGCGAGCCGCACGGCCTCCGACTGATCCCGGCAGTGCTGGGTCACCTCGGCGATGCCGACGCCGCAGACGAGATCCGCGTGAAGGACATCGACGGCGAAGACCTGCTGTGGGAGACGCCGGACTACTCGGGTCTCGGAGAAGACATCGCCACGGCGGATGCGCCGGCCGAACGCTACTTCTGGATCGCGGGGGAGAGCGGCGTGGTCACCACGCTGCGTCGCCACCTCGTGAAGGACCTCGGCATCGACCGCGGGCAGGTCGCCTTCATGGGCTACTGGCGCCGCGGCGTCGCGATGCGCGGCTGAGGCCTACTTCGCCAGGAAGTCCTTCAGCGCGGCGTTGACCTCCTCGGCGTGCGTCCAGAGCAGGCCGTGCGGGGCGCCCTCGACCTCGATGTACTCCGCATCCGGCACCGCCTTGCGGAAGCGGCGGGCGGTCGCGTCGATCGGGAGGATGTTGTCCTTCGTCCCGTGCAGGATCAGCGTGGGCTTGCCGGAGGCGCGCACGGCGTCGACATCGGTGCGGAAGTCCTCGATCCAGGTCGGGACGACGGCGTAGGCCGCCACGGGGGCGCTGCTCACCGCGACGTTCCAGCTGCCTGTCACGGCCTCCTCGCTGATGCGGGAGCCGAGGTTCTCATCGAGGTTGTAGAAGTTCTTGAAGAAGTCGGTGAACCACGCGAAGCGGTCGCCCTTCGCTGCGGTCTCGATCCCGTCGAAGACCTCCTGAGGGACGCCCTCGGGGTTGTCGGCGCGCTGCACCAGGAACGGTTCGAGCGAGGCGAGGAAGGCGAGCTTCGCGACGCGCTCGTGGCCGTGGCGGGCGACGTAGCGGGCGAGCTCTCCCGTGCCCATCGAGAAGCCGACGAGGACGACGTCGCTCAGATCGAGGGTCTCGAGCACCGCGTGCAGATCGGCCGCGAACGTGTCGTAGTCGTAGCCGGTGCGGACTTTGCTCGACTGCCCGAAGCCGCGGCGATCGTAGGTGATGACCCGGTACCCCTGCGCGAGGAGCTCCCTGGTCTGGCGTTCCCAGCTGTGTCCGTCGAGCGGATACCCGTGGATCAGGACGACGGGCTGGCCCGCTCCCTGGTCCTCGTAGTAGAGCTCGATGGGGGTGCTGTTCTCGTTTCCGACGGTGATGTAACCCATGGTCCTGATCCTTCCGACTCGCGGCGGGACGCACAAGGCGGTTGCGCGGGGGCCTTCGGCACTTGTCTTACCTGGTTAGCGAAATCGGGATGGAGTGTCAACCCCGGTGCGTCGTGGCCCCCGCGCCCGTAGCGTGCGGTGCATGGAATCGCGCACGAAAGGCATCGCACGTCAGTCCTCGAACATCGCGGCGGCGACGTTCATGCTGATCGCCGCCGCCATCGGAGCAGGGGCCTTCGGCGGGGCATCCGTCGATGAGCTGCAGGACGGCGCGCTCTCCGCGCAGGGCTCCTTCCTCGCCCCGGCCGGACCCGCCTTCTCGATCTGGTCCCTCATCTACCTCGGCTTGATCGCCTACACGGTGTGGCAGGCGCTCCCCGCTCAGCGGCAGGATCCCCGCCAGCAGGCGGTGGGCGGATGGATCGCCGTGTCGCTGGTGCTGAACGGACTGTGGCTGGTGACCGCGCGATACCTCACGCTGTGGCTCACGGTCGTCATGATCGCGCTGCTGCTGGTCGTGCTCGCCCGAGTGATCATCGTGCTGGGCCGCTTCCCGGCGCGCAACCTCCCCGACCGCCTCCTCACCGACGGTGTGAATGGCCTGCACTTCGGCTGGGTCACGATCGCCACCGTGGCGAACGCCGCGGCCTGGCTCACGCAGATCGCCCCCGGGAGCTGGGCGGAGGCGGCCGACGTGTGGGCCATTGCCGTGCTGGCCGTCGTCCTCGTGATCGGAGTGGCGGGCGCCTGGGTGACCGGACGCATCGCCCCCGCCCTCGCGACGGCCTGGGGCCTGGTGTGGCTCGCCGTCGGACGACTCACCGGAGAGCCCGAGAGCACGCCCACCGCGATCGCCGCGATCATCGTCGCCGTGCTGCTCGTCGTCGCCGGGGTCGTGTCCGTGATGCGCCGCCGCCGGATGACGCAGGGTCAGAGCACGAGCCGGTAGCCCATCCCCGCCTCGGTGAGCAGGTGCACGGGAGAGCCCGGCTCCTGCTCGAGCTTCTTGCGCAGCTGCGACATGTACAGGCGCAGGTAGCCGGAGTCGGAGACCTGCTCGCTGCCCCAGATCTCCTTCAGCAGATCCTGTCGGGTGACCAGGGCGCCCGGATGCCGCGAGAGATGCTCCAGCATCCTCCACTCGGTCGGGGTCAGGTGCACGCGCGTGCCGGCGCGGGTGACCGTCTTCGTGGCGAGGTCGACCACGACTTCGCCGAAGGTCACCGCGGACTCCCCGTTCGCCGGCGCCGAGCGGCGGGACAGCGCGCGCAGCCGCGCGAGCAGCTCGTCGACCTGGAAGGGCTTCGTCACGAAGTCGTCGGCGCCGGCATCCAAGGCCTCGACCTTGTCGGCCGAACCCGTGCGCCCGGACACCACGATGATCGGCACGTTCGTCCACCCTCGCAGGGCCTGGATCACCTCGATGCCGTCGAGTCGTGGCATGCCGAGGTCGAGCATGATGAGGTCGGGGTGCGTCTGCGCGGCGGCGGCGATCGCGGCGGCGCCGTCGGCGGCCACGACGACCTCGTATCCGTGGGCGGCGAGAGTGATCCGCAGCGCCCGCACCATCTGCGGGTCGTCGTCGGCGATGAGGAGCTTCACTCCGTCCCCTCCGTGTCGGGAAGCCCTGCGCCGAGCGGCAGGGAGATGACCATGGTGAGGCCTCCGCCAGGCGTGTCCTCGGGTGTCAGGGTACCGCCCATGCCCTCGGCGAACCCGCGCGACAGGGCGAGTCCGAGTCCGAGTCCCGTCGTGTTGTCGGTGTCGCCGAAGCGCTGGAAGGGCTGGAAGATGCGGTCGCGGCGTTCTGGCGAGACGCCCGCGCCGCGGTCGATCACGCGGATCTCGGCGCGGTCGCCGAGCGTGCTGGTCGAGACGATCACGCGGCTGCCCTCCGGAGCATGGCGGTGCGCGTTCGCGAGCACGTTCACCAGCACGCGCTGCAGCAGCACCGGGTCGGCGAACACGGGCGGCAGGTCGGGGTCGAGGGCGAGCTCGACATCTGCCGGGCCCAATCCGAGTTCGTCGACGGCCGCGAGCACGGTGCCGGCGGCATCCATCCGCGAGGAGGAGACCGCGAGCACGCCGGCCTGCACGCGGCTCACGTCGAGCAGGTCGGTGACCAGCGTCGACAGGGTGGCCAGGCTCTCGTCCGCGGTCGCGAGCAGTTCCTCGCGGTCGGATGCCGAGAGCTCGTGCGCGCCGCGGAGCCCGCCGATCGCCGCGACGGCCGAGGCCAGCGGTCGGCGCAGATCGTGGCTCACGGCCGACAGCAGGGCGCTGCGCACCTGGTCGGTCTCGGCGAGGGCCTCGGCTTCGCTGGCGGTGGCCCGCAGGTCCGTGTGCTCGATGGCGGCAGACAGCTGCGCGACGATCGCGTCGAGCAGCCGCCGCTCCGGCCCGGCCAGCGGTTCGCCGTTCAACTCCAGGACCGCGCGGGGGCCGCCGCCGGGGCCGATGCCGACCGGGATCGTCGTGGCACGGCCGTCGGCCACCGGTTCTCCGTCGCTCGCGAGCACCTCGCCGTCGGGGGCGAGGACCCGGACTCCGCTGAGTCCGAACGCCTCTCGGGTTCGGCTGACCAGGGCCAGCACCGCGTTGTCGCCGCGCAGCACGTTGCCCGCGACGGCGGCGAGCAGTTCGGCCTCGGCGGCGGCGCGCTGGGCGGTGCGGGCGCGACGTGCCGCCTGGTCGACGATGAGGCTCACCAGGATAGCGATGACCACGTACAGGGCGAGGGCGAGCACGTGCAGCGGGTGGGCGATCGTGATGGTGAACAACGGTGCGACGAAGAGGAAGTCGAGCGTGATCCCCGAGAGCACCGCGGCGAAGACGGCAGGGCGGATGCCGCCGATGAGGGCGACCACGACGACGAGCAGCTGGTAGGCGAGCACCTCCGCGGTGATCGACTCGGGGCTGCGGAACGTGAACATCACCCAGGACAGGAGCGGCCCGAACGCCAGTGCGACCGCGAAGCCGAGGAGCTGCCGTCGCCAGCCGAGCGCCCCACCGGTCATGCGCGGCAGAGCCAGCCTTCCGCCGGCTGCCGCATGCGTCACGATGTGCACGTCGATGTCGCCCGAGCGTCGGATGACCTCGGAGCCGATGCCGGGGCCCGTGAGCGCGGCGGTGAGCCGGCTGCGGCGACTGACGCCGATGACGAGCTGCGTCGCATCGGCTCCCTGTGCGAATTCGACCAGGGTGGCCGGGACGTCATCGCCGACGACCTGGTGGTAGCTGCCGCCGAGCGATTCCACCAGGACACGCTGTGCGGCGAGTGCGCCCGGGGTCTCGTTGCGCAGCCCATCCTGCGCCGAGACGTGCACGGCGAGCAGTTCTCCGCCGGCCGAGCGCGCGGCGATCCTCGCACCGCGCCGCAGCAGGGTCTCGCCTTCCGGTCCGCCGGTGAGGGCGACGACGACCCGCTCCCTGGCCTGCCAGGTGCCCTCGATCCCCTGTTCGGCGCGGTAGGTGCGCAGGGCGCTGTCGACCTCGTCGGCGAGCCAGAGCAGGGCGAGTTCGCGCAGCGCGGTCAGGTTGCCCAGACGGAAGTAGTTCGACAGGGCGGCGTCGATCCGCTCGGCCGGATAGACCTGCCCGGCGGAGAGCCGATCACGCAGCGACTGAGGGGCGAGGTCGACGACCTCGATCTCGTCTGCGGCCCGCACCACCGCATCCGGGATGGTCTCCTGCTGCGCGATGCCGGTGATCTTCTCGACCACGGCGTTGAGGGATTCGATGTGCTGCACGTTGACGGTGGTGATGACGTCGATGCCGGCGTCCAGCAGGTCGTCGACGTCCTGCCAGCGCTTCGGATGCCGTGAGCCGGGGCTGTTCGTGTGGGCGAGCTCGTCGACCAGCGCGATCTCGGGGGCGCGCGCGAGGACGGCATCGAGGTCGAGCTCGGTCAGGGCCACGCCGCGGTGGTCGTCGACGCGGCGTGGCACCTCCGCCAGCCCGATCGTCTGCGCCTTGGTGGCGGCGCGTTCGTGGGTCTCGACGATGGCGATGACGACGTCGTGGCCCTCTTCGCTGAGGCGGCGCCCCTCGGCGAGCATCTCGAACGTCTTGCCCACACCGGGAGCGGCGCCCAGGAGCACACGGAGGCGGCCTCGTCGAGGCTGCTCCGGTGTCGGGCGCTGCGTCCGATCTGCGCTCATTCGCCCTCCCGGTCGTCCAGCGCGAGGTTGAGTTCGGCGACGTTGATGCGCTCCTCGCCGAGGAATCCCAGATCCCGCCCTTGAATCCTAGACTCCACGAGGTCGCGCACCTGCTGTTCCGAGAGCCCGCGCGCCTCGGCCACCCTCGGCACCTGCAGCAGGGCGTAGGCGACGCTGATGTGCGGGTCGAGGCCCGAGCCGGACGCGGTGACCGCGTCAGCCGGAACCTCGGACGGGTCGACGCCCTCGCGCTCGGCGATCGTCGCCCTGCGCTCGGCGATGGCCGCGACCAGGTCGGGGTTCTCCGGGCCGAGGTTGCTGCCGCTGGAGCCGGCCCCGTCGTAGCCGTCGCCCGCCGCGGAAGGGCGGGACTGGAAGTACTCGGGCAGCGCCTCGCCGTCGGCATCGGTGAACGACTGGCCGATCAGCGCACTGCCCTTGTCGTCGGGGAGGAGCGAGCCGTTCGCCTGCCCGGGGAGTGCGAGCTGGCCGATCCCGGTGACGAGGAGCGTGTACCCGACGCCGAGCACGAGGGTGAGGACGAGCATCGCGCGGATGGCGACCCCGGTGGTGCGGGCCGCGGTGCGAGTGGAGGACATGTCTGGGTTCCCTTTCCGAGCCGGGTCAGAAGCCCGGGATGAGGCTGACCACGAGGTCGATGAGCTTGATGCCGATGAACGGGGCGATCACACCGCCGAGACCGTAGATCAGCAGGTTGCGCTGCAGGATCTGCGAGGCGCTCGCCGGACGGTACTTCACACCGCGCAGCGCGAGCGGGATGAGGAAGACGATCACGATGGCGTTGAAGATGATCGCGCTGGTGACGGCGGAGGCGGGCGAGTGCAGCTGCATGATGTTGAGTGCGGCGAGTCCGGGGAACACGCCCATGAACATCGCCGGGATGATCGCGAAGTACTTGGCGATGTCGTTCGCGAGCGAGAACGTGGTGAGGGCGCCGCGCGTGATGAGCAGCTGCTTGCCGATGCGCACGATGTCGATCAGCTTGGTCGGATCCGAGTCGAGGTCGACCATGTTGCCGGCCTCCTTCGCGGCCGAGGTGCCCGTGTTCATCGCCACCCCGACATCGGCTTGTGCGAGGGCGGGGGCATCGTTCGTGCCGTCGCCGGTCATCGCGACCAGACGTCCACCCTCCTGCTCGCGGCGGATGAGGGCGAGCTTGTCCTCCGGGGTGGCCTCGGCCAGGAAGTCGTCGACCCCGGCTTCGGCCGCGATGGCCTTGGCGGTCAGCGGGTTGTCGCCCGTGATCATCACGGTGCGGATGCCCATGGCGCGCAGCTCGTCGAAGCGCTCGCGCAGCCCGTCCTTGACGATGTCCTTGAGGTGCACGACCCCGAGGATCCGGCCATCCGCGCCGGGTGTCATCACGGCGACCACGAGGGGAGTGCCGCCGCTGGATGCCACGGAGTCCGTGCGGGCGGTGAGCTCCGCGTCTTCCGCGTCGAGGCCGAGCCATGCCCGGACCGCGGAACCGGCGCCCTTGCGGATCTGTGTGCCGTCGGCCAGATCGAGCCCGCTCATGCGGGTCTGCGCCGTGAAGGGCACGACGACGGCATCGGTCGGAGCGACGACCTGGATGCCGCGGGCGGTGGCGAGTTCGACGATCGAGGCGCCTTCGGGCGTCGGGTCCGCGAGGGACGAGAGAGCTGCGACGCGCAGCAGCTCATCTCCGTCGACGCCGGGCAGGGGCAGCACCTCGTGCGCGCGGCGGTTGCCGTAGGTGATCGTGCCGGTCTTGTCGAGGAGGAGCGTGGTGACGTCGCCCGCGGCCTCGACCGCGCGCCCCGACATCGCGAGCACGTTGCGCTGTACGAGTCGGTCCATGCCGGCGATGCCGATGGCCGAGAGCAGCGCGCCGATCGTGGTCGGGATGAGGCAGACGAGCAGGGCGATGAGCACCGGGATGCTGACGGGGGACGCCGCGTACGACGCGATCGGGTTCAACGCGAGCACGACCACGAGGAAGATGATCGAGAGGCTGGCGAGCAGGATGTTCAGTGCGATCTCGTTGGGCGTGCGCTGACGGCTGGCACCCTCGACGAGCGCGATCATCCGGTCGACGAAGGTCTCGCCGGGCTTCGAGGTGATGCGCACCACGATCCGGTCCGACAGCACGCGCGTGCCGCCGGTCACGGCGCTGCGGTCGCCACCCGACTCGCGGATCACCGGGGCGCTCTCGCCCGTGATGGCCGACTCGTCGACGGTCGCGATGCCGGCGATGATGTCGCCGTCGCCGGGGATCAGCTCGCCCGCGGTCACGATCACGACGTCGTCGCGCTGCAGCTCGGCCGAGGAGACCTCGAGGGTCTCGGCGCGCTCCGCGGCGGCATCCGACGACTGCTCATACCCGACGACCCGACGGGCCATCGTGCTGGTGCGGGTCTTGCGCAGGCTCGCGGCCTGGGCCTTGCCTCGACCTTCGGCAACCGACTCGGCGACGTTCGCGAACAGCACGGTGAGCCAGAGCCACACGGCGATGCCCCAGGTGAAGGGTGCGGGGACGACGGTTCCGCCCGAGTCGGCGGGGCCGCCGAGGAACGGCTCGGCGATCGCCAGCACGGTCGCGAACGCGGCTCCGACCCAGACCAGCAGCATCACGGGGTTGCGCACGAGCGCCGCCGGGTTCAGTTTGCGCAGGGCGCCGGGAAGGGCCTCGACGAGCTGCGACCAGCCGAAGGAGCGCGGAGGCTGCGCGGGGGTGGATGCCGGAGCATCCTGCTGTTCGGAGGGTGTGGTGATGAGGGTCATGGTCAGACGAGTCCTTCGGCGAGGGGTCCCAGCGCGAGCACGGGGAAGTAGGTGAGGGCGGTCACGACGACCGTCACGGTGAGGAGGAGGCCGACGAACTGCGGCCGGTGGGTGGGCAGCGTGCCCGAGGTGGCGGGAACGCGCTCCTGTGCCGCGAACGATCCGGCGAGAGCGAGCACGAGCACGATCGGGAGGAAGCGGCCGAGTAGCATCGCGACGCCGAGCGCGGTGTTGAACCACGGGGTGTTCGCGGTGAGTCCGGCGAACGCCGAGCCGTTGTTGTTCGCGGCCGAGGTGAAGGCGTAGAGCACCTCGCTCATGCCGTGCACGCCCGGATTCAGGATGCTGGTGGACTCCACGTCCTCCCGGATCCCGGGGATGGCGAAGCTCAGAGCGGTACCGCCGAGGACGAGCGCCGGGACGACGAGGATGTACAGGCTGGCGAGCTTGATCTCCCGCGGGCCGATCCGCTTCCCGAGGTACTCGGGGGTGCGTCCGACCAGCAGCCCGCCGACGAACACCGCGATGATGGCCAGCACGAGCATCCCGTAGAGGCCCGAGCCGACACCGCCGGGGGCGACCTCGCCGAGCATCATGTTCAGCATCGGCATCATGCCGCCGAGAGCCGTGTACGAGTCGTGCATCGAGTTGACCGCACCGGTCGAGGTGAGCGTGCTTGCGGTGCCGAACAGGGCAGAGCCCAGGATGCCGAAGCGCACCTCTTTGCCCTCCATCGCGCCCCCGGCGAGTTGGGGTGCGGTGCCGCGGCCCGCGAGTTCGAGCGCCGAGAGTGCGAACAGCGACACGAGGAAGAGCGTGCCCATGACCGCGACGATCGCGTAGCCCTGGCGGTGGTCGCCGACCATGCGTCCGAACGTGCGGGGGAGCGCGAACGGGATGACGAGGATCAGCAGGACCTGTACGAGGTTCGTGAATCCGGTCGGGTTCTCGAACGGGTGGGCGGAATTGGCGTTGAAGAAGCCGCCGCCGTTGGTGCCGAGGAGCTTGATCGCCTCCTGCGAGGCGACCGGGCCGCCCGGGATCGTCTGCGTGCCGCCCGACACCGTGGTGACGTCGGTGAAGCCCGCGAAGTTCTGGATCACGCCACCCGCCAGAAGGGCGATCGCGCCGATCAGGGCGATCGGGAGCAGGATCCGGCCGAGCCCGCGGATGAGGTCGACCCAGAAGTTGCCGATCGTCGTCGAACCTCGTCGTGCGAGGCCACGGATCAGCGCGATCGCGATCGCGAGGCCGACCGCGGCCGACACGAAGTTCTGCACCGTGAGCCCGGCGAGCTGCACGGTGTAGCCCATCGTCTGCTCAGGCGAGTAGGACTGCCAGTTGGTGTTGGCGACGAAGGATGCGGCGGTGTTGAAGGCCAGGCCCTCGGGCACCGCGGGAAGGCCGAGCGACTGCGGCAGGAAGGCCTGGAGCCGCTGCAGCCCGTAGACGAGCAGCAGACCGACGACCGAGAACGCCAGCACGCTGCGGGCATAGGCGCGCCAGGTCTGCTCGGACGACGAGTCGACGCCGATGAGTCGGTAAACGCCGCGCTCGACACGCAGGTCGCGTGCCGTGGTGAAGACGTGGGCGATGTAGTCGCCGAGAGGGCGGTAGAGGAGCACGAGCACGACCACGACGGCCGTGATCTGCAGGATGCCGAACCAGATCGACGCGTCCATCAGAACCTCTCCGGGGCGACGAGCGCGACCACGAGGTAGACGATGGCGGCGACGGCGAGGGCGGCCGCGAGGATCTCGAAGACGATCATGCGCGGTCCACCGCCTTGGCGACCAGGGACACGAGGGCGAACAGCGCGAGAGTCAGCGCGATGTAGATGATGTCGAGCACGGATCCGATACAACTCCCGCGCAGGCCCCGCCATCGCCATCCTCACGGTTCCCCTACGCCCGAGGAGCGGATGCATGCGGGTTGCTCACGGAGGGCGACATCCGGCGACGTGCGCCAGGATCCGATTCGGTGCCTCGGGCTCGCGGATGGGGTAACTTGATGTATCCATATGAGTACAGCTAGCATCCATGTGAGTACTGGGGGGGTGCATCGATGACGGCAGTGGAGATGTTCTACGACGACCTCGATGAATGCGCGAAGGACTTCACGGACGCGGCGACCCGACTGCAGTTCGATGTGTCCAGGATCAGCGGTGATGATCCCGGCGTGGGCGCGCCCGTCGGTCGGTACCCGCTGAAGGTGGAGCTGAACCGTCGGATGGACCAACTGCGCGACGCCACCTTCGTGCATGGTGAGGCCGGAGCCGCGCTGGCCACGGGCCTGTTCGCGATCGCGTCGAAGTACTCGGAACTTGACGAGGAGTTGGCCGGCGAGGGACCACTGTGACCCTGTCCTCCCCGAGGCAGGGGTATCCGCTCGAGCGGATCGACGGTGACGTCGGCACGATGTCGGCGTGGGTCGATCAGTTCGAGATCGTCACCGAGCATCTCAGGGCGCTGCGCAGTGCGTCGGCGCGGGGAACCGGGCTGGCGGGGATGGGCAGGCGATCTCGGCGGCGCGTGCTGACGCTCTCGCCGTTCTGTCGAGCATCGGCCCACACGTCGCCCTCGCTCAGCTGCTGTACGCGGTGCTGTCGGCGTACGCGAAGGTCCACGACGAGCACGCGAGCAGGGCGAATGCCCTCATGGAGGAGATCGAGGCGGCGCACTCGGCATGGGCGGCTATCAGGGCCGCATCCGAGCCGGGCGGGTATGGAGCAGCACCTGCCGCGGCTCCCGACGAGGACCCCGCTGCGGCGCAGCCGGCTGAGGATACCGCGGCCGACCTGGTCGCCGAGCTCAGGCGGGCCGAGGAGGAGCTCGACGACCTCTGGGCGCGATACGAGTTCCATTTCGCTGCCTGGGAGGAAGCCTACGACGCGGCACTGCGTAGCCTGGTGGGTGAGTCGGGGGTGCGGCTCACGCTCGAGTCGCGGGACCTTCTGGACGATCTGCTCTCGGCCGACACTCCCGAGGAGGTGCTGGCGCTCTGGCTCGCGCATCCGGAGCTGCAGGCGGAGCTGATCGCCGGGCACCCGGAGATCCTGGGGGCGATGGACGGCCTTCCCGCCGTCGTGCGTGTGCGCGCGAACCAGCTGTGTGCGACGGGGTGGATCGATGCCGCGCAGGCCGAGCTCGATCAGGAACCCGAGGGATCTGATCGCGCCGCGTTCCTCGCCGCGGAGATCGCCTATCTCCGGAAGGTGCAGAGCGGCGAGGTGCAGCTGTACCTCTACGATCGTGACTTCTCGCGCATCGTGGAGGTGATCGGCGACCTCTCCACCCCGCCGGAGCGCGTGCTCACGTATGTGCCCGGAACGTTCACGAGCCTCGTGGATTTCTACCGGGGAAGTGTCCAGCAGGTCGCGAGCGAAATGGTGAGAGCCGTGCCGGGCACCGTGGCCTTCGTATACAAGGACGGCCTGTTCCCCGGTGAGAATGCGGAGGTCGGCGGAGCGGATCTGCTTCGGATCGGCGAGGCGAACGACCCTGCCAGCGCGGCGGAGGCGGGTCGGCAGCTTGCAAGGTTCGAGTCGGGCATGCGGGTGGATCCGGCGCTGGGGCCCGCGGAGCAGGATGCGTTCGGCTACAGCTGGGGCCTGGCCAACGTGACGAGCGCCGAGGTCGCGGGTGCCGAGTTCGACAAGGTCATCTCCCTCTCCGGCGCGGGGATGCCGGAGGGGTGGGTGCCCGATCCGGACACGGTGTACGCCGACCTCTCCTATCGTGACCTCCTCCAGGAGGGCCAGCACATGGGCATCGTGTGGGGCGGCAACAACCCGCGATCGCATCCGGCGTTCGAGCATGGCGGCTATTACGTCGGCCCGGAAGACGACGTCCTGGATCGGGCGGAGAACAGGAGCCTCGGACGTCCGACGATCGGCCTGCCATTCGACTACTTCCGGGTGCTGATGGAGAACCACAACCTGATCGCCACGGACGATCCGGAGAACGACGACGCGTTGCGTGACATGGAAGAACTGGTGGTGCGATGACGAAATGGATGCGGGCGGCGAGTGCGGGGCTGGCGCTGATCATGCTGGGGCTGGCCGGTTGTGCACCGTCTGAAGGCCAAGAGGAGGGGCAGTCGAGCGTGACGTGGGAAGAGGCGAAGGCAGCCGCGCAGGCGCGGGAGTTGGAGATCGTGGCGTTGATCCCGGCCAATCAGGTGGTGGCAGTGGATCAGCACGAGACGGGGACATTGTTCAGTTGCAGTGAGACGCAGCACCGGTGGACGGGGATCACCTATGTGACGCTTGTGCCGGGCATCGATGCTGAGGCGCTGACGAAGAGGATGGAAGCGCAGGTGGCGGAACTCTTCAGCGACGACGAGGGCGTCGAGGTGACGAACCGTCGAGGCATCACGGACAAGTATGTGGTGACCGCGGAGTCCCCGACGACGAACGAGGCGTACCTTTTCGGCGAAGGTGAACCGGGGACGATCTCGATCGATTCGTGGTCGGTGTGCTTCACGCTGCCCGAGGGCACCTATCCCGGCGGGAGTTTTTGAGTGCTCGGATGGTCGCCCGTGACGTGTGTGTCTGCGCTCGCTCTGGTGGTGGGGCGCGCCAGTGTCGCCCGACGTCGTCGATGGTGCTTGCGTGACATGGAAGAGCTGGTGGTGCGATGACGAAATGGATGCCGGCGGCGAGTGCGGGGCTGGCGCTGATCATGCTGGGGCTGGCCGGTTGTGCACCGTCTGAAGGCCAAGAGGAGGGGCAGTCGAGCGTGACGTGGGAAGAAGCGAAGGCGGCGACTCAGGCGCGGGAGTTGGAGATCGTGGCGTTGATCCCCGCCGATCAGGTGGTCGAGGTGGATCAGCACGAGAAGGGAGGCCTGTTCAGCTGTAGTGAGACGCAGCACCGCTGGAAGGGCATCACGAACGTGACGCTCGTGCCGGGTGTTGATGCCGAGGCGTTGACGAAGGAGATCGAAGCGCACGTGGCGGAACTCTTCGCCGACGAGGAGGGCTTCGAGCTGACGAATCGCCGTGGCATCACGGATAAGTACGTGGCGAAGGTGAAGTCGTCGGTGACGAACGAGGCGTACCTCTTCGGCGAAGGTGAGCCGGGGACGATCTCGATCGATTCGTGGTCGGTGTGCTTCACGCTGCCCGAGGGCACCTACCCCGGGGGTGATTTCTGAGCTCGCCTGACCACCCCGGCGGCATGCTGTCGCCCGCCGTTCGGCCTATGCTCGCGAGGTGAGCACCAGAAGCAGAACGTGGCGGATCGGGGCGGGGACGTGGATCATCGGCGGACTCGTCGTCGTCGCCCTCGTTCTCGTGCTCACCGAGTACCTCCCGCAGTCGGATGCCGACGCACTGGGGCAGCGGGTGGCTCCCGTACTGGGGTTCGTCGTCGCGATCACGATCGTCGCGGAGCTCGCCCGGGATGCTGCGGTGTTCGACGTCGTCTCGCAGCGACTCGCGCGCTGGGGGCGGGGCCGCGTGCTCGCCCTCTGGGCCTTCGTCATCGCGCTCGCCGTGGTGAGCACGGTGTTCCTCTCTCTCGATACGACCGCCGTGATCGTGACGCCCGTCGTGATCGTGCTCGCGCAGAGCATCGGCGTCTCGCCCCTTCCGTTCGCGCTGGCCACGGTCTGGCTCGCCAACACGGCATCCCTCGCTCTGCCGGTCTCGAACCTCACCAACCTGCTCGCCGCACCCGCGATCGGCGAGGGACCGGCGGCGTTCATCGCCCTGAGTTGGGCGCCGACACTCGTGGGCATCATCGTGCCCGTCGCCATCCTCACCGTGATGCATCGGCGCACCGTGTTCGGTGCATACGAGACACCGGTGGCGCGGCGCCCGGCTGATCCTGCGCTGTTCTGGAGTGCCACCGGCATCCTCCTGGTGCTGATGCCGCTGCTCGCCCTCACCCATGACGTGTGGATCCCCGCCACGGCGGCGGCCCTCGCGCTGATCGTGCTCTTCGCGGTGCGGAGGCGACGGGCGCTGCGGCTCGCGCTCGTGCCCTGGAAGGCGCTCGCGCTCGCCGCGTCGCTGTTCGTGCTCGTCGAGGCCGCGCACGCCCAGGGCCTCCTCGACTTCCTGGCCTCTCCGGTCGCGGACGGGGGTGCTCCTGGCGACCTGTTCCGGCTCGCGGCCCTCGGGGCCGTGAGCGCCAATGCGATCAACAACCTCCCCGCGTACCTCGTGCTCGAGCCCGTCGCGGGCGATCCCGTCGCTTTGATGGCGTTGCTGATCGGCGTCAATCTCGGCCCGCTGATCACCCCGTGGGCCTCGCTCGCGACCCTGCTCTGGCACCACCGGATCACGGCTCTCGGCGTCACCATCCGCTGGAGCCGCTTCATGCTCTGGGGTGTCGTGGCGGCGGTGCCGACGGTCGTCGCCGCGGTCCTCGTGCTGTGGCTCGTGGCTGCCTAGGCGGTTTCAGCCTGCCGCGAGCGAGTCCAGGAAGGGGCGTGTTCGAGCGGCCGGCACGGACGACTGCGTGTGGTGGAGGTAGTGGACGCCGTCGACGGCGACCACCTCGCCGTGGTCTGTCGGAACCGACTGACAGGATGTGGGTATGGGTGTTCTCTACGACTACTTCTCCGCGCCGAACGATGAGGAGGCGGCGAAGGTCCTCGCCGTCGAGGGCGGTCCCGGTACGCCGGATTCCGGGTACGACGCGGTCGCGCTCAAGGGCATCGACCCGATCGTGCAGCTCGGCACGCTCGAAGCGCTGCTGACCGAGACGCCCTACGACGACGTCGTCGACGACCCGCGCAGCGGTGCGATGCTCGCGGCGAGCGAGGACTACGACCAGCTCGTGGTCACTCTCACCGCTGCGCTTGTCTCCGCGCTCGCGGCGGCCGACGACGAGGCTCTCGCGAAGGTGGCGGTGCCGTGGTCGCAGACCGACGAGTTCGGCGGGGCGGCGTCTCCGGAAGAGCTGACGCCGGTGCTGAAGGACCTTGCCGCGCTCGCACGCCGAGCCGAATCATCCGGTGCCCTCGTCTACTGCTGGGTCTGCGTGTAGCCGACTCGATACGTGTCGGGCCGGGCCTCCCGCGTCACCGCGCGGGGGCTGGCAATAGCGGCCACTCCTCAGCGAGCAGTCCGTAGTTCATGCCGTCGAGCCACTCACCCGAACGGTGCAGCGCCGTCTTGCGGCTGAACTCCTCCCGGCGCATCCCGAGACGTTCCATGAGGCGCCAGGACGGCTCGTTGTCGGCGAAGCATCCGGCGTGCACTCGGCGCAGTCCCAGCGGACCGAAGCACACGTCGATGACGGCGCGGATCGCTTCGGTCGCATAGCCGTGTCCTGTGTATGCGGGGTCGAGCACCCAGCCGAGCTCGGCCTCGACTCCCTTCGCGTCGGATTCGACCTCGAGCTGCGCCCACCCGTCGCCGCGCCGCACCATGATGTCGCCGATCGGCACCGGGGCCGATCCCTCACCTTCGGGAAGCAGCTCCACGAGGTACAGCGAGGCGAGTCGCTCGGGGTCGAGATACCGCTCACGGAACGCGTCGAGGGTTTCGGGGGCGAGCCCGAGCCATCGGTTCACCTCGGGAAGGCGACGCCAGTCCCACATCACCTCGATGTCGGCGGGGGTGGCGCGCCGGATCTGCAGCCTGGGCGTACGCGTCGGCCACGGCTCGGGGATGCGCGGATCGGTCATCGTTCCACCCTAGGCTCGCGGGTCGGCAATCCCGCCCACTCGCCGCATCTCCTCCGCGAGCGCGCTGTTGGTCTCTCCGAAGCGGGTGGCGATGTTCTCGCGCACCTCTGCCGACTTGTTCTGGCTGAGCTTGGCGCGCGCATCGAAGCGGTCGACGCGCATTCGCAGTCCAACCGTGCCTTTCGCTGCGCGACGGGTGCCCTCCTCGTCCTCCGACAGATGGCGGCCGTGCTCCTGCCCGTTCTCGAAATGGTCGGTCAGGCGGGTGAGCATCTCGTAGTTCTCCTCCTCGCTGAGGATCTCGGGGATGCCGTACAGGTGCGCGGTGACATGGTTCCAGGTCGGCACCAGGTCGCCGGGCGCATACAGGCTCGGCGAGACGTAGTCGTGCGGGCCCTGGATGATCACGAGCACCTCGTGCCGGCCGAGTTCATGGAGCTGCTCGTCGGGTCGTCCGAAGTGGCTCGCGATCACGATGCCCTCGTGGTCGTCTTCGAGCAGCAGTGCGGGGTAGTGCGAGGCGATCAGGCCCCGGCTCGTCGGCGAGACGAACGTCGCCCAGGGATTCCCGCGGATGAGGCGCTTGACCTCGTCGGGGTCGGTCATCAGGTAGCGGGGTGTGTGGCGCATCAGGACTCCTCGGTTCGGCGGCTGTCGATCAGGCGGGTGCGCACCGCGAGTGCGGCGCAGGCGATCACGGCGAGTCCTCCGACCGCCGTGGCCCACCCGATCGGTTCGCGGAGCAGGAGGGCAGCCCAGGCGATGCTCATCACGGGCTGAACGAGCTGGATCTGGCTCACCTGCGCCATCGGGCCGATGGCGAGGCCGCGGTACCAGGCGAAGAAGCCGAGGAACATGCTCACCGCGGAGAGGTATGCGAAAGCGAGCCACTGCACCGGAGTCGCGGCCGGCGGCTGCTCGACCGTCGAGATCACGGTCAGCGCGGCCATGAGGGGAGCCGCGAGGACGAGCGCCCACGATACCGTCTGCCAGGAGCCGAGCTCTCGCGCGAGCAGGCCGCCCTCCGCGTAGCCGATCGCGGCGGCGATGACGGCCCCGAACAGCAGCAGGTCGGCGCCCGTGAGCGAGCCGAGGCCGCCGTTCTGCAGCGCGGCGAACACGACGGCGGCGACTGCGCCGAGGATCGCGAAGACCCAGAACGATCGGGTCGGGCGCTCGCGGGTGCGGAGCACCACCGCGACCGCGGTCGCGGCAGGCAGCAGACCGATCACGACGGCGCCGTGGCTGGCGGGGGTCGTCGTCATCGCGAACGAGGTCAGCAGCGGGAAGCCGGCCACGACACCGCCGGCGACGATCGCGAGCCGCCACCACTGCGCCGCCGTCGGCGGGCGCTGGCGTGTCGCGGCGAGAGCGATCCCCGCGAGAAGGGCCGCGACGACCGCTCGTCCCGATCCGATGAAGAGAGGCGCGAGCCCTCCCGCCGCGATGCGTGTGAACGGGAGGGTGAACGAGAAGGCGGTGACTCCGAGCAACCCCCACCAGAGTCCCGGCTGTCTCGATAGCACTGTCGGTCGCGAGGCGATAACGCTACTCTCTACTTTCATGAGTCAGGATAGCAGTGACCGGATCGTCTCCGGCGTCCGCGCGTGGATCGCCACCGCATCGCCCGGTGCCCGCGTGCCCTCGAACCGGGCGCTCATGGCCGAATACGGGGCGAGTCCGGTGACCGTGCAGAAGGCCATGCAGCATCTCATCCGGCTCGGTCTGGTCGAGTCGCGTCCAGGGGCGGGCACCTTCGTCCGGGCCATCCGTGCCGCGCGCTCGGTGGATTACGGCTGGCAGACCGCAGCGCTCGGCACGGCGCCGACGGGGCTCGTGGGTCTGTCGTCGACGCAGCGCACCGTCGCGCCCGATGCGATCGGACTGCACTCGGGCTACCCCGCCGTCGAGCTGCTCCCGGAGCGACTCGTGCGGCAGGCGCTCGTGCGTGCCGCACGCACCGAGGCGGCGCTGACTCGGTCTCCTGCGGCCGGTCTTCCCGAACTGCAGGCGTGGTTCGCGGGCGAGCTCGCCTCGGCTGCCCCCGCGGGTGTCACGCCCGCTTCGGCGCGGGATGCGCTGATCATCTCCGGGAGTCAGAGCGGGCTGAGCTCGATCTTCCGTGCTGTCGTGGGTGTCGGCCAGCCGCTGCTCGTCGAGTCGCCCACGTACTGGGGGGCGATGCTCGCGGCCGCGCAGGCCGGGGTGGTCCTGGTGCCGATCCCCTCAGGGCCGCACGGGCCCGATCCGGAAGACGTGGAGCGGGCCTTCGCGCAGACCGGGGCTCGGGCGTTCTACGCTCAGCCGACGTTCGCCAACCCGAGCGGTGCGCAGTGGCCCGTCGAGACCGGGCGGGCCGTGCTGGAGACCGTGCGTCGTCACGGCGCTTTCCTCATCGAGGACGACTGGGCTCACGACCTCGGGATCGACGCCGAGCCGCGGCCCGTCGCAGCCTCCGACGACGATGGCCATGTCGTGTACCTGCGCTCGCTCACGAAGAGCGCCTCTCCCGCATTGCGCGTCGCCGCCGTGATCGCGAGAGGGCCGGCACGCGACCGGATCCTCGCCGACCGCGCCGCCGAATCGATGTACGTGAGCGGGCTCCTGCAGGCCGCCGCGCTCGACGTGGTCACTCAGCCGGCGTGGCGCACGCACCTCCGCGGATTCCGCGAACACCTGCGCGCGCGCCGCGATCTGCTGATCTCGAGCCTGGCCGAGCATGCGCCCGCGGCGCACGTCGAGGGCGTTCCGGTGGGTGGCCTGAACCTGTGGGTGCGACTGCCCGAAGGGACGGATGTCGCCCGAGTCGTCCGCGAGTGCGAAGTGCGGGGCCTGATCATCGCCCCGGGGTCGGAGTGGTTCCCGGCGGAGCCCTCCGGCTCCTATGTGCGCCTCAACTATGCGAACGCCGACCCGGCCCGGTTCCCCGAAGCAGCCGGCATCCTCGGCGCGGTGCTCGACGGGGAGTGAGAGCGATGGCCGTGACGCCCGATCCCCGGAAACGGATCCGGGGGCCCCGGGGTCTCGCCTCAGCTCGCGGCGGATCCGATGAGCATGAGCAGTCCGGTGACTCCCACGAGGTAGATGGCGAACATGACCGTGGAAGCGAGCGTGACGCCGCCGAAGAAACGGTAGAGACGGTCGCGGCGGTCGATGCCGTCCAAGGTCCTCACGAACCCGATGAGGAGGATGACGAACACGGTGATCGTGCCGAGGGCGATGCCGAAGCCGGTACGGAATCCCCAGATCTGCGGGAACAGGAACGAGAGGATCCCGTCGCCGGTGACGGCGCCGATCACGGCCAGCAGGAGTGCGACCAGATTGACCCCGGTGAGGGGCCACAGCCATCCGTACTTCGCCCGCGGGCGCTCGGCGGTGGGCGGCATGGCGCCTTGCCCTTCGTGCGGAGGCAGGGATGACTGGCTCATCGGTCCAGAGTACGGGGCTGACTACTCCTGCGGCGGGCCCGCCGGCCGGTGCGCGCGCCGACCGTTCACGACCACCGGGCGCCCCGCGCGCTCCTGGCCGGGCAGCGGGCGGGAGCGGCGGCCGTAGATGAGCTCCGACGAGTCGAGCAGCCACGGCACGAGAGTGATCGAGACCCCGTGCACGAGCATGAGCTGGTTGGCGAGGCGGCGGGCCCGGCGGTTGTGCAGGAACGACTCCCACCAATGCCCCACGATGTACTGCGGCAGGTACACCGTCACGACCGAGGAGCCGTGCTTCTCGCGGTACTGCTTGATGAACTGCGTGACCGGCTGAGCGAACGAGCGGTAGGGCGACTCGACGATCACGAGCGGGATCGGCACGAGGTGATCGGCCCACTCCTTCTGCAGTGTGGCCGCATCGTCGGATGCCACGGCCACGTGCACCGCCAGAGTCTTGCCGTGCTTGGCCGCGATCGCGTAGTCGATCGCCTTCACGACCGGCTTCTGCAGCCGGTTCACGAGCACGATCGCGAGGTCGCCGGTCGCACCGAACTTCGTCGTGTCGTCGATCGCGATCTCATGCTCGACGTCGCGGTAGTACCGTTTCACGCCCAGCATGAGGAAAGCGAGGATCGGGATCGCGAAGAAGACCAGATAGGCACCGTGGGTGAACTTCGTGATCGTCACGATCAGGAGCACCAGCACGGTCATCACCGCTCCGGCGGAGTTGATGATCAGGCCGACCTTCGCCGAGCGGCGATCGGAGGCCGAGGCGCCGTCGATGCCGGAGCCCTCTTCGTCTTCTGCGGGCCCGCGCAGCACGCGTCGCCAATGCCGGACCATGCCGATCTGGCCGAGGGAGAACGACACGAAGACGCCGATGATGTACAGCTGGATCAGTGTGGTCAGCTTCGCCTGGAACACCACGAGCACCGCGATCGCGGCGATGCCGAGCAGGATCATGCCGTTCGAGAACACGAGGCGGTCGCCGCGGGTGTTGAGGGACTTCGGGGCGTAGCCGTCGCGGGCGAGAACGGCTCCCAGCAGCGGGAAGCCGTTGAAGGCCGTGTTCGCGGCGAGCAGCAGCACGCATGCGGTCGCCGCCTGCACGATGAAGAAGGCGATGCTGCCGCCGCCGAACGTCGCCGAGGCGATCTGCGCCATCAGGCTGGGCTGCGGGTTGGTGCAGTCGAAGCCGACGAGGTCGCACGGGTTCTCGGCGTAGTGCACCCCGGTGATCAGGGCGAGGGCGGTGAGACCGGCGAACAGGCAGATCGCGATCGATCCCATCAGCACCAGGGTCGACTGCGCGTTGCGCACCTTCGGGGCGCGGAAGGCGGGGACGCCGTTGGACACGGCTTCGACACCGGTGAGGGCGGAGCATCCGCTCGAGAACGCGCGAAGGATGAGGAGGATCACCGCGGCCTGGCTCAGGCTCTCGGCCTGCACCGAGAAGTCGGCACTCGACGCGACCGGGGCATCCCCGAGGAACGTGCGGACCAGGCCGGTGACGATCATGATGCCGACCGACGCGATGAACACGTAGGTGGGGATGGCGAAGACGAGCGAGGCCTCGCGCACCCCGCGGAGGTTCACGACGATGATGAGGATCACGAAGCCGACCGCGAGCTCGACACGGAACGGGTCGAGGCCGGGCACCGCGGAGATGATGTTGTCGACGCCGGAGGCGACCGACACGGCCACGGTCAGCACGTAGTCGACCAGCAGGGCTGCGGCCACGATCACGCCGGGGATCTCGCCGAGGTTCTTCGACGCGACTTCGTAGTCGCCACCGCCCGACGGGTAGGCCTTGATCAGCTGTCGGTAGCTGAGCACGACCACGATCAGCAGCACGACGACCGCGATCGCGACCAGGGGCGTGAAGGACAGGAACGTGAGGCCGCCGATCAGCAGGATCATCACGAGTTCCTGCGGAGCGTACGCCACCGAGCTCAGCGCATCCGACGCGAAGATGGGCAGCGCCATCCTCTTCGGGAGCAGTTGGTCGTCGACCTGCTGGCTCGTCAGCGGTTCTCCGATGAGGATGCGCTTGGCGAGCGGCGGAGCGTCCGCGCCCTCCCTGTTTTCGTCTGACACGTCCGGCGACACTACGCCTCCTGATGTCGTCCTCACGCGATCCTCACGGAATCCCTACGGTGGGATGCGCTGTCCTCATGGAATCCTTACGGGCAAAGCTACACTGGCACGCTGTGGAAGATCAGGTGCTGCTCGGGTTCATCGCCATTGCGATAGGGGTGGCTTTCGGCATCCTCCTGTTCGTGCCCTTCGTCGCCGTCAGCTATCGACGGCGCGGGCGTCTCGGCCTCGGGAGGACGCTGCTCTGGCTGTCGGCGCTGATCTACTTCTGGGCGATCTGGACCTACACGCTGCTTCCGCTTCCCGACCCGGAGGGCATCCGCTGCGTCGGGGCGATCACCGATCCGATGTCCGTCGTACGCGACGTGCAGGCGGCGCTCGGGGCGCCGGGGAACCCGTTGCGGCATCCGGCGTTGCTGCAGCTGCTGTTCAACGTGCTGCTGTTCGTCCCGCTCGGCGTGTTCGTGCGGGTGCTCGCCGGTCGCGGCATCCTGGTCGCGCTCGTCTCGGGATTCGGCCTGTCGCTGCTCGTGGAGACGACCCAGCTCACCGGAGTCTGGGGCCTCTACCCCTGCGCGTATCGCTTCTTCGACGTGGGCGACCTCATGACGAACACCCTCGGCGCGGTCGTCGGCTGCGTGCTGGCGCTCGTCGTCCCGAGGTCGCTGCGCGGGGCGGAGGCGCGTGCGGATGCCGACCTTCCCCGACCGGTCACTCGCGGTCGCCGTGCACTCGCAATGCTGTGCGACTTCCTCGCCTACGGCTTCCTGAGCGTCGGCGCCGGCGTGACCGTGCAGGTGTGGCTGGAGTTCGTGGTGAAGGATCGCGCCGCGGTCCTCGACGGCACGCTCGCCTCCGCCGCGGCCACGGTCGTCCCCTCGGGCCTGTTCCTGGTGCTGATCCTGATCGGTGGACGCTCGATCGGCGACATCGCCGTGCAGCTCCGCTACACCGGATCGCCCCTGCCCGCACCGTTCGCGCGGATCCTCCGCTGGGTGGGCGGCATCGGCGGGATCAGCGCGCTTCAGCTGCCCGGCGGGTTGTTCGGGTTCGCGGCGGCCGTGATGTTCCTGACCGCGATCGTGCTGCCGTTCACCACTCGTCTCGGACGCGGGCTCCCCGGCGTCCTCTCCGGCCAGCACCTCGTCGACGCGAGGGCGGATGCCGCTTTCCCCGCGTCGGTCGTCGAAGGACCCGCCTCCACCGCGCGGGATTCGTGACGGACGGATCGGCCGACGGCGCCCCCGCGTTCACCCCTGATGCGGCCGCGGCATGTACCACTCCGTGAACTCCGTCGCGCGTCCGTCGGCAGCGAGCCGGATGATCCAGAGGTTGAGGTAGTCGCGCTCCGCCGGGTACTCCGTGCGGCCCTGGACCGCCACGAAGTCGCCCACCTCGTGGAGGATCTCCCATTCGAACGTCCAGGTGCCCGGCTCGTCGAGGTCGTCGAGCCAGCCTGCGACGATCGCCTCGCGCCCCACCCGCGGCTCGGAGTCGGGACTGGTGAGGTAGCGGGCGTCGTCGGTGAAGAGCGCGCCGATCCGCTCCGGGTCGTTCGATCTCCACGCCTCGATGTAGGCCTCGGTCCAGTCCTCGCCTGCTGTCGTCATGTGCTCTGTTCTAGGCCGGGCCGGAGGCTGCGTCAACCCGTTCCGTCCCTACGCGGTCACCCTCGCTGGGCCTGTCCCGCTCCGCTGCCCGTCGAGTCGTGACCGAGGCCCCTGACGCCTGGGACACCCGGACACGGAGAGTGAGCGGGCACCCGCTCGGGGTGCATCGACAGGACAGGAGAGACCGATGTCTCAGATCACCGCCGCGCAGCAGCGCGGTTCACGACCCTCCGCGCCACGCGGACGACGACTCTGGCTGCTGTGGGGTGTCGCGGCCGGTCTCTTGGGATTCACGGCAACGATCCTCTTCGACGTGCGACCGTGGACCGAAGCAGACTACGAGCGAGGCGGTGTGCTGATCGCTGCCGCCGCTGACATGCCGAACCTCGACCCCATGGGGAACCGACTCGGCTTCCTGTTCGGCTTCGCGGCTGTCGCCTGCCTGCTGGTCCTGCAGGGGGCGTGGCGCGTGCGCACTGAGCGCGCCGAGAACTCGGTCGCGTCGCGGGTCTTCTCTGCAGGACTCGTGACCGCCGCGGCCGGCCTCACCTTCGGATACGCCTGGAAGGGGACGCTCGCCCTCTACGGCCACGGCGGTCCCGAGTTCGGCAGCTTCGGCGATGAGGGGCTGCTCGTCTTCTACGCGCTGACCGACTTCGGCGCCTTCATCCCGTGGTTCGGGGTTCTCGTCTCGCTGGGGGCGCTCGCCGCGATGGCCTGGGTCGAGCGTTCCGTCTCCCGCATCCTCGGCACTCTGCTCGCGGGGCTCGTGCTGTTGGTGGCGGCCGGCTACATCGTCACCGGTGTGCCCGGTCTTGCGGGACCGGTCGGCGGGCTCGGTCTCGCCTTCGCGTCGCTGTGGCTGCTGCTGGGTCGCCGCGGGGTCGCGGTCGGTGAGGCGAGCGGGGTGCATTCGGTCGGCGCTCCGGCCTCCGCGGCGTCGGAAGCGGAGCCGCAGCGATGAGTCGCTCTCATACGCGAACCGTCATCCGGGCGGCGGACTAGCCACGCCGTGTTCAGGTGCGGCGGTCGGCGGCGCGCACCAGCACGAGCGTGCCGCCGTCCGCCGGCTGGGCCCAGATCACCTCGAACCCCGCCTCCTGGGCCCACTCGCGCATCGACGCGAGCCCGACTCCGGCGCTCGAATGCTCGCCGAGGCCGCGTCCGTCGTCGTGCACGCGAAGGACGACGTCGTCCGCGCCGCCGAGCGACACCACGACCTTCGCGGCGCCGGCATGCCGCACGGCGTTGAGCACAGCTTCGGCAGCGATCCGCAGAAGGATGCCGGCGCGTCGAGGGTCGAGCGTCACCGTGTCGGCGACGACCAGGCGCACCGCGCTGCCGGCGCCCGCGAACGACGTGACGAGGGCGTCCAGGCCGCCGGCGAGATCGTGCACTGCTGCTGTCCCTCCTCGCGCCAGCCCGGTCAACGTGAGCGTCTGCGCATCCAGCAGCTCGCCTACTCTGACGGCCGCCGCCTCCGCCGCAGGACGATCGCCGCGCGCGAGGAGGTTGGCTGCCGCGGCGAGCGAGAATCCCGCACCGGAGAGGGCGGGGCCGAGTCCGTCGTGCAACTCGCGGCGCAGCGCCCGGCGCTCGGCGTGCCTGGCATCGGCCGCGCTCCTGCGCGCGGCGTCCAGCGCGGTCGACGCCGCGGCGAGCCGCACGACGACGCCGATCACCGGTACGAGATCGGCGATCGCCTCGCGGGCACGACGTCCGACGGGGATGTCGGGGTCCGAGCCGGTGACGGCGAGGAGCGCGGTCGGTTCGGCGTTCCCTCCGCCGGCACGCAGCGGGAAGAGCGCAGGAGCGCCCTGCGGGACGCCGACGAGCACGTCCACCGCAGTGGTTCCGTTCATCCTGGTGGGGGATCCGCGCTCGTCCTCCTCCCGATCGGCCGCGGTGCGGATGCGGACCGATCCGAGTCGCAGTGTGCGACGCAGCGCCGAGGAGAGCGCACGCAGTCCGTCGGTTCCGGTCGCGATCTCGCCGACGCCGGCCCCGAGCGTGTTCACAAGTCGCTCCGGTGCTCCGGGCTCGCCGTAGACGAGCCTGTCGACACGACGATGGATGACACGGCGGGCGGGGAGCAGCCCGATCGCGATCACGGCGGCCGTCGTGAACACCGCGACCGGGGTCGGCGGTCCGAGGTTCTCGAGGGCGGTCACGGTGAGCAGGTACCCGCCCGCGGCCAGCACGGCGAGGATGCTGGTGGTCAGCACGGCGCTCACGGCGACGTCGATGCCGCGGAGCCGGTGCTGGAGCCCCATCACGAGGACGGCCGACGGGTAGAAGATCTGGCCGACGATGGGGGCGATCGTGCCGAAGACCCAGATCGGATCGGCGAGCTGGAGCGACGCCGGCAACACGGTGACGACATAGGAGGCGGTGAGGAAGAGATGACCGGCGAGAAGCCACAGGAGCGGTGACCTCTCCTCGCGCCGCGCCTGCAGTGCGCGACGCGCCAGGATGCCCGCGACCACCAGCGACGCGCAGAGTGTCAGCGCCGCTGCGACCGCGTAGGCCCCGGGGAGCACGCTCTGATACTCCGGCCACGCGGGCGCGAGCGGGTTGTCGAGAGGGCCGTTGCTCTGCTGGGTCATCGACGCGATGGTGGCCACGACTGCGGCGACCACGACCACGCGCACCAGTATGCGGCGCAGCGCGCTGCTTCTGTCCGGGAGCAGGAGCAGCGGGACGATCGCGGTCAGGAACGTACCGGGGACGAACGCCCATCCGCCCGCGTATGCGAGCAGCCCGGCCCAGGGGAGAGTCGGGTTCTCGAGCGCGAGCAGACCGTACTGCACGCCGAACGCCGCGAGCCCGGAGCCGACCGCGTGCACTCCCAGCAGAACGGCGACCGGCTGCGGCCGACGCAGCAGCAGCACCGCAGCGAGGGGTGCGTAGACGAAGGCGACCGTGACGCCGATGTCGTCGAAACGCGCCTGAGCCTGGGGTGGCGCCGGCGAGAGGAACGTCCCGGCGACAGGAGCGACGGGAAGCTGGAAGATCCAGGCCAGGCTGATCGAGGCGGACGCCAGCCCCCACGCGAGGACCAGCACGGCGAGGGCGGCGACCGTCCGCGACGGCGGCGGGCGGTTCACGCTCGCCCTGCCACGGTGAGCGTGTCGGACGGGCCGTCCTCCTCGGCGCGGTATCCGGCCTCCTCCGCGCGGGAGCGAAGGGCGCGGAGGATCGGTCCGGTGCGCACCCGATCGCCGATCAGGCGCAGCACCCACCGGTCGGACGCGTGCACGGCCACCTCGATCCTGTCGACGCCCCCGCGTCGTCTCGCCCGCAGCACCGCTTCCGCGGCGAGGTGGTACACGGCTTCGGGATGTTCGGGCGCCTGCCGCACATCGGAGTGGAGCTCCGGGTTCTCGAAGCGCGCAGACAGCTCGGCGAGCGCGCCGGGGAGGTCACCCGCATCGAGAGATCCCGGCAGCAGCGTGCGCGCCAGATCTCGCACGTCCGTCGTGGCCGACTGCAGCGCCGCGGACGCCCGTCCGAGCAGCGCGCCCGGATCGGTCGTGTGCGGAAGCTCGGCGAGTTCTCGTCGGACGCGGAGGAGTGCCGGTTCGATTCCCGCTTCGATCTCCGCGCGGGCGAACCGTCGCTCGCTCGCTGCGATCTGCCTGGCGCGGTCCCTGGCCTCGCGCAGCCCCTCGTTGACTTCGGCGAGGAGCACGGCGACACTCAGCACGCCTCCGATCCGACGCAGCGCGTCGATCGTCCGGGGCTCGGGGCGGCGGCCGGCGGTACCGCACGCCTCGACGGTGCCGCACGGACCGTCCGCTGCGAAGAGCGTGATGATCTGCGCTGTCGCGGGGTCGATCGTTCCCGCCTCCGCGCGCATTCCCTCGCCCGCCGAGGAGGTGATCGACACCCCTCCCAGCCGCAACGACTGCCGGAGGGCCGCGGCCAGGGCATCGAGCGAACCGCTCTCTCCTCCGGCGATCTCCTCGCTGACCGTCCGAAGGAGTGCTCGGGGGTCGGCTGATCGGCCGTAGAGCAGCTGGTCGACCGCCCGCTGGATGCCGCGTCGCGCCGGTTCCTCCCCCACCGCCAAGAGCACGACGGCGATCATCCCTCCGCTCGTCGGAGTGAGCGGAGCCAACTGCGCCGCTGTCGCCGCGACGGCGCCGTATGCGACGAGCAGAGCCGACACCAGCAGCACCCCGACGGCGAAGCGCGCCAGCGGCGGGTCGACGGCATCCGGGGCGCGGGCGATCGCGGTGAGCATGAAGGATGCCGCTGCGAAAAGCACCCCAGCGGGAAGGAAGGCCGCGGCGAATGCGGTACCGATGAACGACGACCCGCCCTCCTCCCCGACGATGTAGCCCCCGACGCCGGAGAGCAGGAGTGCGAAGTGCGAGACGGCCAGCCACAGGGCGGCCTCGTGGTCGGGTGAAGTGCGCCGGGCGGCCGCCCAGACGATCATCAGACCGGATCCGAGTGCGAGTGCGAGCCACACGATCCACAGGGCGGTGGCGAGGGCGAGAGCGCGCCCCTGCTGCAGCTCGGCCGCGCTCGTGGCGGCGATGGCAGTCGAGAGCACAGCACCGGCCGCGAGCAGGGAGCGCCAGCGGAGCATCACCGCCGCTCCCAGCACGCCCGCGACCGTGAGGCCGCCGGGCATCCATGCGACGCCCAGCAGGTCGAGCCAGAGGCCGCCGTCGAACCCCGCTGCACGGAGTCCGGAGGCGAGGGTGGATGCGCCTGCGCCCACCGCTGTCACCGCGAGCGCGAGCGGGAGCAGCGGTCCGCCGCGGCCGCCGTGTCCGCCGCGGACCGGCAGCAGGGCGGCCGCGGCGCCGAATGCGAGGGCCGCACTGAGAGTGCCGACGGCCTCGATGCCGGATGCGGAGCTCAGGCACAGCAGCATCCCCGTCAGGGCGGGTGCCCAGGAGAGGGCCAGGATGAATGCCGCGGGCAGCGTGCGAGCGCCGCGTGGCTGCGGCGTCTCCGTCGTGCGGGCTCGTGCGACCGTCGTGGACACGGGCGATCCTCTCTCCGCGCCTCAGTGTGCCTGAACAGCGGGCGTCGAGCCAGCGTTCGATGCGTCCTGGGTCGTATCGCCCGCGACACCGGGACGCAGCGCCCTCTCACCCGGGACATCGGGACGCCTACCGTCGACGTTGGTCGACGACATCACATCGGCGGGAGAGGGGCTGTGCGTGGGCGATCGGGGTGACCGGCGCACGAGCCGGTGAAGAGGCGCTCGGCATCCCGTCGGCGTGTGGGGACGCCGATCGGGCGACGACGGGACCTCGGTGGGAGCAGATGGGGCTGCTCCTACCGAGGGCATCCGATGATGACCTTCGGGGAGGATGGGAGTGGTGGTGCGCGACATGGAGGAGAGCGCTAGCGTGAGCGGCATGCCAGAGCAGCCCATCGCCGCGGATGCGACGAAGCTCGACGGTGCCGTGCGCATCTTCGTCGTCGACGATCACCCGGTCTTCGCGTATGGGATGTCGAGCTTTCTCGAATCGATCGAAGGGTTCGAGGTCGTCGGTCGTGCCGGTGCCGAGGATGAGGCCGTCGAGGGTGTCTTGGGCGCGCAGCCGGACGTCGTGCTCATGGACGTCGACCTCGGGTCCGGTTCCGGTATCGAGGCGACACGGCGTATCGTCCGGGCGGCACCGGGGATCGGGGTGCTCATCGTCACGATGCTCGGCGACGATGACTCCGTCTTCGCCGCGCTGCGGGCGGGCGCCCGCGGCTATCTCCTCAAGAGCGCACTGCCCGATGAGATCGAACGCGGTCTGCGGGCGGTGGCCGCGGGCGATGTCCTGCTCACGGCTGAGATCGGGCGGCGGGCGATCGATCTTCTTTCGGGGGCGCGGACGACGGGACCCTTGGTGTTCCCCGAGCTCACCCACCGGGAGCGCGAGGTGCTCGATCTGATCGCCCGTGGGCTCGACAACCAGGCCGTCGCCCGCCGGCTCGTGCTGTCATCGAAGACCGTTCGCAACTATCTGTCCGGCATCCTCGCGAAGCTGGCCGTCTCGGATCGCAGCGCGCTCATCGTGCGGGCGCGCGAAGCAGGTCTCGGCCGTGACGCAGCCGACCCGCTCGCCGATCCCGGGGGAGGGCTCGGCAGCACCGTTCGGGAATCGTAGGGACATCGGACATCCACAGCGGTTTCCGATCACGAACGCGTAACGTCGATCACATGACGACCGTTCACGTCACCGAGGACACGATCAACCAGGCCCGCGAGCTGCGCGACGAGCTGCAGCGGTTCCTGCGCGAGTACGAGTTCGGGATGCGTGAGGTCGAGACGAAGATCTCCATCCTCCGCGACGAGTTCACGCACGATCACGCCTACAACCCGATCGAGCACGTGAAGAGCCGCCTCAAGTCGCCGGACAGCATCGTCGAGAAGCTCGCCCGCAAGGGGATCGACGAGCCTG
This sequence comes from Microbacterium sp. NPDC090218, assembly GCA_044900255.1. Lineage (GTDB taxonomy): Bacteria > Actinomycetota > Actinomycetes > Actinomycetales > Microbacteriaceae > Microbacterium. The sequence continues at coordinate 934,522 of JBJDMS010000001.1, read as the reverse complement.
ACTTCGATCGGATCCGTGCCGAGATCACCGACATCGCGGGTGTGCGCGTGACCTGCAGCTTCGTCGCCGACGTGTACCGCCTGTTCGACCTGCTCACCGCGCAGGACGACATCACCGTGCGCACGGTCAAGGACTACATCGCCCACCCGAAGGACAACGGCTACAAGAGCCTGCACGCGATCATCGAGGTGCCGGTGTTCCTGTCGACCGGTGCGCTGTCGGTGCCGGTCGAGGTGCAGTTCCGTACGATCGCGATGGACTTCTGGGCGAGCCTGGAGCACAAGATCTACTACAAGTTCTCGAACCAGGTGCCCTCGCACCTCGTCGACAGCCTGTCGGATGCCGCGGATGCCGCCTCCGAGCTCGACAGCCGCATGGAGCGCCTTCACCGTGAGGCGCACGGAGTGCCGCAGCGCCAGCTCGCGCCGCCGCCGCCTCCGGCGCCACGGGCGACACCGCCTCCGGTGCCGCCCGCCGCGACTGACCCCCGGGTCGTCGGGGTCTGACCAGGAGCATCCGTCGCGCCGGCAGGTCAGCGGGCGTCCAACGTCGTTGCTACCCGAGCTCGGACGGGTGGGTGAGCCGCCACCACTCGGAGGGCGGGTCGATGCTCCCCTTGATCACGACCGGAGCCGTGACGGTGTTCGGGCCGGCGGTCCAGGTGACGCTCCCCACCTTCGTGCCGTCCCGGTAGGTCGGCGGGGTGTCGATGTCCATCGTCACGATGATCGGGGTGTCCGACCAGGTAAGGATCGTCGCGGCCTCTCCGATGACCAGCTGTGCGGTGTCCCCCCACGGTGTCGAGATCGTGCCGACCTCCTGCGCGGATGTCGCGACGGGCAACGCGTGGAAACCGGCACGGATGCTGTCCAAGGCGGCGATCACGCTCGCGTTCACCGATTCGCGCGAGGATCCTCCGAGCACGACACCGGTCACCGCCAGCGGCGTGCCGGCGCCCACGTCGAGCGTCGCCGTGTACAGCAGGCTGTACGTGCCTTCGCCCAGGGTGCCGGTCTTCAACCCCGTGATCCCGGCGGTTCCGAGGAGTCCGTTGGTGTTGTAGAGCTGGCCGGCGCCGGGGAGTGAGATCGACGGGGTCGCGACGATCTGAGCGATCGCCGGATGCGCGGCGGCAAGCTTCCCGATCGCCAGGAGGTCGGCGGGGGTGCTCGTGTTGCGAGGGCTGATGCCGGTGGGCTCGGTGATCGTGGTGCCCGCCAGCCCGTGGGCGGAGAGCCAGTCGCGCGTCGCGCCGAGGAACGCGTTCTGAGATCCGAAGATCCGAGACGACAGCGCCTCGGCGTAGTTGCTCGCCGAAGGGATCAGCATGGCGGCGAGCGCATCGTGCAGCGACATCGACGTGCCTGTGGGCATGGGCGCGATGGTGGCGCCCTGCACGTAGTACCTGTCGTAGAGGTCGTGGTCGGACTTTCCGAAGGTGATCGTGGGGCCGGGGTCATCCGCTGAGGCGAGCGGGACGGCGTCGAGGATGACCAGCGCGGTGATGAGCTTGGTGATGCTCGCGATGGGGAGAGGGTCGCCGGTCCCGCTCGATGACCAGATCCCGCTCGCCCCCTCGCCCAGGTACGCGTCCGCGCCGGAGACGCTGATCGCCGAGGCGGCGGCGGGGGCGACGGCGATGGACGCGGCATCGACGGTCGGGACCGGCGGTGCCTGGGTGACCACCGCGGGCGGATCGACCTCAGCGGTGAGAGTCCACCCGATGTACCCGCCGGTCGCGGCCAACAGCAGGACGACACAGACGGCGGCGATGATGAGTCCCCGGCGTCTGCGTGCTCGGCGGATCTCCGGGTCGATTCGATTGCGAGGGGAGGTGGACTCCTGCTCGTGGGTCAGCAGCTCCGCGAAGTCGGCGAGCCCGTCCGTCGGTTGATTCGGTGCCGTCAAGGACAGAACCCTTCAACCTTCGTGTCTGGTGTGATCAACGAGGTGTCTCCGATGACGGTCGCGGCGGCCTCGAGGCAGGGCCGGACCGAGGAACGTTTCGGCCATCATCCCGGACGCCCGACGTGCGCGGTATCGGCCATTCGGGGGACACGCGCTCGAGCGCGAGGCATCTCGATCCGAGCGGTGCGACCCCTAGCCGAGGAACTCGCGGGCGGCGGCCGACAGCGCGGTCACGCCGACCTCGATGGTCGGGTGGATCTCGGGCGCGAAGAACGGCGAATGGTTCGTCGGGATGTCCTGCTCCAGGCGACCGGCCGCCGCGGCCTCGGCGAACCGGGCGGGATCGATGCCGCCCCAGAACCAGAACACGAGAGGAGCTCCCGCGTCGCGCGCGAACCACGAGACATCCTCGCTGCCGGTGAACATGCCGGGGTCGATGACGGACGCCTCGCCGAGGGCGCGCTGGATCGCGGTGGTCACCCTGGTCGTGGCATCCTCGTCGTTGATCGTGGCGGGCAGGGTGTGGTCGGTGCGGATCTCGGGCTCCCTCTCCGCACCCGAGGCGGCGGCCTCGGCGCGTACGATGCGCTCGACGCTCGCCAGCACCTTCTCGCGCGCTTCCTCGTTCGGGTAGCGCAGGCTGAGTTCGAGCTTCGCTTCGGCGGGGATGATGTTGTTCTTCAGTCCGGCGTGGATCGAGCCGACCGTGACCACGGCGACGCCCTGCGGGTCGATCTCGCGGGAGGCGATGGTCTGCAGGCGCATCACTGTCGCCGCGGCCATGACCACCGGGTCGATCGTCGCGTGCGGACGGGAGCCGTGGCCGCCGCGCCCGTGCAGGGTCACCGTCAGGCCGTCGGACGCGGCCATCTGGGTGCCGCTGCGCACTCCGACGATGCCGGCGGGGAGCGGGGTCACGTGCTGGCCGAGCACGATGTCGGGGCGGGGGTAGCGGCCGAGGATGCCGTCGTCGAGCATCGCGCGTGCGCCGGCGCCGTACTCCTCCGCCGGCTGGATCAGCACCACGAGGGTGCCCGACCACTCCGCGCGCTCGGCGACGAGCTTCTCGACGGCGCCGACCATGGCGGTCACATGCATGTCGTGGCCGCACGCGTGCATGACGGGAACCGTCGTGCCGGCCGGGTCGACGCCCTTCGCGGTGCTCGCATACGAGAGGCCGGTCTGCTCCTCCACGGGGAGGGCGTCCATGTCGGCACGCACCCACACCACCGGGCCATCGCCGTTGCGCAGGACCCCGACGACGCCGGTCACCCCGACCCCCTCTTCGACCTCGAGGCCCAGGTCACGCAGGTGTCCGGCCGCGATGCCGGCGGTGCGCGTCTCCTGGAACGAGAGCTCGGGGTGCTGGTGCAGGTCGATGTAGAGCGCTTCGAGGTCGATCGTCATGGCCCGAGCCTAGCCCCGGGCCTCGGCCGTGATCGAGCGATGTCAGCGACCCGTGTAGGATTCCAGCGCCGGGGCGGGGTGCAGTACGGCGTTCACGATCGCCCGGATCGCGAACGCACTCGACTCCCCGAGGTCGATGATCTCGGGATGCAGGAGCCATTGCAGCTGGAGGCCGTCCATCACCGCGAGGATCGCGGCAGCCGCGTCGGCGATGCTGTCCGGATCGCGCACGCCCTCCTGTGCGCACAGCTCGTGGAACGCGGCGGTCACCTCGCGGCGGAGGGTCAGGTAGCGGTCTTCGAAGAAGGTGCGCGCAGGGTGGTCGTCGGTGACCGATTCGGCCGACAGCACGGTGTACGCCTGCACGATCCCCGGGCGCTTCTCGTTCGCGAATGCCGTGCGCACCAGGTGCAGGAAGAGCTCGGGGCCGTCGGGGATGTGCTTCTCGGCGAGTTCGGCGACGTCGGCCTGGTCGCGGTACGCGAGCACCTCGAGCAGCAGCTTCTGCTTCGAGCCGAAGTGGTGGAGCACCCCGGCGTGCGTGATGCCGACCTGTTCCGCGACGTCGGCGAGGGTGCCGTTGGTCGAGCCCTTGTTGCCGAAGATCTCGATGGCCGCCTTGAGGATCTGCTCGCGTTTCGCGAGGGTCGCCGGGCGCACGCGAACGGTCTGGTCGCTGTCTGCCACCGCGGCCTCCTCTCTGTTGCAAGCCGTGCTTGCGATCCAACTTACTACTCGGTAACCTCACGGAAGCTTACTTTCTCGACAGTAAGCAAATCACGACGGCCGACGGACCCTCATCCGCCGGCGACACAGCACAACGACCCGTGCCCTAGGAGAAGCAATGAAGCTCAGAAAGTCTCTGATCGCGGCGACTGCGATCACCGCCCTCGGCATCTCGGCCCTCGCCGGATGCTCCGCAGGAGGAGGGGGCGACGACTCCGGCAGTGGCGCCGGTTCCGCCTCCCTCACGATCGCGAAGCCCGACGGTGCGATCACCACCGAGTCCAACAACCCGTACGTCGGCGACTCCTCCGCCTCGAAGTACGGCTACGGCAAGGTGATCTTCGAGACCCTCGGACTCGTGAACCAGACAGGTGACCGCGGCGTCACCCCCTGGCTCGCCGAGAGCATCGAGTGGAACGACGACTACACCGTCCTCACGGTCGTCCCGCGCAAGGACGTGACCTGGAGCGACGGCGAGCCCTTCACCGCCGACGACATCGTCTACTCGTACGAACTCGTCTCCACCCCGGCACTCGACACCGCCGGCCTCCAGTTCGAGAGCGCCGTGATCGACGGCGACGCGGTCGTGCTGACCTTCGCCGAGTCGAAGTACGTCAACCAGGCCCGCGTGCTGCACGTCCCGATCGTCCCGAAGCACATCTGGGAGAACCTCGACGACCCGGCCACGAACCCGGTCAAGGGCGACGACCTGGTCGGCACCGGCCCCTACGTCCTCTCGAACTGGTCGACCGAGTCGGTCACGCTCGAGGCCCGCGACGACTACTGGGGCGGCGACCTCGCCGTGCCCGAGCTGCACTACGTCTCCTACGGCGACAACACCGCGCTGACCACAGCCCTCGCCAACGGCGACGCGGACTGGGCGCAGGCGTTCATCCCGCAGATCGAGGAGCAGTTCCTCTCGGCCGACCCCGAGCACAACAAGTTCTGGGCCGCCCCGACGACCGGCTCGGCGACGCTGTTCATGAACCTGCAGCAGAAGCCGTTCGACGACCCGGCCTTCCGACAGGCGCTCGCCTGGGTGATCGACCGCGACGCGTACGTCGACATCGCCCGCGAAGGCGCGAGCGAGGCCGTCTGGTCGGTGACCGGTCTCTCGTCGATCCTCGAAGACGAGATCCAGCCCGAGTTCAAGGGCGAGGAGTACTCGGTCGACGCCGAGAAGGCGCGCGATCTGCTCACGACCGCCGGTTACACCTGGAAGGACGACGCGCTGATCGACCCCGACGGCGCACCCGTCTCGTTCACGCTCTCGGTCCCGTCGGGCTGGAGCGACTGGAACACCGCACAGGAGCTCATCGCCGAAGACGTGACCGAGGCGATCGGCGCCGAGGTCAAGATCGACATGCCGGACTGGGGCGGCTGGGCGGACCCGCGCGACAACGGCACGTTCTCCGCGATCATCCACTGGCTCGAGGACAGCGGAACGGCCTACGGTCTCTACACCTCGACCATGGACCCGCGTTGGATCTCGCCCGAGGGCAAGGCCGGCTTCAACTTCGGTCGCTTCGACGACCCCGAGGCGACGGCCGCGCTGAACTCCTATGCGAACGCATCCTCCGACGAGGAGCGCACCACGGCACTCGACACGCTGCAGACGATCTTCTCCGAAGAGGTGCCCGCCATCCCGCTGGGCGCGCACCCGCTGCTGGGCGAGTTCAACACCCGCAACTATGTCGGATGGCCCTCGGACGAGGATCCGTACGCCTCTGCTGACCCGACTCAGCAGAACATCGTGCAGATCCTCACGAAGCTGAAGCCCGCCGAGTAAGCACCATCAGGGTGGGGGAGCCCGGGCGTACGACCCGGGCTCCCCTCATCCGCCGACGAAAGACATACCCATGCCAGACCCCCTGCTCAGCGTGCGCGACTTCTCGGTCGTGTACGACGTCGATCCGCCCGTCGAGGCGGTGAAGAACGTGACCCTCGAACTGCAGCGCGGCGAGATCCTCGGCCTCGCCGGTGAGAGCGGATGCGGCAAGACCACGCTCGCCTACGGGGTCCAGCGACTGCTGCGGGCACCGGCCGTGATCACCGGCGGCAGTGTGACCTTCCACGACGCGACCGGCGTCGACATCGACATCAACGCGCTCGACGTCGAGGCGATGCAGCGCTTCCGCTGGGACAAGGTGTCGATGGTGTTCCAGGGGGCGATGAACGCCCTCAACCCGGTCGCGACGATCGGCTCGCAACTGGAGGACGTCTTCGAGATCCACCGCCCGGACATGAACCGCAAGCAGCGGCGTGCCGAGGCCGAGGAGCTGCTCGAGATCGTCAAGGTCGGGCGACAGCGCATCCGCTCCTTCCCGCACGAGCTCTCCGGCGGCATGCGCCAGCGCGTGATGATCGCGATGGCGCTCGCACTGCGGCCGCAGCTGATGGTGATGGACGAACCCACCACCGCACTCGACGTGCTGGTGCAGCGCGAGATCCTCAAGCAGATCTCCCAATTGCGGCACGAGTTCGGCTTCTCGGTGATCTTCATCACCCACGACCTTCCGCTCCTCCTGGAGATCAGCGACCGGATCGCGATCATGCGCGAGGGCGAGATCATCGAACTCGCGACGGCGGAGCACATCTGGACCCAGCCCGCGCACGAGTACACGAAGACGCTGCTCTCGTCATTCCCCCGCTTGACGGGCGAGAGAGGGGTGCTGGTGCGATGACCACCCTCGAATTCCGGGGCGTCACGAAGGCGTACAGCGTCCGCGGCGCCGGACAACTCAAGGCGCTCGACGACGTGAGCTTCACGTTGTCGTCCGGCCAGACGATCGGCCTGGTCGGCCAGTCCGGCAGCGGCAAGTCCACGATCGCGAAGATCCTCACCCAGCTCGAGACCCCGACGAGCGGAGAGGTGCTGCTCGACGGCAAGCCGATCCCGCGCCGCGGGAAGGGTCTGCGGAAGTACCGGCAGCAGCTGCGCATGGTGTTCCAGGACCCGTTCGCCTCGCTCAACCCGTACCACTCGATCCGCTATCACCTGGAGCGCCCGATCCGCCTCGACGATGTGGTGCCCAAGAAGGAGACCGAAGACGAGGTGCGCCGCCTCCTCGACCGCGTGCGGCTCGACGCCGACGCCGTCATCGACCGGCGTCCGCACGAACTCTCGGGTGGGCAGCGGCAGCGGGTGGCGATCGCCCGCGCGCTGGCCTCGCGACCCTCGCTCCTCGTCGCCGACGAGCCCGTCTCGATGCTCGACGTCTCGATCCGTCTCGGCGTGCTGAACCTGCTCGCCGACCTGCAGCGCGAGGAGGGTCTCGGCGTGCTCTACATCACCCACGATCTCGCCACCGCCCGCCACTTCAGCGACGAGATCATGGTGCTCAACCAGGGCCGCGTCGTGGAGTACGGCACCGCCGACGACGTCATCCTCAACCCGCAGGATCCGTACACGCGCGAGCTGCGCGCCGCGTCGCCCGACCCCGACAAGCACTTCGCCACCGCGACCTCGACCGGAGGTGCCCTGTGAGCACCGCATTCCCCCAACTCGACGACAACGACCTCGTCGCACGCGATGCGCTCGAGGTCGGCACCACGGCGACGGTCGCGGAGCGCGGACGACGCAAGGTCCCCTGGCGCTTCTTCGCGGGGCGCGCGGGCTTCTACCTGTTCACCCTGTGGGCGGCCATCACGATCAACTTCTTCCTCCCGCGCCTGATGAAGGGCGACGCGGTCAGCTCGTACCTCGCGCGCAACCGCAACGTGAGCCCCGAAGCCGCCGACGCGCTGCGCATCCTGCTCGGCATCGACACCGACAAGTCGATCTGGCAGCAGTACATCGAGTACTGGGGGATGCTGCTGCGCGGCGACCTCGGCATCTCGACGCTGCACGGCCTGCGGCCGGTGGCCGAGGTGCTGGCCGCCGCCCTGCCCTGGACCCTCGGTCTGGTCGGCATCGCGACGATCATCTCGTTCACGATCGGCACCGTCGCCGGCGCCGTCGTCGGATGGAAACGCGGCAGCAAGCTCGACGCGATCATCCCCGTGACGACGTTCTTCAACACCATCCCGTACTTCTGGCTCGGCCTGATCGCGATCGCGATCTTCTCGTCCACACTGAAGTGGTTCCCGTCGTCGCACGCCTACGACAAGGGGCAATCGCCGGAGTGGAGCTTCGACTTCATCGGCCAGGTGATCATGCACGGCACGCTGCCGGCGCTGACCATCGTGGTCGCCTCGCTCGGCGGGTGGGTCCTCGGCATGCGCAACATGATGCTGACCGTCCTCGACGACGACTACATCACGGTCGCGCAGGCGAAGGGCATGCCCAACAAGCGGGTGCTGTGGGGATATGCCGCGCGCAATGCGGTGCTGCCCCAGATCCAGAGCTTCGCGCTGTCGATCGGCTTCATCGTCGGCGGCACGATCGTGATGGAGATGGTGTTCAGCTACCCGGGCGTCGGCAAGCTCCTGCTCGACGCGACCAACGCCAAAGACTTCGCGTTGATGCAGGGAGTCTTCCTCGTGATCACGCTGTCGGTGCTCGTGGCCAACATCCTCGCGGATGTCGTCTACGCCTACCTCGACCCGCGCACGCGCCAGATGGAGTCCTGACATGACTGTTCCCACCACCGCCAGCACCACGGCGCCCGACGGATCCGCCGTCGTCTCCGGCATGCCCGAGACGGCCACGCTGCGCACCCCGACCGGCGCCCCGCCGCGCAAGACGTTCTGGTCGCAGCTCGCCCAGGCGTTCGCGATGTTCCGCAACCCCAAGTCGATCGCGGGCCTGATCATCCTCGGGGTGTTCGTGCTCATCGCGATCCTCGCACCCTGGATCTCGCCGTACGGTCCGACGCAGAAGGACCGCTCCGCGCTCCGGCAGCCGCCCTCGTGGGAGCACTGGCTGGGCACGACCCACATGGGCGAAGACGTTCTGAGCCAGATCATCTACGGCACCCGCGGGGTGATCGTCGTCGGCTTCCTCGCCGCCTTCATCGCCACGATCATCGCGATCACGATCGGCGTCATCGCCGGCTACGTGCGCGGCTGGAAGAGCGAGTCGCTCTCGGCTTTGACGAACGTGTTCCTGGTGATCCCCGGCATCCCGCTGATCATCATCATCGCCTCGCAGTTCGAGAACCCGCCCCTGATCGTGATCGCCGCCGTGCTCGGGATCACCGGCTGGGCGTGGGGCGCGCGTGTGCTGCGCGCCCAGACGATGTCGCTGCGCAACCGTGACTTTATCCAGGCGGCGCGCGCCAACGGCGAGCCGCTGCGTCGGATCATCACCGTCGAGATGCTGCCGAACCTCATGGCTCTGATCGCCTCGAGCTTCGTCGGCACGGTGACGGCCGCGATCCTCGGGCTGACGACGCTGGCGTTCATCGGCGTGATCCCGGTGAGCAACCTGAACTGGGGCACCATCCTGTTCTGGGCGCAGCAGAACGGCGCCTTCCCGCGCCTGTGGTGGTGGTACGTCCCCGCCGGCCTCTGCATCGCGATCATCGGCGTCGCGCTCTCGCTGATCAACTTCGGCATCGACGAATACGTCAACCCGCGCCTGCGCTCCGCCGGCGAGCGCGCGAGGGCCATGAAGAAGAAGGGGCTGAACGTGAACGACGCCGTCACAGCCGTCCGCAGCGTGCCCCTGCCGAAGAAGACACCTGATCCCGTAACGTCGGCGACCTCCTCCGACTCCACGACCTCCTCGACGACCTCGACCCAGAACAAGAAGTGATGACCTCTCAGACTCTGACCACGGTCCTTCCCTACCAGGACCCCGCCCTCTCGATCCCCGAGCGCGTGGCCGACCTCCTCGGACGCATGACGCTGGAGGAGAAGGTCGGGCAGATGCTGCAGCTCGACGCGCGCGACGACCTCGACGACCACATCGCACGGCGCCACGCGGGCTCGATCCTGCACACGTCGCCCGAGCGCATCCTCCGGGCGAACGAGCTCACCGCGCAGACCCGCCTCCGCATCCCGCTGCTGGTGGGTGAGGACTGCATCCACGGGCACTCGTTCTGGCCCGGGGCGACGATCTACCCCACCCAGCTCGGCATGGCCGCGTCGTGGGACGCTGACCTGCTCGAGCGCGTCGCCCGCGCGACGGCCGAGGAGGTCGCGATCACCGGCATCCACTGGACGTTCTCGCCCGTGCTGTGCATCGCCCGCGACCTGCGCTGGGGTCGCATCAGCGAGACGTTCGGTGAGGACCCGTTCCTGATCGGCGAGCTGGCGTCCGCCATGGTGCGCGGTTACCAGGGGGAGGGGCTCGACGACCCCACGGCGATCCTCGCGACGGCCAAGCACTTCGCCGGCTACTCCGAGACGCAGGGCGGACGCGACGCCAGCGAGGCCGACATCTCACGGCGCAAGCTCCGCTCCTGGTTCCTGCCGCCGTTCGAGCGCGTCGCCCGTGAAGGATGCCGCACGTTCATGCTCGGCTACCAGACCACCGACGGTGTGCCGATCACGACCAACGACTGGCTGCTCAGCGACGTCCTGCGCGGCGAGTGGGGCTACACCGGCACGCTCATCACCGACTGGGACAACGTCGGCCGGATGGTGTGGGAGCAGCGGATCCAACCCGACATCACGCACGCGGCCGCCGCGACGGTCCGCGCCGGCAACGACATGATCATGACGACTCCCGCGTTCTACGAGGGGGCCCTGGATGCCGTCGAGAAGGGGATGCTCGCGGAGGACGCGTTCGACGACGCCGCCGCCCGCATCCTCACGCTGAAGTTCGAGCTCGGGCTCTTCGAGAACCCGCGCCTGCCGGGAGCGGAGCTGGATGCCGTCGTCGGCAGCGCCGCGCACGCGGAGCTGAACTTGGAGACGGCCCGTCGCTCGATCGTGCTGCTCGAGAACGACGGGGTGCTGCCGCTCGATGCGAACGCGGCCCTGAAGGTGGCCGTGGTGGGACCGCTCGCCGACGACGCGCAGACGCAGCTCGGCGACTGGGCCGGTGGCTCCGGGCAGGCCGGATGGCTCGACGGTCAGCCGCGCGAGATGATCACGACCGTCCTCGACGGGCTGCAGGGGATCGACGGCTGGACCGTCGCGCATGCCCGCGGCGCCGACATCCTCACGCTGGAGGAAGACCCGCAGGGGCCGTTCTTCCCGGACAAGCAGCCGCGTCCGCCGGTCGTGAAGCCGTGCGCTCCGGATGCCGACCTGATCGCCGAGGCTGTGGCCGCGGCATCCGAATCCGATGTCGTCGTCGCGGTGGTGGGCGACCGGATCGAACTCATCGGCGAAGGCCGCTCGACCGCGACGCTCGAGCTGATCGGCGGACAGAACGCGCTGATCGATGCCCTGATCGCGACCGGCAAGCCGGTGGTCGTGGTGCTGCTGGCCTCCAAGCCGCTCGTGCTCCCGGCATCCGCCGCGCAGGCCGCCGCCGTGATCTGGGCTGCGAACCCGGGTATGCAGGGCGGGCGCGCCCTCGCCGAGATCATCTCGGGGGCGGTCGAGCCGTCGGGTCGTCTGCCGATCTCGTTCGCCCGGCACGTGGGGCAGCAGCCGACGTACTACAACCAGATCCGCGGCCAGCACGGTGACCGGTACGCCGACCTCACTCAGTCGCCCGCCTGGGCGTTCGGCGAGGGGCTGTCGTACACGACGGTGGAGTACGCCGACCTCGAGCTGGAGTCGATCGAGCTCGGACGCGACGACACGATCATCGGCCACGTGACGGTGGCGAACACCGGCACACGTCCGGTGCGCGAGACCGTGCAGGTGTATGTGCGGGATGCCGTGACCAGCGTCAGCTGGACCGACAAGGAGCTCAAGAGCTACCGCCAGGTCGACATCGCACCGGGGGAGTCGGCGCGCGTGCGCCTGGAGCTGCCCGTCGCCGACTGCACGATCGTGGATGCCGCGGGCACCCGTCTCGTCGAGGCCGGCGCGTTCGAACTCCTGGTCGGGCCCAGTTCGCGCGACGACGTCCTGCTCTCCGCCGACTTCGAGGTGCGCTGACCCGCGGCGGCGGACGTACGCACCTCGAGGCCGATCCGGTGCGCTCGGTTCAGTCCTTCCGGAAGTCGGAGGGCTTCCAGGTGCCGTCGAAAGCGGGGGAGCCGGGACCGTAGATCCGGAAGTAGGCGAACCACTGCGAACCGGGGTTGGTCTGCAGCCACGGCACCCCATCGCGGGGTCGATCGGGACCGAAATGAAGGTTGATCTCGCCGGACGCGTCGGGCTTGAGGTCGTCACGCAGGCTTGTCAGCACGGGCTTGAACTGCGGGGTATTGATCTCTGAACGGGTGTCCAGGTCGTAGAGGGTGACAGACCAGAACTGCGCGGCGGGCACGGGGGCGGGAACGGTCAACGTGTAGGACGCGGCCCCATCCAGCGCGGCTCCGTCCGCATCGACCGCGGCGAGCCAGTAGAGGGAGCCGGCGCCCTCCTTATGCATGAACATCTTGTCGGTTTCGAGGGTGGCCTGGTAGAACCACCGCTCCCGCACAGAGAGGTTGAGGAAGTTCTTCTCGTAGTACCCGAAATCTCCCTCGGCGTACACCACCCACTCCCATTTACGATCAGGCCAGACGAGCCGTTCCGGTGCGTCGTCGGCGAACGCCGCGACGACGAGCTGCTCGTTCGCCTTCTCGGCCGCCTCGGAGAGGATCGAGACGAGTTCCGCGTCGGGGGTGAAGGGGCGATCTGCCCGCAGGCCGAGGTCGGCGAGCATGCCGTACTGGTTGTAGAGAGCGGGGGAAGGCACGTCGATGTCGAGCGCACGCTTGAGGGCGTGCCAATAGTCGATGGTTCCGTCGACCACGCAGGGGTTCGCGACGGCTTTGCGATCGGACATATCCACGAACACGTTCGGCGCGGGATTCTCCACGTCGGCCAGGGGGTACACCTTCAGCGTGCGCAGCAGTGCCTTTCCCTTCTCCGGGTCAGGGAACGGTGCGCGCGCGCAGATGAGGAACCTGTTCGTCGCAGGGCGCTTGACGATGTATCCGGACTCGGGCAGGGGGCCGTCGTATCCCGGTGGAACGACCAGGTACTTGGCGCCCTTGCCCTCGTCCTCGCCGACGACGCCCATGTTGGTGACGAACTGGAAATTCGTGTCATCGATCACGCCGATCAGCGGACCGGCGGGGAGCTCGACGACGACGGGGCCGTCGGTCGTGTCGCCCAACCCGAGTCCATAGGGGGTGTCCGAATTCTGCGTGAGCGTGACGAGATCCGGTGTGGTGAGCTGGATGAGGAGACCGCGGTTCGCGGGTGCCCCGAGCTCTTCGATGGACTCGAAGTTCAGCACCATGGACACCGTCGGGTAGAAGAACTTGTACGCCTCGACGGCCCGGTTGAGCAGCGCATCGCGGCGGATCCTGACGATCTCTTCGGCAGTGGGGAGCTTCTTCATCGGTGGTGTCCCTTCATGGCTTTTCAGCGATCATGTCAGAGACTGTCCGCGCGCCTCGACAGGCTCGCGTTTCTTCGTGGGGGCTCGCTCTGCCGACGTATCCGTCGGGCTTCCTGAAAAGGGGCTCCGGCGTCGTAGAGGGGTCAGTCCTGCAGTCGCTGAGGGCCGACGCCCTGCGTGCCGAGCGCGTCGTCGGGGTTGAGCAGTCCGCACGCCTTCATCGACAGGCAGCCGCAGCCGATGCAGCCGGTGAGCTCGCGTTCGAGGCGCTCGATGCCCTCCCGACGCTTCTCGAGCTCGCGCTTCCAGCGTCGCGATGCCCGCTGCCAGTCGGCGTGGCTCGGGGTCTCGGTCAGCGGCACGTCGGCGAACGCCGCCTGCACGTCGGACAGCGGGATGCCGAGGCGCTTGGCGACCGTGATGAGTGACACACGTCGCAGCATGTGGCGGGCGTAGCGGCGCTGGTTGCCGGGCGTGCGGGTCGAGGCGATGAGGCCGAGGGACTCGTAGAAGTGCAGGGCGGAGGCGGCCACACCGGTGCGTCGGGTCATCTCGCCGATCGTCAGCGGCTCGTCGGGCGCGTGCGGGCTCATCCGGTGTCTTTCCCTCGATTTGATCTCAAGTGTACTTGAGGTTTTAGGGTTGTCATGTGGCCCCACACGGGCCGGATCGACCGAACGAGGACAGCGTGACCCGAACGAAGACCCCGCGATGACCTATGTGATCGCCCTGCCGTGCGTCGATGTGAAGGACAAGGCCTGCATCGACGAGTGCCCCGTCGACTGCATCTACGAGGGTGAACGGTCGCTGTACATCCACCCCGACGAATGCGTGGACTGCGGCGCCTGCGAGCCGGTGTGCCCGGTCGAGGCCATCTACTACGAAGACGATCTGCCCGACGAGTGGCAGGACTACTACAAGGCCAACGTCGAGTTCTTCGACGAGATCGGCTCGCCGGGAGGCGCCGCCAAGACGGGGATGCTCGCCTTCGACCACCCGATCATCGCCGCGCTCGCACCACAGGGGGAACACGCATGACCATCGCCGAACCGTGCATCGCCATCGTCGGGGCAGGGCCGGCGGGCATCTATGCGGCCGATATCCTCCTCGGGCTCGTGCCGACCGCCTCGATCGATCTCTTCGAGAAGCTCCCCGCGCCGTATGGCCTGGTCCGCTACGGCGTCGCCCCTGATCATCCGCGCATCCGCAAGATCACCGACGCTCTCCACGATGTGCTCGTGAACCCGCGCATCCGGCTGTGCTGCAACGTCGAGATCGGCGTCGACATCGAGATCGACCAGCTCCGCGCGGCCTACGACGGTGTGATCGTGGCGACAGGGGCCGACCTCGACGTCAGCCTCGACATCCCCGGCATCGACCTTCCGGGTTCCTTCGGAGCGGCCGACTTCGTCGCCTGGTACGACGGTCATCCCGATGCCCCGCGCACCTGGCCGCTCGCCGCGGAGTCGGTCGCCGTCCTCGGGGCGGGCAACGTCGCGCTCGACGTGACGCGGATCCTCGCCAAGCATGCCTCGGCGCTGACCCACACCGACACACCGGATGCGGTGCTCGACCAGCTCTCCGCCAGTCCGCTGCGTGATGTGCACCTGTTCGCGCGACGGGGTCCGGCCGACGTGCGCTTCTCGCCGCTCGAACTGCGCGAGCTCGCCGAGCAGGGCGACGTCGACGTGATCGTCGACCCGGACGAGCTCGCCCTGGACGATCACGCCGAGCGGATGATCGCGCAGTTCTCGCAG
Organism: Microbacterium sp. NPDC090218; assembly: GCA_044900255.1. Taxonomy (GTDB): domain Bacteria; phylum Actinomycetota; class Actinomycetes; order Actinomycetales; family Microbacteriaceae; genus Microbacterium. Next base: position 919,381 of record JBJDMS010000001.1, on the reverse strand, counting down.
CGCCGGATCATCGTGCGCACGCTGACCGAGTGGGCGGCGCTCGATCCGGCGAGCCGCACGGCCTCGCGCCGCATCCATCTGCATCTGCGGCAGCGACCCGTCCGCGTGCTCGGCACGGGTCGCGTGACCGGCATCGAGATGGAGCGCACCGCGTCTGACGAGTTGGGCCGCATGGTGGGCACCGGCGAACTGCGGCGCTACGACGTCGGGGCGGTGTACCGGGCCGTCGGCTATCGCTCGACACCCATGCCGGGGATGCCGTTCGACGAAGACCTCGGGGTCGTGCCGCACACGGAGGGGCGTGTCGTGGATGCCGCGGGCCTCCCGATCCCGCGGCTGTACGCGACGGGGTGGATCAAGCGGGGCCCGGTCGGGCTCATCGGCTCGACGAAGTCGGATGCGGCGCAGACCGTCCGCCACCTCGTGGACGACCTCGCCGTCGCCGAGCAGGTCGCGCGCGCTGACGATCCGATCGCCCATCTCGGGCACGCCGTCGACCTCGACGGCTGGCTGCGCATCGACACCGCCGAGCGTGCGGCCGGCGCCGAACGAGGACGTGAGCGGACGAAGATCGTCGACCGCGCGGAGATGCTCGCGCATGCGAAGCAGGAACAGATGACGGAGGCCGGCCGATGACCGCGACACCAGTACCCACCCCGGTCGGCGAAGGGCTCAAGGCCGCGTTCCGCACGCATCCCGCGGGCGTCGCGATCATCACCGCCTCCACGCCGGAAGGGCCGGTCGGGCTCACCGCGTCGAGCGTCGCCTCCGTGGCCGTCGACCCCGCGGCGATCGTGTTCTCCGTCACGAGGGCGACCGGATCGGCAGGCGCGATCCTCGGCGCCGCCACGTTCGTCGTGCACCTCATCGACGACGAGCACTCCGCCCTCGCGCAGAGTTTCGCGGTCAGCGGCTCCGAGCGGTTCACGGCCGAGCAGGGATGGTCGCAGCTCGAGACGGGCGAACCGCACCTCGCCTCGGCGCGCGCCGCCCTGCGCTGTCGTGCGCTGCAGACCGTCGCCGTCGGTTCGTCGACGGTCGTGATCGCCGAGGTCCTCGAGGTGCTCGCCGGACCGCAGGGTCGTCCGCTCGTCTATCTCGACCGCCGCTTCCACGCACTCCCGCACGACACCCACCACTGAAAGGAAGACGTCATGTCCACTCTCTACACGCTCCCCGAATTGCCCTACGACTACGCGGCGCTCGAGCCGCACATCTCCGGCAAGATCATGGAGCTGCACCACTCCAAGCACCACCAGGCGTACGTCACGGGCGCGAACACCGCCCTCGAGCAGCTCGCCACGGCACGCAGCGCGGGCGACCTCGCGAACGTCAACAAGCTCGAGAAGGACCTCGCGTTCAACCTCGGCGGCCACATCAACCACTCCGTGTTCTGGCAGAACCTGTCGCCCGAGGGCGGCGGAGCTCCCGAGGGCGAGCTGGAGGCCGCGCTGGTCGACGCGTTCGGCTCGATCGATGCCTTCCGTGCGCACTTCACCGCCACGGCGCTGGGCGTGCAGGGATCGGGTTGGGCCGTGCTCGCGTGGGACGGCGTCGGCGCTCGCCCCGTGATCTTCCAGCTGTTCGACCAGCAGGGCAACGCGCCGCTCGGCGTCACGCCGCTCCTGCAGCTCGACGTGTGGGAGCACGCCTACTACCTCGACTACCTCAACGTGCGTGCCGACTACGTCAAGGCGTTCTGGAACATCGTGAACTGGTCCGACGTCGCGCGCCGCTTCGAGGCCGCCCGCACCGCGACCAAGGGCCTCATCGTCGCGAGCTGACGCCGCCGATCGCCCGTCTTCCGATCAGGGAAGGCGGGCGGTCGTCCCGCGCACGTTCAACTCGTACGGCAGCTCCGACGGGATGTGGACCTCGTCCGGGGTGGTGAGCTTCGCCAGTACCGCGTCCGCGGCCCGCTCGCCCTGCCCCAGTGGGAACTGGTCGACCGTGGTCAGACGGAAGAACTCGCCGAGCTCGTGCCCGTCGATGCCGACGATCGACAGCTCCTCCGGCACGCTGAAGCCCAGGTCTCGAGCCGCGAGCAGTGCCCCGATCGCCATCTCATCGGATGCGGCGAACACCGCCGTCGGGCGCGGACCCGGGCGTCCGAGCAGCTGCTTCGCCGCGCGGTAGCCGCCCTCGACGGTGAAGTCCGCAGGCTCCAGGAACGCATGGTTCAGCGGGATGCCGGCCTTCGCCAGGGCCTTCTCGAAGCCGAGACGGCGGTTGGTCGGGATGTGGAAGTCGATGTCGAACTCGGGGTTGGCCCCGATGTGCGCGATGTCGGTGTGACCGAGGCTGATGAGATGCTCGGTGGCCAACTGAGCCACCGCGACGTCGTCGACCGTGAGCGTGTCGAGCTTCGGGTTCGGACCGCCGATCGCGATCACGGGAAGACCGAGGTCGAGCAGGTGCTGCGTCTCCTCCTCGTCGAGTTCGATCGACACGGCGATCACGGCATCCACGCGCTGTCGCCGCAGGAACGTGTCGAACACGTGTCGGCGCACGTCCTTGTCGGCGGTGATGTTGTAGAGCGTGATGTCGTAGCCGGCGCGCATCAGCGCGGCCGAGACCCCCGACAGCACCGTGCTGAAGAACCAGCGGTCGAGGAACGGCACCACGACGCCGATGTTGCGGGTGCGGCCGGAGGCGAGGCTCGAAGCCCGTGAGGAGACCACATAGCCGAGGGACTGCGCCGCCGCCTGCACGCGCTCTCTGGCGGACTCGGACACGTGGCCCCGCCCGCTCAACGCGCGCGAGACGGTCGCGGTCGAGACCCCTGCGAGCCGGGCGACCTCATCGATGCTGGCCATGTGTTCCTCTGCGGATGTGTTCCCGTCGCGTGTCTCTGCCGCCGCACAGGGCTGTGGGCGACAGAGACCGCGACCGGGATGGGGTGTCAGGCCGTGGTGTACCAGACGGCTGTGTCGACGGGGATGGCCGCACCGTCGAACGGCTGGCTCTGCAGCATCACGAGCGCGTTCGCGGGCAGCTCGATCGGCTCGGTGCCGAGGTTCGCGACCACGTGCACGTCGCCGCGGCGGAAGGCCACCGCCTCGGCCCCGGCATCCTCCCAGACCAGCGAGCCGGTGCCGAAGCCGTGCTCACGGCGTGCGGCCAGCAGTCGCTTGTAGAGCGCCAGCGTCGAAGCGGGGTCGGTCTCCTCGACATCGCGGGCGTAGGTCGCCCACTCGGCCGGCTGCGGGAGCCACGAGAGTCCGGTGTCGTTGAAGCCGAACGCCGGAGCATCCGCCTCCCAGGGCAGCGGCACGCGGCATCCGTCACGCCCGTAGCGCTCGCCGTTCGTGCGGAACCAGGTCGGGTCCTGACGGAACTCGTCCGGGATCTCCATCGCCTCCGGCAGCCCGAGCTCCTCGCCCTGGTACAGGTACGACGAACCGGGGAGCGCGAGCATCACCGTGGTCGCCGCGCGGGCGCGGGCCAGGCCGATCGCGGCATCCGGCTTGTCCGGGGTGTTCGGTCCGATTCCCTCGCCCTGCGGGTTGTCGGCCGTGAGAGCCAGACGCGAGGCGTGACGCACGACGTCGTGGTTCGAGAGCACCCAGGTGCTCGGCGCGCCGACCGCGCCGAAGTCGTCGAGCGACTCGCGGATGACGTCGCCGAGTGCCTTCGCGTCCCACGGGGTGAGCAGGTACGGGAAGTTGAAGGTCTGGTGCATCTCGTCCGGACGCACCCAGAGCGCGGTCTGCGTGAGCGTCGGCATCCAGGCCTCGCCGCACAGTGCGCGGTCGCCGTCGTACTCGGCGAGCACTTTGTGCCAGTCGCGGTAGATGTCGTGCACGCCGTCCTGACCCCAGTACGGCACGTTCTGCTCGCCGCCGCCCATCGAGTCGGCATCTGCCGGAGGCGTGTAGTCGGGCAGGCCGTCGGCCTTGACCATGCCGTGGGCGACGTCGACGCGGAAGCCGTCGACACCGCGGTCGAGCCAGAAGCGCAGGATGGAGCGGAACTCCTCGCGGACCTCTTCGTTGGTCCAGTCGAAGTCGGGCTGCGTGGCGTCGAAGATGTGCAGGTACCACTGGCCGGGGGTGCCGTCGGCCTCGGTGATGCGCTCCCACATGCCGCCGCCGAACACCGACTGCCAGTTGTTCGGCGGGAGCTCGCCGTTCTCGCCCTTGCCGTCGCGGAAGATGTAGCGTGCGCGCTCTGGGCTTCCCGGGGCCGCCTTCAGAGCCTGCTGGAACCAGACGTGCTGGTCGGACGAGTGGTTCGGGACCAGGTCGACCACCACGCGGATGTCGCGGGCGTGCGCCTCTTCGAGCATCAGGTCGAAGTCGGCGAGCGTGCCGAACAGCGGGTCGACGTCGCGGTAGTCGGCGACGTCGTAGCCGGCATCGCGCTGCGGGCTGGTCATGAACGGGCTGAGCCAGATCGCGTCGATGCCGAGTTCCTGCAGGGCGTCGAGTCGACTGGTGATGCCCGGCAGATCGCCGATGCCGTCGCCCGACGCATCCGCGAAGGAGCGGGGGTAGATCTGGTAGATGACGGCGCTGCGCCACCACTCGGAACCGGGGGCTGCGATCTGCTCAAGCTGTGCCATGCGAAACAGGCTACTGCAAACGCTTACATTCTTGCCAGCGTGGGGATCGAATCGGTTCGGTGGAGGCGGATTCCCGCGGCGGGCCGCGTCAGTTGCATGAGGTTTCGCCGCTCGCATGAGCTCCCCGGGCCGGCTGGTCATGCATCCGTCGCCGGATCATGCAGGTGTCGGGGCACCGCGGCTCGCTGCCCGGGAGTATGGTGAGGCATCCGATGAGTGGAGGCTGTCATGGTTCCCGAGATCAACTACTGGGCGGTCCTGTTGGCTACCGCGTCGAGCATGCTCGTCGGCTCGGTCTGGTACGCCCCGAAGGTGTTCGGCACGCGGTGGTCGAAGCTCGCGAACGTCGACATGGACCGGCCGGCCGCGACGGCGATGTGGCCGATCATCACCACCGTCCTGGTGAGCTTCATCACGGCCTGGGTGCTCGCCGGTGCCTCCTCCATCGCCTGGCACTTCTACGGCGGATCGTTTTTCTGGGGTGCGATCATCACCGCGGTGACGCTGTGGGCAGGCTTCACGGCCGCGCGTTTCATCACGCATGACGCGTTCGAGGGTCGCTCGACCAGGTTGACCACCCTCAACATCGCGCACGAGCTGGTCACGGTCGTGATCATGGCCGTGCTGATCGGCGTCTGGCCGCCCGCGCTCGGGTAGCACTCGCCGAACGGAACGGGGACTCTAGACTTTCGCCGCTTCTGCGGATTCGGCGGAGCTGTCAGGCTCTTGCCGTGACCTCCAGGTCGCCTGCGCGCCGCTGACCCGCGCGCGGTTCTGACCGAGGGGTCTCCATGTCCGGATCTTCGCGTCGCTCGGCGCCGTGGATGGTCGTCGCCGCGCTCGTGGCCGCTGCCGTTCTCGCCGGTGCGGCCCCCGCGGCTCTGGGCGCCGGCAGGCCCGCCGACGGTTCGACGCCTGATGCGGAGGCACCGGATGCCGCGCAGTCCGTGGCGTTGGCCTACGAGTTCCTGGATGCCCGAGTCGACGAGTTCTGCGACGGCGCCGGGCGCTGCCTGCCGCGCAGCTATCAGGGCGGATTCTTCACCACCCCGAGCTGGGACTTCACGCCCTCGTTCGTCTACGACGACTCGCTGGTGATCATCGCGTACACCGCTCGCGGTCTGCCGGACGACCTCCGACGCGCGCGGGCGATCGGCGACACGCTCCTCTTCGTGCAGGACAACGACCCGATCGGCGACGGCCGCACCCGCGCCTCCTACGAGCCGCACGGCATCCGGCAGGGGCGGGTGGAGATCACCGGGCCCGGCACCTTCACCGGGAACCAGGCCTGGGTCGGGATGGCCCTCGCGCGGCTCGCGCACGCGACCGGGGATTCGCGATACCTCGACGGCGCGCTGCGGGTCGGCCAGTGGATCCAGGACAACACGGCCGACCTCGTGCGCGCGCCCTACGGCTACACCGGTGGTCAGCTCGAGGACGGCACGTCCCTGACCTGGAAGTCCACCGAGCACAACAGCGATATCGCAGGGTTCTTCACGCAGCTGGCACAGCTCACCGGCGATACGGTGTGGTCCGACAGGGCAGCGGTCGCCGCCGACTTCGTCGCAGCGATGCAGAGCACAGACGGCCATGTGAACACCGGCACGGGCCTCGACGGTTCGACGATCAACACCCGCCCCATCCCTCTGGATGCGCAGACCTGGAGCGCACTCGCCACCGGAGACCCGCGCTACGGCGCGGCGCTGGACTGGACGCTCGGGAACCTCATCGCGACCGACGGACCGTACACGGGGCCGTCGATCAGCGAGGTCGACGTGTCGAAGGCGTGGTTCGAGGGCGGCGGGCACCTGGCGCTCGCTCTCGGCCTTCGTGACGGCGCGGGCGATGCCGACCGCGCGGAGACGCTGCTGAGCAGCATCCGCCTGGCCCAGCGCGACGCGCCCAACGGCGACGGGAAGGGCATCGTCGCGACCTCGAACGACGGCCTCGACTCGGGGTTCGGCGACCTCTACTACGCGAGCCTTCACACCGGAGCGACGGCCTGGTATCTGCTCGCGGCGGCAGGGGACAACCCCTTCGCGCTCCCGGTCGACTGAGTCGGCGGTCGCAGGACCGCTCGGCTGAGCCGGACGGCTGCTCGGCTACGCGGCGACGCGGGCGACCGCGGCGATCGCGCTGGTGAAGAAGTCGAGACCGTCGACGCCGCTGCGCATCGCTGCTGCGGTGTCGGGGCCGAAGCCCGCCTCGGTCGCGTGCTCGGGGTGCGGCATGAGGCCGACCACGTTGCCCGCCTCGTTCGTGAGGCCGGCGATGTCGCGCAGCGAGCCGTTCGGGTTGACGCCGGCGTAGCGGAAGGCGACCAGGCCCTCGCCCTCGATGCGGTCGAGCGTCTGCTCGTCGGCGATGTATCCACCGTCGGCGTTCTTCAGCGGGATCACGATCTCCTGGCCGGTGCGGAACGCATTCGTCCAGGCGGTGTCGGAGTTCTCGACCGTGAGCTTCTGGTCACGGCGCACGAAGTGCTGGTGGTTGTTGCGGATCAGACCGCCGGGCAGCAGGTGCGCCTCGACGAGCATCTGGAAGCCGTTGCAGATGCCGAGCACGGGCATGCCCTTGGCCGCGGCATCCTTCACCTCGGCCATGATCGGCGAGAGCGCGGCGATCGCGCCGGCACGCAGGTAGTCACCGTAGCTGAAGCCGCCGGGGAGGACGAGGGCGTCGACGCCCTCGAGATCGTGCGAGCCGTGCCACAGGGCGACGGGCTCGGCGCCGGCGATGCGGACGGCACGCTGGGCGTCGCGGTCGTCGAGCGAGCCCGGGAAGGTGATGACGCCGATGCGGACGGTCACTCCGCGACCTCGATGCCGACGACGTCTTCGATCACGGAGTTGGAGAGCACCTCGTCGGCGATGCGCTTGGCCTCGGCGAGAACCTCGTCGGTGACCTCGCCCTCGACGGTGAGCTCGAAGCGCTTGCCGATGCGGACGTCGGTGAAGCCCTCGACGCCGAGGCGGGCGAAGGCGCCGGAGACGGCCTTCCCCTGCGGGTCGAGCAGTTCGGGCTTGGGCATGACGTCGACGACGATGGTGGGCATGAACGGCTCCGGAAGTCGCGGGCGGACGGGCGAACCCAGTCTACTGCCCCCGTCCGCCCTCTTCCCGCCGTCTCCCCGCCCTCTCCCCGCCCCTCCGCCCGCATCCGCCGAGTGCACGGCTTGCTGTCGAGCGCACGGGGTGTTCACGCGCCGAAGCCGTGCACTCGGCAAGAAGCCGTGCGCTCGGCGATCATGCGGAGGGGATCGCGCGCGGAGGGGATCGCGGGTCAGGCGGAGTGGAACACCGTGTGGAGGTCGCCCACGGCCTCGCGACCGCCGAGGCCATCGATCTCGAACAGCACGGAGATGCCGATGACGTGGCTGCCGAGTCGCTCCACCAGCTCTCGGCCGGCGGCGAGCGTGCCTCCGGTGGCGAGCACATCGTCGATCAGCAGCACGCGGGATCCGGCGGGCAGATCGTCGTGCATCTCGATCGTGGCCGTGCCGTATTCGAGGGCGTAGTCGACGGATGCCGCGGGGCGAGGCAGCTTGCCGGCCTTGCGGATCGGGATGAGGCCCACGCCCGCGGCGACGGCGGCCGCGCTGGCGAGGATGAAGCCGCGCGCCTCGATGCCCGCGATCACGTCGAACTGCCCGGCGAAGGGCTCGATGATCGCCTCGGTCGTCACGCGCAGAGCCTCTGCGTCGGCGAGGAGCGGGGTGATGTCGCGGAAGATGATGCCGGGCTGCGGGTAGTCCGGAACATTGCGGATCAGGGCTTCGGCGCGGACGAGGGCAGGGGAGAGTGTGGCTTCGGGCACCGAGTAAGGCTACGCCCCTCGGGTGTGGCATGACGATTCGCCGACTCGGTGACGATCCGCCGACCCGGTGACGGTCAGACCTCGGCGAATCGTCATCGCCTCGGCGGATCGTCACCGAGCCGACCACCCACCCCACCCCCGGCCCGACCTCGGGTTGACACCGTGGGAGCGCTCCCATAGAGTGACTGCTCAGCCCGTGGGAGCGCTCCCACGGAATCCCGACGCACCACACCGCACGACCACCACAAAGGAGTGAACTGTGAACACACGTGCCCGCCACCGGATCCTCGCGATCGCCGCCGTGGCATCCGTCTCCGCTCTCGCCCTCGCCGGCTGCTCCGGCAGCAACGGCGATGCCGCGGAAGGAGATGCCGACGAGGAGGTCACGCTGACCGTCACCACGTTCGGCACCTTCGGCTACGAAGACCTCTACAAGGAGTACGAGAAGGCGCACCCGAACGTCAAGATCGAGGCGACCAACATCGACACCGGCGGCAACGCCCGCACCGATGCCTTCACCAAGATCGCCGCCGGCTCCGGCCTCAGCGACATCGTCGCGATCGAGGAGGGCTGGCTCGGCGCCGTCATGGACGTCTCCGACACCTTCGTCGACCTGCGCGACTACGGCATCGAAGACCGCAAGGGCGACTGGGTCGACTGGAAGTACGGACAGGCCACCGACGCCGAAGGCCGCGTCATCGGCTACGGCACCGACATCGGCCCGAGCGGCATCTGCTACAACGGCGCCGCGTTCGAGGCAGCCGGCCTCCCGAGTGACCGCGAGTCCGTCGCCGAGCTGCTCAACGGCGACTGGGAGAACTACTTCCAGGTCGGTGCCGACTACACCGCCAAGACCGGCAAGGCCTGGTACGACCACTCGGGCTTCGTCTGGAACGCCATGGTCAACCAGCTCGACGAGGGCTACTACACGACCGACGGCAAGCTGAACGTCGAGGACAACGCCGAGCTCAAGGAGCGCTTCGAGATGCTGGGCGCCGCGACGGAGGGCGGTCAGTCCGCCGCGCAGACGGCCTGGGACTGGAACGGCGGCAAGTCGTTCGTCGACGGGACCTTCGCGACCTTCGTATGCCCCGGCTGGATGCTGGGTGTCGTGCAGGGTCAGGTCGAGGCCGGTGGCGGCGACGCGTCGACCGGATGGGACTTCGCCGATGTGTTCCCCGGGGGTGCGGCCAACTGGGGTGGCGCCTTCCTGTCGATCCCGGAGTCCTCGGAGCACAAGAAGGCCGCTGCAGAACTCGCCGACTGGCTCACGCAGCCCGAGCAGCAGGTGAAGCAGTCCGCAGCCGCGGGCAACTTCCCCTCCACGGTCAAGGCGCAGGAGACGCTCGCCGAGGAGGCCACGCCGAACGCGTTCTTCAACGACGCGCCGACCGGGGCGATCCTGGCCGAGCGTGCGAAGGGCGTGGTCGCGCAGTTCAAGGGCGCGGATGACTCGGTCATCCAGGAGAACGTCTTCGGTCCGGCTCTCAGCAGCCTCGACCGCGGCGAGACCGACACGCAGGGTGCCTGGGACCAGGCCATCGGCCTGCTGAACGAACTCGTCGGCTGACACTCACCCTCCCGTCGCAGTCTCTGCCGGCATCGCATACGCGTTCCGGCAGGGACTGCGACGGGAACCCCTCGGAACCCCGGGACAAGGACACCTCATGACTCTCACCGCCCCGCCCGCAGAGCAGCAGGCCGCGGCATCCGCGGCGACGGATGCGGCGCCGAAGCGCTCCTGGCGCCACCGTGTGTCACGGTTCGATCAGAACGCCTCGCCGTACTTCTACATCTCGCCGTTCTTCCTGCTGTTCGGGCTGGTCGGCCTGTTCCCGCTGCTCTACACCGTGTGGGTCGCCGTGCACGACTGGGACCTGCTCAAGGGGGAGGGCGACTTCGTCGGTCTCGGCAACTTCGTCGAGATCCTCGGCGACGCGATGTTCTGGAATTCGATCGGCAACACCCTGAGCATCTTCCTGCTCTCCGCGATCCCGCAGCTGGCCGTCGCCCTCGTGATCGCCTACCTCCTCGACCGCGGACTCCGTGCCCCGACGTTCTGGCGGATGAGCGTCCTGATCCCGTTCGTCGTCACCCCGGTCGCGGTCGCCATCATCTTCTCCAGCATCTTCAACGAAGCCGACGGACTGGCCAACAACCTGCTCAACCTCATCGGCATCGCCGACCAGGAGTGGAAGCACAACACCGCGCTGTCGCACATCGCGATCGCCGTCATGGTGAACTTCCGCTGGACGGGCTACAACGCCCTCATTCTGCTCGCCGCGATGCAGGCGGTGCCGCGCGACCTGTACGAGTCCGCCGCCCTCGACGGGGCCGGGGCCGCGCGCCGCTTCTTCTCGATCACGATCCCGACGATCCGTCCGACCCTGATCTTCGTGATCATCACCGCGACGATCGGCGGACTGCAGATCTTCGCCGAGCCGCGCCTGTTCGACGTGTCGACCGCGGGCGGTATCGGCGGCAGCGACCGGCAGTTCCAGACCACCGTGCTGTTCCTGTGGGAGCTCGCGTTCTTCCGACGCAACCTCGGCGAAGCCTCCGCGGTCGCCATCCTGCTGTTCCTGTTGATCGTCGCCATCGGCGTCATCAACTTCCTGATCTCCCGGCGCATCTCCACCGGCGATGCCCCCCAGAATCGCGCAGCCCGGCGCCGTGCGCGCGCGGCCGCCTCGGCTGCGACCGCAGCGGCCGTCGGAACGACGATCGCCACCACGACCGAGGAGAACGCGCGATGACCGCGACGCAGGCGCTGAGCGTCCCCGAGAAGATCCGCCGTCGCCGGAGCATGTCGTCCGGCACCGCCGGGATCGGCAGTCGCCCCGGATTCCTCACCTACGGACTGCTCGCCGCGTTCATCATCGGCAGCGTGTACCCGCTGTGGTGGTCGGTCGTCGTCGCGAGCGGTACGAACGCCACCCGCGGAGAGACGCTGCCGCTGATCCCGGGCGGGAACTTCTTCACCAACGCGGCCCAGGTGTTCGACGCGATCCCCTTCTGGCTCGCGCTCGGCAACTCGTTCCTCATCTCGGGCATCATCACGCTCTCGGTCGTGACGTTCTCGACGCTCGCCGGCTACGCCTTCGCGAAGCTCCGGTTCAAGGGGCGCGACGGGCTGATGATCTTCGTGATCGCGACGATGGCGATCCCGACGCAGCTGGGCATCATCCCGCTGTTCATGCTGATGCGCGAGCTCGGGTGGACCGGCACGATCGGCGCGGTCATCGTGCCGACACTGGTCACCGCCTTCGGCGTCTTCTTCATGCGGCAGTATCTAGTCGACGTCATCCCCGACGAGTTGATCGAGGCGGCGAGGATGGACGGCGCGAACCAGTTCCGCACCTTCCTCACGGTCGGACTCCCCGCGGCGCGGCCGGCGATGGCGATCCTCGGCCTGTTCACGTTCATGACCGCATGGACCGACTATCTGTGGCCGCTCATCGTGCTCTCCCCGCAGAACCCGACCCTGCAGACGGCTCTCAGCCAGCTGCAGTCGGGGTACTACATCGACTACTCGATCGTGCTCGCCGGCGCAGTGCTCGCGACCCTCCCGCTGCTCGTGCTCTTCGTGATCGCGGGTCGGCAGCTGGTCAGTGGCATCATGGCTGGCGCGGTGAAAGGATGACCCCTATGACCCGCTCCTTCCCCGAGAACTTCCTCTTCGGCGCCGCGACGGCGGCGTACCAGATCGAGGGTGCGGCGTTCGAGGACGGGCGCACCGCGTCGATCTGGGATGCGTTCGCCCGCGTGCCCGGTGCGGTGATCGGCGCCGAGAACGGCGACGTGGCCTGCGACCACTACCACCGGTACCCGCAGGATGTCGCTCTCATGAAAGAGCTCGGTCTGCAGACGTACCGGTTCTCGACGTCGTGGTCGCGGGTGCGGCCGGATGGCGGCGCCGTGAACCCCGCCGGCGTCGACTTCTACGAGCGGCTGGTCGATGAGCTGCTCGCCGCGGGCATCCTGCCCTGGCTGACGCTGTACCACTGGGACATGCCGCAGGCGCTGCAGGAGACCGGTGGCTGGACGAACCGCGACACGGTCGACCGCTTCCTCGAGTACGCGGGCACGATGCATGACGCGCTCGGCGACCGCGTGAACGTCTGGACCACGCTGAACGAGCCGTGGTGCTCGTCCTTCCTCTCCTACACGGCAGGAGAGCATGCGCCCGGGCACACCAGCATCGCGGACGGCCTGCTCGCCTCGCACCACCTGCTGCTCGCGCACGGGCGGACGGTGCAGGAGCTCCGTGGCCGCGACGCCTCGCTCAACCTCGGCATCACGCTGAATCACACGGTCGCCGATCCCGCCGACCCGCAGAATCCGGCCGATGTCGACGCCGCTCGCCGGGTGGACGGACAGTTCAACCGCTGGTTCCTCGACCCGATCTACCGCGGCAGCTACCCGGCCGACATCGTCGAGGACATCCGCGCGGTCGACGCGGCGGCGGTCGCGCAGTTCGAGGCGGCGATCCACGACGGCGACCTCGAGGCGATCGCGCAGCACATCGACACCCAGGGTGTGAACTACTACCACGGCGACCTCGTCTCCGGCACCGCGCCGGCCGACAGTCCCGTCTCCGCAGAGCCCGAGACCGAGCGCGTCGGGCGCAGCCCGTACCCGTCGAGCGATGGCATCCACGCGGTGGAGCGAGGCCTGCCGCGCACGGCGCAGAACTGGGAGGTGCAGCCCGAGGGCCTCACCCGCGTGCTGCAGCGCATCTGGACGGAGTACGCCGAACCCGCGGGCACCGTGCTGTACATGACCGAGAACGGCGCGGCCTATGACGATGTCGTGATGGTCGAAGAGGGCGAGACGCGGGTGCACGATGCCGAGCGCACCGAGTTCCTGCGGCTGCACCTGGGCGCGGTGCTGGACGCCGCGGAAGCGGGTGTCGACGTGCGCGGCTACTTCTACTGGTCGCTGTTCGACAACTTCGAGTGGGCGTGGGGCTACGACAAGCGCTTCGGCATCATCCGGGTCGACTACGACACCCAGGAGCGGACCCTGAAGGACTCCGGCCGCGAGTACGCCCGCATCATCGCCGCCCGCTCCCTCTGATCGCCGGGGCGAGCATCGGGGTTGGTCTGGCCGGATGACGCGTGTGTGGCTCACGTCATGGGAACGGGCGACGAGACTCCACCGGACCCGTGAATCGCATGAACGGTCGGATCCGGGCCGAGTCGCGATCATTTGCGCGACTCGGAGCGAGACGGTCGGCACTGCGCGCGCCGACCGGTGAGAATAGGGCGATGGAAGAGTGCGTACGCTGATGTCGCCCCGAGCGACCATCGAAGAGGTGGCATCCGCCGCGGGTGTCTCCCGGTCGACCGTCTCGCGGGTCGTGAACGGGTCGACGGCCGTGAGCCCGGAGGCCCTGGCCGCGGTGCGCGCCGCGATCGAAGAGCTGAACTACGTGCCCAACCGGGCGGCACGCTCCCTCGCCTCGCGCCAGACGCATGCGATCGCGCTGATCGTCCCTGAGGACACGACGCGCTTCTTCGGCGACCCGTTCTTCGCGGCGATCGTGGCCGGCATCACGGGAGCGCTCGGCGGCTCGGACTACCTGCTCAACCTGCTGATCGCGAGCGACGATCCCGGCGACAAGATGACCAGCTTCGTGCGCAACGGCGGAGTCGACGGCGCGCTGATCGTCTCGCATCACACGAGCGACGCCTTCATAGACCGGATCGCCGATGCCGTTCCCGTCGTCTTCGGCGGTCGACCCGTGCGCCGCCACGACGGCGACTACGTCGTCGACGTGGACAACGTCGCCGGAGCGCACAACGCGACCCGTCGGCTGATCGACATCGGCCGCACGCGCATCGCGACGATCACCGGTCCGCTGACGATGGTCGCCTCGGTCGACCGCGTCCAGGGCTTCCGTGCCGCGTTGAAGGATGCCGGGCTCACTCCCTATGCGGAGGAGGAGGGCGACTACAGCGAGGCGAGCGGGGCAGAGGCCGCCCGACGGCTCCTCGACGGCGGCCGCCCCGATGCGATCTTCGTGGCCAGCGACCTGATGGCGCGCGGGGCGCTGACGGCGCTGCGTGCGGCGGGCGTGCGGGTTCCGGAGGACATCGCCCTGGTCGGCTTCGACGACTCCTCCGTCGCGATCACGACGGATCCGCAGCTCACCACCATGCGCCAGCCGATGTACGCGCAGGGCGAGGCCATGGCCCGCATCCTGCTGTCGCGTCTCGCGGGCGAGGATCCGCCGACCACGACGATCCTGCCGACCGAGCTCGTGGTGCGCGCTTCGGCCTGAGCGGATCCTCCTCGGGTGAGGGGGACACGGGTGCGGCCCTGGCGCCCCCTCCGGGCCAGGGACGCACCCGTGCGTCTGGGTCGCACGGCTTCGGAACTCGGTGGCGAATCACCGGTCGAGGAGCGGATGCCGCGGTGCGGCGCCTCGACTCTCCGAAGTCGTGCACGGCTGAGCGAGTCAGCCGACGATCGATGCCAGCAGATCACCGCCGAACAGGGAGAACGCGGTCACTCCGGCTGACAGCAGCAGGATCGCGGCGGTCCCGGCGACGGCGAGGACCGAGATCCCGCGCCCGCCGAGCCGTTGGCCACGCAGGCCCACCGAGACGCCCGCCCTCGCGGCGATCTCTCCCGCGTCGTCGTCGCGGTACAGCGCGGTGCGCGCGGCGAACCGCCGATGGAACTCCTCGGCGAGGACGAGCGCTGCGGCCATCGTCACCGGACGGTCGAACCGGGTGCCCGCGGGCAGGTACACGTAGACCCGATCGGAGACGAGCTCGATCTCCGCGCCCGAGCCGAGGTCGAGAACGCGCGCCATCAGGTCGGGCGTGAAGATGTAGAGCGCGTCCTGCTGATAGCCCTCCGGCACGATCAGCCGGAACACCTTCGCGAACTCGCCCTCGAGCTCCATCCGTGCGGCGCCGCGGCCCAGGCCCAGCGTGGGGATGATGCTGCGCCTGCGGTTCGCGAGCACGATGTGGGGCACGGACGACGGCAGCGGGAGCTCGATGAACGCGAACGGACGTTGGATCGTGGCCGGCTGGTCGCCGCGCGCGACGGAGTGGTGGATGCCGAGCTCGAACGGCATCCGCGGATCGTCACACGCCACGACGGAGCGCTCCCGGCCGCGCACGACCCGGGTGAAAGCGGCGCCGGGGCGCTGCGTGCGCTCGAGCGTGTCGGCATACGCCCATCCGTTCTGCCAGGCGAATGCCGCGACCTTCACGCGGCGGCTCAGCTCGACGGCATACCAGACGAACCCGACCGCGGCGAGGACCGTGTAGCCCACCACGAAGGCGCCGAGGATCGGCGAGACCGTGAGGATGTCGCTGCGGCCGAGCCACCAGAGCCCACCGAGCATCGCTGCGGCGAACAGCAGGACGGCGACCAGGATCACCGCGAAGCGGCGGTGCGGCGGCGTCCCGCAGGCGCGCTCGTAGGCGACGATGTCACGGAATCCCGCGCTACGTCGCAGCGGATCCAGGTCGACGGCTACAGGCTCCACGGCAGCGAGGCCCACGGGCCGTTGCGCTTCGCGGTGGCGGCAGCCTTGAAGTCCGACCAGCCGTCGCCGAACTTCTCGAACGACTTCTCGTCGACGTTGCCGTCGCTCCAGTGCATGACGCGGCCGGCGATGTAGCTGAGGCCGAAGTCGGCCCAGGACGTGAAGGCGGGGCGGCCGTCGAGGTTGATCTGATGGATGATCGCACGGGCCTCGTCGACGTCGGCGTGACCGAGGGCGACGCCCCACGTCGTCATCGCGACGGCCTGCCCGAGCGCGTATCCGTCGAGGGTGCGCACGAACAGCTCCGGTGTGACGATGTCCTTGCCGACGCGCTTGCGGGTCTCCTTCTCGATGTACTCGATCGCCGCGACGAAGGTGCGCGCGTCCCGCTTGTCGCCGCCTTCCGCGACGATGGCGGCGAGCCACTCCTTCGCGCGGGGCACTCGACCCAGCTGCTCGGCGAGCTGTGCGCGCACGGCGAGGTAGAGCACCCACATCTCGCGACGACGGCGCACGGTCGTCAGTCGCTCGATGTTCGCCAGCCACTCTTCGCGGGTGTGCACTCCCCACTGGTCGACGAGCACCTTCTTCTCACGGTCGCCGAGGATCGATGCCGTCGGGTCGTTCCAGTGGCCCGAGGGCAGGTTGACGATCTGCAGGAAGCCCAGGGCGATCTCGTCGGCGGCCGTGTCGGTGGCCGAGTGGTCCGGCGATGCCTTGACCTTGGCGTCGGGGAGGATCCAGATCACGAGGAAGAACAGCACCACGACGCCGACGACCGCCCAGACCCACCATTGGCCGATGAGCCATTCGAAGATCGAACCGAGATCGTTGAAGTCGACGCTCGCGGAAGAGTGCATGGGTTACTCCTGGGGGTACGAATCCGCTTCCGTTCATAGATTGAACGGTTATTCAGTGAGTAATCTATACGGCAGGGGGCGCAATCGGAAAGACAGACCGGCGGAACTCGAGAGGTGGAAGCCGCATGGCACGCTCCGACGAGCAGAACCGGCTGGCCCGCGAACGCGCCAGGGAGAACCTCCTGCAGGCGGCGGTGGAGGTCTTCAGCGAACGAGGTGTCGCCGGCGCCAGCATCGCCGAGATCACGAAGCGTGCCGGCGTCGCCCAGGGCCTGGTGAACTATCACTTCGGCGGCAAGGATCAGCTCATCGCCGCCGTCATCGACCGCTGGTTCGAGACGGTGCTCGGCTTCGCCCGCGTGGAGGGCACACCCGATGAGATGCTCGCCGCCGTGATCGACGGCGCGCTCACGGCGACGGCCTACGCGATACCCCTGCAGCGGGCGGTGCTCGCGATGCAGCAGCAGCCGTCGACGCATCGACTGTTCGCGGAGTCGGAGATCCGACACGAAGCGCGCGCCACCGCGGCGGAGGATGCGGTGCGAGACCTGTTCCGTGCGCGCGGCGCCGAGGATCCCGCTCTCGAGGAGGTGATGCTCCGCAGCACGCTCGAGGGCATCTTCGTGAAGTTCGCGGTGTTCGGCGACACCTACCCGCTCGAAGATGCTCGGCGCTGGATGCACCGCCGCTACGGCTTGCCGGATCCGACGGTGCCCATCGCTCCTCCGGTGCGACTTCGCGACGGCGAGCGGCGTCCGCGCGCGACCGGGGCGCTGGGTCCGGACAGGCAGCCGCCCGCGGTCACCGCCTGAGTCGCCGCCCGGGGCGGGTCACTCCAGGCGCATGCGGGCGAAGGCTCCGAGCACGACGCGCTCCGACTGGACGAGGTAGCGCTCGAGCTCGGTGGCGCCGGCCTGCGGTCCGAGCGTGAGGAACGCGTCCAGCACGGCGCGGTTCTTGCGGACGAACGGCTCGTGCAGCGACCGCGGGTCGTCGATCTTCAGGAAGACGAGTCGCAGTTCCGCCGCCACGTCGCGGTAGGTGCGGGCCAAGCGCGGGCTGTCGGCAAGATCGACCAGCGCGACGTGGAAGGCCATGTTGGCGCTGCCGACCCGGCGCCAGGCATCGGCATCGTCGGCTGCCTCTGCGCGGGCGGCCTCGGCGGCTTCGACCGCGTCCTTCATCCGCTGAACGGCCGGATGCTCGGGCTCGGACTGCAGCAGCGCCGAGCACTCGATCACGCGGCGAGCCCGATAGATGTCGACGACGTCGGCGATCGACGGCGAGGCGACGGACACCCCGCGGTGCGGAATGTGCTCCAGCAGCCCCTGCTCGGACAGGGCGCGGAACGCTTCGCGGAGAGTGTTGCGCGACACATCGAACTGTTCGGCGAGGCTCGATTCCGAGAGGCGGGCCCCGGGGGCGAAGTCGCCGTCGATGATGCGCTGACGGAGTACGTCGGCGAGGGCGCCCTGCTGGTTCATGCCTTCATCGTAGGCGGCTGCATGGGCAACTGCGCAGGCGGATCGTTCGCGGATCGCATCCGGAAATCACGAGAAGGCAACGCCGTCGTAGCACAGCCGAAACATTATTGTTGAACAATCTTGCTCAATCCGTTCTACACTGGGGGTCACCCGACACCCACCAACGACGATGGGAATCCCCCTCCATGTCTGAGCAGTCCACCGCCTCCCTCTCCTCGGAAGACGAAGCCCGACTCGCGTCCGCCAAGAAGCGGGCCGGACGCAGCGCCGTCATCGGTGCGATCTTCCTCATGGCCACCAGCGCCATCGGCCCCGGCTTCATCACCCAGACCGCCACGTTCACGGCGACGATGGGGGCGGCCTTCGCGTTCGCGATCCTCGTCTCGATCCTCGTCGACATCGCGGTGCAGCTGAACATCTGGCGCATGATCACCTCGTCCGGCAAGCGCGCCGGTGAGCTCGCCAACAGTGCCATCCCCTTCTCGGGCCACGTGATCGCGGTGCTCGTCGTGATCGGCGGACTCGCGTTCAACATCGGCAACATCGCCGGTGGCGGACTGGGGCTGAACGCCCTTCTCGGCATCGACCCCAAGCTCGGCGGCGCCCTCACCGCGGCCCTCGCGATCATCATCTTCCTCGTGAAGAAGGCCGGTCCCGTCATGGACGTCGTGCTGATCGTGCTCGGGATCGGCATGATCGTCATGACCCTGGTCGTGGCCCTCATCGCCCAGCCGCCGGTCGGCGAGGCCCTGCGTCAGACCTTCCTGCCCGACGAGTTGAACTTCGCCACCATCACCACGATCGTCGGCGGCACCGTCGGCGGCTACATCACCTATTCCGGCGCGCACCGCTACCTCGACTCGGGCCACACCGGTCCCGAGCACGCCGGCCCGGTGATGCGCGCCGCGGCCAACGGCATCCTCGTCACGGGCATCATGCGCTACGTGCTGTTCCTCGCGATCCTCGGCGTCGTGGCCTCCGGCGTCACGCTCGACCTGTCGAGCCAGGCCGCGAACCCCGCGGGCCAGGCGTTCGGTGCGGTGCTGGGCGAAGCCGGGCTGCGCATCTTCGGTGCGATCTTCTGGGCCGCCGCGATCAGCTCGGTCATCGGCGCGGCGTACACCTCGGCCACGTTCCTCTCGACCTTCACCAAGAAGCTCAAGGGTGGCTGGCCGCTGCAGCTCGCGACCGTCGCGTTCATCGTGGTGTCGCTGGCGGTGTACCTGTCGATCGGCACGGCGCCGGCGGCGATCCTGGTCTTCGTCGGCGGTTTCAACGGTCTGATCCTGCCGATCGGACTCACGGTGTTCATGTACATCGGCTGGTTCCGCCGCGACCTGCTCGGGTCGAAGAAGTACCCGATGTGGCTGCTCATCGCCGGTACGCTCGTGACGCTGCTGACCTGGTACATGGGGATCGTCTCGGTCGGCCCCATCTTCGCCTTCCTCGGAATCGGAGCGTGATCGCATGACGTCGATCGACCTGAACTCGGATCTCGGCGAGAACGTCGCCGACAGGATCGTGAGCGACGACGCGAGCATGCTCCGCCTCGTCACGAGTGCGAACGTGTCCTGCGGCTTCCACGCGGGCAGCCCGGAGGGCATCCGCGACACCCTCGCCGCCGCCGTGCAGGGCGGCGTCGTGATCGGCGCGCACCCCGGGTACCGCGACTACGAGAACTTCGGACGCACCAAGGTCGACATCGACTCGGCCACGCTGCAGGCGCATGTCGAGTACCAGCTCGGTGCGCTCCTCGGCCTCGCCGCCGCCGTCGGCGGCACGGTCTCGTACGTGAAGCCGCACGGTGCGCTGTACAACACGATCGCGCGGGACGAACGGCAGTCGAAAGACGTCGTGGCCGCGATCCGCGCGATCGACCCGAACCTGGTGCTGCTCGGCCTGTCCGGAGGTGTCGTCCTCGACGTCGCCGAGCGGGCAGGGCTCGCCGTCGCCGCGGAGGCCTTCGCAGATCGCGCGTATCAGCCGGACGGCCAGCTGGTGTCGCGCACCGAGGAGGGCGCCGTGCTGCACGACCCGGCCGCGGTCGCGGAGCGCATGGTGCGCCTCGCCTCCGAAGGCGTGATCCGCGCGATCGACGGCACCGACGTGCCCGTGGTCGCCCAGTCGATCTGCGTGCACGGCGACAGCCCGGGGTCGGTGGCGATGGCCGCGGAGACCAAGCGGATGCTGCAGGATGCGGGCATCACGATCGCGCCGTTCGCGGGTGCCCGATGACGGATGCGGAGCACGTCGTCTGATGCGCATCCTCACGGCATCCGATCGCGCACTGCTCGTCGAGGCGACCGACCTCGATGAGGCGATGCGTCTGAACCTCGCGTGGGAGGGGGTGCCCGGCATCGTCGAGCGCATTCCCGGTGCCCGCACGGTGCTGCTGCGCTTCGACCCGCTGCGGGTGTCCGCCGTCGATCTCGCCGCGGTGCTGGCAGCGACGGAGGTCGACGCGGATCATCTGCCGGGGACGGGTGAGGTCACCGTGCCCGTGCACTACGACGGTGAGGATCTGGAGGAGGCGGCATCCCTGCTCGGTGTCTCGGCCGAAGAACTGGTGAACCGGCACCTCGCCGCCGACTGGCGTGTGGCGTTCTCGGGGTTCGCCCCGGGGTTCGGATACGTGGTGAGCAGCGATCCCCTGTTCGACATGCCGCGCCGCTCCTCGCCGCGCACGCGGGTGCCCGCCGGATCGGTCGCGCTCGCCGGACAGTTCACCGGGGTGTACCCGCGCGAGAGCCCGGGGGGATGGCAGCTGATCGGCCGCACGGATGCCGTGATGTGGGACATCGACCGCGACCCTCCGGCGCTGCTGTCGCCGGGGACGACGGTGCGGTTCGCGCAGGTCCGCGAGCGCGCGCAGATCTCCGGGAGCCGGAGTGCGGCGGCGCAGCCCCGTCTTCGCGAAGAGACCTCCGCGCCTTCCGTCGAAGTCGTCCGCCCTTCGCTGCAGCTGCTGGTGCAGGATGCCGGTCGTCCCGGTTACGCGGCACTGGGAGTCTCGGCGTCGGGGGCGGCTGATCGCCGCGCGATGCACGACGCCAACCGGGCGGTGGGCAATGCGACCTCGGCCGCGGTGCTCGAGAGCGTCGGCGGCGCGGTGCTGCGATTCCGAGGCTCGGGCGTCGCGGCCGTCGCGGGCGCGATCGGCACGCTCACGCTCACCGAGGCCGGCGGCGCTGTGCGGGCCGTCACGCACGGCGAGCCCTTCGCCACGGTCGACGGCGACGAGCTGACCCTGGGGCACCCGGGGCGCGGGCTGCGCTTCGTCATCGCGGTCCGCGGTGGGCTGGACGCGGCGCCCGCGCTGGGCAGCCGCGCGGGCGACACCCTCGCCGGGCTCGGTCCGGAGGCTCTGACCGCCGGGACCGTCATCCCCGTGGGCGGTGCCGCGCTGCACCCGGTCGAACCGGTGGCCGTTCCTCGAGACCTTCCGGCGGTCGGCGACCTCGTCGACCTGGAGATCACCCTGGGGCCGCGCGACGACTGGTTCACCGACGCTGCGATCGAGACGCTCACCGACCAGGAATGGACCGTGACGCCGCGATCCGACCGCGTCGGCATCCGTCTCCAGGGCGAGGTGCCGTTGGAGCGATCCATCGGAGGGGAGCTGCCGAGCGAGGGCGCCGTCACCGGCGCGATCCAGGTACCACCCGACGGGCAGCCGGTCCTCTTCCTCCCCGACCATCCGCTCACCGGAGGCTATCCGATCATCGGAGCGCTCACCGATCGCAGCCTCGACCTCGCGGGGCAGCTGGCGCCGGGCGTGCGCCTCCGTTTCATCGTCAAGGAGACCTCATGACCACCGTGCTGATCGCGAATCGCGGAGAGATCGCGGTGCGCGTCATCCGCGCCTGCGCCGAAGCCGGGTACACGTCGATCGCGGTGTACGCGGACCAGGATGCCGATGCGCTGCACGTGCGTCTGGCAGACGAGGCCGTGGCACTGGGCGGCGACACCGCTGCGACGACCTACCTGTCGATCGAGGCCCTGCTGGGCGCCGCACGGCGCTCGGGTGCGACGGCCGTGCACCCCGGCTACGGATTCCTGTCGGAGAGCGCGGCTTTCGCGCGCGCCGTCGAGGATGCGGGGCTCGTCTGGATCGGCCCGACGCCCGAGAGCATCGACGCGCTGGGCGACAAGATGACCGCTCGCCGCATCGCCCAGCGGGTCGGCGCTCCGCTCGCAGCCGGAACCGATGAGCCGCTGGCCGGGCCGGCGGAGGCCGTCGCGTTCGCCGAGCAGCACGGGCTCCCCATCGCGATCAAGGCCGCCTTCGGCGGAGGCGGGCGCGGCCTCAAGGTCGTGCGAGAGCTGTCCGAGGTAGCCGACGCGTTCGACGCCGCGACCCGCGAGGCGATCGCGGCGTTCGGCCGTGGAGAGTGCTTCGTCGAGCGGTTCCTGGAGAGCCCGCGGCACATCGAGGTGCAGGTGCTCGGCGACGGTCACGGCGGCGTCGTGATCGTGGGCGACCGCGACTGCTCGATGCAGCGCCGCAATCAGAAGCTCATCGAAGAGGCACCCGCACCGGGGCTGTCGGTCGCGCAGCGGGCGCGGTTCCACGAGGCCGCGCGGTCGATCTGCGCCGAGGTGCGGTACCGCGGGGCGGGGACCGTCGAGTTCCTGCTCGCGGCCGACGGAACCATCTCCTTCCTCGAGGTCAACACGCGGCTCCAGGTGGAGCATCCGGTCACGGAGGAGGTCGCCGGCGTCGACCTGGTGCGCGAGCAGTTCCGCATCGCGTTCGGGGAAAGTCCGTCGATCGTCGAGACGCCGACGCCCGTGGGCCATGCGTTCGAGTTCCGGATCAACGCCGAGGATCCCGATCGCGGGTTCCTGCCCAGTCCTGGTCGCGTCGAACGACTGCGGATCCCCGGCGGTCGCGGGGTGCGCTGGGACAGCGGCATCGAAGAGGGCGATGTCGTGCAGCCGGCCTTCGACTCGATGATCGCCAAGCTGATCGTGCACGCCGAGACCCGGGATGCCGCCCTCGTGCGGGCGCGGAGAGCGCTGCAGGAACTCACGGTCGAGGGGCCGGCGACGGTCATCCCGTTCGATCTGCTCGCCATCGACGAGGCGGCGTTCGCCACCGAGGCCTTCGCGGTGCACACGCAGTGGATCGAGAGCGCGCTGCTCCCGCAGCTGGAGATGCAGTCGCGTCCGGCGGCCCTGCCGAACGTCGCACTGCAGCGCTTCCCGGTCGAGATCGACGGACGTCGGGTCGTGCTCGGACTGCCCGCCGCTCTGCTGGCAGGTCTCGGTCGCCCGGCGGATGCTGCGGCGGACCCGACCGCGACCGATCCGACGGAGCTGCGCTCGCCGACGCCGGGCACGCTCGTGCGCTGGCTCGTCGACGACGGCGCCGACGTCACGGAGGGTGACGCGGTCGCGGTGCTCGACGCCATGAAGATGGAGACCACGGTCACGGCCCATCGCGCCGGTGTCCTGTCGCGGCGGGCCGAGCTCTCCGCGATCATCCAGGCCGACGACGTGATCGCGGTCATCGACTGACCGTTCCGGCGTGTGAGACGCAGAGACCCCGGATGCCTCGAGCGAGGCATCCGGGGTCTCCGTCGTCGTGCGGCGTGGACTACGCGGGGTCTCCGCCGAGCGGGCCGACCGCCTCGAGAGGCTTGGGGTCGTCGGCGCCGGTCTTGCGCAGGCGGGCGATGAGGTTGCCCAGGTGGTAGATGAGGATCGCCGCGACCGTGGCGATCACGATGCCGCCGAGCTCGAAGCCGGAGGCCTCATCCTTGATCATGAATCCGCCGACGGCCATGATCAGCGCGACGGCTGCCGTGTACTGGTTGACCGGTCGGGAGAAGTCGACGCGGTTGTCGACCCAGATCTTGATGCCGATGACGCCGATCAGGCCGTACAGTGCCGTGGTCACGCCGCCGAGCACGCCGGCGGGCACCGAGTTGATGACCTCGCCGAACTTGGGGGAGAGGCTGAGCAGGATCGCGGCGGCTCCGGCCACCCAGTACGCGGCCGTGGAGTAGACGCGGGTGGAGGCCATGACGCCGATGTTCTCGCCGTAGGTCGTCGTGCCCGAACCGCCGAAGAAGCCGGCCAGGGTGGTCGAGACGCCATCCGCGATCAGTGCCT
Source organism: Microbacterium sp. NPDC090218 (assembly GCA_044900255.1). Taxonomy (GTDB): domain Bacteria; phylum Actinomycetota; class Actinomycetes; order Actinomycetales; family Microbacteriaceae; genus Microbacterium. The sequence continues at coordinate 895,030 of JBJDMS010000001.1, read as the reverse complement.
TGCCGGTCTGCTGGTTCACGGTCGCGTCGCCGGTCATGGTCGCGACGCCGCGGACGTGGCCGACGTTCTCCGCGATCAACACGAGCACGACCGGGAGGAACATCGCGAGGGCCGTGAGCGTGCCGGGCTCGGTGAAGTTCGGGAAGGTGAAAGTGGGAAGGCCGATCCAATCCGCCTTCTCCACGGCGTCGAACTTCAGTTCTCCGCGGAAGGCCGCGAAGATGTAGCCCGCGATCACACCGAGGAAGATCGAGATGCGTCCGAGGAAGCCACGGAAGACGACGGCGAAGAGGATCGTGATGGCGAGCGTGAAGGTCGCGGTCACAGGTGCATCGGCGTAGTTGGTGTGCGCGGCGCCCGCGAGGTTGAACCCGATGAGGGCGACGATGGTTCCGGCGAGGACCGGCGGCAGGAAGCGATCGACCCACTTGACGCCGACCGTGTGCACCACGACGCCGATGATCGCCAGCAGGACGCCGACCGCGACGATGCCGGCCAGGGCCGTGCCCATGTTCGCGGAGGCCGTCGCGGCCGTGACCGGCGCGATGAACGCGAACGACGAGCCGAGGTAGCTGGGCAGCTTGTTGCGCGTGACGAGCAGGAACAGGATCGTGCCGACACCGCTGAACAGGAGCGTGGTGGCGACGGGGAATCCGGTGATGATCGGGACCAGGAAGGTCGCGCCGAACATCGCCACGACGTGCTGGAGTCCGATCGCGATCGTGGCGGGCCAGTTCAGGCGCTCATCGGGACGGACGACGTCGCCGGGCTCGACCGTGCGGCCGTTTCCGTGCAGCTTCCACAGGGCCATGCGGGCTCCTCAGGGTTCGGGGGGATGGCAGGAGTGCTGGAGCAACACTACCGATTCCTGAGATTTCCCTGAGCGCGGCGGTCGACCTGCGCTCAGGTGCAGGAGCGGATGACGGATGCATGAGGGCCCCGCGGCAGATGCTCATGCATCTGTCCGATCGTCATGCATGCGTCCGGAGATCGGTGCGCGACGAGTGGCCGCGACGGCCGCGAGGTCAGGCGCCGAGGCGGTCGATCAGCTCGCGGTAGCGGTCGGCGGTGCGCTCGACCACGTCGTCGGGGAGTGCGGGCGGCTCACCCTGCTTGTCCCAGTTCGCGGCCATCCAGTCGCGCACGATCTGCTTGTCGAAGCTCGCCATCCGCGCGCTCGGGGTGGTTCCGATGCGCCAGGCCTCGGCGTCCCAGTACCGCGAGGAGTCGCTCGTGAGCACCTCGTCGGCCAGGCGCAGGGTGCCGTCGGCATCCGTCCCGAACTCGAACTTGGTGTCGGCGAGGATCAGCCCCTTCTCCTCCGCGATCGCGGCGGCACGCGCATAGATCGCCAGGGAGGTGTCGCGCAGCTCGGCCGCGCGCTCGGCCCCGACCAGTTCGACCACGCGCTCGAACGTGATGTTCTCGTCGTGCTCTCCCATCGGCGCCTTGTAGGCCGGCGTGAACAGCGGCTCGGGAAGTCGGTCGCCGTTTTGCAGACCGGCCGGCAGGGGGATGCCGCACACGGTGCCGCGCTCCTGGTACTCGGCCCAGCCGGTGCCCGTGATGTAGCCGCGCACCACGCACTCGATCGGCAGCATCTCGAGCGACTGCGCGAGCATGGCGTGGTCGGCCACCGCCTCGGGCAGCTCCCCCTCGGCGATGTGATTGGGGAAGTCGGCGAGCTGCTCGAACCACCAGCGGCTCAGTCGCGTCAGCAGGGCGCCCTTGGCGGGGATGCCGGGGGAGAGCACGAAGTCGAAGGCGCTCACACGGTCGGAGGCCACGACGAGGATGCGCGTGTCTGCCGGATCCTCTGAGGCGTACAGGTCGCGGACCTTGCCCGAGTAGATGTGCCGCCAGCCGGAGATGCTCTGTGCCGTGCCTTCTGATGGAGTGCTCACCCGCTCATCTTCCCAGATCGCGGATCACTGGCTGTTCAGGACCGCCCAGGAGATGAGGCTGTCGATGCGGCGCACATCGGCACCCTTCGACAGCTTCACCTTGATGTGGCCGGCCTTCGTCCACAGCTCCACCTCGGAGTTCCAGTCGAGGGTGCCCGCGTTCTCCGACGACCACATCAGGATCGAGCTGTACGGAAGCGAGTAGATCTCGACCTTCTTGCCCGTGATCCCCTGGGCATCGCGCACGATGAGGCGCTTGGTCGTGAACGTCGCCGAGTCGCGGAACGTCTTGAACGAGGTGACGGCCTGCTCCCCCTGGACAAGCAGTGCCTGCACGTCGGGAGGCACGGGGATCTCCTGCTGAAGGGTCCAGGTGAGGATGGCGGAGCTTTCCACGGAGTCATGCCTTTCGAGGGGGAGGGAGTGGATGCCCGGACGGAACGACGTCGTCCCGCCCGGGCGTGGGTGGCGTCAGCCGTTGAGGTTGGCGATGGCGTAGTCGGCCTCGGCGACCGTGAACTTCTCGCCGTACTCGCTGACCAGCTGGTCGTGGATCGCAGAGGGCGACATCGCCATGGTCTCCTGGTAGTCCTTCGCCTTCGCGAGGGCGTTGGCGTTCCAGTCGGCCTTCACGTTGTCGACGGCGTACTGGGCGGCCTCGGCGGTGAACTTCTCGCCGTACTCCGAGGTGAGCTGGTCGTAGAGGCCGGCCTTGCTCATGTGCATGATGTCGGAGTACTGCTGTGCCTTGGTCAGTGCCGAAGCGTGCTCAGCGGGCACGGCGGGAGCCTCGGGCTCCTCCTCCTTGACGGGTTCCTCGACGGCCTCTTCGGCGGGCTCCTCATCGGCGACCTCGGCCGGAGCGCTCGCCGCGGGGGCTTCGGCAGCCGGAAGGGCGGGGCGCTGCGCGGCGTTCACTCCACCGCTGATCATGCCCAGGATCAGGACGACGCCCGTGACGATCCAGGCGACCTTCTTGTGCTCCTGGTAGCCGGCGAGAGCGAAGCCCTTGGAATCACGCGTGGAGTTGGTGAGGACGAGGATCAGGTCGATCAGCGCCCAGATGCCCAGACCGCCGAACGTGATGAGCTTCAGGATGCCGGTGCCGACCTTGCCGAGGTAGAAACGGTCGACGCCGAGGATGCCGAGGAGCAGGGCGAGAAGCCAGGTCGCGAGGAAGGACTTCTGGCCGACCGGAGCGGCAGGTGCCTGCGGCGCGGGCGCGGCGGTCGGCGCCGGCGGCATCGTGTAGGGGGCGGCCGCAGGTGCCTGCGGCGCCGGGGTGGTCGGCAGCGGTCCCGGCGGCGGGGGCGGGGTCTGGCTGCTGTTGTCGAAGGTCACGTGAAAGCTCCTCGTGCTCGGTGGGATGGATGCCTCTGCGCGGAATCTGCAAAAGATTCGCAACTGTATGTATAGCGGAGAATGAATCTGCCCCGCCGACGTCCACAGTCGCAGCCGTGCTCCGTCGCGAGGATCGGTCGTCCGGCCAAGACCCCCTCCCCCGTTCGGCAGAGGAAGTCGCCGTCGATCAGCGGACGTCGCGGGCTCGCGGGGGCAATACGCTCAGGGTGTGATGTCATCGAGCACCCCGGAGTCGCCTTCCCTGGCGCGACGGGCGAAGGGGGTGGGCGCCGGGATCGGCCTGTTCGTCGTCGGTGTCATCCTCGACGTCTGCGGTGTCGTCAACGTCCCCGGTGCGACGACGTTCTCCCGCGCGAACGGCGGCGAGGTCACGATCGGGTCGCTCGGCACCGTCATCGTGCTTCTGGTTCTCGCGGCGTGGGCCACGGTCTTCTGGCGCGAGCGGTATCCGTTGCTGCCGCTGATCGCCGGAGGCGTGCTCGCCGTGATCGGGGTGTCGTATCTCCTGCTCCTGATCGGCGCCGTCGCTTTCGTGCGGCGCCGTCCGGATCGACTGCGCCTGACCGCGATCCTCGTGGGTGTCGGGGTTCTCTTCTTCGCGGCTCGTGAGGCGTTCATGTCATGGGGAGGCGCGTTGCCGTGGTTCCTCACCTCGCGCGTCGATGCGGCGGCAGAGCCCGTGTGGATCCTGGTTCCGTTCGTCTTCGCCCTGTTGTCGCTCGGCATCGCGGCCGGCGTCATCGCGGTCTCGCGCAGCCGGGAGCGCGCGGATCGGAGCGATCGTCGGGCCGCCGCAGAGGTGCAGCGGGCCGATGTGCTCACAGAACAGGCGGCGCGACAGGCCGAGCGGGAGCGGATCGCGAGGGACATGCACGACGCGCTCGCGCATCGCCTGTCGGTCGTCTCCCTGCACGCGGGCGCGCTGGAGGCCGTCGCCGGCCAGGGCGACACGGGTGAGATGGCGCGCACCGTGCGGGAGCAGACGCACGCGGCGCTGCAGGACATGCGTGGTCTCATCGGCGAGCTGCGGAGTCCGAACGACTCCGCCACGGCACCGCCGGCGACGATGCGGGCGATCGGATCGATGCTCTCCGCCACGCGTGCGACCGGGCAGCAGATCACGTCGCTCGTCATCATCGAGTCGCCGGAGCGGGCAGGCGCCCTCTGCGACAGCGGTGTCCACCGGATCGTGCAGGAGTCGCTGACGAACGCGATCAAGCATGCGTCGGGTTCAACGATCGATGTCTTCGTCCATGTGTCGCCTGCCGAAGGGGCTCGACTGCGCGTGGTCAATCCGCTCGTCGCGGTCGCCGCCTCGGAGGTGCCCGGCGGCGGCAACGGCATCCTCGGGATCCGCGAGCGGGTGGCGGCGTTGGGTGGTGAGGCGTGGATCGGCGGCTTCGAGGGATCCTTCATCGTCGATGTGACCCTCCCGTGGCAGGAGCGCGGCTGAGCTCGTCGATATGCTCGGTGCGTGGTCACTGCCGATGTCGAGTCTCGAGTGCGCGTCCTCATCGTCGATGACGAGCCGCTCATCCGCAGCGGCTTCCGCTTCGTACTCGCCGTGGATCCCGCCATCGAGGTGATCGGCGAGGCCCCCGACGGTGCGTCCGCGGTCGACATGGTGCGCAGGCACCGTCCGGATGTGGTCCTGATGGATGTGCGGATGCCGGGCACCGACGGCCCCCAGGCGACCGAGACGATCGTGGCGGAGTCGAGTGCACGGGTGCTCGCGATGACGAGCATCGATGCGGAGGGCCAACTGATGCGGATGCTGGTGGCCGGTGCGAGCGGGTACCTGCTCAAGGACGAGGCCCCGACCCGTATCGTCGACGCGATCCGCCGGACGGCTCTCGGCGAGACCGTCTTCTCGGCGCAGAGCACCGCCGAGCTCGTGCGACGCGCGATCGAGGCCGAGGGCGGCGCCGGTCGTCACAGCGCCGATCAGCGCATCGCGGGTCTCACCGACCGGGAACGCGATGTCGCCGTCCGAGTCGCGTCGGGTGCCACGAATCAGGAGGTGGGTGCTGCCCTGCACATCTCCGCCGGCACGGTGAAGACGCACCTGGAGCAGGTCTTCGCGAAGCTCGGTGTGCGCAACAGGGTCCAGGTCGGCGTCATCCTCGAACGCGCAGGCCTCGGCCCCCGCGACGTCTGACCCGGCGCGGAGAGATTCCCCGGGCGCTTCCCGTCTGTTCGGCGAGCCGAAAGAGGCGTATAGTCCACATGGACTATTCGAGGTGGGGACATGAAGAAGGACGCCGTCGATCGGCTCACTCCCATGGGGGTGATGGTGCTCGCGCTGCTGCGCGAGGGCGACATGCACCCCTACGAGATGGTGCGTCTCATGCGGGCCCGCCATGACGACCGGCTGCTCACGATCACCAACGGCACGCTCTACCACACGGTGTCGCGCCTGCATCGGGCCGGGCTGATCGACGAGCTCGGCATCGACCGGGAGGGAAACCGGCCCGAACGCACGACCTACGCGCTGACGGATGCCGGACGGGAAGCGGTCGTGACGTGGGTGCAGCGAGAACTGCCCCGCATCGATCGCCCTGCCGAGTTCCGCATCGCGCTCGCCGAGGCGCACAACCTCGAGCACCCGGAGGTCATCGACCTTCTGCGCACGAGGCGGGGCTCCCTCGTCGACGACCATGCCCGGCATCGGGACGGCCTGCTCACCGCCAGGGAGAAGGGCGTCCCCGAGCAGGTGCTCGTCGAGATCGAACGCCAGGAGGTCCTGCTCGAAGCCGAACTCCGCTGGCTCGACACCCTGCTCGACCGCCTCGAGACCGAAGTCCTGCCGTGGGGTCCCACGGCATTCACGCACTCAGACCGCTACCGCGCTCAGCGAAAGGCCGCACAGCAATGACCGATACTCCCCGCGACGGAGACCGCCCGCCGGTGTCCGCGCCCTCGACCTCCGGTCCGTCGACCGGTACCTACTCCGTCGGGCACAAGCCCGCGAGCCCGTGGCCGGCCCTCTGGGCGCTGGTCATCGGCTTCTTCATGATCCTGGTCGACACCACGATCGTCTCGGTCGCGAACCCGGCCATCAAGGCTGCGCTCGACCCGAACACCAACAACCTCGACAACGTCGTATGGGTCACGAGCGCCTATCTGCTCGCCTACGCCGTGCCCCTGCTGATCACCGGACGCCTCGGCGACCGCTTCGGCCCGAAGAACATCTACCTGATCGGCCTCGCGATCTTCACGCTCGCCTCGCTGTGGTGCGGGCTCTCGACCACGCTCGAGGGACTGATCGTGGCCCGTGCCGTGCAGGGACTCGGCGCCGCCTTCATGACGCCGCAGACCATGGCCGTGATCACCCGCACCTTCCCGCCGGAGCGCCGCGGCGCCGCCATGGGCCTCTGGGGTGCGACCGCCGGTGTCGCGACCCTCGTCGGTCCGCTCGTCGGCGGTCTGCTCGTCGACGGCTTCGGCTGGGAGTGGATCTTCTTCGTGAACATCCCGGTCGGCATCGTCGCGTTCGTGCTCGCCTGGCGGTTGGTCCCGAAGCTCGCGACGCACCCGCACCGGTTCGACATCGTGGGCGTGGTGCTGAGCGCCGTGGCCCTGTTCCTCATCGTGTTCGGACTCCAGGAGGGTGAGAAGTACGACTGGGGCGTTATCTGGGGCCCCATCTCCGTGTGGAGCCTGATCATCGTCGGCCTCGTGGTGCTCGGGTTGTTCATCTTCCAGCAGGCCAAGACCCGCAGCGAGCCGCTGGTGCCGCTCGAGCTGTTCCGCGACCGCAACTTCTCGGGAGCGAACGTGGCGATCGCCGCGGTCGGCTTCACGGTGACGAGCATGTCGCTGCCGATGATGTTCTTCCTGCAGACCGCGCGTGGGCTCACGCCCACCGAGGCCGCACTGCTCCTGATCCCGATGGCGGTGCTCTCTGGCGTGCTCGCTCCGGCGGCGGGGAAGCTGCTCGACCGGGTCGATCCGCGCGTCATCCTCATCCCCGGCCTGCTCTGCGTCGCCGGCGCGCTGGTCTGGTACTCGGCGCTGATCAACATGGACACCCCGATCTGGATGTTCCTGCTGCCCTCCGCGCTGATGGGCATCGGCAACGCCGGTATGTGGGGTCCGCTCGCCACCACGGCGACGCGCAAGCTGCCGCCGCGCCAGGCGGGTGCCGGAGCCGGCATCTACAACACCACCCGGACCATCGGATCGGTGATCGGTTCGGCATCCATCGCGGCGTTCATGCAGTCCCGCCTCGAGGCGAACCTTCCAGGCCTCGCCGATGCTCCGGCGGGGATCTCGACCGGCGGATCGCTGCCGCCGCAGGTCGCCGAAGGGTTCGCCGCGGGTATGGCGCAGTCCATCCTGCTGCCGGCGTGCGTCATGGCGGTCGCCCTGATCGCCTCGCTGTTCCTCGGCCGCTACGACAAGACGGAGGCAGCAGCACCCGTGGCCGCGCGCCCCGAGTAGTCGTGCTCAGGGAGGGTGCCGTATCCGCCGGTTTGCGGATGCGGCACCTTTTCTGATGTCATCGGGCGATGACGATCGCACTCTCTCGACCGGCCATCGACCTGTACGACTCCTGGGCCGCCGCAGTGGCCGAGTTCGAGGGCGGACACATCGACGGCGGCGGTTTCGAGAAGGGCTTCGTGCCCGACCGGGCCGCATGTGAGGCGTTCGTCGAGAAGGCAGCCCGGTACGCCACCCCGGGTGCGGTGCTGCCGGAAGGGCACGTGCCCTGCGACTACTTCTGGATCACCGAGGGCGACCAGGTCGTCGGGTTCCTCTCCTTCCGTCGAGAACTCAACGATTGGCTTCGTCGCTTCGGCGGTCACATCGGGTACTCCGTGATCCCGTCCAGACGTCGCGAGGGGATCGTGCGCGAGGCCCTCCGCCTCGTGCTGCGCTTCGCCAAAGCCGACGACTATGAGCGCGTGATGCTCACCTGCGACGACGACAACGTGGGCTCCATCCGCACGATCGAAGGCGCCGGTGGCGAGCTCGAAGACGTGATCGATGCGTCCGAACCGGGTCAGCCTCGGGTGCGGCGGTACTGGATCGATATTTCGGGGACCGGTCTCGTCGCGAGCTAGGGTAGTTCCTCGGCGGTCGTCCGGTCGCTGCTGTCGACCCGAGGAGCACACGTCGTGATCCGAAATCCATCCGCCGCGGCGGGCCGCCTGCGCCGATCGGTGCGCACCGCCGGTGCGGCCGCGCTCGTCGCCTTCGTCGCCATCGGAGCGCTCCTCGCCGGAGCCGCCCCCGCCACAGCCGCGACCGACGGCGACAAGTTCGTCATCGGCACCGACACGACGTTCGCGCCGTTCGAGTTCACCGACAAGGACGGCAACCTCGTCGGCATCGACATGGACCTGCTCCGCGCGATCGCGAAGGACCAGGGCTTCGAGGTCGAGATCCGTCAGCTCGGATTCGATGCCGCCGTGCAGGCGCTGCAGTCGAACCAGGTCGACGCGGTCATGGCCGGCATGTCGATCACCGAGGAGCGTGAGAAGACCTTCGACTTCAGCGAGCCCTACTTCACCAGCGGCATCCAGCTCGGCGTGCTCGAGTCGAGCGACATCCAGTCGCTCGACGATCTCGACGGCAAGGCCGTCGCCGTCAAGACCGGCACGCAGGGGCAGACCTTCGCCGACGAGAACAAGGACGAGTACGGCTTCAAGGTCACCCCGTACCAGGACACGACCGACATGGTCGACGCCGTGAAGGCCGGCCAGGCGGTCGGCTACTTCGAGGACTTCCCGGTGCTCGCCTACGGTATCCAGCAGGGTTCCGGCTTCCGTCTCATCGGCGAGCCCGAGCTGGGTGGCGAGTACGGCTTCGCCGTCAACAAGGGGCAGAACCCCGAGCTGATCGAGATGTTCAACGCAGGGCTCGCGAACCTGAAGGCCTCGGGGGAGTACGACAAGATCGTCGACACCTACCTGTCCGGCGGCGAGGAATCCGCGCAGCCGACCGACATCATCTCGGTCGCGGTGCAGTACTGGCCGGCGCTGATGGAGGGGCTGTGGCTCACCATCCTCGCGACGATCGTCGCGATCGTCGCGGCGTTCATCCTGGGGCTCATCTTCGGCTTCGGACGGGTCTCGAAGTTCGCGCCCTTCCGTTGGATCGCCACCGCCTACGTCTACGTCTTCCGCGGCACCCCGATCCTCATCCAGGCGTTCTTCGTGTTCTTCGCGATCCCGCAGCTGTTCCCCGGCCTCACCTTCAACCCGTTCGTGGCCGGAGCCATCACGCTCTCCCTCAACACGGGTGCGTACATGACGGAGATCATCCGCGGTGGTATCCAGGCCGTCGATCCCGGACAGAACGAGGCCTCGCGTTCGCTGGGTCTCGGACACTGGAAGACGATGCAGAAGGTCGTGCTGCCGCAGGCCTTCCGCATCATGATCCCCTCGTTCGTGAACCAGGGCATCATCACCCTCAAGGACACGTCGCTGATCAGCGTCATCGGTCTCGCGGAGCTCACGTTCGTGTCGCGACAGATCATCGCCTCGACTTACTTGTCGGCGCAGGTCCTGACGATCGTCGCCATCATCTACTTCGTCGTGATCACGCTGCTGACGCTGCTCGCGAACCGCCTGGAGAGGACGTTCAACGCATGAGCAAGATCGTGGTGCAGGACCTGCACAAGTCGTTCGGTGACAACGAGGTGCTCAAGGGCATCAACCTGGCCGTGGAGGACGGCGAGGTCGTCGCGGTCATCGGTCCCTCGGGGTCGGGCAAGTCGACGTTGCTGCGCTGCCTCAACAAGCTCGAGGAGCCCACTTCGGGGCACGTCATCATCGACGGCGTCGACCTCACCGACAAGAGCGTGAAGCTCGACGAGGTGCGCCAGCGCATCGGCATGGTGTTCCAGCACTTCAATCTGTTCCCGCACATGACCGTGCTCGAGAACATCACCCTCGCGCCGGTCGAGTGCGGGAAGATGTCGAAGGCCGAGGCGCGCGAGCGGGCGCTGTCGCTGCTGGAGCGGGTCGGTCTCTCCGAGAAGGCGGATGCGAAGCCGGCATCGCTCTCCGGTGGACAGAAGCAGCGCGTGGCGATCGCCCGTGCCCTCGCGATGGACCCCGAGATCATGCTGTTCGACGAGGCGACGAGCGCGCTCGACCCCGAGATGGTCGGCGAGGTGCTGCAGGTCATCCGCGATCTGGCCTCCGGCGGCATGACCATGGTGCTGGTGACGCACGAGATGGGCTTCGCCCGCGAGGTCTCCGGCCGCACGGTGTTCATGGACGGCGGTGTCGTGGTCGAGGAGGCTCCGCCCGCCGAGCTGTTCGGCGCGCCCAAGAACGAGCGACTGAAGGACTTCCTCTCGAAGGTCCTCTGAGCTCGCCCTCTCCGCGTCGCGCCCCGCGCATCCGCGTCGACTTCCCGTGTACTCGCCGAGTGCACGGGAAGTTCACGTCGAGAGCCCGTGCGCTCGCCGGCTTCCCGTGCACTCGGGCGCGGATGCGGGTGCGGATGCGGCTACTCGCGAACGGGGGCGGGGTGGCGGCGGATGGTCGCGCTGACCAGGGCGGCGACCGCACACAGCCCCGCCGCGGCGAACCAGGCGAAGGTGTACTGCCCCGTGTGATCGCGGACGATTCCTGCGAGGACGGAGGCGATCCCGGCCCCGATCTGGTGGGCCGCGAACACCCAGCCGAAGACGAGGGGCCCCTTGTCGCCGAAGACCTCGCGGCACAGGGCGATCGTCGGGGGCACGGTGGCGACCCAGTCCAGGCCGTAGATCACGATGAAGACGATGATGCTCGGCTGCACCTCGGCCGAGAGCAGGCTCGGCAGGAACAGCAGGCTCACCCCGCGCAGTGCGTAGTAGGCGGCGAGCAGGATGCGCGGGTTCACGCGGTCGGTGAGCCAGCCCGAGAACACGGTCCCGACGATGTCGAAGACACCGACGACCGCCAGGAGTCCGGCTGCGGTCGTGGTCGCCATCCCGTGGTCGTGCGCGCTGGGGATGAAATGCGTGCCGATCAGGCCGTTGGTCGTCGCCCCGCAGATCGCGAAGCCGATCGCCAACGCCCAGAACGTCTTCGTGCGTGCGGCTTCCCGCAGGGTGGTCAACGCGAGCTTCGCCGCGCCCCAGGCCGTGCCGCGGGGAACGGGAGCCGGAGCCACGACGGGCGCCGTCTCGCCGTAGCGCGCGACGCCGAGGTCGCTCGGTCGGTTGCGCAGGAAGATCCAGACCAGTGGTGCGACCGCGAGAGCACCGCCCGCGATGATGAGTGAGGCCCCGCGCCAGCCGACATCCTCGGCGGCGGTCGCGATCACGGGGAGGAAGATCAACTGCCCGGTCGCACTCCCGGCTGTGAGCACGCCGGAGACGAGGCCGCGGCGGGTCGCGAACCAGGTGTCGGTGATCGTGGCGGCGAAGACCAGGGCCATCGATCCGGTGCCGAGCCCGATGAGAACGCCCCAGGTGAGGATGAGCTGGCCCGGGGTCGCGACGAACACGCTGAGCGCCGCGCCCGCGCCGATCACGAACAGTGCGACGACCGTCACGGCGCGGATGCCGAAGCGCTGCATCAGGGCTGCGGCGAACGGGGCGATGAGACCGTAGAGCAGGAGGTTGATCGAGACCGCGAGGGACAGCTCGGCGGTGCTCCAGCCGAACTCCTCCTCGAGTGGCACCATCAGCACGCCAGGTGCGGCCCGGAACCCGGCCGCACCGATGAGCGCGATGAGTGCGACCAGCGCAACCGTCCAGGCGGGATGGAAGCGGCGCTGCCGCGTGCCGACGGGCTCGTCGACGGACTCCGCGGTCATGCCCCGCGCCCGTCGACGAGCGCGAAGGGTTCGCCGCCCATGCTGCGACGTGCCCAGCGGGTGCTCTCGGCATCGAGCGGAGCCGCGCAGGTCGCGCACCAGTCGACGGATGCCGCGATATCGCCGCACCGGCCGCAGCTCACCGTCAGCCCCCACGGTCCCGCCGGGTCGGTGCGTCGGGCGAACTTCGCGTAGGCGTGCAGGATGGGGAGGGTCTCGCGCCCCTCCTCGGTCAGGCGGTAGCCGCTGCGGGCGTCTGCGGGGTCTTCGCGGACGAGGAGGCCGGCATCACCCATGGCGGCCAGGCGGCGGGAGAGGACGGAGTCCGCCGCGCCCGTGGCTTCGCGCAGGCGGTCGAAGTGCGTCCGTCCCGAGAACAGCTCGCGCAGGATGAGCAGCACCCAGGGGTCGGCGAGCACATCGGCGGAGCGGGCGATCGGGCAGGTCGCAGACGACCAGTCGGAGCGGAGCGGCATCCTTCGACTTTCTTGAAGAAAGCGACTCGCGTCAAGCGGGTTCCGCCACGTTGGCAGGATTCCCCTCCGCATTCGGCCGAAATCACGCGATGCGCGATCGGTCGGGGCGCCGAGTGCACGGGATGTTGCCGAGCGCACGGAATGCCCGCGTCGCCAGGCCGTGCGCTCGGCACGAAGCCGTGCACTCGGCGAAAGCGAGGGGGGCGAGGGGGCGGGAGGGGGGAGAGGGGGAGAGGGGGGCGAGGGGCGAGGGGCGAGGGGGGAGTTACTCGGCTACGCGGGCGGCGATGTCGGAGCGGTAGTGGGAACCCTCGAGCGTGATGCGGGCGATCGCCTCGTACGCCCGGTCGCGCGCGGTGCGGAAGTCCGAAGCGACGGCCACGACGTTCAGCACGCGGCCGCCCGTCGCGATGAGCGATCCCCCGGGGGCGTCGGGGCTCGCGGTGGCGGCGTGCACGAGGCGGACGCCCTCGACCGCCGCAGCATCCGCGAGGCCTTCGATCGGACGACCGGTCTTCGGCGCCTCGGGGTAGCCTTCGCTGGCGAGCACGACCGTGATCGCGACGTCGTCGCTGAACTCGGGCTCGGGCTGGTCCTCGAGGGTGCCGGATGCCGCGGCGAACAGCAGCTCCGACAGCGGGGTCACCAGCCGGGGCAGCACGATCTGCGTCTCGGGGTCGCCGAAGCGCGCGTTGAACTCGATCACGCGCACGCCGGCGGGGGTCAGGATCAGGCCCGCGTAGAGGAGCCCGATGAACGGCGTGCCTTCGGCGTCGAGCTGCCGCACGACCGGGAGCGCCACGTCGCGGGTGACCTCTTCGACGAAGGCCCGCTCGCTGCCGAACTGGTCGGCGAGCCACGGAAGCGGCGAATAGGCGCCCATGCCGCCGGTGTTGGGGCCGGCGTCGCCGTCGAGCGCGCGCTTGAAGTCCTGGGCAGGGCTGAGGGCGCGGACGGTGTCGCCGTCGCTCAGGAAGAACAGCGAGACCTCGGGGCCGGAGAGGAACTCCTCGATCAGCACCGGGCCTGCGGGCAGGTACTGCTCGGCGTGTGCGAGCGCCTCCGCGCGGTCGGACGTGACGATGACGCCCTTGCCCGCGGCCAGGCCATCGGCCTTGACCACATAGGGGGCGCCAAGGTCGTCGAATGCCGCTTCGACCTCGGTGGTGGTCGCCGCGCGGACGGCGCGACCGGTCGGCACGCCCGCCGCATCCATGACCCGCTTGGCGAACGACTTCGAACCCTCCAGCTGGGCTGCCGCCTGGCCGGGGCCGAACACCGGGATGCCGCGCACGCGCAGAGCATCCGCGACGCCGGCGACGAGCGGGGCCTCAGGCCCGACGACGACCAGGTCGATCGCGTGCTCGTGGGCGAAAGCGGTCACCGCGGCTCCGTCGAGGGGATCGACCGTGACGGGGGTCGCATCCTGCGCGATGCCGGCATTGCCCGGAGCGACGAAGATCTCGTGCTCCGTCTGCTCGGCCCGCAGGGCGAGGATGATCGCGTGCTCACGGGCACCGGAACCGAGGACGAGAATCTTCACCCGTCCAGACTACCGAGGCTCGCGCTCCGGGTTTCGGCGCGCGGCTCAGAGCTCGATGGGACGCTCCACCCCGGCATCCCACGGCACGGTCCACCCGGCCGCGTCGAAGAGGGCGTCGAGCACCATCGCCGTGAACCCCCACACGATCGTTCCGTCGATGTCGAACGCCGGACCGCGGAAGGTGCGCCCCAACCGGGTGAGGGTCGACGTGAACCGGTTCTCCGGGTCGAGCAGCTGTGCGACGGGGACGCGGAACACCTCGACGGTCTCGGCGTGATCCACGGCGACCACGCGCGACGGGGACCGCCACCAGGCCAGCACGGGAGTGACGAGATGGTTGCTCGCGGCGAGGGGGATCACGGGGAGCGTGGCCAGCACCTCGACCCCGCTCGGGTCGAGGCCGGTCTCCTCCTCGGCCTCGCGCAGTGCCGTGGCGACGACGTCGGCATCGTCCGGCTCGGCTCGGCCGCCGGGGAACGACACCTGTCCGGGGTGGGAGGAGAGGGTGGGCGCGCGCCGTTGCAGCAGCACGTCGAGGTCGCGGGCGACGGCGGCGTCTGCGGTGGGCGCAGGGGTGTGATCGAGCACGCCGAACAGGATGAGCACCGCGGCGTCGTTGGCGCTCTGGGGGTCGGCGAGCTGAGGGATCCGCACGCCCCACGAATGATCGGCCACCGCGGCGAGCAGCTCGGCGCGGGCGCCCTGGGGATGCATGCTCATGCGTCCGAGCTTATGACTCGGCGCGCGGTCGCGGATCTAGGCTGGAGGAATGGCCAGGAAGATCGACATCATCGACGGACGGACGGCCCTCGACGCCGTGCGGACGGCGGATGCCGCGGGCGTGAAGCCGGCGCGCACCGATCTCGCCACCGCGGTGCGCTACCTGCTCCAGCTGCTCGACGAAAAGGCTCCCGGCAACAGCGTCGAGGTGCGCGTACCGCCCTTCGGCGCGGTGCAGGTCATCCAGGGTCCCCGGCACACCCGCGGCACCCCGCCGAACGTCGTCGAGATGGATGCCGCGACGTGGATCGCCGTCTCCACCGGTGTGGAGGCCTGGTCGGCTGCCGCCGCCTCCGGTCGCATCCACGCCTCCGGCACCCGCGCCGACCTCGCCGACGTCCTGCCGCTGCGGCCTTAGAGCACGGCGCCTGTCGTCAGCGGCGAGCGACCGCCAGCGGCACCCCGGTTGTCGGATGCGGGAACACGTCGACCGCCTGCCCGTAGACCTGCTCGATCCGCTCGGCGGTCAGCACCTCGGTCGGGGTGCCCGTCGCAGCCACCCGTCCGCCCGAGAGCAGCGTGACCCGGTCGGCGTGGGCGAGCGCGGCATTGAGGTCGTGCAGCACGATCGCCACTGCGATCCCGGCATCCGCACGCCCCCGGATCAGCCGCATGACGTCTTCGTGATGCTTGAGGTCGAGAGCGGCGGTCGGCTCGTCGAGCAGCAGGATGCCGGTGCTCTGGGCGATCACCCTGGCCAGGGCGACGCGTGCGCGCTCGCCGCCGGACAGCGAGGGCACGGCACGGGCCCTGAGCGCCGTCACCTCGGTCTGCGACATCGCGGACGAGACCAGCTCGTCGTCCTCGTCGGCCGCCGGCGTCCGCGCCCAGGGGGTGCGCCCCATGCGCACGACCTGCTCGGCGCTGAACGGGAACGTGACGGTGTTCTCCTGCAGGAGCACGGCGCGCTGCTGCGCGAGGAGGCGAGGCTTGACCCGGGCGATCGGCTGATCGTCGAGTTCGACCGCGCCGGCCTGCGCGCTGACGTCGCCCGCGAGCACCCCGAACAGCGTCGACTTCCCGGCGCCGTTCGGTCCGACCAGCGCGTGGATCTCTCCGCCGTGGATCTCGATGGACGCGTCGTCCAGGATCGTCCGTCCTTCGCCGACGCGGACGGTGAGCCCCGCCCCGCGGAGCCGGACGGTCATGCCCATCCTCCGGAGCGACGTCGGGTGCGCACGAGCAGCCACAGGAAGAACGGGCCTCCGACGAGCGAGGTGATCATCCCGATCGGCAGGTCGGCGAGGGGGACGGCGGTGCGTGCGACGAGGTCGGCCACGGCGATGAGCAGCGCGCCACCGAGAGCCGACGCGATCACGAGCGGCAGGTGGGCGGGGCCGATCATCATGCGCATGAGATGCGGGACGACGAGCCCGGCGAATCCGATGATCCCGGCGAACGCGACCGCCGCACAGACCAGGAGAGCCACCGTCACGATGACCACGATCCGCAGCAGCTCGACGTTGACGCCCAGATGCCGGGCGGTGCGCTCGCCGAGGGCGAAGAGGTCGAGGCTGGGCGCCACGATGAGGGCGACGATGACGCCGATGAGGACGAGAGGTGCGACCAGCTGGATGTTCGACCACAGCGCGCCGTTGAGTGAACCCAGCTGCCAGAACACGATCTGCTCGCGGGTCGACGTGGTGCCGAGGAACGTGAAGAAGGCCATGCCTGCGCCCGCGATCGCGTTGATGGCGATACCGGTGAGCAGCAGGGTCACGACCTCGGTGCGGCCGCCGGAGCGACTGATGAAGTACACGGAGAACACCGCGATCAGGCCGCCGAGGAACGCGAACGCGGGGGTGGTCCACATCCCGAAGGTGGCGAGTCCGAACGTGATGCTCGCGGCCGCTCCGAGGGCGGCGCCGGAGGAGACGCCGACCACCCCTGCGTCGGCGAGCGGGTTGCCGAAGATCGCCTGCATGAGTACGCCCGAGACGGCCAGTGCGGCGCCCACGAGCAGCCCGAGCACGATCCGCGGCATCCGCAGGTTGAAGATCACGCCGTAGTCGGTGGATGCCGCCGGTGCCCACGGGGTGTCGATGCCGATGCCGTGCAGCAGGACGCCGACGAGAGAGGTGGGGGACAGATCGTACTGACCACTCGTGATCGACACGACGCACGTGATCGCGAGCGCGACGACCAGTCCGATCGTCACCAGCAGGAAGCGCAGTCCCCGGTGCCTGGTCGGCGTCGGGGTGACGACCTCCCCGGTCACGTCGCAGGCTCGGGGGCGTACAGGGCCCGTGCCAGGGCGCCGATCACGTCGGCCGTGCGCGGACCGAAGCTGAGGATCTCGCTGTCGGCCATGTCGATCACGCGACGGTTCGCTCCGGCGGGGGTCTCGGCCACGGCGGGGATCCGTTCGATCAGTCCGTCGATGCCGCCGACCGAGTCGAGCCCGTCCGTCATCATCACGAGCACGTCCGGCTGCGCCGCGACGAGGGCCTCCGCCGTCATCGGCTTCATGCCCTCCCAGCCGATCTCCGCCGCGACGTCGACCCCGCCGACCGCATCGATCAGCGAGTCCGCTCCGGAGTCCTCGCCGAAGATGTAGTAGACGTTCGCGCTGCCGCGCACGTAGAGGAAGAGCATCCGTGCACGGTCGGCTTCGTCGGCGGGCACGACCTCGGCGATCTCCGCGAGCGTCTGGTCGACGGAGGCATCGAGGCGCTCGATGAGGGCTTCGCCGCGACTCGGCACGCCGAGCGCCGTCGCGATCTCCGTGACCAGAGCGTCGGTGGTGTCGAGTCGCCGGTCGCTGGAGATGACCACCACGGCGATGCCGGCATCGCGCAGTTGCTGGCGGATCTCCTTCGGCCCGATCGTCGTGTCGGTCAGGACCACGGTGGGTGCCAGTTCGAGGATCGCCTCGGCGTTGAGCGTGTGCCCGGTCTTCGTCACGACCGGGAGGTCTTCGGTACCGGAGAAGACGGTCGATGAGTCGCGACCGACGACCTGGTCGCCGAGCCCGAGCGCGAAGACGGTCGATGCGATCGTGCCCGAGATGTCGATCGGGAGGATGCGGTCGACGTCGGTGATCTCGACCTCACGGCCTTCGCTGTCGGTCACCGTGACCGGCAGCTTCGGAGCCGTGTCGTCGTCGACCGGTGTGATCGCGTGACTGGGGAGGCAGGCGGTGGAGGGGCCCGTGTGGGCGCGCACGTCGGTGATCAGGTCGAGCGATGCGAGGGGGGTGGAGGCCTGGGGGCAGGTGTCCTCCACCGCGGCGGGTGGGGCGGCGGTCGCTCCCGGCTCTGCGCACGCGGTGAGTCCGACGGCGACAGCGGCGGCGAGGAAGACGGCAAAGACGCGACGCATTAGGCAAGGCTATCCTAAAACTTGACGCGCGCTGATTCGCACCTCTACGCTCAGGAATGGCGGCTTGCTTAGCTAAGCCTAACCAAAACCTTACCCTCGCCCGACTGCATTGCGGCACCGCCGGCGCGCGTGCTCTTCTGCGTGCCCGGAGCCGTGGAGAATCGTGAACGCCACAGCCACAGCATCCTCAGGGAGCGCCCGCATACGCGTGTTGCTCGCCGCTTTCGTCTCCTTCCTCCTCATCGCCGCCGGCGCGGTGATCGTCCCGCCGGCGCACGCCGCCGGCGCCACGGTCACGGCCGGGGTCACGTCCGCCGCCACTTCGGGCGTGAGCGTGCAGGTGCAGGCCAGCGGTCTGCCGGATGTCGCGGACGCGTACGCGGCGCTCATCGTCAAGGGCACCGAGGGCGGTCTCAGCGGCAGCGGCGGATACGCCGCCTTCGCGATGCCGATGGTCACCGGCGGTGCGAGCGCGTTCACCCTCGATGCATCGGCGGGCTCGCTGGACCGCACCAAGTCCTACGAGGTGCTCGTCTGGCAGAAGCACTCGAACCCCGACGCGACCACGATCTACGGCCGCGGCGACGTCGCCATCTCGGCCGGTCAGTGGGATGCCGTGTTCGGCCCCGTGCCCACCGACCCCGGCACGGATCCGGGCACGGATCCGGGCACGGACCCCGGCACGGACCCCGGCACGGACCCCGGCACGGACCCGGGCACGGATCCGGGTACTGACCCCGGCACGGACCCGGGTACCGATCCCGGCACGGATCCGGGTACTGACCCCGGCACGGACCCGGGCGAGACCGAGCCGTCCTCCCCGTCGATCGCGGTCTTCCTGGCCGACGGCACCACTCCCGCTGCGGGCACCACTCTCAAGGCCGGCGACAAGGTCGTCGTGAAGGGCTCCGGCTACGACCCGACCGCGAACGTCGGCGGACGCGGGATGCCGATCCCGAAGGACCTTCCGCAGGGCACCTACGTGGTGTTCGGCAACTTCGGCTCGGTCTGGCAGCCTTCGGCGGGGGCGGCATCGTCGACCCGCTCGGTGGGGGCGCAGGTCTGGGCGCTGGCCGAGGGCGTGCTGAACCAGGTGCCGCCGCAGTACCAGGGCACGATCCGGTCGCAGTGGGTCGACATCGCCGCCGACGGCACGTTCCAGGCGACTCTGACTCTGAAGGATGCCGCGGCGACGCCGGGCTCGTACGGCGTCTACACCTACGCGGCCGGTGGTGTCACGAACGCCGACCAGGAGCGCAGCGTCGCCCTGACCTACGCCGAGACCGCCCAGGCATCCGCCGCGGTGAAGTCCGCGACGGCGGAGGACGGCCTGACCGTCACGGCATCCGGTTCGAAGCTGGGCGCGATCACGGGCGCCTACGTCGCCGTCATCGAGAAGGGCACGGAGGCGAATGTCACCGGCAGCAGCGGATTCCTCGCGATGCAGTGGGTGCGCCCGATCTCCGGTGGTGTCTTCTCCGTCGATCTGACGTCCGCCGCTGACAAGCTCGACCGCACGAAGTCCTACGAGGTCATCGTGTGGAGGCAGCACTCGAATCCTGACGCGAGCACGATCTACGCCCGTACGGCCATCGCCATCAGCGACGCGCAGTGGGAGAGCCTGCGACCGGCTCCGGCCTCCGCGTCGATCGAGGTGTTCCTGGCTGACGGCACCACGCCCGTCGGGGGCACGGCGCTCAAGGCCGGCGACAAGGTCGTCGTGAAGGGCTCCGGCTACGACCCGACCGCGAACGTCGGCGGACGCGGGATGCCGATCCCGAAGGACCTTCCGCAGGGCACCTACGTGGTGTTCGGCAACTTCGGCTCGGTCTGGCAGCCTTCGGCGGGGGCGGCATCGTCGACCCGCTCGGTGGGGGCGCAGGTCTGGGCGCTGGCCGAGGGCGTGCTGAACCAGGTGCCGCCGCAGTACCAGGGCACGATCCGGTCGCAGTGGGTCGACATCGCCGCCGACGGCACGTTCCAGGCGACTCTGACTCTGAAGGATGCCGCGGCGACGCCGGGCTCGTACGGCATCTACACCTACGCGGCCGGTGGTGTTATCAACGCCGACCAGGAGCGCAGCGTCGCCCTGAACTACGCGGACACCGCTGCGGTCACCTCGACGGTGAAGTCCGCGACCGCGAAGGACGGCCTGACCGTCACGGCATCGGGTTCGAAGCTGGGCGCGATCACGGGCGCCTACGTCGCCCTGATCGAGAAGGGCACCGAAGGGAACGTCACCGGCAGCAGCGGATTCCTCGCGATGCAGTGGGTGCAGAACCTCACGGGCGGCACCCTCACGGTCGACCTGACCGCCGCGGCCGACTCGCTCGACCGCACGAAGTCTTACGAGGTCATCGTGTGGAGGCAGCACTCGAATCCCGACGCGAGCACGATCTACGCGCGGGGTGCCGTCACGATCACCGATGCGCAGTGGGATGCGCTCCTCCCGAAGGAGCCCGCCGTCCGCACGACCGTGAAGGCGGCGACCGCGAAGGACGGTCTGACGGTCACCGGGGCGGCCGCGAATCTCGGCGACATCCCGGGGGCGTACGTCGCGCTGATCGAGGCCGGGACCGAGGGTGACGTGACCGCTGAGGGCGGATTCCTCGCGATGAAGTACGTGAAGGAGATCACGTTCGGGGCGTTCGCGGTCGATCTCGCGACGGCGGCGAAGAACCTCGACCGCACGAAGTCGTACGAGGTGATCGTCTGGAAGCAGCACTCGATGCCTTCGGCCGAGACGATCTACGCCCGCTCGACCGTGACGATCACGCCTGCGCAGTGGGACGCGCTGTTCGACGTGAAGGTTCCGGAGAAGCCCACCACGCCGACGACCCCGCCGGCGAGCGTCCCGGGCGGATCGCTCCGCTGGGCGATCTCGTCGACGTTCACGAAATACATCACGAGTGACATCGCGAAGGGCTCGATCACGGTCTCGGACGGTGCGACCCGTTCCGGCGGCCAGTTCCAGTTCGGCCAGACCGTCGGGGGCGACTTCGACGTCGCCTCCGGTATCGGCAGCGTCGTCTACCGCGGATCGGTGCGTTTCACCGGACACCAGGGTGTGCTCGACGTGACCGTCTCGAACCCGCAGATCCGCATCACCTCCGCGGGCGCGGCGACCCTGTACGTGACGAGCGGCGGAGCGCAGGTGGCGTTCGCGACGCTCGACCTCTCGCGTGCGGCACGCATCGCGGCCAACGGCGCCGTGACCTACACGGCGGCTCCCGCCGCGTTGACGGCTGCCGGCCGCGATCGGGTCCTGTCGGGTTTCACGACCGAGCTGAACCCGGTCACGTTCACGATCGGCTCCGTCGCGGCGGCCCCCGCCGGAACGACGGGCACGGTCGCTGCGGCGGTCGTGAAGCCGAAGGCGACCCTCCCGGCGACCCCGCCGGCGTCCGACGGCATCGACATCGACGCGGAGCACCTCGCGGCGCTCGAGTCGGGGCAGTCCGCCACCGTCACCGCGTCCGGCTTCCAGCCGAATGAGGAGGGCATCAAGGTGGTCGTCTACTCGACCCCCGTGCTGCTCGACACGGTGACCGCGGATGCCACGGGCGTGGCGACCTGGTCGGGCTCGCTCCCGGCCAGCCTCGAAGACGGCGCGCACACCCTCACCTTCCAGGGGTCGGTCGATCGTGGGCTGACGTTCACGCTCAACCGTGCCAAGACCGTGATCGGGGCCTGCACCGTCGAGGGCGCCACGCTCAAGTGGGGCTACAAGGAGTCATTCCGCACCTACATCGAGGGCATCGCGAAGGGCGGCTGGACGCTGACCGACGTGACCTACCAGTACCCCGACTATGTGTGGGAGAGCGGCACCGGATCCTTCGATGATGAGACCCTGACCGGCGTCGTCACCTACGGCGGCGGCATCACCTTCACGGGTCACGACGGGGCGCTGAACACCACGCTCGCGAATGCGCGGCTCGAGCTCGCCGGAGACAAGGGCTACCTCGTCTTCGACGTGACCGGCACCACGCAGGGCGGGGAGAGCGTCGACCAGAAGGATGTCCGCCTCGCGGAGTTCGCGCTCGGGGATGCCTCGGTCGTCGACGGCGTGCTGTCGCTCGACGCGATCCCGGCGACGTTGACCGAGGCCGGAGCGGCCGCGTTCGGCACCTACGCCGCGGGCGAGGCGCTCGATCCGGTCACGGCCGTGATCCCGGTGAACGCCGACTGCGGCGACGCTCCGGAGGAAACCGAGGTCGACTCCGAGGCCACCACGGCCGTGACGGCGGCGACAGAGCCCGCCGACTCCGAGGGCGCACCGGTGTGGCCCTGGATCGTCGGCGGCCTGGTGGTCGTGACTCTCGCCGCGACCGGCGGTGTGCTGCTCGTCCGTCGCAACCGCAAGGACGAGAACGCCGAGACGACCACCGAGGTCTGAGTCGAGGCGGAACACGAACGGCCCTCCCCGCGGCGGACGCGGGGAGGGCCGTTTCCGTCGAGCACCATCCCGGTGCATGGCATCCGTCGACGGTGGGACAATGGAGGTATGGCCTCCACCGATTCCCACCAGACCGTCGAAGCGACCGTGCGCCGTGTGCCGCGGTACGGCGTGCTGATGGGCATCGGCGTCGTGGTCGGCATCATCGCCGCGGGCATCCTCACCTGGACCGGCAGCTTCGAGGCGTCCGAGGCGCTCGACGTCGTCTACCCGCCCGGCCAGGTCTTCGGCTTCCTGCTGCTGTGGACGGTGCCGATCGGCATCGCTCTGGGCGGCGTCGCCGGGCTCATCATGGAGCGCATCGCCCGTCGTCACGATCGCGTCGTGCACGTCGATCGCGAGACCGTCGTCGACGACGACTGAGCTCCCCTTCTCGTCGAGCGCACGGCGTGTCGCCGAGTGCACGGCCACGTCACGCGTCCATCCCGTGCATTCGCGTACAACCCGTACACTCGCGGCCCCGGGCGGGGCGGCGCTAGGCGAGTTCGGAGATCACGGGGCGGATGGCGGCGTCGAAAGCCACGACGTCGCGGCGCAGGCCGTCGGTCACGGCGACCGTCAGCGCTCCGATCCACCAGATCCCGCGCTGTGAGAACGGCAGCACCTGCACGTTCAGCTCGAACGAATGCGCCCGACGCCCGACCTCGCGTTCGAACTCCGCGATCGCACTCGCGTAGGCGCGGTAGGCGTCGCCGCCGGTGTGGCTCTTCATCGAGCTCACGTACCGGTCGTGCGCGGCACGGGCGTAGAGGAGTGCGGATGCCGCCTGCGGGGCGATCGCCGCGGTGAGCTCCTCCGCGCCGGAGGCCGGCAGCGCCACCAGGGTGTCGAACCCCTCGACGAGCTCGAGCGGGACCTCGGAGGGGTGCGCGCGCGGCTCGACCGTCATGTCCCAGTACTCGCGCCACTGCGCCTCGACCGCGGGGGAGGCGTCCACGGCATCCGGGGCGCGGACGGCGAGCTCACGGAGCGTCGGAAGGTCTTCCGGTGCGCGGATTCCGAGGCGCTGCCGCAGTGCGAGCGCGACGAGCACCGGAACGCTCGCGTCTTCGCGGATGAGCCACTGCGGCTTGTCGGCCATGGCCCCATCGTAGGCGGGTCGGGGGTCCGGATCCGAGAGTGATCCGGGCGGAGAGTCGGACCGCCCGCGGGCGGTAGGCTGGAGGGGTGGCTGCCTCCCCCACCAATCCCTATTCCGAAGCCGGCGTCGACACCGTTGCAGGTGATCTCGCCGTCGAGCTGATGAAGTCCTCCGTGCGCGCGACGCACGGCCCCGAAGTGCTCGGCGGTGTCGGCGGGTTCGCCGGCCTGTTCGATGCCAGCGCGCTGCGCGACTTCCGTCGCCCGCTGCTCGCGACGAGCACCGACGGCGTCGGCACGAAGGTCGCGATCGCGCAGGCGATCGACAAGCACGACACGATCGGCCAGGACCTGGTCGGGATGGTCGTCGACGACATCGTCGTGGTGGGCGCGAAGCCGCTCTTCATGACCGACTACATCGCGTGCGGCAAGGTCTTCCCCGAGCGCATCGCCGACATCGTCCGCGGTATCGCCGAGGCGTGCTCGGCCACCGGCACGGCGCTCGTCGGCGGCGAGACCGCAGAGCACCCCGGCCTCCTCGGGCCGCGCGACTACGACGTGGCCGGCGCGGCGACCGGAGTGGTCGAAGCCGACGCGATCCTCGGTGCGGAGCTCGTGCAGGACGGTGACGCCGTGATCGCGGTCTCCTCCAGCGGGCTGCACTCCAACGGCTACTCCCTCGTGCGCCACATCGTCACCCGCGCGGGCATCGGCTACGGCGACAACGCCGCCGACTTCGGCACGACCTGGGGTGAGGCCCTCCTCGAGCCGACCCGCCTCTACACTCTTCCGCTGCTGCGTCTGATCGAGCAACTCGCCGGCGGCGTGCACGCTCTCAGCCACGTCACCGGCGGCGGCATCGCGGCGAACCTCGCCCGCGTGCTCCCGCAGGGCAGCTGGGCCGAGGTCGACCGCAACAGCTGGTCGCCGAGCCCCGTGTTCCGCGTTCTCAGCGACATCGCCGGCTCGACGCTGGAGTCCGCCGAAGGCACCTGGAACCTCGGCATCGGATTCCTCGCGGTGGTCGCCGCAGACAAGAAGGATGCCGCGATCGCGGCGCTGAACGCGGAGGGCATGCCCTCGTGGCAGGTCGGAACGGTGGGCTTCGGCCCGCGTCCGGCCGGCGAATTCGAACAGGGCGCCAAGGGCGTCGACGGTGGAGCGGTGCGCCTGGTCGGCGCCTACGCGGACGGAGCGAAGTAAGAGCCCATGTGCGGCATCGTCGGAATGGTGGGCTCTGCCCCGGTCAATCAGGACATCTACGACGCACTCCTGCTGCTGCAGCACCGCGGCCAGGATGCGACGGGCATCGCCACCGCTGAGGCGAACGGCGTCATGCACAACGCGAAGGCGCAGGGCATGGTCCGCGAGGCGTTCCGGACCCGCGACATGCGCGCGCTGCTCGGCAACGTCGGCCTCGGCCACGTTCGCTACGCGACGAAGGGCACGGCCTCCAACGAGGAGGAGATGCAGCCGTTCTACGTGAACGCGCCCTACGGCATCATCCTCATCCACAACGGCAACCTCACCAACACCCGCGAGCTCACGGCCGACATGGCCAAGCGCGATCGCCGTCACCTGAACTCGTCGAGCGACACCGAGCTGCTGCTCAACGTGCTCGCCGGCGAGCTGCAGAACACGACGTCGACCGTGGACCTCGACCCCGAGCGGGTGTTCGAGGCCGTCGCCCGCACCCACGAGCGCATCGAGGGCGCCTACGCCGTGATCGCCGTGATCGCCGGCTACGGTCTGCTCGCCTTCCGCGATCCCTTCGGCATCCGCCCACTGATCCTCGGCCGTCGTCCTTCGACGGTCGCCGGTGCGGAGGGCAAGGACGAGTGGGTCGTGGCGAGCGAGTCGCTCGTGCTCGAGAACGGCGACTACGACGTCGTCCGCGAGGTCGAGCCCGGCGAGGCCGTCTTCATCACCAACGACGGCGAGCTGTACTCCAAGCAGTGCGCCACGGCGGCGACGCTCGCACCGTGCGCCTTCGAGTACGTCTACCTCGCCCGCCCCGACTCCGTCATGAACGGCATCTCGGTCTACGAGTCGCGGCTGCGCATGGGCGACCGCCTCGCCGACACGATCGCGAAGCACGTCCCCATGGACAAGATCGACGTGGTCATGCCCATCCCCGACTCCTCCCGCCCTGCCGCGATGGAGGTCGCCCGCAAGCTCGGCATCGAGTACCGCGAGGGCTTCTACAAGAACCGCTACGTCGGCCGCACCTTCATCATGCCGGGGCAGGCGGTGCGCAAGAAGAGCGTGCGCCAGAAGCTCAACGCCATGTCGACCGAGTTCCAGGGCAAGAACGTGCTCCTGATCGACGACTCGATCGTGCGCGGGACGACCTCCAAGGAGATCATCCAGATGGCACGGGATGCGGGCGCCGCCTCGGTGACCTTCGCGTCTGCGGCACCTCCTGTGCGGCACCCGCATGTCTACGGCATCAACATGCCGTCGCGTCATGAGCTCATCGCGCACGGGCGGACGATCCCCGAGATCGCCGAGGAGCTCGGCTGCGACCACCTGGTCTATCAGGAGGTCGAAGACCTCAAGGCGGCGATCATCGAGGGCTCGGCGCTCACCGATCTCGATATGAGCTGCTTCGACGGCCGGTACGTGACCGGCACCGTCTCGGACGAATACCTCGCCTGGGTGGAGGGGTCGCAGACCTCATGACGATGCCGGGCGCACGACCGCTGTGGCAGGGTCGGGCTCTCGCACTCGTGGGGATCGTCCTGGTGGCGTTCTCGCTGCGCTCGGCGGTCGCCTCCCTCTCTCCGGTGATCGATCACGTCGCCGAGGACTTCCCCGTCTCGCCGGTGGTCATCGGCCTGATCGGCGCCGCACCTCCGGTCTGCTTCGCGATCTTCGGCCTGCTCACGCCGCTGCTCGAGCGGCGCTTCGGTCTGGAGCGGATGGCGGTCGCCGCGATCACGCTGATGGCACTCGGCCTGCTGCTGCGCGGCTTCGCCGTCGACTCGACGACCCTGCTGGCCGCGACGGCGGTGGTGTTCGCGGGCGTCGGCTCGGGCAACGTGCTGCTGCCCCCGCTGGTGAAGAAGTACTTCCCCGATCGTCTCGGGATCATGATGACGATCTATTCGACCACCATGGCGGTGTCGACATTCCTGCCGCCGCTGGTGGCGGTGCCGGTCGCCGACTCGCTCGGCTGGCGTGTGTCGCTCGGCATGTGGGGCATCGTCGCCGGGATCGCACTCGTGCCCTGGGTGGCTCTGCTGCTGGGGAAGGGCTCCCGTGTCGATGAGCCGGTGAAGACCGAGCTCCTCGTCCCGGATCCGACCGACGGCGTCAACGACCTGCAGGATGCCGTCGCGGCCTCGACCGGTCCGATCTCGACCGCGCCGGCGAATCGTCGTCATTTCGCCCGGCTGTGGCGGTTGCCGCTCGCCTGGGCGCTCGCGCTCGTCTTCGGGACGTCGTCGACGATGGCCTATGTCTCGTTCGCGTGGATGCCCACCATGCTCGTCGACATCGGCGGGGTGACCCCCGCGACCGCGGGCCTCCTGCTCTCCCTGTTCGCGCTGATCGGTCTGCCCTGTTCGTTGCTGGTGCCGATCCTGGTCGTCCGCCTCCAGGCGACCCGCCCGCTCTTCTTCGTCGCCGTCGCCGGCGGACTGGTCGGGCTGCTCGGCCTTCTGCTCGCCCCGACCGTGGCGCTTCCGCTGTGGGTGAGCATCTTCGGGCTCACGGCCATCATGTTCCCGCTGAGTCTCGTGCTGCTCAGCATCCGCGCCCGCACTCCGGAGAGCGCGGTGGCGCTGAGCGGTTTCGTGCAGAGCATCGGCTACGGGATCGCGGCGACCTTCCCGCTGCTGATCGGGCTGCTGCACGAGACGACCGCCGGATGGCAGGTCCCGCTCCTCGTCATCGCCGGTGTTCTCGTCGTGTCGATCCCCGCGGGCATCGTCGCGGGTCGTCGCCGCACCGTCGAGGACGAATGGGAGCACCGGCACGGACGCTGGTGAGTCCGGCTCGGCGCCCTCGCTGCGTCACTCGGCCATGCGTTCCCCGGCCGGGGAGAGCACCCACCAGATGCCGCCGACGCCCTGACCGTTGACGTCTCCCGCGGCGGCGTCGCCGGCGAAGTAGTACAGCGGCCAGCCGTTGAGAGTCACCTGGGTCGAGCCGTCGGCGAGTTCGATGGTGCCGACCTCTCCCGTCACTCCCTCCACCGCGGGGGCATCGCCTTCGGTGGTGAGGGGCGGCCAGTTCGTGAGGCACTCGCCGGTGCACGAGCTCTCGCCCGAGTTCTGGGTGTCGGAGTCGAACATGTACAGCGTCTTCCCGTCGGCGTCCGCGACGATCTCGCCGAGCCTCGAGTCGGCGACGGTCAGGGTGCCGGCACCGGATTCATCGCCGGACGTGGGGGCGCTCGATTCCGACGGCTGACCGTAGGCACCCCCGCCGGAGTCGTCGGAGCCGCCGCCGGAACCGCCTCCCGAGGTGCATCCGGTGACGACGAACGTGATGAGCAGCGCAGCGACCGCCGCGGTCTTCGAGACTCTCGAGAGCATGGTCGAACCTCCTGTACGGGACCGCGGGTGCGGTCACGAGGTACACGACGCGGGCGGGGGAAAGGTTCAGGACACGTCGACGGATGACCGCATCAGCACGGTGCCCGAGTCGACCGAGCGGATCTCGACGGAGGCGATGTCGGATGCCGGGAGCTCGGTGCCCGCGCTCAGACGCGCCGTGCTGCCGGGGTGTGCGCGCCAGGTCGAGAGCACGCTCTCGGTGCCGTCGTCGCTCACCACGACCAGTGCGTACGCCCAGCCGTCCGAGGGAGCGTCGCCGCCGGCACCGTAGTCGCAGATCATGTCGATCCTGGTGCCCCAGGCGACGTCCGTGAGGCTGACCGAGGCCGTGAGGGGCGCGTCGATCAGCTGCTCGAGTGCGATCGTGGTGGACGACGACTGCGTCCGCAGTTGCGACCACACGACCGGCACGGCGACCGCGGCCACGATGATCACCGCGGCGGCAGCGAGTCCCGCGATCCATCCACGGCGACGACGGCGGGCGCGTGCTGCGGCGAGCGACAGCACGCGCGCACGGTGCTCGGGTGCCGGTGCCTCCAGGTCTGCGGTGCCCAGCAGCGATTCCGCGCGATCGGGGTCGATCCGGGAGAGCAGTCCGAGCGTCGGTGCGATCTCCGCGATGGCGGCACGGCAGGCCGGGCACTGAGCGAGGTGCGTCTCGTACTCCGCGCGGTCGGCGGTGCTGAGAGCTCCGAGGACGTACGCGGCATCCCACTCGGCGTATCGCGTGTGGTCGGCGTTCATCGCGTCACTCCCTTCTCCTGCAGTCCGAGTCGGAGGGCGCGGAGCCCGTAGTGCAGCCTCGATTTCACGGTTCCCTCGGGGATCGTCAGCTCATCCGATATCTCCGCGACCGTGAGCCCTCGGTAGTACGCGCGGACGACGACTTCGCGGTGGGCGTCGGAGAGCGCGGCAAGGGCCTCTTCGATCAGGATCGCGTCGAAGATCGCATCGGTGGTGTCGCGCACGGCGGACTCCGGTGGCTCATCCATCGTGATCTCGCGCCGGCGGTGGGCGCTGCGCACCTCGTCGACGACCAGGTGCCGAGCGACGGTGTACATCCAGGAGCGCGTGGACTCCGGATCGTCGGAGAGGATGCGCGGGGTCCGCCAGGCGCGGAGCAGCGTCTCCTGCACCACATCGTCCGCCCCGGCGCGGTCCCCGGTCAGGTGCACGACGTAGCGCCAGATCGGCGCCGCATGCGCGTCGTAGAGCGCGCCCAGACGTGCCGCGTCATCACTCGGCATCCGTCACCTCCCGCAGGTCCTCCCTGGAGACACGAGACAGACCACCTCGAGGTTCACCCGAACCGCGCACGATCCGATCCCGTGTCATGAGTATGGACCTCTTCGAGACCGTCGCGCTCCCCGTCCGTCGAAGTCCTGTTCTCTCCAACGCCACGGCGGTTCTTCGACGGGACGTCTCGCCGCGGCATCGCAGATCTGAACCTCACGCGTGCTCATCGCGTGTCATGGGTATGGACCTCTTCGAGATCGCCGGGCTTCCTCTGCATCCGCTCATCGTGCACGCGGTGGTCATCCTCGTGCCGCTCACCGCGCTGGCGCTGATCCTCGGTGCGCTCCTCCCCGCCGCCCGACGAAGACTCGGCATCGTGACGCCGATCGCTGCCCTGATCGTTCTGGTGCTCGTGCCCCTCACGATGCTCGCCGGCGAGGCGCTCGCGCAGCAGGTCGGTCCGATCCCCGCGGTCATCCATCACGCGGACCTCGGACGGATGCTGTGGCCGTGGACCCTCGCGATGTTCGCGGTCTCGGCGGTGCAGTGGTGCTGGTACCGGTTCGGCGACGGGCCGCGACGGACGGCACGGTGGATCATCGCCGCGCTCGCCGTCGTCAGCGGCGCGGGGAGCACCGTGATGGTCGTGCTCATCGGCGAGGCCGGCGCCCGCGCGGTCTGGGGCGGATGAGCTCTACCTGGCGGAGCGCGGCGGTGCGGTGGACGAGCGCACGATGAGCTGAGGCTCGGTCGACGGCACCTCGCCGACCGCCTCATGCCCCTCGATCTGCGCGATGACCCGGAGTGCGGCGGCCCGGCCCATCGCCTCGAAGGGCTGACGTACCGTCGTGAGCGCGGGGGAGGCGTAGGCGGCGAGGGCGATGTCGTCCACACTGACCACGGAGACGTCTTCCGGCACGCTGCGACCGGCTTCGTGCAGAGCGCGGATCAGTCCGAACGCCATCTCGTCGCTGCTGACGAACACGGCGGTCGCCTCGGGGATGGCCGCGATCGTGCGCCCGGCGCGGTAGCCGGACTCGGGAGTCCAGTCGGCGGGGATCAGCGGCGGCGGCACGATGCCGCGGTCACGGAGCGTCTGCTCCCAGGCCTCGCTCCGCTGCTGGGTCTCCGTCCAGTACTCGTCGCCCGAGACGTGCCAGACGGTGGAGTGGCCAAGGTCGAGGAGGTGCTCCACCGCGAGGCGGGCGATCGCACGCTGATCGACGGCGAGAGGGGCGTCTTCGTCGAGCGAGGTCCGCTCGCTGCGGGTCGCGGGGGTGCGCTCGGTGCGCGCCCGCATCGCCGGGCTCTCGAGCTCGACGGGCACGCCCAGGATGATCCCTTCGGCGCCCTGGCGTTCGAGCCGATCGAAGGCTTCGAGGAACGCCTCGGAGGAGGCATGATCGGCGACCGCAGCCGTCGTCACCGTGTAACCGTTCGCGGCGGCGGCCTGCTGGATGCCGACGCCGAGGGCCGCCGACGAGTAGCGGTCGGTCGAGACGACGATCACGCCCAGCACTCGAGTCCGGCCGGAGGCGAGGGACGCGGCGGCGGCGTGCACGCGATATCCGAGCTCCTCGACCGCCGCCAGCACCCGCTTGGCCGTGTCCGGGCGCACGTTGTCCTGCCCGGACATGACGCGCGAGACGGTCTGCGTGGAGACTCCGGCACGCTGGGCGACATCGACCTGGCTGGGTGCGCGGTCGTCTCTCGGGCGACGAGGTGACATGTGCTCAATGGTAGCGATCAATCGGCGTAAATCCAGGAAGCGGCGAGCCGCGTGATGCGATAATGTGAACGCAAACACTCGTGCTTGGAGCGCTATGCCTGACCTTCTCGCCTCGGCTCTCGACGGCTCTACCGCTGCCGTCGCCGCCCCGGCCGCCGCGTCGCCGATCGGCGCGCCCACCCTGACCTGGCGCGACGGGGAGATCCTCCGCGACGGTGTCTCGCACCGCATCCTCGCGGGGTCGATCCACTACTTCCGGGTGCATCCCGACCAGTGGGAGGACCGACTCCGCAGACTCGCCGCGATGGGCGCGAACACGGTCGACACCTATGTCGCCTGGAACTTCCACGAGCGCGTCGAGGACGACATCCGCTTCGACGGCTGGCGCGACATCGAACGCTTCATCCGCCTCGCGGGCGAGGTCGGCCTCGACGTCTTCCTGCGGCCCAGCCCGTACATCTGCGCGGAGTGGTCGAACGGCGGCATCCCGTTCTGGCTCTCGGGACGCGTCGCGGCGATCCGCACCAGCGATCCCGACTTCCTCGCGGCGGTCGATGCCTGGTACGACGAGCTGATCCCTCGGCTCGTTCCGCTCCAGGCATCGCAGGGAGGGCCGATCGTCGCGATCCAGATCGAGAACGAGTACGGCTCCTTCGGCAGCGATGCCGCGTACCTGGCTCACCTGCGCGATGGCCTCCGTCGTCGCGGGATGGTCGAGATGCTCACGACGGCCGACGGCATCACGGGCGACATGATCGAATACGGCAGCGTGCCCGGAGCCATGGCGACCTTCACGTTCGGCACGGGTGTCGCCACGGCCGTCGGGCTGCGGCGCCGCGGCGATGCACTCATGTGCAGCGAGCTGTGGGGCGGATGGTTCGACCACTGGGGCGAACGGCACCACGTGCGCTCCGCCGCCAGCACGGGCGGGACGATCGACGAGTTGCTGGCCGCGGGTGGATCGGTGAGCCTGTACATGGCGCACGGCGGGACCAACTTCGGGCTCTGGAACGGAGCGAACCACGACCGGGTGCTGCAGCCGACCGTGACGAGCTACGACTCGGATGCCCCGATCGGCGAGGACGGCACCCTCAACGAGAAGTTCCACGCGCTGCGTGCGATGTTCGCGCCGTTCCAAGCGGGCGAGCTGCCGCCGGTGCCTGCACCTCCGCGTCGGCAGGCCGCCGCATCCGCGTCGCTGACCCACCGTGCATCGCTGCTCGACCTCGTCGCCACCCTTCCGGTGACCGGCAAGGTCACGCCGCGACCGCGCACCTTCGAGGAGCTCGGCGCCGAGGACGGACTCGTCGCGTACGAGGCCGAGGTGTCGTTCCCCGCCGACGCGACGCTCACGATCGACGGGCTGCACGACCGCGCCGTGGTGTTCATCGACCGGCA
This sequence comes from Microbacterium sp. NPDC090218, assembly GCA_044900255.1. Taxonomy (GTDB): domain Bacteria; phylum Actinomycetota; class Actinomycetes; order Actinomycetales; family Microbacteriaceae; genus Microbacterium. The sequence continues at coordinate 862,420 of JBJDMS010000001.1, read as the reverse complement.
GCCGCTCGGGGTGCTCGAGCGCGACGGTGAGACGACGCTGGCGCTCCCCCCTGCGGGCGGCGCGGGAAGGCTCACGCTCGTCGTCGAGAGCCTCGGACGCATCAACTACGGTCCGTACACGGGTGAGGGCAAGGGCATCATGCGCGGGGTGATGATCGGTCGCCGACTGATCAACGGATGGACCCATCGTCTCGTCCCGCAGGATGCCCCGGGCTCCGTCGAGGGGGTGGATGCCGGTGCATCCGACGGCGTGGCCGTGGCATCCTTCGACATCACCGAGCCGCTCGATGCCTGGCTGGCGTTTCCCGGCGGGACGAAGGGGATGGTCTGGCTGAACGGATTCCTCCTCGGCAGGTACTGGAAGGTGGGTCCGCAGGAGACGCTCTACGCGCCGGCGCCCCTCTGGAAGGCCGGACGGAACGAGATCGCGGTGCTCGACACCGACGGTCTCGGCGCGGTGGTCGAGATCCGCGAAGAGCCGTCCTTCGGTGAGACCGAGGAGTTCATCGGCTCCTGAGCCGCGACCGAACGGCCCGGAGGAAGTCCCCTCCGGGCCGTTCGTGGTGTGAGTGCACGGGTTGCTGCCGACAGCACGGCTTCGCCGCGCGGACAGCCGGTGCGCTCGGCAGCAACCCGTGCACTCGCGGTCAGGAGCGCGGTCAGGAGCGCGGTCAGGAGCGCGGCCGCGCGGGAGTCAGCCCTTGACGGCGCCGGCGGCGAGACCGGAGCGCCAGTACTTCTGCAGCGAGAAGAACAGCAGGACGAGCGGGATGACGCCGAGCAGCGCGCCGAGCATGACCGCGCCCTTGTCGGGGGCGAAGTAGCTCACCATGCCGTACAGGCCCAGTGTCACGGGCTTCAGGTCCTGGCTCGAGATCATCATGAGCGGCAGCAGGAAGTTGTTCCACGTGGCCACGAAGACGAACAGGAAGATCGTCACCATCGCGGGTCCGAGCAGGCGCAGCACGATCGTGAAGAAGATGCGCGCCTCGCCGGCGCCGTCGATGCGCGCGGCCTCCAGCAGCTCGGTCGGCACCGACGATTGGGCGTAGACCATGCCGAGGAAGACCCCGAACGGCGATACGGCGGAGGGGATGATGATCGCCCAGATGGTGTTCGTCAGGCCGAGAGCGTGGAACTCGATGTACAGCGGCACCGTCAGCAGGGCGACCGGGAGCAGGAGACCGGCCATGATGACACCGACCGCGATGCGCTTGCCGGGGAACGCGAACTTCGCGATCGCGTAACCGGCCATCACCGCGAAGAGGGTGCCGATGACGCCGGCGCTCACGGAGTAGAGCATCGAGTTCCCCACCCACCGCCAGAACAGCCCCTGGGTCCAGCCCATCAGGCTGTCGTAGTTGGTGCCCAGGTTCCACTCGGCGAACCAGAAGCCGAACGTCGAGGTGAGGTCGGCGTTGTTCTTGGTCGAGGCGACGATCAGCCAGTAGACGGGCACCAGGAAGTACAGCGTCGCGACGATGAGAGCGATGATGCCGAAGGTGCGGGCGACCGGGCCCGGCGCGATCGAGGGAGGCGGAGCATCCGCGTCCTTCGGCCGTCGGGCGCGTCGCCCGTTCGCGGGGGCGATGGTGAGGAGGCGCGTGGTGGTCATGCGTCGCCCTTCCGGCGCTGCAGCAGCGCGTACACGATCGCGAGCACGCCCGCGATCAGAGCCATGAGCAGGGAGTAGGCGGATGCGGGTCCGCTGCCGGACGGAGAGATCTCGCCCATCATCGTGTTGTACGTGAGCATCATCGGGGTGAAGTCCTTGCCCATCCACGAATTGGCGGCCTGCAGGATCACCGGTTCGTTGAACAGCTGGATCGTGCCGATGATCGACAGCAGGACGGCGAGCAGGGCCGCGCCTCGCACGAGCGGGACCTTGATGCGCATCGCGATCTGGAAGCCGGATGCGCCGTCGAGGCGGGCCGCTTCGTAGAGGTCGCGCGGCACCGCCTGCAGCGCCGAGAGGAAGATGAGCATGTTGTAGCCCGTGTACGTCCAGGTGGTCATGTTCGCCATGGAGAAGAGGATCGTCCCCGGTGCCATGAGGTCCGTGCCCTCGGGGAGGTACGGCAGGAACGGCGACACCTCGGGGGTGTACAGGTAGAGCCACATCATGGCGGCGATGATCCCGGGGACGGCGTACGGCAGGAAGAAGGAGAGCCGGAACAGCGTCGGCCGGCGAACGATGAAGGAGTCGAGCAGCAGCGCGAGCGCCAGGGCGACGATGATCATGACCGGGATCTGCAGCGCGGCGTAGAGGACGACGCGTCCCATGCCGGTCCAGAAGGCGCCGTTGGTCGCGGCGGTGACGAAGTTCTCGAGACCGACGAACGTGTCGACGAGTTCGCCGCCGCCGTAGAGCCCGCCACCGGCGGGGACCTGGGCGAAGAACGACGACCGCACCGAGACGATGATCGGGACCAGGAAGACGACGATGAACAGCACGGCGAACGGTGCCATGAAAAGCCAGCCGGTGAGCCCTTCGCGCCGGGTTCCGAATCGGCGTCGGCGGGTGGGGTCCGCGGGGATGCGCGGCGCAGGTGCCGGTACCGCACCCCGCGTTTCGGTCACTGTGACCATGGTGTCGCCTCTCGATCTCAAGACGACGGCGGAGTGCACGATTGCGCGTGCACTCCGCCGTCGATCATCCGATGATGCCTTCTCGGTCGGTCACTCGGCGACCGGGAGGCCGAGGTCCTTGAGGGAGGCGACGGCGGTGTCCTGCGCCGTGGTGAAGATGTCGGCGACCGTCGCTGTGCCGGCGACCGCGGCCGCAGCCGTCTCGTTCATCTTCGACAGCGTCGAGAAGCCCGGTGCGTACGGGAAGTCGGGGTTCAGGTTCTCGGTCGCGGTGCCGAGCTCGGCGAGGACATCCTGGCCGCCGAACTGGCGGAGCATCTTTTCGGGGGTCTCGACGCTGCCCTTCGCCGCGACGACGAGTCCCTGCGACGCGAGGTCGTCGACCTGGGTGTTGAACCAGTCGTTGAACTCCATGGCCTCGGCGGGGTGCTCGCAGCCCTTCATGACCGAGACGCCGGAGCCGCCGTCGGGGCCGCTCATCGCGCCCGCACCGAAGTCGGGCAGCTGGGCGACGCGCCACTGCCCCTCGGCGGGCGTGCCGTCGAGGGAGTCGAGAAGGAACCCGGCCTCCCAGGCGGCGCCGACGTGGCCGATCAGGCTGCCGTCGTTGAGGGCTGCGGTGAAGCCCTCGCCCCAGCGCTCGGTCGTGAGGGTCTGCTTGTTGTCGATGAGTCCCTGCCAGAACGCCGCGACACGCTCGGAGCCCGGGCCCTCGGCGTCGACCTTCCATTCGTCACCGGCCGTGCTGAACCACGTGTCGCCCGCGGCGGCCGACTGCCCGGAGAGCCAGTTGTGCGCTTCGTCGGGGGTGAAGGCGGTCACGTACTTGCCGGCGGCTGCGGCCGTGGCGGATTCTGCCGCGAGGTCGTCCAGCGTCTTCGGCACCTCGAGCCCCAGCGCCTGGAACTCGGCCTCGTTGTAGAAGTACACGAGGGGTCCGGTGTCCTGCGGGAGTCCCACGATCGCGTCGCCGACCTTCATGCCGCTGAAGGCTCCTGCCGAGAAGTCGTCCTCGTACTTCTTGGCTTCGTCCGCGACGTCCTGCAGGAGTCCCTTGACGAACAGCTGCGGCACCTCGGCATAGCCCGTCTGCGCGAGGCAGGGCCCGTTGCCGGCCTTGACGTCGGTCTCGAGCTTGAGGATCATGTCGCTCGACTTGCCGTCGAACTTCGTGGCCTTCACCTGGATGTCGGGGTGCTCCTCGTTCCAGCGGTCGACGATCTCGGTGGAGGATGTCATCCCCTCGCCGTCGGGGAGGCGGTGCAGGTACTCGATCGTGATGGGTTCGCCGCTGGAGCCGCTGTCACCGGAGTCACCGGATGAGCAGGCCGCGAGGCCGAAGGCCGACACCGCGCCGACCGCGACGATGGCGGCGGTACGGGTGAAGCGAGGGGTGATTGCCATGCTGTTCTCCTCTTTGAGGTCATGTTCTGCGGACCGCCCTGGGCGGGGGCTGACGCCGAGGCGTCGTCGATCACATGCACATCAAATCAGAAAATGTTTGCGCTCACAAGCGTGGGAATGCGACAAACTCGCGGGATGCTTCCGATCCCTGGAGAGCGCTGACATCTCGAAGCGGCTGCGCCAGGGCGTCGGCCTGACACTCCGAGGTGAGGCCAGGCTGTCGCCTGCATCCGGACACGACGAAACACCCGCACGTCGTGCGGGTGTTTCGAAACAGATCAGGCGGTCAGGCCTTCTCTAGTTTGTCCTCGTCTTCGTCGGCATAGTCATCGGCCCACTTGTCGACATATGCGTCTTCGTCGGTCGGGTGACCAAGCTCGCGCTCGAGAGCGGAGTAGTTCACCGACGGACTGTACGCCTTGAGTTCGCGGGCGATCTTGGTGTGTTTCGCCTTCTGACGGCCACGGCCCATGCGCGAGACCCCCTCACGAGTTAAGCTGCGGGCGGTGAGGCCCGAGGCATTTCACGACACCGGCTCGAGGCCGGTAAGAGTAGCATTCAGAATAGCACGCGGGTAAGACCCTCTGGCTGAAGCCAGGCTGGTGAAGGGAACGATCTTCATGACCGACAACACCTCCACTCCCTCCGACGAGGCCGCACAGAACGCGGCGCTGCAGAAAGCCGTCATCGTCGGCATGCAGTTGGATCAGGACCGACACGTGATCGACGAGGCCGTGCGCTACGCGCGATTGCTGAATGCGCCGCTCGTGGTCGCACACGTCGATGTCACGCGATTCGTGACCTACGAGGACCCCGATGGGTATGTGCACTCGGCGCCCATCGACATCAACTTCGATGCGGGGGCCGCGGAATTCGAGGCCGTGGAAGCCGAGGCGGCCAAGATGCTCTCGGGGACCGACGTCACCTGGACCGCTCGTCAGCTCGTCGGTGATCCGGCGTTGGCGATCAAGCAGCTCGCCAACAAGCTGGATGCGCAGCTGATCGTCGTCGGCACCCGCAAGCGGGGCATCGGCGAGTCGATCCGCGAGTTCTTCACGGGGTCGGTCGCGGCGCGACTCGCGCACCGGCAGCATCGCTCGATCCTGGTAGTTCCGCTCGGCGAGTCGGTGCCGGACGAGCAGAAGGAGATCTGGCCGGAGCAGTGACCGCTGCTTCGCGCAACGCAGAGGGCCCCGTCGGCATTTCGCCGCGGGGCCCTCTCTCGTCAGGGTCAGCCCATGTGGATGATGACGCCGTGTCGCCGTGCCGCCGGTGCCGGGTCGGGTGCCGGGGTGGACGCGGCGGTCCGCGGCTGTGGCATCGCGGAGGGGGATGCGGGAAGCCCCGGGCGGTTCTCGCCACCGGACCGCGGAGTCGCCGCGGCGCGCTCCGACACGGTCACGATCCGGAGTTGCTGAGGGCGACGGTGATGCCGCGCGCCGCGGTGTCGAGCGCCGTCTCGAGTTCCGTCACGACGGACGACGAAAGCGTGCCGCCCTTCGCGATGTGGGTGCGCAGGTCGGTGCGAACCCTCGCACGGAAGGCGTTGATGACCGCGTCGGCACGGTGCATCTCCTCGCGGCTGATGAGCCGCGAGTCGTCGCTCGCCGTGCGCGGCCGGTTCTTCGCGGCAGTGCGCTCGCCCTTCTCCGCGGCGGCGAGGTCGGCACGGAGGCTCTTCATCGCCTCCTGGACGCTCTGTCGCACCTCGCTCGCGATCAGGCGCACCGAGTCGGTGAGTCCTGCCTCGATGCCGGCGAGGTCTCCCTCACGTGACGCGAGTTCCGCCCGCCCGGCCTCCGTGATGGCGTAGATCGTGGTGCGACCGTCGACGGATTTCGTGACCAGCCCCTCCTCCTCGAGCTTCGCGAGGCGGGGGTAGATCGTCCCGGCGCTGGGGGTGTAGGTGCCGCCGGTGCGGTCGGTGAGGGACTGGATGATGCCGTAGCCGTGCTGGGGTGCCTCGGCGAGGAGCGACAGCAGGTACAGGCGCAGGTCACCGTGGGAGAAGACCGCGGGGCTCATGCTTCCCACTCCGCGTCTTCGGTGATCGTTGCCGGGGTGCGGCGGAGGACCGTCACTCCACCGGAGACGGAGTTCGCGCGCAGGTCGACGAATCGTCCCGCGAGCTCCCCGGTCGTTCCGGTGTAATTGCTGGGGCCCGACGAGCTGCGCTCGACGCCGTCGATCAGCAGTCGGCCGCTCAGGGAGCGGATCACGTAGTTCGCGGCGAGGGACTCGTCGAGGCGCACCGTGGTGCCACCCGAGACCGAGTTCACGTTGATCGTGTTCACGTCGCCTGCGGCGTCGACCAGGGTCGATCCCGAGACGATGTCGACGGTCGCACGGCGCACGGCGCCCGTGACGGCCACATCGCCCGAGACGCTGTTCGCGCTGATGGAGCCGGTGAGACCGCGCACCTGCACGTCGCCCGAGACGGAGTTGACGGTGAGGTCGCCGATGAGGGTGTCGACGATGATGTCGCCGGACACGGTGTTGAGGCGGGCGTCGTTGCGGAGCCCGGAGACCAGTGCGCCGGCGCTGACGACGCCGAGGTTGAGGGCGATGGCGCGGGGGACCGCGACGCTCACCTCGGCGCGGGGGCCGCCGGAGCCGAAGTTGCGGAACACCTCGAGGAAGTTGTCCCAGCCCAGCTGCGGGTGGTCGATCTCGACCTCGCCGTCGTGGGATTCCACGCGCAGGTCTTTGATGGTGACGCCGTGCACCTCGATGCGGATGCCCGGTTCGTCGTGGGCGATGATGTCGACCTGTCCACCGACGAGGCCCACCTTGAGACGGGTGACGGATTCGATGTCGATGACGCGTTCTTCGCCGGGGGCGATGAGCCACTTCTCGGTCATGTGTGCTTCTCCTGTGTCGAGGGTCACGATATATCGTGTGTGGCCAGCGTAACACGATATATCTCGATGTTGTCAAGAGGGATCCCCGAATCGACGGAAAGAAGCGTCCCGCGAACGCGGAACGCCTCTTCTCGTACGACGGGGAGCAGGGCTCAGATCGGGACGACGGGGGAGTACTCCGCAGCCGCGGTGAACGTGTTGTTCCCCGAGTTCGGGTCGTTCGAGCCGGACGGTGCGACGAGTGTGACGACGTAGGGCTCGGCGTCGGTCACCCACATGCCGTTGTTCGTCGTGGTGAAGGACACCAAGATCGGGATGTTCGTCTCGTTGGAGGGGATCCCGTAGGGCAGCACGAAGGTCACCTCGGTCGTGTTGCCGGTGGAAACCGGCGGGAGCTGACCCGCTGACGTGCCGTCCATCGTGACGACCGGACCGCCGAACAGGCGTGAGTCGAACCTGACGGTCAGTGTCGACCCCGCAGGGGTCTGCGTGGTCCCGAGAGAGTTCACGTCGAATCCGGGCGGGATGGTCAGCACGTACGCCTCGGTGGCCCCCGGGTCATTGGCACCGATGGTCGTGCCGCCGGGACGGGCGACGAGCTGCAGGTCTCCCTCCAGGCTCGCGGCGGCGAGCGGAGTGGCGACGGCGGCCGCGACGACGGGTAGGGCCCAGGCGGTCGTCTTGAGGACGGTGCGGCGGCTCGGTCCGGTCGAGGGCGTGGGGGCGTTCTCGGGCATGCGGTCTGTTCCTCCGGTCGTGTGCGAGGTGCCGATTCCCCCGGCGCCTCCTCCTTCCACGCTAACCGATGCACCGCCCGACGATCGGGTGTTGACATTGACGCGACGTCAACTTCTAGAGTCGAGTCATCACCACACGAGAGGAGGGGGACATGGAGAAGGACGACTGGTCCATCCAGGAGATCGCACGGCTGGCGGGCACCACGAGTCGCACGCTGCGGCACTACGACGACATCGGACTGCTGCCGCCTTCGCGCGTCGCGTCCAACGGCTACCGGCACTATGACGGGCAGGCGCTCGTGCGGCTGCAACGCATCCTCCTGCTGCGCGAGCTCGGACTCGGGCTGCCGCAGATCGCGGAGGTGCTGGGGTCCTCGTCTGAGGGCCGACCCGCGCAGAGCGAGGCATCCGCACTCGAGACGCATCTCGCGCTGCTGCGCGACGAGCAGACCAGGCTGGCGCGCCAGATCGCGTCGGTCGAATCGACCATCACCGCATTGAGAGGAGGTGAGAACCTCATGGCAGAGAACATGTTCGACGGTTTCGACCACACCCGATACAAGGAGGAGGTCGAGGAGCGCTGGGGGAGGAAGGCCTACGCCGACAGCGACCGCTGGTGGCGCGGGATGACCGATGCCGAGCGCGCCGACTGGCAGCAGCGCGTGTCCGATCTCGGGCGCGACTGGATCGCCGCCGCAGAGAGCGGCATCGACCCGGCATCCGCCGAGGCTCAGGATGTCGCGCGACGTCACGTCGAGTGGCTCACGGGCATCCCCGGCACACCCGCCGCTGTTCCCGGTGGCGACGTCAAGGCGTACGTCATCGGACTCGGCGAGATGTATGTCGCGGACCCGCGCTTCGGCGCGAACTACGCGACATCGTCCGGGGGCACGCAGGGCGCGGAGTTCGTCCGCGACGCCCTCCGCAGCTACGCGGAGGCGAACCTGTAGGCACCACTTCGACCCGACGGCCCCCTCGATGCGGACCACCTCGTGTGGCCGCATCGAGGGGGCCGCTCGGCGTGCGGTCGGGACCGCGCTGTGTAGCCGACCGGCGGGTCGGCATGCAAGGGGGAGCCCGGGGCGGAGGGCCGGGCGTATGGTCGTGCCATGAGTCGGCGGCGCGGGGACAGGGACGCATCGCCGCTGTTCGTCGCCGCGTCGGCGGCCTACGCCGCCAACTGCGCGCTCGGCGCATCCGTCGCCGCGCGCCTGATCGACACCAGTCGCTTTCGCTGGCTGCACCATGCGCTGTACATCGTGACGTGCGTGGCCGTCGGCGCTGCGGTGTCGGCCGGATGGTGGCGCGGGCCCGGCACCCCGGATCGGCGAGCAGCGCTGGCCATGATCCCGGCCGCCGGTCCCCTCGCGGCCATCCCCTACCTCGGCAGCCACGGCCGCCGGCATCCGCTGGTCGCTCTCGCCGCGGCCCCGTTCATCGTCGCGGGACTCGTCCTCGCGCACCGTCCCGCCGATCGGAAGTGACCGCATGGAACTGCTCGATGCCATCCGCCGCCGCAAGACCACGAACGGGCCGTTCCTGCCAGACCCCGTGACGGAGGAGCACCAGCGCATCCTCCTGGAGGCGGCGGGCCGGGCGCCTTCGCAGCTGAACAGTCAGCCGTGGCGGTTCGTCGTGATCGAGAGTCGGGACACGATCGAGCAGATCGCGCGCATCTCGGGCGAGAGCATGACCGAGGCGATGTCGAACGGCACGTTCTTCGAGCGATACAAGCCGTACTTCCGCTTCAGTCCGGCCGAGATGGAGGAGAAGCGCAGCGGGATGCTGTTCGACAAACTGCCGGCAGCGCTCCGACCCTTCACGAGCCAGGTGTTCACCAAGCGCGGCCAGACGCTCATGAACACCTTCGGGGTGCCGAAGACCCTCGGCACCGAGAACCGCAAGCTCGTGGCGGGGTCGCCGCTCCTGCTCGGCGTCATGCTCGACCGCAGCGAGTATCGTCCGGGGCAGCTGTCGTCGTTCTACTCCGTGTTCAGCATGGGCGCGGCGATGGAGAACGTCTGGCTCACCACGGTCGAGCTCGGCATGGGCATCCAGTTCATCTCGTTCCCGATGGAGGTGCCCGGTCGCTGGGACGAGATCGTGCGGCTCCTGCGCGTGCCGGACGACCTCGAGCTCATGGCGGTCTACCGACTCGGATACCTGCCGCCCGAACAGCGCCGTCCGGCCATCGACTGGTCGAGCAGTCAGCGCAAACTCGTCTCGCAGTACGTCTTCCGTGAGAACGGCGAGACGCCGCAGGAGGGGTGGGACTCCGTGCCTCCCCCCGGGGAGGTCAGCCCCGGTCCTCGCGTGACAGGGGAGTGAGGTCCCGCAGGGCCGGCCCCTCGAGGCGCGTGCCGTCGGGGCCGAAGCGCGAGGCGTGCAACGGGCAATCCCACGTGCATTCGGCGTCATTCCACGCGAGCACCCCACCCAGGTGCGTGCACACCGCGCTCACGGCGCGCGTCACGCCGTCGACCGTCGACACCGCGACCGGGCGCCCTGCGCGGTTCGCCACGACACCCTCACCCTCGGCGGGTTGCGGTACGGGCGTGCTGCGGGTCTCGGCATCCGTCCACCCCGCCGCGAGTGCGGTGGCGACCTTCGCACCCTCCACCGCTCCGCGCCCCAGATCGGCGGGCGCGGTGAGGCGGGTGCCGATCGTCGTCATCCATGCCGCGCGCTCACGCCGAGGAGTGCCGAGGATCTCAGCCGTCAGGCGCAGCGCTGCGGCGGGGGCGTTCGAGAGACCCCATTTGGCGTAGCCCGTCGCGAAGCGGATGCGGCCGAGGCCGCGGGGCATCGCTCCGACGAACGGGATGAGGTCATGCGACTCGTAGTCCTGCGCCGACCAGCGATGCGTCTCCTCGGCACCGGGGAAGTGCAGCTGCGTCCACGCGACGAGGTCCTCCACCGCTGCCTTCTCGCCGTCCGAGCGGCCAACCGGGTGTCCGTTCCCCCCGACGACGAGCTGCGCCTCCCCGCCGGGGCCGTCGGCCGCAGTCACGGGGCGGACGGAGCGGGTGGGGCCGTCGACCGAGAGGAAGGTGCCCTCCGGCACGCCGCCGGGTACCCGGAACGACGCGCAGTACGACCGCAACCCTCTCGTCTTCGCGAAGTACAGGCCGCGATCCGTGATCGGTGTGCCGGTCGCGAGCACGATGTGGTCACCGAAGACCGGGCCCGACGTGGTGTCGACGCGGCCCGGGATCGCGCGCGTTCCGGTCGCTCTGACGCCGGTGTGCACAGTGCCGCCGGCGTCGATCAGCTCGATGGCGAGAGCCCCGACCACCGCGACGGGGTCGATCGCGACCTGATCGTCGAGGGCGACCGCTGCGGCCATGGGGAACGCCGTCCGCGGCAGTGTCGTGGCCGCCAGCATCCTCGTCGGGAGCCCGGCTTCGCGCGCTGCGGCGTGCTGGTCTCGCACGTCCCCGGCGCCGGCTGGGCCCTGAGCGTAGGAGTGATCGGTGACGCGGGTGAACGAGACCCCCGCGTTCTCGGCGAAGGCCGTGAGCCATTCCATCCCCGACCGATTGGCGTCGACGTACGCGCGGACGAGGGCAGCGGGGTGGTGCTTGCGGAGCTTCGCGAGCTGTCCGCCGTGCAGGAGCGAGAGCTTGCCCGTGTTCGCGCCGGTCGCGAGTTCCGCGATCCCTCCCGCGTCGATCACGGCGACGTCGAGTCCGGCCCGTATGAGCATGACGGCGGTCGAGAGGCCGGTGATGCCGGCGCCGACGATGACGACGTCGTGCCGTGCGCCCGGTTCGAAGGGCGATCCCGCAGGCAGGTTCTTCTCGAGCTTCCACAGAGGCGTCATGTCGACAGTCAAGGACGCCCGGCGTCCGGCGACCACGCCCTTGACATCGCACCGGCGCGCTGTCACGCACGACTACAGTGGCGAGCGTGAAGCTGCGCCGCATCCTCCTCGTCGCCGCGGGCGGTACGGCCGGCACGGCGGCGCGGCTGGGCCTGGGACTGGTGGTCCCCGACGTCGGCGGCCTTCCCGTCGCGGTGCTCCTCGCGAACATCCTCGGCGCGCTGCTGATCGGGGTGCTGGCGGCACGGCTTCCCGCGTCGGCCGACCTCCGGCTGGCGCTCGGCACCGGGGTGCTCGGCGGGTTCACGACGTACAGCGCGTTCATGACCGGGACGCTGGAGCTGTGGGCGGAGACCCCGATGCTTGCCACCGCCTATGCCGTGGGCAGCCTCGTGCTCGGCCTGGGGGCTGCGGCGCTCGGCCTGCGGATCGGCAGACCTCGCACCGGAGCCGCATCATGAGTCCGCTGCTGTTCCTCGGCGCCGCGCTCGCCGGAGGACTCGGCGCGGTGCTGCGGTACCTCGTCGATCTCGGGGTCGCCCGTGTCGCAGGACGCCGGTTCCCCTGGGGAATCCTCCTCGTGAACCTGTCCGGCTCGTTCGCCCTCGGCTTCGTCACGACGGCGCTCCCCGATGCGGCGTTCCTGCTGGGGGCTGGACTGCTCGGCGGGTACACGACGTTCAGCACGGCGATGCTCGACGCGGTGGCGCTGTGGCGCGACGGGGAGCGGCCGGCATCCGCCTTCGATGCGGTCGGGATGCTGCTCCTCGGCCTGCTCGCGGCGGGACTGGGCCTGGCTCTCGGCGCGCTGCTGTAACAGGGGTTGCGGGGCGCGCCCACCTCGGGTTACTCTCCTTGCTAATCGTTTAACGCTAAACGGTTAACATCCCGATTCCCCGCACTCGTGCACCTGTCGAAGGAGACACCGATGCCCCGTACGACCCGCCGCGCTCTCGGCGCACTCGCCGCCTCCGCGGCCGCCGTCCTCGCGCTCAGCGCCTGCTCCTCCCCGACCGCGGGTGGCAGCTCCGACGGCGACGTCACGCTCAGCTACGCGATCTGGGACGAGAACCAGAAGCCCGCGATGGAGGACATCGCCGCGGCGTTCACGAAGGAGCACCCGAACGTCACGATCGACATCCAGGTCACGCCCTACAAGGAGTACTTCACCAAGCTGCAGACCGCCGCGACCGGCGGCTCGGCGGCCGACGTGTTCTGGATGAACGGCCCGAACTTCCAGCTGTACGCATCCAACGGACAGCTCGCACCACTCGATGACGGCGGGATCGACGCCGCGGACTACCCCCAGGGTCTCATCGACCTGTACACCTACGACGGGAAGGTCTACGGGGCCCCGAAGGACTTCGACACCGTCGCCCTCTGGTACAACAAGGCGCTGTTCGACGCGGCCGGCGTGGAGTACCCCTCGGCGGAGTGGACGTGGGACGACTTCACCGCCGCCGCCGCGAAGCTCACCGACCCGTCGATCGGGCAGTACGGCATCGCGGCGAGCCAGTACGGCCAGGAGAACTTCTACAACTCGATCGCGCAGGCCGGGGGCGAGGTCATCTCCGCCGACGGCACGAAGAGCGGCTACGGCTCGCCCGAGGCGCTCGCCGGTATCGAGCTGTGGACCGACCTGATCGCGGCGGGTTCCTCGCCGACGGCGCAGCAGATGACCGACACCAACCCCGAGGACTTCTTCCTCTCAGGCAAGGTCGCGATGTTCCAGAACGGTTCCTGGGCGGCCATCGCCTATGCCGACAACGCCGACATCGCCGACACGGTCGACGTGGCCCCGCTGCCCGCGGGCGCCGAGGGCAACCAGAGCGTGATCCACGGCGTCGGCAACGTCGCCAACGCGAAGAGCGCGCACCTCGCCGAGGCCAAGGCGTTCGCCGAGTTCGCCTCGGGGGAGCAGGCCGCGAAGATCCAGGCCGAGACCGGCACCGTGATCCCCGCGTTCGACGGCACGCAGCAGGCATGGGTCGACGCCCTGCCGCAGTATGACCTGCAGGTGTACATCGACGCGCTCGACGACGCCGTCCCCTACCCGGTGTCGAAGAACACCTCGGCGTGGACCAGCATCGAGAGCGAGGTGCTCTCCCAGGTGTGGTCGGGTGCGGTGACGCCGAAGGACGGCCTCCAGGACCTCGCCGACCAGATGCAGGCGGCACTGGACGCCGAGCAGGAGTGATCGCATGACCGTCATCGCGCCGCGCGCGGTCGAGACGGCGGAGCGGATGCCGGAGGCCCCGAGCCCCGGCGTCCGTCGCCGCCGGCGGAGCCCCGGAGCCTCGCCCTGGTGGGCGCTGGTGTTCCTCGGCCCGACCGCACTGGGCATCGCCGTGTTCTACCTCTGGCCGACCGTCCGCACGCTCATCATCTCGTTCACCAAGTCCGGCCCCTTCGGCGGCTCGGAGTGGGTCGGGATCGAGAACTACACACGCCTGTTCCAGGACCCCGAGCTGATCGGAGCCCTCCGCAACACGGCGATCTACACGGTCATCGCGCTCATCGGCATCCCGATCGCGGTCGGCATCGCCGCCCTGCTGAACACCACGGGCCTCAAGGGCCGCAGCGCCTACCGCACGCTGTACTTCATCCCCGTCGTGACGATGCCGGCCGCGATCGCGCTGGTCTGGCGCATGATCTACAACGGCGACTACGGGGTGCTCAACGCCGCCCTCGGCGCCGTCGGCATCGAGGGACGCAGCTGGCTCACCGATCCGAACACCGCGCTGATCGCGATCGCCGTCGTCGGCATCTGGGCGGGGCTCGGCACCAACATCGTCATCTTCCTCGCCGGGCTGCAGGGCATCCCCGACACGATCATGGAGGCCGCCGACCTCGACGGCGCCGGCCCCGTGCGCAAGTTCTTCTCCATCACGATCCCGCTGCTCTCGCCGTCGATCTTCTTCGTCAGCGTGATCAGCGTGATCGGGGCGCTGCAGGTGTTCGACCTGATCTACATGATGCTCGGCCGCAGCAACCCCGCGATGCCCAACACCCGCACCGTCGTCTACCTCTTCTACGAGGCCGGCTTCCTCGACAACGACCGCGGCTACGCGGCCGCGGTGGCCTTCCTCCTCCTCGTGATCATCCTGGTGCTGACCGTCGTGCAGTTCCGCCTGCAGAAGAAGTGGGTGCACTATGAGTGACGTCTCGCTCGACACACGCGCCGTGATCGGTGCCCCCGCCGGCCGCTCCGCCACCCGGGTCGGAAAGCCGAGGAACCGCGGCCTCTGGATCGTGCACGCCGTGCTCATCCTCGGCGCGGTGCTGATGGTCTTCCCGTTCCTCTGGCAGCTGCTGACCTCGTTCAAGACCCTGTCGGATTCGGTGCAGGTGCCGCCGTCGTTCCTCCCGCGCGAATGGGTGTTCACGAACTTCGCCGAGGTCTTCGAATCGATGCCGTTCGGGCAGATGTTCCTGAACTCCGTGCTCCTCACGGTCGGACGCACGGTCGGCCAGGTGGTGCTGTGCACGATGGCGGGCTACGCGTTCGCGCGCATCCCGTTCCCCGGCCGCAACGCCCTGTTCGTGGTGTTCCTCTCGGTGCTGATGGTCCCCTCGCAGCTGTACCTGCTGCCCCAGTACGAGATCATCCAGTCGCTGGGCTGGCTGAACACGCTGCAGGCGCTCATCGTCCCCGGCATCTTCAGCGCCTTCGGCACCTTCCTGATGCGGCAGTTCTTCATGTCGATGCCCGCCGAACTCGAGGAGGCCGCGCGCATCGACGGGGCGAATCCCTGGCAGACCTTCTGGCGGATCATGGTTCCGCTCGCGAAGCCTGGCATCATCGCACTTGTGGTGTTCACCGTGCTGTGGTCCTGGAATGATCTGCTCTGGCCGTTGATCGTGACGACCGACCCCGCGAAGATGCCGCTGTCCGTCGGGCTCTCGCAGCTGGTCGGCATCCACGGCACCGACTACCCGGTGCTGATGGCAGGTGCTCTCCTGGCGACGCTCCCCATGCTCGTGACCTTCATGATCCTGCAGCGACAGTTCATCCAGGGCATCGCCTTCAGCGGATCGAAGGGCTGAGACATGGCGAAGAGCGAGCAGAAGACACCCCGGCGCCCGACCCTGCGCATGGTGGCCGAGCGGGCCGGAGTGTCGACGGCGACCGTGTCGTACGTGTTCTCGGGTCGGGCCGGCGCGGCGTCGGGCGCGGGGGTCGCCGAAGCCACGGCCGCGCGCGTGCTGGCCGCGGCCGAAGAGCTGAACTACCGCCCGAACAGCGCCGCACGGGCCATCCGCACCGGACGCAGCGGCATGGTGCAGCTCTCACTGCACATGCTGAGCGACCCGTGGTCGCTGGCGGTGGCGGATGCGGTGAACGCCGAGGCCAACCGGCACGGGCTCACCACGCTGATCCTCGCCGACGGAGACTGGCACGCGGCACTCGACCGGGTCGAGAGTGACGTCGCGTACCTCGACGGCGTGGGCCTCGACGAGGCGGCGCGACAGGATCTCGCCGACCTCGTGCGTCGCGGTCAGCGCCTCGTGGTGTTCTCCGAGGATCTCGAACCCGACGGCTTCGACGTCATCCGCTCCGACGCGATCCCCGGGTGCGAGATCGCGATGGACCATCTGCTGGAACGGCACACGGCCATCGGATGCATCGCCGCGGAGGGGGCCGTGCGCCTCGCGGCCGATCAGGTCACGCGCTACACCCCCTACGTCGAGAAGCTGGGGGCGGCCGGGATCGAGCCCGACCCGGCATGGACGGTGACCTACGCCGACACCCAGGCGAGCGCGTTCACGGCCGCGGTCGAGCTGCTCTCGGGGGAGAACCGCCCCGACGCGGTGTACGCCACGACGGACTTCGCCGCGATCGCCGCGATCAACGCCGCGCACATGCTCGGACTCCGCGTGCCGCACGACGTGGCCGTGATCGGCGTCGGCAACACCCCCGACGCCCGACTGATCGCCCCCACGCTCACGACCGTCGGCCCGACCGACTTCTACGAGCGGCAGGCGCGGATCATCATCGACCGTGCTCTCGAGACCGAGCCCACTCCCGGTCGTCTGCACGAATTCGTGTGGACGCTCTTCCCCGGCGGATCGACCGACCTCGACGCCCCCGCACCGCGGGCCCGCTGACGTCGGCATCCCGCACAGACTCATCACACAGAAGGACCATCGTGGATCTCCAGATCGGCATCATCGGCTTCGGCGCGCGCTCGACCCTCCAGGAAGAGGTGCACCGGCCCGGACACGGCTCGCGCATCTCGGCCGTGTGCGACCTCGCCCCGCGGGCGCGCGAGGACGCCCGACTGCTCGTGCCGGACGCCCTCATCACCGACTCGCTCGACGAGCTGCTCGCCTCGGGAGTCGACGCCGTGATGGTGCTCACTCCCGACGACACGCATGCGGCGCTCAGCATCCGCGCGCTCGAAGCAGGGGTGCCCGTGTTCTGCGAGAAGCCGCTCGCGATCGACCTCGCCGACGCCGACGCGATGCTCGAGACCGCCCGGCGCACCGGCACCGGGCTCTACATCGGCCACAACATGCGGCACATGCCCGTGATCACCCTCATGCGCGGGCTGATCCAGGAGGGGCGCATCGGCCAGGTCAAGGCCGTGTGGGTGCGGCACTTCGTCGGCCACGGAGGGGACTTCTACTTCAAGGACTGGCACGCCGACCGCCGTCGCACCACCGGGCTGCTGCTCCAGAAGGGCGCCCACGACATCGACATCATCCACTGGCTCGCCGGGGCGTACACCGAGCGTGTCTCCGCGATGGGCGCGCTGAGCGTCTACGGGGCGATCACCGATCGGCGCGACCGGGCCGGGGAGCGGATGCCGGACTGGTTCAGCGTCGACAACTGGCCGCCGACCGCGCTCACCGGACTCCACCCGGTGATCGACGTCGAGGACATCTCGATGGTGAACATGCAGCTCGAGGGCGGCATCTTCGCGTCGTACCAGCAGTGCCACTTCACGCCCGACTACTGGCGCAACTACACCGTGATCGGCACCGAGGGGCGCATCGAGAACTTCGGCGACGTCGCGGGCAGCGAGGTCAAGCTGTGGAACCGCCGGCATGCGGGCGCCGCGGAGGCCGACGAGACGTTCATCGTTCCGGAGGTGCCGGATGCCGGGCACGACGGTGCCGACGCGCTGCTCGTCGCCGAGTTCCTGCGTTTCGTGCGGCACGGCGGCGTGACCGAGACCTCACCGGTCGCGGCGCGCGAGGCCGTGGCGGCCGGCATCCTGGCCACTGCCTCGCTGCGGGGCGACGGCTCGTCGATCGAGATCCCGCCGCTCGATGCCGACCTCGTCGCCTACTTCGAGCGCGGCCAGATCGAGGCCGCACTGGTCTGAGTCGGACGCGCGAAGGCGCCGATCCGCCGCCCCTCCCAGCGCTCTCACAATCTGGAAATGTACAAACGTACATGTACAGGTGTCCAAGGGGGCGGGATGAAGCATGGCGCGCGTCGGCGACGTGACCCTGAAGCGCGCCGTCGCGAGATCGTGACCGCCGCCGCCGAGCTCATCGTCGAGGTGGGGGCCGAGGCCGTGACCCACCGCATGGTGGCCGCCCGCGCCGGGGTGCCCCTCGGGGCGACCACCCAGTACTTCGCCACACTCGACGATCTCCGTGCCGCGGCCTTCCGCGCGCTCGCCGAGGAGGTCGACGCGCGCCTCGACGGCGTCCGCCAGACCCTCGCCGACCGCGGCGTCACCCCCGACGTGATCGCCGCTCTCGTGTTCGAGAGCATGGACGACGCGCACGCCGTGCAGGCCGATCGGGCCGTGGTGACCGCCGCCGTCCACGACCCCCGCCTGCGCGAGCTCGCCCGACATCTGTCGGACCGGCTCGTCGAACTCCTCGAGCCGACCTATGGCGAAGACCGTGCCCGAGCGGCGATGATCTTCATCGACGGCGTCATGTGGAGCATGCAGATCCGCGACGACCGTCTTGCACAGTCCTTCATCGAGACCGCACTGGCGCGGATCCTCGGAGATTCCGTCTCCACTCCCTCCGCAGCGACAGCCACACCCTGACACCGAGGAAACCGCCTTGTCGAAACTCGCCATCCTGAGCCTCAAGAACCGCGCGCTCATCGCCCTGATCACCATCGTCGCGGCGGTGTTCGGTGGGCTCGCGCTCACGAACCTCAAGCAGGAGCTCATCCCCTCGCTGGAACTGCCGGCGCTCGTGGTCATGACGACCTACCCCGGGGCATCGCCCGAGGTGGTCGAGAACGACGTGTCGACCCCGGTCGAATCGGCGATCCAGGGTGTCCCCGGCCTCGAGTCGACCACTGCGACCAGCACCACCAACGCGTCGATCGTGCAGGCCATGTTCGCCTACGGCACGAACCTCGCCACGGCTGAGCAGAAGATCCAGCAGGCGATCAACCGCATCTCCTCCCAGCTGCCGGAGGATGTGAGCCCCCAGGTGCTCTCGGTCTCGATCGACGACTTCCCGGTGATCCAGGTCGCCGTCACGGGATTCGAGGATGCCGACAACGCCCAGGCCGAGCTCGAATCCGTCGCGATCCCCGACCTCGAAGACGTCGACGGTGTCAACGCCGCCGAGATCGTCGGTGGTGTGGGGCAGCGCATCAGCATCACGCCCGACGTCGCGAAGCTCGCGGCCGCCGGTCAGAGCACGCAGGCCATCAGCAACGCGCTGCAGCAGAACGGCACGCTCTTCCCGGGTGGTGACATCACCGAGGACGGGCAGACGCTCACCGTGCAGACCGGGGCCAAGATCACCTCCGTCGACGAGATCGCCGCGCTTCCGCTGGTCGGCACCGATCTGACCATCGGCGACGTGGCCACCGTCGCGCAGGAGTCCGACCCGGTCACCTCGATCTCGCGGGTCGACGGTCAGGACGCCCTGTCGATCTCGATCACGAAGCTCCCCGCTGCCAACACGGTCGAGGTCTCCAACGGCGTCATCGCCGCCCTCGACGAGATCGGCAAGGCCTTCCCCGACGCCGAGTTCACGGTGATCTTCGATCAGGCGCCGTTCATCGTCCAGTCGATCGAGACGCTCGCCACCGAAGGCCTGCTCGGGCTCGTGTTCGCGGTGATCGTCATCCTGATCTTCCTGCTCTCGATCCGCTCCACGCTGGTCACGGCCATCTCGATCCCGACCAGCGTGCTCATCACGTTCATCGGGCTGCAGGCGTTCGGCTACTCCCTCAACGTGCTGACGCTCGGCGCCCTCACGATCGCGATCGGTCGAGTGGTCGACGACTCCATCGTGGTGATCGAGAACATCAAACGCCACTACGTCGGCGATGCCGACAAGGGTGATGCGATCCGCCTCGCCGTGCGCGAGGTCGCGATGGCGATCACGGCCTCGACGATCACGACCGTCGCGGTGTTCCTGCCGATCGTCTTCGTCGGCGACATGGTCGGCGAGCTGTTCCGTCCGTTCGCCATGACCGTGACCATCGCGATGATCGCGTCGCTCCTGGTCGCGCTCACCATCGTGCCCGTGCTCGCCTACTGGTTCCTCAAGCCCGGCAAGCCGCTGCTCGACGAGCACGGGAACCCGATCGATCCCGAGCACCCCGACGCCCCTCCGACGCAGCTGCAGCGTGTCTACCGGCCGATCCTCGCCTGGACGCTCAAGCACTCCGGCGTCACCGTGATCCTCGCCGTCGCCGTGCTCGGTGCCACCCTCGCCGCCGCGCCGCTGATGAAGATCAACTTCCTCAGCGACTCCGGTCAGAACACCATGACCGTCACGCAGGATCTCGGCCCGACAGCGAGCCTGCAGGCGAAGTCGGATGCCGCGATCGAGGTCGAGGACGCGCTGCTCGGCATCGACGGCATCGAGCACGTGCAGGCGTCGATCGGCACCAGCGGCTCGGCGCTCAGCGATGCCTTCTCGGGCGGCGCCGGCGTCACGTACTCGGTCCTGACCGACGGCGACGCCGACCAGGAGAAGCTGCGCGCCGATGTGCAGGACGCGATCGACGGGCTCGGCGACGACGTGGGTGAGGTGTCGGTCGCGGCATCCGCCGGCTTCGGCTCGAGCGACATCGAGATCACGGTCAGCGCGTCGAACTCCGACGACCTCCAGACGGCGACGACCTCGCTCGTCGAGGAGCTCGACGGGCGCGCGGGCGTCGGTCAGGTCACCGACAACCTCGCGGCCTCGCTGCCGTACATCGCCGTCGTGGTCGACCGGGAAGCCGCCGCCCAACGCGGACTCTCCGAGGTCGCCGTCGGCTCGATCGTGTCGAACACCATGCGGCCCCAGCAGGCCGGTTCCGTCGAGATCGACGACACCGCGCTGACCGTGTACATCGTCACGCCCGAGCCGCCGGCCACGGTCGAAGCGCTCGAGCAGCTCGCGATCCCGACCCCGCTCGGCGTCGTGCAGCTGCAGGACATCGCGACCGTCGAGCAGCGCAACGGACCCACCTCCATCACGACCGAGCAGGGCCGGCGCACGTCGACCGTCACGGTGCCCCCGGCATCCGACAACCTCGCCACCGCCACGCAGTCGGTGAACGAGGCGCTCGCCGCGGCGGATCTGCCAGACGGCGCGTCGGCCGAGGTCGGCGGGGTCGCCTCGCAGCAGGCGGATTCGTTCTCGCAGCTCGGACTCGCGATGCTCGCGGCGATCCTGATCGTCTACGTGGTGATGGTCGCGACGTTCAAGTCGCTGCGCCAGCCGCTGCTGCTGCTCGTGTCGGTGCCGTTCGCGGCGACGGGTGCGATCCTGCTGCAGATCGTCACGGGGGTGCCGCTCGGTGTCGCCTCGCTGATCGGTGTGCTGATGCTCATCGGCATCGTGGTGACGAACGCGATCGTGCTCGTCGACCTCGTGAACCAGTACCGCGAGAAGGGGCTGTCGACCATCGAGGCGGTGAAGGCCGGTGGCGAGAAGCGTCTGCGACCGATCCTGATGACCGCGCTCGCGACGATCCTCGCCCTCACCCCGATGGCGCTCGGCATCACCGGTCATGGCGGGTTCATCTCGCAGCCGCTGGCGATCGTCGTGATCGGCGGCCTCCTCTCCTCGACCGTGCTGACGCTGATCGTGCTGCCGACGCTCTACAACCTCGTCGAGGGAGCCAAGGAGCGGCGGGCCGCGCGCAAGGCGGGCGGCCCGGACGCCGGCGGTGGAACGTCGACGCCGGATGCGCCGCTCGGACCCGATGCGTCGGGCGCAGCGGTCGCGCCCGCAGAGCCCGTGCTGATCGATGCGTCCGGCCTGCCGCACGCACCGCAGCTCACACGGCGCGAGATGCGCGAGCGCGGGGAGTAGTTCCCCGCGCGGTCGTGAACAACTCCGCAGAAAGGCCCCGGATCCGCCCGTTGAAGCGGGGATCCGGGGCCTTCCTGGTGATTCTTGAGGAGTTGTTCACCGGGCCGCCCGGAGACGAGCCGGCTCAGCCGAAGGTGATGCCCCAGCGCAGCGTCCAGGTCTCGTCGGCGGCGAGGCGGCGGATGCCGAGGCCGCTGTTCAGCGCATCGGCGGGTGCGGTCATGGGCTCGATCGCGACGGCGAGGCTTTGCCCGGGGTAGGCGGGCGTCGTGTACACCTGCACGAAGTCGAAGCCCTCGCCCTGCCAGAGGGTCACGCGGCGACCGTCCGGTGCCGTGAGCGAGTGGCGCACACGGTCGTCGGGGTCGCGGGTGAGGTCCGTGAACCCGGTGTCGAGGGTGACATCCCCGAGCCGGACGCCCTCGCGCAGGGCTGACTCGGCCGGGCGGGTGCCCGTCGGCAGCATCCTGTCGTCGGTCACGAACGCCGTCTCGGCGGGGATCCGCAGCACGAGGTCGTGCGGGTCGACATCGCCGATCGTCACGAAGGGATGCGTGCCGAGTGCGACCGGCGCCGGTGCGGCCGAGCGGTTGGTGAGGGTGTGCGTGACCTCGATGCCGTCGGTCGTGAGGGTGTACGTCACCGTCGTCTCGACCAGATACGGGTAGCCGGTCTGCGGCACGATGGTCGCGCGCAGCACCGCTTCCGCGTCGGTCTGCGACACCTCGTAGGTGGTGAAGCGGAGCAGACCGTGACTCGCGTTGTTCAGCTTCGGCTCGGTGATCGCGAGGTTCCGCGAGGTGCCGTGGTCGTCCCACCGTCCGTCTCGCACGCGATTCGGCCACGGCACGAGGATCACCCCCGAGCACGCGGGTGTGGGCTGGTCGAGCGGATACGGCGGCACGAGGTCGACGCCGCCGATACGCAGAGAACGAAGGGACGCGCCGACCTGGGCGATCTGCGCCGTGGAATCGCCGAGCTGGAGGTCGATCCGGGCGCCGGTGGGGGAAGCGGTACTCACCTCGTCATCGTACGGCCACCTCCGGGTCGGGACTCTCTCAGGTGCACCCGGTAGTATCGAACGGTCGGCTTCGGACACCCGCGCGTTGGCGCGGACGTTTTATGTGTGTGAAGTGTGAGTCCAGGGGCCGATGGTGAGCGTCGCTCGACGCTAATCAACCATCACATGAATGGCCCCGGCCGCTGACAGTCCGGAACCCCGCTGGTCGAGTTCGACCACGTGCAGGGTGCATGCGCGTGCGCGCGGCGCTGTTCTCGTGCGAGAACACAGGAAGACATCGCAATGCCGAAGAACAAGAAGCCCCGCGGCGGACGTCCGTCCGCGAACTTCGAACCGCGCTACGGCGCCAAGAAGACCTCCTTCCACGACCGTCACCACGCCGCCCCGGCCCGTGACGGCGCGCGCGACGAGCGCGGTGGACGAGCGGATGCCGGCGATCGCCGTTCCGCGCCCGCAGCGGGCGGCTACGACCGTCGTCCCGGCAGCCGCAGCGCCGGTCACCGCGGATACCGTCCGGCCGAGGCCGAGTCGGGTGCCCCCAAGCAGCGCTGGGGCGCGTCGGAGCGTGCCGGTCGTGATGAGGCCCGCGGCATCCGCAACCGTGCCGAGTCCGGCCGCCGTGAGACGCCGCACCACCGTGACGAGCGTCCCCGCTTCGACGAGCGCTCCGAGCGCCCGCGCTACAACGACCGCCCCAGCAGCGGTGGCCGATTCGACGACCGTGCCCGTCGTGATGACCGTGGCGGACAGCGTCCGACCGGTCCCGGAACCTACCGCGACGAGCGGGGCGGCGATCGCCCCCGTCGTGACGACCGCGGTGTAGGCACCCAGCGTCAGGGCTTCCGCGACAACGACCACCGCGACGGTGGGCGTCCGGGCCGCGACGACCGTCGTGGCGCCGAGCGTCCCCGTTTCAACAGCGACCGCGGCGCCGAGCGTCCCCGCTACGACCGTGACGAGCGTCCGCGCCGTGACGACCGCGGTGGCGACCGCGCCCGGACCAACGACCGCGGTGCGGCCGAGCGTCCCGAGCGTTCCTACGACGCCGACCGCGCACGCCGGGCCTTCGACCGCGACCGCACGCAGCGTTCGTACGAGGGCGGCCGCGACGAGCGTTCGCGCCCGTCGACCGGTGGCGCCTACCGCACCGAGCGTCCGCGCCCGTTGACCTCGGACACCCGCGGGCGTCCGGCGCGCAACGACCGCCCGAGCCGCAACGACTGGAACGCCACCAGCCGTCCGGCCTCCGGTGGAGCGAAGTTCACCCCGGGCGACGACGTCGTGCACGAGCGCCTTGAGGCGAAGTCCGTCGCGGCTGTCGAGGTCGACGGTGTGACCTTCGGCGATCTCGGTCTCGGCTCGAACATCGTCGAGACCCTCGTCGGCATGGGCGCGGCGAGCCCGTTCCCGATCCAGGCGGCCAGCATCCCGGCCGTCCTCGGAGGACGCGACGTGCTCGCCCGTGGTCGTACCGGCTCCGGCAAGACGATCGCGTTCGGCGCCCCGCTGGTCGAGCGCGTGCTGCAATCGCAGGCCGGCAAGCGCCGCGAGTTCGGGCGGTCGCCGCGCGCGATCATCCTCGCTCCGACCCGCGAGCTCGCGCTGCAGATCGACCGCACGATCCAGCCGATCGCCCGCAGCGTCGGCCTCTTCACCACGCAGATCTACGGTGGTGTGCCGCAGGGCCGCCAGGTGGGTGCGCTCAAGAAGGGCGTCGACATCGTGATCGGCACCCCCGGCCGCGTCGAGGACCTGATCAACCAGGGCAAGCTCGACCTCTCCGACTGCCGCATCGCGGTGCTCGACGAGGCCGACCACATGTGCGAGCTCGGCTTCGTCGAGCCGGTGCAGCGCATCCTGCGTCACACCGCCGACGGCAGCCAGAAGCTGCTGTTCTCGGCCACGCTCGACCGTGAGGTCGCGGCGCTCGTCGACGAGTTCCTCGTCGACCCGGCCGTGTACGAGGTCGCCGGCGAAGACCAGGAGTCGAGCACGATCGAGCACCGGGTGCTCGTGATCGAGCACCGCGACAAGGCCGACATCCTCACGTCGCTCGTCGACCGCGCGGGCAAGACGCTGGTCTTCGCCCGTACCCGCGCCTACGCCGACATGCTCGCCGAGCAGTTCGACGATGCCGGCATCCCGGCCGTCTCGCTGCACGGCGACCTGAACCAGGCCAAGCGCACGCGCAACCTGGAGCGTCTGACCTCGGGGCGCGTGAACGTGCTCGTCGCGACGGATGTCGCCGCACGCGGCATCCACGTCGACGACATCGACCTGGTCGTCCAGGCCGATGCGCCCGACGAGTACAAGACGTACCTGCACCGCTCGGGCCGCACTGGCCGCGCCGGTCGTTCGGGTCGTGTCGTCACGCTCATCACGCGTCAGCGCCAGCGTCGCATGACCGAGCTGCTCGACCGCGCCGAGATCGACGCGCCGTTCGAGAACGCGCGTCTCGACGACGACATCATCGAGGAGATCGCCGGTCGCGTGCCGACCGCGGCCGACCTGACCGCCTGACGCTGCTCGCTCGAGGCCCCGTTCCGCATCTGCGGGCGGGGCCTCCCGCGTGTTCGCACCCCGCCCGCTCGTGTCGGGTTTGTGTTGCCGCCGCGGTCTGCCGGCGCGGGGTGCCTAGTGTACGCGGTGTCGCCGCCGCGGTCCGCGAGTGTACGGGGTGTTGCCGAGTGCACGGGATGTTCGCGGGAGGATGCTGTGCATTCGGCAGGAAGCCGTGCGCTCGGCGGAAGTGGGAGCGGTGCCGCTGCGCGTGCAGACAACGCGGTGGCCCCGTGCGTGCTCCGCGCCCCTGAGGCGCGAGTGTACGGGGTGCTGCCGAGTGCACGGGATGTTCGCGGGAGGATGCTGTGCATTCGGCAGGAAGCCGTGCGCTCGGCGGAAGTGGGAGCGGTGCCGCTGCGCGTGCAG
>JBJDMS010000001.1:0-836710 GCA_044900255.1 Microbacterium sp. NPDC090218 | reverse complement strand
GACAACGCGGTGGCCCGCGTGTGCCCCGCGCGCCTCAGCCGCGAGTGCACGGGGTGCTACCGAGTGCACGGGGTGTTTGCGAGAGGATGCCGTGCATTCGGCAGGAAGTCGTGCGCTCGGCGCGCGGAGGCGCGAGAGAGGCGCGAGCGGAGGCGCGGGCGAGGCGCGCGAGGGGGCTCAGGCGAGCTCGTGCACGTGGACGGCCGAGGTGAGGTTCGTGCCGTTGAGGTCGAGGTAGATGACGCTCTCGGTCACGGTGAGGGTCATGCTGTTGCGACGCTCGATCAGGGCGGCGGCAGTGTCGATGAAGCCGGGGTCGAAGCTGTAGACGCGGATGTCCTCGCGGCGGTGGATGCGCTTGTCGGCCCACGGGGCCATCACCTTCGCGGGGTCTCGGTGGGTGTACACGACCGTGCGCTCGGCGACACGGCTGCCGTAGTGGAGTCGTTCGGCGTCGGGCGCCCCGATCTCGACCCACGCGGTGATGAGCCCGGTGAGGTCGCGCACGAGCACTGCCGGTTCCTCGGTCGACGAGATGCTGCCGCCGAAGGCGATGCCCTCGGCGAACTCGAGTCCGTACGCCAGCACCCGGGTGAGCATGTATGCGTCGGTCTCGGACGGATGCCGCGCGACGCGCAGCGAGTAGTCCTCGTAGACGCCGCGATCGGTGTCAGCGAGCTGCACCTCGAATGTGTGGACTGTCGAACCGATCGCCATGATCCCCGAGCCTACGCGGCTGCGGGAGGGGCGCCCGACCGCCGGCTCGCCACCGACGTTCTACAGACCGGCGTTCTCACGACCTGCGTCGGACCTCTCGGACGCTCGCGCTCGATACTCGTCACGGTCGCGCAGCAGCACCATGCCGATGAGCACCAGCGAGGCGCCGAACGCCGCGGCGCCGAGGAGTGCTAGTGCGCTGCCACCCCCGAGCGGCAGGAGCGTTCCGACGACTGCGGCCGCCAGACCACCGAGGAACAAGAGGGCGACGAATCCACGGAACATGGATCCAACGTAGCCTGGCCGCGGCCGGTCAGAACAGCATCGGCTGCGGTGCGGCGGATGCAGTTGCCGTCGTCTTCCCCGGGGTCGGTGCGAACGTCGGCCGGTCGCGCCGCGGATAGTCGTCTTCGTGGCGGCCGTCGAGTCCGTGCATCCGGATGAGCGGACGTGCGCGCTTCGCGAGCCACTGCCGGTACGCCTTGGGAGCCTCGGCGGAGACGCCGGGGTAGAGCCCGCGATACGAGGAGACGAGGTCGGGCCGGTGCGCGTCGAGCCACTCGAAGAACCACGACTTCACCCCCGGTCGCAGATGCAGGGCCCCGTAGATGACGCTGCGCGCGCCGGCGTCCTTGATACGCGCGAGGGCACTGTCGATCGCAGCCAGGGAGTCGGTCAGGTGCGGCATGATCGGCATCAGGAAGACCGTGACCCGGAACCCCGCGTCGGACAGCGCGCGCACCGTGTCGAGTCGGGCCTGTGTGGTCGGAGCTCCGGGTTCGATCGCCTTCTGCAGCTCGTCGTCGTACATCGCGATCGACATCTGGACATCGATCGGGACCCGCTGGGCGGCCTTCACGAGCAGCGGGATGTCGCGCCGGATCAAGGTGCCCTTGGTGAGGATCGACATCGGGGTGCCGGACGTCGCCAGCGCCTCGATGATCCCGGGCATGAGCTTGTAGCGCCCCTCCGCCCGCTGATACGGGTCGGTGTTGGTGCCCAACGCCACGGTCTCGTGCTGCCAGCTGCCGCGGCGGAGCTCCTTCTCGAGCACTTCGACGACGTTGACCTTGACCACGATCTGGGAGTCGAAGTCGGAGCCCCCGTCGAGGTCGAGATACTCGTGTGTTCCTCGGGCGAAGCAGTAGACGCACGCATGCGAGCATCCGCGGTAGGGGTTGATGGTCCACGCGAACGGCATGCGCGAAGCGCCCGGTACGTGGTTGAGCGCGGACTTCGACAGCACCTCGTGGAACGTCATGCCGGCGAACTCAGGGGTGGTGACCGACCGCAGCACGCTCGAGCGATCTTCGAGCCCGGGCAGCGCCGCCGCATCGGTCTCTCCGAGTTTCTGTCCCTGCCACCGCATGCTTCCATTCGAACAGAAAGACGATTCTGATGCAAGGTCTTCTCCGACATATCTTCGAATGAAAGAATGAGGCAATGTCCATCACGCCGCGCGCTCAGCATGCGGCTCCACGCTCCCCGATCCGCGGTCCTGCGCTGCCGATCGGAGTGGCCGTGACCGCGCTCGGGATGCTGATGTCGATCGCGTCCCTGCCGTCGGCCTCTCCGGAGATCGCTCCGATGCCGAAGCCCGTCGCCGTGTTGCAGGTGCCGACCGTGCAGGTGGAGGCGACGGCCGCCGCGGATCCGTGCTCGGATGCGACGGTGCAGCAGGCGATCGCGAACGGTGACGATGCCGCGACGATCGCGGGCTTCGGCGGCGGGGTGGCGTTCCGTGAGGCGGTCGCCGCGGGCAATGCTCCGTGCATCTCGCTCAGCGACCCGGCGCGCCTCTGGGTCGTGGTCAACAAGAGCCTTCCGCTGAACCCGCCGGAGTACGAACCGGCCGACCTCGACTCGGTGCCCCTGCAGATGACCACGCTGTCCGGTCGGGTGCGGTCCGACGTGGCGGTCGCGGTCGGTCAGATGGCCGATGCCGCGGGGGCTGCGGGGGTCGGGCGCATCGGTGCGAACAACGGCTACCGCTCGTACGGCCTCCAGGTGTCGACCTACGACTCGCACGTGCGCGCGCAGGGGCAGGAGGGCGCGGACGCCGGGTCGGCACGCCCCGGTCACAGCGAGCATCAGACGGGGCTCGCGCTCGACGTGGTCGCCTGCGGCGCGGGCTGCGGTGGGCTCGACGGGTTCGGCGGGACGGCGCAGAGCGACTGGGTCGCCGCGCACGCCTGGGAGTACGGATTCATCGTCCGGTACGAACAGGTCGGCACACCGGTGACCGGCTATGCGCCGGAGCCCTGGCATCTCCGCTACGTCGGCGTCGACCTCGCCGCGGCCTATCACGACGGCGGATATCACACGCTGGAGGAGTTCTTCGGGCTTCCGGCGGCCCCCGATTACGCGCACTGAATCGGTGCGGAGGGTGCTGTTGCGGCATCCGACAACCGCGGTACCCAGTGTCACGACATATGGGATGCATTCTCACAACGTCCTGTCCCGTGTGCCTGCCGCGACGTAGAATCGCCGGAGCAACGATGCACGACACGTTCAGGAGGACGGCATGGAACGCGACATCTACGACGAGGATCACGAGGCATTCCGGGACCTGGTCAAGGACTTCGTCAAGCGCCACGTGACCAACGAGGCGATCGAGAAGTGGAACGCCGACGGAGAGGTCGACCGGGCCACGATGCTCGCCGCCGGTGAGGCCGGGATCATCGGACTGTCGGTTCCCGAGGAGTTCGGCGGCGCGGGGATGCTGCAGGACTACCGCTTCCGCGCGGTCGTGAACGAAGAGGTCATCGCCGCCGGGGCAGGCTCGCTCGCCGGAGCCTTCGGCATCCAGGACGATCTGGCCGTTCCCTACCTCGTGCACATGGGCACGCAGGAGCAGAAGGAGAAGTGGCTGCCCCGCATGGCCACCGGAGAGGTCGTCGGCGCGCTCGCCATGACCGAGCCCGGCGCCGGCAGCGACCTGCGCGGCATCAAGACCACCGCCAAGAAGGTCGACGGCGGCTACGTCGTCAACGGCGCGAAGACGTTCATCTCGTCCGGCGCGACCGCCGACCTCGTGGTGACGTTCGTCAAGACCGGAGAGGGCAACCGTCCCGACGCGTTCAGCCTCGTGCTGATCGAGAACGGCATGGAGGGCTTCGATCACGGCAAGAAGCTGCACAAGATGGGGTTCCAGGGCCACGACACCGCGGAGCTCTCGTTCAGCGATGTGTTCGTCCCGGAGGAGAACCTCATCGGCGGCAAGGAGGGCATGGGGTTCATCCAGCTGATGATGAACCTGCCGCTCGAGCGACTGTCGATCGGTGTCGCCGGTGCCGCCGCCGCCCAGGCCGCCCTCGACTGGACCGTCGCCTACACGAAGGACCGCGAGGCCTTCGGCGAGCGGATCATCGACTTCCAGAACACCCGCTTCAAGATCGCCGACATGGCCACCACGGTCGACGCGCTCTGGGCGTACATCGACCGTGCGCTGCTCGCCTACAAGGAGGGCAAGCTCTCGGCCGAAGAGGCCGCGAAGGTCAAGTTCTGGGCGACCGAGCGCGAGTGGGAGGTGCTCGACACCGGCGTGCAGCTGCACGGCGGCTACGGCTACATCACCGAGTACCCGATCGCCCGCGCGTTCCTCGACGCCCGCGTGCACCGCATCTACGGCGGCACGAACGAGATCATGCGCGAGATCGTCGGACGTCAGATCGCCGGCAAGCGCTGACGCTCCTCGCCTGAAGAGACCCCGGATGCCGCATCCGGGGTCTCTTCTCGTCTCCGGCCGATCGCCGTCGGGCCGTGGACACCGAAGCCGCATGCCGGTTGAATCGAGTGCATGACGCATTCGCTCCGCCGGATCCTGGAAGACCACGTCGCGCGGGGCACCGCTCCCGGGATCATCGGCGTGCTCGGCGCCCCGGACGGGCGGATCGAGATCGTCACCGCCGGGGACCTCGCGGAGGATGCGATCGTGCGCATCCAGTCGATGACCAAGCCGATCCTCGCCGTCGCCGCACTGCGGCTCGTGCACGAGGGGGCCCTCGACCTCGACGACGCCGTGGAGAAGTGGCTGCCCGAGCTCGCCGACCGTCGGGTGCTGCGCTCACCGGATGCCCCGTTGGACGACGTCGAGTCCGCGAAGACGCCCATCACGCTGCGGCACCTGCTCACGAACACGTCGGGTTACGGGGTGCAGACCGTGCCGTCGCCGCTGGCGGAGGCGATGATCGCGAACCGGACGGCCGCCGGGCAGGAGCCCGTGGCCATGGGGGCACAGGAGTGGCTCGACGCTCTCGCCGCGCTCCCGCTCACCTTCCAGCCCGGCACCGGCTGGCGCTACCACCACTCGTTCGGCATCCTCGGCATCCTGCTCTCGCGGGTGGTCGACGGCTCGCTCGAGGAGCACCTGCAGCGCGACCTCTTCGGACCGCTCGGCATGCTCGACACCGGGTACACGGTCCCGCTCGATCAGGCGCACCGGCTCCCGGCCGCGTACCGGCACGAAGGCGGGACCCTGGTGGAGATCGAGCCGGCGGCCGGCGGGTTCTCGGTCGCGCCCGCGCCGTTCGACCTGAGCCATTCCGAGCTCGTGTCGACGGCCGCCGACTATGCCGCATTCGCCGGCATGCTGGCGGCGGGCGGGCGGCACGAGGGGCAGGTGATCGTCGCGCCGGAGCTTCTCGCGCTGATGCGCACCGACCAAGTGCCGGCGCGCGCGAAGACGGACGACAGCTTCTACCCCGGATTCTGGGACGGCACGGGATGGGGCTTCGGCGTCGCCGTGCAGACGACGGGGGAGGATGCCGGGCGCTACGGCTGGTCGGGCGGGCAGGGCACCGACTTCTCGGTCGACCCCGACGGTTCCTTCCGGATCGTGCTGTCGCAGGTCGAGATGGGGCCCGAGGTCATGGGGATGTTCGCGGACACGAGGTGAGACGCATCCGGTGCGGTCAACTGACGCACCGAGCGGAGTCGATGCAGGGCAGGGTCAGCGGCCCAGGCGTCCGCCCACACCGGCCTTGCGCAGACGGTCGGCGATCAGGATGCCGAGCGCCGTGCCGCCCACGCAGCTGGCCATGGTCACGGCGAAGAATGCGAGCTGGGCGAAGAGCGTCATCGAGCCGAGGTCGTACCAGGCCCACGCCGAGATCGGATAGACGATGCCCACCGCGACCGCGCCGAGGTAGTGCATCCAGGTGCCCCAGTAGCGCCACAGCACGAAGAGGAACGGCAACTCCGTGAACGCCGCCCACCACAGGTTCGTGAGCACGCTGGTGAATCCGTGGCCGGAGAAGGGCACGAGCACGAGGCCCGCGATCAACGCCACGAGCAGTCCCACGAGGGGGCGGCGCAGCAGCCGCAGAGCGATCACCGACGGGAGCAGCCAGACGCCGGCGAGCGCCATGCCGACGAAGGGCAACGGACCGGTGAGCAGAGTCGAGAGCCAGTTCATCGGCGCGAGGAGCACGGCCCCGGCGACGCCGAGCGCCGCGCACGTCAGCAGGATCGCCGTGGGGAACCGGGACCTGCGGCCTGATCCCGGACCGCGGACGCCTGCCGTAGGAGGGGCGATGTCGCCCGCGGCATCCGCCCGGCTCATGCGAGGGGCTCCGCCGCGGCCTCGCGAGCCGCCTTCGACGCGGGTGAGGCCGCGCCGATCTTCCAGTACCCGCAGAAGCTGACGGCATTCTTGTCGACCCCGCGCTCGCCGACGAGGTGCTTGCGGACCCCCGACGCCAGCGACTGCTCGCCGGCCGCGTACGCGTGGAACGGGGCGTCCGGCAGGGCGGTGCGACCCAGCGTCTCGAGGGCGAGCGAGCCCGGGGCGGCGTCATGCGGCCGCACGATCCAGACGACCTCGACGCCGGAGGGATGCGGGAAGGGCAGCGCATCCTCCTCGGTCGGCACTTCGATGATCGCGGCACCGGTGGAATCCTCCGGCAGAGACGCACTGATCGATGCGATCGCCGGAAGGGCCGTCTCATCGCCGACCAGGACGACTCGATCGGTACCGCGCTGCGGGTTGAAGGTGAGCCCTTCATCGATGATCAGCACGTGTTCGCCGGGCCGGCAGGTCTCGGCCCAGCGCGACGCCGGGCCCGCCGTACCGTCGGCCGCCGAGCCGTGCAGCACGAAGTCCACGTCGATCTCGGCGCCGGCCCCCACCGTCGCCGGGCGGAACGCGCGCACGCTGTAGTTGCGCATCACGGGCCGCTCGCCATCGGGGATGCGCAGGAACTTCAGGTATCCGAACATCTTGTTCGCCTTCGCCGGGACCCGGTCCAGGCCGGCGTCCCCACCGATCGGCAGGAACAGACGGAACCACTGGTCGAAGCCCAGGGGGCGGAACTTCTCGATCTCGCCGCCGCCGAGCGTCACGCGGATCCAGTGCGCCGACAGGCGTTCCGTGCGCAGCACCGTGAGGTGGATGAGTTCCGTGGTCTCGGGCTTGACCATCTTGCTGAATGCCATCGCGCGCCTTTCAGGGAAGCTGCCAGGGGAAGAACGCGATGAAGACGGCGGCGGAGGCCAGCAGCATCGCGACGGTGAAGGCGGTGTCGCGTGTGCGGAACGGCACCAGATGCCGCTCCGTGCGCGTCGAGTGGGCGCCGAAGGCTCGGGAGTCCATCGCCAGAGCGACGCGCTCGGCATGGCGGATGGCACCGGCGAGGAGTGGCACGATGTAACCCCAGCCGCGGGCGATCCGTGCGAACGGTCCACGTCCGCCGTGGTAGCCGCGCACCCGGTGGGCGGCGCGGATCACCGAGAGCTCGTGTCCGAAGCGTGGCACGAAGCGGAACGCGGCGAGCGCCGTGTACCCGATCCGGTAGGGGACCCGCAGCTGCTGCACGCTGGCTCGCACGAGGTCGGGGCCGCTGGTCGTGAGGCCGCCGATGAGCGCGAGGGCGACGATCGCGCCGAGCCGCAAGGCCGTGGCGAAGCCGAGCAGCAGGGCGCCGCTGTACAGGGTCCAGTCTCCGATCCGCACGACCGGAGTGCTGTCGGCGACGAGCGCGGCGTCGACCCACAGCGAGAAGCCGACCCCGATCAGCAGCATGCCGGCGGGAAGGGCGAGCAGCAGGAGGGCGAGCAGTCGCCCGGTCAGTCGCGCGCCGATGAGGATCACGGCGTAGGCGAGCACGAGGAAGGCGGCCGGAGTGGCGAGGTCGCGCACGAACACGAGCAGCAGCATCGCCGGTGCGAACCCGGCCACCTTGGCGAGAGGGTTCAGCGCGTAGAGGAACTGTCGACGTGAGGTCGCCGTCATCCGCGCATAGGGGTCGAAGCCCCGATCGGCGCGAGCGGCGGCGACGCTGCCCGTGGCCTCGGCGCTCACCGGGTCGCCCCGAGACCGGCGGAGGCCAGCACCCGCTGCAACGCCGGCAGGCGGAGCCCGGCCTCGGCGAAGAGCTGTTCGTCCTGGAACAGGGTCGTCGTGCGGCCCGTCGCCCGCACCCGTCCGTCGGCGAGGAGGACGACGTGCGAGGTGTGCTCCGCCACGAGTTGGAGATCGTGCGTGACGATCACGATGGTCGTGCCCTCGGCGCGCAGATCCTTCAGCAGATCGAGGAGCTCGGCGGCCCTGGCGCGGTCCTGTCCGAAGGTGGGCTCGTCGAGCGCGAGGACACGCGGCCGGGTGATCAGCGCGGTACCCACGGAAAGGCGCCGCTTCTCACCGCCCGACAGCAGGAACGGGTGCACGGTCGCCTTGTGTTCGAGTCCGAAGCGCGTGAGCATCTCGTCGACCCGGGTCGAGATCTCGGCATCCGGCACATGCCGCAGCCGCAGACCGTGGGCCAGCTCGTCGAACACCGTGTGCGCGATGAACTGGTGCTCCGGGTTCTGGAAGACGAATCCGATGCGTGCCGCGAGGTCGCGGGGCGAGGCGACGCCCGGGTCGATGCCGTCGACCGACACCTGCCCGCGGGGCGGTGGGACGACGCCGGCCAGAGCCTGGATGAGGGTGGTCTTCCCCGCCCCGTTCGCGCCGACGATCGCCGTGAGGCTCCCGGCCTCGAGCTCGAGGTCGATCCCGTGCAGGATCTCGGTGCGCCGTCTCTTCACGGTCAGTCCCCGCGCGCGGATGATCCCCGCACCGGTGCCCGTGCCCTCATCGTCGCGCCCCTCCCCGGTCGACGAGGCGACCGGGATCGTCGATCGTGCGGAGCGAGGCGACACGTCCTGCGCGGCGAGGGCGTCGGCGAGTTCCTGCGGGGTGAGCGGGAGGGGGTCGAGAGCGAGCCCTCGGTCCCGCAGCCGGAGTGCGGCGAGCGACGCCGCCGGAAGCCATACCCCCATCGCCACGAGTTCGTCGGCATGCCCGCGGATGATGTCCGCGGCCGGCCCGTCGAAGACGACCCGCCCTTCGCGATCGAGCACGAGGGTGCGCGTGACGAAGTCCATCGCCGCATCGAGGTTGTGCTCGACGAGCAGGATCGCACGGTCGCCGGCGGCGACGACATCCGCGAGCGCCGCGTACACGTCGTCGATGCCCTGCGGGTCGAGGTTGGCGGTCGGCTCGTCGAGCACGATCAGCGGAGACCCCATCGCGAGGGCGCAGGCGATCGCGAGTCGCTGCCTTCCACCGCCGGAGAGATGGTCGGGGTTCTCGTCGCGGCGATCCCAGAGCCCGACGCGGCGCAGCGCCTCCTCGACTCTGCCGCGGATGACGTCGAGGGGGAGGAGCAGGTTCTCGGGCCCGAATGCGACCTCGTCGTAGACCGTGCCCGTGACGATCTGCGCATCCGGATCCTGGAACACCATCGCGACATGCGGGCTCAGCGTGGCGGTCTGCGCGCTCGCCGTGTCGATGCCGCCGACTTCCACCGTGCCGACCATGGTCGTGGGAAGCGCGTGCGGGATCAGGCCGTTGAGCGCGAGGGTCAGCGTCGACTTGCCTGATCCGGACGGTCCGAGCAGCAGGATCACTTCGCCGGGGTGGATGTCGAACGTGACATCGCGGGGCGAGGGGTGCGCGGCATCGGCGTGGGTGAGGGAGAGCTCACGCACGCGGAGCAGGGGCGCGGATGGGCGCACGGCGGAGTCCCGGGTCGGCGGATCGTACCCTTATAACTTAGCTGAGCCTTACCTGATCCGCCATCGAACGCGGTCGGCGGGATCCGCGGGATCCACCGAAGCGGGCACGGCGTCAGCGCCGAGCGACTCCGGCCTTGCGCAGCGCCGAGCCGATGGCGAGGCCGACCCCGGTCCAGGCGATCGGGCCGAGCACCGAGATCGCGAGGTAGAGGATCTGCGCCCACAGCGGCATGACCGAGAGATGGGCGGCGAAGAACACCACGACCGCCACGAAGACGCCGATCACCGCGGCCGAGATGAAGAAGCGCCACGGCCCCCAGGAGCGATACCGGGTCAGTGCGGCCACGCCCTCCTGGATCAAGCCGAACAGCAGGGCCGTTCCGATGAACCGCAGCGCCCACGCCGGGTTGAAGGCGCTCGCGATCAGCGCCGCGAACACATGCGTGATCAGCGCGACGAGCGGCAGGCGCAGCACCTCCTGCGCGATGATCCCCGGGAGGACATGCGAGCCGAGCACGAGCCCGTACAGGAAGAGCAAGGGGCTCGCCAGCAGCACGGGAGTCACCCATCCGGCGATGCCCGCGAGGATGCCGGTCGCGACTCCGATGGCTGCGCAGACGAGCAGCACTCGGGTCGTCAGGACGGAGGTACGGGCCACCTCTCCAGCTTACTGTCGACCTATCGGGGGCAAGGTCACGGCCCGGTCCTGGCCCATCGGCGAGGCCGAGTTCGACCATCGACCAGTTCTCTCTCCGGCGGCGAGGAGCAGGACTATGTTGAGCCGCGGTGCGGCAACGAGGCTGCATCGTGATCATCGGGAGCATCACATGGGTCGAGCACCCCTCCGGATGGCAGCAGCCACCACCTTGGCGACGCTGTTCATCGCATCGACGGCAACCACCGGCTACGCGGCGACCGAGGAGGTGACGCATCCCGTCCCGGTCGCGGGCACCCCAGGGCACTACATCGTGGTCATGAAGGCGGATCCCCTCGCCACGTACGAGGGCGACGTCAAGGGCCTCAAAGCCACGAAGCCCGCCGAAGGCGAGCAGCTCGAGACCCAGTCGCAGGACTCGCAGCGGTACGTGAAGCACCTCGAGTCGGAGCAGACCGACCTCGTCACCGACATCGGCATCACTCCCGACACGACGTATCAGGTCGTGCTCAACGGGTTCAGCGCCGATCTGAGCGGCGAGCAGGTCGATGCGCTCCGCGCCTCGAAGGACGTCCTGGGCGTGTATCCCGACGAGATCCGTCACCCCGATGCGCAGACCTCGACCGACTTCCTCGGGCTCGGCGACGACCGCAAGGGCCGTGGCGGCGTGTGGCAGCAGACCGGAGGGGTCGACAAGGCCGGCGAGGGCGTCGTGGTGGGCGTGATCGACACCGGCATCGCCCCGGAGCATCCCTCCTTCGAAGGCAAGAAGCTCAAGAAGCAGAAGAAGCAGCACAGCCGCCACAAGGGTGACCAGCCCTACACCGACGGCACGTACGTCTACTTCGACAAGTCGGACGGCGGACAGTTCCAGGCGGCGATGGTCGAGGCCCAGGACTGGGACAAGCGCGACTACTCGTCCAAGCTCATCGGCGGGCAGTACTTCTTCGCGGGAGCCCAGGCCGCCGGCTTCGACTTCCAGTACGACTACCTGTCGCCGCGCGACGGTGACGGGCATGGCTCGCACACCGCCAGCACCGCGGCGGGCAACTTCAAGGTCAAGGCATCCGTCGAGGGGGTCGACTTCGGCACGGTGTCCGGCGTCGCGCCCGGCTCGAAGGTCGCCGCGTACAAGGCCTGCTACGTGGGTCCTGACACGACGGTCACCACTGACGACATCTGCGCGCTGAGCGACCTGGTCGCCGCGATCGATCAGGCCGTCGCCGATGGCGTCGACGTGATCAACTACTCGATCGGCGGCGGAGCCGCGAGCACCGTGATGGCGCCGGAGGACCTCGCGTTCTTCAACGCCGCGGCCGCGGGCGTCTTCGTCGCGACCAGCGCCGGCAACGACGGCCCCGACCCGGTCACCGCCGACCATGCATCGCCCTGGTACACGACGGTCGCGGCGTCGACCATCCCGACCTGGGAGGGCACCGTGCAGTTCGACGGTTTCGAGCAGGCCGGAGCCTCGGTCAGCGTGCCGTTCGGCGAGAGCGTCACCGGTCCCTCGATCGCGGCGGTCGATGCCGCGGTGGCAGGAGCCGCCGATGCGCAGCTCTGCCTCCCCGGCACCCTCGACCCGGCGAAGGTGGCCGGACACATCGTGGTCTGCGATCGCGGGGGCAATGCCCGCGCCGAGAAGTCGCAGGTCGTGAAGGATGCCGGTGGTATCGGCATGGTCCTGGTGAACGTGCCCGGTGGGGCGGACTCGCTCGACAACGACTTCCACGCCGTGCCGACCGTGCACCTCAACGCCGTGCACCGCGAAGCCGTGCTCGCCTACGTGCAGGGCGGCGTCGACCGGCCGATCACCCTCGTCGGTGAGAACACCACAGGAGTGACCACTCCCACGCCGCAGATCGCGGGCTTCTCGAGCCGCGGACCGATGCTGGCCGACGGCAGCGATGTGCTGAAGCCGGATGTCGCCGCTCCCGGTGTCGCGATCCTCGCGGCCACGAACAACGCCCCCGGTGAGAAGCCGACCTTCGGCATCCTCTCCGGCACGTCGATGGCCTCGCCGCATGTCGCCGGCCTCGGAGCGCTGTACCTCGGCGAGCGGCCGAAGGCGACGCCAGCGGAGATCCGATCGGCGATGATGACCACCGCCTACGACACCGTGCTGCCCGACGGATCGAAGAACACGGATCCCTTCGAGCAGGGTGCGGGGCAGGTCGACCCGAAGCGGTACCTGAACCCGGGGCTGCTCTACCTCAACGGCGTGAAGGACTGGGCGGCGTTCCTCGACGGGAAGGGGCTGTCGGACTTCCCCGGCATCGACCCCATCAACGGGAGCGACCTGAACCAGGCGTCGATCTCGATCGGCTCGCTGGCAAGCGCGCAGACCGTCACCCGGTCGGTCACCTCGACCGAGAAGGGGACGTTCACCGCGAAGGCCTCGGTGCCAGGAGTGAACGTCAAGGTCACCCCGTCGCAGTTGACCTTCGACAAGCCGGGGCAGACGAAGACCTTCACGGTCACGTTCGACAACACCGCCGCCCCGGTGGAGCAGTGGGCCACCGGTTCGCTCACGTGGACGAGCAAGAAGAACACGGTGCGCTCGCCGATCGCGGTGTTCCCGGTGACGGCGGATGCGCCGGCCGAGGTCACGGGCACGGGCGCCGACGGCAGCGCCGAGGTGGAGATCATCCCCGGTCTCGACGGCGACCTCGCCCTCAACCTCTCGGGCCTCACCCCGTTCCAGTTGCTCGCAGATCCGGACAACCCGGTCGAGGGGCACTCGGGGAACGAGAACTCGGGCGACGCGAACAAGGATGTGGCGTGGATCGTCGACGTGCCGGAGGGGACCACCCTCTCGCGGTTCGACCTCGACTCCTCCGACGATGAGGGCAGCGACCTCGACCTCACCGTGTACCGGGTGGTGAGCCCCGACGACCTGCGGTACTACCAGCGCTGGCAGTCGGCGACCGGCTCGGCCGATGAGCAGGTCACGATCCCCGCACCCACCGCCGGCACGTACCTCGTGGTGGCGAACGTGTACTCGACGACGGGTCCGATGACGTGGGACATGACCTACGCCAACGTGCTGCCCGGCGGAGAGGGCGCGTTCACCGCGACGCCGAACCCGATCGCCGCCGTGCGCGGTGAGAAGACGAGCTACGAACTCAGCTGGACCGGCCTCACCGCCGGCACCCGGTACCTCGGGCTCGTCCGGTACGGCGACTCGGACGTCCGCACCGTGGTGACCGTCACCGCGCCGGAGGCCGAAGCGCCCGACGC
The DNA here is from genome assembly GCA_044900255.1 of Microbacterium sp. NPDC090218. GTDB lineage: Bacteria > Actinomycetota > Actinomycetes > Actinomycetales > Microbacteriaceae > Microbacterium. The sequence goes on along the minus strand of JBJDMS010000001.1, from coordinate 823,098 downwards.
GGAGGTCCCGCCGACGGGGGCCCCCGAGACGGAGGCGCCGGAGACGGAGGCCCCGCCGACGAAGGCACCGGAGACCGACGCGCCGCCGACGAAGGCACCGGAGACCGAGGCCCCGCCGACCGAGGCCCCCGAGACGGCCAAGCCGGAGTAGGCCCCCACAGCACAGCGCCCCGCGGTCTCCCTTCCGCGGGGCGCTGTGTGCGTCAGGGCCGAGTCAGAGCTTGCGGCTGCGCGGCATGAGTCGGACCGGAGGCAGCGGCGGGGCCGGGATGCGCACGTCGTGCCCTGCGACGACCCCGAAACGGTCGGACGCCGCCTCCCACTCCTCGCGCGCCGCGACGATCTCGTCATGTGAGCGGCCGGCGAAGTTCCACCACATCACGATGTCGTCCTCGAACGGCTCGCCGCCGAGCAGGAAGAGCAGAGCGCCCTCCTCGCTCGACACCTCGACGGCATCCCGCGAGTCGCCGAGGTAGAGCAGGCCGTTGCGGTCGAGTGGATGCCCGGCCACCATCGCATCGCCCTCGACCAGCATGAGCGCGTGCTCCCAGTCGGAGCGCAGCGGCAGACGCACGAACGAACCGGGCGCGAGCACGATCTCCGCGCCGACGATCGGAGTGTGCACCGTCGCGGGTGAGCGCACACCGGCGAACTCGCCGAGGACGACCGTGGCTGCGGCCTCCGCCCCCTCATCGGCCGCGAGGGCGAGCGTCGGCAACTCGGTGTGCCGTTCGAATCCGGCGGCGCCGTGGCGGGCGGATTCCGGCAGCACGACCCAGAACTGCAGGGCGTCGAGGGGGATGGGGTCCTCGCCGATCGAGTACTCCGAGTGCGAGATGCCGTTCCCGGCCGTCATGAGGTTCAGCTGCCCACGGCGCAGGTCGGCGTCGCTGCCGAGCGAGTCGCGGTGGCGGATCTCGCCGACGAGCGGCCAGGTCACGGTCTGCAGTCCGATGTGCGGGTGCGGCTCGACGCGCATCCGGGTGTCGGCGGGGCCGAACCTGTCGAGGAAGCACCAGGCGCCGATCGTCGGCAGATTGCGGTGCGGCAGCGCCCGCAGCACGTTCATACCGCGCACTCCGCCGAGCGGTACCTCGCGCGGTTCGAGGATGAGGCGGTGCTGCCCGATCATTCCGCTCGGCCCGTCGGATCCTCACCCGCGGACCCTCCGTGGCCGGAGGGAGTCTTCGGCCAGCGGATCTCGGCCCCGGGGACCTCATGCGTCTCGAGGTACTTCGCGATGTACGGGCACAGCGGGACGATCGCCTCACCGCGGCCGGCCGCATCCGCCAGCGCCGTCGATGCCAGCTTCCCGGCGAGCCCCTGACCCTGGAACGCCGGGTCGATCTCGGTGTGGATGAAGCGGATGGAGCCGGGGCGGAGGTCGAAGGCGGCGAAGCCCGCCAGCACGCCGTCGGAGCGGATCTCGTAGCGCGATGCTGCGTCGTCGCGGGTCACGGTGATGTCGGCCATCGGATGCTCCTTCGAACGGGATGCCTCCAACCTACGCCCGCGCGCGGATGCGGGGGCGGCTACGGAACAGGCAGGGCGATGTCACTCACCTGATGTGCGATCGCGGCTCCGATGAGCACGAGTGCGATCCCGCCGGCGGGGAGCCACCAGGTGCTCCGCCCTCGACCGCGACGGATCAACCCGAGCACGAAGACGGCGAGGAGCACCACCACGTCGAACAGGAGAAAGGCGTTCACCGTGTTGCTCTGCAGGGTGTCGTCGCACTGATCGGTGCCGCACCCCGCGATGCTGAGCGTCGTGAGCCAGACGTCCGCCGCGAAGAAGAGCGCCACGATGATGTGGATCACCAGCAGCACGAGCGCGCCGCCTGTGTCCGTGGCCCTCGCCCGTTCGTCGCTCACGCCGCCCACTCTAGGCGGACGGCGTGAGGTCGCGGGGCTCGCCCCCCTGTGGATGACGGGCAGCCCGCGTCGGCGGGGGTCGTTACGCTGGAGGGATGCCGCAGACTCCCCGTGACCCCTATGCGGATCTGCCGTACGCCGACGAGCCCTACGACGACGGCTGGGAGCCTTCCGCTCCGCCGGAGCCGATGGACTGGGAGCCGCAGGGGGCGGGTTTCGAGCCGCCGCTCGACTGGGGGCAGGGTCCGGTCACTCCGGTGAGTGCGGCCGCTCCGGCATCCGCGCCGGCCGTGCGCCGGGCGACGCCGAGCCGCTACGCGAGCGCGCGCGAGGCGCTGCACACGGTCTTCGGCTACGACGAGTTCCGCGGCGATCAGGCTGCGATCGTCGAGCAGGTCATCGCGGGCGGCGACGCCGTCGTGCTCATGCCCACGGGTGGCGGCAAGAGCATCACGTACCAGGTTCCGGCGCTCGTGCGCGAGGGCACGGGGCTCGTGATCAGTCCGCTCATCGCGCTCATGCACGACCAGGTCGATGCGCTCCGCGCGAACGGCGTCAACGCCGCATATCTCAACTCGACCCAGGCGATCGATGAACGTCGCGAAGTCGAGCGGGCGTACCTCGCAGGCGAACTCGACCTCATCTACGTCGCCCCCGAGCGACTCTCCAGTGCGCAGACCACCGCGCTGCTGCAGCGTGGGACGCTGAGCGTGATCGCGATCGACGAGGCGCATTGCGTGTCGCAGTGGGGACACGACTTCCGCCCCGACTACCTGACGCTCGGCGACCTGGGGGAGCGGTTCCCCGGGGTGCCGCGCATGGCGCTCACGGCGACAGCGACCGCGGCGACGCACAAGGAGATCACCGAGCGGCTGCACCTCGAGGGTGCCGCCCACTTCGTCGCGAGCTTCGACCGCCCGAACATCCAGTACCGCATCGTGCCGAAGGTCGATCCGCGCAAGCAGCTCGTCCAGTTCATCCGCTCGCAGCCGGAAGGCGCCGCAGGCATCGTCTACGCGCTCAGCCGCAAGTCGGTCGAGCAGACGGCGACCTATCTCGCCGCCCAGGGGCTCGACGCGCTGCCCTATCACGCGGGCCTTCCCGCCGAGGTGCGGGCGGCCAACCAGGCGCGCTTCCTTCGAGAAGACGGCGTGGTCATGGTCGCCACCATCGCGTTCGGCATGGGCATCGACAAGCCCGATGTGCGGTTCGTCGCTCACATCGACCTGCCCAAGTCGGTGGAGGGGTACTACCAGGAGACCGGTCGCGCCGGGCGCGACGGCGAGCCGTCGGTGGCCTGGATGGCCTACGGCCTCGGCGACGTCGTGCAGCAGCGCCGACTCATCGACCAGAGCCCCGGCGATCGCACGTTCAAGATGCGGATGGGGCAGCACCTCGACGCGATGCTCGCCCTCTGCGAGACCGTCGAGTGCCGACGACAGAACCTCCTCGGGTACTTCGGCCAGGAGTCGCAGCCCTGTGGCAACTGCGACACGTGTCTCGACGACACCGAGACGTTCGACGGCCTCGTCCCGGCGCAGAAGCTGCTGTCGACGATCGTGCGGCTGAAGCGCGAGCGCAACCAGGCGTTCGGCGCCGGCCATCTCATCGACATCCTTCGCGGGGCGTCGACGGAGCGCATCCGGCAGCAGGGGCACGACAAGCTCGCGACGTACGGCATCGGCAACGACCTCTCCGATCAGGATTGGCGCAGCGTGGTCCGGCAGCTCCTCGCCCGCGGCATCCTGGTCGCGCAGGGCGACTACGGCACCCTCGCGCCGGGCGAGCAGGCCGCCGGAGTGCTGCGGGGCGAGACCGCTGTGCCGCTGCGCAAGGATACGATCGGGCGTCCGACCTCCTCCGGTCGCGCCCGCAAGGCGAGCGCCGCCGACGCGCTCGACGCCGGAGACCGCGGGCTGTTCGAGGCGCTGCGCGCCTGGCGCGCCGAGACCGCCCGTGAGCAGGGCGTTCCCGCGTACATCGTCTTCGGCGATGCCACGCTGCGAGCGCTCGCCGAGCATCGTCCGGCATCCCTCGCGGATCTCGACGGCATCACGGGCATCGGCGCCAAGAAGCGCGAGGCCTACGGCGAGGGTGTGCTCGAGGTCATCGCCGGCGCCTGATCTGACGGCTCGATCCGGCTGCCAGGGGTCACCGCTTCTTGAACACGTGCCTATATGGGTATATGTTAACCGCATGGCACGAGCAGCGACCACGTCGGACGTCTTCAATGCGATCGCCGAGCCCCGACGGCGGGACATCCTGGCGCTGCTGCGCACCGGCGAGCGGCCTGTGACCGAGCTGTCCGAGTCGCTGGGGATGACCCAGCCCGGCGCCTCCAAGCACCTGCGGGTGCTGCGTGAGGTCGGCCTGGTGCGCGACCGCAGGGAAGGCAAGCAACGGGTGTACGCCCTCGACGCCGCGGGGCTGCGAGCCGTCCACGAATGGACCGGCGGGTTCGAGCAGTTCTGGGGCGAGACCTTCGACCGGCTCGATGCCTACGTGCAGAAACTCACGCAGGAAAGACGACAGGAGCAGCGGATGGATACGACGACCGATCGCGAGATCGTGATCTCCCGGGTGATCGATGCCCCGCGGGAGCTGGTGTTCGAGGCCTTCACCGAGGTGCGGCACCTCTCGCGGTGGTGGGGGCCGGCAGGCTTCACCACCACGACGAGCGCGTTCGAGTTCAGGGTCGGCGGCGAGTGGGAGTTCGTGCTGCACGGACCTGACGGCACCGACTACCGCGAGTGGATCACCTGGACCGAGATCGTCGTCCCGGAGCGGATCGCGATGCTCCACGGTGAGTACCGCGACGATCCGGAGGCGTTCGAGTCCGTCCTCGCCTTCGTGGCCGAAGGTGCGCAGACACGCGTCGAGATGCGCACGGTGTTCCCGACCGTGGAGCTGCGCGACGAGGCGATCGAGAAGCACGGCGCGATCGAGGGCGGTCGGCAGACTCTGGGCAACCTGGCGGACTACGCCGCCGAGCTGCGTGCCGCAGGCGGGGCGAGCTGATGCCCGGCACCGTGTTCTTCAGTGTGTCGATGTCGCTCGACGGCTTCATCGCGCCCGCGTCGCCTGACGAGCTCATGGGGCAGCAGTGGATGGAGCTGCAGAAGTGGGTGTTCCGGCAGCGCTTCTTCCGCGAGAACCTCCAGCTCGGCGAGGGCGGCGAAGAGGGGCGCGACAACGACATCGTGCGCGAGACGTTCGAGCGCACCGGGGCGAGCGTGATGGGCAAGCGGATGTTCGACGCGGGCGAGCATGCCTGGCCCGACGACCCGCCGTTCCATACTCCGGTCTTCGTCGTGACGCACGAGGAGCGGGAACCGTGGGTGCGGCAGGGCGGCACCACGTTCCATTTCGTCGACGAAGGTATCGAGTCCGCGCTCGACCGGGCGCGGGCTGCCGCCGGGGAGCGTGACGTGCGCATCGCGGGCGGCGCTGAGACGATCGTGCAGTACCTCGATGCCGGCCTGGTCGACGAGTTCCACGTCGCGCTCTCGCCCGTGCTGTTCGGGGCCGGGGTGCGTCTGTTCGACGGGGTGGACGCCGGGCGCGTGGCACTCGACCTCGTGGGGGCCGAGCACTCGCCGCAGACCACGCATCTCCGCTACGCCGTGCGTTCGCGCTGACCGGAGGCGCGGGTCAGCGCGGAGGCAGCACGTCGTCGATGTGCGCCCGAAGATGCTCGGCGATGTCGACGGCTCCCCGGTCGTACAGCCACTGGTACTGCAGGCCGTCCCACATCGCGATCAGCCAGGTGGCCTCGTGTGCGGGGTCGCGGTGCGCGGGGAGGTCGCCGTCCTCCTGGGCGAGGCGGAACAGCTCGGTGAAGTAGTCGAGTGCGCTCGCGAACCGTGTCTCGAAGTAGGCGTGCGCGGGGTGGGTCGCGGGAACGGCCTCGCATGACAGCACCGCGTACACCTCGATCAGGCCGGGTTCGTCGCGTGCGCTGAATTCGGCGCCGGCGGGTATGCCGCGCAGCAGCTCGCCGGCCGAGCCGAACCCGGTCGCACCCTGATTCGTGCTGATCGCGCTGTCGCGTTCGGCGAGGACGGCGCTGAGCAGCAGCTCTTTCGACGGGTAGTGGTGCAACAGCGTCGACTTCGACACTCCGACGGCTGTGGCGATGTCCTGCAGGCTGGTGTCGCCGTAGCCGTCGCGGGAGAACAGGCGCATCGCGTCGGTCAGGATCTGCGCGCGGCGGCGGCGGCCGACGGCGTAGCCCGGATCAGTGTCGGGCAAGATGGTGGTGCGCAGTTCCGGCAGGGCGCCGGACGGTGCCGTCGCGGTCCCCGGTTCGTCGTCGGGGTCGCGCCAGCCGAACGGGGAGGCCCACAGGGTCTCTCGCTCCTCGAGCATCTCGACCACGTCGACCCGGTCCGGCAGGTACTGAGAGAGCAGTTGGAGGCCGTCCCACCCGGCGGTGTGCCGCACGGTCTCGCCGTCGACGTCGCGGTCGGCGGCGATCACGCCGTGGTACTTGGCGTCTTCCAGCACGTCGACGCTGAGTTCGCGGAGTCGTGCGTAACGCTCCCGCATCCGTTCGTGCGCCGGATGACCGGGGGCGGAGGCTTCGCCGGTGAGTGCCGCGAAGAGCTCGAGGTATCCCTCCGTGCGTGCGTTGCGCTCGGCGAGCTGGGCGAAGACGAGGTCGCCCGGCTCGGAGGCGGCGGCGATCTCGCTGAACACCGTCTCGTTGTCGGTCTCGAGTCCGCCGACGACCTCGGCGAGGAGCTCGTCCTTCGAGCTGAAGTGTCCGAGGAGTCCGGGGTGGCTGACGGAGGCGGCGGCGGCGATGTCGCGCAGTGACGTCGAACGGTAGCCGTGGGAGACGAACAGATCGTGTGCGGCCGAGAGGATGCGCTCCCTTGTGGCGACCGTGCGGGCGTGCCGTGAACCGGTCGGTGTCGTCGTCGTCATCGCATCCTCCTCTCCGCATCCTATCCTCGCTCATTACCAACTGGTCTAAATTCACTTACCAAACGGTCGAGATTGGTGTATCTTCGTCGAAGAGCCGCGTCGCCCGAAGACGTGCGGCGATTCGAAAGGACTGTCATGACAGAGTTGTCATCCGCCGCGAATGCGGCCGCGGTCGGCACCACCGGTTTCAAAGCCCCCGGCACCACGCCCCCGAAGACCCCGCGCGGCTATACGCCGGGTCTCGCGGCCGTGAACTTCGGCGTCTACCTCGCCCTGCTCACGCCGGTCATGGTGTCGATGGCCTTCAAGATCCAGCACATCGATCCCGTGAGCACCGAGGCCAGTCTCGGTCTGGTCATGAGCATCGGTGCAGCCTTCGCCCTCATCGCGAACCCGCTCGTGGGTCGGCTCTCCGACCGCACGACCTCGCGCTGGGGCATGCGGCGCCCGTGGATCCTCGGCGGCGCCATCGTGGGCCTCGGCGGATTCGCGATCATCGGCGTCGCCACCTCCGTCTGGATGGTGCTGCTCGCCTGGTGCCTCGTGCAGGCGTCGATGAACGCGGTGCTCGCCGCGGCCAACGCGACCCTGCCCGACCAGGTGCCCGTGTCCAGCCGAGGCAAGGTCTCCGGCATCATCGGCATCACCACGCCCATCGGCATCCTCGCCGGCAGCTTCATCGTCAACTTCCTCCCCGGCGACTTCGAGCGCTTCTTCGTTCCGGCCGCGATCGCCCTGATCCTGGTGATCGTCTTCGTGCTCACCCTCAAGGACCGCCGCCTCACGGAGAAGCCCGCCGACAGGTTCACGGTCGGCACCTTCTTCGGCTCCTTCGTCTTCAACCCGCGCAAGCACCCGGACTTCGGATGGACCTGGCTGACGAAGTTCTTCGTGATGTTCGGCTATGCCGGTATCGCCACCTATCTGCCGCTGTACCTGATCACCAAGTTCGGCCTCGACGAACAGGGCGCGGTCGGCACGATCCTCGTGGCCAATCTCGCCTCGATGGCGGCCATGGCGATCTCCTCGCCGCTCGGCGGATTCCTGTCCGACCGCATCGGCAAACGCCGTCCCTTCGTCGCTATCGCCGGTGTGGTCATGGTGGTCGGCCTCGTGATCCTCGCGATCGCCCCGGATGTGACGACCGTCATCATCGCGCAGGCGATCATCGGCCTCGGTGCCGGCTCCTTCCTCTCGGTCGACCTCGCTCTCGCCACCGAGGTGCTGCCCAACCCGGCGGACACGGCCAAGGACCTGGGCGTGCTGAACATCGCCAACGCCCTGCCGCAGTCGATCGCCCCGGCGATCGCGCCCGCGATCATCGCCATCGGAGCCGCCACCCCTCTCGGCGGCTACACCACCTGGTATCTGTTCGGCGCACTCATCGCGCTCGCCGGTGCCGTTCTCGTCTACCGCATCAAGGGAGTCAAGTGACCATGACCGAGACCACCACCACCGTGCGCCCCTGGCTCGATGCCACCCTCCCCGTCGACGAGCGTGTGCAGCTGCTGCTGGACGCGATGTCGATCGAGGACAAGGCAGGGCTCCTCTTCCACACGATGATCGCGATCGGCGACCTCGACGAATCCGACCCCACGTTCGCGACGCCCTCCGCGCGTGAGTTCCTCGAGGGCAAGCGGATGACGCATTTCAACCTCCTCGGCGCCGCCCCGACCGGCCGGGAGATCGCGGCCTGGCACAACGCGCTGCAGCGGCTCGCGGCATCCACCGGGCTCGGCATCCCCGTCACGCTGTCGACCGACCCCCGCCACTCGTTCAGCGAGAACCCGGGGGCGTCGATCCTGGCGGGCCCCTTCTCGCAGTGGCCCGAGACGCTCGGACTCGCCGCGACGCGTGACGAGGAGCTCGTGGAGCGCTTCGCCGACATCGCACGCCAGGAGTACACCGCGGTCGGATTGCGCGTGGCCCTGCACCCTCAGGTCGACCTCGCGACCGAACCGCGTTGGGCTCGGCAGACGGCGACCTTCGGTGAAGACGCCGAGCTCTCCGGCGCGCTCGGAGCCGCATACATCCGCGGATTCCAGGGCTCCTCCTTCGGGCCGGGGTCCGTGTCGACCATGACGAAGCACTTCCCGGGTGGCGGTCCGCAGAAGGACGGCGAGGACCCGCACTTCCCCTACGGTCGCGAGCAGGTCTACCCCGGCGGCGAGTTCGAGCTGCACCTGAAGCCGTTCGAGGATGCGCTCGCCGCCGGCACCCGTCAGATGATGCCCTACTACGGCATGCCCGTCGGCACCGAGTACGAGGAGGTCGGCTTCGGCTTCAACAAGTCGGTCATCACCGGGCTGCTGCGTGAACGCTACGGGTTCGACGGCCTGGTCTGCACCGACTGGGGTCTGATCAGCGACTCCGAGATCTTCGGTCAGCCCTTTCCGGCGCGGGCCTGGGGCGTCGAGCACCTCACGCCGCGCGAGCGCATGAAGAAGGTGCTGGATGCCGGTGCCGATCAGTTCGGCGGTGAGGCGAACCCGGAGCTGCTGCTCGAGCTCATCGCCGACGGTGAGATCACCGAAGAGCGCATCGATGTCTCTGCCCGACGCATCCTGCGTGAGAAGTTCGAGCTCGGCCTGTTCGAGAACCCGTTCGTGGATGAGGACGCCGCCGATGAGATCGTCGGTCGCGCGGAGTTCCGCAAGGCGGGGGAGGACGCCCAGCGCGCCTCGATCACCGTGCTCGCGAACGATGGGGCGCTGCCGTTCGCCCGCGGCCTGAAGCTCTACGTGGAGGGTATCGATCCGGAGGTCGCGGCCTCCTTCGGCGAGGTCGTCGAGACGCCCGGCGAAGCCGACCTCGCCATCCTCCGCCTGCAGGCACCTTTCGAGGAGCGCGCGACGATGTTCGAGAACTTCTTCCATGCGGGCTCCCTGGAGTTCCCTGCCGAGGTCGTCTCGCACGTCCGTGAGGTCGCAGCGGCCGTCCCGACTGTCGTCGACGTCCTCGCCGATCGTCCGCCGATCCTGACGCCCATCGTCGAGGCCGCCGCCGCGGTGGCCGTGAACTGGGGCGCCTCGGGCGCGGCGCTGCTCGACGTGCTGAGCGGCGCGGTCGCAGCGCAGGGCAAGCTGCCCTTCGACCTTCCGCGGTCGATGGCCGCGGTCGAGGCCTCCCGTCCGGACGTTCCGTTCGACACGGCAGACCCGCTGTTCCGCTTCGGTCACGGGCTCTCGCTGTAGCCCCCTCTCGAGCCGCCCTTCTGCGACCGCGCCTTCCTCCGGAGGCCTGTGCGGGAGGGCGGCTCGGCTGTTCCTGTCGCGAGGCGACAATGCGCGGCGGGGGCGTCCCGGCAGTCTGTTGGAGGATGTGGACAGTGGAGTTCGTCGAGGTTTGTCGCAGACCTACCATGGAGGCATCCCTACTTTCCTGGAGGAATGCCATGGTCGACGCCGCCGTCCGTCCTTCGACGACACCCGATGACTCCCGCGAGATCGCGGCCCCGCCACAGATCGACGTCGCGCGCGTGAACGACGCCCTGATGGGCACCTGGGGCGATGTCCGCCGCCAGGCTCGCGAGATGATCAAGGACTCCGCGTTCTGGCGCAAGGACGAGCTCGGCAAGGACGAGCACCGCGAACGCGTGCTCAGCCAGCTCCACCTCCTGGTAGAGAACAAGGCGGTCCACCGCGCGTTCCCCAAGTCGCTCGGCGGCGAGGAGAACAACGGCGCCAACATCGCCGGCTTCGAGGAGCTCGTGGTCGCCGACCCGAGCCTGCAGATCAAGTCGGGCGTGCAGTGGGGGCTGTTCGGCTCCGCGATCCTGCAGCTGGGCACGAAGGAGCACCACGAGAAGTGGCTGCCCGGCGTGATGGACCTGTCGATCCCCGGCGCCTTCGCGATGACCGAGATCGGGCACGGCTCCGACGTCGCCGCTGTCGGCACGACCGCGACGTACGACCCGGAGACGGAGGAGTTCGTCATCAACACTCCCTTCCGGGGTGCGACGAAGGAGTACCTCGGCAACGCCGCGCTCCACGGCGTCGCGGCGACCGTCTTCGCGCAACTGATCACGAACGGCGTCAACCACGGCGTGCACTGCTTCTATGTGCCGCTGCGCGGTGAGCACGGCGTCGACCTTCCCGGCATCGGGCGGGAGGACGACGGACTCAAGGGTGGCCTCAACGGCATCGACAACGGACGCCTGTCGTTCGACCACGTGCGCATCCCGCGCACCAACCTGCTCAACCGCTACGGCGACGTCGCCGTCGACGGCACCTACTCGAGCGCGATCGACAGCCCCGGCCGTCGCTTCTTCACGATGCTCGGCACGCTGGTCCAGGGACGCGTGTCGCTCGACGGCGCGGCATCCTGGGCTTCGGCGCTCGGCCTTCACATCGCGATCACCTACGCGACCCAGCGCCGTCAGTTCGACGGAGCGGACGGGCAGGAGGTCGTGCTGATGGACTACGGCAAGCACCAGCGTCGTCTGCTCCCGCGCCTGGCGACCACGTATGCGCAGATCTTCGCGCATGACGAGTTCCTGCAGAAGTTCGACGGCGTCTTCTCGGGCCGCACCGACACCCCGGCCGACCGCGAGGACCTCGAGACGCTCGCGGCAGCGCTCAAGCCGCTGTCGACCTGGCATGCGCTCGACACGTTGCAGGAGGCCCGCGAGGCCACCGGTGGCGCCGGCTTCATGTTCGAGAACCGCCTGGTCGGACTCCGTCAGGACCTCGACATCTACGTCACGTTCGAGGGCGACAACAACGTCCTGCTGCAGCTGGTCGGCAAGCGTCTGCTCACCGACTACGCCAAGCAGTTCCAGGGCAAGGATGCTGCGGCACTCGCGAAGTTCGCGGTCGGCATGACCGCGGGCAAGGTGTTCCACGGCGCCGGGCTGCGCCAGCTCGGCCAGGCCGTCTCCGACTTCGGCCAGGTGGCGCGCTCGGTCGAACGGGGTCTGCGCGAGGAACAGCAGCACGATCTGCTCGCCGGCCGCGTGCAGCAGATGGTCGCCGACATCGCGAGCAGGCTGCGTCCGGGCGCGAAGGACAAGGCCCTCGGCGCCCGCCTCTTCAACGAGAACCAGGCGGAGCTCATCGAGGCCGCACGTGCGCACGGAGAGCTGCTCCAGTGGGAGGCGTTCACCGACGCCGTGCACCAGATCGACGACGCCGACACCAAGAAGGTCCTCACGTGGCTGCGCGACCTCTTCGGTCTGCAGCTCATCGAGAAGCACCTGGCCTGGCACCTGATCAACGGCCGCCTGTCGACCCAGCGCGCCGCGGCGGTGTCGAGCTACATCGACCGTCTGTGCGCTCGGCTGCGTCCGTACGCCCTCGACCTGGTCGACGCGTTCGGGTACGAGCCGGAGCACGTGCGTGCCCCCATCGCGAGCGGCATCGAGAAGCAGCGTCAGGACGAGGCGCGGGCGTACTACGCCGATCTCGCTGCGACCGGGCACGCCCCGATCCAGGAGAAGGCGCTCAAGAAGAAGCGCTGACTCGCCTCAGGAGGTCCAGCCGGTGAGGTCGACGCCTCGCTCGGCCGCAAGCGCCTGCAGATTCTCGGCCGCATCGGTCTCGACGCACACGCAGGCGCGGAGTCCGGCGTCGTCATCGCGCAGCAGGTAGTAGCTGGTGGTGTCGGTCAACTGCTCGCCGTCCGCGTCGCGGAACAGCCAGCGGACCCGCACGAGCATCAGTCGGTCGGTCAGGGCTGTCGTGTCGAGCAGCTCGTGTCCGACCGACGCGAGTCCGAGCTCACGATAGAGCGGATACGACTGCTTCAGCCCGGCGATCATCGCCTCGCGGGATTCGAGGACGCCCGACACGTGGTCGTCGGCGATCACGCCCGGCGTCGACCACAGGTCGGCGGCCGATTCCGCGTCGAACGCCGTCAAGGACGCCGCGTAGCGGGCGAGGTACTCATCGATCCGATCGCTGGGGATGCTCATGCCTGGAGCGTACGGACCGACCGGGCGGCGGTCAGGGGGCTTGACGGATCGCGCGGACCGCGACTCAGGAGCCGGGCGCCGGCGGATACGGCGGTGCGGCGGGCGGTGCGGCGGGCGGTGCGGCCGTCGGCGGATACGGTGCGGGCGGTGCTGCTGCCGGTGGGTATGGCGCCGGGTGCGGTGCCGCACCGGGCGAGGGTGCCGCCGGCGGGTACGGTGCCGCATATGCCGCTGGGGGCATGTTCGTCACGGCGTCCGGGGCAGAGCCCGCCGCGTTCTTCCGCACTCGCAGCAGTACGACGGTGAACGTGATGTACACGAGTGCGGCCGCCGTGCCGCCGCCGATCACCAAGAGCGTGGACAGGGTGCGGTTCAGCTCGATCGGCAGGGCGGAGAGCAGCCGGAACATGGCGCCGGGTGCGAGCGCGAAGGCACTCGTCGCGAGGAGGGCGATCGCCGGGAGCAACAGCGCGAACGCAGACCACCGGGTGACGAAGATGCCGGCGATGACGAGCAGACCGCCGATCAGGACGGCCGCCGCAGGAAGGGGAAGGAACTCGAGACGATTCTGCTGGAGGGCGGCGATGTAGCCGCTCCCGAGGCCCCAGTTCAGCAACAGCGCCCCGCTGAGGAGCAGCACGGGTGCGGCGATCACTCCGATGATCGCGAGGCCGGTGCCGCCCGGTGCGGGTCGGCGTCGCACGAGCGCGAGGACGATTCCCATCGTGCCGAGCACGGGGAACAGCATCATCGGGAGTCCATAGGCGAGACCGTCGATCCATTCCCGCGGAACGAGACCGGCCGTCAGGTGGTACACGTGCATCATCAGCGCAGGGAAGAGCGCGACCAGGAGGGGGACGAGCGCGAGCACGCCGACGGCGATCAGCCCGGCCGAGCTCCAGATGCCTGTCAGCACGACGAGGAGCAGCAGGAGGATTCCCGCGAGCTGGATCAGGATCGGCACCGCGAGCTCCCCGAAGTCGACGCTCGACGATGCGTAGCGGAACACGGTGAAGATCCAGGCGTTGCCTCCGGTGGCGATCAGCCCGGCGGCGAGCGGCGTGATGATGACGGCGATGATCACGGTGATCAGACGCGCGGGCATGGTGGATCGGTTCATGGTGACTTCCCCCTCCGGAGTCATGCGCCTCACCCTACCCGTGTGCGACTCGCCAGCGGGGGCGATCGAGCGGGTGGTGCGTAGGGTGGACCGAGCCCCCCGGAAGAAGGAGTCCCCGTGCCCCGTGTCAACGCGTACGCCGCACCCCGTGAATCGGCCCCGCTGGAGAAGACGGTCGTCGAACGCCGCGATCTCGGCCCGCTCGATGTGCTCATCGACATCGCCTTCGCGGGCATCTGCCACTCCGACATCCACACCGTGCGCGGCGACTGGGGTCCGCAGAGGTACCCGCTCGCACCGGGGCACGAGATCACGGGGACGGTCGCCGCGGTCGGCGAGGCCGTGACCCGTCATGCGGTCGGCGACCGCGTCGGTGTCGGATGCCTGGTGAACTCGTGCGGCGAATGCCGCAACTGCCTGCGCGGCGATGAGCAGTTCTGCACGAACGGCGCGGTGCTCACCTACGGAAGCACCGATCGTGACGGCACAGTGACCCAGGGCGGGTACTCCGAGCAGGTCGTCGTGACCGAGGCCTTCGTCCTGCGCATCCCCGACGCCCTGGCGCTGGATGTCGCGGCTCCGCTGTTGTGCGCGGGCATCACGACCTACTCCCCGCTGCGGCACTGGAACGTCGGGCCCGGCACCCGCGTCGCGGTCGTGGGGCTCGGTGGCCTGGGGCACATGGGAGTGCAGATCGCGCACGCGCTCGGAGCCGAGGTGACCGTACTCTCGCAGACTCTGAGCAAGAAGGACGACGGCCTGCGTCTCGGCGCCGACCACTACCGTGCGACGAGCGACCCGACGACGTTCCGAGAGCTGCGCTCGTCATTCGACGTGATCCTCAACACCGTGAGCGCCGTGATCGACCTGCGCTCGTATCTGAGCCTGCTCGACGTCGGCGGCGCACTGGTCTGCGTCGGTGCCCCCGCCGAGCCCCTCGCCGTCGGGGTGATGTCGCTGATCGGGGGACGGCGTTCGCTTGCGGGCTCCAACATCGGCGGCATCCGCGAGACGCAGGAGATGCTCGACTTCTGCGCCGAGCACGGCCTCGCCGCCGAGATCGAGGTGATCCCGGCATCCGAGATCAACGCCGCGTATGAGCGCGTGCTCGCCTCCGACGTGCGGTACCGCTTCGTGATCGATGCGGCGACCTTCGCCTGATCGCCGCCCGCACGCACGGAACGGGCGGGCCGAGTCGGCAGGACTCGACCCGCTCGTTCCGGGCGGTGCGATCTCAGCCCACCAGCACCTCTGCCGCGGTCATCCGGGCGACGAGGTGCGGGGCGAGTGGGGCGTCCGTCGCGAGCACCACCCGCACCGTGGCACCGGGCTGGTCGACCGGTCCCCGACGCTGGCCGCGCAGATCACAGATGACCTGACCACGAGCCGGGCCCTGCGAGGTGTCCACGACGACGGCGACCGCGGGTGCGTTCGTCGCCGTGATCCCGCCGACGGCGATGGCCGCGGCGAGGGGGTCGTGCAGGGCGCTGCTGCGCTCGCCGTAGGTCTCGACGTAGAAGTCGAAGTAGAAGTCGAGCATCTCGCCGACCGTCCGCGCGAGGGGGACCTCGGCGGCCAGCAGCGCGGCGCGGTCGTCCTCGTCGAACACGTTCTCCATCGTCACGTCGAGGGGGACCAGCACGACGGGCCAGCCGGCGGCGAGGGTGGCGGAGGCCGCCTCCGGGTCGTTGCCGATGTTGGCCTCGGCCACCGGGGTGATGTTCCCCGGCACGAGCGCGGCACCGCCCATGGCCGTGAGGTTCTTGACCCGCGAAGGGAGCGTCGGGTCGAGCGCGAGCGCGGTCGCGATGTTCGTCAGGGGGCCGACCGTGATGACCTCGAGCGTTCCGGGGTGCTCGTGCGAGAGGCGGATCAGCATGTGCGCGGCATCCTCGTCTTCCGGCAGCCGCTCGGCCGCGGGCAGCGCGACCTCGCCGATGCCGTTGTGGCCGTGCACGTGCGGGGCGCCTCCGTCGAAGGGGTGCGTGAGGAAGTCGTGCTGACCGACAGCGACCGGCACGTCGGTGCGCCCGGCGAGCGCGAGCAGTCCGAGCGTGTTCACGGCCGCCTGCGCGGCGCTGGTGTTGCCGCTCACGGTTCCGATGCCGACGAGGTCGATCTCGGGAGAGGCCAGCAGGTAGGCGAGGGCGAGGGAGTCGTCGATGCCGGTGTCGCAGTCGAAGTAGACGGGGCGGGCGGGGGTGTGGGACATGTGGTACTCCGGTGGTCGGGAGGGCGGCCGCGGGTGCGGCCGCCCGATGGTTCAGTTCTCCGCGGCGGTGCGCGGGGTGATCAGGAAGCTGGTGATGAGGGCGAGAGCGGTGATGCCGACCGAGATCCACAGCGCCGTCACGTAGCCACCGGGCGTGCCCTGCGCGGCGAACGGTGCGACGATGCCGATGCCGAGACCGGCGCCGATTCCGAAGGCGCTGCCGTTCAGGCCGGGGAGTGCGGCCGGTGCTTCGGCGGGTGACTGCACGACGCCGAGCCCGTTGATCGTGGTCAGCACGATGCCGTTGTACGTTACGCCGAGCAGCGCGATCATCGCGAATACGACCCAGAAGCTCTGCGGCATGAGGGCGATCACGATGAGCAGGGCGAGGCAGGCGATCATGCCGATGCGCAGGACCGGGATCCAGCCCCGGCGACCTGCGAGCCAGCCCGACATCGGTGCGGCGAAGACGCCGATCAGTGCGGGCGGCGCGAGGAACAGCAGCGCGGCGGTGGCGGCGTCGAGTCCGAAGCCGTTCGTGCCGTCCTGGCTGAGGAGCACGACGGTGAAGTTGATCACGGCGAAGACGCTGGAGAGCGTGAGCACGGTGGTCGCCAGCACGGGCCATACCTGGCGCGAGCGCAGGTGCTGGACGGCGATGAGCGGGGTGGTGCGCTTCTTCTCGACGAACCAGAACACCACGAGCGAGACGACGGTGCCGGCGAGGTAGAGGAGGGTGATCGGCGACAGCCATCCGGCGCTGGGCCCGGAGGAGACGAAGTAGGTCACGCTGATCAGCGCGATCGACAGGACGGCGGCGCCCCACCAGTCCATCTTCCCGGTCGACACTCCGCCTGAGGACGATGGGATGACGAGGGCGACGCACACGATCGCGAGGATGCCCACGAGGAAGATGACGACGAAGATGGAGCGGAAGCCGAAGGACTCGCTCAGCAGGCCGCCGATGTAGCCGTCGACGCCGCCGACTCCTCCGTTGACGGCGGTGATGATCCCCAGCGTCGTGCCGAACACCTTGGCGCTGAGCGATTCGCTGAGGATGACGTAGGCGAGTTGGAAGGCGGCACTCGACGCGCCCTGCAGTACCCGCCCGATGAGCAGGACGGTCAGGTTCGGCGCGAACATGCACAGCAGGGTGCCCACCGACAGCAGTCCGAGGACGATGAACAGCGCCTTCTTGCGTCCGATGAAGTCGCTCCAGCGACCCAGCACGACGCCGCCCACGGCACCCGCGACGAAGAACAGCGACGAGACCTGGGACACCTGGCCGATGTCCTCGCCGAGCTGGGTCGCGATGTCGGGAAGGGCCGGGGTGATCATGCTCGCGTTGAGCTGGTACGAGAGGACGCCGAGGATCAGGGTCGCGACCAGGGCGACGGCGCGAGGACCGCGGACGGGCTCCCGGGCGTCGATGCCCGGGGAAGCGGTGGGGGCGTGGGTGTGCACGGAGACTCCTTCGTCATGGATGCCCTCGGGTGAGGCCAGTACGATGTTATACCTCTCGGGTCTAACATGGTCAACACGTCGTTCTCATGCTTGAATACGGAGGGCGCTCGAGCCGGAGCGACCGACGGAAGGAGCGCGCATGGCGAACGAGATCGAGCGGTTTCTCGGCCGGAGTCTGACGAGCACCGTCGGGCAGCCTCTTCGCGTCGCGGTGTACTCCCGGATCGCCGACGGCATCCGCTCCGGGGTCTTCGAGCTCGGCTCCGCCCTGCCGCGTGAGACCGAACTGGGCGTCGCGCTCGGCGTCAGCCGCACGGTCGTCCGCGAAGCGCTGATGCTCCTCGAGGAGGACGGGCTCATCATCACGCGGCGCGGCATCGGCCGATTCGTCGCCGACGACCTCCCCCGGGTGGGTCTCGAGGAGCTGCGGCCGCTGGAGCAGGCCCTCTCCGATGGTGACGACGACGTGGTCGTGCGCACCGTCAGCTTCGACCTGCAGTCCACCACCGACTTCACCTCGAGCAAGCTCGCGCTCGACCCGGCCGCGAACACGTGGTTCCGCGAGGCCGTCGTCGAGCGGCACGGCGAACCGGTCGCGATCCTGCAGGAGCATCTGCCCGCCGGACGCTACCTCAGCGACATCAGCCAGGAGATCGCCGACGGCCTCGAGGCCGCCGCCGCGTCGTCGTCGAGCGTGCTCGCGGCACTGAGCGAGCAGGCAGGCGTCTCCTTCGACTCCGCCGTCTGCGAGATCACGGTCAACGTCGTCGGCTCCTCGCGTGGAGCGCTCCTCGGCCTCGGATCCGCCGACCCCGTACTCATCCTCACGCAGACCGTGACCACGGCCGGTAGGCCGGTGTACCTCGCCAAGTGCATCGTCTCGTCGCGAGTCGGCCACCTCTCCGTCGTCCAGACCACCTCCTGATTGCGAGCCGCTGTGCCCACTTCTCTTCCTCTCACCATCGTCGGCAGCATCAACGTCGACCTCACCGCACGTGCTGACCGCCTCCCGCAGGCGGGCGAGACCGTGGGCGGGGGTCGGCTCGTACGCGAAGCAGGCGGCAAGGGTGCGAATCAGGCCGCCGCGGCGGCGCGACTCGGTGCCACCGTCCGGATGATCGGCGCGGTCGGCACCGATGCGGACGGTGCCTGGATGCGCTCGGAGCTCGATGCGGCGGGGGTCGACACCACGAACATCCAGACCCGCGATCAGCCCACGGGCGTCGCCCTGATCGTCGTCGACCGCGAGGGTGAGAACCAGATCGCCGTGTGCGAGGGGGCGAACGGCGAGATCGATCTCGACGGCATCGCCTTCGGACCGGACGAGGCCGTGCTCGCGCAGCTGGAGATCTCGATGGACCTCGTCGTCGCGCTGGCCGAGCAGGTCCAGGGCTACTTCGCCCTCAACGCGGCTCCAGCGCGCGATCTGCCCGACGCGGTGCGGGAGCGCGCCGACCTGATCATCGTGAACGAGACCGAGTACGCGCTGATCCCGGCGCTGCGCACAGCCAGGCGCGTCGCCGTCACCTACGGTGCGGACGGAGCGCGACTGTTCGAGTCGGGCGTCGAGGTCGCCTCCGCCCCCGCGGTCAAGACGACGGTCGAGAACACGGTCGGCGCGGGCGATGCGTTCTGCGCGGCGCTCACGATCGGCCTCGCCTCCGGGGTGCCTGCCGACACCGCGCTCGCCGCGGCCTGCGCGGTCGGAGCCGCGGCGGTCGCCGACCCGCGCTCGCAGCCGTTGCTCTCGTCGTACGACAGCTACCTCCCGCGCTGACTGCGGGCGCGGCGATGTCTGTCGTCGCGGATAGCCTGATCGGATGACCTCTCTCCTCACGGGCCCCGATGCCCGCGATCGCTGCGCCTGGGTGGGCGACGACGCCGAGTACCGCCGCTACCACGATGAGGAATGGGGCACGCCCCTGCACGGCGACCGTGCGCTGTTCGAGAAGATGGCGCTCGAGGGCTTCCAGGCCGGACTGTCGTGGATCACCATACTGCGCAAGCGCCCGCGCTTCCGAGAGGTGTTCGAGGGCTTCGAGCCCGAGATCGTCTCGGAGTTCGGCGAAGACGACGTCGAGCGACTGATGGGGGATGCCGGCATCATCCGCAATCGCGCGAAGATCGAGGCGACCATCGGCAACGCCCTCATCGTGCGGTCGATGGGGGAGGGTGAGCTCGACGAGTTGATGTGGTCGTTCGCGCCGGCGGCATCCGGCGTGCGTCCGGCCTCCTTCGCCGACGTCCCCGCCGTCACGCCGGAGTCGACGGCACTGAGCAAGGAACTGCGACGTCGCGGCTTCCGCTTCGTGGGACCGACCACCATGTACGCCCTGATGCAGTCGGCCGGGATGGTCGACGATCACATCGCCGGGTGCTGGCGCGCGTAGCGGCCGCTCGACCGATCCTCAGAGGTCGCCTGTCTCCCTGGTGAGGGCCGAGCGGGCATCGGCCCTGTTCTCGACGGCGAAACTCGCCATCGTCGGCAGGTAGCGATCGTCGGCCACTTCGACCAGGACGCCGCCCTCCGCCCAGCCCTTTCGTCGCACCCGCAGCAGCGGCGTCGAGGGGAGGACGCCGAGCGCCGCCGCATCGAGGTCGTCCGCCGGCACGGCGTCGAAGACATGCCGAGCACGATGTGGAGCGCACCCGTGCTCCTGCATGGCCTGATAGATGCTCCCGTTGTCGAGGTCGGCGGCCAGTAGCAGCATGCCCACATCGAACGGGAACGCCGATCGTTCGAGCATCGCCGGTTCGTCGTCGAGGAGACGGAGTCGGACGATCTCGACCACGGCCGAGCCCGGCTCCACGCCGAGGTCGGCGGCGACCGTCTCGGAGGCGGGGCGGCGGGCTCCTTCGACCACGCGCTGACCCGGATGCCGACCGATCGACCGGGCCCAGTCGGTGAACGACACGAAGGTCTGGAATGACTGGGTCGGCACGGGCCTTCGCACGCGAGGCGGGGCGCCGCGACCCCCGTCGACGGCGCCCTCGGCGCGGAGGGTGGCCAGCGCCTGCCTGATCGGAGCGCGCGAGGTGCCGAACTCGGCGATCAGGGAGTGCTCGCTCGGCACTCGTTCGCCCTCGGGCCATTCGCCGCTGCGGATGCGGGCGAGCATGGCTTCGTACAGCTGCTCGTGCAGTGGTCTGCTCACGCTGATCCTGGTTCCTGTTGTCGTGACTTCTTTGGGGTGCGGCGACCCCCATGTGTTCACTCTGCCGCAGTTCGGTGAACAATCGGGGAATATCGCCGGAAAAAGTTGTCATGACTACTTTCTGTCCCCATGCTCGGAAGAGACCGGGAATTCCTCCCCACACTCGTCCGCCGACAGCGGCCGACCAACTCCAAGGAAGAGACATGAGAACCAGACGCGGAATCGGCGCCCTCGCGGCGACCACCGCCCTCGCCCTGCTCGTCGGCGGCGCGGCGGCGCCGGCCTTCGCGGCGGCGCCCCCGCTGACCGAAGGCTTCACCGGGGCGACGCCGACCCAGCCGCCCGCCGGCTGGGCCGTCGACAGCACCAACGTCGCGGGGATGCGGGCCGACTGGCAGGGCTGGTCGTTCCATGCCCCGGCCGAGGTCGTGTCCGTCTGGGGGAACAGCGGCGACCGGGGTTCTTTCTCCCGCGCCGACGGCCTGATGGCGGTCGTGCACTCCGACTCCAACCGTCCGACCCAGGGACGCTTCAGCTCGGTGCTGTGGGCGCCCGCGCTCGACCTGCAGAGCCAGGACGGCGCGGTCACGGTCACCTTCGACAGCCACTACAAGCAGGGTCAAGCACCGCAGGCCGCCCAGCTCCTCGCCCGCTTCGACGGCGGCGCCCCGGTCGTCGTCGAGTCGTTCGCGCGCAACCGACTCGACGAGCAGGTCTCTGTGTCGGTGCCTGTTCCCGCCGGCGTGGACGCCGTCACGGTGGGCTGGTCGTACGCGGACAGCAGCAACAACTGGTTCTGGATGATCGACGACGTGCAGATCAGCGAGACGCCGCCCGCCGACTCGACCCTGCGCATCCTGTCCGCAGCGAAGCCCGTCGCGACCGCCGGAGCATCGGTGCCGGTCAAGGTGGGCGGTCTTCGTCCCGGCCAGCAGCTGACCGCGACGCTCGGGGACTCCGCGGCGCCGGTCGGGGGCATCCCCGTCGCCGACGCCGCAGGGGAGACGTCGTTCGTCGTCGCGCTCCCCGCCGACCAGCCCGCGGGAGACGTGGCGCTGTCCCTCGGCGGAGCAGGCATCGCGGCGGCTTCGCTCCGCATCACCGTGCTCGCCGCCGGCGACCCTGATTCCTCGACGACGGAGGACCTGCTCTGGTTCGACGGCTTCGAGAAGGACACCTGGACGGCGACCGGTGGTTGGGCGCTCTCGACGCTCGACTCCGTGGTCGACCGGTACGGCACCGACCGTCGCCACTCGTTCACCCGGGCATCCGGTCGGATCGCGGTGGCCGAAGCCACGGAAGCGGCGTTCTCGGGCACGCTCACGTCCGCCCCGATCGCGGTGAAGGCGGGCGATCCGCTGGAGGTGCGCCTCGACAGCCACTACCGCAAGCGCGGCGGGGTGCAGCACGGCACGGTCACGGCGGTCTTCGACGACGGGACCGAGGCGGTGCTTCGGGCTCTCTCCGATGCCGACGAGGAATCCGCGCAGCTGCGCCTGCCCGTCGTCGTCCCCGCCGGCGCCAAGGCGATGAGCGTCCGGTTCGGTTTCGACGCACCGAGTGCCGCCGGCTCGTGGATGCTGGACGACATCCAGGTCGTGCGGCCGCTCGCCCCGCTTGCCGAGGGCGTCGACGCGGACGCCGTTGTCGACATCTTCAGCGACGTGCAGGGGGCGACGAGCCGCCTGAGCCAGAACGTGCTCCCGGGCTTCCGCTCGCTGCCGCAGACCGCTGACGTGCTGGTGTCCAACGGAGACCTGGTGAGCAACGGCTCGACGGCGAACTACAACTCCTACCTGGCCGCACTCGCGGCGGGAGGCGGCGGCGAGTACGACACGGTCGTCTCGACGATCGGCAACCATGAGTACTACGGCAGCGACGGCTCGAGCACCTATCAGAAGCGCTTCCTCGACGCGACGGGTATGCGCGACATCGGCGGACAGGGCGGTCTGTGGGGCGAGGTGCTCGTCGACGGCACGCTTCCGCTGATCTGGGTCGGCAGCGAGTTCTACGACTACGGGGCCAAGACAGGCTCGGGCCCGTTCGTCGACTTCAGCCAGGAGCAGTTCACGTGGCTGCGCGACCGTCTGGCGTACTGGCGGGCGCAGGACAAGCCGGTGCTCCTGTTCTCACACCACCTGCTGCCGTACTCGGTCTCCGGTTCCTATGCGCGCTTCTACAAGAACGACTACGGGCAGGAGGAGGCCCGGTTCGCCGCCCTCCTCGACCAGAACCCGAACGTCATCATGTTCAACAGCCACACGCACTGGTCGCCCACGCTGAACGACTGGAGCACCGAGCTGCGCACGGACCCGACCCTCGCACATGCTCCGACGGTCGTGAACACCGGAGCGGTGACGACGATGTACGGACCGAGCGGGGACTGGGAGGAGAAGGCCGTCGGCGGTGCCGACCCGGTCGGTCTGCGAGCCGCCCTGTACGACGATCGCGTCCGCGTGACGGTGTACTCCTTCTCGACCACGGGTGCCACGGAGATCAAGCATGTGGACGTCCCGCTGCCGACGGATGCACCGGTCGATCCGGTCGACCCTGTCGATCCGGTCGATCCTGCCGTCGAGCTGAGCGCGAAGACGGTGGCCGCCGGCGGGCAGGTGACGATCTCCGGCACGGGCTTCCCGTCGGCCGCCGAGCTCGCGATCGAACTGCGTTCGACTCCTGTGCGACTGGGACAGGTCGCCACTGATGCCGATGGCGCCTTCCGCACGGCCGTGACGATTCCCGCGAAGACCCCGGGCGGCGCGCACACGCTCGCCGTGATCCTGCCCGACGGCACTGAGGCGACCGCTGCGATCACGGTCACGCGAGCGGGTGACGGGTCGGGGGGAGAGACGCCGGGGTCCGGCGATCCGGACTCGCCCGCCACCGGCGGTGACCTCGCCACCACGGGCGGTGAGCCTGCGTGGTATCTCCTCGGCGGCGGACTGCTGCTCCTGCTCCTCGGCGGAGGAATCTTCCTGCGGCGTCGCCGGGTCCGCGGCTGAGAGCAGAACCCTCCCGCGGAGGCAGCCGAGACGACCTCGACGGCCTCCGCGGGATGGGCATATCTCCCCATCGAGCGGTGTTCCGCGACGCGGTTAGGATGTACGGGTGCTCCGTAGGCCCGTCGGGCCCGCGCATGAGTGATCAGAGAGTGTCACCCTGGGGGGGAACCGGGAATGAAGGCGTTGTCATGGATGCGCGCGCGACCCAAGACGCTGGCGTCCGCAGCCGGCGTCACCGTGGGGGTCATCGCGATCACCACGATGGCCTTCACCTATGAGGGGTTCCCGACCACCAAGGTCGATCTGAACGACGGCGGCGTCTGGATCACGAAGACCTCGAGCCTGCTCGTCGGGCACTTCAACAACGAATCCACGGTCCTCGACGGCGGTCTGCGAACCACGAGCGAGAACTACGACATCCTCCAGGCCGCGGCCAACGTGCTCGTCGTCGACGAGAGCGCATCCACCGTGACGGCGGTCGATCCGGCCCGGGTCTCGCTCGGAGACTCCGCGATCATCCCGTCGTCCGCGAAGGTGGCGATGGGCGCCGGCACAGCCGCGATCCTGGACGAGAAGTCCGGAGACCTCTGGGTCCTGCCGGTGCAGGCGATCGCCTCGTTCGAGATCGAGGCGGCCGAGCCCGTCGCCGAGCTCGGGGAGGGCGCCGACGTCACCGTGGCGGAGGACGGCACGGTGTTCGCCCTCTCGGCGAAACGCGGCGAGGTCGTGACCGTGCCCGTCGACAACGAAGGCACTCCGCGCGATTCGTCGACCGCCTCGGTCGGCGAGCTCGACCTGTCCGCTCGTCCGACCATCACCGCGGTCGGCCGCACGCCCGTCGTCTTCGACGAGGCGGCAGGGATCGTCACGACGCCCGGCGGTTTCCGCACCGAGATCAAGGATGCGGCGAACGCCGTGCTGCAGCAGGCCTCCGCCGAGACCGATGCCGTCGCGCTCGCCACCCCGTCCGCGCTGGTGCGCGTTCCGCTCGACGGCAGCGAGCCGGAAGAGACCTCGGCGGGCAGCGCGGGCACCGCCGCAGCACCCGTCTGGCTCCGCGGCTGCACCTACGGCGCCTGGGCCGGCTCGGCGACGTTCATCCGCGAGTGCCCCGGCGGCTCCAACGACGTGAACGCCCCGATCGAGGGCGCCGAAGACTCCGCGAGTCTGACCTTCCGCGTCAACCGCGACGTGATCATCCTCAACGACGCCGTCGGCGGTGCCGCATGGATGGCCAACGAGAGCCTGCAGCGCGTCGACAACTGGAACGACCTGACTCCGCCGGAGGGTGAGACGGAGAACGAGGAGGACTCGACCGAGGAGACCGTCGAGACCACGCTCCCCGAGCGCAGCGAGGAGAACACCCCGCCGATCGCCGAGGACGACTCCTACGGCGTGCGCCCCGGTGCCACGACGCTGCTGCCCGTGCTCGACAACGACAACGACCCCGATGGCGACGTGCTCGTCGCGGCGCTCGCCGAGGCGCAGCCGGCCCTCGGAACCGTGCAGCCGATCAACAACGGCGGTTCCCTGCAGATCGCCGTCGACGAGAAGGCATCCGGCACCGCCAGCTTCACCTACGAGGTCGACGACGGCCGCAAGGGCAAGGACACCGCCGTCGTGACCCTCGAGGTGCATGACTGGAACCAGCACTCGGCCCCGACGCCGAAGCGGAAGACATCGCTCGCGGTCGAGACCGGCGGAACCATCTCCTACAACATCCTCCCCGACTGGATCGATCCGGACGGCGACGACATCTACCTCAAGGAGGTGATCGCGGCTCCCGGCGACGAGGTCGACTTCAGCAAGGACGGTCAGATCACCTACAAGGCGACGGCCAGCCTGCAGGGCCGCAAGGACGTGCAGGTCACGGTCGCCGACGCCTTCGGCAAGCTCGGCAGTGCGACGATCGCGCTCGACGTGCGCCCCCAGGGCTCGACCAACCCGAAGACCAACGCCGATCACGTGATCACCAAGGTCGGCGAGCAGGTCACGGTCGCCCCGACCGCGAACGACACCAGCACTTCCCGCGAGCAGCTGCGCCTCAGCCGCGTGCTCCCCACCGCCGGGGCGACGATCCTCCCGAACTACCCGAACAAGACCTTCTCGTTCATGGCGGAGACGCCGGGTGTCTACTACGTGCAGTACCAGGTCACGACGGGCCCGAAGAACGGCGAAGGGCTCGTGCGCGTCGACGTGATGCCTGAGTCGGAGACCGATCTGCCGCCCGTCGCCGTCCGCGACGTCGCCCTGCTGCCGACCGGTGGAGACGTGCTGCTCGGCGTGCTCAACAACGACACGGACCCGGCCGGCGGCATCCTCGTCGTGCAGTCGGTGTCGCTGGAGCCGGGCAGCGGCGTCTCGGTCTCGGTGCTCAACCACGAGACCCTGCGGATCACCGACCAGGGGGCGCTCGAGGGGCAGGTGCGTATCAAGTACCGCATCTCGAACGGTTCGAAGTCCGCCGAAGGCGAGGTCGTGGTCATCCCGATCCCGGCGCCGGAGGAGCTCCTCCAGCCGATCGCCAATCCTGATACGGCGACCGTCCGTGTCGGCGACGTCGTGACGATCCCGGTTCTCGACAACGACACGCATCCCAGCGACGACGTCATGCACGTCGAGCCCGAGCTCATCGAGCCGTTCGTCGACCCCGAAGACGGTGAGGCGTTCGTCTCGCAGGACGCCGTCCGCTTCAAGGCGGGGCCGGAGGCGAAGACGGTGTACCTCACCTACGAGGTCTCCGACTCGCGCCAGCAGAAGGCGGCCGGCTACGTCACGATCCAGATCCTCCCGATCGACGAGGAGAACAACGCGGGCCCGCGCCCGCAGGACCTGGTCGCCCGCGCCCTCGCCGGCACCGAGGTGAACATCGCGGTGCCGCTCGACGGCATCGACACCGACGGCGACTCCGTGGAACTGGTCGGCATCGAGTCGAGCCCCACCAAGGGGCGCATCACGACGGGACCCAACTACTTCACCTACGAGGCGTCCGACGGCGCATCCGGTGTCGACGTCTTCAAGTACCGCGTGCGCGACAGGCTCGGCAAGGAGGGCATCGCCACGATCCGGGTCGGCATCGCGCCCGCCGAGCAGGTCAACCAGCCGCCGTACGCCGTGAAGGACGCCGTGGTCGTACGGCCCGGTCGTGAGATCGCGGTGCCCGTGCTCGCGAACGATTCCGACCCCGAAGGCGACAAGGTCTCGCTCCTCAAGAACGGCCTCGAACTGCCCGACGGACTCGAGGCCCGCGTCTCCGGCGACCGCGTCCTCGTGCAGGCGCCGAACGGCCCGACCGAGACCTCGCTGCAGTACACGGCTGTGGATGCGCGCGGAGCGACGGCCACGGCGACGCTGCAGATCACGGTCGACGAGGAGGTGCCGTTGCAGGCACCCGTCGCCCGGGACGACCGCCTGCAGCCCTCGGATCTGAAGGATGGCGGTCTGACCGCGGATCTCGAGATCCTCGCCAACGACGAGGACCCGGACGGCACGACCGATCGCCTGACCGTGGATGTCGGCGAGGGGGGAACCCGGCTCGAGAACGGCAAGGTTCGCGTCACCGTCACCGATGAGCTGCAGCTGATCCGCTACACGCTCACCGACCGCGACGACCTCCAGGCCTCGGCGTTCATCTTCGTCCCCTCGCGGGCGGACCTGCGACCGACGCTCACCTCGACGAAGCCGCTCGAGGTCGTCAGCGGCGAGACCGAGACCCTCCCGCTCTCGGAGTACGTCACGGTCGCCGGCGGTGGCGAGGTGGTCATCACCGAGAAGGAGAGGATCAACGCGAACCATGCGGATGGCGCTGATCTGCTCAAGGACGAGAAGACCCTCGTGTACACCTCGGCCCCGGGGTTCTTCGGGCCGGACTCGCTGACCTTCGAGGTCACCGACGGGGACGGGCCGGACGACCCCGAGGGACGCAAGGCGACCCTCAGCATCCCGATCAACGTCCTGCCGCCCGAGAACCAGCAGCCGAAGTTCGTCCAGGGGCAGGTCAACGTCGCCCCGGGCGAGCCGGCGACCCCGCTCGATCTGGCCGCGCTCACCGACGACCCCGACCCCGAAGACAAGGGCAAGCACGACTACACCCTCATCGGCGGCGAGGGGAAAGGCGTCTCCGCACGCATCGACGGCGACGACAAGCTGGTCGTCGAGGCCGCGTCGAATGCGAAGAAGGGGACGGCCGTCACGCTGAAGCTGCGCATCTCCGACGGAACCACCGAGCCCGTCGAGGGCACCGTCGCCGTGCTGGTCACCGCGTCGACGAGATCGATGCCCGCGGCGAACACCGACACGATCGCGGAGGCGGATGCCGGCAAGGCCATCCCGGTGTCGCCGCTCGCGAACGACTACAACCCGTTCCCCGAGACACCCCTGAAGATCGTGTCCGCGGTGACGGAATCCGGTGTCGGCCAGGTCGATTTCACCAAGGACCGGGTCACCGTCACTCCGGGCAAGTCGTTCGTGGGGACGCTCGTGGTCCGCTACCGCATCCAGGATGCGACCGAGGATGCCGAACGCGAGGTCAACGGACAGATCGTCGTCACGGTGCAGGACGTCCCGGATGCCCCTGGGGTCCCGGTCATCGCGAGCGTGCAGGACCGCACGGTCGTGGTGTCGTTCTCGGCCCCCTCGAACAACGGCGCCGAGATCACGAAGTACACCGTGAAGTCGGTCGGCGGCAGCTCGTATTCGAAGGAATGCCAGTCGACGACGTGCACGCTCGACGGCCTGACGAACAACGTCGAGTACACCTTCCAGGTGACCGCGACCAACCGCGTCGGTGAGTCGGAGCCCTCTTCGCTGTCGGCACCCGCACGCCCCGACGCGCGTCCGGACACTCCGAACCCGCCGACCCTGGTGTTCGGCGACAAGTCCCTCCAGGTGGCCTGGACCACCCCGTCGACGCCGGGATCGCCGGTCGACAGGTACACGCTCGAGATCTCACCTGCTCCGCCCTCCGGCATCACGCAGAAGGAGGTCACCGGCAACTCGATCAAGTGGGAAGGGCTCGAGAACGGCTCCGACTACCAGGTCAGGGTGCAGGCGCACAACAAGGCTCCGGACCCCTCCAGCTGGAGCGGCTGGTCGGCCTCCGCCGTCCCGGCAGGGCCTCCGCTCCCGGCGGCGGCCCCCACCACGGCCGAGCTCGCACCGGTCGACGGCCGCGCCCAGATGCAGGTGAACTGGGGTGACCAGAACAACAACGGCGACGCGATCAGCGCTTACCGGCTCGAAGTGCTGCGGGGCGGGGAGGTCGTGCGCACCATGACCCCCGGTCCCGAGGCGAGGAGCCAGACCGTCGTCGTCGACCCGTCGGAGACGGCCTACACCTACCGCATCCAGGCCTACAACAAGGCCGGCTGGGGCGAATACAGTCCGCCCTCCGCGCCGCGACGCGGCGTGGTCCCGCCCGGAGCGCCGACGAGCCTGAAGATCGTCAAGGAAGGCGACCGCTCCCTCACCATCTCGTACAACGAAGGGTCGCGCGGTGGTGCGAGCGCCAGTGAGATCACGCGCCAGTACCGGTTGAACGGCGGCACGTGGAACACGGTCCCCGGGAACAACATCATCACCGGCCTCACCAACGGTGTGAACTACACCGTCGAGGTGCGCGCGGTCGCGAACGTCTCGGGATCGACGTACCCGGGCGCCGTGTCGAACTCCGCGCGGGGAAACCCGTACGGCCAGCCGAGTCCGCCCGCGGTGAGCGCCGAGTCGCTCGCGACCGACGTGCGGTTGAACTGGGACGCCAACGGATCCGGCAACGGACGGCCCATCGAGACCGTGCAGATCAGCGTCGACGGCGGCGGATGGCAGAACGTCGGAATGCGCGGCTCAGTCAACGTGGGCACCTACAGCGAGCATCACACCATCAAGGCGCGCGCGAAGGACAACACGGGCGTCTGGTCGAACGAGAGCGGGACGCAGGGCGCGACCGCGCAGTCCAAGCCGCAACCGCGGTGGTGGGCGTCGCAGGGACCGGACTCCGGCAACTGCAGCCCCGACACGTGCTACCTGCTGAACCTGAACACCGCGAACGTGCCGGAAGGCCGGTACCGGATCCGCTGCCTCGACAACGGCCAGCCGTACCGCTCGTCCTCCGGACAGGTGTCGAGCTACAACTGGTACAACGTGCCCGCGAACGGCACGATCACGCTCTCCTGCTGGCACGGCGGCATGAGCCGGACCCTCCAGGCCGACATCGAAGGCGTCGGCTGGTCCGAGGCCACCAGTTGGCCATAAGGGCCGCCGCTCCCGGTATTCGACTTCTCCCACGACAAGGAACGACACACTCATGACAATGACTCCCGAGCAGGCGGCGTGGTTCCAGGGAACCTTCCAGCGCCTCGTGGCGAACATCGACAAGGCCGTGCAGGGCAAGCAGGAGATCGTCGGTCTCGTGCTGGCATCGATGCTGGCCGAGGGCCACGTGCTCCTCGAGGATGCGCCCGGCACCGGTAAGACGAGCCTCGCCAAGGCGCTCGCCGCGACCGTGCAGGGCACCAGCGCGCGCATCCAGTTCACCCCCGACCTACTGCCGTCCGACGTCACGGGTGTGACGATCTACGACCAGCAGTCGCACCGGTTCGAGTTCCACAAGGGGCCGATCTTCGCGTCGATCGTGCTCGCCGATGAGATCAACCGCGCCTCGCCGAAGACCCAGTCGGCGTTGCTCGAGGTCATGGAGGAGTCGCGCGTCACGGTCGACGGCGTCACGCACGAAGCCGGTCGCCCGTTCCTCGTGATCGCCACGCAGAACCCGATCGAGCAGGCGGGAACCTACAAGCTCCCCGAGGCCCAGCTCGACCGCTTCCTGATCAAGACCTCCATCGGCTACCCCGATCTCGCGGTCACCGAGAGCATCCTCGCCGGGGCCTCCGATCGCAACCCGTCGGCCGGGCTCGCCGCGATCATCACGACGAGCGCGGTCGCCGACATGGCCGACCTCGCCGCCACGGTGCACGTGGAGCCCGCCGTGCTCCGCTACGTGGCCGAGCTCGCCGAGGCGACCCGAGAGGACAACGCGATCCGTCTCGGCGTCTCGGTGCGCGGGGCGATCGCGATGGTCCGCATCGCCAAGGTGTGGGCCGCGGCACAGGGCCGCCACTTCGTGCTCCCCGACGACATCAAGGCCCTCGCGCGGCCGGTGTGGCAGCACCGTCTGCTGCTCGACGCCGAGGCGGAGTTCGCCGGCACCAGCAGCGACACCGTAATCGCGCGCGTGCTCGACGGCGTCGCAGCCCCCCAGGCCCGAGCGGCGGCCTGATGACCGCGGAGGCCCTTCAGGTGACGCCGCCGCAGACGGAACGCGACGCCGGATGGCGTGACATCGCGGCCGTCATCGGTGCGCGCATCCTGACGCGCCTCCGGAAGATCACCGCGGCCATCCGACCGCTGGCGTGGGTGCTGATGGCCCTCGCCGTCGTCTTCTGGGTGCTCGGGCAGATCGCGGGGTGGTCGGAGTTCACGGTCGCCGCCGTCGTGATGGCGATCGCCGTCGCCCTGTGCGCGCTGTTCCTCATCGGACGCACCGCCTACGACGTCTCTCTCGATCTCGCCCGCACCCGTGTCGTCGTGGGGGAGCGCGCGGTCGGCGCTCTCACCCTGGCCAACCGCGGCAGCAGGGCGATCCTCCCGTCGCGCGTCGTGCTGCCGGTCGGCTCCGGTCGCGGCGAGTTCGGCATCCAGCGGCTCGCGCCCGGGGAGGAGGCGGAGGAGCTCTTCGCCATCCCCACGCAGAAGCGAGGCGTGGTCAAGGTCGGTCCGGTGAGCGTCGTGCGCGGCGATCCGCTCGGCCTGTTCGAGCGGGCGCACCGACGCGACGACCCGGTCGATCTGTTCGTGCACCCGCGGACGGTGCTGTTCGACGGGCAGTCGCTCGGCTACCTGCGTGACCTCGAGGGGCTTCCGGCCGCAGATCTCTCTCGCGACGACGTGTCCTTCCACGCGCTGCTGGAGTACCAGCCGGGCGACGACCTGCGTCACGTGCACTGGCGTTCGACAGCTCGCACCGGCACGATGATGGTCCGCCAGTACGAGGAGACCAGGCGTTCGCACTTCGTGATCGGCCTTTCGCGTTCCCTGTCCGACTACGCCACCCCCGACGACTTCGAGCTCGGGATCTCCGCCGCCGGCTCGATCGGCCTCCGCGCGCTCCGCGACTCGCAGCGCGTGGACGTGCGCGTGCAGGGCCGTGAGCTGCCGGCCGGCACCGGCAAGCAGCTGCTGGACTCCCTCGCGGCCGTCGAGAGCAGCAAGCCGAGAGAGGGCGGGATCGCCGACCTCGCCGGGATCGTCTCCGCCACGATGCCGCTCGCCAGCGTCGTCGTGCTCGTGTGCGGCTCCCGGGTGCGCTCCGACGACCTCCGCCTCGCCTGCTCTCGCCTGCCGTTCGGGGCGAAGGTGCTCGCCGTGGTCGCCGACACGAGCACGACCGCCCCTGCGCTGCGACGCATCGGCGATGCGGACGTGGTCACCGTCGGCGCTCTCGAACAGATTCCGCTCGCTCTGCAGAAGGTGCTCGCATGACCGTGCCCTCCACTGCACCCGGTGGACTTCCCGTGCGTCGCTGGATCCTCGATCTGGCAGCGACCGCGCTGCTGGTCTCGACCGCACTGGTCGGCTTCTGGCCGACCTTCGCCGGTCCGTCCTTCCTCCCGGCCGTCATCGGCGGCATCCTGATCGGCCTCGCGATCGCGGCCGTCACGACCTGGCGACGCTGGGGCATCCTGATCA
Source organism: Microbacterium sp. NPDC090218 (assembly GCA_044900255.1). GTDB lineage: Bacteria > Actinomycetota > Actinomycetes > Actinomycetales > Microbacteriaceae > Microbacterium. The sequence goes on along the minus strand of JBJDMS010000001.1, from coordinate 790,689 downwards.
CGGCGGGGCTCACCGTCGCCGCGTACTTCGTGTTCGGCGGAGCCTTCGCGCTGCCGCAGACCTCGATCCTCGGATTCATCCCGACGCTGGAGACGCTGCAGAAGCTCGCACTGGGAACCGTCACCGCCTGGAAGCAGATGCTCACCACCGTCGCCCCGGTGGCGGCGGTCGACGGGCACCTCGTCGTCCCGTTCCTCCTGGCGCTCGTGGCCACCACGCTCACCGCCGCGCTCGCGCTGCGCCTGCCGCAGGTCGCCTGGGCGCTGCTCCCGGCCGGTGTGCTGCTGATGCTCGTCATCGCCCTCGGCACGCCGGAGCCGGCCTTCCCTCTCGTGCAGGGGCTCGTGTTCGCCGTGGTGAGCATGGCGTGGCTCGCGCTGCGGCAGCTGTGGGCGCCGCAGAACATGGCCGTCTCGGTCAGCGAGGTCGATCCCTCCCGCGCCGCGCAGATGCGGATGCGACGACTGCTGGCGGGTGTCGCCGTGCTGGCCATCGCCGCAGGCACCGGCGTCGCCGCCAGCGCCGTCGCGAACCCCGCGCAGCCGCGGCATGTGTTCCGCGACGTGATCATCCCCCCGTTCGACATCCGTGACTATCCGAGCCCGCTGCAGGCGTTCCGCAAGAACGTGCGCGACGAGGCCTCCGAGACCCTCTTCACCGTGCAGGGCCTGCCCAAGGGCGCACGCGTCCGCACGGCAGTCATGGACCAGTTCGACGGCATGGTCTACAACGTCACCGACGGCGGGCCCACGTCGTCGAGCGCGTTCGCCCCGCTGCGTTCGAACATGGCACCGGATGCCGAGGGTGTCCCGGTCACGCTGAAGTTCGCGATCGACGACTACCGCGGCGTGTGGATGCCGACCGCGGGAGAGCTGTCCGAGATCCGATTCGACGGAGACCGCGCCGAAGACCTGCGCCGCGGCACCTACGTCAACACCGTGACCGGCACCGCCGTGGCCACGCCGAAGCTCACCAAGGGCGACGAGTACGTCGTCGACGCCGTCATGCCCGCCGTCCCCGACGACGAGCAACTCGCCGAGGTGCCGTTCGGCAAGGTGTCGCTGCCGAAGCCGAGCAATGTGCCGGAAGAGCTCACCTCACTCGCCGCCGAGACCGTGGCGGGCGCAGAGACGCCGATCGAGCAGGTGCGGGCGCTGGAGAACTTCCTCTCCGAGGGCGGCTTCTTCAGTCATGGGCTCGAGGGTGAAGTGCTGTCCCGTGCCGGGCACACCGCCGAACGCATCTCGACACTCGTGGGCGCGGACCAGATGATCGGCGACGACGAGCAGTACGCCGTGGCGATGGCGCTGCTCGCCGGGCAGCTCGACATCCCCGCGCGCGTCGTCATGGGGTACTACCCCGACGAGGAGCAGGCGGGCGAAGCGGTGTTCACCGCCACCGGCGACAACGTGCACGCCTGGGTCGAGGTGAACTTCGAGGGCATCGGCTGGATGACCTTCAACCCGACGCCGCCCGAAGATCAGGTGCCGAACGACCAGAACACCAAGCCGCGCGTCGACCCGAAGCCTCAGGTGCTGCAGCCGCCGCCCCCTCCGCAGGAGCCCGTCGACCTGCCGCCGACCCTTCCCGACGACCGCGAGTCCGAGGACGAGAGCCTGAATCTCGCCGGCATCATCGGTGCGATCCTCGTGATCGGCGGGATCTCGCTCGCGGTGATCGCGCTGCTCGCATCGCCGTTCATCGTGATCGGGGCCTGGAAGGCGGCGAAGCGCCGTTCCCGCCGGGCCGCCGCACGCACCGCCGACCGCATCAGCGGTGGCTGGGACGAGCTGACCGACCGGGCGATCGACTACGGTGCCCGCCTCACCCCTGGTGGCACCCGCACCGAGGAGGCCGATGTCTTGGCCGCCGCGCTGACGATCCCGCAGGTCACCGTGCTCGCCGAGCGCGCCGACGCCGAGGTGTTCGGCCCCGCAGAGCCGAGCCCACAGGACGTGGAGTCCTTCTGGCACGAGGTCGACGAGATCGTCGGCGGCCTGGGCAACGACGCCGGCTTCTGGAAGCGCGTCAAGGCGCGCCTGAGTGTCCGTTCGCTGGTCGGAGGCACCGCGATCTCGAACGGCCTGCAGAACCTGAAAGACGCCGCAGCCGCGCGCGTGCGACGCGAACCTGGCACCATCAAGAGCAACCCCGGCACGACGCCCCCGTCCTCCGAGAGTGAGACCCCATGACGCAGCCCGCGCTCGATCAGATCGCGCCGATCTCCCGCCGCGCGGTCGCGTACGTCATCGATGCCCTGATCGCCGGCGGCCTGGCGATCGTGCTCGGCGGCGGACTCCTGGTCGCCGCCGCTCTCTCCGGCAGCGCCGAGGCGATGCTCGGGATCCTCCTGATCGGCGGTCCGGTGGTGAGCCTGGTGCTCCTCGGCTGGTTCGTCGTCTACACGGTCATGCAGGCCGGCAACGGCTCGATCGGCATGCGGGCTCAGGGCGTTCGACTCGTCTCGGCCGCAGACGGTGCCCCGCTCGGCTTCGGGCGCGCGCTGCTGCGGAACATCATCTTCGGCCTGGCCGCTTCCGTCGTCGTGGGCTATTTCACCCCGCTCTTCGATGGCTCCGGGCGGTTCCAGGGGTGGCACGACAAGGTCGCCGGTTCCCTGATCCTGGATGCGCGGGTGCCCGCCTCCGTCGCGTCGGCGGCAGCGACCGCACCGGCACCGGCTGCGCCCGCCGCCCTCGCGACAGCGACAAGCGGTCCCGCAGCGACAAGCGGTCCCGCGATCCCGGGCCTCCCGCAGCCCGTCGCGACCCCGGCACCGGCAGCGCCTGCCGCCCCCGCGGCGGCACCCGTTCCTGAGGCGGCGTCCATCCCGCCACGGCCGGCCGCCCCCGTCGCCCCTGTCGCCGAGACCGGGTCCCTCATCGCCTTCGTCCCCGGTATCACCCAGGATGCACCCGTGCGGCCCGCGCCGCCGCTGGAGTCCGAGCTCGATGCGACCGTCCAGCAGTACCCCGCGGCGCCTCCGACACCGCCGGTGCCTGCGCCCGTGTCTGCTCCGGCTCCCGTCGAGGCGCCGCCTGCCCCGCCGGCTCCTGCGGCTCCCGCTCCCGTGGCTCCCGCTCCCGCGGGCCCGGCTCCCGTGGCTCCGGCTCCTGCGGCGCCGGACACCGAGGACCAGAACGACGATCTGGAAGACACGAGGATCAGCGTCCCCGGTCATCGTCTCGTCTTCACGTGGGATGACGGCACCCGGGTCTCCGTCTCGCGGCGCACGATCTTCGGTCGCAATCCCGCTCCGGAAGACGGAGCGACGCTCGTGCCCGTGCGCGATGAGACGCTCTCGCTCTCCAAGACGCACTTCGAGGCGGCCGCCGAGACCTCCGGCGGATGGGTGTTGGATCGGCACTCCACGAACGGCATGACCATCGTCCGCGAAGGGCAGCGCATCGCGTGCCCGGCCGGCCAGCGCGTTCCGGTGCGTCTGGGCGACGCCATCGAGATCGGCGATCGCATCGTCACGATCGGCGGATACGCATGAGGCCCGGGCTGATCGTCTCCACCGGGTCGGCGACGCATCCGGGACTCCGGCGCGCGCTGAATGAAGACGCTCATCTGGCGTCGTCGCCGGTGTTCCTCGTCGCCGATGGGATGGGCGGGCACGAGGCCGGTGAGCGTGCGAGCGCTGCCGTCATCGCCGAGTTCGCCCGGTACATCGGCCGCCCCGCGCTCGAACTCGACGATGTCCGGCACGCGCTGTCGGTCTCCCGGGAGAGCGTCGAAGACCTGTCGACCTCGGGCAACGGTCGGGCTGGGACGACGCTCAGCGGTGTGGTCATCGCCTCGGTCGACGGCATGGGCTACTGGCTCGCGGTCAACATCGGCGACTCCCGGACCTATCGTCTCGCCGACGGCGAACTGGAGCAGATCAGCGTCGACCACTCCGTCGTGCAGGAGCTGATCGAGTCCGGTGAGCTCAGCGTCGAGGACGCCGTCTCGGACCGCCGCCGGAACATCATCACCAGAGCCATCGGCGCGAGCAGCACGGGGGACGCCGACTACTGGATGTTCCCCGCCGAACTCGGCGATCGGATCCTGGTCTGCTCCGACGGACTCACGTCGGAAGTGCCGGACACGCGCATCCGCGAGGTGCTGGCGGCGGAGGCCGATCCGCAGAAGGCTGCCGACATCCTCACCGCCGAGGCCGTCAGCGCCGGCGGCCGGGACAACATCACCGTCATCATCGTGGACGCCGTCTCGGTGGCTTCCCGGCCGGGCACGCTGATGGCCACCGACGACCGGGACATCGACCTGGACACGCGTCCACGAGAAGCCGCAGCAGGAGGGGTTCGCTGATGCAGACCATCTACCGACCGGGACAGTGGTACCTGATCGTCATCCCCGGCGCGCTCGTCGCGCTGCCGCCCGATGTCCCCGGCGACGTCGTCGCCCGGCTGTGGGAGCGGATGCCGGAGGAGAAGACCCTCGCGACGGTCGTCGACCTCCTCACGACACAGGCGGGCGGCTCGTTCACCTCGCTGCCGTCGTTCGTCGCCGCCGTCGCCGAAGGCGCCGACGTCCGCATCGCGCTCCGCGGTGACGTCTCTGCGCAGGTGACGACCTCGACGGAGTCGTTCGAGCTCTCGGGCGCCGATGTCACCACCTGGAACGAGCGCTTCCTCGGCGGTGCGACGAAGGTCGAGATCACGGTCGAGACGGCAGCGGACGCCGATGGACTTCCCGTGCAGAGTGGCATCGTGCGGGCCGCGGCGGTGAGTGCCGAACTCGAGCCGAGCGACGCCGATCCGCTGACGTCCGCCCTCGGACCGGCCCCCGTCGTCGGGCAGACCGCCGCAGGTGCGCCCGTGCCCGCGGCGCCGGTGTCCGAGCCCCAGGAGCCGCAGACCGAACCGGAGCCCGAGCCGGAGTCGGAGCCGGAGCCCGCGCCGCTGCCCGTCGTCGAGGACGCGTTCCTGCCGCCGACCGAGGTGACGCTCGCGCCTCCTGTCGACGACGACTTCGACCAGCTCTGGGGCGCGACCGTGCACTCCGTCGGTGCGGCCGCCGCTCCACCGGTCGTCCCGGTCCCCGTGGAAGGCGACCACGACGGTGCGACGGTCTCTGCCGCCGATCTGCGTGCGCTTCGCCAGCAGCCCCCGGTCGCCGACGACGTCGCCACCGCGGTGCTCGACGTCACCCCGGAGCCGCCCGCTGCCTCGGCGGGTCGCGTGCGTCTCTCCACAGGGCAGGTCGCCGCACTCGATCGCACCGTGATCATCGGACGCCGGCCGCGATCGACCCGTGCGAGCGGTGCCAACCTCCCGCACCTGATCGCCGTCGAGAGCCCGCAGCAGGACATCTCGCGCAGCCACCTCGAAGTGCGCCCCGAGGGCGACACCGTCGTGGTCATCGATCTGCACACCACGAACGGCTCCACCCTGCTCCGCCCCGGTGCCGACCCCGTGCGGTTGCACCCCGGCGAGCAGACGCTCGTGCTGTCGGGCGACGTGGTGGATCTCGGCGACGGTGTGACCGTCGCGTTCGAGGACCTGCCGTGACCCGTCGCCCTTCGCCGCCGCCCGATCTGCCCGGTTTCACCTATGTGGAGCCACTGGGCACCGGTGGGTTCGCCGATGTCTTCCTGTACGAGCAGGAGATGCCGCGCCGCCGCGTGGCGGTGAAGGTGCTGCTCGCCGATCGGATCTCGAGCGGGGCCGCGCAGGAGTTCGCCGACGAGGCGAACGTCATGGCGATGCTCTCGACGCATCCGGCGATCGTCACGATCTACCAGGCCGGTGTCGCCGGAGACGGTCGCCCGTACCTCGTGATGGAGTACTGCCCGCGGCCGAACCTGCAGATCCGCTCCCGCAAGGAGCCGTTCTCGGTCGCCGAAGCCCTGCGCGTCGGCATCCAGGTGGCGGGTGCCGTCGAGACCGCGCATCGTGCGGGAGTGCTGCACCGCGACATCAAGCCGGCCAACATCCTCGTCACCGAGTACAACAGGCCGGCGCTCACCGACTTCGGCATCGCGTCGACGACGGGAGCCACCGGCGAGGCCTCCGGCATGTCCATTCCCTGGTCGCCGCCGGAGTCGTTCGCCGAGCCTCCGCAGAGCGGTCCGCGCACCGACGTCTGGGCGCTCGGCGCCACGCTCTACACGCTGCTGGCGGGTCGCTCCCCGTTCGAGCGGACGGGCGAGCGCAACTCGAGCGCCGACCTCATCGAGCGCATCGAGCGCGCCGCGCTCCCCTCATTGAAGAGGCCGGATTCCCCGGAGAGCCTGCAGCGGCTCCTCGAGCGGTCGATGGCGAAGAACCCGGACGACCGCTTCCCCAGTGCGGTGGCGTTCGCGCGGGCGCTGCAGAAGGTGCAGATCGAGCTCTCCCATTCGGTGACCCCGATCGACATCGTCGACGACCACCCGCCGGCAGAGGATCTGGAAGACGACGGCGACGGTCTCACCCGCGTGCGGGAGATCGTCAGCATCGATCCGGACATGGCGTCGTTCACACGGCCGTCGGCGCAGACCCAGCGCAAGGAACCTCCGGCCCCGCTGTCGGGGATCCCGCGTTTCGACGCGCCGGTGCCCGAGGAGTCGCTCGTCGAGCAGACCCAGTTGCGCGTGCCGACGCCGGTGGTTCCGGCGCCCCTCGCTCCGTCCGCAGACGACCGCACCATCGCGCGCGCGCCGATGGTCGTCGCTCCGGATGCCGCAGCACCGCCGGTCGCGCCCGCCGCTCCTGCCTCCGGTCCGGCCGCGCCTCAGCCGCCACGCAGTCGCAAGGGTCTGTGGATCACGCTCGCCGCGGCGGGCGTGGTGCTGGTCGTCGGTGCGATCGTCGGGATGAACCTCGTGGTGGCCGGGATCGATCCCGAACCGGAGAAGACTGCCGAGGCCGTCGATCCGAAGGACGTCGGAACGGATGTCGTGCCGAAGGTCACCGAACTCGCCGGCACACGCGCGGGCGATCAGGTCGTGTTCACCTGGACGAACCCGAGCCCGCTGGAGGGCGACTCGTTCATCTGGACGCCGGTCGCCGTGTCGGGTGAGGTCGATCCGCACCAGACGCCGGATGCGACCGCGACGGTCCCCGCGGGGTCGGGTACCGTCTGCATCGATGTGATGCTTCGGCGCGACGACGGTCGCGCCTCCGAGACCGTGCGGGGGTGTGTGGAGTGACTGGTGCAGGCGGTGTGACCGTCGAGTTCGCGGGGGAGTACTTCCCGGTGCGCCGTGGCGGCCGATTCATCGTGGGACGCGAGGGCGACCTCGAGCTCGACGACAATCTCTTCCTGCATCGGCACTTCCTCGAGATCACCGACGCCGACGGGTTGTGGTGGCTGTCGAATGTCGGGACCCGCCTCACGGCGACCGTGACCGACTCGGCCGGGGGCGTGCAGGCCTGGCTCGCGCCGGGCGCGCGGCTCCCGCTGGTCTTCGAGAAGACGACGATCGTGTTCAGCGCGGGGCCGACGACGTACGAGCTCACCCTGCACGCGGCGGAGCCGACGTTCCGTGCGACCAGGCGCGAGCACGACGACGGTGGCGCATCGACGATCGGCGATGTCCCGCTGACCCTCAGCCAGAAGCTGCTCATCCTCGCGCTCGCCGAGCCGCAGCTGCGCCGCGACGGTACCGGGATGAGTGAGATCCCGACCTCGGCGAAGGCTGCGGAACGGCTCGGATGGACGGTCACCCGGTTCAACCGCAAGCTCGACAACGTCTGCGACAAGTTCGATCGGATCGGCGTCCCCGGCATGCGCGGCGGACAGCGCAGCTTCGCCACCAACCGACGCGCGCGCCTGGTCGAGCACGTGATCGCCTCGCGTCTGGTCGGCAAGAGCGACCTGCCGCTGCTCGACACCGCACACTCCATCGACGATGTCGAGGGAGAGCAGGAGTGATCTGGGAGATCGACGACCACACTCCCGAGGTCGAAGGACTCGACGCGCACGGGCGCCCGGATCCGGCCTACGCGGAGGCGCTCGGACTGCGCCCCGCCGGGCGGGGGAGCCGCGTGCTCGCCGCTCTGCTCGAATGGGCGGTGGCGGTGCTCATCGCGCTGCCGGCCGTCATCGCCCTGACGCCGGTGCTGGCGCAGGTGGTGAGCGGGGAGTTCGACGCCGAGGAGTTCTTCGCGCGCGGCGATCTCGTGTGGCTCATCGTGGCCGCGGCCGTCTCCCAGGGGCTCATGATCGCCTACATCGTCGTGCAGCTCGTGCTGCACGGCCGCAAGGGCGTGACGCTCGGCAAGGCGGTCTGCGGGATCCGTTCCGTGAACGTCCGGACTCTCGAGCGTCCCGGCTTCTGGCGCGGCGCGGTCGTGCGCTACCTCGTCGCCTATGCCTCGTTCATCGTCCCGCTCATCGGGCCGCTGCTGGTGATCATGCTCTCCCCGCTCTTCGACATCGAACGGCGAGGACGCGGATGGCTCGATCTCGCCGCCGCGACCTGGTTCGTCGACGTGCGTGGCGGGTTGAACCCCTATGACCAGAAGCGGATGCGCATCGCGCGCAAGCGCGTGAAGACGCCCGAGCACGAGGAGAAGGCGCCGCTGCCGTCGCTCGCGACCCCGGTGCACCGCGACGCCCCTGCCGAGTACGTCCCGAGCGCGCGCCTCTCCGGCGGTGTCATCGGTGCGCACCGGTCAGGCTCAGGCCCGGCACCCGAGCAGACGGAGGCTCCGGTCCCGGGCTCCATGGTCTCGGCGGTACCTGCGTCCTTGGCCACCGGGTCTCCGCCGCCGCCCTCGTTCGCACCGGCTCCGGCGGTCATCCCGACTCCGGCCCCGGCGGATCCCACGCCCCCGGTGGTCCCACACGAGCCGACGCCCGTCGTGCAGGCCGCCCCTGCACCCGTGCCAGCCCCTGCCCCGGTCGCCGCTCCCGCCCCGGTCCCCCCGGCAGCGCCGGTCGCTCCGCAGGCACCGGTCGCGGCCGGGACCCCGTCGGCTCCCGTCGCTGCGTCTCCCGCGCCCGCAGGTGTGCGGGCGATCCTCGTGCTCGACACCGGCGAGCGGGTCGAGGTGCGCGGCACCACGCTGTTCGGGCGGTCGCCGAGCGCGGCAGCCGGCGAGGGCGAAGCGCTCCTGATCCCGGTCGTCGACGACACGCGTTCGGTGTCCAAGACGCACATCGCGGTGATGCCGGCTCGTCGGGGCGTGTTCGTCGTCGACCGCGCATCGACCAACGGCAGCGCGATCGTCCGCGGCGGTGCCGAGACGGTACTGGCGGCAGGACACCCCGCCGAGCTGCAGACGGGAGACACGGTGCGCTTCGGCGATCGGTCCCTGCAGGTGGAGTGGGTATGACCCTGAGTGAGATGCGCCCTCGGCGCGGTGAGGACGAGCGATGAGAGTCAAGCTGACCCTGCGTCGACCTGCAGCACCCCTGACCGACGTCGTCGTGATGGCGGACTCGACGGCGACCATCGCCGATGTCGCCCGGCAGATCGCCACCACCGACCCGGCGCGCAGCATCGTCGCGGCGCCGAGCGACGTGCTGACGCTCTCGGTCGCCCCTCCGACCAGTGAGCAGCTCACGATGCTCAATCCCGACCTTCTCGTCGGTGACGCTCCGATCGGCTCCGGCTTCCTCGCCGAGGTGATCAACGTCGGGCCGAACCGCGCCTCCGCGGGCAACGCGGGCGCGCGCCCGGCTGCCGTGCTCCGGGTCGTCTCCGGCCCCGCGATCGGCCAGGAGTTCCCGCTGCCGATCGGTCATTTCCTGATCGGTCGCGACGCCGCGAACGACGTCACGATCGCCGATCCGCTGGTCTCGAAACGGCACGCCAGGATCGAGGTCGCGGCGACGTTCGTCGAACTGGTCGACCTCAACTCGGCGAACGGCATCCTCGTCGACGGCGGTCTCGTGCAGCGACTGCGAGTCATCCCCGGGCAGAGCTTCACGCTCGGCGACTGCGAGTTCGTCGTGCACATGGTGAGCGACTTCGACGGCTCGGCCACCGGTGACCCGGTGCTCGAGCGCGGGGGAGCACTCATGTTCAACCGCAGCCCTCGCGTCGAGGAGCGATTCACCGGGCAGGAGCTCGATGAGCCGCGCTACCCCCGCGACCAGCCGTCACGGCTGTTCCCCTGGCCGATGCTCGTCGCACCGATCCTGCTGGCCGTGACGATGTTCAGCATCACGCAGCGCCCGGCGTCCCTGCTGATCGCCGCCGCATCGCCGATGATGATGTTCGGCAACTTCATCTCGCAGAAGACCAACATCGGTCAGCGCCTGCGCAAGGAGGCGGAGTCCTTCGAGGAGCAGTTCGAGCGGCTGGAGGAGACGCTCTACCACTCGCATCCGAAGGAGCGGGAGGTACGGCAGAACGAGGTTCCCGCCGTCGCCGTCGTGTTCGATGCGGCGATGCGTCTCGGGCCCCTGCTGTGGACGCGACGCCCGGAGCACTGGAACTTCCTCGCGATGCGACTCGGGGTGTGCGAGAGCGAGGCGCGCACGCGCATCAAGCGCACCGAGACCCCGGAGGCGCTCGTCGAGTACGTCGAGCGCGTCGATCGTCTCGAGGAGCGGTATCGGATGATCGACGACGTCCCCATCCTGGAGTCGCTCCAGAGTGTGGGGTCGATCGGCGTCGCGGGGCCGACGTCGCTCGCGAGCGATGCGCTCCGCGGGATCGCGGTGCAGCTGTTCGGCACGCACTCACCGAACGAGCTGGTCACCGTCGCGCTCACCGAGCCGGGCTGGGCCAACGAGCTCGACTGGCTCAAGTGGCTGCCGCACACCTCCAGCGAGCGGAACCCGTTCAAGGAGATGCCCCTCGCGGATTCCGCCTCGACCGGAACGGCGCTCCTCAGCGGTCTCGAGGAGATCGTGCTCCGCCGCTCGCGGGACGCGAAATCCGCGCGGCCGCCGTACGGCGCCGACTGGGATCCGATGCGCTACGGCACCGACGTCAAGCGCGCTGCCGAGGACGCCACGTTCCCCGGCCAGACGGCCGTCCTGGTGATCGTCACGAACGACGCTCCTGTCGACCGCGCCCGGCTGACCCAGATCCTGGAACGCGGAGCCGACGTCGGGGTGTACGCCCTGTTCGTCGCTCCGGTGGTCGAGGCGCTGCCCGCCGCGTGCCGGACGTTCGTCGATGTGAGCGCGGGGCTCGCCGACGCCACGGTCGGCACCGTGCGCAGCGGCGTCGACTACCACGGGGTGCAGGTCGAGGGGGTCTCGCACGCGTACATGACGATGTTCGCCAAACGTCTGGCCCCGGTCGTCGACTCCAGCACCGTGATCGAGGACTCCTCCGACATCCCGAACTCCGTGAGCTTCCTCTCGCTCGTCGGGAACGAGGTCGCGGAGGACGCCAACGCGGTGATCGACCGCTGGCGGCAGAACAACACGATCATCGACCGCTCCGGAGCCCCGCAGTCGCGGCTCAAGAAGGCCGGCAACCTGCGCGCCATCATCGGGCAGTCGCAGACGGACGCGATGACCCTCGACCTGCGCACACAGGGCCCGCACGCCCTGGTCGGCGGCACGACCGGCGCCGGCAAGAGCGAGTTCCTGCAGGCGTGGGTGCTCGGCATGGCCGCGGCCCACAGCCCCGACCGGGTCACGTTCCTGTTCGTGGACTACAAGGGCGGCTCCGCGTTCGCGGACTGCGTCGACCTTCCGCACACGGTCGGGCTCGTCACCGACCTCAGCCCGCACCTCGTGCGCCGGGCGCTCACCAGCCTGCGGGCCGAGCTGCACCACCGGGAGCACCTCTTCAATCGCAAGAAGGCCAAGGATCTCCTCGAACTCGAGAAGAGACGTGACCCCGAGACCCCGCCGGCGCTGGTCCTCGTGATCGACGAGTTCGCCGCGCTCGCCGGTGAGGTGCCGGAGTTCGTCGACGGCGTCGTCGACATCGCCCAGCGCGGTCGCTCGCTCGGCATCCACCTGATCATGGCGACGCAGCGCCCCGCCGGTGTCATCAAGGACAACCTCCGCGCGAACACGAACCTGCGCGTCGCGCTGCGCATGGCCGACGAATCCGACTCCAAGGACGTCGTCGACGACCCGGTGGCGGCGACCTTCCCGCCCTCGCTGCCCGGACGAGGCATCGCGAAGACCGGCCCGGGGCGGCTCGTGCCGTTCCAGTCGGCCTACGCGGGCGGATGGACCACCGACGAGGTGCAGGTCGCCGAGGTCAAGGTGGCCGAGCTCCGCTTCGGATCCATCCAGACCTGGGAGGCCGAGCAGGCGCCGGAATCCGATTCGCACGATCAGGACCTCGGCCCCAACGACCAGAAGCGCATCGTGGCGACGCTCGTGAAGGCGGCGCGCGAGGCGCGCATCCCCGCCCCTCGGCGTCCGTGGCTCGACGACCTCGAGGGGGCCGTCGACATGCGCGACCTTCCCGTGCTCGGCGACGGACAGGTGCTGCTGGGCAAGATGGATGTGCCGGAGCGACAGCTCCAGGAGCCGGCGTACTTCCACCCCGACAAGGACGGTTCACTCCTCGTCTACGGGACGAGCGGATCGGGCAAGTCGACCGTGCTGCGCACGATCGCGATCGCGGCGGGCTTCGACCCCGCGCACTCGAACGTCGAGGTGTACGGCCTCGACTTCGGATCCGGGTCGCTCAAGAGCCTGGAGATGCTGCCGCACGTCGGCTCGATCATCTCGGGTGACGACTCCGAGCGGGTGCAGCGCGTTCTCCGGTCGCTCGCCAGGGTGCTCGACGATCGCGGCAAGCGCTTCAGCGCCGCCAACGCCTCCAGCCTCACGGAGTACCGCGAGATCACCGGCAAGGACGAGGCACGCATCCTGCTGCTGATCGACGGCTTCCCCCAGTTCCGCGGAGATTGGGAGTCGACCACGGCGCGCATGCCGTTCTATCAGACCTTCATGCGGATCCTCGGCGAGGGACGCCCGCTCGGCGTGCACGTGATCGCGAGCGCCGACCGCTCCGGCTCGGTGCCCACGGCGGTCAGCGCCAACGTGTCGCGCCGCGTGGTCCTGCGCCTCTCGGACGAATCCGGATACGCGATGCTCAACGCCCCCAAGGACGTGCTGGACGAACGCTCGGCCCCGGGCCGCGCCATCGTCGACGGCAGGGAGACGCAGATCGCCACGCTCGGCGGCACTCCGAACGTGGCCGAGCAGACCAAGCTCCTCGAGCGGCTGGCGGAGCGGCTGCGTGCCGCCGGCGCCAGGGACGTGCCGGAGATCGGCGCCCTGCCCACCCGGCTCTCCCTGCGGGACCTGCCCGACCGGCTGGGCGAGTTCCCGGTGCTCGGTGTCGCGGAGGACACGCTGGCCGCACGGGACTTCGATCCGGTCGGCACCTTCGTCGTGGCGGGACCGCCCGCCTCGGGAAAGACCAACGCCCTCAAGGCGCTCATCACGTCGATGCGACGGCTCGACCCCGCCACCGTGCTGTTCCACTTCGGGGGGCGCCGCGCACAGCTCAAGGACTACGTCGCCTGGACGCGCAGCGCCGTGACGCCGGAGGACGCGAAGGAGCTCGCCAAGGAGATCACCGAGCTGATCGCCGACGAGTCCCTTCCGACCCGGGTGCTGATCGTCGTGGAAGACGTCCCGCAGTTCGCCGACAGTCCTGCCGAGCGCGAGATGAAAGCGCTCTTCCAGGCGATCAACCGCAGCGACCATCTGCTCGTCGGCGATGCCGACGTCACGCAGGTCACGAGCGGCTTCGGGTTCATCGGAGACTTCAAGGCCGGCCGCAAGGGCATCATCCTCAAACCCGACTCCTTCGACGGTGATGCGGTGTTCAAGGTGCCGTTCCCGAAGGTGAAACGCACCGATTTCCCGGAGGGGCGAGGGATCTTCGTGCAGGCGGGTCGTCAGGTGACGGTGCAGCTGCCACTCGTCGAGGGGTAGGCGACGGGCGGCTCCTCGACCGATCTCCGGGTAGGCATCCACGATGCCCATCCGGAGATTCGGGCCTTCGCGGCGTCCGGATAGGCTGAACGCGTGATGGTGGAGCAAGGGGGATCGGCCGCTGTGGGGAAGCTCTTTCGAGTGGCTTTCGGAGTGGCGGTGCTCGTGCCCCCCGCGCTGCTCGTCGCCTACCTCATCGGTTCGCTGATCTTCTCGGGCGGGCGGGTGAGCGAGGCCAAGGACCCGATGTGGGGCGTCGTCATCCCCTATCCGCTGTTCGTCGTTCCGACCATGCCACTCGTCGTCATCGGGTTGCTCGCCGTCGTTCTCGCGATCGCCGTCGCCGTCACGACCCGCGCCTCCGATGTGCCCGGGGTGCGCGGGCTGATCGGCCCCACGGCGGCAGCCGCGGTCTGTGCGTTCGGCTGGGCTCTCGCCACGCCCCAGGACCCCACGCGCTTCAACGACGGATTCATCGGGACGCAGTGGTACGCGTCGATCTTCTTCCTCGTGGCCCTCGGCGTGCTGCTGCTCGGCATCGTCGCGGCCCGATCCCGGGAGCGTGCTCACTCGTCGGCGGGCGCGTCGCCGCGGCCGTGATCGCGAAGACCACGACGCGATGGCGCCCCTGAGGGGTTGGGGTGGGGATGGGGAGTTGTCCCCATCGACGGTGGTGTGGGATTGTCCGTAGTGTGGGGGTATTCGGGCCGGAGGGGTCCGGTTCATTCGATTTCCGGAGGTGTGGACGATGACCGATTTCGGTGCGTCTTATGCAGAGATGGAGCAGGTGGCGTCGTCGCTGTCGCAGGCTCGTGATGACATTCAGGGTCAGCTGGACTTGCTGAAGGGTCAGGTCGACACCCTGCTGGGTGAGGATTTCAAGACGCAGCATGCGTCGGGGAAGTTCGGTGAGGGTTACACCGAGTTGACGACGGGTCTGAAGACGGCGGTGGATGGCATCAATGACATGTCGGATTCGCTGCTCGGGATGATGCGTGCGATCCAGGATCTGGATCAGCAGCTCGCCGGCAGCTGACACTGCGCGGTTTCATGGAGAGGGTCGACCGGGACGGTCGGCCCTCTCCGTCGTGTGCGGGCGTTTACGCTGGGAGCATGAATGGGTCTGACGCTGTCGACGAGTTCGAACGCGGTGTCCTGGAGGCGAACGCGCCCCTGACCGCGCTGCACGAGGCGTCGGCGGCGGCAGGTGCCATCAGGATGCGCGAGCTGGCGGCCCGGATCGCCTTCCCGTCGTGGCCTTCAGCGACGTCGGCGACGGCTCTCAAGCGCGGGGCCCAGGAGGCGGAGATCACTGCCGTGCTGAATGAGTATGCGGCGTCGGCTCGTGCTCTGATCCGCCCTGCCGATCAGGAGCGCTGGGAGGCCCTCGTCGCGGAGATGCAGCGGAGAAGCGGTGAAGGGCTCCTCGCGGACGAACTCGGGCGCAGCGCGGTCGGAGCCTCGCTCCTGCGTGCGGAGCTCGGCGGACGGCCGCACAGGCCACAGCAGCGCGGCATCGACTGCGCGTGCGGCTATGCCGTCGATGGTGTCCTGCCGAAGGCGCTGTGCCCGGAGTGCGGCGATGTGCTCTTGAGGCGCTGGGTGGCCGAGGAGCGACGGCTGCTGCGCGGGATGCCGACGTACGCCGAAGAGGTCGCACAGATCATCGAGGAGACTGCGCAGAAGCAGGCCAAAGCGGCCCGCAGCCGGGGGGACTACACGGCCGACGAGGCGAGCGGACAGCGCAAGGCCGGCGGACGCCGGCTCGCACGTCTCAGCCGGAAGCACCGTGCCGAGGTGGCGAAGCTCGACCTCCAGCGCTGGTCGAGCTTCATCGGGCTGCTTTCTCGAGACGCGCGTCCCGCCGTCCGGACCACCGCCGCGAAGGCGGAGAAGCGCGGCCTCGGTGCTGCGGCACTCACGGAACTCTCGCTCGTGTCGATTGCCGACATCATCAAGGGCGCTGCAGACATTCTGGAGAAGCGCAAGAACAGCAGTTGGAAGGTCTGAGGCTCCGCACGAGTGATGGGGATTACTCCCCATCGCCGCGCGCGGGGCTTCCCCGTAACGTCGAAGTGTCCGGGAAATGAGGAGGGGTCATGGCAGGCGAACGCATGCTCGTGCCGATCAGCGATCTGCGAACCACGAGCGAGAAGCTCACGGCAATCGTGGCCGAACTGGAGTCTGCGGCCGCGAAGCAGGACGATGTCGAGAACGCCGTCGGCAGGCCTTACGGGGATGGTCGCCTGAAGGACCGCTGCCACGACTTCGAGGGAAGCTGGAACGACAGCCGCGACAAGCTGCTGACCAAGCTCAAAGAGGTCGCCGAGCGGGTCAAGGGCACGGTCGACGAGGTCACCAGCCTGGACACCGAGATGGCGACGTCGATGGAGCAGTCGGACTCGGGTAGTGCGCCGGGCGCCGGGCGTCAGCCGGCCGCGGTCTAGGGGGAGAAGCAGATGCAGACGAACAAGGGACGTGACGTCGAAGTCGTGGCCGGAGACGCCGTGGCGATCGCCGACCGGGGAACGAAGATCGTCGAGCTCGGCGACAGCATGGTCAGTGCGGCCGCGACGCTCAAGGGCATCAAGGACGGCTCCATCGACGGCGAGGGTTACGCGATGGACAAGATCAAGGATGTCGTGGACGACGTCCACAAAGACCTGGATGAGGCAGGGCGTCGGTACAAGCCGGCCGGGACCACGCTGAGCAACTACGCGACGGCGCTCGAGACCGCGCAGAGCCGCATGCGCACGATCGTGGCGGACTGCCAGACGAGCCTCACCGAGCTGCAGACCGCGCAGTCGAACGCGGCCGATGCCGCCGACGCGCTCCAGGCGCACAACACCTCCACCCGGTTGCACCCGCCGGCTGCCGAGGACGCCTCGGCCAACACGACGGCGGGGACGAACCTCGCGAACGCCGCCTCGGGGGCGGCATCGTCGTTGTCGAGCGCAGAGACGACGCACGAAGACAACCTCGATGCGTTCGACGCTGAGTACGACACCTGGCACTCCGCCTACGAGACGGCGGTGTCGGATCTGACCGATGCGAACAAGATCGGCGAGGACTCCACGTGGGAGAACATCGCCGGCGTCCTCGCGGTCATCTCCGAATGGGTGGGGTGGATCGGTCTGGCCATCGCCGTGCTGGGGCTGATCATCGGTGGTCCGTTCTTCGCGATCGCCGCTCTCGTCGTCGGTGTCATCGCGCTCGCGCTGACGGTCGCCCTGATGTTCGATGGCCGCAAGGGCTGGGGTGACCTCGGCTGGGCGATCGTGGGCATCCTGCCTGTGGGCAAACTCGGCAAGATCTTCTCCGGCAAGGCGAAGTTCGTCGAGGAGTTCATCGGTCAGTTCCGCAATCCGGTCCAGCAGATGACCGGGTTGCGCGGTCTCGCCGGAACCGCATCTCCGTGGCGGGGCATCGTCTCGCAGAACTTCGGCTCCTACGCGTCCGGTGTCTCCGGCGTCCGTCAGTTCGGGAACAACATCTTCGGCGGGCTCGGCGAGCGGTTCTTCTTCGGTGCCAACCGATCATTCCAAGTCGCCTTCAATGACGCGGTGTCGTCGACCGGCCCGCGGTTCCAGGAGGTGCTGCGGGCGGCGCTGCCCGAAGGGCTCGCAAACGTTGCCAAGGCACCGACCAACTCGATGTTCGAAGCCGCGTGGAACACGTTCAAATGGTCGGACCGAGTAGTGGGGCTCACCGGAAACGGCAAGCCCTCTGGCGGGTTGTCGCCCGCCGGGCTCGTCAACGGGCTGTTCTGATGGTGACAGACGCGGGATTCGTCTGGGACCTCGACTTCGACGCCGCGTGGTTCATTCCGCTTCCCGGAGTGGGCGGGGGCCAGATCGGTCCCGATGCGGCGGCTGCCTGGACGGACGCCGCCCTCGCGAGGTTGCCCGGTGCCGCGACGTCCGATCCGCAGGGCGTTGCGTTGCTGCGCGCGACCGCGGGCGCCCTGCTTTCGCAAGCCGAAGAAGGCGTCACCCGATTGTGGTTCGCTCCGGAGAGCATGTACAGCGATCTCCTCGTCACGATCACCGTGTCGCGAGCATCGGGGCCGGGGAGCGCAGCGAATGAGGAAGTTTTCGACGGCGACCGGTTCTCCGCTGGATTCGATGTGGTGCCGCTGCAGACCGAGACGCATGGCAGCGGCTTTCTCGTCCGGCGTTCCACGCAACTCGAAGGCGAGCAGCCGCTGTTCATCACGCAATGGACCGTGCGACTGAACGACGGCACGTGGAGCATCCTTGTCGATACGCTGGGGACGACCCTTCCCGCCTTCGTCCTGTTCGAGGAGCAGCTCATGCGCCTGATCCCGGGGATCCGACTTCCGCGACCGGCGGCGGTCGAACAGTGAGCAGGTACGACCTCCTCGGCGTCGAAGCGCAGCTCTTCGAGCAGTATCCGGCGTTGGCCGATCGCCACGAGAAGGCGGCTCGAGCGGGCTCGGAGCATATTCGTGGTCTGATCGAGCGAAGCGATGCCGCGCGCGGGAGCGATGCGGACGCGTTCGCCGAACATGTGGCATCCATTCAGCGCTCGGCTCTTGCAAGTTACGCAGCCTCGGTCCGAGGGATCGTGTCTGTCGAGGATATGGCGCGGTGGGTGCGCACCCGAGACGCGTTGAGGCTGAGTGCATACGACTCGCTGCTGCGCGAGGTCGATGCACCTGGAGCGGCGTCTCTGCTCGATGCCCTGGAAGCGGTGCACGACGGTGGGGATGCATCGGGTGGCCAGGTGACGCTGGATCAGGCGCTCGCAGCCGTCGCGGATCGCTGCACCTGCGGATACGCCTCCACCCGCAACCTCCCGAAGCGCACATGCTACGTCTGCGCGCAGGCGGTGACGGCGACGTGGGATGCGGAAGAGCGACGTGTACTGCTTCGCCTGCCGGCGTTGCGAGAAGCTGTCGACGGGGTGCTCGATGCGCTGGTCGACCGGCTGGCGGAGATCAAGCTGGATCCCGCCACGGAATGGTCTGTCGTCGAACATGAACAACGGAGGGCTCGGCATCGTCTCACGCGACTGAACCGCGCTGCGCGTGGCGAGATCTTCGACGAGATGCTGACGAATTGGCGTGAGCTCGCCGCCGCAGCGTCGCACGACTCTCGACCGATCGCTCGATCGGTGGCGAAGGGGGCCAAACGCTCCGGGCTGGGCACGGCGCGCCTCAGCGCGATCGCGCTCCCGGGCAATGCCCTGGTCGAGTCACGAGCGAGACAGAGAGCACAGACGCGATGAATGAGATGAACGACCTCGGCGTGGAGTTCCGTTACGGCATCCCCGCCTTCCGCCTGGTGCTGCCTCCCGGGTGGGCGACGCATCTGCCCACGAACGCGGGCCGGCAGGAGGACGTGCGCAAAGCCAGTGCGATCTTCATGCAGGCAGGGCGGCCCGATCTCGACGCGGAGTTCCGCACGATGATGGCGCAGGCCAACCAGGGCATGCGGCGCACCAAGGTGTTCGCGATCTATCGTCAGGAGGACGTGCCGCTGGAGGAGCTCCTCCCACTCTCGATCACGGCCTCCGCTCTCGATGCCCCGGACGGGGAGAACCTCGATGCCTGGGTGACCGAGGCATTCCGTATCCGTGGCGCCGTCTTCCTCGACGAACACCTCCGGCACATCGTCCGCTGGTCCGCCGAGACCAAGCGTCCCGCCGGAGCGTCCGCGATCGACGGGGTCGGCGGGCGCACGGTCACGTACATCATCCCGGTGCCGGGAACGCTGCGGCGCAAGGCGCTCGTCTTCACCTCCACGATCGTGATCCCGGACGGCGATGTCATCCCCGCCGACGTGCTCGACGGTATCGAACTGCTCAGCGACGCCATGATCTCCACCTTCGCGTGGGAGCAGTTGGCCGAGGAACCAGCGGTCCCGGACACGACCGGCCAGGTGCCGACGCCCGGTGACTGAGGTCAGGACCTTCGCGTGGATCCGACCTGAGTCACGGTCGTTCATCGACGCGGCTCGCACCGAGGACGCGCGAGGCGTGGATGCGGAGCGCGCAGCCGCGGCGCTGCGCTCCGACTTCGAGCGCTGGTCGCGGTGGGCCTTCGGCATACTCGGCTTCGTGCTCGCCATCGGCGGCGTCTTCGTCGCGGTCGGCATGATCGAGACCGTGCGGATGCTCGGCGGGAGGCCGGCCCCGCTCGACCTGGCCGTGATCGCGATCTCGGCGGTCATCGGTCTCGGCGGGGGTGCGCTCCTGGCCGCACTCTGGTGGAGTGGCCGCCGTCTCCTCTCCGCGGCGACCTGGTGGCTCCGGCGCCCTTACACGGCGGGAGGGCAGCAGCGCCGCGCGGGCGGGTGGCTTCAGGCGCGTGCGGTGAACTTCGAGCCGCGCGTGTTCGCACGGATCCTCACGGCGGCTCTCGCCCTGCTGATCGCGGTGGGCGCCATCGCGCTGGCCATCCGCGATCTGAACGGGCAGGTCACGGCGATGACGGCTGCCTCCGCGGCTGTCGGCGCGATCGCCCTCGCCGCCGGGGTCGGGCAGATCGGTGGAGTGATGCGCCTCGTCTCGGGGATCGCCGAGTCCGATCCGCTGTGGGTGCGGATCCGGTCCGCGCTCATCGGACGCTGAGGGGTTGGGGTGGGGATGGGGAGTTGTCCCCATCGACGGTGGTGTGGGATTGTCCGTAGTGTGGGGGTATTCGGGCCGGAGGGGTCCGGTTCATTCGATTTCCGGAGGTGTGGACGATGACCGATTTCGGTGCGTCTTATGCAGAGATGGAGCAGGTGGCGTCGTCGCTGTCGCAGGCTCGTGATGACATTCAGGGTCAGCTGGACTTGCTGAAGGGTCAGGTCGACACCCTGCTGGGTGAGGATTTCAAGACGCAGCATGCGTCGGGGAAGTTCGGTGAGGGTTACACCGAGTTGACGACGGGTCTGAAGACGGCGGTGGATGGCATCAATGACATGTCGGATTCGCTGCTCGGGATGATGCGTGCGATCCAGGATCTGGATCAGCAGCTCGCCGGCAGCTGACACTGCGCGGTTTCATGGAGAGGGTCGACCGGGACGGTCGGCCCTCTTCGTCGTGTGCGGGCGGCATTCCCGTCCGGTGGCCGATGGGCAGTTCTCCCCATCGGTCACGCGCGGTGATCCGGATAGGGTGGACTCGGCAGAGCCGGGGGGTAGCCATGTCAGACGTCGAGATCGACAAACAAGCACTCGAAGGTGCGATTCTGCAGATCGGGATGTCGATCGGCGACTACGTCGTGTATGCGAACGACATCGCGGCACGCGACACCGGGGTCGGCAACCCGGTCGGACGTACGGGGCTGCGCGTGATGCTCGAGAACGCACTGGGGCAGGCGATGCTCGAAGCACGGGCGCAGCATCTCGCGGGCATCGGGATCACGGATCGCCTGACGAGCATCGACGAGTCGTTCGAAGACCTCGACGTGTCGCTGGGCAGTGGATGGGACGCCGACTATGTCGCTGACCTCTCCTAACCGCGGCTGGACGCTCGAGAAGATCGAGTACGACAGCGGGCAGCTCGAAGGCATCCATGCCGATCTCGGGAAACTCGGCGACGCCGGGGGCGACGCGCAGATCGTGCTGCGCAACATCGACGGCGGACTCGAGGGGCGCGGTGAGAGCATCACTCTCGTGCAGCGCGAATCCGGCACTCTCGCGAATCGGATGAACCCGACCATCGCCACGCTCGGTCGCATCGCCGACGTCGTCCGCGCTTACGGCGAGGCGGTCGCCGTGCATGCCAAGGCAGCGAACGACCTGATCGACGACATCGAGACCGCGCATGCCGCGAACGAGGCTGCGGTCGCCGACCTCGACACCGCGCAGTCGCAGCAGCAGCGGTGCACTCCCGACGACGATGCCAGTACGCGGGCGACCGCGGAGCAGGACGTCACCGACGCGGAGAGTTCGCTCGCCACGACGCGCAGCGCTCTCGAAGGGCTCTGGGAGAGCTGGGAGGCGGCATACTCGCTCTGGGACGAGGCGTACGGCGCAGCGATCGCCGGGCTCGTGCGTTCGGATGGCACGACCCTCAGCGACTCGACCCTCTCGGCGATCGACGCTCTGGCGAATGCCGACAGCCCGGCTGCGGTGACGGAGATCTGGGACGGCCTCACCGACGCGCAGCGGGACGCGCTCCGCCTCACGCATCCGGGTTTCATCGGAAACCTCGAAGGCGTGCCCTACCTCGACCGCTTCCTCGCCAACAGAGCGGCGTACGACAAGGTGATCGCGGCAGGGCCCTACGGGGAGCCGCTGGACACACAGTTCGCCAACCTCGGAGCCGAGCTCAACGTGTTCCAGGGGCAGCTGCTGATGTTCAACCCCTTCGAACAGCCTCAGGCCACGGCTGCTGTCATGTACGGCGTGACCATCGAGGATGAGAACGGCAACCCGGTCGACCCGCTCAAGGGCATCACCAACGTGAACGTGCTCGTCGGCGGCATGTTCTCGGGTCTCGGCGATCTCGAGGCGTGGGGCGAGAGCGCACGCGACCTCAACTTCTTCGCGAACGGGTACAACGATGGAACCCGCTCGGCGACGATCGCCTGGTACGGATACGATTCCCCGAACCTGCTCACCGAGCACACGATGGGAAGTGCGACGGAAGGGGCCGCGACGCTCAGCGCGACACTGAGGGGGCTCGACAACGAGGTCTCGTCGAGCGTGACCACCTCGGTCATCGGTCATTCGTACGGCAGCACGACCGCGTTCCTCGCGGTGGGCGGATCATCCGACAACCTCGGCGTCGACAACCTGATCGCGGTCGGGTCGGCGGGTGTTCCGGACGGCTATCACCAGAGCTGGACGGGCGATGATCCGATGGACTACTCCGGTACGCAGATCTATGCATCGCGCGCCCCGGGCGACCTGATCGCGCGCTATGGCGAGTACAGCTCGTTCGGGCACGGCACCGACCCCGAGGAGCTGCCGGGAGCCATCAGCTTCGAGAGCAACGGCGGAAGCGTGCCGAAGGTGGGCGGCGGCACGGAGGACGGACGAGGGACCCCCGGTCACGCGTCTCACGACGGCGGCAACAGCATCTGGGGGTGGTGGGAGAAGGACAACGGCTACCTCGCCCGGGATTCCGAGTCGTTCCGTAACATTGCCTACATCGTGGCCAACGGCGAGCCGTGGAAGTGAACATGGCGAGTGCGGCAGGCAGGGGGAGACGGATGGCGAAGCGCTGGCGGATCACCGCGGCGATGGCGGTGCTGGCACTTGCCCTCACCGGGTGCACGAATGAAGGAGACGGCATGGCGACCCCGACCGGCGACGACCTCGTCGCGCAGGCGAAGGAGCATTACCTCGACTATCGGGGAGTGACGAACGACGTCCAGGCCCTGATCTTCGACGGCCCGTGGGAGGCTCCGGGAGGCTCCTTCGGCATGGAGCCCTCGGGGGCGGGGTGCCCGGAGGGCTCGTACAAGTTCTCGCTCGCCAGATCGACGGAAGTGGATCCGGGGGAGCACGCCGAGCGAAGCTCCGCCGTGCAGAAGTACCTCACGGATGCGGGCTATGAGCTCGATGGCATGGATCTGGGGTCGGGCGAGGTGAAATCGACCGACGTGATCGTTCGGGAGCAGGGCGACTTCTCGTTGCTGACGGTGACCTTCATCACCAACGGCAGTGTGCTGGTCACCGCGACGACCAAGTGCTGGCCGGGCGACAGGATCGAGCTCAGCGGTCTCATCTTCGGCGGAGCCAACCTCTCGGAGGGGTACCTGCCGCGTGAGGAGTCGCCGAGCGATCCGCTGTTCTTCGGCGTGACGCCCGGAGAGCCCGCATTCGGCCCGACGCCGAGTCCCACCGCGACGCCGTAGCGTCAGCGCTCCGGCGCCGGGTCAGCGCGCGGCGGTGGCGTCGGCCAGGTGCCGGGCGTCGTGGCCCAGGACCTTCACGATGATGCCGTGGCGGCGCAGCTCGGAGACCGTGCGTGCGCCCTCTTCGGCGTCGCGACCGAGAGCGTTGATGTTGACGACGACCAGCACGTCGCCGTGCTTCAGGGTCGAGATGAGACGCGCGAGACGGTCGTTCCAGCTCTCCAGGATGTCGGGCGCCGGGTGACGGAAGCCTTCGATCGGCACGCCGAAACGGGTGAGGTCTTCGCGCTGCTCGACGACTGACGGCATGCCCTCCCGCGAGACGACGAGGCCGACCAGGCGCGACCCGTCAGGGCGCGCGGTCCAGAAGTTGCGGTTCTGCTGCAGCTCGGTGAAGCACTTCGGGCACGTCGCGGCGTCGTGGGGCAGGTGCAGCGGGCTCGTCAGAGCCTCCTCTACCGCAGCCGCCCTCGTGGGATCGATCGTCTCGCTCATCGCGCACCTCCGGCATCCATTCTGCCCTGTCGCCGGGCGCCGCGGTGACCGGATTCACAAGAGACCGAGCGCCTGCACCGTCTCCCGTTCCTGGAGCAGCTCGGCCACCGACGCGTCGATGCGGGCGCGTGCCCAGTCACTCAGCTCGAGCCCTTCGACGATCTGCCACTCGCCGTCGATGGAACGCACGGGGAACGAGGAGATGAGGCCCTCCGGAACGCCGTACTCGCCGTGCGAGACGACCGCGGCCGAGGTCCAGTCGTCGGTGCCCTGCACCCAGTCGCGCGCATGATCGATCGTGGCGCTCGCCGCGGATGCCACGGACGAGGATCCGCGCACCTCGATGATCTCGGCGCCGCGCTTCGCCACCCGCGGGATGAACGTCTCGTCGAGCCAGGCGGGCACATCGCCCACGATCTGTTCCAGAGCCTCGCCGATCGGCCGGCCGGCGACGGTGGCGTGTGAGATGTCGGGGAACTGCGTCGCGGAGTGGTTGCCCCAGATCGGCACCCGGCGCACGGTGTTCACCGGAGCGCCGAGCGTCTGCGCGAGCTGGGCACGCGCACGGTTCTCGTCGAGTCGGGTCAGGGCCGTGAAGCGCTCCGCAGGGACCCCGTCGGCGGATGCGGACGCGATCAGAGCATTCGTGTTGGCCGGATTCCCGACGACCGTGACGCGCACACCGGGCGCCGCGTTGGCCGCGATGGCCGCTCCCTGGGGGCCGAAGATGCCGGCGTTGGCGGCGAGCAGGTCGGCACGCTCCATACCCGGGCCGCGCGGCCGGGCGCCCACGAGAAGCGCGAGGTCGCAGCCGTCGAAGCCGACCGCGGCGTCATCGGTCACCTCGACATGCTCGAGCAGTCCGAACGCGCCGTCCTGCAGCTCCAGCGCAGCACCCTCTGCAGCGCCGAGTCCCTGCGGGATCTCGAGCAGCCGAAGCCGCACCTTCTCGTCCGGGCCGAGCAGGTCGCCCGCCGCGATGCGGAACAGCAGTGCGTAGCCGATCTGTCCGCCCGCGCCGGTGATGGTGATCGTGGTCGTCATACCCCGAGCCTACGTCCGTTCGCCGGGCTCCTGCGCGGAGTACCCTCGACGCATGACCTTCAATCCCGACGCCGACATCTCGGGCAACACCACGCGTCGACGCGGACGCAACGCCGCCGTCGCGGGCGGCGTGGGCGTGGGTGTGCTCGGCATCCTCGCGCTCATCGCCGGACCGCTGCTCGGCATCGATCTGACCGGGCTGCTGGGTGGTGGCGCTCCGAGCGGAGGCAGCGAACCCGCCGGCGGATCGGTCATCGAGAACTGCGACACCGGCGCGGATGCGAACGCCGACGTCGACTGCCGGATGGCCGGCGCGCAGCTCGCCCTCGATGAGTTCTGGACCGACAACGTCGAGGGGTACCGGGCGCCGCAGATGGTCGTGGTCGACGGCTCGACACCCACGCAGTGCGGGACGGCATCCAACGCCGTCGGTCCGTTCTACTGCCCGCCCGAGGAGGGGGTCTACGTCGATCCCACGTTCTTCCAGCTCATGCAGCAGCAGTTCGGGGCCTCTGCCGGCAACCTGGCGCAGCTGTACATCGTCGGGCACGAGTGGGGCCACCACATCCAGAACATCACGGGCGACATGGAGCGCTACCCGAACAACGGGACGGGGCCGGGGAGCAACGGCGTGCGGATGGAGCTGCAGGCCGATTGCTATGCCGGAGCGTGGATCGGCCGGATGACGGAGCAGACCGACGCCGATGGCGATCCCTATCTCCAGAAGCCCACCGAGCCGGAGATCGTCGATGCCCTCGACGCGGCTTCGGCGGTCGGAGACGACAACATCCAGGCGCAGTCGGGGTTCGTGAACCCGGAGAGCTGGACGCATGGTTCCAGCGAGCAGCGTCAGCGCTGGTTCGCCGAGGGCTATCAGAACGGACTCGGCGTCTGCGGCCAGGCGTTCACCCTGGCAGAGGGAGACCTGTAGCGGACAGGCGGCCCGGGGAACGTCCGTTACCGTTGACGAGGCAGTACCGCACGACCGGCTGGGGGGCCGAAGATGAAGAACAAGGATGCGCTGTATCCACCGATCGAACCGTACGAGACGGGCGAGCTGCTCGTCGGCGACGGGCACCGCGTCTACTGGGAGGTCAGCGGCAACCCCGAGGGCAAGCCGGTCGTCTTCCTCCACGGCGGTCCGGGCAGCGGGACCTCCCCCTGGCAGCGACGGTTCTTCGATCCGAAGGTCTACCGCATCGTGCTGTTCGATCAGCGCGGATGCGGGCGCAGCACGCCGCACGCGAGCGCGCCGGGTGCCGACTTCCGGCACATCACCACGGCCCACCTGATCGCCGACATCGATCTCCTGCGCCGCAATCTGGGCATCGAGAGGTGGCAGGTGTTCGGCGGTTCGTGGGGGAGCGCCCTCGCTCTCGCCTATGCGCAGGCGCACCCGGACGCCGTGACCGAGCTCGTGCTCCGCGGGATCTTCACGCTGCGGCGTGAGGAACTCGAGTGGTTCTACGAGGGGGGAGCGGCGGCGCTGTTCCCCGACCTCTGGGAGAGCTTCCTCGCCCCGATCCCGGTGCTGGAGCGCTCGCACATGATCGAGGCCTATCACCGCCGACTGTTCGACCCCGATCCGGCCGTCCACGTGCCGGCCGCCGTCGCCTGGTCGACCTGGGAGGCATCGACCGTGACCCTCGTACCGGATGCCGCGCAGATCGCCGCGATGTCCGATCCGCAGAAGGCCACCGCGTTCGCCCGCATCGAGAACCATTTCTTCGTGCACCGGGGCTGGTGGGAAGAGGGGCAGCTGATCGCCGGCGTGGACGGCATCCGCCACATCCCGACGGTCATCGTGCAGGGGCGGCACGACGTCGCGACGCCGATGATGACCGCGTGGGATCTGCATCGCGCCTGGCCTGAGGCCGAGTTCGTGGTGGTCGACGACGCCGGTCATGCGGCCACCGAACCGGGTACGCAGAAGGCGCTTCGCGCCGCGACCGACCGCTTCGCGCGAGTCGGCCGCTGAGTCTCAGGCCTGCAGCGCCTTCGTCAGCGTCTTCACGAGTCCCACGACTCCGCCGTTCGCACGGTGCCGGGTCAGTCCTTCGCTCACCGCAGCGCCGGTGCGCGAGGAGACGAACCACGGCGGCTTCGGGAGGATCGTGAGGCGCCCGCCGCCGTTCGCGATCGGCAGCGACCGCGGGAAGGGGCGGAAGGGGCCGCGGAGCACGGAGCGCTCGACCCCGTCGAGCAGCAGCGCGTTGTGCACCACCCCGATACCGCTGCCGACGTCCTCGATCGTCCCTCCCGGGAACGCACCCCACGTGAGCGTCGGGGTGATGAACCCGAATGCGGTCCAGCCGTTGATCGCGATGGAGCCGTAGTGCAGCGCGGCGATCGCCCGTTCGAAGCCGGCACCGAGCGATTTCTCGGTCGCGGGGTCGATCAGCAGGTTCGCGCCGAGGGTGCCCTGGAGCTTGTCGTTCGCGTGGGCCACGGCGGCGTCCAGGAACTCCTGCCCGGTTCCCGGCACGGTCACGACCCCCAGCACGGGGGCGAAGTACTCGGTGTTCTCCAGCGCGGTCGGGTCATCGTCCCCGTCGATCTCGACCAGCAGTCGATCGCCGAGCACGAGTGCGTCGGGATACGCGTCGGTCGCGAGCTCCATGCGCGAGGGCGACCCCGGGTACCAGATCGGGCGCTCGGGGGCGTTGGCGTATGCGCGTCGCAGCGCCGCGCGGAAGGCGTCCGCCTGATCCCAGTCGGACGACATGATGACGACCTGGCCGGCGATGCAGTTGTGGCCGCAGTTCTGCAGCCGCATGGTCGCGATGTGTTCGGCCTGGTAGGTGAGGTCGGCATCCGTCCAGGAGCCCGGCACCACGATGATCGGCGAGACGCCGCCCAGCTCGGCCGTGATCGGCTTCTTCAGCTGCGGGCGGTTCTCTCGCCGACGGCGCTTCGTCGCCGCGGCTCCCTCGCCCTTCGTCGGCCCCCAGACGATGGTGTCGAACGTCGCCGCGGAACCCGTGATGTGCACGTGCACGAGTCCGGGATGACCGGTGAGGTAGGCGCCGACCGCGGGTCCGCCGCGGACGATGCGCAGGAAGCCCGGCTCGATGAGCGGGGCGAGCGCGCGCTTGTACACCGGCACCAGGGCGTCTTGCGTGGGGTTCACCTTGAGCAGCGCCGTGCGGTTGTGGGCGAGCAGTTCGTACAGCACGTCGAGCACGGGGATCGAGGTCACGTTGCCCGCACCCAGGACGAGGCCGACACCGCCCGATGCGGTGGGCGTGCGCTGCGCGAGACCGGCGGCGGCCCGCGCGGCGTTGGGGGTGATGCCCGGCTCCAACCAGACCTCGCCCGTGAAGCCGGAGAGCAGGAACCTGTCGATCCCGGTCAGGGGGAAGGCGTGGACACGGGTGCGCCCGCCCGGAGCGCGATCGATCGTGATGCCGTCGAGCGGGTTGGCGCCCCTCGCCAGGCGGGAGAGGGTCTCGATGTAGGCGTCGAGCGCGCCGAGCACGCTGTAGGGACCGCTGAGCCACTCCTCGCCACGCAGCGGATGCCGGGCATCGAGCCCCTTCGATGCCGCGGCCGTGTTCGCCCAGTCCTCGGCGGTGGCCGCGACGCTCGTGCGCACGGCGCGCAACAGAGTCACGCGCTGGGCGACGGTCAGGGCCGACCAGGTGCGCGCACCGGCCTGCAGCTCCTCGACGGCGGAGTCGAGCCGATCGTGTTCGCCCTCGCCCAGCGCCGGGGCTTCGGTCTTCGGCGCGCGCTTCGGAGCGGGCGTGGGGGCGGTGGAGGTGCTCGCAGAAGTCATCGACGTCTCCTTCGGACGGGATCCCAGCTTAGGCGTCGGCAGTCGTCGCGGCGTCGATGTCTTCGCGGCGCAGGCGATAGTGGCGAAGAGTCAGCAGGCTCGCCGCCATCAGCACAGCGGGAAGGATGCTGAAGCTGAGCACGATGCCCGTGATGGCCGCCTCGGGCTGTTTGACCGTCGCTCCGGCGACCGTGGAGACGTAGCCGGTGACCGCGAGGGTCAGCGACACGGCGGTCGCGCCGAGGGCGAAGCCGACCGTCTCGCCCGCGGTCCAGATCCCGGTGAAGGTGCCGGCCTGACCCGGGCCGCTGGTGCGCTCGTCGTGCGAGATGACATCGGGCAGCATGGCCATCGGCAGCGACTGGAGGCCGGCATACGCGATGCCCGCGACCGCGACAGAGGCGTAGATCCAGGCCCCGGGCGTCCAGACCGCAATGACGAGCGTCGCCGCCGCTGCGGTGAAGAGGACGCTGGCGATCGCGAACGCTCGCTCTTTGCCGATCCGCCGAGCGACGACGGTCCACGCCGGCGTCGCCAGGAGCGCGGGACCGACGAGGGCGACGAACACGAACGTCACGGCATCCTCGGAGCGCAGCACCCACGTCGCGACGTATTGGGCGCCGGCGAGCATCGTCCCCGTCGCGAGAGCCTGCAGCACGAACGTCCCCAGCAGCGCGCGGAACGGCTGGCTGCGCCCGAGCGCGCGGAAGCCCGACATGTACTGATCGCGCCACGTGGAGGATGCGACCGGGGCGGCGGGTGCGTTCGCAGTGCGTCGGGACGCGACGTCTGCGGTGCGGGAGGCGATCAGCATGCCGATCCCGATGACGAGACCTGACGCGATGCCCATCAGGAGGTAGCCCAGCACCGGATCGGACCCGGCATTGCGCAGGGCGGGACCGCCGGCGCCGAAGAGCAGGATCGCGGCGGTGAGAACCACGACCCGCCACCCCAGCAGGCGCGTGCGCTCGTCGTAGCTGCCGGTGAGCTCTGCGGGCAGTGCGACGTACGGCACCTGGAACAGGCTGAATGCCGTCGCCGTCGCGAGGAACGCCAGGAGAACGCTGATCGCCCCCGCCACCGGTCCCCACGAGGGTGGGACGGCGAAGGTCAGAGCGAAGAACAGCGGGAGTGCGAGAGCGCCGGTGACCATGAAGCCTCGGCGGGAGCCGGTGCGTGCGAGCTGACGGTCCGACGCCGCGCCGATCAGCGGATCGATGACCACGTCCCAGATCTTCGCCGCCGTGACGATGAGTCCCGCCGCCAGAGCGGCCACACCGAGATTGTCGGTCAGGAAGTACGTCAGCACCAGCCCGGGCAGGGTGGCATAGCCGCCGGTCCCCAGCGATCCGATCGCGTACAGCACGATCGTGCGTGGAGACAGACGGACGGATGCTCGTTCGGGCCGAGCCTCAGTGCTCATCGCGCCAGTGTAGCGGCGCGATGGCGACCGATCAGATCAGCGAGAGCTCGCGCAGCTTCGACTCGACATCGGCGTTCGACGGCTCGACGTGGTGCGAGGCGTCGGGGTACACGACGACCGGGATGTTGGTGCGACCCGAGATCTCCTTCGCGACGTCTGCAGCGGCCGGCTCGGCGACCAGGTCGACGTAGGTGTACTCGACACCGAGCTCGTCGAGCTGCTTCTTGGTGCGGATGCAGTCGCGGCACCAGTCGGCGCCGAACATCGTGATGGTGTCGGAGGCAGGAGAAGTCATGCCTCCAGCCTACGGCCGCACGGATGCCGTGGCGCTGAGTGTCGGCTGGGCGCTCAGCGCCCGGTGTCGGCCTCCCGCGGCAGCCGTTCGACGGGCACGATGACGACGTCCTGGATCTTCCAGTCGAGGTCGGTCACCTTCTGCTGGAGCTCGGTCGTGTCGTGGACCGACACCTTGTGCCGCCGCGGCACGATGAACGCCTCGACATGGAACACCTGCCCCTGGTCGCGCATGCGCACCGCGGCATCCTTGATCCACAGTCGGCTGCGCAGATACGACACGATGTCGGCGGCCAGAGGGTGGGGCTGCTTGCTGTCGTAGGTGCGGGCCCGTTGATCCATGAGGTCCACCACGGCCGTCTTGGTGTTGCGGAAGCCGTCCCAGATGATCCCGAGCGAGATGAAGAGAGCCGCCGCACCGTCGAGCCACCACACGCCCATGCCGACTCCGAGCACGCCGACGATCGACGCCACGGTCGTCTGCCAGTCCGCCTTCGCCATGTCGGCATCGGCGTAGAGCAGTTTGTTGTGCAGCACCGGGGCGAGCTTCGACTTGGCGGGCCCGTAGAAGAAGACGGGTCCGATGATCACGACCGCCATGACTGCGACCATGAGCCATCCGAGCCAGATCGTCTGCCCGAAGAGCTGCACGGTGCCGATCGTGGGATGCTCTCGGGAGATGAGCCCGCCGGTGGCTTCCAGGGCGAGGTTCAAGCCCACCGCGAGCAGGGCGACCCCGGCGACGAGATGTCCGATCCCCATCGCACGATGGAGGCCGTAGGGGTGTTTCCGGGTCGGTCGTCTCCGGACGAAGAGCAGTGCGGACAGGAACGCGAACTGGGGGATCAGGGAGAGCATGTCCTCGATCCAGGCGGTGCGCATGGCCTGGGATCCGCCCACCACGAAGGCGATCAGCGCGATCGTGATCGAGGTGTAGACGATCGTGAAGATCTCCCACCGCACCGCACTGCGGATCGCCCGCTGCTGCTCCGGCGGCAGAGAGGTCCGTCCGAACCGCTCGGTCTCGGTCATCCTCCGACCTCCTCGTCGAGGAAGGTCTCCACGGTCGACAAGAAGGCGTTCTCGCCGAGGGGCACCAGCATGACGAGTTCCCGTCCATCGGCGCCATCGATGCCGGTGAAGCCTCGGGTGACTCCTGCTTCGTCGATCCAGGGCGTCTCGGGGGTCAGCGCGCCGGCGATGAGGTCGAGGTCGCCCGCCTCGAGCATCGTCACCAGCGTCTCCTCCGAGGCGACCGTCCAACGGGGTTCCGCGTCGATGCTGTCGGCGAACCGGTCGACGAGGTCCACGATGCTTCCCGAGGGCTCGCCGCCGTCGACCTCGACCAGCGTCCCGTCCGGCGAGGTCCCGACGCGCAGGTCCCCACCCGAGACGGAGTCCAGCGTGCCGTCGGGGTCGGACGGGACGGTGAGGCCGCATCCGGAGAGCGCAACGGCGACGGCGAGTCCTGCGGCGGTAGGGGCGAGTCGTCGCCTGAGCGATCGGAGAGATCTGTTCACGATGGGAGCCTGCTCCGGTGGATGCTCGCGGGCAAAGGCGTTGACGGGAGGCTTCGCCGAGGGCTAGGGCGCGACGGCCGGCTGACGAGTGACGGGGTGCACGGCCGGAAGGAACGACCCCGACATACAATCGCGGTGACGACGACGCGCCAGGCCGAGACCCCGGCATCGGTGTGCGGGAGGGATCAGGATGTTCGGTTCGAAGAAGAAGCTCAACGATCTGATGGAGCAGCTCAGGCCCGACCTGAGTCGGGAAGCGCTCGGGGTCGGACCCGACTTCCCGGGAGTCGCCCCGAACCCGCTCCTCAGCGGAGAAGCGCGCCGGCGCAATGCGGAACTGCGTACGGGAGTGCTGGCGCTCGGTGTGCTCGTCGACTGGCGGGAGGTCAGCAGCGACGGCAGCCCCCGCGTGGTCCTGATGTTCGATGTGGACACCGCCGAAGGCGTCTCGTTCCGTGGTGTCGCAGACGAAGACCTCACGATCACCGAGCTCACCAGGCTCGCCCCCGGACAGACCTTCCCCGTGCGCTATCGGCCCGCCGTCATGGATCACTTCGTCGCCCTCGCCCGGGGCGTGGACCCCGCCCGGGTCCAACAGCTCTCGGACGAGATCGCGAACCGCAAACGGAGCTGAAGGAAATCGTCGCGAGCCGCAATTTCCTTGTAAGTAAGGTTACCCTTACCTATACTGGGTGCCATGAGCAGCGCATGCGAGCACCTGGAGGATCCCGACTGGGACAACATCGAGGGTGTCGTGCTCATCGCCGGCGATGCGGCCGATGCCGGCTTCATCGCGAGCATCGCCGCACGGCTGCCCTGGGACGCGCAGGGCGTCGTCATCCTCGAGGCGGCCGCCCGGATCCAGTTCCGCCACATCGACGTCCCCGAAGGGGTCTCGGTGCGATGGCTCGTACGCGGAGACGGCATCCGGGCGCACACCCGTGGTGAGCGACTCGCGAACGCCGTCCATGCGTGGTGCGTGGAATGGACGTGCACCGAACCGCCGTCGCAGTGGACAGTCTGGCTCGGGCCGCACACCCCGCCGCACGTCGCGCGGATGGCGCGGAGCCTGCTCGGCGTCGCGAACTGAGCGACGAACCGTCGGTCAGCGGGTGACGGCGACGGCAGGCGCGTTCGCGCCGGCCGTGATCGCGTCGAGCGCCCGCCGCAGCGAGGAGCTCGACGTGTGCGCGGTGTACGGGAAGTACACGACTTCGACGCCGACCGCGGCGAATTCGCGCTCGAGGCGCAGGCCCTTGTCGGTGCCGCGCCAGTCGTCGCCCTTGAAGAAGTGCGTGAACTGCACATCGCGCCACGAGTCCATCTTCGACGGCGTGGTCTCCACGTAGACGTCGTCGACGAAGGAGATGTGCTTCACGATCTCCGCACGCTCTGCCGTCGGGATGACGGGCTCGATGCCCTTCACCTGACGCAGCATCTCGTCGCTGACGATGCCGGCGATCAGAATGTCGCAGTGCTGCTTGGCGTGACGAAGTAGATTCAGATGCCCGACGTGAAACAGGTCGAAAGCACCGACGGCATAGCCGATACGCGTCCCCATGATCTCCCCAGATCAGTAGTCCCCAGTAAGCGGATCCCCACCCGCTCAGCGACTCCCACAGCCGCAGGTCGAAAGTCTAGCAGGTTCGGGTTTCGTTCCCCACAGGAACCCATGGAACGATGGATGCCGCAGGCGGCGCGCCTGCGGAAGAGGGGGCTGACGTGGGGACACCGGTCACGGTCATCGTGCCGACGTTCAACGAACGCGACAACGTCGCCGAGCTCGTCGCCCGCACCGCCTCCGCGCTCACCGGCTGGGACGCCGAGATCCTGTTCGTCGACGACAGCACCGACGACACCGCCGCCGAGGTGGCGCGGGTCGCCGTCGACGCCCCGATCCCCGTGCGGGTGATCCACCGAGCCGAGAACACCGGGGGACTCGGCGGCGCCGTGGTCGTCGGGCTCGAGGCCGCGGCATTCGATGTCTGCATCGTCATGGACGGCGACCTGCAGCACCCGCCGGAGCTGCTCCCCGCCCTGCTCGCGCGACACGAAGCGGGAGACACCGACGTCGTCGCCGCTTCCCGCTACATCGGCGGTGGAGACACCAGCGGTCTCGGCACCGCTGTGCGCTTCGGGGTGTCGCGCGTCGCGACCTGGCTGACCAGGGCGATGTTCCCGATCCGCCTCGCCCGCAGCACCGATCCGATGACCGGCTTCTTCCTCGTCGATCGGAATCGGCTCGATGTCGCCGCGCTCCAGCCGCAGGGCTTCAAGATCCTCCTCGAGATCCTGGCGCGCAACGATCTGCGCATCGCCGAGGTGCCCATGGAGTTCGCCGAGCGCCGCCACGGGACCTCGAAGGCAAGCCTGCGTCAGGGGGCGACGTTCATCGCGCACCTCGCCCGCCTGCGCTTCGGCAAGATGTCCCTTTTCGCTCTGATCGGGGTCATCGGGGCCGCTGCCAACCTCGGGATCATGTGGGCGTTGACCGCTGCCGGCGTTCCGTACATCTGGGCGGCCATCATCGGCGCCGAGGTGACGATCATCGGCAACTTCCTGCTGCAGGAGCGCTTCGTGTTCGCCGACATGAGGACGGATGCCCGAGGCCTCGGCATCCGCTTCGTCAGCTCGTTCGCGTTCAACAACGTCGAGGCGGCGCTGCGGATCCCGGTGATGGCCCTGATGGTCGAGTCCTGGCACATCTCGAGCGTGTTCGCGACGGCGCTCTCGCTGATCGTCGCGTTCTTCGCGCGGTTCCTGTTCCACTCGCTCGTCGTGTACGCGCCGCAGCGCCGCCGGACCGACAGCGCGGCGGCTTCCGAGCCGAAGCCGGACACGGCCACCCTGCGAGTGATCCGGGCCATCGACACGGAAGTGATGAAGCCCGGCGAGCTCTAGGGCGCCGCCGCGGGGGTCCGCGCCATAGCATGGAGGGGACCGGCAGGGGCCGGAGCTTGTGGGGAGCGGTGAAACGAGGGATCTTCGACGCCAAGACGCGTCTGCTCATGTCCGGTGATCGCCGAGCGTTCGCCGCCATGCTCGAGAACGAGCGTCTCGGTGATCGAGAGTTCGAGGGACTCGCGACCGCCGCGGCGACACGCATCGCTCTGCATGCCTATGATTCGTCGACCTTCTACCGGGACCTCTACACGGGGGCCGGATTCGGTCGGGAGGATGTCGCCGAGCATCGGAACTTCGGGCAGCTTCCGGTCGTCACCAAGGCAGCGCTCCGGGAGGCAGGGGACACGGTGCTCTCGTCTGCGGTCCCGTCGCGTCGCGCTCTGATGTCGCAGACCGGGGGCAGTACGGGTGCACCCCTGCGCGTGCGCAACGACGCCGCCGCACCCACAGCGCCCATGTGGTGGCGCATCTACCGATGGTGGGATGTGCATCCCGCCGACGACATGGCGTTCATCTATCGTCGCCTGAGGCAGGGGCGCGAAGCGGTGAAGTACGCCGCCCAGTGGTGGCCCAGCAGACACATCCACCTCGATGCCCGGGCGATCTCGGACGACGCGATAGAGGAGTTCGCAGAGCGCTGGGACCGCGTTCGGCCGCGGCTCCTCGTGGCCTATGTGGAGGGCGCGACCGCAGTGGCGACCCACCTGGCGAAGACGGGGCGGACGCTGCCGACGACCGCGGTGTCCGTGACGGCGGCGACGTTGCAGCCCGGTCAGCGCGCGCTGCTCGAGTCGGTCTTCCGCGCGCCGGTGTACGACACCTATCGCTCCGCCGAGATCCCGTGGATCGCCGCCGAATGCCCGCAGCACGAGGGTCTGCATGTCGCGGGCGATCAGCGCCTGGTCGAGATCGTGGACGATGCCGGCCGCACCGTGACGCCGGGCGTCGACGGGTCCGTGATCGTCACCGACTTCAGCAACGAGGTGTATCCGCTCGTCCGCTACGAGATGGGCGATCGCTCCCGGCTCCTCGACGGCCGATGCGAGTGCGGGCGCGTGTTCCCGCGCATCGCCCCCGTGCAGGGGCGACTCGCGGACGTGGTCCGGACGCCCTCGGGGCGCCGCATCACGGGCGGTCTCAGCGGTCTCTTCCTGGGCGATCCCGACGCGATCCGGCAGATGCAGATCGTGCAGGCATCGGACTACTCGATCAGCATCCGCTACGTCGCGACGCGGCCGGGAGGGGCGACGGACGCGGCCGCCAGAGCCGCCCGAGCCCTCACGGAACTTCTCGGCGAGGACGTCGGTGTGACGACGATCGAGGTGGCGAACATCGAGAGTCAGGGTGGGAAGGCCCGACTCGTGATCTCGGAGGCCCCCGAGTCGCTCTGACCGCAGACACCTCACGGCGGGCGGCCAGCAGCAACTTGTAGGATGACGGGGGATCTGCGTCCGACAACAGTGTCGAACGCGCGGATGGGGGAGCGCACCTTGGCGACACACTGGACACTGGAAGACCTCTATCGAGGGGTCATGCAGTCGTGGCTCGTACTCGTGGGGACGATCGTCGCGTTCGCGCTCATCGGCCTCGGCATCTTCGCGATCTATCCGCAGAAGTACACCGCTGAGGCGCAGCACACGGTCGAGCCGATCAGCGTGCTGTCGACGGGGTCGAGCTTCAACACCGTCAACATGGAGACCGAGAAGGTGGTCGCGACGTCGACCGCCGTGCTGGAGCGTGCCGTCAAGACTCTCGACGACACCTCCATCGAGGCTCTGCGTATGAACACCGTGATCGAGGTTCCGCGCAACTCGCAGGTGCTCATGTTCCAGGTCACGGCCAACACCCCGAAGCTCGCCGCCGAGCGTGCGAATGCTCTGGCAGCCGCGTACGGCGAACAGCGGACCGACAACGCCAGGGCGGTCGTGGAGAAGACCACGGCCGAGCTCGGGACGTCGATCACTCAGCTCCAGACCGTCCTCGACTCGCAGCCGGTCGGGAGCAGCGAGCGTGCCGCGACGCAGCTGC
Source organism: Microbacterium sp. NPDC090218 (assembly GCA_044900255.1). Taxonomy (GTDB): domain Bacteria; phylum Actinomycetota; class Actinomycetes; order Actinomycetales; family Microbacteriaceae; genus Microbacterium. The sequence goes on along the minus strand of JBJDMS010000001.1, from coordinate 753,577 downwards.
AGCTGCAGGCGCTGCTGGATCAGCAGGCCAGGATCACCGCGACACCGTTCTACTCCGGGATGCTGGTGACTCCCGCCGACCCTCCGCAGAAGTCCAACCGCCCCTCGGCGCTCGTGTTCGTGGCTGCAGGACTCTTCCTCGGCATTCTGGTCGGTGCCATCGCCGCGCTCATCGTGTCGCGCGTGCGCAACGGCCCCGGGTCCTCCTACAAGCGCAGCGTCGCGGAAGAGGAAGCGGACGACGAGTCCGATGACGAGGACGTCGACGACTTCGATGACTATCGCGGTGACGACGTCGAACTCGACGACGACGATTCGCTCATCGAACCGGACGACTCTCACGCCTCGGTGGCCCACCCGATCGTGGCACCGCAGCGCGGTCGCACGAAGAAGCGGCGACGCTAGCTGTCGGACTGGTGAGTCACGAAGACCTCCGAGTCGATGGGGTTGATACCCGCATCGTCCCGGAGGTCTTCGGTGTGAGCCACGTGTTCACGACGTGCCTCGGACGACGACTGCTCTAGCCTTTGTAACTCCAGACCCTGACGTAGTCGACCTGGAAGTCGAGGTTCTGCGTCGCAGCCTTGTTGTTCGGGTTCGGCAGGCCCCAGTAGGTCGCGGACGGGCCGACGTGCAGGTTGAGGCGCATGTGCAGCGGGGACCCGAAGTAGTCCGGGTTCCAGAGGTTCGGATGCGTCGCCGGGGTCGCACGAAGAAGCTGGACGCCGTCCACGATGACCGCGGCGTACGTCGGGGTGAACTCGAACGCGTAGGTGTGGAAGTCCTTCCAGACCGGCGTTGCGGCGCCGTAGTCCGCGTGATGCCAGATGTAGCGCTGGTTCAGCGTCGGGTTCGACGTATAGGTGTGGATCGTCGTGGTCGCCGTGTCGATCCGCTGATCCCGGACCGCCGCGTCGTCATAGCCCCACGCCTCCATGATGTCGATCTCGCCGGACTGATTGTTGCGGAGCCAGAAGGCGGCGAGCGATCCGAACGTGTTCGGTCCGCTGGGCGTCTTGGCCCGGATCTCCCAGCGCCCGTACTGCTGCGCCATGCTCACGTCGTCCGAGCCGAGGCGTCGCTGGTCGAGATAGCCGGTCTTGTGCCAGAGCTCACGCGGGCCCGTCTGGGCGGACGGCCGAATCGCTGGAGTGTCGAGCCAGTCGGCGCGAATGTGCAGGACGCCGGAGTTGTCCACCGAGACCTGCTTGCGGTCGACGACGGCGGCGTCGAAGAGGAGGCCGAGGTCGTCCTGACCGCGCACGTTCCACTTGGCGGGATCGACGGCAGGCTTACCCGAGCCGTCCGTGTAGGTGAACTCGTCGCTCCAGGACGGTGTGCCCCAGCCGGGAATGCTCGTGCCGCTCGCCGGAGGAACCGTCGGCTTCGCGGGAGGAGTCACCGGAGGCGTCGGTGTGGGGGTGGGAGTCGGCGTCGGAGTCGGCGTCGGCGTCGGCTTCACGGGGGGAACGGGCGTCTGCGCGCGGTCCTCACGCACGAGGTGCGCGTCGAAACTGAGGTTGCGGGTCTGGCGCCAGTTCGACAGCACCTGCACGGCCATGGTGTTCTCGCCCGCCTTGAGGGTTCCCGCAGGCACCGTGAACGAGACGGGGTTCTTTCGTGCAGCCGTCGAGGAAGGGGCGACGGTCGCATAGCTCCCGGACGTGATCTTGCCCGAGGGAGCGTTCTTCCGGCCGATCTCCACGCCGTTGATCCAGATGACGATCCCGTCATCCGCCCAGGTGTTCACCCACGACCACTCGGGGAGATCGGAGGTGAGGGTGAAGCTCTTCGTGAAGTAGGTGGCGAGAGGCTGGCGACCCGCGACCGCGGGAAGCATCGTGCTCACCTGCCCGGTGCTCGAGCCGACGCCGAACGGCGCCGTCCCGATCGCCCAGGACTTCGTGGTCGTCTGCCAGCCGGAGGCGGGAGCCGCGGATCCGCGGTAATACGACCAGCCGGTCGACCCGCGGGGAATCACCGAGGAGATGGTGCTCGAGGACTCGGCTGCTGCGGCCGGCTTGCCGACCACGAGGGAGACCCCCACCACTGCCAGGACAGCGAGGGAGGCGAACAGGAATCGAAGGAATGAGTGTCGTGTGTGATGAGTCAGCTTCATATCGAGGGGGCGCGAAGTCGAGCTGCGCGAGCAGCGCGGTTCGCCGGAGCCTTATCCGGGTTGTGGATGCGGGACGAGCTTTCCCCCTCGATGCATCCTGTTGACGTGTGTCCGCCTAGTGTACGGGTTCCGTTCCCCAAAGGTCCCTGACAATTTCGGTGGTGCTCGCGATAGACGCTCGCGATGATGCCCCGAACACGATCGACTCGACATTCGCGTGGTCATGGATCCATTCGAGCGCGCGACGAGGCGGGATCGCTCCCGAGGCGAAGACCGACATGGCGACCGGGCGGAAGGGGCGCTCGCGCAGGGCGGTCTCATACGCCTCGATACCCCCCGACATCCGGAAGCCGATCTCGTTGATGTTCGCGCACACGATGGGGTTCTTGATCCCCACCCGATCGAGAGTGTCGAGCAGCATCGGCAGGTTCATCGTGATGTACGCCGGCTCGGCGCCGTAGCGTTCGCGGACGTGACGGTCGAAGATCACGAAGGCCTCGTCGAACCCGAGTCCGAGCATGAGGTCGACCACCACGTTCTGGAGGAAGATCACGGGGGTGTTGAGGCCCTGGAACATCTTCATCTCGGCGTCCACCAGCAGGGTGATGATGCCCTCGATGTCCTTCTTCACGAATGACTTGCCGCCTCGCAGGGCCGCATTGAGCAATCCTTCCTCGGGGAGGAACTGCTTCAGCGCGCCCAGCATCCCGTGGTCGGTGACGGCGTTGGCGTACTTGTGCGCGTACGGCATGCAGGGGTAGAAGCGGTAGTCGGCATACCGCTCGGGGTTCGCGCGCACGTGGTCGCAGACCTCGGCGATGCGCTCGTGCGTGGTGCACATGAGAGTGCGGATGCCGTTGTCGTACGCGATGTCGACGACGTCGATGATCGCCTGGGTGTCCTGGAACCGGATGGCCTGCGCGCGTGCCTTCTCTTCCGACATGTGGTTGATGCCGAAGAACTGGTTGTCTCCGAGCAGGAGTCGATCCATGCCCGTGGTCGTGATCTCGCTCATGCCCTCTTCCCCCGTCCGAACAGTCCGCGCTTCTGCGCGGTCGGTGCGGCGATCGCGATCGGCGCCGCACCTGTGGCCGCGCCCGTCGCCGCATCCTGCAGAATCCACTCGATCACGCGATCGGTCTCGGAAGCGCTGGCGAAGCTGTTCTGTCGGGCTGCCTTCTCTCCGGCGGCCACGGCTGCGACGAACGTCTCGAGCTGAGCGCTGTACTCCTCGCCGCGGAGGTAGAACGAGACCTGCTCGGTGAGGTCGGTCGTGTAGAGGATGTTCCAGCCGGCGCGGTAGCCCTCGGGGATATCTGCACCCTCGCGCAGGTAGACGCGGATCTCCTGGCGGTCGGCGATGATCCGGCCCTGTGAACCGGTGGCGGTGATGGAGGTGGACATCTTCCGATACGACTCGTCCGACCAGTTGACCGAGAGCTGCACGCTGAGTCCGTCTGCGTAGTCCAGCGTCGAGTAGACCTCGTCATCGGTGTCGGCGGAGAAGATGCTGTTCAGCACGGAGCCGCGCACGCCTTCGGGTGTCCCCAGGTACCAGTGCACGAGGTCGAGCGGATGGGCTGCGTAGTCGTACAGGCACCCGCCACCCGTCGTCCGCTTGCTGCGCCACGTCGAGCCCTTGGGCTTGAGCACCACGGGGCCGTACGCCTCCGCGAGCACGTGCGTGACTCGACCGATCGCCTGCAGATCGAGGAGGCGCTTGACCTCTTGGAAAGTCGCGATGAAGCGGTTGTGATAGCCGACCTGGGCGACGAGACCCTTCGCCTCGGCGAGGGCGGAGAGTTCCGCTGATTCGGCGGCGGTGAGTGTCAGCGGCTTCTCGCAGAACACATGCACCCCGCGGTCGAGCGCGGTGCGGACGAGCGCGGCGTGCGAGCCGGTCGGCGTGGCGATCAGGATCGCTTCCGGCTTCGCCTCATCGAGCATCTTGTCGAGCGACGAGTAGGTGGCCGCCCCGGTGTACTTGTTCAAGATGTCGAGGAGGTAGTCCGTCGCATCCACGACACCCACCAGCTCGACGTTCCTCAGCGCGCGTACGATCGCGAGATGGGACAGGCCCATCTTCCCGACCCCGACGACTCCGACGCGAACGCGTCGTGTGACAGCTTCTTCTGGCACGACGAAATCCCCTTCCCCAGATGTTCCCCTCGAATGGAGCCCTTCCCACAGGCGCTCCATTCGATATACTAACCCGAAGGTCGCGCTGATGTCAGTGCCGACTTTTCGGCGGGATGGGGCCTGCCGAGCATCTGGGGATTCCGATCACGTCCGACGTGCGTCGGATGCGTCACACAAGGGGAGTGCGCATGCAGCGTGAAGTTTCTGTCGTCGTGCCGACACACAATCGACCCGAGCTGATGAAGCTCGCCGTCGAGAGCGTGCTGTCGCAGAAGGCGTCCGTCACCGGCGAAGTCGTCATCGTCTTCGACGCCTGCCCCATCGAGGTGCCCGAGCTGGAGATCCCCGAGGGGTGGATCGTCCGCGGGATCGCCAACACTCGCAGTCGAGGGCTCGCGGGGGCGCGGAATTCCGGCATCGACGCCGCCGAAGGGCGTCTCGTCGCGTTCCTGGATGACGACGACGAGTGGCTGCCCGGAAAGCTCGACGCCCAGCTCCGTCGCTTCGCAGAGAAGCCGGACGCGATCGTCGTCGGAACGGCCATGATCATCGATGACGGGGAGAGCACCCATGTGCGCCTCGTCCCCGAGGAGGAGCTCTCGCATGAGGCGTTCCTGCGCAACCGCAACCCCGGGCTGCATTCCTCGAGCCTGATGTTCCGCCGCGACGTGCTTCTGGGTGATCTCGGCCTCATCGATGAAGAGCTTCCGCGCAGTTATGGCGAGGACTACGACATCCTCCTGCGCGCGTCGTCGCTCGGCCTCGTGAGCGTCGTGAACGAGCCCCTCGTGCGCGTGCTGTGGAAGGGGCAGTCGTACTACTTCGGGCAGTGGGCCTCGTACGCCGAGGCGCTGCAGTACCTGCTGCGAAAGCATCCGGACTTCGCGTCGATACCCGCCGCGCTCGGTCGGATCGAGGCGCAGGTCGCGTTCGCGCTCGCCGCAAGCGGAGACGCACGGAACGCGCGGGCGTGGGCGCGCAGAGCCCTGAGGCACAACCCGAGACAGGTGAAGGCGATGCTCGCGATCGCGATCTCTTGGAAGCTCGTCACGCCCCAGGCGATCACGAAGATCGTCCAGAAGCTCGGGCGAGGGATCTGATCGCATGAAGATCCTCATCGCCTGTTCGTCCGGTGGGCATCTCACTCAGGCCCTCGCACTGCGCGACTGGTGGGGGGAGCACGAGCGCTCCTGGGCGACGTTCCCGGTCGAAGACGCGCGCTCACGACTCGCGGACGAGAAGGTGTACGAGATCCACTACCCGACCGTGCGCAACGTGCCCAACCTGCTGCGGAACTTCGCACTCGCGCGCAGGGTGCTCGCGGCGGAGCGGCCCGACATCGTCTTCTCCACCGGCGCGGCCATCGCGCTCCCGTTCTTCACCCAGGCGCGCCTCTTCGGAGCGCGCACGGTCTATCTCGAACCCGTTGATCGCATCACGTCGCCGGGGCTGAGCGGGCGTCTCGTATACCCGTTCGCCGATGAGTTCCTCGTGCAGTGGGAGCAGATGCGTCAGTTCTACCCCGGTTCCCGCAACGTCGGAGTCGTGCTGTGAGTACGGCTCTGGTGGTCGTCTCCGCAGGCACCTATCACCTGCCGTTCGACCGGCTGTCGGCATGGGCCGAGGAATGGCTGCGCGACAACCCCGGTGTGCGTCTCGTGATGCAGCACGGGCCGTCGGCGCCCGTCGCGGGTGCGGAGAACGTCGAGATCCTCCCCTACTCGGAGTTGCTGGAGCTGTGCCGCAGCGCGGATGCGGTCGTGCTCCAGGGGGGTGCGGGCGGTGTCATGGACATGAGGGCGCTCGGCATCGTTCCGATCGTCGTGCCCCGCGTGCCGGGCGGGGGCGAGGTGGTCGATGACCATCAGCTCGTGTTCAGTGCGGAGATGGCCGGCCTCGGCATCATCCGCCGGGCGCTCACGGCGAAGGAGCTCGCGCAGTTGCTCGACCAGTCCCTCTCCGGCGAGATCACCTCGCCGGGGACGATCGCGACCCCGGGGGCGGATGCGGTGCGCTCCCTGCTCGAGAGCCCGATCCGCCGCGCACCCTGGTACGCGTTCATCCCGCGATCCCTGCGAAGCGCGGGGGCCATCCTGGTCTCGAAGCTCCGCCGCTGAGCGACCGCCTTCCGGAGCTCAGGCCCACCGGCCCACGAAGGGGATGCGGCGCCACAGGGTCTCGATGTGCAGCGGGCGGCGGAGGAGCCAGAGAACCACTGCGTAGACCAGGCAGAGGACGACGCCGGCGAGCAGCAGGACGAGAAGGCTCGAGCCACCCCACCAGGTGAAGAGCAGCCCTCCGCCGCCGAAGACCACGACGGGCGGGATCATCGCTGCGACGAGCTTCCCGGGCTGAAGGTCGACATGCATGCCTCGGTGCACCTGCACGGCGGCGATCAGGTTGTCGGCGACGACCACGATCACCCAGGTCACTGCCGCGCCCCAGATGCCCATCACGGGGACCAGCGCCAGGTTGCCCGCGATGCTCAACACCAGGGCGATGCTCTTGTTGTACATCTGCCACGTGCTCTTCCCGCCCTGGAGCAGGATGCTCTGCAGCATCCCGCACGCAGTCTGGAACATCATGGCGAGTGACAGGAGGATCATCGGCCCCCAGCCCGCGCGGAACTCCTCTCCGAAGATGTCGAGCACGGCGGGCCCCATGGCGATGAGCAGCATGTAGAAGGGCCAATTCATCAGGATCATCGCGCGCACGACCGAGGTGTGCAACCGCGTGGACTCGCGGTAGTTCTCACGTGCCAGCAGCGCCGAGATCGTGGGGGAGACGGCGACACGCATGGCCTTGTCCACGACGCCGCCCGCTCGTACCGCGCGCGTGATGACCGCGTAGACACCGGCGACGGCGGGAGACGCCAGCGCGGCGATGATGAGCACGTCCGACCACTCCAGAGCGGTCTCAAGGCCTGAGCTCACCGAGCGCGGCGCATTGAACCGCCAGAACGATGTGAGTGATGGTCGGGTCGCCGGCGAGCTCTCCGCCCGCCGGCGGAAGTCCCGGATCAACGGTGTCGCCACGACGATCAGGGTGATGACGAGCCAGACGGGCAGGGGCCACAGCCACGCCTCGAAGGCACCCCACGCGGCGACTCCCGCGAGGGACACGGCCAGCAGAACCGTCAGCAGGCGGCTCGCCGGCAGCAGCACGCTCTGCAGCAGTGTGAAGGCCGTGACGCCGCGGAGCATTCGCGCCGCGATCTGCAGCACGCCGATCAGCGCACCCATCACGATGTAGGGCACCATGGCGCGGAGGAGGTCCGCGAGTGCCTCGGACTCCGTCGGCGCGGCGAGCCAGGCACCGAGCGCATCAGCGAAGAACCACACCGCCAGGGAGACGAGGCCGGAGGCGATCGCGACGGGGACGGCGGCGAAGAGGACGATGCGCCATTCGGCCCCCACCCGATCGAAGGCCCGCTGTTCCGCGATGAACCGGACGATACCGCTGTTCGTGCCGAGCCGCAGCACCTGCGTGAGGATCGTGAAGATGCCCATCGCCTGGAAGAACAGACCGGTGCCGCTCGCGCCGAGAGTGTTGCCGACGATTGCTGTGAGCAGGAGCGCGGCGAGCGCTGCGAACGCGGAGCCGAAGAGACTGATCACTCCACTCCGCGCGAGTCCCTCACTCTTCATTCTTGGCTCTTGCGAACGGCGTGGGCTGCGGCGTCCAGTAGGAGGAGTTCCCCAGGTACTTCTCCCGCAAGAGCACGGCGAGCGCGATCCCGACGAAGACGAGCTGACGGTCGAGACCGTAGAAGATCGACAGGAAGACCGTGACGACGACGCTCGCGTGGATCCAGACGGCGGAGAGGTTCGGGGCGTCGAAGGTGCGAACGGCTCCCAGGACGATCATGCCGAGGAACAGGAACAGTCCCACGAGGCCGAAGCAGAACATCGCGTTCCAGATCGCGCCCTGGGTGCCCACATAGATCTCACTCCACGTACTGGGCCGGGGGGCACCCCAGCCGATCACCGGGGATTGCAGAGTCCTCTCCCACGTCTCGGCGTAGAGGTTCCCGCGCCCCTCGGTCGTGTCGACCGTCTCCTGTCGCGCGACGATGCCGTCGAGGAAGCCGGAGAGGAAGAGGATGACGGCCCCCGCGATCCCCAGCATCGTCACCCAGAAGAAGGCGAGCAGGCGACCGCGGATGAGGAGGCAGAAGAGCACGTAGGCCACAGCACCGGCGATGCCGAGGAAGAGGCCGCGGTTGGTGGTGGCGATCGCGGGCGGGATCGCGGCGACGAGGGCGATGACGAGCACCCACATCGCGCGGGCGGTGCGGTGCCCGATCGCGGTTCCGATGGCGATCGGCGTGAGCACCGCCATGGCCGCGCCCCAGCCGTTGGTGTACGAGAACGGCGCGGACGGACGGACGAACGGCTCTTCAGCGCCCCAGGGCGTCTGGATCTCGGCCAGCGTCGGGAACACCAGCTCCGACACATAGTCATTGCTCGAGATGGCATCGGGCAGCAGCCGCCCGATCGTCATCGTGAGCTGAACCTCGGGGAAGAACATCCCCAGGTAACCGCCGACGATCACGAACATCCAGATGAAGGTGAGGCCGTTGAAGATCCGCTTCGGCGTGAGCGACGTCCGAGCATTGACGATGTAGACCATGATGATCGCCAAGGCGAGGAACTGACTGAACCTCACGCCGAGTCCGACACCTCGTCCGAGCTGGTCGATCATCAGGGCAGACGGGATCATCCACAGCACGAAGCCGATCCACGGGAGGATCCCGGGAACGATCAGGATGCGTCGGCGCATGATCAGCAGGGCGAGCATCGGGATCGCCATGATCACCGAGGCGAAGGGGAGCATCCCCACCAGCCAGAACAGCGGGTAGCCCCACAGCACGGTGAGGACGGGCCAGGCCGGCAGGACTCTCGGTTCGACTTCGAGGCTCGCGTCCTGGCCGGTCGCCGCGATGAGCGATCGACTCGGGGAGGAGATGAGTGGAGCCATGCGGAGTGCGTCCTGGGTCAGAGTGCGGTGAGCTGCGAGTGCTTGCGGCGGAGCGAGCCCGCGAAGATCAGGACGTGCCAGGCGAACAACGCCGCATAGAGCACGGCGAACACGACCGGCAGGCCGATGAACGTCAGGACCACATACGTGGTGGAAGGGTCCTGTGGCTGCTTGATGAACGATTCCAGGATGCCACGGCGGCCGTCATCGGTGGAAGGCGGCGCCTTCGGGAGGAGCTTCTCGGCGAGGAGCTGAGAGAGGAACCACCCGGAGACCAGGACGGAGAAGAGACCGGCGATGAGGACGAGCCAGGGGGCCGCACCCGTCTGCAGCAGGTGGATCGCGACGGCGATGTGCACGAGGGGGGCGCGTACGCCGTCCACGACATGGTCGAGCCACTCACCGGCGGGTCCGCCTCGCCCTTGGATGCGCGCGAGCTGTCCGTCCGCCGAATCGAGGACATAGCCCAGGAGCAGGAGCACAGCGGCGACGGGGCCGGCCCACCACTGCGGGACGGCGGCCAGGACGCCCACGCCCGCCGCGCCGATCAGAGCGCTGAGCGCGGTGACGCCGTTCGGGCTGGCGCCCCAGGCCGCCCCGACGACCGCTGCCTGTCCGCCCAGGGGACGATTGACCCAGCGGAGATACGCGGGAACGCCCGCCCCCGCTTTCTGGGCGGAGGCGAGCGCTCGGCGTGCTTCGGCGTAGGAGAGCCTGCTCATCCGCGAAGCATACTCAATGCCAGGTCGAAGCTCAGGTCGGGCGTCCCACGGTAGTTGGCGTGGACCGAGGCCGCGATCACGTTGTTCCCTTCGACGAGCAGGTTCGCCGGAACGGTGAACGTGACCTGGTTCGCTGCGGCGGTGCCCGCTCGCGGCGCAGCCGTCGCGTACGAGTTCTGCGTGAGCGTGCCAGCTCCGAGGTTCGCGCGTCCCAGCTCGACACCGTTGAGGTAGACGACGACCCCGTCATCTGCGGTCACGGTGACGGTGCCGTCCTGCACGCTCGACGCGTCCGTCACCGTGAAGGCGTGACGGAACTGAGCACTGAGCGGCTTGGTCGCGAGGTTCGTCGGATCGATGTTCGTCGCCGCGGCGGCGACGCCCCTGGCGAGGACGGCTGCGCCCGAGTTCCAGGCCGAGGCGTCGAACGCCGTGGCGTTCCAATCCGCGGCAAGAGGATCTGCGGAGTACCGCCACGACCAGGTCGAGCCGCTCGAGATGGTCACCGGAACCTCGTTGTCCGCCGGCGGGGCGGCGGTCGTCACCTGCGTGACCGCCGGTGTCGACGTGAGGCCGCCGATCCCCACCGCGACGACGCTGTACTCGTACGCCGTCGAGGCGGTCAGACCGCTCTCGGTGAACGTCGTCGTCGCTGCGTCCGTCGTGCCCACCTGCTGACCGCCCCGGCTGATCACGTATGACTGCGGGGTGGTCCCGCTCGCGGGAGCGGTCCAGGTGAGGGTGGCGGAGTCGATGGTGCTCGTTCCCGAGAGTCCGGTCACCGCGTTCGGCGCCGCCGGCGCCTGGCCACGTTCTGCCGTGAAGGCGAGATCGAAGCTGAGGTCGGCCGTCGTGCGGTAGTTGGCGTGCACCGAGGCGGCGAGGACGTTGGTGCCGTCCACGAGTACGCCCTGCGGCACATCGAAGACGACGCGGTTCGCCGCCGCGGCGGTGTGCGTGATGACACCGTTCGCGTAGGAGTTCTGCGTCAGAGTGCCTGCGGGCATCCGCACCCGGCCCAGTTCGACGCCGTTGAGGTACAGCACCACGCCGTCGTTCGCGATCACCGAGATCTTGCCGTTCACGACGCTCAGCGCGTTCGTGACCTGGAACTCGTTGCGGAACTGTGCGCTGAGCGGCTTCGTCGCGAGGTTCGTCGGATCGATGTTCGTCGTCGCCGATGCCACACCGCGGGCGAAGAGACCCTTGCCGGAGTTCCATGCCGCGTCGTCGAATGCGGTGCTGTTCCAATCGGCCGGAAGCGCGTCGGAGGTGTATCGCCACGACCACGTCGCGCCGTTCTCGATGAAGGTGAGTGCGCTCGCCGGTGCGGGCTGAGCGACGAAGGCCGCCGTGCTCGCAGAGCGGTTGCCTCCCGCATCCCGGGCCCGGACGAAGTAGTTCGTCGGAGTCTCGGTGATCGGCACGGTGTAGGTCGCCGACGTCGTCGATGCGATCACCCGGTTGCCGCGGAGCACCTCATAGGTGACGCCACCCGAATCGGTGGAGGCAGCCCAGGTCAGGGTCGCCTGCGTGCCGCCGTTGCCGGGGGTCGCGTTGATCGTTCCCGGTGTCGTCGGTGCGGTCGTGTCCTTCGGAGCGAAGCGGATGTATCCGCCGGACCACTGGCTGACCTCGCCGGCTCTCACGGATCGGCTGAAGTCGCCTCCGGCCCACAGCACGCCGGTGCTGTCGAAGAAGGTGCCCCAGGCGCCGTATCCTGCGCGTGCCTGGACGACGGGCGACCACTCCTTGACGAATTTGCCGGTGGCCGCGTTCCATGCGCCCATCAGGTTCATCTTGTCGGCCTGCGTCCACCCGGTTCCGACGTTGTCCCAGTTGTAGGCGTCCTGGTAGACCCAGTGACCGCAGTGGCATCCGCCGATCACCAGCGAGGCGTTGTGCTCGACGGTCTGGAAGTCGCCACCGGCCTTGGTGATCGAGCCGCCGACTCGCTCGAAGGTGTTCCGATCGTAGGCGAAGAGCGAGTGCTCAGAGCCGCCGAGCCACACCTTGCCACCGGCCTCGGTCACACCGAGCTGCCAGATGTTGCCGGAGTAGTTGCCCGAGGCGTCGATGGAGGCCTTGCTGAACTTCGGAACCCAGAGGGGGTCGACCAGCGGCGCACCGGCTGCCGTCTGGATGGCGGCCGCGCTGGGCGTCGAGGTGGTCTGCTTCATCTTGAAGTAGCCGGAGAAGTAGGTGCGGTCGCCCTGGTCGGACGCGTCGACGGCGATCGAGGTTCCGTTGAGGAAGGCATTCCAGTTGGTGTCGGGGCGTCCGGTGGTCAGGTTGATCCGGCCGCCGTTCCACGCGCTCGCGCTCGTGGTCGAGCCGACCGCGGTCAGGTGCGTGAGCGCACCTGCGACGTAGAGGAAGTTGTCCTGGACGTCGAGGTCGCGGACGTAAGGCACGCTTCCGGTCGCGCGGTGCTCCGCGGCGACCTGCCACCCGGAGAGCTGACCGGTGTTCGGGTCGAGGATCGCGATGCCGGCCTGCGGGGTTCCGTTGACCGTGGAGAACTGACCGCCGATGGCGACGCGTCCGTCGGGGAGTCCGACGATCGCCTTCACCTGGCCGTTGAGCTGCGGGCGGAACGTCGAGACCCATTCGCCGGTGTTCACGTCGAACGCGGCGATGTAGGGCTGCTCCACCTGTCCGGTGCCGCCTTCGTTCCGCTGGACGTAGCGGAAGTTGCCGCCGACGAAGACCTTGCCGGCGACCTCGCCGAACTCGGCGACCTCGGTGTTGAGCTCGCCGCTGCTCCCGTTGGCGAAGCCCGAGACGCCCCACACCGTGGTCATGGCGTTGCTCTCAGGAATCGCGGCCACGGTGGAAGCCGGGCTTCCCGTGGCCGGGATCGTGCCGAAGTTCAGATCGGCGACCTTGAGCTGCGGGCGAAGGAACACCTGTGCGAACGGACGTGCGTACGACTGGCCGGACGGCGCCCAGAGGTAGGACGTCGCAGACGTGCTCCCGGCCTGGCTGGAGCCGTATGCCCAGCCGTTGAGGTAGTTGTGCGACGCCTGCTCGCTGAACACGACGCGACGCAGCTGGTTGTTGCTGCCGAAGTTGTTCGTCAGCCCACCGGTGCCGGTCGCGCCGTCGAAGGAGTAGTTCTTCACGCGGTGCTCGGCCCCGAACGTCCACACCCAGCGGTCGCGCTGGATGAACGTGAACCGCGCTTCCTGCCAGCTGGTGCCGGCGGTGTTGGTGGCTCGACGCAGACGGACGCCGTCGCTCAGAGCATCGACACGACCGCCGTTGAGGAGGCCGTCCACCGTCGCGGCGGGCAGCTGTGCGGGCTGGAAGGCGTCGGTTCCGGTGGGCGTGTTGCGGATCTGCGCAGCGGTGCGCAGGCCGTTGTAGCCCTCCTTCCACCCCTCGCGGCCGCGGCCGATGAGCACCCAGCCGCCGCCGGACGTCGTCTGGTCGCAGTAGAACTGCTCCGGCGCGACGAGGGCGGGCGTGACCAGCCAGTAGACGCCGTCGGTCGACTGCGGGTAGTTCTGCTTGATCTCCCAGCACGAGGCGGCTGCAGTCTCCTGTGACAGGCCGTCGGGGAGAGGAGCAGTCGCCGAAGCGGCGGCGAGAGGCGTGAGCAGCGAGCCCACGAGTGCGGCCGCGGCGACGATCGCCCCTGCGGCAACGCGGGCGGCTTTCGTTCCCCGCGCCTTTGCTTTGATGTTCATCGGGAGTCCTTTTTCGAGTTTCGGATCCAACGGGTCAGGCTGCGGCGCAGTCCTGGACATCCGGGATTTCATGCGACGAGATCTTCCAGGTGTTGTCTTCGAAGACAGCCCCATAGAGGTGGGCCACGGGTCGGCCCGGGTTGTAGAGCGAGTCCTTGAGCGAGTTGCCTGCGGCATCGGTGATGTCGATGCCTGAGACGTCGACGCAGACCTTCAACATGATGGTGGCGGGTGTGGCGGACAGATCGATCGCCGTCGGCGTGACGCTGGTCACGACCGCGTCGCCGGTCTGCTTGTAGCCCAGATCGAACTGCTCGCGAGCGTGCGACTGGACCTCTCCGAGAACCCAGCCGGTGGCGATCGCTTCGACGCCGACAGCGGAACCGTCGCCGCGCTGGGCGACTTCGTCCAGCGCGGCCACGACAGCGTCCGCTGCGGCTGTCGCGCGCCCGACTTCGGCGTCCTCGTCTTCGCTCAGCGGTGCGGAGACGATCGCGGGAACGGTGGTCAGCGGGTCCTCGGAGGCGTCGTCATCGGCATCGCCGTCGTCCACCGGCGTATCCGTCGGGGAGGCCTGCGGGGTGGATCCGTTGTTCACGACGAGGGCGACCCCGACGCCGGCGGCTCCCAGAGCCAGGACCGCGGCGACCGCGATGGCGATCCAGCGAGTGCGTCGACGCGGCGACGTCTCGGTGGTCTCGACCTGCTCGATGGTGTTCATCAGTACGCTCCACTCGGCTGGACCATGACCTTGGCGGTGCGCCACATGATCTGCAGGTCGTTCATGACCGACCAGTTCTCGACGTAGTGCAGGTCGAGGCGCACGCTCTCGTCCCATGACAGGTCGCTGCGCCCCGAAACCTGCCACAGACCGGTGATCCCCGGCTTGATGTAGAGGCGGCGGAACACCGTTCCGTCGTATGCCGTGACCTCGCTCTGGAGCGGCGGGCGCGGGCCGACGACGCTCATGTCACCGGTCAGCACGTTCCAGAACTGGGGCAGCTCGTCGAGCGACAGCTTGCGCAGGACCTTGCCCACTCGAGTGACACGCGGGTCGTCCTTCATCTTGAAGAGGAGACCGGCACCGTCGTTCTGCTCCTTGAGCGCGGCGAGCTGCTGCTCGGCGTCGGTCTTCATGGAGCGGAACTTGACCATCTTGAAACTGCGTCCGTCGCGGCCGACGCGTTCCTGGAAGAAGAACACCGGACCCGGCGAGTCGAGCTTGACCAGCAGCGCCAGGATCGGGGTGACCAGGGCGATCGGGATGAGCGCGACCGTGGCGACGGCGATGTCGAGCGCGCGCTTGAGCACGTGCACCCCGCCCTCGTAGGTCGGGATCTTCACCTGGATCAGCGGCAGGCCGTCGACCTGGCGAAGCGAGACGCGGGGCCCGGCGACGTCGGTCAGCCGGCTCGAGAGCACGAGCTCTGCGGCGGTCCCCTCGAGCTCCCAGCTGAGCTGCTTGATGAAGTCGGGCTCCCCCTCGGGGCGGCTCGCCACGATGATGGTGTCCGCCCCGAGCTGCGTCGCCGCGGCAGCGACGGTGTTGAGATTGCCCACGACCGGGTAGATGCTCTCCCCGACAGCGAGCGCGCCGGCATTGCGATCCAGCAGCGTCGTCCCCACGACGTGGTAGCCGTTCTCTTCACCCTTCTGAAGAGACTTGATCACGTACTCGACGTCTTCGGTGGCACCGACGACCAGGGTCCTCGACGCGTACTGTCCCCGAAGGCGCTGCCGCTGCAGCCAGCGGCGCCAGGTCCAGCGTGCGACGAGGAGCCCGAGCATCCCGACCGGGAGGGCGACGAAGAACAGCGGCTGCAGTCCTTCCCACTCCAGGAGGACGCCGGCGATCGCGGCGATGCCGAAGGCGAGACCACCGGCGTGCGCCACACGGCGGTACTCGGTGGCCCCGGATCCGAAGATGGCGGCCGCCCGGGTGTTGAGGGCCGACAGCATCAGATACCAGGAGAGACCGAGCAGTGCGGCGTTGCGCAGCGCTTCGGTCGCCCAGACGTCGGTGATCAGCTGGATCGTCACCGTCAGACCGACGGCGATCAGGATGACAGCCGCATCCGTGATCCGCAGCCGCATCCGGTAGCGACGCTCCCACTGCCGACGCCGTTCCAGAGTCGCCGAGACACGCGGCGTGACCGCCGTGCGCGTCGTCGACTTGGCGGTGGCTCGCGGAGCGGCTACCGGCACGAAGCCCGTACGAGTGATGCTCAGAGCATCCTCGACGGAAGTCATGCCGAGGCCCCTTGAGCCGTGAATGTACGCAGGAATCCCCAGTGCGCCATTGTTTTCCCCAGTTTCCCCAAACCATGAACCCCACGTTCACGGCATCTGTCTGCGTCCCGACCCCTCGGGTCCTGCTGGTTCTCCGTGATCCCACATCACGGAGCGCATCACGCCATCCCTAAACGGCGGTTGCTTGCAGCAGGCACTGCAGACTTTGATCACTGTAGCGGATGGAGCCCGGGAGGGGAAGATACTTCTGACGAATGGATTGAACCGGATCTCGACGGTCGTCCCCCGCCCGGCGCTATCCTGTCGCCGTGACCGCGAACTCGACCGCCCCGCGCTTCCAACTCCGCACGATGCTGCCGCGCGACCCCGGCGAACCGCACCGCGCCGCGAGTTCGCTCGAGCTGTTCTTCGACCTCGTGTTCGTCGTGGCCGTGAGCATCGCTTCCGCTCAGCTGCACGAGGCGCTCAGTCACGGGGACTTCCTCCACGGCGTCAGCTCCTACGCGATGATGTTCTTCGCGATCTGGTGGGCCTGGATGAACTTCACCTGGTTCGCGACGTCGTTCGACACCGACGACTGGCTGTACCGCGTCACGACGTTCGTCCAGATGGGCGGCGTGCTCGTGTTCGCCGCCGGGATCCCTCAGGCGTTCACCGAGGGCGACTTCACGATCCCCGTCCTCGGCTATGTGGTGATGCGCATCGCGATGGTCGCGCAGTGGCTACGGGCATCGCGCTCGGCGGGACCGCTGCGCTCGGCGACTCGGCGATACGCCTTCGGCATCGCAGCGGTCCAGGTGCTGTGGATCCTGTTCCTCCTGATCCCGACCGGGCCGCTGCAGATCACGGCCTTCGTGGTCTGCGCGCTGATCGAGGTCGGTGTCCCCGTGTTCGCCGAGTACCGCAGGCAGACACCCTGGCACCCGCACCACATCACGGAGCGGTACGGTCTGTTCACCCTGATCGTGCTGGGTGAGAGCCTGCTCGCCTCCGCGAACGCGATCATCGACGCGATCGACGAGGTCGAGAGTCTCGGGCCGCTGATCGCGATCTCCGTGCTCACCCTCGTGGTCACCGCGTCGCTGTGGTGGATCTACTTCTGGCCGCCGCATCACCGGGCCATCACGACCTTCCGTCGCTCGCTCCGCTACGGGTACACGCACTACTTCGTGTTCGCTGCGGCCGCGGCGTTCTCGGCCGGGATCGAGGTAGAACTCGACGTCCTGACGGGGGAGAGCCACCTGTCGAGCGTCACGGCCTCCTTCACGGTCACGATCCCGATCGCGATCTTCCTGCTCGGGATCTGGTGGATCGCGCTCCGCGAGAACGCCGACCGCGTGGTGAACATCGTCGTCCCGATCGGCGCCCTGCTGGTGCTGCTGGATCCGGTGCTGCCGATCCCGGTGACGCTGACCGCCCTGATCCTCGCCGTCATCGTGGTGGTGCTGGTACTCCGCCCGCCCGTGCCCGCCGCAGACATAAGCAAGGCATAGGTCGGGCAAAGGCCGCTGATCGGATGCTCCCGGACCATGGTGACGAACCACCACAGGTCCGCTCGAGAGGAGCCCGATCATGAGCATTCCCGAACCCACCCAGACCCCGGACGGTCCCGCCTACGAGGGGCGGCTGCTCGACCGCGCCGACGAGGAGGTCGTCGATCAGGGGGCGGCGTTCGACATCCGCACTCTGATGAGCAGGAGGGGAGTCCTCGGTCTCGCCGGGATCGGACTCGGCGCCGTCGTGCTGGCGGCATGCGCTCCTGCGGCGTCGGGAGGATCATCGACGCCGACCCCCACGGCGACGCCGGGAGCCTCGGGAGGGAGCGAGGCGGGCGTGGACGAGATCCCCGACGAGACCGCCGGACCATATCCGGGCGACGGCTCGAACGGCCCCGATGTGCTCGAGGACTCCGGCATCGTCCGCCGGGACATCCGTTCGTCGATCGACGGGGCGGCGACCGCAGACGGCGTGCCTCTGACGTTCGAGCTGCAGATCCTCGATCTGGCGAACGGGGGAGTCCCGTTCGCAGGGGTCGCGGTGTACGCCTGGCACTGCACGGCGCAGGGCGAGTACTCGATGTACTCCTCCGGGCTGGAGGGGGTGACCTACCTGCGCGGCGTGCAGGTCGCGAATGCGGAGGGCAAGGTCTCGTTCACCTCGATCTTCCCCGGCTGCTATTCCGGCCGCTGGCCGCACATCCACTTCGAGGTCTACCCCGACGTCGGCTCGATCACCGATTCGACCAAGGCCATCGCCACCTCGCAGCTGGCGCTTCCCGAAGCGGCGTGCACCGACGTGTACGCGGGCTCGGTCTACGACGGCTCCGCGCGGAACCTCTCGCAGATCACACTCGCCAGCGACAACGTGTTCGGTGACGACGGCGGGGCCCTGCAGGTCGCGACCGTCACCGGAAGTGCTGCCGCGGGATACGCCGCCGCGCTGGTCGTGGGGGTCGACACGACGACGGCTCCCACGACCGGCTCCGCGCCCGGTGGCGGCCAAGGAGGACCGGGAGGCGGCGGGCAGCCGCCGGCGAGCTGAGCGCGAAACGGTCGCGATTCGGGGTCGGGAGGACGGTCTGCTATGCTGATCATGCAACGTGTGTGCATCGCCCCTCTCGGCCGCCACGTCGCCACTGATCAGGGCCATTACGGACCGCGCACATCGATGCGTGCGGAATCCGCCCTCGATCTCACATCTTGCGGAGCGCCCACGCGTGTCCGCCACACAGCAATGAGCATCACCATGAGTACGACCACCTTTCCTCCCTCCGATCCGTTGACCTGGAAGCAGGCCGACACCGACGTGCACGTCGCGACCCGCGCCGGCGAATTCGCGGGCTTCGTCGAGTTCGACGGCACCACGCACCTCGTGCGCGACAACCACGGCGCCGAGCTCGGCACGTTCGACGCGCTCGACGACGCCTTCCGCGCTCTCGAAGAGGCGCATGAGCCGGTCCGTCGCGGACCGGCATTCCCGCCGATCCTTCCGCGCGCCTGGCGCCGGATGGCGCGCCGCGCCCGCGCCTGACGGCGCGTCAGCCCGCCTGCTCCTCCGGCCAGGTCTCCGGGATGCCGCCGTCCGGTGACGCCGGAGTCACACCCTGCCAGGGCGTGATGATCTCCCAGCCGGATTCCCCTTCGCGCAGGAAGAAGACGAGTTCGTCCTCGTCCTGCATCTCGGCCATCGCGTCGGTCGTGTCCCCGCAGCTCCGGGGAAGCGAGGTGACCACGATCTCCGCGCCGCCGTCTCCCTCGAGCCAATCGTCGACCTCGACGTTCCACGTCGTGGTGGGGATGTCCATGTACGACGTCGTGCCCGCCTGATCGGCGATGTGCCCGCGCGCGACCGCGTTCGCCTCCGCCGCCGCATCTGCCGGCGAATCGAAGAACACCCAGTCGATGCACGTCTGCGATGTCGTCAGGCTCGTGCACGACAGGAGCGGCACCGTCAGCGCCGCGAGTCCGATCGTCGACGCGGCGGTGCGGGCGAGCAGGCGGTTCATGCAGGGATCATCGCACACCGGGCGAAAGCGCGCCGCGAGGATGACCCCCGACGCTCCTTTCATGCATACGCACAGCCACGCGTCAAGGGTCGGCGAAGTATTCCCGAAGGCGCATGGGGCCGGGGCTACTGTGAGGTAAGCGTTGGGCAGTCGCCTTGGGCTTTCACAGCTCAAGGGCTCCGATCGTCAGGAGAAGATCATCTCCATCACACAGATCGAACCGACCGCGGCAACGCTGGGTCCGATTCGCCAGACGTATTCCGGCAACGCGGACTTCCCGCCCATGGCCCAGGCATACAAACAGGTCTCCCAGGTCGTCAAGGAGATGGGACTGCTCCAGCGTGCCCAGTGGTTCTACGTCTTCGTCGCCGCCGGCATCGCCGTCGCCCTCGGCGGACTCGTCACCGGGTTCATCCTGCTCGGCGACAGCTGGTTCCAGCTCCTCATCGCCGCAGGCCTCGGCATCGTCCTGACGCAGATTGCGTTCCTCGGTCATGAGGCCGCCCATCGCCAGATCCTGACCACGGGTCCGGCGAACTTCAAGCTCGCCCGCATCGTGATCGCCAGCATCGGCATGAGCTACTCGTGGTGGGACTCGAAGCACACCAAGCACCACGGCAACCCGAACCAGGTCGGCAAGGACCCCGACATCGAGGTCGACACGATCTCGTTCCTCGAGGAGGACGCCGCGAAGGCGAAGGGCCTGATCAAGCTGATCACCCGCAAGCAGGGCTGGCTCTTCTTCCCCCTCCTCACGCTCGAGGGGCTGAACCTCCACTTCCTCGGCCTGAAGTACCTCATGACGACGAAGAACGTCAAGGGACGCTGGACCGAGCTCAGCATCATCGCGCTGCGGTTCGCGCTCATCCTCGTGCCCGTGTTCATGATGCTCCCGCTCGGGATGGCCTTCGCCTTCATGGGCGTGCAGTTCGCGGTGTTCGGCGTCTACATGGGAGCCGCGTTCGCACCGAACCACAAGGGCATGCCGATCATCGAGCCCGGCGCCCGTCTCGACTTCTTCACCAAGCAGGTCCGCACCTCCCGCAACATCAGCGGTGGATGGTGGACGACCTGGCTCATGGGCGGTCTCAACTACCAGGTGGAGCACCACCTCTTCCCGAGCATGCCGCGACTGCACCTGGCCAAGGCGCGCGAGATCGTGCGCGACTACTGCGCAGCGAACGACGTGCCGTACACGGAGACCAGCCTCGGCCGCTCGTACATGATCGTCATCGAGTACCTGAACCGGGTCGGCCTCTCCGCCGGCGCCGATCCCTTCGACTGCCCCGCAGCGGCGCAGTTCGGGCGCGCATAACCTCAACGACCGGTCCCCGACTCGTCGGGCCGGGAACACGAGAGGCGCGAGCAGGATCCCTGCTCGCGCCTCTCGTCGTCGGTGGGTCTACTTGGAGGACTTCTTCTTCGTCTCGACCACGTCGATCGTGATCTTCTCGAGCGGGCGGTCGTCGTCGAGCTCGTCGTCGAGCACCTCATCGCCGAGGAAGGTCTCCTCCGGCGTCTCGTCTGCTGACGCGTCAGCCGATTCCGCAGCGACGGGGGCGCCGTCGAACGCGGCGATCTCGGCGGGCAGGGAGTCATCCGAGAAGATGCCGTCGGGGCGGATCAGCTCGCGCACCTCGGCCATGAAGCTCGTCAGCTGCTGCTGCTGCCAGCGGAGCTGACGCGTGCGGTCTTCGGCGTCGCGCAGCACGGCCGTGGTGTGGCCGGTGACCGAGTCGACGATCTTCTGCGACTTCTGGCGGGCGCGGTCGAGGGTCTCGCGAGCGCGGACCTGTGCGTCGGCCTCGATGGCCTGCGCCTGCGAGCGGGTCAGGCGCTCGTAGTCCTCGGCGCGGGCCGAGATGCGCTGGGCGTGCTCGAGCGACGCCGCGACCTGCTCGTTCGCGTCATTGGTGATGCGCTCGGCGTGCGCCACCGCCTGGTTGTGCAGCACGAGGAACTCCTGCTGCGCGTCGTCCTGCCGGCGCGTGAGCGTCTCCTCGAACTCGAGGACGCGGGCGTTCATGTCGCGGACCTCGCGCTCGGCATCCGCGCGCAGCTGAGTGGTCTCGCGGGTGACGAGCGAGCGCAGCGCAGCCGCGCCCTTCTCGGCCTCCGTGCGGATCGCCGTCGCCTCCTGAGCGGCCTGGTTGACCTTCTCGGCGGCATGCGCGGCTTCGCGCTCGATGCGCGCCTCGTGCGCGGTGTACTCGGTGTCCATCTTCAGGCGCACCTGGTCGGCGTCGCGCTGCGCCTGGGCCGTGATGCGCTCGGCGTCGGCCTCGGCCTCGGCGCGCTGCGCGGTGACCTCCTCGCGAGCGGAGGTCATCAGACGGTCGGCCTGCACGGCGGCGTTCTGGATGAGGACGTTCGCCTGCTCTTCGGCGACGCGGAGGATCGCCTCGAACTGCTGACGTGAGGGAGCCTCCTCGCCGTCCGGCTGTGGCGCGTCGACGAGCTCGGAGGTGAGGGTCGCGACCTGCTGCTCGGCGTCCGAGGCCTTGGCGTTCGCGGCGGTGAGCTCGCTCTCGAGGGCTGCACGGGCCTCGCGCTCCTCTGCGCGCACCGCCTCGACGGCGTCAGCCTCGCGGGCCTGCGCGGCGGCGAGATCGGCGGCGGCCTGCTGCAGCTGTGCGCGCAGCGACGTGAGCGCGGAGTCGACCTCGCCCTTGTCGTAGCCGCGGAAGCCGACCGTGAACGCACCCTGCTGGTCGCGGGGAGTGGTCTCGATCAACTGGTCGAAGAAGTCCGGCGAGCGCTCGCCGTCCCGCTCGGCGTTTCCGGAGGATTCGCTCATGAGGTTCTTGCCTTTCTGGCGTGGCCACACGGGGGAGCTGCGGCTCCATCCCGCTGTACGGGATCGTGCGACCGGAGGAGGAGGTCGTCTGGGCTCACGCCACGACCATGACCGGCGAAGGCCCGGCCGGGCGAGGCGCGCCTCCCAGCCTAGTTGCGACGGCGCGATGTTGTGCGCCCGGTTCTGCAGGCCTCCGGTCGGCGGCACTCGCGTTCAACGAGGAGCGATCAGACGATCCAGGACCAGTTCTCCCGTCGCGTTGAGCGCCTGCATCATATCGGCGACCAGGTGGGCATCGACAGGCGGCTGCTCGGCGCTGTCGAACCCGAACTGCAGGGGGATCGCGGGGTGGATCCACACGGTCGCGCGCTGGTCGACGCCACCGTTCACGGGGCGCCAGGTCATCATGAAGCTCTCCTGGCGGCGGAGCTTGGTCGCGATCACGATCTTCAGGTGCGCGAGCGTCGCGTCTTCGACGAGGATCGGCTCCGACGTCCCGTCGTACCTGAGTCTGCCCATGTCTGCACGGTACACCCGGGGATCGCCCTGCCTCTTCTCGGCCTGCGGCGCAATCCCCTTCTGTGCCGCAGTCTCCGTCGCATAGCGTCACTGCTGAACCGGAAGAAGAAAGACGACGACCGGAGGCGAGATGCAGACGATGACGCGGACGCGGGTCGCGCTCAACGAGACGGAGTACTCCCTGGTGCAGGGGCAGGACATCGCAGACCTCAGACGGCGGATCGAGGACGCCGTGCGCTCGGGTGGGGGGTTCGTCGAGTTCGACGTGTCGGGTGATCGCACGGTCAGCGTTCTCATCAGCTCGACGACGCAGGTCGTGATCTCGACCGCGACGGTCGATCCCGACAGGAGCGACGGCGGCGAGGAAGGGGTGCCGTACGGCGGGGACTTCGACCTGGTCTGAGTCGGGGGAACGGATGAACCGGACGGATCCTCCGGTTCGTCGGCGGCGTTCGTGGCAGTATTCCGCCGCACTGGTACGGTGACGGCGGAGGGCATCACGTCCCTGGGGCCGCCGAGCAAGAGAGAACTTCGAGATGAAGCGACCGTCCCGCGTGCGTCTTGGTCGCATCGGGATCGCGACCGCGCTTGCGCTCGTGATCGGCGTGTCGGTGCCGTCCATGTCGGTGAGCCTGACGGCGAGCGCCGCCACCGACACCCAGATGGTGTATCCGGCCTCGGGCAACATCCAGTCGAAGGTCGGCGACGGCTGCCGCGGCAACTACCGCGCGCATGACGGCATCGATATCTCCGGGGCCGGCGGCACGCCGATCGTCGCCACGTACGACGGCGTGATCAAGTCGCGCACCGCGAACAGCGGCTACGGCAACTACACCGACGTCGAGCATGCCGGCGGCTACGTCACGCGCTACGCGCACATGGCCTCGCCCGGAATCTATGCGCCGGGCACCAGAGTCAGCCGTGGCCAGCAGATCGGCGTGGTCGGCAACACCGGGAACTCTCCCGCCTATCATCTGCACTTCGAGGTGCGGCTGAAGGGGGCGGTGTACACCGCGATCAACAACGGGTTCGTCTGCCTCGCGAACATCACGCGCGGCGGCTCGCTCCCCCTGTTCTTCCCCGGCCTCGGCGCGGGACAGGCCCCGGCGGTGGCTTCCGCCGACTACACCGGAGACAACAAGGCAGACGCATTGATGGTCGCGGGGAACGGGGATCTTCGCCTCCGCGCGGGCACGGGCTCCGGCGGCTTCTCGTCCGCCACCACCCTGTTCTCCGGCTGGGCCGGAACCCGCAGGCACCTCACGCACGCCGACTTCAACGGCGACGGCAGGGCAGACATCCTCGTCGCCAGATCCGACGCGGCCCTCGAGTTCTACGCGGGCAACGGTGCCGGCGGATTCGCCTCCGCCATCGACGTGGGGAGCGGCTGGTATGACATGCTGCACGCGACGTCCGGCGCCGACTACACCGGAGACGGGAACCAGGATGTGATCGGCGTCTCCTCGTCCGGGGTCCTGACCATCTATCGAGGAAACGGCAACGGCGGGTTCGGGTCTTCGCACATCACCGTCGGAGTGGGGTGGCAGGCGTTCCACTTCCTCGTCGGGGGAGACTTCGACAACGACGGTCGCGGCGACCTGATGGCGATCGACGGGCTTGGAACGCTCTACTTCTATCCGGGTCTGTCGGGAAGCTTCGACACGAGACGAGCGGTCGGCACCGGCTGGGTGGAGTTCACCGCGCTGACCGGAGGGGTCGATTACAACGGCGACGGTCACGCCGACCTCCTCGCTCGTACTGCTGCCGGCCAGCTCTATCTCTATCCCGGCCTCGGCAACGGCAAGTTGGGCACGAGGTATCTGGTCAGCGCGGACTGGGCCGACTACCTCACGGTCGAGTAGCCGCCCTCGACTCTTCGAGCCGTCGCGGGAAAGCACGCGCGGCGTATCGTTGGCGCATGGCCGTCCCCACGTTCGAGGAGATCGCGTCCGCCCTGTACGCCGGCCCACCGGAGGCGTTCGTCGGATCGCGCAGGGCCCGCGCGGAGGAAGTCGACGAGGGCGAGCTCGCCTCCCGGATCCTCGCGCTGCGGAAGCCCTCGATCGCCGCCTGGGTGGTGAACGTGTTCGCCCAGGAGCGGGCCGCGCAGCTCGGGGAGGCACTGCGATTGGCGGCGGAGCTCCGCGAAGCGCAGGAGGATCTGGATGCGCCGGCGCTGGCGAAGCTCGGCAGGGAGCGCCGCGTTCTCACGCGACGGCTCGCGGAGACGGCGGCCGAGCTCGCCGGTTCCCGCGGGGAACGCATCACTCCGGCGACGTTGGAAGCCGTCGAGCGCACGATCTCGGCTGCGTTCTTCGACCCGGTGGCGGCAGGAGCCGTCGCGTCCGGGCGACTCCTGCGCCCGCTCGAGCCCACGGCTTCGACCGCCGACATCCGCGACGCAGTGGCCGGAGACATCCCTGACCTCGAGCCCGTGCCGCAGCGGCCACCGGATGAGCTGCAGGCGCGACGCGCTCGCAGGGACGCCGAACGCCGCCTCGCAGCTGCCGAGAAGGAGCAGACCGCGGCGAAGCGGGAACTCGACGAACGCGAGGAGGGGCTGCAGGCCCTTCAGTCCACGATCGCGGACCTCTCCGATCGGGCCGCGGAGCTCGAGAAGGAACTCGCGCGGATCCGTGCGGAGGCGGATCGTGCGGAACAGGAGCTGCCGCAGGCGAAGGAACGGCGCGCGGACGCTGCGGCACAGGCGGATGCTGCCGCCGGTGCTGTCGCCCTCGCGCGGAAGGCCTTGGACGAGCTGTAGCGGGCGAGGGGCTTCAGGTGCGTTTCGTGTCGACTCGCGCGTGACGGAGGCGGCCGCGGAGGAAGGGCAGCACCGGCGCCAGGTACTCCCATGCCGAGTCATCCGTGGGGTCGAGGGCGACTTCGGCCTGCCCGAAGCGCCAGACGCGGTTGAACAGGAACACCCCGATGGTCACCGTTCGATCTGCGGGGACCTGCCATGTGCCGCGGCCCCATTGCGTCGGCTGACCGCGCTCGCCGATGACCAGCGTCGGTCGGATCCCCGCGTAGAGCGCGAATCGCGGTCGCCGCATCGTGAGCTCGATCCGGCGGACGCTCACGGGTGCCCTTCATCCGGTCGACGTTCGGACCCGTCGTCGACCGCGGACCCGGTGAGGCCGAAGGCGCGTCGCAGGGTCCGCTCGACCAGGGCGGGCACGTCGAGCTCGCCGGGGTGCAGGGCGGCGTAGACCTGCAGCCCTTCCCATGTCGCGACGACCACGGCGGCACTCTGCAGCGGAGTGAGGCCGTCGTCGGGGACGGCGCCGAGCTCGCGTTGCCGGCCGATCGCGGTGCCGATGATCGACGTCAGCACCGCGTGTCGTGTCTGGAGCGCCGCGCGGGCCGGATGATCGGGGGTTCCGGCTTCGGCGGAGAGCGTGGAGAGGAGGTTCACGAGGCCCGGTGCTGATTCGTTCTGCTTCGCGACGCCGACGAAGCCTTCGATCAGGGTCTCGGGGGTGGCCTCGGCGAGGAGCTGCTCGGGGAGCCCCGTGGCCGGCATGCCTCGGAAGTCGTGCCACTCGAGCACTGCGATCAGCAGGTCGACCTTCCTGCCGAAGTGATGCAGCAGGGTGCTGTGGTCGACGTCGGCCTCCCGCGCGATGGAGCGCACGGAAGTTCCGTAGAACCCCTTCTGCGCGAAGGCCTCGGCGGCGCGGGCGACGATCAGCTGCTTCGTCGCCTGGCCTGTCGAGTAGCCGCGCGTGCGCCACGCCTCGGGCAGGGTGGGCAACGAGGACTCGGACACGGTCAGCTCCTTCTCGTGGTCGACGGACATATCGAGGATAGGGCCGGGAGCAACTTCCACCAACTGGTGGAAGTTGGGATAGGATCTGAAGCTGTGTCCACTCCTCCCCGCAAGGCTCGATTCGTCGAGCGCATGACACTGTCCGAGAAGGCGTCGCTCACCTCGGGCGCGAACTTCTGGAACACGAAGCCCGTCCCTCGTCTCGGGGTGCGATCGATCATGCTCACCGACGGTCCCCATGGCCTGCGCAAACAGGGGGGAGCGGCCGACCACCTCGGCCTCAATGCGAGCATTCCCGCGACATGCTTCCCTCCCGCCGCGACCCTCGCGGGAAGCTGGGACGTCGACCTGATCGGACGCGTCGGCGAAGCGCTCGGCGCCGAGGCTGCGGCCGAGCAGGTCGGGGTGCTCCTGGGGCCGGGCCTCAACATCAAGCGCAACCCGCTCGCCGGACGCAACTTCGAGTACTTCTCCGAGGATCCGCTCCTCGCCGGCGCGCTCGCCGCTTCGATGGTGCGCGGCATCCAGTCCCGCGGTGTCGGCGCGAGCGTCAAACACTTCGCGGTCAACAGCCAGGAGACGCACCGGATGAGCATCGACGAGATCGTCGATGAGCGTGCGCTGCACGAGATCTACCTGGAGGGCTTCCGCCTCGCGATCACACGCGGCGACGCGTGGACGGTGATGAGCGCCTACAACCGGGTCAACGGCACGTACGCGAACGAGAACCAGCACCTCCTCGTCGACATCCTCCGGAAGCGGTGGGGGTTCGACGGTCTCATCGTGACCGACTGGGGTGGGAACAACGATCGCGTCGCGGGTCTCCTCGCCGGCAATGCGCTCGAGATGCCGTCGACGAACGGTGTGACCGACCGCGAGGTCGTGCGGGCGGTCGAGAGCGGCGTGCTCGAGGAATCGGTGCTGGACGCACGGGTCGAGGAGGTGCTCGCCCTCATCGATCGCACGACATCGGGCGAGGCATCGGCTGTCGATCACGACGCTCACCACGACCTCGCCGTCGAGGCCGCGCGCCGCTCGATCGTGCTGCTCGAGAACCGTGGCGGCGTCCTCCCCCTCACCATCGACACGGGCAGAGTCGCCGTGATCGGCGACTTCGCCGCCGCGCCTCGCTACCAGGGGGCCGGCAGCTCCCTCGTCAACCCGACGAAGGTGGATGCCGCACTCGACGCACTGCGCGCCTCCGACCTCGACATCGTGGGCTACGAACCGGGATTCGCTCGCATGGATCGGCCGTCGCGTCGGAAGCACCGCGCGGCCGTGCGTCTGGCGAAGCGGGCCGACGTGGTGCTGCTGTTCCTCGGGCTCGACGAATCCGCTGAAGCCGAGGGCGTCGACCGCGCCCACATGCGCCTCGCCGAGAACCAGCTCGCTCTCGTTCGCGAGCTCACGCGGCTCGGAAAACGGATCGTCGTCGTGCTCGCCGGGGGAGCGCCGGTCGAGCTGCCGTTCGCCGACGATGTCGATGCGATCGTGCACAGCTACCTCGCGGGGCAGGGCGGCGGTCGGGCCGTGGCCGATGTGCTGACCGGGGCGGTGAACCCGAGCGGCCGGCTGGCCGAGAGCTACCCGCTCCGGTATGAGGACGTGCCCTCGTCGATCTCGTTCGGACGGACCGAGGCGACCTCGGAGCACCGCGAGCACATCTACGTCGGCTACCGGTACTTCGACAAGATCGGCGCGCGCGTGCGGTATCCGTTCGGCCACGGCATCGGGTACACGACCTTCGCGTACTCCGACCTGGTCGCCGGAGCATCTTCGGCACGCGTCACCGTCACGAACACCGGGGCGCGCGCCGGCATCGAGACCGTGCAGCTCTACGTCGAGGCGCCGGACGCCGGAGTCGGTGCGATTCGCGCCCCGCGCGAGCTGCGCGGATTCGCCAAGGTCGCGCTCGAGACTGGTGAGACCGCGACCGTCGAGATCGAGTACGCCGACCACGCCTTCGACGTGTTCGACGCGGAGGCTGACGATTGGCGCCGGGTCGGCGGTGCGTACACCGTCCTCATCGGAGCCTCGTCGCGCGACATCCGTCTCCGTGCCGCTCTCGACATCGACGGCGAGGCCATGCCGACGGCTCATGCCGCACTGCGGAACTACGCGACCGGTCGGGTCGAGCGGGTGGACGAGGCCGAGTACTCGGCTCTGCTCGGGCGTGCGCTCCCTGCCTCGATGTGGGCGGCGGGCCGACCCCTGACCCGTGACGACATCATCGCGCAGACGCGGGGGCGCCGTGGCTTCGGCGGCCTGCTGTACGGCCTCATCGACGGTGTCAGCCGTCTGCTCATGCGACTCGGGCGCCCCCTCGCGGCGAACAACACCCGTTTCGCCCTGGATCTGCCCTTCCGATCGATCGCCCGCCTCACCGGCGGATCCGTCAGCGACGACATGGTCGAGGGGTTGCTCATCGCGGTCAATGGCCGCTTCTGGCGAGGGGCTGCCCACTATCTGGGCGCCTGGCGCATGCATCGACGAACCGCACGGACGCGGGGAAGGAACGAGGACTGAGACGTGGCGACACGCAAGGAGATCAAGCAGGAGGCCGTGGCGCGCGTCAAGGCCGAGCGCGAGGCGAAGCGGCAGTGGAAGGCGGAGCTCGAGGCCATGCCGGCCGAGGAGCGTCAGGCGGCGAAGGCCGCCCGCCGTGCCGAGGAGAAGGCGGCGAAGCGTGCCGCGAAGGAGGAGCGCGCCGCACGGCGGTCATCGATGACCCGTGCCGAGCGTCGTGAGGACAAGCGTCGCGAGCGGGTCTACCGCAAGGTCAAGCACCGCCCGCGCCGCATCGTCGGCTGGAGCGTCGTGGTCGCGGCGGTCGCGGTCATCGCCGTGCTCCTCGCGCCCATCGTGTCGGACATCAGCCGACTGCTCTCGATCAAGGTCGACTCGTCGACGGAGGCGGGCGTCGCGGCCCGCGAGCACGGCGCAGAGGTCGCGGAGCAGATCTCGGATGAGGGCATCGTCCTGCTCGAGAACGACGGAGCCCTTCCGCTCGCCGACCCCAAGGTCAACGTGTTCAGCTTCGCCTCGTTCAACCTGCGCTACGGAGGCAACGGTTCCGGCGGCTCCGACCAGTCGAGTGCCGTCACCCTGTACGACGCGCTCGAACAGCAGGGGATCGACTACAACACCGACCTCCAGGACGCGATGCAGGAGGCGGGTGCGAAGACCGAGAGCGGCGGTGGCAACGGCCTCGGCGCGATCATCAAGATGCTCGCGGGTGGAAAGGCCGAGGAGCCGGCGCCGGACTATCTCACCGACGAGGTCATGACCCAGGCGGAGGAGTACTCCGACACCGCTCTGGTCGTCATCGGCAACGACGGCACCGAGAGCGTCGACATGGCGGCCGATGACCTGAGGCTCACCGACAACCAGCGCTCCCTGTTCGATCGGGTGACCTCGTCGTTCGACCAGGTCGTCGTGGTCGTCAACTCGGGCAACCAGATGGAGCTCGGCTTCCTCGAGGAGTACCCGCAGATCACCGGTGCGGTGTGGATCGGCACTCCGGGTCCGCGGGGCGCGGTCTCGCTCGCGAAGGTCCTGAAGGGCGATGTGAACCCCTCCGGCCGTCTGACCGACACCTACGCCTACGACGTGACGAGCGCGCCCGCGACCGAGAACTTCGGTGACTACCGCTACGAGAACGCGGACCGTGGACTGCTCGACTACGAGGAGGGCATCTACATCGGGTACCGGTACTACGAGACGCGCTACCTCGGGGACGAGGAGGGTTACGCGGACGCGGTGCAGTATCCGTTCGGCTACGGCCTGAGCTACACCGACTTCGAATGGTCGTCCCAGGCGCCGGTCGTCGCCGATGGGAAGGTACGGGTCGACGTGACCGTCACCAACACGGGCGACACCGCCGGCAAGGACGTGGTGGAGGTCTACGCCTCGGCTCCGTACACGCCGGGTGGGGTCGAGAAGTCGGCGATCGAGCTCGCGGGCTACGCGAAGACCTCCGATCTGGAGCCCGGTGCGTCCGAGACGGTCGCCGTCGAGTTCGCGCTGCGCGACCTCGCGTCGTGGGACACGGCGGACGGCGGGGCCTACGTGCTCGACGCCGGCCAGTACGACATCTCGGTCGCGACCGACGTGCACACGCCCGTCGCCTCGTACCCGATCGATGTCGCCGAGCGCACAGTGTACGACACGGATGATGCGACGGGCGTCGCCCTCGAGAACCGGTTCGGCTATGCCGAGGGCGACCTCACGTACCTGTCGCGCGATGACTGGGAGGGCACCTACCCGAGCGATGACGACATCGATCTCGAAGCATCCGATGAGGTGCTCGCGGCGATGGACCCGGAGATCGCTCCGGTCGACGGTGATGCGCCCACCTATGGTGCGGACAACGGCCTGCAGCTCGAAGACCTGAAGGGCCTCGACTACGACGACCCGGCGTGGGACGAGTTCCTCGACCAGTTGACGCTCGACGAGCAGATCGACCTCTTCGCGACGGGCGCATACGAGACGAAGGCCGTCGAGCGGCTCGGGATCCCCTCCGCGGTGCTGTTCGACAGTCCTTCGGGCCTCAGCTTCTTCTTCGGCGAGGTGACGGCTGCGGCGTACCCGACCGAGGTCGTCGTGGCCTCGACCTGGAACACCGCGCTGGCCTTCGAGCTCGGCGAGTCGATCGGGGCCGAGGCCAACGCCTACGGTGTCGAGGGCTGGTACGCCCCGGGTATGAACCTGCACCGCACCGCGATGGGAGGACGCGACTTCGAGTACTTCTCGGAGGATCCGCTCGTCTCGGGCACCATGGCGGCGGGAATGATCTCGGGAGCGCAGAGCAAGAACGTGCTCACCTTCATGAAGCACTTCGCGCTGAACGAGCAGGAGATCAACGCCCGGCTCCCCGGTGTCAACGTGTTCGTGGATGAGCAGGCGCTGCGCGAGCTGTACCTGCGTCCGTTCGAGATCAGCGTCAAGGAGGGGGGAGCGAGCGGTGCGATGTCGTCGTTCGTGAACATCGGCGGCAGCTGGTCGGGCGGCAACGAGCAGCTCCTCCAGGATGTGCTGCGCGGTGAGTGGGGCTTCGACGGGGTCGTGTCGACGGATGCCGTGATCGGCGGGTTCATGGACCCGGCGCTCGCGGTCCGCAACGGCAACGACCTGATGCTCGCGCCGCTGCCGAACTCGGTGAAGAAGGCCGTGAAGCAGGCCTACGACGCCGACCCTGTCGGAGTCGGCAACGGGCTCCGCGACCGTGTGCACGCCGTGGGCTACGCGCTGCTGCGGACGGAGCTGTTCCGCTAGTCATCGCGTCCCGCGGTGAACTGACGGGTCCGGTGCCTCCTCGGGGTGCCGGGCCCGTTCCGTCAGCGGCCGGATCGCCCGGGGGGCGATTCGTAGTCCGTCCCTCGCCGGGGCAAAGCAAAACCCCCGCCATGTAGAAGCTAGGCGAGGGTTTCTGGAGTGATTGTAACGATCACTCGTGTGGCTCCGACCGGCATCGATCCGGTGACCTTTCGATTTTCAGTCGAACGCTCTACCAACTGAGCTACAGAGCCGCGCGACCGGCGAACCTGTCGCGTCCTAGACGAAGAGCCCTCTCCGAAGAAAGAGCTCATCGCACGGAGCGACCCTGACGGGACTTGAACCCGCGACCTCCGCCGTGACAGGGCGGCACGCTAACCAACTGCGCTACAGGGCCATACTTGTTTTCAATTGTATCGGAAGGTGTGACCCCAACGGGATTCGAACCCGTGCTACCGCCGTGAAAGGGCGGCGTCCTAGGCCGCTAAACGATGGGGCCGAGTCAGTCCCGGGGGACTTCCTTGCCGACGCTCAAGCATAAGGGATGATCCGGGCAAATCGCGAATCGAGGGCGAGGCGCCTACCCCCGGGCGTGTTTCAGGAGGACGATGGAGGGGTCAGGCGTTCGATGACTGCCGCACGATCCGCCCTGGTGCGGATGTGAAAGTTGTTGTTAGTGTGGCATTTGTGAAACCGGCGGAAGGGGCCGTGTGAACGACGACCAGACAACTCTGGATGCTGCGGTTGCCGCGGCCTCAGACGATTGCGGCTGCGCGCCCAGCCCGACCGAACGCCGTGCGTTCGGCAAAGAAGGCCTCAGCCGCCGCGGTGCGCTCGGGCTCGGTGTGCTCAGCGTGGTCGCGCTCAGCGCCTTCGGCATCTCCAACGGCGTCTCCGCCGCGTACGCCGCGACGTACCCGAGCTGGGACGACGTGCAGCGTGCGAAGAACAGCGAAGCCGCCAAGGCCGCCGAGGTCACCCGCATCGAGGGGCTCATCCAGTCGCTGACCCAGAAGGTCGCCGAGACGCAGGCGGCCGCGAAGGTCGCCGCGGATGAGTTCTACGACGCGCAGCAGAAGTACTTCGCTGCGGCCACGGAAGCCGATTCCCTGCAGGCGAAGGCCGACGAGCAGTCGGCGAAGGCCGACGAATCGGCGAAGAAGGCCGGCCAGGTCGCCGCCCAGCTCTACCGCAACGGCGGTGACGACACCTCTCTCGAGCTGCTCTTCACCGGCTCCGCGGACAACGCGGACGAGCTGCTCGCGCGGCTCGGCACGATGGACAAGCTGTTCGAGTACAACCAGTCGGTGTACGACGACGCGGTCGCCGCACGGAACTCCGCGCAGGCGATGAGCGACCAGGCTGTGGTCGCGCGTGATGAGCGCGATCGCCTGCAGAAGATCGCCGAAGAGAAGATGGTCGTCGCGCAGCAGGCGGCCGACGCCGCTCAGGCCGCGCTCGACGAGCAGTCCGCGAACCTCGCCACCATGCAGGCGCAGCTCGCCGCCCTCAAGGACGCGACGGCGAAGACGGTCGAGGGCTACAAGGTCGGCGTCGCCATCGAGGAGAAGAAGCGCAAGGAACGCGAAGCCGCGGAGGCCGCGGCCAACGCCGGCGGCAACAGCGGCGGCGGCGGAACCCAGGGCAGCGGCGGCTGGTGCCGTCCTCACGGCGGTGGCAAGAGCTCGGGCTACGGTCCCCGATCGCAGCAGTGCGGCCCGCAGGGCTGCTCGTCGAGCTTCCACTACGGCACCGACTTCGCCAACGGCTGCGGCGCAGCGATCTACGCCGCTCAGTCCGGCACGGTCGACTACGCGGGCTACAACGGCGGCTACGGCAACTACATCCGGATCCAGCACGGTGGCGGCCTCGGCACCGGCTACGCGCACATCCGCAACGGCGGCATCCTGGTGCGGTCCGGCCAGTGGGTCAACTCCGGCCAGATCATCGCGTACGCCGGCAACACCGGACGCTCCTTCGGCTGCCATCTGCACTTCGAGGTCTACGACCACGGCAACGCCATCAACCCGGTGCAGTTCCTGGCCCGGCACGGCGTCTCCGCCTGATCACCCGCCTCGCAACACACGAAAGACCCCCGGCCGCTTCTGCGGAACCGGGGGTCTTCGCGTCGAAGGCTCAGAGGGTCAGTGACCCTGCTCGCCGAAACGGACGATCGCCTCGTCGAGGATGCGCTGCGCCTCGGCAGCATTGCCCCACTCGTCGACCTTGACCCACTTGTTGGGCTCCAGGTCCTTGTAGTGCTCGAAGAAGTGCGAGATCTCCTTCTTCGTGTACTCCGCGATGTCATCGATGTCCTGGATGTGGGCCCAGCGCGGGTCCTTCGAGAGCACGGCGACGAGCTTGTCGTCTCCGCCGGCCTCGTCGCTCATCTTCAGCACGGCCACGGGGCGGACCTCGACGACGACGCCCGGGTAGATCGCGTGGTCCAGGAGCACGAGTACGTCGAGCGGGTCGCCGTCCTCGCCGAGCGTGTTGTCGAAGTAGCCGTAGTCGGCCGGGTAGCCGAAGGTCGTGTAGAGCACGCGGTCGAGGTGCACTCGTCCGGTCTCGTGGTCGACCTCGTACTTCACGCGGCTGCCGCGCGGAATCTCGATGACGGCGTCGTGTGCGCCCATGCGTGTGCTCCTCAGGAAAGTTTCGGTTGGATGCCGCGGACTAGCCTACCCGCGGCTCCTGCGCCCCCGTGGGCCCGCCCCGTCAGGACGCGGCGTCGACCGGAGGTGTCGGGGCGTCGTGCCGCCGGCGGCGGAGGAGACGATTCAGCAGACGGCTCATCGGGTCGCTCAGCAGCAGCAGGAGGAGGCCTGCGTATCCGTTCGGAGAGGCCGCGACGGCGATGGCGAGCGCTCCCGCGAACAGGATGATCGCGGCGAGGTCGCCGATCGCTCCCACGCGGACGGTCTCCGTCGACACGGAGCCCAGCTCTCGATGGCGCGCCAGATACAGCCACCCCGCGAGGGTGGTGACCTGCGTCATGATCAGCGTGCCGATGTAGACCACGGCCTGCAGCGGGTCGGTGTCCATCTGCCCGATCATCGCGGTCGGCACCGGCAGCCACACGATCGTCGCCATCCACGCGACGTTGATCCACAGCAGGGGTCCCGTGACGAACTCGACGTCGCGGTACTGGCGGTGGTGCCCCATCCAGAACGTCGCGATGAGGAGGAAGCTCAGCCCGAAGCTGAGCAGCTGACCGGAATGCTCGTCCAGGAACTCGGCGGTGCTCAGGTGGCCCGAGGCCGCTTCGGACACCGACTCCATCAACGGCAGGATGAGCAAGGTCATCGCGATCGCCACGACGGCATCGACGAACGCTTTGAAGCGCTCCGATCGGACGGGCCGTGCACGTGGGTTATCGGTCACGGCGACAGGATAGACCCGAGGTGGTGTCGGCATGCGGAGCGGGCGCGGATCGGGGCCGTGCCCTACCGTGGAACCGTGCCTTCTCTGTCTCCCGCCATCGCCGAGATCCGTCTGGCCGTGCGCACCGCACTCGCCGACCTCCCCGAAGGGGCGACCGTGATCGTCGCGCTCTCCGGGGGTGCGGACTCGCTCGCACTCGCCGCGGCCACCGCCTTCGAAGCGCCCAAGCTCGGGATCCGCGCCGCGTCGCTCACCGTGGACCACGGCCTGCAGGCGGATTCCGCCGAAGTCGCTTCGCAGGCGGCGCGTGCCGCGGCGGCGCTCGGCCTCGACCCGCTGATCGTGCGCGTCGATGTCGCGGGCGAGGGTGGCCCGGAGGCGGCTGCCCGTGAGGCGCGCTACGGCGTGCTGCGTGATGCGGCGTCCGACGTCCGCGCCGCTGCAGTTCTGCTCGGGCACACGCTCGACGACCAGGCCGAGACCGTGCTCCTCGGACTCGCCCGTGGGTCGGGGGCGGCGAGCCTGCAGGGCATGGCGCCGGTCCGCGAGGACGCCGACGGCGTGCGGTGGGTGCGACCGCTGCTCGGAGTGCGGCGGGAGACCACACGCGCCTTCTGTGCGGCGTCCGACCTCACGCCGTGGGAAGACCCGCACAACCGGGACGACCGCTACGCGAGGGTCCGGGTGCGCGAGCGGGTGCTCCCGGTGCTCGAGGCGGAGCTCGGGCCGGGCATCGCCGATGCGCTCGTCCGCACGGCCGAACAGCTCCGGGAGGATGCGGAAGCGTTCGACGAGATGATCCACGAGACGATCGAAGACATCGTCGAGCACGCCGAAGCGGGGATCTCCGTCAGCGTGGCGGCACTCGCCGCGAATCCGGCGGCGCTGCGCAACCGCATCATCCGCCTCGTCGTCGACAGCGAGTTCGGGGTGAGCCTGACGCGGACGCAGACGATCGAGGTCGCACGGCTGGTGACCGACTGGAACGGCCAGGGGCCGATCGATCTGCCCGAGTGCTCGGCTGTGCGCCAGGGTGGGCGCATCGTCTTCACCGCATCCGGTCGCTGAGCGCGATCTGTCGCAGGCGTCGTCGCCCCGCGACCGGATGCGTGGGGTGAAGTCCTACTTCTTGCCGCCGAAGAGGCCTCCGAGGATGCCGCCGAGGTCGATGCCGCCACCCGATCCGCCGCTGTTTCCGCCGCCGAGCAGCCCGCCGATCACGTCGCCGATCCCGCCGCCGCCGGAGGAGCCGCTGTTTCCGCCGCCGAGGATGCCGCCGATGAGATCGCCGATCCCGCCGGAGCTCTCGGCGCCGGCATCCGCCTTCGCGGTCTTGTCCTTGTTCGCGTTCGCGATGAGGCCCATCACGATGGGAGCGAGGATCGGGAGGAGCTTGCCGAAGTCGATGCCCGGGGTCGCCTTGGACTCCGTGAGCTCCTTCGTGACCTCCTTCTCCTTCGAGCCGAGGATGTGCGCGACGATCTTGCCCCCGTCGGCCTGATCGATGTCGTCGACCTTCGAGGCACCCGCGGTACCCACGTGCTTCTTCAGCGCGTTCTGGATGGCGGCGGAGCCCTCGTCGGTCTCCGCGTTCTTCGCGAGGCCGCCCAGAAGCACGGCACCGCCCTGCTCGACCGCGACCTTCGCCTCGTCTCGCGAGACACCCAGCTTCTCCGCGATGTCGTCGATCGGCACCTGCTTGAGGATGTCGTCAAGAGCCATGGTGAATCCTTCCCTCAGGGGCGTCCGCCCGCATCACCGCTCACAGTAGTGCGGATGGCGCGTGATGGGGAGATCCGCCGACCTGAACCGGAGCATCCACCGACGTCGCCTAAAATCGATCCATGCGCGCCGCGGAGATCCAGGACGACCTTGCACAGATCCTCGTCACAGAGGAGGAGATCCTCGCCAAGCTCGATGAGTTGGCGGCGCAGGTCGCCGAGGACTACGAGGGCAAGGACCTCGTCCTCGTCGGCGTCCTCAAGGGCGCCGTGATGGTCATGGCCGACTTCGCGCGAGCGCTGCCGTTCCACGCCCCGATGGACTGGATGGCCGTGTCGAGCTACGGCGCGAGCACCAAGTCGAGCGGTGTCGTGCAGATCCGCAAGGACCTCGACACCGACCTCAACGGCAAGCACGTCCTGATCGTCGAGGACATCATCGACTCCGGCCTCACGCTCAGCTGGCTGCTGGAGAACTTCGGCTCCCGCGGGGCGGAGTCGATCGAGGTGCTGGCGCTCCTCCGCAAGCCCGAGGCCGCGAAGGTCGTCATCGACTGCAAGTACGTCGGCTTCGACATCCCCACCGACTTCGTCGTCGGATACGGTCTCGACTACGACGAGCGGTACCGCAACCTGCGTGACGTCGCCGTGCTCGCGCCGCACGTCTACTCCTGACGCCCGATTCGACGGACGGGCCCTCGGCGGTACGCCGTGGGTGAACGCACAGCGACCCCCTAGGGCGCGCGCGATACGCTGATCCGATCATGGATGTGAAGAAGCTCACCCGGAATCCGCTGATCTACGTCGCGCTGATCGGCGTGCTGCTCTTCGGCGGATTCCTGCTGATCTCGAATCTGGGTGCGCCCAAGCAGATCACGACCCAGGAGGGCCTCAAGCTCCTCTCCGGCACGACGGTCACCGAGGTCGTGAACACCGACGGCGATCAGCGCGTCGACATGACGCTCTCCAAGGCGTTCGAAGGCTCCGAGAACGTGCAGTTCTACTACGTCGACGCCCGCGCCGACGAAGTGGTCACCGCGATCAACGAGGCAGCGCCCAAGGACGGGTTCAACGACGCCGTACCGCGCGCGACCTGGTTCGACGGCTTCCTCTCGCTCCTGCTCCCGCTCGTGCTCCTGGGCCTCCTGTTCTGGTGGCTCCTGTCGTCGATGCAGGGCGGTGGCGGCAAGGTCATGCAGTTCGGCAAGTCCAAGGCCAAGCTCGTCAGCAAGGAGACCCCGACCGTCACCTTCGCCGACGTCGCAGGTGCGGACGAGGCCATCGAGGAACTCCACGAGATCAAGGAGTTCCTCCAGGATCCCGCCAAGTTCCAGGCGATCGGCGCCCGCATCCCGAAGGGCGTGCTCCTGTACGGCCCTCCCGGAACGGGCAAGACGCTGCTCGCCCGCGCCGTCGCCGGCGAGGCAGGCGCACCCTTCTACTCGATCTCCGGATCCGACTTCGTCGAGATGTTCGTCGGTGTCGGCGCCTCCCGTGTGCGCGACCTCTTCGGCCAGGCCAAGGAGAACGCCC
Organism: Microbacterium sp. NPDC090218; assembly: GCA_044900255.1. Classification (GTDB taxonomy): domain Bacteria; phylum Actinomycetota; class Actinomycetes; order Actinomycetales; family Microbacteriaceae; genus Microbacterium. The sequence continues at coordinate 715,171 of JBJDMS010000001.1, read as the reverse complement.
CGGCGATCATCTTCATCGATGAGATCGACGCCGTCGGCCGTCACCGCGGTGCCGGTATGGGCGGCGGGAACGACGAGCGCGAGCAGACCCTCAACCAGATGCTCGTCGAGATGGACGGCTTCGACCCGAACGCGAACGTGATCGTGATCGCGGCGACCAACCGTCCCGACATCCTCGACCCCGCCCTGCTGCGCCCCGGCCGCTTCGACCGTCAGATCGGCGTCGACGCGCCCGACCTGAAGGGCCGCCAGAAGATCCTCGAGGTGCACGCCAAGGGCAAGCCGCTCTCGAAGAACGTCGACCTCGAGGTCGTCGCCCGCAAGACGCCGGGGTTCACCGGCGCCGACCTGGCGAACGTGCTCAACGAGGCCGCGCTGCTCACCGCACGCTCCAACGCCCAGCTCGTGGACAACCGCGCTCTCGACGAGGCCATCGACCGCGTGATCGCCGGTCCGCAGCGTCGCACCCGTGTGATGCGCGACAAGGAGAAGCTCATCACGGCGTACCACGAGGGCGGACACGCGCTCGCGGCGGCGGCGATGAACTACACCGATCCGGTGACCAAGATCACCATCCTTCCGCGTGGCAAGGCCCTCGGCTACACGATGGTGCTGCCGCTGGACGACAAGTACTCGGTCACCCGCAACGAGCTCCAGGACCAGCTGACCTATGCCATGGGCGGCCGCGTCGCGGAGGAGATCATCTTCCACGACCCGACCACCGGTGCCTCCAACGACATCGAGAAGGCGACCTCGATCGCCCGCAAGATGGTGCTCGAGTACGGCATGACCACGCAGGTCGGTCCCGTGAAGCTCGGCAGCGAGGGCGGCGAACCCTTCGCCGGACGTGACATGGGTCGTGGCCGCGAATACTCCGAGCGGGTCGCCGAACGGGTGGACACCGAGGTGCGCGCACTCATCGAACAGGCCCACAACGAGGCGTACGAGGTCATCAGCGCGAACCGCGACATCCTGGACAAGCTCGCGCTGGCTCTGCTCGAGGAGGAGACCCTCGACCACAACCAGATCGCCGAGATCTTCACTGAGGTGAAGAAGCTCCCCGAGCGTCCGCTGTGGCTCTCGAGCGAGGACCGCCCGGTGTCGGAGCGCCCCCCGATCGAGGTGCCGAAGAAGGACGTCTCGCTCGCGGCCTCCGTCGAGGCCCCGGCCAGCGCACCGCGCGCGCAGCAGGGTTCGGCGGGAGCCGGGCACCCGCGGCCCGCGACGGCGTGACGTGACCGTCGACAGGCAGCGTGTCGAGCGACTCACCCGCGAGCTGCTCGAGGCGATCGGCGAGGATCCGGATCGACCGGGACTGAAGCAGACCCCGTCGCGGATGGCGGAGCTCTACAGTGAGTTCTTCTCCGGCGTCGGGGAGGATGCTGCCGAGCCGCTCGCGCGCACCATCAGCGTCTCGCGCGGACCGGCACCCGACACCCTGCCCTCCGGTGCCGTGCTGCTGCGCGACATCCGCTTCCGCTCCGTCTGCGAGCATCACCTGCTGCCTTTCGCCGGCCACGCGCACATCGCCTATCTCCCCGGTGAGCAGGTCGTGGGGCTCGGGGCGCTCGTGCGTGTCGTCGAGATCCTCGCCGCCCGCCCCCAGGTGCAGGAGCGCCTCGGAGAGCAGATCGCCGACACGATCGCCGAGCACCTCGACACCCGTGGCGTGCTGGTGGTGCTCGACGCGACCCATGGCTGCGTCACGATGCGCGGTGGTCGTCAGACCGAGGCCTCGACACTCACGATCGCCGCACGCGGGGAGTACACGGATGCCGTGGCCAGAACCGAGCTCATCACGCTGATCGGGTCGGCGGCGGGGTTCGGAGCAGCGCACTGATGACCGGCATCTGGGGCATCGTCAACGTCACCCCCGACTCCTTCAGCGATGGCGGACGCTACCTCGACGTCGATCGGGCGGTCGCCCATGGCCTCCGGCTGCGCGCCGAGGGAGCGGCCGTGCTCGACATCGGCGGGGAATCGACCAGGCCCGGTGCGGAGCGCGTGGGCGATCACGTCGAGCAGGAGCGCGTGATCCCCGTGATCGAGCAACTGGCCGCGGCGGGCGTGCCCCTCAGCATCGATACCCTCAGCGCCGCCACCGCGGCCGCGGCCGTACGCGCGGGCGCCAGGATCGTGAATGACGTCTCGGGCGGACTCGCGGACCCGGAGATGCGTGCGGCCGTCGCCGAATCCGGGGCGGACTTCGCGATCGGCCACTGGCGCGGCTTCTCGTCGGACATGTACGCGCACGCCGAGTACCGCCGTGCCGCCCGCGAGGTCGCAGGCGAGCTCCAGGAGCGCATGGGTGAGGCTGCAGCGGCCGGGATCGCTCCGTCGCGGTTGATCGTGGATCCGGGCATCGGCTTCGCGAAGGCCGGGGCACAGAACTGGGACGTGCTGCGCGGACTCGATGAGATCGTCGCACTCGGTCCCCGCGTGCTCATCGGCACGTCGCGCAAACGCTTCCTGGCCGAGACGCTGCGCGCGGAGACCGGGTCGGACGACGAGGTTTCGGAGCCTCGCCGGGACCTCGCGACCGCGGTCACGAGCGCCCTCGCCGCACGCGCCGGGGTGTGGGCCGTGCGGGTGCACGACGTGGCCGCGACCCGCGATGCGCTGGCGATCGCCCATGCCTGGGCGGGCTGAACACCCACCCAGCCCTCGGGGCGCGTCCCCCGTACGCTAGAGACATGGATTTCCTCGATGAGATCGTCCTCACCGGTCTGACCGTCTTCGGCCGCCACGGCGTGTACGCGCACGAGCGGAAGGACGGACAGGACTTCACGATCGATCTTCGTCTGCGGCTCTCGCTCGAGCAGGCCGCAGCCTCGGACGACGTGACCGACACCGTGCACTACGGAGAACTGGCCGAAAAGGTGGCGGGCGTCGTCGCCGGCGACCCGGTGAACCTGATCGAGACGCTCGCCGAGCGGATCGCCGCCGTGGCGCTGGAGGACGCGCGCGTGCAGAACGTGAGCGTGACCGTGCACAAGCCGCACGCCCCGATCCCCCTGAACTTCGCCGACGTGGCCGTCACCGTGCACCGCAGCCGCACGCCCGAGGCGCTGGAAGACATCACGATATGAGCCGCAACCTCGCGAACCCGCTCGACCTCCCGGATCCGCGACCCGGACGGCCCGAGACCGTGGCCGTCGTCGCGCTCGGTGCGAATCTCGGGGATCGCCACGAGACCATCCGCGCCGCTGCCGAGAGGATCGCCCGACTGCCGCTGGTCAGTGACGTACGCCTCTCCCGCCTGTTCGAGACGGTGGCGCTCCGCATCGATGGCCCTGATCCCGATGCCCCCGGGTACGTCAACGCGGTCGCGCTGGTCACCACACGGCTCGCCCCCGAGATCCTCCTCGGGATGCTGCACGCCATCGAGGACGAGAACGGCAGGGAGCGCCGGGAGCAGTGGGGCGACCGCACGCTCGACCTCGACCTCATCGCATACGGCGACGTCGTGTCGGATGAGCCCCGCCTGCAGCTGCCGCATCCCCGCGCCGAGGAGCGGCTGTTCGTGCTGGACCCCTGGTTGGACGTCGACCCGGAGGCGGTGCTGCTCGGCAGAGGAAGGGTGGCCGATCTGGTGGCAGAGCTGCGCGCCCGGGGCGAGGGATGAGACGCACCTCGGTTGGTCTGCTCGTCGTCCTCGCACTGCTCGCGGGCGGTGGGGGATTCCTGCTGGATCATCTGCTCACGGCGTCGGGGCGCGTCACGTTCACGCCGTCGCTGCTGCTGCCCGTGCTGCTCCTGCTCATCGCCGCCGCATCGCTGGGAGTCGCCTGGCCCGTGCGGCGCAGCGTGCGCTCCGGCGTTCGCATCGATCCCTTCCGCGCTCTCCGCGCGGCGACGCTCGCCCGCGCCTCGAGCCTGCTCGGGGCGATCATGGCGGGCTTCGGAGCCGGTTTGCTCGTGTTCCTCCTGTCACGTCCCGTCGTTCCGCAGGTAGGGTCGACTGTGGCCATGCTGGCCCTGATCGGAAGCGCGATCATCCTCGTGATCGCCGCACTCGTCGCCGAACAGTTCTGCACCCTGCCGAAGGATCCTGATGACTCAGAACCCAGAGACCGCGCCCCTCAACCCGGCGGAGGGCACTGACCTCGCCGCTCTCGACCAGGGCACGTACTCGGAGCTGCGCACCGCGCGCAACGAGGCCCGGTTGGAGCTCGACGGAACCTGGCACCAGATCTCGCCGCGCTACGTCGTGTCGCAGATCGTGCAGAACGTGATCTTCATCGTCCTCGTCGCCGTCGTGGCGGTCGTGCTGAACCTGGTGCTGCACCAGCAGTGGGTGTGGATCCCCGCCGGCGTGATCCTGCTCATCACCGTGTTCGCCCTCATCATCCTGCCCCGCCAGGCGAAGGCGATCGGCTACATGCTGCGCGCCGACGACATCGTCTTCCGCAAGGGCATCCTCTGGCAGCGCATGATCGCCGTGCCGTACGGTCGCATGCAGCTGGTGGACATCACCCAGGGACCACTCGATCGCGCTTTCGGCATCGCACAGCTCAAGATGGTGACCGCGGCGGCGACGACCGGCGTGCAGATCCCCGGGCTCACGCAGGAGGCGGCGGAGGCACTGCGCGACACCCTCATCCACGTCGCCGAGACCCGTCGGACCGGCCTGTGAGCGAGCCGCAGCTTCCGCCCTCCCCGGGCGCTCAGGCGCCGATCGTCGAGCCGTCGACGAGCCTGGCGAACGGCGAGTGGCACCGGATGCACCCGCTCACCCCCCTCTTCAAGGGCGGGCTGGTGCTCATCATCGTCGCAGGCATCGTGATCGCGAACATGCGCGATCGACTCATCGCCTGGGCCGTGGCGCTCTTCGCGCCGGAAGAGGCGAACTACGGCGACTACGCGGGTGGCGACCCCGTTGACTGGGTGCTGTCGAACAACCTGATCCTGGTGGCCCTGCTCATCCTGCTCGGTCTCGTGGTCGTGCTGGTGCTGGTGTTCTGGTTCGTCTGGCGGTTCCAGCAGTTCCGGATCACGGGCGACCACGTCGAGGTGCGAAAGGGCATCATCTTCCGCTCGCACCGTAGGGCGCCTCTCGACCGCGTGCAGGGCGTCAACCTGACCCGTCCGTTCCCCGCTCGCATCATCGGCCTCGCCAAGCTGGAGGTCGTCGGAGCGGGCAACGACGCGAACGTGGAGCTCGAGTACCTCGCCACGCCGCGCGCCGAGTCCGTGCGTGCCGACATCCTGCGTCTGGCCTCGGGCGCCAGGGCTGCCCGCACGGCAGCGCTGAACCCCGAGGCGGCGGTCGCCCCCGCCGCGCCGACCTCGGCCCGGGCGCAGCTGGTCGGCTCGATGAACGCGGGTGTCAACGACCTTCTCTCGGGCGTCGACCTCGCCGACGTCGTCCCCGAGAGCGTCGTCAAGATCCCGACCGGTCGCCTGGTGGGGTCTCAACTGATCTCCGGTGTGCTCTGGTTCGTGTTCTTCGGTGCGATCTTCGCGATCGCGATCGGCAGCGCCTTGATCGGCATGTTCCTCGACGGCGACACGGGCGGGGGCGTCGTACTGCTCGGCCTGGGCCTCGGCATGGGTGTGCCGATGGTCATCGCGGTGGTCGGTATCACCTGGGCGCAGATCTCGAAGTCGCTCCGCTACTCGATCGCCCCGACACCGGACGGCGTGCGGATCACCTACGGCCTCCTCACGACGGTGACCGAGACCCTCCCTCCGGGGCGCATCTTCGCGGTCGAGGTGTCGCAGTCCCTGCTGTGGCGTCCCTTCGGCTGGTGGACGATCAGGATCAACCGGATGAGCGGCAAGAGCGCCGCTCAGCAGTCGTCCGGGAGCGGGCAGCAGTTCAACGTGGTGCTGCCCGTCGGCAAGCGGGCCGACGTCGAACGCGTCCTCGCGCTTGTCCTTCCGGACGTGCCGACGGCGAGCATCCCCTCGCTCTGGGAGGAGGGCATCGTCGGCCCCGTCGAAGGCGATCCGTATCGCACCATGCCGCGACGCGCATGGTGGCGGCGCCCGTTCTCCTGGAAGCGCCACGGCTACCTGGTGACGGACTTCGGGTTGCTGCTGCGTCGGGGAATCGTGTGGCGCAAGCTCGCGGTGTTCCCGCTCGCCCGCCTGCAGGGTGTCTCGCTCAGTCAGGGGCCGATCGACCGGGCGCAGCGCGTCTCGGGAGCACAGGTGCACACGGTTCCCGGCCCGATCACGGGCTACCTCTCCGGTCTCGAGCGCGCCGATGCCCTCGCGCTGCTCGACGATGTCAGCCGTGCAGCCGCAGAGGCGGCATCGCGCGACACGACCCACCGGTGGAGCGAGCACGCGGCCCCCGCATCGGTGACGGCTCCTCCGGCTCCTCCGGCGTACACGGGGCCGCCGCCCGTCGCTCCGCCGCCGTACACGGGACCGCCGCCCGTCGCTCGGCGTTCGAGCTCCGTGCCGCCTCTCGCTCCGCCCGCACCGGGCGCGCGACCTTTGCCGTTCGCGCCGCCCGCGCAGTCGCCCGCGCAGCCCGCTCCGACCGTGACGCCTCCGGCGCCTCCGGTTCTGCCGCCGGCACCTCCGGTTCTCCCGCCGGCACCTCCGGTGAGTGCACCGCCACTGCCGCCTGCGTCGCCGGCTCCCACGCCTCCCGTGGCCACGCCGCCACCGGTACAGCCTCCGGCTCCCGCGCAGCCGGCGGTTCCGCCGGTGCTCCCGGCAGTCCCGCCGACGCCGCCCGCGCAGCCGGAGCAGTGACGGTGCCGCGCGACGGCCGACTCGGCGTCGGGATCATCGGCGCCGGACGAGTCGGCCCGGTGATCGGGGCGGCGCTCGGCGGGGCCGGGCATGCCGTCATCGGGATCACGAGCGGGTCCGACGACGAGCGTGCCTCTGCGGTGCTGCCCGACGTCCCCGTGCTCGATGCTCTGGAAGTGGTCCGGCGCGCAGAGCTCGTGATCATCGCGGTTCCTTCGGAGCAGCTGCCGTCGCTGGTCGCCGGCATCGCCGAGGTGGGTGGCTGGCAGATCGGGCAGCTCGTGCTGCACACCGATGCGGCGTATGGCATCGAGGTGCTGCGCCCGGCCGCCGAGCGTGGCGCGATCCCGCTCGCCGTGCACCCGGCGATCACGTTCACCGGAACGTCGATCGACCTCCGGCAGTTGCAGGCGGGGTTCGCCGCGGTGACGGCGCCGGCGGCGGTGCTGCCCATCGCCCAGGCGCTCGCCGTGGAGATGGGGTGCGAACCGGTCGTGATCGCCGAGGCGGACCGCCCCGCCTACGCGGACGCCATCGCGACGGCCACGGAGTTCTCACGGTCGATCATCGGTCAGTCGACCGCGCGGCTGCGCGAGATCGGCGTGGAGAACCCTGGCGGCTACCTCTCGGCGCTGGTGCAGTCGACTGTGGAGCGGGCGCTGCGCGAAGCCTCCGACGCCCCGCCGCTGCTCTGAGCGCATCGCTCGTCCGCGCTCATCGCCCGCCCGAGAACCCGCCTCCGCCTCCGCCGCCGGAGAACCCGCCTCCGAACGATCCACCGCTGCTCGACGAGCCGGTCGCCGACGGCGCCGAGTAGGTCGCGGCCGAATGCGACGAGGCCACGAATGAGGCCAGCTGCACCCGGAGCGCGAAGGACATCGGATCCCCGATCCAGGCCGCGCCGCGCTGCTCGTGCTGGTAGGCCCGCTCGAGCACGTCGCCCCACTCGTCTTCCATGCCGAACAGGATCGCGTAGGGGAGCAGTCGCTCGTACACGTGGATGACGTCGGCGGTGCCGTCCTGGCGGCGTTCGGCACCGCTGTAGGACTGGAGCATGCGCAGGCGGTCGGCTTCGGCGACCCGGATGAACTCCTTCACCCCCTGCAGGTACTCATACGTGCGGGCCCCCTCGGCGGTGAGGACCGTGTGCTTCGAGAACGCGTACAGGCTCGACAGGAGGACGAGGAAGGCGACGAAGGAGATCACGATGATCCCCGGGATCGCGGAGAGACGGCCGCTGACGGTGGCCCAGATGCCCAGCGCCAGGCCGATGGCGGCGATGCCGATCGCGCACCATTGCAGGATCACGGCACCGCGGCTGCGCACCTTCTCGGTGAGACCACGCGATGCCGCCGCGAGGGTTCCGCTCTGCTGCAGGACGGTCATACGTGCGGCGAAGACCTCGTCGGCCGCGGGCAGGTCGACGACGCCCTCGGCGTCCGCGTCGGTGAAGAGCGCCTCGAGCGCACCCGTGTCGAGTGCATCGGGGCCGGGGGATGCGAGCAGGCGACGCAATCGAGGTTCCTCCGCCTCGGCGCCTTCCTCGATGCGCAGGCGGCCGCGCACGGCGAGGTGGACGATCTCGGCCGGAATCACATCCTTCGCACCGGGGATGAGAGCGGCGGCGAGCAGCGGGGGGAGCGAATCCGGCACGTCGTACTGGGCGATCACGATCCCGGTGGCCTTGCGTCGTCTGCGAGTGAATCCGGAGACGGCCACCCAGCTCCCGACCGACAGCCCGACGGCGCCGACGGCGGCGACCAGAGGAGCGACGTCGCCGACCGGATCCGGCGTGCGAGCCGTCGGCTGCGCGACCGTGTGGGCCTCGAATCCGATGGCCACGGTCACCCCGTCGCCGGCTGCCAGCTGCTCGGACTCGACGTGGAACGTCGCAATCCCTCCGTCGGTGACCGGGTCCTGCAGGTCGCACTCCTCCGTCGAACCCGAGGGACCCGTGTAGCAGCGGGTGGACCCCGTGAGCGCCGCGGTCATCTCCCCGTCGAAGGCGATGTCGGCGCGGAATCGCTCGACGGGCTGCGTGCTCGCGAGCGGGAGCAGGTCCCAGTAGAACTCGTCCACCGGGGGATTCGTGGACCCTGCGGCCGGCTGCGTGGCGAGCACCACATCGCGCATCTCGTACTCGATCACATAGGTCGTGAGTCCCTGCACGTAATCGTCGGTGCCGGTGCTCACATAGAGCAGCCCGTCTTCCTCGTCGGTCTCGTAAGGGACGGCGGTCCCGTCTTCGTCGGTGACCGAGATCACCCGGGTCTCGGTGCTCGCGCCCTCGTACGACGTCGGCAGTCCGCGAACGATGCCGCGGTTCTGGTCGGTCTCGGGGAAGCGGGCGGCCAGGGTCTCGGTCACGTGCATCCGCGCGCGCCCCTCCTGATCGAGCCCGATCTCGTAGACGGCGTCCCACGAGGCGTACGAGAAGTCGTTCACCTCCTCCGAGGACGCGGCCTGCAGCTCGCGCGACCCGGCCTCCGAGGTGGCCGCACCGGAGGCCGCGAGAGCCGCGGTCGGGGTGGCGACACCGGCCACAGCCAAGGAGAGTGCAGCGAACGCGCGGAGGATCCGTGTGTGGGCCATTCTTCGAGGCTACCCAGCCCGTGCCGAGAGCCGGCGCGCCGCCTCGGTAAACTGGGAAGGACTTCAAGGAGCCCCGCACATGACTGACGCGTCCGCCGCGCCCGAACCGGCCTCGACCGACCCTTCCGCCGAAGAAGACGTCCACGAGCAGAAGGCCGTGCGACTCGCCAAGCGCGAGCGCCTGATCGAGAAGCGAACGGATGCGGGCGGCGGAGCGTTCCCGGTGGGAGTGCCGGTCACCCACACGATCCCCGCCCTGCGCGCCGAGTACGGCGACCTCGAGGCGGGCGCCGAGACCGGCGTCGTGGTCGGGGTCGCGGGTCGCGTGGTCTTCAGCCGCAACACCGGCAAGCTCTGCTTCGCCACCCTGCAGGCGGGTGACGGTGCGCGCATCCAGGCGATGATCTCCCTCGCGAACGTCGGAGAGGAGTCGCTCGCAGACTGGAAGGAGTACGTCGACCTGGGAGACCACGTCTTCGTGCACGGCGAGGTCATCTCCAGCCGCCGCGGCGAGCTGTCGATCATGGCCGACGGGTGGGAGATCGCGTCGAAGGCGATCCTGCCGCTCCCCAACGCCTACTCGGAGCTCAGCGAGGAAGGGCGCGTACGCAGCCGCTACCTCGACCTCATCGTCCGCGAGCAGGCGCGCACCACGGTTCGCGCTCGTGCTGCCGTGAACGCGAGCCTGCGTGCGACCTTCACGAGCCACGACTACCTCGAGGTGGAGACCCCGATGCTGCAGGTGCAGCACGGTGGTGCCTCCGCGCGCCCGTTCGTCACGCATTCAAACGCGTTCGACACCGAGCTCTACCTGCGGATCGCACCGGAGCTGTACCTGAAGCGTGCGGTCGTGGGCGGTATCGAGCGGGTGTACGAGATCAACCGCAACTTCCGCAACGAGGGCGCGGATTCCACGCACAGTCCCGAGTTCGCGATGCTCGAGGCCTACCAGGCGTACGGCGACTACAACCAGATGGCCGCCCTCACGCAGGAGCTCGTGCAGAAGGCCGCGATCGCGGTCGCAGGCTCGACGACCGTGACCTGGGCCGACGGCACCGACTACGACCTCGGCGGCGAGTGGGATCGCATCTCGATGTACGAGTCGCTCTCGGCCGCATCCGGCCGCACGGTGACCCCGCAGGACTCGGTCGAGGACCTCATCGCCTTCGCCGAGGCGAGCGGCGTCGATCTTCCGCCGCAGGCCACCCACGGAAAGCTCGTCGAAGAGCTGTGGGAGCACTTCGTGAAGGGCGACCTGGTGCGCCCCACGTTCGTGATGGACTTCCCGGTCGACACCTCGCCCCTCGTCCGCGAGCACCGCGCGATCGCCGGTGTCGTGGAGAAGTGGGACCTGTACATCCGCGGCTTCGAGCTCGCGACCGGGTACTCCGAGCTCGTCGACCCCGTGATCCAGCGCGAGCGTTTCGTCGAACAGGCGAAGCTCGCCGCGCGTGGCGATGTCGAGGCGATGCCCGTCGACGAGGAGTTCCTGCGAGCACTCGAGCACGGCATGCCGCCGTCGGGAGGAATGGGCATGGGGATCGACCGTCTGCTGATGGCGATCACCGGTCTGGGGATCCGCGAGACCATCCTCTTCCCGCTGGTCAAGTAGCCCGCACGGCCCGGTGGTCATTCCGCCGGGCCGCGGTGGAACGCCCACTCCGGGAGTATCGCGCCGCCGATCATCGTCTCCAGCAACGCCGCGAGGGTGTACCGGGGATCGATCTCGCGCACCATGTCGAGGTAGTGGCCGGCGTGCGTGGAGCGCCCGAGTGCCCACGACAACCACGCCGCCGCGGTGAGTGGTGCCGGTCGCGAGGCGCGGGGAGCCCGCGCGGCCGCCGCGCGGACGACCGCGAGCGCGAGCCGCAGCCGCTCGGTGTCGGGAGCGGGTCCCTGTCCCAGGAACAGCCGCCCCAGCTCGTCGGGGACCGTCTTGCCGGACATCGCGAACGCCGTCTGCGCTTCGAAGGCACGGACGCCACCCGCGAGGTCGGTCGCCCATTGGGCGATCGCGACATCGCGCAGCAACGGACGCTCCAGACACCACAGCAGCGTCGCCGTCGCGAACGGCGGAAGAGCGGGCGTCGCGAGCACCGACTCGAAGAGCGCCGGAATGTCTTCGAGCAGCACGAGCGCGGCGATCAGCTGGGGATTCTCCCGCCCGGTCAGGCGTCGCCTCTCATCGTGGTCGAGCACGGCGGCGAGTTCGATCGCCGCCCGCCCCACGCGCTCCTTCTCCGCGAGATCGACCACTGGGAGCTCGGCCCCGGCGGACTGATCTCCGGAGACGTCGCCCACCGACGGCACCTCGGCGGGAGGGGCGATCTCCGTGAGCGGGTGAAGCTCCGGCGAGTCATCGAGGTAGCTCGACCACCCGGACGGCATCACGCAGAGCGCGTCGACCACACGGAGACCCGCGGCCTCTGCGCAACCCAGCACCTCGTCGACGGCCACGGCGAGCGGCAGGACGAGGCCGTCGCGGGTCGGATGCGGCTCCTCATCGGTGTAGACGACCACAGCCACGGCATCCGTCCCGGTGACGCGGGCAACAAGACCAACCGCCGTATCGGCGTAGCCTTCGAGGTCGGTCGCGTCGTGCGGGAGATCCAGTCGCATCGCCCCTTCCGTGCGTGACCCGCGGAAGGGGAGCATCACGATGCTGCGGCGGGGTGTGAAGCCCGCGAGGGAGGGGACGATGCCGAGGAACGTGGCGGAATCGGTGGCTCGAAGAACTGTGGTCATGCCGAGAGTGTCGCGGAACGGCGATCGCCAGGGGGCGGATAGGACGAGTTGTGGATGCGGATCCTGGAAGAGCAGGAATGTGCACGAAGAGTGGCTCGCGTACCATGGGGTGATGGACAACTTCTGGCTCGCCGCGGCATGGTCACTCCTGCCGACCATCGGAGTGAGCATCGTGTTCGTCTTCGTGCTCCGCGGGATCCTCCGCTTCGACCGCAACGAACGCAAGGTCCACGCGCAGATCGAGGCCGAAGAGCGTGCGGCGCGCGGTCTCCCGCCGCGCGCCTGAGTCCGACCCATCCGCTACTGTGAAGCCAGCGCACCGGCTCCGGTGCGCCACCGAGATGATCGTCATCACGGTGGTGAGGGGACACGATGAGCGCGGAGACCTGGGGATGGTGGATAGCCGCCTTCCTCGTGGCCCTCGACATCGTGATCCGCGTCACGGCGATCATCGTCATCCCTCGCAATCGCCGCCCCACCGCGGCGATGGCCTGGCTCCTCGCGGTGTTCTTCATCCCGTTCGTCGGCGTCTTCCTCTTCCTGCTGATCGGAAACCCGCGCCTCCCGCGTGCGCGGCGGCGCAAGCAGGACCAGATCAACGAGTACATCGCCCAGACGAGCGAGCACCTGCACTTCGGCACCCTGCGTCCGAACGCCCCCGCGTGGTTCGGACCCATCGTGCAGATGAACCAGAAGCTCGGAGCGCTCCCGCTCTCGGGTGACAACGGCGCCCACCTGATCTCCGACTATCAGGAGTCGCTCGACGAGATGGCCGAGGCCATCCGCACCGCACAGGACTACGTGCACGTCGAGTTCTACATCCTGCAGTCGGACGAGGCGACGGACAACTTCTTCCGGGCGCTCGAAGAGGTCTCGGCGCGCGGCATCGAGGTGCGGGTCCTCCTCGACCACTGGGCGAACCGCGGCAAACCCCGCTACAAGCAGACCATCGCGCGCCTCAACGCGATGGGTGCCGACTGGCACCTGATGCTCCCGGTGCAGCCGCTCAAGGGCAAGATGCAGCGGCCCGATCTGCGCAACCACCGCAAGCTCCTCGTGGTCGACGGCAACATCGCCTTCCTCGGGTCTCAGAACATCACGGACTCGACCTACAACCTGCCGAAGAACATCAAACGGGGTCTGCACTGGGTCGACCTCATGGTCCGCCTCGACGGCCCCGTGGTGCTGAGCGTGAACGCGATCTTCGTGGCCGACTGGTACAGCGAGACCGACACCGTGCTCGAGGGGATCGACATCGCTCACGCGAACATCGGCTCGGGCGATCTCGACTGCCAGGTCGTGCCGTCGGGCCCCGGTTTCGAAGTCGAGAACAACCTTCGCCTCTTCCTCGGGCTGCTGTACGCGGCCAAGAAGAAGATCATGATCGTCAGCCCGTACTTCGTCCCCGACGAGGCCCTTCTGCTCGCGGTGACCGCGGCCGTCGACCGGGGTGTCCACGTCGAGCTCTTCGTCTCGGAAGAGGGCGACCAGGCGATGGTCTATCACGCCCAACGCAGCTACTACGAGGTGCTGCTCAAGGCCGGGGTACGGATCTGGATGTACCGCAAGCCGTACATCCTGCACACCAAGACGCTCACGATCGATGAAGAGGTCGCGGTCATCGGGTCGAGCAACATGGACATGCGCTCGTTCGGTCTGAACCTCGAGGTCTCGATGCTGGTGCGCGGTGAGGAATTCGTCGCCGAGATGCGCGAGGTCGAGAACAAGTACCGCTCCCTCAGCCGTGAGCTGACCCTCGAGGAATGGATGCAGCAGCCGCTGCGGTCGACCGTGCTCGACAACCTCGCCCGTCTCACCTCCGCCCTGCAGTAGCTCTCGCGGGCTATCCGGGCGCTCTCGGTGCGGGCTACCCTGTGTGCATGACCTCTGCGCTTCGTCCTCTCGCATCCGTCGTCGGTCTCGTCGCCGCCGCTCTCCTCGTGGCGGGATGCACGGCGGGGCCCGGCTCGGACTCGCCGACGAGCTCGCCCGCGCCGAGTGCCGGGAACATCGACGACCAGAACGACATGGAAGGTGCGCTGCTCGACGACGGCCGCATGTTCGCGGTCGTCACCTGGGGATCCTCGACGTGCGTACCGCAGGTGGACCAGGTCACGGCCGAGGGGCAGACGGTCACCGTGACCCTGATGGATCCGGAAGGTGAGGCCGAGAAGCCGTGCACGGCCGACCTCGCTCCTCGGGCGAGTATCGGCGCCCTGCCGGAAGGCGTGGACCCCAAGACCGACATCACCCTGAACGTCACGTACGGCGACCTCACCGACGACGTCGACCTCGACGGCGACCCGGCCGCCACGGGCACGCCGGGCACCTCGACCGAGTACCTGCCCTCCGCCGGCTGGTTCGACGACGGCGGTCTCGTGCTGCTCACCTGGGGATCCTCGACCTGCGTCCCGGTCGTCGAGTCGCTCGAGGGTGCGGGAAACGCCGGCACCGCGACCTTCGTGACCGACGAGGAACAGGTCTGCACGATGGACATGGGGCCGCGGGCGACCATGCTCGCCTTCGGTGACGACACGGTCGAGGATGACGGCACCTTCACGCTGACTCTCGTCGGCGGCGGCCTCGACGGCACGGTCGAGGTCCGGTAGCTCTTCCGCGACGCCTCAGAGCATGTGCACGGGGTGACCCTGAGGCAGTGCGAGAAGCAGCGCCCCGGGGTCGGCCCAGCACGTGATGCGCACGGCTTCGCCGAACTCGTCGCCGTCGAGCTCGATCGGGATGGGCCCGGGAGCCGCGGCTTCCGCGGCCACCCCGCGGAAGTAGTGCACCGAGGCGTTCTTGCCGCGACGTTCGAGCACGCGACGACCGGCGCGGAAACGCCGCAGCACCGAGTTGTCCCACCAGATCTTGCGCCACACGGCGAACCATCCGAGCACGCCGGTGGGTTGGATCACGGCGATGTCGAGCGCGGCATCAGTGATCGACGCATCGGGGATCAGCGCGATGCCGGCGGGCAGCGTGCCGCAGTTCGCGAAGAGCAGGCTGTACGCACGGTGTGAGTGCAGGCGGCCGTCGTCGACCTGGTACACCGCACGGAAGGGCTTCGCGCGGGGCAGGGACCGGGCGGCACCGTCGACGTAGGCGATCCATCCGACGGACTTCTTGAGGTCCGACCGTGTGTTCGCGATCATGTCGGCATCCAGACCCATGCCAGCGAGCACCACGAAGGCGTGCTCCTGCTCTTCGCCGTCGGCCCGGGTCAGACGCGCCCAGCCGATGTCGATGGTGTGCCGGAAATCGCCGAGGGCCGCCCGGATCATGTCCGCCGGGTCGCCGAGCGGGAGCCCGAGATTGCGGGCGAGCAGGTTCCCCGTGCCGCTGGGCAGGATCGCCAGGGGGACACCGGTGTTCGCGATCGCCTCCGACACCGCGCGGACCGTGCCGTCACCGCCCGCCACCAGCACGACATCGACCCCGCGGGCGAGTGCCTGCGCGGTGGCGTGCTGTCCCGCATCCTCCACTGTCGTCGGGTAGAACGCCGGGTGCTCCCACCCGGCGTCGCGCGACAGGTCGCGCACGGTCTCACGCAGATGCTTGCCGTCGACCTTGATCGGGTTGTAGATGAGTGCCGCCTGTCGTGGAACGGGGGCAGGGGTGGTCATGGCGCTACTCTAAACCGCGACGTGCTCGTCCGCCCCCATCCGGATCGGGCGACGCGGATGCGCACGGCGAAGGGAGCGGTCTGATGCACGACGATCCCGACGACGCGGCACGTGTGACCCTCTCCGATCTGATCACGGCGGATCCCGACCGTCTCCGCCGTCGCAGCATCTCGCTCGGAGTCCCCGTCCATGACGCCGAGGATGCCGCGCAGACGTCGCTGCTGCGGGCCTGGCGCTCCATCGCGCATCTGGAGACCCCCGAACCCGGACGCGTGTGCTCCTGGCTCGACGCGATCGCGCGGAACGTCGCGATCGATCTCGCCCGCCAGCGCGCCCGTCGACCTCAGACGGCGCTCGACGACGACTCCGCGGGTGAGCAGCCGAGCGTCGATGCCGCGGTGGAGATCCGCGTCTTCCTCGATGGCGCGCTCGGGGCATTGCACGCGCTGCCGGAGACGCTTCGCGAGCCGCTGCTGCTGGCGGTGGTCGACGGTCTCTCGACGGAGGAGGTGGCGGCGCGCCTCGGGATCGAACCCGCGGCCGCCCGGCAGCGGATCTCGCGCGCCCGCAAGGCGATGAAGGCCTGCCGGAGCTCGGGGATGGGCGAGGACTGAGGGAGGCCGCTGCAGGGGCGCCCTCCCTCGAGTCCGGTCAGGCCGTGCCGAAGGGGTTGTCGACCGCGTAGCGCCACCCGTGCGTCTCGTCGCGCACAGCGACGTCGGCGGTCGTCCCCGCGAGTGCGATCGCGGACCCGTCCGGCGCGGTGCCGGTGATCGTCCAGTCGGCGATCGCGAGTCCGACGCCGTCGCTCTCGAAGACGTGGCGCACCGTCATCGAGATCGGCAGGTTCAACCCGAGGAACTGTTCGAGGGCGCCACGGACGGAGGCGGCACCCGTCACGGGCGTCCCTGGCGCGGGGACGAAGACCACGTCCGGGAGGTTCAGTGCCATCAGGCCATCGAGGTCGCGGGCGTTGAACCGGTCGGCGAACGCGAGGTTCAACTGGTCGAGGGAGGTCACCGGGGTGCTCATGAGATTCCTTTCGCGGGTCGACCCTGTGTCGACCACTGCAGAGGAAGACGACGCAGCCGCACGTGTGTGACATCCGTCCTCTCCGGGTGCTCCCTTGTTCCGGGCAGAGCCACCCGTCCGAGCGGGCGCGGGGGCGTGGGTGCGCACGTGATGGGCGTCTCGACGCACCGTAGACTTGGGAGATGATCGACCTCGCACTCCTCCGCGAAAGCCCGGAGACCGTCCGCCGCTCGCAGGCTGCTCGTGGAAACGACCAGAGCACCGTCGACGTCGCACTCGAGGCAGATCGATCGCGCAGGGCCGCGCTCTCGGCCTTCGAGGAGCTGCGAGCGGAGCAGAACGCCTTCGGCAAGCAGGTCGCGAAGGCGCCGAAAGAGGAGAAGGCCGCCCTCGTCGCGCAGGCCAAGGACCTCGCTGAGCGTGTCAAGCAGGCTCAGCACGCGGCCAATGAGCAGGCCGAAGTCGCCGCCACCGCGCTCGCCCGGATCGAGAACGTCGTGATCGACGGGGTTCCGGCAGGCGGTGAGGCTGACTTCGTCGAACTGCGTCGGGTCGGCGAGGTGCCCGCCTTCGACTTCGAGCCGCGCGATCACCTGGAGCTCGGCGAACTCCTCGGCGCGATCGACATGGAGCGCGGGGCGAAGGTCTCCGGCGCGCGGTTCTACTTCCTGCGCGGCATCGGTGCCCGGCTCGAGATCGCGCTCATGAACCTGGCGCTCGACAAGGCGCTGCAGAACGGCTTCGTCCCGCTGATCACGCCGACCCTCGTGCGTCCGGAGATCATGCAGGGGACCGGCTTCCTCGGCGAGCACGCCGACGAGGTCTATCACCTCGACAAGGACGACGACCTGTACCTGGTCGGCACCAGCGAGGTCGCGCTCGCCGGGTACCACAAGGACGAGATCGTCGACCTGGCCGACGGTGCCCTCCGCTACGCCGGCTGGTCGACCTGCTACCGCCGCGAGGCCGGGTCGCACGGCAAGGACACCCGCGGCATCATCCGAGTGCACCAGTTCAACAAGCTCGAGATGTTCGTCTACACGACGGCGGAGGACGCCGAGGCCGAGCACCTGCGCCTGGTCGCGCTGCAGGAGGAGATGCTGACCTCGCTCGGCCTCGCCTACCGGGTGATCGACGTCGCCGCGGGAGACCTCGGGTCGAGCGCGGCACGCAAGTACGACATCGAGGCGTGGGTGCCGACCCAGGGCGCTTTCCGCGAGCTCACCTCGACCTCGAACTGCACCACCTTCCAGGCGCGCCGCCTCGACGTGCGGTACCGGCCGGCCGTCGACGCGTCGGATGCCGCGGCACAGGGCGCGGCGAAGACGCAGCACGTCGCCACGCTCAACGGCACCCTCGCCACCACGCGCTGGATCGTCGCGCTGCTCGAGACGCACCAGCAGGCCGACGGTTCGGTGCGCGTGCCCGAGGTGCTGCGCCCCTATCTCGGCGGCATCGACGTGATCCGTCCGCTCGACGAGGGGCGGGCGGCCCGGTGACGACACCCTGGCTGGTCGGTCTCGACGTCGACGGCACGATCCTGCTGCAGGACGAGACCATGAGTCCCGGTGTGCCCGAAGCCATCGCGCGGGTTCGTGATGCCGGTCACGTGGTCACCATCGCAACCGGACGCAGCTGGATGGCGACGAGGCGCTACGTCGAGGAGCTGGGGCTGACGGCCGACTACATGGTGTGCTCCAACGGTGCGGTCACGATGCGCCGCGACGGGGAGGACTGGGAGCGTTGGAACGTCGAGACGTTCGACCCGACGCCCGTCCTCGGGCTGCTGCGTGACCGTCTGCCCGACGCCCGGTACATGGTCGAACTCGCCTCGGGCCAGCGGCTCTACACGGAGCAGCTCGACGACTGGACGCTCGACGGCGGTCGGCAGGTCGGCTTCGACGAACTCGGGCGACTGCCCGTCTCGCGTATCGTGGTCGTCTCGCCGGGGCACGATGAAGACGACTTCCACCGTCTGGTCTCGGATGCCGGTCTCAACGAGGTCTCCTATGCGATCGGCTGGACCGCATGGTTGGACATCGCCCCGCAGGGCGTCGACAAGGGCACGGCGCTCGAGCAGGTGCGCACCGAGCTCGGGCTCGATCACGGTCGCATCCTCGTGGCCGGGGACGGGCGCAACGACATCGGCATGTTCGGGTGGGCGCGCGCCCTCGACGGCCGGGCCGTGGCGATGGGGCAGGCACCCGCCGAGGTGAAGGATGCCGCGAGCGAAGTCACCGCAGACGTGCAGGACGGCGGTCTGGCACAGGCGCTCGACACGCTTCCAGCGCCCGCCCAGGTCAGCACGGGAGAATAGAACTCGGCTAGACTCACGCCTTGTCGACAGATGCGTCTGTCGAGGAGGGTTGTCCGAGCGGCCGATGGAGCTGGTCTTGAAAACCAGTGGGCAGAGATGTCTCGTGGGTTCGAATCCCACACCCTCCGCATGCTGAGCACGGTGACCCCGCACCGGTGCTGAATCCGAAAGGGCCCGAGTGAGCGAGAACACCCGACGCCGCCGCACGGTCGCGCGACACGGTCAGCTGGCGACCCCCGGCCCCCTCAGCCAGCTGCTGAAGTTCATCGCGATCGGTCTGGCCGTGGTTCTCGTCAGCGGCTTCGGCGTGGCGTTGTACATCGCGTACGACTTCTCGAGCACGGTTTCCGCGAACGCGGTCGACCTCGAGGGTCAGGAGGCGGTTCCCCCGGACATCGGCGAGTACCAGGGCGGCTTCAACCTCGTCCTCACCGGCGTCGACACCTGCGAAGAGAAGTACAAGGATCTGTTCGGCGACCGTTGCACCGGCAGCGACGCCGAGGGCACCCTCAACGACGTGAACCTGCTGGTGCATGTGTCGCAGGAGCCTCGTCGCATCACGGTCGTGAGCTTCCCCCGTGACCTGATGATCCCGATCCCCGCGTGCACCGACGCTGATGGCAACGTCCACTCGGCGATGAGCAAGCAGCCGCTCAACACGGCATACACCGACGGTGGCCTCAACTGCGTCGTCCAGACGATCTCGGAGCTCACCGATCAGGAGGTCCAGTTCGCGGCGTCCGTGACCTTCGGCGGTGTGATCGAGATCACCAACGCCATCGGCGGCGTCGACGTGTGTCTCGCCAATCCGATCAAGGATCGCTACACCGGGCTCAACATGGCCGCGGGCACGCACACGGTCGAGGGCCTGCAGGCTCTGCAGTTCCTGCGAACCCGTCACGGCGTCGGCGACGGCAGCGACCTCGGTCGCATCGGCAACCAGCAGCAGTACATGTCGAGCCTCGCCCGCAAGATGATCAGCGGCGAGGTGCTCGGCAACGTTCCGGTCATGCTCAAGCTCGCCAACACGGCGCTGAGCAACCTCGAGGCCAGCACGTCGCTGGCGAACAACCCGATGACGCTCGTGCAGATCGCCCTTGCGGTGAAGTCGGTGCCGTTCGAGGACATCGTCTTCGTTCAGTACCCGACGGGTGCCGACTATGCCGACCCGAACAAGGTCGTGCCCAACTACGAGGCCGCCACGGCACTCTGGGACGCGATCGAGGCCAACGCCCAGCTGCAGATCACGCACGAGAACAACAGCAACGACGGCGTGATCGTGCAAGAGCCCACCGAGGCGACCGAGCCGACGGCACCGACCGAGGAGGCCACTCCGGACCCCTCGGCGACGCCGGAGAACGTCGTGGCGCTCCCGGACTCCATCAAGGGAAACTCGGCCGCGCAGGCGACCTGCTCCAACGGCAACGTCCGCTGACGATCGAGGAAGCCAGCGCAATCGGCTTGCGCGTTCTTGCAAGAACTTGCGTACACTGACCCCATGTCGAAGCGACTCGCCGAGGTGGCGCGCAAGGTCGGAGTGAGTGAGGCCACGGTCAGCCGTGTGCTCAACGACAAGCCGGGCGTCTCGGATGCCACGCGGCAGGCGGTGTTGACGGCCCTCGATGTGCTCGGCTACGAGCGCCCGACGAAGCTGCGCGGCGAACGCGCCCGCCTGGTCGGGCTGGTGCTCCCCGAACTGCAGAACCCGATCTTCCCCGCCTTCGCGGAGATCGTGGGCGGCGCCCTCACGCAGAACGGCTACACGCCGCTGCTGTGCACGCAGAACGCCGGCGGGGTGACGGAGTCGGACTACGTCGATCTGCTCCTCGCACAGCAGGTGTCGGGGGTGATCTTCCTGGGTGGCAACTACACGCAGGCCGATGCCGCGCACCAGCACTACGAGCGCCTGCGTCAGGTGAACCTGCCGACCGTGCTGGTGAACGCCCGGGTGCCCGAGCTGCAGTTCGCGACGGTGTCGACCGACGATGCGGCCGCAGCGGAGCAGGCGGTGCTGCACGTGCACCAGCTGGGGCACCGGAAGATCGGACTACTGCTGGGCCCGGAGGACCACGTGCCCTCCCGGCGCAAGCTCGAGTCTGCTCGCCGCCTGCTCGAGCAGCTCGGGGCGCCGCTTTCGGATGACCTCGTCGTGCGCGGCATGTACTCGCTCGAGTCGGGCCAGGCCGGCGCCGCGCGGCTCTTCGCGGCAGGCGCCACGGCGATCGTGTGCGCGAGCGATCCGATGGCGCTCGGTGCTGTGCGTGCGGCCCGTCGTGCCGGGCTGTCGGTGCCGGGAGACGTGAGCATCGTCGGCTTCGACGATTCGGCGCTGATGAGCTGCACGGAGCCGCCTCTGACCACGGTCCGACAGCCGATCGAGTCGATGGGGCGGGCGATCATCGCCTTGCTGCTCGCGCAGATCGCCGGCACGTCTCAGCCGAGCGACGAGTTGCTCTTCGAGCCCGAGCTCGTGCTGCGGGCGTCGACGGGCCCCCTGGCCTGACCTGATCCCCCATCCCCCGGGGCGGCCGAGTTTCGCGCGCTCGCAAGTCATCGCAAAATTCCAACAATCTGTTTAGTTCTTGCGCGAAGCGCATGAAAAAGCTACATTCGACTCATCGCCACCGACGACGAGGAGTTCCGTGGACACTGAGGTTCTGCGCACTGCCGCACCGGCACGCATCCTGACCATGCCTCCGGGGGAGGGATGGTGGCGCACAGCGGTGATCTACCAGGTGTACGTGCGCAGCTTCGCGGACGGCAACGGGGACGGCATCGGCGACCTCGACGGTGTGCGCTCGCGACTCCCGTACCTGAAGAGCCTCGGCGTCGACGCCCTCTGGTTCACCCCCTGGTATCAGAGTCCGCTCGCCGACGGCGGCTACGACGTGCAGGACTACCGGCAGATCGACCCGCGCTTCGGCACCCTCGAGGAGGCGGAGCAGTTGATCGCCGAGGCCCTCCAACTCGGCATCCGCACGATCGTCGACATCGTGCCGAATCACATCTCCGACCAGCACGAGTGGTTCCGGCAGGCATTGGCGGCGGGGCCGGGCAGCCCGGAGCGCGAGCGCTTCTGGTTCCACCCCGGACGAGGGGCCCGCGGCGATGAGATGCCGACGAACTGGGTGTCCAGCTTCCAGGGCGAGACATGGACACGCACGCAGAACCCGGACGGCACGCCGGGGGAGTGGTACCTGCACCTGTTCACCCCCGAACAGCCCGACCTCAACTGGAATCACCCCGACGTGCGCCGCGAGCACGAAGACGTTCTGCGCTTCTGGTTCGACCGCGGGGTCGCCGGAGTCCGCATCGACTCGGCCGCGCTCCCGGTCAAGGACCCGACGCTGCCTGACCTGCCCCCCGGTGCGGCCCCGGCGGTGGGACACCCGCACATCGATCGCGACGAGCTGCACGACATCTATCGCGACTGGCGCGCGGTCGCCGATGAGTACGACGGCGAGCGTGTCCTCGTGGGGGAGGTGTGGCTCGACGATGCGGAGCGCTTCGCCCGTTACCTGCGTCCGGGTGAGATGCACACCGCGTTCAACTTCGGGTTCATGACGCAGCCCTGGAGTGCACAGGCGATGCGGGACTCGATCACCCGGACGCTGGCGGAGCACGCACCGGTCGGCGCCCCCGCGACCTGGGTCCTGTCGAACCATGACGTCACCCGCCCGGCGACGCGATACGGCCAGGCCGACTCGTCGTTCGCGTTCGAGCGCAAGCGCTTCGGGACCGCGACCGATGCAGCTCGAGGCGCGAAGCGCGCCCGCGCTGCGGCGCTTCTCGTCGCGGCACTCCCCGGGAGCCTGTACATCTACCAGGGCGACGAGCTCGGGCTTCCCGAGGTCGAGCTCCCGCTCGACGCGATCGAGGACCCGATGCACTTCCGCTCCGGCGGGGTCGACCCGGGGCGGGACGGATGCCGCGTGCCGCTGCCCTGGGCCGGCGAGGCGAGTCCATACGGCTTCGGCGGATCACCGTGGCTCCCGCAGCCGGCGGACTGGGCGGCGCTCACGGTCGACGCGCAGGACGCCGACCCGGCCTCGACTCTCAACCTGTACCGGGCGGCGATCGCCCTGCGTCGCGGCATCGCCGACCTGACCGGGAGCGACCTGGAATGGCTGGAGCTCGGCGCGGACGTGCTCGCGTTCCGACGCGGCGACGGCACCGTCAGCATCACGAACCTCGGTGCCGTGCCCGTGCCGCTGCCCGCGCATCACGAGGTGCTGCTCTCCAGTGCGCCGCTCGACGGCATGCTGCCCCCGGATTCCACAGCCTGGCTCGCACTCCGAGCCGTTCCCGAGCGCTCCCCGCGAGCGCAGAAGTAACCCTGCACCACCCGATCAGCACCACATGGAAGGACAGACAATGAAGTCACCAACGAAAGCCCTGGTCGCCGGCGTCGCGGTACTCGCGACGGTCGGCGCCCTCGCCGGCTGCACGTCGAGCGGCAGTGACGACAGCGCCGACGGCAAGACCGAGCTGCGCGTCGCGACGTTCCCCCCGGGAGCCGACGCTGCTGCCTACGAGGCGTTCGCCGCGCAGGAGAAGCAGTTCGAGAAGGAGCACCCCGACATCGACATCATCGGTGTCGAGTACGAGTGGGAGGGCCCGACCTTCGCCGTGCAGCTCGCCGGTGGAAGCCTGCCCGACGTGTTCACCGTGCCGTTCACCGACTCCAAGACGCTGCTCGAGAACGGTCAGCTGATGGACGTCACCGATGCGATCGAGGAACTCGGCTACACCGACAAGTTCAACCCGATCATCCTCGACGGCGTCACCGGCAGCGATGGCAAGATCTACGGGTTCCCCCGTCAGGCATACGCCGCAGCGCTGCACTACAACCGCGACCTGTTCGAGCAGGCCGGACTCGACCCCGACAACCCGCCGCAGACGTGGGACGAGATCCGCGAGGCCGCGAAGGCCATCACGGACGCGACGGGCAAGGCCGGCTATGCGCAGATGGCGATCAACAACACCGGCGGCTGGCAGCTCACCTCGCAGACGGTGGCCCGCGGCGGTCGCACGCAGACCGACAACGGCGACGGCACGGCGGAGTCGACCATCGACAACGACGCCACGAAGGCCGCGCTGCAGTTCCTGCACGATGTGAAGTGGGAGGACAACGCCTTCGGCTCCAAGGTCGACCTGGACTGGGGCACCATCAACCAGGAGTTCGCCGCCGGCAACATCGGCATGTACACCTCGGGCTCCGACATCTACACCGCCCTCGTGCGCGACTTCGGCATGGACTCGGAGATCTACGGCATGACGGTCGTGCCGATGGAGGGCGATGACCCCGGCACGCTCGGCGGCGGTGACATCGCGGTGATCAGCCCCACGGTCGACGAGGAGACCAAGGCCGCCGCCGTGACCTGGATCGACTGGTACTACATGCAGAAGCTGATGGACAAGGACGCCGCAGTGCTCGACGCCAAGACTCTGAACGAGTCGGGGCAGGCCGTCGGCACCCCGCTGCTGCCGGTGCTCAGCCGCGAGCTGTACGACGAATCCCAGGAGTGGATCGCCGACTACATCAACGTCCCGGTCGAGCAGATGGCGCCCTTCAGCGACCGCATCTGGGATCAGACGCCGGTGGGTGAGCCCAAGGTCAAGACGCAGGAGGTCTATGCGCTCCTCGACACCGTCGTGCAGAAGGTCCTGACCGACCAGAACGCCGACATCGACGCTCTCCTGACCCAGGCGCAGACCGACGCGCAGGCGAAGCTCGACGAGTGACGCTTCATGACGATGACGCTCTCTGAGCAGCGGGCGGCGGTGGAGGACTCTCCGCCGCCCGCTGTCCGCCGCACCCGCCGCCGCACACCACTCACGTGGTTCCGCGGCGGCGGGCTCGCGAACCTCCTGTTCGTGCTGCCCATGCTGTTCGTGTTCGTGTTCTTCTCGTGGTCGCCGATCGTCCAGTCGGTGATCATGAGCCTGCAGAAGACCAACCTGATCGTCTCGGAGTGGGTCGGGTTCGACAACTACCTCGCGGTGATCGGCGACCCCGAGCTCGGACGGGCCGTGATCAACACGCTCTGGTTCGCCGTGCTCGCCCTGCTCTTCGGCTTCCCACTGCCGCTGCTGATGGCCGTGCTGATGAGCGAGGTGCGCCGCGGCAAGGGCATCTACTCCGCCCTCGCCTATCTCCCCGTCGTGATCCCACCCGTGGTCGCCGTCCTGCTGTGGAAGTTCTTCTACAGCGCCGACCCGTCCGGCGTGTTCAACACCGTGCTCGGCTTCGTCGGCATCCCCCCACAGCCGTGGATCCAAGACGCGGTGCAGGCCATGCCCTCCCTCGTGCTCGAAGCCACCTGGGCGGGCGCCGGCGGGTCGATCATCATCTACCTTGCCGCGCTCCTCGGCGTCCCGCCCGAGCTCTACGACGCGGCCGAGGTCGACGGCGCGGGCATCTGGAAGAAGGTCTGGCACGTCACGCTGCCGCAACTGCGCGGCATCCTCTTCATCATGCTGATCCTGCAGGTGATCGCCACCGCCCAGGTCTTCCTCGAACCGTTCCTGTTCACCGGAGGCGGTCCGGCCGGCGCCACGAAGACCGTGCTGCTCTACATCTACGACAAGGCCTTCCGGAACAGTCTCGGCGGCGACTACGGCGAGGCCACGGCCGTGTCCGTGCTGCTCGCGATCGTGCTGGCCCTCCTCTCCTGGCTGTACTTCAAGCTGACCGACCGATGGAGCACGACGTGAGCCTCACCACCCGCCTGTCGACCCGTGCCGCGGAGAAGGCGGCGGAGAAGGCTGCCGACCGCGTGGGCGACCGCACCGTCATCTCCGACTCGGAACGGCGCCGCCCCGGCATCCGCGTCGGGATGTCGGTCACGCACGTCTTCCTCGCGGTCGGACTGGTGGTCGCCGGTCTGGGGCCCATCCTGTGGCTGGCGAAGTCGGCCGTGACCCCTACGCAGGACACGCTGCAGCAACCGTTCGCGCTGTGGCCGAACGGGATCGACTGGGAGAACCTGTCGACGGCGTGGAATGACATCCACATCGACCAGTACTTCTTCAACACGGTGATCATCGCGCTCGGCGCCTGGTTCGTCCAGCTGCTCATCGCGACGACCGGGGGCTATGCGCTTTCGGTGTTGAAGCCGCGGTACGCGCCGATCCTGAACGCGCTCGTGCTGGCGACCCTGTTCATCCCGGGCATCGTACTGCTCGTGCCGCTGTACCTGACGATCGTGCACCCGCCGCTGCTGGGAGATGTGAGCCTGCTCAACAACTACCTCGCGGTGTGGTTGCCGATGGGCGCGAACGCGTTCAACATCCTGCTGGTGAAGCGGTTCTTCGACAGTCTGCCGCGCGAGGTGTTCGAGGCGGCGCGCACGGATGGTGCCGGTCCGTTCCGCCTGTTCTGGTCGATCGTGCTGCCGATGTCGAAGCCGATCCTCGGTGTGGTCTCGGTGTTCGCGATCATCGCGGCCTGGAAGGACTACCTGTGGCCGATGCTGGTCCTGCCGGACCCGTCGGTGCAACCTCTGTCGGTGCGGCTCCCCGCCGTGCAATCGCAGACCGAGCTCGACGTGTTCCTCGCGGCACTGGCCATCGCGACGCTGATACCGATCGCGATGTTCCTGATCTTCCAGTCGGTGTTCCTGCGCTCCGCAGGACTCGGCGGTGCGGTGAAGGGCTAGTCCGCCGCCGAGGATGCCGGCGGATGCAGGGCGTCGATCAGGGCCGACATGATGCCGGCCATGTCGACGGACGGATCGATCATCCACTGCAGCTGCAGGCCGTCGGACGCCGCCTGGATCACTCGGGCGAGAGTGTCGGGGTCGAGAGTGGAGGGAGTTCCACCCTCGACCCCGAAGTTCCCGGAGATGGATTCGCGCAGGCGGTCGCTGCGCTCGAGGAAGTAGCCGTGGGCCGGATGCTCGGGGTCGGCGGCGTCCACGGAGAGCCGCGAGAACAGCGCGACGAGACCGGGGACCTCCGTGTTGTGGCGGATCACGTCGATGAACGCGGCCCTGGCATCGTCTGCGCTGAATCGGGCGAGATCGAGGCCGTCGTGCTCGTCGCGCTTGCGGAGCACCTCCGTGAAGAGCTCCTCCTTCGAGCCGAAGTAGTGCAGAAGGGCGGCGGGCGTGACGCCGACGACCTCGGCGATCTCCTTGAGGGAGGCGTTCTGATACCCCTTGCGCCCGATCACGTCGAGGGCGCTCTCGAGGATCTCCTCGCGTCGCGCCACGCCCTTCGCGTATGAACCTCGTCGAACCATGATCTCGAGACTAATCCTGAATGTTGTTTGAAATCTAATACTGAATCACATAAGGTTTTCGCAGGACACCGCCGTCACCCTGCGAAAGGAAGACCATGACCGAGATCTCGGCATCAGACCTCACCCTCGAGGAGAAGGCCTCGCTCACCAGCGGTGCGGACTTCTGGACCACGAAGGCCATCGACCGCGCAGGCATCCCCTCGGTGATGATGACCGACGGTCCCCATGGCCTGCGCAAGCAGTCCGGCAGCACCGACCACCTCGGTCTCGCCAGCAGCGTCCCCGCCACGTGCTTCCCTCCCGCTGTGGGCATCGGATCCTCCTTCGACCCCGAGATCATCGAACGCGTGGGTGCTGCCATCGGCGTGGAGGCCGCGATCGAAGACGTCGCCGTCGTGCTCGGCCCGGGCATCAACATCAAGCGCTCGCCGCTGTGCGGACGCAACTTCGAGTACTTCTCGGAAGACCCGATCGTGTCCGGCATCCTCGGAGCCGCCTCGGTCCGCGGCATCCAGTCGAAGGGCGTCGGCACCTCGCTCAAGCACTTCGCGGCGAACAACCAGGAGTTCGACCGGATGCGCGCGAGCTCCGACGTCGACCCCCGCCCGCTCCGTGAGATCTACCTGCGCGGGTTCGAGCGCGTCGTGAAGGAAGCATCGCCATGGACCGTCATGTGCTCGTACAACAAGCTCAACGGGGTCTGGACCTCGGAGGACCCGTGGCTGCTCACCAGCGTGCTGCGTGACGACTGGGGCTTCGACGGCCTCGTCGTCTCGGACTGGGGTGCGGTGAACGACCGTGTGGTCGGCATCGCCGCCGGCCTCGACCTCGAGATGCCGGCCTCCGGCGGGCGCACGGACGCACAGCTCGTCGCCGCCGTGCGCGCCGGCACGCTCGACGAGAGCGTGCTCGACACCGCCGCGGCCCGTGCCATCGACCTCGTGCGCAAGGCCGGCGAGCGGCCCGCCGTCGAGGGCCCGCTCGACGTCGATGCGCATCATGCGCTCGCACGCGAGGCGGCAGGGCGGTCGATCGTGCTGCTGAAGAACGACGACGCGCTGCTGCCCCTCTCCGCGGACCAGAAGATCGCGGTCATCGGCGCCTTCGCGTCCGAACCGCGGTTCCAGGGTGCGGGGTCGTCGCTGATCAACCCCACCCGCGTCGACAAGGCACTCGACGAGCTTCGCGCCGTCGGCGGAGACCATGTCGCCTACGCCGCGGGCTTCGCCGTTGAAGGCGGAACCATCGCGACATCCGGTCGCACCGCCGACGACCTGCGCGCGGAGGCTGTCGGCGTCGCCGCGTCGGCGGACGTGGCCGTGCTCTTCCTCGGACTGCCCGCCGCGGAGGAGTCGGAGGGCTTCGACCGTGACCACATCGACCTGCCCGCAGAGCAGCTCGCGGTGCTCGATGCCGTGCTCGAGGTGAACCCCCGCGTCGTGGTCGTGCTGTCCAACGGCGGAGTCGTCGCGCTGCCCTTCGCTGACCGCGTTCCTGCGATCGTCGAGAGCTGGCTGCTGGGTCAGGCCGGCGGCAGCGCGGTGGCGGACGTGCTCTACGGTGCGGTGAACCCCTCCGGCAAGCTCACCGAGACGGTGCCGGTGCGACTCTCCGACAACCCCTCCTTCGGCAACTTCCCCGGCGAGTTCGGACACGTGCGCTACGGCGAGGGCCTGCTGGTCGGCTACCGCTGGTACGACGCGAAGGGTCTCGACGTGACCTTCCCGTTCGGCCACGGACTCTCGTACACGACGTTCGAGTACGGCGCCGCGACGGCCGAGGTCGGCGCCGACGGCGACATCGTCGTACGCGTCGACGTCACCAACTCCGGCGACCGCGACGGGCGTGAGGTCGTGCAAGTCTACGTCGCCCCGGCGCAGTCGATCGTGCAGCGCGCACCCCGCGAGCTCAAGGCGTTCGCATCGGTCCCGCTCGCCGCGGGAGAGACCCGCACCGTCGAACTCGTCGTGCGCCGCGAAGACCTCGCCTACTGGGACGTGCGCGTCGATCGCTGGATCGTCGAGGGTGCTTCGTACACCGTCGAGGTGGCCGCGTCGAGCCGTGACATCCGTTCGACCACGTCGGTCGACGTCGCCGGTGACCCGGTGCACCAGGAGCTGACGATGAACTCCTCGATCGGAGACCTGATGGGACATCCGGTCGCCGGTCCGATCGTGCAGCAGGCGCTCGGCGGACTGATGGGCGGGCTCGGCGGCGATGCGGCTGCAGCCTCGATGATGCCGAACGACGACGCGATGCAGAAGATGATGGCATCCTTCCCCATCGGACGCCTGGCCGGTTTCCCCGGGCTCCCTGTCAGCTTCGAGCAGATCGAGCAGCTGCTCGCCACGGCGAACGCGGACGGTCACGCCGCCGACTGATCGAGCACTCGACCCTCCTGCTGAGGCCGAACCCCCGCGCGGATCCGTGCGGGGGTTCGGCCCTGCTCAACCGGTCGTCGAGCGCCGCACGATCAGCTCCGGCGGGAAGACGGTCTGCCGGGGGATGCTCTCGGGATCGGACGCCTCTTCCAGCACGATGCGCAGGGCCGTGCGGCCGATCATCCGGCTGGGTTGGCGGATCGACGAGAGCGGTACGGCTGCGGCCGCGGCGAACGGGATGTCATCGAATCCGATCAGCGCGATCTCGTCGGGAACGAGCACACGACCCCCTGCGACGAGGGATTGCAGCAGGCCGAGCGCGAGCAGGTCGTTGGCGGCGAAGAGCGCATCCGGCCATTCGCGGCGAGGGCGGGTGAGCAGCCTCGCGCCGGCGGCGGCTCCCTCCTCCACGGTCATCGCCGAGGTGGGGACGACTTCGAGATCGATGTGCACCGACGCGTTCTCGGCGGCGGCGCGAGCACCGGCGAGCCGATCGGTGACCTGGCGCATGTCGAAGGGGCCGCCGACGAAGGCGATACGTCGACGGCCTGCGTCGATCAGGTGCTCGACCGCGAGCCGTCCGCCCGCGACGCTGTCGACGGAGACGGACGAGAACCCGCTGTCGGCGCTGAACCTGTCGACGAGGACCGTGGCGATGCCGCTGGCGCGGAACCTCCGCAGCTGGGTCATGACGTCGCCGTACGGGGCGATCAGCAGTCCGCGCACCTGCTGTTCGCGGAACAGGTCGAGGTACACCTTCTCGCGTGAAGGGTCGTCATCGGTGTTGCCGTACAGGATCGCGATGCCGTGGCTGGAGGCCTCGTCCTCGGCGCCGCGGACCACATCGCTGTAGAACGGGTTCTGTCCGTCGAGGACCACGAAGCCCACCGTGGTGCTGACGCCTGCCCGCAGTTTGCGCGCGGCGTCGTTGCGCACGTAGCCGAGTTCTTCGATGGCCCGGCTGACGCGTGCGACCGAGTCGCTCGAGACCTCTTCCGGACGGTTCAGCACGTTCGAGACGGTGCCGACCGACACGCCGGCGCGGAGTGCGACATCGCGGATGCTGACCGGCACGGCTGTCCTCTCGTCGTCGGGCGGATCACGGTTCGGGCATCAGGGGTTGACCTCAGGCCCGCATCACATACACTAGCCTGAAACCACCTGAATCGATTCAAGTCGATTCATTCCGAACATCATCCCCCTCAACGGAGAGGAAAGCCAGTGGTCGACGAAGCACCCGCCCGCAGTGCTCCCCCCACCGCGCTGGAGCTGCACCGCGTCGTGAAATCCTTCGGACCTGTCATCGCGCTGCGCTCCGGAAGCCTCACGCTGCAGTCCGGCTCGATCCACGCCCTCATCGGCGAGAACGGCGCAGGCAAGTCGACGCTCGTCAAGATCATGGCCGGGCTCTACCGCCGCGATTCGGGCGACTTCCGCCTGCACGGCGAAGACGTCGACTTCACCAGCACGGCGCAGTCCAAGGCCGCCGGCATCGCGGTGATCTACCAGGAGCCGACGCTGTTCCCCGACCTCTCGGTCACCGAGAACATCTTCATGGGACGACAGCCGACCGGAGCCCTCGGCCGCATCGATCGCAAGGCCATGCGCACCGAGGTCGACCAGATCTTCCGTCGCCTCGGCGTCGCGCTCGATCCCGATCGCATCACCGAGGGGCTCTCGATCGCGGACCAGCAGATCATCGAGATCGCGAAAGCCATCTCCCTCGACGCCAGCGTGCTCATCATGGACGAGCCGACGGCCGCGCTCAGCGGCGTCGAGGTCGACCGTCTGTTCGCGGTCGCGCGGAGCCTGCGCGACGAGGGGCGCGCGATCCTGTTCATCTCGCACCGCTTCGACGAGGTGTTCGACCTGTGCGACACGGTCACCGTGATGCGTGACGGCGCCTACATCGACACCACGCCCATCGCCGACACCACCGTCGACGACCTGGTGCGTCAGATGGTCGGCCGCGACGTCACCGATCTCTTCCCGAAGCAGGAGGCCCAGATCGGCGAGCCGTTGCTCGAAGTGGAGGGGCTCACCAGCCCCGGCGTGTTCCACGACATCTCATTCACGGTGCGCGCGGGCGAGATCGTGGCGCTCGCGGGGCTCGTCGGCGCCGGACGCAGCGAGGTCGCGCGTGCCGTGTTCGGAGTCGACGCCTACCGCGAGGGGGAGGTGCGGATGCTGGGCACCGGTGTCCCGCGCCGCAACCCGACGGCCGCCATGCGCAACGGCCTCGCGCTCGTGCCGGAGGACCGCCGCAAGCAGGGCCTCGTGATCGATGCCAGCGTCGGCGGCAACATCACCCTCGCCATCCGCCGCAACCTCGCCAAGTGGGGCCTGATCACCACCGGCATCGAGAACCGTGCGGCCAAGGTCTGGGCGTCGCGCCTCGAGGTGAAGACGCACGCGCTCGACACCGTGGCGGCCACGCTCTCCGGCGGCAACCAGCAGAAGGTCGTCCTCGCCAAATGGCTGGCCACCGATCCGCGCGTGCTGATCATCGACGAGCCGACTCGAGGGATCGACGTCGGCACCAAATCCGAGGTGCACCGCCTGCTCTCACAGCTTGCGAGCGAGGGGATGGGGATCCTCATGATCTCCTCCGAACTCCCCGAGGTGCTCGGCATGGCCGACCGGGTGCTCGTCATGAGAGAGGGCCGGATCACCGCCGAGATCGCGCGCGAGGACGCCACCAGCGAGAACGTCATGTTCGCCGCGACCCACGCATCGGAGCAGCACGCATGAGCACCACGGCCCTCGCGGCATCCACCCCGTCGATCGCGAAGAAGCCCGGCGGCATCGGCCGTGCCAGGGAACTCGGCATCTTCGCCGCTCTCGTCCTCGTCGTCGTGGCCGCGACGGTGAAGAACCCCAACTTCCTGTTCAGCTCGGACGGCTGGCGCGACCTGCTGCTGACACCGTCGATCCTCGTGCTCGTCGCGGTCGGCCAGGCCATCGTGATCATCACGCGCAACGTCGACCTCTCGGTGGGCTCGGTCATGGGACTCACGGCCTTCCTCACGGGACGCCTGTTCATCGACGTCCCCGGCATCCCGATCCCGCTGGTCGTGATCGCCGCCGTGATCTTCGGCGCACTGCTCGGTCTGGTCAACGGTGCCCTCGTGGCGTTCGCCAAGGTGCCGGCGATGGTGATCACACTGGGCACGCTGTACGCCTACCGTGGCATCAACGTGCTGTGGACAGGCAGCGACCAGGTGCACCCCTCCGACCTCCCGAAGGAGTTCCTGGCTCTCGGGACCCAGCAGATCCTCACGATCCCGGTGCTCTCGATCGTCGCGATCATCGTCCTCGCGCTGGCCGCCTGGTACATGCGCAACACCCGCGGCGGCCGCGAGTACTACGCGATCGGCTCCGACCCCGGAGCCGCCGAGCTCTACGGCCTCAAGACCACCCGTCGCGTGCTGAGCGCGTTCGTCCTCTCCGGGGCTCTCGCCGGACTCGCCGGCGTGTTCTACGTGACCCGGTACGGGTCGGTGAGCTCCCAGGTCGGATCGGGATGGGAACTCGACGCGGTGGGGGCGGCCGTCATCGGCGGCATCGCGATCACCGGCGGCGTCGGCTCGGTGTGGGGCGCGGCCATCGGAGCGATGCTCCTGATGACCATCAACCGGGCCCTGCCCATTCTCGGCATCCCTGACTTCTGGCAGCGCGCCGTGGTCGGCGTGCTCATCATCGGCGCGATCGTGCTCGACCGGCTGCTCGCCGTGCGACAGAAACGGCAGCTCATCGAGGCGAGGGACGAATCATGACCACCACGACGACAGCCGCGACCCGGCTGATCCGCGACTACGACCGGCCGCTCTGGCGGCGGATCCTCGTCAACCGCGAGTTCGCGATCATCGCGCTGCTGGTGCTCGTGGTCCTCGTGTCGGCCGTGTCGATCCGTGGTTTCGCGCAGCCCATCACCGTCAACTACCTGCTGCTCGACGTCGCGCCCATCCTGCTGATCGCGCTGCCGATGACCCTGGTCATGATCACCGGCGAGATCGACCTCTCGGTCGGCTCGATGGTCGGTCTGGCGAGCGTCGTCACCGGCGTGCTCACCGAATCGGGGGCGCCGTTCGAGGTCGCGGCCCTCGCCGCCCTCGCTGTGGGCGTGGTCGGCGGTGCCTTCAACGGCTTCCTCGTCACGGTCGTCGGACTCCCGTCGCTCGCCGTCACCATCGGCACCCTGGCACTGTTCCGCGGCCTCGCCGTCGGGCTGCTCGGCACGACCGCGGTGACCGACTTCCCCGAGATGTGGACGGCCCTCGCCAAAGCCAAGATCGCCGGCACGACGATCCCGTACATCGTGATCCCGTTCCTGATCCTGCTCGCGATCTTCGTCGTGGTGCTGCACTTCACCCCCTTCGGGCGCGGCATCTACGCGATCGGTCTCTCGAAGGACGCCGCCCGGTTCTCGGGTGTGAACGTCGAGCGGACCAAATTCATCCTGTTCATCCTCTCGGGCGCGGTCGCCGCGTTCGCCGGGATCTTCTACACGCTGCGCTTCGGCAGCGCCCGCGGAGACAACGCCACAGGGCTCGAGCTCCAGGTGATCGCCGCCGTGGTCCTCGGCGGGGTGTCGGTGTTCGGCGGACGCGGACATCTGCACGGCGTCGTCGCGGCCGTCCTCCTGATCGGGGTGCTCGGCAGCGGCCTGCGTCTCGCCGGTGTCACCTCCGACGTCATCAACATCATCACCGGTGGACTGCTGATCTTCTCGGTCGTCGCCGCCAGCGTGCTCGCCTGGGCGCAGCGCGTCCGTGCGAAAGCAGGCCCACCCCTCCGCGTCGCAGCCTCTCCCGCACCATGAGGCAGCCTCTCGCCGTCGGCATCCGCCGCGCGGTGATCATCACGAAAGGAAGAACAATGACGTTTGCACGCAAGAGGGTCTCGGCGTTCGCCGCCGTGGCCGTCGCCGCAGCGCTCGTGCTGACCGGCTGCGCCGACACCGGCAACGGATCGGGCGACTCGGGTTCAGGCGAAGGCGGCGGGTCCGACAACCTGTCGATCACGTTCCTGCCCAAGAACCTCGGCAACCCGTACTTCGACACGTCCAGTGAGGGAGGCAAGAAGGCCGTCGAGGAGTTCGGCGGCACATTCGCCGAGGTCGGCCCGGCCGAGGCGACGCCCGACGCCCAGGTGAGCTACATCAACACCGCCACCCAGCAGGCGGTCGGCGCGCTCGTCGTCTCGGCGAACGATCCGAAGGCGATCTGCGACGCGCTCAACGAGGCACGGGACGCCGGAGTGAAGGTCGTCACCTTCGACTCCGACACCAACCCCGAGTGCCGCGACGTGTTCATCAACCAGGCCGACTCCGACGGCATCGCCAAGGTGCAGATCGACCAGATCGCGGAGCAGATCGGTGGCGCGGGTGAGATCGCCATCCTGTCGGCCTCCGCCAACGCCACCAACCAGAACGCCTGGATCGACCTGATGAAGGAGTACGTCGCGAGCGACTACCCCGACATCACGATCGTCGAGACCGTCTACGGTGACGACGACGACCAGACCTCGTTCGACAAGACGGCGGCACTGCTGCAGAGCCACCCGCAGCTCAAGGGCATCGTCTCGCCGACCACCGTCGGAATCGCGGCCGCGGCTCGCTACCTGTCGACGTCGGACTACAAGGGCAAGGTCGCGTTGACCGGTCTGGGCACGCCGAACCAGATGCGCGAGTACGTGGAGGACGGCACCGTCACCTCGTTCGCGCTGTGGAACCCGGCCGACCTCGGCTACCTGTCGGCGTTCGCCGCGAAGGCGCTCGTCGAGGGCGACATCACCGGCGAGGAAGGCGACACCTTCGACGCCGGCGACCTCGGTGAGTACAAGGTCGGCGCCGACGGCGTGGTCCTGCTGGGCGACCCGTTCGTGTTCGACGCGGACAACATCGGCGACTTCGACTTCTGATCCGCCACGAGGAGGGGCGTCAGGGCTGCGGCCCTGGCGCCCCTCCTTCACGCCCGACGGTGAGGGATCCGCCCGAGGCGGGATGCCGCCGGCCGAGGTCAGCGGGCGTCGAAGCGCTCCGGGGCATGGGTCGCGGCGACAAGGACGCGCAGCTCTTCCAGAGTGGCGGGGGCGGCGCCGCGTGCACGCGCCTGCACGAGCACATTGCCGAGTGCGGTGGCCTCGACTGGCCCCGCCAGGACCGGCAGCCCCGTGCGGTCGGCGGTCGCCTGGCACAGGAGTCGGTTCAGCGATCCGCCCCCCACCAGATGGATCGCGTCGAGTTCGCGTCCGGACAGGTCGGCCGCGGTCTGCACGGCGCCCGCGAACGCAGCGGCGATCGACTCGACCACCGTACGAGCGAATGCCGCCCTCGACGACGGGGTACGGTCTCCGAGCAACGCAGCGATCCGCGCCGGCATGTCGCCGGGCGTGCTCAGCGAAGGGTCGTCGGCATCGAAGATCGGCACGTCGCCGGTGACCGCGGATGCGGCGGACAGCAATGCCGCCAGGTCGATGCCCGCGCCGTCTTCCGCCTCCCACGCCCGCACCGTCTCGCTGAGCAGCCAGAGCCCGGTGACGTTGTGCAGGAAGCGGTAGCGGCCGTCGACGCCGAGCTCGTGCGTGAAGTTCGACTCGCGCGCGGCATCCGTCAGCACCGGCTCCGTCAGCTCGACACCGACCAGACCCCACGTGCCGCAGGAGATGTAAGCGGAGCGCGGTGTCGAGAGGGGCGCGGCGACGACGGCGGAGGCCGTGTCATGCGAACCCACCGCGATCACGGGCAGTTCCTTGCCGATGCGGCCGGAGAGCTCCGGACGGAGGACGCCGATGGTCGTGCCGGGGTCGACGAGCCGGGGGAGAACGCGGCGGGGGATGCCCAGACGGTCGGCCAGGGCCGTGTCCCATTCGCCGGTCTCGACCCCGAGCAGGCCCGTGGTCGAGGCGTTCGTACGCTCGGCCACCGTCGATCCCGTGAGCAGGAACGCGATGAGGTCGGGGATCAGGAGCGCGGTGTCCGCCGCCGCCAGTCGTTCGTCGACGCGGTACTGGTACAGCGTGTTGAACGGCAGGAACTGCAGCCCGTTGCGCCGGTAGAGCTCGGCAGGCGGCGCGATCGCGTGCACCTCGTCGACGCCGCGCGCCGAGCGGCCGTCGCGGTAGTGGAACGGTTCGGCGAGAAGTCCGCCGTCCTTCACGAGGCCGTAGTCGACGGCCCAGGAGTCTATGCCGATGCTCTCGATCGTCGGTTCCCGACGCACAGCCTCGGAGAGCCCCTCGACGACGTGCTCGTACAGGGCGCTGAAGTCCCAGTGCAGGCCGTCTTCGCGTTCGACGGGTCCGTTGGGGAACCGCGACACGAGTTCGAGGTCGAGCCGGCCGTCGCCGATCCGCCCGATCATCACCCGGCCGCTGGTCGCGCCGAGGTCGACCGCGGCGACCGCGCGGACGCTCATGACGCCGCCCCGGTCGTCGAGTGCACGGCGTCCGACCGAGTGCACGGCATGGCCGCGCGAACGGGCCGTGCGTTCGACACGAAGCCGTGCACTCGGCGGGCGCAGTTCATCGCAGGAACGCCGCGGCCACGCCCGAGTCGACGGGGATGTGCAGACCTGTGGTGCGGCTGAGCTCCGGACCGGTGAGCACGTAGACGGCGTCCGCGACGT
The DNA here is from genome assembly GCA_044900255.1 of Microbacterium sp. NPDC090218. Lineage (GTDB taxonomy): Bacteria > Actinomycetota > Actinomycetes > Actinomycetales > Microbacteriaceae > Microbacterium. The sequence goes on along the minus strand of JBJDMS010000001.1, from coordinate 677,898 downwards.
TCTCGGGGACGACCTCGCGCTTGAGGATCGTGCGGTTGGCGTAGTACTGGCCGAGGTCCGCTTCGGCGACACCGTAGGTCGCGGCGCGGTTCGCACCCCAGCCGGAGGCGAAGATGCCGGAGCCACGGACCACGCCGTCGGGGTTGATGCCGTTCACACGGATACCGTACTCGCCGAGCTCGACCGCGAGCAGTCGTACCTGGTGGGCCTGATCGGCCTTGGTGGCGGAGTAGGCGATGTTGTTCGGCCCGGCGAAGACGGAGTTCTTCGACGAGATGTAGATGATGTCACCGCCGAGCTTCTGGTCGATGAGCACACGGGCCGCGGCCTTCGACACGAGGAACGACCCCTTCGCCATCACATCGTGCTGCAGGTCCCAGTCCTTCTCGCTGGTCTCCAGCAGAGGCTTCGAGAGCGAGAGTCCGGCGTTGTTCACGACGAGGTCCACGCCTCCGAACGCGAGCACGGCCTCGTTCAGTGCGGCCTGTACCGCCTCGGCATCGGCGACGTTCGCCGCGATGCCGATCGCGACATCGGTGTTCCCGAGCTCGGCGGCGGCGGCCTGCGCCTTCTCGAGGTCGAGGTCGGCGATGACGACACAGGCGCCCTCGGCGGCGAGGCGGGTGGCGATGGCCTTGCCGATTCCGGAGGCGGCGCCGGTCACGAACGCGATGCGGCCCTGGTGCGACTTCGGCTTCGGCATCCGCTGCAGCTTGGCCTCCTCCAGCGCCCAGTACTCGATGCGGAACTTCTCGGCATCGGAGATCGGCGCGTAGGTCGAGAGTGCCTCGGCACCGCGCATCACGTTGATCGCGTTCACGTAGAACTCGCCGGCGACGCGGGCGGTCTGCTTGTTCGCGCCGTAGGAGAACATGCCCACACCGGGGATGAGCACGATGAGCGGGTCGGCACCGCGGATCGCGGGCGACTCGGCGGTCGCGTGCGCGTCGTAGTAGGCCTGGTAGTCGGCACGATACTGCTCATGCAGCTCGTGCAGGCGTGCGATCTGCTCCTCGGCGGAGGCCGTGACCGGCAGGTCGAGGATCAGCGGCTTGACCTTGGTGCGGAGGAAGTGGTCGGGGCAGCTCGTGCCCAGCGCGGCGAGTGCGGGCGCCTGCTCGGAGGCCAGGAAGTCGAGGACCACGTCGGCGTCGGTGAAGTGTCCGACCATCGGCTTGTCGGTCGAAGCGATGCCGCGGATGGTGCCGGCGAGCGCGGCCGCGCGCTCACGGCGCTCCGTCGCGGGGAGAGCCTCGAATCCTGCGCGCACGCCGCCGAACGGCTGCGCCTTGCCGTGCTCGGCGATGTACGCCGCCGCGGTGTCGATGATCCAGAGGGAGTTGGCTTCGGCTTCGTCCGAGGTGTCGGCCCAGGCGGTGATGCCGTGGCCGCCGAGGATGCAGCCGACCGCCTGCGGGTTCTGCTGCTTGAGCTCGGCGATGTCGAGCCCGAGCTGGAAGCCGGGGCGGCGCCAGGGCACCCAGACGACCTTGTCGCCGAAGATCCGGGTGGTGAGGGCCTCGCCGTCGGCGGCCGTGGCGATAGCGATCCCGGAGTCGGGGTGGAGGTGGTCGACGTGCGCGGCGTCGATCAGGCCGTGCATCGCGGTGTCGATCGAGGGAGCGGCGCCGCCCTTGCCATGCAGGCAGTAGTCGAACGCGGCCACCATCTCGTCTTCGCGGTCGAGGCCGGGATAGACGTCGACGAGTGCCCGCATGCGGTCGAGGCGCAGCACGGCCAGGCCGCTCTCCTTCAGGGTGCCGAGGTCGCCGCCCGAGCCCTTGACCCACATCAGCTCGACGGGCGTTCCCGTGACGGGGTCGGTGTCGGTGCCTTTGGCGGAGGTGTTCCCGCCGGCGTAGTTGGTGTTCTTCGGGTCGGCGCCGAGGCGGTTCGACCGGTCGATGAGGGCGGCGGCGGTGGCGTTGGTCATGACTCTCCAAGACGGGGGCGTGCACACGACCGTGCGGTTCGTGTTGTTACTTCATGTGAAACATAACACGAACCGACGTAAAGGAGGAAGGGTCAGAGGATGTCCGCGGTCTCCCGGAAGGCATCCAACCGCTCGTCGGCGGGATCGAGCTCCGTGATCAGCACCGAGATCTCGTCGCGTTCGAGCGCGCGGGCCACCGATCGGCGTTCGAGTTTGCTGGAGTCGACGCACACCACCGTCGTGCCGGCATTCGAAGCCATCGCCTGCTTCAGCTCCGCCTCGTCGACCGACACCTCGGAGGTGCCGTCAGCGCTGTCGAGTGCGTCGGCCGAGGAGAAGAAGATGTCGAAGTACACCGATCGCATGCTCCGACGCGCGATCGGGCCGACGAGGCTCCCGGTGGTCGGCTCGGCGGTCCCGCCCGAGATGACTGCCGTCACCCCGTCGAGCGGACGCAGCAGCTGGAACGATTCGAAGGAGTTGGTGTACGCCGTGAGCCCGGTGCGCGGACCGATCACCGAGGCGAGCATGTTGACCGTCGAGGAGGCGTCGAGCGCGATGCTGCCCTGATCGGGGACGAGTCGCAGGGCCTTCTCGGCGATCGCCCGCTTCGCGCTCGCCCTGATGGCCCGCCGCGCATCGAACGGACGTGCTCGCGGCGCAGCCGTGGCGCCACCGCGCACGCGGCGCACCCGGCCCTCGGCCTCGAGTTCGAGCAGGTCGCGCCGGATCGTCATGGAGGACACCGAGAAGAGTTCGGCCGCGGCCTCGATCATGACGCCATGGGGGCCGTTCGCGAGTTCGACGAGTTCATCTCGACGTCGTTGTGCCTCGAGATTGCCGGAAAGTGCCATGGAAGGAATCTATCCGGTGTGCGCGGAACGCGGCCGGGTGGGACCCGCGGGCGGGATGTGATCGAATCTGTCAGATCGTGTTCGTTCTTTCCTAGGATGGGATCGTGAACTCTCTCGCCGCAGAAGAGCGCTGGAACTGGCTCATCGCTCGCCTCAAGGAATCCAAGGCGATCTCGTTGAGCGATGCCGCTCGGTCCCTCGGGGTGAGCGAGATGACCGTCCGTCGCGACTTCACCGCGATGGAGGAACGAGGGATCGCGCGGCGGGTGCGCGGAGGTGCGGTCTACAGCGGGCCGGTGAGCTTCCAGGGTCGAGAGCGGTCGCACACCGAAGAGAAGGCGACGATCGCCGAGAAGCTCCTCCCCCTGGTGCCTTCGAGCGGAGTGATCGCGATGGACTCTTCGACGACCATGAACCGCTTGGCGCAGATGATTCTCACGAGCGACGACCTCACGGTGGTCACCAATGGGCTCTCCACCTTCCACGCCCTTCAAGACCGGCCGGGAGTCACCGCGATCCTCACGGGCGGCGCAGCGGATCGGCGATCGGATTCCCTGGTCGGGCCGGTGGCGACGGCGTTCCTGGAGAGCATGCGCTTCTCGAGCTTCTTCGCGTCCGCAGCGGCGGTCGACGAACGCTCCTGTTACGAGGACACCCTCGAGGAGGCTGAGCTCAAGCGGGCATTCGCGCGTTCCTCCGCGCACGTCGTGATCGGCGTGCATGTCGAGAAGCTCGACGCCACGGCCACCGCGGCGTCGGTGCCGCTGGATCGCGTGGCAGTCCTCGCGACCGAGCTGGCTCCGGATGCGAGCGAGCTCGCGACCTACGCGCGCCACCTCCCGACCGTTCTCTGACGCGTCCACCCGGCGGAACGAGGGCTACTCGGGCGCCGGCCCCGATCTTCCGCGCCTTCCACTACGAACATGAGTTGACAAGATCTAACATGTTCTGACACGCTGATCATTCGAACAGCCACGAAGGAGTGTGTTCCCGATGACCAGGCGCCCCCACACTGCGGCCCCGCTCGCCATCCACGCGAGGTGCCGATGATCTCCGGCCTCGACGCGTCGACGACCCCGGTCGCACGGATCGATGTGACGGTGTCGGACATCACGAAGCGATACCCAGGCGTTCAGGCACTCGCAGGCGTATCGCTCGATCTGCGTCCCGGTGAGGTCCACGCGATCGTGGGCGAGAACGGCGCGGGCAAGTCGACGCTCATCAAAGTGCTCTCCGGAGCGGTGGAGGCCACGAGCGGCACGATCACCGTCGACGGCGTGACCTATGACAAGCTCTCTCCCGCATTGGCCCAGGACCTCGGGATCGCAGTGATCTACCAGGAGTTCACGCTCGTGCCGACTCTCAATGCCGCTGAGAACGTCTTCCTCGGCCACTACATCTGCCGAGGTCCGGTCCTCGACCGCAAGCGGATGAACGCGCAGGCGGCACAGCTGTTCTCCCGACTCGGTGTGAGGATCGATCCTCGGGCGCTCGTAGAGAACCTGACGACCGGATACCAGCAGATCGTCGAGATCGCCAAGGCGCTCTCCCGCGATGCTCGGATGCTGATCATGGACGAGCCCTCTGCGCCGCTGACGGCCAGCGAGGTCGAGGCGATGTACCGGGTCGTGGACGCGCTGCGCTCCGAGGGCATGACGATCGTGTACATCTCCCACCGGATGGATGAGATCTTCCGTCTCGCCGACCGTGTCTCCGTTCTGCGCGACGGCAAGTACATCGCCACGCGGGTGACGAGTGAGACCACGCGCCGGGAACTGATCAGGCTGATGGTCGGACGCGAGCTCGCGGAAGGCTACCCCGAGCGCACCGCGCCTCCCGGCGAGGTCTCGCTGAGGGTGTCCGGACTATCCGGGAACGGTGTCCACGACATCTCGTTCTCTGCTCGATCCGGGGAGATCCTCGGATTCGCCGGGCTGATCGGGGCCGGTAGGACGGAGTTGATGGAGGTGCTCTTCGGGGCCAAGCCCCTCGACGCCGGGGTGATGACGCTGCACGGACGCTCCGTGGTCTCGCGATCCCCGATCCAGGCGATCGGCAACCGCATCGCGCTGGTCCCGGAGGACCGCAAGCGCCACGGTCTGGTGCTCCCGTTCTCGATCCAGCAGAACATCACGCTCCCCCTTCTGAAGAAGCGTCTCTCGCGCGGCACGGTCGTGTCGCCGAAGGCCGAGCGCGACCTCGCGGCCGCTTACATCGCCGATCTGCGGATCAAGACCCCCAGCGGCGACGAGATCGTCGGCAATCTCAGCGGCGGGAACCAGCAGAAGGTCGTGCTGGCGAAGTGGCTTGCGACGGATCCGGAGGTGCTGATCTTCGATGAGCCCACGCGAGGGATCGACGTCGGTGCCCGCGCCGAGATCTACCTGATCATGAACCGCCTTGCCGAGGCCGGGAAGACGATCCTCATGATCTCGTCCGATATGGAGGAGCTGATCGGGATGTCCGATCGCGTGATCGTCCTTCGCGAAGGCGTCGAGGCGGGAACCCTCGAATCGCATGACATCACCCAGGAGGCCGTGCTGGCCCTGGCGGCCCAAGGAGAGAACGAATGAAGTCTGCACTCATGCCCCGGGTGAAGGAGCTCGGTATCGTCGCGGTGCTCGTCGTGCTGGTGATCGCCTTCAGCGTGATGTCGCCGAACTTCCTGGATCCCACGAACATCCTCAACATCGCGCGGCAGATCGCCACGCTCGGGATCGTCGCCGTCGGGTTCTCCTTCGTGCTGATCACGGGCGGTATCGACCTCTCCGTCGGCTACCAGATCTCCCTCAATGTGGTCGTGACGGGGATGCTCATGGCGCAGTTCGGGGTGCCGTGGTTCCTCGCGGTCCTGCTCGCGTTGGCCCTGGGCACGCTCGTGGGTCTCATCAACGGCCTCATCATCACCTTCACCGGGGTCGCCCCGCTCATCGTCACTCTGTCGATGATGATGATCCTGAACGGGCTCAGCTACCTCATCTCCAAGGGGCTGCCTATCTTCGGCTTCCCGTCGGAATTCTCCATGCTCGGCCAGGGCGCCATCGCGGGCATCCCGGTGTCGGTCTACGTCCTCGTGCTCGTGTGGGTGATCGGCCTGTTCATCCTGAACAAGACCTACATCGGTCGCTACTTCTTCGCGATCGGAAACAACGTCGAGGCGGCTCGGCTCTCGGGCGTGAACACGCGCCGGACCGTCATCCTCGTCTACGCGTTGTGCGGCTTCTTCACCTCCATCGGCGCCGTGCTGCTGCTGTCGCGTCTGAACTCGGCGCAGTCGGCGACCGGGGCGGGCTTCGAGTTCAGCGTCCTGACGGCCTGCGTCCTCGGCGGCATCAGCGTCATGGGCGGTCGCGGCAGTCTTTTCGGCGCCTTCGTCGGCGTGATGATCGTCGGCGTCCTCGACAACGGCCTCGTCCTCATGAACGTCAGCGAGTACGTCCAACTCGTCATCAAGGGATGCATCCTGCTCGCCGCAGTGATCTACGACGCGATGTCGAAGAACTCCCGCGGCCGTCGGAAGCAGATCGGTGGCGTGCCTCTGGCGCCCGCGACCGTCCCCGCATGAACCCTCTGCACCACCTCATCAGCACTATGAAAGGACAGATCGTGAAGAAGATCGTCAAGATCGCGGCGGCCGCAGCAACGGTGGCGTTGCTGCTCACCGGCTGCACCACTCTCTCGGAGTCGGGCGGAACCTCCGATGCGCCGACGTCTGGCGGAGACTCCGTCGGCATCACGTTCTCGGATCTCAGCAACCCCGTCTGGGCCGAGCTCGTGCAGGAGGCCCAGGACTACGGCGCTGAGAAGGGGCTCTCCGTGAACTTCGTGGACGCGCGCAACGACGCCGCGCAGCAGGTCACCCAGATCGAGAACTTCATTCAACAGGGCGTGAGCACGATCATCATCTGCGCTGTCGACTCGAACGCATTGGTCGACGTGACCAAGCGTGCGCAGGAGGCCGGCATCAAGGTGGTCGGGTACACGCAGGTTCTCGAGAACTACGACGCCCAGTACCTCGTCGACGCGTACAACACCGGATACGCGAACGGTGAGGCCGCCGCGACCTGGATCAACGCGAACTTCGACACCGGGGAGACCGTCGAGTGGGGCCTGATGGATCTTCCCCGCTTCCCGGAGATCATCGAACGCGCGGAGGGCATCAAGGATGCGATCGCCGAGCTCGCACCGAACGCCGAACTCGTCGCCACCGCGCCCGCGCTCACGGCCGAGGAGGGCGTCGCGAATGCGGAGAACTTCCTGCAGGCGAACCCGAACCTCAAGGTCATCGCCACGATCGGCGGTGGGGGAGCCGTCGGCGGCAACGAGGGCGTGAAGTCGTCCGGCATCTCGGACTACGACTCATTCGGCCTCTTCGGTATCGATGCGACCGAGAACGAGGTCCAGAACATCATCAACGGCGACCCCGAGAAGTCGACCATCAGCCTCGGAGGCGGCAAGGCCCACGGCCGCACGCTGATCGACATCACCCTCGATCTGCTCGCAGGCGAGGACATCGAGAAGGACCAGTACATGCCGATCACCGTGATCGACAGCTCGAATGCCCAGAAGTACTACGACGAGGTTTTCGGGGGTTGATCCCCCGCCGCTGCCCGCCGATCGTATGGCGGGCAGCGGGCATCCCGTCGACACCCACACCGCGGCGAGCCGCGGACGGAAGGACCTGAAGACATCATGATCCGAGTGCTCGCCGCAGGCGACCGATTCATCCGAGCTTCGCTGTTGCGGGCTGAGCTCGAGCGGGTTCTTCCCGGCGTGCTCGAGGTTCCCGAGATCGAGTTCGCGTGGCCGGATGCGCCGTTCGGGAGGGTCGCCGAGGTCGATGAAGCCGCGGGGTCGGAGGCGGAGCTCATCGAAGCACTCCAGGGCGCCACGGCGATCGTCACGCAGCTCGCGCCGTTGACGGCCGGCGTGATGGATGCGCTGCCGGAGCTGCGGTTCATCGCCGTTTCGCGTGGCGGCCCGACCAACGTCAACATCGAGGCGGCGCGGGAGCGCGGCATCCAAGTCGCCAATGTCCCGGGGCGGAACGGCGTGGCGACTGCCGAGATGACGATCGGGCTCGCGCTGGCACTCATGCGGCGGATTCCGGCGGCGCACCAGAGCATGATGTCTCGCACCTGGCGCGGCGACCTCTACCGCTCCGATGCGGTGGGTCGTGAGGTCGCCGGGTCCGTGATCGGCCTTCTCGGTGCCGGTGCCGTCGGCTCGCACGTCGCGCATTCCTTCGCCGCGATGGGGGCCCAGGTGATCGTGTTCGATCCGTACCTGCCGGACAGCGCCCTGGGGGTGGGCGTCGAGCGTGTCCATGCGGCCGATGAGGTCTTCACCCGGAGTGACCTCGTGTCGGTGCACGCCCGGTTGACGCCGGAGACCGCGCACATGATCAATGCGGATACGCTCGGACGCATGAAGCCCGGGGCGCTGCTCGTGAATGCCGCCCGTGGCGCGCTCGTCGACTATGACGCCGTCGCGGCGTCGCTGCAGGGCGGACACCTCGGCGGAGCTGCCTTCGACGTGTACCCGGAGGAACCCGTCGACTTCGACCATGCCCTGTTCCGGCTCGCGCACGAGGGGAAGGACGTGGTCGTCACACCGCACATCGCCGGCGCCAGCCAGGAGACGGCGGTGCGCGCGGCGAGCGGGGTGGCCGAGGAGGTGCGTCGGTTCCTCCACGGAGAGGCGGCGAAGAACCCCCTGGTCGACGGTCCTCGAACGGCACTACTGTGACGGGCGGACTGCGGTGACGGAGGCGCTTCTCGGCATCGATGCGGGCACGAGCTCGGTCAAGGTCGTCGCGACCGACCTCAGCGGCGTACGGCTCGCGGATCATTCCGTGGCGTATCCGACGCGCACCGACGGCGCGGGCGCGGAACAGGACGCTCTCGACTGGTGGCGCGCGCTCGGCGCGGCCCTCCGACATGTCCTGCCGGGACTCCGGGTGAGGGCGGTCGCCGTCACCTCCCAGGCGCCCACCTTCGTCGCGGTCGATGAGGCGGGGAAGCCCACGGGAGCCGCGCTGACCTGGCTCGACCGTCGCGCGGTCGACGAAGCACGGATGATCGCGGAGATCGCCCCGGGCTCCCGCAACGGCGCGGACCCCTTCTTCGGCACTGCGAAGCTCGCCTGGCTCGCCTCGCATCGCCCCGAAGAGCTGGAGGCGGCGGCCATGGTGTTGTCCACCAACGGCTTCCTCGTGCGGATGCTGAGTGGCGCGGCAGTGCTGGATGACACCACGGCATCTCTCATGCAGGGATTCGATGACGACCTCGGGGCCTTCCCGGCCGAGCTGCGCGCGGCAGTTCCCGCACTCGCGAAGCTCCCGAGGATCGTCGCGGCCCAGAGCGTCGTCGGCGAGGTCAGCGCGGCCGCCGGTGCGGAGACCGGCCTCCCCGCAGGCGTCCCCGTCATCGCCGGTGGTATCGACGCGATCGGTTCGGCTCTCGAAGCCGGAGCATTCGTGACGGGCGACCCGTTCGTCGACATGACCGGATTCTCCAGCGTGACGATGCTCGCCGTGCCGCGCGGAACCGCAGTACCGGGCTTCATCCATTCCCGGCACTGCACGCCTGACACCGATCTCCTGATCACAGCGCAGGTCACGGCCGGCGCGACGGTCGATTGGGTCAACAGCCTCGATTCCGTTGCCGATCTGCGATCGGCGGCAGCGATCCTCGCCCGTCCACGCCCCGGCCGGCTGGTGATGGTGCCGAGCCTGGCAGGTGAGCGGACACCCTCGTGGAACCCGTCGGCACGCGGCATCATCGAGGGGATCGACCTGGCCACAGACGGAACCGATCTCATGCTCGCCGCGATGGAGGGGAACGCGCTGGCGCTGGCCCGCGACGTCGATGTTCTCCGTGAAGTCGGATTCGGCGTGGACCATGTGATCAGTACGGGCGGCGGTGCGTCGTCGGACGCGTGGCTGCAGATCAAGGCGGATGTCCTCGGCATCCCGGTGCTCCGACCCGCGAGCGGCCACGGCGCCGCGCAGGGGGCGGCGATGCTCGCAGGCCTGGCCTGCGGACTCGTGTCCTCGACCGACGATCTGCGGCGCAGCTCAGGCGAGATCGAAGCCGAATTCGCTCCGAACCCGCGGCGTCACGATGCGTATCGAGCCTCACGGGACCGATTCCAATCGCTGGTCGCGATCAACGAGGCGCGACGGGGTTGAGGTAGGCCCGGGCGCTCATATGAGCGCACAGTATCGCAGGGTGAGCGCCCCGGCTAGGCTCTGCTCATGTCTGGAAACACCACTGAACCGCTTCTCGGCCGCGTCGCCGTCGTCACGGGCGGGGCGCGGGGCCTCGGCTATGCCATGGCCGAAGCCCTCGCGAGCGCCGGGGCCGACGTCGCACTCCTCGACCGCCTCGACACCGTCGGCGATGCCGCCGACGCGCTGCAGTCCGCCTCCGGACGTCGGTGCATCGGCGTCAGCGTCGATGTCACCTCCGAGGGATCCGTCGCCGCTGCCTTCGACGCGGTCGCCGGGCGCCTCGGCGTCGCCGACGTGCTCGTCAACAGTGCAGGCATCACGCTGGGAACGCCGCTCCTCGACACCGCGCCGGAGGACTGGCGGCGTGTACTCGACGTCAACGTCACCGGCACGTTCGTCACGAGCCGCGAGTTCGCCCGTCGGCACATCGAGGCGGCCAGGGGGAATCCGGCGAGCCTCGTCAACGTGTCGTCGATGTCGGCGTTCGCGGTGAACATCCCGCAGACCCAGGCGGTCTACAACACCTCGAAGGCGGCGGTGTCGATGCTCACGAAGAGTGCGGCCATCGAGTGGTGGCCGCACGGCATCCGTGTCAACGCGATCGCCCCGGGCTACTTCGCCAGCGACATGACGAGGGACTTCGTGGCCGAGAACCCCGAGATGGCGGACGAGTGGGTCCGGCGCATCCCGGTGGGGCGGATGGGAGAGCCGGAAGAGCTCGGCGACCTCCTGGTGTACCTCGCGAGCGAGCGGTCGAGCTACGTCGTCGGGCAGAGCATCCTCATCGACGGCGGTTACACCAGCGTGTGAACGCCCGCCGGACCATAGGCTGAGAGGCATGCCCGAACTGCCCCTCGGCTCGGCGACCTTCCGAGCTGCCGCCGTCGACCTCGGCGGCTCCAGCGGTCGTGTCGTGAGCGCGACGATCGCGGGGGAGCGACTGCGGATCGACGGCGTGCGCCGGTTCCGCAATCGCGCGTTCACGGATGAGCTCGGGCTGCGGTGGGACGCCCAGCGGCTCTACCGCGACGCGGTCGCCGGGTTGCAGTCGCTGCGCGAGGAGGGCCCCGCTTTCACCAGCGTCGGCGTGGATGCCTGGTCCGGCGACTACGGACTGCTCGCTTTCGACGGCCTCCTGGACGCGCCCTTCCACCAGCGCGACTCGCGGACCGACCGCAGCTTCCCCGTCGTCGACGCGATCCTGCCCGCCGCAGACGCGTTCCGGGAGACCGGCGTCACCGCGCTCCCGATCATGACGATCTATCAGCTGATGGCCGACAGGGACGCGGGACGACTCGACACCGTGCGGCGCATGCTGCTGATGCCGGACCTGCTCGCGCACTGGATGGGCGCCGAAGAGGTCGCGGAGGCGACGAACGTCTCCAGCACCGGACTCGCCCTGCCGTACGGCAACGGCTGGGACACCCGCCGGATCGACGCGCTGGGCCTGCCGTCGCGGATCTTCCCCGAGACCGTCGCGCCCGGCACGGTGACCGGTCGTGTGAACGCGGGGCTCCTGCCGTCGGGTGATGCCACAGACATCACGACCGTCGCCTCGCACGACACTGCGAGTGCCGTGATCGCCGTCCCGGCACGCGACGAGAACTTCGCCTTCGTCTCGTGCGGCACCTGGATCCTCACCGGTGTCGAGGTCGATCACCTCATCACCAGCGACCGTGCTCGCCGAGCCGGTTTCACCAACGAGCTCGGCCTCGACGGCACCGTGCGCTTCCTCCGGATCGCCGCAGGGCTGTGGATCGTGAACGAGTGCATGCGGGAATGGGGCCTCGACGGGTGGGGGCCGCGCAGCACCGCCGCTCGTCGAGAGCTGCTGGCCCGTGCGAGTGCCGCCCCGACCGCCGGCGTCCTGGTGGACACCGGCGACCCGCGCCTGCTGCGGCCCGGACAGATGACCGCGCGCATCGCCGAGCTCGTCGCCGAATCCGGAGGGCGCATGCCCGCGGATCGCGCCGCCGTCGTCCGGCTGGTCCTCGAGAGCCTCGGGGCGTTCGTGGCCCGACAGGTCGAAGAGGCCGCGGCGCTGTCGGGCGTCGACGTGCAGGTGATCCATCTCGTCGGCGGCGGATCCGAGTCGCCGATCCTCGCCCAGGCGGTGGCCGATCGTTCAGGGCGCCCCGTGATGGCGGGGCCGTCGGAGGCCACGTCGATGGGCAACATCCTGGTGCAGGCCCGCGCCCACGGCGCAGCCGTCGGGGGCCTCGGCGATCTGCGCCGGATCGTGCGCGCCTCCACCGATCTGCGACGATACGAACCCGCCGACCGCTAGCGGCGGGCGGCCGGCTCAGTCCGAGGTCTCGAGGAGGCGTCGGGCGAGAGCCGCATCCGTGACCAGGGAGTCGACGATCCCGGAGCGCAGCGCCGCTGCGACGGCACCCGTCTTCGAGGGGCCGCCGGCGACCGCGATCACCTCGGGGATGTGCCGCAGCTGCTCCGTCGACACCGCGAGCGACCGCTCGGCGACCGACCCCACGACCGCACCGTTCTCGTCGATGAGCGTCGCGCAGATCTCGGCCTTCACCCCGGCGGCGAGCAGTTCGTCGAGTGCGCCCGCACGCCCGGCGTTGTCGTAGAGCTGAGAGTCAGGCGGGCTCCAGGAGCCGATCGCGACGACGGCCTTGGTCACCGAGTCGAAACGGCGGAACGTCTCCATGATGCCCGGCTCGCGGCGCAGCGCCGAAGCGGTCGCGGCGGTCTCGACGAGCAGTGGCGCGAAGATGGCCCGGGAGCGGCCGCCGGAGATCCGGCTCACCTGACGGATCACCTCGACGCCGTTCTCGGGCGTCGGGGCGGCGACGCCGGCGAGCTGCACCACTTCGCACGTCGCCAGGGTGCGCAGGTGCCCTGCCATCGCGGTGAGCGTGCGACCGGCGGTGAGGCCGAGGACATCGCCCTCGGTGACGATCTCGCTGAGAAGGTCGGCGGCCGCGCGCCCCAGTCGATCCTGGATGAGATCGGGAGTCGTTCCTGGCGTGATCACCGCGAGGGCGCGCGTGAGACCGAACCGGGCGCGCAGCTGCATCGAAAGGTCGAGATCGAGGGAGTCGGGCGCCTCGATCGTGATCTTCACCAATCCCTGCTCGAGCGCGTCCTCCAGCATCCGCGCGATCTTGAAGCGGGAGACGCCGAGCTCATCGGCGATCTCGATCTTCGTCAGTCCGTCCAGATAGTGCCTGCGCGCGACATGCGAGATCCGCACCAGCTCATCGGGTCCCATATCGCCTCATCTTCTCGTGTCGGTCGGCTCCGCTCAGCATATCCCGATTCCTCCCTTCGCGCTCATATGAGCGGTCAGTTGTCTCATTCGTCGAGCATGGCTAATGTCGGTCGAGCAATCACGACTGCACCCTGAGGAGCCCGATGAAGCGCACTGAATTGCCGACGACCATGCGTGCGAGCGTGCTGGTGCGAGCCGGCGAGCTCACGGTGGAGACCCGCCCCGTCCCGGTCCCGCTCGCGGATCAGGTGATCGTCCAGGTGAACGCGGTCGGCATCTGCGGCTCCGACGTCCACTACTTCCACGAAGGCCGCATCGGCGACTTCGTGGTGGAGGGGCCTCTCGTGCTCGGCCATGAGGCCGGTGGCACGATCGTCGCGGTCGGCGCCGGCATCGCGGACTCCCGGCTGGGCGAGCGCGTCTCGATCGAGCCGCAGCGTCCGTGCCGCGTGTGCGAGTTCTGCCGGAGCGGCCGCTACAACCTCTGCCCGCTCATCGAGTTCTACGCCACCCCGCCCATCGACGGAGCGTTCGCGGAGTACGTCGCCATCCAGGGCGACTTCGCCTACGCGGTGCCCGACTCCGTCAGCGCGGACGCCGCGGCGCTCATGGAGCCGCTGTCCGTCGCCATCGCCGCCGTGCAGAAGGCCGGAGTACGCCCCGGCAGCCGTGTGCTCATCACCGGAGCCGGACCCATCGGCATCGTCACGGCTCAGACGGCACGGGCCTTCGGCGCCACCGAGATCGTGATCAGCGACCCGATGGCCGAGCGCCGAGAGGTCGCCCTGCGCTTCGGCGCGACGGAGGCCGTGGATCCCGCCGCCGGCCCGCTCGGAACCGGCTACGACGCCTTCGTCGATGCCTCGGGTTCGCCCGTCGCGGTGAAGCAGGGCATCTCGGCGCTGAAGTCCGGTGGGGTGGCCGTCCTGGTCGGGATGGGAGCCGACGAGATCGCGCTGCCGGTCTCCACGATCCAGAACCGCGAACTGATCGTCACCGGCATCTTCCGGTACGCGAACACCTGGCCGACCGCGATCGAGCTGGTCGCGTCCGGCGCGGTCGACCTCGACGCCCTGGTCACCGGCACGTTCGGCATCGCCGAGGTGCGCGAGGCCCTCGACTCCGCGTCGCACCCGTCGACGCTGAAGAGCATCGTGCGGCCCGACCGCGAGTACGCGAGGGAATCATGACCGACCTCGAGCAGACGGGGGACATCGCCCTCCACGAGCAGCCCGACATGCTCGCCTGCGTCGACATCCGCAAGGCGTTCGGCGGGGTGCCCGTGCTCAAGGGTGTGGCACTGCATCTCGTGCCCGGCACCGTGACCGCGCTCGCCGGTGAGAACGGCGCCGGCAAGTCCACGCTCATGAAGATCGCCTCCGGTCAGATGAAGGCGGATGCCGGACGCGTGCTCGTCCGCGGCGAGGAGCTCGCCGCGGGATCCGCACGCGACGCCCACCAGCGCGGCATTGCGATCGTGCCCCAGGAGCTCGCGTCGATCCTCGACACCACGGTGTACGAGAACATCTTCGTCGGGCGGGAGCTGCACAACCGCTTCGGACTCGTGGACCGCCGCCGCATGGCCAGGGAGGCCAGGGAGATGCTCGCCGAGTTCGGCGTCGACATCGACCCCACGGCGCGCATGGGCTCGCTGCCGGTCGGGCTCCGCCAGATCGTCGAGATCGTCAAGGCCACCAGCACCGGTGCCAGGGTGCTGCTGCTGGACGAGCCGACGAGCGCGATCGCCGAGCGCGAGGTCGCGCGCCTGATCGAGAGCATGCGGATGCTTCGCGACCGCGGCGTCGCGATCCTCTTCACCACGCACAAGATGGAGGAGATCCGCGCGATCGCCGACCGGGTGGTGATCCTCCGCGACGGAGGCCTCGTCACGGACGAGCCGCTCTCGGCCCTCACCGACGACGACATCGTGACCGCCATGATCGGTCGGGAGCTCGAAGACCTGTTCCCGGACCTGCCGCCCGCGGCGGACGACATCGCCCTCTCGGTGCGCGGGCTCGAGTACACGCCCGCCCCGCAGCCGGTCGACCTGCAGGTGCGCCGCGGCGAGATCGTCGGGCTCGCCGGACTCGTCGGGGCCGGGCGCACCGAACTCATCGAAGCCCTGTTCGGAGTGCGCTCTTCGACCGCGGGGGAGATCACCGTCGGCGGCAGCCGCGTGCGCCGCGGACGCCCCGCCGACGCGATCACCGCCGGCATGGCGCTCGTGCCCGAGGACCGCAAAGGCGCCGGCGCGGTGCTCAGCATGGACATCCTCGCCAATGCGACGCTGCCTCGGATGAGCCGGTTCTCCGTCGCCGGATGGCTCAAGGGCCGCAGTCGTGTGGATGCCGTCTCCGAGGTCATGAGCTCCGTCCGGCTGCGCAGCCGTGGTCTCGGGCAGCTCATGGAGACCCTCTCCGGCGGCAATCAGCAGAAGGTCGTGCTCGCACGGTGGCTCACCGGCGAGGTCAAGGTCCTGCTGCTCGATGAGCCCACCCGCGGCGTCGACATCGGCGCCCGCAGCGAGATCTACCGGATCATCACCGACCTCGCGGCCTCCGGCATGGCCGTGGTCATGGCCTCGAGCGACATGCCGGAGATCCTCGCCCTGTCGCACCGCGCCCTGGTGCTCAAAGGCGGTGGCGTCGTGGCCGAGCTCGACCGGAACGCCCTGCAGCAGCCCGACGTGCAGGACCGCATCTTCCGACTCGCGAGCGGACTCGAGACCTCCGACGCGCCTTCCGGCACAGCCCCCTCCGCAAAGGACGACCAATGACCGATACCCGCACTGCTTCGCAGACCTTCGTGCCCGAGTCGGGTGTGAAGCGCTTCAGCCCGACCTGGTTCGGCGATCTCGCGATCCGCTACGCGATGGTGATCGTGATGGTGCTCATCATCGCGTTCTTCCTCTACCGCAGCGCGCGCTTCGGCACGGTCGACAACCTGCAGACGATCCTGGTCGCCGCCGCCCCGTTCGCCCTCATCGCTCTCGGGCAGACGCTCGTGATCCTCACCGGCGGCATCGATCTGTCGGTCGGCAGCGTGATCGCCGCGGCCGCCGTGTTCGGCAGTCTCACCGCCAAGGCGTTCCCCGATCAGATCTGGCTCGCGATCGTCGCGGGCGTCGTCGTCGGCTTCATCGCCGGCGCGATCAACGGATTCGTCGTGTCGGTGATCCAGGTGCCGCCCTTCATCGCGACGCTCGGGATGCTGACGCTCGCGTCGGGCGTCGCATACGTCGCGGGCAACGGAGCACCCATCACCGGACTCCCGGCCGACTTCTCCCGCATCGCCAATGCTCAGTTCGGCGGACTCACCCTGCCGGTCATCCTCATGATCGTCGGCATCCTGGGGCTCGCGATCGTGATGCGCCGCACGTCCTGGGGCATGCGGGTCTACGCGATCGGCGGCAACCCCATCGCCGCGGGCATCGCCGGCATCAACGTCGGGCGCACCATCTTCAGCGTCTATGCCATCTCCGGCATGCTCGCCGGGATCTCGGGCGTGATGCTGGCCAGCCGTGTCACGCTCGGGGCCCCCAACCTCGGGGTCGGATACGAGCTCGACGCGATCGCCGCCGTCGTGATCGGCGGGGCGAGCCTGCTCGGCGGACGCGGTTCGATCTGGGGAACGGCCCTGGGCCTGCTCCTCATCCAGACGCTCAACAACGGCCTCGACATCCTGACCGTCCCCGCCTACTGGCAGAAGGTCATCAAGGGCGTGCTCATCGTCGCGGCGGTGGCCGTCGACGTCTGGGCGACCCGACGACGAAGCCGCTAGCGACCGACGAAGACCCTGCTTCATCGCACCACCCAACGAGAGGAATCCCATGTTCACCAAGAAGAGCCGCATCGTTGCGGCTTTCGCCGTCACCTCCGTCGCAGCATTGATGCTCGCCGGGTGCGGCGCCGGCGACCCGAACGCGAACGCCGGCGGAGACGACAGCGGCCAGGAGCGCATCACGATCGGCGTGAGCGTCTACGACATGTCGTCGTTCGTCACCGAGGGCAAGGAAGGCATCGAGCGCTACGCCGAGGAGAACAACATCGAGATCCTGTGGAACTCCGCGGGCCTCGATGTCAACACCCAGGCGAGCCAGGTCGACCAGTACGTCACGGCCGGGGTCGATGCGATCGTCGTCATCCCGGTGCAGGCCGATTCGCTGCAGCCGCAGATCGCCGCGGCCAAGGCCGCCGACATCCCCTTCTTCGACGTCAACGCCTCGCTGAACAGCGACGACCTCACCGGCTCCGTGCAGCCGGACGATGTCGCCGCCGGCGAGCAGGAGGCGCAGATGATGATGGACGCCCTCGGCGGCAAGGGCAACGTCATCATCCTGCAGGGACCGCTCGGCGGTTCGGGTGAGATCAACCGCGGCAAGGGCATCGACAACGTGCTCGCCGAGAACCCCGACGTGAAGGTCCTCGCCAAGGACACCGCGAACTGGAAGCGCGACGAGGCCGTCAACAAGGTCAGCAACTGGATCTCGGCGTTCGGCGACGACATCGACGGTGTGATCGCCCAGAACGACGACATGGGCCTCGGGGCGCTGCAGGCACTCAAGGAAGCCGGCATGACGGACGTGCCGATCGTCGGGATCGACGGCATCGCCGATGGTCTGGAGGCCGTCAAGAACGGCGACTTCATCGGCACGTCGCTGCAGAACGGCACGGTCGAGCTGTCGGCCGGCGTGGCATACGCCGCGGCCATCGTGCGTGGGGAGGACGTCAAGGAGAACCCGATCTACCTGATGCCGGCCATCACGAAGGACAACGTCGACGAGGCGATCGGGCATGTGGTCACCGAGCGCGACGCGTTCCTGAAGAACCTCAGCGAGATGACGAACAAGAACCTCAAGAGCGGCAACATCGCCTACGAGGGTCTCACCGGCCAGACTGAGTGACAGCTGCTCCCGAGCCACGAGGGCGCTTCGGCACCTTCGTGGCTCGGGTCGTTCACGGATGAGGGAGAAGCCGATGCCGTCGACATATGTCGCGGGCGTGGATTCGTCCACCCAGAGCTGCAAGGTGAGCGTGCACGATCTCGCGACCGGGGAGGTCGTGCGAACGGGTCGCGCCTCGCACCCATCCGGCACGGAGGTCGATCCCGAATCCTGGTGGTCGGCCCTCCAGGCCGCGATCGCCGACGCGGGTGGGCTTGACGATGTCGCCGCGATCTCGGTCGCCGCCCAGCAGCACGGACTCGTCGCGCTCGATGAGCGTGGGGACGTCGTCCGTGATGCGCTGCTGTGGAACGACGTGCGCAGCGCGGATGCCGCTGCCGCTCTCGTCGCTGAGGTCGGCGCGCAGGAGTATACCCGCCGAGTGGGCGTCGTGCCGGTCGCGTCGTTCACCGCGGCGAAGCTGCGGTGGTTGCGCGACCACGAGCCCGACAATGCGGCGAGGGTCGCGGCGGTCGCGCTCCCGCACGACTGGCTCTCCTGGCGGCTCCGCGGCTACGGTCCCGCGGATGCGAGCGCCCTCGGCCCCGATCTCGACGCCCTCGCCACCGACCGCTCCGATGCCAGTGGCACCGCGTACTGGAGCGCCGCCACGGGCGAGTACGACCTCGATCTGCTCGAGCGCGCGTTCGGTCGCGTTCCGATCCTCCCTCGCGTCCTCGGGCCGGCGGAACGCATGGGAGTCGTCAGGTCAGGCGGGGCCGTGGTCGGTGCCGGCCTCGGCGACAACGCGGGTGGTGCTCTGGGACTCGGCGCTCAGCCGGGCGACGCGGTGATCTCGATCGGCACGAGCGGAACCGTGTTCGCGGTCTCGGACAGGCCGCTCGGCGACCCGAGCGGTGTGGTCGCGGGCTTCGCCGACGGGAGCGGCAACCACCTGCCCCTCGTCGCGACGCTCAACGCCGCACGCGTGCTCGATGCCGTCGCCGGGCTGCTCGGTGTCGATCACGACGAGCTCGCCCGGCTGGCGCTGGATGCGGTGCCCGGGGCGGAGGGGCTGGTGCTGCAGCCGTACTTCGAGGGGGAGCGCACGCCGAACCGTCCGGATGCGACGGCGACCCTGTTCGGAATGTCACTGGCCTCCACCCGGCGCGAGACGCTGGCGCGCGCTGCGATCGAGGGGCTGCTGTGCGGTCTCGCGGACGGTCTCGATGCGATCCGCCGATGCGGTGTCCCGGCCGGCCGCGTCCTGCTCATCGGCGGAGCCGCGCGCAATCCGGCGGTCTCGCAGATCGCGGCCCAGGTGTTCGATGTGCCGATCGTGGTGCCGGGCATCGATGAGGCCGTCGCGCGAGGTGCGGCCGTGCAGGCGGCGTGGGTCCTCACCGGCGAGCGTCCGTCGTGGGGAGACGGCGACGCGCGCTCCTTCGCGGTCGACCACCGCCCGGTGATCCGCGAGCAGTACGCCGTCCGCGCCTGAGCGCGGCCGGCGTGCTGCAGGCGCAACGGTTCTGCGGTCAGGCGCCCCACCCGGCCTGCACGCCGCCGACGCGCTCGGCAGCGATCCTCTGCTGGTGGCCGGAGGCGGCGTAGGCGGCCATCGGGTCGGCGGGGAGGCCCCGCGATTCGCGCCACTCCGCGAGCGCGGGACGCACATCGGTGGAGAAGGCGTCCATGAACACGGCGTTGGCCGCGAGGACGTCGCCGGACTTCTGCGCGGCCGTGAGCGCGGCACGATCGACGAGCAGTGCGCGGGCGGTCATCTCCTGCACGTTCAGCACCGAGCGGATCTGGCCGGGGATCTTGTCCTCGACGTTGTGGCACTGGTCGAGCATGAAGGCCACGTCGGGGTTGTTCAGGCCGCCGCCGCGGATGACCTCGAAGAGGATGCGGAACAGCTGGAACGGGTCGGCCGCGCCCACGATCAGGTCGTCGTCGGCGTAGAAGCGCGAGTTGAAGTCGAACGATCCGAGTTTGCCGAGACGCAGCAGTTGCATCACGATGAACTCGATGTTCGTGCCGGGGGCATGATGGCCGGTGTCGAGGCACACCAGCGCCTTGTCGCCGAGGGCGCTGACCTGCGCGTAGGAGGTTCCCCAGTCCGGGACATCGGTGTGATAGAACGCGGGTTCGAAGAACTTGTACTCGAGCACGAGCCGCTGCTCCTCGCCGAGGCGCGCGTAGATCTCCTGGAGGGACTCGTGCAGACGATCCTGACGGCCGCGCAGATCAGCCTGGCCGGGATAGTTGGAACCCTCGGCCAGCCAGATCTTGAGGTCGCGGCTGCCCGTGGCGTCCATGACATCGATGCAGGCGAGATGGTGGTCGATGGCCTTCTGGCGGATCGCTGCGTCTTCGTGCGTGAGGGCGCCGAACTTGTAGTCGTCGTCCTGGAAGGTGTTCGAGTTGATGGTGCCCAGGGTCACGCCGAGATCTTCCGCATGCTTGCGCAGGTCGTCGTACGAGTCGACCAGATCCCACGGGATGTGCAGAGCGACCGACGGGGCGAGGGCGGTGTAGGCGTTCACCTGCGCAGCATCCGCGATCTTCTCGTACGGGTCGCGCGGGGTGCCGGGGGTGCCGAACACCTTGAACCGCGTGCCGGAGTTGCCGAACGCCCAGCTGGGCAGCTCGATGCCCTGCTTCTCGAGGGCTGCGAGGGTGTCGGGAGAGAGGATGCTCACGATGAACTGCTTTCGTTGTCGTTGGTGGGTCCCTCGCCGGTCTCGGCGAGCTGGTCTTCGAGATGGAACACCTCGGTGAGGGGCGTCGCGGCCTGATCCGGGCGTCCGTCGAGGCCGAGGAAGAACCGGCTCATCTCGGCCTCCCAGCGGGCGGCGATGGGGGAAGCCGCGAGGTAGGCCTGAGCGGCGGCATCGTCGTCGGTCTCGTAGTAGCCCATGAGCGTTCCGCCTTCGCCGAGGAACAGCGTGTAATTGCGTCGTCCGGCCCGGGCGATCTCGGCGAGCATCTCGGACCGGACCGGGGAGTGCCTGGCGACGTATTCGTTGAGGAGTTCGGGCCGGACCTGCAATCGAAAGCCGACGCGCATCATTCGGGCTCCTCTGCCGGGTGGTGACGGGTGAGTTCTGAATCGTTTCAACCGCCATGCTAGGCGGCGCGTCCGACGCGCGTCAACCCGCATCGCGGGGTCGGCGGCGGGCCGCTGCGGTCTGGACCGGTGCCGTACACTCTCGGACAGTATCCGGAAGCGGCGAGGAGCAGCGGTGGCAGTGAGTGTGCGCGACGTCGCGGCGACGGCAGGGGTGTCGGTCGGCACGGTGTCGAACGTCTTGAACCAGCCGGACAAGGTCGCGGCGGCGACCGTGCAGAGGGTGCAGGCGGTGATCGCCGAACTCGGCTTCGTGCGGAACGACGCCGCGCGGCAGCTCCGGGCCGGACGCAGCCGCAGCATCGGACTCGTCGTCCCCGACGCCGGAAACCCGTTCTTCGCAGACGTCGCGCGCGGTGCCGAGGCCCGCGCAGACGACGACCTGCTGTCCGTGCTCCTCGGAAACAGCGACGAGGACCCTGCTCGGGAGGACAACTACCTCGACCTGTTCCGCGAGCAGCGGGTGAACGGGGTTCTGATCACCCCGGCATCCGACGACGTCGACAAGCTGGTGCGCGTGCAGGCGGCGGGCATCCCGGTGGTGCTCGTGGACCACGAGGTCGCGGGGTCCGCGTTCTGCTCGGTCTCGGTCGACGATGTCGAAGGAGGCTTCCTCGCCGCGCAACATCTCCTGCAGATCGGTCGGCGCCGCCTGGTCTTCGTCGGAGGCCCCGGTTCGATCACCCAGGTCACCCACCGTCTCGAAGGCGCTCGACGTGCGGTCGACGAAGTGCCGGGCGCGACGCTCGACGTGATCCAGATGCCTGCCCTCACCGTGCTGCAGGGCAGGGCGGCAGGGGAGCAGATCGCCGCCATGGAGGGGGTGGATCGGCCGGACGCGATCTTCGCCGCGAACGACCTCCTCGCGGTGGGGCTGCTGCAGGCGCTGACGATGTTCCGCGCGCTGCGCGTACCGGAGGACATCGCACTGGTCGGGTACGACGACATCGACTTCGCGACGGCTACGGTCGTGCCGCTCACCTCGATCCGCCAGCCCGCGCAGCTGATCGGACGGACGGCGGTCGAACTGCTGCTGCGGTCGATCAGCGATCCGGACGGCGACTATGAGCGTCGCGTGCGGTTCCGCCCCGAGCTGGTGGTGCGGCAGTCCACCGTGGGCTGAGCGCTCGACCGGACGCGGTCATCAGGTCGTGGTCGTCTCGCTGCGCCGTCTGCGCATGTCGTTCGCGCTCGGTATCCCCTTCGAGAAGAAGAGCGACAGCAGGCTGATCAGGATCAACCCGAAGAACGCGATGCGCAGCGACGACAGCTGCGAATCGCGGTAGACGGTCGCGAGGGTGTCGGCGTCCGCATCGCTGAGGCCCGCCTTCTCGGCGATGGCGGCGACGTCGGCGGCGGGCACGATCGTCACCCCGTGCTCGGTGGAGGCCGCCACGGTCGCCTTCGTCGTGTCGGGCAGCGCGCTCGCCGCGACACCGGATGCGAACGAGGTCGAGAGGGCGCCGATGAGGATCGACCCGATGAGCGCCGTTCCGAGCGAGGAGCCGAGGTTCTGGAAGACTCCCTGGAGTCCGCCGACCTCACTCGTCTCCTTCTCGGTCACGCTCGACATGTTCACGTTCCCGAGCTGCGAGGCGAGCAGCCCCAGTGCCGCGCCGGAGAGGAACATCCCCGTGGCGAAGAACCCGCTGCGCAGGTCGCTGGTGGCCGAGCCGAGCAGGATGAGCGCG
Organism: Microbacterium sp. NPDC090218; assembly: GCA_044900255.1. GTDB lineage: Bacteria > Actinomycetota > Actinomycetes > Actinomycetales > Microbacteriaceae > Microbacterium. The sequence goes on along the minus strand of JBJDMS010000001.1, from coordinate 654,939 downwards.
CTGACGACGAGGACCAGCTGCCCGATCCGCACGATCGTCCGCGGAGAGAACAGGCGTGAGAGCCGGGTGCCCACGATCGAGAACAGGACGAGCGCGACCGAGAGCGGAAAGATCCGGATGCCGGTCTCCAGCGCATCGAGACCGAGGGTCATCTGCAGGTACACCGGCACCATGAAGAACAGTCCGGCCGTCACGGTGTACTGCGCGCCGAGCACCGACAGTCCGCTCCGGAGCGATTCGATCGAGAACATCCCCACGTGCACCAGCGGGGCTCGGTCAGTGCGTTCGAGCAGGCGCTGCCGGGACAGGAACAGGGCGAGGAGCGCGACGCCGAGCACGATGCACCATGCGGCGGGGGAGATCCCGAGCGGCGCGAGCGACACGTCGCCGATCACGGGCGGGTTCAGCGGCAGTATCCAGCCCCAGGTCTTGCTCTGCAGCATCCCGAACACCACCGCCACGAGACCGACCGAAGAGAGCGCGACGCTCAGGACGTCGATGCGCACGCTCTGTCTCGGCGTCGGGTCCGTGACGACCCGCGCGCACAGGACCACGCCGATCATGATGAGCACCTCGGCGGCGAACACGTAGCGCCAGTCGAAGTAGGTCGTCACGAATCCGCCGATCAGGGGCCCTGCCGCGACGGCGGCGCCGGACACCGCGCCGATGATCGCGAACGCCGTGATCCGTTCTCGACCGCGGTAGTTGTCGGCCACGAGTGCGGCGATGGCCGGGATGACGAGCACGGCACCGAGCCCTTCGACGACCGACCAGCCGAGGAAGAGGAACTGCACGTTCGGGCTCAGCGCCGTGATCAGCGAACCCGCGGCGTACACGCACGATCCGACCACGAATGCCCGACGTCGACCCCACACGTCGCCGAGCTTCGCGCCCAGCAGCATGAACGCGGCCATCGTGAGCGTGTAGAACGTGATGGCTCCCTGCATCGCCGCGACGGTCGTGTCGAGGTCGGAGACCACGGTAGAGATCGACACGTTCATCACGGTGCCGTCGAGCACCATCACGAACTGCGCGGATCCGAGGACGGCGATGACGCCCCATCTCTTCATGACGACTCCTTCGACGGTCCAGCGGATGCGGCGGCGGCGGTGCCTGCGCCGCGCATGATGCGCGCGACGGCGGTGATGAGGAACAGCTGACCGGTGATCGCCTCCGCGACCGCGACCGCCTGAGACGTCGCGTTCGCGGGGACGAGGTTGCCGTAGCCGGTGGTCGTGAGCGTCGTGAACGAGAAGAAGAGCTGATTCGCGAGGGAGTCGTCATCCGGGCCGCCGAACATCGGGTCAGCGGAGACGAGCGAGAGCAGATTGAAGACGAAGGTGAAGAACAGACCTACGAGGACGTAGGCGGTGACCGCGGCGAGGAGAGCCTCGAGGTTGAGCCCGCGTCGCTTGACCTGGTGGCCGATGATCGCGACGGGAGCTGCGAGCAGCGCGATCATCGACGCCGCCGAGAAGACGATGTCGAGGACGTGTCCGCTCGCTCCGGCCAGTGCCGAGACGATCGTGGCGATTCCGGCTGCCGACAGGATCACCCAGGCCACATGCTGGACCGTCCGCGGAGTACCGGTGACGCGGAACACGACGGCGACAGTCACGAGGATGACCAGGAATGCCCAGGGGCTCGGGTTCGTCGCGCGCTGCGCGGCGCACAGGGCGTAAGAGGCGACGAGCAGGGCGAAGATGATGACGTATCAGGATGCCCCGTCGAAGAGGGTGTCGGGTCTCCGCGCGTGCATGGCGGTGACTCCGCCGCGGTCGGCCCCGCTCACCGAGCCGCCTCCGCTGCGCTCATCGTCGGCAGCCTTCCGGAGGCGAGAGCGGCGAGCAACGCCGCGTAGTCCTCCTCGTTCTGATCGGCGTAGGTGTCGGCGAAGGCGCAGATCGCCTCTTCGAATGCCCGGCCTCGTCCGAGGTAGCCGGCGACCTCGAGGCGATCGCCGCTCCGGGCATGTCCTCGGGCCAGAGTCTCTCCGCAGAGACGTGCGTAGAGCGCAGCGCCTCCGGGCGTCATCGTCTCGGGATCGATCCCGCCCTTCCAGTCGTGGAGCTGACGCACATAGAAGTCGCGGGTGACGCCGTCGGTGCCGGTCACCCGCTGCCAGCCGAGGAAGGGGTCGCTGGCCGCCTGCATGAGGCGCTGTCCGCGCACGACCCGTTCGCCCTCGCTGTCGTGTTCACCGGGGCCGAGGAATCGCTCGAGAACCGAGGGCTGCGCGGTCTTCGCCTGCAGCAGCAGAGGGTCGCTGTCGTCTCTGCCGCTGAGGAGGATCACCCACGCACGGGTGCCGACGCTGCCGATTCCGCCGACCGTCCTGGCCATGTGCCGGTAGCGATACTCCGCGATCGGATGCCGGTCACCGGGAAGCGTGTCCTGGTAGGCCGCGAGGAGCTCCCGCATGATGCCGACCTCGTCGATCTCCCCGCCCGCCCCGGGGAGCAGGTCTTCGACGAGGGTGACCACCGGCGGGTTGGGGATGATGCGCAGTTGACCGTCGACGACGCGCACGAGCTTCGCGAACGAGCGCATCCGGTCGCGCTTGCGCGCCTTCTTCACGGCGGCATCGAGTCGGGCGACCGTCTCGTCGTCGGCTCTCCGCCGATCTCTTTCGGCCCGGATGCGCCGACGAGCCCCCTCGGCATCGAGCCGGTCGTACCAGGCGTCGAGGACGTGGGCGTCGGCCGCTCGCCGCATCGTCTTGCGATAGCCGACGACCGAGGCGCGGACACAGGCGCGGATCTCCTCCGCCGAGAACCCGCGGTGGCGTCCGGCCACCGCGAAGCTCGTCGCCAGGCGCTTCAGATCCCACTCGAACGGCCCGGGGAAGGTCTCGTCGAAGTCGTTCATGTCGAAGAGCAGCCGGCGCTCCGGCGTGCCGAACAGACCGAAGTTCGACAGATGCGCATCGCCGCACAGCTGCACCGTGATGCCGGTGTGCGCGGCAGTGGAGAGATCCGACGCCATCAGCAGCGCGGCGCCGCGGAAGAACGCGAACGGGGAGGCGGACATGCGCTCGTATCGCAGCGGCACGATGTCGCGATCCCTGGTGGTGGCCTGCCCCTCGAGCAGCCCGACCGGGTCGGGCCGATCCGGTCGGGGGTGCCACGGTCCCTGCTCCGAGCGCGGCGCGCGGCCCCGAGCGTCGCGACCCCGGTTTCGTCTCGTCGCGAACTCCGGCGCGACCGCATCCGGCGCCGTGAAGTCGTCGTGCTCGTCGGCGATGCCGTTCTCCACCATGTCGCACCTCGCACCCGTCTGCCGACGGCGCGGGAGCCGGAGGACCGGAGGTGGATCCCCGGGCCGGGTGCGGGCGGCGTCGCACCGCTCATCGTGGCACCCGGCGGCGTGATCGCGTGGCGCCCGTCACCCTTTTCGGGCGATGCCCCCGGGGTGGGTTCTTCTGTCCGGGTGGATCCGGCACGATCCGCGGGGTGATCAGGCGGGCGTGACCGTGTCGCGTTTCGCGCTCGCGCCGCGCATGATCCTTGCGACTGCCGTGATCAGGAAGATCTGGCCGGTGATCCCCTCGGCGATGGCGAGGCCCTGCCCGCCCGCGCCGACCGGTACCAGGTTGCCGTAGCCGGTCGTGGTGAGGGCCGTGAAGGAGAAGAAGAGCTGATTGCCGAGGGAGTCGGGGGTCCCCTCGCCGAACATCGGATTCGGGGAGATCTGCGAGATCAGGTTGTAGACGAAGGCGAAGAACATGCCGACGAGGATGTACGCGGTGATGGCCGCGAGCAACGCCTCGAGGTCGAGTCCGCGCCGGGTGACCTGGTGGGCGATGATGACCCAGGGGGCGACCAGCAGCGCGATCATCGATGCGGCCGAGAGGGGGATGGCGAGCATCGGTCCGTCGACGCCGAACAGGGTGGCGACGACGGCGGCCGCCCCCGCGACGGAGAGCACCACCCACGAGATGCGCTGGACCAGGTGTCGCGCGCGCGTCACATGGAACACGATCGCGACCGTCGCGAGCATCGCCAGGAACGCCCACGGACTGGGGTCGGTGCGGGGCTGCGTCGCGCAGAGGCCGTAGGACAGGATGAGCAGGCCGAGAACGATCGCATATCCGAGGGCACGATCGTCCCACGCGCGGCCGCTCCGGGTGTTGACGCTCTCCGCGTTCGCCGCCTCTGTCCGGGGCATGGTGACTCCACTTCGGTGCGGTGGACGCCGAGGTCCACGATGTGCGGCCAGTATCCCAGCGCCCGTGCGCATCCTCTCCCAAGCCCGGAGCGCGTCGGGCGGAGGGGGAGTCGTGGGCGCCGGTTCGTGACAGCTCGTCAATCCGGTTATGATGGCTAGGTGCATCCGTGCTTTCGGGTCGGATGCCTGGAGACGTCGCATAGTCCGGCCGAGTGCACCACCCTGCTAAGGTGGAGTCCCCTCACGGGGACCAGGGGTTCAAATCCCCTCGTCTCCGCAGAAAAACCCCCTGATCCGTCAGGGGGTTTCTGCGTCCGGGAGCGTTGCCGGCGGTGCGCCGAGTCAGCGGTCCTGCGGACCCGCGGAGTGCGCGATCCCGAGGGGCTCGACCTCGGTCGACTCGCTCGCGACGCCGAACCGGATCAGCGCCTGCGGGTCGGATCGGTAGTCGGGCGGATCAGCGGCCAGAGCAGCGGCGTCCAGAAGGAGGAATTCGGCCGCCGAGCCCACCACGCGCAGTGTGCCCACGGGGAGGCAGTCGATGATCAGCTGGAACTCCCTCTCATGCTGATAGACCCTCGCCCCGGTGATCGACCACGCCGTGAATTCGTTGGCCGTTCGGGTGCAGAGCCAGTTCTGCTGAGCGACGCCCGACACGCGCAGCAGGGCGGTGTTGCCACGGAGGCGCGATGACTGCCGCAGCTCGAGCAGCACGCCGACCGATCCGCCCAGCACGTCGACGACGACCCGGGTGATCTGGGCGTCGATGAGAGCATCCGGATGCAGGAACGGGTTCTCATCATCGGGGAGCGCGGGTAGTCCGGAGGGTACGCCGACGAGTAGATCATTCACGTTCATGCGTATCGCTCTCCCCAGAGTTCCCCCGACATACCGAGATTATGCGATCACCGTTCACAAACTCTGTGCGCCGAGTGTGAACGGCCGGCACCCCTCGGGTAGTCTCGCCCGCATGGCCACCGCAGCGACGCAGACCCACAAACGCGAGGCCTTCGGCTCGCGGAACGTGTTCATCCTCTCGGCGATCGGATCGGCGGTCGGACTCGGCAACATCTGGCGGTTCCCCTACGTCGCCTACGAAGGCGGCGGCGGGGCGTTCCTGATCCCGTACCTGTGTGCGCTGCTGACGGCCGGCATCCCATTGTTGTTCTTCGACTACGCCATCGGGCACCGCTTCCGGGGGTCGGCGCCGCTGGCATTCCGGCGCATGCACCGCGCCGCCGAGCCCCTCGGGTGGTGGCAGGTCCTCATCTGCGTCGTGATCGCGGTGTACTACGCGGTGATCATCGCGTGGGCGGCAATGTACACATGGTTCTCGGCCCAGCTCACGTGGGGAGCGGGCAACGAGGCGGCGTTCTTCTCGGGCGACTTCCTGCAGTCCGCCGACGTCGCGAAGGTCGGCGTCTCCACCGAGTTCGTGCCCCAGGTGGGCATCCCGCTCGTCGTGGTCTGGCTGATCGTCATCGTGATCATGGCGCTGGGCGTGAAGCGCGGCATCGGCCGGGCGAACATGATCCTCATGCCGCTGCTCACGGTGATGTTCGCGATCCTCGTGGTGCAGTCGCTCTTCCTGCCCGGCGCCATGGAGGGACTCAACGCCTTCTTCGCCCCGAACTGGGAGGCGCTCGCGGACCCGGGCGTCTGGGCCTCGGCCTACGGGCACATCTTCTTCTCGCTCTCGGTCGCGTTCGGCATCATGGTGACCTACTCCTCGTACCTCAAGCGCAAGACCGATCTCACGGGCTCGGGACTCGTCGTCGCCTTCGCGAACTCCGGCTTCGAGATCCTCGCCGGCATCGGAGTGTTCGCCGCGCTCGGCTTCATGGCTCAGGCGCAGGGCACGGAGGTCGCAGGTGTGGCGACCTCGGGCATCGGTCTGGCGTTCGTGGCCTTCCCGACGATCGTGTCCCAGGCGACGGGCGGTTCGATCATCGGAGTGCTGTTCTTCGGCGCCCTGGTCTTCGCCGGTGTCACCTCTCTGATCTCGATCCTCGAGGTGATCGTGGCCGCCCTGCAGGACAAGCTCGGCTGGGCGCGCGTGCGCACGACCCTCACGGTCGCGATACCGCTCGCGCTGGTCTCGATGGCCCTGTTCTCGACGACGACGGCGCTGTCGGTCCTCGATACCGTCGATGCGTTCGTCAACTCCTTCGGCATCATGGCCGTCGCCCTCGTCGCCGTGATCATCGTGGCCTGGCTGCTGCACAAGCTGCCCGTGTTGGTGGACCACCTCAACCGGCGGTCGAGCTTCCGGGTGGGCACCGTCTGGAAGGTGCTCGTCGGCATCCTCGCCCCGGTGGTGCTCGGCTACCTCTTCGTCAGCGAGCTCATCGCGAAGACCTCGGACCCGTACGGCGGCTACCCCGCCTGGTTCCTCGCGGTCTTCGGCTGGGGCATGGTCGTCGCCCTCGTCGTGCTGGCATTGGTGCTGTCCGCGCTGCCGTGGAGCAGCCGCTCCCACGCGAAGGACGACCCGGAGTACGACGAGTTCCTCGTCGAGGAGGAGTACGAGCCGGATGCCGAGACGGCGGCGACCCCCGTGGCCGTCACCACGACGAAGGGGGCAGGCGCATGACTCCGATCGCGATCGTCATGATGATCATCGCCATGGTCACGGTGTGGGGCGGCCTGGTCGCCGGAATCGTGAATCTCGCACGTCATCCGGAAGAGGCCGAGACGGAGCCCGCTCCGCCCGTCGAGCTCTGAGCGTGCACACGCGCTGAGCCGACCGCATCCGTCCGGAGAAGTCGGGTGGGCGGAGGTGACGCGAGGCGACGATGGTGGGGAAAAGGAGGACCTCATGATCGGCACGTTGAACGCCCTGGTCGACCTCGTCGAAACCGGAGGCGCAGACGAGGAGCTCGATGTCGCCGCGTTCGCCCGCGAGCACGGCACGACCGAGTACCACCTGCGTCGCATGTTCTCGGCGCTGGCGGGGATGCCGTTCTCGGAATACGTGCGACGTCGTCGGATGACGCTCGCCGGCGCGGAGCTCGCCGCCGGCGCGTCGAGTCTGCTCGATGTCGCCGTACGACACGGCTACGGATCGGTCGAGGCGTTCGGCCGGGCATTCCGTGCGGTGCACGGCATCAGCCCGGCAGATGCGCGTCGTGAAGGGGGCCCTCTCCGTACACAACCCACGCTCCGGTTCCGCCTGAGCGTCGAAGGGAGCACTCCGATGGATGTCACCATCACCCACCAGCCCGCATTCGTCCTCGCCGGTCACGCCGCCGAGGTCCCGTTGATCCATGAGGGCGTCAACCCGCACATCCAGGCGCACATCGCCGCGATCCCGCCCGAGGAGCATGCGCGCCTCAAAGCCCTCGGCGATGCGGAGCCGTCGGGGATCCTGGCCGTGACCGCCGACATCGAGCCGGACGCTCCGGAGGGCACGACGCTCACCTATCTGCACGGCGTCGCCCTGCAGGCCACGACCGCGGTGCCCGCCGACCTCGACGCCCTCGAGCTGGCGGACGGGGCCTGGGCGGTCTTCGCCGCGCGAGGTCCGTTCCCGGAGACGCTGCAGAACCTGTGGGCGGCGACGGCGACCGAGTGGTTCCCGTCGAACCCCTGGCGGCTGCGTCCCGGCCCCTCGATCGTGCGCTACCTCGAGTTCACGGGCGACTTCGCGTCGTGCGAGCTCTGGCTGCCCGTCGAACAGGGCTGAGCGAACGCGCCGCTCACCGATCAGGCATCGATCAGGGTGTGTTCCCCGATCCGGTGCCAGGCCCGGTTCAGGTAGACCAGGCCGTCGTCGTCGGCGAGCGGCGCGTCGGCGACGATGTTCGACTGCAGCGCCTCCGCGAGGACGATCGTCGCCGCACCCGCGTCGATGCGTTCGACCACGCGGGCACGCAGCCAGCGCGTGCCGTGGAACACGGGCTCGCCGGTGACCAACGTGGTCCAGGAGTCCGCATCGGCGAACCGATCGATTCCGCTGGTGGCTCCGAGCCGGGCGAGGGCCACGCCGTCGGCGCCGATCAGGTGGAGCACGACGGAGTCGGCGGCGCTGATCGTGGGCGCTGCCGACGATGCGGCCGACGCCGAGAACACGAATAGCGGCGGATCGACGCTGACGGATGCCACCGAGGTCGCGGTGAGCGCGACATGCCCAAGTGGTCCGGTGGCGGTGATCAGCGCGACGCCACCCGGATGGTGGCGGAACGCGGCCGCGAAGTCCTGAGCGGGCAACGGCGCGGCGGTGCGCGAGGGTTCGGTCGCGGAGGCGGTGCCTCGGACGAGCGATGCGGCGGTCATGCGTCCGTGCCCCCGACCCGCGCGAGGCTCACGAGGGGCAGGACCTGCTCACCGATCCGGGTGAGTTCCTCCAGCGCAGGAGATGACTGGATGAGCAGGAGCGTCACCCCGGCCTCTTCGAAGGCGCGGATGCCGTCGGCGACCTGCTCGGCGGTGCCGACGAGGTTCGGGCGCAGGCCTCGCGTGCCCACGGAGTACTCGCGCCGCGACAGCTCGAAGTCGAGCTGGGAGTGGCGCAGGAACTCCTCGAAGGACGCATAGCCCGGCGACGCGGGATCGACGGTCGTGATCCGCTCCAGCTCTCGCTGCGCCTCTTCCTCGGTGTCGCGGACGATGACGTAGGCCGACATCGCGAACTCCTCGAACGGCCGCCCGATGAGGCGTTCTCGACGGGCGTTCATGTCGGCGACCTTCGCGCGGATCTCGTCGACCGTCCCGCCGTGCAGGGCGTACGAGTCGGCGAAGCCGGCGATCGACTCCCGGCCCTGCTCGCTCTCACCGCCCGCGAAGATCGGCGGCGAGGTCCGCGGTTTCGGGGAGAGGATCGCGTTCTCGACGGAGAAGTACTCGCCGCGGTGGTCGTAAGGGGTCTCGGTCCACAGCCCACGGAGGATCCGCACGAACTCGCTCGCCTGGTCGTACCGTGCGTCGTGCGTCGTGAACCGGCCTCCGTACTGCTTGGCTTCCTCCTCCCACCATGCGGCGACGACGTTGAGGGCGAACCGCTCGTCGCCGCTCCCACTCGTCCAGCCGATGTCGGCGATGGTCGCCGACTCCTTGGCGGTCACGGCGGGAAGGTGGAAGCCCGGACGGACGGCGGTCATCACCCGAAGTCGTTCGGTGACGGCGAGAATGGCGGTCGAGAGCGACCACGCCTCCAGGCTCGGCGCCTCGATGCCCTTGCGGTCGTTCAGGTAGAGCTCGGGCACGAGCGTCGTGTGGAAGCCGAGGCGGTCGGCGGCGATCGAGAGCTCCCGCACATAGGACCAGGTCGCCGGCATGGCTTCGTCGCCGGCGTTGCGCAGGAATCCGCCGTACACGGGCGTCCAGTATCCGAGCTTCATGTCATGCCTCCGAGATGTGCTGAAGCGACCGGTCGAGGTCGCGGATGAGGTCGGCGGGATCCTCCAGGCCCACCGAGAGGCGCACCGTGCCACGCCCGAACCCCGCTTCCGTGAGCTGGGACTGATCGAGGTGGCTGTGCGTGGTCGTGGCAGGGTGCACCACGAGACTGCGGGCATCACCGATGTTGGCGACGAGGGAGAAGAGTCGCAGCGAGTCGATGAACTCCTCCACGTGCTCATCGCCCGTTGCGAGATCGAAAGAGAAGACCGAGCCCGCACCGCGCGGCAGGTAGCGCTGCGCTGCCGCATGCCAGCGGTTGCCCGGGAGTCCCGGGTGGTTCACGTGCGACACGGCGGGATGCCGCTCCAGGTGCTCGGCGATCGCGAGGGCGGAGGCGTTCTGGCGGGCGAGGCGCAGGTCGAGCGTCTCCAGACCGAGCAGCAGCTGCGAGGCGTTGTACGGCGAGAGTGCGGGACCGAGGTCGTGCACGAGCTTGGTCTTCGCGTACACGAGGAAGGCGCTGCGCTCCCGGCCGAACCGCTCCCAGAGCACCACATCGCCCACGCGGGGATACGGCTGGGTGAACTGCGGCCACCGGGCGGGGTCCGAACCGAAGTCGAAGGTGCCGAGGTCGACGATGATCCCGCCGAGCGAGGTGCCGTGCCCGCCGATGAACTTGGTCGCCGAGTAGACCGTGATGTCGGCGCCGAACTCCTTCGGCCGCTGCAGGTAGGGCGTCGCGATCGTGTTGTCGACGATGAGCGGGACCCCGACCGCGTGTGCGATCTCGGCGACCTCGGCGACCGGCAGCACCGAGGCCACCGGGTTGCCGATGGATTCGGCGAAGAACGCGCGCGTGTTCGGCCGCGCGGCCTCGCGCCAGGCGTCGAGGTCGTCCTGATCGACGAGCGTGGTCTCGATGCCGAGGTCGGGGAAGAGATCGGTGAGCAGGTCGACCGTACCGCCGTAGAGCTGGCGGGCGGCGACGATGTGGTCGCCGGCCCGAGCCAGGGTGAGGAGCGCGACGGCGACCGCGGACTGTCCCGACGCCGTGGCGAGTGCCGCCACTCCTCCGTCGAGGCGCGCCAGGCGTTCCTCCAACACGCTCTGGGTCGGGTTCCCGGTGCGGCTGTAGAGGTTGCCGGTGCGCCGGAGCGCGAAGATCTCGCGAGCGGCCGCGAAGCTCTCGAACTCGTAGCCGACGGTCTGGTAGATCGGAGGGACCGCCGCGTTCTGCGGAGTGCCCGCTATGTAGCCGGCGCGGATCTGCTCGGTCGCGAAGCCCGCTCGTGTCGTGTCTGTCACTGCTTCCTCCTCCTGGAACGAGGCAATGGTTGCATGTGCCTCGGCACTGTTGCGATTTGTCTCGTAACATTTCTGAGATACCTCGATAATGTTCCGGTACATGTTGTCGCGCGATCTGAGGAGTGGTGAGCATGCCGAAATGGGTGGAGCCGGAGACACCGGCGCGAGGCGCGGTCGTCATCGTGGGTGGGCGAGGAGAGACGGATGCCGTGTACGGGCGGCTCGCGCGTCGGCTGGCCTTCGACGGCTACCGCACCGTCGCCCTCGGCTCAGGGGAGGTCAAGGCGGCGTCGGCTGACGAGGCCGACGTGGTCCCGGCGATCCGCGCGCTGATCGCGCAGACCGATCCGGCGCTGCCGGTCGTCCTCATCGGGTCGGATGCGGGTGCCGCCGCCGTCGTCCGTGCCGCGACAGGGGCCCCGGTCTCCGGGGTCGTGCTCGCCGGGGTGCTGGCGGAGGAGGCTCGGGACTCCACCGCGTCCTGGGAGGACGAGCTCGACGTCCGTTCGGCGTGCCCGGTGCATCGCGGGGTGCTCGCGGGGGCCGGCGCCGTGGTGCCGGGGCAGCTGAATGCCGGCGGCGGGGTGCTCGACGCGACGGCGCTCGCGGGGCCGGGGGTACCGATCCTCGCCGTGCACGGAGATGCCGACCGGGTGTCTCCCCTCGCGGCGGCGGCGGTCCTCTTCGCCACGGCACCGGACGCGGAGGTCGTCTTCGTCGTCGGCGGGCGCCACGACATCCTCAACGATGTGAGCCACCGTTCCGTCGCCGCCGCGATCGTGCAGTTCCTCGAGCGGCTGCGCCTCCCCGGCGCGGCTCCGATACTCCGCCGCGGCGACGGTGCGGACCTCCCGCTGGTGGAGCGCGTCGGCTGAACGGCGTGCAGGCGTCGGTGGCCGCCCGGGCCGCCGGGGCTTGTATCGTGGCAGGCGAGGCGGCTGACTCGGCGTCGGTGCCGGAGCCCGGAAGAAAGCGGTACGGATGACCCTGTCGACGGAGCGTGGCGCGGTCTCCCCGGAATGGGTGCTGGACCACGTCGACGGGCGTGGTTCCGAAGAGCTGAGTGCTGCGATCGCGACGCTGATCCGTTCCGGCGAGCTGCCGGCGGGAACCCAGCTGCCCACGGTGCGCGAGCTCGCGCGCACCGGCAGGGTCAGTGCCGGCAGCGTCGTCGCGGCGTGGAGCACGCTGCGCGAGCAGGGCCTCATCCGCACGCAGCGACGCGGCGGGACCGTCGTGCTCCCGCTCGCCGGCAGCGACTTCGCCGGGTGGGGCGGGATCGACCTCGGGCAGGCGGCCACCGACATCCGGCTGCACCCGCCACTCGGTGACGCGCTGCTGTCGAGCCTCGATGCCGAGACCCTCAACGTGTTCGGGCGCGAGGTCATGACCGATCGGCTCCGCGAAGCCGTCGCCGACGATTGGCCGTTCGCGCCGGAAGCCTGGATGACCGCCGGCGGCGGCACCGAGGCGCTGCTGCTCGCGATCGAAGCGGCTGCGCCTCCGGGCACGATCGTCGCGGTCGACGAGCCCCTCGGTCCGGGCGTGCTCGACACCCTGCGGGATCTGGGGCTGCAGGCCGTCGGCGTCGAATCGGATGAGTCCGGACCTCGCCCCGAAGCGCTGCGTGCGGCACTCGATGCGGGGGCCGCCGCCTTCATCTTCCAGCCGGGGGCGCCGTTCGCGGTCGGGCACGTCGTGACGCCGGAGCGCACCGCGGAACTCGCAGCCGTGCTCGCCGAGCGGAAGCAGGTGCCCTGGGTCATCGAGGACGACTCGATCGGCCCACTCGAATCGGCCCCGACGCCATCGATGGGTGCGCTCCTGGACGGCAGGGTGCTGCGCATCCGCAGCTTCTGCAAGGCCTACGGGATCGACGTGCGCACCTCGGTCCTCGGCGGGGCGTCCGAGCTGATCGACAGGGCCATGCGGCTGCGCAGTCACGGGGTCGGGTCGAACAGCCGGATCCTGCAGAACACGCTGGCCTACCTCGTGCGCAGCCCCGAGGCCGCGGCATCCGTCGCCGTGGCACGCGAGCGCTACGCCTCCCGCCGCCGGATGCTGCTGAACGCCCTCGGCGCGCAGGGGCTGACCGCGCGCGCCGGAGAGCACAGCCTCGTCGTGTGGGTGGACGTGCCCGATGAGACGGCCGCCCTCCTCGCTCTCGCCCGCCGGGGGATCGTCGTCGGAGCGGGCAGCCGATCGTTCGTGGGGGCCGACGGGAATCAGATGCTGCGCATCTCGGTCACGCAGCTGCCCGACGATGCCGTGGTCATCGACGATCTCGCAGCGGATGTCGCGAAGGCCTCCCGCCTCGGGGCGCGCGAGTTCTTCGACTGATCCGCGCTCCACGCACGACTCTGCATGAGTCGGGCTTCTCTCGGTACCCTCGACCGCCACCAGCGCGGTATGTTCCGACACCGAGCGAAACAAAAAGAAACCTGCTCGCGTCTTTGTTCTGCTCTCGGTCACAATCGCTCCAACGCGAAACGGACCGGAAGGAACGAGAGATGGCACGGCAGCTCAAACTGGGCATCGCCCCCACACCCACGGGTGGCCCGGGCAAGCACTTCCAGTGGTTGGACCCGCAGATCCCCGGCGATGCGAGCGTCGACATCGACCACTACATCGCGATCGCGCGCCTCGCCGAGGAGGCGAAGTTCGACTTCGTCTTCATCGTCGACAGCAACTTCATCACCCCCGACTCGCCGCCGCACTATCTCAACCGGCTCGAGCCGCTCACGCTGCTCGCCGCCCTCGCCGCGGTCACCACGAACATCGGCCTCATCGGCACGCTGAGCACCTCCTACGAGGAACCGTTCCACGTGGCCCGCCGCTTCGGATCCCTCGACCTGATCAGCAGGGGCCGCGCCGGCTGGAACGTCGTCACCAGCGGCGACTCCGGCACCGCCGGCAACTTCGGTCTCGAGCAGCACTACGACTACGACACCCGCTACGGCCGGGCCCTCGAGCACATCGAGGTCACCCGCGCGCTGTGGGACTCCTACGAGGACGACGCCTTCCCGCGCGACCGGCAGACCCGCCTGTTCCTGGATCGATCCCGACAGCACACGCTCGACCACCGCGGCGAGTTCTTCTCGGTCACCGGCCCGCTCAACCTCGAGCGCTCGCCGCAGGGGCATCCCGTGATCTTCCAGGCCGGAGACTCCGAGCAGGGGCGCGATCTCGGGGCGCGCACCGCTGACGCCATCTTCACCCACGCGCCCACCCTCGAGGCGGGCGTCGCCTTCGCCGAGGACATCCGTCGACGTGCGGCCGGATTCGGTCGGAACCCTGACGACGTCCTGATCGTTCCCGGTATCACGGTCACCGTGGGCGACACGGACGAAGAAGCCCGTGCGGCCGAGCGCGCGCAGGGGCTGGCGGACAACGACTTCGAGCGGGCGCTCGCCGAGTTCGGACGCGGCTTCGGCTGGCATGACTTCCGCCAGTACGACCTCGACGCGCCGTTCCCCGCCGAGGCGCTCGTGCATGCCGAGCGCGGCTTCTACACGCAGTCCGCACGGATCGTCGCCCTCGCCGGCGACCGCGGGTGGACGCTGCGCCAGACCGTCGAGTCCGTGTCCGGGCCGCACCCCTCGCCGTTCACCGGGTCGGCGGTCACCGTCGCCGATGAGCTGCAGCGGTGGTTCGAGGCCGGAGCCCTCGACGGCATCAATCTGCACGGTGGCCACCCGGCGCAGCTGCATCGCTTCATCGACGAGGTGCTGCCGATCCTGCGCGACCGCGGTGTGGTCCGCACGGACTACGAGGCGACGACGCTCCGCGGCAACCTCGGCCTTCCCGTCCCCGAGAACCGGTGGACCCGTGCGCGCCGCGAGGGGTCGGCGCCGGCACCGCTGCCCGGCTCGTCAGCGCCCACCCGGAGCGCCGTCGGCGCGTGAACCGCCCCGCCTGCTGAGCACGACCCGAACCCGAGGAGAGCACCATCATGAACCGCACCGCCGCGCGCCCCGCCCGCGCACTGATCGCTGCCGTGGCCGCCGCCGCTCTACTGCTGACGGGCTGCGCGAGCGCACCGTCGTCCGGCTCCGACGGATCGGGACGATCCGAACCCGCCGTCATCAAGTGGGCGGCGACCCTGCCGCAGGGCAACTGGGACCCCGTGGTCACCGGTGCGACCGGAGCCTCTCTTCAGCTCGGCGCGATCTACGAGCCGCTGCTCACCGAGAAGGACGGCAAGCCTGCTCCTGGTCTCGTCGAGTCGTGGGAGTACAACGCGGACGGCACGGCGGTGACGTTCACGCTCAAAGACGGTCTCACGTTCCACGACGGCTCGCCGGTCGACGCCGAAGCGGCCGCGTTCTACTTCAACAGGGCGAAGACGCAGGAGAACTCCGCCCTGCTCGGCTCGTACAGCAACATCGACACGGTCACGGCCGACAGCGAGCTGGACTTCACGGTGCACCTCAAGAGCGTCGACTACCAGGTGCCGTACCTGCTGAGCATCCGCGCCGGCTTCCTCACGAGCCAGAAGGCCACCGCGACCGACGAGGACGCCGCCGCACTGAACTCGCGGCTGCCGATCGGCGCGGGCCCGTTCAAGGTCGTCGAGTACGTGCCCGAGTCGCACATCTACCTCGAGAAGTTCGACGGCTACTGGAACGCCGACAACATCCACATCGACCGCATCGAGATCTCCTTCGGTGTGGACGCGGCCTCCGTGGTGTCCGGCATCCAGACCGGCGTGTACAACTTCTCCGCGGTGAGCGGCGCGCAGATCCAGGAAGCGCGGGATGCCGGGCTCGACCTGGTCTCCGACATCTCGACGAACTGGGGCGTGCAGTTCCTCAACGTCAACCGCAAGGTCGAACCCTTCACCGACGACCGCGTGGTGAAGGCGTTCCAATACGCCATCGATCAGCAGGCGTTCGTCGACAGCGTGCTGCTCGGCGAGGGGGAGGTGACGCACCAGATCGTGCCGTCCGAGCATGCAGCGTTCAACGAAGACCTCGAGACGGCCTTCGGATACGACCCGGAGAAGGCGAAGGAGCTCCTGGCGGAGGCCGGCTACGGCGAGGGGCTGGAAGTGACCCTGAGCCCTTCGCCCTTCCAGAACAGCGCCTACTCCGAACTCGTCCAGGCGCAGCTCGCCGACGTCGGCGTCACCGTGACGATCGACAACGACCCGAACTGGGCCAAGGGCTACTTCGCCAAGGAGACGGCGTTCTCGCTCTACGGCTGGGTGGGCCGCAACTCGCCGACGCAGCTGCTCACCGAGCACTTCGACGTCGACGGCGTCCTGAACCTGAGCTCGCCGTACACGACCGACGAGTTCCAGGCGGCTATCGCCGAGCTGCGGGCGACGCCGATCGACGATCCGGAGTTCCTCGACCGGGTGCGTGCGGCGAACGAGATCGGGTTCCTCGACGGCTCCGTCATCCCGCTGGCCGCCTCGGCGACCACCTGGGTGAAGACGTCCGACATCTCGTCGAACTTCCAGAACGGGCAGGGGTGGCTCAACTGGACCGGTGTGACGGTCGGCGACTGAGGTCGCCCCGAGACCGACAGCGAGGAGCAGGAAGACATGACGATCACACCGCACACACCGATCAAGCCGGGCCTGTCCTTGTTCGAGGTCCCGCCCCGCTCCGCCGACGCCGCCGCCACGTACGCGACACTGTTCGAGAACGCCCAGCGGATCGAGCAGCTCGGCTTCGAGACGTACTGGCTGGCCGAGGGGCACTTCTCCGACATCGGCTCACCGTCGGCGCTCACGCTGCTCGCCGCGCTGACACAGCGCACGACGCGCCTGCGCCTGGGCACAGCGGTCGTGCCCCTCGCGCTCGACAACCCCTTGCGCATCGCCGAGACCGCGGCCCTCGTGAACACGATCGGCGAAGACCGGGTCGAGCTCGGCATCGGCAAGGGGAATCCCGGCGGATTCTCCGCCGCGGCGTATCACGCGTTCGGACTCGACGAACGTGAGCGCGAGGACCTCTACGTCGAGACGCTCGCTCGGCTGCGGAGCGCATTCGTGCACACCGAGACGGCGGCGGATGGGACCGAGTACGGGATCTATCCGCCGGTCGGTCGGCTCCCCTCGCGCATCTGGCAGGCGACCGGGAACGTCGCCACCGCGCGAGCGATCGGCGCCTCGGGCGACGGACTGCAGCTGCATCGCTTCGTGGTCGGAGGGAACACCGGTCTCGCCCAGCGACCGCTCATCGAGGCCTACCTCGAGGGTCTGGGCACGTCGGCCGCCCCGCGCATCGGGGTGTCGCGCTCGATCCTCCCGGCGCGGGATGCCGCCGAGGCCGTGCGACTCTTCCAGAAGCATCTCGAGCGCAACCCGCGGGCCCTCCCCGGCGTCGCCAGGCAGGGGTCGGTGGAGGAGATCCTGCACGGGTACTCGATCCTCTTCGGATCCCCGGAGCAGATCGCGGAGGGATTGCTCGCAGACCCGGCGGTGACCACCTCCACCGACTATCTCTTCAGCATCCCGCTCGACTACGACAGCGAGCACTACCGCGAGTCGTTCGTGCGCATCGCGGAAGAGATCCATCCCCACCTGCCCGTCGCCCGCCACGGCAAGGTCGGCGCCGTCGCGGCGGCCTGACCGCCGACCCTCGAACATCCGGGAGTACGAACCATGGTCATCGATATCGCGCCGACCGACGTGGCGAAGCCTCAGGTCGAGAAGGCATCGTTCCTGATACCGCCGCCGCACCGCCCTCCGGTCGACGAGCATCGCGCGGTGCTGCGTCGTCGTGCGCGCCGGATCTTCCTCGCGATCGCCCGGCCCGTCTCGGTCTTCGTGCCCGTGTTCATCCTCGGCACCTTCGTGACCTTCTGGCTGCGCGAACTCAGCGGACTGAGTCCGGCCTACCTGATCCTGGGCGACAACGCGACGCCGGAGGCCGTCGCGAAGATCGAGGCGGAGTGGGGACTCGATCAGCCCTTCCTCGTGCAGTACGCCCAGTGGTTCGGATCCTTGCTGCGCGGGGATCTCGGGACCAGCTGGTACAACGGATTCCCGGTGTCGGAGGTGCTCTGGGACCGCGCCGTCATCAGCCTGTCGATCGCCGGATTCGCGCTGCTGATCGGCGTGGTCGTCGGTTCGGCGCTCGGCGCCCTGGCTGCGGCACGGCAAGGGTCCCTGCTGGATCGCGGGATCACCGCCTTCTCGGCCGTGATCTCGACGCTCCCGCCGTTCATCGTCGGCATCCTGCTCGTGTCGGTCTTCGCCGTGACGCTGCACTGGTTCCCCGCCACCGGGTATGCCCCGCTGACCCAGGGCCTCGGCCCGTGGCTCTGGTTCGCGACGCTTCCGGCGATCGCCCTGAGCGTCGACACGGTCGCCGATGTCGCGCGCCAACTGCGGGTCGGGCTCGTCGACGTGTACCGGCAGAACTACATCATGGGCGCGCGCGTGCGTGGGCTGAGTCCGCACCGCATCTTCTTCGTCCACGGATTGCGCAACGGCATCGGACCGACCGTCGCGATCCTCGGGCTGAAGTTCCCGGCACTGCTGGGCGGAGCCGTCGTCACCGAGACGATCTTCGGGATCGCGGGCTACGGGAGGTTCGCCGCGGACTCGGCGCTCCGAGGCGACGTCCCCGCAGTGCAGGGCGTGCTCGTGATCTCGATCGTGGTGGTCGTCCTCTTCAACCTCCTCGTGAACATCGTGCTCAACCGGCTGATCCCCTCCGGGACGAGGGGAATCTGATGATCCGCAAGATCCTGCGACTTCCGAGCGGCCGCTTTGGTGTGGCCCTGCTGCTCGTCGTGGTCCTCCTCGCGGCGTTCGGCCCGTTGCTGGCGCCCTACGATCCGCTCCTGACGACGAAGGACATCCTCCAGGAGCCGTCGTCGGCGCATTGGCTGGGGACCGACTACCTTGGCCGGGACACCCTGAGCAGGCTGCTGGCCGGATCGACCCTGAGCGTGGTGAGTGCCGCGCAGGTCGGGCTCATCGCACTGTTCGTCGGTGCCGTCCCCGGCATCCTGTCGGTGTATCTCGGCCGCACCTTCGAGTGGGTCACACTGCGCATCATCGACACGCTCATCGCCCTGCCGTTCCTGGTGTTCGCCGTCGCCATGACGGCTCTTCTCGGCAACGGCATCACGCAGGCCATGTTCGCCGTCGGCATCCTGGTGGCCCCCGTCTTCTACCGGGTGGCGAGGGCCGCGACGCTCTCCGTGGCCACCTCCGCCTATGTCGAGGCCGCGGTGCTCTCCGGCGCGGGTCTCGGCTGGATCGTGCGGACCCACGTGTGGGGCAAGGTGCTCCCGCCGATCGCGATCGCCCTGGCCAACACGCTCGGCATCGGTCTCGTCGCGGTGGCCGCGCTCAGCTTCCTCGGGATCGGCGTGCAGCCCCCGACCCCGACGTGGGGCGGGCTGCTCGCCTCCGACCTCGGATACCTGACGCAGCGTCCCTTCGCCCCGATCTTCCCCTCCGCCGTCATCGTGCTCACGGTCTGGGGATTCAATGTCCTCGCCGATGCGATCCGCGATGTCAGCGGGGAGTCCGGGCGAGCCCTGCTGTCGAAGTCCGCGGCGCGGCGCGACCGCCGCCGCGCGCAGCCCGAGCCGCAGACCGTCACGGAGGCCCGCTCATGACCGACACGCTCCTCGACACCGGACCCGACGTGGTCCTCGCGGTGCAGGGACTCCGCGTCCGCAACAGGCTCGACGGCGTCGATGTGGTGAAGGGCGTCGACTTCTCGCTGCGCGAAGGCGAGGTGCTCGGCATCGTCGGGGAGTCCGGCAGCGGGAAGACCATCACGCTGCGGGCGATCCTCGGAATCCTGCCCGATTCCTTCGACATCGACGGCGGATCCATCGAACTGCTGGGCAGGGATGCGGCGGCCTTCAGCGCGCGGCAGTGGCGGGAGCTCCGCGGAGGAGACGTGGCGGCGATCTTCCAGGATCCGGGGTCTTTCCTCAACCCGGCCATCACGGTCGGCCGCCAGCTGAACGAGGTGCTCAGGGTGCGCCGCGGGTTGACCCGGGGTGCGGCGAGGGCGGAGGCCCATCGACTGCTCGCCCTCGTGCGCCTGGAGAGCGCGGACCTCGTCTACCGGCAGTTCCCGCACGAGCTCTCCGGCGGGATGCTGCAACGCGTGCTCCTCGCGATCGCGATCTCGCTCGAGCCACGGATCCTGATCGCGGACGAGGCCACCACTGCGCTCGACGTGACCGTGCAGGCCGAGGTGCTCGATCTGCTCGACGACCTCCGGGAGTCGTTCGGTCTCTCACTCATCGTGGTCTCGCACGACCTCGCGGTGGTCGCCCAGGTGGCCGATCACGTGATCGTCATGCGTGACGGAATCGTCGTGGAGCACGGCCTCACCCGCGACGTGCTCTTCGCGCCGCAGCACGACTACACCCGCCTGCTCGTGCAGGAGCATCAGCAGTACGGGCTCGACCGCTACCTGGAAGGGGCAGGCCGCGATGTCTCGTGAAGACGATGCGTCTCGTGTAGGAGAACTGCTGCTCGAAGCCTCGGGCATCGACGTCGTCTACGGCCGCGGGTCTCACGCGCGCCAGGTGCTGTTTGACGTGGGACTGCAGCTTCGGGCCGGGGAGGCCGTCGGCATCATCGGCGAGACGGGATCGGGCAAGACCTCGTTCGCCCGCGCCCTGCTCGGGCTGAAGCGACCGGATGCCGGCACGGTGGTCGTCGGCGGCGAGGACATCACGACGTATTCGGCCGCACGGTGGCGGAGGTTCCGTCGGGACGGCGTCATCCAGTACGTCTTCCAGGACCCGCTCAAGAGTCTGGATCCGGAGCGCACGCTGGGGGAGTCGCTGGCCGAGCCGCTGGAGCTTCAGGGCGCGCTCGGTCGCCCGGAGATCGCCGCGCGCATCGCGTCGTACCTGAACACGGTCGCGCTGCCCGACAGCATCCTGCATCGTTTCCCCGCCGAGATCTCGGGCGGTCAACGGCAGCGGGTGGCGATCGCACGCGCCCTGATCACCGATCCGAAGGTGATCGTGCTCGACGAGCCGGTCAGCGCGCTCGACTCGGCGAACCGTTCCACGGTGCTCGGGATCCTGGCGAAGCTGCGCGATTCCGGCGTCGCGCTCGTGTTCATCTCGCACGACCTCGGCTCGGTCGCCGGTCTCACCGATCGCACACTGGTGCTGTTCCGCGGGCACGTCGTGGAAGAGGGCGCGACGGCGCAGATCGTGAACTCCCCGCGGCATCCGTACACCCGATTGCTCATCGGCTCGGCTCCCACGCTCGGGGAGAGTGCCATCGGGCGCGCCGAGCGGGATGAGCTGCGCGCGCTCCTGTCGGTCGAGGCGGGTCGCTGAGGTCGCGTCCCCCGACGGCGCCCGCCGCTGTCGGAGGACCGTGCGACACTGGGCGAAACATCCCAGGGAGGCACGTCATGGCGGCGATCGACCCCAAGAAGACCCTTGATGCGTACCGGGCCGAGCGGGGCGGGTTCCGCGTCGTCGAGGTGCCGCCGATGCAGTACCTGATGGTCGACGGCGCAGGAGATCCGAACACCTCCCCGGCGTACGCAGAGGCCGTCTCCGCGCTGTTCCCCGTGGCGTACACGCTCAAGTTCGCCAGCCGGAAGGAGCTCGGCATCGACACGGTGGTGATGCCGCTCGAAGGGCTCTGGCATGCGCCCGACATGGAGTCCTTCACCTCGCGTCGCGACAAGTCGGCGTGGCTGTGGACCATGATGATCATGGTCGGCGACCACGTCACGGCACAGATGTTCGCCGACGCCGTGGACGCCGTGTCGCAGAAGGCGACGAAGAAGAAGGAGCCGGTGCCCGCGCTCGGATCCGTGCGGTTGGAGACGCTCGATGAGGGCAGGTGCGTGCAGACCCTCCACATCGGCCCGTTCGACGACGAGGGCCCCGTGCTCGACGACCTGCATCACCGTTTCATCCCCGAGAACGGACTGCAGATGCGGGGGAGGCACCACGAGATTTACCTGAGCGATCTGCGACGCACCGAGCCTGCGAAGCTGCGCACGATCCTGCGGCAGCCGGTGGAGCCGAGCAGCTGACATCTGCAGGACCGCGCCGGGAAATCAAGCCCCTCTCCGCCGCTGGACGGTGACGGATACGCTTCATCGATGAGCACGGTCAAACACGCGGCGCGGGTCGCCAAGGGGTCGTCGGCCTTCCGCCGGATCGCCCGCGCCGGCTTCGTCGTCCTCGGGCTGATCCACGTCATCATCGGCTCGATCGCCATCTCCATGGCGGCCGGTGCTTCCGGTGACGCCGATCAGGACGGCGCGATGGAGCAGATCCGCCAGAACCCCGTCGGCGGACTGCTGCTCGTGCTCGTCGCGGTCGGCCTGTTCGCCCTGGCGGCATGGCAGATTGCGAGTGCCTTCCTCGCGGCCGACCCCGCCGAGACGAAGAAGTGGGGTCAGCGGCTCAAGCTGTTCGGCATCTCCCTCGTCTATCTCGTGGTCGGAGGCATGGCCCTCATCTACGCCGTCGGCGGCCACGCCGACTCGGAAGAGGCGTCGAAGACCCTCAGCACGGTCGTGTTGGCGGCCCCGGGCGGCGTCGCGCTGCTCGTGATCATCGGACTCGCGGTGGCGGGCGTCGGCGTGGGTTTCATCGTCGGCGGCTTCACGAGGGGCTTCAAGAAGCTGCTCGACCTCCCGACGGGTGCCGCACGGGGCGGCATCGTCACACTCGGCGTCATCGGGTACTTCGGCAAGGGCATCGCCGTCGCGGTGACCGGGGTGCTGTTCGTGGTCGCGGCCGTGACGCAGGACCCGGAGAAGGGCGCGGGCCTGGATGCGGCCCTGCACAGTCTGCTCGTGCTGCCCCTGGGGCCCTTCCTACTGGGAGCGGTCGGAGCGGGGCTGGCGGTCTACGGGGTGTTCTGCATCGCTCGCGCCCGGTTCGCCCGCATGTGATCTCCGCGGCGGGCCCCACTCAGGCGCTGGCGGGCTTCTCGCTCCACACCAGCAGGAATGCGCCGAGGGCGATCATGAGCCCGCCTCCGGTCGCGCCCATGGCTTCGATGCGCCGCGGAGAGCGGCCGAACCATTCGCGCGCGGCGCTCGCGAGGAGTACCCACACCGCGTCGCAGGTCACGCCGATCACCACGACGATCACCCCGAGCGCGAAGAGCTGCGCGGGGACCGATCCGGCCTGCAGGTCGACGAACTGGGGCAGGATCGCGAGGAAGAAGGCGATCGACTTCGGGTTGGTGACGCCGACCACGAACCCTTCGATGAGCAGGCGCCATCCGGAGCGTCTCGCCTGCGCGGCGACGATGGCTCGCGCCGCATCCTTCCGGTGTCGGATCGCCTGGATGCCGAGGAACACGAGGTAGCCGGCCCCGAGCACCTTGACGATCGTGAACAGCACGACCGACTGTGCGATGACGGTGCCGACGCCGAGAGCGACCGCCACCACGAGCACGATCGAGCCGACCGCCGTGCCGAGGATGCTGAGGAATCCGCCCATCCGTCCCAGCGCCATGGCACGTCCGATCGTGAACAGCACGGTTGGGCCCGGGATTACCACCATCACGAACGCCGCGACGATGAAGGCGAGCAGGGTGTCCGGGGCGATCATGGGTCGAGCCTAGAGGTGGCGACGTCGGGCGGTCGAGAGATCGACCGCCCGACGCGGGTCGATCAGCTCCGGCCCCAGAAGCGGTCCTCGGCTTCCTGGTCTTCGCTCATCAGCCAGACCTCGACGATGCGACCATCCGCGACGCGGAACACGTCGACGCCGTGCTGGTCGAGATCGTCGTGACCCTGGCGTTGCGCACGGAAGCGCACCGTCGCCGCCACGAGGTCGCCGCTCTCGGTCGCCGACTCGGTCTCGAGCGTGAAGGTGCCACCGCTCAGCTGCATGAACCGGCCGAGGTGCGCGAGGATCGCCTCCGGGCCGATGTGGTCGCCCGACACCTGGTTGGCGCCCGGCTGGTGCCAGACGGCATCCGGATGGAAGGTCGCGGCCAGCGCCTTCATGTCTCCCGCGGCCATGGCCGCACCGTACTGTCCTACGACGTCGATCGCCGACATGATGTTCCTCCTCGATGGGTCGGTACTGTGGGCATCCAGCGTCTCGTCGGGGGCGCGGTTACTTCAACGTCACCGGGAAGGGGTGGTGCATGGCGAGCGAATGGACGGTGTTCTCGGCCAAGTGCCCCTCCCGCGCGTCGCTCGCCCGGATAGCGAACAAGTGGACCGCGATGATCGTCGTCCTCCTGCACGAGCAGCCGCTGCGTTTCGGTGAGCTGCATCAGCGGATGGATGGGATCACCAAGAAGGTGCTCGTCGACACGCTCCGTGCCTTGGAACGCGACGGGATGCTGGAGCGCGGCGTCGGTGCCGACGGCCACGCCCGCTACCTGCTGACCCCGCTCGGACGCACTCTGCACGAGCCTCTCCAGGCCCTGCAGGTCTGGGCCGAGTCGCACGTCGACGACGTCCGCGATGCGCAGGACCGCTACGACGAGCTCGCCGACGGGAAGATGCTCGGCGAACGCTGACCGCTCGGGCCCACGCCCCTCCCACAGGTGGGAAACTGGGACGATGAGCGTTTCTTCCGGTGTCGACGTGATCGCCCCCCTGAGCGAGGCCGAGGTGCGGCGGTTCCGTGAGGACTTCCCGATCCTGCAGACGCAGGTGCAGGGGCATCCGCTGGTGTACCTCGACTCGGGGGCGACGTCGCAGCGCCCGTTCGCGGTGCTGGATGCCGAGCGCGAGTTCTCGACCACGATGAACTCCGCGGTGCACCGCGGCGCCCACACGCTGGCCGCAGAGGCGACGGAGCTGTTCGAGGACGCCCGCAGCACCCTTGCGCGCTTCGTGGGGGCGGATGACGACGAGATCGTGTGGACGTCGAACGCCACCGAGGCGATCAACCTCGTGGCCTACTCGCTGTCCAACGCATCGCTCGGTCGCGGGGGAGCCCCGGCCGAGCGGCTGCGGCTCCGCGAGGGCGACGAGATCGTCACCACCGAGATGGAGCACCACGCGAACCTCATCCCGTGGCAGGAGCTCGCCGCACGCACCGGGGCGACGCTCAAGGTCGTCCCGCTGGACGACGACGGCGCCCTGCGGCTCGACATCGCGGCCGAGCTGATCAACGCCCGCACGAAGCTCGTCGCCTTCACCCACGTGTCCAACGTGCTGGGTGTGATCAACCCTGTCGAGGACCTGGTCGCGCTCGCCCGCGAAGTCGGCGCGCTGACCCTGCTCGACGCGTGCCAGTCGGCCCCACACCTCCCTCTCGACGTCCGCGCGCTCGGTGTCGACTTCGCCGTGCTGTCCGGACACAAGATGCTCGGCCCCACGGGCATCGGCGCCCTCTACGGTCGCCGCGAAGTGCTGGCCGCCATGCCCCCGTTCCTCACCGGCGGCTCGATGATCACCACGGTCACCACGACCGAAGCCGAATACCTGCCGCCGCCCCAGCGGTTCGAGGCGGGTACGCAGCGGGTGTCGCAGGCCATCGCGCTCGCCGCGGCCGTGGACTATCTGACCGAGGTGGGCATGCCGCGCATCGCCGCACATGAGGCCGCCTTCGGACGCCGCCTCGTCGACGGTCTGAGTGCGATCGAGGGCGTGCGCGTGCTCGGCGCCGACATCGACCTTCCGCGCGTGGGGCTGGCGAGCTTCGACGTCGCCGGCATCCACTCCCACGACGTGGGGCAGTTCCTCGACGATCTGGGGATCGCCGTGCGCGTCGGGCACCACTGCGCCCAGCCGCTGCACCGCCGCCTCGGCGTCACCTCGTCCACCAGGGCGAGCACGTACCTGTACACGACCGACGCGGAGGTGGATGCCGTGATCGAGGGCGTCGCCGGGGCGATCGACTTCTTCCGGAGGGGCGCATGAGCGACCTGCAGAACCTGTACCAGGAGTTGATCCTGGACCACTCGCGCACCCCGCACGGCTACGGCCTTCGTGAGGAGATCGCGGCGCAGTCGCACCAGCTGAACCCCACCTGCGGCGACGAGATCACCCTGCAGGTGCACCGTGGCTCCGACGGCGGCGTCGAGGCGATCGCCTGGGAGGGGCACGGATGCGCGATCTCGCAGGCATCGGCATCCCTGCTGGCCGAACTCGCCGAAGGGCTCACGGTCGAAGAGCTCGAGGTCCGCATCGCGGCGTTCCGCGAGGCGATGCGCTCGCGCGGCAAGATCGAGCCCGATGAGGAGCTGCTGGGCGATGCCGCGGCTCTCGGCGGAGTGTCGAAGTACGTCGCCCGCGTCAAGTGCGCCATGCTCGCGTGGGTCGCCGCGGAAGACGCGCTCAGCCGCAGCTGAGGTGCAGGATGGACGCATGTCCGTGCACCTGAGGTCTCTGCCCGCCGATCGCTTCGACGAGTGGCGCATCGCCGCCCGTCAGCGCGTGATCGACGGCAACCGGGCATCGGGGAGGCGCGTCGGTGCGGATGCCGTCGACTATGCGGACGCGTACTTCGCGGGTCTGCTGCCGCAGGGGCTCGCGACGCCGACCACTCACATCCTGCGCATCGTGGACGAGGCGGAAGGTGAGCTCGGCACGCTCTGGCTCGCGCTCGACGACCAGAAGCTGTTCCTCCTCGACCTCGTCGTCGAGTCGCCGTTGACCGCTGCTCAGAACGACGAGTTGCTCGAGAGGATCCTGACGGTCGCGCGAGAACTGGAAGCGACCCGGATCGACGCACCCCTCTTCCCCCAGGACGCGGCGCGGCGGGCGCTGGTCGAGGGGCGCGGATTCGACCTGGCTTCGATTCAGATGGTCCTCGAGCCGCTGCCGGTGCGTGAGGTCGCCGCGCACGTGGACGTGTCGCCCATGACGGCGGAGCGGTTCCCGCAGTTCGTCGCCGCCTCCGAGGAGGGGTTCGCCCAGGACCTCGCGTCCTCCGGCAGGTACTCCCCGGAGGACGCGCTCGTGGAGTCGCACCGCCAGCTGATGATGAAACTCCCGGACGGCCTCGCCACCGAGGGGCAGGAGCTGTTCACGGCCTCGGTCGACGGCGTCGAGGTCGGCATCCTCTGGTTCGGCATGCGCCGTCGTGACGGCCGTCCGCACGCGTTCATCCTCGACATCGAAGTGGCGCCCGATCAGCGTCGCAAGGGATACGGGCGCGAGCTGATGCACGCGGCCGAACGCGAGGCGCGCAGGCTCGGTGCCGACTCGATCGGGCTGCACGTGTTCGGTTTCAACGCGGGAGCCGTCGATCTCTACGAACAACTCGGCTACCGACGCACCGAGGAGAGCCTGCTCCGCGATCTCTGAGTCGCGTCACCGGGCGACACGAAGGGAATAGTCGTGCCCGCCGCGCGTTGGGCCGAACATGACAACTCTCGGAATCATCGGTGCAGGACACATCGGCAGCCAGGTCGCACGAGTGGCGGTGGCGAACGGCTACGACGTCGTGATCGCGAACTCGCGTGGACCGGAGACTCTCGCCGACCTCGTCGCGGAGCTCGGACCGCGTGCGAAGGCCGCCACCGCCGAGGACGCCGCCGCGGCAGCCGACGTCGCGGTCGTGACGGTGCCCCTGCACGCGATCGACAAGCTCCCGGCCGAGCAGCTCGCGGGCAAGATCGTGCTCGACACGAACAACTACTACTTCGAGCGTGACGGACGCATCGAGGCTCTCGACAAGGGCGAGACCACGACCTCGGAGCTCGTGCAGCGCGCACTCCCGACGTCGAAGATCGCGAAAGCGTTCAACCACATCTACGCGTCGGAGATCACGGCGGACGCGAAGCCGGCAGGGGCGCCCGACCGTCGCGCACTCGCCACGGCGGGCGACGACCCAGAGGCCGTCGCATTCGTGACGCGCTTCTACGACGAGGCGGGCTTCGACACCGTCAACGTCGGGACGCTCAGCGAGTCGTGGCGGGTCGAACGCGATCGTCCGGCGTATGTGGTCCGGCAGAACGCCGAGGAGCTGACCGCGAACCTCGCACTCGCGAACCGCCTGCCCTGATCGGAGCGTCCGGGCGAGTGCGACGGGTGCCTTCCGCATCCTCCGCGCCCGCTCGGCACTCCGTGCACCCCGGGCGTGTTGGGATACCAAAAGTTGAGGAACCCGGCCCGGAATGCGAGAATGCCCAGATGGTGGGGGCAATGGGGGGAAGCGGCGAACTCGAGTCGGTCAGGGTCACGAGGATCCTGCGCGACGACATCGTGCTGGGCAGACGCGTGCCGGGGGCGCGATTGGTCGAGCGTGACATCGCCGCTGAGCTGAACGTGTCGCGGCTTCCGGTTCGCGAGGCCATCCGCACCCTCGTCGCCGAGGGCGTCGTCGTCGCCCGTCCTCGCACCTGGGCTGTCGTGCGCGAGTTCACGCACCGCGACATCCAGGACTTCGCCGAGGTGCGCGAGGCCATCGAGACGCTGATCTTCGTCTTCGCGGCGGAGCGGCACGACGAGGCGGGTATCGCCCGGATCCGCGACGCCTACGAGCGCGAGCTCGCCGCGGCCGAGGCGGATGATTCGGAGTCGGCGCGGATCGCGGCCGCGGAGTTCCACGAGATCGCCGTCGAGCTCGCCGGGAACGAGATGCTCGCAGAGCTCATCGCCGTGTTCCTCACCCGGCTGCGGTGGCTCTTCGGGCAGCACGACGATCTTCTCGCGATGGCGGACGAGCACCGCATCATCCTCGAGGCGATGACGGCCCGTGACACGGAGGCGCTGCGGCGCATCATCCCGGCCCACCTCGCCAGCGGGCAGTCCGCAGCCGAACGCCGGCTCGCCGACGGCAGCGATCTGCTGGTCTGAATGCGCCGGTAGCGGGCCGCGCGAAGTCGGGGACAACAGCGACGACTCGGGTTGTATATTGGTGCGATCGGAGTCGGTCCGAATAAATTGCGCTGTCCTGGGGAGCGAGATGCGGAATCTTGCTGTCGCGGTCGGATGCCTGTTGCTGCTGGGCGGAGTCGCGCTCGTCGCGATCGCCGATCAGGAGCGTGCGGCAGCCGTCGCCGCCGTGAAGGCGGAGATCGTGAGGGTCGAGCGCGCTCTGGACGAGTCCCGCGGCGAGAACCTCGAGCTGGCTGAGAAGCTCACCGCGCTCCGCTCGCAGATCGCGGAGCAGGATGGGGAGATCGCGGACACCACGGGGTTCCTGCAGTGATCCGCCGGGTGCTGGCCGTCACGGTCGCGGCGACGGTCGTGCTCTCGGCCGGCGTCCTCGCGAGGGCGAACGCGCTGGAGCAGGAACGGGTGACGGCGGTGGCCGAGCTCGGCACGCTCACGCAGCAGTACCACGGGACCACCCAGCGCACCGACTATCTGGCCGGTGCGGTCGAGCGGGCTGAGCAGGACTCCGCGGACCGGGCCGCGGTCCTCGCGGTGCGTCCGGCCTTCGTCACGGAGATCACCGCGTTCGCCGCAGCCCTCGACGGCGCGCGCGGGATGGTCGACACGGCCGCGCACCGCGCGTCCGCGCTTTCCGCCCAGCAGACCGTGCTGGCCGAGAAGGTGAACCCCGACACCGTGACCGCAGCGACGGCGACGGTGCACGCGCTCACGGAGAAGGTCGGGACCGAGGTCGCGTCCGTGCAGGCCGCGCAGAGCGCAGGTCCGGGCGGTCCCGCGTGGACCTCGAGCGGGCCGGGGGGATACGCGCGCGTGAGAGCGGCGCTCGACCTCGTCGGGGGTCAGGGCGTCGGACTCTACGAGTCCTCGTCGTGTGCCGGCGGGAACGCCCCGGCGTGTGCCAACAGCAACGGCTACATCAAGTACCGGGCCGACATCGTGAACTGGAGCTCGGGGCGGTTGAACTGGGCGATGGCGCACGAGCTCGCGCACATCTACCAGTTCCGGGTCTGGGGCGCGCTCACGTCGTCCGGCACCTACGGTTCCCTGTTCGGCGGCGATCCGGAGTTCCTCGCCAACTGCATGGCCGCCGTCCGCGGCTATCCGGGCTCGGTCGGCTGCAACGGCGAGCAGCAGGCCTGGGCTTCGGGGATCTGGGTCGGCGCGGTCCGCTGACCCGGTGTCGTGGTTCCGCCCGGTCTCACGCGACCGGGGTGGTCGTGTCGATCGCCGCCCGCAGTGGGCGCCGCATCGCCCGCCAGTAGGACGAGGGTGAGATCCGCACGAGGACGTCGATCAGGCGCGCCTCTCGTCCGACCATCGTGCGCGCCGCCCGTCGCTCGGTCGCGCGGACGATGAGGGCCGCGGCATCGGCGGGCTCCGTGTGGTACATCGCGGCCTGCGCCTCGGCAGCTCGCGCGGCGACGGCCGGGTCGATCGCTGCGGCGTAGCGGCCGTGCAGGATGATCCCGGTGCGCACGCCGGCCGGGTAGACGGTCCCGACGCTGACCGAGGTGCCCTCGAGCTCGTGCCGCAGTGCCTCGGAGAAGGCCCGCACGGCGAACTTGCTCATCGCGTAGGGGATGCGTCCCGCGGGGGAGGCGAGGGCGTAGACGCTGGCGAGGTGGGTGATGTGCGCGGCCGGCGCGGAGCGGAGCGCGGGGAGGAGTGCCTTGGTGATCGAGACCGTGCCCCAGAGGTTCACGTCGGTGAGCCAGCGCATCTCCTCCATCGTCAGCTGGTCGAGGTTGCCGAGCATCGATGATCCGGCGCACGTGATCAGAGCATTGATCCGCGGGTGTGCAGCCCCGATCTCGGCAGCGGCGGCGAACACGGCGTCGTCGTCGCGGAGGTCGACGACGTGCGTCGTCACGGTGGCGCTGCGCAGCTCGTCCGCGATCTTCCCGAGTGCCGCAGCGTCGTGGTCGAGGAGGGCGAGGTGCGTCCCGCGTGCGGCGAGCAGGCGTGCGATGTCGGCGCCCATGCCGTTCGCCGCCCCGGTGATCACAGTGGTGCTGCCGGCGAGATCGAGGTGTTTCATGGGTCTCCTGCGGGGCGCGATCCGGGTGCCAACCCGCGGATGTCGGATGGGTGGGGCAAGCTGATTCCGAACCATTCTGGCCGACACCGGGCCGCAGTGATACCGGTACGCTCAAGGAGAGGAGGTACCGGTGGGACGGACAGCGGATGCCATCGCCGAAGGCGTCGCGATCGCGACCGCTGCCGCGCGCCTCGCCGTGAAGAATCACATCCTCATCGGCACCATCGCCGAAGACGGCGTCTTCGACATGGACAAGTACATCGACGACGCGCGCGAAGCGCTGCGAGCGATGGCCGAGGAGTCGGAAGAAGCGGCCGCCACCGTCACCGCCCTGCGCAAGCGGGCTCGGGGGCGACACTCCGACCCGGTGGGCACCCACGACTATCGCGATCGCGATGTGCGCAACCTCCGGCGACGAGCCAAGCAGTCCACCGGCGTCGCCGTGCGCCTGCGCGAGATGATGCAGGACCGCGAGAGCCTGGCGCAGATCGTCGAAGAGGCCAGAGACGCGGCCTGGGCGGACGTGCGTCACAACCTCGACCGTCGGCTGCGGGTCGAGGGCATGCGCCCCGACCAGGATCCCGACTACGGACGCATGCGCGAAGCCCGCATGCAGGCCCTGCGACTCGTCGACCTGCAGGCGCTCTCTTCGGAGCAGAGAGCGAAGGCCAAGCGTCGCAAGAAGCAGCAGAAAGCCGCCGCAGCGGGTGACTGAGGCCTCGTTTCGCTTTCGCGTCTGGACTGTTGTAGGCTGTTCCACGGCCCGCTGAGCGGGCTGGGCGCCCGTAGCTCAATGGATAGAGCATCTGACTACGGATCAGAAGGTTAGGGGTTCGAGTCCCTTCGGGCGCACACTGTGTTGAGACAGTAAAGGAACGGCTTCCACTTCGGTGGGGGCCGTTTCTGCGTTTCCGCGTCGGTGCACCGACGGTGTCGAGACCTCGTCTTTCGGGATATCCCTCGGGAGATGTCGGGCTTCCCGCCTTATGACCGGGAGTCAGCTCTCCTAGTGTTCGGGACGCGGGGATTCTCCCGCTCCCCTTCGACGAGCGGACGCCACCATGACGCCATCCACGCCCAGCCGCACTCACGCCCGATCGGTCGGAGCAGACGTCGCCTGGTTCTTCGCCATCGCGATCCTGCTGTGCTTCGCGATCTCGGTGCCCATGGTGTTCCGGCTCGTCCCGACCGGCGCCAACGATCTGATCGTTCCGCTGCTGCAGCTGACTCCGCTGACTGCCGCGGTCATCATGTGGCTCGCGCGTCGGCCAGGCAGTTTCCGCGAGACGTTCGCCACCGGGTGGCGTGGTGCGGGGAAGTGGGTCGGTGTCGGCATCGGCATCATCGCCGCCGTCGCTGCGGCCCAGACAGCGATCGCCGTGGCCACCGGGATCTGGCCGCTCAACCCCGTCGAGGACATCCTCGCAGCCGCGATCTGGATCATCCCGGTCTTCGTGATGCAGTCGATCTTCGCGGTCGGTGAGGAGTTCGGCTGGCGTGGCTGGCTCGCGACCCGCGCCGCATCCTGGGGGTTCTGGCCCTTGGCCCTCGTCAGCGGCCTGGTCTGGATCGTCTGGCATCTGCCGGTCCTGGCCGTCATCGGCGATCGTCCGATCGGGGACATCCTCATCTACTTCGCCGGGATGCTGCCCTGGGCGCCGCTGCTGCTCGCCCTCAGGTGGCGGTCGGGGAGCGTCTGGCCCGCCGTCTTGGCGCATGGAGCGATCAACAGCATTCGGGTGTTCCTCCTGCAATCGGTCCCCGAAGCGACCGACCACCTGCTCATCGAGGTGATCGGCTGGGTGCTCACGCTCGCCGCGGCGATCTGGCTGATGCGGCGTGGAGGAGCTCCGGTCGCCCCTTCGACGGCATCTCGCCGCCGGGTGAAGGGCGAGGAAGCGGAGTCCGCTAGAGCAGACTCGTGATCGCGGGGTCGCGCTCGGCGACATCCGCTGCCGTCGCGACGATGACGCTGTGCATCGCGGCCACCGCGACGGCCGGGGTGACGTCGGAGCGGTGCGCCAGGGTGATCGTGCGCGACATGGCCGGGTGGGCGAGGCGGGCCGACCGCAGCAGCGGACGGTCGAAGAGCACCATGGCCGGCACCACAGCGACGCCGACGCCGCGTTCCGCGAAGCGGAGCACCGCATCCATCTCGGCGCCCTCGAGGGCGAGCTTCGGGGTGAGGTCGGCGCTCCGGAATGCAGCATCCATCGCGGCGCGCAGCTCGTAGCTCTCGTCGAAGGCGATGAGGGGAAGGGTCGCGAGGTGCGCCAGGCTGATCGACGGCCCGTGGGTGACGGGCGGGGCGGACGCCGACGAGACGACCACGAGCTCTTCGGACAGCAGCGGCAGGTGGGTGAGGCTCACGCCGGCAGGGGTGGGGCCGTCGGATCGGGTGACCAGCGCGATGTCGACCGCGCCGACGGCGAGCTCCTCGACGAGTCGGCGGGAGCCGCTCTCGGTCAGATGCAGATCGACGTTCGGATGCGCGGCGTGGAACCTGCTGACGGCCTCGGCGACGAGGCTGATGCAGAGGGTGGGGGGAGCGCCCAGACGTACGCGGCCGCGGCGGAGTCCTGCGAGCTCACCCATCTCGTCGCGGATGGCATCGGCTTCGGCGAGCATGCGCTGGGCGCGGGGGAGGAGCGTCTCGCCCGCGGCGGTGAGTGCGATGTGGCCGCGTGCACGGTGGAACAGCTCGGCGCCGAGTTCGCGCTCGAGCGTGGAGATCTGACGGCTCAGCGACGGCTGCGCGAGGTGCAGGTGCTCGGAGGCGCGGGTGAAGTGGCCGAGGCGTGCGACCTCGACGAACCCGCGGAGCTGCTCGAGGTTCATGACCATAGCCTACCCGCATCGTTTCCAGTCGGACTATGCATTGGAGTTATTAGGATTGCCTAACTACCGTTGACCGCATGGCTACGCGCGAACGACAGATATCCACCACAGTCCTCGTCATCGGCACCGGCGGGTCCGGGCTGCGAGCGGCGATCGAGATCGCCGAACACGGTGTCGACGTCCTCGCCGTCGGCAAACGTCCGCGGCAGGATGCGCACACGTCACTCGCGGCCGGCGGCATCAACGCGGCCCTCGGAACCATGGACGCAGACGACAGCTGGCAGCAGCACGCAGCCGACACGATCAAGGAGAGCTACCTGCTCGCCAACCCGCACACGGTCGAGATCGTGACGCAGGGTGCCGAGCGCGGTATCCGTGACCTCGAGCGCTGGGGCATGGACTTCGCCCGCGAAGACGACGGCCGCATCTCGCAGCGCTTCTTCGGCGCACACACGTTCCGCCGCACGGCATTCGCCGGCGACTACACGGGACTCGAGATCCAGCGCACGCTCGTGCGCAAGGCCGAGCAGCTCGACGTGCCGATCCTCGACCACGTCTACATCACGCGCCTGCTCGTGCGCGACAACGTGGTGTTCGGCGCCTATGGGTTCGACCAGGCCGACGGCACCCGCTACCTGATCCACGCCGACGCCGTGATCCTCGCGGCCGGCGGGCACAACCGCATCTGGCGGCGCACCTCCTCCCGTCGCGACGAGAACACGGGCGACTCGTTCCGTCTCGCGGTCGATGCCGGCGCCCGCCTGCGCGACCCCGAGCTCGTGCAGTTCCACCCGTCCGGGATCATCGAGCCGGAGAGCGCCGCCGGAACCCTGATCTCCGAGGCCGCCCGCGGCGAGGGGGGCATCCTGCGCAACGCCCTGGGGGAGCGGTTCATGGCGAAGTACGACCCCGAGCGCATGGAGCTGTCGACCCGAGACCGTGTCGCGCTCGCCGCGTACACCGAGATCCAGGAAGGACGCGGCACCGAGAACGGCGGCGTCTGGCTCGACGTGTCCCACCTTCCGCGCGAGACGATCATGAGCCGGCTGCCGCGCGTCTACCAGACGATGATGGAGCTGCAGATGCTCGACATCACGACGGACCCGATCGAGATCGCACCGACCGCGCACTACTCGATGGGTGGCGTCTGGGTGCGTCCGGAAGACCATCAGACGGATGTCGAGGGACTGTACGCGATCGGCGAGGCGTCGAGCGGACTGCATGGCGCGAATCGACTCGGAGGCAACTCGCTCATCGAGCTGCTCGTGTACGGCCGCATCGTCGGCCAGGCGGCGATGGATCATGCCGCCGGTCTCGACGCGCAGCGTCGATCGGCGACGGCCGTGGCGGCCGCGCGGGCAGAGATCGACGATCTGCTCGCCGCGGAAGGACGCGAGAACGTCCGCGCGCTGCAGCGCGCCATCCGCAACCTCATGACCGAGTACGCCGGTGTCGTGCGCTCCGAAGACGGGCTGCGTGCCGGACTCGCCGACCTCGACATGATCGAGGGCCGCATGGAGGACATCGGCATCCACCCCGACATCGCCGGATTCCAGGACCTCGCGCACGCGTTCGACCTCAAGGCGTCGGCGCTCGCCGCCCGCGCCACCCTCGAGGCCGCGCTGGAGCGTCGGGAGACGCGCGGATGCCACAACCGCAGCGACTTCCCCGACACCGACCCGACGCTGCAGGTCAACCTCGTATGGTCGCCGACCGCCGGCGTGACCCGCGAGGAGATCCCTGCGATCTCGCCCGAGATCGCCGAGCTCATGCGCGAGGTCGACACCACCGGCAAGCTCGTCGAGTAACGGCGCCCCGGCCCGTGCGGTCGCAGTTCCTGTCGCCCCCGTTGATCAGGCGACAGGATCTGCGACCGAGGGCTGATGGGTGCGCGAGGATGAGGGGATGAGGATTCCCGCCGAGCTGCTCCCCGGTGATGCGGACTGGGTGCCCGTGGAGAGCGGCGAATCGGGCGCGACGGTGCTCCGGGATGAGGTCGGGGGACGATACGCCAAGGTGGTCGTCCCGGGGCGGGCGGATGAGCTGGCCGCCGAGCGCGACCGGATCGCATGGCTCTCGGGTGCCGGCATCCCCGGCGCATCGGTGCTCGGGTGGCACCTCACCGCGCAGGGCGCAGCCCTCGTGACCTCCGCCGTGGACGGGATCCCGGCCGACCAGCTCGATGCGGCGGGTCTTCGCGCGGCCTGGCCGGCGATCGCCGACATCCTGCGACGCCTCCACGATCTTCCGCTGTCCGACTGTCCCTATGACCGAGCGCTGGACGGCATGATGGCGGCGGCCCGAGCGACGGTCGCGGAGGATCGGGTGCACACCGAGTTCCTCCCGGTGGAGCTGGAGGACGTGCCACCGGTGGAGATCCTCGCCGGTCTCGAGCGCGAGCTGCCGGAAAGGCGGGCCCAGGAGGGAGCCGAGGCGGTGGTCTGCCACGGGGACTTCTGTCTGCCGAACATCCTGATCGCACCCGACGGCTCGCATGTGGCCGGACTGATCGACCTCGGGCGGCTCGGACGCGCCGATCCCTACGCCGACATCGCCCTGCTCCTCGCGAACGCCCGTGAGAGCTGGCCCGACGAGAGCGCCGCCCGCCGCGCGGACGCGGATTTCGCCGCGCGCTACGGCATCGATCTCGAACCCTCCCGCCAGGACTTCTACCTGCGACTCGATCCGCTGACCTGGTAGCTCGGGTCGCCGGGGTCAGTCGGCCTGCGGCTCCTCCGCATCGATCACGCCGATGCCGACGGCCTCATGGTCGGGTTCGGGATCTTCGCGCTTCGGTGCCTTGGGCTCCTCGCCCGGAGCCTTCTCGGTACTCGGCTCCTCGAGCTCCTCGGTGCTGGGCACCTCACTCGGGTCGGCGTCTTCAGGGGACTCGGCCTCGGCCGGTGTCGTGACCTCGCCCTCGCTCGTGTCGGAAGACGGGGTCGGAGTGGGCGTCTGCGCCTCGGGGGAGAGGTCGTCGGTGGGTTCCGGTTCAGGAGTGGTGTCGGTCATGATGGCCCCTTTCGGCGATGTCTTCCGTTCAGGATGCCGTCGCTGTTCGACCGGGTGAAGGGGCTTGACGCGTGATCAGAAGTGCGTCTGCGCGAGCGTGCCGTACACGATGAGGAAGCACGCGCTCGCAGAGGTGGGTGCATCGAGTTAATCGAGGTGAACCGAAGCGCCGAATCCGGCGTAGCCTGGAGAGGTGACAGCGTACGTCTCGGCCTTCGACCTCTTCTCCATCGGAGTGGGGCCTTCCAGCTCCCACACGGTCGGCCCGATGCGGGCTGCTCTCGACTTCGCGCGACGGCTCGCGGCGACGGGCATCCTTCCTCAGGTCGCCCGCGTCGGCAGTACGCTGTACGGCTCGCTCGGAGCGACGGGGATCGGGCACGGGACGCCGGATGCCGTCGTCGCCGGCCTCTGTGGACTCGCGCCCGAGACGTGCGACCCCGCCGATGTCCGCGCCGCCTGGACCGATCTCCCGGCACAGGCCGTGATCCGCATCGACGGCACCCACGACGTGCCGTTCGTGAAGGACGACATCGTCTTCGCCCCGCGCACCCGGCTTCCCGGACATCCGAACGCCATGACGATCACTGCATGGGATGCCGCGGGTGAGGTCGTGGCCGAAGAGACGTACTACTCGGTGGGCGGCGGGTTCATCCGCCGCGACGGCGAGGAGGCGAGGCTCACGACCGCGGGATTCCCCTATTCGTACGCGGATGCCGCGTCCCTGCTCGCCCTCTGCGACGAGAACGGGCTGTCGATCGCCGAGGTCGCGCGGCTCAACGAGACCTCGCTGCGCAGCGAGGAGGAGGTCGCCGCCGGGCTCGACGCGATCTGGGACGCGATGTCGGGGTGCGTCGATGCCGGCCTCCACGCCGACGGAACCCTTCCGGGCATCCTCAAGGTCAAGCGGCGCGCGGGAGTGATCCGCGGCCAGCTCGAAGAGGTCGAGGCCGACGGGCATCGTGAACTGCCCGGCGAATGGCTCGGTGCCTTCGCCCTGGCCGTCAACGAGGAGAACGCGGCAGGCGGACGAGTCGTCACAGCGCCGACGAACGGTGCCGCGGGCATCCTCCCGGCCGTCGCCATGTACTGGTGGCGGTTCCTCGCCGACTCGGGACTCGGAGCGGGCAACGCCGTCACGCCCTACGGCGAGCTGGTCGGCAGCGCACTCCTCGGGTTCGAGCCGGAGGTTCGCGCGCTCGACACCGCCGGCGACCTCGACGAGGAGCAGACCGCCGAGGCGAACCGTCGCCGCGGCATCCGTCGCTTCCTGCTGACCGCGACTGCTCTCGGGTCGCTCTTCAAAGCCAACGCGTCGATCTCCGGAGCCGAAGGCGGATGCCAGGCCGAGGTCGGGTCCGCCTGCGCGATGGCGGCCGGCGGCCTCACCGCGGTGATGGGCGGCACGAACCGTCAGATCGAGAATGCCGCGGAGATCGCGATGGAGCACCACCTCGGTCTCACGTGCGACCCGATCGGCGGGCTCGTGCAGATCCCGTGCATCGAGCGCAACGCGATCGCCGCCTCCACGGCCGTCACCGCCGCCCGCCTGGCGCTGCGCGGCGACGGCAGCCACTACGTCTCGCTGGATGCCGTGGTCGAGACCATGCGTCAGACGGGCGCGGACATGTCGACCAAGTACAAGGAGACCAGCGAAGGCGGTCTCGCGGTCAACGTCATCGAGTGCTGACAGCCGGGATCCGCCTCCGTGTCCGCGGGTGCCGGTAGCCTCCACGAGACGACACCGCGCGGAGGATCACGATGGATGAGTTCTGGGACCCGAGCTCCCGCCGTCGACGCCAGCAGCCCGTCGTGGCGGTGCGCCCGAACGACGATGCCCCGACGCCCGGCGCGGGATGGCCCACCAGCATCCCCGCCGTCGCCCAGGTGCTGCGGGAGGGGATGGACCTCGACCCCGGGGTCACGTTCCTCGTCGGCGAGAACGGCAGCGGCAAGTCCACCCTGGTCGAGGGCATCGCGATCGCCTACGGGCTCTCCCCCGAGGGCGGCTCCCGGCAGGCGAGGCACACCACCCGCGCGACCGAGTCCCCGCTGTCGGACTGGCTGCGGCTGCAGCGGGGCATCGGGGCGAACCGATGGGGCTTCTTCCTCCGTGCCGAGACGATGCACTCGTTCTACACCTACCTGGAGGAGAATCCCTCGGCCGGCGGTGACGTCGCGTTCCACGAGATGAGCCACGGCGAGTCGTTCCTCGCGCTGCTGGAGAGCCGGTTCGACGACCCCGGCTTCTACTGCCTCGACGAACCGGAGGCGGCGCTGTCGTTCAACTCCACCCTGGC
Organism: Microbacterium sp. NPDC090218; assembly: GCA_044900255.1. Classification (GTDB taxonomy): domain Bacteria; phylum Actinomycetota; class Actinomycetes; order Actinomycetales; family Microbacteriaceae; genus Microbacterium. Next base: position 616,201 of record JBJDMS010000001.1, on the reverse strand, counting down.
CCTCATCGCCGTGCTGCGGCGTATCGCCGACGAGGGAGGACAAGTGCTGTGCGCGACGCACTCGCCGGTGCTCGCGGCGCTCCCCGGAGCGAAGATCCTCGAGGTCGGGGCGTGGGGTGTCCGCCCGGCCGAATGGGGCGACCTCGAGATCGTCAACCACTGGCGCTCGTTCCTCGAGCATCCGACGCGCTACCTCCGCCATCTGCTCGACTGAGCCCGCGACCCGGTCGCCGAGCGAAGTCGTAGGCTGGCGGGCATGACCGAGCAGAAGCCGCCGCGTCGGCGAGGGCGCCCGAGAGGCGGCTCCGACTCGCGAGCGCGGATCATCGCGGCTGCGGTCGACGACTTCGCGGAGAAGGGCTACGACGGGGCGACGATCCGCTCCATCGCCGCTCGAGCCGGGGTGGACTCCGCGCTCGTGCATCACTACTTCGGCACCAAGGCCGACCTCTTCGCGGAGGCCGTGGGCATCCCGCTCCGCCCCGACGTCGACGTGCCTCGGATCCTCGCCGGTCCACGTGACGAGATCGGCGAACGACTGATCCGATACGTTCTCGAGGCTTTCGAGCAGCCGGAGGTGCGCCGGCGAGGAGTCATGCTGATCCGCACCGCCCTGGGGAGCCGGCTGACCACTCCGTTGCTGGCCGGGTTCCTCTCGCGCGAGCTCCTCTCACGCGTGTCCAAGAGTCTCGACGCCGAAGACGCCGACCTGCGGGCCTCGCTCGTCGCATCGCAGATCGCCGGCATGCTGATCGCCCGCTACGTGCTGCGGCTTCCCGCGCTCGCCGCGGCATCGGTCGATGAACTCGTCGGTCGGGTCGGACCGACCGTCCAGCGCTACCTCTTCGACTGAGTCGCTTCGACTGAGCCCCCGGCACGGGAAGGGACCCGTTGACGTGGTCGAGGTGCAGGCGCATAATTCATCACATGATGAATAACTCGGCCGTCGAGATCACGCAGCTACGCGTGCATCGAGGATCCGTGCAGGTCTTCGACGGGGTTGACCTCACGATCCCGCGCGGACAGATCACGGGTCTGCTCGGGCCGTCGGGCTGCGGCAAGACCACTCTCATGCGCTCGATAGTCGGGGTGCAGAGGGTCGCCTCCGGCGACGTCACGGTGCTCGGGGAGCCGGGGGGATCGCGGCAGCTCCGCCACCGTGTGGCCTACGGCACGCAGGGGGCCGCGGTCTACGGCGACCTCAGCGTGCGTCAGAACCTCGCCTACTTCGCCTCGCTGCTGAAGGCGCCGAAGGGCGACGTGGATCGGGTCATCGACGAAGTCGGACTGCGCGCGCAGTCGGGGCAGCTCGTCGACTCGCTCAGCGGCGGTCAGGCGACGCGGGTGTCGCTCGCGGTCGCGCTCATCGGCTCGCCCGAGCTCGTCGTGCTGGATGAACCGACCGTCGGCCTCGACCCGGTGCTGCGCGCGGAGCTGTGGACGCTCTTCCGAGGCCTTGCGGATCGGGGCGTCACGCTCATCGTGTCGAGCCATGTGATGGACGAGGCGGTGCGGTGCGATCGGCTGCTGCTGATGCGCGAGGGGCGCATCATCGCCGACACCACCCCGACCTCGCTCCTGACCGATACCGGGACGACCGACGCGGAGGCCGCATTCCTGGCGCTGATCGAGCGGGACCGCGCCGGCGATGGCGACACCCGCCGATCCCGCCGACAAGCGCGTGAGCAGCACGAGGAGGTCGGCGAATGAACGGCCGCCGGATGTTCGCCACCGCGGGACGAGTGCTCGCGCAGTTGCGGCATGATCCGCGATCGATCGCCCTGATGCTGATCGCGCCGAGCCTGCTCGTGGGCCTCTTCGCCTGGTTGTTCAGTGACCAGGACGGCGTCTTCGACCAGTTCGGCGGTGCGATCCTGGCACTGTTCCCGTTCATCGTGATGTTCCTGATCACGTCGATCACGACCCTGCGCGAACGCCGGTCGGGCACACTGGAGCGGCTGATGACGACACCGCTCGACAAGGCCGACTTCATCCTCGGCTACGCGCTCGCGTTCGGGCTGATGGCGGTGCTGCAGGCGGTGATCACGGTGTCGTTCGCGGTGGGGGTGTGCGGGCTCGACGTCGACGGTCCGCTGTGGCAGTTGGGCCTGGTCGCGGTCGTCGATGCGCTGCTCGGCACGGCACTCGGGCTGCTCGCGAGCGCCTTCGCGCAGACCGAGTTCCAGGCCGTGCAGTTCATGCCGCTGCTGGTGTTCCCGCAGATCATCCTCGGCGGGCTCTTCATGCCGCGTGATCAGATGCCCGACGTGCTGTACGCCATCTCCGACTGGCTGCCGCTGAGCCACGCGATCGACACCATCAACGCGGTCGCCGCCGGCGACGAGGGGTGGGATGTGTTCGGTCCGCTGCTGATCGTGGTGGCCTTCGCGGTCGGGGCTCTGGTGCTCGCGTCGCTGACGCTGCGGCGACGCACACGCTGAGTCCGTGACCCGGACCGCGGCTCAGCGCGCGGCGCGGTTCTTGGTGTGCTTGGTCGGTGCGGCGGCCCAGGGGTCCTCCGGCCACGGGTGCCGGGGGTAGCGCCCGCGCATCTCGGCCCGCACCTGACCGTACGGGCCGGACCAGAACGAGGCCAGGTCGTCGGTCACCGCGAGCGGACGCCCGGCGGGGGACAGGAGGTGGAACAGCACCGGCACCCGTCCATCGACCAATCGCGGAGTCTCTGCCCAGCCGAAGCACTCCTGCAGTTTCACGGCGACCACAGGCCGTGCGGTCGGATCGCCGTCGGGCTCCGGGTAGGCGATGCGGATGCGGGATCCACTGGGCACCTCGAGGCGTTCCGGCACGAGCTCATCGAGGCGCACCGCTTCAGGCCAGGGCAGCAGGCGTCGAAGGGGCGACGACAGGTCCAACCGTCCGGCGGGGGTGCCGGACGCCAGGGCGTCGAGCTCGGGTGCCAACCACTGGTCGAGGGTCTCGACCAGTCCGGCGTCCGACACATCGGGCCAGGGTGCGCCGAGCTCGCGTCGCAGCAGCGCCAGCCGGCGGCGCAGTGCGTCCGCAGCGTCGGACCAGGTGAAGATGCCGAGTCCGTCGCGCCGGAGGGTTCGACGCACCGCCTCGCGCCCCTCCTGGGCCGATGGTCGCACCGGGGCCGAGGTACGCAGGATCGCGCCGATCCGTCGCTCGCGCCGAGCCTGGACCCGACCTCCGGAGAACTCCGCCTCGACGCGGTCGGTCATCAGGTGGCTCGCGGCGTGCTCCATCTGCGTTTCGGTGAGCACCGCTGCGGAGCGGATGATCGCGCCCGAACCGGCCGCCGCGCGTGAAGAGGCGCGTGCGACGTCGGCGACGGCGAGCCACTCGACTGCCGCGAGCGAGCCACGCATCCCCGCGCGGGTCCCGGAGGCGAGCAGGAAGGTCGCCCCCTCGGCGGTGCGCTCGACGCGGTGGGCGATGCGCTCGGGAAAGGCCAGCGCGATCACGAGGCCGAAGCCGTCGAGGTCCGAGCGGACGTCCGGGGTCGGGTCGACCATGCGCTCGAGCCGGTTCGCATCTTCGCGCCATCGGCGGGCATCCGGCGTTCGTCCCCCTCGCAGCGTGACGAGTGCCTGCGCGACGTCGGCCTCGGTGAGGCGCAGGTCTCCGCCCAACAGTGCGACGACCTCGGCCGCGAGTCGGCTGCCGACCGCCGGACTGCCGTCACGGAGAGCACGGGCGAGCCGTGGATCGGTCGGGATGCGGGCGAGGACGCGTCCGTCCGCGGTGGCGCGACCTTCATCATCGATCGCGCCGAGACCGTGGAGCACGGTGACGGCATCCGCCAGGTTCTCGGTCGGCAGCGGGTCGATCATCCGCAGGCCGGTTCCGCCGGGAGCACCCCAGCACGCGAGCAGCAGGGCGGCGTCCGCGAGGTCGATCACGGCGATCTCGGGCACCGGACGTGCGGGAGCGGCCGCATAGGAGCGCTCGTCGACGCAGCGGATGACCGCACCGGGCCCCTGGCGGGTGGCGCGGCCGGCGCGTTGGACGCACGACGAGCGGGAGGCGGCGGTGGTGACCAGGCCCGTCATCCCCCGGGCGGCGTCGCGTTGCGGATGCCGAGAGAGGCAGCTGTCGACGACCAGCCGGACGCCCGGCACCGTCAGCGAGGATTCCGCGAGCGATGTCGTGACGATGATGCGCGGCAGGTCGGCCGGCGTACGGCCGCGGATCACGGCATCCTGCTCGGCCGGGGGGATGCGGCCGTGCAGCTCCCGCACATCGAACGCGTCGCTCGCATCGCGGACGCGGCGAGCGATCTCCGAGACCTCGCGGGTGCCCGGTGCGAAGACCAGCACGTCGGCTTCCGGGTCTTCGCGGGTCAGGTCGAGGGCCGCGGAGATTGTGACGCTCGCCACGTGATCGAGGAAACCCCAGGTGACGCCGCGTTCATCGAGGCGCGGCACCGGGCTCGGAACCCAGCGCTCGGTGAGCGGGAAGGCGGGGACGTCGTGGTCGACGATCGGGGCGGGCGTCTCATCCGTGCCGATGACGGCGGCTATGCGCGCAGCGTCGAGGGTCGCGGACATGGCGACCACCACGAGGTCGTCCCGCAGTTCGCGCACCTCGGAGAGCAGGCCGATCAGGAGGTCGGTCTCGAGCGCGCGCTCGTGCACCTCGTCGATGATCACGGCATCCACGCCTTCGAGGCCGGGATCGTCGAGCATCCGCCGCAGGAGCACTCCGGCCGTGACGAACTCGACCTGCGTCGTGGGCCCGACGGAGCGTTCGCCGCGCACGGTGAATCCGACGCGTGAGCCGAGGGGGGAGCCGTCGAGGTGGGCGAGCCGCCGGGCGGCTGCGCGGGCGGCGACGCGGCGCGGTTGGGTGACGATCACGCGACCCGTGCCCCGCGATGCGATGAGCGGCGGTACGAGGGTGGTCTTTCCCGTGCCCGGTGGGGCGGTCACGACCGCCGATCGGCTCGCATCGAGGGCGGCCGAGAGCTCGTCGAGCGCGGCTGCGAACGAGAGGCCCGCGCCGATGGCGGCGAGGTCGAAGGCGGCGGGCATCATCCGTCCAGTCTGCCCGGTCTTCAACGCTCCGGAGGGCCGCATCCGGGCGGTGCCCGACCTCGTTCCCGGCTGATGACGACAGGGCTCGGCAGTCGAGACCGCCGCACAGACGACGGATGCCGCGACCGAATCGGCCGCGGCATCCGCTGTGCGCTGGTGGCTACTCCGCCGGGACGGCCGGCGCTGCGGGCGGCGGCGGGGTGGTCGGCGTGGAGACGCGTGGGCTCGCGGGTGCAGGCGTGGCCTCCGCGACCCCGGCACCGAAGCCACGGCCGACGGCCTGGCCCTGGATGATGCCCGCGAGGTCGAGGCCCGTGGCCGAGTGGACGCTGTCGAACACCGAGCGCAGGGCCTTGGCGCTGTCGGCACCGACGACGTTCGAGGCACCGTCTTCGCCGGAGCTGCCGATGATCGATACGTTGCCGATCGCCGCGTAGCCCTTGGAGAACTCGGCCATGATCGACGGCAGCACCTCGAGCACGCGCTGCGACAGGAACGCGTCCTGGTTCGAGGCGATGGCCTTGGCCTCTGCTTCGAGCGCCGCGGCGCGGGCGTCACCCTCTGCGCGGATGGCGTCGGCCTCGGCGCTGGCGCGCAGGCGGCGGGCCTCGGACTCGGCTTCGGCCTGAGCGCGCAGGGCGTTCGCCTCACCGCTGGCCTTCGCGATCGCGGCGGCGGCCTCACCGTCGGCGCGGGCCTTGTCGGCCTGCGCCTGCTGCTCGGCGATGCGGGTGCGCGCTTCCGCCTGCTTGACCTGCTCGATCGCGGCGGCTTCGGCGGCGCGCTCACGGGTGTAGAGCTCGGCCTGGGCGCGGGTCTCGGCCTCATAGCGCTGTGCGTCGGCGACGCGCTTGACGTCGGCGTCGAGCTGGGCCTGCTTGTTCTCAGCCTGCTGCTGCAGAACGGCCTGCTCGGCCTGTGCGCGGGCCAGAGCCTCTGCCTGCTCCGCCTCGGCGCGGGCTCGACCGATGCCGGAGTCGGAGTTGGCCGTGTTCGTGTCGAGCGCGGTCTGCTCGATCAGGTTGGCTTCCTTGTTGGCGATGTTCTTCTGGTTGATCGCACGATCGGCATTGGTCTGCGAGATCTCGGCGGCCTGGCGCTTCGCCTGGATCTCGGGGGCGCCGAGCGACTGGATGTAGCCGACCTTGTCGGTGATCCCCTTGATCTGGAACGAGTCCAGGATCAGTCCCTGCTCGGCGAGCTCCTGCGAGACGTCGGCGGCGATCTGATCGGAGAACTTCTTCCGCTCGCGCATGAGCTCGACGACCGACAGGGTCGCGACGATGCCTCGGAGTGCACCTTCGAGCTGCTCGGTGGTGAACTGCTCGATGGCCTTGTCCTGCGAGGCGAAACGCTCGGCCGCACGGCGGACGTAGAGCGGGTCGGAGCCGATCTTCACGATCGCGACGCCGTCGACGTTCAGGGTCACGCTGTCGAGCGACTGCGCCTCGGCGTTGAGGGAGACCTGGCGCGAGCGCAGGGAGATGATCTCGTGACGCTGCGTGATCGGGTTCACCAGCGACTTGCCGTTGACGATCACCGTGACGGGCGACTCGGCCATCTCGGAACTGGTGGTGCCGTCGGCGGCGATGACCGCGCGTTGGATCTTCTGCTTGCGACCCGAGATGACGAGGGCCTCGTCGGCTCGAGCGACCTTGATCCAGCTGCGTGCGAACAGCAGCAGGATCAGCAGTAGGACGACGGCGATGACGACCCCGATGCCGATGATGACGAGGATGCCGACGATTCCGGCGATCTCCATGAATGACCTCCCTGGTTCCCCCCGAGGGGGCGGTCTGACGTGCCTGCGAAGAGCGCAGGCGTACGCAACCCACCCTGCCAGAAAAGGGCGCAGGTCGTTCTCGACGCCCACGGGCGCCCGAGGGTCAGCGGGAGCGGAGCTTCTCCGCGAGGTCGCGCAGAGTGCGCAGCTCGTCGTCGTCGAGGCGCGACATGCGGTCGGCGATCGAGCGCCCGTGCACGGTGGCGAGCGAGCGGAACGCCCTCGCTCCTTCGTCGGTGGCACGGATCAGCGCGCCGCGACCGTCGTCGGGGTCGGCGCATTTCGCCACGAGCCCGCGGGTGACCATACGGTCGACCAGGCGGGAGACGCTGGGCTGGCTGATCAGCATGTTCGAGGTGATGTCACGCAGCCGCGCGGTCATGCCGGGCGCGCGGGTGACGGTCAGCAGCACGTCGTACTCGGCCTGCGCGAGATGGCTGTGCTCGAAGTCGGCCATCATCTCCGTGAACAGTTCATGCTGCGCACGGAACAGGCTCTCCCAGGCTTCCAGGGCGAGCTTGCGATCGGTCATCATCACAGAATAGTGGGAACAGTAAAGGGCCGGTCGGAGAGGCTCCCGACCGGCCCTTGTCCCTTGCACCAAGAGTGTCCTGCAATCACATGCGGTGAGTGCCACAGCAAACATTCACCGTGTGATCACTGTATAACGGCGAGATAACGAATGCAACGGTTTGGTCACGGAACTTTCGAGCGGAGCGCACACTCGCGACAGCCGGAAGGCCGGCACCGCGGCGCCTTCGCCTTCCCACCATTCCGCGAGGTTCACTTCACTCGTCAGTCGCCCTTCGGTCGATGAGGTGAGTGGCGAGCCGCTCGACGGCTCCCGCGAGTTCGTGTGGCTCGATGACGGAAACCGGAGCGGTGAGGGCGATCTCGGCGACCGTCATCGCGAGCCGTCCGAGGTCTTCGCTGCGGATTCCGACGACGCAGTGCTCTGCGTGCTCTTCCTTCAGAGTGTGGTCAGCCCACCGGAGGACGCCCTCGACCTCGGCGAACGGTTTGCGGATGACCAGGGTCGCCTCGTGATGACGCGGCGTGCGGCCGATCGCGCTCGCGACGAAGTCCGCCGCATCCCCACCGGGAATCGCGCGGGGCGTGAAATGACTGCTTACCGCCCGCGGCTCCCGGATCCGGTCCAGCCGAAACGTCCGCCAATCATCGCGTTGCCTATCCCACGCGACGAGATACCACCGTCGTCCGGCTGTGACGAGCTGATGCGGCTCGACGTGGCGCCTGCTGCTCGCGCCGTCGCTTCGCAGGTAGTCGAAACGCACGTGTTCGTGGTCGCGACATGCTGCGGCGAACACGCTTAGCGACTCGGGATGGATGACGTCGTCATCGACTGCCCGCCGCAGTGAGGCGACGCTCGAATGCAGCGCCGACACACGTCGGCGCAGCCGATGGGGGAGGAGCGCTTCGATCTTCGCCAGCGCGCGCAGCGCGGTCTCCTCGATCCCGCTGACGGCGGCTTCCGCCGCATATCGCAATCCGATCGCCACCGCGACGGCCTCGTCGTCGTCGAGGATCAAGGGCGGCACGTGCGCCCCCGTCGCGAGCCGATAACCGCCGTACCTCCCCGAGGTGGAATCGACCGGATAGCCGAGCTCTCGGAGGCCGTCGAGGTCGCGGCGCACCGTTCGCTGGGTCACCCCGAGCCGAGCTGCGAGTTCCGCACAGGGCCAGAAGCGGTGGGTCTGCAGAAGCGACAACAACTGCAGGGCTCTGCCCGTGGGAGTGGATCGCATGATCTCAGCCTGCCGAGGATCTAGGACATCCGGTGGCCAGAATGCTCCGTACGGTCTGAGCAGCCGCCGATCCAGACCCGTGATCGGTGCCGAACTCTGAGGAGCATCCGTGAACCTGTCCGACTTCCCCGAACCCACCCTCATCCCGGTCAACGGCGTCGAACTCGAAGTCTTCGAGGCCGGGCGGCAGAACGCCGGGAACCCCATCGTGCTGTGCCACGGATGGCCCGGGCATGCCTCCGTCTGGCGGCATCAGGTGCCGGCCCTCGTCGCCGCGGGGTACCACGTCATCGTGCCGAACCAGCGCGGCTACGGCAACTCCTCGCGGCCGACTGACGTGACGGCCTACGACATCGATCACCTCGCTGGCGACCTCGTCGCACTTCTCGATCACTACGGATACGACAAGGCGATCTTCGTCGGTCACGACTGGGGCGCAAGCGTCGTCTGGGGGCTGACGCTGCTGCATCCGGATCGTGTGGACAAGGTGATCAATCTGAGCCTGCCCTACCAGGAGCGCGGAGAGACTCCGTGGATCGAACTCATGGAAGCCGTGCTCGGCGGTGACTTCTACTTCGTCCACTTCAACCGACAGCCCGGCGTCGCGGACGCCGTGTTCGATGAGAACACGTTCCAATTCCTTCGCAACCTGTATCGGAAGAACGAACCCCCTCGGGAGCCTCAGCCGGGGATGGAGTTCATCGATCTCGCTCGAGCGGAGGCACCACTCGGCGAGCCCGTGATGACCGACGACGAACTCGCCGTTCTCGTCGCCGCTTTCGAAACCTCGGGATTCACGGGCGGTGTGAATTGGTACAGGAACCTCGACCGCAACTGGCACCTGCTCGCCGACGTGGACCCGATCATCCACCAGCCCGCACTCATGATCTACGCCGACAGGGACATGGTTCAGAAGTCCGAGACGCTTGCGGACTTCGTACCGAACGTCGACGTCGTCAACCTCGACTGCGGGCACTGGATCCAGCAGGAAGTGCCCACCGAACTCAACGAGGCGATCGTGAGTTGGCTGCAACGACAGGACGCGACGCGCGATCAGTAGTTCACCCCTGGAGCGCCGAACATCCCGACAAGCTCCTTGTTGATTCACCAGCGCGACGGATGTCCGTCCACCGGATATCCGCCGCCTGGGGGACGCCGACGTGCATGCCGGTTTCGTAGCGTCGATGGCATGAGCGATACAGAGAAGAAGGACAAGCCCGGACGTCCGTCCTATGGTCTCGCCGCAGGGATCGCCATCGGGCTCGCTGTCGGGGCCGGGGCCGGCCAACTGCTGTGGGACAACCTCGCCCTCGGTGCCGGCGCCGGACTCGCGGTCGGACTCGCGATCGGCGTCGCCATCGACTCCAGCAGGAAGTAGTCGACTCCACCAGGACGTAGACGCTCAGGATGTCGAGCTGCTGCGCGGACGCGTGTCAGTGGTCGATGACGGAGAAGAGCTGGTCCGAGGGGTCGACGATCACATCGACGGTCTGGCCTACGGTCATACGACTCCATCCGCCCGAATGGGCGCGGGCGTCGAACGGCTCGTGTCCGTCGACGCGGATCCGCAGGACTGCGGCGGATCCGTCTTCCAGCGGCTCCACGGAGAGCACCAGCGCCGTCCCGGGGACGCCCCTGGCGCGGAGCTGCCGTGTGTCGCGGGCGGAGGAGCGTATTCCGGCGAACAGGAGCAGGGCGACCAGGACGCAGACGATCGAACCGAAAGCCCAGTTGCCGGCTTCCTCCGGATTCCCGGTCAACAGGTTGAACGCGAAGATCGCCGGTGCGACGAGTTGGGCGGCGATGAACACCCACAGGAAGACGAGCACGCCGGGACCGAGCTCGTCGGACGCCTGGTTACCGCGCACGACCGGATCCGTCCGTCTCATGTCCGCATCGTAGCCAGACATCCGCCCCCGGGTACAGGCCCGCGCTCGCGAGGTCGGGCTACGGGCCGGTCCGCTGGTCGAGCCGCAGCCCCATGACCTGGCGGCCCTCGCCGTACGAGCCGAGTGAGGTCCACCCGACAGAGGAGTACAGCCGCACGGCGGGATCATCGGCGCGATCCGAGGTCGCGAGCAGCGCCCGGGCGTGAGGGAGGCCGGAGAGGAGCGCCTCGTGCAGGCGTCCGCCGATGCCCCTCCGACGGGCCTCCGGAAGAACGGCGAGCTCGACGAACTCGAAGTGCCCTCCGATCCACCCTTCGACATCGGATCCGGCCTCCCGCGCGATGAGGTCAGGCCAGTACTGCCCCCGCTCGCCGGTGTAACCCCAGGCGAACCCGAGGAGCCGGCCACGTTCCTGTGCGATCGCCAGTCGGTAGCCGGCGCGATTTCGGTGGCTGTCCCACGGGGAGATCCGCCAGCCGTCCGGATCCTCCACAGGTCCGAACGCCGCGCCCCAGATCGCCAGGACGTCGTCGCGATATGGCGCCGCCTCTTCTCCTGAGAGTGTTTCCACCGTGAGCATGTCAACCATGGTCGCACCGGATCGGCGTGGACTCCCATTGACGTCTCGGCGTGGTCGTCCCGCATGGATATCGGGGGACGCCGTATGGGTTCCGTCTGCAACGTCCCCACGCTGTCGAGCTCGGAGCAACGTGAGATTCATGTCCGTGATCCCGCGTCCTCACCCCGTCTCAGAGCAGTCGACTCCCTCGGCGTCCTCTCCGCCGCGGTGGGGGTATCTGTCGCGTTCCGTGAGTCACTACGGCACCGTGGCGTGCGTGCTCGCCATCTACCCGGCCGACTCCACGGCGGAGGAGCGCGGCCTCGCCGAAGTCCATCGTTGGTACACGCCGTTGTCGCTCGGTGGAGGCGTCGTCGCCTGGGTGGTCCTGTGCGCTCTCGGCTTCTCGCCCCTGCTCGCTGCCGTGCTGTTGGCGGTGGCCCTGCTTCCGGCCGGCGTCGTCCTCGCTCGGCGGTCACGCGGCATCCGTCGTCGCACTGTCACGGTCTCGGCCTGCCGGTCGGGCCTCAGCGAGGACACTGCCGCCGAGCGCGCACAGCAGCTCCGCCTCGACAATCTCGCCGAAGCGCTCGGGGATGCCGCACTCGCTTGCCGCCAGGGCGTGATCGGTCGTGATCGGTTCGACCGGGTGTGGGCGGCCGCGTATGCGCAGGCCGCCGCCATCGCAGCCGCATCTGCTCGGTGACCCGCAGGATCCATCCTCCGTGCGGAGACTATTGAGGACGTTGCGTGTCCTCATCGCCGTCTAACGTCTGTCTCGTCAGTACACCGAGGAGACGGGAACGAGATCATGGCCGACAACACGAGCGCAGCCCCCGAGGGATACACGAGCGTCGCACCCTGGGTCGTCACCGACGACACGGGAGCGCTGCTCGACTTCATCGCGCAGGTGTTCGATGGGCAGGAACTGGCGCGCGTCGTCACGGAAGACGGCTTGATCGGCCACGGCGAGATCCGGGTCGGAGACACCATCGTCCTGGCCTTCGATCGGCGCCCGGAGTGGCCGGCGATGCCGAGCCTGCTGCGCGTCTGGGTGCCCGATGCCGGGGACGCTTTCGCCAGGGCCACCTCAGCGGGCGCGACGGTGGTGACCGAGCTCAGCGACAATGCCTTCGGTCAGCGTGGCGGTCGGATCAAGGATCCGTTCGGGAACATCTGGTGGGTGGTGAGCCATGTCGAGGACGTCGCCGAGGACGTGATGTGGCAGCGTCTGCAGCAACCCGAATACGCCGATCAGATGCGCGTCGCGCAGGAGACGCTCGATGCCGAGCTCAGCGGACGTGCGCAGGGGCGCAGTAGTGCGCCCCTGCGCTGAAGCGGAGCCGCAGCGGCGGACACCCGGCTACTCGGCGAGCGGGCTGCCCAGGTACTTGCGGCATGACCCGCCCGACTCCTCGGTGTCGTCCGCGTCCGCTGCGGTGCGATCGCGTGGCGTGACCTGGCTCAGCGAGAGTGTGCTCGTGCACGCGAACACGATCAGGTCGCCCGGCGACGTCGCCTTCGGCAGTCGTGCTCTCAGCCGGTCGTCGCCGGTCGCGGACCGCAGGATGACCGGAACGAGATCTCGCGCGTGCGGGGAGTGCAGAAGCTCGATGTGCGTGACCAGCGGAAGGAGCGCGCGCAGGTCGCAGTCGACCGTCAAGGCGACGTCGCGGTGCCACCGCGGGGGCTCCTCGCGGGCGGTGATCCGCGCCACCACCAGGGTCACGTGTGCGCCCGCTTCGGGATGAACGGCTGACGGGCCGGTCGGCGCGATGAGCACGCAGGGGGTGCTCCTCACTCTCGCGAGCTCCGTCAGCGAGCGTCCGGCGACCACGATGTCATGCGCGCCGATCACGGTGTTCTTCGGCCACAGTTGCCGCACGTCGCGCCGCGGGTCATTCCACACGAAGGCGGTCGCGTGCAGCACCGTGTGCAGCACGGTCATCGCTCCATCTCCGCGGGGAGTGCTCCGGTGGTCTCCGAGCGCGTCCGCACGCTGCGCAGTGCGACAGCACCGGCACACGGGACGACGACGACATCGCCCTCCCGCAGATCGGCGGGCAGCGTCGCGACCGGATGCGGCCATGCCGCGTCGCCCTCCTCGCCGGGGATCAACTCGATCGTCGTCGCTCGCGCCGTGGAGGCGCGGCCGATGATCCGGCACTCCTCCCAACAGGCATCGACGCCGGCGAAGGAGCAATCCGTGAGGGCGATGTGCTTGTCCTCCTGTGTGTCGACGCGCAGCGTGACCCGGAAGAGCAGCACAGTGACGTCGTTCCCCGGACCGGGCAGCGGCAGATCTCCGGTGAGCAGGGCCGGCGAGCCACCGATCTCGAATAGACGCATCATCGAGATTCCGCCGACCACGACGTCGGTGGTCTTCGGCTCGGTGTGCACCGGCCACCTCCACCGGTCTACGGGGCGGGGGATGCTCTGGCGCAGGGTCGGAAGGATCTCGGTGAGGGTCATGATTCCGTCCTACGCCCCGGAGGTCGCGTCGGTGCAGGAGTCTCATGGAACCCATACGCGAGTGCGCCGATCGCTCACGGTGCGCTGACCATATCGATGCGGGTGCCGAGCGGTGAACCTCGTCGTGGCAGTATCGGGTGATGAGCGCGCAGGACATCCTCTTCATCGGCGGCAGCGGCGTCATCAGTGCGGCTTCGGTGCAACGGGCGGTGGATCTGGGGCATCGGGTCACCGTGCTCAATCGCGGGCGGTCCGATGAGCGGCCGTCGCCGCACGGCGTCGAGCTGCTCCAGGCCGACATCCGCGACGCCGCCTCGGTGCAGGAACGGCTGCGCGGGCGGGAGTTCGACGTCGTGGCGCAGTTCACCGCGTTCACGCCCGCCCACGTGCAGGCAGACATCGCACACTTCGCCGGCCGGGTCGGGCAGTACCTGTTCATCAGCTCGGCCTCGGCGTACCAGAAGCCTCCGCTGCGGTACCCGATCACCGAGTCGACGCCGCTGCGCAACCCGTTCTCCGGATACGCGCGGGACAAGATCGCGTGCGAAGACGGCCTCACCGCCGCCTATCGCGATCAGGGTTTCCCGACCACGATCGTCCGCCCTTCCCACACCTACGACCGCACCAGCATGCCCACACTGGCGGGCTGGAACGATGTGGCGAGGATGCGGGCGGGGCGACCGGTCGTTGTCCACGGCGACGGCACGACGCCCTGGACGATCACGCACACGACCGACTTCGCGGTGGGCTTCGTCGGCCTGTTCGGCCGTCGTGATGTGCTCGGCGACACCTTCCACATCACGGGAGACCACTCCCCGACGTGGGACCAGATCTATACCTGGCTGGGGGAGGCCGCGGGGGTCCGCGCCGAACTCGTGCACGTGTCCTCCGACGCGATCTCCGCCATCCGACCGTCGCTCGCTGCGGACCTGCACGGAGACAGGGCTCATCCGATGGTGTTCGACAACACCAAGATCCGCACGATCGTCCCCGATTTCCAGCCCCGCGTGCCGTTCTGGACGGGTGCCGAGGAGATCATCGCCTACCACGACGCAACACCGGCCCGGCAGATCGTCGATGCCGATCTCGACGCCGACCTGGACCGGATGATCGCGACCGTTCGCAGCTAGCCGGCCGCGTCCTCTCTCTTGGCGGCTCGCCCGAGCTGGGTGGGCGTCCAGGTTCGGGACGACTCGCGACGGCTCATGATCAGCAGTCCGACCACGGCGACGGCCGTCCTGCGCGACATCTTCTCGCTGATGGTCTTCAGCGCCGAACTGCACCTCGCCAAGCCGGACGCCGAGATCTTCGCCACCGCCCTCGCGCTCGCCGAGGTCGCTCCGGGAGACACCCTGTTCATCGACGATCGCGTCGAGAACCTCGACGCGGCCCTGCAGGAGGGCATCCGCATCTATCGATTCCACACGGCCGCCGGTCTGCGCGAGGAGCTGGACGGGATCGACTTCGGGGCGAGCCCGCGCCGACGCCCCTGGTGGGCGCGCGCGAAGAGCCTTGCGTGAGGATCCGGCTCCGCCGGTGACTCACCCGACCGCGGCGCCGAGGGCCCGCTGCTCGACGAGCGGGCAGGCGAACACGTCGCGCTCGCCGAGACCGACGCGGTTGATGTAGCGCACCACTATCGCGTAGGAGGCGAACAGGCCGACCTGCGTGTACGGCACGTCGTGCGCGCGGCAGTACTCGGCGATGACGGGGGCGGCACGGCGCAGGTGCGGGCGCGGCATCGACGGGAAGAGGTGGTGCTCGACCTGGAAGTTCAGGCCGCCCATCGCGACGTCGAGGAAGCGGCTGCCACGGACGTTCCTGCTCATGAGCACTTGACGTCGGAGGAAGTCCAGGGTCATGTCGCGGGGGACCACCGGCATCCCCTTGTGATTGGGGGCGAAGGCGATGCCCATGTAGAACCCGAAGAGCCCCAGTTGGACCGCGAGGAAGACGAAGGCGATCCCCGGGGAGAGGACGAGGAACACCAGCACCAGGTAGCCGATCATCCGGACGCTGAGGAACGCGATCTCGGCCCAGCGTCGCTCGAGGCGGCCCCGCACGACCACGCGCCGAACGCTCGATGCGTGCAGCGAGAGCCCTTCGAGGAGCAGGATCGGGAAGAACAGCACTCCCTGATGTCCGCGCAGCCAGGTGAAGACCGGGCCATGGTGCCTCGCCGCGGCCTCGGGGGAGACGGCGATCACCGGGAGCTCGATGTCGGGGTCGGACCCGAGCTTGTTCGGGTTGGCGTGATGGCGCGTGTGCTTGTGCTGCCACCAGCCGTAGCTCATGCCGACGAGGAGGTCACCGAGGATCAGGGTGATCCAGTCGTTCCACCGTCCGGACACGAAGATCTGCCGATGCGCGGCGTCGTGCCCGAGGAACGCGATCTGGGTGAACACGACCGCCAGGACAGCCGCGGTGAACAGCTGCCACCAGGTGTCGCCGATCCAGACGAACGCGAGCAGGCAGACCCCGAGGACGATCGGTGCGGCGATGAGCTTCGTCCAGTAGTAGCCGTAGCGACGGTGCAGCAGCCCGAGTCCGCGGACCTGCTGCGCCAGTTCGGTGAAGGTGCTGGACGCACGCGGCGCGGTGTCGCGAGGGCGCGTGCGGACGGTCGGACGGATGCCGTCCATGATGACCTCTTCTCCGACGCCGGCCTCTGCGGCGGCGCCGTGTTCTGCGACCCAGTCATCGATTACCGGTCGTCGTCGGAGGCGGCCCTCGCGGACGGTGGGTTCGTCTTCGACGCTACGCTCCCAACCTGCGTGCGCTCACAGCCTCGACGGTGCGGGAGAGAGGGGTTACGGAGGCCCGTCGTCACGCATAGACTCCGGCGCGAAGCAGGGTTTCGACCGAGCGGATCGTCCTCCGACGCAGGGCGACGCGGAGAGTGGAGGAGACGGCGATGCAGACGCTGACGATCGATTTCATCAGCTCGCTCGATGGATACGGAGCGGCCGAGGGATGGCCGGGATGGTGGGGGCTGGAGAGTCCCGAGTACCTCGCGTGGATGCAGGCGCTCCCCGACAAGGATGCCCCGGTTCTGATGGGCGCGACGACGTACCGGGTGATGTCGGAGCTGACGGCAGCGGGGGAGCCGGGGACGGACGTGCTCGACGGGATGCACAAGTACGTCTTCTCCTCGTCTTTGGAAGCTCCCCTCGCCTGGCAGAACGCGACGCTCGTGTCCACCGACGCGATCGAGTACGTGCGCCGACTCAAGGAGGAGTCCGATCGGCCGCTGCGGACGATCGGGAGTGTGGCGCTGTGCCGGTCGCTCCTGGTGGCGGGGCTCGTCGATCGGTATCGGGTGGTGATCTTCCCGGTGATCACGGGAGCCACCGGTCAGGAGCGGATCTACGACGGTTACCCGGATGTCGCCCTCGACCTCGTCGAGGCGCGCACCTTCGATCAGCGCACCCAATTGCTGGAGTACATCCCCACCGTGCTGGACGGTCCTCCCGGGCGATGACGAGGCAGCCGATTCCCCCTGATCGGCCAAATGCTATGCGATACATTGGTTCGCACGTAGAACTTCAGGCTCTACGTTCTGACATGCTCGAGTGGAGGATCGGTGGCACTCTCAGGCGGACCGCTGGAGCGCAGATCCATGAGCGACGAGGCTTACACCCGTCTGCAGGACGCCATCATCTCGGGGGAGCTGCGCCCCGGCGAGCGCCTTCGCGACTACGAGCTCGCGGAACGGCTCGGAACCTCGAAGACCCCGATCCGGCACGCCCTCGACCGCCTCGCCGATCACGGCCTCGTGGAGATGCAGCGCAATCGCTACACCCGCGTCGCCCCGATCGACCTCGAGCGGGTCAGGAACGCGGTCGACGTCTTCGGCGACGTCTGGATCGGCTCGGTGCGCCGTGTCATGCCGGTGGTCCAGGACGACGACATCGCCGCTCTCACCGAGCTCGCGGATGAGATGTCGGCGGCCGTCCGCGCGCGTGACGTCGGCGGCTTCGGCATCGCGCTCCGCTCCCTCGCGACCGGGTTCGCCCGCATCGAGGGAAACAGCGCGCGCGCCGCCATCATCGAACGCCTCGGCCCGCAGATCCGCCGGTTCGGCGAGCACGCACGCGAGGCCTTCGACGGGGAGGCCGTCGGCGCGTTCATCGTCGCTCTGCGTGCCGCGATGATCGAGCGCGACGCCGCGAAGACGCGTGCCGCGCTCGTCACGCTCTTCGACGATGTGCTCCCCCGCACGATCACTCGCGCCGAGGAGCGCGGACTCATCCGCTACGAGACGGAGTAGCGCGACCGCTCGCGGCAGATCCACAGGAACCGCAAAGGGTCTTCTCCTAGTCTGGAGATCCCAAGGGGAGTACTCCGACACGGTGGGGTCGTCATTACGGATGCACGTCGCATCCCGGGCCACCGGTTCCTGTTTCACGGAATGGAGAAGACTTTGGCGGTACGGTCGTACCCCGAGTCTGGAGTCCTCATTTGGATATCACCCCGCTGATCTGGATCATCACGATCGCGATCACCATCGCGTTCTTCGTGTACGAGTTCTTCGCGCACGTGCGCACACCCCACGAGCCGACGATCGCGGAGTCCGCGCGCTGGTCGATCTTCTACATCAGCCTCGCGCTGCTGTTCGGCGTCGGGATCGGCGTCTTCTCCGGCTGGACCTTCGGCGGCGAGTACTTCGCCGGCTACCTGACCGAGAAGGCCCTGTCGATCGACAACCTCTTCGTCTTCCTCATCGTGATGACCGGCTTCGCTGTGCCGAAGATCTATCAGCAGAAGGTGCTGATGATCGGCATCGTGATCGCGCTGATCCTCCGCGGCATCTTCATCGCCGTCGGCGCGACACTCATCGAGAACTTCTCATGGATCTTCTACCTGTTCGGCGCGCTGCTCCTCGTACTCGCCTACCGTCAGGCGTTCAGCAACCACGAGAGCAATCCGGCGAACGGGCGCTTCATGACCTTCGTCCGCCGGCACCTGCCCGTGAGCGACGAATACAACGGCGACCGGCTCACCGTCGTGAAGAACGGCAAGCGCTTCGTCACGCCGATGCTCCTGACGATCATCGCGATCGGATTCATCGACCTGGTGTTCGCCGTCGACTCGATCCCCGCGATCTACGGACTCACCGACCAGGCCTACATCGTCTTCACCGCGAACGCCTTCGCGCTCATGGGACTGCGCCAGCTCTACTTCCTCATCGGCGGTCTTCTCGAGCGTCTCGTCTACCTGGCGCAGGGCCTCGCGGTCATCCTCGGCTTCATCGGCGTCAAGCTCGTCCTGCACGCCCTGCACGTGAACGAGCTGCCATTCATCAACGGCGGACACGGCGTCGAATGGGCGCCCGAGATCCCGATCTGGTTCTCGCTGCTCTTCATCGGGGCGACGATCGCCGTGGCCACCGCGGCGAGCCTCATCAAGACGCGGCGTGCGCCGGAAGCCGTCACCTCATCCACCGACACCACCCCCACCATCACCCACAAGGAGCACTCTTGAGCGCGCAGCGCTGTTCTGACTCTTCGGACTCTGACAGTACGAGCGCCCGGTTCATCCCGGGCGCTCACCCCACCACAGACGAGGCTGCCCGCTGATGGGCGACCTGCTCTGGAACATCGCCCTCGTCTTCGCGTTCGTGCTGATCGGCGGTGTCTTCGCCGCGACGGAGATGGCGCTCGTCACGCTTCGTGAGAGCCAGATCAATGCGATCGGCCAGCGCGGCCGCCGCGGCGCGAAGGTCGCGGCCCTGGCGCGCAACCCCAACACCTTCCTCTCGGCGGTGCAGATCGGGGTGACCGTCGCGGGCTTCGCGTCGGCCGCGTACGGGGCGACCTCGATCGCGCCGTCTCTGGTGCCGGTCCTCGAGTCATGGGGGCTCGCTCCCGCCGTCGCCCTCACGGTCGCGACCCTCGTGCTCACGCTCGTGATCGCCTACCTGTCGCTCGTGCTCGGCGAGCTCGTGCCCAAGCGCCTCGCGATCCAGCGCAACGCCCAGTTCGCCTATGCCGTGGCACCCGCCCTCAACGGGTTCGCCATGATCATGCGCCCGGTGATCTGGCTGCTCTCGGTGTCGACCAACGCCCTCGTGCGGCTGCTCGGTGGCGACCCGCACAAGACGAGCGACGAGATGACCGACGAGGAGGTGCGCGACATCGTCGCGAGCCACCAGGGTCTGCCCGACGATGAGCGACGCATCCTCGATGACGTGCTCTCGCTGCGGGGGCGACAGGTCAGCGAGGTCATGCGACCACGGCCCGAGGTCGTGGCTCTCGACGAGGCGGCGAGCGTCGGCGAGGTCCTGACGCAGGTCCGGGATCTTCCCTACTCGCGCTACCCCGTCTCGAACACCTCGATCGACGACATCACCGGGTTCGTCCATGTGCGCGACCTGTTCGAGGCGTCGGCCGACGACCCGCAGCGACCGCTGAGCGCGCTCGTGCGCGACATCCCCTACATCCCCTCCAGTGCCCGAGTGCTGCCCACGCTGACTCGGATGCGGGCCGAGGGGCATCACATCGCGGTCGTCGTCGACGAGTACGGCGGCACCGATGGCCTGGTCACGCTGGAAGATCTGGTCGAGGAGGTCGTCGGCGAGATCTTCGACGAGTACGACGCCGAGGTGTTCTTCTCGGCCGATGAGGGCCTCGACGGCCGCCTCAACCTGCAGGACTTCGAGGAGGCGACCGGCTTGGCGATGCCGCGCGGTTCATCTGACACGATCGCCGGGTTCGTGACCGAGCAGCTGGGCCGCCTCGCGGTCGTCGGCGACACGGTGGAAGTGCCTGGAGCCACGATCCAGGTGGCCGAACTGGACCGGCGCCGGATCTCCCGCGTGCGGGTCACCCCCGACGAGGTGGCGGTGCCGCCGGAGCTCTGACGGCGGTGGGCGGTCAGGTGCGCCCGACGTCGGTGCCCAGCGCGGCGAGTCCTTCGGTGAGGACGTCGACCAGCAGGCGGGCGTAGCGCCCGTCGGGATCGAGGTCGGGGTCGAAGACCGTGATCGAGGCGCCCACCGCCCGTGGCGCGAGCTCCTGCAGCAGGGTGGTGAGCTCCGCGGCCCCGATCCCGCCGGGGTCGGGGCTGTCGACCGCGGGCATGATCGTGGCGTCGAGGACGTCGACATCGACCTGGAGCCAGTACGCGGAACCTGCCACGGCGGCGGACTCAGCACCGACGCGCGCGGCCCCGCGGGAGAGGACATCGGCGGCGGACGTGACCCTGCCCAGCAGGCTCCGCACCTCCTCCAGGTCCTCGTCGTCGTCGCGATGGCCGATGTGCGCCGTGCGCTCGGAGGGGAAGTAGGGACCGAGCCCGTCGATGTCGGCCACCGCCGGCCAGTGCCGGCCGATCGCGGCAGCCAGGGCTTCTCCGGCGACACTCGCGCAGTCGTCGCTGTTGCCGGGGTGACGGAAGTCGGTATGGCCGTCGACGTGCACGAGGCCGATGCCGCCGCGGCTCACGGTCGCGAGACCGGCGCCGAGGAGGACCGCACAGTCGCCGCCGATCACTAAGGGCGCTTCGCCCCTGTCGAGCGCCGCGCCGATGCGCGTGGCGAGGCGCCGCGAGTGGTCGATCATCCCTTCCTCGTTCCGGACATGGCCGGGCGGTCTCGTGGCATCGTCGTCGACGTAGCGCCCCGCGAGGACGACGCCCGAATCGGTCGCGCCGAGCGCGGCGAACCGTGCGAAGAGGCCCGCTTCGCGCAGGGCCTCCGGGGCCTTCGCGGCACCGGGCACGCTTCCGGGCACTGGTGGCCGGAGACCGAGATTGGACGGAGCGGAGAGCAGCGTGATCATCTGCTCATCCTGCTCCGGGGGTCCGACACCGCAGGCGCGATCAGGTTGAGAAGCGCGTCCCGGTGAGGCGCTCGGCCGCGGCCCACAGCTCGGCTCCCGTCGCAGGAGCGCGGACCTCGTCCGAGGCGGTCACCCGCCGTGGCGTTCCGCGGAACTCCAGGAGACCGCCCGGACCCCAATAGTCGCCGTTCGCCACGTCCGCGGCCGTGGCGGCGTGCACGATCGGCAAGGCTCCGCCGTCTTTGCCCTGCACGAGAATGCGGCTCGGCGCAGCCAGGGCGCGGATGACGCCGGGCACCGGGGCGAGACCCGGACGCGGCGGGGTGAGCGGGTCGACCGCGTAGCCGGGGTGCGCGCAGACCGCCGCGCGCGACGTGCCGGACCAGCGCCTGGCCAACTCGAAGGCGAAGGCCATGAGCGAGGCCTTCGATCGCCCGTACTGCCGGAGGGAGGAACCGCGCCACGGGGCGTCGATCGTCGCGGCGTCGAGTCGCGCGAAGCGATGTGCGATCGAGCCGACGGCGACCATGCGTGCATCCGGGGCGAGGCGGCTCTGGAGTTGCGCGATCAGCGCGAAATGTCCGAGGAAGTTCGTGCCCACCATGAGGTCGAGTCCGTCGCTCGTCCGCGCCTGAGGGTCCGCCGCCTTCACTCCCGCGTTGCAGATGACGGCGTCGAGCTGCTCGTCCACCTCGGTGCTCGCCGCGGCCACGCCGGCGAGCGAGCCGAGGTCGAGTGGAAGCACATGCAGATCGGCGGCGGGCAGCCGGGTGCGGATCGCGGTCACCGCGGTCTGCGCGCGTTCGGGGGAGCGGCACCCGAGGATCACCCTCGCTCCGCGCGTGGCGAGCTGCTCCGCGCACCAATAGCCGATGCCCGCGTTCGCGCCGGTGACGAGGATCGTGCGTCCGAGCAGATCACGGCGCGAAGGGGGAACGACAGCATCCATTCCCCCAACCTAGGCGGCGCGGATGTCTCTCGCGTCAGTGGCCGTGATGGTGGTGCTCGTCGTGCTCGTCGTCGTGTTCGTCCTCGAGGAGCATCCCGACCGAGGTGGCGCAGGCGTCGCCCTTCCATGCCTCGATGCCCTCGCGCACCGCGAAGGCGGCGATCACGAGTCCGGCGACCGCATCGGCCCACCACCACCCGAGCAGGGAGTTGGCGACCAGGCCGATCAGCACGGCAGCGGAGAGGTAGGTGCAGATGAGCGTCTGCTTCGAATCCGCGACGGCCGTGGCCGAACCCAGTTCTCTGCCCGCACGCCGCTCCGCGAGCGACAGGAAGGGCATGATCACGACACTGACGGCCGTGAGGATGATGCCGATCGTGCTGTGCGCCGGGCGCTCCGCCGTGATCAGGGCGGTCGCGGACGTCGCCGTCACGTAGATCGCGAGGGCGAAGAACGCGACCGCGATCACACGCAGCGTCGGCTTCTCCCAGCGTTCCGGGTTACGACGGGTGAACTGCCAGGCGACCGCTGCCGCCGACAGCACCTCGATCGTCGAGTCGAGACCGAAGCCGATGAGCGCGGCCGACGACGCCACGGATCCTGCGGCGATCGCGATGACGGCCTCGATCAGGTTGTAGCCGATGGTGAGGCCGACGATGAGGCGGATGCGGCGGTGCAGCGTCTCCCGGCGTGTCCCGGCGGTGGCCGTGGACATCAGCAGGTGCAGCCTTCGCCCGAGCAGCAGTCCGGTTCGACGATGAGCGTGACCCGCATGAGCATGTCGAGCGCCGGCGCGAGATGACGGTCTGCGAGCCGGTAGCTGCTGCGGCGGCCGTCCGGCACGCTCTCGACCAGACCACAGCCGCGGAGGCAGGCGAGATGGTTCGACATGGCCTGTCGCGAGACGCCGAGTGCGTCGGCGAGGTCGGCGGGGTAGCCGGGCGCCTCGCGCAGCGCGAGCAGGACTCCGGCTCGCGTCGGGTCGGAGAGCGCGTGTCCCAACCGGGCGACGGCGGCGGTGTGGGCGAGTGAGGCGAGAGCGGTGGTCACGGATTCACTGTACAGAAAAGAATGAATTCAAGAAAGCGTGAACTCAGCCGAGCGGGCGCGACGGCTCGTCGCGCCCGCTCACTCGTCGATCAGCGGATCGCGTACACCGCGCTGCCGATGATGACGGCGATGACGGTGGTCCAGCCGATGATCGCCAGGGCCTGCCAGAACAGGATGCGCGCCTTGCCGATGCCGGAGGCGGCGAGCATCGTCGCGGTGAACTGCGTCGGCAGCAGCAGCGGGCCGAGCAGGCTGACCCCGGGAACGCCGTAGCGCTCGAAGGCCCGCTGGAACTTCTCACGACGTGCCGTGCCTCGGTCGGACTCCGCAGGGTCGGCCGTCGTCGTCTCCGCAGCCGTTCCGCCGCCGGCGAGGGCGACCGCCTTGGCGTGCGAGCGGTTCATGACGGCCTTGCGGGCGCCGGAGCTCGCCAGCACCAGCACCATGACGCAGAGGAAGTTGCCGACCATCGCGGCGATCGCCGCGACCACCGGGGGGATGCCGCCGAGGATGCCGATGCTCACCGCGCCCTCGCCCTCGATGAAGGGGATCGCGCCGGCGAGCGCCACGAGCAGCGGCTGCACGAGCTCGGGGACCTGGGCGACCAGGTTCTGGAATGTCTCGATGAGGTTCATGGATGCTCCCGGATCTCGGTGCGAACGGAGTCTCCGCCGCGATGACTCCAGTCCAGTCGAACGCCCGCGTGTGCGGCAGTGTCGGACCGTCACGCCTTTCCGGGTGGATCGCACGCCGCATCCGTGACAACTGTCACGGCCGTATCGTGGGGAGCGTGAGCAGCCGCGTCGAGCCCCTCGCCCCCGTCGAACTGAGTCCGGGGGCGCGACAGCTGTCGCGGGGCATCACGGCCACGTGGTGGTACACGGTGACGGCCGTGATGTTCCTCGAGATCATGCTCGTCGCCGCCTGGACGGGCATCGTCGCGGCGGTGAATCTCGATGGCGTCGTGGTCGTGGTCTTCGGGGTCGGCGGCCTGATCTGGTGCGCCTCGACGGCGATGCTGCTCTTCGACTACCGCCATCGCGTCGACGCGGGCCCCGGCGTACCCTGGGCGCGCCTCGCCGTCCCGCTGCTGATCGCCGTCGCCTACGGCGTCACGGCCGTCGTGTTCACGGGGAGCTGGCAGCTCGCCGCGATGCCGGTCATGCAGTCGATCGTCCTCCTGAACTGGCCCCGTGGCGTGCGTGTCCGGGTGGTCATCGCCGCGAGCGCGATCATGATCGTGCTCGCCTTCGTCGACTCGGCCACCGGGGTGTTCGGCACCGGGCTCCCGCGGTGGCTGCCGATCACGTATGCCGTGCTGCTACCGGGGATGACGGTGAGCTCGCTGTGGTGGTGGGACGTGCTGGTGACTCTCGACCGTGCCCGCGCGTCCGAGGCGAAGCTCGCAGCGACACAGGAGCGCCTGCGTGTGGCGACCGATGTGCACGACCTGCAGGGGCACCACCTCCAGGTCATCGCCCTGCAGCTGGAATTGGCGGAGCGGCTGCTGCCGACCGATGCGGATGCCGGGATGGAGCAGCTCCGTGCCGCACGGATCAGCGTCGACGAGGCGCGGCAGGGGACCAGAGACCTCGCGATGCGCTTCCGCTCCGTGCCGCTCGGCGATGAGCTCGCCAATGCCCGCGACCTGCTCACGGCGGCGGGGCTCGAGGTGGAAGCCGCGATCGCCGTCGATGCGGATGCGGCACCGGCATCCGCGTTGGGACCGGTGATCCGGGAGACGACCACGAACGTCCTGCGCCACGGATCCGGCGGGCGCGCACGTCTTGTGCTCACCCGGACCGCGGATGCCTGGCGCTACGAGATCGCGAACGACGTGGCGCCCGGAGCCTCCACCGAGCATGACGGCTCCGGCCTGGAGGGAGTCAGGCGGCGGATCGAAGAGGCACACGGCTCCCTCGACGTGCGTCACGATGCCGACGAGTTCGTGGTCGTCGTGACCGTCCCCTCGCGGCCGGAGGAGGCTCGATGATCCGCGTGCTGCTCGCCGACGATGAGGGGATGATCCGTTCCGCGCTCGCGGCGCTGCTTCGTCTGGAGCCCGACATCGAGGTCGTCGCGGAATGCGCGGACGGCGAGCAGGCCGTCGCCGAGGCCCTGCGTCTGCAGCCGGACGTGTGCCTGCTGGACCTCGAGATGCCGGGTCTCGACGGCGTGCAGGTCGCCGAGAAGCTGAACCGGTCGATCGCGACGCGCTGCGTGGTCGTCACCCGGCACGCGCGACCCGGCGTGCTGCGCCGTGCCCTGGCCTCGGGAGTCTCCGGCTTCCTGCCGAAGTCCCGCGGCGCGGACGAGGTCGCGGCGGTCATCCGACGCGTCGCCGCCGGGGCCCGCTACGTCGATCCGGAGATCGCGGCCGATGCCCTGAGCGACGAGCGCTCGCCTCTCACGGATCGTGAGCTCGACGTGCTGCGTGCAGGTCGCCGAGGGGAGACGACCGGGCAGATCGCACGGACTCTCGCCCTCGCACCCGGCACGGTGCGGAACCACATCTCGGTCATCCTCGGGAAGCTCTCGGTCGCGACCCGGCAGCAGGCCGTGCTGATCGCCGAGGAACGCGGCTGGATCTGACGGCCGATATGCTGGCAGGTATGGGAACGATATGCGCCGCGCCCGTGATGGGGCGCACCCTCGTGTTCCGCGACCGCCGCGCCTGACGGCGCGCTCGCTCACCGCACGCATCTGCGCGCCGTCCACCGAGATGTCATCGCACCTCGGGACGGGCAGTCCTCAACGACGCCTCTTCGCGTCCTCCCTCCTCCGAGGTGCTCCGATTCTTCCTCTGGAGCGCACTCATGCCTCGTTCAACCCATGGCGGCCGTCACGAACTCGGCCAGAACTTCCTCACCCACCGTCCGACCCTCGCCCGCATCACCGACCTGGTCGGACGCACCTCCGGCTCGATCCTCGAACTCGGCTGCGGTGACGGTGCGCTCACGCGCGCGCTCGCCGCGCTGGGCAGACCGCTCGCCGCGATCGACATCGACGAGCATCGGGTGCATCGTCTGCGAAGGGCGCTGCCCGGCGTGCGCATCGAAGTCGCCGATGCGACGCGCCATCCGCTCGACGCGGAGGTCGTCGTCGGCAACATCCCGTTCCATGTGACGACCCCCATCCTCCGGCGCCTGCTGTCGCGCCCGCGGTGGAACGAGGCGGTGCTGCTGACGCAGTGGGAGGTGGCGCGCAAGCGCGCCGGCGTGGGAGGTGGCACCATGATGACCGCGCAGTCGGCCCCGTGGTTCGAGTTCTCCCTCGAGGGGCGGGTCCCGGCGTGGGGCTTCTCTCCGCAGCCCAGTGTCGACGGCGGGGTGCTGTCGATCACGCGTCGGGGGTCACCGCTCGTCCCCACAGCCGATCGTCCGGCTTACGAGGCGTTCGTCCGTGCGATGTTCACGGGGCGAGGAGCCACGCTCCCCGCGGTGGTGGCGGCAGCTGCGCGTATCCCGATGCCGCGTGCCCGGCGCGCGGTGGCGGCGGCCGATGCGACGGACCGTCGGCTCCCGCGCGATCTGCGTCCGGAGCACTGGGCAGCCCTCTGGGGGCACGTCTCCCGGCGATGACGCGATCGGACCGTCGGGCAGCGTGATCTGCCCGACGGTCCCGCCCGCATCGTGCGCTCAGTGTGCTTCTCGGTGGGAGAGGACCTCCCGCACGCGGTCGGCGAAAGCCGCCGGGTGGTCGACGAATCCGGTGTGGTCGCCGGGGAACCGGGTCGGCGCGATGCCCAGCTCTGCGCCGAGTGCCGTCGTGGTGCGCTCGCAGAGCTGATCGACCGACTCCTCGCCGATCCCGAGGACGAGGGTGTCCGCGCGGGCGCGCAGCGCGTCGATGTCGGGCTCCCAGCGCACACTCGCAGGCAGCTCGTGGCGGAACCAGAACTGCTCGTCGGCATGACTCTGCGGGTCGACCACGCCTCCGAACCACTGGACGAGCATCTCCTCCGGCATCGGGATGTTGGCCTGCGCGAAGAACAGCCGCCACGCGCCGACGCGATCGCCGGAGAGCGCTGCCGTCGTGAGGTCATCGGTGAGCCGGCGCTGCTCCGCGCGGTCGGGCAGCAGCTCGAGCAGCGGAGGCTCGTGCGCGATCACCGTAGGCGCGACGTCGGGGCGGGCCTGTGCGAGAGCCAGGCTGGTCACGGCGCCGCCGCTCGAGCCGAAGACGATCGCCGGTCCGCGATCGACGTGCTCGATGAGTGCCGCGAGGTCGGCGGCACGCTGCGCGGGGCTCGAACCCTGGGAGCGGTCGTGGAGCACGCTCCGCTTGATGCCGCGCGGATCCGTGGTCAGCACCGTGTGGTCGCTCGCGAGCTCCTCGGCGAAAGGAGCGAAGGCGTCGGCATCCATGGGGGCGCCGATGAGGACGATGAGGGGTCCGTCGCCGCGGAGCTCGTAGTGGAGGTGGACGTCGGGGAGGTCGAGTGCAGCGCTGGTGGTGCTCATGAGGTGCTCCTTGTGATCGAGGTGGTGGACATGGATGAGGTCGCTGAAGGGGAGGAGGTCGCGCGGCGGACGCGAGGCGGACGCATCGTCGCGGGAGCGGCGACGGCGACGAGCAGTGCGAGTGCGGCAGGGAGCACGAGCGCGATCGAGAGCGAGGTCGCCTGGGCGAGGAAGCCGATGACGGCGGGGCCGAGCAATCCTCCGCCGTAGCTGATCATGGTCACGAAGGCGAGGTTACGCCGGGTCTCCCCGGCGGTCGCGAGGTGGCCGATGACGATCGGCCAGACGAGAGCGCTGCCTGCTCCGGCGAGAGCCCAGCCGATGACGGCCGTCACGATGACGGTCGGTTCCGTCGGTACGAGGCCGGTTGCCAGCACGAGGGCGTAGCCGGCGACGGCGACGGACATCGTGATCCGCACGGTGCGCACCGGTCCGAGTCGCCGCCGCAGAGCGTCGCCGCAGAATCGCACGACCGTCATCGCGGAGAAGAAGACCCCGTAGACGACCGATCCGATGGCGGGGTCGGCGCCGAGCATGCGCGTCGTGTGCACACCGGACCAGTCCGTCGCGGCTCCCTCGGTGAGGAACACCGCTGCCCCCACGAGTCCGAGAGCGGCCAGATGCAGCCGGCTGATCTGCGCGGATGACGCGGATGCGGATGCGGCGGATGTCTCGGGCACCGGTGGGCGGGAGGGGTGTGCGGCAGCGCCCGCACGGATCCGCGGACCGATGCCGAGCGATGTCAGCACGATGACGCCGGCAGCCCCCGAGATCGCGATCCGGCTGTCGAGCCCCGCGTTCAAGGCGGCGGCGAGGAGCATTCCCCCGCCCGCGGCGCCGAGGGTCCAGAAACCGTGCATCCGGGCGATCACCGGCCGACCGATCGCCGACTCGACCGCCATCGCCTCGGAGCTCAGCGCCACGTTCACGACTCCGCAGGACAGTCCGAACAGAGCGGCGGCGAGGAACAGGACCACACTGGTCGGCGCGCTCCCCGCGACCACGAGGGCGATGCCGGCGGAGGGGAGCGCGAGGCTCAGCATCCATCCGCCGGACCGGTGGACGCGGCCGGCGAGGCGCATCGTCACGAGAGCGCCGCCAGCGACCAGCAGGAGCATCGCCCCGATCGTCGCGGGACCCAGGTCCAGACGGGCGTCGAGGGCGGGGAGACCCGCGCCCCAGACGGCAGTGAGCAGACCGGTCACGGCGTGGCAGATCGTGACGATCCGGAGTCGTGCGCCGATGGTGTCCATGGGTCAAGGTTCGCCCCGGGAGGCGCTCGGAAGCCAACACCCGTTGTCCTCCGATTGACGCATTCCTGTTGTGAATCGGGTATAACGAGTGCATGGCCGATGAGCTGGAGCTCCGTCTCCTGCGGCACTTCGTCACGGTGGCGGAGGAGCTGCACTTCAGTCGCGCCGCGCAACGGCTCTTCATCGCGCAGCAGGCCTTGAGCCGCGATGTCCGCCGGCTCGAGGATCGCCTCGGTGTGCCGCTGCTGAATCGCTCCACGCGCAGCGTCGAGCTGACCGAGGCCGGGCGCCGGCTGCTGCCGCGGGCGAAGGAGATCCTGGCCCTGCACGACCTCGCGCTGAGGGAGATCCTCGAGGAGGAGCCGCTCATCGTCGATGTGGTCGATCCCGCACTGACGCCCGCTCTGGTGCTGGATGCTGCGCGGCGCCGGGCACCGGACCGCGAGTTCTTCGCACGCTTCGGTGGTCCCGGCGGTACGGCGGACTCGGGGTCCACGTCGGACGTCGTGTTCGATCGACTGATCAGGGCCTCGGCCGAGGTCTTCTCGCAACTCGTGCGCTATGAGCCCCTGGCTGTGCTGATCCCGGAGGGGCACGCGCTGGCGGATCGGGAGGTCGTGCCGTTCGACGCCCTGCGCGACACCCGCGTGTGCTCGCGCGCGGGCGGCCACATCACGCCCGGATGGCTGGACGCCACCGCACAGCTCCTCGCGCCGTTCGGCATCGATCCGGCCATCGGGCATCCGCTCGTACCGGGAGGCGAGGAGCTCGCACAGCATCTGCGGCTGCGCAGCGCCCCCATCCTCACGCTCGCGTCGCAGCCTCCGGTGGTGGGTGCGGTGCTCCGCCCCGTCGTCGATCCCGTCCCTCTCTTCCCCTGGGCGATGGTGTGGCGGTCCGGTCTCGCGCACCCGGCCCTGCAGGAGCTGCGCGCCACAGCGGCCGCGCTGTCGGACGAGCACGGCTGGCTCGACGTGCCCGACGACGCGTGGGTTCCGTCACCGGAGAGCCGGGAGCTGTCGGCTCCGTGAGAAGAAACGTGAAGGCGATCCGCCGGAACGAGGAATACCCAGTGTGAGCACAGTCGCCGCCCGGCACCGGACGACCGAGGCCAAGCACTGGCGTGCGGTGGCCGCATCCGCGGGGGCCGGGGAGCACTCGACCGGCGGCGGCATCGACGAGGCGAGCGTTCGGATCGATGCGGCCGCGGCGATCAGGGAACTGGCACCGCGCATCGCGGCGCTGTCGGCACGCGATCGGGAGACCCTGCTGCTCCATGCCTGGGGCGGCCTCTCGCACGAAGAGATCGCGCAGGCGCTCGGCGTGCCCGTCGGCACGGTGTGGTCCCGGCTCAACCGGGTGCGGCGCAAGCTCGCCCCTCCCGGGTCGCAGACCACACGGCTCACCTGGATCGGAAAGGAGATCGAAGATGGACGTGTCGGAACTCGTGCGTGAGATCGAGAGCGCACCGGACGGGTCCGCTCCCGAGCGGATCAGACGATCGCGGGCGACGCTGGTGTCGGCGATCGCCGATCAGCGGAAGAGCCGGCTGCGTCGCCGATGGGTGTGGGGTGGATCCGCGGCCGTGGGAACGGTGTCCGCCGCCGCGGTCGTGGCGACGATCGTGGTCGCCGGCGCGGTGGCGCCGATAGCCCCGGAGCCTGCCTCGGCCGCGGCGATCGCCGTGCTGAACGAAGCTGCGGACGTCGTGATCGACAGCGTCGACCCCGTCCTCGCCCCCGGTCAGTACCTCCGGATCCGGGAGACCTACGACCTCGTGTCCCTCTGGGACGCCGACGCCGATCCGGCACTGTCGGACTCGGACATCGCCGGGTTCAACACCTCGGAACTGCCCACCTCGGAGGGGGCCATGCACACGCGCGGGATCCGAGATCTGTACGTGCCCGGCGACCGCTCGGACGACTGGATCCTGGACGACCGCTTCGTGAACGAGGTCGTCGACGTGTTCGGCGACCCCGCCGCGCTTCCCGCCTACGAGCGGATGGTGAAGGCCTACCCCGAGCGCGACGCCGACCCCGGCGGGATCGAGCGTCTCCCGGGCGGATTGCAGACGTGGGACCCGGACATCCCCGGCGACGATGCGTATTACGACCCGTTCCGCGAGTTCTACGACGAGATGCCGCGCGATCCTGCCCGGCTGCTCGGCTGGTACAAGGAGCATCTCTCCACCTCGGACGAGGATTCGTACCTGTT
Source organism: Microbacterium sp. NPDC090218 (assembly GCA_044900255.1). Taxonomy (GTDB): domain Bacteria; phylum Actinomycetota; class Actinomycetes; order Actinomycetales; family Microbacteriaceae; genus Microbacterium. The sequence continues at coordinate 585,004 of JBJDMS010000001.1, read as the reverse complement.
CTCGGCGATCGGCCGCTACCTGAGCACCGACCTCATGCCCGCTGACCTCCGTGGCGCCTCGCTTCGGGTGCTGGGGCTGCTCGGAGGTGTCGAGGTGGAGAGGACCGAAGGCGAGGTCACGACGCTGGCGCTGCGGACGGACCTCGGAGAGGGTTCGGGGTTCGGCGATCAGGTGCTGTCGGAGATCGACATCGATACGAGTACCGGCCGCATCGTCGGCATCCGCGAGTCGTACCCGCACCGGTCGACGACTCTGCTTCCCGCCGGACTCCCCTGGGCGAGCTGGGTCATCGAGGTGAGCGTGGTCGACGAGGCCCCGCAACCCTGAGCGCCGTCCTGTCGGCGGGCAGAGGTAGTCTCGACGCATGTCCGCCTTCGGAACGCTCGCGACCCCGGTCGGCGTGATCGGCGTCGCGAGCGACGGGGTCGCGATCACGCGGGTCGCCTGGCGTTCGACTCCTCCGGAGGGCGGTGTCGCCGTACCCGGCCCCGCGGCCGATCCCGTGCTCGCCGAAGCGCTCGCGCAGCTCGCCGCCTACTTCGACGGCACGCTGCAGCGTTTCGACCTCCCCGTCGATCTGGGCATCCAGACAGCGGCGACGCGGGCCGTCCTCACCGCGCTGCATGAGACCGTCGGGCACGGCGAGACGATCACCTACGGCGGGCTCGCCGCTCGCAGTGGCACCGAGGTTCCGGCCCGGGGGATCGGCTCGATCATGGGTGCCAATCCCGTCCCGTTGATCGTGCCCTGTCACCGCGTCGTCGCCGGCGACGGATTGGGTGGCTACTCCGGGGGAGACGAGGGGCACGGGCTCGAGACGAAGCGCTGGCTGCTCGAGCACGAGGGGGCACTGCCGACCTCGCTGTTCTGAGCGGGGGACGGTATCCGTCATCCCGTCAATCCGGCGGCGAACACCCTGCGAGAATGGACGTGCCGAGTCCCGAGCCGAGGAGCCAACGTGCAGTTCATCTCCACCCGCGGCGGCATGCAGCCGCAGTCGTTCAGCGAGACGCTGTTGGAGGGCCTCGCGCCCGATGGCGGGCTGGCGGTGCCCGAGACCATGCCGATCGTCGACGGCGAGACGCTCGAACGCTGGCGGGCCCTGACCTACCCGCAGCTCGCGACCGAGGTGCTCGGCCTGTTCGCGACCGACATCCCCCGTGCAGACCTGGCGCGGATGACGGATGCCGCGTACGCCGACTTCCCCGACGGCGTCGTGCCGCTGCGGGCGATCGATGACGAACTGACCCTCGTCGGGCTCTCCGAAGGTCCGACGCTGGCGTTCAAGGACATGGCCATGCAGTTCCTCGGACAGGTGCTCGAGTACACGCTGGAGCGCAACGACTCGGTGCTCAACATCCTCGGCGCCACCTCGGGCGACACCGGCTCAGCGGCCGAGCACGCCCTCCGCGGCAAGGAGCGCGTCGCGGTGTTCATGCTGTCGCCGCAGGGGCGCATGAGCGCTTTCCAGCGGGCGCAGATGTTCTCCCTCGATGACGCGAACGTGCACAACATCGCGGTCGACGGCGTCTTCGACGACTGCCAGAACCTGGTCAAGCACCTCGCCGGAGACCTCGACTTCAAGCGCGCCCAGCACCTCGGCGCCGTGAACTCCATCAACCTCGCACGCATCACGGCCCAGACGGTCTACTACTTCTGGGCCTGGCTGCGGGCCACCGACGCGGGTGGTTGGACCGAGTTGTCGTTCACCGTGCCGTCGGGCAACTTCGGCAACATCCTTTCCGGATTCTTCGCGAAGCAGATGGGCCTGCCGATCCGGCGCCTGGTGCTCGCGGCCAACGAGAACAACGTGCTGGACGAGTTCTTCCGCACCGGCGTCTACCGCCCGCGCAGCGCCGCCCAGACACTCGCGACCTCCAGCCCGTCGATGGACATCTCCAAGGCGTCGAACCTGGAGCGGTTCATCTTCGAGCTTGTCGACCGTGACGCCGACCGCGTCGTCGGTGCCTGGCGCGAGCTCGACGAGCAGGGCTACTTCGACTTCTCCGCCGACCTGGAGCGCTTCGTCGAGGAGTTCGGGATCGTGAGCGGCACCTCGACGCACGAAGACCGACTCGCGACCATCCGCTCGGTGTACGAGGCGACGGGCGAGGTCATCGACCCGCACACGGCCGACGGCGTGAAGGTCGCGCGCGAGTACGTCGAGCCGGGCGTGCCGATGCTCGTGCTGGAGACCGCCAAGCCCGAGAAGTTCGCCGAGACGATCCATGAGGCGATCGGGGTCGAGCTGGGCTACGCGCCGGAGCTGCAGGAGATGCTCGACGCCCCGCAGCACGTGACGGAGATGGCCGACGACGAGCACGCGCTCCGGGCCTTCATCGAGGCGAACGCGCTGCGCTGATCCGGTGAGGCGGTGGTCGAGACCCCGCCTCCTTGCTGAGACCCCCTCGTGCCGACGGCGCAGAGGGGGTCTCGGCTTTTTGTCTCGGGCTCGGGCTCGGATCCGGGACGGGAGAATGTGCGATATGCACATCAGTACGTAATGCTCGTGCGCAATGCACATGTCGAGCCAGGGGGGAGCGTGGCTACTGTGGCGCACAACCCGTTCCCTCCTCCCGAAGGATCCTCATGGCACGCACGGCGCACGCAGACGACTTCGCGCTCTCCCGAGTGACTCCCGAGGCCCGCAAGCCCTGGTTCGGAATCGCAGTGCAGCGATTCGGACAGGTCTCGGCCCTCTCGCAGTTCCTCCTCGGCGCGACCCTCGGCTACAGCATGACTTTCGGCGAGGCCGTCCTCGCCTTCCTGTTCGGCTCGCTCATCCTCGAGGTGATCATGTGCGTGGTCGGCTTCATCGGCCAGCGCGAGGGCCTCAACACCGCACTCCTGGCTCGCTGGACCGGCTTCGGCGAGATCGGAGCCTCGCTCGTCGGTCTGGCTATCGGCATCAGCCTGATCGGCTGGTTCGGCATCCAGTCCGCCATCTCGGCGCAGTCGCTCGATGCCCTCATGCCCGGAGCGCTGCCCGTGTGGGCGTGGAGCCTCATCTTCGGCCTCGCCGTCACCGCCATCGTGGCCTTCGGCTTCGTCGGGATGCAGTGGCTCGCGAACATCACCGTTCCGCTGTTCCTCATCCTCGTGGGCTGGTCGGTCATCACCGAGCTGAGTCGCCACGACATCGGCGAGCTGCTCACGGGCCCGGCTCCCGGACCGACCATGAGCGTCTGGGCCGGCACCGGCATCGTCGCGGGCGGACTCATCGTCGGCGCGATCATCACCGGCGACATGACCCGTTTCAACCGTTCGCGCGCCGACGTGATCAAGCAGACCGTCCTCGGCGTCTCGCTCGGAGAGTTCGTGATCGGCCTCGCCGGCGTCCTGCTGGCCCACGCGGCCGCCACCGGTGACATCGTCGCGATCGTCACCTCGTCCGTCGGCTTCATCGGCCTGTTCATCGTGCTCACCGGCACGCTGAAGATCAACGACTGGAACCTGTACTCCTCCACGTTGGGCCTGGTGAACTTCATCTCCACGGCGTTCGGCAAGAACCTGCATCGCGTCACCACGACGATCGTGCTGGGCATCGTCGGATCCGTCCTCGCCGCCGTCGGCATCCTCGGCCAGTTCACCGAGTTCCTGATCGTGCTCAGCGTCGCATTCCCGCCGATCGCCGGCATCATGGTCGCCGAGTACTACATCGTGCGCCGCTGGCGGCCCGACCTCGACGCCACGCGCGACGCAGGCACCCTCCCGGCGACCGCGCCGCGCATCGTCCCCGCGACGATCGTCGTGTGGCTGGTCTCCGCGCTGGTCGGCTACTTCGTGACCTGGGGCATCCCGTCGCTGCTCAGCCTGTTCCTCTCGATGGCGCTGTACATCGTGGCAGGCAAGCTCGGCTGGGTCCGCGGTGTCGGTGTCGCGACCACGCGGCAGGCGACCCCGGTCGAAGAGGCAGCCGCGGCCTGAGCCGCGCGAGACAGACACCCACCACAGGAAAGCGAGAATCATGCATATCGGCATCGACGTCGGCGGCACCAACACCGACGCAGTCCTCATGGACGGCACCCGCACGCTGGCAGGGGTGAAGCACTCGACCACCCCCGACGTCACCAGCGGCATCATCCAGGCGATCGAGGATCTGCGCGCCGGCCACGCCTTCGAGGGTGCCGACATCGATGCAGTCATGATCGGCACGACGCACTTCATCAACGCGCTCGTGCAGGCCAGCAGGCTCGCACCGGTCGCGGCCCTCCGCCTCGGGCTCCCCGCCACGCGGGCACTGCCGCCGCTGATCGACTGGCCCGAAGTGCTCGTCGAGGCGACGCAGGCCCGCAGCTACCTCGCGCACGGCGGCTACGAGTTCGACGGTCGACCGATCTCGCCTCTCGACCCCGACGAGATCCGGGCGCATGCCGAGGACATGAAGGCGCACGGCATCCGCTCGGTCGCCATCTCCTCGGTGTTCAGCCCGGTCAACCACGACCTCGAGGTGCGGGCAGCGGAGATCGTCGCGGAGGTGCTGGGAGCGGATGCCGCCATCTCGCTGTCGCATGAGATCGGGCGCATCGGTCTGCTGGAGCGCGAGAACGCGACCATCATCAACGCCGCGCTGCGCGAGCTCGCCTCCGAGATCGTCGACGGGCTCACTTCGGCCGTCCGCGCCCAGGGCATCGAGGCGCCGATCTTCCTCAGCCAGAACGACGGCACGCTCATGGACGAGGAGTACGTGCGCCGCTACCCGGTCGCCACCTTCGCCTCCGGCCCGACCAACTCGATGCGGGGAGCAGCGGCCACCAGCGGCCTCGACGACTGCGCCGTGATCGACGTGGGCGGCACGACGGCCGACATCGGGCTGCTGATCAACGGCTTCCCTCGTGAGACCGCGAACGAGGTCAAGGTCGCCGGCATCCGCACCAACTTCCGGATGCCCGACGTGCTCTCGCTCGGCATCGGCGGCGGCAGCATCGTCGACGAGGAGACGGCGGAGGTCGGGCCGGCATCGGTCGGCTACAAGCTGACCACGGAAGCGCTCGTCTTCGGCGGGTCGACGCTGACGGCCACCGACATCGCGGTCGCCGCGGGTCGCGCCGAGGTCGGCGATGCCAGCAAGGTCGCGCACCTGGACCCGGTCTTCGTCGAACGCGTGCTCGCGCGCATCGCCGAGCGGGTGTCCGAGGCCGTCGATCGCATGCGCACCTCGCCCGAGCCCATCGCCGTCGTCGCGGTCGGGGGCGGATCCATCCTGCTCCCCGACGAGCTGCCGCTGTTCGGCACTGTGCACCGTCCCGAGAACTACGCGGTCGCGAACGCGATCGGCGCCTCGATCGCCCAGGTCGGCGGTGAGATCGACAAGGTCTACGCGATCGAGCCCGGTCGTCGCGACGAGACCCTCGCCGAGGTTCGAGCCGAGGCCGTTGACAAGGCGATCGCCGCCGGTGCGAAGCCCTCGACCGTGTCGATCATCGACTTCGACGAGGTGCCGATCCCGTACCTCCCCGGCAACGCGACGCGCATCCGCGTCAAGGCGGTCGGCGACCTCGACATGGGGGTGTGACATGAGCTGGACCATCACTCCCGCGCACATCGACGGACTCGCGCGCGGTGCCGCCGTGCTCGGCACCGGCGGAGGAGGAGACCCGTACATCGGCGCGCTCCTCGCCCGCCAGGCGCTGGCCTCCGGCGATGTCACGGTCGTCGGCCTCGACGAGGTGCCCGACGACGCACTCGTGCTGTTCGTCGCGATGATGGGTGCCCCGACCGTCATGGTCGAGAAGCTCCCGAGCCTCGCCGAGGTCATCGAGCCCGTCAAGGCGCTCAGCATCCACCTGGGCCGTCCCGTCACCCACATCGCCTGCGCCGAGGTGGGCGGAGTGAACTCGACGATCCCGATCGCCGCGGCTGCCGCGCTCGGGCTGCCGCTGGTCGACGCCGACGGCATGGGACGCGCGTTCCCGGAGCTTCAGATGGTGCTTCCGACGCTGTACGGCGTGACGGCGTCGCCTCTCGCGTTCAGCGACGAGAAGGGCAACACCGGCGTGCTGCAGACTGCCGACAACTCCTGGACCGAGCGCATCGCCCGCGTGGCCTGCGTCGAGATGGGCTGCTCGGTCATGATCTCCGGCTTTTCGATGTCGGGCACCGCTGCGAGGGAATCGCTCGTCGCCGGCTCGCTCTCCCGTTGCATCGAGATCGGCCTCCGCATCGCCACGGCTCGCGAAGACAAGACCGACCCGGTCGACGCGGTCGTCGACCTCCTCGGCGGGCGCGAGCTGTTCGACGGCAAGGTCGTCGACGTGCACCGTGCCACCACGACAGGATTCGCCCGCGGTCGCGCGCGCATCGATGGGGAGGGCGGCACGTCGCTGACCCTGCAGTTCCAGAACGAGCACCTGGTGGCAGAGGCCGACGGCACGGTCCTCGCGACCACGCCCGACCTGATCATGGTGCTCGACGGTGAGTCCGGCGAGCCGATCACCACCGAGGGTCTGCGCTACGGGCAGCGGGTGCGCGTGATCGCGGCTCCGGCCGATGAGCGCTGGCACTCGGACGCGGCCCTCGCGATGGTCGGCCCGGGCTACTTCGGTTACGACATGGCGGCGCACCGCTTCGACGGCAGCATCTCCGCGGGGACCGTGTCTGCGGGAGCCGCGGCATGAGCTGGCAGCTCACGGCCGCCGACCTCCCCGACCTCGCCCGCGGTGCCACGCTGCTGGGCACCGGTGGGGGCGGCGACCCGTACATCGGCAAGATGCTGGTCGAGCGGGTACTGGGGGAGGGGAGCATCACGATCCTCGATCCGGATGAGCTGCCGGACGATCTTTTCGTGATCCCGACCGCCCAGATGGGTGCGCCGACCGTCATGATCGAGAAGATCCCCGCCGGCACGGAGCCAACCCTCGCCCTGCGCACGCTCGAGGAGCATCTCGGGCGGAGGGCGGATGCGACGATGCCGATCGAGTGCGGCGGCATCAACTCGATGATCCCCCTCATCGTCGCGGCCGAGACCGGGCTGCCGGTCGTGGATGCCGACGGCATGGGCCGCGCGTTCCCCGAGCTCTCGATGGAGACCTTCGCCGTGTACGGCGTGCACGGGTCGCCTCTCGCGCTCGCCGGAGAGCGCGGGGAGAAGGTCGTGATCGACACGGGCGACGACGATCGGCAGATGGAGTGGCTCGCCCGCGGCATCACGATCCGTCTCGGTGGCGTCGGTCACATCGCGGAGTACGCCATGACTGGGGCCGACGTGCGGCGCACGGCCGTGCCGCGGACGATCTCGATGGCCCTCGCACTCGGCCGCGCGATCCGGATCGCGCGCGAGGAGCACCGCTCGCCGTTCGAGGCGATCGCCGCGACGTTGGCGACCACGCTGTACCCGCATCTGCGCGAGCTCTGCGTCGGCAAGGTGATCGACGTCGAACGGCGCACGACCGAGGGGTTCGCCAAAGGACGCGCGGTGATCGCACCGCTCGGGGCCGAGGAGGGCGACACGTTCGAGATCTCCTTCCAGAACGAGAACCTCATCGCCCACCGCGGGGAGGCGCTCGTGGCGATCGTGCCCGACCTGATCTGCGTCGTCGATCACGAGACCGCGGAACCGATCACGACCGAAGGGCTCCGCTACGGGCAGCGGGTGCGGGTGCTCGGCATCTCCACGCCGGAGATGATGCGCACCCCCGACGCGCTCGCCGCATTCGGGCCCTCGGCATTCGGGCTCACGGCGGACTTCGTCCCCGTCGAGACGCTGGCCGCACCCGAAGGTGTTTCTCCCTAGGCTGGAGCGCATGATGCTGCAGCGCGACGACCTCACGGCGCTCGCCCGCGGCTACTCGCTGCTCGGATCCGGCGGCGGCGGCTCGACGACCATGCTCGAGCTGATGCTCGCCGGCTCCGGGCGCTGGCCGATCGAGGTCTCCCCGATCTCTTCGCTCGACCCGGCCACGCCCTGCCTCGGCGTCGCGTTCGTCGGCTCGACCATGCTGCTCGGCGAGCGGCTGCCGGGGGCCGAGCCATTCACCCGGCTGCTGTCGGCGGTCGAACGGTGGATCGGCCACTCCGTTCCCGCGGTCTGCTCCCTCGAGGGCGGCGGGATGAACGGTCTCGCGCCGCTGACCCTGGCCGAGTCGCACATCGTGGTGGATGCGGACTGCACCGGTCGTGCCGTGCCGGGGCTCGACCAGATGTCGCTGTTCGTCGACCGGGTCCCGGGCCTGGTGTTCGCGTGCGACACGGGTGCCGACGGCGTGGCTCTCGTCGAGGCGCACCGGGCCATCGATGCCGAGCGGGTCGTGCGCTCGGCGATCATCCAGGCGGGCGGTGTGGGCTGTGCCGTCCTGGGCGGCTTCACGGTCGGCGACCTCCGCGAGCACGCGATCGACGGTCATCTCGCTCATGCGCTCCAGCTCGGCAGGGCCTATCTCGCCTCGGCCGCCGCACCTCTTCCGCTCCTGGCCGAGGCGTTGGGGGCGGAGCTGCTGGCTGAGGGCCGCATCGTCTCGGTCGCCGCCTCGCCGCAGGACCCGCACGTGAACGCGGTGGAGATCAGCGGCCTGGGCGGTGCCGTGCACCGGGTGGTCTGCCGGTCCGAGACTCTCGCCGTGCTCACCGATGGTCTGCTGGTCGCGTCGGCCCCCGCGATCATCGTGATCATCGATGCGGTGTCCCGCGAGATCCTCGAGGTCACCGAACTCCGCCTGGCGCGGAACGTCGCCGTCCTCGCCGTCCCCGCACCGGAGTGGTGGGATGCGCGGCCCGATCGCCGTGCCAAGGTGCTGCCATCGGCCTACGGCCTCGACGACCTGGACGCGGCGTGAACGCGCGGCTGCCCTTGAGCGCGCTGCTCTCGCACGCCGAGAACGGCGGTCTGCGGCGCGTCGCCGGGCCCGCGGATGCCGAGTGGGAGGCGGTCGCCGTCGGCGCGAGCGAGACCGAGCTGACCGAGAGCGGCTCCGAGCGGCTCGCGATCATCACCGCGGCCGCTCCGACGTCGACCTGGCAGCAGGACGCGCTGCTGCGCCGGTTGCGTGACCGCGGCTTCAGCGGGCTCGCGCTGTCCGGAGCGGCGCATTTCGATGCAGGAGCGCTTCGCCTCGCGGAACGGATCGGCCTGTGCCTGCTCGAGGTCGAGCGCCCCATCCAGCTCGCGAAGGCCTGCTGGATGCTGATCGAGGCGCGTGATGCCTTGACCCTCAGCCAAGTGCGCAAGGTCGCCCAATCCTTCGAGTACGCCGCCGACGACCTCGCCGATCTGCTCGGGCACATCGCGGCGAATCTCGGAGTCGGCGCGGCGCTGATCGACTCCTCCGGCGTCCTGCAGGAGGCGGGGGCGCATCTCGACGACCGGCTGCACGCCGCGATCGGCTTCGAGTCGTGGCTCGATCGGGTGAGTGCAGGCGAGGTGGCGGCCGCGTCGGTGCGGGTCGACAGCCCCGGGCGCAGCGGCCTGCGACTCGTGCTGTTCGGGCGCGGTCTCGGCGAGGTGCAGCTGCAGTCGCTCTCGGTCGCGGCCGAGGTCGCGATGCCGGCCGTCGCAGCCCGCATCCTGATCGACGAGGTGGCGGCGGTGAACGACGTCGCGGTGTCCTCCGGGCTGTTGCGCGACTTCGTCGATCTGCACGGGGCTGCGGATGCCGACGTCGAACGGAGGATGGCCGAGCGCGGCTGGCGCACCGGCGGTCACCACCTCGGCTTCCGCGTGGTGGCGAGAGGACGGCTGGACTCGTTCTCGCTGCTGCGCTCGGTGAGTGCAGGTCTCAGCGCGATCGACGGCGAAGCGCATGCCACGACGGCCGGTCGCGGGCTGAGCGGCTGGCTGACGTTCCCGGAGGCGCCGGATCCGGATCATGTCGAACGCGCCGTGGCCTCGCTGCGAGAGCTCCACCTCGGTGTCCTGCGCGACTTCGCCGTCGCGACCGGCGTCGGATCGTTGCAGGCCGGATCGGAAGGTCTCGCCACGACGCTGGACGAGGCGGGAGATGCGGCGCGCATCGCGGCGTCCCGCTCGGCGACGGGATGGTTCGTCCGCGTGGACAGTCTCGGCCTGGAGCAGCTGCTGCTGGCGTGGACGGGGAACGACACTTTCGTCCCCGCCGCGGAATCACTGCTCGCGCCGTTGCAGGAGGGCGGAGGGGAACTTCTCGCCACACTCTCCGCGTATCTCGATCACGAGTCGGGCATCGCCGCGACCGCGGCGGCACTCGGTCTGCACCGCAACACCGTCGCGGTGCGGATCCGGCGGGTGCAGGAACTCCTCGGGATCGACATGAACGACCCCGAGGCGCGGCTGGCCCTGCATCTGGCCTGTCGTGCCGTGCAGCCGCGCTGAGCGGCCGTCGGGTCAGTCCTCCGGGTCGCCGTGCAGCATCCAGGGGATGCCGAAGCGGTCGACGAGCATCCCGAAGAGTCCGCCCCACGGCGGCACGTCGAGGGGCATCGTGATCGTCGCGCCCTCGGAGAGCTTCTCCCAGACGGCGCGCGTCGCGTCCTGCGAGTTGCCGCTCAACGACACGGAGAATCCCTGCGGCTTCTCCCACGGCATCCCGTCGGGGGAGTCCGAGGCCATTAGCACCAAGCCGTCCGGTGCATCCAACTGGGCGTGCATCACGAGGTCCTTCTGGCTCGGGTCCTGCGCCATGTCGGGGAATTCGCCGAAGGTGTTGATCACGAGTTCGCCGCCGAGGACGTTCTGATAGAACTCCATCGCCTGGCGGGCCTCGGTGCGAAAGGAGAGATACGGGTTCAGAGCAGGCATGTGGACTCCAGATCTGTGCGGAAGGTGTCGCGACCGGCACCGCTGAGGCTCAGTCTGCGCCTGGCCTCGGCACCCGCACAAGGGGTCCGAAGGAGCGGTACGCGGTCAGTCCGGCAGTGCTCGCACCGCGGCGGCGAGGACCTGGGGGACGGTCGGCACGCCTTCCGCGCGGAAGACGACGGTACCCTGCTCGTCGCGGATGATCACGGTCGGGGTGGAGCGGATGTCGAGGGCTTCCGCGGCATCCGGATCACGCGCGACGTCGAACTCGGTCAGCGTCGCATCCGGCAGGAACCTCACGGCATCGGCGAGCACAGCCCGCGTCCTCGAGCAGGCGCCGCAGAACGACGACGACACCAGGGTCAGCTCCATGCGCACCTCCTCGGGCGCTCCTCGCGCCACCACAGGTGCAACCCGCGTCGCGGTCGCCCTGTTCCCAGGCGCCTCGTGCGCTGTTCAGCCAGGGGCGCAGAGCGCGAGGCGTTCCCGATCACCGGTCGGCGGCGAGCCATTCGGCGAAGGTCTGACGTCCGAGGTCGGCATCGGAGGTGGGGAGGGCATCCCCCGCCCGCATGCCCGCCATCTGCGGTCCGGGAACGTTCAGCGCGGGGATCCACCCGCGATACCCCTGCCGTCGGGCGAACGCCCTGACCATGTCGGCGAGCTGCTCCTCGCGAGGGCCGGCGAAGTCCGGCACCCGCCCCTGCGGCTCGGTGGCGGCGAGGGCTGCGAGTCGTGTGCCGACCTCCGCGGCCGCCACGGGCTGGGTTCGTGCGTTCGGGGCGACGTGCAGCGGCCCCAGCTTGGCGCGCTCGAACATCTGCCGGGAGAACTCGTGGAACTGCGTCGCCCGCAGAATCGTCCAGGGCACCCGCGAGGCCTCGACGACCTTCTCCTGTGCGACCTTGCCCGCGTAGTAGTCGTAGGGGATGCGGTCGATACCCACGATCGAGAGGAGCACGACGTGCCCGATTCCGGCATCCGCTGCCGCCGCGACGAGGTTGCCGGTCGCGGCGGTGAAGAACTCGATCGCCGCGCTCGCCTTGAGGGTCTCGATGCTGGCGACGTCGATCACGGCGTCGGCTCCGGCGAGTGCGGCGTCCAGGCCGCGTGCGGTCACGAGGTCGACGCCGTGCGAGCGGCTGAGCACCACCGGCTCATGCCCAGCGGCCTCGATCGCGGCCACGGTGTGCCGACCGACCGTCCCGGTTCCTCCTGCGACTGCGATTCTCATGCGTGCTCCTTCGTCTCGGTTCATCCTTCTCCTTCTTCGACGACACAGGCCGACGGATTGTGAGATGCGGAGCGGAAGAGGCGTCGAGGAGTCTCGATGCGCGCCAGGATGGAGACGATGGATGATCTCGACGCGATCGAAGCCGAACGCCGCACGCTGCTCGCTCTCGCGTACCGCCTGCTCGGCACCGTCGCAGATGCCGAGGACGCCGTGCAGGAGACGTATGTGCGGTGGTACCGGATGACCGCGGAGGAACGCGCGCGCATCGTCAATCCCGCAGCGTGGCTGACCCGCGTCGCCGGGCGCATCTGCCTGGACGTGCTGGGATCTGCGCGTGCGCGTCGGGAGAGCTATGTCGGGCAGTGGCTTCCGGAGCCTGTGCCGCACGGCTCGCCGCTCGCCGCCGCTCCGCATCCCGATCCTCTCGACCGGGTGGCCCTCGATGAGTCGGTGGGCATGGCTCTGCTCGTGGTGCTGGAATCGCTCATGCCCGGCGAGCGCGTCGCGGTCGTGCTGCACGATGTGTTCGGCGTGCCGTTCGCGGAGATCGCCGAATCCGTCGGACGGAGTCCGGAGGCCGTCCGACAGCTCGCCTCGCAGGGGCGACGGCGCATCCGTGATCGACGCGCGGGACTCGCCACGCGGGAGCAGCACGACGCGGTCGCGCGGGAGTTCCTCGCGGCGGCGGCGACGGGGGAGCTGGATCGGCTCGTCACACTGCTCGACCCGGATGTCGTGCTGCGTTCCGACGCCGGAGGGAAGAAATCCGCCGCACTGCGACCCGTCGTCGGAGCTGATCGCGTCGCGCGGTTCCTCCTGGGGATCGCTGCCCGGAACCCCGAGGCAGAGGTCTCCCTCGTCTCCGCTCCCGACGGCCTCGCCGTGCTCGCGACGCTCGAGGGCCGCGTCGATGCGGTGTTCTCCTTCGTCGTTCGAGAAGACCGCATCGCCGAGGTGTTCGCCGTGCGCAATCCCGACAAGCTCACGCAGTGGCCGTGAGCCGGCGCTCGGTACGATGGCGACTGTGACCACCTCGACCGTGCGCCTCGGCATCGCCGAACGGCTTTCGCAGATGATCCGGATCCCGACGGTCTCGGCCGAGCTCGAGGAGCGCGGTCCTGCGCCCTTCGAGGAGTTCGTGGCTCTGCTCGCCGAGCTGTACCCGCTGACGCACGAGAAACTGCACCTCGAACGGCACACCGATTTCGGCCTCCTGTTCCATTGGGAGGGGAGCGGCGCGGCGGGCGAGGGGCCGGTCGTGCTGATGGCGCACTATGACGTCGTCCCCGTCGACGAGAGCGATGCCTGGACGCACCCGCCCTTCGCGGGCGTGATCGCCGGCGGCTCCGTGTACGGCCGCGGAGCCTTGGACGACAAGGGCCCACTGATCGTCGTGCTCGAGGCCGTCGAGAATCTGCTCGCTGACGGTTTCGTCCCGTCGCGCGATGTCTACCTGTCGTTCGGTGGCAACGAGGAGACATACGGGAAGGCGGCCGAGGAGATCGCGCGGGTCCTGCGTGCGCGCGGCGTCGTGCCGTGGCTCGTCGTCGACGAGGGGGGTGCGGTCGTCGATGCGCCGCTCCCGTTCGTCCCCGGTCGGGCGGCGATGATCGGCGTCGGCGAGAAGGGCGTGATGACCCTCAGGCTGTCGGCGCGTGGCGAGGGTGGCCACGCGTCCGCGCCGCCCTCGCTCACGGCGGTCCGGCGCATCGCGAGAGCCGTCGATCGACTCGGGCCCACGACGTTCCGCCCGCGCGCCTCGAAGGCGATCCTCCGGATGCTCTCGCAGCTGGCGGCCCGGACGCCGGGACCGGCGCGCCATCTGCTGCGGCTCCTGGGATCGGCGCCGCTGCTGACCGCGCAGGTCTTCGCGGCGCTCGGCGGCGAGCCGGCAGCCCTCGTCCGCACCACGGTGGCACCGACCATGCAGTCGGGCGGGACTGCAGCGAACGTGCTGCCCTCGCAGGCATCCGCCACCGTCAACCTGCGCATCGCCTTGGGTGAGACCACCCAGCAGACCGTGTTCCGTGTGCGGCGACGCATCCGCGATCCGCTCGTCTTCGTCGAGGTGGTCGAGGCGAGCGAGCCGTCGCCGGAGTCGCCCACCGACAACCCGCAGTTCGCCCTGCTCGCGGCCGCGCTGGACGTCTCCCATCCCGGCGTGCCGGCCGTGCCCTACGTCATGATGGCGGCCACCGACTCCCGGCACTTCCATCGCTTCTCGCCCGCTGTGTACCGCTTCGCGCCGCTGGACATGTCGAACGTCCAGCGGGCATCGATCCACGGCGTCGACGAAAGCGTCGAGATCGCCGCGCTGGAGCGCGGAGAGCGATTCCATCGTGCACTTCTCGAACGACTAGGGTGATCTCACCCCGCCTCCCGCTCGCGCTGGAGGATCCGAACGAGAAGCAGGAGACGCGATGACGCGCACCCGCACACTGGGCACCCTCGCCGTCGTCGTCGGCTTCCTCGCCTTCGTCGAGTTCACGAGCGGTGTGCTGCAGGGCTACTACACGCCGATGCTCACGGACATCGCTCGCCACCTCGGAGTCCATGACGCCGACGTGAACTGGCTCGAAGGCACGCAGCTCATGCTGTCGGCTCTCGTGGTCCCCGCGTTCGCGAAGCTCGGCGACATGGTCGGCCACAAGCGGATGCTGCTCATCTCGACCGCCGTCACCGCGGCGGCCGCACTGGTGCTGCCCTTCACCGACTCGTTCGGCGTGTTCCTCGCAGCCTGGGCGCTGATGGGCTTCTACGTCGTCTGGCTGCCGCTGGAGATCGCCCTCATCTGGTCGCGCTCGCGGCGCATGGAGGGGCGCTCCTCGATCACGGCGAAGGCGGCAGGACTCCTGGTCGCGGCTCTCGAGGGTGGCGCGATCATCGGCGCCCTGGTGGGCGGCGCGCTCATCGACGTCCTGCCGCTCACCGTCGTGCTGCTGGTCCCGGCCGTGCTCATCGTGGTCTGCTTCTTCGTGATCCTGTTCGGGGTCAAGGAGTCGCCGGAGCCCACCGGCGGCATCTTCGACACCGTCGGACTCGTGCTGATCTCGCTCGCGCTCGTCTGCTTCACCGGTGGTCTCAGCCTGCTCCGCCTCGACGGCGGCCTGGAGAACCCGTGGGCGTGGGGCGTCGTGGTCCTCGGCGTGCTGCTCGTGATCCCCTTCGTGCTCTGGGAACTGCGTTGCGACGACCCGCTGATCGACGTGCGCATGTTCCGTTCGCCGGCGCTCGGTCCGGTGTTCCTGACCGCGGGTCTCTTCGGTGTGAGCGTCCTCGGAGCGCAGGCGCCGCTGTCGACCTTCGCCCGTACGGATCCTTCGGTGTACGGCTACGGTCTCGGCACGAGCGGGTTCCAGACCTCGCTGATCATCGGCGTCTATCTCATCGCCATGATCACGGGCGCGCTGCTGTTCCCGTCGGTCGCCCGTTGGATCACCCCACGGCTGACGCTGATGGGCGCATCGATCCTCGTGGGGCTCGGCTTCCTGCTCTTCCTGCCGTTCCACGACACCTACGCGCAGGTCATCACGAACATGGTCGTCGTCGGGTTGGGTTCGGGCGCGCTGGTCGCGGCGCTGCCCGCGGCCGCGGCATCCGCAGCTCCCGCCTCGCAGACCGGGGTCGCGACGGGGCTCACCAACTCCGTCAAGACCGTGGGCGGCGCGATCGCCTCGTGCGTGTTCGGCATCGCGCTGCTCCACGGCGTCGCGACCACGGCGGGGGCGGGCGAGGGGACCGCGGGTTCGCTCACCGGCTACTTCACGGTGTGGATCGTCTGCGGCGTGACCGCGGTGGCCGCCGCGGTGATCCTCATCTTCGTTCCGAAGACCGCGTTCACCGACAGGTCGGTCGACGAGGCGGCCGTCGCCCCTGCGCTCTGAGGTCAACCGCGCAGATCGAGCGCCTCGACGATCTGCGGCCATGCGAGCACGCCGAGCTCCGCATCTGCAGCGGGGGTGCCTCCCCGTGACATCACCGCTCCGCCGACCACGATCGACTCGCCGGGCAGGACCATGCGGTGTCCGGCGGCGGGATGCGAGATCATCGTCGTCTCCCGTCCGTGCCGCCTTCGGCGCTCGACGATCTCGGCGGCGAAGCGGTCACTCGGCCAGACGCGGTCGTCGCCTCCTGCGACCAGGACGACGTCGCCGGTGATGTCCTCGGAGCGGATCGCCGCGGCGGCAGCGGCCTCCGGAGCGCGATCGACGCTCGACTCGTACAGGGAGCGGTACTCGGGCGGCTCGGTCGTCGGCGCCCAGGACGGGTCGAAAGGCACAGCGGCCAGTGGCGCGCCGCGGCTGGTCCAGTGCGAAGACCACCTCCCGTCTGCGATCCCCGCCCAGACGACGGATGACGGCGCGACGGCGACCGTGGCGTCGACCGGGTGGAGGGATGCGGTCACCAGGGCAGCCTCTGCTCCGAACGACGTTCCGAAGATCGCGACGCGATCGGCATCGTGGCGCAGGAGGTCCAGCTGATCGATGAACATCTCGATCGGCACCTCGTGGGGTGCGGGCCGCTGGCCGACGCCGCCGAACCAGCGGATGGAGCGGACCCGGGCGCCGTGCCGCGCGAGCAGGTCGGCCCGTTCGGACTCCACGCGCCCGCTGGATCCGGCGAGGAGCAGGACGGCTGTGCCGCAGGGGGCATCCGGGAAGGCATCATGCCGATCGGCAGGGTCGACCGAGGTGGGGTGGCGAGGCGGCGTCATCAGTCGCGGTCGAGGCCGAAGGTGCGCTTCACGATCGCCTGCACGTCGCGGTCGAGACCGTCGATGCGGGTGTTCACGGCATCGAACCGTGCGTTCATCTCGTTGCGCAGTCCGCCGATCTGCCCGTTCATCTCGTTGCGGAGTCCGCCGATCTCGCTGCGGACGACCCGGATGAACAAGGTCGAGACGACGGTGAGCGTACTGAACATGAGCACGGTGAACGAGCCGATCATGGTCCAGATCTGCGCGTCGTTCATGAATCCCACTCCCTCATCGTCGCATCGATTCGGCAAGCCTGCCAGAGCGCGCGAGGCGAAGATATCGGTCGCTCAGGAGATGGAGAAAACCCGATTTCGTGTGTTCACGTGGAGGAGCGGTCAGTCCCACCCCTGCGGGTTGTGCAGGAACTCGAGCCGGATGCCGTTGGCGTCCTCGACGAAGGCGGCGTAGTACCGCTCGGTGAAGCGCGGGTACTCCTTGGGCGCACGGACCTCGGTCCATCCGGCCGCGATCGCGATGTCGTGCAGGCGATCGACCTCGGTGCGCGACTCGACGGCGTACGCCAGATGCTGCCACCCGACGCGGCCGTGTCGATGGGGGCCGGAGTCCGCCTCGCGCGCCGGGTAGAGGAGGATCTCGGGTTCGCCGGGCTTGCGCCAATAGGCGTGGTCCTCGGCATCGTGTGCGCGCACGTAGCCGAGCGCTTCGAACACGGGATGGAACTGCGCGGACGCCGCGGGCACGGACTCGACCGTGATGCCGAGGTGATCGAAAGTGGCCATGGCTTCAGTCTGGAGGAGACCGGCGACATCGAGAAGACCGGGCGGTGGGGTTCCACCGCCCGGTCCTGCTCAATCGCCCTTCACGTTGACGAGCTGCCGCAGCGTGTGCCGGATCGACACGAGGCTCGCGGCGTCCGCCATCACCTGGTCGATCGGCTTGTACGCCTGAGGGATCTCGTCGATGAAGGCGTCGGTGTCGCGGAACTCGATGCCCGTCATCGCCTCCCGCAGCTGGTCGTGCGTGAAGGTCCGTCGCGCCGCCGACCGGGAGTACTCCCGTCCGGCACCGTGCGGTGACGAGTTCAGCGACTGCGGGTCACCGAGCCCCTCCACCACGTAGGAGGCGGTGCCCATCGAGCCGGGGATGAGGCCCGGCCGACCGGCGTCCGCCTGGATGGCTCCCTTCCGAGAGACCCACACCTGCTTGCCGTAGTGCTTCTCCGACTCGGTGAAGTTGTGGTGGCAGTTGATGCGCTCCTGGTCTTCGACCGGGGTGTCGAGGAACTCCGACACCTGCCGCACGACGCGGTCCATCATCTCCTCCCGGTTCAGCAGGGCGAACTGCTGCGCCCACCGCAGCTCCCGGATGTATCGGGTGAACTCCGGCGTGCCCTCGACAAGGTAGGCCAGGTCGGGGTCGGGGAGGTCGATCCACCACTGCTTCGCCAGCCTCTGGGCGACGGAGATGTGGTGCCCGGCGATCCGGTTGCCGACACCCCGGGAACCCGAGTGCAGGAACAGCCACACCCGGTCGAGCTCGTCGACCGACACCTCGATGAAGTGGTTGCCCGAACCGAGCGTGCCCAGCTGCAGGCGCCAGTTCCCGGCGTACTGCGCGGGATCGAACCCGTTCTTCTCGGCGAGTTCCTCGAGTTCGGCGATGCGCGGCTCGGCGGTGGCCACGACCTTGCGGTTGTAGCGGCCGGCCGACAGCGGGATGGCACGCTCGATCTGCTCCCGGAGCTCGGCGAGGTCGCGACCTTCGAGGTCGCTCCTCGTGAACTGGGTGCGGACGGCGATCATGCCGCAGCCGATGTCGACTCCCACGGCTGCGGGGATGATCGCGCCGAGCGTCGGGATGACCGAGCCGACCGTCGCCCCCTTGCCGAGGTGCGCATCCGGCATCAGCGCCAGGTGCGGGTGGATGAACGGCATGCGGGCCGTGGTGTGCGCCTGATCGAGCGTCTTCTCGTCGATCAGCGATGCCCACGACAGCAGCCGTGCGGAGAGCCTCTCCATGATTCCTTTCCTTGTGGTGGTGTCCGGCCACAGGTCAGGGGTCTCTCCAACGGAAAACGCCCCGGACCTGACGGTGCGGGGCGTTGTGAGAGCGGATGCTTCACACGGCGCGCGCCGGAGGGTACGACTCGTAGCGGTCATTGCGCTTCTGCTGAAACGGCAACACCGCTGCGATGGGAAGGTTCCGCTGGGCGGTCATCCGTCGACTCCTCGGCTGGTGTGCTGCGCCGATCGGCACAGCTTTGCCACATTAAGGCTCGACACGCCCGGGAGTCAAGCGGCGTCTCGCGGCGGGTTGTGCATGAACTCCACCCGGATGCCGCTCTCGTCCTCGACGAACGACGCGTAGTAGCGGTCGTTGAAGCGCTCGTAGATCTTCGGCTCGCGCACCGCCGTCCACCCGGCGGCCAGTGCGACCGCGTGCAGCCGGTCGACGTCTTCACGGGAGTCCATCGCGAACGCCAGGTGCTGCCATCCGGGGCGTCCATGGATGTGGGGGCCGGTCTCCTCGCGCGGCGCGAAGATGATGAGCTCGGTGTCGTCACCGTGCCACCACGACGTTCCCGAGGCGTTCTCGGTACCGATCGTGTAGCCCAGGGCTGTCAGCACGGGGTGGAACTGCGCGCGGCCGCGTGCGAGATCGGTGACGGTGATGCCCAGGTGGTCGAGGAGAGCCATGCCCTCAGTTTCTCAGTGCGGCGCGTGGTACTCGGCTTCGCCGCGCTTCCAATAGCCCTTCACGACGGCGTTCGCGGTGTCGACTCCCCAGCGGTCGAGCAGCGCTCGGCCCGGCTTGACGATCGACTGCTCGGCGGCGATGAAGACGAACGGGTCGACTCCGACGGTGTCGTCCGCGGTCAGCGCGTCGAGGAGGGCGATGAGCGCCGAGCCCGCGGGCGCCTCGCCGCGGTGCAGCCACTCGACCTCGACCGGTGCCTCGATCTCGAACTCGCGACCCTGGTTCACGGTCTCCACCACGATGCGTGCCGGAGTGCCCTGGGGGATGAGGGCTGCGAAGCGGCGGATCGCGGGGATGGCCGTCTCGTCGCCGACCAGCAGCCACGATCCGGGTTCGCCCATCAGCACTGCGGATCCCCGCGGTCCGCCCACGCCGATCGTCGACCCGAGGGGTGCGGTGGCCGCCCACGGCGCCGCGACACCCTGATCGCCGTGCACGGCGAACTCGACGTCGAGCCAGTCCTCACCCCAGGCGAGCGGGGTGTACTCGCGGCTCGGGGAGGCGCGCAGCTCCTCGACGGAGTCGGTGGGGCCCGACGGGAAGAACAGGCGCATGTGGTCATCGGAGCCCAGGGAATCGAATCCGGCGAGATCGGAGCCGGTGAGTCGGACGCGCACGAAGTCCGGAGCCAGCCATTCCCGGGCGCTGAGGGTGACGTTTCGGAAGCGCAGCTCGAGGCCGCGACGCTCGATCGAGAAGCCGGATTTCGTATCGCTCATGAAGTAAGGCTAACCTAAAAGTGTCGAAGCAAGGTCACCCTAACTTCGCTCTCCCAGCGCCCCTCGTGTGCGCGACGATCCCGCAGAACAGGAGTCTCTCCATGTCCGTGCCCAGAACCCTCACCGCAACGAGCGCCGCGCTCGTCGGCCTCCTCGCCCTCGCCGGCTGTGCCTCCGGCAGCACCGCGGAACCGGAGAAGACCGAGTCGGCGGCAGCATCCGTCACGATCGAGGACAACACCGGCACGCACGAGATCTCGACGCCCCCGGCGTCGGTCGTCGCGCTCGACAACCGCACCTTCCAGACGCTCTCCGACTGGGGTGTCGAGCTCTCCGCCGGAGCCGTCGCGCTCATGCCGGAGACCGTGTCGTACGTGAAGGACGAGGGCATCGTCGACATCGGGCTCCACAGCGAGCCCGACCTCGAGGCGGTGGTCGCGGTCGAGCCCGACCTCATCATCAGCGGACAGCGCTTCACCCAGCACAACACGGCCATCGCGGACCTCGTGCCGGACGCCACGATCATCGACCTCGAGCCGCGCGAGGGTGAGCCCTTCGACGAGGAGCTCAAGCGCCAGGTCACCGTGCTCGGCGAGATCTTCGGCAAGCAGGACGAGGCCGAGAAGCTGGTCGACGACTTCGACGCCGCCGTCGAGCGCGCGAAGGCCGCCTACGACGACGCCGACACTGTCATGGCCGTGAACACCTCGGGCGGGGAGATCGGCTACCTCGCCCCGACCGTCGGACGCTCGCTCGGCCCGATCTACGACATCCTCGGTCTCACGCCCGCGCTCGAGGTCGACGACGCGACGGACGACCACCAGGGAGACGAGATCTCGGTCGAGGCGATCGCCGCCTCGAACCCCGACTGGATCCTCGTGCTCGATCGCGACGCCGTGTTCGCCGCCGAGACCCCCGACTACGTGCAGGCTGCAGAGATCCTCGAGAGCTCGGAGGCCCTCGCCGGCGTCACCGCGGTGAAGGAGTCGCAGCTCGTGTACATGCCCACCGACACGTACTTGAACGAGGGCATCCAGACCTACACGACCTTCCTCAACGACCTCGCCGACGCCCTCGAGAAGAGCGCGAAGAACTGACGCCACGCGGCGGCATCCGGACGACCCCGGATGCCGCCGCACCGCCATCATGGTCTCCACCGACATCACTCCGCCGCCCCGCCATGCCGGGCGGCTCTTCGACGTGAAACTCCTCATCGGCGTGCTCGTCGTCGCCGTGCTGCTCGTGATCTCGCTCTTCACCGGTGTGTACGACGTCACCGGCGCGGAGGACGGCGCGCAGATGTTCCAGATCACGCGCGTCCCCCGCACGATCGCCCTCGTCCTCGCCGGCGCCTCGATGGCCATGGCGGGCCTGGTGATGCAGCTGCTCACCCAGAACCGCTTCGTCGAACCGACGACCACAGGAACCACCGAGTGGGCGGGGCTCGGGCTCCTGACGGTGATGATCCTCGTGCCGCAGCCGTCGCTCCCGCTGCGGATGGCGTGCGCCGTGCTCGCGGCGTTCATCGGGACGATGGTGTTCTTCGCCTTCCTGCGTCGCGTCGCGCTCAAGTCCTCGCTCATCGTCCCGATCGTCGGCATCATGCTCGGCGCGGTCGTCGGCGCACTGTCGACCTACCTCGCCCTGGCCACCAACTCGCTGCAGATCATCGGCGTCTGGTTCGCCGGAAGCTTCACCTCGGTGATGCGCGGTCAATACGAGATGCTCTGGATCGTGGCCATCATCGGCGTGATCGTCTTCATCGTCGCGGATCGGCTGACCATCGCCGGGCTCGGTGAAGAGGTCGCCACGAACGTCGGGGTGAACTACAACCGGATCATCCTGCTCGGCACGGTGCTCATCGCGGTCACCACCGGCGTCGTCACGGTGGTCGTCGGCAACCTGCCCTTCCTGGGGCTGATCGTGCCGAACATCGTCTCGATGGTGCGCGGCGACGACCTCCGCAGCAACCTGCCCTGGGTGTGCCTGCTCGGCATCGCGATCGTCACGGTGTGCGACATCATCGGACGCACGATCATCATGCCGTTCGAGGTCCCGGTGTCGTTGATCCTCGGGGTCGTCGGCGCCGTGGTGTTCGTGCTCCTCCTGCTCAGACAGCGTCGACGTGGTTAGCGGCGTGAGGGGCGAGGTGATGACGGCGGGTCCGGTGCGATCGGCCGGCTCGTTCACGACCCCGCGTGCGCGCCGGCGCTACGTCATCGTGCTCGGCATCCTCATCGTCCTCGCCGCGGTCTCCGGTTTCGGTCTGCTCGCCTGGGCGAATCCGATGCCGGTCGGCTCGACCGGGTTCTGGCGCATCGCTCAGCACCGTGCGACCGATGTCACCGTGATGGCGCTCGTGGCCGTCGCCCAGGCCGTCGCCACGGTGAGCTTCCAGACGGTCACGAGCAACCGCATCATCACGCCGTCGATCATGGGATTCGAGTCGCTGTATCGCGTGGTGCAGACCTCGACGGTGTACCTCTTCGGCGTGGCCGGACTCGTCGCGATCCAGGGCATCGGCCAGTTCGCGATCCAGGTCGCGATCATGGTCGGCCTTGCCGTCGCCCTGTACGGATGGCTGCTCTCGGGCCGCTACAGCAACCTGCAGATCATGCTTCTCGTCGGCATCGTGATCGGCGGCGGACTCGGGGCGATCGCCACCTTCATGCAGCGCCTGCTCACGCCCAGCGAGTTCGACGTGCTCGCCGCCCGCCTGTTCGGCAACGTGTCGAACGCCGACGCCTCCTACCTTCCGCTGGCGATCCCGCTGGTCGTGGCCGCTTCGGCGCTGCTGTGGCTCCGGTCCCGCCGACTCAACCTGATGGCGCTCGGTCCGGATGCCGCTCGCTCTCTCGGCGTCGATCATCGGCGCGAGCTGTTCATCGTGCTGTTCCTGGTCGCTGTGCTGATGGCGACCTCGACGGCGCTCGTGGGTCCGATGACGTTCCTCGGCTTCCTGGTGGCGACGCTCGCGTACCAGTTCGCCGACACGCACGACCACCGGCTGATCTTCCCCGTCGCCGTGCTCACGGCCTTCACGATCCTGGCGGGAGCCTATTTCGTGATGAAGAACGTCTTCTACGCGCAGGGGATGGTGTCGATCCTGATCGAGCTCGTGGGCGGCACCGTGTTCCTCATCGTCATCCTCAGAAAGGGCAGACTGTGATCGCTCTCGACGGCGTCCGCCGGGACTACAGCAGCGAGGTCGCGATCGGCCCCGTCGATCTCGAGATCCCCACCGGCGGCATCACCGCGCTCATCGGCCCCAACGGTGCGGGCAAATCGACACTGCTCACGATGATCGGTCGACTCAGCGGGATGGACGCCGGTGCCATCGAGATCGCAGGACTCGACGTGGCCTCCACGAAGTCGAAGGACCTCGCGAAGGTCGTGTCGATCCTGCGCCAGGAGAACCACTTCGTCACTCGGCTCACCGTGCGCCAGCTGGTCGGCTTCGGGCGCTTCCCGCACTCGAAGGGGCGCCTCAACCGGACCGACGAGGAGATCATCAGCCGGGCCATCGACTTCCTCGACCTCGGTGCGCTGGAGGGTCGGTATCTCGATGAGCTCTCCGGTGGGCAGCGTCAGCGCGCGTACGTCGCGATGGTCCTGGCGCAGGACACCGAGTTCGTGCTGCTCGACGAACCCCTGAACAACCTCGACATGCGGCATGCGGTGCAGATGATGAAGCACCTGCGACGGGCGGCGGAGGAGCTCGGTCGCACGATCGTGATCGTGCTGCACGACATCAACTTCGCGGGACACTACGCCGATCACATCTGCGCCATGAAGGACGGCGCAGTGGTGGAGTTCGGCCCGCCGGCCGAGATCATGACCGATGACGTGCTCACTCGGGTGTTCGACACCCCTGTGCGCGTCGTCGACGGTCCGTCGGGACCGCTCGCGGTGTACTACTGAGCGGGCAGACGCTCAGAGCTCGATACCGTGATCCTCGTCGTTGACTCCGGCGTTGTTGCCGCGGCGCGACTCGTAGCCCAGGAACCAGCCGAGCCAGACGATCGCCGCGAGCAGCACGCCGAGCCACACATTCTGGAAGATCAGCCCGATCACGACACCGACGATCAGCAGGCCGACGGTGATGAAGATGCGCAGTGCGGTGCGGGACATGGCACCAGCATAGGTGGCGGCGTCAGCGGTGGCGATGGTCCTCGGGGGCGAGGCGAGGGCCACGGCGGGGTTCCTGCACACCGCTGGCGAGGATGAGCCGGACGACGCGTTGGCGCTGTCCGGCCCAGGGCGCGAGGAGCTCGACCATCCCCTCGTCATCGGTGCGCGTGCCCGTCAGTGCGTAGCCGACCTCGTGGGCGAGGTGATAGTCGCCGACGCTGACCGCATCGGGGTCGCCGAGCGCGCGGATCCGGGTCTCCGCCGACGTCCAGACCCCCACGCCGGGAAGGCTCGTGAGCACGCGGTCGCGGTCGGCCCCGGTGGCCGCGGTCCGCACGGCGCGGGCGATGCGGTCGCCGCGCTCCGCTGCCCGCACGATGGTGCGCGACTGTGGGGGCTCGACTCCGGCGCGGTGCCAGGCCCAGGACGGGATGCGATACCACTGCTCAGGGGAGGGCGCTGCGAACATCGGTCGCGGCGCAGGTCCGGGTGCCCGCTCGCCAAAGCGCGACACCAGCCAGCGCCATGCGCCGAAGGCCTGCATGCCGGTGACCTTCTGCTCGATGATCGCGCACGCGAGCGCGTCGAACACCTCATCGGTGCGCGTCAGGCGCAACCCGGGGTGACGTCGCGCGGAATCTGCGACGAGGGGATGCCGTGATGCGTCGAAGTCCGCGGCGTCGTCGTGCGCACCGCAGAGCGCGGGCACGAGGTCGAGTGCGAAGTCCGATCCGGAACCCCACGCGGTCGCGCGCACCTCGCCGCCGATCATGCGCAGCGCCAGTGTCGTCGGTCCGAGGGGCGTGCGCATCGCACGCCAGATGACGGGTCCGTCGATGACCATCGTCGGGTCGGTTCCGCCGCGACGGAGCATACCGACGGTGCGACGGAGATCGAGCTCGTGCGGCGGGCGGTAGACGGTCTCCTGAGCGGGGTCCGTGCGAGCGGCGTCCGCCGCTGCCGAGTGCACCGTCAAGGTCATGCGCCCACCCTACGCGCAGGTCCTGACACGGACCCTCGGGCGATCAGAAGCGGTCGGGCGAGGGCGTTCCGTGGCCGTAGCGGATGACGACGTCGGCGTGCCGGTCGAATCGGTAGCCGATGCCCCGCACGGTGCGGACGATGTCCTCGTAGCGTCCGAGCTTCGCGCGAAGGCGACGCACGTGCACGTCGATCGTGCGCTCACCGGGGGTCTCGTCGTCCTGCGCCTGCCAGAGGGCGGAGACCAGTTCGCTGCGCTCGATCGTGCGACCCTCGCGGAGCACGAGGTACTGCAGCAGCTCGAACTCCTTGTAGGTGAACGCGGCGGACTCGCCGTCGATGAGCACGCGCTTGCGGGAGATGTCGACGGTCACGCCGCTCTCCTCCTCCACCGTGTCCTCTTCGGCGGCGGCCTTGGTGCGCGCGATGGCACCCGGCTCCTGCAGCGCCAGGCGGACGACGTCGAGGTCGCGGCCCCCGGAGCCGTGGGGCGCGAGCGCGACCGTGGCGTGGGTCTCAGCGCCCGGGGCGAGTTCGGCGAGGGTGCGACGCAGCGCGTCGACGAGGAGGGGGAGACTGACGCCGGCCTCGGCGGCCTTGATCTCGTCCAGCCCGACGTAGAGCGCGAAACCGCGCGGCGAGCGGACGGCGGGAAGGTCGGCTCCGGCGGCGGCCAGCGGTGCCGCGGCCTCGGGCTGCGTGCGGATCGCGGCGGTGGTGGCGGGACGCTCGAGAAGTGCGGTGTTCGACATGATGATGAAGTCCTCAGGACGTGAGCCCGGATCGAGCGGGGCTCTGATGCGTTGCATGAATGACCGGCGGAGCCGGGAAGCGAGCAAGGGTGGATGCTCGGAGACGCTGACCTCGCAGATCGCGAGAAGTTCAGGTCAGGCGGGGTGGCTGTTCGTTCAGCGACACATTCGGCAACACATGCCAACGCGACCGGGCATCATCATCCCGGCAGTCCTGTTCGCCTCCTGGGCGGACAAAGGGCTTGCGTTGGTGGTCATGGGGGGATTATGTCTGATCGTGACGCCTCATGTCAAAACGCCCGGGCGTCGTCGACCGGGCGTAACGTTGCTCGGATGACGATCTCGCACACTGTCGGCGGCTTCATCCTGACCGACGAGAAGGACGCGTCGCGTTACACGCTCATGCGCGACGGCAAGCTCGTGAGCGTTCTCGACTACCGCGACGACGGTCACACCATCGCGCTCACCAGGGCCTTCACGATCCCGACTTTCCGCGGCAACGGCTATGCGGGGAAGGTCGTCGAGGGAGCCGTGGCCGAGATCGAGGAACGCGGTGACCGCAAGGTCGATGCCGTGTGCTGGTACGTCGCCGACTGGTTCGCCGCGCACCCTGAGCACGCTCCCTTGCTGCGCACCCGCTGATTCCTCGTTGTGTGACGTACTGTTACGGGCGGTTCCTGCGAAGATGAGGCCATGAAACTCGCCGAGGCCCTCACCGCACGCGCCGATCTGCAGCGCCGCATCGAGCAGCTGCGGGCGCGCATCGTCGCGAACGCCCGGTACCAGGAGGGGGAGGAGCCGGCCGAGGATGCCGCGGCGCTGATCGTCGAGGTGGATGCCGCGCTGACTCAGCTGCGCGACCTCATCCGCCGCATCAACGCCACGAACGCGCGACTCGACCTCGGGGCGGACGGCACCATGACCGACGCGCTCGCCACCCGTGACGTGCTGCGCCTGCGGCACTCGGTGCTGACGGACGCCGCGGCCGCGGCATCCGGGGCCAACGACCAGTTCCTGCGACAGATGCGCTCGGAGCTGCGGCAGGTCTCGGCCCTCCCGGTCGCGCAGCTGCGCGCGCAGGCCGATGCCGTCGCGCAGGAGCTGCGTGAACTCGACAACCGGATCCAGCAGGCGAACTGGTCGAACGAACTCGAGGAGGAGAGCGGAAGTCGGTAGTCGCGACGAAGCGGGCACAACCCTCAGCCGGCGGGGCAAGCCGGCACCTGTCGGGCGGAGGGCAGCCCTGATATCGCATCGCGCAGCCCCGCACGCCGCACAGGTGAAGGTGCACAGCGCATCTCGCATCACCGCGTGCCGGTCATCGCGACGAGGGTGGGTCAGGGGACCTTCCGCTTCCTCCTCGAGTGGGCGTACGGGGCTGCCGCGGCACGCCTCGGACGGAATGTCGGAGGGTCTTCGTACCGTGTGAGTATGCGAATCCTGCACACCTCCGACTGGCACATCGGCCGGACGTTCCATGGCAACTCGACCATGGACGCGCTGGCCGAGGTGCTCGGAGCGCTCACCGAGCAGGTTCGTGAGAACGCGGTCGACGTCGTGGTCGTGGCGGGCGACGTGTTCGACTCGGCGACCCCGTCCGGACCTGCTTACACGCTTCTCGGGGATGCGCTGGTGGCGCTGCACGAGGCCGGCGCCCGAGTGATCGTCACGAGTGGCAACCATGACTCGGCCGCACGGCTCGGCTTCCAAGCCCGGCTGCTGCGCGACGGTATCCACGTGCTGACCGATCCGCTGGCGGTCGGTGTGCCCGTGACGGTCGCCGACGCCCACGGACCAGTGCAATTCTTCGGCATCCCGTACCTGGAGCCCGCGATCGTCCGGCAGCACTGGCCGGAGGGCGACCGTGAGGGGCGCCAGCTGCGCACGCAGGCGCAGACCATGGCGCACGCGATGGACCTGGTCCGCGAAGGTATGAGCGCGCACACCGGGCGTTCCGTCGCGATCGCGCACTGCTTCGCGGCCGGCGTCGACGCGACGGCCGGTCTCGAGCGCGAGGTGCGCCAGGGTGGGCTCGACGTCGTGCCGCTGAGCGTGTTCGACGGCCCCGATTACGTCGCACTCGGCCACATCCACGGACGGCAGCAGCTCAGCGACCGCGTTCGCTACGCCGGCGCTCCGCTGCACTACAGCTTCGGCGAACAGCACAAGCCGCGTGGGTCCTGGCTCGTCGACCTCGACGCCGACGGCCTCGCGGCGGTCGAGTGGCTCGAGCTGCCGGTGCCGCGTCGGCTCGTCACGCTCACCGGCACCCTCGACGAGATCCTTTCGGCCACGATGGTCGCCGAGCACGAGGGCGACTGGGTCTGTGCGATCTACACCGATCCGCTGCCCCAGACCGAGCCGATGCGACGTCTGCGCGAGAGCTACCCCTACTGCGCCATGGTGCAGCACCTGCCCGAGGCCGTCGCCGAGGCCGCGGAGCGGTCGTACGCACAGCGTCTGCGCACGGCGGTGACCGACGTCGACCGTATCGAGGCGTTCCTCGAGCACGTGCGGGCGGGCCAGGGTGCGACCGAGGCCGAGCACGAACTGATCCGTGCGGTGCTCGACGAGCGCGTGCGTGCGGAGGCTCTCGTCTAGATGCGTCTCCATCGCCTGGAGGTCGAGGGGTTCGGACCCTTCCGGTCGCGGCAGATCGTCGACTTCGATGCCTTCGCCGACGACGGGATCTTCCTGATCGCGGGGCGTACGGGGGCCGGCAAGTCGAGCATCCTCGACGCCGTCTGCTTCGGCCTCTATGGTGGCGTGCCACGGTACGACGGCGGAGAGAAGCGTCTTCGCAGCGACCACTGCGAGCCCGACGATCCCTCCGAGGTGGTGGTCGAGTTCAGCACGCCGGCCGGCCGCTTCCGGGTCACGCGATCGCCGGAGTACCTGCGTCCGGCCAAGCGCGGCGGGGGCATGACGAAGCAGGCGGCGGCCGTGGCCCTCGACGGGTGGACCGACGCCGGGTGGGTCGGGCGTGCCGCGCGCGCGGTCGATGTCGGCAACGAGCTCGAGGAGATCCTGCAGCTGACCCGGGAGCAGTTCCTCCAGGTGATCCTCCTGGCGCAGAACCGCTTCTCCGAGTTCCTGCTGGCGGGGAGCAGGGATCGACAGGCGCTGCTGCGGCGGCTTTTCGGCACTCAGCGGTTCGAAGACGTGCAGGCCCGGTTCGATGAGCGTCGCCGAAGGGCGGAGCAGGCGCTCGGTGCGCGGCTCGCCCTGGTCGCCGCGCGCGTCGACGAGGCTGAGCGTCTCGTGACCACGAACGAGTCGTCATCGGATCCGGACGACGAGGCGGCATCGCCGGTCGACGCCCCCGGGGAGACCCCGTCGGTGTCGCGGACGATCGAGGAGCGTCTCGAAGGGCTTCGACGGGCGAAGGCGCGCGCCGACTACCGCGCCGAGCGTCGGGCCTCCGAACAGGCCGACGCCGAGAAGCGATCGGCGGATGCCGACGCGGCACTCGCCACCACGCGTGAGGAGCAGCGGGCCCAGCGAGAGCGCGACCGGGCGCGTGCAGCGCTCGCGCGTCTCGATGCCGATGCGCCCCTGATCGACGAGGCTCGTGCCGAGCTCGCGGCCGCGCGTGCCGCCGAGGCGCTGCGGTCGACGATCGCCGCGGCGGCGCGAGCGCATGCGGAGGTCATCGATGCCGCGGCGGCCGAAGAGAGCGCCCGCTCGGACTGGGATGCCTTCGACATCACCGTCGACGGCGACCTCGAAGCATGGGCAGCGGCGCGCACCAGAGAGAGCGGATCCTGGGAACGGGCACGTGAGCTCGAGGAACAGGCCCCAGCACTCGATGCCGAGCTGCAGGCTGCGGCCGAAGCTGTCGAGGCCGCGACCGCACGCCTCGAAGCGGGGGAAACGGAGCGGAGCTCCCTGCCGGCCGCTGCCGCGGCGCTGACGTCGGAGCGGGACAAGACCAGACGCCGGGCGGATCGTGCAGAGGATCTGAGGGTGGCCCGGGAGGCGGCGGATGCCCGCCGTGTCGCGGCGCGCGAAGCGGAACGGCTGCTGATCGCGGAGGCGACCGCCGAGCGTGAACTCAACGACGCCACCGCGGTGCACGCGGCGGTGCAGATGACGCTCGCGCGGCTGCGGCAGCGGCGCACCGACGGCATGGCCGGCGAGTTGGCGTCGAGTCTCCACGACGATCACCCCTGCCCCGTCTGCGGCTCTGTCGAACACCCGAGCCCCGCGACGCACTCGGATCCGGTCTCGCCCGACGACATCGCGGAAGCCGAGAGCACCCGCGACGCCGCCGCGCAGCGGGAACGCGAGCTCAGCGCCGCGGCCTCATCGCTCAGGGCCGAGTTGGCCGCCGTCACCGCCCGCGCCGACGGACGCAGCATCGAGCAGGCCGAGACGGAGTACGCCGAGGCGGAGGCGGCGCACACGGGCAGCCTGGACGCAGCGGCGGAGCTGGTGGCGCTCGATGCCCGGTTGCAGGAGCTCGTCGCCCGGGTCGAACGGCTCGAGGCCGAGAAGGCCGAAGACACGACGGCCCTCGCACAGGCGCGCGAACAGCATGCGCTGCTGCGACAGCGGAGCGCGGAGGCACACGAGCTGATCGCCGGTGCTCGGGGCGACTTCGACACGGTCGCCGCCCGGCTCACGGACGCGGCGACGAAGATCGTCGCGGCGCGGGGGCTCGCGGACGCGATCGCGGAACATCGCCGCAGGGCGCAGGCACTCGTCGACGCGGAGGGCGAGCGGGATGCGGCGCTCGCTGCGTCGACGTTCGCCGACGTCGACGCAGCGGAGCAGGCCCTTCGCTCGGCGGCGGCGCAGGAGGCCCTCGACGCGCGGATCGCACAGCATGCCGTGCAGCGCGAGAAGGAACGGGCGATCCTCTTCGATCTGGAGCTGCGGACGCTCCCCGAGGAGCCGATCGAACTCGGCCCGGCGGAAGATGCGTCGGCAGCCGCTCGCACGACCTGGACCGATGCCGTCGATGCGGCCGCGCGCGCGGCCGGCACCGCCGAGCGACTGGGCGGGCTGATCGAGTCCGCAGCAGCGGAGCACGTCAGGACGGCCGACGATGCCGCGGAGTTCGAGCTGCTGCAGAATCTCGCCGACACGATCGCGGGCCGAGGCGCCAACACCCGGAAGATGACGCTCGAGACGTTCGTCCTCGCCGCCGAGCTCGAAGAGATCGTCGATGCGGCGAACCGTCGACTGCACGACATGTCGACCGGCCGCTATCAGCTGCAGCACTCCGATGCGCTCGCGGCCAGAGGCGCGGCGTCCGGTCTCGGCATCGTGGTGTTCGACGCCTTCACGGGGCAGTCCCGCCCACCGCAGTCGCTCTCAGGGGGCGAGACGTTCCTCACGTCGCTCGCGCTCGCGCTCGGCCTCGCCGAGGTCGTCACCGCGCGGGCCGGGGGCATCCGTCTGGACACGCTCTTCATCGACGAGGGGTTCGGATCACTCGACGGTGACACACTCGACGTCGCCATGCGTACCCTCGACGAACTGCGCCAGGGCGGCCGGACCGTCGGGGTGATCAGTCACGTCGAGGCCATGCAGGAGCAGATCCCCGCGCAGCTCACGGTGCGGGCGCTGCCGAACGGGCCGAGCCTGATCGAGGCCCGCTGACGCGTCGCCGGGGGCGCAGAGCCCTCCGCGTGCTCAGACCCCGTACTCGGCGCGGATGAACTCGCGCAGCTGCACGCTGCAGCGGGCGACAGCCTCGCGCCAATCGGTGAGCGCGCCATCCTCGGCCTGATCGGACACGGCCCGGAACACGCGGATCGGCACTTCGAACTGACCGGCGGCCCAGATGTACGCATAGGTCTCCATGTCGACCAGCGCCGCCCCCGACGGACGGATCACCGCGGTGACCTCGGCATCCTCCACGAAGTGGTCGCCTGTCGCGATCAGCACGCCCTCGCGCCCGGTCGAGACCTTCGCGGGCAGCGAGACATGCTGCCCGGAGATGCCGTCGAGGTCGGTGACGTCGTGCTGGAAGGCCGTGCCGACCTCATGCACCTTCGCCTCGAGGGCGGGGTCGATCGCGCCCGCGGTACCTACGACGACGATCTCGTCGTAGACGTTCGCATCGAGTGCGCGGGTCAGAGCGTAGGTCGCCTGCAGCTTGCCGGGTCCCGTGACCAGACGGTGGAAGCCCTCGAGCTCCTCCGGGAAGGCGGACAGTTCGGATGCGAGCGCGGCGACGAGGAGTTTCACTGCCCCATTCTCTCAGGTCGTGACTGGCAGGAGCATGCGAACGACGCGGCGTCACCCGGGCGTAACACGGAGGGGCGATACTGATTCGAAGACAAGAGCGGAGGATCACATGTCGTTGCAGCAGCAGATCTCTGAGGACCTCGGTGTCCGGCCGGAGATCGAGGCGGAGGCCGAGGTCGAGCGCCGAGTCGGTTTCCTCGTCGACTACCTCCGCACGACGGGGGCGAAGGGCTATGTGCTCGGCATCTCGGGCGGGCAGGACTCGACCCTCGCGGGCCGGCTGGCGCAGCTCGCGGTCGAGCGCGTGCGGTCCGAGGGAGGCGAGGCGAAGTTCCTGGCCGTGCGCCTGCCCTATCGCGTGCAGCACGATGCCGCGGACGCCGAAGCGGCCCTCGCCTTCATCGCCCCGGATTCCTCGGTCGAGGTCAACATCCAGAACGGCGTCGACGGCGTCGAGGAGGACATCGAGTTCGCGGTCACGAGCGACATCAGCGACTTCAACCGCGGCAACATCAAGGCGCGCGTGCGCATGGTCACGCAGTACGCGCTCGCGGGGCACGACGGGCTCCTCGTGATCGGCACGGATCACGCCGCGGAGGCCGTCACAGGCTTCTACACGAAGTTCGGCGACGGTGCGGCCGACATCCTCCCGCTGTCGGGTCTCAGCAAGCGGCAGGGACGCTCGCTGCTGAAATTCCTCGACGCGCCGGACCGGCTCGCGTTCAAGGTGCCGACCGCCGATCTTCTCGACGGCCAGCCCGGTCGCGCCGACGAGGATGAGCTCGGCCTCACGTACGAGCAGATCGATGACTTCCTCGAAGGACGGACGGTCGACCCCGAGGTCGCCGGACGCATCGAGGCGAGGTATCTCGCCACGCAGCACAAGCGACACCTCCCGGTGACGCCCGACGACACCTGGTGGCGCTGACCGACTCGCGCAGGAAGCGTCCCGCTTCGCCCGTGTCGGATGCCGCGGATAGTGTCGAAGCATCCGACAGAACGGGAGCATCGTGCGGATCGACACTCAGGCGCAGCGCGTCATCTGGAGCGCGAGCGACCTCAAAGCGGCCGCGGAATGCGAGTTCGCGTGGTGCCGGGCGATCGATGCGAAACTCGGGCGGGTGCCGGCCGTCGAGGAGCCGGAAGACGCGACGCTGAAGCGCGCAGCCGAGCTCGGCGACGTGCACGAGCAGAATGTGCTCGCCCGCTACATCGAAGACCTGGGCGACGAGAACGTGCATCGCGTGGAGAAGGTCTCCTCGGTCGACGCCGAGGCGCTGACCGCCGCGATCGACGAGACGATCGCCGCTCTGCGCTCCGAGGCGCTCGTCGTCTTCCAGGCGGCCTTCGCGACAGAGGAGTTCGTCGGATTCGCCGACTTCCTGCGCAAGGATGACGACGGACGCTGGCGGGTGCAGGACTCGAAGCTGGCGCGCAAAGCCCGGGTGACAGCGCTCATGCAGCTCGCGGCATATGTCGATCAGCTCGACAGGCTCGGCATCCCCCGCTCGGACGAGGTCGACCTCATCCTGGGAGACGGCACGCTCAGCACGCACGCGGTCGACGATCTTCTTCCGCTGTTCCAGGTGCGGCGGGCTCGACTGCGCGCGCTCATCGCCGATCGACGCATCGCCGACGGTGCGGCGGGCGTTCCGCTCGCCTGGGGCGACGACCGGGGTGATCTGCAGATCGTGGCGTGCGGGAGGTGCGCGACCTGTGAGGAGCAGGTGCTCGCGCACCGAGATCTTCTGATGGTGGCGCGGATGCGTCCGGTGCAGCGTGCGCGTCTGCGTGCTTCGGGCATCGAGACGATCGATGCGCTCGCCGCGGCCTCCGAGGCACCGGAGGGGATGAACACCGACACCTTCGAGAATCTGCGTGCCCAGGCGCGGCTGCAGCTCCGTGCCGATGCGGAGGGCGCGCCGACCTACGACGTGCACTACGCCCAGGCGATCCACACGCTCCCGCTCCCCAGCCACGGCGACATCTTCTTCGATTTCGAGGGCGATCCGCTCTACACGGAGCCGGCTCCCGACGGCGAGGCCCACTGGGGGATCGACTACCTCTTCGGCTGGGTCGACAACGCGGACCAGTACTCGGCGCTGTGGGCGCACACCTTCGCCGACGAGAAGCGCGCCCTCGAGACCTTCCTCGACTTCGTCAAGGTGCGCCGGGCCGCGCACCCCGGCATGCACATCTACCACTACGCACCGTACGAGACCTCTCATCTGGTGGCGATGGCCGCGCGCCACGGCGTGCGCGAGGGCGAGGTCGACCGACTGCTGCGAGAAGGCGTCTTCGTCGATCTGTATCCCCTCGTGCTGCGCACGGTGCGGGTCGGATCGCGCTCGTACTCGATCAAGAAGCTCGAGCCGCTCTACATGGGCGAAGACGTGCGCACGAGCGACGTGCAGAAGGGCGACGACTCGATCGTGCAGTACGTCGCGGCGCGTGAGCTCGCAGCGGCGGGGGAGCAGTCCGAGGCCGAGGCGGTGCTGGCCGACCTCGCGGACTACAACCGCTACGACTGCGTGTCCACGAGGAGGCTCCGCAACTGGCTCATCGACATCGCACGGCAGAAGGGTGTCACGCCCGCGCCGCCCGACGACGCCGATGAGGTGATCTACGAGCCGTCTCCCCGCTCCGTCGCGCTGCTGGCAGACGCCGAGCGCGCCGCGGAGGCCGGGGGAGACGGGCTCGTGCACCGCATTGCCGCCGCGGCGATCGACTACTTCCCGCGCGAGGCGAAGAGCTTCTGGGTATCGCATTTCCAGCGGCTGCGCGAGCCGGTGACGATGTGGGACGGAACGCGAGACGTCGTTCGGGTGGACCGCCCCTCGTCGTCCGTGCGCCGCGACTGGAGCATCGGCGAAGGGCGTCGGGTGATGTCCCGCGACATCGAGATCCGCGGAGAGGTGTCACCGGGAACGACGCTCGGCGCGGGCTCCCAGCCGTTCGCTCTCTATGAGGTCCCCGCTCCCTTCGACACCGAGGTCCCGTCTCGTGCGGTCCACGTGCCGCACACGGTCACCGTGACCGAGGTGCTCGACGACGGCTACCTCCTCACCGAATCCGCGGTGCAGGGCCAGACGTGGGATGAGCTGCCCCTCGCGCTCACCCCGGCAGCGCCCCCGCGGGTCGTCTCGCTCCAGGGGGCGATCGACGAGTGGGCAGACGCCGTGCACGCGGCAGCCCCGGGCTTCCCGCAGGATGCCGCGACCGACATCCTGCGTCGGATCCCCCCGCGCACGGTGTCGCGGAACGGGCTTCCCGCCGCGGGCGAGGACGCGATCGACGCGATCGTGCGCGGAATCCTCGATCTCGACCGCAGCTATCTCGCGGTGCAGGGCCCTCCAGGAACGGGCAAGACCTACACGGGGTCCCGGGTGATCGCGCGCCTCGTGAACGAGCACGGCTTCAAGATCGGCGTGGTCGCACAGTCGCACGCCATCATCGAGACGCTGTTGGCGCGGGTCGTCGCCGACGGAGTCTCGCCGGCCCAGGTGGCGAAGGCGCCGAAGGATCCCGATGCGGAACCGCCTTACACCGTGATCCCGAAGAACGGCATGGCGTCGTTCCTCGCCGAGCATGTCGGAGAGGGCGCTGTCGTCGGGGGGACGGCCTGGGACTTCAGCAACACCCAGCGCGTCGACCGGACGGGGCTGGACCTGCTCGTGATCGACGAGGCCGGCCAGTTCTCGTTGGCCTCGACCATCGCGGTCGCCGCCGGTGCGAAGAGACTCCTGCTGCTCGGCGATCCGCAGCAGCTTCCGCAGGTGAGTCAGGGCGCACACCCCGAGCCGGTCGACACCTCTGCGCTCGGCTGGGTGATGGACGGCGACCCGGTCGTGCGGCCCGAGTACGGCTACTTCCTCGCGCGCTCGTGGCGCATGCACCCGTTCGTCGCCGCTCCGGTGTCGAAGCTCGCATACGCCGGGCAGCTGGCATCGGCCCCGGGCACCGAGCTCCGTTCGCTCGACGGCATCGACCCGGGGCTGCACGTCGTCCCGCTCCGGCATCGGGGCAATGCCACCCAGTCGCCGGAGGAGGCCGCCGAGGTCGTGCGTCTGGTCGGCGATCTGATCGGGCGGACCTTCACCGACAACGATCCGAAGTCCTCGGCCCGGCCGCTCGCGCAGTCCGACATCATCGTCGTCACGCCCTACAACGCGCAGCGTCAGCTGGTGCTCGACGCGCTCGCCGACGCGGGCTTCCCCGATGTCCCCGTGGGGACGGTCGACAACTTCCAGGGCAAGGAGGCGGTCGTGTCGATCACCTCGCTCGCCGCCTCCAGCGGACGGGACGCACCGCGGGGACCGGAGTTCCTGCTGCTGCAGAACCGACTCAACGTGGCCATCTCCCGCGCTCAGGTCGTCGCCTACCTGGTGCACTCGCCGGCGCTGCTCGACGATCTGCCCTATACACCGGAGGGCGTGGCCCGCTTGAGCGCCTTCGCCCGCCTCGTCGGAGCTGCGGAATGAGCGCGCACACGGTCGACGAGGTCCTTCGTGCGTCAGCTGCCTGGGTGTGGTTCCCCCGCGACAGCGAGCAGGTGAAGGAGCATCTGCAGCTGGTCCGGTATCCGTCACGGTTCGGCGGCGGCGTGCGAGCCTCGCAGGTCTCCTCCTCTCTCGACGATGCCTCGGTGCTCGACCACGCCATCGAGCGCACGAGAGCGTGGGGCGAAACGCAATTGACGTTCTGGACCAATCCGTCAGACGCGCCGGATCTGGAGGACGAGCTGCGACGGCGCGGGGCCGAGCACATCGACACGGTGGCCGTGCTCGCCCGCACGATCGATGACCTCGACGTCGAAGTCCCCGGGAACGCCGCCGCCGAGATCGTGCGCACGCTCGAACAGGTACGCGAGGTGGATGCGATCAACGTGCCCGTCTGGGGGCAGGAACCGCTTGACGAAGCCGGACTCCGGGTGGAACGAGACGAGGTGGTCGCGGGGTTGGCTGCCGGAGACCAGGTGCGTGTGCTGGGCCGCCTCGACGGTCGAGCGGTGAGTACGGGCGGTTGCACCATCGTGGAGGGGTTCGCGCGACTCTGGGGCGCGGCCACCCTGCCCGAGGCTCGTGGCCGCGGCGCGTATCGCGCGGTTCTCGCGGCGAGACTGCACGCGGGCGCCGAACGGGGAGCGACGACCGCCCTGGTGAAGGGCCGAGTCGCCACGTCCGCACCGATCCTGAAGCGGGTCGGCTTTCGTCATCTCGGTGACGAGCGGGCATACCGACTCACGCTTATGTCCTGAACGGATCCGAGAGGCGTCGGCGGTCAGCGAATCGTCGGGAGCTCGCCGAGAGCTCTGCGAGGCCGACTCGCGCGCCGCGCAGGATGCGAGGGGTGGGTCAGACCGTGCCGTAGAGACGATCGCCGGCGTCGCCGAGTCCGGGCACGATGTAGCCCTTCTCGTCGAGACGCTCGTCGAGCGCGCCGAGCACGAGGGTCACGTCACGGTCGCCCGCCATCGCCTCGATCGCGGCGACACCCTCCGGCGTGCCGAGCAGGCAGATCGCGGTGACGTCCTTCGCCCCACGGTCGAACAGGAACTGGATCGCCGCGGCGAGCGAGCCACCGGTCGCGAGCATCGGGTCGATCGCGAAGCACTGGCGGTCGCTCAGGTCGTCGGGAAGGCGCTCGGCGTAGGTGGTCGGCTCGAAGGTCGTCTCGTCGCGCACCATGCCGAGGAACCCGACCTCAGCGGTGGGGAGCAGCTTCACGAGACCTTCGAGCATGCCGAGACCCGCGCGGAGGATCGGCACCACGATCGGGCGCGGCTCCGAGATCTTGACGCCCATGGTCGTCGTCACCGGGGTGGTGATCTCGATCGGGCTGACCTTCACACCGCGGGTCGCCTCGTACGCGAGCAGCGTCACGAGCTCCTCCGTGAGCTGCCGGAACACAGGCGACGGGGTGCGCGCGTCGCGCAGCACCGAGAGCTTGTGAGTGATGAGAGGGTGGTCGGCGACGTGAACACGCATGGATACAGGGTAATGCGCCGCGCACCCGGGCACGACATCGGAGCTCGGGCGGCCGCACGCGGCTGTCGTAGGCTCGACGCATGACCGGCGCCGATGACCTCGCGATGCAGCGTGCGCTGGTGCTCGCGGACGAGGCGGCGGCAGCATCGGAGATCCCGGTCGGTGCGGTGGTCCTCGACCGCGATGGACGCATCGTCGCCGAGGGGCGCAACACCCGCGAGGCCACGAACGATCCGACCGACCATGCCGAGATCGTGGCGTTGCGTGGTGCCGCGGCATCCGTGGGCTCCTGGAACCTCGAGGGGCACACCCTCGTGGTCACGCTCGAGCCGTGCATCATGTGCGCGGGAGCGATCCTGCAGGCGCGCATCAGCCGCGTGGTCTTCGGTGCCTGGGATGACAAGGCGGGCGCGGCCGGCTCCATGTACGACGTGCTGCGCGACCGGCGGCTTCCTTACCGTGCCGAGGTCGTCGGAGGCGTCGAGGCCGATGCGGCGACGGCGCGGCTGCGCACGTTCTTCGAGGAGCGTCGCTGAGGTCTCATCGACGCTCCGACGCGGAACGTCAGCCCTCGACGGTCCACCAGCTGACGTCGACGACGCACAGACCCTCTTCGGACTCCCGGTAGAAGATGTAGCCGGGGAACTCCACGCCCGCGGCCACCCGGTCCGTGGGGAGGGAGAGGCCGATGTTCCAGTTCGGCTCCAGGGGCACCTGGTCCGGCCAGTAGTCCGCCACGAAGCGTTCCGGCTCCTCCGCGGACAGCCCCTCCCAGTCCGAGGTATCGCGCAGCTCCGGCTCATGCCCCTCGCACAGGTACGAGTCGGCATCGCCTGCGATCGCCGCGTCGATCAGGCGTTCGGTCGTCTCGATCACCTCTGCTCCGTCATCTCCCCAGAGCACGGTGTTCAGTGAGCAGCCGGAGAGAACGACGGCCAACGACGTGGCAGCCGTGAAGCCGAGGAGCGGTTTCGCCCGCGTCACGTCGGACTCCGCACTCAGTCGGACGACTTGAGCACGAAGACGTCGGTCGAGGGCTCGGGATCGATCGCGGGGCGGTACACGTCCGGCTCGATGTAGACGATGCGGGCGACCGGCACGGCCTCTCGGATGCGCGCCTCGATCGCATTGATGTCGTCGGCGGCCTCACGCAGCGGCTTGTCGGCGTTGAGAGCGATCTTCGCCGCGACCATCAGCTCGTCCGGCCCGAGGTAGAGCGTCTTCATGTGGATGATCTTCTCGATCTCGTCACCCGCGTTGATGGCGTCGACGATCCGGTCGTGGTCGGCC
Organism: Microbacterium sp. NPDC090218; assembly: GCA_044900255.1. Classification (GTDB taxonomy): domain Bacteria; phylum Actinomycetota; class Actinomycetes; order Actinomycetales; family Microbacteriaceae; genus Microbacterium. Next base: position 545,529 of record JBJDMS010000001.1, on the reverse strand, counting down.
GGCGTCGCGCCCTCTCCGACCAGCAGGCTCTTCGTCTCGACACCCAGCACGATCGCGATCAGCACCAGCAGCACACCGATCATCACGGTGCCGAGCGCGTCGAACACCGGGTTCCCGGTGAGCAGCGTGAGCCCCACGCCGAGGAGAGCGAAGGTCAGACCCGTCAGCGCGCCGACGTCTTCGAGAAGCACGACCGGGAGTTCCGGGGCCTTGGAACGGCGCACGAACGACACCCACGACTGGCCCTTCTCTCGGATGAGGTTGCTCTCACGCACCGCGGTGCGCAGGGAGAAGGACTCGAGCCCGATCGCGACGACCAGCACGACCAGTGGCAGCCACCACCAGGTCTTGTCGAGCTCGTGCGGGTTCGTGAGCTTCTCGATGCCCTCGTAGATCGCGAACAGTCCACCGACCGAGAAGAGGATGATCGAGACGACGAACGCGTACACGTAGCGCTCGCGGCCGTAGCCGAAGGGATGCGCGCGGTCGGCCTCGCGGCGGGCCTTGCGTCCGCCGAGCATGAGCAGCAGCTGGTTGCCCGAGTCGGCGACCGAGTGGATGGCCTCCGCGAGCATCGAGGCGGAACCGGACAGCGCCCAGGCGACGAACTTCGCGAGCGCGATGCCCATGTTCGCCAGGAACGCCGCGACGATGGCCTTGTTGCCTCCGGATGCACTCATGGAACGAGTCTAGAACCGCCTGCCTGAGGATGCGGGAGTGCCCGCCGTAGGATGACGACATGGCTGAATCCCTTCCTTCCCTCGCTTTCCTCGGTGCCGGTTCGATGGGCGGTGCGATCCTCCGCGGAGTGGTCGCCTCCGGCATCCGCATCGACGGGGGGATCACGGCGACGAACCGCACCGCGGAGAAGGCGGCGGCGTTCGCGGACCTCGACGGCGTCGCGAGCATCGCGCTCGCCGAGCGACCGGACGGCAATGCCGAGGCCGCTGCGGGAGCGCGCATCGTCCTGGTCGGCGTGAAGCCGGCGATGGTGCCGGATCTGCTCCGCGAGATCGCTCCGCACCTCGCCGCGGATGCGATCGTGGTGAGCGTCGCCGCGGGCGTCACACTGCAGACCTTCGCCGACGTGCTCGGGGCCGATGCCCGCGTCATCCGGTCGATGCCGAACACCCCGTCGACCGTGCGCAAGGGGGTCACCGGGCTCGCGGCCGGTGCTGCCGTCTCGGACGAGGATCTGGCGGTCGTGCGTCGCCTTTTCGAGACCGTCGGCGCCGTCGTCGAGGTGCCGGAGTCTCAGATCGACGCCCTGTCCACGATCTCCGGCTCGGGTCCCGCCTACGTGTACCTGCTGATCGAGGAGTTCACGAAGGCCGCGATCGGCATGGGGTTCGCTGAGGCCGACGCCCGGCTGATGGTGGAGCAGACGTTCATCGGCGCGACCGCGCTGCTCGACGCCTCGGGGGAGGACCCCGCCGAGCTGCGACGCCGCGTGACGAGTCCGAAGGGGACGACCGAGCGGGCCGTCGCCGTGCTGCAGGACGCGCACCTCGACCGCACGTTCGCCGATGCCGCCGCGGCCGCCCTCGCCCGGGCGAAGGAACTCGCCGCCGGAGCCTGATCGATGCGACTGCATATCGAGGGAGCGATCTGGTACTGGCGCGGGCCCGCGCCGTTCCACTTCGTCACCGTGCCGGCCACCGAGAGCGAGATGATCCACGACGTCGCCTCGGTCGTCACCTACGGGTGGGGCATGATCCCGGCCTCGGTCACGATCGGCTCCACGACGGTGACCACCGCCCTGTGGCCGAAGGACGGCGGATACATCGTGCCGATCAAGAAGGCGCTGCAGGACCGCGAGGGCCTCGGCGTCGACGATGTCGTCGCGCTCGTCCTCGACATCGACGCCTGATCCCCCCCGGCACAGGCGGACGTACGATCGGTCGTCAGCTTTCGCTGGCGACCTCGGCGAGCACCTCGGGCCAGCGACGGTTCAGGATGCTCCCGCCGAGCACGGTCCCGGCCCACAGGGCGAGTGCGCCCAGCACGACACCGCAGACGAGGCTCACCCAGCCGAGCGCAGGATTCCAGATCCCGGCGATCGCGAACCCGAGGGCGGGGGCGCCGACCACCAGCGTGATCGGCCCCACGATGATCATCGCGAGCAGCGACTGCACCCCACCGGAGGAGCCGCGGCCGAGGGGGTTCGCCTCGGGGGCGGGTGCCCGACCGGGGAGGAAGCTGCCCACCCAGGCCCCGGCGCCGGCAGAGATCGCGGTGAGCCCGAGCGCCGCCCCGATGCTCCCCGGCAGCAGATCCATCCGGCCGGCGAGCAGACACGTGGCGACGCAGAGCACGATCGTCAGGGGCACCGCGATCAGCCCGAATCCGAGCAGTCGCCCTGCCCGATCCGCGGCCCCGCTCACGCCGCCCAGGATGTGGGCGGCGATCGCATCGTTGTCGTACGCGATCGCCATCTGGATGATGGTGCCGGTGAGCAGGGCGTTGATCGTCGGGATCAGCGTGAGGGCGGGGCCGAGTCCCACGGACTGCTCCTGCAGCCCGTTCATGAGTGCGAGTCCGATGAAGATCGCGGGCAGCAGCAGGAGCATCACGATGTTCACGATCTGCCGGGGGTCTCGCCGGAAGTACCGCAGCGTGCGTGCGGCGATCGCGCCGACCGGGTTGGCGGGCAGCATCCGATCGAGCAGTCCCGCGGAGCGCACGCGACCGCCGCCGCTGTTCTGGATCGGGGCGACGAGACGCGCGGCGAGCAGCCCCCGGGCCGCGAACCACAGGGCGACGACCGTCGCCAGCGCGATCAGCAGACGGAGTCCCGCCGCGAGGAGGTCGCCCTGAGCGACGGATCCGGACACGCCGAACACGGCGCCGATCGGGGTCCAACCGACGATGTCGGCGACCGCGAGGAAGCCTCCGCCGACGTCGTTCACCCGGAACAGCGCCCCCATCCCGAGGTTGAGCAGCACACCGGAGGATGCGAGGAGCACCACTCCGAGGGTCACGACGAGGTCGCGCGTTCCTCGACGGGCCAGCCATCCGGCGAGGACCCCGCTCACCACCCGGGCGCCGAGCACACAGGTGACGACGGCGACGGGGGTCAGGATCAGCGCGGTCAGCAGAGCCGGCAGGCTCACCGACCAGCCGAGGAGCATGAGCAGCAGGGCGGTGGTCGTGCCGAGGCCGCCGATGGTCGTCACACCGGCGACGACCAGGCCCGGCAGCAGCGAGCGGGCGGTGACCGGCAGGAGTGCGAAGCGTTCGGGGGCGAGCGAGTCGTCCGCGCTGACCAGGATCGACCCGACCCACCATCCGGCGACCATCACGGCACCGGCCAGGACGATCGCGGTGACGGCGGCGTCGGGGGCCGCGAATCGCAGCACCACGAGCCCCGCGGTCAGCCCTGCGAGGATTCCCAGGGCGATCATCCCGGTGAGGATCAGGGTGACCATCATCCACGGATTGCGCGAGAGCTGATGGCGCAGTTGGCGCCAGCGCAGGCTTACGAGGAGCGCAACCACGCGAGCGTCTCCGTCCCGAGGTCGTGTGCACCCACCAGTTCGAGGAACCGCTGCTGGAGGGTGAGACCGGCGCGCACCTCATCCAGGGTGCCGTGCGCGAGCAGGCGACCCTCCGCGACGATCGCGACCCGGTCGCACATCGACTCGACGAGTTCCATCACGTGGCTGGAGAGCACGACCGTGCCGCCGCCGCCCACGAAAGCCCGCAGGATCTGGCGGATCGTCTCGCCGGACACCGGGTCGACCGCCTCGAGCGGCTCATCGAGGATCAGGAGGCGTGGCGCATGGATCAGGGCGCACGCCAGTCCGATCTTCTTGCGCATGCCCGCCGAGTAGTCGACGACGAGCCGGTCGCGCGCGTCGGTGAGACCGAGTGCGGCGAGGAGCTCTTCGCCGCGCGACACCACCTCCGCTTCGGGCATTCCCCGCAGCAGCCCGGTGTAGCGCAGCAGCTCGGCGCCGCTGAGTCGATCGAGCATGCGGATGCCGTCGGGGAGCACTCCCATGCGCGCCTTCGCCTCGGCGGGGTTCTGCCACACGTCCGCACCGAGAACCCAGGCCGTTCCGGCGTCCGGACGCAGCAGGCCGGTCGTCATCGCGAGCGTCGTCGTCTTACCCGCACCGTTCGGCCCGAGCAGCCCGAGCATGGACCCGGCCGGCACGTCGAGGGAGAGGTCGTCGACGGCGACCTTCGGCCCGAACTGCTTGCGAAGCCCCCGAAGGGCGAGGACGGGTGGGGCCGCGGTGTGGTCGGTCATGCGTCCCATCCCACCATGGACGCGTCGGCGGGGCATCCGCCGTGAGGGGGAGTCGTGGATCCGGGGAGGATCCCTGCGTCAGCGGTCGAGTCCGGCGAAGCGCTCGATGTCGCTGTTGGTGCCCGACACGATGATGAGGTCGTGGTTCGTGACGATCGTGTTCGCCTCCGCATAGCGGAACGGCTTGCCCGGGCTCTTCACGCCGACGACGGTGACCTTGTACTTCGACCGCACACCCGACTCGTTCAGACCGACGCCGCGGATGAACTTCGGCGGGTACATCTTGGCGAGCACGAAGTCGTCGTCGAAGCGGATGAAGTCGAGCATCCGTCCGCTCACGAGGTGGGCGACGCGCTCGCCGGCTTCGCGCTCCGGGTAGATCACGTGGTTCGCGCCGACGCGGGCGAGGATCTTGCCGTGCGACTGGGAGACAGCCTTCGCCCAGATCTGCGGCACCTTCAGGTCGACGAGGTTGGCGGTGATCAGCACGGACGCCTCGATCGAGGAACCGACGGCGACGACGGCGACCTGGAAGTCCTGCGCGCCGATCTGACGCAGGGCGTCGATGTTCTTCGCGTCGGCCTGCACGGTGTGCGTGACCCGATCCGACCACTTCTGCACGAGTTCGAGGTTGTCGTCGATCGCGAGCACCTCGCGGTCGAGGCGGTCGAGCTCTCCGGCGCAGGCGGCGCCGAACCTGCCGAGACCGATGACGAGGACGGGAGCGTCGCCCCGGAGGACTTCAACCAACGATCGGCCTTTCCACGGGCAGTGAGTAGTACTGCGTTCGTGATGTCGCGGCGACTGCCGCGGCGAGTGTCACTGTACCAACGCGCCCCATGAAGATGGTCGCGGCCATGACGTACGAAGCGGAATCGGGGAGCTCCGCGGTGAGGCCGGTCGACAGGCCGACCGTGCCGAACGCCGAGATAACATCGAACAGCACGTGACTGATGTCGTCCTTGGTGATCTGGGCGATCACGATCGTCGACAGGGCGACGATCGTCGCACCCCACGCGACGACGCTCAGGGCGACCCGCTGCACGTCGCTCGGGATGCGGCGGCCGAAGGCTTCGACGGACTGACGACCCTTCGCCTCCGACCACACGGCGATCGCCAAGACGGCCAGAGTGGTGACCTTGATGCCGCCGGCGGTCGATGCGGAGCCGCCGCCGACGAACATCAGCATGCTGGCGGCGAGCAGGGAGGAGCCGTTCAGGTCGTCCATCTCGATCACGTTGAAGCCGCCGGATCGCGTCATCGCCGAGAGGAAGAACGCCTGGAACGTGGTGTCGGCGGCATCCATCGATCCGAAGGTCTTCGGGTTGTTGAACTCGAGGATGACGAAGACGGCGGCACCCAGGATGAACAGGAGCACGGTGGTGACGAGGGTGAGCTTGGTGTGCAGCGACCAGCGCTTGACGTGCCAGACGTGCTTGGCGAGCGTGTAGATGACGGGGAATCCGATGCTTCCCAGGAACACGCCCACCATCAGGAGCGAGAGCACGAGGTAGTCGTCGGCGAACACGGCGACCCCGCCGTCGTTCGGTGCGAACCCGGTGTTCGTGAACGCCATGGCTGCGAAGTAGGGGGCTTCCCAGAGCGCCGCGATGGGGTGGACTTCCGCCATAACGAGGGCGGGGTAGAGGAGGATGGCGAGCGTCGCCTCGATGATCAGGGCCGAGACGGCGACGGTCGTCAGCAGCTGGCCGACTTCTCCGAGGCGCACCGTCTGGCTCTCGTTGACCACGCCGCCGTGCGCGCGCAGCGGGTTGGTGTCTCCGGCTGCCATCAGCTTCGCTCGCAGCCCCAGGCGCTTGGAGATGAGCATGCCCATGAGGGAGGCGAGGGTGAGGACGCCGAGCGCGCCGATGTTCACGCCGAGGAAGACGATGACGTGACCGAACGGCGACCAGTGATTCGCCATGTCCACCGTCGAGAGTCCGGTGACGCAGATCGTGGACACCGCGGTGAACAGCGCATCGCTCAGCGGTGTGACCGTGCCGCTCGCGGAGGCGATCGGGAGTGAGAGCAGCACCGTGAACACGAGGATCAGGAGCGCGAAGACGACGATCGCGAAGCGGGAGGGCGAGGAGGTGACGAGGTGCTTCGCACGACCGGCGACGCCTTTGAAGCCCTGTCGTGGGGACGACGCCGAAACGATGCCCGACATCGCTGCCCCCTCTTGCTTCTCTCCCAGCCGCGCACCGCGGACGCGCGGCGCCTGTCGCCGAGCCTTCGTCATGGTACTCCGTGCCGGAGCCGACTACCCTGATCACATGACGGACATCTTCGACGTGATCGCAGACGGTACGAGGCGAGACATCCTCCAGCTCCTGCTGCGACGCACGGCCGAAGGCGAGACGGGCACGAGCGTCAGCCAGATCGTCGCCGACCTCGGCATCAGCCAGCCCACCGTGTCGAAGCATCTGAAGGTGCTCCGCGATGCCGAGCTGGTGTCTGTGCGCGAAGACGGCCAGCGGCGGTTCTACAGCCTCGCGGTCGAGCCGCTCGAAGTGGTCGATGACTGGCTGGTCCCGTTCCTGGTCGACGCATACGGTGACGCCGCACCCGACATCGACTACCCCACGGTGCCGCTGACCGACAGCGCGGCACATGCTGCCGAGGTCGTCGGGCGTGCCGCGGCATCGGCGAAGCACGTCGTCACCACGGCCCTCAAACGGCTCGGCGCCTGACGAACCGCCGGTCGGAGTTCTCCCCCCGAAGAGCCTTGTAGCTATTTAGCGAAGCTGTTAAATTGAGCGCATGGACTTCCTCATGCGCACTCTCCGTGGTCGGATGCGACGCCGCCTGCTGCTGACGTATCGGGTCGACCCCGCGGTGGCAGGCGAGGTCATCCCTGCGCCGTTCCGGCCCCAGCTCGTCGACGGGAGCGCCGTCGGAGGAGTGTGCCTGATCGCACTCACCGAGTTGCGTCCTGGCTGGGTGCGTCCGCGATGGGGAATCTCCACGGAGAACGCCGCGCATCGGTTCGCCGTCGAGTGGGACGAAGCGGAGGAGACGCGCACCGGCGTGTACGTCGTCGAGCGGCACTCCTCGGGTGTCGTGCCCGCCATCGGAGGAGGCCGATTCTTCCCCGGGGTCCAGCGCCGAGCGCGGTTCGAGACGGACGAGACCGAGGCACGGTTTCGGGTCAGGATGGACGCGCCGGACGCGAGCGTCTCCGCCGACGTCGAGTTGGCGGAGGAGTGGGAGAGCACGCTCTTCCCGACGGTCGACGATGCCTCGCAGTTCTATCGAGCCGGAGCGATCGGCTGGTCGCCACGACTTGGCGGCCGTGGAGCGGAGGCATTGGAGCTGTCCTCGACGCGGTGGGTCGTGAACGCGGCTCGTGTGAACGAGGTCGGATCCTCCTTCTTCGACGGGCTTCCCCGCGGTGCGGCCGTACTCGATAGCGCGCTCGTCATGCGTGATATCCCGGTCGTCTGGCGGCGCCCGGAAACGCCTCGCCCCTGACGACCGGGGGGCGTGTCGTCAGGGGCGATCCGCGGATCCCCAGACCCGCGCGTGGACTCGGCGGTGCCGGCACGAGTCCTGATGCGACCATGGCAGTCCCGGCTGGGCGAACGGCGAAGGACGCCTATGTCTCGGCTGGGACCGCCACGGCGGCGCGACCGTGTCAGCGCCTTCCCGCCTTGCGTCGGAAGAGCCATGCGCCCCAGGTCACGGCGACCACGAGGATCACCAGGCACCAGCCGATGGCGCACCAGGCCTCGTCCTGAACCGGCGTGTCCATCAGCAATCCGCGGATCGTCTCCACGATCGGCGTTATCGGCTGGTTCGCTGCGATCGGCTGCAACCACTCGGGCATGCTCGCCACCGGGACGAAGGCGCTGGAGAGATAGGGCAGGAACAGCAGGACGAAGCCGTAGCCGTTGGCGCCCTCCGGGCTCCCGGCTGCGAGGCCGATCGCCGCGAACAGGTACGTGATGGCGAGGATGTACAACGCGATGAGGCCGGCGAGCGCGATCCACTCCCAGAAGTTCGCGGTCGGTCGGAATCCGACGAGGACGCCGACGCCGATCACGATCGCGGTGGCGATCAGGTTCCGCAGCACGCTGGCGACGACGTGGCCCGTCAGGACGGCGCCCGCCCGCAGCGGCATCGTGCGGATCCGGTCGATGATCCCGGTGCGCATGTCGTTCGCGACGTAGACGGCGGTGGATGATGCTCCGAAGCCTGCGCAGGTGAGGATGATGCCCGGTACGACGTAGTCGACGTAGGCGCCGCTCGGATCGATCGCGCCCCCGAACACCCACGTGAACATGAGCATGAGCATCACCGGGAGCAGGATCGCCATCAGCAGCGATTCGCCGTCGCGGAGGGAATGGCGCAGGCTGCGGCCGACGAACACGGCCTCGGCGGTGAAGCCGCGCAGTCGCGGGCGGGGCGGGACGGAGGACGGGGCGGATGCCGTCGCTCGAGGCGCGGCGAGGGCGATGTTCATGCGAGCTCCTTCACGGTGCGGGTGTCGGACGTCGGGGAGGTGACGGCCAGGAAGACGTCGTCGAGGGTGGGCCGGCGCAGCGTGACGACGCCGTCCTCGCCCTCCTCGTCGAGCAGGTCGAGCGCTCGCCGCAGGTCGGCGACGGTGCCATCGGTGGGGATCTCGCGGCGGAGCTCGCCCTCGCCGTCGTGGAGTTCGACCGTGTCTCCGCCGATACGCGCCTTCAGCTGGGCGGGCGTGCCGAGCGCGGCGATCCTGCCGTCGTGCAGGACCGCGATCCGGTCCGCGAGCTGATCGGCCTCCTCCAGATACTGCGTCGTGAGGAACACGGTGGTGCCGGCGGCGGCGAGCATCCGGATGATGGCCCACAGGTCCCGACGACTGCGGGTGTCGAGCCCGGTCGTGGGTTCGTCGAGGAACAGCACCTCGGGCGTGACGACGAAGCTGAGAGCCAGATCGAGGCGGCGACGCATGCCTCCCGAGAAGGTGCGCACGGGGCGTGCGGCCGCGTCGGTCAGGTCGAACTGGGCGATGAGGTCGGTGGCTCGACGCGTGGCGGCCGCGCGTCCGAGACCGGCGAGTCGGGCGAACATGACCACGTTCTCGGTCGCGGTCAGTGCGTCGTCGACGGCGGCGGCCTGGCCCGTGAGGCTGATCCTTCGCTGGACCTCGACGGTGTCCGTCCGCACGTCCCAGCCGGCGACGGTCGCCGTTCCCGCATCGGCGGCGGTGAGCGTGGTGAGGATGTTGATCGTGGTCGTCTTGCCGGCGCCGTTGGGGCCGAGCAGGGCGAAGACCTCGCCGCGGCTGACGGCGAAGTCCAGGCCGTCGACGACCGTCTTCTTCGCGAAGGCCTTGTGCAGGCCCCGAACTTCGATGGCTGTGTCCATCAGGGATCCATTCTGTGTATGTCGGAAACTGTGTACGAGCAACGCAACTGTGTATGACGGTAACACACTGTTTATTAAATAAACAGAAGTAGGATGAGGCCATGACTGAGACCGAGCCGCCGGAGCTGCCGCGGGGGATCGCGCTGGCCTGGGGCGTCGCCGCGAATCCGCAGCGCGGACCCAAGCGCGAGATGAGCGTCGAGAAGATCGTCGATGCGGCCGTCGAGCTGGCGGACGCCGAGGGCATCGGCGCCGTGTCGATGGCGGCGGTGGCGGCCAAGCTCGGCTTCACCCCGATGTCGCTGTACCGCTACGTCACCGCGAAGGACGATCTGCTGCTGCTGATGCAGGAGGAGGCCACGGGGCTGCCGCCCGAGAGCCACCTCGACGTCGACGGCTGGCGCGGGCGGCTGCTCGCGCTCTACGAGGCGCAGATCCTCCTGTACCTGCGGCACCCGTGGATGCTGTCGTTGCCGATCGACGGCTCGCCGATCACGCCGAACTGTTCGGCCTGGCTGGATGCTGCGCTCGCCGCGCTCGAGAGCACGCCCCTGAACATCGAGGAGCGGATGGCTGTCGCGCTCGCGGTGACCGGGCACGCCCGATGGTGCGGGATCGTGCAGGCCGGGTATACGGAGCAGTCGCGTGGATCGGGGCTGACCCCGGAGGAGGTCGCCGTCCGCGAGGCGGCTCTCTACGACCGGGTGATCACAGCGGACGAGTTCCCCGCCCTGCGTCGGGGGATCGATGAGGGTGTGTTCACCTCGGAGGCCGATCCGTTCCGGTTCGGGGTCGAGCGGACGTTGGACGGCGTTGCCGCCTACATCGTCGGACTCGAGCGCGGTGAGGATCGAGTCGTCACCGAGGAGTGGGTCGAACTCGAACCGGCCGAACTCGCCGGTGACAAGCGGCTCAAGGAGGCGCAGAAGGCGGTGCGAGAGGCGGAGAAGGCGCTGCGCGCAGCGCACAGGATCGAGCGTCAGATGCGGCGCGAGGCCCGCGACCGACTGGCCAAGTCGAAGAAGTCGGTCTGATCGGACGCGCACCGCGTCCCTCCTTGCCATGATGTGGGGATGACGGCTGCTGAGTGCCGGGCGCACTTCGACGTCGAGATCTCCTCCCGGCCGGCGGTCCGCGCGTTCGCCACGGTCTCTGCGTCCCACTGATCACATGGGCCACACGGGTTTACACGCGTCCCAGCTACCCCATAGAGTGTGCACATCGAGAAAGGGGTACGTGGGATGCCCGAGGTTCCAGACGTCAGATTCCTCACGGTGGCCGAGGTCGCCGAGCTCATGCGCGTGTCCAAGATGACCGTGTATCGGCTGGTCCATGCCGGGGAGCTGCCCGCCGTCCGCTTCGGGCGGAGCTATCGCGTACCGGAGTCGGCCGTGGCCGACGCCCTGCAGCGGCCGATCGCCGACGTCGGTTGAGCCTGGGGAGAAGAGCCCGTGGACGTCAGCACGTTCTACGCCCTCTTCTCCACGACGTGCTTCACGCTCACCGGACTGTGGTGGAACGTCGTCCGTGCGCGCCGCGACTGGACGTCGAACCCTGCGATGCGCCGGACGATCGGCGGCATCTACCTGTCGTTCCTTCTTCCGGCCCTGATGGGGCTGTTCGCGCAGGTCGGCGGCACGGAGAGCCCGATCCTGTGGCGCCTGTCGTTCGTGGTCGTCGCCCTGGTGGGCGGTGTGTCGATGGTGCGCCTCGTCGCTCAGGCTCGGGGCGACGGGGCGCCGGCCTCGGTGCGGTGGATCCAGGTCGGCACCGTGGTCGTCTATGCGGCGGTGGCGGTGATCGGCGTCGCGCCTCAGATCGTCGCACCCCTGGGGCTCACCGGCATCCAGGTGGAGGCGCTTCTGCTCATCGCACTCGTCGCCCTGGGGCACGCCCTCGTGTGGCGGTTCCTCGTCACCGAGGACGTCCCGGAATGAGTCCGCACAGGGCACGCCGTCAGGTTTGCTAGACTGATCCGAGGCATTTTTCCGTGCCCGTACCCGGGTGTCCGATTTCGGGGACACCCAGCCCCTGACTTAGTGAGGTTTCCGTGGGTTCTGTCATCAAGAAGCGCCGCAAGCGCATGGCGAAGAAGAAGCACCGCAAGCTGCTTCGCAAGACTCGCCACCAGCGTCGCAACAAGAAGTAAGCGGCCAGACACGAGCGCCTGTCTTCGGACGGGCGCTTTGTGTCTCTGCCCGCAGTTCCGCACCGCCGAGAGGATGTCATGAAGTCGATCACCGTCACCGAGCTCGCCGAGCGATCCGGTATCCCGCTCATCGATGTCCGGGAGGTGGACGAATTCGCCGCAGGCCACGTGCCCGGCGCCGTCAACATCCCGATGTCCGAGATCGGCAACCGTCTCGACGAGCTCCCGGCGGAGGCGTTCGACGTCATCTGCCAGGCGGGCGGTCGATCGGCGCGGGTCGTCGAGGCGCTCGAGTCTCGCGGCTTCGACGCGACCAACGTCGAGGGAGGCACCGGCGAGTGGATCTCGCAGGGGCGCGCCGTCGAGGTGCCGTCGGCGTGACCACGCTGACCCTGATCGGCAAGCCCGACTGTCATCTGTGCGAGGTGGCCTCCGACGTGATCGACGCCGTCGTCGCCGAACTGCCGGACGCTGCGGCGGAGCAGATCGAGATCGTCGAGGCGTCGATCCAGGACGACCCCGCGCTATACGAGCTGTGGTGGGAGAAGATCCCGGTCGTCCTGATCGACGGCGAGCTGCACACGCATTGGCGGGTCACGCCCGACCGTCTGCGGGAAGCGCTCGAGAACGCGGTCCGCGGCGATGCGAAGACCGAACTGAAGGAGTCCCTGTGACCATCCGCCATGTCGTGACGTGGAAGCTCGCCGCCGAGGATCCCGCGGTGCGCCGAGAGCAGGCGGCCGAAGCCGCCCGCCGTCTCAATGCGCTCGACGGCGTGGTGCCTCAGCTCCTCTCGATCTCCGCCGGGGCCAATGTGGCGTACCCGGACACGAACTGGGACGTGACTCTCGTCGCGGACTTCGACTCGGTCGAGGCGATCGAGGAGTACCAGGTGCACCCCGCGCACGAAGAGGTCGTCGCCTACATCCGCTCCGTGGTCGCCTCTCGCGTCGCCGTCGACTTCGAGGTCTGAGACCCCGTCGCATCGTGCTCGGAACTCGATTCCGCGCCGGCTCCGAGTTCGTACTTGCAACACAAACGTGATACGTCCGTCACCGATGTCATTGGTCACGTGACGAGCCGCATGTTTAGATGTTCTCCTACCCGTCATCGGGCGTCATATTCGCCCTCGACTCACAGGAGCCGACATGCCTCGTCGTAACCTCATCGCCGGTCTCGCCCTCGTGGCGACCGCCACCCTCGCGCTCGCCGGCTGCGCGACCGGATCGACCGACGCGGGAAGCAGTGACGCTCCCGCCGCGGACAACGAATACGGCCTCGTCGAGGCGGGCACGCTGACCGTGTGCTCCGACGTGCCCTACCCGCCGTTCGAGGTCGAGGACCCGTCGAGCGACATCGAGTACTCCGGCTTCGACATCGATCTGCTCGCCGCCATGGCGAAGAAGCTCGACCTCAAGCTCGCCGTGCAGGACGTGGGCTTCGACGCGCTGCAGTCCGGCACCACGCTCGCCGCCGGCACGTGCGACATCGGCGCGTCGGCCATGACGATCACGGACGAGCGCAAGGCGAACATCGACTTCTCCGACCCGTACGTCGACTCGCTGCAGTCGCTGCTCGTCCGCGCCGACTCCGACATCAAGTCGATCGACGACCTCGACGGCAAGAACGTGGGCGTGCAGCAGGGCACGACCGGTGAGACCTACGCGGGCGAGAACGCCAAGGGCGCACAGCTCGTGCAGTACCCCTCCGACGCGGAGCTGTGGCCCGCGATGCAGGCCGGTCAGATCGACGCCATCCTGCAGGACCAGCCGGTGAACTACGTCCACGAGCAGGACAACCCCGAGTACAAGATCGTCGAGACCTACCCGACCGACGAGTCCTACGGCTTCGCTTTCGCCAAGGGTGAGAAGGACGAGCTGCGCGAGGCCCTGAACAAGGCGCTCAAGGAGCTCCAGGACGACGGCGGGTACCAGAAGATCTATGACGAGTACCTCGCGGCCAAGTGACCGGCGGCGTCAGTAGAGCGGGAGGACCTCGACGATGGCGTTGAGGCGTACGACCAAGAGCAGGCTCTATCGGTACTCGGTCTATGCGGTGCTGATCGCGATCGCCGTCTGGGCGATCCTGACCACCGACTGGGCGAAGATCGGTCCGCTGTTCTTCAACCCTGAAGTCGCGGCGAAGATGTTCCCGGGCATCATCACCACCGCCCTGGTGAACACACTGTGGTTCACCGCGGTGGCCTTCGTCGGAGGGCTGCTGCTCGGCGTCCTGCTGGCGCTGATGAAGCTGTCGGTGATCGGGCCCTTCCGGTGGATCGCGACCTGCTGGATCGAGCTGTTCCGCGGGCTTCCCGCGATCCTCACGATCTTCGCGATCGCCTTCATCCTGCCGATCGCCGTCGGTGTTCCGGGGACGAAGCTCGGCGGTCCGGTGGTCCTCGGGCTCATCGGCCTCATCCTGGTCGCCTCGGCGTACATGGCTGAGACGATCCGTGCCGGTATCCAGGCGGTCCCGAAGGGGCAGACGGAGGCGGCCCGCTCGTTGGGCATGTCACCCATGAAGACGACCTTCTGGATCGTCGTACCGCAGGGGTTCCGGATCATCATCCCGCCGCTGACGAACGAGTTCGTGCTGCTGCTGAAGGACACGTCGCTGTTGTTCATCGCCGGCTCCTTCATCTGGTCGAAGGAACTCACGAACTTCGCGCGTGACGCGAGCACGCAGAACGCGAACGGCACGCCGCTGATCATGGCGGCGGTCCTGTACCTGATCGTGACGATCCCGCTCACGCGCTTCAGCGCGTGGCTGGAGCGTCGGATGGCGAGGCAGCGATGATCACCGACCTGATCGATGTCCACGCCCCCGCGATCGACGTGCAGGGGCTCGTGAAGTCATTCGGCGACAACGAAGTGCTCAAGGGCATCGACCTCACCGTCACCAAGGGCGAGGTCGTCTGCGTGATCGGACCCTCGGGTTCCGGGAAGTCGACGCTGCTGCGGTCGGTGAACCTGCTCGAAGTGCCCACGGGCGGCAAGGTGCTGATCGAGGGGATCGACATCACCGACCCCGACGTCGACATCGACCGTGTGCGCACGCGCATCGGCATGGTGTTCCAGAGCTTCAACCTGTTCCCGCACCTCGATGTGCTCGGCAATCTCACCATCGCCCAGCAGCGGGTGAAGAAGCGCTCCAAGAAGGAAGCCGAGCAGATCGCGCACGCGATGCTCGAGCGGGTCGGTCTGTCCGAGAAGGCGGACGCGTTCCCCGGGCACCTGTCGGGTGGGCAGCAGCAGCGTGTGGCGATCGCCCGCGCGCTGTGCATGAACCCCGACATGATGCTGTTCGACGAGCCGACCTCTGCGCTCGACCCCGAGCTGGTCGGCGAGGTGCTGCAGGTCATGCGCTCGCTGGCCGACGAGGGGATGACGATGCTCGTCGTCACTCATGAGATGGGCTTCGCGCGCGAAGTCGGCTCACGTCTGATCTTCATGGACGGGGGACACATCGTCGAAGAGGGCGATCCGCGTGAGGTGCTCGCCAACCCGCAGCATCCGCGCACGCAGGACTTCCTCTCGCGCGTGCTCTGACTCCGTGATCGACGAGACCCCCTGTCGCAGACGTCTGTGACAGGGGGTCTCGGCGCGAAGTGAGGGTGCCGAGCTCAGTCGGCCTCGATGACCTCGGCGTCGGGCGCGTTGCGCTTGACGGAGTCGATGCCGTTCAGCGCGGCGGACTTCGACGAGTAGCCCTCGCTGATCGCGATGACCTCGCCGTTGCCGGCCTTCAGACGGAACCGGTACTCGCCGGCCTTGTCGGTGTACAGCTCGAACTTGCCTGCCATGAGGCGTCCTTTCTCTCTCGGATGAAGGGATCCCCGCCCCTCGGGCCTCACGCTAGCGCTCGGGGAGGGGCGGGGGGAAGAGCGCAGACTCAGCCGCGCGGGTGCACGGCGACAGGCTCCGGCGCGACGGCGATGCGCACGCGGTCGCCGAACGACGGGTGGATGCCGGGGGCGTGCTGCACGCGGATGAGCTCGCCGGACTCGGTGCGCACCAGGGTGCGGCGCATGCTGCCGAGGAAGGTGCTCTCCTCGACGAGGGCGTCGGTCGCGGCGTCCGACTCCGACGCGAAGTAGACGTTCTCCGGTCGCAGGTACACGTCGACCGGGCCATCCGCCGGCGTCTGCAGAGGGAGATGCTGCCCCCACACCAGGACGTGGTCGCCCTCGGCGACGCCGGAGACGACGCTCGAGAGTCCGACGAAGGCCGCGACCCCGGCCGTGGAGGGGGTCGTGTAGAGCTCCTCCGGGGAGCCGATCTGCTCGATCCGCCCGGCGTTCATCACAGCGATCCGGTCGGAGACGGCCAGCGCCTCCTCCTGGTCGTGCGTGACGAACACGGTCGTGATCCCGAGGCGCAGCTGGATGCGGCGGATCTCGTCGCGCAGCTGCACGCGCACCTTCGCGTCGAGCGCCGACAGCGGCTCGTCGAGCAGCAGCACCTTGGGCTCGGTGACCAGGGCTCGAGCGAGCGCGACCCGCTGCTGCTGCCCGCCGGAGAGCTGGTGCGGGAATCGGTCGGCGAAATCGGTCAGACCGACCAGGGCGAGGGCGTCGAGGGAGCGCTTCTCGGCATCGACTCGGCCGACCCCGCGCCGCCGCAACCCGAAGGCCGTGTTGTCGACGACACGCAGATGCGGGAACAGGGAGTACGACTGGAAGACCATGCCGATGTCACGCTTGTTCGTCGGCACGCGCGACACGTCACCGCCGCCGAGCAGCACCGCGCCCGCGTCGGCACCTTCGAGACCGGCGAGCACGCGGAGCAGGGTCGTCTTCCCGCAGCCCGAGGGGCCGAGCAGCGAGACGAACTCGCCGGGGGCGATGTCGAGGTCGACCCCGTGCAGGATCCGCGTGCCGGCGTAGCTCTTCACGATGCCCTGGAGCTCGACGCGGGTCCCTTCGCCGGCACGGGCGAGCAGCAGGTTGTCCTTGGTGCGGGGCAGTGCGTGATCCAGGGTCATGAGCGGGCCTTTCGGGTGCCGCGGGCGACGCGGCCGATGAGGAGGAGCAGGACGAAGACGAAGGCCAGCGCCAGCAGGGTGAAGATCGCCGGCGCATAGGGATCCTGCTTGTTCACGACGACCATGGCCGTCTGGAACACCTGACGGTTCAGGAGCGAGGCGATCGTGAACTCCCCGAGGACGACGGCGATCGAGATCAGCGAGGCGGCGAGGAGCCCCTGCCGGAGGTTCGGTGCGAGCACCTTGAGCACGACCGTCGGCCAGCTCGCGCCGAGCGAGCGGGCGGCCTCGGAGAGCGTGCGCAGATCGGCGGCGTCGATGGAGGCCTGGATCGACCGGAAGGCGAACGGCAGCACCGTGATGCCGTACGCGAACGCGAGCGTCCAGGTGCCGGTGCCGAGCGTGCGTCCGATCTGCAGATAGATGGGGGCGAGCCCGACGACGAGCACGATGGCGGGGATCGAGATCGGGAGCAGCACGATGAATTCGAAAGCCGGTCTCAGCTTCGGGAAGCGCAGGTTCACCAGGATCATGGTCGGCGCCAGTAGGAGCAGCACGATGGCCACGGTGACGACGGCGAGGATCAGCGAGTTGCCGAGACCCACCCAGATCGGCTTGATCGCGGCCGAAGCCGCCGGATCGAAGACTGCGGTCCAGCGCTCGAACGACGGTCCGTCCTTGCCTCGCAGGGTGAAGAGGAACGTCGAGACGAGCGGGACGGCGAAGAACGCCCCGACGAGGATGCCGATGACCCAGCGGGTCGCCCGCGAGGGGCCCAACCGGTTCACGACTGCCACCTCGCAGCTCGGCGCTGGATGAGCGAGTACAGGGCCATCACGACGCCGACGATCACGATCATGCCGAGGGCGAGGGCACCGGCGAGGTTCTCCCGCCCGAGGACGGTCTCGCTCGTGAGCGCCGTGCGGATCTGGAGCGGCACGATCTGCGCGCCCTGGCTGGCGAGCGCGGCGGCCGTGGCGTATGAGGAGAAGGCGTTCGCGAACAGCAGCAGCAGACTGGCGAGGAACGAGGGTGCGAGCACGGGGATGCCGACGCGCAGCCAGAAGCTCGCGCGGGTGCCGCCGAGGGTGAGGTTCGCCTCGGCCCATTGCGGCTTGAGCGCGGCGAGGGCGGGCATGAAGGTGATGACCATGAGCGGGATCTGGAAGTAGAAGTAGGGGAGGACGAGGCCGGGCAGCTCGTACAGCCAGGTGCCGTTCTCGAAAATGTTGATGCCGAACGAGTCCTTCAGGAAGACGGTCACCACGCCCTGGATCCCGATGGTCGCGATGAACGCGAACGCCAGCATCACGCCACCGAACTGGGCGAGCACACCGGCGGCGGCGTCGACGGCGGAGCGCGTGCGGCCCTGCGGATCCATGCCGAGCAGGGCGTAGCAGACCAGGGCGCCGAGGACCGCGCCGACGACCGCGGTGAGCAGCGAGAGTCCGGCGGAGTTGGCGAAGGTGTTCAGCACGACCGGGTCGGCGAGAGCGGCGACGTTGGTCCACGTGAAGGCGCCGTCGCCGTCGCCGTCGAAGAAGCCGGAGCCGATGGCGAGCACGGTGGGAACCGCGAGGAACAGCACCACGTAGGCGGCGAAGGGGACGAGCCCCAGCCAGGCCGTGGACGGAGCGGACCGCCGGGCCCTCGCATCGTGCGAGGACCCGGCGGGGGTGACGGGTGCGGATGCCGCGGCATCCGCACCCGTTGCGGTGAGGGTCGTCACTGGACCGCCGCAGCCCACTTCTCGCCGAGCAGCGTACCGGCGTTCGTCGACTGCTCCTCGGTCGGGACCACGGTCTCCTCGGGGGCCTCGGGGAGTGCCGCCGCGAGGTCGGCGTCGATCGTGCCGGCCTCGGTCATGGCCTCCATGCGCACCGGGCGGGCGCCACCCTTCAGCCACAGGTTCTGCACCTCGTCGCTGTAGAGGAACTCCTGCCACAGGCGCGCGGCCGCCGGGTGCGGGGCGTCTGCGTTGATGGCCTGGTTGTAGTAGCCGGCGTAACCGGTGCCGTCGAACACGACGACCTTCCAGTCTTCGTTGTCAGCCGAGTGCGAGGCGTTCAGGTAGTCCCAGTCGAAGACGACGGGGGTCTCGCCGCTCACGATCGTCGCAGTGGTGACGTCGACCTTGAGCAGGTTGCCGGCCTTCTGCAGGTCGGAGAAGAAGTCGATGCCCGGCTGGAAGTCGTCGAGCGTGCCGTCGGACTGCACGGTCGCCAGGCCCACGGCCGCGAACGCGGCACCGGCCTGCGTCGGGTCGCCGTTGATCGCCACGGCGCCCTTGTAGTCGGCCGAGAGGAGGTCGGCGAGTTCGGCGGGGGCATCGAACTTCGACGAGTCGTAGCCGATCGACATGTACCCGCCGTAGTCGCCGACGAAGAGGCCGGTCGGCTCCTTGAGCTCGTCGGGGATGTCGTCCCAGGTCTGCACCTTGTACGGCGCGAACGTCTCGGTGTTCTGCAGGGCGACGGTCAGGCCGAGGTCGAACACGTCGGGAGCGGTGTCGAGGCCCTTGTTGGTCTCGGCGGCCTGGATCTCCTCGGCGCTGGAGACGTCGGGCGAGGTCTCGTTGATCGTGATCTCGGGGTACTTCTCGGTGAAGAGGTCGAGGATCTCGCCGTAGTTGGCCCAGTCGCGCGGAAGGGCGATGACGTTGAGGGAGCCCTCCGCCTTCGCCGCTGCCTCG
This sequence comes from Microbacterium sp. NPDC090218, assembly GCA_044900255.1. Classification (GTDB taxonomy): domain Bacteria; phylum Actinomycetota; class Actinomycetes; order Actinomycetales; family Microbacteriaceae; genus Microbacterium. The sequence goes on along the minus strand of JBJDMS010000001.1, from coordinate 526,089 downwards.
AGGTCGGCGAAGGTGCCGAAGTCAGCCACCGAGGTCGCGGCGGATGCGTCCACATCGGAGTCGCCGGCAGCGGGCGCGTCGGTCGCGCCGGCGCAGGAGGTCAGCGCGAGTACGGCCGTGGTGGCCAGGGCGATGCCGGCGCCGATGCGCGCGCGGCGGGTGAAGCGAGCCATGAGTGTCCTCTCGGTGTCCGGCGGGGTGCGCCGGTTTCGGGTTGCGAGAGGACACTATGAGGCGGAGGTTGCCGACCGTCGCGGGTCGGGTGAACGGAGAGTGTCGGGGCGGTGGCGGGACGATGCCGCGGCGGATCAGTCCTGCGGCACGGTGTACTTGAAGCCGCGGTGGGAGCCGACGTAGCCGAGTCGCTCGTAGAAGCGGTGGGCGTCGGTGCGGGCGGCATCCGAGGTGAGCTGCACCATCGCCGCGCCGACAGCGGGGGCTGCGGCTTCGCCGACCCAGCGCATCAGGGCGGAGCCGATGCCCGACGAGCGCAGTGCGCTCTGCACCCGCACCGCCTCGACCAGCAGCCGCCGTGCGCCGCGGCGCGACATCCCCGGAATGGAGGTGAGCTGCAGAGTGCCGACGATCGCGCCGTCGAGTTCGACCACGAGCAGGTCGTTCGACGGTTCGGCCAGGATCTCGACGAGCGCGTGGGTGTAGAGGGGGCGGTCCTCCTCGGATGCCACGTCGCCTCGAGCCGCGCTGATCGGGTCGTCTGCGAGCAGGGCCATCACAGCATCCGCGTCGTCGACGGTGGCCCGCCGGAGTGTGGCCGTGCCGATGCGCGATTCGAACGAGTGCGGCAGGGGGAGGGCATCGAGCATGGACCCAGTCTGCCAGCGCCCGGAGCGGATGACGGAGCACGGCCCACTCTCTGGAATCATGGCCGGGTGGATATCGGCGCCGTGCTCGGACTGGAACAGCTCACCTGGGGGATGCTGCTGCTCGTCGTGATCGCGGCATTCTGCGCCGGCTGGATCGACGCGGTGGTCGGTGGGGGAGGCCTGCTGCAGCTCCCCGCGCTCCTGCTGATCCCGGGCATCTCCCCGGTGCAGGCGCTCGCGACGAACAAGCTCGCCTCGGTCTTCGGCACCGCGACCAGCAGCGTCACCTACTATCGGCGCGCGAAGCCCGACATACGCACGGCGCTGCCGATGGCGGCGATCGCCTTCATCGGCTCCTTCGGGGGTGCGGCCGTCGCGACGGTGCTGCCGCCCGCCGCCTTCAAACCCATCATCGTGATCGCTCTGCTCGTCGTCGCGCTGTTCACCGCGTTCCGGCCGCAGATGGGTGCGGCGACGCGGCTGCGCTTCCACGGGCACAAGCATCACATCATGGCGGGTGCCGCAGGACTCGGGATCGGCTTCTACGACGGGATGATCGGTCCCGGCACCGGGACCTTCCTCGTGATCACGCTCGTCGCGCTGCTCGGCTACGACTTCCTGCAGGCGAGTGCGAAAGCCAAGATCGTCAACCTCGCGACGAACGCGGGGGCGCTGATGCTGTTCATCCCGCACGGCGCGGTGCTCTGGCTGCTCGGAGGCATCCTCGCGGTCGCGAACGTGGCCGGAAGCTACCTGGGCTCGCGTATGGCCATCTCCCGCGGGACCACGTTCATCCGCGTGGTGTTCCTGGTCGTCGTGGTCGCGCTGATCGCCAAGCTCGGCGTCGATGTCTGGAACGAGAACATCGTCCCGGCGCTCGCCGCCTTCTCGTCGTAGCGCTCGTCGCCGACTTCGCGCCCGGTCAGGCAGAAACGCCGGGTCGGGCAGTTCTGCGAAGAAAACTGCCCGACCCGGCGTGTATGCCTGATCTCGGGTGGGGAGACGGGGCTCAGGCCTCGTCGTCCTCCGGCTCGAAGTCGACGCCCGCCTCGGCGCGCTGCGCCTCGGTGATCGGTGCCGGAGCCGCGGTCAGCGGGTCGTAGCCGTTGCCCGACTTCGGGAAGGCGATGACCTCGCGGATCGACTCGGTCTTGGAGAGGTGCTGCAGCACGCGGTCCATGCCGAGCGCGATCCCGCCGTGCGGCGGGGCGCCGAACTTGAACGCGTCGAGGAGGAAGCCGAACTGCTCGTCGGCCTGCTCGTCGCTGATGCCCATGACCTCGAACACGCGCTTCTGCACGTCTTCGCGGTGGATGCGGATCGACCCGCCGCCGAGCTCCGAGCCGTTGCACACGATGTCGTACGCATAGGCGAGGGCGGATCCGGGGTCGGTGTCGAACGTGTCCTGGAACTCCGGCTTCGGGCCGGTGAACGCGTGGTGCACGGCGGTCCACGTGCCGGCGCCGACGGCCACGTCACCCGAGGCGACGGCGTCTGCCGCAGGCTCGAACATCGGAGCGTCGACCACCCAGGTGAACGCGAACTCGTCCGGGTTCAGGTAGCCCAGGCGGCGGCCGATCTCGACGCGTGCAGCACCGAGCAGCGCGCGGCTCTCCTTGGTCGAGCCGGCAGCGAAGAAGACGCAGTCGCCCGTCTCGGCGCCGACGAGCGCGGCCAGACCGGCCTGCTCGGCTTCGGACAGGTTCTTCGCGGCGGGGCCGCCGAGCGTCCCGTCCTCGTTGAAGAGGACGTAGGCGAGGCCGCGGGCTCCCCGTTGCTTCGCCCAGTCCTGCCAGGCGTCGAGCTGCTTGCGCGGCTGGCTCGCGCCGCCGGGCATCCGCACCGCACCGACGTACTCCGCCTGGAAGACACGGAACGGGGTGTCCTTGAAGTACTCGGTCGCCTCGACGAGCTCGAGGCCGAAGCGCAGGTCGGGCTTGTCGGAGCCGTACTTCGCCATGGCGTCGGCGTACGTCATACGCGGCAGCGGGGTCGCGACCTCGACGCCGATCGTCGCCCACATCGCGACGATGAGCGACTCCATGAGAGCGATGACGTCTTCCTGGTCGACGAAGCTCATCTCGATGTCGAGCTGTGTGAACTCGGGCTGGCGGTCGGCGCGGAAGTCCTCGTCGCGGTAGCAGCGTGCGATCTGGAAGTACTTCTCCACGCCGCCGACCATGAGGAGCTGCTTGAACAGCTGCGGCGACTGCGGCAGCGCGTACCAGCTCCCGGGGCTCAGACGGGCGGGCACGAGGAAGTCGCGGGCACCCTCGGGCGTCGAGCGCGTGAGGGTCGGAGTCTCGACCTCGGTGAAGTCCTCGGCGTGCAGCACGTCGCGGATCGCCTTGTACACGTTCGAGCGCAGACGAAGGTTCGAGGCCTGCGCGGGACGACGCAGGTCGAGGTAGCGGTACTTGAGGCGCGCCTCCTCGCCGACCGTCTCGGTGTCGGCGAGAGCCGTGGACACCTGGAACGGGAGGGGGGCGGACTCGTTCAGCACCTCGACGTCGGTCGCGATGAGCTCGACCTCGCCGGTCGGGAGGTTCGGGTTCGCGTTGCCCTCGGGCCGCTGCGACACCTCTCCGGTGACCTTCAGGACGAACTCGTTGCGCAGCGGGTGCGCGATCTCCTCGTCGCGGATGACCACCTGGGCGATGCCCGAGGCATCCCGCAGATCGATGAAAGCGACTCCTCCGTGGTCACGACGGCGATCGACCCAACCCGAGAGGGTGACGGTCTGACCGATGTGCTCGGCTCGCAGAGAGCCTGCCGAGTGGGTGCGAAGCACGGAGTATTCCTTCTGATCTGGGAAATGGGGAACCCGCCCATTCTACGGGGGCGGGCGCGCGGTCATCGGCCCGGTTGGCGGCGCCGGAGTCACCGGATCAGTAGGATCGCCACGACACAGCTCTCACACAGAAAGGGTGCACCGTGGACAACAACGGCATCTCCGATCTCTACGCATCGATCTTCTCCGGTACCACGGGCCTGATCGCGCTCGTCTTCTACATCCTCGTCGCGATCGGGTTGTGGAAGGTGTTCACGAAGGCCGGATACCCCGGCATCCTCGCGATCATCCCGATCGTGAACCTCGTCTTCCTCGTGAAGATCGCCGGCATGTCGGGCTGGTTCGCCCTGCTGTACCTGATCCCGATCGCGAACCTGATCCTCGCGATCATCGTGGCGTTCAAGCTCGGCGAGCGTTTCGGCAAGGGCGGGGTCTTCTCCTTCTTCCTGCTGTTCCTGTTCCCGTACATCGGCTACCTGATCCTCGGCTTCGGGGACGCGCGCTACAGCAAGGCGTGACGTGACGGCATCCCGGCTGCACCTCGTCCGTCATGGCGAGGTGCACAATCCGGCTCGCGTGCTCTACGGTCGGCTGCCCGACTACCACCTGAGCGACGCGGGCCGGGGGATGGCCGCGGCCGCCGCCGATCACGTGGCGACGCTGGAACGGCCGGTCTCCGCGCTCTACGCCTCACCGCTGGAGCGTGCGCAGGAGTCGGCCGAGCCCTTCGCCGAACGATTCGACCTCGTGCCCGAGATCGACATCCGCCTGATCGAGCCGACCAACGTCTTCGAGGGCACGCAGATGCGTCGCTCTCTGATGAACCCCTTGAACTGGTGGCACCTGCGACAGCCCGCGCTGCCGAGCTGGGGTGAGCCGTACTCCTCCATCGCGGAGCGGATGCTCGGCGTGATGGATCAGGCGTGGGATGCGGCGACCGACGGTGACGTCGTCATGGTGTCGCACCAGGCGCCTATCTGGATCACCCACCTCCGGGTCGCGGGCCTGCCGCTTCGGCATGACCCGCGCACCCGTCGCTGCGCCCTGTCGAGCGTCACCTCGTTCGAACGCGTCGGCGACGTCTGGCGCGAGGTCGCGTACGCCGAGCCCGCAGCCACCGGTGGTGCGGTCGACGTCGGCGCCGTCTGACCGCGCCGACGCCGGGCGTCAGTGCCCGGCGGCCAGGAATGACTGGATGATGCCGACCGCCGCGAGCTGACCGGCACCGGCCGCCAGCAGCACCGACGCCATCGGGCCGGGCAGGGTCGCGCGGTGGGCGAGGTCGCCCGCTGCGAAGACACCGGCGAGCGAGGTGCGGCCGAACTCGTCGATCTCGATCGCGCCGGACTCGAGCATCCGCAGCCCGAGGTCTGCGGCGAACGGCGCCCGCTGACGCATGGTGCCCGACGCGACGAAGACGCCTGCCACGACGGAGGCGTCGGCCTCGGTGCGGATCCGGACCCCGTCGTCGTGCTTCTCGACAGCGGCCACCGGAACAGCGCTGACCCGCACGCCTCGCGCCTCGAGCATCCTCCGCTCCTCTTCTGCGAAGGTCTCGTCCACGGGGAAGACCGTGATGTCACCCACGATGCGACCGAGCAGGCCGATCAGGTGTTCGGCCCGGGGCGCGGCGCCGAGGATGCCGATGGGCCTGCCGGCGTGCTCGTGACCGTCGCAGAACGGACAGCTGAACGCGACCGTGCCCCACAGATCCTGCAGCCCGGGGATGAGCGGCAGGTCGTCGGCGACACCGGTGGAGAGGATCACCCGGCGACCTTCGACGGCCGAGCCGTCGGCCAGGGCCACTACGAACGCGTCTTCGGCGCCGGAGATCCCGCTGGCAGCGCCCTCGCGGATCTCCACGTCGTCGTACGCGGCGAGCTCGGTGCGGGCGGAGGCGCGGAACTCCGCCGGCGGGGTGCCGTCCTCCCCGATCATGTTGTGCATGTGCAGGACGGTGCCGTTGCGGTACTCGCCCGAATCCAACAGCAGCGTCGAACGGTGCATCCGTCCGAGGGTCAGGGCGGCCTGCAATCCTGCCGGGCCCGCGCCGATCACGATGACGTCGTACATGTCAGTCCTTCCGTGGAGGTTGCTTTCCTCGTCAGTCTGTGACTTCATGTCAACATGAAGTCAAGCGAGGAGCATCCATGGTCCGTGGGCGACGTCGCCGCCCGCTTCGACCTGCCGACGAACGTGCTGCGGCACTGGGAGTCGGTCGGCCTGCTGCGACCGCCTCGGGACCCCGCGGGTCGTCGTCGCTACGGCGAGGACGAGGTCGTGCGCATCGCGGTGATCCAGCGGAGCAAGGCCGCGGGGATGAGTCTCGAACAGATCGCGGTGCTCCTCGACGACGGGAGTGCGGGGCGGCACCAGGTGCTCCAGCAGCACCTGGACGACATCGATCGGCGCATGGAGGAGATGCGCCGGTCCCGGGAGATGACCGAGCACGCGATGGGCTGCCGCGCCCATGACATCGCGACCTGCCCGCGGTTCCGAGCCGGTGTCGACGACGTCCTGGCGCGCTTCTGAGGCCCTCCGCCGTCGGCGCCGCATCCACCTCGCGCATAGGAAGCTCTGCGTAAACTCGGAGTCGTGCCACTCGACTCGACGGTTCGTCCGATCCGCAGCGGCCGCTCCTCCCGCACCCGGCCCTCGCGCCGTGCGGTCGGTGCCGCGCTCGCTGCGGTGCTCGCCATCGGTCTGAGCGCCTGCGCTCCCGATCCCGTCAGCGAATCCTTCCTGAACGGGGAGAATACCGGCTACGTCGCGGCCGACGGTGCGATCGTCGAGATCCCCGTGGCCGATCGCGATGAACCCGTGAAGTTCGGCGGCGTCACCGAGACCGGTGAGAAGTTCGACAGCGCGGACCTCGCCGGACAGGTCACGGTCGTCAACTTCTGGTACGCCGGCTGCGCGCCGTGCCGTCTCGAAGCCGCCGACCTCGAGGCCGTGTGGCAGAAGTTCGCCGACGAGGACGTGGCGTTCGTGGGCATCAACACCCGCGACCAGGCCGATACCGCCGTCGCGTTCGCCGAGGAGTACGACATCACGTACCCCAGCCTGATCGACGCCGACACCGCCGAGGCCAAGCTCGCGTTCGCGGAGGTCACGCCGATCGCCGCGACCCCGACCACGCTCGTGCTCGACAAGCAGGGACGGGTCGCCGCCCGCATCATCGGCCCGATCGACGGACCATCGATCCTCTCCACGCTCGTCAAGGACGCGCTCGCGGAGGACTCGTGAGCATCCCGGGAGCGTTGTGAACCCCGACGCGATCATCGGCTCCGGGGCCCTCTGGCTCGCGATCCCGGTCGCGATGCTGGCAGGACTCGTCTCCTTCCTGTCTCCGTGCGTGCTGCCCCTCGTGCCCGGCTATCTCGGATTCCTCGGCGGTTCCGTCGCGCCCCGCCAGGTCGCCGTCACCGGCGGCGACGGAGGCACCACGACTCGGACGGCCGAGACCGCGACACGCGGTCGGCTCGTCCTGGGCGTGCTGCTGTTCATCCTCGGGTTCAGCCTGGTCTTCGTCTCCATCACGGCTCTGGGTGGAGTGGCGAGCATCTTCCTGCTGCAGTGGGGCGAGCTCATCACGCGCGTTCTCGGTGTCGTGATCATCGTGATGGGACTGGTCTTCCTCGGCCTGTTCGGGTTCGCGCAGCGTGAGCTCCGCTTCCACGTCGACTCCAAGGCCGGCATCATCGGCGCCCCACTGCTCGGCATCGCGCTCGGCATCGGGTGGGCGCCGTGCCTCGGCCCCACCCTCACCGCGATCTTCGCGCTGTCCTTCAACGCCGGCGACCCCGTGCGCGCGGGCTTCCTGGGACTCGCGTACTCCCTCGGCCTCGGCATCCCGTTCCTGCTCGTCGCACTCGGCTTCGGCTGGGCGACGAAGGCGATCGGCTTCCTCCGCCGCCACATCCGCGTGGTGAACATCATCGGCGGCGTGATGCTGATCCTGCTCGGCATCCTGATGGTCACGGGCCTGTGGACCGAGATCATGTCCCGGCTGACGGCGGTGATGGGCAGTGTCATCCTCCCGCTCTGAACGCCCTGAGAAGACCGGACGCCCTCAGAAGACCATGACGAAGAACAAGGGTGCCGTGAACAGCGACTCCAGCGATCCGCTCCGCCCGTCCGACCACGTCGACGGCGACGACTCGATCACCCAGCCGCGACTCGGCTTCGTCGGCTGGCTGCGGTGGGGGTGGCGTCAGCTGACCTCGATGCGCACGGCGCTCATCCTGCTGCTCGTGCTCGCGATCGCGGCGATCCCCGGCTCGATCTTCCCGCAGCGGATGGCCGACCCGAACGGTGTCACGCAGTGGGAGCGCGAGAACCCCGACCTGTTCCCGGTGCTCGACGGACTGAAGATGTTCGACGTGTACCTGTCGCCGTGGTTCTCGGCGATCTACCTGCTGCTGTTCGCATCGCTCGTCGGCTGTGTGATCCCGCGCATCAAGCACCACGCCAAGGCGCTGCGTGCGCGTCCGCCGCGCACGCCCGCACGACTGCAGCGGCTCGAGGACTACCGTGCGATCACGCGCGACCCCGCTGCCGAGTCCGGCACCGGGACCGGTGATGCCGAGGCTGAGGCTGCCGCGTCCATCGATGTCGCGACCAAGCAGCTCAAGGCGCTCGGCTACCGGGTGGAGCGCTATGACCGCGGACGCACGTTCTCGGTCTCCGCGGAGCGCGGCTACTGGCGCGAGACCGGCAACCTGCTCTTCCACCTCGCCCTCGTCGGCGTGCTGGTCACGGTCGGCATCGGCGGCGGGTTCTCGTACACCGGTCAGCGGGTGCTCGTGGAGGGCGAGACCTTCGCGAACACCCTCCTCGACTACGACTCGATGAACCGCGGCCGCTTCGTGAGCGACGACGCCTTCTCCCCGTACTCGATGCGCCTCGACTCGTTCGACGTGACGTATCAGCCGTTCGGCGAGCCGGGCTCGGGTCAGGCGGGCGACTTCTCCGCCAACGTCACGGTGCAGGAGAACGGCGAGGAGCGCACCGGCTCCGTCAAGGTCAACGAGCCGCTCGGAGTCGCCGACGACGACGTGTTCCTGCTCGGCAACGGCTACGCGCCGACCGTGACCGTGCGCGATCCCGAGGGCAAGGTCGTCTTCCGCAACAGCACGCCGTTCCTCCCGCAGGACAACAACATGACCTCGCTCGGCGTGCTCAAGGTGCCGGACGGGCTGGCCGAGCAGGTGGGCCTGGTCGGGTTCTTCTATCCGACGACCGGCGTGCTCGATACCGGAGCGTTCTTCTCCGCTTACGGTGACCTCACGAACCCGACGCTGACGCTCGACGTGTACACGGGCGACCTCGGCATCAACGAGGGTGTGCCGCGCTCGGTCTACGTGCTCGACACCACCGGGATGACGAAACTCACCGGACGCACGACCGACGTCGAGTCGATCGAGCTCACCCCCGGACAGACCGCGCAGCTGCCGAACGGCCTGGGCTCGGTCACGTTCGAAGACGACTCTCCCGCAGGGGCCACCGACGCCTCGCAGTCGGTGAAGCGATTCGCCTCGCTGCAGATCCACCGCGACGAGTCCGGCATCTGGGTGCTCGGCTTCGCGCTGCTGGCCCTCGGCGGTCTCATGATCGCGCTGTTCGTGCCGCGCCGCCGCGTCTGGGTCAAGGCCACCGCGCACGACGGAGAGATCGCACTGGAGTACGCCGCGCTCGCCCGCGGCGAGGACCCCACTCTCGCGGCGGCCGTGGAGGACCTCGTCGCCGGCCACGCCCGGCTGCTCGACGCGGCGGGCGGCACGACCGCGCGCCCGACCGTCGACGACACCGACGACACCGACGACATCGGCGACACCGACGACATCGGCGACACCGACGACATCGCGGAGGAGTCCGCAGCACCGGAGGCCCCGGTACCCGACACCCGGAAAGTAGACTGACACCATGCTCGAGCTCAACGTGATCTCGCCGGTCCTGCTGTGGACGGCGATCGCGATCTACGCGGCGGCCTTCGTGGCCTACGCCTTCGATCTCGCACGGCGCTCGCAGGCGACGGCCGACGCGCAGACCGTCCGGGAGACGGTGCTCGTCGGAGCCGGCGGAGGAAGCACCACGGCGCCTACCGCGGCAGCGGGCGCGGACGCTCCGCCGCAGCGCTTCGTGATGGCCCGGATCGGCACCTCGCTCACCGTGCTCGGCTTCGTGTTCCACCTCGCCGCGGCGGTCACCCGTGGCCTCGCCGCAGGGCGCGTGCCGTGGGCCAACCTCTACGAGTTCGCGATGATGGGCACCCTGCTCATCGTGGCGGTGTTCCTCGTCGTGCTCACGCGTCTCGACCTGCGATTCCTCGGCACGTTCATCACGGGTCTCGTGGTGGTGCTGCTGGGCCTCGGTGCCACGAACTTCTATGTCGACGTATCGCCGCTGATGGACCCGCTCAAGAGCGTGTGGCTCGTCATCCACGTGTTCGTGGCCTCGCTCGCGACGGCGTTCTTCGCTCTGGCGTTCGCTCTCTCCGTGATCCAGCTCATGCAGTCGCGTCGCGAGCGGCTCGTGGGCGAAGGCGCGACGAAGACCGGCCCCGGATTCCTTCGCACCTTCCCGAACTCCGTGCGCCTGGAGAGCCTGGCGTACATGTTCACGATCATCGGCTTCATCCTCTGGACCTTCACGCTGATCGCCGGGTCGATCTGGGCCTACTACGCGTGGAGCCGCTTCTGGGGCTTCGATGTGAAGGAGACCTGGACCTTCGTGATCTGGGTCATCTACGCCGGCTACATCCACGCCCGCGCGACCCGCGGCTGGCGCGGCAACCCCTCGGCCTGGCTCGCGATCGTCGGCTTCTCGGCCGTGATCTTCAACTTCACGATCGTCAACGTGTTCTTCAAGGGTCTGCACGCGTACTCCGGCCTGAGCTGATCTCCCTCGGGCGATGACACCGAGACCCGTCCGCGGCACCATCGCGCGGACGGGTCTCGTGCATCCGACGTGCGTCGACACGTACCCTCGGCCTTCCGATACGCGGTTGTATGCTCATCGCAGGGGAGCGCGCCGAAGGCAGGAGTCCCACATGCCCGTACTCGTCGGAATCGTCGAAGATCACCCCGCGATGCTGTTCGGGATCGCCACGATCCTCAATCGCAGCGGCGGGATCCGGGTCGCGGCAAGCGGCGCGACGGCTGACGAGGTCGCGAGCCGTGCCAGGCGGCTCGACGTGATCCTGCTCGATCTCACGCTCTCCGACGGTTCCACCCCGGCGGAGAATCTGCGGACCCTCGAGCCTCTCGGAGCGAGTGTCGTCGCCTACACCTCGGGGGATCAGCCGCAGCGACTCCGCGAGGCCGCTCGTGCCGGCGCCGCGGGCATGATCGACAAGGCGGACTCGCTCGAGGTCATCACCGCCTCGGTGCGGCGGGCCGCGCAGGGACACATCCTCGCGACGGCGGAGTGGGCGGCTGCCCTCGACTCGGACCATCAGTTCGTCGCAGCGCATCTCAGCCGCCGCGAATCCGAGGTGCTGTCGCTCTACGCCTCGGGGGAGACGGCCGAGCGGGTCGCGCAGACCCTGTTCCTCTCCCGGGAGACCGTGCTCGACCACATCCGCCGCATCCGCGCGAAGTACGCCGCCGTCGATCGGGCGGCCCCGACCAAGGTCGACCTCTTCCGGCGGGCCGTGGAAGACGGCTTGGTCCTGCAGTCCCTCTGATCGTGCTGCGGACGGATCAGCCGGTGAACGGCCAGACCAACGGCACGTAGAACACCGCGACCACGAAGAACAGGATCATCAGCGGCCAGCCGAAGCGCGCATAGTCGCCGAAGCGATAACCGCCGGGCTCCATCACCATCAGGTTCGCCGGCGTCGCCACCGGGGTGAGGAACGCGGCGGCCCCGGCGATCGTGAGCGCCATCAGGAAAGGCAGCACCGACGCATCCATCGCCTCGGCCAGAGCTACCGCCACCGGGGCGACGATGAGCACGGTCGCGGTGTTGCTGATGAGCTGCCCGAGCACCAGGGTGATCAGCACGATCACGGCGACGGCCGCGTGCGGACCCGCGTCGCCCAGGAACGCGCGCAACCCGTCGGCGATGAGCTGCGCGGCGCCGGTCTCCTGGAAGGCGGTGGAGAGGGGGATCATGCCGGCCACGAGGATGACCGTCGTCCAGGAGATCGCCCGATACGCCCGGGTGATCGAGACGACCCGGGTCAGGATCAGGGCGCCCGCGGCGAGGAGGCCCGCGATCGCCGCGGGCACGAGTCCGGTCGCGAGCAGCACGATCATCGCGAACAGGATCACGGCCGTGCGCTTGGCACCGACCCCGAGCGGGACCGAGCGGCGCAGGGTGAGCGGGGCGTCGACGACCAGCACCTCGTCACGCTTCGAGGTGTGCCGGTGCAGGTCGTCCCAGGATCCGTCGAGGAGCAGGGCGTCGCCCGCCTGCAGATCGGTGCCGGACTCATCGAGAGCCTCCTGCCCGCGGCGCACGCCGAGCACGACGAGGTCGCCCGACGGCGTGCACATGCCCGGGAAGACATGCAGCCCGATCAGGGTGGATCGCGGCGGCACCACCACCTCCGCGACTCCGCGCGAGGCGGACACGAGGGCGCGGTCGGGGGAGAGGGCGTAGTCGGTGCGCAACATCGACGCGAGGCGTTCGAGGTCGATCGGTGCCGAGGCCGGGGTGCGCTCCGGCAGCAGCCGGTTGCCCAGGAGCAGGATGATCGCGAGCGTGCCGACGAGAAGCGGGAGGCCGGCCAGCGCGAACTCGAAGAACCCGAACGGACGGGCGCCGTTGTCGGCCGCGACCTCCGACACGATGATGTTGACCGGGGTGCCCGTGAGAGCGAGCATCGACCCGGCGTGCGCCGAGAACGCGAGCGGCATCAGCATCTGCGAGGGGCGGATGCCCGCGCGAGCGGCGACCACGACGACCAGGGGCAGCAGCGAGGCGACCGAGCCGTTCACACTGATGACCGCGGTCATCGCGGCGGTCAACAGGCCGATCGTGAGGAGCAGTCGTGAACGACCGGTGCCCGAGCGGGCGACGACCTCCTGTCCCGCCCAGGCGATGATGCCCGTCGACTCCAGCGCCTCGCTCACCACGAACAGGGAGGCGATGAAGAGCACGGTCGGATCGCCGAATCCCGCGAGAGCCGAAGGCAGGTCGAGCACACCGGTCAGGTAGAGCGCCACCGAGACCCCGACGGCGACGACACCGAGCGGGATGCGGTTCGAGACGAAGGCGATCACCGCGCAGAGCAGGATGACGAGTGTCGCGACGATCGGGTCCACGGCCCCACGATAGGGCGCGGTCCGCGTCGCGGCGACCCCCCTAGTTCTAGGGGGAGTGCTTGCAGGAGCTTCTCGCTCGACAGGATCATGGGGGCTATGGCTGCTGAGAAGTCGTTGAGCGCCCCGGATGCCGAGAGCAAGGGGTTCCTGAACTGGATCGAGAAGGTCGGCAACAAGGTGCCGGATCCGACGATCATGTTCGTCTATCTGATCGGTCTGATCGCCGTGCTCTCCGCCATCCTGTCGTGGATCGGGGTGTCGGTCACCGACGATGTCGTGATCCCCGTCCCGAAGGACGAGTTCTCGCAGATCAACGAGCAGTTCGGCGGCAACTGGCAGATCTACGACACGACGACGGGGATGCCCGCCGAGATCCCCGACTACACGATCGAGGAGCAGACCTTCGAGGTGCGCAACCTGCTCTCGATCGACGGCATCCGCTTCTTCTTCTCGTCCTTCGTCGACAACTTTGCAGGCTTCGGCGTCGTCGCGGTCGTTCTCATCGCGATGGCCGGCGTCGGCGTGGCAGAGCACGCCGGGCTGATGGGGGCGATGATCCGTCGCGTCGTGAAGGTCGCCCCGCGTCGCTGGCTGGCGTTCATCCTCATCTTCGTCGGCGTGCTGTCGTCGGTGGCGACGGACGCGGGGTACCTGATCCTCGTGCCGCTCGCAGCCGCCGCGTTCCTCACCGTGGGAAGGCATCCGCTCGCGGGGCTCGCCGGTGCCTTCGCCGGTGTCGGGGCGGCCTTCGGAGCGAACCTCCTGATCACTCCGAGCGACAGCATGCTCACGGAGATCACGAACGAGGTGCTCGTCAGCGCCGGCATGCAGCCGATCGAGGTGACACAGAACTTCTACTTCGGGATCGTGTCGACGTTCCTGCTCACGACGGTGGCATTGCTCGTCACGGTGTTCGTCACGGAGAAGCGACTCGGCACGTACGACCGGAGGGACATGACGATCGCGGACGAGGCCGAAGGGGTCGACCACGACGCCGAGGCCCGCGGGCTGAAGTTCTCGTTCTGGGCGCTGCTGGGCTTCGTCGCCGTGATCCTCGCGTTGACCCTGCCGCCCGGTGCGCCGCTGCGAGACCCGGAGACGGGCGACATCATCGGCACCACGCCGTTCATGGCCAGCCTGGTCTTCATCATCTCGCTGGCTTTCCTCGTGTGCGGAATCGCCTACGGTGCCGGGGCGAGGACGCTGCGCGGCGGCACCGACACCGTCCGCGCGATCGCGAAGACCTTCGCGAGCCTGGGTGGGCTGCTCGTGATGTTCCTGATGATCGCCCAGTTCATCGCGCTGTTCAACTGGACGAACCTCCCGACCGTCGCGGCGGTGTCGGCCGCTGAGCTGCTGCAGCAGGCCAGCGTGCCCGCGATCGTGCTGTTGCTCGCGTTCATCGTCGTGATCGTGATCCTGGACTTCATCCTGCCGGGCCTCGTGCCCAAGTGGGTGATCTTCGCACCGGTGTTCATCCCCATCTTCGCGTCGCTCGACGTGGCCCCGCAGACGCTCCTGGCCGCCTACCGGGTGGGGGACTCGCCCGTGAACGTGCTGACCCCGCTGATGGTCTATCTGCCGTTCATGGTGACCGTGGCGCAGCGGTACAAGAAGGAGGCGGGCATCGGCACGATCATCGCCCTGATGATCCCGTACGCCGTCTGGATGCTGCTCTCGTGGACGGCCCTGTACGTCGTCTGGTTCCTCCTCGGCATTCCCTGGGGCCCCGGCTCACCGGTCGACATCGCCGGCTGACACGCTTCCGAACATTCGCAGAGAAGGAGCAGACCCCATGGACCGCAGACCCAACAAGCTGATCCCCGCCGATCTGAAGACCACGCCCGGCCTGGACGCCCTCGACGCCGTGGAGGTGCGGGTGGGCGAGATCGCCTCCGGCGTCGAGGCGCTCGGGGTCGGGGTGTACTCCGACGGCGAGGTCCCGGTCGACCTCGGGTTCGACCGCGCGGGCCTGGAGAACGCGGGCTTCAGCGCGAAGCCCGGCACCTCACTCGTGCTGCCGCGTCCCGGAGAGTCCGACCTCGTCGCCGTCGGCCTGGGCTCGCGGGAGGATGCCGGGGTGAGCGGCCTGCGGGATGCAGCGGCCACTCTCGCCCGCGCCGCCGCGCGCCGGACGACTCTCGGCCTGCGGATCGATGACCTCGCCGGAGTGGATGCCGCCGATGCCGTTCAGGCGCTCGCCGAAGGAGCGCTCCTCGCGCGGTACCGCTACACGGTGCTGAACGCATCGTCGAAGCATGTCGCGCTCGCCGCGTTCACGATCGACGTACCGGGGGCGGATGCGGGGCCGGTCGATGCTGCGCGCAACGCCGCCCGCGCCGCCGTCGTCGCCCGCGACCTCGCGAACACGCCTCCCGGTCACCTGACAGCCGTGAACATGGGCGAGATCGCCGTGGAGCTCGGGGCGCGCTTCGGGTTCGGGGTCGAGCTCTTCGACAAGCAGGCGCTCATCGATCTCGGCTGCGGCGGCCTGCTCGGCGTCAACCAGGGCTCCGTGGAGGAGCCTCGCATGATCAAGCTGGTCTACACCCCCGACGGCGGGGGAGCAGGGCACCTCGGGCTCGTGGGCAAGGGCATCATGTACGACTCAGGCGGCATCAGCCTCAAGCCCAGCGACCCGATGCACCTGCTCATGAAGATGGACATGGGCGGTGCGGCGGCCGTGCTCGGCGCCTTCGTCGGGCTGCGGGACGCCGGGGTCGCCTCGAAGGTCTCGGGCTGGCTGATGTGCACCGACAACATGCCCTCGGGCACCGCCTACAAGCTCGGCGACGTGCTCACCGCTCGTGGCGGCACCACGATCGAGGTGAAGAACACCGATGCCGAAGGGCGCCTCGTGATGAGCGATGCCCTCGTGCTCGCGAACGAGGACGGAGTGGACGCGATCATCGACATCGCCACGCTCACGGGTGCCGCGCTGGTGTCGCTCGGCTTCGCGACCGCACCCGTCTTCGGCAACGATCAGCAGACGGTCGACCTCGTCCGGGCGGCTTCCGCCGCGGTCGATGAGCCGGTGTGGCAATTGCCCCTGGAGCAGAAGTACCGCAAGCAGCTCGACTCGGATATCGCCGACATCGCGAACCTCGGCGGCCCGTTCGCGGGTGCCACGACGGCGGCCCTGTTCCTGGAGCACTTCGTCGGCGAGACGCCGTGGGCACATCTCGACATCGCCGGGACGATGCAGACCGAGAAGGACGACTCGTGGCGCACCGCGGGTGCCACCGGGTTCGGTGCTCGGCTGCTGCTGGAGGCGGCGCGGAACTTCGCTCCGGCGTCCTGACGAACACGGCCCGGCGCGTCAGGTGTCGACGCGCCGGGCCGTGTGTCCGGAGGGTGGTCAGGCCGTGGCCAGGACCGCCTTCGCCGAGGTCGTGCGTCGCAGGGTGACCGCGAGGGTCGTGGCCACGAGCGACAGCACTCCCCAGACCACCAGGGCCGCGACCGCAGAGCCGCTGGCTGTGATCAAACCCGCGAACGCCGGGGCCGTGGGCAATGCCGCGCCGATCCCGGCGAGCCACCCGGGCACGGTCGAGATCAGGCCGGTGGCGACCGCGAGCACACCGACGAGTGCGGAGATCCAGCGTCCGACACCGCCGAACAGGGCGACGAGTGCCTGGTTCACTGCCGCGAACACGATGCCGGCGAGCACGGCGGTGCCCGCGAACGCCCACCAGGCGGCGGCGTCGTAGCTCGCGACGATCTGCACGATCAGCGACACCAGCAGGCCCTGCCCGGCGCCGATCAATGCGGCGGGGGCGAAGGCGCGCAGCGTCAGCGTGGCGGACGACCGGCGCGAGGTGAGGGTGCGGGCGGTGTGGGCGCGCATCACGACGAACGTGGCGAGTCCGCCGAACCACAGCACGACGGCGGCGAGCAGCGGGATCGCCGTCGGACCGAAGATCGTGTTCATCGAGGAGTTCGACGACACCGGGTCGGCGATCACCGAGGCGAGGGACTTCGATTCGCTGTCGCTGAACGAGGGGAGCGAATCGGATGCCGTGCGCAGTCCACCCGCGAGGTCGCCGGTTCCGGTCGCCAGGGTGTCGAGGCCGGTCGCCAGCTCGGTGGTCCCTTCGGCGAGGGCGGTGGCGCCGTCGGACAGCTGGCTCGCGCCGGACGCGATGCCCCGAGCACCGGTGGCGGAAGCGCCGATCCCCTGATCGGCGAGCTGGGTGAGCCCGCCGGAGAGCTGTGTGACGCCGGCGCCCGCCTGGGCCATCTGCGGGGCGATGGCACCGGGGAGCGCGGCGAGCTGACGGACGCCGGCATCGGTCTGCGCCGCGCCGTTCGACAGGGCGGTCAACTGGTCGCAGTACGCCGCGGTCATGAGCAGAGGATCGCAGTTGTCCGCGAGTGCTTTGATCCCCGCCGCGAGCTGCGTGGTTCCGTCTGCGAGCGCGAGCGCGTCCGGCGCCTGCTCCTGCAGCTTCGCCGCGCCGGCCGTGAGCCCCGAGCCGATCTGCGCTGCACCGTTCGCCGCATCCCGGGTCTTGCCCGCGATCGTGTCGAGTCCTGAGGCGAGGGAGGATGCGCCCGATCCGAGCTCACCCGCACCCGACGCCAGCTTCGTCGCACCGTCGGGGATCGCGGCCGCCCCGGTCGCGGCGTCCCTCGCTCCGTCGGCGAGCTTCACCGCACCGTCGGCCGCCTCGCCGATCTGATCGCCGATCGTGGTGAAGCCGACCAGGATGTTCTCGGTCGTCGCCTCGGAGAGCATGGTGCCCATGGTCGACGCGGCGACATCGGCGATCTGTCCGGTGATGAGGTCGTCGGCGACGAGTCCGTCGTCCGGCGTGGTCACGGTGATGGTGGCCTGCTCGGCCTTGCCGCCGCCGTCGGAGATGGCCGTGCCTGCCGAGGTGGCGGCCGCGGAGAACTCCTCGGGGATCGTGATGACGGCCTGGTAGGAGCCGTCGGCGAGTCCGTCTGCGGCGTCCTCCTCGTTGGAGATCACCCACGTGAGGTTCGAGTCGAGGTCGTCCGACCCCTCCACGAGCCCGGACGCGAGCTGGCGCCCGAGCGGCGTCATCTGGCCGTCGATGGTCACCGGCTCGTCGAGGTTGACGATCGCGGCGGTCATCGAGTCCAGGCGCTCGGTCGGGTTCTGGAGGGCCGCGACCAGGATGCCGCCGACCGCTGCAGGCAGCAGCAGCACACCGAGGATGGTCAGCCATGTGATGGGTTTGCGGGAGCGCGCGCGCTCGATGGGGAGGGTCATGCGGTCACCTCGGTGGATTCTGCGGTGCTCCGGCGAGGAGCGCGCGTGTCGAGAGTCTGTGCGTCGGCCCAACCGGCCTCCGCGAGCGTGGTCCGTGCCGTGTCGGCATCGGAGGCGGTGGCGAACACCGCGAGCGTGCGGGTGGCCGCGGCATCCCGCAGCATCGCCGTCGCCTGGTCCCGCTGCCCGCCGGTGAATCGGTCGAGCCCGTCGATCACGACGAGCTGCGACTTACCGCGCAGGGCTTCCGCGAGATCGCCGAGCGCGGCATCCGCGTCGTCGACCAGCACACAGCCGACGTGGGCGCGCACCCAGGCCGCGCGGCCGGGAAGCAGGTGGCCGGCGACCCGGAGCCGGCCGTCCGTGGGCGTCAGACGTCCCGCGATCGTGAGGGCCAGTGCCCGCCGCGCCCGCAGATCGCCGCCGTTCGCGACGAGCGCCCCGCCTTCCGCGATGCGCAGTGACAGGCTCTCGATGATCGGCGCATCCGCGCTGATCTCGAGGCCGTCGGCGGCGACGATAGAGCCGTCGCCCGGCCACTCGGCCAGGTGACGTTCGCGTTCGACCGCCTCACCCTCGACGTCGACGCGAGGGAGGATCTTCTCCAGCCAGCCCGGCAGCTCCCAGGCGCGCTCGCCGAGGATCGCCATCAATGCGGGGATCAGGGTCATGCGCACCAGGAAGGCGTCGACCGCGATGCCGGCCGCGAGGCCCAGCGCGATCGGCTTCAGGGACGAATCGCCTTCGGGGACGAACGCCACGAAGACCGCGAACATGATGAGCCCGGCCGCCGTGACGACCTTCGCCGAGCCGGTGAAGCCGCTGCGCACGGTGCGCAGTGCGGCGGCGCGGCGCTTCGCCCGATCGGGGCTCTTCGAATCCGGGTCATGCACGAAGTCTTCCCGCATGCGCGAGACGAGGAACACCTGGTAGTCCATCGCGAGCCCGAACAGCACGCCCATCAGGATGATCGGCATGAAGCTGATGATCGGGCCGACCTTGGCGACATGGAGGAGGTCGGCGAACCAGCCCCACTCGAACACGGCGCCGACGACGCCGAACGCGGCGACGATCGAGAGGAGGTATCCGGCAGCCGCGGTGATCGGCACCCACAGGGAACGGAACACGATGGTCAGCAGGATCAGCGAGAGGCCGATCACGAAGATGCCGAACGGCAGCAGGGCGTTGCCGAGCTGATCGGAGATGTCGATGCCGACGGCTGTGAAGCCGGTGACCTTGAGGTCGATGCCGAACTCATCGAGCCACTCGTCATGATGGCTGCGCAGCTCGCGCACGAGGTCGGCCGTCGCGGGGTCGTCGGGTGCGGTCTCCGGGATGATCTGCACGATGCCGGTGTCGGCCGTCTCGTTCGGGGTCGCGAGTGCGACCTCCTTGACGCCGGGGACCTTCGCGACGGCATCCCCGAGATCCTCCATGAGGGTGAGCGGATCGGTGGAGGTGACGATCGTGCCGGTGAGGATGAGCGGACCGTTGAACCCGGGGCCGAACTCCTCGGCCACGAGATCGTAGTTCTGGCGCGCCTCGGAGTCCTTCGGCAGCACGCCGGCGTTCGGGAGGGCGAGGTTCAGGCTGAGCGCCGGGATGGCCACGATCCCGAGCCCGATCACGACGGCGAGCGAGACCAGGATGGGGCGCTTGGTGACGCCGTTCACCCACCGCGCGCTGCCCTTGACCCGTGCGGGAGGCGCGGGAGCGTCGTCGGAGTCGTCGCTCGCATCCTTCTTCGTGGACTTCGGGGCGCGCTTCGGCCGCCCGACCACCTTGCCCTTCATGAATCCGAGCAGGGCAGGGGTGAGGGTGACCGCGATCGCGACGGCGACGGCCACCGCGACGGAGGCCGCGATGCCCATGGTCGTCAGGAACGGGATGCCCGCGAAGCCGAGGCCGATCAGGGCGATGAGAACCGTGACACCGGCGAACACGACGGCGGAACCGGCCGTGCCGACCGCCCGGGAGGCGGACTCCTCCGGATCGACGCCCTCGCGCACCTGATCCTGATGACGAGCCATGATGAACAGCGCGTAGTCGATGCCGACAGCGAGTCCGAGCATGAGCGCCAGGAGCGGGGTGGTCGAGGAGACGGTCGCGAAGGCGGTCGCGGTGAAGATGCCGGCCATCGAGATGCCGACTCCGAGGATCGCCGTGAGGAGGGGGAGCCCTGCCACGACGAAGGATCGGAAGGTGACGATCAGGACGAGGAGCGCGATCAGCAGACCGACCGCTTCGGTGAGGGTGACGCCGGGGATCGAGATCGCGAAGAGGTCGCCGCCGAGCGAGGTCTGCGCGCCATCGGGGAGTTCGGCGTCGAGGTCGCTCACCACGGCGCGCAGCGCATCCTTCGTGTCGTCCGAGACGTCGGTGGACTCGCCGTCGAACTGCACGCGGACGATCGCTGCGGTGTCGTCCTCGTTGATCATGCCGGTGACCATCTCGTCGTACGGCGAGGTGGCTGCGAGCACGCCGTCGAGGTCGGACAGTTCGTCCACTGCCTCCTCGATGTGATCGCGGTAGTCGTCATCCGTGATCTCGTCGCCGTCGGCGGCCACCACGATGAACTGCGCGTTCGTACCGCTCACCTGGGGGAAGGAACGCGAGAGCTGCTCGAGACCCGCCTGCGACTCGGTTCCCGGGATGGAGAACGTGTTGTCGGTGCCCGCGCCCAGGACGAGGGCCCCGGCGCCGGCGATGCCGAGCGCGAGCAGCCAGGACACGAGGACTCGCCACGGGTGCCGGAACGACCAGCGTCCGAGCGAGGACAGAAGTGTGGACACGCGTTCCTCCGAGGGGTGCGGGGTGGATACACAGGTGTATCCAATACATAGATGTATCGTAAGGTGACCCGCACGGTTGAGTCTGTGTGCGGGGTGTGAATCGTGCGAGAGTGAGGGGTCAGGAGGTTTCGATGTCGACACCCGCAACCCGAAGTCGTGAGAACACGCGCGCCCGTCTGCTCGAAGCGGCGGCGCAGGTCTTCGCCGAGGTCGGCCTCGACGGCGCCTCCGTCGAGGCGGTGTGTGAGCGAGCCGGCTTCACCCGCGGCGCCTTCTACTCGAACTTCGAATCCAAGGACGAGCTGTTCCTCATGCTCGCCGCGAGCGTTTCCGACGTGCGTGTGAGCGCGGTTCGCGCGCGGGTCGAGCAGATGACGGCGGAAGGCGCGCTCGCCGAGGGGTGCGACCCGATCGCGCTCGTCCAGCAGATCATGGAGCTCGGTGGCGACGACCGCCTGGGCGTGATGCTGATGAGTGAGATCCGCATCCGCGCGCTGCGTGACCCCCAGTTCGGCGCGGCCTACCTCGTGCAGGAGAGCGAGATGGTCGCCAGTATCGCGCAGATCATCGAAGACATCGTCTCGGCCGGCCCCCTGCGACTGCGGCTGCCTGCGGAGACGGCGGCCCGCATGCTCATGATCCTCTGGGAGGGCATGACCGTGCGTGGCGCGATGGCGGGGTTGGATGACGTGCAGCTGCGCCACTCGGGCGGCGAGCAGCTCGGGCGCCTCGTGCAGCTGTTCATCGAGCCGTAGACCGCACGGGCCCACCGCCGTCACCGGCCACTCCTCCTGTGCGCCTCCGATCCGCGAGGGTCGCCGAGAACGAGAGCGTCACGGCGGCGGCCAGGAGTGCCGCGGTGACGAGGAACGTGGTCCGCAGCGCGGAGGTGAGCGCCTCCGGTGTCGCCACGGTGGGTTCGAGTGAGCCGGACTCCGCCGCGAACAGCGCCGCGATCACGGAGGCGCCGGTGACGAGTCCGAGGTTGCGGGAGAGCCCGAGCATTCCCGAGGTCACGCCGCGATGTCGGACCGGCGTCGCGTTGAGCACGCCGGTGTTGTTGGCGGCGAGGAACAGCTGGTAGCCGGGCGCGAGCAGCACGGTGCCGGTGACATAGCCCGGCAGGCCCCACCACGCCGGCAGCAGAGCGAGTGCGAGTGCTCCGACGACCATGGCGGTGAGTCCGGACGTCGTCATGCGACCGGTGCCGAATCGATCGACCGCGCGACCGGCGATGATCCCGGTGCAGATCGAGGCGAGCGGACCCGCGGCCATGGTCGCCCCGATCGCCGCAGGAGTGAGGTGCAACGCGCCGGCGAGGAAGAACGGGCCGATCACGAGAGTGCTCATCATCACGGTTCCGACGATCAGGTTGAGGACGGCGCCGAGGGAGATGCGGCGGCTTCGGAGCAGAGCGGGCGGCAACAGGGGATGCGCGGCACGGGTCTCCCGGAGCGCGAACAGCGCGACGGCGACGACCGCTCCGCCGAGGAGGGGAGCCGTCGGCCAGGAGGCATCCGCGCCGGGAGAGGTGACACCGAGTGTGTAGAGGGCGATCGCCGTCGTGAGCATCAGGACCCCGACGAGATCGAATCCGCGTCGCGGGATCGCGCCGTCGTCATCGCGAGGAGTCAGGGTCGTCAGCGCCGCAGTGAGGAGCCCGAGCGGCACCATCACCGCGAAGATCGCAGGCCAGCCGGCGACCGTGATCAGCAGCCCGCCGAGCGCGGGGCCGGATGCCGTCCCCACGGCGGCCGTGGTGCCGAGAAGCCCCATGACCCGTCCGAGGCGAGCCGGGGTGACGGTGTCGCGAGCGCGGGCCAGCGGCAGGGTCATCATGACCGCGGCGCCGATACCCTGCAGGGCGCGTGCGGCGACCAGCATGCCGAGCGTCGGCGCGAGGGCGGATGCGGCGGCGGCGACGGTGAAGACGCTGATGCCGATCAGCAGGATCCGCCGCCTTCCGATCAGATCGCCGAGGTGTCCGACCGTCAGGCTCGTCGCCGTCATGGCGAGCAGGTAGGCGAGGGCCACCCACTGCGTCTGGGCGAAAGTGCCGTGCAGTTCTCGGGCGATGGTCGGGAGGGCCACGTTGGCGGCGCTGGTGCCGAGCGACGCCACGAGCACGCTGAGGGCGAGCCCCGTCGTCCCCGAGCGCCCGACGGAAGGGGTGTTCGCGGTTTCGGTCATGGTCTCAGCCTCGATCGACGCATGCCCTTTCGGCAACTTGCGTTGCTGAAACCGGGATGGTGTGGTGTCATGGGGCCATGGATGCACAGGATTCCCTTCTCGACGCGACGCTGGAGCAGGTCGGTCCCCGCTTGCAGGCGCTGCGCGCTCGCCGCGGAGTCACACTCGCCGAGGTCGCAGAGGCCACCGGGATATCGAGGAGCACGCTGTCGCGCCTGGAGACCGGTCAGCGGCGTCCGAGCCTGGAGCTGCTGCTTCCGCTCGCGCGGATGTACCGGGTCTCGCTCGACGACCTGGTCGGCGCCCCCGAGACCGGAGACCCCCGCGTCCGACTGCGCCCGCGCCGGGTCAACGGCCGCACCGTGGTCGCGCTGACCCGTCAGCCCGGGGAGCGGCACGCATGGAAGATCATCGTGCCCCGAGACGCGTCCGAGCCGAAGCTCACCTCGCATGAAGGGGTCTCGTGGATGTACGTGCTCACGGGCCGCATCCGGCTCATCGTGGGTGATCGCGACGTGATGCTCGACGCCGGCGAGGTCGCCGAATTCGACACGCGGACTCCGCACTGGTTCGGAGCGGACGGGGAGAGCGACGCGGAGATCCTCACCATCTTCGGGGCGGACGGCGAACACGGCGCGCGGAGCGTCGAGCTCGCGACGCGTCATCTCGCCGAGGCTATGGGTGGGCCACAGAGTCCTTGATTTCGAGAGTTAACTCTCATAATCTGGTGAGGTGAACCTAACCTCCCCGGATGGACTCCCTGCTCCCCGGCGACGCCCTGGACGACCGCCGGCCGTCGACGCGGAGGCGATCGCGACCGCCGTCCTCGCCGTGGGCTTCCCCGGACTGACCTTCGCCGCGGTGGCAGAACGCCTCGGCGTGGGCCAGGCGACGCTCTACCGACACGCGAGCAACCGGGACGAGCTCGTGCGCCTCGGCCTGGATCGCGCACTCCGCACCGCGGAGTGGCCGGATCCGGAAGGGGAGTGGCGTCCTCTCCTCGAGCGGTGGGCCATCGCCGCCTGGCGCCTGTGGGAGCAGCATCCCGGCGCCGTCCTGGAACTGACCAGAGGCGTCGTGCCGTGGTCCATCGTGATGCTCTCGGATCAGGTGGGCGCTGCTCTGGTGGAGCGCGGGTTCACCGCTCGCGCCGCCGTGCTCGCCGTGGATCTCGTGTTCGATCTCACGGCCGACAGCCGACGTGGCGTCGAGATCCTCGATGCGCCCATGGCCGCGCAGGACGGCAGGGTCCGCGAGCTTCTCGAGAGCCAGTGGCGGACACCGTCGCCAGGGGGACCGGACAGCGTCGCGGCCCAGGTGCACGAGGAGATGATCCTCGCGATCACGGCAGAACCGTTCGAGTGGTTCCACGGAAAGCTCCGGGTCGTGCTCGCCGGGATCGAACGAGAGCTCGCCGGCAGCGGCGACGAAACGACCGGCACGACAGGAGTCTCCCGATGACCAGCCCAGACACCGCCCCCGTCCCCGCGGTTCAGGCCGCTCCCCGCTCGCAGGTCCCCCTTCTTCTCGGAGCGGTGTTCCTCGCGTATCTCGCCCAGATGACGTTGAACCCGATCATCGCGCCGCTCTCCCGTGAAGTCGGACTCGCCGAGTGGCAGATCGGTGTCACGATCAGCGTCGCCGCGGTGATGATCGTGCTGACCAGCCAGTTCTGGGGGCGACGTTCGCAGTCGTGGGGGCGCAAGCCGGTCCTGGTCTTCGCCTTCACTCTCGCCGTGGTGACGATGGCGCTGTTCGCCCTCACCGCCTTCTGGGGCATGAACGGGATCATCAGCGGAACCGCGCTCTTCCTGCTGTTCGTGCTGCTCCGTGGCATCGGCTTCGGTGCGGCGATCGCTGCCGTGCCGCCGACGGCGCAGGCCTACATCGCCGATGTGACCCCGGATGAGCAGGCGCGCGTGAAGGGGATGGCCGGCGTCGGTGCCGTGCAGGGGATCGCGATGATCGCCGGTTCCGTCGTCGGCGGCGTGCTCTCGGCGTTCGGACTCATCACCCCGCTCATCGTGGTCCCGTTCCTGTTGCTCGCGGGCCTGAGCGTGGTGGCATTCCGACTGCGACGCGAGACGCGCACCGAACTGATCGAGAGGCCCGCCAGGGTCCGTCCGTTCGACACCCGTGTGTGGCCGTTCCTCGTGGCCGGGTTCGGCATGTTCACCGCGCTCGGCTTCATCCAGGTGATCACGGGCTTCATCGTGCAGGATCGTCTGAGCCTCGCCGCAGCCCAGACCGGCCTCGTCACCGGAGGCGCACTGCTCGCGGCCGGCGTGGGGATGGTCACCGCTCAGGCGGTGATCGTGCCCAAGAGCGGCTGGACTCCGCCGACACTGCTCCGTGTCGGCGGGCTCACCGCCCTGGTCGGCTTCGGGTTGCTCATCGTCGACCTCGGTGCCGTGGCGCTGTTCGCAGCGATCCTGATCATCGGGTTGGGGCTCGGCACGGCCATGCCGGGGTACACCGCGGGGCCGACGCTCCTCGTCCGTCGTGACGAGCAGGGCGGGCTCGCCGGGCTCATCGGGGCCACCACGGGTTTGACGTTCGTCGTCGCACCGACGCTCGGAACCGCGCTGTACGGCGTCTGGCCGGCTCTTCCGATCATCATCGGCGCCGCGATCATGGCGCTGGTGACCCTGTTCGTCTGGGTGCACCCGCGGTTCCGTCAGGTCGCCGCTCTTCCCGCGGCGCCGTAGTCCGGCTCAGCGAGCGGCGGCCGACAGCTCGTAGTGACAGCGGGCGAGCCGGGCGAGCCACCATTCGCGGCGCTCGTCGGACGCTGCGAGACGGGTGAGCGCCTCGCCGTAGGGAGTCACCCTGCCCGCCGGGATCGAGCCCTCCACCGGGCGAAGGTCGGCCACATCGTCGAGGAAGAGCGAAGCCGTGCCGAGCCCGCAGTCGTAGTCGAGGGTCGGGAGCGCCGCAGCCAGTGCGGCACCCTGGGACAAGCCGATCGCGGTGTCGAGAGCGCTCGAGACGACGACCGGCAATCCGGCAGCCGTGACGATCTGCAGGGCGTGCGTGATGCCCCCCAGCGGCTGGGCCTTGATGACGAGGAGGTCGGCCGCGCCGGCACGGGCGACGGCGAGCGGATCGGTGGACTTCCGCACGCTCTCGTCGGCGGCGACCGGGATGCCCATGTACTTCACGCGCTTGCGCAGATCGGCGAGTTCCGGCACGGTCGCGCACGGCTGCTCCACGTACTCGAGGTCGTACTCGCAGAGGGCGTGCACGGCGTGCTCGGCCTCGTCGACGTTCCACGCGCCGTTGGCGTCGACGCGGATGCGCCCCTCCGGACCCATCACCTCGCGCACCGCGCGGACCCGGGCCACGTCGTCAGCGAGGGTCTGACCCGGCTCGGCGACCTTCACCTTGGCCGTGCGACATCCCGCGAACCTCGACAGCAGCTCGGCCGCGCGTCCGGCCTCGATCGCCGGGACGGTCGCATTCACGCCGATCCGCTCGCGCACCGGCGTCGGCTGCTCGCGCCACGCGAAGTCGATCGCCCCGGCGAGCCAGGTGGCCGCCTCTGCGTCCTCGTACTCGACGAAGGGGGAGAACTCCGCCCAGCCCTCCGGCCCCTCGAAGAGGAGCGCCTCCCGCACGTCGACGCCGCGGAAGCGGCTGTGCATCGGGAGAGCGACGACCCTGGCGGAGTCGAGCAGGTCTGCGAGGGGCGGGATCATGTGCCCATTCTGCTCCGTGGAGTGCGCTGCGTGCCGTTCGCCGGTCGGGTGAGTCGCAGGTGCTCAGACCAGACGCTTCTGCAGCTCGCCCATGCGCTCGGTCGGCACGAACCCGAGGAGAGTGTTGACGGCGAGCATGTGCGCGTTCGACTCGGCGTTGTAGGTGTAGACCGCGCGTGCCTGCGGAGCCTCGTGCTGCAGCAATCGGAGGTTCGCGATCTTCACGGCCGTGCCGAGGCGGTGACCGCGGTCGGCCGCGCGCACCAGTGTGCCCCATTGATAGGCGTTGCCGTCGTCGCCCGACACGACGAGCTGGGTGTAGGCGGCGGCCTCGCCTTCCGGCGTCAGGGCGATCGTGCCGATCGAGATGCGATTCTGCCGCACGAGGAGCTCCTCGTGCTCGCGGATGCTGTCGATGTCGGGCTTCATGGGCTCGATGTCGAGATCGCCGCTGGGCGCTTCGGTGTCGATCGAGGCGTCGAGGATCGTCCAGCCCTCCACGACGTCATCAGGCACCGGGCCGACCCAGCTTCGGATCGTGTAGCCCCTGATCGCGGCGGCGACATCGGCGTCGAGGTGGTCGAGCAAGGCCGGAGCGACGGGCAGGGAGAGCCGGTTCTGCACGTCGCCGAGTGCCAGCGCGTAATCGTGTCGGCGGGCGAACTCACGTCCGGGCGAGCCGGTGCCGTCCGAGCCGAGTTCGTGCCGCCAGGAGGTGTCGCCCTGCGCGGTGGTCCGCCCGGCCGCTGCGGCTTCGGCCTCGAGGAAACGGAGTGCCGCCGAGCCGATCCCGCGCCGTCGGTGAGCGGGTGGCACGTCGAGGGCGAGGTGCGCGACGTGGGTGTTGTCCTTCAGGGGCAGCGCCAGCCCCGCGGCTCCCACCACCGTCTCGCCGTCGCGCAGCAGGAACGCACGGCGTTCGATGACCCGCGAATCCTGCTGGAGTTCGCTGCGGGTCTCCTCCCTCGACCAGACGGGAGTGCCCTCGCTGCGGTCGGCGCGCTCGGCTGCCGCGTACGCATCCCACCAGGCGTCCACCGCGGCGGAGTCGAACGGATCGATGCGCGTGATCTCGAGCGTCATGCCTCCACGCTACTTCCCCCCTGCCGCTCTCCGCCGAGAGCGGCACGCACATCAACCATAAATGTGTGATTGACAATGGTGTGTGACGCACAGTAATGTAATCGACATGAACGAGACCCTCGACACGCACTTGCAGGAGCTGCGGCGCGGCACCGTGGTGCTCGCCTGCCTGCAGCTCCTGCGCACGCCGGGTTACGGCTACTCGCTGCTCGAGCAGCTCGAGCAGCGCGGCTTCGCCACCGACGCCAACACCCTGTACCCGCTGCTTCGACGACTGGAGAAGCAGGAGTACCTCACGAGTGAGTGGAACACCGACGAGGCTCGGCCGCGCAAGTTCTACCGCACCTCCGATGCCGGCATCCGTCTGGCCGACACCCTCACCGACGAATGGCGGTCTCTCACGACCGCGATCGCCTCCCTCACCGCAGAGGAGAACTGACATGACCACGACAGCCACGCTCACCGAACGCTACATCAGCGCCACGATCCGCAGCCTCCGCCCCGATGCGCAGGACGACGTCCGCGCCGAGCTCGAAGCCTCCATCGCCGACGCGATCGAGGCGCGCGTCGAGCAGGGCGAAGCACCGGATGCCGCCGAGCGCGCGGTGCTCACCGAACTCGGCGACCCCGGAGTCCTCGCGGCCGGCTATGCGGATCGTCCGCTTTACCTCATCGGCCCGCGCTTCTACCTGACCTGGTGGCGACTGCTCAAGCTGCTCCTGATCATCGTCCCCGTCTGCGTCCTGGGCGGCGTCGCGCTCGGACAGACCATCTCCGGCGCTGCGGTGGGCGAGATCATCTCCACATCGATCCTCGCGACCGGCGGCGCCATCCTGCACGTCTGCTTCTGGACCACGCTCGTGTTCGTCGTCCTCGAACGCACCAACAGCGCGACCGCGATCGAGAAGTGGGACATCGACCAGCTTCCCGAGCCGACGCAGGACGGTGCGGGCCGGAGTGAGCTGATCGCCTCGCTCGTCTTCCTCGGGATCGGCGTCGGCGCCGTGCTCTGGGACCAGTTCCGCGGCTTCGTGTCCGTGAACGGCGAGGGGCTGCCCATCCTCGATCCGCAGCTGTGGCCGTGGGCGATCGGCGTGCTGTTCCTCATCAACGCCGCAGAGGCCGCCTTCGCCATCGTGCTCTACCGCAAGCGGCGATGGAGCACCGGGCTCGCCGTGGTCAACACGATCCTCGGACTGACGTTCCTCGCGTGGGTGCTCGTCCTGCTGATCGGCGGTGACCTCGTGAACCCGGCCTTCCTCGCGCACATCACCGAGGCCGGGGGCGAGGGCTTCGCCGCCGGGCAGGCCGAATCCGCCGACGAGGGCGGGGTGTTCCGCATCCTCGCCGTCCTGCTGGGGTTCGGTGTCGCGATCGGCGTCGGGTGGAACATCGTGGACGGCTGGATCAAGACGGCTCGCGCGCGCCGCGCCTGATCGCCCTCAGCGCCACAGGAAGCGCCGTCCCGTCGGGGCGGCGCTTCCTGCATCGCCCGGGCGGGCCGAGGAATAGGCTGGATGCCGTGACCACCGCATTCGTCTCCGATCTCTTCGACCCGGCCGAATGGGTGCTCGCGCCCGGCGCTGAGGACTACACCGACATCACCGCGCACGTCTCGCACGACGGCGGAGTCGCACGCATCGCGTTCAACAGGCCCGAGGTGCGCAACGCGTTCCGCCCGCACACCGTCGACGAGCTCTACCGCGCGCTCGACATCGCGCGACAGGATGCGCGCATCGGCGCGGTGCTGCTCACCGGCAACGGCCCGAGCCCGAAGGACGGCGGCTGGGCGTTCTGCTCCGGAGGAGACCAGCGCATCCGCGGCCGCGACGGGTACAAGTACTCGGATGCGGAGACCGCCATCGTCGACGGTGCGAGCCGTGCCGCGGTCGGCCGACTGCACATCCTCGAGGTCCAGCGGCTCATCCGCTTCATGCCCAAGGTCGTCATCGCGGTCGTGCCGGGGTGGGCAGCCGGCGGCGGCCACTCGCTCCACGTGGTGTGCGACCTCACGATCGCCTCGGCGGAAGAGGCCCGCTTCAAGCAGACGGATGCCGACGTCGGCAGCTTCGATGCGGGGTACGGCTCCGCCTACATGGCCCGTCAGACCGGTCAGAAGTTCGCCCGCGAGGTGTTCTTCCTCGCTGAGGAGTACTCGGCGCAGCGCGCGTACGAGGCCGGCGCCGTGAACCGCGTCGTGCCGCACGCCGAACTCGAGCGGGAGGCGCTGAAGATGGCGCGCACCGTGCTCACCAAGTCGCCCACGGCGATCCGCATGCTCAAGTTCGCCTTCAACGCGGTCGACGACGGTCTGGTCGGCCAGCAGGTGTTCGCCGGCGAGGCGACCCGCCTGGCCTACGGCACCGATGAGGCCGTCGAGGGCCGCGACTCCTTCCTCGAGAAGCGCGCACCCGACTGGTCGTCGTTCCCCTGGCACTACTGAGGCGGAGACCCGCATGGTCGCACTGATCCCCACGGATGCCGAAGATCCGGCGCAGCTGCGGGACGCCCTGCAGCGTGCGTTCGACGGCGGTCCCGCCCTCGGTCTCGGGATGGTGGCCGGCGCGCCCGAGAACGTCGCTGACGGCCTCGCGGCCGTGATCGCCACATCCGGCTCGAGTGGCGTCCCCAAGCGGGTCGCGCTCAGCGGAGAGGCACTGCGTGCGAGCGCCGAGGCCACCGCGGCACGCATCGGGAGCGGGCGCTGGCTGCTCGCGCTCCCCGCCGGTTACGTCGCCGGGTTGCAGGTGCTGGTGCGTTCGATCCTCGCCGGCACGCGACCGTCGCGGATCGAGGGCCGCTTCTCGCCGGAATCCTTCGCCGAGGCGACGCTCGAGATGCTGCGGCCGTCGCCCGGCGCAGGGATTCCCGACCTCTACACCTCGTTGGTCCCGGCCCAGGTCGCGACGCTGCTCGACGCCGCGGACGACACGGCGGTACGCGCGGCGCTGCGGGAGTACCGCGCGATCCTGGTCGGCGGACAGTCCCTCCCGGAGCCGCTCCGCGAGCGCGCCGCCGATCTCGGGGTGCATCTGGTGCGCACCTATGGCTCGACCGAGACCAGTGGCGGATGCGTGTACGACGGGGTGCCTCTTGACACCGTCGGCGTGCGCACGGTCGACGGTGAGCTGCGCATCGCCGGTCCCATGCTCGCGGAGGGATATCTGGGAGACGGATCCCTGACGGCGCGCACGTTCGTCCATGATGAGCACGGCATCCGTTGGTACCGCACCGGCGATCTGGGCCTGGTCGAAGACGGGGTGGTGCGGGTGCACGGCCGTGCAGACAACGTGATCGTGTCCGGCGGGATCAACATCTCGCTCGACCGTGTCGAGCGCATCGTCCGGCGGATCGCAGGGCTGCACGAAGCCGTCGTGGTCGGCACGGAGGACGAGCGCTGGGGTGAGGCCTCGGTCATCGTCGCGGCACGGGGTGAGGTGCTGCGCCGCAGCGAATCGGAGCAGCTCGCCCACGCGCGCGACGCGGTGGAGGAGGAGCTGGGCAGGCATGCGCGTCCGAGCCGACTGATCGTGGTGGACGAGATCGACGTCCTCCCCTCGGGGAAGCCCGACCGGGAGGCGATCCGGCGCGCCGTCGCCGAACTGCGCTGAGCGCCGCTGCAAGACTGCGCGCCGCTGCAAGACTGGGCCGGCCGCGCCCTCTGCCAGACTGAAGCGCATGGCCTCGTACACGCATGGACACCACGAATCCGTCCTCCGCTCGCACAACGTGCGCGACATCGCGAACTCCGCGGCCTACCTTCGCCCTCACCTCACCGCCTCGACCCGACTCCTCGACGTCGGAGCGGGGCCCGGCACCATCACGGCCGACTTCGCCGGCGTCGTCGCGCATGTCACCGCCACCGAGATCGACGAGAACGCGCTGTCGCTGTCGCGCGACCTCGCGAGCGAGCGGGGCCTGACGAACCTCGCCTTCTCGATCGAGGACGTGCATGCGCTGAGCTTCGCCGACGACTCCTTCGACGTCGTGCACGCGCACCAGGTACTCCAGCATGTCGGTGACCCGGTGCAGGCGCTGCGGGAGATGCGCCGTGTGACCGTCCCGGGAGGGATCGTCGCCGCCCGCGATGCGGACTATGCGGGCTTCATCTGGTTCCCGATCCTGCCCGAACTCGACAAGTGGCTGAAGCTGTACCAGGCGGCCGCGCGGGCCAACGGCGGGGAACCCGACGCCGGACGTCGACTGTCGGCGTGGGCGCGCGCCGCGGGCTTCGCAGAGGTCACGGCGACCGCATCCACCTGGTGCTATGCATCTCCCGCCGAACGCGCCTGGTGGGGAGGGATGTGGGCCGACCGCATCCTCGAATCCGCCCTCGCGCGGCAGCTCGTCGACGCCGGCATGGCGACCCCGGCGGACCTGCAGGAGATCAGCGATGCCTGGAAGCGCTGGGCCGACGACGGCGACGGCTGGTTCCTGGTGCCGCATGGCGAGATCATCGCCCGGGCCTGACCCGGCGCGGATACATCTCGCGACGGATGCCGGTGCGAGGGGCCTCGCGTAGCGTGGGGGAGTGATCCGCCCGCTCTCCCGCACGGCGCTGACCCTCGACATCGTCGGGGCGGCGCTGCTCTTCCTCGTCCTGACGCCGATGTCGCTCGTCTTCTACGGTCCGGGAACCGGGAACGTCGCGATCGGGGGAGCGGCTGTCGTGGCCGTGGTCTTCGCGGCCGTTCTGATGTTCGGCGGCGTCGCGATCGGACGCCTCGCACCCGGGCTATCGCTCGCCGCTGCCTGGGCCGGTGCGATCCTCCAGATGCTGGCCGGATTCGGGCCGCTGCCGATCGACGTCGCGATCGTTCTCGTGCTCTACGCCACGGCGGCCTGGGGCACCAGGCGCGTGCTCTGGTGGGGCTTCGGCTCCGCGCTCGTCGGCGGACTCATCGCCGCGCTCTACATGGTCGTCGTGAACGGCGTCGCCTTCGGCACGGGCACCGGCTGGGAGAAGGTGACGGCAGGCACGCTCCTGCTCGCCGTCTCGGTCATGGCCCTCGGTTTCGCCTGGGTGTGCGGGTTGCTGTGGCGGGTGGTGCTGCGCGCCCGGCGCACCCGTGCGGCGCAGCTGCAGGCCGAGTCGCTCGCCGTCGAGGAGCAAGAGCGCGTGCGCATCGCACGCGACATGCACGACATCGTCGCGCACTCGCTGGCCGTCGTCATCGCGCAGGCGGACGGCGCTCGCTACGCCGCGGCGGCGAGACCCGAGATGGCGACCGAAGCGCTCGGCACCATCGCGCAGACCGCGCGCGGGGCGCTGAGTGACGTGCGGATGCTTCTCACGCAGCTCCGGCACCGGCAGGGAGATGGCCCGCAGCCCACGCTGGCCGACCTCGAGGCGCTGTTCGCGCAGGTGCGGCAGGCGGGGATCGAGCCTCGGGTCACGGTCGACCCCATGCCGCCGGGTGAGCCGCCCGGCGCCATCCAGCTCGCGGTGTACCGCATCCTGCAGGAGGCGCTCACGAACGCGATCCGGCACGGCGACGGTGCGGTCGACGTGCACCTCGCCTGGCTCCCGGACCGCGTCGACATCGACGTGCGGAACACGGTGCCGCGCGACACGGCCGTCAGCGTCGGCGGTCACGGCGTGATCGGGATGCGAGAGCGGGCGCAGCTCGTCGGCGGTAGTCTGCAAGCCGAGCGTCGAGGGGCGCAGTTCGTCGTCCATGCCACTCTTCCGATCGGAGCCGCCGCATGATCAGAGTCGTGCTCGTCGACGACCAGGCGCTGTTCCGGGCGGGCATCCGGATGCTGGTCGCCTCGCAGCCTGATCTCGAGGTGGTCGGTGAGGCCGGCAACGGCCAGGAGGCGCTGGAGGTGGTTCGGGCGACCCGGCCTGACGTGGTGCTGATGGACATCCGGATGCCGGTCATGGACGGACTCACCGCGACCGCCGAGATCCTCGCGCGGCCGGAGCCTCCTCGCATCGTCATGCTCACGACGTTCGATCTCGACGAGGCCGCCGCGCGGGCTATCCGGCAGGGGGCGAGCGGCTTCCTCCTCAAGGACGCCGATCCGGAGTTCCTGCTCGCCGCGATCCGCACCGTGCATTCCGGTTCGAGCGTGATCGCGGCCTCCGCGACCCGCGACCTCTTCGCGCACTTCGCCGAGGCGCCCAAACCCGTGCCGCCGCAGTACGCCACGCTCACCGACCGCGAGAAGGAGATCTTCGCGCTCGCCGCGCGGGGGCTGTCCAACGCCGAGATCGCCGGCCGCGAGTTCCTCAGCGAGGCCACCGTGAAGACGCACATCAGCCGCATCCTGACCAAGCTCGCCCTGCGGGATCGGGTGCAGCTCGTGGTCTTCGCGTTCGAGCACGGCCTCGCCTGAACGCCGCTGCGGTTCTTCCCGGAATCGTCACCCGCGGATCATCCTTCCGATGTACACGGATGATCCGACCGGGCGATGACCCGCACAGGGCTGTGGAAATAGCGTCGAAGGCATGGAGATCACGACCACCGACCTGGGGCTCGCCGCCCGTGTCCAGCACCTGAAGAAGACCTACGGCTCGGGCGAGGGCACCGTCCGCGCGCTCGACGACGTCAGTGTGGGCATCCGTCGCGGACAGTTCACCGCCATCATGGGACCGTCCGGTTCCGGCAAGTCCACCCTGATGCACATCATGGCCGGGCTCGACAGCCCCACCGAGGGACGCGCGTGGATCGGTGACACCGAGATCACCGGACTCGGCGACATCGACCTGACGATCCTGCGCCGCCGTCGCGTGGGCTTCATCTTCCAGGCCTTCAACCTCGTGCCCACGCTCGACGCGCTCGGCAACATCATGCTGCCGTTCGAGCTCGACGGGCGCCGGCCGAGTGCGATCGAGCGAGCCCGCATCGACGGTCTCGTCGAGACGCTCGGGCTCGGTTCGCGTCTGAGCCACCGCCCGCATCAGCTCTCCGGCGGGCAGCAGCAGCGGGTCGCGATCGCCCGGGCGCTCGCCACCGCTCCCGACCTCGTGTTCGCGGATGAGCCCACGGGGAACCTCGACTCGAAGACCGGGCGAGAGGTGCTGCGGCTGCTCGCCACCGCGAGCAGGGAGCACGGGCAGTCCATCGCGATGGTCACCCACGACGCGATCGCCGCAAGTCACGCCGACCGTGTGCTGTATCTCGGCGACGGGCGCATCGTCGCCGACCACCCGCGCCAGACCGCGGAGGAGATCTCCGCGTACATGCTCGCCGCCGAGGTGGCGGCATGACCGCCGTCGCGACGGTCGTCCCCGAGACACGGGCGACGGGACCGCGTCTGGCCTGGCTGCGCGATCGCGGGATGGGCGCCAGCATCCTGGTCGCCGCGCTGTCGGCTGCGTTCGGTGTGCTCCTCGTGGAGATCACCGCGTACATCGGTGCCGTGCTGCAGGCCGACCCGTTCATCGGGGACAGCGGCACGCTCGCCTTCGTCGTGGCATTGCTCTCGGTGCTGCTGACCGTGGTCGCGATGTACGTCGCGGCGATCGTCACCGCCAACACCTTCTCGACGATCATCGCCGGCCGCACCCGGCAGATCGCGCTCATGCGCCTGATCGGGGCCACCGCACGCTCGCAGCGGGCTCAGGTCGGCAAGCAGGGCCTCGTGGTCGGACTACTGGGCGCCGCGATCGGTCTGCTCGCCGGACTCCTGCTGTCGGTGATCGGGGTGCAGATCGGGGCGCAGATCATCGAGAACGCCCCGACCTCCTTCTCGCTCGCACAG
Source organism: Microbacterium sp. NPDC090218 (assembly GCA_044900255.1). Lineage (GTDB taxonomy): Bacteria > Actinomycetota > Actinomycetes > Actinomycetales > Microbacteriaceae > Microbacterium. Next base: position 490,490 of record JBJDMS010000001.1, on the reverse strand, counting down.
CCGTTCGTCGCGCTGCCGGCGATCGGTGTGGCGCTCACCACCTGGGCTGCGGCCTGGGCGGGGTCGCGCCGGGTGCTCTCGGTGACGCCGTTGCAGGCGCTGGGCGGTTCCGTCGAGCGGACGCACGACGAGGTCTCCGGCAAGCCCGGTCGACACATCGGCGCCTGGATCCTGCTCGTCTCGGGCGCCGTGCTGCTCGTCGGCGGGGTCCTGGTCGGACTCATGACGCCACTCGGCGTCGTGGTCGCCTTCGGTGGCGGCGTGCTCTCGTTCACGGGGCTGGCTCTCGGTTCGGTGCTGTTCATGCCGCCGGTGCTGCGTCTGGTGGGACGGATGTTCGGATCGAGCGCCACAGCGCGGCTCGCAGCCGAGAACGCCCTGCGGTACCCGGAGCGTTCATCGCGGATGGCGATCGGCGTCGTGATGGGGGTGACCCTGGTGACGATGTTCGCGGTGGCCCTCGAATCCGCCAAGCGTCTGATGATGAGTCAGGTGACCGGCGAGGTCCCCGAGGAGTTCTTCGCACCGATGGATGCCTTCGCCGCGATCATGATGGTGCTCGTCGCGGTCTCCGCGGTGATCGCCGCGGTCGGGCTCGTGAACCTGCTCACGATCGGTGTCGTGCAGCGTCGGCGTGAGCTCGGTCTGCTGCGCTCGATCGGGTTGTCGAACGGCCAGGTGCGGCGGATGGTCCTCCTCGAGGCCACCCACATCACGGTGGCGGCCACGCTGACGGGGCTCGTGCTGGGTGTCGTGTACGGCTGGATCGCGGCGCAGTCGCTGCTGGGATCCGTCCCGACGCTGCCCGACTTCGTACCCGCGGGTCTCGTGGCTCCGCAGATCCCGTGGGTCCCGGTGGCGATCATCGTCGCGTCCACGGCGGTGCTCACGCTGGTGGCGGCCGCGGCCCCCACACGCCTGGCCACGCGCGTGGCCCCGGTCGAGGCGCTCGCGGCGGACTGACGGCTCTAGGCTGGTCGGATGCCGTCGCCGTTCGATCAGTCCACGTACCAGGTCCGTCTCGACTGGGGCACCGCGGGTCTCGCCCGTCTCGCCGCCGCCGACGTCGTGGTGGTCGTGGACGTGTTGCGGTTCTCCTCCACGGTGATCGATGCGGTGGCATCCGGGGCCGAGGTCGTGCTCGCAGAGGCCGAGGGGTGGTCGCGGAACGGCGCGGCCGTCGCCGCTGCGGCCGCTCCGGACACCACCGTCCTGATCGGCGGTATCCGCAACGCCTCCGCCGTCGCGCGGGCGGTGCAGACGATCCAGGAGCGCCGGCAGGCGCGGACCTCGGTCGCGGTCATCGCGGCCGGCGAGGCCGACGCGGCGGGAACCGTGCGGTTCGCGGTCGAAGACCAGCTCGGGGCCGGTGCGATCATCCTGGCGCTCTCGGATCGCGGGATCGATCACACCGCTCCGGACGCGGCGGTCGCCGCCGAGGGTTTCCGCGCACTGCGCGGCGCGCTCCGGCACATGATCGGCGCGAGCGGATCGGGGCGCGAGCTCGCCGAGGGGGTCACGGCGACCGCTCGGATCGAGGAATCCGGCCTGGTGCCGACCTCGACGACGGACGCCGCCGTGCTCGATGCGGTCGACGTCGTCCCGGTGCTGCGCGCGGGGGTGTTCACGCGCTTCGCGTGAGCCGCGCGAGCGCGCCTGCATCTTCGCAGGATGCCGCGGGGCAGGCGCCGGAACGACTCAGGCCACGTAGGGTCGTGGCATGAGGTACCTTCCCGCCGTCATCGTCGACATCGTGCTCGTGCTGATCTTCGCCGCGATCGGTCGTGCCTCGCACGAGGAGAACCCCGCGGGGTTCCTGCTCACCGCCTGGCCGTTCCTGATCGCCCTGCTCCTCGGTCATCTGGTCGCGGCTCTGCTCCCGGCCAGACCCCGTCGCCCATGGTCGGTCCTGTGGGGCGCGGTCGTCTGGATCGTGACCGTCGCGGGCGGCATGCTCATCCGGGTGCTCAGCGGCGACACCGCCGAGGTGCCGTTCATCATCGTCGCGACGATCGTCCTGGGTGTGTTCCTCGTGGGCTGGCGAGCGATCGCCGCACTGCTGCGCCGACGTCGCGGCACGGTGACGGCTGACGACCCCGCCGCCGCGGACGAGGGGGAGAACGTCGAGGACTCGGCCTCCTGAGTCGCGGTCAGCGCGGCATCTGCGCAGCCAGGCGCACGTCGGTCGAGATCTCGCGTCGCGTCCACGCGAACAGGTGCCGGGCGTCGTACGTGCGAGAGCAGCGCGCGCACGAGGTGGGCCGCGTCGGCCTGCGGTGCCGATAGGTCACGTGCCCTGCGGGGCAGCGTCCCACCCACGGGGCGAGCTCGACGGCGGTCTCCCCACGATGGGTGGTTCCTCCGATGTAGCCGAGGTCGTATGCGACGCGCTTCCATGCCGGCCCGTGTGCCGCGGCATGGCCGGCGAGGGCGTGGGCGACCTCGTGCAGCAGCACCTGGTGGATCTCATCGTCTTCGAATCGTGCGGCGAGGTAGCGCGACACCGTGATGCGCTTCTTGGTGTAGTCGCACTGCCCCGCGCGTCGCTTGGCGTTGTCGAAGCCGAAGGACCAGCTGTCGTCGAGATGCAGCGTGATCAGTGCCTCGCCCCAGACGCGCACACGGTCAAGTTCCGCCATGCGATCAGGCTAAGCCATGCGACCGACATCGCGGTCGCAGACAGGCTCAGCCGGCGACGAGCTGCGACGGACGATGCCGCTCGGCCGCCTCGATCGCGAGCAACGCGGTCTCGAGCTCACGGTCCTCCGCACCGGACTCGCGCCGCAGGAACAGGGATTGCTTGAAGCTCTCCCGAGCGGTCTCGAAGTCCCCGGCGTCATAGGCGTTCTTGCCGTGGTGCTGATACGCGAACGCCGCGATCGACAGCCACCGCTGCCCCTCCGCCTCGGTGGCGCAGGTGGAGAGCTCCTGCTCGGCGGCGGCGTGCGCTCCCCGATACTGGAGGATCGTCGCGTGCAGCACCCGTGCGCGCAGCACGTCCTTGCGGGTGCCCGCCATGCGCGCCTGGCGCACCGTCTCGTCAGCCAGTGCGAGCGCCTCGTCCAGGCGGTCGAGCACCTTCAGCAGCCACACCCTCTCCAGCAGAGCGGGCAGGCTGCGCTGCGATTCGATCTCCGCGAGACGGGTCGCGCACTCATCGAGATCGACCTTCTCGCGGAGGGTCTCCTGGTCGTATCCCCGGATGAAACTCATTGCTCTCCTTCCGCAGCGTCCCCGTCCAGTCTGCCTTCCGCTCGCACGCTCATCTCGGCGGCGCGCCCTGGTCGTCGCATCCGGTCTCCGACACGCCGCGGGCTTGCCGCCAGCGCCCTCGAAGGCGTCGTCGAGCACGCCTGATCGGGTGGTTCAGCGCAGGAACAGCGAGGCGTCGGGCCGCGGCGACGCCACGGCATCCGCGTCGGTGACGATGCGGGCGCCCTGGATGAACGCGCCCACCTCGGCGCCCTGCGCGATCTTGGCGGGGTGGGGTCCGGCGGCCAGCATCCGCGGCAGCCACTCCGTGGGCAGGGGAGCGGCGGATGCCGCGATCACGAGGTTCCCGAAGCGTCGGCCCTTGAGCACCTGCGTGTCGGCGAGGACCGCGACCTCGGACAGCACCTCCGCGATCGTCGCGGCCTGACGGCGGGCGAACGCGAGGCCCGGGCCGTCGGCGACGTTGACGAGCAGCACCCCTCGAGGTGCGAGCAGTGCGGCGAGCTCGCGGTAGAACTCGACGCTGGTGAGGTGGGCGGGTGTCTGAGCTCCGGAGTACACGTCGGAGACCACGAGGTCGCAGTTGCCCTGCAGGGCGCTCGGCAGTCGGCGTGCGCCTTCGCGTGCGTCGCCGATCCGGATGCGGATGGAGGCGCCCTTCGGAAGTGGGAGATGCTCCCGGACGAGCTGGGCGAGCGGGGCTTCGAGCTCGATGACCTGCTGGCGCGAGCCTGGCCGGGTGGCGTCGATGTACCGCGGGATCGTGAGCGCGCCGGCACCGAGGTGCACGGCGGTCAGCGGGCCTTCCCGGAGCTGGTCGATCACCGCGCCCATCCGCACGATGTACTCGAAATGCAGGTGGGTCGGATCGTCGAGGTCGACGTGCGACTGGGGTGTGCCGTCGACGACGAGTTCGAACCCGCTCGTGAATTCCGAGGGCACGACGCTCGCGACGCCTCCGTGATCCAGCTTGGCCTCGGGATGCTCAGCGTCTCGCGATCTCGTCCGGCCCATGACCACGAGCCTACGCCGCGGGGTTCACCTCAGCGCTGCCGGCCCACCGAGCACGTCTCCTGCTCGACGGTCTGTCCGGAGATCTCGGGCGGAAGGGTGGCGCGGACTTCCGGTGCCGTCGTCTCCGTCCCGGAGGTCTCCTCGGGGACGGGGGTCTCCTCGGGGACGGGGGTCTCGCCGGGCTCCGGCGTCACGAGCTCGACGCCCTCGTGCGTGGCCACATCTCCGGTGAGCTGCAGGGGCTGGCCCGACTTCACGGCGGCCCATAGTGCTTCGGCGGCCGCCTCGTTCGGGACCACCTTGTTCTTGTCATCGGGGTCGGTCACATTCGGGTACTGCACGAAGACGAAGTCGCTGAACCGCACGTCCTTGAGTGCGAGCCCGATCTGGGCGAGGCGCACCGGATTGCTGAGCTCGTCGCTGGGATCGATGTTGTCGGCGACGGCGTTGGCGAGGCGGAGCACCTTCGGCACGTCGGTCAGGGTCTCCTCGCTGAGCACCTTCTTCGCCAGGCGTGACATGTACTGCTGCTGATTGGAGATGCGCGCCAGGTCGCTCTCGTCGCCCACGCCGTGCCGGGTGCGGATGAACTTCAGGGCGTCGTATCCGGAGATGGTCTTGTTCCCGGGCTCCCAGTCGATGTCCGTGATGGGGTCGCGGATGCCGTCGCCGGCGATGCACACCTCGACGCCGCCGATCGCGTCGGTGACGGCCATGACGCCGTCGAAGCTGATCTTCGCGGCGTATTCGATCGGGATGTCGCCGAGCTCACTGACCGTCTTCGCCACGCAGGAGAGGCCGGCGTGGTCGAACACCGAGTTGATCGAGGCCTTCCGCATCGCCGAGGCCACGGAGCCGTCCGGGCGTGTGCACTCTGGCACGGCGATGCCGAGGTCGCGGGGGAGTGAGATGACGGTGACGTTGCGGGGCTCCGCCGACACATGGACGAGGAGGTTGACGTCGTTGCGGCTCATTCCGTCGGCCTCGTCGCAGCGTTTCCCGAGCAGCTGCATCGAGACGTCACCGCACTCATCGGTGCCGATGATGAGGAGGTTGAAGGCCTGGTCCGCCGGGTAGGCGCCGAGCGACGGCGGGTCGACTTTCGGCGCGCCCTCCAGCGCCACCGCGCCGTCGCCGACACGGTTGAACACATCGAGCACGACGAAGGCCGCGACCGCGACGGCCGAGACGGCCACGACGCCGATGGCGATTCCGAGGAACTTGAGCAGCGTGGAGAAGGCGCTGGGCGTCGGCAGGGTCGCATGGCGCGCGACCGTGGGGCGGTCGGCTTCGTCTTCGCGGCGGAGCATGCCCGCGAGCCTACCGGCGGGAGCTTCGGGTGCTGCGTAGGTCGTGCCTGGGCAATCCCTGTGAGAGGACGCGGAGAAGCCGATGTTACGGGCGCATGACGATTGTGGGAGGAACTTGCAGGGAATTAGTTAGTCGTGGATACTTTTTCCTAACCCCTGGTGTGCACTCACTGCCCACCTGGACTTTTCAAAGAGGAGATCCCCGCAATGCACAAGCGCATTCTCTCGGCCGTGGCGCTCGGCGCCGTGGCCACGCTCGCCCTCGCCGGTTGCGCCGGCGGCAGCGACACCGGCTCCGCCGACGGAAAGGGCAAGGAGCTCACCGTCTGGATCATGAAGGGCACCAACCCCGACGCGACCGCCTTCTACGACGACGTCTCGGCGGCCTTCAAGAAGGAGACCGGCGCGACGGTCAAGATCGAGGAGATCCAGTGGGCTGACGCCCACGACCGCTTCGTGACCTCCATCGCCGGTGGCACGACTCCCGACATCGCCGAGACCGGCACCACCTGGACCGCCGAGTTCGCCGACGCCGGCGCGCTCCTCCCGATCGACGAGTACGTCGACGGTGAGAAGGGTCTGCGCGACGACCTGGTCGAAGGTCTCGCGGTCGCCGGCACCTACGACGACGAGCTCTACGGCATGCCGTGGTACGCCGGCGTCCGCTCGCTCGTCTACCGTGCCGACGTGTTCGAGGAGCTCGGTCTCGAGGCTCCGAAGACGTGGGACGACATCGTCGCCGCGGGTGACGCGATCAAGGCCGCCAAGCCCGACATGCTGCCGTTCCCGGTTCCGGGTGACGCCGAGTTCCAGGTCTACCCCTGGGTCTGGGGCGCCGGCGGCGAGATCGCCACGAAGGACGGCAAGACCTGGACGAGCGAGCTCGACAGCGCCGAGTCGCAGGCGGGCATCGAGTTCTACACGGGCCTGGCCACCGAGCACGGCTTCTCCTCCGCAGGTGCCACCACCTGGAAGGAGACCGACCTCCGTGACGCGTTCACGCAGGGCAACGTCGCCATGATGCTCTCGGGCTCCTGGACGCCGAACTCGCTCATCGAGGCGAACCCCGAGCTCGACGGAAAGATCGGCGCCGCGGTCATCCCGGGCGAAGACGGCGGCATCGCCCCGTCCGTGCTGGGCGGCTCGCACCTCTCGATCTTCAACACGACCAAGAACGCCGACCTGGCGTGGGAGTTCGTGAAGCTCGTCACCACCGGCGAGTTCGCCGAGCAGTGGTCCAACGAGACCGGCTACTTCCCGGGCGTCCAGTCCGCGATGGAGGAGGCCCTGGCCTCGACCGACCCGCTCGTCGCCCCGTTCGCCGAGCAGATGGTCGACGGCGGAGCCTCCGTCCCGGTCACCCCGAACTTCGGCGCCGTGCAGGCGAAGAAGACGACCAACTCCATGATCCAGGCCATCCTCAGCGGGCAGAAGGACGTCGCGACCGCGACGAAGGACGCCGCAGCCGAGATGACCGAACTGCTCAACCAGTAAGGAAGCATTCCTTCCATGTCGATGGTGCAAGCGCCACTGCCGGCCACGAAGGCGGAGTCCACCTCCGCCTCCGTGGCCGGCGGCCGGAAGCGACGCGGTCTCTCGATCGTCGCGGCCCGCCCCTGGCTCCTTCTCGCGCCCGGGCTGGCCATCCTCGCGGTGCTCATGCTCTGGCCGCTCATCCAGGTGTTCATCTACTCGCTGCAGGACTACGGCCTGCGCGAGATCAACACCGGGGAGAACAACTGGATCGGTCTCGACAACTACGTCGAGGCGCTCACCAACCCGACTCTCTGGACGGTGGTGCTGCCCAACACGGTCGGGTTCGCCGCCGTGGCGGTGTTCGTCACCGTGGCCGTCGGCACGCTCGTCGCCCTGCTGCTCGCGCGGCTCGGCACCACCTGGCGTGTCATCGTCTCCAGCTGCATCATGGTCGCGTGGGCGATGCCCGCCGTGACCGGCACCTATGTCTGGACCTTCATCTTCGATGCCGACCGCGGCATCTTCAACCAGGTCCTCACGGACCTGGGTCTCATGAGCGAGCCGGTCAACTGGTTCACGAACCAGTGGTCGTTCTACGCCATCGTGCTCCTCAACGTCGTCCACCACGGCTTCCCGTTCGTGGCGATCACGGTGCTCGCCGGTCTCCTCGGCGTCTCGAAGGAGATGCTCGAGGCCGCAGCGCTCGACGGCGCAGGCGCCTGGCGCCGCTTCTGGAAGATCATCTTCCCCACGCTCAAGCCCGTCTTCTCGGTCGTGATCATCCTCTCGACGATCTGGGACTTCAAAGTCTTCGCGCAGGTGTACCTGATGCCCGGCGGTGGGGGTGGCAACCGTCAGGTGCTCAACCTCGGCGTCTGGTCGTACGTCGAGTCCTTCGGCCAGAACCGCTACGGCTTCGGTGCCGCTCTCGCCGTGCTGCTCACTCTCGTGCTCATCGGCATCACGATCGTCTACATCCGCTCCCTCATGAAGGAGGACGAGCTGTGAACCCGCGCCCGAGGCTCCGCTCCCGCATCGGAATCGGCATCGCGGTCGCCGCGGTCCTGATCTTCACGCTGTTCCCCGTCTACTGGATGGTCTCCAGCGCGTTCGACGGCAAGGCCTCCAGTGGTGGTCAGTCGCTGATCCCGCAGGAGTTCACGTGGGACAACTTCGCCTTCGTCCTCACGGACGGCGGCTTCGGCACCTACCTGCGCAACTCGGCCATCGTGGCCCTCGTCACGGTTCTCGTGAGCGCGCTCGTCTGCCTGCTCGCGGCCGTCGCGGTCGCCCGGTTCAAGTTCAAGTTCCGCACCATGATCCTGATGATGATCCTCATCGTCCAGATGGTGCCGCTCGAGGCGCTCGTCATCCCGCTGTTCCTCCAGGTCAAGAGCCTCGGTCTGCTCAACAGCATCCTCGGTCTGATGGTCGTCTACGTCGCGCTTTCGCTCGCTTTCGGCATCTGGATGCTGCGCGGCTTCGTCGCCGCGGTCCCGGTCGAGCTCGAAGAGGCCGCGTACATCGACGGTGCGAGCTGGTGGCGCATGTTCCGCTCGGTCCTGCTGCCGCTGGTCATGCCGGGTCTCGTCGCGACGAGCATCTTCAGCTTCATCACCGCCTGGAACGAGTTCATCTTCGCGATGACGATCCTCGGCGCCCAGACCGACCAGTACACGGTCTCGATCGGCCTGAAGTCGTTCTTCGGTCTGCACTCCAACGACTGGGGCAGCATCATGGCGGCGTCGACCATCATCACCGTCCCGGTCATGATCTTCTTCGTGCTGGTGCAGCGCAAGCTCGCCTCCGGCATGGTCGCAGGAGCGGTGAAGGGATGACCGACGAGTTCGAGCGCCTCGCCAACGGCGTGCTGTGGCCGGGCTTCTTCGGCACCGAGGCTCCGGAGTGGCTCCGCGATGAGCTGCGCGACGGGCTGGCCGGTGTCGTGTACTTCGGTCAGAACGTCGGCGAAGGGCTCCCGGCCCTCAGCGCCGCGATCCTCGACGCGAACCCGAACGCCCTCATCGGCATCGACGAGGAGGGCGGCAGCGTCACCCGTCTCGAATCCGCCACGGGCTCGACCGTGCCGGGTGCCGCCCAGCTCGGTCTTCTCGACGACCTCGTCGCCTCGGAGAAGACCGGTGCCGAGCTCGCCCGCCGCGTGCGGGCGGTCGGCGCGAACGTGGTGCTCGGACCGGTCGCCGACGTCAACACCGACCCTCGCAATCCGGTCATCGGCGTGCGGGCTTTCGGTGACGACGAGGCACTCGTCTCGCGCCACGTGGTGGCGACGATCGACGGCATCCAGGATGCAGCGGTGGCGGCGTGCGTCAAGCACTTCCCCGGCCACGGCGACACCCACATGGACTCGCATCACTCGCTCCCGGAGATCACGCTCGACCTCGAGGAGTTCGAGCGCGTGCACCTGGAGCCGTTCCGCGCGGCCGTCGACGCAGGTGTGGATGCCGTGATGACCGCGCACATCGTCGTCCCGGCATGGGGCGAACAGCCCGCGACGCTCAACCCCCGTGTGCTCGGCATGCTGCGCGACTGGGGCTACGACGGCGTGATCATCACGGATGCGCTCGACATGGCCGCCATCCGCGAGACGGTCGGTCTCGGCGGGGGAGCGGCTCTGGCACTCGCGGCCGGAGCCGACCTGCTCTGCATCGGCAACCCGACCAATCCGGGCGAGGCCGCACTCCCCGATCAGGACGAGCGGGACTTCCGCGCCGCCAGGGACGGGATCGTCGCCGCCCTGCGCGACGGCTCGCTGTCCCGCGCGAGGGTGGAGGAGGCGGCCGGTCGTGTCGCCGCCCTGGCGGACAAGCTGCGTACCGCCGCCGAGATCCACCACGACGACGCGGACGACTTCGACGCCGCCGAGATCGTGCGCCGCACGATGTCCCTCTCCGGTGACGCCCCCGAGGTCGCCACGGAGCTCGCGGTCATCGATGCCCGCCGCCGGTCGACGCTCGCGGTGGACAGCGCGGGATCCTACGTGGCGAACGCGCTTGCTGCGGACGGCCTCCGTGTGCGCCTCGACGTCGCATCCACCCCGCTGCAGGAGCAGGATCGAGTCCTCGATGAGGTCACGGCAGCGCCCGGCACGACGGTGCTGCTGATCGACCGTCCGGACACGGATGCCGCGCAGCGCTCTCTCGTCGAACGGGCGGCTGTGCGCGATCGGGGAGCGGTCGTCGTCAACGTCGGGCTTCCGACGCGGAGCCCGCTTCCGCTGCCCACCATCGAGGTCGCTGCAGCCAGTAGGCTCGGTGCCCAGATAGCGCGTGAAGCACTCCTGGGGCGCTTCGCCGTGCAGCAGAGGATGAGCAGCGCCGGCTGAGACAGGATCCCTCCATGGACGATGACGTTCTCGCTCGGGTGCGACGCTCCCTCCCCAAGGTGAGCGCTGCCGAGGCGCGCGTCGCCGAGACGATCCTCGGTGATCCCACGCTCGTCGTCGACCTGGCGATCAACGATCTCGCCCAGCTCTGCCACACGTCGCTGTCCACGGTCGCCCGCTACGCCCAATCGCTGGGCTACACCGGCTACCGGGAGCTCAGGGTCGCTGTCGCGCGCGCGATCACCCTCGCGCAGGCGCAGCAGGCGCGGTTCGGTCTGGACACCACGGCGATCGACCCGGATGACGGGCCGACGGCGATCGCGGCCAAACTCGCCGCGCAGGAGATCGACGCGATCGAGAAGACCGCGCTGGCCATCGATGCCGTCGCCCTCGACCGGGTCGCCCGTGCGGTGGTCGACGCGCGGCACATCGATCTGTTCGGGCAGGCGGCTTCCTCGCTGACGGCGCAGGACCTGCTGCTGAAGCTGTCGCGCATCGGATGCTCGGTCTCGCATTCGCCGGACCCGCATCTCGCGGTCACCACCGCCTCCCTGCGGACCACGGAGGATGTGGCGATCGCGTTCTCCCACGGCGGCGAGACCGCCGAGACGATGCGGGCCCTCGAAGTAGCGCGGGACGCGGGCGCTCTGGCGGTCGCCGTCACCAGCGTCGCGGATTCACCCTTGGCACTGGCGGCGGATGTCGTGCTGCTCACGCATGCGCGCGAATCGCCGTTCCGGATGGCCGCGATGTCGAGCCGCATCGCCCAGCTCGCCCTCGTCGACGTGCTGTTCGTCCGGGTCGTGCAGCATCGCGGTGAGCCGGTGGCCGTCTCCTTGCAGCGGACGCATGACGCGGTTCCGACGCGGCGTCATACCTGACGGCCCCGCATCCTCCCGGACGGCCGCGCGAGCGGCTCAGTCGACGTGGTCGCGCGTGCTGATCAGCGCGCGGGTCGCGATGCGGTGCCCTCGGGCGAGGCTGCCCGTGAGGGACAGCCCGGTGAGGACGCCGGCGAGGAAGCCCGCGGCGAAGGCATCTCCGGCACCGATGGTCTCGACGACCGGGGCGTCGAGCGCGTCGCTCTCGGCGGTCTCCGCGCCGTCGAAGGCCACGGCTCCACTCGAGTCGGTGACCAGCAGGTAGCGGGGCTCGGGGAAGAGCGCGCGCAGCTCCTGCGGATCGCTCGTCCCGAACACGGCCTCGGCATCCGGCCGCGTGCAGAACACGATGTCGGCGCGGCGCGCGAAGTCCGAGACGACCGTCCTGCCTTCCGCTTCGCGGCCACGCCACAGTGCGGGTCGCCAGTTCAGGTCGAAGCTGACCAGCCGGTCGGCACGCCGATCTGCGAACAGCGATTCCTGCGCCGCGAGCGCGGTGGGCGACAGAGCGGGCGTGATCCCGGAGGTGTGGACGAGTGACGCCTCGGCGAGGAGCCCGGACGCGACCGGCGCTGCCAGCGACTGCGGAGACAGCGCGGCGGCGGCGGAACCCGCGCGGTAGTAGTGCATGGTGCCGTCGACCGCGCCGTCGGGCCGGGGTGCGAGCTCCTTCACGTACAGCCCGGTCGGGGCATCGCCGTCGACCTCCACCGCGGAGTCGTCCACGCCGTGGGCACGCAGCTCCGTCGTGAGGAAGCGACCGAATCCGTCGTCGCCGACGCGCGAGACGACGGCTGTGCGGATCCCGGCGGAGGCCAGGGCGATTGCGGTGTTCCACTCGGCGCCGGCCAGGGAGCGATGGAAGGTCCGGCAGTCCTCCAGCGGTCCTGCGGTGGCGGCGACGAGGGCGACCATGCCCTCGCCGAAGCAGACGGCGAGCGGTGTGGAGTCGGGCACGATCTGGACACTACCGGATCGGCGCCGGTCGCGCCGATACCGGATTGCAACCTGGATCCGTTTGGTATCTGAGGATCTGCTGGGTACCGTCGAGTCATCACCGTCCCCGAGGCGAAGAGGCCTCGGGACGCGCAAAGAAGCGCCCGACAGGGAAGGTCACACAATGCACCAATCAGTCAAGCGTCGGCGAGGACTCATCGCCGTAACCGGAGCCACGATCGCCGCTCTCGCCCTCGCAGGGTGCGTCGCGAGCGACCGGGGGGATGAAGGCTCCGAAGGCTCAGGCGATGTCGACGGGACGTTCGTGTTCGCGGCGTCCTCCGACCCGGCGAGCCTCGACCCTGCCTTCGCACAGGACGGCGAGAGCTTCCGCGTCTCGCGCCAGATCTTCGAGGGTCTCGTCGGCACCGAGCCCGGCACAGCAGACCCCGCTCCGCTGCTCGCCGAGAAGTGGGAGTCGTCGGAGGACGGCATGTCGCACACGTTCACCCTCAAGGAGAACGTGACGTTCCAGGACGGGACGCCGTTCAACGCCGAGGCCGTCTGCGTCAACTTCGACCGCTGGTTCAACTGGACCGGACTCGCCGCGTCGGAAGCCTTCGGCTACTACTACAACAAGCTCTTCAAGGGGTATGCCGCCAACGCGGCCGACGCCGTCTACAAGTCCTGCACCCCCGATGGCGACTACTCGGTCACGATCGACCTGAACAAGCCGTTCGCCGGCTTCGTCGCCTCGCTCTCGCTTCCGTCGTTCGCGATGCAGAGCCCGTCGGCCATGCAGGAGTTCGGTGCGGACGACGTCAGCGGCTCGGCGGAGGCGCCGAAGCTGTCCGAGTACGCGATGGGCCACCCGGTGGGCACCGGCCCCTACCAGTTCGACGAGTGGGCACCGGGCGAGCAGGTCACGCTCAAGGCCTACGACGACTACTGGGGTGACGCCGGGCAGATCGACGAGATCATCTTCCGCACGATCGACGACCCGACCGCTCGCCGGCAGGCGCTCGAGTCCGGCTCGATCGACGGCTACGACCTCGTCGGCCCCGCCGACACCAAGGCCCTCGAGGACGACGGATTCACGATGGTCTCGCGTCCGCCCTTCACGATCCTGTACCTCGCCTTCAACCAGGCGGTTCCGGAGCTCCAGGACCCGAAGGTCCGTGAGGCCCTGTCGTACGCGGTCGACAAGGATGCGCTGATCAGCCAGGTGCTGCCCGAGGGCACGCAGAAGGCGATCGAGTTCGTCCCGGAGGTCGTCAACGGCTACAACCCGGACGTCACGACCTACGACTACGACCCCGAGAAGGCCAAGGCGCTGCTCGCCGAGGCCGGCTACGACGAGGCGAACCCGCTGAAGCTGACCTTCAACTACCCGGTCAACGTCTCGCGTCCCTACATGCCGGACCCCGAGCAGATCTTCACGGTCCTGTCGTCGCAGCTGTCCGAGGTCGGCGTCGAGACGACCCCGGTCTCGGAGGAGTGGGTCGAATACCTCGACCGCACCACCGGCACCGCCGACCACGGCATCCACCTGCTCGGCTGGACCGGCGACTACAACGACACCGACAACTTCGTCGGCGTCTTCTTCGGACAGAAGAGCTCCGAGTGGGGCTTCGACAACCCGGAGCTGTTCCAGAAGCTGACGGAGGCGCGCGGCGTCTCCAACCTCGAGGATCAGACCGCGCTGTACGAGGAGATCAACGAGATGGTCGCCACGTTCATCCCCGGCGTCCCGCTCGCGCACCCGGCGCCGACCCTGGCGTTCGACCCGCGCGTGAAGAGCTACCCGGCCAGCCCGGTGAACGACGAGGTCTTCACCGACATCGTCCTCACCAAGTAGGCCTGACCATTTGATATGTCGAACCCCGGTCCCGCGCATTCGGCGGGACCGGGGAACGGCGTACCTTCTGATCGACGGAGATCTTCGTGCTGCGCACCATCGGCAGGCGACTGCTGTTCCTCATCCCCACCCTGTTCGGGCTCAGCATCCTGCTGTTCGCCTGGGTCAGGGCCCTCCCCGGCGGCCCCGCGGTCGCCCTTCTCGGCGAGAAGGCCACACCGGAGGCCATCGCCAGGGTCAACGAGCTCTACGGGTTCGACGAGCCGCTCATCCAGCAGTACTTCACCTGGATCGGTCGCCTGCTGCAAGGCGACTTCGGAACGTCCATCCAGACGAACCGACCCGTGGTGGAGGAGTTCCTGCGCCGGTTCCCGGCGACGCTGGAACTCAGCGTCATGGCGCTCATCTTCGCGGTCGGCGTCGGCATCCCCCTCGGATACTGGGCCGCCCGTCGCCACGGCAAGCTCACCGACCACGCATCGGTCGTGCTGAGCCTCATCGGCATCACGATCCCGGTGTTCTTCCTGGCATTCATCCTGAAGTACGTGTTCGCCGTGCAGCTGGGGTGGCTGCCGTCGGACGGACGTCAGAATCCACGAATAGACGCCACCCATCCCACCGGGTTCTACGTGTGGGACGGCATCATCACGGGGGAGTTCGACGCCGCGTGGGATGCGATCCTGCACCTGATCCTGCCGGCGCTCGCGCTCGGCACGATCCCGCTCGCGATCATCGTGCGCATCACCAGGGCAAGTGTCCTGGAGGTGCAGAACGCGGACTACGTGCGCACCGGACGAGCGAAGGGCGTCGGCTCGCCGACGCTGCGCAACCGCTTCATCCTGCGCAACGCGATGCTCCCGGTGATCACCACGATCGGTCTGCAGACCGGGCTCCTGATCTCGGGGGCGGTGCTCACCGAGACGGTGTTCGCCTTCCCCGGCATCGGCTCGTTCCTCGCCAGAGCGATCTTCACCAGGGACTTCCCGGTCCTCCAGGGATTCATCATCTTCATCGCGATCGCGTACGCGCTGATCAACCTGGCGGTCGATGTCTCCTACAGCTTCATCGACCCGAGAGTGAGGGTGCAATGATGTCCCTCCCCATCGTCCGAAAGGAGGCGGTCGCATGAGCATCGCTCTCCCGCCCGCCCAGGGCCCATCGGCCGAGAGCGGCGGCAACATCGACACCGTCGCGATCGCCCAGGCCGACCTGAAGAAGGGGTCAGGCGGATTCTGGCAGGACGTCTTCCGCCGACTCCGTCGCAATCCGACCGCCTGGATCGGCGCCGTCATCGTGCTGCTGTTCCTCCTCGTGGCCGCGCTCGCACCCTGGCTCGCCCCATACCCGGAGACGGCGCTGCCCGGAGCGAAGTTCATCACGCCGACCCACATCCCGGGGCCTGGAGAACTGCCGGAGTTCCCGCTGGGTCTCGACCGCTTCGGCGGCGACGTGCTGTCCAAGCTGATCTGGGGCGCGCAGGCGTCGCTCATGATCGGTGTCATCTCCACCGCGATGGGGCTTCTCGGCGGCATGATCCTCGGCCTCCTCGCCGGCACGTTCGGCGGCTGGGTCGACACCCTCATCATGCGGGTCGTCGACATCATCCTGTCGGTGCCGAACCTCCTGCTCGCGGTCTCGATCGCGGCGATCCTGGGGCAGACGCCGTTCGCGGTGATGATCGCCATCGGCGCCTCGCAGGTGCCGATCTTCGCGAGGCTCCTTCGTGCGTCGATGCTGCAGCAGCGCTCGAGCGATTACGTCCTCTCGGCGCAGACCCTCGGCCTCGGCCGCGGCAAGATCACGATGTCGCACGTGCTGCCGAACGCCATCGGCCCCGTGATCGTGCAGGGGACCCTGACGCTCGCGACGGCCGTGATCGATGCTGCGGCGCTGTCGTTCCTCGGTCTCGGTGGCGGCGGCCCCGCGACGGCGGAGTGGGGGCGCATGCTCACCTATGCGCAGGCCGAGCTCGCGATCGCTCCGTGGCTCGCCTTCCTCCCCGGCATCTGCATCGCCGTCACCGCGCTCGGCTTCACCCTGCTGGGTGAGGCGTTGCGCGAGGCGATGGATCCCCGGACGAGGGCGCGATGAATCCGCGCGACGAGGGCGCGACGCGCGCCGCGAAGGAGAATCAGATGTCGACCGAGCCGCTGCTGTCGGTCCAGGGACTCGCGGTGGACTTCGCCACCATGGACGGTGTCGTGCACGCCGTGGAGGGCGTCGACCTCGAGATCCGGCCGGGGGAGACCGTCGCGATCGTGGGCGAGTCCGGTTCGGGCAAGTCGACCACCGCGATGGCGATCATCGGTCTGCTGGCGGGCGGAGGGAAGGTGGCCTCCGGCAGCATCCGTCTCGACGGGAAGGAGATCGCCCACGCGCCCGAGCACGAGCTGCGGACGATCCGCGGCCGCGACATCGGTCTCGTGCCGCAGGATCCGATGTCGAACCTGAACCCGGTCGCGAAGATCGGGACGCAGGTCGCCGAGACACTCCTCGCGCACGGGCTCGCGACCCGGCAGAACGTGAACGCGAAGGTGGTCGAGGCGCTGACGGCCGCAGGCCTTCCCGACCCGGAGCGTCGTGCGAAGCAGTATCCGCACGAGTTCTCGGGCGGCATGCGCCAGCGGGCGCTGATCGCGATCGGTCTGGCGTGCAAGCCGCGACTGCTGATCGCCGACGAGCCCACCAGCGCCCTGGACGTGACGGTGCAGCAGACCATCCTCGACCAGATCGGGCAGATGACCCGTGAACTGGGAACGGCCGTGCTGCTCATCACACACGACCTGGGTCTGGCTGCCGAGCGGGCCGAGCGGGTGATCGTGATGCACCGCGGCAAGGTGGTCGAGCAGGGCGCCGCGCGGCAGATCCTCGAGGATCCGCAGCATCCGTACACCCAGTCGCTCGTGAAGGCGGCGCCGTCGGTCGCCGCCGCCCGGCTGCGACCGGAGGCCTTCCAGGTGCGCGAGCGGAGCTCCGAGGCGGATGCCGTCGTCGAGGCCCCGCCCGCCGACAACATCGTCGAGATCGAGAACCTCACCAAGGTGTATCCGGTGCGGGGTCGGGGCGAGGACTTCGTGGCCGTGGACGACGTGTCGCTGGTGATCCCGCGCGGAGAGACCGTCGCGATCGTGGGGGAGTCCGGCTCCGGCAAGACCACGACCGCCCGGATGCTGCTGAAGGTGATCGAGCCGACGAGCGGGCTGATCCGCTACGAGGGCAAGGACATCTCGACGCTCTCGCGCGCGGAGACCCGCGAGTTCCGACAGCAGGTGCAGCCGATCTTCCAGGATCCGTACTCGAGCCTGAATCCGATGTTCACGATCGAACGTCTGATCGCCGAACCGCTCGACTTCTACAAGCGGGGGAGCGGAGCGGATCGCCGCAAGCGCGTCCGACAGCTGCTCGACGACGTGGCCCTGCCGCAGTCGATGCTGCGCCGGTACCCCTCCGAGCTGTCCGGCGGACAGCGCCAGCGGGTCGCGATCGCGCGTGCCCTCGCCCTCTCTCCCGACGTGATCGTGTGCGACGAGCCGGTCTCGGCGCTCGACGTGCTGGTGCAGGATCAGATCCTCACCCTGCTCGGCGTCCTGCAGCGCGAGTACGGGCTGAGCTACCTGTTCATCTCGCACGACCTCGCGGTGGTGCGGTTGATCAGCGACTACGTCTGCGTCATGAAGGACGGCAAGCTCGTCGAGGCGGCGACCTCGGAGGAGATCTTCACGAACCCGCGCGACCCGTACACGCGGCGTCTGCTGGCCTCGATCCCCGGCAACGAGCTGAACATCGCGTCCTGAGAGCACCGGGCCGGCCGTGTGCCGGCCCGGTGTCCAGACGCTCATACCGCAGCTTCCAAGATTGGTCAAGGACTGCGCTTGCCATGTCGCACAATCGTGCGTATAGTTGGTAGTTGCGCTCGCTTCTCCCTGCCCTCATATGGTGGTCGGCATTTCGTTGAGTTCTCGAGCGCACACTCCACCTGACGACAAAGGAATCGAGAAGCCCTGCGGGGCTCACGGAGGTTATTCCCTTGGCTGCTGCTCGCAACGCATCCACATCCACCACCACCAAGAACGGACGCGGAGCTTCCCGTCTTTCGTTCGCCAAGATCTCCGACACGCTGACGGTCCCTGACCTTCTCGCTCTGCAGACCGAATCCTTCGGTTGGCTCGTCGGCAACGACGCCTGGAAGGCGCGCGTGGCCGAGGCTAAGAAGGCCGGCCGCACCGACGTCAACGAGAACAGCGGTCTGGGCGAGATCTTCGAGGAGATCTCTCCCATCGAGGACCTCGGCGAGACGATGCAGCTGTCGTTCACGAACCCCTACCTCGAGCCGGAGAAGTACTCGATCGAGGAGTGCAAGGAGCGTGGCAAGACCTACGCCGCTCCGCTGTACGTCGAAGCCGAGTTCATGAACCACCTCACGGGTGAGATCAAGACCCAGACGGTCTTCATGGGCGACTTCCCGCTGCAGACCGACAAGGGAACGTTCATCATCAACGGCTCCGAGCGCGTCGTCGTCTCGCAGCTGGTCCGCTCCCCGGGCGTCTACTTCGACAAGACCCCCGACAAGACGTCCGACAAGGACATCGTGTCGGCGCGCGTCATCCCGAGCCGTGGTGCATGGCTCGAGTTCGAGATCGACAAGCGCGACCAGGTCGGCGTCCGCGTCGACCGCAAGCGCAAGCAGTCGGTCACCGTCTTCCTCAAGGCGCTGGGCATGACCAGCGAGGAGATCCTCGCCGAGTTCGCCGGCTACACCTCGATCGAGGAGACGCTCGCGAAGGACACGATCGTCACGAAGGAAGATGCGCTCCGCGACATCTACCGCAAGCTGCGTCCGGGTGAGCAGGTGGCCGCCGAGGCCGCCCGTGCGCTCCTGGACAACTTCTACTTCAACCCGAAGCGCTACGACCTGGCCAAGGTCGGTCGTTACAAGATCAACCACAAGCTGGGCCTGGACCAGCCGCTGAACTCGTCGGTGCTGACCGTCGAGGACATCGTGGCCACGATCAAGTACCTCGTTCGCCTGCACGCGGGCACCGAGGAGACCTTCACGGGCATCCGCGGTGGCAAGAAGGCCGAGATCCGTCTCGCGACCGACGACATCGACAACTTCGGCAACCGTCGCATCCGCGCGGTCGGCGAGCTGATCCAGAACCAGGTCCGCACCGGTCTGTCCCGCATGGAGCGCGTCGTCCGCGAGCGCATGACCACGCAGGACATCGAGGCGATCACGCCGCAGACCCTGATCAACGTGCGCCCCGTCGTCGCCGCGATCAAGGAGTTCTTCGGAACGTCGCAGCTGTCGCAGTTCATGGACCAGAACAACCCGCTCGCGGGTCTGACGAACAAGCGTCGTCTCTCCGCGCTCGGCCCCGGTGGTCTCTCGCGTGACCGCGCCGGCGTCGAGGTCCGTGACGTCCACCCCTCGCACTACGGCCGCATGTGCCCGATCGAGACGCCGGAAGGCCCGAACATCGGTCTGATCGGTGCTCTCGCGACCTTCGCGCGCATCAACTCGTTCGGTTTCATCGAGACCCCGTACCGCAAGGTCGAGGGTGGCGTCGTCACCGAGCACATCGACTACCTGACGGCTTCCGAAGAGGTCGACTTCAACATCGCGCAGGCCAACGCCCCGCTCGATGCCAAGGGTCGCTTCATCGAGAGCCACGTCCTGGCCCGCCCCAAGGGCGGCAGCGGCGAGGTCGACATGTTCCTCCCGGAGGACATCGGCTACATCGACGTCTCCCCGCGCCAGATGGTGTCGGTCGCGACCTCGCTCGTGCCCTTCCTCGAGCACGACGACGCACAGCGCGCCCTCATGGGTGCCAACATGCAGCGTCAGGCTGTGCCGCTGCTGCGCAGCGACTCGCCGCTCGTCGGAACCGGTATGGAGGGCTACACGGCAATCGACGCCGGTGACGTGCTCACCGCCGACAAGGCCGGTGTCGTCTCCGAGGTCTCCGCAGACCGCGTCGTCGTCATGCTCGACGAGGGCGGGACGCAGGAGTACCACCTCCGCAAGTTCGACCGCTCCAACCAGGGCACGTCGTACAACCAGAAGGTCGTCGTCAACGCAGGCGAGCGCGTCGAGGTCGGAGAGGTCATCGCCGATGGCCCCGCCACCGAGAACGGCGAGCTGGCCCTCGGAAAGAACCTCCTCGTCGCCTTCATGACGTGGGAGGGCTACAACTTCGAGGACGCGATCATCCTGAGCCAGGACCTGGTGAAGGACGACACCCTCTCCTCGATCCACATCGAGGAGTACGAGGTCGACGCTCGCGACACCAAGCTCGGCAAGGAGGAGATCACCCGTGACCTCCCCAACGTCAGCCCGGAGCTGCTGAAGGATCTCGACGAGCGCGGCATCATCCGCATCGGCGCCGAGGTCCGCCCCGGCGACATCCTCGTCGGCAAGGTCACGCCGAAGGGTGAGACCGAGCTGTCGGCCGAGGAGCGTCTGCTCCGCGCGATCTTCAACGAGAAGAGCCGCGAGGTCCGCGACACGTCCCTGAAGGTGCCTCACGGCGAGCAGGGCACGATCATCGCGGTCAAGGAGTTCAACGCCGAGGACGGCGACGACGAGCTCGGCTCCGGCGTGAACCGCCGCGTCGTGGTCTACATCGCCCAGAAGCGCAAGATCACCGAGGGTGACAAGCTCGCCGGCCGTCACGGCAACAAGGGTGTCATCGCGAAGATCCTCCCGATCGAGGACATGCCGTTCATGGCGGACGGCACCCCGGTCGACATCGTCCTGAACCCGCTCGGCATCCCGGGTCGAATGAACTTCGGCCAGGTTCTCGAGACCCACCTCGGGTGGATCGCGAAGCAGGGCTGGAAGGTCGAGGGCACCCCGGAGTGGGCTTCTCGTCTCCCGGAGCAGGCTTTCGAGGCAGCTCCCGGCACGAAGGTCGCCACCCCCGTGTTCGACGGTGCGAGCGAGGAGGAGATCGCCGGTCTCCTCGACGTGACCACCCCGACCCGCGACGGTGTGCGACTCATCGACTCCACTGGAAAGGCCCAGATGTTCGACGGCCGCTCCGGCGAGCCGTTCCCGGCCCCGATCTCGGTCGGCTACATGTACATCCTGAAGCTGCACCACCTGGTCGACGACAAGATCCACGCACGTTCCACGGGTCCGTACTCGATGATCACCCAGCAGCCGCTCGGTGGTAAGGCGCAGTTCGGTGGACAGCGCTTCGGTGAGATGGAGGTGTGGGCCCTCGAGGCCTACGGCGCCGCATACGCGCTCCAGGAGCTCCTCACGATCAAGTCCGATGACATCCTCGGCCGCGTCAAGGTGTACGAGGCGATCGTCAAGGGCGAGAACATCCAGGAGCCCGGCATCCCCGAGTCCTTCAAGGTGCTCATGAAGGAGATGCAGTCGCTCTGCCTGAACGTCGAGGTCCTCTCGGCCGACGGCACGCTGGTGAACCTCCGCGACACCGACGATGAGGCGTTCCGCGCCGCAGAAGAGCTCGGTATCAACATCTCCAGCCGCTTCGAGGCCGCCTCGATCGACGAGATCTAATCCGCAGGTGTGCCCGGGACGCAACTCCCGGGCACACCGAAGCAGACTTCTCAAAAAGAATTTCCGACACAGGAGAACTAGTGCTCGAGTCCACAACTTTCGATGAGCTTCGCATCGGCCTGGCGACCGCAGACCACATCCGCGCGTGGTCCTACGGCGAGGTCAAGAAGCCCGAAACCATCAACTACCGCACCCTGAAGCCGGAGAAGGATGGTCTCTTCGGAGAGCAGATCTTCGGCCCGTCCCGCGACTGGGAGTGCGCCTGCGGCAAGTACAAGCGTGTCCGCTTCAAGGGCATCGTCTGCGAGCGCTGCGGCGTGGAGGTCACCAAGAGCTCCGTCCGTCGCGAGCGCATGGGTCACATCGAGCTCGCCGCTCCCGTCACCCACATCTGGTACTTCAAGGGCGTGCCCTCGCGTCTCGGCTACCTGCTCGACATGGCGCCGAAGGACCTCGAGAAGGTCATCTACTTCGCCGCCTACATGGTCATCTCGGTCGACGAGGATGCTCGTCACCGCGACCTGGGCACGCAGGAGAACAACATCCGTCTCGAGCTGAAGACGCTCGGCGACCGCCGCGATGCCAAGATCGCGGAGCGCCTGGCCAAGCTGGAGGAGGAGCTCGCTGCTCTCGAGGCGGAGGGTGCCAAGGCTGACGCCAAGAAGAAGGTCAAGGACGCCGCCGAGAAGGAGATGTCGCTCATCCGCAAGGGTGCCGACGAGGCGATCCTGAAGCTGGAGCGCGTGTGGGAAGACTTCCGCACCCTCGAGGTCGGTGCGCTGCGCCCGGAGGACGACGTCTTCCACGAGCTGCAGGACCGCTTCGGCCAGTACTTCGAGGCCTACATGGGTGCCGAGTCGATCCAGCGCCGCCTCGCGGCGTTCGACCTCGTCGCCGAGGCGGAGAACCTGCGCCTGCAGATCTCCGAGGGCAAGGGCCAGCGCAAGATCCGTGCGATCAAGCGCCTCAAGGTCGTCAGCTCGTTCCTCGAGACCGGCATGAGCCCGGCCGCGATGGTCCTCGACGTCGTCCCGGTGATCCCGCCGGAGCTGCGCCCGATGGTCCAGCTCGACGGTGGCCGCTTCGCCACCTCCGACCTGAACGACCTGTACCGCCGCGTGATCAACCGCAACAACCGTCTTCGTCGTCTGATCGACCTCGGTGCCCCCGAGATCATCGTCAACAACGAGAAGCGCATGCTGCAGGAGGCCGTCGACGCCCTGTTCGACAACGGTCGTCGTGGTCGTCCCGTCACCGGTACCGGCAACCGCGCCCTGAAGTCCCTCAGCGACATGCTGAAGGGCAAGCAGGGTCGCTTCCGCCAGAACCTGCTCGGAAAGCGTGTCGACTACTCCGGCCGTTCGGTCATCATCGTCGGCCCGCAGCTGAAGCTGCACCAGTGCGGTCTGCCCAAGCAGATGGCCCTGGAGCTCTTCAAGCCGTTCGTCATCAAGCGCCTGATCGACCTCGGTCACTCGCAGAACATCAAGGCCGCCAAGCGCGCCGTGGAGCGCACCCGTCCCGAGGTCTGGGACGTGCTCGAGGAGATCATCCGCGAGCGTCCGGTGCTGCTCAACCGTGCACCCACCCTGCACCGTCTGGGCATCCAGGCGTTCGAGCCGCAGCTCGTCGAGGGCAAGGCCATCCAGCTGCACCCGCTCGTCTGCGCGGCGTTCAACGCCGACTTCGACGGTGACCAGATGGCTGTGCACCTGCCGCTGTCGGTCGAGGCTCAGGCCGAGGCCCGCGTGCTGATGCTCGCGTCGAACAACATCCTGAAGCCGTCTGACGGCCGTCCGGTCACCCTGCCTTCGCAGGACATGATCATCGGTCTGCACCACCTGACCACGGTCAAGGCGGGCGCAGCCGGTGAGGGCCGTGCGTTCGGTTCGGTGGGCGAGGCGATCCTGGCCAAGGACGAGGGCACCCTCGACCTGCAGGCGAAGATCCGCATCCGCATCCCCGGTCTGACGTTCCTCGAGGGCGAAGCTCCCGAGGGCTACGAGCGCCACGGTCTCGTGGACGCCTCGCTGGGTCAGGCGATCTTCAACGACACACTGCCCAAGGGCTACCCGTTCGTCCGCGAGCAGGCTGACAAGAACAAGCTGTCGCAGATCGTCAACAAGCTGGCCGAGGAGTACCCCAAGGTCGAGACGGCTGCCTCGCTGGACCGCATCAAGGACGCCGGCTTCTACTGGGCCACGCGCTCCGGTGTGACCGTCGCCCTGAGCGACATCCTCACCCCGCCGAACAAGGCGGAGATCGTCGCCGGCTACGAGAAGCAGGCCGCGAAGGTCCAGTCGCAGTACGAGAAGGGTCTGACGACCGACTCCGAGCGTCGCCAGGAGCTCATCAAGATCTGGACCGAGGCGACCGACGAGGTGCAGGCCGCCATGAAGGCGAACTTCCCGGAGGACAACACCATCAACCGCATGGTGTCTTCGGGTGCTCGTGGTAACTGGCTGCAGATCCGGAACATCGCCGGTATGCGTGGTCTGGTGAACAACCCCAAGGGTGAGATCATCCCGCGTCCGATCATCTCCTCGTACCGCGAGGGTCTGTCGGTGGCGGAGTACTTCATCGCGACGCACGGTACCCGTAAGGGTCTCGCCGACACCGCTCTGCGTACCGCCGACTCGGGTTACCTGACCCGTCGTCTGGTGGACGTCTCGCAGGACGTCATCATCCGCGAAGAGGACTGTGGCACGTCGAAGGGCCTCGAGCTCCCGATCGCCGCTCCGAACTCGCAGGGTGAGCTCGTGCGCGACGCGAACGTCGAGAACTCGGTGTTCGCCCGTACGCTGGCCTCCGACGTGGTCGACAGCAAGGGCGAGGTCCTCGCCGCTGCCGGTGACGACGTGGGTGACGTGCTGATCGACAAGCTCGTCGGTCTGGGTGTCGAGACCATCAAGGTGCGCTCGGTCCTGACCTGCGACTCCGCGGTCGGTGTCTGCGCGCAGTGCTACGGCCGCTCGCTCGCGACCGGCAAGACGGTCGACATCGGTGAGGCCGTCGGCATCATCGCGGCCCAGTCGATCGGTGAGCCCGGTACCCAGCTGACGATGCGTACCTTCCACACGGGTGGTTCGGCATCGGCAGATGACATCACGCAGGGTCTGCCCCGCGTGCAGGAGCTCTTCGAAGCGCGCACCCCCAAGGGTGCGTCGCCGATCGCCGAGGCCGATGGCCGCATCACGATCGACGAGACCGACAAGGGCAAGAAGGTCATCCTCACGCCCGACAGCGGTGACGAGCCGGTCATCTACCCGGTGCTGAAGCGTGCGACGCTTCTCGTCGAGGACGGGCAGCACGTCACGGTCGGTCAGCCGATCCTGGTGGGCACGCTCGACCCCAAGGAGATCATGCGCGTCATGGGTGCTCGCGAGGTGCAGCGTTACCTCGTCGGCGGCGTCCAGGGCGTGTACCGCTCGCAGGGTGTGCCGATCCACGACAAGCACATCGAGGTCATCGTCCGTCAGATGCTCCGCAAGGTCACCGTCGTCGATCACGCCGACACGAACCTGCTGCCGGGTGAGATGGTCGACCTCAAGCGCTACCAGTCGATCAACCGCGAGACCGTGGCAGAGGGCAAGCGTCCCGCGTCCGGCCGTCCGGAGCTGATGGGTATCACGAAGGCGTCGCTCGCGACCGAGTCGTGGCTGTCGGCCGCCTCCTTCCAGGAGACGACCCGCGTGCTCACCGAGGCTGCGATGCAGGGCAAGCGCGACCCGCTGGTCGGTCTCAAGGAGAACGTCATCATCGGTAAGCTCATCCCCGCCGGAACCGGTCTCTCGAAGTACCGCGACGTCACGGTCGAGGCCACCGAGGAAGCTAAGAGCGAGCGCTACCCGAACCGGATCTTCGCATCCGACGGTGCGTACGCTGACGGCGACTTCGGCTACGTCGACTTCGACGCGTTCTCGACGGACGATATCACCCCCGGTACCTACAACTGAGGTGTGACTGAGTGAGAAGGCCCCGGGGATTTCCCCCGGGGCCTTCTTCGTCCCCTGACGCACTTGCTCCTGCCGACCTTCTGCCTCGGCGGGGATGCCGGTGTGCGGGGTGCTGCCGAGCGCGCGGGGTGTTCACGCACGGAACCCGTGCACTCGTGGCGAAGTCGTGCACTCGCGCGAGTCCAGCCCGTCCGATGCGCCGAGTGCACCGGATGCTGCCGAGCGCACGGTCTGTTCACCCACGGGACCCGTGCACTCGTGGCGAAGCCGTGCACTCGCGCGATGCGTGGCTCCGACGCGCCGAGTGCACGGGGCGCTGCCGAGTGCACGGGCTGCTGCCGAGTGCACGGGCTGTTCACGCCAGGAACCCGTGCGCTCGTGGCTAAGCCGTGCACTCGCGGGGTAGGAGGGCAGGCACGGACGGAGAGCGGTGGGGGAGCGGCGCGGTAGGGTCGGCGGGTGAGCACCGTGACTTCTCCCGCAGCATCCGCCGTCGTGATCGGCGATGCATTGATCGACGAGATCCGAGACCCCTCGGGCGTCCGTGAGCTGGTCGGCGGCGCTGCGCTGAACGTCGCCGTCGGGCTCCGCCGGCTCGGTGTGCCGGTGACACTGATCGCGATGGTCGGCGACGATGAGGCCGGAGCTCACATCCGGGAGTATCTCGCGGATCACGGGGTCGCGCTCATCGCGAGCGAGGCGCCGCACGGATCCTCGCGAGCGGTCGTGCGGCGTGCGGCGAGCGGCGAGCCCGAGTACGTCTTCAACGAGGCGGCTCAGCAGCGGAGCATCCGATACTCCGATGCTGCGCGCGCAGCGATCGCCGATGCCGGACTGACCGTGATCAGCTGCTTCCCCTTCGATGCTCCTGCCGAGGTCGATGCCTTGGCGGATGCACTGGGCGGGGCACGCGTGGCGATCGACCCGAATCCTCGGACGGGGATGCTCCGGGACCGCTCCGAGTTCGTTCGCGGTTTCGAACGCATCGCGGCACGCTCGCAGGTCGTGAAGGTCGGCGCCGACGACGCCGCGATTCTCTACGACGGTGACCTCGACGCGCTGCGGTCGCGGCTGCGGGTACTCGGCGTCCAGACCGTGCTGGCGACCGCGGGTGCTGTTGGCGCGGTGATCGACACGGATGCCGGCACCGTGACCGCCCCGATCTCGGAGCTTCCCGGGCGGGTCATCGACACCGTCGGTGCAGGGGATGCCACGCTCGCCGCGGTCGCCGCGGGTGTCATCACAGGGGCGCCGAACGAGCTCGAAGCGTGGCGTGCGCTGCTGCAACGCGCCATGGACATCGCCGCGGCGACATGCCGCGCGGAGGGCGGACTGCTGCGCACACCGGAGTCGCTCGCCGAATCGGAGCGAGGGATCCGGGGGAGCTGACTGTTCGATTTCACGCGGTCGCGTCTGGCGGGTATGATGAATTCTCGTGCCCCCGGTTGGCTGTTCAAGTCGGACGGGTGCGCTCTGGCGAGTTACCCAAGCGGCCAAAGGGATCTGACTGTAAATCAGACTGCTCAGCATTCGGGGGTTCGAATCCCTCACTCGCCACCACAGACTGTTCGAGAAGCGCCCCCGATTCCGGGGGCGTTTCTCGTTTCGCCCTACCCGTGGTCGTGCTCTCCTCAGGCGTCCACGGTGACCATTCCTCGGCCGCGGGGAGACGGGACTCTGAACTCCTCTCGAACGGATACCGACTCGAATACCGGGGGTCGTGGCGTCGTCACAGTAACGTGGTGTGCTTGAAGACAACCCGGGGGGAATCCCGGTCCACAGCTAGAGGACATCACGAATGAATGCATCACGCTCCGTCACCGCCGCTTCGATCGCGCTGCTCGCGCTCCTGTTCACGGGGTGTGCCGCCGGCGCTTCCGACACCGGCAGCGACACGAAGTCGGACACGGCCGACAAGCCTGCCGCCACCGCGCAGACCAAGGAAGACGCCTGCGACATCATGCTCACGAGCCTGACGGAACTGCAGTCGCTCTCGTCGGTCGACACGACGGACGCGAACGCGGCGCTGGCAGCGTTCAAGGAGGCTCAGGGCAAGGTCGACGAGGCTGCGAAGCAGATCTCCAACGAAGAAGTGAAGCCCTCCGCCGATGACTCGGCAGCGGCGCTCAAGGGCTATGTCGACTTCCTCGACCAGGTGAGCACGGATCCCGCGAACGCCGACGTCTCGAAGATGAGCGATCACGTGCAGGCGCTGACCGACAGCATCACCGAACTCTCCACCGTCTGCTCCTGACCTCTCAGGTTCGCATTCGGCTCTCGGCCCAGGCTTCGTTCGTCTTCGGACGGGGCCTGGGCCGAACCCGTTGGGGTGGTCTGCGGGTCTGCTTCTGGCATCCTCCCGCGGCTCGTTCGGCTCGGAGGCAGCACGGATGAACGGACTCGCCTCCGAAAGCAGGGTGACACCGGGGCCCTCTTTCGGCCACACTGAGTCCCATGGGATCAGCGTTGACCACCATCGGACTGCCCGTCGCTCTGGGCATCATCATGCTGGGTCTCGGCCTCGGCCTCACTCTCGCGGACTTCGCGCGGGTACTGAAGCAGCCCAAGGCGGTGATCGTCGCCCTGCTCTGCCAGCTCGTCCTGCTGCCGGCCATCTGCTTCGGTCTCGTGCTCGCTTTCCAGCTGCCACCGGTCCTCGCGGTCGGCATGATGATGCTGGCGGCCTCGCCGGGCGGAACCACGGCGAACCTCTACAGTCACCTGTTCCGCGGTGACATCGCCCTGAACATCTCGCTGACCGCCGTGAACTCCGTGATCGCCGTGATCACGCTTCCGATCATCACGAACTTCGCCATCGCGTACTTCCAACCCTTCGACGACCGTCTGGGTCTGCAGTGGTCGAAGGCGCTCGAGGTGTTCGCGATCGTCCTGCTGCCCGTGGCACTCGGCATGATCGTGCGCCGCTTCTGGCCGAAGTTCGCGGCCGGCATGGACAAGCCGGTGCGCATCGCATCGGTGGTCATCCTGATCGTGGTGATCGCCGGCGCCGTCGCCTCGAACTGGACCCTGCTGGTCGCGAACTTCACGCAGCTCGCCCTGATCACCGTACTCTTCTGCCTGATCAGCCTCACGATCGGATTCCTCGTCCCGCGCATGCTCCGGGTGGGGAAGCGCCAGTCGATCGCCACGTCCTTCGAGATCGGCATCCATAACGCGACCTTGGCGATCGTGATCGCGCAGTCCGTCCTCGGCTCGGTGGAGTTGAGTCTCCCCGCCGCGGTCTACGGGGTGCTGATGTTCTTCATCGCGTTCGGCTTCGGCTTCCTCATCCGGGACCGGTCGCCGTTGGCCGCGGATTCCACGAAGGATGCCGTCGAGGCCTGAGCTCCCGCTCCCGGCTGCGCCCTCGGCGGCCGACGGGCGAAGGACGTAGCCTGGATCCGGGTGTTCGATTTCTCGTTGAAATAAAATAGTATTGCCAATACTATGGTGAGTGAGCGGGGCGGAGAGGCCCCGTCGCAGGGAAGGGCGACGATGACGACAGTTCTGTACACCGGAGGCGCCGGCCGCATGGGCCGGGTGATCCGGGAAGGTCTCGCAGGGCGATACGACCGTGTCGTGCTGTTCACGCGTCGCGCCCCGGAGGAGCCGCTGCACCCGGGCGAAGAGGTCGTGATCGGCGATCTGGCCGACCTCGACGGACTGACGAAGGCCGCAGAGGGTATCGATGTCATCGTGCATCTCGGCGGCATCGCCGACGAGTCGACCTTCGAGAGCATCCGCACCTCGAACATCGACGGGACCTACCACGTGTATGAGGCCGCTCGTCGCGCAGGGGTGCGACGGGTCGTCTACGCCAGCTCGAACCATGTCGTGGGCTTCCACGAGGCCACGGAGAAGCTCGACGAGAAGGCACCTCTGCGCCCCGACACCTTCTACGGCGTCTCGAAGGCCTTCGGCGAAGCGCTCGCCAGCCTGTACCACGACAAGTGGGGAGTGGAGTCGGTGCTGCTGCGCATCGGCACATTCCGACCGGCGCCCGAGGACCGGCGACAGCTCGCGCTCTGGCTGAGCTGGCGTGACGGCATCGAGCTCACGCGCTGCGCGATCGAGAGCGGGCCCGTCGGCTGCCAGGTCGTCTACGGATGCTCGAACAACACCGATTCCTGGTGGGACGGTCGCGTCGGCTGGGAGGCGATCGGATACGTCCCACAGGACGACGCCGCCGACCACAGGGACGCCGTGGACCAGGAGGCTCCCGCGCCGCGCCACCACGGCGGCGCATTCACCGGGTCGGACTACGAGGGAGGCATCTGGTGAACGCCGCACAGACCGTCGACGTGCTGGTCACGACCGCATTCCTCGCGCCCGGCGACGAGGTCGACCGCATGCTCACCGCGGCGGGCCTCTCGACCCGCCATGAACCCGACCTCGACGCCCTTGCCGCAGACGACCGCCGCGCGCTGCTCGCGGGGGTCCGGGCGATCATCGCAGGGACGCGCCCCCTGGGCGGCGACGACCTCGCGAACGCCGAGAATCTGAAGGTCATCGTCCGCACCGGCGTCGGCTACGACAGCGTCGACGTCGAAGCCGCCACCGGACGCGGTATCCCCGTGTGCATCACCGCAGGCGCCAATCGTCAGGCCGTGGCGGAGCACGTCTTCGCCCTGCTCCTGGCCTCCGCCCGCCGCATCCCGGAGAACATCGGCAACCTCGCCGACGGACGCTGGGAGCAGTTGACCGGCCGCGAACTCAAGAACTCGACGCTGGGCATCCTCGGGCTGGGATCGATCGGCAAGGCCGTCGCGACGATCGGCCGCGCGTTCGGCATGGACGTCGTCGCGTTCGACCCGTACTTCGACGAGGACTTCGCGGCGGCGAACGAGGTGCGTCGCGCCGACCTCGAGGGCGTCCTGGCACAGTCGGACTTCGTCACGCTGCACCTGTTCCTCGACGAGTCGACCCGCAACCTCCTCGACGCGAAGCGCCTGTCGCTCATGAAGTCCGATGCGATCGTGATCAACACCGCCCGTGGCGGGATCATCGACGAAGCGGCCCTCGTCGAGGCTGTGACGGCGGGAGTGATCGGCGGCGCGGCGCTCGACGTGTTCGCCGAGGAGCCGCTGCCCCCCACGAGCCCGCTGCTGCACACTCCCGGGATCCTGGCGACGACGCATGTGGCCGGAGCCACGCGTGAGGCGCGAGGGGAGTCCGGTCGGATCGCCGCGGCGACCGTGATCGATGTGCTCGGCGGGGGAGACCCGCGCTTCGTCGTGAACCCCCAGTACCAGGGGGTTCCGGCATGATCACTCTTTACAGCGGCCTGGTCGTGCGCCAGGCGCTCGAGGAGACGGTGATCCCGATCTTCGAGCAGACGACGGGCGAGCGAGTCGAGGCGACATTCGAGCCGACGACGGTGCTGCTCAGCCGCATCGCCGACGGAGAGCGTCCCGACCTCATGCTCGGCGTCTCCTCCTCGGTGCGCGAACTCGCAGACCGAGGTGTCCTCGGACACGAAGGCTTGATCGACATCGCGGTCTCTGCGGTCGGCTTCGCTCGGCTGCCGGAGACAGCGCCGCCCGCCGACGAGACAGCCGAGACCTTCCTCGACTATCTCCGTGCGGCGCCCGCCGTCGCCTACACGCTGAGCGGCGCGAGCGGGGTGCACTTCATGGAGGTCCTGCGCACACACGATCTGCTCGACGAGATCGATGAGCGGGCTGTGCGCTTCCCCGCAGGTCTCACCGCCGAGGCCGTCGTCGACGGTCGCGCGACACTCGCGATCCAGCAGATCAGCGAACTGCGGGCGGTGCCGGGTCCTCACGTGGTCGCCCCGATCCCGCACGCCCTCCAGTCCTATGCGTCGTTCGCGATCGGCGTCCGCCCTGGAGCGCCCGAGACCGCGGCCGCTTTCGCCGCGTCCCTCGGTGCGGATGACGCCCGCCGCGCCTTCGCATCCGTCGGGCTGAGCGCCCCCTGACTATCGGCTCGGCAGACAGCATCACGGATCTGCCCCGAGTCGTCGCACTGACGAGAAGAGAGAACATGAGAAAAGTCATCGTGGACACCGACACGGGAGTCGACGACGCGCTGGCGCTGATGCTGCTGGCCGCCGACCCCGACGTCGAGATCCTCGCCGCGATCAGCGTCTTCGGGAACTGCGAAAGCGAACGCGCAGCCGACAACGCTCGCTACGTGCTCGACACCTGCGGACGTCAGGATGTGCCGGTCTACCGCGGCGCTTCCGCCCCCTTGCACCAGGATCTGCGTCTGAACCCGGGGATCCACGGCGAGGACGGCTTCGGGAACACCGGCCTGCGTCCCGCGCAGCCCGTGCCCGCCGAACCCGATGGCGTGCAGGTGCTGCTCGACCTCGTCGACGCCCACGAGGGCGAGATCGACTACCTCGCCCTCGGCCCCCAGACGAACCTGGCTCTCGCAGTGCAGCGCGATCCGCGCCTCCTGGAGCGACTGCGCAGCACGACGATCGTCGGCACTCTCGGACCGGCGCTCTACAACGACACGGAGCCGTGGGCGGACCGCCGCTTCCGGGTCTCGCGCGACCCGAACGTGTCGTTCGACATCGACGCCGCGCAGGAGGTCGCCCGTCACGAAGGCGATGTGACGTGGTGCGGACCGTACGTGACCCGGCAGGCCCTCGTCCCCGAAGGCTTCTTCCTCGAGATCGCGGCGGCGACGGGGTTCGCGCCCGCGCAGCTCATCACGGCGATCAGCGCGGACTACGCGGGCTTCTACACCCGCAGCTACCCTCAGCCCGACGATCATCGGGTCATGGGCATCAACGACAGCCTGGCCGTGGCCAGCCTGCTGCGCCCGGAACTCGTGGCCGGTGCCGTGCGTCGGCCGCTGCAGACCTTCCAGGATCCCGCCACCGGCGACCGCTATCTCGCCGGGGTGCACCCCTCCCGCGAAGAGGAGCGTCCGCTGCACCGCGTCATCTTCGACATGGACTTCGACGGAGTGCTCGACCTCATCGGCGAGACCCTCCGACGGCCGCTGCCCTGGCGCTGACGCGCATCCGACAACTTCATCCGTTCCCGACGACGTCCCCTACCCATACCCGAAAGCACCACCCTGTGAGCGAAGGAGCTCTCTTGTGACACAGGAAACGACCACCCGAACCGTCGATGACGCCCCCTCGCGGCGGCACGACACCCGCAATCTCTTCGCGCTCAGCGCCGGCCACGCCCTCGAATGGTTCGACTGGGCGATGTTCGGGCTGCTCTCCGTCTACATTGGCAACGCCTTCTTCCCGGGCGACAGCCCGGCATCGGCGACGCTCAACTCGCTGGCGGTCTTCGCCGTCGGCTTCATCTTCCGCCCGATCGGCGGCATCGTGTTCGGCCTCGTCGCCGACCGCATCGGTCGCAAGATCGTGATGATCGGCTCGGTCGGGGTCACCGCCGCCGCCAGCCTCGTGATCGGCGTGCTGCCGACCCACGAGGTGCTCGGCGTCTGGGCCGGCATCATCGTGCTGCTCATGCGCATCGTGCAGGGCATCTCGACAGGCATCGAGGCGCCGCTGAGCCAGGCCTACGGTCTCGAGCTCGTGCCGGAGCGCCCGGGCTACGTGGCCGGCTTCATGGCGTTCTTCAACAACCTCGGCAATCTGCTGGCACCGTTGACCGCATTCGGAGCGAGCGCGCTCCTCGGAGCGACGGCGATGGGGGAGTACGGATGGCGCATCCCGTTCATCCTGGGCGGCGTGCTCGGCATCCTCGTGCTGTGGCTCCGGCGCTCCCTGCCGGAGACGCTGCCCATGGGCGTGGCCGGCAAGGACGGCGAGGCGCCGACCCGGACCGAGGCGATCGAGGTCTGGCGCGGCGTCCGTCACTACTGGCTCAGCGTCGTGGCGGTCGTCTTCGTCATCGGCGCCATCATGGCCTACAACTACACCTGGCTGTCCGGCCTGCCCTCGCTGGCGACGGGGGCGTTCGGTGAGGACCCCACGGCGGTGTTCGCGGTGTCGACCACGATGAGCATCGTCCTGACCCTCGGAGCTCTCGTGCTCAGCCGCATCCTCGACAAGTGGGCGCTGTCGCGCTGGTTCGTGGTCGGACGCATCCTGGCGATCCCGACCATCTTCCTGGTCCTGCTGTACAACGACGGTGGCATCGGTCCGCTCGCCGGCGTGATGCTGGGCGGCTCGCTCGTGCTGCTGCTGAACCTGACCATCTACAACGCCGTGGCGAACTCGCTGTTCCCGCAGCACATCCGCGGCACCGCGATGGGCCTCGGCTACGGGGTCGGCGTCGCGCTCTTCGGTGGCACCGCCTCGTATCTGTTCGTGTGGCTGCAGAGCGTCGGTGCGGGGTGGATCTTCCCGATCTACATCGCCGTGCTGTGCGCGATCAGCGTGGTGCTCTACGTGCTGGCCAAGCGGCGCAACGGAGTGTTCGTGGGCTCGTAGTCCCACCGCATGCGGAAGGGCGTGGGGATCCGGTTCGGATCCCCACGCCCTTCGTCGTGAGTCGGCTGCGTTCAGGCAGGAGGACGCAGAGCGTCGACCTGCGCGGGTGTGAGCGGACGGGTGGCGGAGCCGCGCAGCAGCAGGAAGAGCTTCGCGGTCTCCTCCAGCTCCTCCAGGGCGTCCATCGCCGCCGAGAGCGAGCTTCCGGCGACGACGGGACCGTGGTTGCTCAGCAGCAGCGCGACGTGGTCGCGGGCCGTGCGCTCGGCCAGAGCCTCGAGGCCGTCGTCCCCCGGGGCGTGATACGGGAGCAGAGGGAGACGTCCGATCCGCATCGCGAAGTACGCCGTGAGAGGGGGGAGCGCGTCAGCGGGGTCGAGATCCGCCAGACACGACACGGCCGCCGCATGGGTCGAGTGCGTGTGCACGACCGCTTCGGCCCCGGGGCGCGCGCGCAGGACCGCCGCATGCAGGAAGGCCTCCTTCGAGGGAGCCGGGCCCGACACGTGACGGCCGGCCTCATCGATCAGCGACAGCTCATCGGCGGTGACCGTGCCCAGGCTCGATCCGGTCGGGGTGACCAGGATTCCGCCTTCCGCGCGCACGGAGACGTTGCCCGTGCTGCCGTGGGTGAGGCCGCGCTCGAACAGCGATCTGGCCGCGCGGATGACGTCGGCGCGCTGCGGGCTCATGCTGACGTCTCCGCGGAGGCGCGGACCAGCAGGTCGGGGTCGCCGAAGTTGCCCGACTTGAGGAGCAGGCGCACGTCGTCGTCGCCATGGATCCAGGGCACGCCACGAGCGGCCTCTGCTCCGATCTCCCCGCCGCGCACCTCGAGCGCGGCGATCACGGCGCCGGAGGTCTCGCCGCCCGCGGTGATGAACCGCGTCACTCCCCGTTCCCGCACGCCCTGGGCCACGCGGGAGATCGCAGCCTCGAGGATGGCCGCGGACCGCTCCACCCCGAGTCGCTCCTGAACCGCATGCAATTGCTCCGGCGGGAGGGAGGCGAAGATCAGGGGAGCAGGGGAGTCGCTCTCGAGAGCGTCGTACCAGTCGAGGGCTCCGGCGGCGAGAGCGTCCGGGTCCTGGTCGAGCAGGGCATCGAGGCGGTACAGCGGACGCCCTGCCCGGTCCATCGCCTCGATCTGCTCCAACGTGCGCCGGGAACAGCTGCCGGCGAGCACGATCGAGCGACCCTCTTCGGCCGTGGCCGTGCTCGGGTGCGACCGAGCCGGACGGCTCTCGACGACGGCACGTGCGAGCGCGCCCGCCAGCCCCGCCGCGCCGGCGAGCAGCGGCTCGTCGATCGCCGCACGCGCCACGGTGAGCAGATCGTCGTCCGTGATCGCATCGGGGAACAGGTAGCGGGAGTCGTGGTGCGCATCGAGCATCGCCGCGCGGAGGGCCTCCGCGCCGGCGCGCACGACGTCATGCGGGAGCGTGCGGCTCGACGGCTCCGAGAGCTGCCCGTCGAGCAGGCGGACGAGGTCGGAGTCGCGCATCGGCGTGAGGGGATGGTCGCGCATGGGGGATTCGGCGAGCAGCACGCCGTTCACGAAGAGCTGCCCACCGTAGACCGTGCGCCCGTGCTCGGGTGAGCTCGGCGTCGTGACGACCCGCGAGGCGCCGGTCAGCTCGACGAGCGCTTCGAGCACGGGGCCGATGTTGCCGGACGGTGTCGAGTCGAACGTCGAGCAGTACTTGAGGTAGAACTGGTCGGCGCCTCGGGCGCGCAGCGCCTTCGCCGCGGCGAGAGACTGGGCGACGGCATCCGCGGCCGGGATCGTCCGGGTCTTGAGAGCCACGACCCCGACGTCCCACGTCGGGTCGATCGAGCCCTCCCGGGGGGCTCCGAACACGATGCCGGTACGCAGCCCCTGCCGGCGGCACGCCACCGCGACATCGGTGCCGCCGGTGACGTCGTCGGCGATGATCCCGATCATCGGTCGGATCCCGCTGCCAGGCGCTCGCGCAGAGCGACGGCGGAGCTGGTGGGACCGGACAGGACGGGGATGCCGAGCTCGCGCGACAGGTCGTGGGCGGCAGGCGCGAGGGAGTACTGAGCGAGGAAGACGGCGTCGACCTGGGAGGAGATGGGCGCACAGGCCTCGACGAGTGCGCTCAGCAGTGCCCGCGGATCCTGTGCCTTGGTGGCGGCCATGGCCGGGGGGACGGCGATGCCGGTGACCGTGGTGTTCGCGCCCGCGTCGCGGAGGGTCGCCTCCAGCCTCTCGACCGAGTCGTCCTTGGCGCCCTCGAACGAGGCGACCACGAGCACGGAGTCGTACCCGGCGACCGCGATCTCCCCGAACGCGGCCTCGTCCGGTGCGAGGACCGGGACCGCACGCCGGATGTCGGTGGCGACGGGGCCGTACAGGGAGCACGTGAGCAGCACGCCGTCGGCTCCCTCGGCCAGCGCGTGGTCGATCAGGCGCACCATGCGGGCGCGCAGCGCGTCATCCAGGCCACCGCGCTCATCGGCGTCGCTGAGGAGCCGGTCGTCGAGGATGTTCCACACCTCGGCCTCGGGATACAGCTCGCCGAGTGCGGATCGAGCGGGCGCGATCGCTGCCGTGACAGCGCTGATCAGGGCGATCTTCGGGGGAGTGGTCATGCGGTGAGCTCCTTCATCCAGCCGAGGCCGGCCACGGTTTCGGTCTGCGGCTGGTACTCGCAGCCGATCCATCCGTCGTACCCGGAGTCGCGGATCGCGGCGAACACCCGATCGAACGCGATCTCTCCCGTGCCCGGCTCATGGCGGCTGGGCGGGTCGGCGATCTGGATGTGCGCGATGTGCTCGCGGTGTGCGAGGAACGTGGGGATCAGATCCCCCTCGTCGATCTGCGCGTGGTAGAAGTCCATGAGGACCCCGACATGCTCGCGGCCGACCGCGTCCACGACGGCCGCGGCCTGTGCCTGGGTCTCGAGGATGAAGCCGGGGGCGTCACGCTTGTTCTGCGGTTCGAGCAGCAGCCGGACGCCCGTGCCGCGCGCCTCCTCGGCGGCCCACGCGATGTTGGCGACATAGAGCGCGAATGCGCGATCGCGCGACACTCCGTCGGGGACGATGCCGCCGACGACGTGCAGGAAGGGCGCCCCGAGAGCCGTCGCATACTCGAGGCCCTCGCTCACTCCATCCCGGAAGTCGCGCTCCGCTCCGGGAACGCACGCCAGACCCTGCCGGGTCGGTGACCCGGCAGGACCCATGGGCGTGTTGATCAGCACCTGCTCCAGACCCGCCTGCGCGAGCAGTTCGACGAGGCGCTTCGGCTCGTAGGCGTACGGCGCGGGGTACTCGACGGCGCGGAAGCCCGCACGTGCTGCGGCGTCGAAGCGCTCCTCGAAGGGATGCTCGGTGAACAGCCACTTGAGGTTGGCGTCGAACTGCAGGGGGGTCGTCATTTCTTCTCCTGATCGTGGGTCAGCGGATGCTCCGATCGACCTCACCGCGGACGCCGTCCGCGAAGAAGCCGATCTGCGAGGACTGAGACGCGAGACGGACAGCCTCCGAACCGTCCAGTGCGAGCGCGACGTCGTGGCCGGGAACCAGCACTCCCGACGTGTCTCGCAGCAGGGATCGGAGCCGGTCGACGCTCGCACGGCTGGCGTCGGCATCCATCGTCGAGTCCACTTCGAGTGTGTTGAGCTCGTACACGTTCTTCACCGCATCCCCGGCGAACACGTGCGAGTGCTCCGCGGCCTCGACGTGGAAGGCGAGGTGACCCGGCGTGTGGCCCGGGCTCGCGATCGCCGTGATGCCCGGAAGGATCTCCTGTCCGTCGCGCATCTGCTCCACGCCCTCGCTGCGGCGCAGCAGCTCCTGGATGTGCAGATCCGGGATGAACTTCGTTCCGGCGGGCTGTGTGGCGGCCCACGCGAGTTCCTCCTCGCCCACCCAGGTCGTGGCGTTCGGGTACATCGTGAAGTTTCCCACGTGATCCCAATGCAGGTGCGTGACCACGACGTCGGTGATGTCGCCGGTGTCGAGCCCGTGCTGTGCGAGCCCTTCGTGGATGAGGGGGATGTAGGCGGGCGGTCCGGCGTCGATCAGGACGCGGCGGTCACCGTGGTGGAGCAGCCAGAGGCTGCTCCACCCGAAGGCACCGTGCGAGGACGACTTCCCGGGGAAGCCGTCGACGAGCGAGTGGAGTTCGTACATGGGTCAATCCTGCGCCTTCGCGGCCAGGGATCCACGCGAGAACTTCGCGGTCAGGGTCGCACCGACGGCGAGCAGGAGTCCCGCGAGGATGAAGGGGAGGGTGTAGGAACCCGTTCCGTCGACGAGGAATCCGGTCACGATCGGCGCGAGCAGGCCGAAGGTGTTGCCGCCGATCTGGACGAGCGCGAACACGCGTCCCTTCGAGGGGTTGCCCTGGATGAGGTCGCCGGCGAGTGCGAAGTTCAGTGTCATCGCCGACGTGATCATGATGAGGACCCAGGCGATCAGGATGACGATCGCGACGACGTCGTCGATGAACGGCAGCACGAGCAGGGGGAGTGCGGCGACCATGGCCGTGACCACGAGCTTGCGGCGACCGCCGGAGTGCAGCTTGTCGGCGGGGACCAGGCGGTCGGCGACGTAGGCCACGACGATGCTGCCCACAGCTGCGACGGCGTACGTGATGCCGGTGACCCAGCCGGATCCGAGGCCCTCGAGTCCGCGTTCCTTCTCGAGGTAGAGGGGCATGAAGGAGAGGAAGAGGTAGTTCGTGTACGCCGCGCAGCCGTGCGCGATCAGCAGGCTCCACATGGTGCGGGTGCGCAGGAGGATCGGCAGCGTGAGGGGCTTGCTCGAGTATCCCTGGGCCGCGACCTGCGGGTCGACGCGCTCACGGATGATGAAGTCGCGCTCGGCCGGCTTCAGCCACTTCGCCTTCTCGGGGGAGTTGTAGACGAGCATCCAGATGAGACCGAAGACGATGCCGACGCCGCCCAGGATGAAGAACGAGGCGTGCCAGCTGATCGAGGCGATGAGGTATGCGGCCACGACTGCGCCGATCGCGGGACCGAAGAGGGCTCCTGCGTTGAGCAGGCCAGTGAAGCGCGCACGCTCCTGGCGCGGGGCCCACTCGGAGATGACGGAATTGCCGACGGGGTACATGGGGGCTTCACCGGCGCCGAGGAGCAGACGGGCGATGACGAGCGCGGTCAGACCGGTGGCCGCACCGGTCATCCCCGCGCCGATGGACCAGACGATGATGCTGATCGGCAGCAGGAGGCGGGCGCCCCAGCGGTCGGCCATGAGGCCCACAGGGATCATCAGGGCGAGGTACGCCCAGCTGAAGACCGAGGTGAGGATTCCGTACTGCCCTGTCGAGAGACCGAACTCCTCGATGATGTGGCTGCCGGCGATGGACCAGTTGATGCGGTCCATGTAGCCGAGCGTCACCAGCAGCATCAGGCCGATGCCGATGATGTATCGGCGGCCTCCCACGGTGACCCGCGTGGACGGGGCGAGCTGTTCTGTCATCATTGACCCTCTCGGAAAGAAATACTATCGACAATAGTATTGCGACTGTAGCGGGCGTGGAACGCGTCTCGCAAGGTCCGGATGCCGGAGCCTGCGCGGGATCAGGGGTCGAGCAGGCGACCCGCCGAGGCTTCGATGTGGTCGCGCATCCGCTCGGTGGCCGACTCGGCATCTCGCGCGCGGATCGCGTCGAGGA
The DNA here is from genome assembly GCA_044900255.1 of Microbacterium sp. NPDC090218. Lineage (GTDB taxonomy): Bacteria > Actinomycetota > Actinomycetes > Actinomycetales > Microbacteriaceae > Microbacterium. The sequence goes on along the minus strand of JBJDMS010000001.1, from coordinate 450,909 downwards.
TCGCTCGGTGTTCCGGAGCCGCCCACTTCGCTCCCGTGCGTCCGAGCTTCGAGAACAGACGGAAGCGCTGGATCTGCCCGGCCAGGGTCGTGTACGCGTTCTCGAGGAACGGATTCCCGGCGTGCGCGGCGATCAGCCGGTGGAAGCGGTCGTCGGAGCGCCAGTAGATGCGGAAGCCCTCGGTCTCCCGGTCGGCGTGGTCGATCGTGGACTCGAAGTCGCGCACGGTCTCCTCCAGCGAGTCCACGAACTCGTCCGTGGCGCGCGCGGTGGCCGCGGCAGCGAGATGGGGCTCGAGCAGGAGACGGGCATCGCGCAGCTGACGCACCTCGGTGAGGCTCATCATCGGCGCGACGCGGTAGCCCCGGAGGGCCTCGCGGTGAACGAGTCCCGTGTGCTCCAGCCGGGCGAGGGCCTCCCGCAGGGGAGTGGGGCTGACATTGAGCTCTCGGGAGAGGGCGCCGATGTTCAGGGGCTCGCCGGCGCCCCGGATGCCGTCCATGAACTGGCTGAGCAGCACTTCGTACATCTGGTCCGCGACGGGCGTGCGGGATCCGCTCTCTGCCACCATTGCCTCCTCCGGCCGCGAAGGGCCTCGACTCATTCTTACCGGTAACCAGGCTCTGCGACTGCAAGCGGAGCTGGCGCGTGTGATGTCGACGGGTTCCTAGACTGGAGCGATGCGACCGCTCACCGAAGCCGACGTCAGGGCATCGTTCGTCAATGCGGATGCCGATGAGCTGCGGATCATGGAGATGCCGCACGACTTCATGCTGGTCGACTGGGACTACCTCGACTTCTTCGCGTGGCAGGATCCGAGTGCGAGTCGTCGTGGGTATGTGCTGATCCCTCACGAGGATGCGGTCATCGGGATCGTGCTCCGAGCCACCGAACCCGGTCGAGGACGTTCCGGCATGTGCAACATCTGCCACACCATGCAGCCGGGCAACCAGATCGCGCTCTTCTCCGCTCGCCGCACCGGCGAGGCGGGGCGGCGAGGCGACTCGTTCGGCACCTACATGTGCGCCGACCTCTCCTGTCATGAGAACGTGCGGCTGGCGCACCCGCTCGCTCCGAACGAGGTCAGGGCACCGGGGCAGGCCGACCTGCGCCTGGACGGGACGCGCCGGCGCATGGAGAGCTTCGTCTCGCAGGTCTGGGAGCAGGCCTGATCGCGGTTACGCTGGACCCACACGTCCTGTGCTCGAAGGAGACGCCATGAGTGATGCCATCCTGTTCGCCGTCGAAGAGGGGATGGCCCGGCTCACGCTGAACCGCCCCGCCCGCCTCAACGCATTCAATGCCGACCTCGCACACGCGTGGAAGGATGCGACGGCCGAGGCGACGTCGCGAGCCGATGTGAAGGCGATCCTCATCGACGCGTCCGGTCCGGCCTTCTGTGCGGGCGGGGATGTCATCGACATGGCGACGACCATGGGGGCGTCCGGGGCGGAGATCACCGCGCTCGCCGAGGTGATCAACGCCGGGATCCGCTCGCTCACGGAGTCGACCGTTCCGGTGGTCGCCGCCGCGCACGGCACCACGGCGGGCGGCGGGCTCGGCATCCTGCTCTCGAGCGACTACGCGGTCGTCGGGTCGCGCTCCAAGCTCGGCAGCCTGTACGCCAACATCGGCCTGACCCCCGACCTCTCGGTCTCGGCGCAGCTCGCCCGTGCGGTCGGCCAGCGTCGCGCGTTGCAGCTCGTGCTGCAGGACCGTTTGCTGTCAGCGCCGGAGGCTCTCGAGTGGGGCCTCGTGGCGGAGGTCGTCGAGGGCGAGGACTCCGCGACCGAGGCTGCTCTCGTCCGGGCGCGCGGCGAGGAGATCGCCCGTTTCTGGCTCGCCGGAGCCGCCGACGCATACGGGCAGGCGAAGCGGCTGGTGCGTTCGCAGCCGGAGCGCTCCTTCGTCGAGCAGCTGAGCGAGGAGGCACGCTCGATCGGCGCGGCCCTGGAGACTCCGGATGCTCAGGCCCGGGTCGCGGCTTTCGCCGCCGCATCCGCGAAGAAGGCCGGCTGACCTCTTCTGCTCCCCCTCTCGCGGAGCGGTGACTTTCCCCAACCCGGACGGTAGCCGTGGTATCCGGCGATGCGCGTGGCAGGATGAAGGCATCGCCGCTCGACGAGAGGATCGCCATGTCCCAGCCGGACATCACCACGCAGCAGCCGCAGGGTGAGAAGAAGAACATGTCGCTGCTGATCCGAGGTTCTCTCTGGATCGCCATCGGCGCCTTGATCGCCGCCGCACTCGTCTGCGTGGTCTGGGTGCTCATCGGGGATCAGGACGGTCTGATCGGTCGTGCCTTCCTCACGATCCTGCTGCTGGCGGCCTTCGCCGGGATCGCGATCGCCGAGGCCGGGCTCGCCCCGAACCGCCCCGACTGGCTGCAGCTGGCCAGCATGGTGACCTGGATCGTCGCGCTGCTCGTCGGCGCCGTCAAGATCTGGCTGCCCGAAGACGGCATGTACTTCGGCGCCGAGCGCTTCTTCCAACTGCTGCTCGTCATCGGCATCCTGCAGCTCGCTCTCGTGCATGTCCGGCTGTACACGCCCGCCGCCCAGCGCCACGTCACGACGTTCACGCGGGTCATCTACATCGTCACCATCACGTTCCTGGCCGGGCTCGTGGGAATGCTCGTCTTCTTCCTCGCCTTCCCGAACACGTTCGAGTACGGCGAACTGTACTGGCGCATCGTCGTCGCCCTCACGATCCTCGTGGCCGTCGGCACCACCCTCATCCCTCTGCTGAATGCGCTCTTCGCACCGAAGAAGAAGCCTGCCGCTCCGGCGCCCCTGGCGGCGCCGTCCTGGCCGACCTACGCCGACGGCATCACCCCGCTGCCGGTGCTGCCCGACTCGTCGCCCGACTGGAACGCCTATTACACGGGGTACCCGACGGTCACGACGCAGCAGTCGCTCCCGGCGCCGGCCGCGACCTTCCCGGTCGTGCCGCAGCCGGTGGAGCCGACGTACGCGCCTCCCGTCGTGTCGCAGCCTGCGCCCGGTGCCCATGTGGTGCCGCCCGCGCCGGGCACGGTGGAGCAGCCGCCGGCACCACGGCAGGAGCCTTCGGCGTTCCCGCCGCCCCCGCCCGCGCCGCAGCAGCCTGCACCGTGACCCTCGCCGTCGAACTCAGCGAGCTCGCGGCCGAGATCGCACGTGAAGCCGGGGAGCTCGCACGTGTGCGCCGACACGAAGGCGTGCGTCTCGCAGCGACCAAGTCGTCGCTCGCCGACATCGTGACGGAAGCCGACCGGGAGGTCGAGGCGCTCATCCGCGAACGCCTCCGCGCCGCCCGCAATGACGACGGCTTCCTCGGTGAGGAATCGGGCGCCGAGGTGGGAACGAGCGGCATCACCTGGGTCGTCGATCCGATCGACGGCACCGTCAACTACGCGTACGGCATCCCGGCCTACAACGTCAGCATCGCTGCCGTCAGGGGAGAGCCCCACCCGGACTCCTGGGAAGCACTCGCCGCGGCGGTCAACGCCCCAGCGCTCGGTGAGACCTTCACCGCGGCTCTCGGCCATGGCGCATGGTCGGACGGTGTCCGGCTCGCGGTCACCGAAGAGACTCCGGCGGGGGCGCTCCTGGGGACCGGGTTCGGATACGACCCCGCGACTCATGAAGGCGACCTCGCCACCGTGGGACGGGTGATGCCGATGGCACGCGACGTCCGCCGGATGGGTGCGGCTGCACTCGACCTCGCGTACGTCGCCGCCGGGCGACTCGACGGCTACTTCGAGCGCGGACTGCGCCCGTGGGACCATGCGGCGGGTGCGCTCCTGGTCTCGGAGGCGGGCGGCGTCGTCTCACGCATCGAGGTGGATTCACCGCGACCGATGCTGATCGCGGGAGGCCCCGACGTGCATTCCCGGCTGCTCGCGATCCTGGACGCGAAATACTGAATGATTCATGGCATTCCCAGGGTGACCAGGGTAGTGTTTTACCCGATCGTTACTTTCACTGCCCGAAGGTGAAAGTCTGAGTTTGCGCCCCCGAGCTGACGCACGACCCGAGAGAAACGCTTTGCCCTTCGAGAATCCCCAGGCTGCCTCTGCGCCCACGCGCCGGTCCAGCCGACTCCGCAATGCGGCCTCCGAGGCCTCTGCGGCGGGAACGACGGCACCGATCTCTGCTGAATCCGCCGCTGTCGCCCTCGCTGTCGTCGCACCGCTTTCGCGTCGGGCGGCCCGCCAGCGCCAGGCTCCCGGTGAGGACGTCGTCCAGGCTCCGGTCGAACCTTTCATCTCCGCGGCCCCGGCGCCGATCATCGCCGATGTCCCGGCGGCCCCGGTCGTCGTCGACAAGGTCGAAGAGCTCACCGAGGTCGCCGAGACCGCGCACGACGTCGTCAGCCCGGTTGCAGACGTCGATGAGTCGGAAGACCCCGTCGAGGTCGTGGAGCCCGCGGAATCGCCGGCTGCGGAGGCCGCCACGGAGGCCCCGTCCGCAGACGATGTCGACGCTTTCGAGCGTGCAGCCCGGGCCTTCCGCACGGGTTCGGTCCCGACCGTCACCGCATCCCCCCGGTCCTCGGCGAAGCCGGAGTCCGCAGCGTCGGAGTCCGTCGAGACCGAAGCGCCCGTGCACGTGGCCCCCCGTCGCCCGCGCAACATCCGCAAGGTCGTCACCGTCGGCGCGACCGTCGGCGTGATGAGCCTCGCCGGACTCCTCGCCGTTTCCATGACGCTTCCCGCCGAGGCCGTCGCCGCTGTTCAGGGACGGACCGCGGTAGCGGCCACCTCTCTGGTCTCGTCCGGCGCCGCTGACGCGGATGACGCCGCCGCCGCAGAGATCCAGGCTTTCGTCGCACCGTCCGGCGTGGAGAACGAGCCCCTCGCCCGCTCCGACGACTTCAGCACGGTTTCGCTGGTCCAGGTCGCCGCCGAGCAGGGCATCAACTACTCCGGCGAGGTCTTCACGAACGACCCCGATGCGGCGATCCAATGGCCGTTCCTCGTCGGCGTCGGCATGAGCTACGGATACGGTATGCGCAGCGGCCGCCTGCACGAGGGCATCGACTTCGTCCCCGGCAACGGCGCACCCGTCCAGGCGATCGCCGACGGCACGGTCCGCATCGCGACCGAGCAGGGCGGCGCTTACGGTGTGACCGTCTACATCGACCACGTCATCGACGGGTCGGTCATCACGAGCCACTACTCGCACATGCAGTACGGCTCGCTGCAGGTCAAGGCGGGCGACACCGTCACCGTCGGAACCATCGTCGGCAAGACCGGAAACACGGGTCGCTCCTACGGCGCCCACATGCACTTCGAGCTCATCGTCAACGGATCGACCATCGACCCGATGCCGTGGCTCAAAGAGAATGCCGGTCGGACCTCGTACTGACCGGCCGGATTTCATGAGGACGCCACAGTGATGGTATTCTCGTACGGTTGCCCCGCGAGGGGCAGCACGCCCCGATAGCTCAGTGGCAGAGCACTTCCATGGTAAGGAAGGGGTCGTCAGTTCAATCCTGACTCGGGGCTCGCAGCATTCTTCTCACGCGGACGGATGCCTCGCGGCAGGGTAGCTCAGCTGGTTAGAGCGCACGACTCATAATCGTGAGGTCGCGGGTTCAAGCCCCGCTCCTGCTACAGATCAAAACCCAGTTCAGCCCCGGATTCGTCCGGGGCTTTCTGCATTCTGGTCACGTCCCCGCACATACCTCGGCCGATCAGGTCTCGAGCCATCGTCAAACGCGCTGACGCTCGTCGTGCGGCACGGCGGTTCGCACCGGGCTTCGGGAGAAGGCGATGCTGAACGCGATGTAGCACGCAGCCAAGACGACCAAGGCCGTTCGCGTCCCCAGGAACTGGCCCAGAGTTCCGCCGAGCAATGCGCCGAGCGGGATGGTAGCGGCGTTCACCACGTGAGATACCGAGCTGACTCGGCCCTGCAGCTCCGGCGATGTGTGTTGGAGGCGCAGCGTCATGAGCGACACGCTCCCCAGGACGATCCCGAAGCTGATCGCGAAGATTCCCAAAGCGAAGAGGGCGACGGACGCACCGGTTTGCGTCGCGGGAAGCAGTAGCGATGCCGGAGCCGTGAAGAGGAACGCGGATGTCCCGGTCTTCCCCAACCCGTAGCGGTCGATGAGGCGACTGCTGATCAGGGCTGCCGTGAGACCGCCGACGCCGCCCGCGGTGAGGACGAGCCCGATCATGTCGGACGACAGCGCGGCTTCGCGCGCGAGGAAGAGGATCTCGAGGGTGCCGCTGGCGGAGAGCAGCAGGTTGGCAAGGGCGGCTCCGCCGGTGACCCACGCAAGCATGCTGCTCTCGCGCAATGCGCGTAGACCCTCGCCGATCTCAGTTGTGATGTGACGTCGGGCCGAAGGTTGCGGCGGTGCGACCTTTCGGGTGATGGTCAGCAGAGCGATCGCACAGAGCAGGAAGCTGATGGCGTCGATGATGAGGGTGTTGGACGCGCCAAGGAGCGCGATCATGCCTCCGCCCAGGGCAGGGCCGATGACCCGTGCGGCCGATCTACCTGCCTGCATCGATGCGTTCGCGGCCGCGTACTGGTCAGAGGAGACGAGTTGACGCAGGTACGGCGTGTACGCCGACTGGAACAGCGATGTGAAGACCCCGGTCAGCAGCGCAGACGTCAACAGGCCGGGCAGGGTGAGCGCTCCGAGGTGGGCGGCGACGGGAACGGCCCCAAGCGTGATCGCTCGGCCCAGGTCGGCCGCCACCATGAGGGAACGACACCGCTGCTGACTTCTATCGACGAGGGCTCCGAGCAGCAGGCCGAGGAACACGGCTGGCAGCCATTGCAACGCCTCGAGGAGCCCGACCGAGAACGTAGAGGCATTCAGTTGCTCGATCGCGATCAACGGCAGGGCGACCAGCGTCAGCATGGTGCCGGTGGCGCTAACAGTTTCAGCGACCAGGAACGTGGTGAACGGTCTGCCCAGTCCGCGCCACCCCAGGGTCATCCGGCGCGCCCGTGCGCTCGGGCGGTGGTGTCGGACGGTGGTGCGCTCGTCTTGCGGCGCTCGTGCCAGGCGACCAGCTCCTGATCGCTCTCCGCCTCGGACAAGGACGTCGCGGCACCGCCGAGCGGGCCCGTTCGTTGCCCGAGACGCTCGCGGACGACGAACTCCGATACTCCGCCGGAGAGCAGATCGGCCGCATGTGCACGTCGGAGGTCTGAGAGCTGCAAAGAGACACCGGCGGCAGAGCAGTACTGCGCCCAACGGTGCTGAGCGGACTGGTACCGCAACGGCGTCTCATGACCAGGAGCTGAGAACAACGGCCCGGAGCGCTGTGTGCTGAACCGCACGTAGTTCGTCAGGCGCAGCAGCGTCTCGTTGTCGTCGACGAGTACGCGCCGGTGGCGACCGCCCCACCCGGTCACGTACAGCGACGCAGACTGCTCCTCGAAGTCCTCGATCTGCAGCGCGAGCGCCTCGCCCGGTCGCAACCCGAGACGAGCGATCAAGCGGAAAAGCAGTTGATCCCGGTCGGCCTGGCGAGGGATCGCAGCGAAAACCGATTCGATGTCCCCGCGAAGATCCCGTCCGGCGTTGCTGCGTGGCGCAGTCGCCGGCGTCGAAGCAGCGATGTGCTGCGCCGACAAGAGGTCCAACCGTCCACAGCTGCGAAGGAGCCCGCGCAGCACAGAAAGGCGTCGCGCCTGCGTTGCGGCAGATCGAGCCGTAGGCCACGCGAGATACTCGCCGACTGCCTGTTCGTCGAGCGCACCATGACGCTTGGCCGCACATTCGACGAGAACACGGAGGTCTGACTCATACCCCCGCAGCGTGTTCTCACGACGACCCCCACGTCGTAACTCGCCGAGGTAGGAGCTCACCGCTTCGGAAACCAGCATACTGTGACAATATTCATTTACACAGTTAAGTCAACCCCGGAGCGTTGGGCTGAGCTTGCGTGGGACGGACCCGATGCGAGTCGGACAGCCGCGGGACTGAACGTCACCCCGGCACGATCGCTTCGAGCGCGAGGAGATCGCTCCGTGGTCCACGTCGGCGTGACATCCTTCGCCGGACGTCACTGACGCGGCTCGTGGTCTAGAGCCGGTGGCGATGCGTCTCGACCTGCAGCAGGACCTCATCCAATGAGGGGCTGAGTCCGTACACCAGGCTCGAGGTGATCGTGGCGTAGGCCTCGGTCAACGCCGGCCACGTGTCGTTGTCGGTATCGAATGCCGGACTGGAGGCAAAGCCGTCGGATGGGCGCGGAACGCAGGGGAGACCGGCCGCCGCGCTGCGCGTGTGTATGTCGTCTGCGAGGTCTCTGACGCCAGCGGCTCCGAGCGCATCGAGCGCTTCGAGGACGGCAGGCGACTCGAGCAGGCAGTGAACGTCGTAGTAGTGACGCGCACCCCGAACCCGTGCGCCTTCATCATCCAGCGCCGCGAACGAATGCACTGCAGACAGCTTCTCGAGGAGTGTGCGCTCTGGTGCGAGGACGAGCAGATCGAAGGAAGTGAATTCCTCCCAAGCATCGACTGGCTCGCTGAGCTCTTCGATCGCGTGGCTGGCCATCATGGAGCGGAAGGAATGGGTGCTGGCCGGCGTGCTGCCGCCGCGGCTCCCGAGCTCGAGGATCACTCCCGCGCGGATGGAGTCGTCGGTGTTGTCGGTGTCGTAGGCATAGCGGGTGTACCGCTTGACGCCGGTGTCGAATCGAAGGCGGCGCCCGCGATTCCTGTGTGCGCGCTCACGGCGGCGTCGACCGCCTTGAGTACCGCGTGACGGGCTTTGTCCGACGACATGGCGACCGCGTCTTCGGGGAACACCGCAAGGAGGTCTACGTCCTCTGAGAATCTCTCGATGAGGCTGTAGACCCGACTGAGGCTGGTACCGCCTTTGAAGACGAACTGGACCTCGGCTTCGCTTCCGTCACGCATCGTCAGAGTTCGCGGAGTGCTGGCTGCACGCAGGACCTCAGTCAGCCAGAAGTCCTTCTCGACATAGGCTGTCGGGATTCCGAGGGCGTCGGCGGTCGCGTTCGCGAGCGCGTTGAGTTCGTCAGGGCTCTCGCGAAGACGGGGCATCAGACGGCCGCCACGAGACGCTCGAAGTTCTCGCGGGTCGTGGGGCTGTGCTCACAACGGACGGCGCTTCGCAACTCGCGCTCCCGCACCACGCACTCCGCCCGAGCATGCCGGTACCTCTCCACGAGTGTGTTCCATCCGGCTTCCACATAGTTCTCCGGACTGCGGAGCAGTTCGAGGAGTGCGATCTCGCGCGGGGTCAGATGGGCGCGCTCGATGTTGCTGCGGACGGTCTGCTTCACACCCTTCAACCCCTCGACCTTCCGGAGCGTGGCGACGTGCTGGGTTGCGGGGACCTGGGTGGTCACCTCCCACAGCCGTGCCGCGGAGAACCCGGCGGGTCCAGCCCCATGGCCGCGGAACGCTTCGCGAACGACGTCTTCGGCGCGCGGCTTCGTCAAGCCGTAGCGCGTGGGGATGCCCCGGTAATACAAGCCGCGGCGAATCTTGACCAGCTCGCCACACGCCGCTGCACGCGATGCCGCCTTGCGCGCAGCCTCAGGCGTGCCCGGCAGATCGTCAACGCGGACGAACTGCTTGCGTGGGGTCGCGCGAATGGCGGCGGCCGGAGTCATGGTGTCCATTGTCACAAAATTCTATAGAGAACGTGACAAAAGGACAACAGTCATCGCTCTTCATGCGGGCCCGGTAGCCGTTCGCGCGTCAGTCGACGACGCGCATGAGCCGGTCGCGGGAGCGCTCGATGTGTGTGCGCATGGTGGTGGCGGCCTCGGCGGCATCGCCCGCGATGATGGCACGCGTGATGGCATCGTGCTCGTCGACCGTGTCGGCCACATAGGCGCCCGTGTAGGCGAGGCGGAACGTGTGCAGGTGGCAATGCGTACGGGCGTACGCCTGGCGGACGGTCTCGTTCTTCGCCGAGCGGAAGACGAGGTCGTGCAGACGCACGTCGTGACGCGAGAGCAGCCGGTAGGCATCCTCTTCGCCGATCGCCGATCGGCCCGCCTCGACCTCTTGCGCGAGCTCGGTGATGTCGGTCGCCGAGCGGCGCTCGGCCGCGGTCGCCGCGCTGCCCGGCTCGAGCAGGAGGCGCAGTTCGAACAGCTCCGTCAGCCGGGTCCGGTCGAGGAGGTCGGTCGTGCGGTAACCGCGAAGGGGGAGCTTCTCGACGAGCCCGTCGGACTCGAGCCGCGCGAGAGCCTCGCGGACGGGTGTCGGCGACACCTCGAACTGCCGGGCGAGCTCACCGGCGTTGATGCGCGCATCCGGGGGGAAAGTCCCGTCGAGGATCGACTGCTGGAGCGCGCCGTAGACCTCGTCCCCGAGCATCATGCGCGCGCCGGGGGAGAAGGACGGCAACTGACCGAGTGTAGACATCCGACCTTTCCCTTGACATGGCCCTGGAGTCCAGCCATCATATCCTTTGAAAGATCAAATACGATATTTCAAAAAGATTTCATTCCCTGGAGGCTCAAAGATGCGCATCACACAGCACGTGCGGCTCGGCGCCGTCATCGCGGCCGCCGCCGCGCTCACCCTCGCGCTCGGCGCGTGTACCCCGCAGAACGCCGATCCGGCCGGCGGCGGCGAGAGCAGCGGCGGGGATCTCTCCGACGTCCGCGTCGCTCTCGTACCGGGTGGAGCACACCCGTACTTCCAGCCGTGGATCGAAGCGGGCGAGAAGGCGGCCAAGGACTTCGGTCTGGGTGAGGTCACGTTCAACGAGACCGCCGAGTGGGACCAGACCAAGCAGAACGACGTGATCAACTCGCTCGTCGCGAACGGCTACAACGCCTTCGGCATCTTCGGTGTGTCGCCGACCGACATCAACTCGACCTTCAAGAAGCTCGCCGACGCCGGCATCGCGGTCGGCTCGATCGCCTCCTGCCCTGCCGGTGACGAGAACCTCGCCGCGTTCTGCCTGTCCACCGACACCGAAGAGGCCGCGTACCAGGCAGCCGCCGCCGCGATCGAGGCCATCGGCGGCAAGGGCACGATCGTGCACATGACCGGCAACAACGTCGACTCGAACACGCAGCGTCGCATCGAGGGCGTCCAGCGCGCCATCGACGAGACGGACGGCGCGGTCACCCTGCTCCAGACCATCACCGACGTCGACACCGACCTCGCGACAGCCCAGAAGGCCGCGTCCGACCTGCTCGCTGCGAGCGGCTCGGAGATCAACGCGATCGTCACGACCGCGTACAACCCCGCCGTCGCGAGCGCCGAGGCGATCGCCGAATCGGGCCTCGAGATCCAGCTCGTCGCGATCGACGACGACGCCACGATCCTGGACGGCATCCGCGACGGGTCCGTCTACGGCACGGTCGCGCAGAACCCGGCCGGCCAGGCGTACGTCGGCAGCTGGGTCCTCGCGCAGCTCGCGAGCGGCGCCTGCGAGATGGCCGATCCCGGTGTGATCGTCGACTCCGGCTCCTTCGTCGTCACGAAGGACAACGTCGACACGTACGACGACGAGCGCATCGCGTTCGCCGAGAAGGTGAAGAAGCAGTTCGACGACGAGCTGCTCACCTGCAAGTGATCTGACCCACACCCAGGAGATGTACCCGATGGCCAGTACGATCACCGATGCTCGCGCGCTCCTCGTGGACGTCGCCGTGGAGACCGAACGCACGGACGCCGTGCAGAGCTTCGTATCCCAGGAGACGATCTTCGTCGAGCTCACCACGAGCGATGGCCTCCACGGCCTCGGGTACTCCTACACGATCGGGACAGGGGGTCGCGCCGTGCTGTCGATGCTGCGCGACCACCTGCTCCCGATCCTGGTCGGCCAGGAAGCCGACCGTATCGAAGCGGTCTGGTACCGGCTCTTCGCCTCGACGCGGGCGACGACGACCGGGGCCATCACCTCCCTCGCGCTCGCCGCCGTCGACACGGCCCTGTGGGACATCGCATCGCGTCGTGCGGGCCTGCCCCTCTGGCGCCTCGCCGGTGGCTTCCGCAGAGACATCCCCCTCTACGACACGGAGGGCGGCTGGCTGCACCTCGGCACCGAGGAGCTCGTGGCCGGTGCCGTCGCGTCGAAGAACGCCGGCCTCAAAGGCGTCAAGGTCAAGATCGGGAAGCCGAGCGGCCAGGAGGATCGCGAGCGCCTGACCGCCGTGCGCGAAGCGGTCGGCTCGCACTTCGACATCATGGTCGACGCCAACCAGTCCATGACCTCCGCGGAGGCGATCCGCAGGGCCCGCTTGCTCGAGGACCTCGACCTCGGCTGGATCGAGGAGCCTCTGCCGGCCGACGACATCGAAGGCCACGTCCGACTCGCGGCGTCGACCTCGACGCCCATCGCCGTCGGGGAGTCGATGTACTCGATCGCGCAGTTCCGGGAGTACCTCGACCGCGGCGCCGCCGGGATCGTCCAGGTGGACGTCGCCCGCATCGGGGGCATCACGCCTTGGCTGAAGGTCGCGCACCTGGCCGAGTCGTTCAACGTGCACGTGTGCCCCCACTTCCTGATGGAACTGCACGTGAGCCTGGTCGCAGCGGTGCCCAACGGGCGCTATGTCGAGCACATCCCGCAGCTGCGTGCGATCACCCGCACGGGGATGACGATCGAAGACGGCCGCGCGCTCGCTCCCGAGACGCTGGGTCTCGGCATCGACTGGGATCGCGACGCGATGGACGACAGGATCGTTCTCTGATGTCCCGCCTGCGTCGCGCCGTGCGCGCCGAGGTCCGCTCACCCCGCGCGCTCCTCGTCGTCCTGATCATCGTCCTCGTCGCGATCTTCGCGACCCTCAAGCCGGCCTTCCTCAACGGACCCTTCGTCATCGCCCCGCTGCTGACCTCGATCGCGATCTTCACCGTCGTCGGGCTCGCGCAGATGGTGGTGCTCTCCATCGGGCACATGAACCTCGCCGTCGGACAGCTCGCCGGAATCGGCGCGCTCGTGATGGGAGCATCGTTCGAGAACCTGGGTATGCCGCTGCTCGTGGGCCTCGCTCTCGGCGTGCTCGCCAGCACCGCCCTCGGAGCCCTCGCCGGATGGATCATCGCCAAGACCGGGGTGAACTCGTTCATCGTGACGCTCGCGATGAGCTTCACGCTGCTCGGACTCATCCCCACCCTGTACGAGTCATGGAGCACCGGCCAGGCCTTCACGGTCTCGCCGGCGGGCTTCGACACGATCGGTCGCGGCACCTTCGCCGACGTCTGCATGTTCGGCTACTGCGGCTCCAACGCCGTGCCGCTCATGATCCTCCCCGCCCTCGGCTGCATGGCCGTCATCTGGTACTTCTACACCTGCATGCGCAGCGGACGTGAAGTGCTGATGACCGGCAGCAGCGTGCGAGCAGCTGAACTCTCCGGAATCCCCACCGCACGTCGGACGATCCTGGCGCACGCCCTGTCCGGGCTGCTCGCGGCGATCGCCGGGTTCCTGCTCGCGGCGAGCACGGGCTCGTTCACTCCCGCGATCGGGAGCGAGTTCATGCTCTCGTCGTTCCTCGGACCGATCCTCGGCGGCACCCTGCTCGCGGGCGGTCTGGTCTCGATCGTGGGCACCGCGCTCGGCATCACGCTGACCTCGGTCATCCGCAAGGGTCTCGAGCTCTTCGGGGTCGGGCTCGAGACGCTCAATGTCCTTCTGGGGTGCATCCTCCTGGCGGCACTCGCCACGGACCGGCTGCGCTTGCTCTTCGCGCGGCGCCGCCCCGCCAAGGCGACGGAGTCGGCTGCGACCCTCGCCGTCGAACTGGATGAGGCGGAGGCCCACCGATGAAACGCATCATCAGCGCGAACAACCTCCTGCTCGTCGGGATCGTCATCGTCGGCGCCCTCGTGCTGGGCCTGGCGACCTCAGGACAGTTCTTCGGTCCCGTGTCGATGACCAGCTTCTTCCGCTTCGTCAGCGTGCCGATCCTGATCGGACTGGCCCAGATGATCACGCTCTGCGTGGGACAGCTCAACCTCGCGGTCGGTGCCATCGGCGGTGTCGCCGCCTGCTTCACCGGAGTGATCGTCACCTCGTGGGGCGTCCCGCCCTGGATCGGTGCGCTGGTCGCCGTGCTCACCGGCGCCCTCCTCGGCCTCGTGAACGGCCTGCTGGTCGTCGGAACCAGGATCAACGGCTTCATCGTGACCCTCGCGATGTCGCAGATCCTGATCGGCGTGCAGTACGCGCTCGTGGGGACGCGCACCATCGAGCGCAAGGCCTGGCCCGAGCTCGCCGCCTTCGGGCGCTCGGAGATCCTGGGCATCCCGACGATCTTCCTGATGACGCTCGTCGTCGCGGCGATCGTCGCCCTCTACTTCGCCCAGACGGTGTCGGGACGCAAGCTCCTCGCGAGCGGCGGCAACGCCTCGGCCGCGCAGCTCGCGGGAATCTCCACCGACCGGGCGCTCGTCGTCGCGCACACGCTTTCCGGACTCCTCTGCGGCGTCGCCGCGATGGTGAGCATCTCGTTCCTCCCCGGCGTCAACACGACCGTCGGCGGCGACTGGCTGCTGCCGAGCTTCGCGGCGCCGATCATCGGCGGGGTCGCTCTCGCCGGTGGGACGGTGGCGGTGCTCGGCACGGTGCTGGCTGCGATGGTCGTGCGGCTCGTGGATGCCGCGAGCCCGATCTTCCGCTTCGACGCGGAGGTCGTCAACTTCGTCGTCGGCGCGGTCGTACTCGGTACCGTGGCACTCGGCAAGCTGCGCGAAGTCCAGGCGTCGCGCCATGCCAGCAGGATCAGATCGTTGCGCGCGGAAGCCGCGCTCGCGGAGGTGAAGCGATGACCGTCGCACTGGAAGTCCGGAATCTGCGGAAGACGTTCCCGGGCGTGACCGCACTCGCGGACGCGAACCTGACCCTCGAAGCGGGCTCGGTGCACGCGCTCATGGGGGAGAACGGCGCGGGGAAGTCGACGCTCATCAAGATCGTCACGGGAGTGCAGGGCGCGGACTCCGGAAGCCTGATCCTGGGCGGCGAAGAGGTCTCGTTCGCGAACCCCTTGGAGGCGATGGCCGCCGGGATCGGTGTCGTGCACCAGGAACGCAACGTCGTCCGCGAGTTCACAGTCGGCGAGAACATCGCCCTGTCGGCGATGCCGCGACGCGCGGGCACGGTCGACTGGAGCCGCGTCTGGCGCGAGTCGAAGCGCTGCCTGGACATGCTCGACCTCGACATCGATCCGCGCACACCCATGCGCGAACTCTCGGCGGCGCAGATCCAGCTGGTCGAGATCGCGCGAGGCCTCTACCGCAGCGCGAAGGTGCTGCTCCTCGACGAGCCGACCGCGTCGCTCAGCAACGACGAAGCCGAGCGGCTCTACCGCGTGGTCCATCAGCTCAGCGCCGAGGGCACGGCCATCGTGCTCGTCAGCCACAAGCTCGACGAGGTCTTCGCGCACTGCGACGCGATCACCGTGCTGCGCGACGGAAGCACCGTGATGCCGTCGCAGCCGATCGCGGAGACGACCCACGACGAGGTCGTCGCGCGGATGGTCGGCCGTACGCTCGCCGACCTCGAGGTCGAAGAGCGCGAGGTCGACCGCACCGTGACCCCCGCGCTGGAGCTGTCGGACGTCAGCACCGCCGCCGGGCATCGTCGCATCTCGCTCGCGGTGCACCCCGGCGAGGTCCTCGGCATGTACGGCCTCGTCGGCGCAGGCCGCACCGAACTCGCCAGGGCGATCCTCGGGCTCGACCGCATCGTCGGGGGAGAGGTGAAGGTCGAGGGCAGGACGGTGCGCATCCGCTCCGTGCGCGAGGCGCTCCGCCGCTTCCGCATCGGCTACGTCACCGAGAACCGCAAGGAGGAAGGCGTCTTCCTGCTCCAGTCGATCACGCGCAACGTGGCCGTCACCATCTGGTCGGAGATCGCCAAGGTGCTCGGGTTCGTGCCCGGTCGCACCGAGCGGAACAGGGTGCAGACCCACGTCGACGCCCTCGACATCAAGATCAGCTCGCAGGAGCAGCTCGCCGGGCAGCTCTCGGGAGGCAACCAGCAGAAGGTCTCGCTCGCGAAATGGCTCGCCGCGCGCACTCGCGTGCTCATCATCGACGAGCCCACGGTGGGGATCGACGTTCGCACCAAGCGCGCCTTCTACGAGCTGATCTGGCGCCTCGCTGACGACGGCATGGCGATCCTGCTCATCTCCAGCGACCTCGCGGAGATGGTGACGCTCGCCGACAGGATCGTGGTGATGGATCAGTTCATCGTGCGCGGTGTCGTGGAGAACTCGCACGACTACCAGCCGATGAGCGCGGCGGTCATGAGCCACATTCACGGGTCGTCGGTGGACGCCTCATGATCCCGTTCCGCACGCATCGAGGGCTCGACTTCACCGTTCTCGGAATGGGGTGCGCCCAGCTCGGCAACCTCGGCAGCGAGATGACCGACGAGGAAGCGGAGGCCACGGTCCATGCGGCCTGGGACGCCGGCATCCGCTACTTCGACACCGCGCCGCACTACGGGCTCGGGCTCTCGGAACGCCGGCTCGGTCGCGCCCTCGCCGCCTATCCCCGCGATGAGTACGTGGTCTCCACGAAGGTCGGACGCCTTCTCGTGCCGAGCCCCGAGACTGCGCATCTGCGCGACATGGACAATCTCTTCGACGTGCCGTCCGACGTGCGCCGGGTGTACGACCTGAGCCGAGACGGCGTCCTGCGCTCGATCGAGTCGAGCCTCGAACGACTCGGACTCGACCGGTTGGACGTCGTCTACATGCACGACCCCGACGACCACGCCGAGGCCGCACGGACCACGGGCGCCCAGACGCTGTCGACACTGCGTGACGAAGGGGTGATCCGGGCCTACGGCGCCGGAATGAATCAGGCGGGCATGCTCGCCGACCTCATCGAGCAGACCGACACGGACATCGTCATGTGCGCTGGACGGCTCACGCTCCTCGAGCAGTCGAGCAGCCTGCGGATGCTGCGCCTCGCACGCGAGCGCGGAGTCGCCGTCGTCGCGGCGGCTGTCTACAACTCGGGTCTCCTGGCCCGCGACTCCGTGCCTGATCGGGTGAGCTACGACTATGCAGACGCTCCGCGGGACATCGTCGATCGAGCGCGCGACATCGAGCGCATCTGCCGCGCGCAGGGGACGACGCTTCCCTCTGCGGCGCTGCAGTACCCGCTCCGGATCCCTCAGGTGGTCTCGGCCGTCGTCGGGATGCGCGGGACCACGCAGGTCGCGCAGGCCGCGGAGCGAGTGACCGCGGAGATCCCCGACGACCTGTGGGGCGCCCTGCACGCCGCGGGGCATATCGTGGAACCGGAGTCGATCTGACGCACCGTCCCACCTCGAAGGAGAAGCATGCGCATCGCCCTGCACTCAGTGATCGCGGAGGGCGCGATCGACGACTACCGGTCCCATCACGCGCGGATCCCCGACGCTCTGAGCGACCTGTTCGGCGTCGCCGGCATCCATGACTGGAGGATCTGGCGGTCGGGACGCAACCTCTTCCACGTCGTTGAGTGCGATGACTTCGAGGCCGCGATGCGCGTGGTCGGGGAGTCGCCGGTGAACGACACCTGGCAGGCCGACATCGGCCGGTTCGTCGAGGGCTTCCACGGCCCCGACGGCGAGGAGGGATTCACTCCGATCGAGCAGGTCTGGGCGCTCGCGGCGCAGCGGGACGCCGGAGCCTGACCTGCTCAGAGCGCGGGCGGGAAGCGCTCGATGTTGGCCTCCACCCAGATGCGCAGCTCCCGGAGAGGGCGTTCGGCGTCCACCCCGAGGTCGGTGAGGGCGTACTCCACGCGCACGGGAACCTCGGCGTAGACCGTGCGCTGCAGCAGGGCCCGCGCTTCGAGCCGCCGCAGCGTCGCGGTCAAGACCTTCGGGCTGATGCCCTGCAGGCGCGACTTGAGCTCCCCGAAGCGCTGCGGTCCCTCGGCCAGCGCCCCGATCACGAGGGCGCTCCATTTGTCGGCGAGCAGGTCGAGCACTCCGCGGCAGGGGCACTGCGCGTCGTAGACATCGTGTGGAGCGCCGGCGCGGCAGGTGGTCTCGGTCAGCATCCGATCATGGTATCTCTTGGATACTTGGGGCGCTTGCGGGTAACTGGGGGTGTTCGGATAGCGTGGCGCGCATGGCAACCCAGAACACTCCGGAACCCGTACCCGCCTCGGCACAGTTCCCGGCCCTCATGCCCGCCATCGGCGCGCGTGGGCGTCTTCCCGTGTCGGACCCCGGCTCACTCTCCGACATCTCGCTGCCTGTGCCGACGCCGAAGGGGCGCGACCTCCTCGTCGAGGTGCAGGGCGTCTCGGTGAACCCGGTCGATGTGAAGATGCGCGCGAGTGCTCCCGTCGAGGGGGCGCCGAAGATCCTCGGGTACGACGCGGCCGGGGTCGTCGTCGCGGTCGGCGACGACGTGAGCCGTTTCGCGGTGGGCGACCGCGTCTACTACGCGGGGCAGAACGACCGCCCCGGCACCGACGCGCGCTATCACCTCGTGAACGAGAACATCGTCGGGCATGCACCGCGCACACTCTCGGTCGCCGAGGCCGCGGCGTTGCCGCTGACGGCCATCACGGCCTGGGAGAGCCTCTTCGACCGGTTGGCCCTCGACCGTGAGAGTGAAGGAACGATCCTCGTGATCGGTGCGGCCGGCGGCGTCGGGTCGATGATCATCCAACTGGCGAAGGCGCTCACCCGCCTGCAGGTGATCGCCGTGGCCTCGCGGCCGGAGACCGCGGACTGGGTGCGGAGGATGGGGGCCGACCACGTGGTCGGACGCGACTTCACCGCTGCAGTCTCGGCGATCGCCCCGTCCGGGGTCGACTACGTCTTCACGTCGTTCACGCCGGGGAACGTGCGCGCGATCGCGGATGTCATCCGTCCGCGTGGACAGGTCGTGTCGATCGACGAGACCGGCGGCAGCATCGATGCGCTGAAGGCGAAGAGCGCGACCTGGCACTGGGAGCTCATGTTCACCCGACCGGTGACCGACCCTGCAGACGCCTACCAGCACGATCTGCTGGAGCGCGTGGCCGAACTCGTGGACGGCGGCATCCTCCGCAGCACGGTGACCACGCATCTCACACCGCTGGATGCGGCGACCCTGCGTCGCGCGCACGAGATCGTCGAGGGCTCGCGCACGATCGGTAAGGTCGTCGTCACCCACTGGCCGGAGGCGCATCAACTATCGTGAAATCGATATGACTGCAGCCTCCCGTCACGATGCGATCCTCCGCGAGCTGGAGCTGCGTGGATCGCTGTCGAGCGCCCCGTTCGCCGACCGTCTCGGCGTCACGACGATGACGCTGTGGCGCGATCTGGTCGCGTTGGAGGAGCGTGAGCTCCTGGTGCGCGTGCACGGCGGCGCGGTCTCGCCCGAGGTCGCGCTGCAGCAGTCCCGCGGTGCCCGTGGCGCCGTCGGCGCGAGACCGCGCCCCGTCGCGACCATCGGGATGATCGTCCCGACGACGCAGTACTACTTCCCTGACGTGATCCGCGGCGCGAGCCAGGCCGCCCACGAGTCGAACTGCCGACTCGTGGTCGGAGCCTCGAACTACTCGCCGCAGGAGGAGTTGCGACAGGCCGAGCGGCTCATCGCGAGCGGTGTCGACGCCCTCATGATCACCCCGCACGACACGCTCGCGGGGGAGTCTCCGTTGCAGCGGATGCTCGCAGAGGTGGGCGTCCCGGTCGTGATGGTGGAGCGGTCGGTCGAGGATCAGCTCGCCGGGCGACTGGAGTGGGTCCGGACGGACCATGCCCACGGCGCGGAGGTGGCGGTGCGTCATCTCGCGGAGCAGGGGCACACGGCGATCGCGCTCGCCGCCAGGCCTGCAGCCACTGCCGCCGGACTCGACGTGGGATTCCGGCGCGCGATGGCGGGGATGGATGCCTCCTCCGCGGTGGCGCTCCGCCGCGAGCTCTCCCATCCGCAGGTGGGCGACGACACCAACATCGCGGAGCTCGTCGACCTGCTCGACGACTGCGTCGCCCAGGGGGTCACCGCGGCGATCCTCCTCGGCGACGCCGACGCGATGGCGTTCCTCGACCTGGTGCTCGAACGCGGCCTGCGCGTGCCGGAGGACTTCGCGGTCGTGGCCTACGACGACGAGGTCGCCGCCTTCGCGACGGTGCCGCTGACGGCGGTGGCGCCGCCGAAGCATGAGCTCGGCCATGCCGCGCTGCGGCTGTGCGTCGACCGGCTGAAGCAGCCCGCCGGCGCGACGCACACGCCGGTGCGGATGGCGCTGCTCCCTGCTCTCGTCGTCCGGGATTCCAGCGTTCGCACGGACTGATTGTTGGGTTTTGTTATAACACCCGCCCCGGTGTTGGTGAATGCTGCCGCGTGCCGAAGGATGAATCCGCACGGTCAACGATTCAAAGGAGAACCCGCGATGTCCCTGCGTCGAACTTCCCTCTCCGTGGCGGCCCTGGTCGCCACGTCCGCCCTCGTCGCGGGCTGCGCCGGCGGTGGTGCCACCGCCGGATCCGACGAGCCCTCGACCGCCCCGAAGGGCGAGGTCACCTTCTGGTCCTTCCTCAGCGGCATGTCGGAGGTGGCCGCCGCGTTCAACGCGAGCCAGGACGACATCACCGTCAACTTCGAGGAGATCCCGAACGGTGCGAACGGTGGTTACACGAAGCTCTCCGCGGCCATCGAATCGGGCAGCGGCCCCGACGTCGTCGGCATCGAGTACGACCGGCTTCCCGGCTTCGTCGCCGCCGAGCAGCTCGCTCCGGTCGACGACCTGGTGTCGGGCGACGTCCTCGGCGACTACGACGAGCAGGTGCGCAGTCTCGTCACGTTCGGCGATGCCGCCTACGCTCTGCCCTACGACGCGCCGCCCATGGTCATCTGGTACCGGCAGGACGTGCTCGAGGCCGCCGGGGTCGAGGTCCCGAAGACGTGGGACGAGTTCGAGGCCGCCGCACGCGCGGTGAAGGCCGTCAACCCCGACGCCTACCTCACGAGCTTCTTCACGAACGAACCCCAACTGGCCCCGATGTCGTGGCAGGCCGGAGCCGAGTGGTTCACGGTCGAAGACGACAGCTGGAAGGTCGCCATCGACGACAAGAAGTCCCAGGAGGTCGCCGATTACTGGCAGCGTCTGATCGACGAGGGGCTGGTCAAGGAACAGCTCGGCTTCAGCGACGAGTGGACGGCCGATCTCAACAGCGGGGTGGTGAACGCCTGGGTCGGCGGATCGTGGAGCGCCTCGGCACTCAAGACCCGCACCGAGGCCTCGGGGCAGCAGGGCAAGTGGATCGCGGCCGCTCCGCCGTCGTGGGACGGCAAGCCGACCGGTGCGCTGAGCGGCGGAACCAGCTTCGCCATCCCGGAGAACTCCGACAACGCCGCCGCGGCCGCCGTGTTCCTCGAATGGCTGGTCACGTCGCCGGAGGCGATCGAAGCACGCGGGGCCGTCGGCACCGCATACCTCGCCTACCCCGGACTCAACGACGTCGCGGCCTCCGTCGCCCCGACCGACTACTACGCGAACGACATCTACGAGGTCTTCGACGAGGCGTCCGAGAACCTCGGACCTTGGGCCTGGGGACCCAAGTACGACCTCACCGGCACCGCCCTCAAGGACTCCGTCACCGCTTCCGCGACGTTGGGCGAGGCGCTGACGGCGACGCAGAAGGCCACCGTCGACGGGCTCGAGAAGCTCGGCCTCGACATCAAGGAATGACGGATGCGTCGGGCGGGCGCGCTGCACGACGCCCGCCCGACGGACCAGATCTAAGGACGACGACGATGACAGCTCCCGCACCCGCGAAGCCGCGGACGAGGAAGACCATCCCGGGAACGGGCGGTCGCACCGCCTCCGTGTTCCTGATCCCCTTCTTCATCCTCTTCGCGCTGACGATGATCGCCCCGGTCGTCTACGCGATCGGGATGAGCCTGTTCGCCGAGAAGCGCAGCGGCCTCGGGTTCGGGGGAGCGACCACCGAGTTCGTCGGCCTCGGGAACTACTTCGAGGTGCTGTCGGACCGCACGTTCACCGACGGCTTCGGGCGCCTCGCGATCTACTGTCTCCTCTACGTGCCGTCGCTCCTCGTCGTGGCGCTGGTGCTCGCCCTGCTGCTCGACGCGACGGTCGCCTACGCCAAGCGCGCCTTCCAGCTTCTGCTCTTCCTGCCGCACGCGGTTCCGGGAGTGATCGCGGCGCTCATCTGGGCCTACCTGTACACCCCGGGCGTGAGCCCGATCGTGAAGGCTCTCGAGTCGGGTGGCATCGCGATCGACTTCCTCTCGGTGCAGCTCGTACTGCCCTCGATGGTCAACATCGCGGTGTGGGAGTGGGCGGGCTACAACGTGATCATCCTCTTCACCGCGCTGCAGGCTGTGCCCCGCGAGATCCTCGAAGCCGCCAGGGTCGACGGGGCAGGCGAGATCCGCACCGCATTCTCGATCAAGACCCCGCTCGTCTGGCCGGCCATCGGCGTCGCGCTCCTGTTCACGGTGATCGGGTCGCTGCAGCTGTTCACCGAGCCGAAGATCCTGTCCTCGGCGACGACCGCGGTGACGAGCACGTGGGTGCCGAACATGTGGGCCTACGATGCGGCGTTCAATCGCAACAACCTCCCACAGGCCGCCGCGGCCTCCATCATCCTCGCCCTGCTCGCCGGCCTGCTGTCCTGGGTCGTCACGCGATTCACCTCGAAGGAGCCGACGCGATGACCGCCGTGATCGATCGTCCGGTGCCGCACGTGCCGGCATCAGCCCAGCCTCCGCGCTCGCCGCGGTCACGCCGGAGCGGTGGTCGCAGCCGCCACCTGCCCGCCAAGATCGGCGTCAACGGACTGCTCGTCCTCGGATCCGCGTACATGGTGCTGCCGTTGCTGTGGCTCGTGTTCGCCGCGACGAAGGATGCCGGAGACCTCTACTCCGGCAACGCGTTCGCCTTCGGGACCGACTTCCTCGTGAACATGCAGCGGCTGCTGGCGCAGGACGACGGCATCTTCCTCCGCTGGCTCGGCAACAGCATCCTGTACGCCGGGGTCGGGGCGGTCATCGGCGGCTTCGTCTCGCTGATGGCGGGTTACGCGTTCGACAAGTTCGAGTTCCGGGGCAAGCGCGGACTCTATGCCTCGGTGCTCGTCGGGGTGCTCATCCCGAACACCGCCACGGTCATCCCGCTGTACCTCCTCGCGGCGTCGGTCGGTCTGACCAACACGATCTGGGCGGTGGTGATCCCGACCCTCTGCAACCCCTTCAGCGTCTACCTCGCGCGCGTGTTCTCTTCGGGCTATCTGCCGGCCGAGACGCTGGAGGCCGCACGGGTCGACGGCGCCGGACCGATCCGGAGCTTCCTGCAGGTCGGCCTTCCGATGCTGGTACCGGGCTTCGTCACGATCGCGCTGTTCCAGTTCGTCGGTGTCTGGAACAACTTCATGCTGCCGCTGATCATGCTGCAGAACCGCGAGCTGTTCCCGTCGAGCGTCGGGATCGCCCTCTGGCAGAGCCAAGTGCAGCAGAACCCCGAGTTCTCGACTCTCGTCATCGCCGGATCGTTCGTCTCCGTCGTGCCCCTGATCATCGCGTTCGTGATGCTGCAGCGGTTCTGGCGGGCCGGGCTCTCCGCCGGGAGCGTCAAATGAGCGTGCGGCGTCCCGTGATCGCGTTCGCGATGACCACGGCGGTGCGCGAACGCGTCTTCCCCGACGCTCTCCTCCGGGAGTACGAGGCCGTGGCTGAGATCGCCGGCTTCGTCACCGAGTTCGAATCCGAAGCAGCGCGGGTCACGCTCGCCGACGTCGAGGTGCTGGTCACAGGGTGGGGGGCACCGCGGCTCGGCACTGCTCTGCTTGCTGCGGCACCGCGCCTGGAGACCGTGCTCCACGCTGCCGGCACGGTCAAGCCCTATCTGACGCCCGAGCTTCTCGAACGCGGCGTGCGCGTGAGTTCGGCCGCCGCCGCGAATGCGGTCCCCGTCGCCGAGTACGCCGTGTCGATGATCGTGCTGGCGGGCAAGCGCGTGCTGCCCATCGCCCGCCGATACCGCGAGCTCCAGGACGACTTCGACATCGAGGCCGCGTTCCCCGGCATGGGCAACTACGGTCAGCGCATCGGCATCGTCGGGGCGTCGAAGATCGGTCGGATCGTGATCGACATGCTGCGGGCGTACACGTTCGAGGTCGTGGTCTTCGACCCGTACCTGACCGAGGCCGAAGGTGCCGAGCTCGGTGTCGGAACGGTCTCGCTCGACGAGCTGCTGCGCACGAGCGACGTGGTCTCGGTGCACGCGCCATCGTTGCCGTCGACGCGGAACCTCATCGACGCGCGGGGCATCGACCTCATGCCGACGGGGTCGACCCTGGTGAACACCGCGCGCGGCGAGATCATCGACCAGGACGCCCTGACCAGGCGTGTCGTCGCGGGCGAGCTGTTCGCGATCCTCGACGTGACCGTGCCGTGGATCCTCGAGTCGGATCACCCGCTGTACACCTCCGAGAACGCCCTCCTCACCCCGCACATCGCGGGATCGCTCGGCGCGGAACTCGGCCGCCTCTCCACCGCGATGCTCGAGGAGCTGCGACGGATCTCCCGAGGCGAAGCCCTCGTGCATGCGATCGAGCCGGAGCTTCTCGCCATCACCGCCTGACCCGAACCCCGTCCGACTCCGGTTCGACGGCCCTGACCACTCCCGTTCAACGACGACACAAGGAGCATCCCATGTCAGATTCCCCGAAGATCTCGCGGCGCACCGTCCTCCTCGCGGGGGCCGGTGGCGTCCTCGCCGCGGCCGCAGGGGTCGTGTCCCCGACGTCGGCGCAGGCGGCACCCTCCGGGTTCCGGACCGGACGAGAGACCACCACCATCACGGAGATCGGACCGGGGATCCTGCAGTACTCCCTGATGAGCGGCATCGTCCTCGACGGCATCACCTACATCGGGTCACGCAACCTGGAGCCGACCGGCATCCTCGCCTTCGATATCGCATCGAACACGGTCACCCACTCGACCACGCTCGCGACGGGGCACAGCATCCAGGCGCTCGCAGTCGATCCGGTGGGCAAGCTTCTGTACGCGGGCGTGCTGCAGAAGGCGGCCGGCGGCGACAACCTCTATCGCTGGGATCTGTCGGATCCCGGATCGCCCGCAGTCGCGATCGGGAAGATCGGGGACCGCGATGTGCGCGACCTGTCCGTCGCACCGGATGGAACGCTGTTCGCGGTCGGGGGTGGCGGCACCGGTGCCCCCGCCCTGTGGCAGTACACGCCCGCGACCGGGGCGATCACGAACCTGGGTGTGCCCGATCCGAAGGCCACGCTCGCCCGTGCCGTCGCCGCCACCGACCAGACCGTCTACTTCGGTGCGGGCAGCACGCTCGGAGGAGGCTCGGGCACCAGCAGGGCGGCGCTTTTCGCGTTCGACCGGGCCTCGGGCGCGTTCAGCGACATCACCCCCGCGGGGATGGTCGACGACCCCAGTATCCGCGAGCTCGGGATCGACGGCGATCGGCTGCTGGTGTCGACCGCGGGTTCCACCGAGCCGTCGAAACTCGCGACCATCGCGCTCGCCGACCACTCGTCCGTCCAACTCGTGACCTCCGTCGGGAAGACGGCCAAGAACTTCGCAGTGCTCGCCGGTGCCGTCTACTGCGCGAACGAGTCGGGGGTGCTGCGGTGGACACCGGGAGAGGCCTCGGTGCAGCAGCTTCCCCTCACGATCGACCTCGGTGAGGTGTGGGGGCTCGATGCGCATGCGGACGGACTGGTCGCGGTCTCGGGGTACGGCTTCGTCGCGTCGCTCGACGGCGAGGGCGCTGTGCGCGGCGAATTCGATCTCGGCGATGCCGGCGCGCCGGTCAGCGCCCAGACGTGCATGGGGATCGCGGTCGGCGCCGGATACGCCTACGTCGGCGGCAACGGGGGGATCGCCCGGCATGACCTGCGACGCGGGGGAGTGGTCAACCTCCGCGCGCCCGGCGAGGCGAAGGATGCCGAAGTCATCCGCGGCGTGCTCTACACGGGGCAGTACAGCTCCCAGGGCATCTGGTCGTACGACCCGCGCTCCGGCGAACCTCTGCATCGCGTCGCGGAGTTCCCCTCCGCGCAGAACCGTCCGCTCGACACGCACTGGGACGACAGCAACCGCCTGCTCCTGGTCGCTGCGCAGGCCGACACCGAGGGCGGCGGATCGCTCTGGACCTACGATCCTCGGCGGAACAGGAGCACGCACGTGATCAACCCGATCGACGGGGCGCAGCTGGTCCGCGCCGTCGTCTCGGTGGACGGCGTGGCGTATCTCGGCGGCGACAACGCCCAGAAGACCGGCCCGCGCGGGACCATCGTGGCGTGGGATCCGGTCTCGCACCGAGAGCTCTGGCGGCTCGAGACGAATCAGTCGAACGGCATCGCGGCCCTCGCGAGCCACGGACGGCACCTCTTCGCCCTCACGATCAAGGGCACGCTCCTCGTCATCGACCGTCGCCGACGCACCATCGTGCACACCGGCGACCTCGCCGCACTCGTCCCGGGCTTCGCGGCGATGAAGGCGGCCAGGGGAGTGATCTACGGCGTCTCGGACACCACGCTGTTCCGCATCGATCCGCGCACCTTCGAGGTCTCCACCGTCGTTCCCGCCATCAACGGCGGATGGTACAGCGGCCCGCACCTCAACGTCGACGAGGACGGCGCTGTCTTCACGCTTCGGGGTCGAACGCTGGTGAAGGTCGACGACCGACCTCGCCGATCCTGAGAGGGCTCAGACCGCGGGTGCCGCCGCCACCGGTGCGCTGCGGTCCTCGGAGCCTCGGAACACGAACCACACGACGGCCAGCCCCAGGATGCCGGCGAGCAGGTAGACGACGTTGGCGACGGACGAGATGCTGCCGGCCGTCCCGACCCCTGTGGCGAAGACCGAGAAGTCCCACACCCCGTGGAGCACCATCGCCCAGATCAGGGAGCCCGTGACGCGACGCACGATGTAGAACGCGGTTCCGCCGAGGAACGCCGCGCCGACCTGGCTCACGGTGCCGGCGACCGGGGAGCCGAGCAGGATGTTGACGAAGTGCATCACCGCGAAGAGAGCGGAGCTGAGGAACCACACCCACACCTCGGAGAGGCGGGAACGCAGCGCGGTGAGCAGCAGACCGCGGTGGACGAGTTCTTCCGTGAACCCCACCAGGAGGAGCACGAGGGATGCTCCGAGGAAGGCGCCGGAGTAGGCGCTCCAGTCGGTCCCTGCGAGGTTCATCCCGACGGCGACGGCGACCAGGATCGGGACGAAGATCGGCCACTTGTGATGGCTGCGCTGCGTTTCGAACATCGCGGGGCGCCACCACCTCAGCAGGCTCGTCGTGATCGCGAGGAGCACGGTCGCGACGATGAGCGAGACGCCGGCGCCGAGGAAGAGGTTCCCCGCGCTGTCTCCCCACTCGGCGTAGGGGATGCCGGTCGACTTCTGGATCGCGAAGACCAGGACGATGTAGCCGACCCAGATGACCAGGCCGATCCACACCCGGGGCTTCACCCGGAGCGAAGACTCGGTCATGCGGAACGCTCCTCGGCGAAGGACGGCTGCGTGTCCGCGACGCGACCGCGGATGAAGAACAGCAGCACGAGACCGGTCGCGATCACCGCGAAGTTGCCGAGGGCGGCGAACGCCGTGAGAGGGCTCTCGGACGGGTACGCGGTCAGCAGGAAGATGCTCGGGTCGGTGCTGGCGTGGAGGAGGATCGGCGCGATGATCGTTCCGGTGACGCGCATCGCGAGGTACATGCAGATGCCGAAGGCGAAGGTGTACAGGACCTGGATCGCGGTCGCGAGCATCGACTGTCCGGAGAGCAGGTTCCCCGCGTGCAGGCCCGAGAACAGAGTGGCCGAGATCACGGCCACGACGATCTCCCGGTAGCCGGCCTTGCGCATCAGGTTCACCACGAGACCGCGGGTGAGTACCTCCTCGGTGAACCCGATGAGGAGTCCGGCGAGCAACCACGTGAGCACGACGTCGAAGCCGACCTTGCCGTAGTCGATCGTCGCGAACCGGAGGATGTTGAACACCAGCACGACGACGATCGCGATCCACATCCAGCCGCGACCGCGGATGGGCTGGCGGGCGAAGAGCTCACGCCACCAGCCGACGGAGAGGGTGAAGACCGCGAGGATCACGGCGCCGATGACCTCGGGCAGCACGTAGAAGACGGTGACGCCGGCCGTGCCGGTCGGTTCCTCGACCTGCTCGACGAGTGGTGTGAGTAGCAGGGAGAGCCCCTGGAACAGGGCGAAGTACACTGCGGTCAGCAGGAGGGCGCGCCACCACCCGCCCTTCTCCCAGAACGTCTTCCAGAAGGAGGTGGAGGGTGCGGATGACGACATGAGGGCTCCTGGAGGGGTGGGGGACGGCCTGCTGCTCGTCAGTTTGTCGCAGACCGGCATATCGCGTCCAGCGGAGCGTCTCGGCGTGTCAGAGCGGCGCGCTCCGCCCCGTGCTCGTGTTCCGCGCCGGCGGAAGGTGCGGGATAGGTATCGGTCGCGTGGCGCGCGAGGCATCCTGGAACCGTCGCACGGCATCGAGGACCTCTTCGGCCGTGGAGTAGCGCAGGGCGAGGGGGAGGTCGCGCCGCCACAGGACCTCGACCTCGGTCGGAGCGTCTTCGAAGATCGTGCAGACGACCCGGCGATGGTCGTTCTCCGGGTAGTGCAGATCGTGGATCACCCAGTCGGTGGTCGTGACCTGCACCAGGCTGAATCTTCGGTCCGGATCGTGCTCCATCATGCTCCTAGCTGTCCCCAGCCTGAAGAATGCGCGATCCGTGGCCGGAAGGGGAGCCCCTTGACAGACAGCGGCCCCTGCCCCACGAGGAGCAGGGGCCGCCCGTCTCAGCGAGGCACGGGAGTCGAGCCGGTGTCTGCTCGCCGGGCGTCGGTCGCGGTGATCGTCCCCGCCCCGCCGAGGCCGCGCTGCTCGGCCTCCAGCCTCTCCGCCTCCTCGCCGCTGATCGCCTCACCACGGGCGACCAGGCCCGCCTGGTCCGACAGCGGGATCTGCTTGAGGAACAGCGAGAGCACCAGGGCGAGCACGACGAACGGGATCAGGTACCAGAACACCGGTGCCAGAGCGTCCGCGTAGGCGGTGACGATGCCGTCCCGCACCTCGTCGGGGAGGGTGCTCATGGTCGCGGGGTCGATCGTGGACGCGGCCTGCGATGCGGCATCGGGCGAGGCGCCGGCGTCGGCGAAGACGCCGAGGAGGTTCTCGGTCAGCCGCGTCGTGAAGATCGTGCCGAACACCGCCGTGCCCAGCGACGCCCCCACTTCGCGGAAGTAGTTGTTCGTGCTGGTCGCGGTGCCGAGCTCGCCGGCGGGGACCGCGTTCTGCACGACCAGGACGACGACCTGCATGATGAGGCCGAGACCGGCGCCGAAGACGAACAGGAACACGCAGATCAGCCAGATCGGGGTCGCTGCCGAGAGCGTGGTCATCGAGACCATCGCGATGCCGGTGATGATCGTGCCGAGGATCGGATAGATCTTGTACTTGCCGGTCTTCGAGATCGCGATGCCCGAGAAGATCGACGTCCCCATGAGGCCGACCATCATCGGGATCATCAACAGGCCGGATTCCGCGGCGGAGGTGCCGGAGGACATCTGCAGGAACGTCGGCACGAAGCCGATCGCAGCGAACATGCCGATTCCGAGTACCAGCCCGATCGCGGTGGCGTTCACGAAGATGGGGTTCCGGAACAGGCTCAGCGGGATGATCGGGTCCTTCACACGCGACTCCGTGATCACGAAGGCGGTGGCCGCCACGATCAGTCCGGCTCCCCAGGCCCACGTCGCGAGCGAGTCCCAGCCGAACTCCTTGTCGCCCCCGAAGTCGGTGAAGAAGATCAGGCAGGTGGTGGCGATGGAGAGGAAGATGACGCCGAAGATGTCGATCGGCTTCTCGGCCTTCTTGCTCGGCAGCTTCAGGGCCACCAGCGCGATGATGAACGCCGCGATGCCGACCGGGATGTTGATGTAGAACGCCCACTGCCAGGTGAGGTGGTCGACGAAGTAGCCGCCGAGGAGCGGGCCTGCGACCGCGGACAGACCGAACACGGCGCCCAGCGGACCCATGTACTTCCCGCGTTCGTTCGCGGGGACGATGTCGGCGATGATCGCCTGGGACAGGATCATCAGGCCACCGCCGCCGAGGCCCTGCAGAGCGCGGAAGACGACGAACATCCAGAAGTCGGTGGCGAACGCACAGCCCACCGAGGCCAGCGTGAACAGCGCGATGGCGACGAGGAACAGGTTGCGCCGGCCCAGGACGTCGCCGAACTTGCCGTAGATCGGCATCACGATGGTCGTGGCCAGCAGATAAGCGGTGGTGATCCAGACCTGGTGATCGACGCCGCCGAGCTGACCGACGATCGTCGGCATGGCGGTGGACACGATCGTCTGGTCGAGGCTGGAGAGCAGCATCCCGGCGATGAGGGCGCTGAAGATGATCCAGATGCGGCGCTTCGTGAGCAGGAAGGGCGCATCCTTCGTGGCGGTGGCGGACATTCAGTGGTCTTTCTGTGATGGTGCGTAGAGCGAGCGGGCGAGGTCGAGGCGTCTGGTGATGAGGTCGCCGAAGGCCTCGGTGGACTGGTGATGCAGCAGCTGATCCATGCTCATCCGGACCAACGCGCCGACGGTGTGCACGACGACTTCGGCGCGGAGCTCGGCGTCGGGCGAGGCGGCGGTGCGTCGGAGGATCAGGCCCATGTCGCGTCGCTCGTTCTTCGCGAGCTGCTCGAAGGCGGCCTTGAGCAGTCGTGGCTCCTGCTCGATCACCGCGAACAGTGCCGGGGCATCCTCGACCGGGTTGAAGAGGTCGAAGCGACGGATCGTCAGGTCGATGAAGTCGTCGAGGAGGTCGCCGGTCTGCCCGGCGAACTCCTCCTCGAGCGCCTCCTGACGGGAGTCGATGGTCGCGAACCCGAAGACCGCGTTCTCCTTGCTCTCGAAGTAGTTGAAGAACGTGCGGCGCGAAACGCCGACCTCCGCGCACAGCTCCTCGATCGTGAACCCGGCGAAACCCCGCTCCGTCGTGAGGCGGCGGGCGGCATCGGTGAGCAGGCGGGAGGTCTCCCGCTTGCGCTGCTCCCGCAATGAATCTGCACTGTCGCTCATGGAGTGCAATATTGCACTCTCTACCTTGGAGTGCACTGTGAGCGCCGTGGAAGAAGTTCCGGACGAATCTGTGACGATCTGCGCCCGGCATCCGTCCTAGTGGTGTCGCTGATCTGCGACCCGCGCTCCGCACCGGAGGCGGACACACGGAAGAAGGAGCTCAAGATGGCGAACGTGACTGGTGGCACCCAGCCCAAGGCTCAGATCGTCGCACCGCAGCTGGGGTCTGCTGCGGGGAAGACCACGATCGAGGATGCGGTGGTGGCGAAGATCGCCGGCATCGCCGCCCGAGAGGTCAGCGGCGTCTACGCGCTCGGCGGGGGAGCCGCTCGCATGGTCGGCGCGATCCGCGAAGCCCTGAACACGACGGACCTCTCCCAGGGGATCAGCGTCGAGGTCGGCGAGACGCAGGTCGCCGTCGACGTGACGATCGTCGCCGAGTATCCGGTGTCGCTGCAGAAGGTGGCGGACGAGGTGCGTGCGGCGATCCACCGCGCCATGGTGGAGCTGGTCGGCATGGAGGTCGCCGAGGTCAACGTGACCGTCAACGACGTGCACATCCCCTCAGACGACGAGGGCGACGGCACGCAGGAGGCGCGAGTCCAGTGAGCGCGTCGGTGATCGGCGCGGCGGCCGCCGCAGTGCTGGCGCTGACCTGGGTGGTCCTGGGGTTCTGGGCCTTCCTGCTCGTGGCGCTGGCGATGCTGCTCGGCGCGGGTGTCGGCCGCATCATCGACGGTCGACTCGATGTCCGCGCGCTCGCGGAGGCCTTCCGAGGCCGGCGCTCCTCCTCATGACGGGCGACGGCGACGCTGAGGCCGAGGTGGTCGTCGTCGTGGGGACGACGACGATCACCGGGCGTGCGCTGCAGCGGCTTGCCGTCGGCATCGCGCGTGACGCCGCCCGGGTCTCCTCGCGCGACGTCGGGGTGCAGCTGTCCGACCGCCGCGGCGCCCTGCGGATCTCGGTCACCGTCCCGGTGGCCGAGGGGCGCGGCGGAAACCTGGTCGACAGCGGCGAAGACCTCCGCCAGGCACTGATCGAGGGAATGCGAGAGCTGGCCGGCCGCGAGGTCGGCACCGTGGACATCCGGTACTCGGGGGTCCGCAAGAGCACGGAGAAGAGGGTGAGATGACGAACGAACAGGCGACCTATCGGCGGGTTCTCCGTCGAGAGACCCACGCGCCGCGCACGATCCCGGCCGCCGTGGTCGCGTCGATCGGCGTCGTGCTCCTCCTCGCCCTCCTCGCAGGTGCGGTGTGGTGGCTCGTCGACGCGACCTTCCGAGACAGCGTCACGCGATGGTTCGACACCGTCGCCGCGACGCCGAATGAGGCCGTGCCGTTCGGCGGCGGTGCGGTGCTCGTCGTCTTGGCACTCGTGCTCTTCGCGCTCGCCGTGCTGCCGGGTCGTCGTGCCCGGCGGGCGCGCACGACCCCGCGAACGGCGCTTCTCGTGGACGACGGGGTCATCGCCGACTCGATCGCCGAGGCTGTGGCTCGTCGGTCGGGTGTCGACCGCGGTCGGGTGGCCGTCACGGTCGGACGTCGGACCGTGGCCGTCAGGATCACACCGACCAGTGGCGTTCCCGTCGATCGGCTCGCAGCCGAGTCTGCGGTGGACGACGTCCTCTCGGGGATCGGATTCACCGCGACTCCACGCGTCACCGTCGAGGCGAACGGAGTGATCGCATGAACGCGACGAACAGGCTCATGAATCGCGTGCTGCTCTTCGTCGCCGGGGCGGTCCTGCTGGCGGGCGGCGGCATCGCGCTCGCCGCGGGGACACTCGCCGCCGGGACTCCGCCGGAGTGGCTCCGGAGGCCGGTGGACGCGGTGGCGGGGGCGGTGGACACGGCGGCCGGGTGGACGTGGCAGGTCGCGGGCATCGGCACGGTGTCGGTTCCGCTCCTGATCGTGGGGGCGGCTGTCGTGATCCTCACGGTGGTCCTCCTGGCCTTCCTCGGCACGCGTCGACGGGGCGGATCGAAGACCGTGCTCGAGGTCGACGTCGCCGGAGGACGCACCACGGTCGATCGTGACGTGGCCGAGGCGATCCTCACCGAACCATTGGTGAGGCGCCCTGATGTGCTCTCGGCCCGCACCGGCGCCTATCGCATCGGTCGGACGCGTGCCGTCGAGCTGGCCGTCACGGTTCGACCGGGGGCACCGCTCGGAGCCGTCCTCGCCGCGGCCGAGAAAGCCGTCGAAGAGTGGGATGAGCTTCTGGGCGCGCGCATCCCGATCATGCTGCATCTGTCGGACCGCCGCTGGCGGGACACGTTCCGATCGCCGACGAGGGTGCGGTAGCCGACCAGGAGACGAACACGCGGAGAGCCCGCGTGAGGATTCGACCCCGAGACCCGGGGTCGATGAGGAAAGGAGACGCCATGGGCGCGGAAGACAAGATCAAGGCCGCTGCGGAGAAGGTCGCCGGGAAGGCGAAGGAGACCGTCGGCAAGGTCATCGACGACGACAAGCTCGTCGCCGAGGGCAAGGCCGAGCAGGCCAAGGGTGAAGTCCGTGATGCGGCAGAGAACGTCAAGGACGCTTTCAAGAAGTGACGGGTGCGGGGAGGGACTCGTGCGAGTCTCTCCCCGAGCACTCCCAGGCGGGTGGGAAATGATCCGATCCGGTTGGGCGTCCGTTCCGAATCTCCTGAGGGATCGGACCGAGGGGTGGGGTGGATGGAAGACGAACGCTTTCGCAGAGCGCTCGAACACGCGGATGACCGCATCGTCGCCGGTCGAGCCATGGACGGCGACGTCGAGGCGTTCGCCGTCCTCGTTCGCCGATACTCGCCGATGATGCGCGCCTACACGCAGCGGATGCTGAACGCCTCGGCCGATGTGGATGACATCGTGCAGGAGTCTTTCGTCACCGCATGGCAGCGATTCGGTGAACTCGAGGACCCCGCGAAGGTCAAGAGCTGGTTGATGAGGATCGTGAGTCGGAAGGCCGTGGACCGGATCCGGACCATCCGGCCCGCGGTCGACATCGACTCGATCGACCGACCGGCTCCGCTGCACGCGTCGCCATCCGCGGTGGTCGAGGTGCGAGCAGGAGTCGCGGCACTCGGCGCGGCTCTTCGGGAACTGCCCGACGCTCAGCGCGAGTGCTGGGTCCTGCGCGAGATCGGCGGTTACTCGTATGAGGAGATCTCCGAAGAACTCGACATCCCCGTCTCGACCGCGCGCGGGCTGCTCGCCCGGGCACGCAGATTCATGATCGTACGGATGGAGGAGTGGCGATGACCGACGACCGAGAGACTCCGGAAATCCGCCGGCTCGGCCTGGAACCGACCGATCTCGACGGGCACACGCTCGAAGAGCTCACCGACTACCTCGAGGCGGGTCGGCAGCCTGCCGAACGCTCGATCGACGAATCCCCCGGGTGTCAGCTGGCGCTGGATGCGCTCGAGCGGCTGCATGGACTCGGCGCGGAGCTGATCGCCGCGGAAGCCGCCGCGGAGCCGGAGGTGGACGAGAGCTGGGTCGACCGCATCCTCAACGGCATCGCGATCGATGCGCGTGCCGGCCGTCGGATCCCCTTCGCCTCCCCGGATCCGAGCGTGGAGCTCGGGATCACCGAGGGCGCGGTGCGGGGCCTGATCCGCTCCGCGGAGAACGCTGTGCCGGGTCTGCTCATCGGACGCTGCCGACTCGACGGAGACGTGACGGTCGCGGATGCCCCGATCCGGGTCGAGATCGATGCGAGCGCGTTGCACGGGCAGCCCATCCCGCTGGTCGCCGAGCAGCTGCGGGTCGAGGTCGACCGTGGCCTCCGCGCGCATACCGAGTTGAACATCGTCGCGATCGACATCGCGATCCGAGACATCCGGGAGGTGTCGTCGTGGACGGACGGGAGCTGATGTCGTCGGAAGAATGCGCCGAGCTCGCCGTGGTGATCGAGGATGCGGTGCGGGCGACCCCGGGGGTGCGCACCCTCTATCGATCCGGATCGCTGATCTCGAATCTGCTGCGTGCGGGGGCCGCGGCACTCGGCGTGCGGAAGGACGACGAGCCGATCGTGGCGGTCGTCCCCGCCGGTGACGGCGTGGCTGTGGAGGCGTCGATCGGAGTGGACGCCGGCGCGCGTTCGGCCGAGGCGCTGCAGGCCGCACAGCTCGCCGTCGAAGCGGTGCTCGCTGCACGCGGTGTCCGACGGGACAGCATCACGCTCACCGTCGTGCACGTGCAGTCGCGCGAGGCGGCGCCGCTGCGGTGAGACCGCCGAGTGCCGCTCTCCGGGGGGCGAGCGGCACTCGGTCGTGCGGGGTGGCGATCAGGCGATCGCGCGCAGTCCCTCGACGAGTGGGGTCGTGGGGCGGCCGATCAGGCGCGAGAGGGTGCCGTCGGTGTCGGCGAGGGCGCCGTCCTTGATCCCGGCGTCGAGGGCGGCGACGAAGCCTGCCGTGCCCTCATCGAGACCGGCCTCGCGGAGTGCGCTGATCTGGTCGTCGAACGTGACCGGCACGTACGCGACCTCGCGCCCGGTGACCTCGGAGATGGCCGCCGCCAGGTCGGAGTAGGTCCAGGCGACGTCGCCGCCCAGCTCGTAGACCTCGCCGATGTGCCCGTCTTCGAGAGCCACGGCGGCGGCCGCATCCGCGAAGTCCTTGCGGCTGGCCGAGGCGACCCGTCCTTCTCCGGTGCCCGCGGCGAGCACACCGGTCTCGGCGGCACGCGCGAGGTCGGCGGCGTAGTTCTCGGTGTACCAGTTGTTGCGGAGGATCACCGCGGGCAGCTCTGCAGCGGCGATGAGCTCTTCCGTCGCCTTGTGCTCCGGCGCCAGGATGAGGTCGCTCGTCGTCGCCTTGGGGGCACTCGTGTAGACGAACTTGGTGACACCTGCGGCCTTCGCGGCCTCGATGACCGCCTGGTGCTGCGCGACGCGCTGGCCGACCTCGGATCCGGAGACGAGCACGACGGTGTCGACGCCGTCGACGGCAGCCGCGACCGAGGCCGGGTCGGTGTAGTCGAGGTGCACGACGCGCACACCCAGATCGGAGCCCTTGGCGATGTCGCGGGCTCCGGCGACGATCGACTGCGGGTCGGCGCCGCGCTCGAGCAGGCTGGCGATGATCAGGCGGCCGAGGTTGCCGGTGGCGCCGGTGACGAGGATGGTCATGAGGGTCCTTTCGTAGGTGACACCTTCGACAACCCGGAGGTGGGTGCTGCGCATTCCGATACGCAGGTACCCACTTTGAAGTAAGGTACCCACATGACGGTTAGTTTCGCGCAGATAAAGGAATCCACCCCCTTCGTCTTCGATCAGAACTGTGGCACGCGCGTCGTCCTCGACCACATCATGAGCAAATGGGGCGTCCTCGTGCTCTCGTGCCTGTCCGACGGGACGCACCGCTGGGGCGCGCTGCGCCGCGAGGTCGACGGCATCAGCGAGAAGATGCTCGCCTCGACGTTGCGCACCCTCGCCGACGATGGGCTGGTGCACCGGGAGTCGCTCCCGACCGTGCCGCCGCACGTGGAGTACAGCCTGACGCCGCTCGGCCGCGATCTGATGGAGCGGATGCTGCCCCTGATGGAATGGGTCGCCGACAATGCCGACGGCATGCTCAGGAGGACCTGATTCTGCGGATTCCGTCGTCAAGGCGCGATTTCAGCTTCGGATTCTGACGGTCGAAGAAACTCGTTGACGCGATAACCGCGGTGGCCTTACTGTTCTGACATGGCAGCAACGACGCCGATTCATCTGGAACGACCCGACGGCAAGGGTCTGGCTGCGGGAACACTGGGGCTGTGGGGATCCACCGTCATCGGTCTCGCCTCGACGGCCCCCGTCTACTCGCTCGTCGCGACGCTCGGCTTCGTGGTGCTCGCGGTCGGCGCACAGGCGCCGATCGCCTTCATCATCGCGTTCGTCCCGATGCTGCTGATCGCGTTCGCCTATCGGGAACTCAACAACGCGGTCCCCGACTGCGGCACGACCTTCACCTGGGGCACCAAGGCCTTCGGGCCATGGGTCGGCTGGATGGGCGGCTGGGGCGTCGCGGTCGCGGGCATGGTCGTGCTCGCCAACCTCGCCCAGATCGCATCGGTCTACTTCTGGTCGTTGATCGGTCAGGACCTGGAGAACAACGACTGGCGGGTCGTCCTCGTCGCCGTGATCTTC
This sequence comes from Microbacterium sp. NPDC090218, assembly GCA_044900255.1. Taxonomy (GTDB): domain Bacteria; phylum Actinomycetota; class Actinomycetes; order Actinomycetales; family Microbacteriaceae; genus Microbacterium. The sequence continues at coordinate 413,761 of JBJDMS010000001.1, read as the reverse complement.
ATCGCCGCCATGACGTGGGTCAGCTGGCGAGGCGTGGAGATCGGCGAGCGCATCCAGAACATCCTGCTCGGCATCCAGTACCTGGCGCTCGCGATCTTCATCGTCGCGGCGCTGTGGCAGTTCTTCGCCGGCACCGCCCCGAACCCCACCCCCTTCGACTGGGAGTGGATGAACCCGTTCGCCTTCACGGACTGGTCGGGCTTCACCGAGGCCATCCTGCTCGCGCTCTTCATCTACTGGGGCTGGGACACGTGCCTGGCCCTCAACGAGGAGACGAAGGACCCGAAGCGCATCCCCGGCCGCGCGGCCCTGCTCACCACGGTCATCCTGCTGTTCACGTACGTCGCCGTCACGATCGCGGCGATGATGTACGCCGGACTCGGCGAAGACGGCACGGGTCTCGGGAACGAGGCGAACGCCGACGACTTCTTCCTCGCGATCAAGGACGGCCTGCTCGGTCCGTTCGGCTGGGTCCTCGTGGTGTCGGTGATCATCTCGGCGATCTCCTCGACGCAGACCACGATCCTCCCGACCGCTCGCGGGACGCTCGCGATGGGGGTCTACCGCGCGCTGCCCGCCAAGTTCAAGGACGTGCACCCGACCTACAAGACGCCGTCGTTCTCGACGATCGTCATGGGCGTGGTCGCCTCCGTCTACTACATCGGGATGACGCTCATCAGCGACAACATCCTTCAGGACTCCATCCTCTCCCTCGGTCTGGCGATCGCCTTCTACTACGCGATCACCGGCTTCGCCTGCGTCTGGTACTTCCGCAAGGACCTGACCGCCTCGCCGCGCGAGTTCTTCTTCAAGGGGCTGTTCCCGCTGCTGGGCGGACTCATGCTGACCTGGGCGTTCGTGCAGTCGGCGATCGACATGTGGGACGTGGACTACGGCTACACGGTGCTGTTCGGCATCGGCGGGACGTTCGTGATCGGCATCGGCTCGCTCGCGTTCGGTCTGGTGCTGATGTTCGTCTGGTACCTGTTCCCGCGGTCGAAGCGGTTCTTCCGGGGCGAGAGCCTGAACCGCGACACCGAGGTGATGGTTCCGGATGAGCCGGCCGTGACGATCCGCTCGATCGACGGAGGCATCTGAGGATGGCGGTCGCGACGGCCGACCTCTACGACGAGCTCGAGGAGGGCATCCAGTCGCTGCCGCTGCAGCTGCGCTCGTTCGGACTCCGGACCGCGTTCGACGGGCCGATCCGCACGGTGCGCTGCTTCGAGGACAACGCGCAGGTCAAGGCGGTGCTGGCGACACCCGGCAACGGCGCCGTGCTCGTCGTCGACGGCGGCGGCTCGCTGGAGCGCGCGCTCATGGGCGACATGATCGCGGCCTCTGCCGTGGCGAACGGGTGGGCGGGCGTCGTGATCAACGGGGCGATCCGTGACCGTGTGGCGATCGACGGACTCGACCTCGGCGTGAAGGCGCTGGGAACGAATCCACGCAAGAGCACGAAGCTCGGCTCCGGCGAGACCGATGTGACCCTCGAATTCGGGGGAGTGGTGTTCCGGCCCGGTGCGCGCCTGTACAGCGATGAGGACGGCATCCTCGTCGAACGCTGAGGGTCGACCGGGCGCGGAGGTGGGCTTGTCCTAGGCTGGCTCCGTGCGCATCCGGCTCGACATCGCCTACGACGGCACCCACTTCCGCGGGTGGGCGAAGCAGCCGACGCTCCGCACCGTGCAGGGCACGCTCGAAGCCGCGCTCGCCCGGATCGTGGGCTCCGACGTGCAGCTGGTCGTCGCCGGCCGCACGGACGCCGGAGTGCATGCGAGCGGCCAGGTCGCGCACGTCGACCTCGACGAGAAGCAGTGGTCGCGCATCGACGCCAGGAACGGGCGGGCAGCCCAGGATCCGGCCGGATCCGTCGCCGGACGCATCCGGGGCGTGCTCGGCGCGTACTCCGATGTGACCGTCGCCCGCTCCTCACTCGCCCCTGAGGGCTTCGACGCCCGGTTCTCGGCCGTCTGGCGGCGGTACCGCTACCGTCTCGCCGATGCCGTGGCCGGGTTCGACCCGCTCCGCCGCCTCGACACGACCACCATCCGCGGTCGCCTCGACGAGCAGGCGATGGATGCCGCGGCGCGCACCCTCATCGGACTCCACGACTTCGCGGCCTACTGCAAGCCTCGCGAGGAGGCGACCACGATCCGCACCCTGCTCGACTACCGCTGGGAGCGCGACGCCGAGGGTGTGCTCGTCGCCGAGGTCAAGGCCGACGCGTTCTGTCACAGCATGGTGCGTGCGCTCGTCGGGGCCTGCGTGGCCGTGGGGGAGGGGCGTCTCGACGTCGACGACCTCGTGGTGCTGCGCGACGCCCTCACCCGGACCAGCGAGTTCAAGGTGCTGGCCGCACGGGGCCTGATCCTCACCGAAGTCGGGTACCCCGCCGACGACCTGCTCGCCACTCGGGCGGAGCAGACGCGGGCGCGTCGTGATGGAAAGAGCGGCTGAGGCGGCAGGCGATGACGCCGTGACCGATCGCGCGCCCGACGACCTCAACGCCGTAGCCCTCGTCCGCCAGGACCTCGGCGCCCGGTCTCCACGCGATGCGAGCGCGGCCCGGATCGACGACACGGTGCTGCGGATCCATGGCCTGCAGGATCTCGGCAGCCACCTCTGGGCCGAGGCGTCGACGGTGAGCGATCGCGCGAAGGCCGACGTCACCGCGCGCGTCAAGGCCGAGTACGGCGCGCGGAGCCCTCGGGGCGGTCTCATCCCGGCGCTGGTGCTCACCCTCACCTTCGCGGGCGCGATCCCGCTGGGCTTCCTCAATGCGATCCGCCTCGGCTCGACCGGCGGCGAGATCATCGCCGCCGGTCTCACGGCGGGAATCGGCCTCGCCCAGCTCATGCTGTCGCTCAGCACAGGGATCCGCCCCGTCGCGCGACCCACCGTCTTCCAATCGAGGATCTCGGTCATCGTGCTGCTGGTGTCGGTCACGATCGGCTTCGCGCTCACCGACGGGATGCCCCGCCTCCTGTTCATCGTCGGCGCCCTCGGCACCCTGTGCGCCGCGATCATCTACACGATGGGGCGTGCCCGCGACCCCGAGGCCACGGAGCGGATCGACGACGCGGAGCGTCGGGCGCGTAGTGAGGTGACGCGTGACGTCGACGCCGAGCGGCGACGCATGCGTGCAGAGCTCGAGAGCGCCCTGGCCGGACGAGACGACCTCGACACGATGCGGCGCACGAGATCGCTCGCGATCGCCGCCTTCCGCGAGGAGGGCGGGAAGGCGGAGGACTCCGACTCCACGGCCCTCCCCGGCGAGTACATCATCCGTGACAACACGAATCGATGGCTGCCGCTGACCGAGCAGGGACTCTGGCCGCCGGCGGAGCGGTGACCCGTCGACGACGAGAGCGCCGACCGTCGCCGAGACCGGCGTTCGAGGACACGCCGTCCGTGGAGCGTGCGGAGCCCACGCACAGCGGCCGGGAGTAGCGTGGGAATGATCATGAAGGTCATCTCGTACAACCTCCAGAAGCATCGCGCGGCCGGTGAGCTCGCGGCTCTCGTCGGCGAGCACGATCCCGACATCCTCTGCCTGCAGGAATGCGACGTCCCCGAACTGCCCGCCGGGATCGGCGACCTCGCGCTCGCCGATGCCACGCAGGGCAACCGCCTCGGTCTCGCACTCTTCTACCGATCGAGCACCTACCACCTGCAGTCGATCCGCACGCTCGGGCTGAAGAAGTCGCTGCACGACCGCATCGCGAAGCCTGCCCATGAGCGGGTGCTGGGGGCGCGGCTGCGCGACATCGACGACGGCCAGGACTTCATCGTCGCCTCGTTCCACGCGGCCCCCCTGACGGCGTTGAACTCGCTGCGCCGGCATCAGATCCGCGCCGCGTTGACCGAGCTCGCGACGCTGGGCGAGGGGCTGCCGCAGCTCATGGTCGGCGACTACAACTATCCGGTGTTCAAGGAGAACCTCGGTCAGGCCGTGCGCGACCACGGCTATGCGCTGTCGCTCAGCGACGACCACACCTACACGCGCTACCGCGTCTTCCGCGGGCACTACGACTTCGCGACCTCGGCCGGCTTCGAGATCGAGCGCATCACCACCCTGCCCCAGGGGGCGAGCGACCACCGTCCGATCCTCGTCACGGTCAAGCCCGACTGAGGACGTGGTTTGGGCATACGGCACCCGGTGGCGTATGATTTCCCTTTGGTGCCTTTCCTCGTTCGCGGGAGAGGGCATCGTCCGAACGTGAGCCCTCCACTGGCGTGTTCCTCCCTGTCGGGAAGAACCACCCCGGAGTGGGATTCACGAACTTCTCCGTTCGACACAAGAAAGCAGCACTATCGTGACGCGCACTTACACCCCCAAGGCTGGCGAAGTCCAGCGCGACTGGGTCGTCATCGACGCCACCGACGTCGTTCTCGGCCGCCTCGCCTCGCACGCCGCTACGCTCCTGCGTGGCAAGCACAAGCCGACCTTCGCCAACCACATCGACTCGGGTGACTTCGTCATCATCGTGAACGCCGAGAAGGTCGCGCTCACCGGTCAGAAGCTCCAGAAGAAGCTGGCCTACCGCCACTCCGGCTACCCGGGTGGCCTGAAGTCGGTCACCTACGCCGAGCTCCTCGAGAAGAACCCGGTCCGCGCTGTGGAGAAGGCCATCCGTGGCATGCTCCCCAAGAACAGCATCGGCCGCCAGCAGCTGTCCAAGCTCAAGGTGTACGTCGGTGCCGAGCACCCGCACGCCGCGCAGCAGCCGACGCCGTACACCCTCGACCAGGTCGCCCAGTAAGCGCCGTAAAGACTTAAGGACATACTCGTGGCTGACATCCAGGACACCACCGAAACCCCCCAGAACTTCTCGACGTCGACTCCCGAGACCGACGTGGTCGAGGCGGCTCCCCGCCCCGTCCTCAGCGTCCCGGGTGCCGCTGTCGGCCGTCGCAAGCAGGCCATCGCCCGCGTGCGCATCGTCCCCGGCTCGGGCACGATCACGGTCAACGGCCGCACGATCGAGGACTACTTCCCGAACAAGCTGCACCAGCAGCTGATCAACGACCCGTTCACGGTGCTGAACCTCGCCGGTGCATACGACGTCATCGCTCGCATCTCCGGTGGTGGCCCCTCGGGCCAGGCCGGTGCGCTCCGCCTCGGCATCGCCCGTTCGCTGAACGGCATCGACGAGGAGAACAACCGTCCGACCCTGAAGAAGGCCGGCTTCCTCTCGCGCGACGCTCGCGTCAAGGAGCGCAAGAAGGCCGGTCTCAAGAAGGCCCGCAAGGCGCCTCAGTACTCGAAGCGTTAAGGTCCACTGCTCCGATGCCGATCTTTGGCACGGACGGCGTGCGAGGACTTGCCAATGGCATCCTCACCGCCGACCTGGCGCTCACCCTGGCCCAGGCGACTGCTGTCGTCCTGGGCCAGGGCCGTACTGCGGAGGCTCGCAAGGCCGAGGGCAAGCGACTCACCGCAGTGGTCGCCCGGGATCCCCGGGTCTCCGGACACTTCCTGACCGCTGCCGTCTCCGCAGGTCTCGCCTCCTCGGGCGTCGATGTGCTCGAGGCAGGGGTCATCCCCACGCCCGCGCTCGCCTTCCTCGTGGCTGACCGGGACGCCGACTTCGGCGTGATGATCTCGGCATCGCACAACCCCGCGCCCGACAACGGCATCAAGATCTTCGCCCGCGGGGGCCGCAAGCTCCCCGATGTCGTCGAGCAGCGCATCGAAGAGGCGATGAGCGGTGAGATGCTGCGCCCCACCGGCGCCGGCGTCGGCCGTGTCGACCGCTTCTCCGACGCGGAGGACCGCTACGTCGTGCACCTGCTCGGCTCGCTGCCCAACCGCCTCGACGGCATCCACGTCGTGCTCGACTGCGCTCATGGTGCGGCTTCCGGTGTGTCTCCCGAGACGTTCCGCGACGCGGGCGCCGAGGTCACCGTCATCGGAGCCGACCCGGACGGCTGGAACATCAACGACGGAGTCGGTTCGACGCACCTCGACAACCTCGCGGAGGCTGTCGTGCGGCTGGGCGCCGACATCGGCATCGCCCATGACGGCGACGCCGACCGCTGCCTGGCCGTCGACGCCGAGGGCAAGATCATCGACGGCGACCAGATCATGGCGATCCTCGCGGTGTCGATGAAGGAGCGCGGACACCTCACCGACGACACGCTCGTGGCGACCGTGATGAGCAATCTCGGACTCCACGTCGCGATGCGCGAGCACGGGATCACCGTGCGCCAGACCGCCGTCGGCGACCGGTACGTGCTCGAGGACATGAACGAGGGCGGCTACGCACTCGGTGGCGAGCAGTCCGGTCACGTCATCATGAGCGAGTACGCCACCACGGGCGACGGTCTCCTCACCGGCCTCCACTTGGTGGCCGAGATGGCTCGCCAGAAGAAGACGATCGCCGAGCTCGCCTCGGTGATGACCGTGTACCCGCAGGTGCTCATCAACGTGCGCGATGTCGACAAGGACCGCGTCTCCGATGACGAGGTCGTGCAGCAGGCTGTGCGCGACGTCGAGAGCGAGCTGGGCGACAGCGGGCGAGTGCTCCTGCGCAAGTCCGGCACCGAGCCGCTCGTGCGGGTCATGGTCGAGGCTGCCGACGCGGAGTCGGTGCATGCCTACGCCGGCCGCCTCGCGGAGGTCGTGCAGGAGCGCCTGGCGCTCTGACCTGAACGTGCTTCGAAACCGGCCGGCCGCTGATCTCAGCGGCCGGCCGGTTCGTCGTCTCGGAGGAGGCGTGCGTTACGGCGCCGCGCAGATCCGGTAGAGATCGCCCTCGACGAGTGTCTCCGTCGGGCAGGCGTGGCCCGTGAGGCGGGGGACTCCCGTCATCGCCGGGGCGTCGAACAGGCCGACGTGCGCGCCGGTGAACACGATCGGAGCGACCGCCGCACCCCACGGATCCGCCGCGAGCCACTGGATGTCGTTCTCGGTGACCCAATCCGCCAGAGGGGCGACGGCAGCGCGCTGGCTCTCCAGGGTGAGGCTGCGGGGCTCGAACGACGATGCGACGTGTGCCGTGGCTCCCCCCGCGATGATGGCGGCCAGGAGGGATGCGGCGACCGTTCCCACGATTCGCGCGGCGCCGCGCCGCGGAAGGCGCACGACGGCCCACACGGCGACGGCGGCGATGATCGGGAAGAACGCGAAGATGCCGGGAGCGGGGTGCCGTACCCAAAGCGGGAGTCGGGATGCGGTGGCCCACCAGCCGACGTAGGCGAGTGCGCCGACGAAGGCCGCGAGGGCGTAGGCGATCACGATGCGCTCGGCTGCGGTCGCGGTGCGCCACCGTCGGACGACGCCGATCACGGCGAGTCCCAGCGCGAGGACCGCTCCCAGGGTGGCGATGGCCGGAGGCACTGACCAGGAGTCGGCCAATGTGCCGACCTTCTGCAGCACCGAGGTCGCCGCGTCGCCCTGACCGCCGCTGCGGACGAAGTACGCGAGGTCCCGCAGATGCTGCACGTAGCCCGAGAGTCCGAGCGAGATCAGAGCCGTGAGCTCGGTGAGCAGCGTCGGTGCGGCGACCAGCAGGAGCGACGGCCACGATCGCCGCAGGGTCTCGCGCACGCGCTGCCAACCCGTGCCGTCGGAGAGCACCCACAGGGCGATGGCGAAGGCGGGGAGGACGAGGATCGCGATGAGCTTCGCCTGGATCGCCAGACCCACCAGGAGACCCGCCAGCCACGCGCGGCGCGGGAGGACGATGAGCGCCCAGACGACGAGCGCCGCCGCGGGGATCTCGCCCAGGAGGTCGGCCGGTCCCTGGATCGGGGAGACCCCGGCGCCGGCGCTGAATGCGAGAGGCACCGCCACGGCGAGCAACGCGGCCCAGCGGCCGCCGATGCGTCGGCCGATCACGGCGAGTCCGATCAGCAGCGCCACCCAGAAGGCCAGCGGGATGAGACGGGCGGCGATCACCGGGTCCATGCCCGTCGCGAGCATCGCAGCGACCGGCAGGAGGACGACGGGCCCTGTGGAGATGCGCGGGTCGAACGGCGTGATGGTCGAGCCGGAGAGAGCCCCGTCGCTGGAGTAGCCGAGGCCGTCCAGCAGGTTTCGCGGGACGGTCAGGTTGAACGCCTCATCCTCCCAGAACCGCCACACCACGAGGCTGTGCCAGGCGACGATGACGTGCCCGATCAACAGGGCCGCCGCGGCCGCCCAGAACATGATCGTGCGGGCTCGAGTCATCGCGCGACGGGCTCCGGGTGCCGGATGTCGCGCAGAGGCGCAGAGGGTCGCAGCGACAGCATCCAGACTTCGACGAGCGCGAGGCGCACGAAACGGCGGAGGCGCTTCGGTGGCAGCGCGACGCCGTTGCCGCGTCCCCACATCGTGCCGGTGGTCGATGCCCCTCGGCGCGGGATGCTCTCGACCCGCAGGTAGCGCACCGTGAAGCCCGCCCGGGCCTCCGCGAGCGAGAAGTGCACGTGCGGCACCGAGGCGTCGACGGGAGTCGCGTCGACCAGCAGGCGCAGTGCCTCGGGCCGGTAGGCGCGCAGCGGGGTGTTGACGTCGGGGATGCGGCGCCCGGCCGCGAGAGCGATGAGGAGGCCCACCGCGCCCGTGAGGGCCTTGCGGTACCAGGGGTCGGTGCGGCCGTCGCGGACACCGTGCACCACGTCGGCATTCTCGGCACCGAGCGCGGCGATCAGGCGGGGGAAGTCGCGCCCGTGGAACTGTCCGTCGCCGTCCACGTGCACCAGAACTTCGGGATCGGCGGCGAGTCCGGCGCGGTACGCCGCGAGGGCGGTCGGGCCGTGCCCGCGATTGAGCGGCCGCACCTCGACCGTGACGTCGGCGACGCCGTCGAACACCGTCGCCGTGGCATCGGTGGAGCGGTCGTCCGCGATGTGGAAGGTGACACGGTCGGCCAGTGGGGAGACCGAGTCGCGGATCTCATCGATGAAGCCGCGGATGCCCTCGGCCTCGTTGAAGGCGGGCATGACGACGGCGAGGTGGCGGAGGGTCACGGGGTCCTTGGGGTGGCGGGGCGCGCGGGGATCAGGAAGTAGCCTAGTTGAGCCATGAATCCTCCCTCCCGACTGCGTCGGCTCGCCGGCGTCGGCAGCCGATTCCTCGTCGTCGGTGCGCTGAGCACTCTCATCGAAGTGGGCGTCTTCAATCTCCTGGTCTACGTCTGGGGCTGGGATGTCGTCGCCGCGAAGGTCGTGGCTTCGCTGGTCGCGCTCGTGAACGCCTACATCGGGAACCGGGAATGGACGTTCCGTCACAGGGACCGCCGCGGAAGGGTCTCGGAGGTCGTGCTGTTCCTCGTCACCAACGCCGTGTGCACCGCGATCGGGGCCGCGCTCGTCTGGGTGGGGGTCGAAGCCGTCACGACCCTGCTGGGTCGAGAGCCGGGTGCCGTCGCCGTCAACATCGTGAATCTCACCAGCATCGTGATCGTCGTCCTGCTGCGGTTCGTGCTCTACCACGGCATCGTCTTCCGGGTCTCGCCGAAGCCGTGACGATGACCCGCGGTGACGCGGTTCGTGGTGCTTCCGGTGATGCGGCGGCCGCTGGTGTGCCAGGATATTGACGATCACTCGGGTCCGGGGCGGGGAGGCCAACGTCCGAGGGTGTATCCCAGGGAGGGCTGGCGCAGGGGGATGTCAGAAAAGTTCGCGGCAACACTCGCGCCTCGACGGCGACGTGCTTTGGCTGCCACGGTCGATGCGGGTGCCTGGATCGTGGGCATCCTCGCAGCGGTCGTGCTGCGGTTCGAGTTCGATCCGACCCTGGCGGGGTGGACATCGACGATCGTCCTCGCCCTGACGGCGGCCGCCATCCAGGTCGGGATCGGCTTCTACCTGCGCTTCTACCTCGGACGCTTCACGTACGGATCGTTCGAGGAGGTTCGCAATCTCGCGGCCGCCGTGAGCGCGCTGGCCCTGGTGCTCGCGGTGGTCGTGATCATCCTGGGTCCTTTCATCGGCGTGCCGCGGGGAACCGTGCTGCTCGCCTTCCCCTTCGTGCTCCTGCTGATGTTCGGGGTCCGCTACGCGGCGCGCCTGCTCATCGAGCGTTCGCGCAAGCCGGATGAGGCCGCCGATCCGGCGATCGTCATCGGTGCGGGATACGTGGCCGACACGCTGCTGCACAACATCACGACGGATCCGCAGTCGCCGATCCGCCCCGTCGGGATCCTCGACGATGATTCCGCCAAGCGGCATCTCCGGCTGCGAGGCGTCCCGGTGCTCGGGCACACGGACCAGATCGCGGAGATCGCTGCGCGCACGGGCGCGAAAGTCCTCGTCATCGCGATCGGACGCGCGGACGCGGCGCTGCTACGACGTCTGACCGATGAGGCCGAGGCGGCGGGGCTGCGGGTCGTGGTCACGCCGACGCTGAGCAGCATGGTCAGCGGAGAGGAGTCTCCGGGCGATGTGCGCGACATCAGCATCGAAGACCTCATCGGGCGCCATCCGGTCGACACGAACGTGGAGTTGATCGCCGGGTACATCACGGGCCGCCGAGTCCTGGTCACCGGTGCGGGCGGATCGATCGGCTCCGAACTGTGCCGTCAGCTCGCCAAGTACGGCCCCCGCGAACTGATGATGCTCGACCGCGACGAGACGGGCCTGCAGATGGCACAGCTCGGCACGGCCGGGCATGGGCTGCTCGACACCAAGGACGTGGTCCTCGCCGACATCCGCGACAGCGCGACCCTCGTCGAGATCTTCCGAGACCGGCAGCCCGAGGTGATCTTCCACGCCGCCGCCCTCAAACACCTGCCGATGCTCGAGCAGTATCCGGACGAGGCGTGGAAGACGAACGTGATCGGTACGCTCAACGTGCTCGACGCGGCGCGCGAGGCCGGTGTGGGCACGTTCGTCAACATCTCCACCGACAAGGCGGCCAACCCGACCAGCGTCCTGGGGCACTCCAAGCGCGTGGCCGAGAAGCTCACGGCCTGGGCAGCGGAGGAGACCGGGATGCGCTATCTCTCGGTGCGGTTCGGCAACGTCATCGGCAGCCGAGGGTCGATGCTGCCGACGTTCCGCTCCCTGATCGATGCCGGCGGTCCGGTCACGGTCACTCATCCCGACGTCACCCGCTACTTCATGACGATCCCCGAGGCCTGCCAGCTCGTGATCCAGGCCGGCGGCATCGGCCGCCCCGGTGAGGTCCTGATCCTCGACATGGGCGAGCCCGTGCGCATCCTCGACGTGGCGAAGCGGATGATCGCGATGTCGGGGAAGACGATCGAGATCGTGTTCACCGGGCTGCGTCGCGGCGAGAAGCTGCACGAGGAGCTCGTGGGCGTGCGGGAGAACCTCGAACGTCCCTTCCACACGAAGGTCTCGCACACCCGCGCCGAGGCGATCGCGCCCGACCAGCTCGACAAGCACGGCTGGCTGGGGCGGATGTCCGCGCTCCCGCGCGACAACGACACGGTGAACATCGAACCCGTGCAGCTGGGCGAGGTCCCCGGCGCATGAGCGATCGCATCCACATGTCCTCGCCCGACGTCGGCGAGGCCGAGGAACAGGCTGTCATCTCGGCGATGCGGTCGGGGTGGATCGCCCCGCTCGGCCCCGATGTCGACGCTTTCGAGGCCGAGCTCGCCGAACGCGTCGGGGTCGCGCACGGTGTGGCCCTCAGCTCGGGGACGGCGGCCCTGCATCTCGGTCTGCTCGCCCTCGGGGTCGGGCCGGGCGATGTGGTGCTGACCTCGACCATGACGTTCGCGGCCACGACGAACGCGATCGTCTACACCGGTGCGGAGCCGTACTTCATCGACGCCGACCCGGCCACCGGGAACATGGACGCCGGACTGCTGCGCCAGGCCCTGCAGAGCCTCCGCGCCGCCGGCGAGCGGGTCGCGGCGATCGTCCCCGTCGACCTGCTGGGCAAGGCCGTCGACTACACCGCGATCCTCGCCGCCGCCGCCGAGTTCGACGTGCCGGTGCTCGCCGACGCGGCCGAGTCGCTCGGGGCGCGGCATCGCGGGCGTGCGGCCGGAAGCTTCGGTCGCGCATCCATCGTGTCGTTCAACGGCAACAAGATCATGACCACCTCGGGTGGCGGCATGCTCCTCACCGACGACCCCGCCATCGCCACGCAGGCGCGCTACCTCGCCACGCAGGCACGGCAGCCGGTCGTCCACTACGAGCACACCGACATCGGGTACAACTACCGCATGAGCAACCTGCTCGCCGCCCTCGGCCGCGCGCAGCTGCGACGCCTGGATGAGATGATCGCCCGCCGCCGCGAGATGCGCGCGCTCTACGGCGCACTGTTCGCCGAGGTGGACGGCGTCGAGATCTTCGGCGCCGAGGGCGACGAGGACGACAACGTCTGGCTCACCTCGATCCTCGTGGATCCGACGGCGACCGGGTGGCATCCGTCCCAGCTGTCGGCCGCGCTCGCCGCGGACGACATCGAGAGCCGTCCGCTGTGGAAGCCCATGCACCTCCAGCCGGTCTTCGCCGGGGCGCGGGGAACCATCTCGGGAGCTTCCGAGTCGCTGTTCGCCCGCGGCCTGACGCTGCCGAGCGGCTCGGCCCTGACCCCCGCGCAGCGGACGCGCGTGCTCGACGCGATCCGTCGCTTCGTCGACGCATGAGCGGTCGCAGACGCCCGTACGACGCCGTGAAGCGAGCGCTCGACATCGTGGCCTCCGCGATCGCCCTGCTCCTGCTGTCGCCCGTGATCCTCGTGACGGCGATCCTCGTCGCCGTCCGCCTGGGGCGACCGGTCGTCTTCGCCCAGCCGCGTCCCGGACGCGACGGGAGGATCTTCACCCTGTACAAGTTCCGTTCGATGCGTGCGGTGGATGCGAGCAGAGGGTGGGTCAGCGATGCCGACCGTCTCACGCCGTTCGGCGTGCGCCTGCGCTCGACGAGCCTGGACGAGCTTCCGAGCCTGTGGAACGTGCTGCGCGGGGACATGAGCGTGGTCGGTCCGCGTCCCCTCCTGGTCGAGTACCTCGACCGATACACCCCCGCGCAGGCCAGACGGCACGAGGTGCGCCCGGGCATCACGGGCCTCGCGCAGGTCAGCGGTCGCAACGCGATCTCGTGGGACGATAAGTTCGCACGCGACGTCCGCTATGTCGATCGGCGCAGCGTGGGCCTGGATCTGCGGATCGTGATCGCGACGATCGGCTCGGTGGTCAGGCGGGACGGGATCTCCGCGGAAGGACACGCGACCATGTCGAGGTTCGGTGAGGGCGATGACTGAGGACATCGTGGTGATCGGCGCCGGAGGATTCGGCCGTGAGACGCTCGACGTCATCGAGGCGATCAACGCCGCCGCCGCCGAACCGCGGTGGAGGGTCCTCGGGGTTGTCGATGACCGGCCCGCCGAGGTGCATCTCGAACGACTCGCCGCCCGAGGCTACCGACACCTCGGGGGCGTCGAGGGTGCGCAGCGCACGCTGGTTTCGGCATCCGTCGTCGTCGCGATCGGAGCCCCCGCGGTGCGCGCCCGCATCGCCGCGAGGATCGAGAGCCTGGGGGCGACGCCCGTCAGCCTGGTGCACCCTCGGGCCGTCCTGGGATCGCAGGTGGCCGTGGGCGCCGGATCCGTCGTGTGCGCGGGCGTGCAGGTGTCGACCAACGTCCGTCTCGGGCACCGGGTGCACCTGAACCCCGGCGCGATCATCGGGCACGACACCGTGCTCGGCGACGACGTCTCGATCAACCCGGGTGCCGTCGTGTCCGGCGAGGTGCAGGTCGCGGAGCGCACACTCGTCGGCGCCGGCGCCGTCGTCCTCCAGGGGCTCCGCCTCGGCGCGGATGCCGTGATCGGTGCTGCCGCCTGCGTCACGCGCGATGTGCTCGACGGTGCGGTCGTCAAGGGCGTGCCTGCTCGATGACCGGTCGACGTCTGTGCGTGATGGTCACGAGTTCCGTGACCGCCACCACCTTCCTCGGCGGCTACCTGCGCTTCCTGCGCGAAGCCGGGTGGGAGGTGACGCTCGTGTGCAGCGACGGCCCGGGCGTCGTAGACCTGGCTCGGGAGGCGGGGGTCGACTTCGAGCCGGTCGCCATGGAACGCGAGCCCTCTCCGCTGAAGGACCTCCGTGCGCTGGGCGAGGTGCGGCGACTGCTGCGCCGCCTGCATCCCGACGTGCTCGTGTACGCGACCCCCAAGGCTGCGCTCCTCGGAGCGCTCGGCGGCCGCGCGGCCGGAGTGCCGCGTCGCATCTACGAGGTCTGGGGGCTGCGGATGGAGACGGCGTCCGGTCTCCGTCGCCGCGTCTTCGGTGCCCTCGAGGCACTGACCATGCGCCTGTCCACCGAAGTGATCGCGAACAGCCGCAGCCTGGCCGAGAGAGCGGCCGAACTCGGACTGAACGGCGGCCGCGACGTGACGGTGCTCGGTGCCGGCTCGTCGCACGGCGTCGACGCCGCGCATTTCTCCCGCCAGGCCGACGCCCCTGCGCTCGACGCCGCGGTTGCGGCGAAGCTGACGCTCTCCTCAGGCCCGGTGGTCGGCTTCGTGGGCCGCCTGCATCCGGACAAGGGGATCGACACCCTGCTCGCCGCACTGCGGATCTGCGCGGATCGGGGGACGGCGGCACAGCTGCTGGTCGTCGGCGCGGACGAGGGGGCAGCACTCGGCGACCTCGTCGAGGGGACGGATGCGCGCATCCCGGTGCACGTCACAGGATTCTCCGAGGACGTGCGCCCGATGCTGCGGGCGATGGACGTGCTCGTGCTCCCGAGCCGGCGCGAGGGGTTCCCGAACGTGGTCCTGGAGGCGGCGGGGATGGAGGTCCCCGCGATCGTCTCGGATGCGACCGGCTGCGTGGATGCGGTGGTCGACGGGGTGACCGGGATCATCACCCCGGTCGGGGATGCGCGCGCGCTCGCGGACGCGATGACGGCACTGCTGGAAGACGGCGACCGACGACGGGCGCTGGGCGCCGCGGCACGCGACCGCGCCATCGCCGAGTTCGCCCCCGAGACGGTCTGGTCGCAGCACTCTCAGCGCTGGGCCGGCTGAGTCCTCGCGACGTCGTCGAGCACCTCGTGCACCAGCGCCGCGTACCGCTGCGCCTTGGTCTCGATGTCGACCAGCTGCCGCACAGGGGCGGGGATGCGCTCGCCGACCGCGCCGCGCACGAACTCCCGCACCGCCGGGACGACCTCCGCCGGCGTCCACGCACCGCGCGCGATCGTCGTCACGGTCGTCGAATCGACCTCCTCCAGATCCTCGTCGCGAGAGAAGAGCAGGGTGGGGATGCCGAGCGAGACGCTCTCGCGCACCTTGAGCGCCGATGCCACCTCGATGCCCTTGCGGTCGAGGGCGAGTCCGCCGAGGGCGACGTCGAAGTGTGCGACCGCCGCGCGATAAGCCGCTGGATCATCGGCGATCACGACCTCGACGGCGCTGTCGTGCACGCCCTCGGCGATCCGAGGTTCCGGCACCACGAGCCGGAACGTGAATTCGGGGAGCGCGTCGGCGAGCGCGGCGAGCCTGTCGAGGCCCTGCCAGGGGGCGGCGTATCCGACGGAGTATCCGACGACCGGACGGCTGTTCCGAGGTACGGGGAGGGGGTCCGCGGGAACCGGCGTGCCGTTCGGGATCACCGCCCGCGGCCCGGCGATCTCCGTGAAGGCGGGGAGGGCGACGAGGGCGCGCGTCACGAACATCGCTCCACGCACCGCCCGCAGGAGCCGGGAACGGTACAACCGGTTGCTCACGCTGGCGTAGGTGCGCACGAGCACACCGGAGGGGAGCTCGTGCGTGTCGTCGGAGTGGATCTCGAGGATGGTGGGGAAGCTCCGGGCGATCCGCAGCAGTGTGCCACTGGCGAAGCCGTAGCGGATGACGACGGCAGCGGGGCTCCGTGCCGCGAGCGTCCTGCGCAGAGTCCGGGCATCCCGGAACGCCCGGAGCAGCCGCGGTCCGCGGGAGGGCAGGCCCTCGACGGAGGCGGGGAGGTCGCCGGGCAGCCCGCGGTCGAGGCAGAGCGCACCGGCATCGAGGCCCGAATCGCGGAAGGCCGTGAGCTGGGCGGCGGCGCGCTCCATGATCTGTCGGTGCGATCGGAGGTCGAGGATGTACACGAGGACGACCCGGGGAGGTGTCGCCGCGGCTTCCGTCACCCTCACAGCGTAGCGGCGCGCTGCCGGAGCGATCGGATGCACGACAATGGAGGGCGTGAGCGCACAGACTCGATCGGGCACCGTCCGCAGCATCGGAACGCTGCTCACGGGCAGCGTCGTCGCTCAGCTGATCGGGCTCGCCACGATGCCGGTGATCAGTCGGGTCTTCACGCCGGAGGCGTTCGGCGTGCTGGCGCTGTTCCTCTCCGTGAGCTCGCTGGTCGGACTGATCGTGGCGCTCCGGTACGAGTTCGCGATCGTGCTCCCCGAAGACGATGACGACGCCGTCCACCTGAAACGGGCGTCGACGCGGATCGCGATCGCCCTGTCTGCGCTGACCTTTGTCGTGACGGTCGTCGTCGCGGTGATCCTGCTGCGGTCGGGGGACACGCCCTGGTGGATCCTGCTCCTCGGCGGCAGCGTCTTCCTCGCCGGCGAGAGCGCGATCCTCTACTTCTGGTTCACGCGCACCCGTCGCTACCGTGTGCAGAGCGTGTCGCGCGTCGTGCAGGCCGCCGTCGCCGCCGGCGTGCAGATCGCCTTGGGGCTGACCGTCCTCCCGGGTGCGGAGGGGCTCATCGTCGGCTTCCTCTGCGGACAATTGGCAGGCGTCGCCATCCTCCTGGCGTTCGACGACTCGCGGCGCCGAGGCGTCCCCGCCGACCGTGCACGCACCGTGAGCCTGCTGCGTCGGTACCGGAAGATGCCCCTGCTCAACGCGCCGAACGCCCTCATCGATGCGGTGCGGCTCAACGGCATCAACCTGATCATCGGAGCGGGCTCCGTCTCGGCGCTCGGGCAGTTCTCCATGGCGTGGAAGCTCGCCCAGTCGCCGATGGCGCTGATCGCGGGTGCCGTGTCGCAGGTGTACTACCAGCGGATGGCGAGCGCGCGCCCGGGCGAGCTTCGCCGCGTCGTCGTCTCGGTCACGCGCAACGCCCTGCTCGTCGGTGTGATCCCGTTCGCCGCGCTCGCGCTCCTCGCGCCCGCGATCGTCCCGTGGTTCCTCGGCGCGCAGTGGCAGGAGGCGGGCGCGATCGTGCAGGCACTGACCCCGTGGCTCTACCTCAACGTCGCCACGGCTCCGCTGTCGAACCTGTTCATCGTGGCGGGGCGGCAGGGCACCATGCTCCTGTTCGGGATCGTCTACATGCTGGTGCCGCTGACCATCCTGTGGTTCCTCAGCGCGGATCTGGTCGCCGCGGTGTGGTGGATGAGCGGTGCGATGAGTGTGCTCCTGCTGGTGCTCATCGCCCTGTCTTTCCGCGTGGCGACGCGTTTCGACGCGAAGCACGCGGAGATCCCTGCGGTCTGAGCGCGGCGATCGCCTTCGCGGTCTCCTCGGCGTTGCGCCGCGCGTCGAACCGCTCCGCCCACACTCGATGCGGGTCGAGGTCCTGCGGGTCGGCCAGCACACGATCGACCGCATCGGCGATCTCGGAGGCGGTCGCGTCCACCGGGACGAGGATGCCGGAGCCGAGCTCGTGTCCGACGATCTCACCGGTCGCGCCGACGTCCGTCGCGACGGCCGGAATCCCGTAGGCCGCGGCTTCCATGATGCTCACGGGCACGCCCTCGATCGTGCTGAGGTTGAGGAACACGTCGGCAGGGGTGTCCCGATGGTGCTCGAGGATCTGTCGGACGGAGACCCGCCCCGGGAACACGACCTCGAGGTCCGGAAGCGACCGGCACAGGTCGGCGGCGCGTGTGCGCAGCGCCTCCAGCCCCGCGCCGTCGCCGAAATGGGTCCACGACACCGCGCGGCCGCGGCGCGCGAGCTCGGCCACCGAATCGAGGATCAGATCGGTGCGCTTCAGCGGGATGACGGAGGAGGCGCTGACGATGCTCGTCACGGTACGCGCCTCCGGGCGCGGCTCCGGGTGGGTCGGCGGCGTGGACGGGCCGGGCACTCCGAGCCGCCGCACCTCGATGCGCTCGGGATCGGCCAGGCCGCGATGGCGTTCGCGTGCGTATCGGCGGGCCGCCTCCGAGATCGTCAGCAGCAGATCGGCCGCCGCGAGGACGGCAGGTCGGAGGGGGCGGTAACCCTCGCTCGCGTCGTCGAGGTCATAGCGATGCACCCGGACGGCGACGGCATCATCGGTCGTCGCGAACCACGGCAGGGCGTAGGCGATGTCCACGCCCCAGAACGCGTACACGGTGAGCGGCTCGGACGCGTGCGTGCGGGCGCCGAGCTCGTCGAGCCGACGGTCGATCGCCATGCCGGTGAGCATCGCACGCAGGTCGGCGCCGGGCTGGAATCGACGAGCCGATATCGCCCGCACGGTGACCGCGAGCATCCGGCGCAGGCGGCGGAGGCTGAGCGCCGCGTGTAACGCGCGACCCGGGGTGATCCGCCCGATGCTCCCCAGATAGGTGGCATTGGCCGGGAGGGCTGCAGTCGGGGCGCCGTCGCCCCAGAAGCTCACGACCCGCACCGCGTCGAAGTGGGCGCCGAGTGCGTCGATCTCGTTGCGCACGAACGCGGTGTCGCCCCACTCGTGCGGGAACTGGTGGGTGAGCAGCAGCAGCGTGCGCGTCACGTGCGCGCCCTGCCGGCGACCGCGGGGGGAGACCCTGCGGCGTCCGGTTCAGCCGGCACGGTGGTGCTCAGGTAGGCGCCGATCGCGACGAACACCGCCAGCGCCGCCCAGGTGTGCAGGATCTCGAGGTAGGAGCTGTTCATCAGCAGGATCAGAGGCAGCATCGTCACGCCGGAGACGAGCGCGAACGACATGGCGCGCTCGGGGGTTCCCGGTCGGCTGCTGCGGAGATGACGGGACCCCACGACGAAGAGGCAGAGTGTCAGCACGACCGCGAGGACGAGCATCACGATGCCGTACTGCGAGAGGAGTTCGATCACGCCGTTGTGCGGATTGATGATGCGGAAGGTCTGACGCACCGGCGGGGTGCTCTGCGCGTGGATCTCGAAACCGCCGGGGCCGGCCCCGAGGAGCGGGTCGACCGCCAGGGCGTCCAGGCCGTTGAGCGCCAGGTTCCAGCGGGCGAAGAGAGAGGCGTCCACGGGGAACGTCAGGCCGAGCACCGGGATCGAGTACTGGATGTCGCCCCAGTAGCCGCTGATCACCCGATTCGCGAACACCGAGACCGTGAGGACGGCTCCCAGTCCGAGCAGCGCGACCACCACGCGGGTGATGAGCCTGCGCCACCGCAGCACGAGCCACACCGCGATGAAGACGAGCATCGCCGCGTATCCGAAGCGGCTGTTCGTCACCACCATGAGCGGCACCGAGCCGATGAGGGCGAGGACGTAGGCCGCCCGCAGCCCCTTGGACCGGGCGAGGGAGTGGCCGGCGATCAGGATGGGCAGGGACAGGGCGAGGAAGGCCGCGTAGTTGTTCGGGTTGAAGAACACCGAGACGATGCCGAGGTCGGAGGCCAGGGGATTGGCGTCCAGATAGCTCACGCCGAGGCGGAAGCCGGTGAAGAACTCGATCACCGCGAGCACGCCCGTCACGGCGAACGTGAGGAGCCAGCCGTTCATCAGGAGCCGGAGGACTCCTCGTGTGAGGCGGATCATGCACAGCCCGAGAACGGCCAGCAGACCGGCGAGGACGGACACGGCCTCGTTGTGCGCCCAGGCCGCGCCGAATCTGGTCGCCAGGGTGAGGAGGCTCACGAGCACCAGCGGGACGGCGAAGAACCAGGCGGCGGTGCGGACGGGGCCGGTCGGCATTCCCGGACGCACGTGCATGAGGCCGACCACGAACAGGATCGCCGCGACCAGCGGGAACGGGGAGATCGGCCCGACGATCGGCAGCACCGGGTTCATGGCGGCGACGAGCGGCATGAGGAACACGATGACGCGCGGCAGCAACCCCAGCCGCGGCTCGGGGCGCGTACGAGCACGTGCCGGGATCCTCGATGCGGGCAGCGTGTTGACAGCCGTTGCCATCTCCGCCCCCTGCGCCTCATGAGACCGCCGATGACCATCGTCGAGGCGGGTCGCGCGCGTGGATGCGCTACGCGTCGTTCACGATACCAATCCCCACGAGCCGTGCCCGTCGCGACAGGTAGTCTCGCACTGTGCCGCACGAGTCCGAAGCCCCCGTCATCACGGTTCTCATGGCCGAGTACAACACCGATCCCGCACTGCTCCGGGCCGCGATCGCGTCCATCCTCCAGCAGACCGAGGAGCGCTTCGAGCTCCTCATCGTCGATGACGGCGGCACGAACGACGTCCCCGCGATCGCTGCCGAGTTCGAGGACGAGCGGATCCGTGTCGTCGGCTATGGGGAGAACCGTGGTTTCGTCGCCGCACTCAACTTCGGCTGGCCGCTGGCCCGCGGCCGCTTCCTCGCACGGATGGACACCGACGACACGGTCGAGCCGACCTACCTCCGGACCATCCACTCGTTCCTCGACGCCCATCCCGAGTACGCGGTGGCGTCGGGGCAGGCGGTGGAGTTCTCTGCGGACGGCCCCTCACTGGTGCACGGGCGACCGGGAGAGGTCACGCGGCGCTCGCTCATGCGCGGAGGGGCGCCGATCCATGCGGCGTCGATGATCCGCAAGGACGCCCTCGCCGAGGTCGGCGGCTATCCCGAGTACCGCCGTGCCGAAGACCTGGCCCTGTGGTGCGAGATGCTGCTCGCCGGCCACCGGATGTACATCGTCCCCGTGGTCGTCTATCACTACCGGGTGGAGGCCGCGGATTTCGCGAAACGGCGTCTGCGCCATCGCGGGGACGAGATCCGCGTCCGCCTGCACTACTACCCGAAGCTCGGCGCCGGACCGGCAGAGTATCTCCGCGTGGTCAAGTCGGTGGCCAGCGGACTGCTTCCGACGCGGATGGTGCGTCGGCTGCGTGCGCGGATGCACACCCGTGCGTGAACTCCGAGCGGGGTCGCCTAGGATCTCAGCGTGAGTGAACTGCGCGATCGGTCTCGTCGTGTGCGGGCCGACGGGCGTCGCGCACGTCGTCGGCGAGTCATCTGGATCATCGTCATCGCCATCCTGGTCGTCCTCGCAGGACTCGCCGTGCTCGCGGGAAAACTGGTGTCGAGCGCCCTCTCGACCAGGGACCACGTAGCGGCGGCGATGGACCGCGTGGAACCGCTGACGGCGGCTGTATCTGCCGGCGATGCGGCCGCGGCAGACGTGGAGCTCGCGGCCATGGAGGCTCAGCTCGGTGCCGCGCAGGACGAGGTCGACGACTGGACCTGGGCGACGGTCGACTGGTTGCCGACGGTCGGCCCGAACATCGACGCGATCCGCGCCGCGGCATCGACCGGTCGCTCCCTCATCGCCGACCTCGCCCGCCCTGCGATGCCGCTCGTGCTGACCGGTCTCCGTCCGGTCGACGGCGCGTTCGACGTGGAGGCGATCCGGCAGCTCACGGAGCTCGTGGCGACCGCCGCGCCGGCCGTCGAGCAGCACTCGCGCGCGCTCGCCGACATCGATCGCTCGGCGTTGCTCGGTCCCGTGCAGGACGGGATCACGAAGCTGGACTCCATGATGGAGACGGTGACGCCGATCCTCGAGGACGGCGGACGACTCCTCGGACTCCTGCCCGCCGCGCTCGGAGCGGACGGCCCCCGCGACTACCTGCTGATGTTCCAGGGCAACTCCGAAGCCCGCAGTCTCGGCGGCAACCCCGCAGTGTTCCTGCAGCTCCACGCCGAGGCAGGAGCGCTCACGATCGCGGGCTTCGCGAACAGCTCGGACTTCCACAGCGACCGTCCGAAGCCGATCATCGACCTCGACCCCGAGGCCGTCGCGATCTACGGCGACAAGATCGGGCGCTGGTCGCCCGACGTCACCATGACCCCGGACCTTCCCTCCTCTGCGGAACTGGTGCGCGCGTTCTGGGCGGAATCCGTCGGCACCCCTGTCGACGGTGTGCTGTCCGTCGACCCCGTCGCCCTCTCCTACATCCTGTCGGCGACCGGCCCCATCGAACTCTCCACCGGCGACATGCTGAACTCCGAGAAGGCGGTGCCGCTGCTGCTGAACGAGGTGTACTTCCGCTACGAGGATCCGATGGCGCAGAACGCCTTCTTCGCCGACGCCACGGCGAAGGTGTTCGAAGCCCTCACCGCGGGCAAGGGCAACCCGATCGCTCTGATCGGCGCGCTCCAGAAGGCGGGAGACGAGGGACGTCTGCTGTATGTCCCCGTGAGCGCCGAGGAGGCCGCGGTGATCGACGGGACGCGCATGTCCGGCTCGATGCCGAGCGACAACGCCGCTGAGACCGTGATCGGCGTATACGCGAACGACAACACCGGGTCGAAGAAGAGCTACTACCTCGACATGTCGATCGATGCGTCGTGCAAGGCCGCCGACGCGGGTGCCACCTACCGGGGATCGGTGGAGCTGACGTCGACGCTCAGCCCCGAGACGGCGGCCACCCTGCCGTACTACATCACGGGCCCCTACTACGCGCCACCGCTCATCAGCACGTACGTCGTGCTCTACGGGCCCGTGGGCGGCACTCTGAACGAGGTCGAGGTCGACGGCGCCCCTGCGACGATCCTGAGCGAAGGCACCCATCTCGGCCGTCCGGCAGTGAAGGTCGAGGTGCTCAACGATGTCCTCAGCACCCACGTGGTCGACTTCTCCTTCTCGTCGGCCGACCCTGATTCCGGCCCGCTCGCCGTCTGGCACACGCCGATGACGCGCGACACCCCTGTCGAGCTGACGGACTCCTGCCGCTGATCGCGGCAGCCGGACGGCGGCGCCCGTGATGAGTAGTGTGGGGACCGTGACAACGGATTCTCCTCTGCGCGGGCGCGAGTCGCGGTGGAGGATCGGCGATCATGTCGCGTGGACCGAATCCGAGGGGCGGGTCGTGGTCCTCGCCCTCGAGGCTTCCGATGCTCCGCCCATGGCCTTGGAGGGCTCGGCCGGAGTCGTCTGGTCCCTGCTGGTGGAGCACAGCCCCGTGAGCGAGCGCGATCTCGCCGGGCTGATCGCCGCGGAGTTCGATGTCGACACGCAACATGTGCTGCCCGATGTGGTGTCCCTGCTGACCGAGCTCCGAACCCGACACGTGGTCTCTTGCGACTGACTATCCTCTTTCGAGGGGGTGACCGGTGACCGAAGTGGCTCTGCGCGCCGCAGAGGCGACAGCTCTCGCGCATGCGATGACGGCGCACATCGCGCGTGACGCCGGCATCCGCCTGCTGTCGATCAAGGGGCCGGTGGCCGATCACTATCGACTGCGTGCGCCGCGTGTGCCGGCGGATTCCGATGTGTGGGTCGAACCGGCACGATTCGAGGAGATGTGCGAGCTGCTGGAGGCCCGCGGGTGGCATCTCCGTGTCGGGCGCGAGACTCCCGCCCTCCTGCCCCAGCATTCGCGCACCTTCATCCATGGCTCCTGGCCGTGCGACATCGATCTGCACTGGATGTTCCCCGGGTTCTTCGCAGATCCGGAGACCGCGTTCGATGCCGTCTGGGAGACGCGGTCCACCATCCAGGTGGCGCACACCGAGGTGATCGTGCCCTCTCTCGCCGGGTCGGCGGCGATCGGGATGCTGCACGCGCTGCGCAACCTGCAGGACGCACGGCACCGCGAGGAGCGCGACCTTCTCACCACGACGCTGGTCGAGCGGTTCTCCGGCGACGACCGCGCGGAGTTCTATCGGATCGCCCGCGGTGGAGGCGCCGTCTGGGTGCTTCGCGACGTGATCGCCGAGGCACGACTGGGCGACGTCGTCTCGGATGCGAGCGAGGACGAGAAGCGCCGCTGGTCGCTCTTCCAGGACTACGTCGAAGACGGGTCGGCCGTCAGCTGGTGGATGCAGCTGCGCCGCGCGCCGCTGTCGCAGAAGGGGCGGCTCCTCACGCGCGCCCTGTGGGTACCCCGCGCCGACGTGCCGCGCAACGACCCGAGCGCACTCCCGACGCGTGCGGAGGCGTGGCGCTACCAGCGGCAGCGGTGGGGGCGCGGAGGGCGAGCGCTTCTGCGGTACTTCCGACGCGAGCGCGAGCGCGATCGTGACCGTGCAGGAGCGGACTCCGCGCGGTCGCAGCCCTAGAGTCCGCTCCAGCGCGACACGGGCCAGAGTACGGCCGTCGCCTTCCCGACGACCGCCCCGCGGTCCACCCACCTCCAGCATCCGGGATCGGCGGTCATGGTGCCCCGACACCGGTAGGCGGAGTCCGCGGAGTTCGCGCGATTGTCGCCGAGGACCAGGTAGCCCGATTCGGGGACCGTGACCTCACCGAAGCAGCGCATCGACATCGGGGTCGTCCGGCAGTCGAGCACGCCGGGGGAGAAGGGCAGATCATCGATGACGTAGGGCTCGTCGATCGGCTGCCCGTCGACGAGGACAGCGCCCTCGGCGTCGCAGCATTCGACGGTCTGGCCGGGCTCGGCGATCACCCGCTTGACCAGGACGTCGGGGCGGATGCCGGTGCTCTCGCCGATCCAGTGCAGGGACACCGCGATCCAGCTCCGGTCGGGCTCAGGACCCTCGTCCCAGTCGTCGCCCGGGCGGAAGACCATGATGTCCCCGGCTGCGGGGTCGGCCGCCACGTAGGCGAGCCGGTTGACGAGGATGCGATCTCCCGGCTCCAGCGTCGGCGACATCGACCCTGACGAGGGCTGGCCGACGAACGCGACGACCACGAGCGCGAGTGCGAGCGCGAGTGCGATGTGGAACCACACGCTGCTCAGCAGGCGGCGCCGGCGACGGGGCGCTTCAACGGTCGTCATCGGTCTCCAGCTCGCGTGGTCGGGTCCTGACCCAATACTGTCAGGGAATGGTTTCAGAAACCGGGGGAGACGCCGCGACCACCAGCGCTCCGGGTGCGCCGATCGCCGGATCGAGACGACTCGTCGTGCCGGACGTGCTCCGCGGGGTCGCGATCATCGCGATGCTCGTCGCGCACGCCGCGCCGTTCGTCCCTCACCTCCCGTGGGCGGCCCTGTTCGCACAGGCCAACCTGAACGCCCTGGCCTCGCCGCTGTTCGCCGTGGTCATGGGGATGTCGGCCGAGCTCCTCCGGCGACGTGAGACGAGGGCCGGCGTGACGTTGCTGCAGCAGGGCGTGCGCGGCCTGTTCCTGATCGCCCTCGGCGTCTGGATGGCGACCTGGGGCTCGTGGGTCGACGTGATCCTCGCCTACCTCGGCGTGCTCCTCATCGTGGGGGCGCCGCTCCTGCTCGCGCGAACACCCGTGGTCCTCGCCGGCATCGCGGTGCTCCTGGTCATCAGCCAGCCGGTCGCCGACGCGGCGCGGGGCTGGACGTGGGTCACCCCGGCGCCGGCTCCGGTCCGCGACCTGATGACCTGGATCTTCCTCGGGCAGAACTACCGACTGCTCACCCTGTTGCCGATGTTCCTGATCGGAGCGCTGCTGGTGCGTCAGGGCCTGCGGCGCGGACCGCTGCTGTGGAGTCTGACGGCTGCGGCACCGCTCGCCTATCTGGCGTGGCCGGTCGCGGAGCGCCTGGGGGTGACGGACGTCCGCTCCGGCGACTACCTCGACACGCTCAGGGACCTCGCCCTCGTGTTCGCGGTGTACGTCTGCGTCGTCGTCGCGGCGACAGCGCGCGGCGCCGGCGTGCAGCGCTTCTGGGCGGGGTTCTTCGTGCCGCTGATCGCCTGCGGGCAGGTCGCTCTGTCGCTGTATCTCCTCCACGTCGGCCTCATCGCGCTGTGGAACGGTGCCGAGGGCCGCCCGGTCGAGAACTTCTGGCCCGGCTGGCTGGTGATCGTGCCGGGCATGATCCTGGTGGGCTGGCTCTGGTGGCGTTTCGTCGGCACCGGTCCCGTGGAGTGGGTCATGGGGTGGCTCACCGGTCGCCGCAAGCCCCTCTTGCGCGCCCACTGACCACTGCGGGCACCGCCGTCAGGCGGGGGAGACGTCGGCGAGCGCCCGGATGCTGTCGATCAGCACCTCGACCTCGTCGCTGCCGACGGCCAGGGGGCCCGCCTGCACACCGTCGGTGC
The DNA here is from genome assembly GCA_044900255.1 of Microbacterium sp. NPDC090218. Taxonomy (GTDB): domain Bacteria; phylum Actinomycetota; class Actinomycetes; order Actinomycetales; family Microbacteriaceae; genus Microbacterium. Next base: position 387,785 of record JBJDMS010000001.1, on the reverse strand, counting down.
CGATGAGGGCCGCGACCGGGGTGGCCGAGCCCGCGTCCAGGGCCGCACCGACGGAGCCGCCCACGTCGAGCGCGAAGCGGGCGGACGCCGGGAGGCTGTGGGGCGGTTCTGGGCTCGTCGCACCGCTCAGGACGCTCTGGACCACGTAGAGGTCCGTCACGACGCTCAGAGGCGCCTCCGCGGCGCGGAGCGATGCCAGGGCGGTCGCGCAGGCGTGGCAGCCCGGTGCGACGAAGACGAGGAGCCGTGCGCGCGCGGCGGGCGCGAGCACATCGACGACCTCCGCGGTGCCGGGGAGGAGCAGAGCACCGGTGCCTCGAGGGAACGGCGAAGCCGAAGGGGCTCGGTCCGCCGGACGCCGCGGGGCGGACGCTCGCGCGATCGACCAGACCCCGGCCGCGATCAGGACGCCGGAGGCCAGTGCGCCGAGCGCCGCGCGCGCCGAAGAGCCGGAGGCGACGACGGCCGGGATGCCGACGGGCTCGGATGCGGTGGTGGCGACGAGGGCCGCGGCGAGCGCGCAGGCGGCGATGACCGTGAGGACCAGGTTGCGGACGACGAGTCGCGGCCCGATCGCCGTGGGGAGCCAATCACCGAAGCATCCGCAGTCGTCGGTGGCGCCGAGCCGGTGTGCTCGTGCGACGGCGAGCAGCAGGCCCACGGACAGCAGCAGCGTCGCCGCGGCGAAGCCCACGAACAGCCAGCTCGTCGTGACGAGGAGGCCGAGGGCGACGACGGCCTCGACCGCGATCAGGGTCACGGCTGCGGCGTTCGGGTTGCGAACGGGAAGATGCAGCGCCGTGAACGCCGCACGCCCGCGATCCGCGGAGCGCAGCTTGCCGATCGCGCTCGCGGCGAAGACCGCGGCGAGGAAGACGATCAGCGGAAGGAGGAATGCGCTCATGGGGTGATTCTCCTGGATCGGCAGAACGGCCGGACCCCTGGAGGATCCGGCCGTTCCGTGCTGCGGTGGTTCAGCGGTCGCGTGGGCCGCTCACGTGTCCGAGCAGAGGACCAGCGTCGAGCTGACCGAGCCCGCGGTCTTCGCGCCGGTGGCGACGTAGCCGGCCGGCAGCGTGGTGGTGGCGTTCAGGGTGAACGCGACCGTGATCGAGAGGGTGGTGCGGAACGCGATCGTCGCGCCGGCGGGAACCGCGGCGGTCAGCGTGATCTGGCGGCTGGTGGGCGAGAGCACCCCGACCTCTGCGGTGCCGCCGGTGACGCTGAAGACGCCGATGTTCGCGATGCCCGATCCGGTGATCGTGACGCTCGTGCCCACGGGAAGCGCGACGGTGGGTCCCGCCTGGAGCGTGAATCCGGGACCCAGCGTCCCCAAGATGCCACACGTGCCGTCGAGCGAGAATGCCCCGACCTCGATGTCACCGGAGGCGGCGGCGAGCGGTGTGGCGACGGCTGCCGCGATGACGGGGACCGACCATGCCGCGCCCTTGACGAGCGTGCGGCGCGAGACGCCCTTGTTCTTCTGGATTTCCTCGGTCACGTGAGTGCCCTCCCTGTTCGATGCAGATGCGGTTTCCCGCGGTGTCGTGAAGAGGCGACACGATCGTCTGCATCCCCCAGGAGCCCCTTCGTGGACCTCAAGTTAGGGCGACGGGAGGCACGGGGAAGGCGGTTTGCGCGAACTCGGCGCAGGGTGCGCTCAACCTGCGCGAACTGTGCTTTTCGGCTGCGCGGAGCTATGCCCGGCGGGTGGACCGGAGGGTGCGCGGCGTCGCCTGGTAGGCCTCGTCGAGCGCTCGCCGCATGCTCATCGGGGAGTGGAATCCGGCGCGCTGCGCGATCTGATCGATGCTCAGCACGTCGTAGCGGCTGTCGACCAGCAGGGAGTGGGCGAGGCGTGCCCGCTGGCGGCGGATCTCCGCAGCGACGCTGTTCCCGGATTCGGAGAACACGACCTGGAGCTGCCGCAGCGACGACTGCACCTCGTGCGCGACGCGTGCCGGGTTGAGGGCCGGGTCCCCGCACTGCTGCGCGATCACCGCGATCGCACGCTCTCGCAGGACCGCGTGGGGCGAGCCCTGAACGCTGACGCCGCCGATCCGATCGAGCAGCACCGCGCCGCTCATCTCCATCACCAGCTGTTCGATGGCGTACTGCTCGATCGCCGAAGCCCTGTCATCGGTGTCGAGGAGGCATCCGATGAACTGCTGCATCGAGGTGTCCAGCAGACGACGGTCCGGGAAGACACCGGCGTCGGGAGGCAGGGACGGGACGAACGAGGAGATGGCCGAGCGGGGCACGAGCGCGGCGACGAGATGCCAGGCGCCGGCCCACCGCAGGCGGCGCGAGATGCCGTGCGCCGCGATGACCAGGCCGCCCTCCGTCTCGACCCACGGCTCGCCGTCGAGCCGCGACCAGAGCGCCTGCGCTTCGACGAACGCGAAGACCGAATGGTCGGGGTAGGCGGCCACCGTGTCGATGTGGACCTCGGAGGTCCCGCCGCCGGTGCTCAGCAGCAGCACCCCGCCTGAGGATCGCTCCCGGGATCGGAGTCCGGGGCGGTCTCCGATGCGCCGAACCCCGTGCTTGGCGAGCTCCCGATCGTCGATGACCTGAGCGTATGAGTGAGTCACGAGACGTCCCTCCTCAGGGTGTCAGCGTGCAGCAGCGGCGCCTCTGTGATCGGGGTGACCATTCGGCGCCGATCAACTCGTCGTGCGGCGGATTACTGCTCCGCCGCCTCGATGCAGTGGTGAATTGAATACAGATTCAATGATGTCCGGGCTCCTGTCAATACAGCTGGTCGATTCGTGTGGTGAAGCGACACGAAACCCGCCTGCATCCCCCAGGAGCCTCACCTTGCGAGCCACCGTAGAGGCCTCGCCCGCTAAAGTCCGACGAATGGAGGAAAAGCGCGCGATGTGCGTTGTTCCTGCGCGCTGTGTGTCTTTCCGGCGCGCTCCGGCACGACGATCTCTGCGCGCGGATCGTGGATAGGCTTGCTGCCATGCCCGATCGCTTCCTCGTCAACGCGGTCGGCGCCGTCGTCGAGATCGACGTCTCGCGGCGCACGGCGGACTTCCGTGCTCGGGCGTTCGACGCCTGGGCGGATGCGCGACACGAGGGCGACCGCGCCCCCGATGCCGTCGCCGTCGTCCCCGAAGGCACCGACGACGCTGCGGCCCTGTCCGCCCTGTCGACCGAGGTGACGTTGAAGGCCCTCGCGCACCGGAGGCACGACCGCGTCTGGATGCTGCACGCCGCCGGACTCGCGGCGCACGACGGTCGCGTCGTCGTGCTCAGCGCGGCATCCGGCACGGGCAAGACGACCGCGGCCCGACACCTGTCCCAGCGCTACGCCTACGTCAGCGATGAGACCATCGGCATCGACGACACCGGCCGCGTCGTGCCCTACCGGAAGCCGCTGTCGATCATCGAGCAGGGCAGTGCGCCCAAGGCGCAGGTCGCTCTCTCGAGCATCGACGACGACCGGGTGCTCCCCGCGGAGCTCCGCGTCGCGAAGATCGTCGTCATCGATCGTTCGGTCGACGGTCCCGAGGAGCCCGAGGTCGAAGCACTCGACATCGCCGAAGCACTCGCCCTCCTCGGGCCGCAGACCAGCTACCTCGCCGACGGGCCGCGGCCGCTCCACCGGATCGCGGCCCTGCTGGCAGCGACCGGCGGTGCGGTGCGCGTGCGCTACCGCGAGGTCTCACGCATCGACGGGGTCATCGACGAGCTCCTGCGCACTCCGCTCCGACCCGTCGAGATCGTCCCCCCGACGGTGAGCCGCCCGCTCGCCGCCGCACCGCAGCCGGGGGAGCTCATCCGCGCCGAGGTCATCGACGAGCTCGTCCTCGACGGTCGCACGGTGCTGCTGCGGCGCACGCCCACCGGGGGACAGGTGCATGTGCTCGACGGCATCGGTCCCGCCATCTGGTCAGCAGTGGCGGAGGGATACCCTCTCGAACGGATCGTGGAGGCGGTCGTCGCCTTGCACGGCGAGCCCGAGGGTCTGGATGCGCGCGCGGTGGTCGACGCGGCCGTGCAGCGACTCCTCGCCGACGGGATCCTCAGAGCGTCCGAGGCGCCGGCGTCCTCAGACGTGATCCCGTCTTGAGCGACTCCGTCCGGAGGAGGGGTCAGTCCTCGGTGCCCCGGCGTCTGACGCCCGGTTCCGGCGCCGTGACGGGCTCCGCCGCGGCTTCGGTGTCCCGGCCGTAGCGCTCGTAGGCGCCGTAGTACTCGCGCCCGTAGTATGCGGACTCCGCTCCCTTGCGCGGCACCTTGTTCAGCACCACGCCCAGCACACGACCCGTGGTGCGGGTGATGTTGTCGATCGCGCGCTGCAGCATGTCGAAGGTGGTCTTGCCCGAGGACACCACGACCAACACGCCGTCGGCGCCGGCGGCGAGCACCGCGGCATCCGTCACGGGGAGCACGGGCGGGGAGTCCAGGATCACGATCGCCGTCTTGCTGATCTCGGCGAGGAAGTCGCGCATGCGATGCGAGCCGAGCAGCTCGCTGGGGTTCGGCGGCACACGGCCGGCCCCGACGACGGCGAGCGGCATGTCACGGCTCGGACGGTGAGCGACGTCCTGCAGCTCGGCCCGCCCGGCGAGGATGTCGGTGAGACCGAGGTCGGGGGACATCCCGAAGATGTCGGCGATGACGGGCCGGCGAAGGTCGCAGTCGATGAGGATCGCCCACTCGCCGGCGGCGGCCAGGCTCGAGGCGAGGTTGACGGCGACCGTCGACTTGCCGTCGCCGGGCACCGAGCTGGTGACCACGATCACCCGCGGCGGGTTGTCGACGTCGATGAACTGCAGGTTCGTGCGCAGCTCGCGCATCGACTCGATCGTGTGGTGGGAGACCCCGTGCTGGGCGTCCAGGGAGAAGTCGATCACCTGGCGCTCGTCCGACATCGTCTTCTCGAGCGGGAGCGTGCCGATCACCGACACCCCGGTCTCGCGCTCGATGTCACGGGGGTGGCGCACGCGACGGTCGACCGTGTGGCGGATGAACGCGTAGATGAGGCCGGCGGCGAGACCCACGAGCGCGCCGACGATCACGTTCAGCCGGGTGTTCGGGGAGGAGGGGGCGGTGGGGAGGCGCGCGGAGTCGCCGACGATCAGCGTGACCGCGGCCGGGGTGGTCTCGGTTCCGCCCTCGAGCGTCTCGATCTCGGCGGCCATGCCGCGCATCCAGGCCTCGGCGAGCGCCTGCGCCTCCTCGGGCGTCGGACCGGTGGCGGTGACCATCAGTGCCGTCGTGTCGAGCGGATTCGTGACCGTGACCCGGTCGACGAGCTCCTCCGGCGAGGCGTCGAGCGAGAGCTCGTCGATCGCGTGCTCGGCGACGGCGCGCCAGGAGCCGAGGTTGAGATACGACTTCACCCGGCTCTGCGCGAGCTGGTTGCCCACCAGGGCGGAACCGCTGGTGCCGTCACCGCCGACCGAGGTCACAATGCCGGTCGTGTCGGCGGAGTACACCTTGGGCTGCAAGGCGCTCCAGCCGAACGCCGCGCCGGCGCCGACGACGGTCGCGATCAGGATCACGATCCAATGCGCACGCAGAATCCGGAAGTAGTCGCTCAGTTCCAACTCTTGATCCCCTCACACATCCCGTGGGGAAGGCGGGATGCACACATGAGAAAGAGCATACGGGGCCGCACGGCGTCCGGCGGATGGCGCGCTCAGCCGATCGCGGCGCGGACGATGCGCTCGACCTCGTCGATCGCGGGCACCAGCTGTGCGGTCGACCGTGCGTACGTCTCGACGGAGCGGCGGTACGGGTCGATCACGTCATCGTCGTCCGTTCCCGCTGTCGCGAGTCCGCGCTGCTCGGCCAGCAGAGCGAGGACGGCGGCGAAACGCGCGCGGGGTGCCTGACCGGCGGACTCCGCGGCCGCCCGCGCGGTGTCCGCGTCGACGGCGACGCTCAGCCGCGCGAACTCGCGTGCCGTGAACGTCCGCCGGACCCGGTTCGGCATCATCCGGATCGCGTGGGCGGAGTGCGACCTGGCCATCGTCAGCACCAGGTCGGCGTCTCGCAGCAGCGGCTCCCGGAGGTAGCGGGCCCTGTGCGCGGCGGCATCCTCGGCGCGCGCCCCCGCCTCCACGGCGAGGTCCTGGGCGGGTTCGGTCATCGCGTGACCGATGAGCGCGTGTGTCCCCGCGCTGTGCGCCCGTACTCCGAGGGGCTCGAGTCGTGCGCGCAGCAGCACCTCGGCCATCGGAGAGCGGCAGATGTTCCCCGTGCAGACCGTGAGGATCGTGAGCTGTCCCTCGAGATCGACACCCCCTCCGATCGGTCCGGTGAGGAAGGGAGCGGCGCCGGAGGAGGGAGGAGCGGAGGCGGGGGGAGTCTGCTCACGCCACCTGCGGCGACTCATGCCCTGAGGAGGAGGGTCTTGCTGCGGCGCGCTCACGCCGCCGCCTTCGCATCCGCGGCACGGGCGGGGCTCGCGCTCAGCCGCACGAGGAGCAGAGCGATCACGCCGCCGATCAACGTCCCGGCCGTGTTCGCGATGACGTCGCTGATCGTGGGGAATCGGGACGGCATGAAGCCCTGCACAGCCTCGATCACGCTGCTCATCAGGGCGCCGATGAGCACGAGCTGCCAGAGTCGCAGGCGCGGCAGCGCGAACGCGAGCAGCAGGCCCACGGGCACGAACAGAGCGACGTTCGCGAGAACCTCCAGCACCACGGCGCTCGGTCGGTAGGGCGCGATGCCGGCGTCGGCGACCCACTGGGCCAGGATGCCGACCAGTCCGGTGACCTTCGCGGAGACGGTCGCCGGGAGCCAGACCGTGAACCCCACGAAGAGCAGATATCCGACCAGAGCCACGCGCGCGACGAGCACCCCGGTGCGCACGGGAGCGGCGGTGACGGAGGGCATGCCGTCATGGTAGCGGCGGCGTCCGGTCGGCGCTCTCAGCTTCGGTCGTCGGTCCAGTTCAGCTGCTCGATGTAGCGCAGCAGCACGCCTTCGCGCAGAGCCCACGGCGACACCTCGAGCTCGTCCACCTTCAGGGCGGTCATCGCCGCATGCAGGGACACGGCGGCGGCGACGATCTGGAACGTGCGGTCGGGCGTGATGCCGGGAAGCTCCTGCCTCGCGGATGCCGGGAGGCGCGCGAGTCGGGGGATCCAGGAGCCGAGCGACGCCCGAGGCAGCAGCATCCGTTCGCTCCCCGACCATCCGGGCGCCGGATAGCCGACGAGTCGCGCGAGCGAGCGGATCGCCTTGGACGACCCCACCACGTGATCGGGGCGGGGAAGCGAGGCGAAGCGCGGGAGGACGGTCGCGACGGTCGCCTCCGCGTGCGCACGCAGTCTCTCGACGTCGGCCTCACCCGGCGGATCGTTCGGCAGGAACTGGACGGTCATGCGCCCCGCGCCGAGGGGCACGGACGCGGCGGCGTCGGGCATCTCCTCCGCGCCCGCCGCGATCTCCAGCGAACCGCCTCCGATGTCGAGCAGGAGCAGCTGTCCGGCCGACCACCCGAACCAGCGCCGCACGGCGAGGAAGGTCAGCTCGGCCTCGGTCTCGCCGTCGAGCACCTGCAGCGGCTGACCCAGAGCGGCCTCGATGCGAGCGATCACGTCTGCACCGTTGCGCGCGTCGCGCACGGCACTCGTGGCGGTGGCCAGCAGAGCGTCCACGCGCTCGGTCTCGGCGACGCGACGGGCCTGGGCCACCGCGGCCTCGAGCGCCTGCACGCCCTCCTCCGAGATCGCGCCGTCGGGTGTGAGGTAGCGCATGAGGCGCAGCACCGTCCTGTCGCTCGTCGTCGCGAGCGGACGTCCACCGGGGCGGACGTCGGCCGCCAGCATGTGAACGGTGTTGGATCCGATGTCGAGGACTCCGAGGCGCACGGAAAGAGAATAGTCCGTCGCCCTCGCCGTCGAGTCCGGATCCGCTAGCGCAACAGGCCCGAGCCGCGACAGGCGGATGACTCGGTTCGTCATGCACGGCAACAGATCGACCAGCCCGAATGCGATTCACAGCAGATCGATAACGTCGGCGCCATGCCCGATAGCGCCGTCCTCCTGCCCCTCGCAGCGCTCGCCGTGACCCTGGTCGCCTTCGTCGGCCTCGTCCTGCTCCGCAGACGCGGCGCCGGCTTCACCTCGCTCGTGCTCATCGCTCTGGGCATCGGGGTCGGGATCGGCATCGCTTTCCGGGACGGCCTCGAGTACGTCGCCGTGCTGGGCGACCTCTACGTGCAGGTGATCACGGCGATCGTGGCCCCGCTGATCTTCATCTCGATCCTGTCGAGCGTGACCTCGTTGGGATCGGCCGTGAAGCTGCGCACGATCGGGCTCTCCAGCGCCTTCTGGCTGCTGCTGACCAACGCGATCGCCATCGTCCTCACCCTCGGGGTCGCGCTGAGCGTCGGCCTCGGACAGGGAGTGGAGCTGGAGCTCAGCGAAGGCAGCGGCGACACGCTGACCGGGCTGATCAAGCCGCTCGACGAGGTGCTGCTTGGCCTGTTCCCCTCGAACATCGCCGGCGACTTCGTCAGCAACAACATCACCGGGATCATCCTGTTCGCACTGCTCTTCGCCGTCGCCTACCTCGTGGCGAACCGTGGTGACGATCCGAACCTGCGCTCCTTCAAGAGCGTCGTGGACGGGGCCAAGAAGGTGGTCATGACCGCGGTCGGGTTCATCATCGAGCTCACTCCCTACGCGGTCCTCGCCCTCGTCGCGACCACGACCGCCACCGCCGTGACACGCATCGAGACAGTCCTGGCGCTGCTGCTGGTGCTCGTACTGGCCCTCGGGGTCGCCTTCATCGATGCCTACGTCGTCAACGGCGTGCTGCTCCGGGTGTTCGCAGACGTCAACCCGATCCGGTGGTTCCGGCTCCTGACCCCCGCCCAGTACACGGCGTTCACGACCCAGTCGAGCGTCGGCACCCTGCCGCTGACCATCCCGACCCTCACGCGGAAGGTCGGCGTTCCCGAGGACGTCGCCGCCTTCACCGCCCCGATCGGGACCACCATCGGGATGCCGGGTTGCGCCGGCATCTGGCCGATCATCGTCGCGGTGTTCTCGATCAACGTCCTCGGGATCCAGTACACGGCCTGGGACTACATCGCCCTCGCGGGACTCTGCCTGCTCGTCTCGCTCGGCACCGCCGGGGTCCCGGGAACAGCCATCATCACCGCGACCGCGGTGCTCAGCGCCTCCGGCCTGCCCGTCGAGGTGCTGGTCGTGCTCATCCCGATCAGCGCGGTCGCCGGTACCGCGTCCACGATGGCCAACGTCACTGCCGCGGCCACCGCCGCGACGATCGTCGCCCGGCGCCTCGGCGCCCTCGACGATGCCGTGTTCCGGGGCGAGCGCCCTGCGATCCTCCCGACGGCCGAGCCCGCGTCGCGGCGGGAGCGACGTCGCGCGCAGACCGGCCCGACACCCGTCGTATCCGACCTCGGCATCTCCGCCGACCTCCCCATCGGGCAGTGCGAACTGCCCGCCGCCCGTCCGATCCACGAGAAAGTCTCCCGATGAAAACCGTCAGCCGTCCTCGCCTGCTCTCCGCGCTCGCGGTGTCAGCCGCCTTCCTGCTCGCCCCTATCGCGATCCCGACGGCGGCGCACGCCGCGGGTGACGTCTGCGACCTGTGCTCGATCAACTTCGATCTGGGAGCCTGCGAGAAGCTCGGTGGCTACCCCTACGACTCGACGGTCGAGGCTCCGCCTGCCGCCGTCGGGGGAGGGGCCGTCCAGCCCGCTCCCAAGCCCGCCCCCGCTCCGGCTCCGGCACCGGCTCCCGCTCCCGCCCCCAAGCCTGCGCAGCCGCCGGCGACGGGCGGTGACAAGCCCGCGACCGGTACCTCGAACTCCACCACGACCACCACCGTCCCCGAAGAGGCCGCCACCGTCGCGGCCACGGTTCCGACCGCCCCGGCCGGCCTCTCGCATGAGATCGACGGGAAGACGCTCTCGTTGAGCTGGACGGCGCCCGCAGACGGCGGATCCCCTCTCACCGGATACAAGCTCACCTTCAACGAGGGGACGCCGATCGAGCTTCCGGCCGATGCGACCGAGTACGACCTCGAGCTCGGCGAGGGCACGTACGACCTCACCCTGATCGCCACCAACGCCGTCGGCGACTCGCCGGCATCCGAGTCGATCGAGGGGATCGAGATCCTCGCGGAGGAGCCCGACGAGGTCGTCAAGGCCGCCGTCGAATCTCCCGTCGAGGCCGGGATCCCGCTGGCCGCTCCGCTCACACTCGGCGGAATCGTCGTCATCGCCGGCGGACTGCTCGCCTGGTGGTGGCTGCGCCGCCGCAGCGCGGCCCGTGCAGCGGTCCCGGCCGCGGCATCCGACGACGTCACCCCCATCCTCTGAACCGCGCCCGATCACGCACCGAGAACAGGAAGACACCATCATGACCAGCACAGCACGAGGAAGACGCCTCGCGGCGGGCTCCGTCGTCGCGGCTCTCGTCGCGGGCGGCGCCGTGGCGCTCACGGCCGTCCCCGCGTCCGCCGCACCCGCACCCGCGTTCGACTACTTCGCCGACACCATCCCGGGTCTGCGCCACGACTCGGTGTTCGAGTCCGTCACGTTCGAGCGCTTCGAGAGTCTGCTCAGCAGCGACGGCACCTACGCCTTCCTGCTCGGCGGCCCCAGCGATGAGACGACCGTCGCGACCGCTGCCGAGATCGACCGGGTCGCGCAGCAGTACGGCGTCGACGCGATCTACACCTTCGACCCGCTCCTCGACGGCGAGTCCGTCGACATCCGCACCTTCGTGACCGGTGTCGCGGGCGAAGCGGCCGGCGCTCTCTACACGCGACTCGTCGACGGCTACCTCAACAAGGACACGGCCCCTGAGTTCGGGGCGGGCACCGACCCCTACCTCTTCGTGTACGACGGCGACCGCACCGTCGCAGGCGCGGACGACCGCATCATCGCCTCGCTCGGCGGGACCGAAGACGCCGCGTCCGCCGCGACCGACGAGTACCGTCAGCAGGTGGCCGCGGTGTTCGACGCGGTCGCGGTCAACGGCGCAGCGCAGCTCGACACCCAGTCGCAGTACGAGTTCTTCTCGAACGCGGTCAACTCCCGGCATCGCACGGCGTACAGCTCCAACCTCGCCGCGTACGGCGAGAACATCTTCACCGCTGCGGACGCCGATGACTTCGTGCTCCAGTCGATCACGTACCCGGAGCTCGTCGATCTGCTCGAGTCGGGTGGTGAGCACACCATCCTCTTCGGCGGCACCTGGTGCCACAACACCCGCGCAGTGATCCGCGACGTCAACCGCAAGGCGGCCGAGTCCGGCGTCCAGACCGTCTACGTCTTCGACCTGCGCCTCGACGGCTGGAGCGGTGCGAACGCGCACATCCGCGACACGAACTCGTCGATCGCGCACCTCTACGGCGACCTGGTGCAGGAGCACCTCCCGAACCTCAAGACGCAGTACGTTCTCGACGGCAGTGCCGGTCAGCGGGTCGAGTACCACCCGGGTGGCGACACCTCCCTCGCGAAGGTCGCCGCCCGCAAGCTCCAGGTGCCGTACCTGTTCGAGTACGACGGTTCGGCACAGGCTGCCCCTGTCACGAAGAACTGGATCCAGGACAACGGGCAGGCCGGCTTCCGTGAGTACATGACCGAATGGTGGTGGATCTCCGACCTGCAGGGGCCTGCCAAGCGTCCGAACCAGACGGACGAGCAGTACCAGGCCGCCCGCGCGACGAGCCTCGCCTTCGCCGACGAGGCGCTCGTGAAGCTCGACGAGTTCTTCGGGATCGAGGCCGAGCCGGTGGCGACCGCTCCGGCCGCACCCGCCGCACCGACCGTCACCGCCGTGGGCGATGCCGTGACGGTCACCTGGGCCGCACCGGCCTCCGACGGCGGTTCGCCCCTCACCGGGTACTCGGTCGCGCTCGGATCCACCGTCGTCGACACCGCCGCAGGGGTCACCACGCACACCTTCAACGGCGTTCCCGCCGGCACCCACAGCGTGTCGGTGACCGCCGTGAACGGGATCGGTCGTTCGCCGGCATCCGCCAGCGCATCAGCGACCGTCGGGGGCGATCAGCCCGGCGGCGGCGAGAACCCCGAAGCGGGAGACGCCTCGGTCACCGTCACCGGAGACCTCCGGCCCGGCGGGGAGATCAGCATCCGCGGAGCTGGCGTCGATCCCGACTCCGAAGCGGTGCGCATCGAACTGCACTCCACTCCGGTGGTGCTGGGCATCACGGTCGCCGCCGCCGACGGCACGTTCGCGCTGAACGCCCGGATCCCGGCTGCCACGCCGTCCGGCGCGCACTCGGTCGTGGTGTTCGTCGACGGCGTGGAGGTGGCGCGGACCTCGGTGTCGCTGAGCGCGTCGGGCCTGGCGAGCACGGGTTCCGATCCGGGCCTGCTCATCGCCGGGGGAGTCACGGCGCTGGTCCTGCTCGTCGCGGGCATCGTGCTGGTGACTCGTCGCCGCGGAGCGCTCGGATCCTGACGCCCGGCCATGACGCGCGAGTGTCCCCGTCCTCTCGAGGGCGGGGGCTCTCGCGCGTCACCCCTGCGGGCGCGGATACGATGTACTGCGTGACCACCGTCGACCCCACGCTGCCGCTGTCGCCCTATCGGGAGATCGGCCGTGCGGAATGGGCGCGACTCGCCGCCGGGCTCGATCAGCCGCTCACCGAGACCGAGGTCGTCGAGCTCCGCGGCATCGGGGACCGCCTCTCCCTCACCGAGGTGCGCGAGGTGTACCTGCCGCTGAGCCGTCTGCTCAGCCTCTACGCGACCGCGACGAAGCGCCTCGGCGCCGCCACCTCGTCGTTCCTGCAGGAGGACGACACGACGACGCCGTTCGTCGTGGGCGTGGCGGGTTCGGTCGCGGTGGGAAAGTCGACGATCGCCCGTCTGCTGCGCGAGCTGATGAGTCGCTGGCCGGGCACTCCGCGGGTGGAGCTGGTCACCACCGACGGCTTCCTCTACCCGAATGCCGAGCTCGAGCGCCGCGGGATCATGGATCGCAAGGGGTTCCCGGAGTCGTACGACCGCCGCGCGCTGATCGAGTTCCTGACCGAGGTCAAGAGCGGTGCCACCGAGGTGCGCGCCCCCTTCTACTCACACATGCGCTACGACATCGTTCCCGATGCGAACGTTGTAGTGCGTCGCCCCGACGTCGTCATCGTCGAGGGACTCAACGTGCTGCAGCCGCCGCCCGCACCGAACGATGTGGCCGTGAGCGACCTGTTCGACTTCTCGATCTTCGTCGACGCCGACACCTCGCACATCGAGAAGTGGTACGTCGACCGCTTCCTCGCGCTGCGCCAGGCGGCCTTCAGCAACCCCTCGTCGTACTTCAACGTGTTCGCGCACCTCACGGACGAGGAGGCGATCACCACGGCGCTCGGGTACTGGAACGAGATCAACATGCCCAACCTCGTCGAGAACGTGATGCCCACCCGGCATCGTGCGCGACTCGTGCTGCGCAAGGGCGCCGACCACGACGTCGAGACGGTTCTGCTGCGCAAGCTCTGAGGAACGGGCGCCGACCGAAATATTGTTCGGACGACTCGCAAAAATCCCGCCTTACTCTTGATCGCATGTGTGGAATCGTCGGATACGTGGGCCCGCGCCCCAGCCAGGACATCCTTCTCGCCGGCCTCGCCCGCCTCGAGTACCGCGGCTATGACTCCGCTGGCGTCGCCGTGATCGACGGCGAAGGCTCGCTGGGCATGCGCAAGAAGGCGGGCAAGCTCGCCGTGCTGCGCGACTCGCTCGTCGACGCGCCGCTTCCCGACGGGTCGACCGGCATCGGCCACACCCGCTGGGCGACGCACGGCGGTCCGACCGACGTCAACGCCCACCCGCACCTCGCCGACGACGACAAGCTCGCCGTGATCCACAACGGCATCATTGAGAACTTCTCCGCACTGCGCGAAGAGCTGCTCGCCGACGGCGTCGTGTTCCGCAGCGAGACCGACACCGAGGTCGCCGCAGCCCTGCTCGGGCGCGAGTACGCCGGCAACGGGGGAGACCTGCAGCTGGCCTTCCGCAGCATCGTCAACCGCCTCGAGGGCGCGTTCACCCTGCTCGCGATGCACCAGGACCACCCGGGGCTCGTGGTCGGCGCCCGCCGCAACTCCCCGCTCGTGATCGGACTCGGCGAAGGGGAGAACTTCCTCGGCTCCGACGTGGCCGCCTTCATCGAGCACACGCGCAAGGCTCTCGCGATCGGTCAGGACCAGATCGTCTCGATCACCCCGGACGCCGTCACCGTCATCGACTTCGCCGGCACGCCCGTCGAGCCCGAGCCGTTCGACGTGTCGTGGGACGCTGCCGCCGCCGAGAAGGGCGGATGGTCGAGCTTCATGGCCAAGGAGGTCTCCGAGCAGCCCGAGGCCGTGGCGAACACGATCCGCGGCCGCATCCAGGACGGCCAGGTCGTGATCCCCGAGCTCGACGGCCTCGACGACCTCTTCATCGGCATCAACCGCGTCATCATCACGGCCTGCGGCACCGCCTCCTATGCGGCCCTGGTCGGCAAGTACGCGATCGAGCAGTGGGCACGCGTCGCGGTGGACGTCGAGCTCGCCCACGAGTTCCGCTACCGCGATCCGGTGATCGGCGCCGACACCCTCGTCGTCTCGATCAGCCAGTCGGGCGAGACCATGGACACCCTGATGGCTGTGAAGTACGCCCGTGAGCGCGGCGCCCGTACCCTCTCCGTCTGCAACACCCAAGGCGCGACGATCCCGCGCGAGTCGGATGCGGTCGTCTACACCCACGCCGGTCCGGAGGTCGCAGTCGCCTCGACCAAGGCGTTCTCGGCGCAGATCACCGCGCTGCTGCTGCTCGGCCTCCACATGGGCCGCGTCCGCGGAACGGTGGCCGACGCCTCGACCGACGTCGCCGAGCTCGCGGAGCTTCCGGCGAAGATCGCCAAGGTGCTCGAGAGCGAGCAGGAGCACGTCACCCAGCTCGCCGGCTGGATGGCCGACACCCGCTCGGTGCTGTTCCTCGGCCGTCACGTCGGCTACCCGATCGCGCTCGAGGGTGCGCTCAAGCTCAAGGAGATCTCCTACATCCACGCCGAGGGCTTCGCCGCCGGCGAGCTCAAGCACGGGCCGATCGCGCTGATCGAGCCGGGGCAGCCGGTGTTCGTGCTGGTGCCGTCTCCGCGTCACTCGGCTCTCGTGCACTCCAAGGTCGTCTCCAACATCCAGGAGATCCGCGCTCGCGGTGCCCGGGTGATCGTGGTGGCCGAGGAGGGCGACGCGGCCGTGCTGCCGTTCGCCGACGAGGTCATCCACATCCCGCTCGCCGGAGCGATGTTCGAGCCGCTGCTCACGGTCGTGCCGCTGCAGATCTTCGCGATGGCGCTCGCCACCGCGAAGGGCCTCGACGTCGACCAGCCCCGCAACCTCGCGAAGTCCGTCACGGTCGAGTAACCCCCGCCGTCGCATCGCCCGAACGGCTCCGTCTCCTGGGACGGAGCCGTTCGCGCGATTCCGGAGGGTCGTTCCGCAAGGCCAGTAGGCTGAACGGGTGATCATCGGCACCGGCATCGACCTCGTGGACATCCCGCGATTCGAGCGGACGGTGGCCCGGACGCCGCGACTTCTGGAGCGGCTCTTCGCTCCATCGGAGCGCACGCTGCGTCTTCCCTCGCTCGCGGCGCGATACGCCGCCAAGGAGGCGCTGATCAAGGCGCTGGGCGGTTCGGACGGCGTGCACTGGATCGAGATCGAGATCGCCTCGGAGCCGTCCGGTCGCCCGCGGTTCGTCCTCTCCGGCTCCACCGCCGCGGTCGTCGAGGAGCGCGGCATCCTGACCCTCCATCTGACCCTCACCCACGACGCAGGCCTCGCCGCTGCGTTCGTCGTCGCCGAAGGAGCACCGCTGTGACCGTCCCGTTCCGCGAGGCGACCGTCGACCTCGACGCCATCGCCGACAACGTCAGGCACTTCCGCCGTCTCACCGGCGTCGAGGTGATCGCGGTCGTCAAGGCCAACGCCTACGGGCACGGGGCGGCGGCCGCGGCGGTCGCGGCGCTCTCCGGCGGGGCGACGCGCCTCGGTGTCGCCGAGATCCCCGAGGCACTCGAGCTGCGTCGGCAGGGCGTGCACGCGCCGATCATGGCGTGGCTGCACGCACCGGGCGAGCGGTTCGAGCACGCCGCCGCGCAGGACATCGAGCTCGGGATCTCCTCCTTCGACCAGCTCGAGGCGGCGGCCGCGGCGGCCGCGGTCGACCGCCCGGTCGGCGTGCATCTGAAGTTCGAGACCGGGCTCTCGCGCAACGGCATCGCTCCGGCCGACTGGGGGCGGGTGCTGGCCGAGGCCGCGCGTCTCGAGCGCATCGGGCGGTTGCGGGTCGTCGGCCTGTTCAGCCACCTCTCGAACACCTCCTCGGAAGACGACCGAGCCGCACTCGCGAAGTTCGAGGAAGGGATCACCGCGGCGGCCTCCTTCGGCATCCGTCCCGAGATCCGCCACATCGCCGCCACCGCCGCTGCGATCGATCTGCCAGAGATGCGGCTCGATGCCGTGCGGATCGGCATCGGACTCTTCGGCCTGTCGCCGTTCGACGATCGCACCTCCGCCGAGTTGGGGTTGCGTCCGGCGATGACCCTTCGAGGAGCCGTCGCCGCGGTCCGCCGGGTGCCCGCGGGGACGGGAGTCTCCTACGGCTACGACCACCGCACCGATCGCGACACGACCCTGGTCCTCGTCCCGTTCGGGTATGCCGACGGCGTGCCTCGCAACGCCTCCGGGAAGCTCCCGGTCTCGATCGGCGGACGTCGCTTCGTGAACGTCGGTCGTATCGCGATGGATCAGTTCGTCGTGGACGTCGGCGACACCCCGGTCTCGATCGGCGACGAGGTGGTGCTGTTCGGCGACCCGACCCTGGGCGTGCCCTCGGCCGCGGACTGGGCGACCGCTGCCGGCACCATCGACTACGAGATCGTGACGCGCATCGGTCCCCGTGTGCCCAGGCGGGCCTCGTGAGCGTGGACCCGGCCTTCCTCGGGCGGAGGGAGATCGCGACGTCGGAGGAGATGGAGCAGCTCGGCCTCCGCATCGGCGAGCAACTGGAGGCGGGGGACCTGCTCATCCTCACCGGGCCGCTCGGCGCCGGCAAGACGACGTTCACCCGCGGACTCGCCGAAGGGCTCGGAGTGCGCGGGCCCGTGCAGAGCCCCACGTTCGTGATCGCCCGCACCCACCCCTCTCTGGTCGGCCGCGCGCCGCTCGTGCACGTCGACGCGTACCGGCTCGGGTCGGCGGCGGAGCTCGACGACCTCGATCTCGACCTCGAACACTCGGTGGTCGTGATCGAGTGGGGTCGGGGCATGGCCGAGGAGCTCGCGGACGCGTGGTGGGACATCGAGCTCGAACGACCGGTCGGCGTCTCGGACCTCGATCCCGCGGAGCTCGACGCCGACGCCCCGCGGATCGTGACCGTCGTCCGCGAGGTGATCACATGAGCGCAGCTCCGACGCCTGCACTCGTGGCGGTGATCATCGAAGACGACCCCGGGGTCCGTTCGCTCCTGGACGAGGTGTTCCTCGCGGCCGGGTTCGAGACCTTCCTCGCCGGTTCCGGGCCCGAGGGCATCGCGGCGATCGAACAGCATCACCCGGTGATCACGACCCTCGACATCAACCTCCCGGGCATCGACGGCTTCGAGGTCGCGCGCCGCATCCGGCGGGTCAGCGACACGTTCATCATCATGCTCTCGGCGCTCTCCGACGAGTCTGATGTGGTGCTGGGGCTGACGTCGGGTGCGGATGAGTACCTCGTCAAGCCGTTCCGGCCACGCGAGCTCCGCGCCCGTATCCAGGCCCTCCTGCGGCGCCCTCGCGTCGCCGAGCAGCGGCCCACGCCGTCGACGCGGTCGCCGGAGGGGCACGAGCCCGCGGCGGACGGTGCGACGGTGCTGACGTGGCGAGGCAGGGTGCATCGCGACCTCAGCCTGGATCTGGACACGCGCCTGGTGCTGGTCGGGCAGAAGCGGATAGATCTCACTCCCACCGAGTTCGACCTGCTCGCGGCGATCCTCGAGGCGAAGCTCCGGGTGTGCAGCAAGGCGGAGCTCGCGCGGGGGCTGCGCGGGGCGCCGGAGGGTGCGAACGACTATGTGAGCGAACCGGACAAGCGTGCGATAGAGACGCACATCGCGAACCTGCGACGCAAACTCGGCGACAGCTCGGCGAGACCACGCTACATCGAGACCGTTCGCGGAGTCGGCTACCGACTGACTCCCGCCGATGACACGGCGGGCTGACCCGGGGCGGGACCGCGGCTCCCCAGCCGCGGCCCCGGTGCCTGCGAATCCCCACTCGCGTGGCCCCAGCGTCTGCGTTGTTCCCCAGTCGCAGTGTCAGCCCCATTCAGAATGCTAGGGCTGCGGGGCCGCCTGAAGAGCGGGCTCGACGGATCTTTGAGTAATCTTGCGGGAAACCTGAGCTTCGAGGGGGAGGGCGAGCGTCGATGATCCGCACCGTGTCGATTTGGCGCTGGCAATTGGTCTTCACGGGCAGCATGGTGGCGATCATCGTGATGATCACGGCCTTCAAACCGCAGACCTTCGCCAACCCGCTGGTCGTCACCGGAGCCGTGCTCGTCATCGTCACCACCCTGCTCACCCTGGCCGTGCCGTGGCACCGACTGCCACGCACCGCCGCGACCGCCGTGCCGCTCCTGGACGCGCTGGCGGTCGGGTTCACTACCAACGCTCCCGACCTCCGGCTCGGCTTCCTTTGGGTGTTCCCCGTGGTCTGGCTGGCCTCGTACTTCTCGATGCCCTGGGTGCTCGGCGGCATCGTCTTCATCAGTGCCACCCTCGTGCTCTTCGCTGACCAGAGCGGGACTCCGGCCGACATCCTGCTGCGACTGCTCACCCTCGTCATCACCCTGGGCTTCCTCGGCGTGACGGTACGCATCGGCGCGCAGCGCTCACGTGCGGCGCGCCGGCTCCTGCAGCGCCGTTCCGAGCAGGTCAATCGTGCGGCGGAGCGGGCCGAGGCGAACCAGCGGCGGGTGACCCAGATCGTCGACGCGCTGAGCGTCGCGCTGGTCGTCGTCACGGCGGGAGGACGCGTCCTCCAGATGAACGACGCCTACCGGGCCCTCTACGGTCGTGACCGTTTCGGCGCAGCGCTGCCCTCGGCCGCGGTCGAGTACGACGCCCGGCGCGGCACGGCGCTGCCCCCGTCTCGCACGTCCCTCGCCCGCGCGGCCGGCGGAGAGAAGCTGAGCGCCGAACGGGTGTGGCTGTTCGACGGCACGGGCCGGTGGCACGCGCTCGAGGTGAGCACGGAGCCGATGGCCAGCGTCGGCGAGGGCGATGACATCACACTCGTGGTGATCGACGACGTGACGGCACTCCTCGAGGTCGACGAGGAGCGGAGGGCGTTCAACGCGGTCGTCTCGCACGAGCTGAGAAACCCCCTCACGGCGATCGTCGGGCACGTCGACCTGCTCCGCGAGCGCGACGATCTTCCCGGACGGGTTCCGGCGCAGCTCGAGATCATCGCGAACGCGGGCGAGCGCATGCAGGATCTCGTCTCCAGCATCCTGCAGCAGACGAGCCGCACCGCGCAGGAGCCGTTCGAACCCGTGGATCTGCGCGAGGTCGTCGAGGCCGCGGCGGCATCGTATGCCCCCGTCATCTCGGGCAACCGGCAGGAACTGGGCATCGCGGGAGCGGAGCGTCTTCTCATCTCGGGCGACGCCTTCCGGCTGCGTCAGGTCGTCGACAACCTGCTCAGCAACGCCGCCAAGTACACCCCGGCCGGCGGTCGCATCGATGTCGACCTCGGCACGGCGGCGACCGGGCAGGCGGAGGTCACGATCGTCGACGAGGGATTCGGCATGGCGCCCGAAGACCTCGCGCGCGTGTTCGAGCCCTACTTCCGCACGGAGAGCGCCGTGCGTGCCGGCATCGGCGGCACCGGACTCGGCATGGGCATCGTGCGGGAGATCGTCGCCGCGCACGAAGGCAGCATCGACGTGACCAGTGAGGTCGGGGTCGGCACCCGCGTGACCCTGCGCTTCCCGCCGCGTCGAGTGATGGAGGCACAGGTATGACCCCGCTGGTTCCCGTCAACGTCGACATCACGACCAGCATGGTCGCGGTCGTCACGGTGCTCACGGCCTTGGTGATCGGACTCGGCACACTCGCGCGCCCGAGCAGGGCGACCGTGACCTGGGGGGCGGCCTTCGGCCTGGGGATGCTCGGGGCCTACCTCTGGCTGGCCGGGCAGCAGACCGACGTCCAGGTGCTGCGCGCGGCCGCCTCGGCACTCCTGCTCTGCTTCGAGCCCTTGGTCTGGATCGGTCTGCGGATGCATTTCGGACGCCGCGCACGCTGGTGGCTGGTGATCCCGTTCCTCGTGATCGCACCGACGCTGCTGGTGGCGACGTCCGACAGCCCCTGGTATCTGCCGTCGTTCCACCTCGTCTTCCTCGGCAGCGCGGTCTTCGGGGCGCTCGTGGCCTATGAGCTGCTGCGCGACAAGACCGCTGTCAGAGACATCGTGCTCCCACTGGCGCTCGCCTCGTGCGGGCTCGCGGTGGTGGCGGTCGTGAGCGCCGTGTCCGCGCTCGTCTCGGGCGGTGCGGGCTCCGACGATCAACTGAGCGCGCTGCGCGGGATGAACGCGGTCGGCACCGTGGTGGTGAGCACCTGTGCGGCGTTCAGCCTGGTCCTCATGGTGCGGGGGGAGGCCAAGCGGAGCGACGCCGGCGATCTCGCCGAGCGGGCGCGCCGTCGACTCCGCAAGGCCGAGGCGCAGAACGATCAGCCATGGTCCGTCCTCGACATCCGGCTCGATGATCCGGCCGACCTGAGGGAGGCGTCGACGGGGTCGGCGTTCGCGCTGATCGTCGATCGCTTCCACCATGACATCCAGGAGTCCCTGCCGGCATCGGCCGATGCGGACCGGGTGGAGGACGGTCGGGCGATCGTCCTGATCCGCGGCGGCGACGAATCGGTGCGGCACCACCTGCGAGGAATCCTCACCCGCATCTCGGTGATCGACAGGGAGACGACGGTGACGGGGATCCGGTCGTCGGCGAGCATCGGCTGGGCGACCGCCTCCGTGGTCGGCTACGACTACGACGAACTCGTCGCCGCGGCGAGTCGGGCGGCGGCCCGAGCTCGGGCAGCGGGAGGGGACCAGTGGAAGCGGGCCACGGCAGCCGACCTGTCGCGGTCTGAGGCCGCGGTCGACTAGGAGTCGCGACTCTCCCGGCCTCTGGCGAGTGCCGCGGCGATCGTGCCCTCCGCGTCGGCACCCGTCTCCGCCGCGGCGGACACGTTCTCGGCGACGACCGCTTCGATGATCTCGGTCCGCTGGATGCGCGTCTCGCGCGGCGCCTTCACGCCGATCCGCACGCTGTCGCCCTTGATCTCGAGCAGCGTGATCTCGATGTCGCCGTCGATGCGCACGCTCTCACCGATCCGCCTCGTCAAAACCAGCATTCGTTCAGCCTAGTGCTGCGGGGACGGCGCCGACGGCGGTCGAGGGCGCGTCGCGGACCACGCCGACGGTCTCGATCGTGAGCGCGGCGGCGGTCGCCTCGGTGTACGAGAGCACAGGAAGCCCGTCGGTCTGCGCGGACACGAGCCGTCGTACCGCCGGACGCAACGACGGGGCGCACACCAGCACGGGTTCACCGCCTTCGCGTACCGAGGAGACGGCCTGCTTCACCGACTCGACGACGGACTCCATGCGCTGCGGGTCGAAGACGATCTGAGTGCCCTCGTCGCCCGGACGCAGGCTCTCGAGCATCGCCTGCTCGAGGAGCGGGTTGATCATGACCACGCGCAGGATGCCGGCGTCGGCGAACCGTGCCGCGATCGCGGGGCCGAGTGCGGCGCGCGCGGCTTCAATCAGACCCTCCGGGTCGGTGGAGGTCCTCGCGCGCAGAGCGAGCGCCTCGTAGATCCGGCTGAGGTCGTTGATCGGCACCCGTTCGGCGAGGAGGCCCTGGAGCACGCGCTGGACCTCCGCGAGGGAGAGCAGCGCGGGGGTGAGCTCCTCGACGGCGGCGGGTGAGGCCTGCTTGAGAGCGTCCGTGAGCTGGCGCACGTCCTCGCGGCTCAGCAGTCGTGCGGCGTGCGCGTGGATCACGCTGGAGAGGTGCGTGATGATGACGCTCGCGCGATCGACCACGGTGGCGCCCGCGAACTCGGCGCTGTGACGCATCTCGAGCGGGATCCACTTGCCTTCGAGTCCGAACACCGGGTCGAGCGTCGCGGTGCCGGGCAGCGCCTCGAGGCCGTGCCCGAGCGCGAGCACGGAGCCCGCAGGTGCTGTGCCCCGGCCGGTCTCGACGCCGGCGATGCGGATGACGTACGTCGACTGCGACAGCTCGATGCTGTCGCGGGTGCGCACCGGCGGGGTGATGAGTCCCAGGTCGAGTGCGATCCGGCGTCGGAGTGCCTTCACCCGCGCCAGCAGGTCGTCGGGGCCACCGGTGACCAGGTCGACGATATCGGGGGAGAGGAGGATTTCGAGCGGATGCACGCGCATCTTCTCGATCAGCTCTTCCGGCTGATCGGCGGGCGCTGCCGTGGGGGTCTGCGCGGCGAGGGCCTCTTCGCGCTTCTGGGTGGCCTTGATGCGCTGTGCGACGAGCAGCAGGAGCGCTCCGATCGCCACGAACGGCAGCATCGGCATGTGCGGGATCAGCGACATGATGATCGCGGCGCATCCGGCGATGATGAGCGCGTTGCGGGACTGTCCGAGCTGCGCCGAGGCTGCGGTCCCCATCTCCGCCTCCGCTGTGGAGCGGGTCACGATCATGCCGGTGGAGACGGCCATCAGCAAGGCGGGGATCTGCGTGACGAGTCCGTCGCCGATCGTGAGGAGGCTGTAGGTGCTCACGGCCTCATCGATCGTCATGCCGTGCTGCACGAATCCGATCGCGATGCCGCCGACGATGTTGATGATGATGATGACGAGCCCGGCGATCGCATCGCCCTTCACGAACTTGGAGGCACCGTCCATGGCGCCGTAGAAGTCGGCCTCGGCGGCCACTTCCGCACGGCGCTCCCGAGCTTCGGCGTCGGTGATGAGTCCGGCGTTGAGATCGGCGTCGATCGCCATCTGCTTGCCCGGCATGGCATCGAGGGTGAACCGCGCCCCGACCTCCGCGACGCGTTCGGCGCCCTTGGTGACCACGACGAACTGGATGACGACGAGGATCAGGAAGACGACGGCGCCGATGATGAGGGAGCCGCCGACGGCTATCGCACCGAACGCCTCGATCACCTGCCCTGCGTACGCCTCGCCGAGCACCAGGCGGGTGGAAGCGACGTTCAGTCCCAGTCGGAACAGGGTCGCCACGAGCAGCAGCGACGGGAAGACCGAGAAGTCGAGGGGCTTCTTGACGAACATCGACGTGAGCAGGATCACGAGCGCGAACATGATGTTCAGGATGATGAGGATGTCGAGCAGGAACGGCGGCACCGGGACGACGAGCAGCATGATGATGCCGACGACCCCGATGGGCACCATGAGCTTGACGAACAGCTGTCTCATACGGTCCTCCGGTAGGGAAGGGAGTGGATGCCGCGGGCGGCGCCGCGCCGTCGTAGGGCGTCGACGAACACGAGCACGCGTGCGACGGCGTTGTACAGGTCCTCGGGGATCTCCTGGCCCAGCTCGCACGCGGCGTGCAGGGCGCGTGCGAGGGACACCTCGCGCACCATCGGGACGCCGGCCCGTGCCGCCTCATCGCGGATGCGCTCCGCGATGACGCCGCTGCCCTTCGCGACCACCTTGGGTGCTGCGCGCCCGACCTCGTAGCGGAGCGCGACCGCGATGTGCGTGGGGTTCACGAGGACCACGTCCGACCCCGCGACCGCAGAGATCATGCGGTTCCGGCTGATGGCCAGCTGCCGTGAACGCCGCTGCTGACGGATCAGCGGGTCGCCTTCGGAGCTCTTGTTCTCGTCGCGGACCTCGCGCTTGGTCATGCGGGTGTGCTTGCGGTTGCGGCGCATCACGACGAACATGTCGATCGCGGCGAGCACGAGTCCGACGGCGATGGCGGTCTGCAGCAGTGCGGCCGTCCCCTCGCTCGCCGTGCCGAGCAGGCGGGAGATCGAGTGTGCGCCGCTGGCGGTGAGCACGGGCATCAGCCCGGCGATGACGAGCCACAGTGCGATGCCGATCGCGGCGGTCTTCAGCAGAGCCTTGGCGCCCTCCCAGAGGGCCTGCATGCCGAAGACGCGGCGGAGGCCGGTGACGACGTTGAACTGCTCGAAGCGGCCGGTCAGCCGTCGCAGGTGCACGCCGCCCTGGACCACGGCGCCGATCAGCGTGACGATCGCGACGGCGGCCAGCATCACGCCGAGAGTGGGGAGCACCGAGGCCAGGCCGCGTTCGAGCGCGCCGAGCGCGGACTCGGGGGTCGGCGCGAGTGCGAGGGAGGCGACCGTCAGGAGCTGCTCGGTGCCCGCGGAGGCGCCGAGCGCGATCGCCGCCGGCATCGCGATGGCCGCCGCACCGATGCCGAGCCAGGCCGTCAGGTCCTGGCTGCGCGAGAGGCGCCCCTTCTGCCGGGCTTCCCGGAGGTGCTTGTCGGTGGCCTTCTCGCTGCGCTCGCCGCTGTCGGTGCCGCTCATCCGTGCACCCCCTGCATCAGCTTCAGGGCCTGCGCGGCGAGGGCGTCGACGATGCCGGGGAGGGCGGCGTAGACCGCGCCGGCCAGCAGCAGCGTCAGGAGGATCTTCACCGGGAAGCCCATCGCGAAGGCATTGAGCGCGGGCGCCACGCGCGTGATGAGTCCGAGTCCGACGTCGGCGAGGAAGAGCACGAGGACGAGCGGACCGGCGATCTGCACCGCGGCGAGCACCATCTGGGAGACGCCGTCGATGAGGAGCTCTGCGGGGCCCCCGACGTCGAACACCCCGTCGACGGGCACGGCTTCGAAGCTGCGGGCGAGTCCGGCCAGGATCAGCTGATACCCGCCGGACGCGAAGAGCAGCGTGAGTGCGGTCAGGTGGAAGAGCCGTGTGAACTGGGCGCCGTTCACGAGCGAGTGCGGGTCGAAAGCCTGGGCGAGCTGGAATCCACCGAACACGTCGATCAGGCTGCCGGCGGCCTGGAGCGCAGAGAAGCAGAGCAGCACGAGGAAGCCGAGCAGCGCTCCGGTGACGAGCTGCAGCACCAGGGCGCCGAGGAAGGGGCCGGTGACGAGGTTCTCGTATCCGGGCGAGACGGCGGTGCCGACGGCGAGCGAGAGACCGATCGCGAGCATCGCCTTCACCCGCACCGGGATCGCCCCGTAGGAGAACGGCGGGGCGATCATGATGAACGCGGTGATGCGCACCGCGGCGAGCATGGTCGCCTCCAGCCAGGCGAAGTCGATCGGGATGAACACGGCGTCATCCGCTCAACAGGGAGGGGATCCGGGCGAACATCTCGTTCGTGAACGCAATCATCTCCGCGATCATCCAGTTCCCCGCGATGAGCAGGGCGATGCCGACGGCGACGATCTTCGGCACGAATGACAGGGTCACCTCCTGCACCTGGGTGATGGACTGCAGCAGCGAGATCGCGAAACCCACCACGAGGGCGGTGACCAGCACGGGCGCGGCCAGCTTCGCCGCGATGATCAGTCCCTGGGTGCCGATGTCGATGACGGCTTCCGGGCTCATCCGACACCTCCGTAGCTCTCCAGGAGGGCGCGGATGATGAGCCCCCACCCGTCGACCAGGATGAACAGCAGGATCTTGAAGGGCAGCGAGATCATGACGGGCGGGAGCATCATCATGCCCATCGACATCAGGGCCGCGGCGACCACGAGGTCGATCACCAGGAACGGCACGAAGATGACGAAGCCGATGATGAAGGCCGCGCGCAGCTCCGAGATCATGAACGCCGGGATGAGCGTGTACATCGGGACGCTCGACGGATCCTCGGGGTTGGGCTGACCCGCCATCCGCGTCATGAGGGCGAGGTCCTCCTCGCGGGTGAAGCGGAGCATCCATTCCTGCAGCGGCAGCTGGCCGACGTCGATCGCCTGCGTGAACGTGAGGGTGCCGTCGATATACGGCTGCACGGCGACCGTGTTGATCTCGGTGAGCACCGGCCACATGATGAACAGCGACAGGAACAGCGACAGCCCCGCCAGCACCTGGTTCGGGGGGATGGTGGGCAGCGACAGGGCGTTCCTGGTCATCGCGAGCACGACGAAGATCTTCGTGAACGACGACATCATCAGCAGCAGCGCGGGGGCCACCGAGAGCAGGGTGATGCCCAGCAGCGTCAGGATCGATCCCGACGGGGTGCCGTCGACGCCGTTGATGTCGATCGTGACGCCGTCGCCGGGGTCATCGGGTGTGACCGCGGCGTGCGCCGAGGTGCCGGTGACGAGCGTCAGCACGACGACCAGTGCGAGGGCGGCCGTGACGATCAGCGCGACCCGTCGCAGCACGCGGGCATCGACGGCCGCACGGGGCGCGCTCATCGCGTGCGCCGGATGGCCTCGGCGGTCTGCCGCCAGGTTTCGGGGGAGAGGATGGAGCCGCGCAGCGGGTCGTTGCGGTGCCGTACGCGGCGCTGCGGAGCCTCAGACGCGGGCGGAGCGACGGTGGTCTCGGTCAGCGCCGTCGCGGCCAGGATTCGATCGAACTCGGCGGCATCCGCAGCGGCCTCGGACGTCGCCGACGACCACACCGGAGGGGCCGCACTGTCGGGCAGCGACCCGGGTTTGACGGGCAGGCGGTCGACGACGTTCACCCCGTGCTCGGTGACGCCGAGGACGTAGCGGGCGTCTTCGGTCTGGACCACGACGATCTGCGCCTT
Source organism: Microbacterium sp. NPDC090218 (assembly GCA_044900255.1). Classification (GTDB taxonomy): domain Bacteria; phylum Actinomycetota; class Actinomycetes; order Actinomycetales; family Microbacteriaceae; genus Microbacterium. The sequence continues at coordinate 361,020 of JBJDMS010000001.1, read as the reverse complement.
CGGGCCCACGCCCTGCCGGCCGAGCACCGTGATGATCTCGCCGTCGCGCCGGCGCGCGGCCGTGCGTGCGACCCGACGCTGCAGGAACCAGAGCAGCCCGAGCACGGCCGCGAGGGAGAGCGCGACCCGCAGTGCGAGCAGGAGGTCGTCCAGGGTCAGGCCTCGACGTTCTCGAGGATGCGGGTGATCCGCACCGCATAGTCCTGATCGACGACGACGACCTCGCCGTGCGCGATGATACGTCCATTGAGCTTGATGTCGGCCGGCGCGCCGGCGGAGCGGTCGAGCTCGACGATGCGTCCCGGTTCCAGGTCGAGTACGTCGCGCACCGCCATCCTGGTGCGTCCGATCTCGACCGTGAGCTCCATCTCGACGCCCGCGATGCGGTGCAGCCGGCGGGACGAGCTGGATGCGCCCGCCGGAGCGCGCGTGACGATCACCGCGAGGCGGCCGATCGTGCGGTCGGTGTCGTCCTGCAGGTCGAAGAGCTGCGCGGCCGGGTCGGCGAAGAGGGGAGAGGCGTCGCCGATCGTGGCGTCGCCGAGCGCTCCGGCGCCGAGCGCGCTCGCCGAGGCCTCGAGGGCGTCGCGCAGCCGATCGGCCAGCGGCGCGCCGCCGAGGCCGTCGACCAGGGTCTCGGGGTCGAAGAGCTGCACCGCCAGCTGAGCGCTCGCCTCGCCGACGAACTGCACGATCACGGCATCGCCGGTGTCTCCCGAGACCTGGGAGGCGCGTGCGGAGGTGGGAGCGGCGGTCGGCAACCTCGCCGCGAAGGCGGCGGCGACGGCGGACTCGTAGGTGGTGGTGCTGGTCACGCGGGCTCCTCGGCGATGGCGGGATCGGGGACGGTGGTGGCGACGACGCAGGCCAGACGCGCCCCGGCGCTGCCGACGGCCGCAGTGGCCACGGTCTGGTCGCCCACGGCGAGGATCATCGGTCGGTCGGCGGAGTGCGGGAAGGAGACGATGTCTCCGACGGCCAGATCGAGCACCTCGCGGGGGAGCACGACACGTGGCGCCAGTCGCAGCGCCAGCTCGACGGGAGCGAGCTCCACCTGTCGGCGGACCAGCCCGGGTGCGGCCGAACGATCCGCATCCGAGGTGCGCACCGTGAAGCCGGAGAGGACCGAGGCCGGCAGCATGACGCTCGCCGGGACGGCCCGGCCGGCGAGTCGCATCGAGAACCGCGCGACGATCACCGGCTCACCCGAGGCCGCGACCTGCGCGAACTGGGAGCTGTATTGGATGCCGCTCACCGTGATGCCGGAGGGGAGCAGGCCGTCGAGGGCTCCGGTGAGGTGATCGATCGCATCGACGATCAGGGAGCGGATCAGAGCCTGCTCGATGGGGGTGAACGTGCGGTCCTCGGAAGGGCTGGAAGCCCTTCCGCCGACCATCTGCACGATCCAGGTGGTGGCGGCCGAGGTCGGCAGCTGCACGATCAGACGCTCGTCCGAGTCGGGGAGCGCGCACACGATCATGGTGGTCGTGGTCGGCAGCGACTGCGCATACTCGCCGTAGGTCAACATGCCCACGTGTTCGACGGCGATGGTGGCGCGGACGTGGATCTTGGCCGAGAGCTGGGCCGACCACTGTCGGGAGAACGTCTCGAAGGCCAGTTCCAGGGAGCGGGTGTGCTCGCGCGAGAGGGTCGCCGAACGGCCGAAGTCGTACACCTCGACTTCGGCGGTCCTCGTCGCCGTCGCTGCGCGCACTTCGGAGCGCACGCTCTCCTCGATCACCACGAACCCGACTATCGGGCGGAGATCGGCGTGCGTTAGAAGAGGACGGGTCAGGAGGACGGCTGCCCCGCCTGTGCTTCGGGGATGAGCGCGCGCACCTCCTCATCCGCATCGGAGAGGACGACGATGTCGACCCGTCGATTCTGGGCCAGTGCTTCGGTGCTGTCGCCGGCCGCGACCGGTCGCGTGTCGCCGAATCCGACCGACTTCAGGTGTGCGGGCGGAAGACCGGATGACTCGACGAGGTGCCGGAGCACCTGGGTGGAGCGGCCGGAGGAGAGCTCCCAGTTGGTGGGGTACGGGGCGACCGATCCGCGCACGTCCGCGTGGCCCTCGACCGAGATCTCGTTCGGCGCGGTGACCAGTACCGAGCCGAGAGCGTCGAGGACAAGGAGCGCCTTCGCGCTGAGGGTGGTGCTGTTCGTGTCGAAGAAGGTCTCGGCGCTCACGAGGCCGATCGTGAGGCCGCGCTCGTCGATCGTGAAGGTGACATCGGCTTCGAGTCCGTTCTGGGCGAGCACCTGACGCAGACGCTCACGGAGGGCGGAGAGCTCGCTGAACTCCGTCTGCGCGGCCGCCAGGTCGATGTCGGCGAAGTCCTCGCCCTTCTCGTCGACCAGCTCCGGGGGCACGACCACACCCGTCGTGGCGTCGATCTCGTCCGAGGGCTCTTGGCCGAAGCCGGTGGCGAGGGAGGCGCTGAGCGCCTCGAACTTCTCCTGGTCGACGGTCGACATCGCGAACAGCACGATGAACATGCACATCAGCACGGTCACCATGTCCATGTAAGACGCCATCCACCGCTCGTCCGGACCGCTGTGCTCCTCCTGCGGCACGCGGCGGCGGGCACGGACGCTCATGACGCCTGCTCCGTCTCCTCGGCTGCTCGGGTGCGGGCGTGACGGCCAGAGCGGGCGGAGGAGCGCTCGGACACGAGGGCTCGCAGGCGCTCTCCGACAAACTGCGGCGGGGCGCCGGCCTGGATCGCGAGCATGCCCTCCATGAGCACGGTCATGCGTTCGAGCTCGAGCTCGCCGAGACGCTGCAGGCGTCCGCCGATGGGAAGCCAGATGAAGTTGGCCGAGAGCAGGCCCCACAGCGTCGCGACGAATGCTGTCGCGATCATGGGACCGAGCGTGTCGGGCTTGTCGAGCTTCTCGAGCACGTGCGTGAGGGAGACGACGGTGCCGATGATGCCGACCGTGGGCGCGAAGCCGCCGAGGGTCATGTAGAAGCGTGAGGCGGTGCGGTTGCGGGCGGCGGTCGAGGTGAGCTCATCCTCCAGCAGCGTTCGCAGGTCTTCGGCGTCGGTGCCGTCGGCGATGCTCTGCAGCGCCTGGCGCAGGAACGGGTCCTTCTCGTCCTCGAGTCCCTGCTCGAGGGCGAGGAGCCCTTCGGCGCGCGCCTTCTCGGCGTAGCCGACCACCGTGTCGATCATGCTCGACGCGGTGCGACGCTCGCCGCGGAAGGCGCGGGGGAGCGACTTGACCGCATGCAGCGCATCGCGCACAGTGCCGCTCGCGATGCCGACGGCGATCGTCGCTCCGAAGACCAGCACCATCGGGGCGGGGATCAGCAGCGATCCGATGGTCGCGCCTTCGAGGTTGATCATGGCGACCAGGGCGCCGAACGCGAGGACCAGTCCGAGGATGAGAGACGGATCCATCAGAGACCGACCTCGGAATCGGGGGCGTCTGAATCCGTTCCGGCGGCGGCGATCAGGGCGGCGGCGGTGGCGAGCACTCCGGCCCGGAACCGGGTGATCTGCGCGATCACGTCGTCCATCGTCTCGCTGACGACGAAGGTCGCGCCGTCGACCATGATCAGCGTCGTGTCCGGCGTGGCCTGGACACGTTCGATCAGGTCGGGATTCACCGCGAACCGCGAACGGTTCAGGCGCGTGAGGACGATCATGGGCTCCATCCTGGAAGGTTCCGTCCGCGTTCCGGGGAGCGCGGACCCGACGGCCCGTCCTGGGCTGTCGGAGGTGACTGTCGGCCGGTCGTCGTCGGGCGTTAGCCGGGCGCGTGCGGAGGCGGAATCCTCACCCGCAGGTGAGCGAGGGGGGCCGCCGCACCCTCAACCGACGAACAGGAGGACGAACGACAGGACGACGGAGGCCGCGCCGACGCCCGCCAGGGTGATCCCGAGCACCTGGAACGCATGGAGAAGCGGCCTGCGGGGTTCGAATCGCATCAGGCCAGGGTGTCGCGCACTGATGAAGGCGTCGACTTCTTCCCGGCCGTGCCAGTGGACCGACTCCTCCGCGCGGAGCGGGCGCTCCCAGAAGTCGCCCGCGGCGAACCAGCGGGCGCGCGCCCGGCCGCCTTCCTCCTCGAGGACGACCACCTCGTGAGGCAGCCAGGAGCCGTCGTGCCCCTTCACCAGGAACACGACGGCGAGCAGAGGGAGCCCGACGCCGAGCCCGATCCACGAGAGGATCTCGGCGATGGTTCCGACCGCGTCGACCGCATTCATGACCGGCTCCGTTCTCCCTCAGACGACAGTACCGGCGAAACCCGGCGGCCTAGGCTGGCGAGGTGAACGAAGACACGCGGAACGTGCAGGCGGCGCTGGCGACCATCACCGAGCACTGGCAGCCGCATCGGCTGACGAGCATCAACGACTACGACGTCAAGGTCGTGAAACTGCTCGGGGAGTTCGTCTGGCACACCCACCCCGACACCGACGAACTCTTCATGGTGGTGCACGGGCAGCTGACGATCCAGCTGCGCGATCGTGATGTCGTGCTCGGACCGAACGACGTCTTCGTCGTCCCGAAGGGCGTCGAGCACTGCCCGCGCGCCGACCACGAGGTCCACGCGATCCTCTTCGAGCCGAAGGGCACCGTCAACACGGGAGATGCCGGCGGTGAGATGACCTCGGAGCTGCGCGAGTTCGGATAGGCCGGGGTGGACGGCGACTTCTCTCGCCGCCGTCCACCGGGTGAGACCCCGCAGAGTCTCACCGACTCAGCGCTTGAGGTTCGTGAGCTCCTGCAGCACCTCGTCGCTCGTGGTGATGATGCGCGCGTTCGCCTGGAAGCCGCGCTGCGCGACGATCAGGTTGGTGAACTCCTGCGAGAGGTCGACGTTCGACATCTCGAGGGCGCCGCTGATGATCGCGCCCATGCCGTCGGCGCCTGCCTGGCCGAGCGTCGGCTGGCCGGAGTTGCCGCTGGGACGGAACTGCGAGGAGCCGGTCTTCTCGAGTCCACCGGGGTTGACGAAGCCCGCCAGGGCGATGCGTGCGAGCACCTCGGTGTCGCCGTTGCTGAACGTCCCGACGAGGCTGCCGTCGTTGGTCAGGGCATACGAGCTCAGGGTGCCGGCCGGCTTGCCGTTCTGCTCCTTGATGGCGATGTCGCTGACATCGGCGAAGCCGGTGACCGCCGACAGGTCGACGGTGATGCCGCCGGACACGATCGACGAGGCTGCGGCCTGCTTGCCGTCGGTGAACGTGAGCGGGGTGTTCGCGCCGCCCGGCTCCGTGACGTTCCAGCCGGTGGCGGTGCGGGTGAACGTGAGACGCAGCGAGGTCGCGGTGCCTTCGGCGTCGTAGGTCTTGATGTCGCGGACCAGCGTCTCACCCACGGCTGCGCCGGAGGGGAGGTTGCCGGTGACGCGGGCCGTGGTGGTGGCCGCAGCGGGGCTCAGGGCTCCCACGGGGAGTCGGATGTCGCCGATGCCCTGCCCGGGGACGATCACGCCGTTCTGCGCGGTCCACCCCTGCACGAGGGCGCCGTCGGCCGAGACGAGCTTGCCGCTCGCGTCGAACGAGAAGCCGCCGTTGCGGGTGTACAGGGTCTCGCCACCGGAGCGGACCACGAAGAATCCGTCCCCCGCGATCATCAGGTCGGTCGGCACGCCGGTGGGCTGCGGCGCCCCCGAGGCGAAGTTCGTGCTGATGCCCGCGACCTGCACACCGAGGCCGACCTGAGCGGGGTTCTGACCGCCGACGGTCTGCTGCGGCATCATCGAGTTGCGCAGCAGCTGGGAGAGCGAGTCCTGGAACTGCACGGCCGAGGCCTTGAAGCCCGTCGTGTTCACGTTGGCGATGTTGTTGCCGGTGACGTCGAGCATGGTCTGGTGCGAACGCAGACCCGAGATTCCGGCGAAGAGAGAGCGGAGCATGGTGATGCCTTTCTGGGAGGTGCGGGCTGGTCAGGACTGGGTGCGGGGAACGAGGGAGACGCCGGAGACGGCATCGAGCGGGATGGACGCTTCACCGATGGTCACGAGCGGGACGGCGCCCGCGTAGGAGACCGAGGTGACGATGCCCTTCTGGGTGACGCCCTTCTCGTCGACGTACTGGGCCTCGTGGCCGATCAGCGCGGCCGCCGTCTGACGCATGCTGAGCGCGAAGCTCTCCGTCGACGTCGCCGAGAGCGCGGTCAGCTGCTCCATGGAGGCCAGCTGGGTGGTCTGCGAGATCATCTCGTTGGTGTTCATCGGCGAGCTGGGATCCTGATTGGTCAACTGCGTCACGAGCAGCTTCAGGAAGACCTCGGAGTCGAGGGTCTTCTTGCGCTCCGTCGGGGGCGTGGTGCTGCCCGTGTGCACCCCGGAAGGCGGGATAGTGCCGGAGATGGGGTCGGTCATGGGATTCCTCTCGGATCAGGCGAAGACGTCGATGCCGCCGTGCGGCGAGATGAGGGGGAGGGGACCGGGCCCGTCGGGCAGAGGCGGTCGGGGACCGGGCGCCGAGGGCGTGCCGGTGGCGTCCCGGCCGGCGGGGGCATCGCCGCGAGACTGCCCGCCGCTCGCGCTCGCCGCGTTGCCGCTCGAGGCGCCGCCGCCGTTCGGTGAGCTCTGCGGGTTCGCCGAACCGGGACCGTCGTCCGAGGTCGACAGCATCAGGGAGGCGTGCGGGGCGGCGGCTGCGAGATCTCTGCGGAGGTCGGCGAGGATCGCCCGCAGGGCTTCGCGTCCGAGATCGTTGGGGGCGTGCAGCTCGATGTGGATGGCCCCACCCGAGATGTGGGCGCGGACCGTCACCGGACCGAGGTTCTCGGGCGACACCGTCAGCGTGAGGCTGTGATCGCCGTCTGCAGCCTGCGCGAGCGAGACCACCGGGGCCGCGAGCTGCGGGAGCAGCACGGGACGGGCGTTCGCCGCCGCAGCGGCGGGGGTGGTCGGGGCGAGGGGGAGCGTCGACGGGGGCGCGGCGAGGGCGGGCGTCGGCGCGAGGCCCTCGCCGGTCCCGGGCGCGGGAGGGGCGATCGGGGCGGACGAGGAGGCGGACACGGGGGAGGAGGCCGCAGGGGTGGCAGCGGATGCCGCGGGATCGGGCGTGCCCGACGGGGCGGCCGCCTTCGCCTCACCGCCGGTCGGACGCTCCGCCGTGGAGGGGATGATGTGCGCCGGACTCGTCGCACCGGCCGTTCGAGATGCGCCGTCGACGCCGAGAGGAGCGGAGGAAGCGGCGGCGTTCGCGTTCCCGGCGGGGCTGTCCGCGGCTGAGGCATCCGCGGCGGCCACCGAAGTCGGGACGCCGGCGGTGCTCGCGGGCGCCGGCGGGCGCGGAGACGAGGGGGCGACGACGCCGTCGGGCGCGGACGCCACCTCGACGACGGCCGACGGCGCCGGCGTTCCGGCGACGGCGGGCATCGGGCTGCCCTGGCCGGTCGAAGCGCTGACCACGGACGAGGGGGCGGCGCCGGCGAGTGCGATCGTCGGCGTCGTGGGTGCGTCCGTCTCCGCAGCGACGACGTCCGAATCCACGACCGGTGTCGGCGGTGCGTCGGATGTCGGAATCGGATCCGCGGCGACGTCGACGGTCGTCGGAGCGGACTCCGTCTCGGGCGGAAGCACGATCGCGCCCGGGAGCGGCGCGGTCGGCGGCACTGTCGCGCTCTCGTCCTCTGCCGACGGCTCGTCGCCCGGGACCGCGGGCGACGAGCCGTCGACCGGGGCGTCATCCGCGAGCTGTGCCCGAGACGCGTCCTGGATCACGTCCGCGAAGGCTGCGGCGCCCGGAGTGGCGTGGCGGGTGTGCGAGGTGGGGCCGGCGGGCCTCGCCGCACGCGGGTCGAGGATGTCGACGATGCCGAGAGCTGTCATGACTGCCCGTCCGTTCCGGTCCGCGAGCCGATCTCGTCGAGCTCCGCCTGCTCGGCGTGCAGCTCGGACGCCCGCACCTCGGCGGCGTGGGCCTCGGCGAGACGATCGAGTCCGCGCATCGCCCTTCGGGCCTCGGCATGCTCGCTGCGGGCCTGCACCACCGTCTGCTCCTGCAGCTCCGACAGCGTCGTCAGGTCGGCGAGCAGCGTCCGACCGGCCACCCGCGCGGCGGCGAGAGCGGCGAGGGAGCGGACATCGACGGCTTCGTTCCCGGCGCCCGCCAGATGCGCGCGAAGCGATCGGTCGCGCGCCTCGGTGTGCTGGGCGTCGATCACCGCTCGGGAGAGCCGCTGTGCCGCGGCGCGCTCCTGGATCTCGCGAACCCGCAGCAGACCTGCCAGGGAGAAGGACCGGGTCATGAGACTCCTCCGAATGCCGTGACGAGCTCGTCCAATCGACGCCAGGACTCGTCGATCCCGCTCGTCTCATCCAGTGACTGGGTGAGGAAGGCGGAGATCGCCCGTTCGTTCGCGATCGCCGCGTCGATGCGGGCGTCGGCGCCCGCCTGGTAGGCGCCGATGTCGATCAAGTCGTTCGCCCTTCGGCGGGCGGCCAGCACGGCGCGCAGCGTCGCGGCATCCGCCCGCTGTCCGGGTGCCGTGATCTTTCCCGCCACACGAGAGACGGAGCCGAGCACGTCGATCGCGGGATGGTGTCCGGAGAGCGCGAGCGCACGATCCAGCACGACATGGCCGTCGAGGATCGACCGCACGGTGTCGGCGATCGGTTCGTTGTGGTCGTCACCGTCCACGAGCACCGTGTAGATGCCGGTGATCGAACCGCGCCGGTCGGTGCCGGCGCGTTCGAGGAGCCCCGCGAGGAGCGAGAACGTCGAAGGCGGATAGCCGCGGGTGGCCGGCGGCTCGCCCGCCGAGAGGCCGATCTCACGTTGCGCCATCGCCACACGGGTGAGGGAATCCATCATCAGGATGGCGTGGGCCCCGTCGTCGCGGAAGGCCTCGGCGATCCTCGTCGCGGTGTACGCGGCGCGGATGCGGGCCATGGCCGGCTGGTCGGACGTCGAGACGACGACCACCGAACGGGCAAGCCCCTCGGGGCCCAGGTCGTCTTCGATGAACTCGCGCACCTCGCGACCGCGCTCGCCGACCAGGGCGATCACGGTCACCTCGGCTTCGGTGCCGCGCGCGATCATCGACAGCAGCGAGGACTTGCCCACCCCGGATCCCGCGAAGAGCCCGACGCGCTGACCTCGCCCGACGCTCACGAGGGTGTCGAGCGCACGCACGCCGAGCGGGAGCGGGGAGTCGATCCGGTCGCGCCCCATGATGGAGGGCGGAGCGTGGTCCAGACTCACCTGCGTCGCTCCGACCAGCGGCCCCCTGCCGTCGATCGGCCGGCCGAGGCCGTCCAGGACGCGTCCGAGCAGAGCAGGTCCGGTCGGCACCCGCAGCGGGCCCCCACGTCCGCGGACCGGTGCTCCGACGGTGAGCCCGGCGACCGCGCCCAGCGGCATGCACCGCAGCCCGCTCTCGCCGATCGCGACGACCTCGGCGTCGACCCCGTCGAGGGTCACCACATCGCCGACGGCGCCTTCGAGGCCGCGCACCTGCACGCTCAACCCGCGTACCTGCGAGACCACTCCGATGCGCTCGGGCCGCACGGCCTCACGGACGGCGCCCCAGGCGGTCATGACCCGACCTCGGCGAGCGCCAGGCGGGCGCGGTCGAGGGCGCTTCCGATCCGGGCGTCGATGCGACCGTGGTCGAGGACCGCGACGGCATCGCCCCTGCCGAGGGTGTCGTCCGCGACGAGGGCGAATGCGGTCAGCTCGTCTTCCGCGCCTTCGAGCGTCTCCAGGTCGTCGGGGTGCAGGCGCACCTCGCGGAGCTCGGCGGGATCGGCGGCCGCGAGGGCACGCCGTGCTGCGGTCGCGGCCGATGCTCCGGCGTCCGAGAGCTCGCCGAGGAGGATGAGCTCCGCGAGTTCGATCGCACAGCGAAGCACCTGCTCCTGTGCCGCCGACGTGAGTTCCTGCTCCCGCTCGCTCAGGGAACGGGCCGCGGAGTGGAGCGCTGACACCGCCGTCTCGACCCGGCGTGCGGAGGCCTCTTCGCGGGCGCTCTGCTCCGCTGCGGCGACCCGCTGCGCCGACTCGGCCTCTGCGAGTCCGGCGCGGAAGCCCTCCGCATGTCCGTCGGCATAGCCGCGCATCCGCGCCCGCGCATGCTCCGCGCCGTCCTCGCGTCCGTCGAGACGCGGGAACAGCACCGGAGAGAACGCGTCAGTAGACATATTCGTCCTCGTCGGTGCGCTGCACCGTGATGTCACCGGCGGCTTCGAGAGCGCGGATGCTCCGTACGATCTCGGCCCTGGCCTCCTCGACCTGCGACATGCGCACGGGGCCGAGGGTGCGTGCCTCCTCGTCGAGGTTCTCGCGGTTGCGCTCGGAGACGTTGCGACGGATGAGGTCGGCGATGCCCTGGTTGGCGCCCTTCAGGGCGAGTGCCAGAGAGCGGATGTCCATGCCCCGCAGCACGCGCTGCGTGTCGCGGTCGTCGAGCTTGACGATGTCGGCGAACGTGAACATGCGCGAGCGGATGTCTTCCGCGAGCGCGCTGTCCCGGTCTTCGATGCTCGCCAGCAGTGCCTTCTCGACGGTCGCTCCCGAGCGGGCGATGATCTCGACGAGCGGTTCGACGCCGCCCAGTGTCTCGGGCGCATCGCGGGTCGCGAAGGTCCCTGTGCGGGTCTTCAGCGCGTCGGCCACGATGGCGATCGCCTCCTGCGACGCGGTCCCCATCGTCGCGATGGCGTGTGCGACATCGGTGCGGGTCGGATCGGGGAGGGCTGCCAGCACGGCGGCGGCACGTTCGGTGGGCAGATGCGCGAGCACGAGGGCGACGGTCTGCGGGAGCTCGCCGTCGAGCAGCGTCGCCAGCTGTGCCGGATCCGCGGAGCCGAGGAACTCGAAGGACGAGTTCATCGCGGTCGAGCCGACCCGACCGAGCACGGCTGCCGCGCGCTCCGCGCCGAACGACGCCTCCAGCAGCCCGGCCGCGATGTCGCGACCCCCGCGCGCGGGCGGGAGGTGCCCGCTCGCGATGCGGTGGAACTGGCCCAGCGCCTGCGCCGTGGTGGCGGCATCCAGATCCTGCAGATCGATGATCTCGGCGGCGACGGCTTCCGCCTCGGACTCCGAGAGGTGCTTCATGACCTCGATCGCCTGTGCGCGGTCGAGGTTCATCAGCACGACGGCCGCGGTCTGCCGGTCGGTCAACCCGCTCATACGTGCTGCCTGTCGTCGATGAGCGTCCGCAGCAGCTCCGCCGTCCGCTTCGGGTCCTGCCGGGTGAGCGAATCGATCTCGGCGCGGCGGCGTTCGAGGCTGACCTGCGCGGGTTCCGGATCGGGCTCGGGCTCGGGGTCGGGGGTGGTCTCCAGGAACGCGAGGGGGGTCGTGGCGGCCTGGTCGATCGCCGCCGTGGTCGCGCCGGCGCCGATGGCCGACAGCGGCGCCGGCCGGTCGCCGAAGAGCTGATCGAACTCGGTCGCCGAGTTCGCGCGGCGCCGCATGCGCACGAGCGCGGCGATGACCGCGAGCAGCAGCGGCAGGGCGATGGCCGCGGCGATGATCAGCGTGTTCAGCAGCACGGCCTGGCGCTCGGCGCTCTCCGTCTCCTTGGCGGCCTGGAGCGCGGCCTGTGCTGCTTCGGAGCTGGTCTGGTTGAAGGACACGAGTTCGACGGCGATCGAATCACCGCGCTCGGTGTCGATACCGGCCGCACTCTCGACGAGGTCGCTCAGCTGGGCGGTGCTCAGGTCGCCGCCCGCCCCCGCGTCGATCGCGACGGAGACCGACTGACGCAGCAGCGATCCGGCAGGGGTGGAGGTGCTCTGCGTGCTCTTGTTGACCGCGTTGGTCTTCGAGGTCTCCGTCGTCTCGGAGGTCCCGTCACCATCGGTCGACGGGACCGCGATGTTGTCGGGACCGAGCACTCCGGCGTTCGAGCTCGAGCCGTTCTGCCGGTCGGTCCTGGACTGCTCGGTGAGCGGGGGAGCGCCTTCGGCGGGCGTGTAGGTCTCTTCGACGCGCTCGTTGACGGAGTGGTCGATCTCGGCGACCACGGTCACCTTGGCGTTCCCCGGCCCGACGACGGTGTCGAGCATCTGCTGCACGTTCGCCGTCACCCGCGCCTCGTAGTCGCTGGCCTGCTGGTCGACGCCGCCCGTGGTCCCGACGCCCGCGGCCGAGAGCGTCTGGCCGCTCTGGTCCACGACGGCGACGTTCTCGGGCTTCATCCCGCTGACCGCCGCGGAGGTCAGATGCACGATGGCCTCGACCTGCTTCTGCGTCAGTGTCGCGCTGCCCGACGTCTCCACGAACACCGAGGCGGTGGCGTCGACGGTCTCGGAGACGAAGACGCTCTCCTCCGGGATGGCGAGCTGCACCGAAGCCGCCGTCACGCCCTCGATCGAGGAGATGGTGGCGGCGAGCTCGCCCTCGATGGCGCGCTTGTACGTCACCGACTGCTGGAACTCCGAGGTCGTCACGCCCATGTCGTCGAGCAGGGAGTAGCCGCCCGAGCTCGCACCCGGCAGACCGGCCGAGGCCGCGGCGAGGCGCTGGTCGTACACGTCCTTCTCGGGGACGAGCACGGTCGCTCCACCGTCGGCCAGCTCGTAGGGGACCGAGGCGGACCGCAGCTGCTCCACGACGGCGTTCGCGTCGGAGGCGCTCATGCCCGAGAACAGCGGCGTGTACGTGGGGCGGGTCAACCAGCTCGACAGCGCGACGATGCCGAGCGCGAGCACGGCGACGCCGATGATCGCGATGGTGCGCTGCGCGAGGGAGAAGCCCGCGATCACGCGTCCGATCCGCTGGAACACGTTGGTGACGGCCTGGGGCATCAGGCTTGCATCCGCATGATCTCGTTGAACGCGTCGACGCCCTTGTTGCGCACGGCGGCGACCAGTTCGAGCGTGACCGAGGCGCGGGAGGACGCGATCATGGCCGAGTGGATGTCGTCGAGGTCACCGGTGACCGCGGCGACCTTGAGCGCATCGGACTCGGACTGCAGCGAGCGCAGCTCGTCGATCGCGCCGGTGACGCTGTTCGCGAAGGCGGTGTCGTCCGCACTTTTCACGGGGGCGGCGGGGGGTGCGAGGGTGAAGCCCGAGGAGATGCCCTCGATGCCGGCGAGTGGGTCCATCAGCTGCGTCCGATCTGCAGGGCGGATTCGTAGGCGTTGCGTGCGCGATCGACGATTCCGGCGCTGGCCTGGTAGCCGCGCTGGGCGAGGATGAGCTGGCTCATCTGGTCGCCGAGATCGATGTCCGGGTAGCGGACGTAGCCGTCGGCGTCGGCGAGTGGGTGGTCGGGCTGATGCACGACCCGTCCTTCGGCGCTGCCCTGCACGGTGCCGGCGACGTACACTCCCGGCGACTGATCGCTCGTCTGGGCGAGGATGTACCGCGCGCGGAAGGCCGCGCCGTCGGTCGAGGCGGCCGTGTTGATGTTCGCGATGTTGTCGCTGATGGCGTCGAGCCATTTGCGGTGCACGGTCAGACCGGTGCTCGCGATGCCGATCGCGTCGAAGGTCATGAGGTCCTCATCGCCGCGCGCATCGACGCGAACGAGCCGTTCACGGCCTGGGTCGCGAACTGGTAGCGCAGCATCGTGTCGACGCTGGACAGGGTCTCGGTGTCGAGGTTGACGTTGTTGCCGTTCAGCCGGGTCGGTTCGAGCGATCTGCCGACGGTCGCATCGACGCGCCCGTCACCGGCATCGATCGAGGCGGCCAGCGCCTCCTCGAAGCGCACGCGCTTGGCGTGGTAGTCGGGGGTGTTGATGTTGGCGATGTTGTCGGCGATGGCACGCTGGCGCAGCGCGAGGCCGTCGAGCGCACTCGTCAGTGCGGTGATGGTCACAGAATCGAACACGAACCGGCTCCCCGTGTGTGGCTGGTGTGGCCGATCCATGGCCGAGTCATGCGAGCCATCCGTGCTCTCACTGCTCTATCGGCAGGCTCGCTCGGAGCGTTAGGGAGCGTTCTCAGCCGTCCACGTCGAGGTAGGCGGGCTCCTCGGGGCGCCGGGTGCTCGGGATGCGGCTCACGGCGCCGAGGTGCTGCCGGAGACCGTCGAGATCGGCCCGCGTGCGGTCCATGGCGGAGCGCTGAAGCTCGACCACCTGCCGGGCGCGATCCGCGAGTGCGGGCGGAAGCGGCGTCGCGGGAGGTGTCCAGGGAGCGAGATCGGCCGCGTCCGCGGTGCCGGGAGCGGCGGCGAGGATCCGTTCGGCGTCCTGTTCGAGACGGTCCAGCATCGCGGTCCACTCGTCGACGCTCACGCCCGGGTCTCCGCCACGGTGCGGGCGGCCTCGTGCCAGGCGTCGCGCAGCGGGGCGACGATGGCGTGGCAGGCGTGCGTGCGCTCGGGATCACGGCCGATGTTGGCTCCGATGAGCGTCTGCGAGAGGAAGACGTACACCGAACGCAGTCCGGCGCTGCCGTTCCAGTCGTCGGTCAGCGACGACGACAGCTCCGAGACGATCGCCTGCGCGTGCTGGAGCTGCGCGTTGGCCTCGGTCCAGTCCTCGGCCCGCTGGGCGGTCTCGCCGCGCTCGATGTCGAGCAGCAGCCGGTCGTAGAGCATCGTGACCAGACGCTCCGGCGGAGCCGACAACACGGCATCCTCGCGGTAGCGCTGCTGGGCGCGCAGGGCGGCGTTCATGCTCACTTCCCCGAACTCGAGCCGGGCAGGGCGGCGATCTGCGACGAGAGGTACGACGACTGCGATTGCATCTGCGACAGCATGACCTCGAGCCGGGCATAGGTGCGCTCCAGGCTCGCCTTGCGCTGCGCGAGTCGCACATCCCAGCGCTCCATCTGCTCGCCGAGGCCCTTGACCTCGCTCTCCTGTCCGGTGATGCGCGAGGTGAGGAGGCCGTCGTACTTGTCGGAGTAGACCTTCGCGGTCTCCTGCACGCGCGAGGCGACGTCGGAGAACAGTCCCGCGACGGCGTCCGGATCCTTCGCGAGCGCCTCGGCGAACTTCTCCTCGTCGAAGCTCAGCACGCCGTACATGTCGGTCGAGATGCCGATGGAGGAGGGGGAGACGCCGTCGACGGGGTGCTGCACGGCATCGGCGAGGGCGTTGCGCAGGCCGCGGATGGTGCTGTCGCCGGTGAAGACGCCCAGGGTCGTCTTGTCTCCCGGCTTCGCGGCGATGGTCGTCTTGGACCCGTTGTCGATGCGGGTCAGGATGTCTTTGACGGCGGCGATGAAGTCTGCGGAGGCCTTCGTGCGCGCCGCGGTGTCGACGGTGACGCCGATCGTGACGGGATCGGCGGAGGCGGCGGTGACCGTCACATCCACACCGTCGAACAGATCGGTGAAGGTGTTGCTCGACGAGGTCAGCACCTGCTCGGCGCTCGTGCCGGCCCAGAGTCGGAGCTGGGCATCGGCCCCCGTGGCGATGACGGCCGCTCCGGTCTCGGTGGACAGGTCGGATGCGGTGCCGGCTTCGACGGCGGCGATGTCGCCGCGATAGGCGCGGAACTGTCCTGCCTCACCCGAATCGGCGGCGCGCAGCTGCAGCCGGTGCAGCACGTTGCCGTCGGCGTCGCGCCCGGCAGGGACGGCCGCGGCGACGATGCCGGTGCCTGCCTCGTTGATGGCCTGGGCGACGTCCTGCATCGAGGTGGAGTCGGCCGTGACCTGCACGCGCTCGCCCTTCGCGTTCTCGAGCGTGATCACGGGCGGGTCGACGGGCCATCCGTTCGAGGCGGCGGAGACGATCGTGTGGTTCTTCGCGACCCGGTCGACGACGATGTCGGCCGAGAGCGGCACGGCACCGGTACGCGTGGCGACGGTGACCGAGGTCGAGGAGGAGGTGGTCGTGAAGCGGGCCAGACCGTCGGGCGCCGCGGCCTTCCCGGCGGCGGTGGCGAGGTTCTGGATCGCGGTGTTCAGGGTCTGCAGCTGCGTGACGATGCCGTTCTTGTCATCCATCTTCGCCTTGAGCAGCGAGCGGGGGATGGCGTGCACGTCCATCAGCGCCTTGATGACGTCGGTGGTCTTCAGGCCGGAGACGAGGCCGTCGAGCGAGAGAGACATGATCGCCTTTGCAGATCGGGAGCGGACAGTGTCCGGGCGACGGGCGGAACCGCCGCCCGGACACTACGGCGTGGTTCAGCGCAGGAGCTGGAGAACGCCCTGGTTGGACTGGTTCGCCTGGGCCAGCATCGCCGTACCCGCCTGCGACAGGATGTTCGCCGACGTGAACTTGACCATCTCGGACGCCATGTCGGTGTCGCGGATCCGGCTCTCGGCAGCGGCGAGGTTCTCCGCCGACACGTTGAGGCTGTTGATGGTCGACTCGAAGCGGTTCTGCAGCGCACCGTAGCCGGCACGTGCGGTCGAGACCGCCTGGATCTGCGTGTCGATGCCCGCGAGCGCGGTGCCGTACGTCGCCGCGTCCGTCATGGTCGCCGCGAGCGTCTTGATGTCGGCACCGAGGGTGTCGAAGTCGGTCAGGGCGACCGAGATCTGGTCCTCGGCGGCGACGGAGCCCGCACCCACCTGGAACGTCAGCGTCGTGCCGCCCGAGAGCAGCTTGATGCCGTTGAAGTTCGTGCTGTCGGCGATCCGGGTGAGCTCATCACCGAGGGTGTTGATCTCCTTCTGGATCGCGTCGCGCGACTTCGCGTTGTTCGAGTCGTTCGCACCCTGAGCCGTCAGGTCGCGAACGCGCTGCAGGATCGAGTGGACCTCGGTCAGGGCGCCTTCCGCGGTCTGGATGACCGAGATGCCGTCCTGGGCGTTGCGTGCCGCGACGTTCAGACCGTTGACCTGCGAGCGCAGGCCCTCGGAGATCGCCAGGCCTGCAGCGTCGTCCGCCGCGCGGTTGATGCGGAATCCGCTCGAGAGCTTCTCGAGCGACTTCGACAGGTCGTTCTGCGTGTTGGACAGGTTGCGGTAGGCGTTGAGCGCCGACACGTTGGTGTTGATCTGCATACCCATAAGGGTTCTCCTCCGTGAATGTTGTTGAGCGGGTGACCATCCGTGGTCTCCCGTCCACACCTATCGGCGGAGGAGGCGCGGCCGTTAGCCGGGCGAGAAAGGGGTGCGGGTCAGGCGGGGGCCGCTTCTCGGAAGATGTCCGCGATCCGCGGAGCGCTCGCATCGGCGATCCGGGAGAAGTACGCGTCGCGGGCACCGGCGGACACGCGGGTGGTCGTCGCCGGTGCCGTGCCTTCGGCGAAGTACCGATCCAGAGCGTCGCGGAGGAGTCGGATGGCCTCGGAGCGCTGCTGGGACACCGCAGAGTGGGTCACGCCCAGCTCCTCGGCGATCTCCTTCACCGGCCGCTCGTCGAAGTACACCCCCTGCACGATCCGCCGCATGCGTTCGGGGAGTGCGGCGACGGCCTGCTCGAGCACCTCGCGCCGTTCTCCGACCAGCGCCGATTCCTCGGGCAGCGGGATCTCGGCGGCGACGTCGCGGGCTGCGGGGTCTTCGAGCGTGGTCACGGTGCGCGCGGCATCGCCGAGCGCTTCGACGACGACGTCCTTCGCGACACCCATGGCCGTGGCGACCTCGGTCGCCGTCGCGGTCCTGCCGAGTCCGGCGGTGAGCGTCTCGCGCACGGCCACCGTCTCCTTGATGCGCTTGCGGATGCCGCGGGAGGCCCAGTCCATGGAACGCATCTCGTCGGCGAAGGCTCCGAGGATGCGGCGACGCGCGTAGGCACCGAACGGGACGCCCAGGGCGGGGTCGAACGCCTCGGCGGCGGTGACGAGCGCGAGCGCGCCGACGGCCGCGAGCTCGTCACGGGGGATGTGAGTGGCGCGGGAATGGGTCTCGGCGGCGAGGTATCCGACCAGAGGGAGGTTGCTCTCGATGAGGAGATTGCGCTCAGCGCGCGACGACATGGGGGATGATCCACCTCTCTGGATGCACTCCGGAAGATCCGAGGAGATGAGTAGATGCACATATCACATATTGCGAGATAAGTACATGGGGAGAACTACCCATCGCCGTTCCACATAGTAACCTTAGGGGCGCGGCAGCCGATAGTGACCTTTGGCCGCGTTATAAGGCGTGGCGATCACTGGGGAAAAGGGGATCATGGGAGCCAACGAACTATCGATACAGCTGTGGCGCGAGCGTGAACTGCTCGAGATGCTGCTCTTCAAGCTCGACGAGCAGCAGTTGCTGCTCGCCGCCGGACGATCCCAATGGATACAGTTTGCCGCGCGCGAGATCGATCAGGTACTCGACCGGCTGCGTGGCGCAGGACTGGCACGTACCGTCGAGGTCGCGACCGTCGCCGAGGAGTGGGGGGCTCCCGAGGGTGCGACGATCCGCGAACTGGTCGAACACGCGCCGGAGGGCGCGTGGCAGGAGGTCTTCGCGGACCACATGCGCGCGCTGACCAAGCTCGCCGCCGAGGTCGAGCAGATGCGCGATGCCAACGCGGAGCAGCTCAGCGGAGTGCTTCGCGCGACCCAGGAGACCATCGCCGCGCTGGGACACGACACCGGCGAGTACACGACGACAGGTGACCGCGCTCGCGACGACGCAGCGCGCATCATCGACACCGAGATGTGACCGGAAGGGGATCATGTCGACCTTCAGTGGATTGAACACCGCGGCCAGCGGACTCGCGGCGGCCCGTCGCGGCATGGACGTGGTCGGGCAGAACATCGCCAACCAGAAGACGGAGGGGTACACGCGCCAGCGCGTCCAGACCTCGGCGATCGCGGCCATCGCGCAGACCGGGCGCTTCAGCGTCGGCGCCCAGCCGGGGCACGGCGTCTCGATCGACGGCGTCGCCCGTCTCGGCGACGCCCTGCTCGACGCCCGCGTCCGCGATTCCCTCGCCGCGTCGGGCTACTGGTCCACGCGCGCCGTCGCGGCGACCACCATCGAGGCCTCCCTGGCCGAGCCGACGGAGAACGGACTCGCCTCCAGGCTGTCGAAGTTCTGGTCCGGGTGGCAGGACCTCGCGAACACACCCGACTCCGGGGCCGCGGCCTCCAGCATCCTGGAATCGGCGAAGGAGCTCGCATCGCAGATCGCGGGCGGATATCGCACGGTGGCCGGGCAGTGGAACGACGCACGCGCGGCTGCCGACCGCACGGTCACCCAGGTGAACGCGGCGGCGGATCAGATCGCAGTGCTCAACGGTGAGATCCGCGACGCCCTCGCCTCCGGGCGATCGGCGAACGAACTCCTCGATCAGCGCAGCATCCTCGCGCAGAACGTCGCCCGCATGTCGGGTGCCGCCGCGACGGTCGAGAGCGATGGCACGATGACCGTGCGCATCGGCGGGAACGCGCTCGTCTCGGGTTCCGACGCCCGCCATCTCGTCCTGAACGGGCCGGCCACCATCGACGCCGGGCAGCGCTTCACCGTCTCCTGGGAGTCCGCGCCCGACCTTGCGGCGTCGATCGACGGCGGCGAGCTCGGTGGTTCCCTCGCGATCCTCGCCCCGGCCGCCGACGGAGGGATGCTCGCGCAGCTCGCCTCCATGTACGACGCGGTGGCAACGAAGCTGGCGGACACGCTGAACGCCCAGCACCGCGCGGGCGTCACCTCGTCCGGACAGCCGGGTGGCGACTTCTTCACCGTTCCGCCGACCGGCTCGGCGGCGCTCGGGCTGCGGGTCGCCGTCACGGCGCCGTCGGACCTGGCGCTCGCCGCGCCCGGTGCCGGCGCCTGGGACGCGACCAACGCCGACCTGATCTCCCAGATCGGTCGGAGTGCGACCTCGCCCGACGCGCTCTGGTCCGACCACGTCACCCGCTTCGGCGTGGCGACGGCCGCCGACGTGCAGCGCGCGAAGGTGTCCGACGCCGCCGCGGTCTCCGCCGTCGGAGCGCAGCAGTCCGTCGCCGCCGTCGACGGCGATGAGGAGACGATCAGCCTGCTCACGTACCAGACCGCCTACCAGGCCGCAGCCCGTGTGATGACGGCGGTGGATGAGGCGCTCGACGTGCTCATCAACCGCACGGGCCTCGTCGGACGCTGATCGAAGGAGCACCATGATCTCTCGAGTGACATCGTCGGCGATGACGCAGACGGCCATGCGCCAGCTGCAGTCCAACCTCTCCGAGCTGGCACGGCTGCAGGAGCAGGCGACTTCCCAGCGGGCCTTCGCCGCGCCGTCCGACGACCCGGCCGCTGCTGCCGCAGCCCTGGCTCTCCACGCCGAGCAGCGGCGCAACGATCAGTACGCGCGCAACATCGACGACGGACTCGCCTGGGTCACGGCGGCGGACGGCGCGATCACCGCGAGCACGTCTCTGCTGGGAAGGGTCCGCGACCTCACCTCCCAGGGTGCGAACGACGGTGCGCTCGACGCGGCCGCCAAGGAAGCCCTGGCCGTGGAGCTCGAGGGCATCCGCAAGGAGCTCCTCGCGCAGGCGAACACCCGCCTGCTCGGCCGCTCGGTGTTCGCGGGGACGTCCGACACCGCCGCCTTCGCCGCGGACTACAGCCACAGCGGCGTGCCCGGTGCGGAGGTGACCCGCCGGGTCTCCGACGGCGCATCCGTCCGCGTCGACACCGATGGTGCCGCCGTCTTCGGCACCGGAGACGACTCGGTGTTCGCCCTGGTGGATAAGATCGTCACCGATCTCCGCTCCGGCACCAACGTGGGTCCGCGGCTCGCGGAGATCGATGCACGACGCACGGCAATGCTCGGGGTCCAGGGGTCGGTGGGTACCCGTCAATCTCAGATCGAACGCGCCAAGGAGGCGGCAGTGCAGAATTCCGTGTCCCTCGAGTCCCGCCGCACGGCGGTCGAGGACGTCGATTCGATCGAGGTGCTCGTCCGTCTGCAGGCGCAGGAGCTTGTGTATCGCTCCGCGCTCGCCGTGAACGCCCGCGTGCTCCAGCCCTCGCTCATGGACTTCCTGCGATGACCGCGGCGCTCACGTTCCTCTCGCCGCCGCCCGGACTCGCACCCCACGTCGACTTCGCGCTCGCACCGGTCGACGGCGCCGACGGTCTGTTCGCGATGCGGGCCGTGCAGGACGCGGAGCTGCGGCTCTACCTCGTCGACCCCCGATCGGTGCTGAGCGAGTATGCGCCGATCCTCACCGACGAGCAGGCCGAGGGACTCGCTCTCGGATCGCCCGACGATGCGCTGATCCTCGTGGTCGCCCACCCGTCCGCGGACGGTGTGAGTGTGAACCTGCTGGCCCCCGTGATCGTCAATCGCACCACGGGTGCCGCGTCGCAGGTGATCCTGGAGGACCAGGACTACCCGCTGCGCGCTCCGCTGGGCTGAGGCGCCCTCCACAGGCGGTCCAGACCGTCTTCACAGCGGAACCACGGCTAATCTGGACACGTGATCCTTGCCGTCGACACCTCCCTGGGCACGGCTGTCGCCCTCATCGATGCCGACGAGGCGCGACGCGCCGAGGCGAGCGCTGCCGACCCGCTCGGCCACGCCGAGGTCATCGGCGATCTGCTCGTCGAGGTGCTCCGGGAGGCGGACGCCGGAGACGTGACGCATGTCGTCGCCGGCATGGGCCCCGGCCCGTTCACCGGACTCCGCATCGGCATCGCGGCCGCCCGCGCCTTCGCGCTCGGTCGCGGCATCCCCGTCGTCCCGGTCCCCAGCCACCTCGCGGCCGCGCTCGCCGCTGCCGAGACCGAGACGGAGCCGTTCGCGATCGTCACGGATGCGCGCCGACGCGAGGTCGCGATCACCGTCTTCGACGGCCTGGACGCCGACGGGATCCCCGCCGTCGCCGCCGACACGGTCCTCGTGAAAGCGGCGGATGCGGACGCGCACCTCGACGGCATCCGCCGGATCGACGTCGCGACGCTGTCCGCGCGGGATCTCGCCCGCGTGGCCGTCCGTGCCCTGGCCGCAGGACGCACCCTGACAGCGGACGAGCCCCTCTACATGCGGAACCCGGACGTGACGCTGCCCGGCGCACCGAAGAAGGTGGGGTCATGACCCTCCGCGACGCCGTACCCGAAGACCTCGATGCGATCATGGCGATCGAGGAGCGATCCTTCCCCACCGATGCGTGGAGCCGCGAGACCATGGCGTCCGAGCTCGCCGGCCCGCATGGGCGGTACCTGGTCGACGAGCACGACGGCCTGGTCATCGGCTACGGCGGTGTGCGCGCCCTCCGCGGCAGCGCCGATGCCGACATCCAGACCATCGCACTCCTCGCCGAGCATCGCGGTCAGGGCCGCGGCCGCGCACTCCTGCGTGCGCTGCTCGCCGCCGCCGCGGAGCGCGGCGCCCGTGAGGTGTTCCTCGAGGTCCGGGCCGACAACCCCGCAGCCGAGGGCCTGTACCTCGCGGAGGGGTTCGTCGAGATCGCCCGCCGCCCCCGCTACTATCAGCCGGACGACGTGGACGCGATCGTGATGCGTCTGGAACTGCGCCGCCACCCGGCTTCGCACGACACGGCCGAGGAGGCGACGGCATGAGCGAGCCGCTGGTGCTCGGCATCGAGACGAGCTGCGACGAGACCGGCATCGGCATCGTCCGCGGGCGCACTCTGCTCTCGAACACCATCGCGTCGAGCATGGACGAGCACGCCCGCTACGGAGGCGTCGTGCCCGAGGTCGCAGCCAGGGCGCACCTCGAGGCGCTGCAGCCCGCGATCGATGCAGCGCTCGCCGAAGCCGGCGTGGGCCTCGACGAGCTCGACGCGGTCGCCGTCACGAGCGGACCGGGACTCGCCGGGGCACTGATGGTGGGTGTGGGGGCGGCGAAGGGCCTGGCCGTCGCGATCGACAAGCCGCTGTATGCGGTCAACCACCTCGTCGGACACATCGCCGCCGACATCCTGACCGCCGATTCCGCGCCGCTCGAGTACCCGACCATCGCCCTGCTGGTCTCCGGCGGACACACCTCGCTGCTGCACGTGCGCGACCTCACCACCGATGTCGAGCTGCTCGGGGAGACCATGGACGACGCCGCCGGCGAGGCGTTCGACAAGGTCGCCCGACTCCTCTCGCTGCCGTACCCCGGCGGCCCCGAGATCGACCGTGCGGCGGCCGACGGCGATCCCGACGCGATCCGTTTTCCCCGCGGACTCTCCCGAGCCTCAGACCTGGCGAAGCATCGCTACGACTTCTCGTTCTCCGGCTTGAAGACGGCCGTGGCACGCTGGGTCGAGCGCTGTGAGGCCGACGGCGTCGATGTCCCGGTGGCCGACGTCGCCGCGAGCTTCCGCGAGGCCGTCGTCGACGTCCTCGTGACCAAGGCGCTGGCCGCATGCGCCGACCTCGGTGTGCCGCGCCTGCTCCTCGGCGGCGGTGTGATCGCGAATCGGCGCCTGCGCGAGGTCGCGCTCCGCCGTGCCGCCGAAGCCGGCGTCACGGTCCGCATCCCGCCTCTCTCGCTCTGCACGGACAACGGCGCCATGATCGCGGCCCTCGCCTCGGAGCTGATCTCCTCGGGGCGTCGACCGTCGACGCTCGCGTTCGGCGCGGACTCGACCCTTCCGGTGACCGAGATCCAGATCGCGGAGGTGGTGCCTGCATGAGCGACCCCTCCCGCCCTGCCGACGCGAAGGCGGCGGCCACGCCGCCGACGCGCATCGAGCGTCCCAGCGAGCAGGTCGAGCAGCATCCTGCGGCATCGGCACGGCTTCCCGGTGCCCGCCGAGAGGGATACACCAAGCTCCCGACCGGTCCGGTCGGCATCGAACCCGTGGTCGTGAGCGGGCCCGACATCGACGCTCCCGACGAAGGGGAGTGGGAGCCCACGACGGGCACCGCGCCGATCGATGACACCCGCCTCGCTCCGTGGGCGCTGCTCGCGGCGATCGTGGCGCTCGGGGCGTCCTTCTTCGTCGGCTGGGGGATCCCGGTCGCCGTCGTGGCGGTCATCGCCGCCATCATGTCGTTGCGCCGTCCGGTCGAGAGTCGTGCGATCGCACGGTGGGCGCTCGTGCTGGGGCTATGCGCGACCGTCTACAGCCTGGGATGGCTGGTCTGGGCGGGCATGCAATTCGAGAAGCTCGGGTGATCGGATGCTGGACGCGGAGGAGTCGAAGGAGCTGCGCTCCCTGCAGGCGCGGGCCTATGGTCGTGACGCCGAGCTGACGGCGTCCGACGCCGCCCGGCTGCGCGAGTTGGAGGATCGTCGATTCGCGCGAGTCCCCGACGCGACTCCGGCCGTGGCCGTGGAGCCTCCGGTTGCCGAAGCCGCCGGGGAGATGCAGACCGAGGCGCTCGCGGTCGAGGCCGGGGATGCTGAGCGGAGCGGGGATGACCGCGACTCCTCGGGACCTGCGGCAGCGGCGTCGGAGGAGTCCTCCGCGGCGTCGTCCCGTCGCGCGCTGCTGTCGGTGATGCGGGCGCACTGGCGTCCCGTCGCGATCGCGGTGGTGGGCCTGCTCGTGGTCGGAGTGGGGGTCGGGTGGCTCGCGTTCGGTCGCTCGGACACGGCCTCCGTCGCACTGACCGCCGAGCAGCAGGAATGGCAGGACGACCTCGTCTCCGGAGGCGTCTACGACTCCGGGTCGATCCGCGCGCTCGGGGTCGAGGAGGGAGCGGTCATCTGGGCCGCGACGAGGGACGGCGGCGAGCGCACCTGTCTGATCCTGGGTACGGGCGATGTCACCCTGCCCTCCTGCAACCTGACGGAGAGGGTGTCCGTGGAGGGGATCTACGGTTCGATCACCGTGAGGACCGAGGAGGATCAGGAGCGGCAGGTCAGCGCGCAGATGCTCCTCACCGTTTCGGGCGAACCCGCCGCCGTGGTGAGCTCCTACGAATACGACTCGATGGAGACCGGGATCACCTACGCGAACGAGGAGGAGTCGCAGACAGCCGAGCGGTTGGTGGGAGAGGGCTACGACGCCGGCTCCCTCTGGGTGGTCGGATACGACGGCGAAGTGCCCATCTGGACCGCCGTGCAGCGCGACTCGCAGAGCCAATGTCTGATCTACGACGGCTCGACCGATGACGCACCCGTGACGTGTATCGAGCCCGAGACGATGCAGGAGCAGGATGCGAGCCTCGTCCTGAACGTCGTCGACACCGAGTCCGGCGCCGTGACGCATTTCGAGATGGCGTCGAACAACGGCCCCGGATACCTGGTGATCACTCGCGAAGGAGACGCCGCAGGTGCCGGCGAGGACTGACGCCGACGAGCTCCGGGCGTTGCAGCGGAAGGCCTACGGCCGCACCGGTCGGCTGACCGAGGAGGAGTCGCAGAGGCTGCGTGAGCTCGAGGAGGCCCGCCGCTCCACGAGCCGCCCGTCCCCGCGTTCCGAGGCTGCCGATGAGGCGGATGCTCCCGTCGAGGCCGCCCCGGCTGAGGCGGTTCCTCCCGTGGAGGCTCCTCCCGCGGGGGCTGCTCCCGCCGAAGCGGCACCCGTCGAGGCTGCTCCCGCCGAGGCGGCGACCGTCGACGCGGTGCCCGTCGAGGCGGCCTCTTCCGCGGAGCCCGACCGGCCGGCCGCCCTCCGGGGAGCGCTGCGGCAGCACGTCGTCGCGGCGATCGTGGCCACCACCGTCGTGCTCGCGATCGGCCTGGGGGCGGGTTGGGCACTGTTCGCAGCACGTCAAGCGAGCATCCCGCTGACCGGCGAGCAGCAGCAGCGTCGCGCGGAGCTGTCCGCCGCGACGTTCGACCCCGGCTCCGTGCGCGCGGTCGCGAAGACGGACGACGCCCTGGTCTGGTACGCGACCAGAGACGCCGGGGCGGCGCTGTGCATGATCCTCGATGTCGGCGAGCAGGAGCAGACGGACTGCCTCCCGCCCGACGAGATCGAACGAGGGCTGACGGCGTCCTTGCCCGTGACGTCGGAGGGGTCGGGCGACGACATGTTCTTCCACGGCGAGACCGTCTTCGCCACGATGTTCCTCTCCGCCGGCGGCGAGCCGATGGTCGGCATCCAGCAATGGGGCGGGCCGTCGGCGTTCGCCGCGCAGTTCCCGGAAGACGTGCGTGATCGCGCCGCAGAGCTGATGGCGGACGGGTTCGAGTTCGGCCTCTCGGTGGTCAGCACCTTCCGTGGCGCTCCGGTCTGGCTCGCCGACCGTCTCTCGGTGCAGGGATCAACGGAGAGATGCCTGATCGTCGACGCCGGAGGGCCGGCGACGTGCGCACCGTTCGAGACCGCGGTGCGGGAAGGGCTCTCCACGCAGATCGTGGACGTCGATCCCCACGACGGCACGGCGACGGTCGCGGCGCTCGACCTGAGGTTCACGAGCCAGCAGACCGCGTACCTGGCTGTCACCGAGGGGGCCACGGCCGCCACGGTCACACCGGGAGAGTCGTTCATCGTCCAAGCGCCGCCCGGGGACCCCATCGAGATCAGGGCGCCGGGCGAAGGCACGGGCGGCTGAGGACGACTCAGCTCGAGGCAGGGACCCGATCAGCGAGGATCGCTCGGCGCTGATCGCCGATGCGCGCCAGGATCAGCGTGGCTTCCTGGTCGCCGCGCAGTGTCAACTTCTTGCGGAACGCCGCGGGGTCGACGTCGACCCCGCGCTTCTTGATCTCGAGGCGGCCGATGCCGTGCGACTTGAGCGCGGCGCTGATCGCCTTGGGATTCGCGGGCAGGGTCTCGCGCACCCGGAACGACTGGACGAAGGGGCTCGTCAGCGCCGCATCCGATGTGAGGTAGGCGATGTGCTCGTCGAGCATCCCGGCGTCGAGGCTCCGGGCCACATCCCCGATCAGGCGCGCGCGGATGACGGCGCCGTCGGGCTCGTGCAGGAAAGCTCCGAGCTCCCGCACGGGCTCGTCGGCGGCGTCGGCCGGGGCGGTGAGCTCGTGCGAGCGATCGTCGCGGATCGCGAGGGCTGCGCGTCTGACCCCCTCGCGGGCGAGGGCGCCGCTCCACACCACCAGCTCGACCACGCTGCCGTCGGCGCTGACCCACTGCGACTCGGCATCGGCGGGCAGAGAGTCGCGATCGTGAGCCGGGCCGAGCTTGATTCCGGTCGGCACCCGGGCGGCGACGTCGAACACCCAGTCGAGGGAGGGGGAGTAGTCGTCGGCCGAGACGCGGCGGGTCTCGCTGTGCCCTGACGTGCGTCGAGCGGGATCCATCCAGATCGCGCGCGTACCCGCAGCCTGCGAGCCTTCGAAGGCCGCCTCGGCGGTGTCGTGGTGCACCACCGCGCTGTCGCCGAACGGGGCGAGGTTGTAGGCGGCGATCGCGGCCGTGACCTCGTCGGCGTCGACGGCCAGCACATCGAGGCCGGCGCCGGTGAACGCCAGAGCATCACCGCCGATCCCGCAACCGAGGTCGGCGACCGACGTGAAGCCCGCGCTGCGGATGCGCTGGGCGTGCCGGGCGGCGACACCGAGTCTCGTCGCCTGTTCGAGTCCGGCACGGGTGAACAGCATCCGGCCGGCGAAGGGGCCGAACTTCGCGGTCGCCTTGGAACGGAGGTGGGCCTGCCCCACGACGGCGGAGACCAGGTCGGGGGAGTGTCCGGCGGCGCGCAGGCGGGAG
This sequence comes from Microbacterium sp. NPDC090218, assembly GCA_044900255.1. GTDB lineage: Bacteria > Actinomycetota > Actinomycetes > Actinomycetales > Microbacteriaceae > Microbacterium. Next base: position 333,737 of record JBJDMS010000001.1, on the reverse strand, counting down.
ACGGCGCGCGCGACGTCGCCGCTCGATCCGATCGGCCCCACCGCGTCGAGAAGCTCGAGACCGGCGGGGGTCAGCAGGGCACGCAGCTCGGACATCTCCACGCCCTCAGCCTAATTCCCCGTCCGACGGGCCGAACCGCAGCGGGGTGCTGGCACTCGCATTGCATGAGTGCCAGCCGACCGCCTACACTGGCATTAGCACTCTCGGGTTGAGAGTGCGAACAAGTCTTTCGTGTCAGCGTCAAGAAAGAAGAGGTAGACCGTGTCGGTTTCCATCAAGCCGCTCGAGGACCGGATCGTCATCAAGCAGGTCGAGGCCGAGCAGACCACCGCGAGTGGCCTGGTCATCCCCGACACCGCCAAGGAGAAGCCCCAGGAGGGCGAGGTCGTGGCGGTCGGCCCCGGCCGCATCGACGACAACGGCAACCGTGTTCCGATCGATGTCGCCGTCGGCGACCGCGTGCTCTACAGCAAGTACGGCGGCACCGAGGTGAAGTTCGGCGCAGACGAGTTCCTCGTCCTGTCGGCTCGCGACGTTCTCGCAGTCGTCGTCCGCTGATCTGCTGAACCCGCTCCTGCTCCTTCCGAGGAGCAGGCTCGAGGTCCTCGAAGGGGGCTCGGATGCTTCGGCATCCGAGCCCCCTTCTGCGTTCCGCCACGAGGCGACGGTTTTCTGCCAGAGTCCGGCGCGGAGCGCGGCCACGGTCTCCGCACCGTCCCGCCGGGCATAGGGTTGGGCGGTGACTCCCGAGACGACCCGCGCCGCCCAGACCGCCGGAGTCGCGTACGCCGGAGCCGCGTACCTCCTCTGGGGCGTGCTTCCGCTCTACTTCCTCCTGCTCGCGCCGACCGGGCCGTGGGAGGTCGTCGCGTGGCGGGTGCTGCTCTCGTTCGTCTTCTGCCTCCTGCTGCTCACCGTCACGCGCGGGTGGGCCGCGTTCGGCGTGATCCTGCGGCAGCCGAAACTGCTGGGTTGGACCGCCCTCGCCGGTCTCCTCATCTACGTCAACTGGCAGGTGTTCCTGATCGGGACCCTCAGCGACAACGTGATCGAGACCAGCCTGGGCTACTTCATCAATCCGATCACCACGGTGCTGCTCGGCGTCTTCGTGCTGAAGGAACGCATCCGCAGACTGCAGTGGGCGGCCATCGCCATCGCCGCGATCGCGGTCATCGTGATCATCGTGGCCTACGGCGACTTCCCGTGGATCGCGCTCTCGCTGACCGCATCGTTCGGGGTCTACGGGCTCATCAAGAAGAAGATCGGCCCGGCGGTGGACGCCGTCAGCGGCCTGACCCTCGAGTCGTTCTGGCTGATCCCGATCGCGGTCGTGCAGCTGGTCGTGGTCGCGCTGACGCCCGCGGGGATCACGATGGGGACGAACGGGTGGACCCACGCTCTGCTGCTGGCCTTCGCCGGCGTGGCGACGGCGGTCCCGCTGCTGCTGTTCGCGGCAGGGACCAGGCGGATCGATCTCACGGTGATCGGGATGATCCAGTTCATCACTCCGGTGATGCAGTTCCTGATCGGCATCGCGATCCAGCACGAGCCGATGCCGCCGGCGCGATGGGCAGGGTTCATCCTCGTGTGGATCGCCATCGCCGTCTTCATCGTCGACCTGTTGATCGCCGCCCGTCGGGCCGTCGCATCGCTGCCGCCGAACTGATCTGAACCCCGGTCTCGCGCGGGCGTGAACCCGGTGTCGGATCGTTAACGCACCGAGATACTTGCGATCCCTGCGCGTGGGCATCACGGCCTAGTGTTAGAGCACCCGACTGTGGTCACAATCCACGTTCAGTTACGCAAGGGAGCATCATGAACGCATTGAAGGGCTCGCGCAGCGCGAAGGTCTTCGCCGGGATCGCCTTGATCAGCGCATCCGCCATCGTCATCGCCGGCTGCAGCAGCACGCCGAACGCAGAGCCGAGCGAGGGTGGTGAGAAGCCGGCTGTCGACCTGACGCTCAAGCTCGGCTCGCTCCTTCCCGCGACCGGCTCGCTCGCGTTCCTCGGCGCTCCGATGGAGGCCGGTGTCCAGCTGGCCGTCAACGAGATCAACGACGCCAAGGCCGGCGTGACCATCGAGCTCACCAGCGCCGACGAGGGCGACCTCGACAACAAGGCGTACGAGACCTCGATCACCAACCTGCAGAACGCCGGGATCACGGCGATGGTCGGCGCGGCATCGTCGAGTGTCACGAAGCTCATCCTCGACGGCAACGCCGGTGCGGGCATCCTCACCGTCTCGCCGTCGAACACGTCGCCGGACTTCACGGGCATCAACCCGCTGTACTTCCGCACGGCGCCGAGCGACAACCTGCAGGGCGAAGTGCTCGGCAACCAGATCGCCGAAGACGGTCACAAGACCCTCGGCATCATCTACCAGAACGACCCGTACGGCACCGGTCTCTTCGAAGCCATCAAGGCGACGTTCGAGGGCACCGGCGGCGAGGTCGTCGCCGACGCCTCCTACAACCAGGGCGATGGCCAGTTCAACGCCCAGGTCTCGGAGATCGCGGCCGCCAAGCCCGACGCCGTGGCTGTCGTCTCGTACGACCAGTTCGCGACGATCGCGCCGCTGCTCGGCAACGCCGGGATCGACACGGGGTCGCTGTACCTCGTCGACGGCAACCTGAAGGACTGGGGCACCGACATCCCGGTCAGCCTCGAGGGCTCGAAGGGAACCCGCGCCGGCGCCGAGCTGCCGCAGGACTTCCTGGACCAGCTGAACGAGGTCTGGACGGCTGACGGCAACGACCCGATCGACGCCGTGACCTACTCCGCCGAGGCGTACGACGCCGTCGTCCTCATGGCGCTGTCGGCTCTGGCCGCAGGCTCGGTCGAGGGTGCGGACATGGCGGAGCAGATGCGCACCGTCTCCGGTGGCGAGGGCAAGGGCGAGAAGTGCAAGACCTTCGCCGAGTGCGCCGACATCATCAACGGCGGCGGCACGGCGGACTACGACGGCCTCTCCGGCGAGATCACGTTCGACGAGAACAACGACCCGAAGGGTGCGGCCATCGGCGTGTACGAGTTCGGCGCCGACAACACCACCACGCGCATCAAGTAATCGCGCACACGAAGGCCCCGGATGCTCGTCATCCGGGGCCTTCGTCCTGCCCTGTCCGTCTCCGACCCTCGGGGCGTCCGTCGGGAGTCCCGGTGCCCGTCGGACACGCAGAAGGGGGATGCCACGTGGCATCCCCCTTCTGCGTGGATCTCAGGCGGCGTCGGTGCCGAGCGTCCCCAGGTAGAGCCCGATGACCTTGGGGTCGTTCAGCAGCTCGCGTCCCGAACCCTCGTACGCGTCCTTGCCCTGATCGAGCACGTAGCCGCGGTCGCAGATCTGCAGGCAGCGACGGGCGTTCTGCTCGACCATGATCGTCGTCACCCCCGCCTTGTTGATGTCGGAGACGCGGATGAACGCATCGTCCTGACGCACCGGGGAGAGGCCGGCGGAGGGCTCGTCGAGCAGCAGCACCGACGGGTCCATCATGAGCGCTCGCGACATCGCCACCATCTGCCGCTCGCCGCCGGAGAGCGACCCGGCACGCTGCTTGAGGCGCTTGCCCAGCTCACCGAAGATGCTGCTGACGAACTCCAGACGCTCGGCGAAGATCTTCGGGTTCTGGTAGAGACCCATCTCCAGGTTCTCCTGGATCGTGAGCGACGGGAACACGTTGTTCGTCTGCGGAACGAAGGCCACGCCACGGCGCACGAGCTTGTCGGCCTTGAGGCCCACGATGCTCTCGCCCTTCACGGTGACATCGCCCGAGCGGATCTCGACCATGCCGAAGATCGCCTTGAGCAGAGTGGACTTGCCGGCGCCGTTCGGACCGATGATGCCGATCAGCTCGCCCTTGCGGGCGATGAGGTTCGCCCCGTTGAGGATGTTCACTCCCGGCAGGTAGCCGGCGTGCACATCGGTCAGCTCGACGATGACGTCGTCGTTCTTGATCTCGTTGCGTTCGACGGGTGCGTCGGTCATGCCTTCTCCTCCTCGACGTCCTCGGCCTCGACCTCGGCTTCGACCTCGGTCTCGATCTGCTCCCGGATGCGGATGGCGTCCTCTTCCGAGATCACGGCGAGGCGACCGGTGACCGCCCCGAGGTCGAGGTCCTGGTGCGCGCCGAGGTAGGCGTCGACGACCGCGGGATCCTCCATGACCTGGTCGGGTGGCCCCTCGGCCACGACACGGCCCTCGGCCATCACGACCACCCAGTCGGCGATGTGCCGGACCATGTGCATGTCGTGCTCGACGAACAGCACCGTCATCCCCTGGTCCTTGAGGTCGAGGATGTGCTCCAGCAGCGACTGCGTGAGGGCGGGGTTGACCCCGGCCATCGGCTCGTCGAGCATGACCAGGGTCGGATCGCTCATGAGCGCGCGGGCCATCTCCAGCAGCTTGCGCTGACCACCCGAGAGTGAGGCCGCGAAGTCCTGCTCCTTGGCGTCGAGCTTGAAGCGGACGAGGAGCTCGTGCGCGCGCGCCTCGATCTCCTGGTCCTGCTTGCGCCAGAGGAAGGGGAACAGGCCCGCCCAGAAGCCTTCGCCGCGCTGATCCTTGGCGCCGAGCTTCATGTTCTCGAGCACGGTGAGCAGCGACAGCGACTTGGTCAGCTGGAACGTGCGCACCTGACCCATCCGCGCCACTTTGAAGGACGGGATGCCCGACAGGTTCTTGCCGTCGAACGACCAGGTGCCGGCGTTCGGCCTGTCGAACCCGCACAGCAGGTTGAACAGGGTCGTCTTGCCGGCGCCGTTCGGACCGATCAGAGCGGTGATCGCTCCCCGAGGGATCTCGAGGTGGTCGACGTCGACCGCGGTGAGACCGCCGAAGCGGCGCTCCACCGCATCGACGATGAGGATCGGGTCGACCTTCTTGACACCGGGGGCAGCGGGACCGGCGGCGAGACCGCCGGTCTTGGCGCGGGGCGTGATCTTCGCGGGCGTGACCGCCGCGTCGTCGTTACTTGACAAAGGTCATCTCCCTCTTGTTTCCGAGGATGCCCTGGGGGCGGAAAATGACGATCAGCATCAGCACGATACCGATCACGATGTATCGCACGACGTCGGCCTGTGCACCGGACATCGGGAGGTAGCCGGCGTTGGCCATCGCGGGCAGGAGAGCGCCGAGGAAGGCGAACACCACCCAGAACAGCACGGCACCGAGTGTCGGTCCGAGCACGGTGGCCGCCCCGCCGAGCAGGAGGATCGTCCACAGGAAGAACGTCAGCGACGTGGAGTAGCTGCCCGGGATCACCGCGGACGGCAGGATGAACACGACGCCACCGAGAGCGCCGATCACACCACCCACCACGAGGGCCTGCATCTTGTAGGCGAAGACGTTCTTGCCGAGCGAGCGCACCGCGTCCTCGTCCTCGCGGATGCCCTTGAGCACCCGGCCCCACGGGCTGCGCATGAGCGCCCAGACCACGAGGACCGCCACGGCGAGGCTGATCAGACCGACGACTCGGACCCAGAGGTCCGTCGCGTTGTAGGTCCACGGTCCGAAGCCGTAGGTGCCCGGAGGGAACGGGTTCGCGTCGCGGAAGCTCTGGTGATAGCCCGAGAGTCCACCTGCCGAGTTCGTCCAGTCCTTGAACAGCTCGGTCACGAACAGCAGGCGCACCACCTCGGCGGTCGCGATGGTCGCGATGGCGAGGTAGTCGGCGCGGAGACGGAGGGTGGGGATGCCGAGCACGAGGGCGAACACCGCCCCGCCCAGAAGGCCGACGAGAAGCGCCGCCCACCACGGGAAGCCGAAGGTCAGGATCGAGATCGCGTAGCCGTAGGCGCCGATGGCCATGAACGCGGCCATACCGAAGTTGAGCAGTCCGGTGTAGCCGAAGTGCACGGCGAGACCCGTTGCCGCGAGGGCGTAGGCGATGGTGGTCGGGCTGAAGAGATAGGAGGCGGTGTTGCCGAAGATGCTGCCGAAGTCCATGCGTCAGCCCAACCTTTCCTTGCGCCCGAGGATGCCCTGCGGTCGCACCAGCAGGATCAGGATCAGCGCGACCAGCGCTGTCGCGTACTTGAGGTCTGTCGGTACGCCGAACAAGGTCGACACCTCGACCGCGAGGCCGACGATGATCGAGCCGATCAGGGCGCCGATCGCGGAGCCGAGACCGCCGAGTGTGATCGCGCAGAACATCAGCAGCAGCATCTGCATGCCCATGTCCCACTTCACCCCGGGGCGGAAGTACGCCCACAGGATGCCGGAGATGGCGGCGAGCGTGCCGGCCAGGATCCACACCGTGCGGATCACCTTGTCGACGTCGATGCCGGATGCGGCGGCCAGTTGCGGGTTGTCCGAGATCGCTCGGGTCGCCTTTCCGGTGCGGGTCCTGGTGAGGAAGAAGGCCACGCCGAGGATCACGACGATGCTCGTCGCCATCGCGATCATGTCGATGTAGGAGAGCGAGATCGGCCCGAGCTTGATCGGCTCGGGGCTTGCGCCGGGCAGCTGGTACGTGTTGCCGCCGATGATGTACTGCATCCCGTAGCGGAGGGCCAGCGAGAGGCCGATGCTCACGATCATCAGTTGGACAACACCCAGGCCTCGTCGTCGCAGAGGTTTCCAGATCCCGGCATCCAGCGCCCAGCCGAGCGCCGCGCCGCCGATGACCGCGGCGATGATGCCGAGCCAGAGCGGCAGATGCCAGAACGTGGTGAACAGCAGCGCGACGACCGCGCCCCACGTGACCATCTCGCCGTGCGCGAAGTTCGACAGGCGGGTGGTGCCGTAGATGAGCGCGGCGCCCATGGAGGCGAGACCCAGCAGGAGCCCGAAGTTCAGACCGCCCACGACCCGGGAGAGGAGCTGGTCGAGGAACGACACCGTCATCCGCTCACCCGCGCCGAGGAAGAAGTTGACGATCTTGGTCCCGGTCAGGCCGAACTCGAGCTCGAAGGACGCCGTCGTCCCGGACACCGGCTGGATGCCCTCCGGGAGCTGGGTGGCGTCGACGATCACGCCCTTCGGAAGAGTGGATTCGTCGACGGTGAGGGTGTACGTCTCCTTCTCCGGCACGTACAGACGCCATTTGCCCTCGGCGTCGGTCTCGGTCTCGGCTTCGAAGCCGTTGCCCTTGATCGACATGACGACGCCCTCGACGGGGGCGTCCGCATTCGTCACGACTCCGGCGAAGTAGAACTCCGTGATCTCCTGCCCGTCGTCCGTCGTATCGGCCGAGGCCGATGAAGGGGGCAGGAACAAGCATGCGCTGAGCGCCATGAGGATACCGAGGAAGGCGACCAGCCAGGGGCGCTTTCGATGCACGGCGATTGTTGTGGGTCCCACGCAACCTCCACTTTGAGTGCTGTGTCTCTGCGGTGTCGGGTTCGACCGCAGGGATGGACGACGCACTTGAGCGTAATGCGCGATCGGCGATTCACCTACCGTCGGGGCCAACGGTCCGGTAACGACGGGCATCTGGGAATGTTCTCGGGCGTGTCTCGCTTAGAATCTTCATACGGGCCGCGGCCCCGCGAACGGCCGACGTCGACCACCCCCTCGCACTCGGACATGCGCGACACGCGCAGAAGGAGAATCCATGGAACAGCACGATCCCTTCGGCTTCGTCGGACTGACGTACGATGACGTGCTGCTGCTGCCCGGGCACACCGACGTGATCCCCAGCGAGGCGGACACGTCGTCGCGGATCACCCGCCGCATCTCGGTCGCGACCCCGCTGCTGTCGAGCGCGATGGACACCGTCACGGAGTCGCGCATGGCGATCGCGATGGCGCGCGAGGGCGGCATCGGCATCCTGCACCGCAACCTCTCCATCGCCGACCAGGCCGCACACGTCGACCGCGTCAAGCGCAGCGAATCGGGCATGATCACCGATCCCATCACGACCACGCAGGACGCGACGGTCGAAGAGGTCGACAACCTCTGCGCGAAGTACCGCATCTCGGGGCTCCCCGTCGTCGACGACGACGGCAAGCTGGTCGGCATCATCACGAACCGCGACATGCGGTTCGTGTCGGGCTTCGAGCGACAGACCACCTTCGTGAAAGACGTCATGACGAGCGAGAACCTCGTCACCGCCCCGGTCGGCGTCGCCGCCGGCGAGGTCATCGCCCTGTTCGCGAAGCACCGGGTCGAGAAGCTGCCGCTGATCGACGGCGACGGCAAGCTCGCCGGCCTCATCACCATCAAGGACTTCGACAAGAGCGAGAAGTACCCCCTCGCGACCAAGGACGACCAGGGTCGTCTGCGCGTCGGCGCGGCCATCGGCTTCTTCGGCGACGCCTGGGAGCGTGCGGAGGCTCTGCGCGACGCCGGAGTCGACGTGCTGGTGGTCGACACCGCCAACGGACAGTCCCAGGGCGTCATCGACCTCGTCCGTCGCCTGAAGGCCGACGCATCGTTCGAGCACATCGACATCATCGGCGGCAACGTCGCGACCCGCGAAGGCGCCCAGGCGCTGATCGACGCCGGAGTGGACGCGGTCAAGGTCGGCGTGGGCCCCGGCTCCATCTGCACCACGCGCGTCGTCGCAGGTGTCGGCGTGCCGCAGGTCACCGCGGTCTACGAGGCGTCGCTCGCCGCACGTCCGGCGGGTGTCCCCGTGATCGCCGACGGCGGTCTGCAGTACTCGGGCGACATCGCGAAGGCGCTGGTCGCCGGTGCGGATGCCGTGATGCTGGGTTCGCTCCTGGCCGGCACCGACGAGTCGCCGGGTGAGATCGTGTTCCAGTCCGGAAAGCAGTTCAAGCAGTACCGGGGCATGGGCTCGCTGGGCGCGATGCAGACCCGCGGCAAGCAGACCTCGTACTCCAAGGACCGCTACTTCCAGGCCGACGTCCCCAGCGACGACAAGCTGATCCCCGAGGGCATCGAAGGGCAGGTGCCGTACCGCGGACCGCTCGCCGCCGTCGCCTATCAGCTGGTCGGCGGACTGCGTCAGTCGATGTTCTACGTCGGTGCGCGCACGATCGAAGAGCTCAAGACGCGTGGCAAGTTCGTGCGTATCACCTCGGCCGGTCTCAAGGAGTCGCACCCGCACGACGTGCAGATCGTGGTCGAGGCCCCGAACTACAAGAAGTAGTCGTCACACACGACGGGAGGGACCGGATGCACCTCGCATCCGGTCCCTCTTTCTCGTGCATCAGGAGCGGGTCAGCCGCACCGGTACGTCACTCCGTCGACCTCCCAGACGCCCGCGCCGAGTTCGGCGCACATGCCGAAGAGGGCGGCGAAGACGGTGGCGAAGAGGATGATTCCGATGATGCCGAGGATCGTCAGGATCGCGCCGACGATGATGCCGGCGATCGCGAGACCCTTCGGCTGCCCGGTCTTCCCGAGCTTCACCGCAGCGACGATGCTCAGGATGAGGCCGATCGGGGCCGCGAGGAACGCGAGGATGAGGCCGACGATCGACAGCACGCGTCCCGGAGGTGTCGGTTCGGGCTGCGCGTACACCGGTGCCGCAGCCGGGTACCCTGCGGCGGGAGCATCGGTCGGAGCGGCGTTCCAGGCGGGTGCCGGGGCCGACGGCGTCGGGGGCGCGGCGGGCGGAGGCGGCGGCGTGCCGGGGTTCTGCGAGTCGGGGGTCGGGGAGTCGGGGAACGGTGGGTTCGTCATGTTCTGTCCTGTCGTCGTCGTGAGAGCGGGAGCGTGCATCGGCCGTTCGGTAGCCCGAGCGTAGCGAGAGGGACGACCGCCGCACCATCCCTTGGCGAATCCGCGGGTGTGGGCCCCTCCGCCTCTTCCTTCTGTCGACGGCGCGGCGTAGCGTGCCGGGTATGTGCCGAAACATCGTCCCGCTGAACAACCTCGAACCCGCCGCGACCGACGACGAATGCCATGACGCCGCCCTGCAGTTCGTGCGCAAGATCGCTGGAACGACGGCACCGTCTCGGGTCAACCGTGCCGTGTTCGACCGTGCCGTCGCCGAGATCGCGCAGGCGACCCGCGTCCTTCTGGACGAGCTGGTCACGACCGCGCCGCCGAAGAACCGTGACGACGAGGCAGCCAAGCGTCGCGCCCGCTCCGCCGAGCGCTACGAGGCGATCCGGGTCTACCAGCAGGAGAAGCGCGGAGCCCGCGCCGCGTCTTAGGCGCGCGACCGTCGTCACGACGACGCCGTATGCCAGAATCGACATACCCCGCTCGACTTTCCCTGCGGTCCCGGTTGAAGGGCCGAGATCGCATGACCGATCCCCATCGGTCAGGGAACCTCCCCAAGGAGAGCTGTACAGATATGCCTGAGGATGCTCCTCGAGTTCTCGTCGTCGATGACGATCCGGACGTCGCCCTGCTCGTGAAGACGGTGCTCGAGCGACGCGCGGGCTGCGTGGTCGACGTCGCCGAAGACGGCCGGATCGCCGTGGACCGCGTCGCGGCGCTGCGACCCGATGTCGTCGTGACCGACATCGAGATGCCGGGACTGAGCGGACTCGAGCTGCTCGCCGAACTGCGACGGACCGTCCCGACGGTGCCGGTGATCGTGATGACGGCGCACGTCTCGGTCGAGTACGCCGTCTCCGCCCTGCGCGCACAGGCCGACGAGTTCCTCACGAAACCGCTCGACAACGGCAAGCTCGTCGAGGCCGTCACCCGGCTGGTCGAAGAAGGACGCCGCCGCAGGGAGGAGGCACGCTCACCGGAGCGGGTGCTCGCGATCGGCGCGCACCCCGACGACGTCGAGATCGGTGTCGGCGGGCTCCTCGCTGCCCACGCCAGAGCGCACGACGAGATCACCATCCTCACCCTCTCCCGTGGCGCCCGCGGGGGCGATGCCGACAGCCGTCAGGACGAGTCGCTGGCGTCGGCCGAGATGCTCGGCGCCCGGCTCTTCCTCAAGGACCTCGTGGACACCGAGATCCCCGGTGGCGGTTCGACCGTCCGCCTGATCGAGGAGGTCGTGCAGGAGGTCCAGCCCACCATCGTCTACACGCACTCGGGCCACGACCGCCACCAGGATCACCGCGCCGTGAGCGAGGCCACCATCGTGGCGACCCGGCGCGTCGGCACGGTCGCCTGCTATCAGAGCCCGTCCTCGACGATCGATTTCCGCCCCACGCGGTTCGTGCGGATCGACCAGTATCTCGACGAGAAGCTCCGGCTGCTGGAGCGCTTCGGCTCGCAGACTGCGAGCCGGGACTACCTCGCACCCGAGTTCGTCACGGCGACGGCACGCTACTGGTCGCGATTCGGGGGCGGAACGGCCGTCGAACCGCTCGAGGTGGTACGCGAGACGGCGGAGTTCGTCGGCGCCCATGAACTCACTCGACGGGAGAGCTGATGACGAAGCGCGTGCTGGTGACCGGTGCCGGAGGGCCGGCCGGAGTGGCCGTGATCCGTTCTCTTCTCCGGCGTTCCGATCTGACCGTGTTCGCGGCGGATATGGACGGGTGGGCGAGCGGCATCTACCTGGTTCCCCCGGAGCAGCGCCGGCTGGTGCCTCCCGGGCGGGATGAGGACTTCGTGCCGGCGATCGCGCGCATGGTCGCGGCCGATGAGCTGGACCTCGTGATCTCGACGGTCGACGTGGAGCTCATCGCCCTGGCCGGGCGTCGGGACGAGCTGGCCCCTGCCGTGCTGGCCGCTCCCTCTGCGGACACGCTGAACACCGCGCTCGACAAGCTCGCCCTCGCCGAGCGCTGCGCACCGACCGGCCGCACACCGCGCACGGTCCTCGCCGGAGCCGCGGCGGAAGCAGTCGACTGGGAGTTCCCGGTCTTCGCCAAGCCCCGCCAGGGCGCGGGAAGCCGGGGCATCCGCCTCGTGCCCGATCGTGCCGCCCTCGAGGCGCTGCCGACGGACGAGGGGCTGATCGTGCAGGACTTCCTCCCGGGGGAGGAGTACTCGGTCGACGTGATCGCCGACGCGGCGGGCAATGTGGTCGCCGCTGTTCCACGTACCCGCGCCAGGGTCGACTCCGGCGTCGCCATCGCCGGACGCACGGTTCGCGATGCCGAGCTCGAGGAGACGGCGGCATCGATCGCGCGTGCGATCGGGCTCGTGGGTGTCGCGAACGTGCAACTGCGCCGTGACCGCACCGGCCGAGCCGTGCTGCTCGAGGTCAACCCGCGCTTCCCCGGCGCCCTGCCGCTGACGATCGCGGCCGGTGTCGACATCCCCTCGCTCGTGGCCGACCTGTTCCTGGGACGCGAGCTCCCGGTGCGGATCCCGTTCCGGGAGGTCGCATCGGTGCGCTTCCTGGAAGACGTGATCGTCGAAGTCGACGATCTGCTGGTCTCCGACCATGCGGGGCACCAGGAGGAGCTGTGAGCCACGCTGTGCTTCACGGCGATCACCACGTCCACTCGACTTTCTCCGATGACGCCGTCTCGACGCTGGCCGAGAACGTCGATGCGGCCGCGGCGGCCGGACTCACGACGCTGCGACTGGTCGATCATGTGCGTCGGAGCACCACCTGGGTGCCCGAGTACCTCGCCGCCGTCCGCGCTCTCAGGGTGCCGGACGGGCTGACGGTGCTCACCGGGGTCGAGGCGAAGATCCTCGACACGTCCGGCGCCCTCGACATCCCCGCCCTGCCCGCGGGCATCGACCGGATCCTCATCGCCGACCATCAGTTCCCCGGGGCGGACGGCCCGCTGGGTCCCTCCGCCGTCCGCGAGCGGATCGCGGCGGGGTGGGCGGCGGAGGACGTGCTGGATCAGCTCGTGACCGCGCTGATCGCCACGATGCGCCGGTATCCGGGCAATCAGCTCGCGCACTGCTTCTCCCTCCTTCCCAAGGTCGGCCTGTCCGAGCGCGATCTCGGTGAGGAGCGTACGGAGTCCTGGGCCCGTGCCGCCGCCGAGACCGGAACGCTCGTCGAGGTCAACGAGAAGTGGGGCTGCCCGGGTGCCGATGCACTGTCGGCCCTGTTGCGCGCAGGCGGCGAGATCGTCGCGTCCACCGACAGCCACGAGGCGGCCGACGTCGGCCGGTACTCGCGCGTGATCCCCCTGCTCGACGCGGTGGAGGCCTCGTGATGACGGACCTGACCTGGCTCCAGACCGTGCTCGTGGTCCTCCTGCTCCTCTGCGTCCTGGTCGGCACGCTGCCCGTCATCAACACGGGACTCCAGTTCCTCGTGCTGCCGCTGCACGCGTTCCGCAACCACTACGGCAAAGCGGCCCCGTACCACCCGAACGTGGCGGTCATCATCCCGGCCTGGAACGAGGGCCTCGTCATCGGCCCGGCCATCGAGCGGCTGCTCCAGCTGGAGTATCCCGATGCTCGCCTGCGGGTCTTCGTCGTCGATGACGCCTCCACGGATGACACCCCCGCCATCGTCGCCGCGAAGGCCGAGGCCCACCCCGGACGCGTCGTGCACCTGCGGCGGGAGAAGGGCGGCGAGGGCAAGGCGCACACCCTCAACCACGGGCTCGACGTCGTGCTCGCGGATTCCTGGACCGAGGCCGTGCTCATCATGGATGCCGACGTCATCTTCGCGCGCGACTCCCTCCGCAAACTCAGCAGGCACCTCGCCGACGAGAAGGTCGGGGCCGTGACCGCATACATCGCGGAGGGCAGCCGCGACCGCAACTACCTCACGCGATTCATCGCGATCGAGTACGTGATCGGGCAGCTCTCCGCCCGCCGGGTGCAGAACGTCGGCGGCGCGATCGCGTGCCTCGCCGGTGGCGCCCAGCTGCACTCCCGCGCGAACCTCGAAGCGATCGGCGGGCGCATCCCGACAGGGACTCTCGCAGAAGACACCATGACCACGTTCGAGGGGCAGCTGAAGGGACGACGGATGGTCTTCGAGCCGCACGCCCTCGTGCTGGCCGAAGAGCCGCGGACGATCGACAGCCTGTGGAAGCAGCGCCTGCGCTGGGCGCGAGGCAACGTGCAGCTGACCTCCATCTACCGCAAGCTGTGGTTCCGCCCGAGCCGCGAGCACCATCTGGGCAGCTTCTCGTTCGGGTTGGCCTGGTTCACGATCCTGCTGCTGCCGGCGTTCATGATCCTGGCGGCGCTGGGCATGCTGGCCCTTCTGGTCCTCCACAGTGACATCGCCGAGTTCGTGTTCCGGTTCATGTGGATCTCGGCGGCCTGCATCTACCTCTTCTCGATGCTCTTCTCCGTGCAGCTCGATCCGCGGACGGGCAGGCACTCGTGGCGAGAGGCGATCATGTTCCCCGGGCTGGGGGCGCTCCTCCTGATGGCGATCGCCCTCTTCCCCTGGGCTTTCGAATCCGTCCTCGCCGCGATCGGGCTCGGGCTCACCGATCAGTCGCGCCTCGTGTGGGCCGTGATCTTCTATCTGTGGGGGCCGATCTCGATGTTGGGGATCTGGCTCGCGCGCGCGGTGGAGCCGCTGCCCGGCGGTCGATTCTTCGCCGGCCTGCTCCTCTACATCTGCGGCTACGGCTCCCTGCTGTGCGCCATCACCGTGGATTCCTATATCAAAGAGTGGCGTCGCGCCGACGCCTCCTGGATCAAGACCGAGAAGATCGGACGTGTCGACTCATGACAGCATCACCGTCACACGACGCCGAAGTGGAGGAGATCGCCGCGGACGCCCGCCACGAGCGGCGACTGATCCCGCAGGCGCTCCTCGCTCTCGTCGTCGTCATCATCGTCGTGGTCGTGCGAGAGCTGCTCCTTCGATGACCGGGAGGCCGTTGGCCCTGGTCGTCGAGGACGCCCCCGATCAGGCGGCACTGCTGCGCCGTTACCTCGATCGAGAGGGCTTCGACGTCTTCATCGCGCGCGACGCCGAGTCGGCGATCGCCGCCTTCTCCGAGATCGATCCCGTCCTGGCGGTGCTCGATCTCCTCCTCCCCGGGATCTCGGGGCAGGAGTGCGCGCGGCGGGTGCAGGAGCGCTTCCCCGACTGCTTCCTCGTGATCAGCTCGGTGCTCGATGCGGCCGACTACCCGCCGGCCGACGCAGCCCTGCCGAAGCCGATCACGGGGGCGGACCTGCACGCCATCGTCGGCCGGGTGCGGCGATGAGGGCGACGCCGCTCGATCGTGCGGAGAACCGGTGGTATCAGGTCTTCGACGCTCCGAGCCCGATGCTCAAGCAGGCCCCGACGGTCATCGCCACCGTCGTCGCGGGGATCCTCACCTGGTGGGTCCCCGACCTCCCGATCACCCATGCCGCGCCGGCCGTGGCGGGAATCGCCGTGGTCCTCGCCGCCACGGTCCTCGCCGCCGTGTTCACCGCACGCGGGGTACACGACGGGTGGGCCGTCCTCCTCATCCCCATCGTCGACATCGTCGGTCTCGGGCTCTTCCGCACCGGCACGGGAGGCGCGACCTCCCTCTTCTCGTCTCTGGTCCTCCTCCCGGTGGTCTGGCTGGCCGCGGCCCCGGGCATCCGCTGGGTCTTCATCGTCGGCGGGCTCACCTCGGTCGCCCTGCTGATGCCGTACTTCACCGCTCCGCCCTCGACCTCGATCGACTGGCTCCGGGGTGTGGTGGGGCCGCTCGTGTTCTCCGCCGTGGCCGCGGTCATCAACCAGCTCTCCCGGCAGCAGCGTCTGCGTGTCGAGCAGGCCGAAGAGCTGGTCGCCGAGCGCACCAGAGCGCTGTCCGAGAACGTCGCGATGATCGTGCAGCTCCGCGACAAGGAGCGGCAGTACCGCGAACTGCTCGATTCCTTCGAGAGCCTGTGGTCGTCGATCACGGCCCAGGCGGTCATCGCGACGGACTGCAACGGCACCGTGACCGCCTGGAACCCCGGGGCGGAACGTCTGCTCGGGCTCCCGGTCGACGAGGCGCTTCGAGGCGTGCGGATCGACCGGTTCTTCTCCACGGCCGTGCTGTCGATGCTGGCGGCTGAGAACGCCGACGCGCCGCAGCCGGCCGGTCCGCCCCCGTCCGGGCGCGGCGACCTCTCGCCGGGGATCCAGGCCCTGTTCGTGCAGGCCGATTCCGGGCTCACCGTCGACGGCGACATCGAGGTGACCACTGCGGGCGGAACGACCGTTCCCGCGCGCGTGACGGTGAGTCCGCACAAGGACGGCGCCGGCGCGCAGCAGGGCTACCTGTTCGTCCTCACCGACGAGACCAGGGCGGTCGAGGTCGCCCGCATGAAGGACGAGTTCGTGGGGATGATCTCCCACGAGCTGCGCACACCGCTCAGCGCGATCATCGGCTTCCTCGACCTGCTCCAGAACGATCCCGGTCAACCGCTCACCGCGGATCAGCAGGAGTTCGTCGACATCATCGAGCGCAACGCCCAGCGCCTGCTCAACCTCGTCGGCGACCTGCTCTTCACCGCGCAGGTCGAGTCCGGTCGGTTCCCGCTCGAGCGGGAGGAGGCCGACGTCGCCGAGCTGGTCCGTGCGGCCGTGGTGTCGGCAGGACCTCATGCGCAGCGCGGGGGGATCACGATCCAGGCCGAGGTCGGGCCCGATCCCGTTCGCATCCTCATCGACTCCGGGAGGATCGGGCAGGCGCTCGACAACCTCCTCTCCAACGCCATCAAGTTCACTCCCAGCGGCGGGCAGGTCACGGCACGGGTCCGTCTACTCGACGGCGGCGTGGAACTCGCGGTCCGGGACACCGGCGTCGGGATCCCCGAAGACGAGCAGGGGATGCTGTTCACCCGCTTCTTCCGGGCATCGACCGCGACGCGCAACGCCGTGCCCGGTGTGGGACTTGGTCTCACGATCACCCGGGCGATCGTGCTGGCTCACGGCGGGACGATGGATGTCACCAGTCAGGAGGGCGTGGGGACGGAGTTCCGCTTCGTCCTGCCTGCCGCTCCGCGCACCGAGGTGCTGATGAGTCTGAGCCGCGCCGACTGACGAGCACTGTTGCGGTCGATGTCGGTCGATGACCGCGGATGACGCGCGGGGGACGATTCGACGGCGTCGGTCGCTACGGTCGGGGCCATGACTCTTCTCCAGGACCAGATCGCCGGCATCGCAGACGTCACTCCCGCCGAGCGGGCGCAGCGGCTCACCGATGCCGGAACCGCATGGAACGAGCGGATCGCGGCTGACGACGCGAACGCCAAGCTCATCTATCGGGTCAGTGGCCGCGGCATCGGCTCGGTGGCCACCGAGATCCGTGCGGGGAAGCATCGCTTCCTGGTCGATGAGCCCGGCGCCCTGGCCGGCGACGACGTCGCGGCGAGCCCGGTCGAGTACGCGCTCGGCGCGCTCATCTCCTGTCAGGTCGTCGTCTACCGCCTCTACGCCCAGGCGCTCGGACTCACGATCGACGAGATCGAGATCACGGCAGAGGGTGACCTCGACGTCCGCAAGCTGTTCGGCATCGACGAGTCGGGGCGTGCCGGCTTCCACGATGTGCGCGTCTCCGTCGACATCAGCGGTCCCGACAGCGCGGAGCAGTACGAGAACCTGCGTGCGGTCGTCGATGCGCACTGCCCGGTGCTCGACCTCTTCGCCGCTCCCGTACCGACGTCGAGCGCGCTCGCCTGAGCGCGGTACGGAGCGTGGTGGCTCCACCTGATAGCCTGGTCGGCTCGGCATGCGCGGGCGGAAGGACGGCCACGCACCGTGGGCTACATCGATGTCACCAGTGTCTCTCTGACGCTCCCCGACGGCAGACCGCTTCTCGATGAGGCGACATTCCGGGTCGGCGCCGGTTCGACGAGCGCCCTGATCGGGCCGAACGGAGCGGGCAAGACCACCTTGCTGCGCATCATCCGCGGCCATCAGGCGGCCGATGACGGAGTCGTGACGATCGACGGCGGGCTCGGCGTCATGGACCAGTTCGTCGGTCATGGCGAGGCCGGCGAGACGGTGCACCAGCTGTTGGTGCGCGTCGCCCCGGCGCGCATCCGCACCGCGGCCGAAGCTCTCGAGGCCGCGGAGAACGCGTTGATCGAGCGCGACGAGCACGACACGCAGATGGCCTACGCCTCCGCGATCGCCGAATACGCCGACGCCGGCGGCTATGAGCACGAGACCGTCTGGGACCAGTGCACGGTCGCCGCGCTCGGGGTGCCGTTCGAGCGGGCGCGGTTCCGCGAGCTCACCACGCTCTCCGGGGGTGAGCAGAAGCGGCTCGCGCTCGAGGCTCTGCTGCGCGGACCCGACGAGGTGCTGCTGCTCGACGAGCCCGACAACTACCTCGACGTTCCCACGAAGCGCTGGCTCGAGGAGCAGTTGCGCCAGACGCCGAAGACCGTGCTGCTGGTATCGCACGACCGGGAGCTGCTGGCCCGTGCGGTCGATCGGCTGATCACGCTCGAGCCCGGCGGCGCCGGAGCCACCGCGTGGGTGCACGGCGGCGGATTCGCCACGTACCAGCAGGCGCGGACCGATCGGATGGACCGGCTCGACGAGCTGCGACGTCGCTGGGACGAGCAGCACGAGAAGCTGCGCACCCTGGTCGCGAACCTCAAGGTGAAGGCGTCGGCGAACGACGGCTTCGCCTCGCGCTACCAGGCGGCGCAGACCCGTCTGCGCAAGTTCGAAGAGGCGGGGCCACCCGAGGAGCGGCCCCCCGCGCAGGACTTCGACATGCGTCTGCGCGGTGCACGAACAGGCAAGCGGGCCGTGGTCGCTCAGAGGCTCGAGCTGACCGGGCTCATGCGGCCGTTCGACGCGGAGATCTGGTACGGCGACCGGGTCGCGGTGCTCGGGTCGAACGGGTCCGGCAAGTCGCATTTCCTGCGACTGCTCGCTCGCGGCGGCAGCGATCCCGACTCCACGCTCGGCCACGTCACGTCGACCGGGGAGCAGCTGCATGCGGTCGAGCACACCGGCACCGCCACACTCGGCGCGCGTGTGGTGCCTGGTCTCTTCGCGCAGACCCACGCGCATCCGGAGTTCGTCGGGCGGACGCTCCTGGAGATCCTGCACCGGGGCGACGATCGCCGTGCCGGGATGCCGCGGGACGCCGCGAGTTCCGCGCTCGACCGCTACGGCCTCGTCCGCCAGGCGCAGCAGGCGTTCGACTCGCTCTCGGGTGGGCAGCAGGCACGTTTCCAGGTGCTGCTGCTGGAGCTCTCGGGGGCGACTCTGCTGCTGCTGGACGAGCCGACCGACAACCTCGACCTGGAGTCCGCCGAGGCCCTGGAACAGGCGCTCGCGCGGTTCGAGGGCACGGTGCTCGCGGTGACGCACGATCGCTGGTTCGCGCGCTCCTTCGACCGGTTCCTGGTGTTCGGGTCGGACGGCGACCTGTACGAGTCCGACGAGCCGGTCTGGGATGAGCGTCGCGTGGCCCGTGCCCGCTGACGGCCGGCGCGCAGGCGAACGGTACCGAGGCGCCCGCGGCGAGTACTGAGGTTATCGGTCGTCAGTACGGAGATGAGTCCGCGGGCGGGCGCCTGCGCGCGAGCCGGGGGTTAGCGTCGTCCGGTGATCGAGCAGACCCGCAGGAGCATCCGAACGACCGTCCGCGCCGGTGGGCCCGAGGCAGTCCCGACCAGGCGACGCGGTCACAGTCGCGGTCCGCGTGTCGGGATCACGTTCGCCACCTTCGATCTGCTCGACCCGCAGGAGATCATGATGCTGGCGGAGGCGAAGCGCCGATGCGACTACCTCATCTGCGGGCTACAGATGGACCCGACGATCGATCGTCCGCAGCAGGAGCCCCCGATGCAGACGGTCGTCGAGCGGTACATCCAGCTGCGCGGATGCCGGTACGTGGACGAGATCGTGCCCTACTCCACCGAGCGGGAGCTGGAGGACATCCTCCGATCGTTCGAGGTCGACGTGCGCATCGTCGGCGATGAGTTCCGCGAGCGCGACTTCACGGGGCGCGCCTACTGCGAGGCGAGCGGGATCGAGCTTCATTTCCACCACAGGGATCCGCGCTTCTCGGGTTCCGAGCTGCGCCGGGTCGTCGCCGCGAGAGCGGCGAGCCGCGCGGCGGACGCCTGACAGCATCGCCGGGGGCCGGGTGTCGAGCAGCCTTCGCCGCCCTTCGCCGAGTCGACCTCCGCTCCCGGGTAGGCTGGACGGGTGACCATGGAGATCGAGCTCGGCCGAGGAAAGCGCGCGCGCCGCGCGTACACGTTCGACGACATCGCGGTGGTGCCATCGCGGCGCACGCGCAACCCGGAGGACGTGTCGACCGCATGGACGATCGACGCCTTCGGCTTCGACATCCCGGTGCTGGGTGCACCGATGGACTCGGTCGTGAGCCCGCAGACGGCCATCATGCTCGGACAACTCGGTGGCCTCGGCGTCCTCGACCTCGAGGGCCTGTGGACGCGCTACGAGGACCCGGAGCCGCTGCTCGCGGAGATCGCCGGGCTCGACGAGGGTCAGGCCACCGTCCGGATGCAGCAGCTGTACTCCGAGCCGATCAAGCCGGAGCTCATCACCCGCCGACTCGCCGAGATCCGTGAGGCCGGAGTCACCGTGGCGGGCTCCCTGACGCCTCAGCGCACGCAGGAGTACTACGACACCGTCGCCGCGGCGGGGGTCGACCTGTTCGTGATCCGCGGCACGACCGTGTCGGCAGAGCACGTCTCGAGCGTCGCCGAGCCGCTCAACCTCAAGAAGTTCATCTACGACCTCGACGTCCCCGTGATCGTCGGCGGCGCGGCGACCTACACGGCCGCCCTCCACCTGATGCGCACGGGAGCGGCGGGTGTGCTCGTCGGCTTCGGCGGAGGCGCGGCGTCCACGACCCGCGCCACGCTCGGCATCCACGCGCCGATGGCCACGGCCGTGTCGGACGTCGCCGCCGCCCGCCGTGACTACCTGGACGAGTCGGGCGGACGCTACGTGCACGTGATCGCCGACGGCGGCGTGGGCACGTCCGGTGACATCGTCAAGGCGCTCGCCATGGGTGCGGACGCCGTGATGCTCGGGGTCGCGCTCGCCCGTGCCACCGATGCGCCCGGCCGCGGCTTCCACTGGGGTCCCGAGGCGCATCACCCGAAGCTGCCGCGCGGCCGTCGCGTCGAAGTCGGCGGGATCGGCACGCTAGAGGAGATCCTCTACGGTCCGGCGCCCGTCGCCGACGGCACCGCGAACCTCATCGGCGCGCTGCGCAAGTCGATGGCGACCACCGGATACTCCGACCTCAAGGAGTTCCAGCGGGTCGAGGTCGTGCTCGCACCCTACGAGGCCTGAGGCGCAGCGCTCGACCGTGACCACTCCTGCTCTGTTCCCCCCGACGCTCCGTGAGGTCATGCTCCGGGGACGCTGGATCGGGATGCTGCTGCTCTGCCTCCTCGTCGCCGGGGTCTTCGCCTGGCTCGGTCAATGGCAGTTGGAGCGTGCGATCGAGACCGATCCGCCCGCCCCGGGCGCGACCGAGCAGGTGCAGCAGCTCACCGATGTGCTGGACCCGGGGGAGTACCTCCCGGAGCCGCTCGTGGGACAGCGCGTCGAGACATCGGGGAGTTGGGTGCCCGAGGACTTCATCGTCGTGTCGAGCCGATTCAACGATGACGTCCAGGGGTACTGGGTGACCGGTCAGCTGCGGGTCGCCGAGGACACGTCGATCGCCGTCGCGATCGGCTGGGCACCCGATCGGGACGCCGCAGATGCGGCCGTGAAGGAGCTCGAGGCCACCGCAGACGGATCCGAGGTCGAGGTCGCCGGACGGATCATCTCCGACGAGGGCCCCCGCGTTCCGCCGCACAGCGCTCCCGAGCAGCTGGATCGGATGTCGCCCGCGGCGCTCCTCAGCCGTTGGCACGACATCGAGCAGCTGCACGTCTACCGTCCGTATCTCGCCTCGATCACCGCGACCGCGGGCCTGGTCGACATCTCGTCACCCGCGCCCGAGGAGATGTCGCCGGTCAACTGGCTCAACGTCTTCTACGCGGTCGAGTGGGCCATCTTCGCCGGCTTCGCGTTCTATCTCTGGTACCGCCTGGCGAAAGACGCGTGGGAGCGCGAGGTCGAAGAGTTCGAAGAGTCGGCCGCCTCGGAAACTGCCTGATCAACCCGCGCATCCGCGCGCGTGGGCCTGCGCAATTGTGCGCTGCGCCGCGGCGATAGAGACCTTCGTCAGGGGTCGTTCGGGCCATCCGGTGAGCGCTCGATGACGAATCGGAAAACTCCGTTGAGGATGTCCTGACCGCTCCGTATGCTCGCAACATGTGTGCGCGCTGGGAGATCCCGATGCGTGCCGTGACAGTCCTGAGAAGTGTCGAACCACGATCGAGGAGACAGCACCGATGATGTCCGCTCCAGACGACGAGAACCGCATGGGTTCCGTCTCGCACCGTAGAAGTCGGGGGCGCATCGGCGCTCTCGCCGTGACCTGCGTGGCCGCGTTGAGCCTCGGCTCGCTGGCCGCCGCACCCGCCGTGGCCGACACCACCGGGACGGGGGTGGTGATCAACGAGGCGTACCTCTCGGGCGGCAGCGCGGGAGCGGCGTTCAAGAACAAGTTCGTCGAGCTGTACAACCCCACGTCGGCGCCGATCACCCTCGACGGGATGTCGCTGCAGTACCGTTCCGCCACCGGAACCGGTGCGTCCAACGGCGTGGCGGCACTCACGGGAGTCATCCCAGCCGGCGGTCATTACCTGGTGCAGGGGAACAGCAACGGCGCGAACGGTGCGGAGCTCCCCGCTCCCGATGCCGTGAGCACCCTCACCCCGAGCGGGACCACCGGAACCCTCGCGCTCGTCGACGGCACCGCCGCCGTCACCCTGACCCCCGGGTCGGTCGTGGGCGTGGACGGTGTGGTCGATCTGCTCGGCTACGGCACGTCGAACACCTTCGAGACCAAGGCGGCGACGGCACCGGCGGGCAACACCGACGTCAAGTCGCTGAACCGCACGGACGGTGCCGACACCGACGACAACAGCGCGGACTTCACGCTCTCGGCGACCATCACCCCGCAGAACTCCGGCGGCACCGATCCCGGAACAGGACCGGGCGAGGACCCGACCGAGGCGACGATCGCCGAGGTCCAGGGCACGACCGACGTGTCGCCTCTGAACGGTCAGACCGTGAAGGTCGAGGGTGTCGTCACGGCCGACTACCGCACGGGCGGCTACAAGGGCATCGTCATCCAGACCGCGGGGTCCGGCGGTGCGACGGATGCGACGCCGGGCGCCTCGGACGGTGTGTTCGTCTTCCTGAACGCGCTCGCGCCGACGCTCGCGATCGGCGACCTCGTCTCAGTGACCGGCGCGGTGAGCGAGTACTTCGGGCAGACCCAGATCAACCCGGCGGCTGCCGCTGACATCTCGGTGCTGACCGCCGGTGCCGGCGTCCCCGCTGTCACCCCGCTGCCGGACTCGGTGCGCGGGGCCGACCGTGAGCAGTACGAGAACATGTATGTGGCTCCCGAGGGCAGCTACCGTCTCGCGTCGAGCCACCAGCTGTTCAACTTCGGCACGCTCTGGCTCAACGCCGGCCCCGACCTCGCGGTGAAGAGCACCGAGACCACGCGTCCCGGCGACGCGGCTGCAGCGATCACCGCGGCCAACCGTGCCAACCGCATCCTGCTCGACGACGGCTGGTCGATCCAGGTCACCAACAGCGGTCACCCGGGAGAGCAGCCGTACTTCACGAAGGACGCGGTCGTGCGCAACGGCGACGCCGTGGACTTCCGTGACAACGGCTACGTGCTGCAGTGGGGCTTCAACGACTGGCGTCTGCAGCCGGTCGTGCCGATCGACGACTCCTCGTCGGCCGACCTCAAGGTCGGATTCGAGGCGACGAACCCGCGGACGGAGTCGGCTCCGGAAGTCGGCGGTGACGTCCAGGTCGCCTCGTTCAACGTCTACAACTACTTCACGACGTTGAAGAGCGAGAACTCGAACGCCCGGGGCGCGGCGAACGCGGCCCAGTTCGCCATTCAGAAGTCCAAGATCGTCGCGGCGATCAACGGGCTGGATGCCGAGATCGTGTCGCTCATGGAGATCGAGAACTCCGTGAAGCTGGGCAAGCCCATCGACTCGGCGCTCAAGGATCTGGTCGCGGGCCTCAACGAGGACGCGGGCAGCGACGTGTGGGACTACGTGCCCACGCCCGATGCGCTGAACGATGCGGCGACCACCGACTACATCACGAACGCGATCATCTACAAGAAGGACGCCGTGAAGACGGTGGGCGACAGCGCCACCGTCACCGACGAGAGCGTGTGGGGCAACGCCCGCGAGCCGATCGCTCAGGCGTTCGACATCGACGGCCGTGTCGTCACGGTCGTGGCGAACCACCTGAAGTCGAAGTCGCCGCCCGAGGGCGCCGGCGCCGAACCGGCCGATGGGCAGGGCTTCTTCAACGCCGACCGCGTGAAGCAGGCGAACGCGATCCTCGCCTTCACCGACGAGCTGGAAGAGACGACGGGCAGCGGCGACATGCTGCTGATCGGTGACTTCAACGCCTACGGCAAGGAAGACCCGATCGACGTCTTCACCTCGAACGGGTGGAGCGACCTGGTCGCCGACAAGGCGGCGGGACAGTACACGTACACGTTCGACGGCGAGCTCGGTTCGCTCGACCACGTGATCGCGTCGCCGTCGCTGGCCTCGTCGATCACGGGTGCCGGCGTCTGGGGCATCAACTCTCCGGAGTGGAGCGACCGCGGCTACGCGTTCGGCGCCACCGACGAGGGCACGCCCTACCGCTCGAGCGACCACGACCCGATCATCGTCGGCGTCTCCTCGGAGATCCCGCCGGTGAGCATCGACGTCGTCACGGTCAACGACTTCCACGGTCGGATCGAGGCCGACGGCGCCGCAGCGGGTGCCGCCGTCCTGGCCGGTGCGGTGAAGCAGTTCCGCGACGCGAACCCGAACACGATCTTCGCCGGTGCCGGCGACCTGATCGGCGCCTCGACGTTCACCTCGTTCATCAACGACGACAACCCGACGATCGACGCGTTGAACGCGGCCGGTCTCGACGTCAGCGCCGCGGGCAACCACGAGTTCGACCAGGGCTGGGAGGACCTGCGCGATCGCGTGCAGGACCGCGCGGACTGGGAGTACATCTCGTCGAACGTGTTCGTCACCGAGACCGGCGAGCCCGCGCTCGCTCCGGCCTGGGTCAAGGAGCTCGACGGCGTGAAGGTCGGCTTCGTCGGAGCGGTCACCGAGGATCTCGATTCGCTCGTCTCGCCCGAGGGCATCAAGGACCTCGAGGTCCGCAGCATCGTCGACTCCGTGAACGCGGTGGCCGACGACCTGCGCGACGGAGACGAGTCCAACGGAGAGGCGGATGTCGTCATCCTGCTCGTGCACGAGGGCGCCTCCAGCGTCGAGCTGTCGAGCATCACTCCGGACTCCCCGCTGGGAGAGATCGTCTACGGCGTCGATGACGACGTGGATGCCATCGTCTCCGCCCACACCCACCTCGCGTACAACCACGTGATCGACGGCCGCCCGGTCGTCTCCGCGGGGCAGTACGGCGAGAACCTGGGCTTGATGAACATCAAGGTCGACGCCAAGACGAAGGACTTGATCTCGATCACCAACGAGATCAAGCCGCTCACGGCCGCGGGCAAGCCGCTGTACCCGGCCGTCCCGGAGGTCGCCGACATCGTCGCCAAGGCGAAGGCCGAGGCCGATGTGCTGGGCGCGATCAAGGTCGGCGACATCACGGCCGACTTCAACCGGGCACGCCAGAGCGACGGCAAGACGGAGAACCGCGGTGGCGAGTCCACCATCGGCAACTTCGTCGCCGACGTGCAGCAGTGGTCCACGGGCGCCGACCTGGCGCTCATGAACCCCGGAGGCATCCGTGCGAACCTCACCTATGCCTCGTCCGGAGCATCCGACCCCGACGGCAACGTCACCTATCGCGAGGCGGCGACGGTCCAGCCGTTCGCCAACACGCTCGTGACGCTGACGCTCACGGGTGCGCAGTTGAAGGGCGTTCTCGAGGAGCAGTGGCAGCCGGCGGGTTCAGCGCGTCCGTTCCTGAAGCTCGGAGTCTCGGAGGGGCTGGTCTACACGTACGACCCCGCTGCGGCACAGGGCTCGCGGATCACGTCGATCACGCTCAACGGCACGCCGGTCGATGCGGCGGCGAACTACACCGTCGCCGCCAACTCGTTCCTCGCCGCGGGTGGAGACAACTTCTTCACCTTCAAGGAGGGCACGGGCAAGCGCGACACGGGCAAGATCGACCTGCAGTCGATGGTCGACTGGTTCGACGCGAACAAGACCGCCAGCCCCGACTACGCCCAGCGTGCGGTCGGAGTGACGGTCAGCCCGGCGGATGCCGACGGCTACAGCGCCGGTGACCAGGTCACGGTGTCGCTCTCCTCGCTGGCTTTCAGTGCGGGTGAGCCGGCTCCGGGCGCCGTGTCGCTCTCGCTGGGCGACACGGTCCTCGCCACGGGAGCGGTCGACCCGGCGGTCGTCGACACCACGGATGAGGGCGGGCGCGCCAGCCTGGCCTTCACGGTTCCGACCGGCGTGTTCGGCGAGCAGGTCCTGACCGTCGCCGTCGCCGGTACCGGAACGACCGTGCAGGTGCCGTTCACGATCGCCGGGGAAGAGGAGTTCGCCGGCACGATCGCGCTCGGCTCGTCCAAGGTGACCGCGGGCAAGAGCCTCAAGGTCAGCGGTGAGGGCTACGTGCCCGGCGAGACGGTGACGATCGAACTGCGTCCGAAGAAGGGCAAGCCGGTCCAGGTCGGCACCGTCCAAGTGGGCGCGGACGGCTCGTTCAGCACCCAGGTCACGGTGCCGAAGAGCGCTCCTTCGGGCAAGTACACCGTCGCGGCGTCTCAGGCCGACGGGGATGCGGCGACCGCCACGGTCACGGTCAACCGCGCCGGTGGCATCATCGGTGCGATCCTCGACTGGCTCTGGGAACTGCTCATCCGGTGGTTCTGATGCGGTAGCGGGATGACATGGGCGAAGGCCGTCGGGAGCGATCCCGGCGGCCTTCGTCGTGTCCTCTCCGGGGTCAGGCGCTGACCGCCACCGGTGCCCACACGAAGCCGTCGGGGTCGACGGCAGCCCCGAGGACGCCGTTGACCGTGATCCGATGCGAGCCGGAGCCCGCGGCCGGAACGCCCGCGTCTTTGGCGAGCGAGGCGTGGCGGTACAGCCCGAGGCCGATCGGACTCCCGCTCGTCTCGAACTGGACATAACTGCGCCCGAAGCTCTTGCCGACGGGGATGCCTCGGTCCGCATAGAAGTTCTTCGAGGCGACGACGTCCTCGGCGCCGAGCAGGAGGATGATCTCGTCGACGGTGCGGCTCGGGGGAGCGGTGTCCTTCTTCGCGGACGTGGCGACCTTCCAGATCGCGCCGTCCGGCGCCTGGACCGTGCCGCCGACGCCCCAGAGGGATTTCGACACGGGCTTGATCACTGCGGCACCGGCGGCGACGGCCGCGTCGACGAGGGCATGCACGTTCGCCGGCTGAGACACCACCAGCGAGAGCGTGAAGCCGCGGAAGCCGGAGGTCTCCGCATCCGCGGTGCGGAAATGCAGACGATCGCCGAGGTCGAACGCCTGCGTGTAGAAGGAGCGGGCGGCGTCCACATCGGGGACGTCGAGGGTGAGGGAATCGATCGTGGTGTTCATGACCTCGACGCTACGGAGGTGCGCCAGGACGTGCTTCTCGATTCCTGACCGATGCGTCGAGGCAGAGCCTTAGGGCGTGAGCACCTGCACGTCGGCCTGGGCGAGCGCGGCGGCGATGCGCGGCGGCGGGGGAGCGTCGGTGATCAGATAGTCCGCGCGCTCGAGGAGCGCGATCTGGGCGAAGAACCGACGTCCGAGCTTGGTGGAGTCCGCGAGGATCGCGGTGCGCTCGGCACGCTGGATCATCTCCGACATCATCGCGGCATCGCCGAGGTTCGACGTCGAGTAGCCCGCCTCGTCGACCGCGCCGACTGCGATGAGCGCGAGATCGCAGCGGATGTCGACCTCAGGACCACCCGGCGTCATCGTGAACGTCACCGGACCGGTCGTGGCCTGGGTGATCGAGCGCACCGCCCCGCCGAACACGTACAGGTCGCGGAAGGCGGAGGGGGAGAGCTCGCCGGGGATGCGCAGGTTGTTCGTGGCGATCGTCAGGTCGTGGTGGTTGCGCAACGCGCGTGCGACGGCGAGTGTCGTCGTACCGGCGTTCAGCATCACCACGGAACCGTCTTCGACCAGCCCGGCCGCGACGCGGGCGATGCGCTCCTTCTCCTCGGTCTGCATGCGCAGGCGCACGTCGAGCGCCCGATCCTTCAGCTGACCGCTCGCAGCGCTGACGGCTCCGCCGTGGGTGCGGATCAGCACGCCTTCTCGATCGAGCTGATCGAGGTCGCGGCGGATGGTGTCGATCGAGACGGCGAAGTGCTCGGCCAGATCGCTCACCG
Organism: Microbacterium sp. NPDC090218; assembly: GCA_044900255.1. Classification (GTDB taxonomy): domain Bacteria; phylum Actinomycetota; class Actinomycetes; order Actinomycetales; family Microbacteriaceae; genus Microbacterium. Next base: position 305,591 of record JBJDMS010000001.1, on the reverse strand, counting down.
TCACCTGGCCGGTCTGCTCGACGTACGTCGCGAGATCGGCCTTCCTCCCTGCGGGGAGGCGACGTCGCTGTCCGGTTGCTGGTGCGTCCATGCAGACATATTTAGCACAGGAACGCGAAGAACGCGGCACAGTCATGCAGAAAACCGCAGATTGACCGTTCGTGTCACGCGGGCCTCGTTCCGGGAGAATCAGGCTTTTCTGAGCAGGGCAGCCGAAACGCAGTGCTTGACGTTTCGGCAGATCACGGCATAACATGGCTCAAAACCGCATGAACAAGCATCGAAGCGCGTGATGCGGCACGATCTCAACGAGGAGAAGTGATGAGCACAGTGGGACGAGGGCAGCGACGAACCCGAAAGATCGTCGGCGCCGGAACCGCGGCGGTTACCCTTCTGGCCCTGGCGGGTTGCGCGCCCGGCACGGACGGTGACAGCGGTGGCGATGGCGGAGATGTCACGATCGAGTTCGCCCAGTGGTGGGAGCCGGAGCTGCCCGACGGCGAGTTCCGTGCGCTCATCGACCAGTTCGAGGAGGCGAACCCCGGGATCACGGTCGAGCTGGTCAGCGGTCCGTACGCATCGACCAAGGAACAGCTCTTCGCCGGAGCGGCATCCGGCACGATGCCCGACGTCGTCGGTCTCGACGGCGCGTGGGTGAACGACTTCGCATCCCAGGGCGTCATCGCCGACCTGAGTGCACTCATGAAGGAGTACGACTACGACGACAGCGAGCTGGCGAGCCAGATCCAGGTCGACGGCAGCACGTACATGATCCCGGTCGTGAACTTCGTCTATCCGATGTTCACGAACGACGACCTGCTCGCTCAGGCGGGTGTGACCGCCCCGCCGACCACGCGCACCGAGTTCGCGGACGCGGCGGCGAAGGTGTCGGCCCTCGGCGGCGACGTCTCCGGCTGGGTGCTGCCGCTCTCACTGGAATCGCCGAACGGTGTGCAGAACGACGTCATGTCGTGGGTGTGGGCGTCCGGCGGATCGATGCTCAAGGACGGGCAGCCCGACCTCACCAACGACGACGTCACGTCCGCGGTCGAGTACATCGGCGGCCTGTGGGACGACGGCGTCATCGCCTCGGGCTCCTTCACGATGAAGGAGCAGGACAAGGTGGAGGAGTTCACCAACGGCCGGGCCGGCATGATGATCGACTCGCTGGCGCACATCAACCTGATCCGCGAGACGAACCCCGACCTGAAGTTCTCGATCTCGGCGATCCCCGCCGAGGACGGCTACGACGGCGAACGCGGCATCCCCTACGCGTCGTGGGGCATCGGCGTCGCCGAGAACTCCGAGAACAAGGAAGCGGCGTTCAAGCTGGTTTCGTTCCTGATGAGCGAGGAGACCAACTCCGAACTCTCCACGATGGCCAAGGCCTTCCCGGGGAACTCGAAGTCGGTTCCGGACTTCGTCAACGACGACGAGCTGTTCAAGACGGCGTTCGACATCTACCAGGCGGGATACCCGGCGAACGAGTTCACGGGCCTCCCGGTCGCGGAAGACCTCATGCGCCAGTTCGGGGAGCAGCTCCAGTCGGCGCTCGACGGTCAGCAGTCGATCCCGGACGCGCTCAAGAAGGCGCAGGCCTCCTGGGAGGCGGAGTTCTGAGCTCCCGTCTCCCCGCCTGAACGGGGTGCCGCATCGCGATCGCGGTGCGGCACCCGACCAAACAAGGAGCCCGAGTTCCCATGAGTCTGAGAACATCCGACGACACCGAGGTGATCGTCACCGGAGTCGCCCTCTCGAGGCGGCGACGGCAGCTGCGCAAGACCACCGAGTCGTACGCCTTCCTCTCGCCGACGGTCATCCTGCTGTTCGTGCTGATGATCGTGCCGATCGTGATGGTGATCGGCTACTCGTTCCAGGACAACGTGATCCTGAACAAGTCGCCCGAGTTCGTCGGCATCGCCAACTACGTCGAGATCCTCTCCGACCCGCGTTTCTGGAAGGCCACGGGCAACACCGTCCTCTTCACGGTGACGAGTGTCGCCGCCCATCTCGTGCTCGGACTCGCCTTCGCGATGATGCTCAACAGTCCGTTGCTCGGGCGGTTCTCACGGTCCCTCTTCCGTGCCCTCTACGTGCTGCCGTGGCTGTTCACGGTCGCCGTCATCGCCGTCCTGTGGCGCATGCTCCTCGCCCCGAACGGTGTGGTCAATTTCCTGCTCAACACCGACATCGAGTGGCTGGCCTCGCCGCAGCTCGCGCTGGGCACGATCATCTTCATCAACATCTGGGCCGGCTACCCGTTCTTCATGGTCAGCCTGCTCGCCGGGCTCCAGGGCGTGCCCGCCGAACTGCACGAGGCGGCGACCGTCGACGGCGCGAGCGCGGTCCAGCGCTTCTGGAACGTCACGATCCCGCAGCTGCGTCCGATCATCGTGAGTCTCGTGCTGCTCGACCTGATCTGGACGTCGCAGCAGTTCGCCCTCATCTGGATGACCACCGGCGGCGGCCCGATCGACGTCACCGAGGTGCTCAGCACCTTCACCTACAAGCTCGCCTTCGCCAAGTACGACTTCGCGCTCGCGTCGACCTCGGCCGTGCTGGTGCTGCTCATGTCGATGGTGCTCGCCGTGTTCTACGTCCGTCACCAGAAAGCGAGGGACTGACCATGGCTCTCACCGCTCGCAGCCAGCGCCGCGTCGGCAAGACCGGCCTCATGATCGGCCTCCTCCTCGGTGCGGTGTTCGCCGCCGGTCCCGTGCTGTGGATGCTCTCCAGCTCGTTCAAATCGAACACGCAGATCTTCGAGCTCCCCCCACGGCTGGTGACCGACACGTTCTCGTTCGACGCGTACGTCGCGATCTTCACGAACCCCGAGACCATGAGGTTCTTCCTGAACAGCTACATCGTCGCGGGCTCGGTCACCGTGCTCACGCTGATCGTCGCGATCCAGGCGGCCTATGCGTTCAGCCGCTTCGACTTCCGCGGCAAGCGGATCCTGAACGTCGTGATCGTGAGCGTGCAGGCCGTGCCGCCCATCACGCTGCTGATCCCGTACTTCGGACTCATGGTCGCGCTGGGCCTCTACAACTCCTACGCCGGGCTGATCCTCACCTACATGGTGTTCACGCTGCCCTACGCGATCATCATGATGACGGGCTACTTCAACACCCTGCCCAAGGAGCTCGACGAGGCCGTGCGCGTCGACGGCGCCGGATCCATGACCGCGCTGTGGCGCATCCTGGTGCCGATCTCGGTGCCGGGGATCGTCTCCGTCGGCATCTACACCTTCATGATCGCGTGGAACGAGTACCTGTTCGCGCTGACGCTCACGCGCACGATCGACATGCGCACGGTGCCCATCGGCATCCAGCTCCTCATGGGACAGCACTCCTACGAGTGGAACCAGATCATGGCCATGAGCGTGCTCGGGTCGATCCCCGTGCTCATCCTCTTCCTCTTCTTCCAGCGGTACTTCATCAGCGGCCTCACGGCCGGTTCCGTGAAGAGCTGACACCCGTCCCGCCCGGGAATCCGACCACCACGAAACAGGAGAATCACGTGCTCTACACCGGCAAATCCATCCTCGACGTCGCGAACGCGAACAACTTCGCGATCCCCGCGTTCAACATCAGCGATTGGGCGATGTTCAACGGGGTCATGGACATCAGCGAGGAGAAGGCCGCTCCGGTCATCATCGCGATCCACCCCGACGAGGTCTCGCACATCACGACCGATCTGATCGCCGCGATGCACTCCCGGGCGCATCGCTCGAGCGTGCCGGTCGCGATCCACTGGGACCACGGTGGCAGCTACGAGCAGATGATCACCGCCATCAAGGCCGGCTTCACCTCGGTCATGATCGATGCGTCGCTGCTTCCCTTCGACGAGAACGTCGCTCTGACCCGCAAGGTCGTCGAGGCCGCGCACGCCGTCGGCATCCAGGTCGAGGGCGAACTGGGCACGATCGGGGCCAACGACAGCTACGGCGAGTCCGGCGCTGCCGAGATCATCTACACGAACCCCGCCGATGCCGTGCGCTTCGTCGAGGAGACCGGTGTCGACAGCCTCGCCATCGCGATCGGCACCTCGCACGGGCTGTACCCGGCGGAGAAGAACCCGGAGCTTCGTCACGACCTCCTCCAGGAGATCAAGGCCGCGGTCGGGATCCCCCTGGTGCTGCACGGAGGCTCGGCCAACCCCGATGCGGAGCTGCGTCGCGCCGTGGAGCTCGGCATCAACAAGATCAACATCTCCAGCGACATCAAGGTCTCGTACCACAACCGCATGCGCGAGATCCTCGGCACCGACGAGCGACTTCGTGAGCCCAACGCGATCCAGCCCGAGCCGATCGCCGCGCTCAAGGCCACCGCGGCTGAGAAGATCGAGCTGTTCGGGGCAGACGGCAAGGCCGACCTGTACTGACCGGGCGGCGGAACCCGAGGGGGAGGACGATCGACGGATGATCGATGCGAGAAGGCAGCTCGTCCTGGGGCTCGGCGGCACGGTCGACTACGAGCTGCGATGGGATTCGGCCGTGCTCGACCGGCTCGCCGACGAGCACGCCGTGCGGCGAGCGGAGCTGAACGCGGCGACACCCATCGTCGACGAGCGATCGCTCCTGCTCGCCATCCTCGCGTTCGTCTCGGCCGGCACGGGTGCCGAGCGCTTCGTCGCCTCGTCCGAGGTCGTCGAGGGCTTCGCCGCGCACTTCGGCTACGAGGTGACCCTGGGCGGCACCGGCGTGCGGGCCGGTCTGGTCCTCGACGGCCTGGGCATCCCCAGCGTGCAGCACTTGGTGAGCATCGACGACACCGTGCGGCGGCTGCTGCCGCCGGGGGTGAGGTTCGTGTGCTCCGCCACGCAGGACACGCTGGATCCGCACCTGATCGTGCAGTATCCGGCGGGTGCGCGCATCCGTCTGCGCGACGGGGTCGTCGTCTCGCCGGGTGCCAACCGGCTGATCTTCGCGAACGACCCGCCGAACCGGGAGATGCGCCTGGCCGACGAGCTGGCGGAGGAACTGGCGAATGCCTCGGCATTCCTCGTCTCCGGGTTCAACACCATGCAGGACCGGGAACTGCTCCGCCGCCGGCTCATCACGCTGCAGCAGGCGATGCGCGCTCTGCCCTCGGATGCCCTCGTGTACTACGAGGACGCCGGCTTCTACACGCGTGCGTTCGCGGAGACGGTGCGAGAGCGGCTGCTGCCCCGCATCGACGTGTACGGCCTGAATGAGGACGAACTGCAGGAGTACCTCGGGCGCCCCGTGGATCTGCTCGATCCCGCCGAGGTGACCCGCGCGCTGGAGGGGATCCGCGCCCTCATCCCCGTGCCCGCTCTGGTGGTGCACACGCGTTACTGGGCCCTCGCGATCGGTGCCGAAGCGGCTCGACACGGCGCCGCGCTGGAGAGTGCGGTGCGCGTGGCCGCGACCCGCTTCCGACTCGGCGACGGTTTCACCGCGAGGCAGGTCGCCGAGACGGCCGGGATGCGCCGGCATGACGCCGGTGCGGCCCTCGTCGACGCCATCGAGGCGGCCGTGCCCGACGCGATCGGCGTGCCCGCGTTCGCCCTCGACGTCGAGAACCCGACCACGATCGGGCTCGGCGACACCTTCGTCGGCGGATTCCTCGCCGCGCATGCGCAGGATGGAGAACACCCGTGAGACCGATCCGACTCGCCTCGAACCGGCCGGCCGAACGCTTCTACCGCGGCGGTGCTCGCATCTCCGCATTCCGCGGAGACTCCGAGTCCGCTCCGCGCGAGCCGGAGGACTGGGTCGGATCGACCACGACGATCCGAGGCGAGAGCGCCCTCGGACTCACGATGCTGCCCGACGGTCGGCTCTTGCGCGAGGCGATCGCCGAAGACCCCGTCTCCTGGCTCGGAGCGCCCCATGCCGAGCGCTGGGGCTCCGACGCGCGCCTGCTCGTCAAGCTCCTCGACGCCGGGCAGCGCCTGCCGGTGCATGCGCATCCGCACGACGACTTCGCCGCCTCCCACCTCGGACGCCGGCACGGCAAGGCCGAGGCCTGGTACATCCTCGAGGGCGGCACCGTGCATCTCGGCCTACGCGAGGACGTGACATCCGAGGCACTCGGCGAGCTGGTCGCGCGCCAGGACGTCTCCGCGCTCCTCGGCCTGCTGCACGCGATCGATGTCGGGCCCGGCGACGTCGTGTGGGTGCCGCCGGGAGAGCTCCACGCGATCGGCGCCGGGGTGCTGCTGCTGGAGCTGCAGCAGCCTGAGGACCTGTCGATCCTGCTGGAGTGGGAGGGGTTCGCGATCGATGGCGCCACCGAGGGGCATCTCGGCCTGGGGTTCGACCTCGCGCTGAGCGCCGTGACCACGACGGCGAGGACCACTGCCGAGATGGGAGTGCTCGTACATGCCGCCCCGCCGTCCGGATCCGTCTTCCCCCGTGCCGCCGACGAGTACTTCCGACTCGAACGGCTGCGCGTGTACGGTGCGGCGGTGCTCGGCCCCGGTTTCTCGATCGTCGTCGTGGTCGGCGGAGTCGTCGATCTCGCGGGGCAGTCGCTGTCGGCGGGGGCGACGGTCCTGGTCCCCGCTGCGGCCGGACGGCTCGAGGTGAGCGGCGCCGGCGAACTGCTGGTCGCGCGTCCGCCCGCGGCATGAAGGGCGATCTGTCGACGGCTCGGGCCCGGATCGACGCCGACTAGACTGGACGCATGCCCGAACCGAAAGTCGCCAGCTTTCCGGCGATCCGCGGTGCGCTGAAGTTCTACCAGATCGCGTCGATCATCACCGGAGTCATGCTGCTCCTGCTGCTGACCGAGATGGTGCTGAAGTACACGCCGATCCACCTCGAGCTCTTCATGGGAGGCTCCGGAGGACCGCTCTGGTTCGCCGGCGTGCTCGCCGGGCCCGACTGCCAGTGGTGGTCGCTGTTCGCCCCGATGACCAACTCCTGCGAGATGACCTCGCTGGGCGACGGGTTCAACCTGTCGCTGTTCATCCTCGTGGCGCACGGCTGGTTCTACGTCGTCTACCTCTTCGCGTGCTTCCGCATGTGGAGCCTGATGCGCTGGCGCTTCCCGCGGTTCATCCTGCTCGCGCTCGGCGGCGTCGTGCCGCTGCTGTCGTTCTTCATGGAGGCGGTCGTCGCCCGTGAAGTGAAGACCTATCTCGCCACCAGAGAGGCCGCCGAGGCCTCCACCCCCGCCCCGGAAGGTGTCCGTTGACCGAACAGTCCGAGACCCAGCAGCGCCCGGCGCTCGTCGTCGACTTCGGCGCGCAGTACGCGCAGCTGATCGCCCGTCGAGTCCGTGAAGCGGGCGTCTACAGCGAGATCGTGCCCCACACGGCCACGGCTGCGGAGATCGCCGCCAAGAACCCGGTCGCGATCATCCTCTCCGGCGGTCCCTCGTCGGTGTACGAGGAAGGCGCCCCGCGCCTGGATCCCGCGGTCTTCGACCTCGGCGTCCCGACCCTCGGCATCTGCTACGGCTTCCAGTACATGGCCCAGACGCTCGGCGGCGAGGTCGCGAACACCGGTCTGCGCGAGTACGGCGCGACGGATGCCGTGATCACCGGCGATGGCGGAACGCTGCTCGGCGGCCAGCCTGCGGAGCAGAACGTGTGGATGAGCCACGGCGACCAGGTCGCCAAGGCCCCTGAGGGCTTCGAGGTGCTCGCCACGACGGATGCGACCAAGGTCGCGGCGTTCGCGAACGAGGAGCGCGGCTTCTACGGCGTGCAGTGGCACCCCGAGGTCAAGCACTCCGATCACGGCCAGCGCGTGCTCGAGAACTTCCTCCACAAGGGGGCGGGCCTCGCATCGGACTGGAACAGCGACAACGTGATCGCCGAGCAGATCGAGCGCATCCGCGAGCAGGTGGGTGACGCGCGCGTCATCTCCGCACTCTCCGGCGGCGTCGACTCCGCGGTCTCCACCGCCCTCGTGCACAAGGCGATCGGCGATCAGCTCACCGCCGTCTTCGTCGACCACGGCCTCCTCCGCAAGGGCGAGCGCGAGCAGGTCGAGAAGGACTACGTCGAGTCCACCGGTGTGCGTCTGATCACGGTCGACGCGGCCGACACCTTCCTCGGTCACCTCCAGGGTGTGACCGACCCCGAGGAGAAGCGCAAGATCATCGGACGCGAGTTCATCCGCGCGTTCGAGAAGGTGCAGCTCGACCTCGTCGCTGAGGCAAAGGCCTCGGGCGGTGCCCCGGTGAAGTTCCTCGTGCAGGGCACGCTCTACCCGGATGTCGTCGAGTCCGGCGGCGGCGCGGGCACCGCGAACATCAAGTCGCACCACAATGTGGGCGGTCTTCCCGACGACCTCGACTTCGAGCTGATCGAGCCGCTGCGCGCCCTGTTCAAGGACGAGGTCCGAGCGATCGGCCGCGAGCTCGGCATCCCCGAGGCGATCGTCGGACGCCAGCCGTTTCCGGGGCCCGGTCTCGGAATCCGGATCATCGGTGAGGTCACCGCTGACCGTCTCGAGATTCTGCGTGAGGCCGACGCCATCGCCCGCGAGGAGCTGACGAAGGCGGGTCTCGATCAGGAGATCTGGCAGTGCCCCGTCGTGCTGCTCGCCGACGTGCGCTCGGTGGGCGTGCAGGGCGACGGCCGCACCTACGGCCACCCGATCGTGCTGCGTCCGGTGTCGAGCGAAGATGCCATGACCGCCGACTGGACTCGTCTGCCGTATGACGTGCTGTCGAAGATCTCGAACCGCATCACGAACGGTGTTCGCGACGTCAACCGCGTCGTGCTCGACGTCACGTCGAAGCCGCCGGGGACGATCGAGTGGGAGTAGGGAGCGCGTTGCTCCCTGATGCGGTGCCGGCTCTGCCCGACGCCGAGTACCTGGTGCTGTCGAGCCGGTTGATCCCGGGCCTCGACGGCGGGTACACGATCGCGACTCTGGCGCGCGCCAGGCAGCTGGCGGGGGCCGGTGTCGCCGACGGCGCGGGGCCGCAGCTCCTCACGTTCGACCCGGGTACCGCGGCCGATCACGCCGCCCACCGACGCACGTTCGTCGAGCAGCGCGCGCTCGCCGACCCGTCGCGGATGCGCAACCTCTTCGACGAGGCGGTCGCACCGGGCGGGGGAGCGGCCGCGTGGCTTCGTGCTGCGGCCGATGCGGCGGTCACGGCCGACCCCGACGTCGAGTACCGAGTCCTGAGCGACGCCGAGGGGCGACCGTTCGCGGCCCTCCCGGTGATCCCCGGAAACCCGGACTGGCATCTGACCGAGGAGCCGGTGCTCGTGTACGACGCCGCCGGCGAGGTCTCGGGCGCACTGCATGGATTCCGTGGCCTGTACCGGGCCTGGCTCGAGCACGTGACCGCCGCGTTCGGCAACCGCCCTATCGTCGTGATCTGCGAGTCGCGCCAGCTCGGCGAGCTCATCGCCGACTGGTCGGACCCGCGGGTGCGCATCGTCCACACGATCCACACCATGCATGTGGAAGCGCCGTACACGCCGGACGCGACCATGAACACCCTGTGGACGCGCTGGTTCCGTCTCGCCGACCGCTTCGATGCCGTGATCTGGCCGACAGCGACCCAACGTGATGACGTCGTCGCGCGGTTCGGGGATGCGGCGTTCCACACCGTCGTGGCGAATCCGATCGCTCCGGTCGAACCCCGTGCGGACCTGCGGGAGGACGGACTCGTCGTCGTGCTGGGACGCCTCGCTCCCGGCAAGCGCATCGATCACGCGATCCGTGCTTTCCTCGCGGCCGACGTGTCGGGCGCCCGGATGGAGATCTGGGGCGGGGGTCCCGAGCAGGAGCGCCTGCGGGCGTTGATCGAGGAGCTCGGCGCGGGAGATCGCGTCGTCCTCGCCGGATACTCAGACTCCCCGGGGACGGTGCTCGATCGCGCCTCGATCCTGGTCACGTCGACGGCCTTCGAAGGTCAGCCTCTCGGTGTGGTCGAGGCTCTGCTGCACGGGACCCCGGTCGTCTCGTACGACGTGCGCTACGGCATCCGCGATGTGCTGGAGCAGGGCGGCGGCGTGCTGGTGCCGAGCGGAGACATCGATGCCCTGGGCGACGCGATCCGCGCTCTGCTGACCGAGCCGGCTCGGCTCGGGGCGCTGAGGGCCGAGGCTCCTTCGGTCGCTGCGGCCTGGAGCCCCGAGTCCTCGCTCGCGGCGCTCACGGCTGCGATCGCCGCCGCCGTCGCGGCTCCGCCCCGCCGTCGCTGACCGCAGCCGTCGCCCTGCTCCCGTCACAGAATCCGTCGCTACAGACCGCGGGCGACGACCGAGACCGCGACGAGAACGAGGGAATCAGAGCAGCTTGAGCGCCTCGCGGCGCGACAGCGGCGACAGTTCGTGAGTGTCGACGAAGGCGCGCACCCAGTCGGGGTCGGTCTTGCCGAGCTCTCGCAGTGCCCACCCGATCGCCTTGCGGATGAAGAACTCGGCGTCGCCCAGGTTCGGCTCGATCACCTCGGCGAGCAGCTCGCGGTCGGTGGCGGCCCGGCGACCCAACTGCGAGATGATGCTGGCCCGTCGCACCCAGAAGTCGTCGTCGCGCGACCATCGCCGCAGCACCGGTGTCAGCGCGGACGAATGTGCCTCGAGCGTTTCGGTGAGCCGGTGGGCGACTTCGTCGACATGGTCCCACCACGCCCCGGTGCGGATCATCTCCTCGTGCACGTCGAGCATGTCGAGCCGGGCCCGTGCCGGTCGCAGCGCCATCAGCGCGCTCGCGGCGTAGCGCTCCTCGCGATAGGTCGCCGCTCGCCAGAGCACCAGCGCCGTGTCCCGCAGGACCACGGCGTCGTCGACACCACGAGCGGTCGCTCGTGTCACGGAGCGCACTCTCGGGACCCGCACGCCGAGGAAGGGCAGTGCCGACTTCATGTACGCCTGCTGTGCCGGCGCCGACGCCGGATCGGCCTCCTCTCGGAGTGCGGAGCGGATGCTCTCCGCGAGCACGGTGGCGATCACGGAGCGAGTCTAGGACGGCGGAGAAGATTCCTTCAGAGAATTTCCGGGCGGATGTCGATCCGTGCCGTTCCCGTTCGACGTCTGAAGTGAGAGGGTCGAGAGACGGCCCATCGAACAAGGAGAACATCATGAAGTTCATGCTCATCATGCGCGCGACCGACGACGCCGTGGAGGCCTACAAGGAGATGCCGTTCGAGCAGGTCATCGAAGCCATGGGCAGGTACAACGAGTCGATGATCAAGGCCGGTGTGCTGGTCGCGGGCGAGGGGCTGACCGATGCCGCCGAGGGTTTCGTGGTCGACTTCAGCGCCGAGAAGCCGCTGATCACCGACGGCCCCTACGGCGAGACCAAGGAGCTCTTCAACGGCTTCTGGATCGTCGAGGTGTCGTCGCGCGAAGAGGCCGCCGAATGGGCGAGCCGTGCACCCCTCGGCGCGGGCTCCTTCCTCGAGGTGCGTCGTGTCACCGGTGTGGAGGACTTCCCCGCCGACAACGAGTGGATCGAGAAGGAAGCCGGTTGGCGCGAGGAAGCTGCCCAGCGCGCACAGCAGTGATGGACGCTTCGGCACCCCGCGGGACGGCGCGCTCCACCACCGACACCGAGTCGGTGGAGCGCGCCGTCGCCGCGGTCTGGCGCATCGAGTCCGCGCGCATCGTCGGTACGCTCACGCGCGTGGTCGGAGACTTCGGTCTCGCGGAGGACCTCGCCCAGGAAGCGCTGGTCGATGCCCTCCGGCAGTGGCCCGTCGAGGGCGTTCCGCGCAATCCCGGGGCCTGGCTCACCGCGGTCGCCAAGCGCAAGGCCATCGACGGATGGCGCCGTGCCGAGCGTCTGGATGCCCGGGTCGCGGCCCTCGCCCATGACCTGGAACAGGAGCAGGCCGAGGCGCCGGATCTGCTGTGGGACCCGGATGCGGTCGACGACGACGTCCTGCGTCTGATCTTCATCGCGTGCCATCCCGTCCTCTCGAAGGAGGCGCAGGTCGCTCTGACCCTTCGGGTGGTCGGCGGTCTGTCGAGCGAGGAGATCGCTCGGGCCTTCCTGGTGCCGACGGCGACCGTGCAGCAGCGGATCGTGCGGGCGAAGAAGACTCTCGCCGCCGCGAACGCGCCCTTCGAGGTGCCGCCGAGGGAGGAGCATGCGGAGCGACTCGGCGCTATCCTCGGCGTGCTGTATCTGATCTTCAACGAGGCGCATGCTGCGAGCAGTGGTCCGGAGTGGATGAGACCGGAGCTGAGCGACGAGGCGATCCGGCTCGGCCGGGTGCTCGCGGCCCTGATGCCGCGCGAGCCCGAGGTGCACGGTCTGCTCGCGCTGATGGAGCTCACGGCGGCGCGGTTCGCCGCCCGCGTGGATCGCAACGGCGATCCGGTGCTGCTGGCCGACCAGGACCGGCGGCGCTGGGACCGCGGCCGCATCGCGCGCGGTCGGGCCTCCCTGGCGACCGCGGATGCTCTCGGGCGTGGCCGCGGCGCGTACGGGCTGCAAGCGGCGATCGCAGAGTGCCATGCGGTGGCGGCGTCCGTCGACGACAGCGACTGGGATCGGATCGTGCTGCTCTACGAGGCGCTCGGCCGGATCGCTCCCTCGCCGGTCGTCGAGCTCAACAGGGCTGTCGCGGTCGCGATGGCGACGGGACCGGCCTCCGCCTTGCGGATCATCGACCAGTTGGCGGCGTCGGGAGCGCTGCGCGGCTACCACCTGCTTCCCGCCACCCGCGGCGAGCTCCTGCGGCGGCTCGGGCGCGAAGAGGAGGCGCGGAGCGAATTCGTCGTCGCTGCGGGCCTCGCGGGCAATGATCGAGAGCGGTCGCTGCTGGAGCGGAAGGCGCGCGGGGCGGAGAGATGACCCGCCCCCTTCGGAAGCGATGCTGCCGAAGGGGACGGGCGTGCGCGCGACGCAGACGCGTCAGTCGTTGACCTTGTCGTCGCGACCGAAGATCAGGCCGTAGAGCACCAGGACCAGAACGGCTCCGCCGATCGCGAGGAGCCAGGTGGACAGGTCCCAGAACGCTTCGATGCCGACGCCGAAGATCATGGTGCCGATCCATCCGCCGAGCACGGCGCCGACGACGCCCAGGAGCAGGGTGAGGAGCCACCCTCCGCCCTGGCGGCCGGGGAGGATCAGCTTGGCGATGGCTCCGGCGATGAGGCCGAGGATCAGGAAAGCGAGGAAACCCATGGTCAGCTCCTTCAGATCACGATCCCCGCGGTGCCGGGGGTCGGACTCCGATTCTGCTCCGATCAGGCGGTCGCGGACACCCCCTTGTGCGCGGATCCCCGGGTACGGCAAGAGGCCCGCCTCCTCGGGGAGACGGGCCTCTCGACGTGCGAGGTGCTCGCGATCAGTTGTTGCCGCGGACGATCGCGATGATGCGCAGGATCTCGACGTAGAGCCAGACGACCGTGACCATGATGCCGAAGGCGCCGAGCCAGCCGTACTGACGGGGAGCGCCGTTGCGGACGCCCTGCTGGATCTGGTCGAAATCGAGCACCAGCGAGTACGCGGCCATGATCACGACGAGGACGCCGATGATGACGCCGAGCGGGATGCCGGCGATGCTGGCGCTCAGCAGACCGAACGCCTGGTCCTGCGGCAGCACTCCGGTCCACATGAGGACGAGGTTCAGCAGCGAGAAGACCAGGTAGCCGATCATCGCGATCATGAAGATCTTCGTGGCCTTCTTCGACGCGCGGATCTTGCCGCTCGCGAAGAGGGCGAGCGTCACACCGACGACCGAGACGGTTGCGAGCGTGGCCTGGAAGACGATGCCGGGGTAGATGACCTCGAAGAACGCCGAGATGCCACCGATGAAGAGACCCTCGAGCGCGGCATAGGCGAAGATCAGCGCGGGGCGCACCTTCTTGCGCGAGGTGAAGGTGATGACCATCGCGAGCACGAAGCCGCCGAGCGCGCCGATGATCCACGGCAGCATGTTGACGGGAGCGGGGTTCTGGGGGTTGTACGGCGGAGCGGCGACGCCACCGAGCGTCCACACCCAGCCGATGGCCGCGGTCACCAGCAGGATGGCGAACAGCCCGGCGGTCTTCCAGACGGTGTCCTCGACGGACATGCGGTCGGTCTCGATAGCGCCGGCGGGCGGCGCGGCGTACATGCCCTCGAGCTGTGCGTTGGCCGCGGCGTCCATCGCCCCGTGCTGGAGCGAGGCGTTCTGCGCGCCCTGAGCAGCCTGAGGTCCGCCCGGGTAGGTCGCGACGTTGCGCGGGTCCTGCTGCTGGAAAGCAGGGTTGTTGAAAGCGAAGTTGCTCATTGGTGGGCCTCACTCCAAAGGGGGGTAGTAGGTCTCTTTCCTCCACGATACTCGGGCGGCGACGCTGCCGGGGTGTTCTACGCTGAGAGCGTGCCCAGGAAATCACCCCTCGTCATCGGGCATCGCGGTGCGCCCGGCTACCGCCCGGAGCACAGCCGCTCCTCCTACGAGCTCGCGCTCGCCATGGGAGTGGATGCCGTCGAACCCGACGTCGTCGCCACGAAGGACGGCGTCCTCGTGGTGCGGCACGAGAACGAGATCTCGGGAACGACCGATGTCGCTGCACACCCCGAGTTCGCCGACCGCAAGACGACCAAGCGCGTCGACGGACAGGCACTGACCGGCTGGTTCACGGAGGACTTCACGTGGACGGAGCTGTCGACCCTGCGCGGCCGTGAGCGGCTGCCCGAGGTGCGGGTGTCGAGCGCGAGCTTCGACGACTCGCAGGCGATCCTCCGCCTCCGCGACGTGCTCGACATCGTTCGCGAGGGATCCGCAGAGCACGGCCGCGAGATCGGTGTCGTGCTCGAGGTCAAGCACGCCACGTACTTCGCGAGCATCGGGCTCGACCTCGCCCCGATCATCGAGCGGGAGCTGCGGGACGCGGGGTGGGCCGACGGCGAGCTGCCCCTCGTGATCGAGTGCTTCGAGTCGACCGTGCTCGGGCAGCTTCGCGAACGCGGCATCGCCGCGACGTACATCTACCTGATCGAGGCGGCGGGGCGGCCGTACGACCGCCTGGTCGCCGAGGGCAAGCAGGCGCTGACCTACAAGGCGACCGTGACCCCGCAGGGTCTCGACGGGCTGGTCGGACAGGTCGACGGCATCAGCGTGAACAAGAAGATGCTGCTCGATCGCGGCAACACGATCGTCGCGGACGCGCACGCACGCGGTCTCCAGGTGTTCACCTGGACCTGTCGTCCCGAGAACGCCTTCCTCGCCGCCGAGTTCCGCGGTGCCGGCGGACGCGGCGCCTACGGCGACTACGAGGCGGAATGGGGCGTCATCGCGCGGCAGGGCGTCGACGGGGTGTTCGTCGACCACCCCGATCTCGGCGTCGCGTTCTTCCGCGGCTGACTCGGGGATCCGCGGCGGTCTCAGAGCGGACCGAGGACCGTCTTCACGTCGCCGTCGAGCACGATCGCGCGGAGCGGCTCGAGGATCTCGCGCTCCTCGAAGCGGAAGTGCGACTCCATGATCGCGGCGATCCCGTCGAGGTGACCGCCGATCGTCGCGGCGTCCTCCCCGCGCTCCGCCGCGGTGCGCAGCGAGGCGAGCAGGTGGGCGAGCATCGAGTGGTCCTGCATCAGCTTGTCGATCATCCCGCCGAGCTCGGGGTGCTCGGCGCGCAAAGCCGGGAACAGGGCCCGATCCTCGGCGCCGTGGTGGCCGTCGAGCGCTGCGCAGAACCCGACGCAGTAGAGCAGCAGCTCCGAGGTCGCATCGGGGGCGGCCTCGCCCCGATCGAGGGCCTCTCGGGTGGCGGTGAGTGCGGCACGTAGACGGGAGTGGGCCGCACGGAGCTCCTGATCCCAGGCGGTCAGGCGGGCGGCATCCATCGCCCCAGTGTAGGCAGGGTCAGAGCGTGCGGTCGAAGGCGCCGCGACGGGTGGAGACGATCTCCTTGCCGAGCGGCATGAGCGAGATCGGGACCATCTTGAAATCCGCGATGCCCATCGGGATGCCGATGATCGTGACGCACAGCAGGACACCGGAGACGATGTGGCCGATCGCGAGCCACCACCCCGCCAGGATCACCCAGAGTACGTTGCCGAGGAAGGATCCGACACCGGCCGTCGGCTTGCTGACGACTTCGCGGCCGAACGGCCAGATGGCGTAGGCGGCGATGCGGAACGAGGCGATCGCCCACGGGATGGTGATGATCGGGATGCACAGCAGGATGCCGGCCAGCACGTACCCGAGGAAGAGGGCCCAGCCGGCCAGGATGACCCAGATGATGTTGAGGATCGTGCGCATGAGCCGATTGTGTCACCCGCACGACCCGATGCCTGAGCATCCGCCCGGAGCTCCCCGGGGGGCGATGCTCCGGATGCCAGACTGACCGCATGACCGGAATCGTGGTGCAAGACGTCAGCAGAGCGTTCGGGACGGTACAGGCGGTGCGGGCGGCGACGCTCCGCGCGGATCCTGGCCGTGTCACCGGACTCGTGGGGCCGAACGGTGCGGGCAAGACCACTCTGCTCCTGATGCTCGCCTCGCTCCTCGCGCCCGACACGGGGACGATCAGCATCGGAGGCGTCGACCCCGCCGCGGATCCTCTCGCTGCACGACGCATGCTGGGCTGGATGCCGGACGCACTCGGCGCCTGGCCGTCGCTCACAGCACGCGAGACCATCGTCACCACGGCACGGCTGTACGGCATCGAGAAGTCGGATGCCCAGGCCCGTGCACAGCAGCTGCTGGCGCTCGTCGGACTCGCGGAGCTGGCCGACTCGCCCGCCAAGGTGCTCTCGCGGGGCCAGAAGCAGAAGCTCGGACTCGCACGCGCCCTCGTGCACGACCCGCAGGTGCTGCTCCTCGACGAGCCGGCATCGGGCCTCGATCCGGAGGCCCGAGTGCAGCTTCGGGTGCTGCTGCGCAGCTTCGCCGCCGAGGGTCGCACGGTGCTGATCTCGAGCCACATCCTCTCCGAGCTCGAGGAGGTCGTCGACGACGCGGTGTTCCTGGTCGCGGGTGCGGTGGTCGATGCAGCCCCCGCCCAGACCACGGTGCGCGCCTGGCGGGTCCGCCTCGCGGGTGCGACCGAGGAGCGGATGAACGCCGACACCTGGCAGGTCGCCTCCAACCTCGGGCTCGCCGCCGATTCACTCGCCCACGACCGCGGTGCCGTGCTGGTCGGGTTCGCGGGTGAGGATGCCGCGGCCCAGTCGCTGCGGCGGCTCGTCGAGGCGGGGCTCCCCATCGCCGAGTTCGCCCCGGCGCAGAGCGACCTGGAGCACACGTTCCTGAACCTGGCGCATGCGCCGTCACCGCAGGACGCGACGCCGCCGTCGGCACCACCCGCACCACCCGCGCCACCGGCGCCGATCACACCACCCGCGCCCCCGGCGCCGTCCGGGACGGAGGCAGGAGCATGAGCCTCGCGAACATCGGGATCATCGCCCGACTCGAACTGACCCAGCGGCTGCGGAGTGTGGGCTGGTACGTCCTGCTCGGCGTGTTCGCCCTCATCCTGCTCGGTGTGACCGGCCTCGCCTTCGCCGTCTACTCGTGGGGCGACTTCGTCGGCGCCGGCGTCTACTCGATCGTCGTCAACATCGTCCTGCTGCTGGTGGTGTTGGTCTCTCCGACGCTCAGCGGGAACGCGATCAACGGAGACCGGGATGCCGCGACGCTCGCCGCCATCCAGGTGACCGCGGCCTCCACCGGCGACATCATGCTCGGCAAGCTCCTCGCCGCCGTCGCGACCGGCGGTGCTTTCCTCCTCGTCGCCGTGCCCTTCCTCGCTCTGTCGCTGCTGGGCGGGGGAGCGAATCCGCTGGTGCTGCTCGTCTCGCTGCTCGTGCTCGCAGCCGAGATCATCGTCGTCGCCGCGATCGGCGTCGGCTTGAGCGGGCTCATCGCGCGCCCGCTGTTCTCGGTCGCGGCGACGTATCTCGTGGTCGCTGCATTCGTCTTCGGCACCCTCATCGCGTTCGCGCTGGGTGGGATGGCGGTACGCAGCGAAGGGACCAGCTACTCGCGACCGTACGACGCGAACGGCAATGTCGACTGCGACGACTGGCAGGTCACCACGACGCACGAGGTGCCGCGATTCGACCTCGTGTGGTGGGCGCTCGCGGCGAACCCGTTCGTGGTGCTCGCCGACGCGACTCCGACCGAGTTCTCTCCCGAGGGCTACCCGGTCGACCTGTTCGGCCAGATCAAGTCGGGCGTGCGAGGCGCGCAGCAGTCGCCGCTCGAGCAGCGTTGGGACGAGTGCGATCGCGACGGCGGCTACCGCACGCCGCAAGACGTGATCGAATCGTCGGTGCCGAGCTGGTTCGTGGGTCTCGGGGTGCAGGTCGTGGTCGCCGGATCGCTGTTCGCCGGTGCGTGGGCACGTACGCGGACACCCGCGCGTCGCCTCCCGCCGGGGACCCGCATCGCCTGAGCCACAGGCGACGGGGACGAAGCGGCGCGCGCAGGTGGACGGGAGCAGGCAATCGCCACCTCCCGTTCACCTGGCGTGCACCTGAGGGCTTCCCTGCGGCCACGCGGGATCGGTGGTCTGGGCTGGTACCCGACTGAGTCCCCTCCGGCGCTGCCCCGACCTCGGGGATCCGCCGGCCGAGCCCACCCAGGAGTCCTCCATGCCCCGCCTGCAATCCGCAGCGGCGGTCGCGGCCGTGTGCGCCTTGAGCGCCGCCGCCCTGCTCGCCACGCCTGCCGCCGCCCTCGGTGCCGATCCCGGCATCCGCCCCGCTGAGGCCCCCGCGGGGGCACCGACCCTCGTGCTCAACGAGATCGTGTACGACGACGCGGCCACCGGCCTCGCCGACCAGGTCGAGATCTACAACGCCGGAGCCGAGACGGTCGATCTCGCCGGGTGGACCATCGCCGATGAGAAGCGCGACACTTTCGGTCAGGCGCCGGAGGGCACCTCGCTCGCTCCGGGGGAGTTCCTGGTGCTCGTGAAGGACGTCGACTTCGCCTTCGGGCTCGGCAAGGGCGACGAGGTCGTGCTCTCCGACCCGAGTGGCACCGAGGTCGACTCATACGCCTATGAGAACACCGCACCGCTGTCGGTGTGGGCGCGCTGCCCCGATGGCACCGGCGACTGGGCGCACGCCACCGCGGCGACACCGGGCGCAGCGAACGACTGCTCGGTCGCCCCTGTCGCCGGGTCGATCATGATCAACGAGGTCGACTCGCAGCCCGCCGACTGGGTGGAGTTCTACAACCCCGGCACCGCCGCGCTCGATATCTCGGGCTATGAGATCCGCGACAACTCCGATGACCACCGTTGGCAGTTCCTGGCCGGCACGGAGATCGGAGCGGGGGAGTTCCTCGTCGTCGACGAGAGCACCGTCGGACTCGTCGGGGGAGCGGAGGCCCCGTTCCGCGACCCGATCGGCATCGGCAGCGCCGACCGCATCCGTCTCTACGACGACGCGGGCGCTCAGATCGACGACACCCTTCCCTGGGAGGGGCACGCCGCGATCGACGGGGACTTCGCCGCTGCCACGCTCGCCCGCTGTCCTGACGGGGTCGGGGCGTTCGTGCTCGCTCACGCGACGCCGGGAGCCTCGAACTCGTGCGTGATGCCCGACGTCGTGATCAACGAGATCGAGTCGAACGGCGATGCCACCGACTGGGTCGAGGTCGTGAACACGGGCCGCACCGCCGTCGACCTGTCGGGCTGGACTGTGATGGACAACGACCCGAGCGGACACGCGGCCGAGACCACGCCGCTGCCGGCGGGGACGATCCTGCAGCCGGGCGCCTACTTCGTCTTCGACCAGCCGGCGAACTTCATCTTCGGCCTGGGCAACGGCGACACCGTGACGATCCGCGATGCGAACGGGAACACCGTCGACGAGCACGTCTACGCCGCGCATGCCGCAGGCGTCCTGGCACGCTGCGCCGACGGTTCCGGTGACTTCGTCGACATCGCGGTCTCGACCAAGGGTCTGCGCAACGCGTGCGGCAACCCCGTGCGCATCAACGAGGTCGAGTCCGACGGCGGCTCGCCCGACGACTGGATCGAGCTCGTGAACCCGACGAGCACGGCCCTCGACCTCTCGGGCATCGTGGTGAAGGACGATGACGACACGCACGGGTACACGATCCCGACCGGCACGAGCATCGCTGCGGGGGAGTACCTCGTGATCGAGCGCGACCAGCTCGGCTTCGGGCTCGGCGGCGGCGACGCCGTGCGGGTGTTCGATGGCGAGCTGCTCGTCGACGAGACCACCTGGGGCGAAGGCCACGCCGCCACCACGTGGGGGCGCTGCCCTGACACGACCGGCGCCTTCGCGGCGACGGCGGAGTCCACCAAGGGTGCCGCGAACGTCTGTGCGGGCGAGGTCACGGTGTCGCCGTGGCCCGGCTCGGCCGACGTGCGCGCGCTCGACAGCATCCCGACGTTCCTCGAGGACAGCTCGGGGCTGGATGTGCAGGAGACCGCCGACGGCGCATTCCTCTGGGCCGTCGACAACGGCGAGGGTCGTATCTGGAAGCTGGACGCCCACGCCGACGGCTCGGTCGAGAAGGTGGACGGCTGGGACGCGGGCAAGCGTGTTCGTTTCCAGAAGGACGCCGCGAACCCGGGTGCCGCCGGACCTGACACCGAGGGCATCACGGTCGACGGGGACGGCTTCGTCTACGTCGCATCCGAACGCGACAACAGTGCCAAGGGTGTGAATCAGAACGTCGTGCTCAAGGTCGACCCCGAGGCGGCGGCCGGTGATCTCGTCGCCCAGCAGGAGTGGGATCTGACCTCGCTGCTGCCCGCGGTCGGTGCGAACCTCGGCATGGAGGCGGTCCAGTGGGTGCCGGATTCCGCGCTCGCCGGAAAGCTCCACGACGACAACACGGGTGCCGCTTACGACCCGAAGGACTACGCCGGACACGGTGGCGGCCTGTTCCTGGTCGCCGTCGAGGACAACGGGCACGTCTACGCCTTCGCCCTCGGCGGTGGCGGAGCGGCGACCCTCGTGTCGGAGATCGCCCCCGGGCTCGCCGGAGTCATGGCGCTCGACTACGACAGCGTGCGCGGCACGCTGTGGGCCGTGTGCGACGACGGCTGCCAGGGCCGCTCGGCGGAGATCACCCTCAACGGCACCGCGCAACCGGGCATCGCCCACTACGCCCGCCCGGCGGGGATGCCCGACATCAACAACGAGGGCTTCGCGACCGCGCCGGCCTCGCTGTCGGTCGACGGACAGCGTCCGGTCTGGTGGTTCGCCGACGGGTTCGCGTCCGAGGCTCTGCGCACCGGCACGCTCCCGGGCGTCGACGGCGAGAACCCGGGCGGGGAGAACCCCGGCGGGGAGAACCCGCCGCTGCCCGGCACGGCCCTGGTCGACGGCAACCGCAACGGCGTGATCGTCGACCCCTCGGTCGCCGCCCGGGGGCAGAAGGTCACCGTGACCGTCGGTGACGACGGCGCCGGTGAGGACGTGGCGGTGTGGATGTACTCCGACCCGGCACGGATCGCGACCGGCACGCTCTCCTCAGCGGGAGCGATCACGGTGACGATCCCGGCGGACGCCCCGATCGGCGCGCATCGGATCGCGGTGTACGCGACCGACGGCACGCTCCTCGGCTGGGCCGACATCCGGATCACTGCGGGGGCCGGGGGCCTCGCGGCGACCGGGGCCGAGCTGCCGGTGGCGGCGATCGCCCTGGCGCTGACGCTCCTCGTCGCGGGTGCCGTGGCGGCGCGGCGCCGCAAGCGAACGGTCTGAGTGCGGGAGGGGTGCGCGGGTCCGCTCGCGCGCCCCTCCTCCGCCGCATCCGCCGGGCGCATCCCGTGCCGCGGTGTCGGTGCCGACGCCTAGACTCATAAGGCCATGACCGAAGCTCCTCTCATCGTCCCCGGATCCGTCGGCCCCCGCTCCTCCGGGGCGGAGGGGCAGGACGATCTCCTCGCCGGCCTGAACCCGCAGCAGCTCGAGGCCGTCACCTATCGCGGTCCCGCACTGCTGATCGTCGCGGGGGCGGGGTCGGGCAAGACCAGCGTGCTCACCCGCCGCATCGCCTCGCTGCTGCGCGGGCGTGAGGCGTGGCCGAGCCAGATCCTCGCGATCACGTTCACGAACAAGGCCGCCGGTGAGATGCGCGAGCGGGTCGAAGGGCTGATCGGAGACGCCGCCCGCGGGATGTGGATCTCGACGTTCCACTCGGCCTGCGTCCGCATCCTGCGGCGAGAGGCTCAGCAGTTCGGCTACACGAAGTCGTTCACGATCTACGACTCCGGCGACTCCCGGGCTCTGCTCAAGCGACTGGTCAAAGAACACGAAGCCGATGCCTACGGTCTCACGCCGGCCTCGGTGCAGTCGCGCATCTCGAAGCTGAAGAACGAGCTCTCCGACGCCGAGTCGTATGCACGTCAGGCCAACATGAGCGATCCGGCCGAGCGGGTCTTCGTCGAGGTCTTCGCCGACTACCAGCGGCAGTTGCAGAAGGCCAACGCGTTCGACTTCGACGACCTGATCGGGCAGACCGTGTACCTGTTCCGCGCCTTCCCCCAGGTCGCCGACACGTACCGCCGTCGGTTCCGACACATCCTCGTCGACGAGTACCAGGACACCAACCACGCCCAGTACGCCCTGATCCACGAGCTGACCCGCCCGGTCTCCGGTGCGGCAGGCGCCGCTCCCGACCCGTATGCCTCGAACGGCATGATGATCTTCGAGCCCGATCCCGCCCCCTCGGCGGATGCCGGTGAACCCGGGGCCTCGCTCACCGTGGTCGGCGACTCCGACCAGTCGATCTACGCGTTCCGCGGCGCCGACATCCGCAACATCAGCGAGTTCGAACGCGACTTCCCGGGTGCCCGTGTGGTGCTGCTCGAGCAGAACTACCGCTCCACGCAGAACATCCTCTCCGCCGCGAACGCGGTGATCGGCAACAACTTCGACCGCAAGGACAAGAAGCTCTGGAGCGACAAGGGCGACGGTGATCCGATCATCGGCTTCACCGGCTATTCGCAGCACGACGAGGCCCAGTTCGTCGCCGACGAGGTCGAGGCCCTCCACCGCGCCGGCATGCCCTACTCCGAGATGGCGGTGTTCTACCGCACCAACTCGCAGTCCCGCGCGCTGGAGGAGATCTTCATCCGTTCGGCGGTGCCGTACAAGATCATGGGCGGCACGAAGTTCTACGATCGTGCCGAGATCAAGGACGCGCTCGCCTACCTCGTGGCCGTGGCGAACCCGGCCGACGAGATGTCGGTGCGCCGCATCCTGAACAAGCCGCGTCGCGGCATCGGAGATGTGACCGAGACGGCCATCGCACGCTTCGCCGAAGGCCACGGGATCAGCTTCCGCGACGCGCTGTCGATGCCGGGGCAGCTCGGCGTCGGCCCGAAGATCCAGGCGGCGATCGGGCAGCTCGACGCCGTGCTCGCCGAAGCCACCGCGATCCTCATCCCGGCCAGCGGCGAGCTTCCCCCGCCCACGGCGGTGGCCGACGGCCTGAGCCTGCTCCTGGGCAAGAGCGGCTACCTCGACGCGCTGCGTGCGAGTCGCGACCCGCAGGACGAGGCGCGCGTCGAGAACCTCGACGAGTTCGTCGCCGTGGCACGCGACTTCGCGCGGAACAACCCCGAGGGCACGATCGTCGACTTCCTCACCGAAGTCGCCCTGGTGTCGGATGCCGACGACCTCGACGACGAGTCCGGCTCGGTCTCGCTCATGACGATGCACACGGCGAAGGGGCTCGAGTACGACGCCGTGTTCGTCACGGGTGTCGAGGAGGACCTGATCCCGCACCGCATCTCGGCGGGGGAGCCCGGAGGTCCGCAGGAGGAGCGTCGGCTCTTCTACGTCGGCATCACGCGAGCGCGCAAGCGTCTGCACGTGTCCCTCGCGATGACCAGGGCGCAGTTCGGCGAGGTGACCGTCGCGATGCCCAGCCGCTTCCTGCAGGAGATCCCGGCAGGGCTGATCGACTGGCGGCAGTCGCCGGGAGACGTGAACTCGCGGGGCGGGATGCAGTCGCGCGCGCTGAACGCACGCCGACAGGGCGGATTCGGCGGTTCGGGCTCCGGTTCGGGTGATCGCTTCGCGGTGAAGGCGCTTCCCGGTCGCGACTCCCTGAAGCCGCTGTCGACCGCGATGGACAAGTTCCCCAACCGGGTCACGGCCAAGATGCGCGACAACGGCGACCTCGAGCTCGCCGCGGGTGACCGTATCCGTCACGTCGACTTCGGCGAAGGACGAGTGGATGCCGTGACCGGCGAGGGCGCGAAGCGCATCGCCCACGTGCGATTCGACACCGCCGGGCAGAAGAAGCTGCTCATCAAGGTCGCGCCGATCGAGAAGATCTAGTCCGCGGACGATGCTCCTCTTTCGGCGAAACACACGCCGGATTGCCGGTTAGGCTGGCTCATATGGCCCTCTTCTCCCGCCGCAAGAAGTCCGGTGACGATGCCGTCGCCCCCACCGCCGACGCTGCCGAGACGGACGCCACGGCGACCGGCTCGGACGCCGCGGCCGCCGACCAGGAGTCGACCGACGCGAGCGCCGCCGAAGCGCCCTCGATCGGCATCTCGGTCCAGGCGTTCCGGGGCGTCGGCGCCGAGGCCGGACCGGAGGTCGCGCTGCCCACCGCCGCTCCGGCGCCGGATGCAGCGTCTCCCATCGCGCCGCAGGCCCCGCATGTGCCGGCCGCGCAGCCGGAAGCCGCTCCGGAGCGCCGTCTGCCGCTCGCCTCGCCCCTGCCGCCGGAGCAGACCGAGACCGTGGCCGGGATGAAGGACAACGTCCTGCTCCGTGAGGCGCTCACCGAGATCGAGGCGGGAGCGACCAACGACCAGCTGCTCGGCGTGATGCGTCAGGCGCTCCAGGGCCACCTCTACATCCGCGTGAACGGCGACGCCCGCGCGCAGATCAGCGAGGGCAAGCCGCTCTCGGTCGCCGTCGTCCGCGACAACGACGACCGTCAGTTCATGCTCGCGTTCAGCTCGGCGCGCGCCGTGCGCGACTCCGTGCAGCTCGAAGCGGACCCCGCTGCGACCTCCGCTGTCGCCCAGCCGGTGACCTCGGTGCTGCAGCAGGTCGTCTCGGGCGACTTCGCCGGACTCATCGTCGACAACGCCTCGGCGCCGCACCGCGTGGTCTTCCCCACCGAGCTGCTGCAGAAGACTCTGGAACAGGCCGATGTCGACATGACGGTGAAGTCGATCCTGGCCGCACCGCGCGAGCAGGATTCGGCCGTCAAGGTCGGCGAGGCGTTGGCGACCAAGCGGATGTGGGTGGCTGTCAACGACGGCTCCGGCAGCGGCCAGGTCGGCATCGCCGAAGCGCAGACCACCGACGGGCGACGGTTCCTGCAGCTCTTCTCGCACCCGCTCGAGGTCATCGCGCTCGGGCGGGGAGACCGTCCGCTCCCGTTCGAGCCGACGCAGCTCGCCAAGGTGCTCACGAGCCATTCCGAGATGGCCGGCGTGATCGTCGACTCCGCGGGGCCGTCGATCGTCGTCGAGCGGGATGCCCTCACACCTGTCCTGGTGCTCGCCGTCGACCTCGGCGACTGACCTCTCCGATCACCCGCTGTCGGGCGGCGCGGGGTTCCGTCCGTTCGAGCATCGCTCTAGGGTCGGAGCATGGCCTCAGAACGTGTGACCTTGACCGTGGTCGACTCCGATGGAGAGCGTGAGGTAGCGCTCTCGAGCCCGAACCGGGTGGTATGGCCGGATCTGGGCATCACGAAGGCCGAGCTGGCGGAGTACGTCCAGTTCGTCGCCGCGCCTTTCCTCGCGGCGAACGGGAACCGTCCGGTGTCACTCGAGCGCTTCCGCGACGGGATAGGACCCTCCGGCGGGGCCCGCGCGGAGGGCTTCTTCTCGAAGAACCCGCCCAAGGGAACGCCGGACTTCGTCGACGCGGTGACCGTGACGTACAACAGCGGGCGTCAGCATCCGCAGCTCGTCCTGAACCGTGCGAGTGCGATCGTCTGGGCGGTGCAGATGAACACAATCGTGTTCCACCCGTGGGCATCGCTCGCCACCGACCCCGACGACCCCGTCGAGCTGCGGATCGACCTCGACCCGCAGCCGGGCACCGACTTCGCCGATGCCGTAACGGCTGCGCACACGCTGCGCGAGGTGCTGCGCGAGGCGGGCCTGGAGGCGTTCGCCAAGACCAGCGGCAACCGCGGGCTGCACGTGTTCGCTCCGATCGAGCCGACCCATGAGTTCCTGGATGTGCGCCATGCGGTGATCGCGGCGGGGCGTGAGCTGGAGCGTCGGATGCCGGACCAGGTCACGACCAACTGGTGGAAGGAGGAGCGCGGGGAGCGGATCTTCGTCGACTTCAACCAGGCCAACCGCGATCGCACGATGGCCGGCGCCTACAGTCCGCGCGCGCTTCCCGGGGCGACGGTCTCGACCCCGGTGGCGTGGGACGAGCTCGACGGACTGGACCCGCGGACGTTCACCGTGCGCAGCATCCCGAAGCGTCTGGACGAGATCGGGGATCCGTGGGCGGCCATGCAGAACGCCCCCGGTCGCATCGATACCCTGCTGGCGTGGTGGGAGCGCGACAAGGAGAGCGGTCTGGGCGAGTTGCCCTTCCCTCCGGAGTTCCCGAAGATGCCGGGGGAGCCGCCGCGCGTGCAGCCCAGCAAGAAGGTCGCGGCCAACTGGGAAGAGGACGGCTCTGCCGCCGAGAAGGACTGACGACGTTCAGCTCAGGACGTCGGCGAGGTCGTAGCCCGCGACGGTGTCGAGCTGGTCGTACGTGCAGGACCGGGCGTCGCGGTCGGGCCGCCACCGCTCGAACTGCACGGTGTGGCGGAAGCGCGCGCCTTCGAGCTGGTCGTAGCGCACCTCGAGCACGCGCTCCGGGCGCAGGCGCACGAACGACACATCCTTGCTGCCGCTGAATCGGGAGCGTTCGCCCTCCGCGGTCACGGCGTCTCCGGACTCGTCCCGCTCGACCAGGGGAGCGAGTTCCTCGACGAGCTCCTGGCGGCGGATGTCGCTCCATGCGGCGACGCCGCCCACCTGGCGAAGGACGCCGTCGTCGCCGTACAGTCCGACCAGCAGCGATCCGACGCCCGAGCCGGACTTGTGGATGCGGTAGCCGAGTGCGACGACGTCGGCCGTGCGGGCGTGCTTGATCTTGAACAGGGTGCGCTTGCCGGGGGCGTACGGCTGGTCGAGCGGCTTGGCGACGACCCCGTCGAGGCCGGCCCCTTCGAACTCCGCGAGCCAGCGGACGGCTGCTTCGCGATCCCGAGTGGTCCGGGTGATG
Organism: Microbacterium sp. NPDC090218; assembly: GCA_044900255.1. GTDB lineage: Bacteria > Actinomycetota > Actinomycetes > Actinomycetales > Microbacteriaceae > Microbacterium. The sequence continues at coordinate 278,497 of JBJDMS010000001.1, read as the reverse complement.
TGCAGGGGGTGCTCCACGGCCTCCAGGAGGGTCTCGAGGCGGGCCCGCCGGTTCTCGAAGGGCTCGGTGAGAAGGTCGTCGTCGCCCGAGGCGAGCAGGTCGAACGCGATGAACATCGCCGGCGTCTCGACGGCGAGCTTGGCCACGCGCGAGGCCGCGGGGTGGATGCGCTGGCTCAGCGCCTCCCAGTCCAGTCGCTGCGACCCTTGAGGCCCGGTGGCGACGACGATCTCGCCGTCGAGCAGGCACGGCCCCGGCAGCAGCGAGGGGATCGCGTCGACCAGTTCGGGGAAGTACCGGGTGAGGGGCTTCGCTCCTCGGGACCCGATCTCGACGGTCTCGCCGTCCCACGCGATCAGCCCGCGGAAGCCGTCCCACTTGGGCTCGTACAGGAGCCCGCCGGGGTGCTTCTCCGGGGCGGGCACCGCGGGGACCGCTTTGGCGAGCATGGGCGCGGGGATCTCGTAGCGCATGCTCCCATCCTGGTCGCCGGCGGTGCCGGGCGGAAGAGCCGCCGACTCAGTCGAACAGCTCGGCGAGGGTCGCGGGCTCTCCGGCGTCGCGCAGAGCCGCATGGGCGGCATGCCAACCGGCCATGCCGTTGACGGAGGGGCCGGGAGGGGTGGAGGCGGATGCCAGGTAGACGCCGGGCATCGGGGTGCGCCAGGGGGTCGGGGAGAGGATCGGTCGGCGCAGGGCCTGGCGCATGTCGAACACCCCGCCGGAGATGTCGCCGCCGATCTCCGCGGGGTTGATCGCCTCGCGGGACGACGCCGGCACCGCATGATGGGCCAGGATGAGGTCGCGGAAACCCGGGGCGAAGCGCTCGACCTGCGCGGTGATGAGCTCCGTGGGGTCGAGGTCGGAGCCCGGAGGTACGTGGATGTACGCCCAGAGCACGCTTTTGCCCGTGGGCGCGCGGGAGTCGTCGAGCACCGAGGGCTGCACGGCGAGCACGTACGGGCGGTCGCTCACCCTCCCGGCGGCGACGGCGTTCTCGCTCGCCCACACCTCGGCCCTGGTTCCGCCGAGGTGCACCGTCGCGGCCCGCCGGACCTCGGGGTTCGTCCACGGGATCGGCCCGTCGAGGGCGAAGTCGACCTTCGCCGCGCCCGGTCCGTAGCGGTAGGCGCCGATCGCCCGCGCATACCCGGCCGGGACGTCGGGGTGCGTGAGCGCGAGTCGGGGGGAGGAGTTCAGCATGAGCAGATCGCCGCGTCGCGGATCTCCCCAGTCCAGCGTGCCGAGGTCGGTGACCCGGACGCCGGTCTCGACGGATCCGCCGTGCGCCTGGAGGTCGTCGACCATGGCGTCGGCGATCCGCTGCGCGCCACCACGGGGATAGGGCCAACCTCCGGCGTGCCCCAGAGCGGCCAGCAGCATGCCGGCGGCGGCGCCCGCGAGGGAGGGCAGGCGTGCGTTGCCATGCGCCAACACTCCGGAGAGGAGCGCTGCCGCCTCCTCCGTGCGGAACGCGAGTGCGGCCAGGGTCGTCGCCTGATCCAGCATCCTGATCGCGTAGCGTGCCGCGGTCACCGGATCCCGGGGGACGCGGAGCAGCTGGTTGCCGGTGAAGTCCACGACGCCGTCGATGTGGGTGCTCAGGGGGCGCACGCGAGCGAGCCACGCGGCGCCGTCGATTCCGAGGGCGTCCGCGGTGCGATCGATGTCGCGCCAGGCGATCCCGGCGCGTCCACCGTCGAGCGGGTGCGCGTACGAGGCCTCGGGATGGATCCACTCGAGTCGCCGATCCAGGCCGAATGCCCGGAAGAACGGCGAGGCGAGCGCGGTGGGATGCACGGTGGAGCAGACGTCGTGGCGGAACCCGGGGAGGGTCGACTCCGCCGTGCGGATGCCGCCGCCGACGGTGTCGGCTGCTTCGAGGACGCGCACTTCGTAGCCTGCGCGAGCGAGCGACACCCCGGCGGCGAGGCCGTTGGGGCCGGAACCGATGATCGTCGCCCGTGCCATGACGCCAGTCTCGCACGCATGCGGTGCGGAAGCGGTCGAGAACGACCCTCCAGGCGTGCGATCCTGGAACTGATGAAAGAAGTACAGGGGCCGACCCCCGCAGGCACCTCCCGTCCATACCGTTCGCTCCCGGAAGCGCTGCGCGCGCACCGCATCGATCCGTCGAACCACGCGTTCATCACGGCCATCGTCGAGGCGATCGGAATCAGCTCGTTCATCGACCGTGGGCGCTACATCGAGGCGATCCGCCGTGGCGAGGGTGCGTCCCTGCACATCGGTCGCACCTACACCAACGGCTTCACCGAGGATGAGCGGCTCGTCGTGGGCTCCGCCCCGCTGCGACTGCAGCCGAGCGAGGGACGGGCGCCGTACTTCTACGTCAGTCATCCGAGCGAGTTCATCCCGCTGACGCCACCGCGTGCGGCCAAGCGCACGACGACTCCTCGCGTCGCCGCACCCCGGGCAGAGAAGGCTCCCAAGCCCGTGGAAGACCGCGACTACGGGGTGTGCGATGTCTGCTTCATGGTGAAGACCCCGTCCGGCGGCTGCGGCTGCGATTGAGCGTGAGCGCCGATGCGCCGGCGGCGAACGGCCGCTCGCTGGTCCGCGAGGCCGACCTGACGGGTCCTGACGCGATCGAGGTCGGCGCAGCGGTCCGGGCGTATCTCGAGCAGACCGAGCGTGAGAAGCGTCAGCTCGACCAGGGTGCTGCGCTCGACGGTGCAGTAGCGCTCCCCGACCGCTACCTCCCCGAGATCGACGATCCGGCGGCCGCCTACGCCGGGCACAGGGTCCTGGTGGCGCAACTCGGGGATCGCATCGTCGGGGTGGTCGTGCTCGCCGTGCGGGACCGGATCGCGGAGGTCAAGCGTCTCTGGGCCGCTCCCGCGGTGCGCGGCCGCGGTGTGGGCTCGGCGCTCCTCGACGCCGCCGTGCGGGCGGCCTCAGGCCTCGGTGCCTCCGAGGTCCGACTGTCGGTGTGGGACTGGCGTGAAGGCGCCGTGCGTCTTTACGAATCGCGCGGCTTCGCGCGAGTGCCCTCCTGGGACGACCGTGCGCGGCTCGTGTGCATGGTGCGTCCGCTCGCCGTCGGCCCGACCTGATGCGGCCGACTTCTCAGGCCAGGAGCTGAGACAGGCGGTACCGGCCGGGGGTCATCCCGACGAGCGGTGTGAACTGCTCGATGAACTGGCTGGTGGTCGCCCATCCGCACGCGGCGGCGGTGTCGGTCACGGACGCGCCGTCGACGAGCAGGACGAGCGCACGATGCACGCGCAGCTGGAGGCGCCACTGCCGGTAGCCCATGCCGGTCTCCTGCTGGAAGAGGCGGCTCAGTGTCCGCTCGGCAGTGCCGGTGCGTGCGCTGAGCTCACCGAGTCCCACCGGGAGGGCGAGGTCGTCTTCGACGATGCGGGCCGCCCGGCGCAGGCGCGGATCGTGGGGTTCCGGCAGGTGCAGCGGCTGCTCGGGCGCGGTGACCGCTTCGTCGACGATGACGCGGCGCAGGTGGTCCAGTGCCTCGGCGCCGCGTGAGCGGTCGGAGGTCATCGCGAGGACCGCCTCCCGTGCGAGCGGCGTGGCGACGAGCACGGCAGGAGCCGAGGGGAGCAGTGCGGCGAGCTCATCGGTGAGGTGGACGATGCGCATGTCCGTGCGTCCGTGAGCGCGGTGCCGGTGTTCTGCCCCGGCCGGCACCCACGCCATGCGGGTCGAGGGAGCGATCCACGCGCCGTCGTCGGTGAGCAGCGACAGCACTCCCGACGCGGCATGCACGAGGTGTCCGAGGGGATGGGCGTGCCTCGGCGACGTCTCGGCGTGAGCGAAACGGTAGGCCCCCTCCATCGGCAGCGTGCTGAGGGAGTCGAAGTCGACGAGGTTCAGATCGACGAGTCGGGAAGATTGGCGGGTATTCGACATCAAGATGCAGTGTACGTGTTTCCTGACACTCGGGGAGGGTGCTGGACTCGATGCATGACCACGATGCACGAGCCGTTCGACACCGCCTCGACCCCTCAGGCCGCCCCGTCGGTCCGACGTGGCGCCGTCCTCACCGGGATCTACGTGGGCACGGGCCTGCTGATGATCGCCCTGAACCTCCGCATGGGTGTCGCGTCCGTGGGCCCCGTGCTTCCCGCGATCGAGCAGGATCTCGGCCTCCCGGCGGCGGCGGCCGGACTGCTGACGACGATCCCGGTCTTCGCGTTCGGCGCCTTCGCCTTCCTCACCCCGGCTCTGACGCGATGGATCGGGCTGCACCGGCTGCTCGCCCTCACGATGGTCGTCGTCGCGGTCGGCATCGGCGTGCGCCTCCTTCCCTCTCCCGTGGCGCTCTTCGGCGGCACGGTGCTGGTGGGCGCAGGCATCGCGGTGGCGAACGTCTGCATGCCCGCCGTGATCAAGCAGGACTTCGCGCACCGTCTGGGGTTGATGATGGGGCTGTACTCGACGGCGCTGTTCCTCGGTGCCGCCGCGGCAGCCGCCCTCACGGTGCCGTTCATGACGGCTCTCGACGGGTCGTGGCGGGGCGCCCTGGCCGTCTGGGCGATTCCAGCCGTGCTCGCCCTGCTGATCTGGGCCCCGCGGGCGGTACGCGCGGTCGCCGAACCCCGGACGGCTGCGGGCGCACCCGGCGATGCGATCGTGGAGCCGCGGGACGAGCCCCGGATGTCGGCCCTGCTGCGCGATCCCGTCGCCTGGGCGGTCACGGGATTCATGGGGCTGCAGAGCCTGAGCTACTACGCGGCCCTGACCTGGATTCCGACGATGCTGCAGGATGCGGGGGTCTCGGTGTCCGACGCCGGGCTGCTGTTGTCGTACTCGAGTCTCCCCGGGATCGCGGCTGCGCTCCTCGTGCCGACGATGATGCGACGCATCCGACCGACGTGGCTCCCCGTCCTGCTGTCCGCGCTCCTGTGCGCGGCGGGCCTGATCGGACTCCTCGTCGCGCCCGGGGGAGCCGCACCGTGGGTGTGGATGACGCTTCTCGGGTTCGGCCAGGGCGCCGCCATCGCACTGTCGCTGACCTACATCGTGCTCCGCGCGCCCGACGCGAGGCACACGGCGCACCTGTCGACCATGGCGCAGGGCATCGGCTACCTGCTGGCGGGGATCGGTCCGATCGGCCTCGGCGTCCTGCACGCCGCCGTCGGTGGCTGGACGGTCCCGGTCGTGGTGCTGGTCCTCCTGCTCGCGGTGCAGGCCGTGGCCGGTGGGGCGGCGAGCCGAGAGCGCCACGTGCGCCCTCGCGTCCGCTGAGCCGGCGACGCGTCGCGCCTCAGGCGAACGCGCTCATCCCGGTGATGTCGCGACCCAGCAGCAGCGCCTGCACGCTCTCCGTACCCTCGTAGGTGTGGATCGCCTCGATGTCGGCCATGTGCTGCATGACACCGTTCTCGAGGAGGATCCCGTTGCCGCCGAGCAGGTCGCGCGCGGTGGCGGCGATCCGGCGGGCGGCCCGCGTGTTGTGGAACTTCGCGAGGGAGGCCTGGGTCGGACGCAGCTCGCCCGCCGTCTCGAGGTCGGCCATCCTGCGGCAGTACAGCTGCATCGCGGTGAGATCCTCGAGCATGTGGGTGAGGCGCTCCTGCACCATCTGGAACTTCGCGAGCGGCTTGCCGAACTGCACACGCTGGGTGGCGTACGCGAGCGCGGCCTCGTAGCAGGCGGTGGCGTGCCCGAGGGCGGACCACGCGACGCCCGAGCGGGTCGCGTAGAGCACGGTCGAGGCGTCCTTGAAACTCTTGGTCCCCGGGAGCACCGCGTCGAGCGGCACCCGCACGTCGTCGAGGACGATGTGGGCCTGGTGGATCGCACGCAGCGAAGCCTTGCCGCGGATCACGCTGCCGGTGTACCCCGGGGTGTCCTGCTCCACGAGGAAGCACCGCACGGCGCCGTGCTCCTCGGCCCCCTCATCGTCGACGCGCGCCCACACGAACGTGATCCCGCCGGACGCGCCGTTGCCGATCCACTTCTTCGTTCCACGGATGACCCAGCTGTCGCCATCGCGGCGGGCCACGGTCTCCAGCGACACCGAGTCCGAGCCGTGGTCGGGCTCGGTCAGCGCGAACGAGCCGAGCACCGACCCGTCGGCGACAGCGGTCAGCCATCGCTCCTGCTGGGCGGGGGAGCCGAACAGGGCGAGGGTACGCAGGGCGAGCCCACCCTGCACCGCGAGGATCGTGCCCAGTGAGCCGTCGCCCCGGGAGATCTCCATGTTGACCAGGCCGGCGGCCAGCGGCGACAGGCTCGTCAGTGCGGGGTGCTGGATGCCGTCGACGACGAGGTCCATCTCGCCCATCCGACGGGCCGCGTCCAGCGGGTACTCCGCGCGGTCCCATGCGTCGGCCATCTGCGGTGCGACCTCGTCGATGTAGGACTTCGCCCTGTCCCACGCCTCACGGTCGGCGGCGGGGATGTCGGTGAAGACGGCGTAGTAGTCGCTGTCCTGACGTCCGGTGACGTCGTACGACGAGACGCGCTCGCCGGGGAACGGGGTGGCTTCGGTGCTCATGGGGCTCCTTCGTGGACCTGAGTATCGTACTCCTCGATACTCGGTTCCACGACCCTCGAGCGGCTAGTCGAGCTGCGACTGCAGGCGCCGGCTGACCTCGGCGATCGGCATGGAGCGAGGGAACACCGCGACGACCACGTCATCCGGGGCGGTGGCGGCCGCATCTCCCGCGACGCCGTAGCGGCGACGGACATCGGCCAGAGCCGTCTGCAGTGTCGCCAGCGGCACCTTCTTGCGTCCTCGCAGCAGCTGGCGCAGCACGTGGTTGTGCACGGCCGTCACGAGGGCGGCGAAGCCGACGGCATCCAGCGGATCGACGCCGGGAAGCGCGCCACGCAGGTACTCGTCGAACAGCCGCTCGTACCGGAAGACGGTGATGATCTCGCGCTCACGGAGCACGGGCACCTGTCGCACGATCTGGTAGCGACGGCGGGCGAGCTCAGGATCGTGCGCGAAGTGCGCGAAGACCGACTCGGATGCCGCGCACACCGCTCCCCACGGATCGTCGTGTCCCTCGTCGAGGAAGTCCCTGAGCTGTTCGAGGAGCACCTCGTGATCCGCGAAGACGACGTCCTCCTTGCCGCCGAACTGGCGGAAGAAGGTCGATCGGGAGACGCCGGCGGCCTTGGCGATCTGCTCCACCGACGTCTGATCGAACCCCTGGGCGCTGAAGAGCTCGAGCGCGGCGGCGACGACGCCGGTGCGCAGTTCTGCGGATTCGTGCATGGCGAAAGCCTAGACCTCGGCGGGCCGGGGCGTCGGTGCGCGCCCGTCATAATGAGGGCGTGAGCGAACGCGGGATTGCGGCCGGATGGTTCGAGACGCGGCGGCGCGGCACCCGTCGCTGGTGGGACGGCACGCGCTGGACCGAGCACATCGTCGTCCGGGGCCGCGAGACCACCCTGGCGGAGGACAGCAGGGCGGTGCGCAGGCAGCTGATCCTGACCGAACTCGTGCTCGTGGCCATCCTCGTCGGGTCTATCCTTCTGGCGCTGTGGAGCGGGCTGCCGGTGGTCGTGGTGCGCCCGGTGATCGTCGCCACCGGCACCGCCCTGGTGTTCGTGCCGTTCGTGATCTCCCGACAGCTCCGTCTGGTCGCGCAGCCGGCGCGGCGTTCCGGCGTACCGACGTGGCGATGACCGGCGGAGGCGCCGAGGCCGCAGGAGCGCCCAGGTCGAGGTAGTAGGCTGGGGGACTGGTCGATGTCTCGACATCGAGAGAATTACCAGACAGCAGCCCAGTGAAGGAACCACAGTGGATCTGTACGAGTACCAGGCACGAGACGTTTTCGAAAAGTACGGAGTGCCGGTCCTCGCCGGCATCGTCGCGGACACCCCTGAAGAGGTGAGGGCGGCGGCCGAGAAGATCGGTGGCGTCGTCGTCGTCAAGGCTCAGGTGAAGACCGGCGGCCGTGGAAAGGCGGGCGGCGTCAAGGTCGCCAAGACCCCCGACGAGGCGTACGAGGCGGCGAAGGCCATTCTCGGCCTCGACATCAAGGGCCACATCGTCAAGCGCGTCATGGTCGCGCAGGGTGCGCGCATCGCCGAGGAGTTCTACTTCTCCGTGCTGCTCGACCGCGCCAACCGCTCCTACCTGAGCCTCTGCTCGGTCGAGGGCGGCATGGAGATCGAAGAGCTGGCCGTCGAGCGTCCCGAGGCGCTCGCCCGCGTCGAGGTGAACCCGCTCACGGGCATCGACAAGGCGAAGGCCGTCGAGATCGCCCGCGCGGCGAACTTCCCCGAGGACCTCGTCGAGAAGGTCTCCGACGTCTTCGTGAAGCTCTTCGACGTCTACAAGGGCGAGGACGCGACGCTGGTCGAGGTCAACCCGCTGGTGCGCACCGAAGAGGGCGACATCATCGCGCTCGACGGCAAGGTCACGCTCGACGACAACGCCTCCGAGATCCGTCACCCCGAGCACGAGGCGCTCGAGGACAAGGACGCGGCAGACCCGCTCGAGGCCAAGGCCAAGGAGTCGGGCCTCAACTACGTGAAGCTCGACGGCGAGGTCGGCATCATCGGCAACGGCGCAGGGCTCGTCATGTCGACGCTCGACGTCGTCGCCTACGCGGGCGAGAACCACAACGGCGTCAAGCCGGCGAACTTCCTCGACATCGGCGGCGGCGCCTCGGCCGAGGTCATGGCCGCAGGCCTCGACGTCATCCTCGGCGACCCGCAGGTCAAGAGCGTGTTCGTCAACGTCTTCGGCGGCATCACGGCGTGCGACGCCGTCGCCAACGGCATCAAGGGCGCGCTCGAGACGCTGGGCGCCACGGCCTCCAAGCCGCTCGTCGTCCGCCTCGACGGCAACCGCGTCGACGAGGGTCGCGCGATCCTCGCCGAGTACGCGCACCCGCTCGTGACCCTGGCCGCCACGATGGACGAGGGCGCCGACAAGGCCGCCGAGCTCGCCAACGCCTGAGACTGAAGGACTAGAAGAATGTCGATCTACCTCAACAAGGACTCCAAGGTCATCGTCCAGGGCATCACCGGCGGCGAGGGCACCAAGCACACCGCGCTCATGCTCAAGGCCGGCACCCAGGTCGTCGGTGGCGTGAACGCACGCAAGGCCGGCACAACGGTCTCGCACACCGACAAGGACGGCAACGCCGTCGAGCTGCCCGTGTTCGCCTCGGTCGCCGAGGCCATGAAGGAGACCGGCGCCGACGTGTCGATCGCCTTCGTCCCCGGCGCCTTCACGAAGGACGCGATGATCGAGGCCATCGACGCCGAGATCCCGCTGCTGGTCGTCATCACCGAGGGCGTGCCCGTCGGAGACTCCGCCGAGGCCTGGGCCTACGCCCAGAGCAAGGGCAACAAGACCCGCATCATCGGCCCGAACTGCCCCGGCATCATCACGCCGGGCGAGGCGCTCGTCGGCATCACGCCGGCGAACATCACGGGCAAGGGACCGATCGGCCTCGTGTCGAAGTCGGGAACCCTGACCTACCAGATGATGTTCGAGCTGCGCGACCTGGGCTTCTCGACCGCCATCGGCATCGGCGGCGACCCGGTCATCGGCACCACGCACATCGACGCGCTCGCCGCGTTCGAGGCCGACCCCGAGACCAAGGCGATCGTCATGATCGGCGAGATCGGCGGCGACGCCGAGGAGCGTGCCGCCGACTACATCAAGGCGAACGTCACGAAGCCGGTCGTCGGCTACGTCGCGGGCTTCACGGCTCCCGAGGGTAAGACCATGGGTCACGCCGGCGCGATCGTCTCCGGCTCGGCCGGTACCGCTCAGGCGAAGAAGGAGGCCCTCGAGGCCGCGGGTGTCAAGGTCGGCAAGACGCCGTCCGAGACGGCCGACCTGATGCGCGCGATCATCGAGTCGCTCTGATCTGAGCTACGCTTGATCTGAAGGCCCCGGACTCCACTCCGGGGCCTTCTTTCATGCCCGGGACCGGGAGCCCGCCGCCACGGACCACCGCCTGTCAGGTCCGGGGAGCGACGGAGTCCAGCAGCGTGTCGAGCGCGCGATGGGCATGGCGACGCGCGGCGTCGTCGGGATGGGCGGCGAGCCAGAGGGCGAGTTCGTTCATCGCTCCGGAGAGCGCCGCGGCGAGGGGGTCCAGGAGGGCCGGGGAGACGCCGGCCTCGCGCAGCCCGGCACGCAGCTCCTGCTCGGGGCCCTCGGCATCGAGCCGGCGCCAGTGCTCCCAGCCGAGCACCGCCGGGCCGTCGACGAGCAGGACGCGCGAGGCCGCTCCCCGGGTGATGGCGTCGAGGAAGGCGTGGCTGCCGTGGCGGAGAGCGGCGTCGGGCGCGCTGCCCTCCGTGGCCTGGACGATCGCGTCGGCGACGATCCGCTGCTGCGCGGAGGCGACGGCGGCGAACAGCAGCGGCTTCGAGGTGTAGTGGTGGTAGACGGCGCCACGGGTCACGCTCGCGGCCCTGGCGAGCTCGTCGACCGAAGCGGCCGCGTAGCCGTGTTCGGCGAAATGTGCCGTGGCGAAATCGAGGATCCGCCGCGCGGTCTCGGCGGCGTCGGCGGCGGATGCTCGGGGCATGGGCTTCCTTTACGTACGGTGTGTATGTATTCTAGTCCCACCGATACAAACACACTGTATGTAAAAGAGGTCAGGATGGACATCACGAGCTTCTACCCGGTGCTGATGGTGGACGACGTCTCCGCCGCCGCACGGTTCTATCGCGAAGAGCTCGGCTTCGAGACGACGTTCGAGGCCGACTGGTACGTCAGTCTGCGCTTCGACGGCGGCGAGCTCGCGATCCTCGACCGCGCGCACGAGACCATCCCCGAAGGGTTCCGCGAGCCCGTGCGGGGACTCCTGCTGAACGTCGAGGTGCCCGACGCGGCCGCCGAGCATGCGCGGCTGGTGGGGGAGCGGAGGCTTCCCGAGCGCCTGACACTGCGCGACGAGGACTTCGGGCAGCGTCATTTCATCGTCGAGGCGCCCGGCGGCGTGCTGATCGACGTGATCGAGCCGATCGAGCCGTCAGCGGAGTTCGCCGCGGCCTACGCCTGACGTCCTGCCGCCTGCATGACCTGATGACACATGCATGACCGGTGGGCCCGCGGGGTCATGCATCCGTGCGATCCTCATGCATCCGAAGGTCACAGGAGACCTCGATCCGGGTCAGATCCCGACGCCGAAGAGCGCCTCGATCGGGCCCCGCGCGAAGAAGACCAGGAAGCCCGCGCCCACGACCCACAGCAGCGGGCTGATGGTCTTGGCCTTGCCCGAGAAGGCGTGGATGAGCACCCAGCTCACGAAGCCCGCACCGATGCCGTTCGCGATCGAGTACGTCAGCGGCATCACCGACACGGTGAGGAACACCGGCAGCAGCACGCGGAAGTCGGAGAAGTCGATGTGACGGATCTGCGCCATCATCATCGCACCGACGATGATCAGCGCGGCGGCGGCGATCTCGGTCGGAACGATCGACGTCAACGGCGTCAGGAACATCGCGATCAGGAACACGACGCCGGTGACGACGTTCGCGAGACCCGTGCGTGCGCCCTCGCCGATGCCGGCGCCCGACTCGATGAAGACCGTGCTCGACGAGGAGGATGTCGCACCACCGGCGATCGCGCCGACACCTTCGACGACGAGCGCCGACTTGATGCGCGGGAAGTCTCCGTTGTCGTCGGCGAGGTTCGCCTCCTTGGCGAGACCGGTCATGGTGCCCATGGCGTCGAAGAAGTTGGTGAAGAGCAGCGTGAAGACGATCATCACGATCGCGACGAGGCTGACCTTGCTCAGATCGAAGCTGAAGTCGACCGCGCCGATCAGGCTGAGGTCGGGGATGCCGACGGGCGAGCCGTTGAGCGCGGGGACCGTGAGGCCCCAGCCGCCCGGGTTGACCACGTTGCCCTCGTCGTCGAAGCCCCGAGGTCCGATGTGCCAGATGGCCTCGACGATCACCGCGAGGACGGTGCCGCCGATGAGGCCGATCAGCATGCCGCCCTTGACCTTGAGGGCGACGAGGATGCCGGTGAGCAGGAGTGTGATCACGAAGAGCAGGGTCGGCACGGTCGCCACCGAGCCGTTGACGCCGAGGCCGACCGGCGGCGACGACGCACCGGTCGCGGTCACGAACCCGGAGTTCACGAAGCCGATGAAGGCGATGAACAGGCCGATGCCGACCGTGATCGCGATCTTCAACTGGAAGGGCACGGCGTCGAAGATCGCCTTCCGGAGCCCCGTGGCCGCGAGCAGCACGATCACGACACCGTTGATCATGACCAGCGCCATGGCCTCGGGCCAGGTGACCTGGCCCACGACCGAGAACGCGACGAACGCGTTGATGCCCAGCCCCGCGGCGAACCCGAACGGCAGGCGGGTGACCAGTCCGAACAGGATCGTCATCACGCCGGCGGTCAGCGCGGTGGCTGCTCCCACGGCGTTGAACTCGAGCACGTCGCCGGCGACATCCGGCTTGCCGGACAGGATGATCGGGTTCAGGATCACGATGTAGGCCATCGTGACGAAGGTCACCAGACCCCCTCGGATCTCGGTGCCGATCGTGGATCCGCGCTTGCTGATCTCGAAGAAGCGGTCCAGGGAGTTCTTGGGCTCGGTGGATGCGGGGGCGGGCGGGGCAGTAGTCATCGGGAAACCTCCGGAGAAACGCTATCGTGTCGCCGGCCCCACGCGCGCCCCCAGGGCATCGTCGGCAACTCGTCGTAGTCTCGAAACGCTATGCAACGCCTCCTCGTCGCGCTCCTCGCCGCCTTCGACGCCGCCATCGCCGCGGCGGTCGGTCTCGTCGTGCTGCTCGCGCCGCTGACGCTGCTGTGGACGCTCGCCTTCGGGGTGACCGCGGACTGGGGAGCGCTCTGGCCGCTCACCGGCACGCTCTGGCAGTTCGGTCACGGGGTGCCGCTCGATGTCACCATCCCGGACGTCCTTCTCGTGGCGCTCGCCATCCCCGCAGAGGCCGCGAACTTCGCGGTGTCGATCACGCCCCTGGCCTTCCTCCTCTTCACCCTCCTCTTCGCCGCCCGTTCGGGGAGCAGGGCCGCGAAGGCAGGAGCCTGGCTGCTGGGATCGTCGACCGGGGCGGCGGTGTTCGCCCTCATCGCGACCGGTGTCGCGCTGACCACGCACCTGGACGCGGCGCGGACCTCCCTGCCCCTCGCTATCATCCTTCCCACCGCGGTCTACCTCGTGGGTGCGCTCTGCGGGGCCGTGCGCATCGCCTGGGAAGACGGCGACGGCGGCATCCTCGACCGTCTGCACGACCTGATCGACGCCCGCGAGGACTGGGCGCCGGTTCCGGTCGCGATCGTGCGAGGAACGGCGTTCGTGCTCGTCGCGGTCGTCGGAGCGGCCGCCCTCGCCCTCGCCGTCACGACACTGTTCCGCGGGGGTGAAGTGGTCGCGCTGTTCCAGGCGGCACGCGTCGACGCGCTGGGTGCGACCGTGATGACGCTCGCGCAGCTCGCGTACCTGCCGACACTGATCGTGTGGGCGGCGTCTTGGCTCGCCGGTCCGGGGTTCGCCGTCGGCGCCGGGACCGCGGTCTCGCCCGCGGGCACGCAACTCGGCGTCGTGCCGGGCATCCCCGTGTTCGGTCTGCTGCCCGAGAACAGCTCGATATGGATGCTGATCGTCGTGCTCATCCCCATCGGCGCCGGGGCGTTCGCCGGGTGGGCTGTCCGGTCCCGTCTCGTGTGGGAGGGCACGCCACTCCGGATGCCGCAGCGTGCGGTGATCGCAGTCGGCATCGCGGGAGTCAGTGCGGGGATCGCCGCGCTGGCCGCCGCCCTCGCGAACGGATCGATGGGTCCTGGCCGCCTCGCCGTGGTCGGGCCTGCCGTGCTGCCGTTCGCCCTCGCCCTCGGTGCCGAGGTGCTGATCGGTGCCGCGATCCTGCTGTTGTCGCCGCGGCATCGCGATGAGCTCGCGGAGGAGCGGACCGACCGCTGGGTGGCCGAGATGACCGAGTACGACTCGAATCACGTGCCGTTGGGAGTCGCGCACAGCGTCCCCTTCGCGGAGACCGCCGCCTTCGACGACACCGCGCCCCTCGACGATCTCCGCCGGTTCGAACGGCCGAAGGACGACCCTGCCGATCGGCTCGACTGAGGGTGCTCCGCTCGACCGCCGAGGTCGGGCGGGAGCGGGTCGTGCACCCCGGTAGACTGGGCGCGTGCTCACGGTCGCCGTTCTCATCTCGGGCACCGGCTCGAACCTTCGCGCCCTCCTCGAGGCCGCTCGTCATCCCGATTTCCCCGCCAGGGTGATCGTCGTGGGTGCCGACCGCGAAGCCGACGGTCTGGCCCACGCCGAGGAGTTCGGCATCCCCAGCTTCACGGTGCCGTGGCACGAGCACGAGAGCCGCGAGGCGTGGGGCGAGGAGCTCGCCCGGCAGCTCGCCGTCTGGAGCCCCGACCTCGTCGTCCTCAGCGGACTCATGCGACTGCTCCCACCGGCGCTCGTCGCCCGGTACTCGCCGCGTCTCATCAACACCCACCCCGCGTACCTGCCGGAGTTCCCCGGCGCGCACGGTGTCCGCGACGCGCTCGCCGCCGGCGCGACCGAGACCGGTGCCAGCGTGATCGTCGTCGATGACGGCGTCGACTCCGGGCCGATCCTGGCCCAGGAGCGCGTGCCGATCCTCGCCGGCGACACCGAGCACAGCCTGCACGAGCGCATCAAGCCCGTCGAACGTCGACTGCTCATCGACGTCGTCCGCGGGATCGCCACCGGCGATCTCGCCCTGACGCCTTCTTCCTGACCTCCACCCGACGCCCCCGCACGAAGGAGCCCATCATGGCCGGCCCCCGCCACGACCCCACGCTCTACCGCGATCGCGACACCGTGCCGATCCGGCGCGCGCTCGTCTCGGTGAGCGACAAGACCGATCTGCTCGTCCTGGCCGAAGCGCTCGCCGAGGCGGGCGTGGAGATCGTCTCGACCGGATCGACCGCCGCGACGATCCGGGATGCGGGCTTCACCGTGACCGATGTGGCCGCCGTCACCGGCGTCGCCGAGATGCTCGACGGTCGCGTGAAGACGCTGCACCCGAAGGTCCATGGCGGCCTGCTGGCGGACCTGCGCCTCGAAGAGCACGAGCGCCAGCTCGAGGAGCTCGACATCGCGCCGTTCGAGCTCGTCGTGGTGAACCTGTACCCGTTCGTCGAGACCGTCGCCTCGGGTGCGGTCGGCGACGACGTGGTGGAGCAGATCGACATCGGCGGTCCCGCCATGGTCCGCGCCGCGGCGAAGAACCACGCCAACGTCGCGATCGTCGTCTCGCCGCAGTCCTATCCGGCCATCGTCTCGGCGATCGCCGCAGGTGGCACGTCCGTCGGGCAGCGCCGTGAGCTCGCCGCACGCGCGTTCGCGCACACCGCCGCCTACGACACGGCCGTCGCGCAGTGGTTCGCCGAGGGCACGCTCACCGAGCCGGGCGACCTGCCGGCGCACCTGACGATCCAGGCCGAGCGCCTCGCGACCCTCCGCTACGGCGAGAACTCGCACCAGCGCGGCGCGATCTACACGCGCGCCGGCGGTCACGGCATCGCGCAGGCCACGCAGCTCCAGGGCAAGGAGATGTCGTACAACAACTACGTCGATGCGGATGCCGCGCTGCGTGCCGCCTACGACATGGTCAAGCCTGCCGTCGCCATCATCAAGCACGCGAACCCGTGCGGTATCGCGACGACCGCGCCGAACGCCCTCGATCCGATCGCCAGTGCCCACCTGCGTGCACACGAATGCGACCCGGTCTCGGCGTACGGAGGGGTGATCGCCGCGAACGGCACGGTGACCCTCAAGATGGCCGAGAACCTCAAGGACATCTTCACCGAGGTCATCGTCGCACCGTCGTTCGAGCCGGCCGCGCTCGAGGTGTTCAAAGCCAAGAAGAACCTTCGCCTGCTGCAGCTGCCGCCGGACTGGCAGCAGGAGCGGATGGACGTGCGCCTCGTCTCGGGTGGCCTGCTGCTGCAGGACGCCGACCGTTTCCCGGACGACATCGGCTCGGTCGCGAAGAACTGGGAGCTGGTGTCCGGTGAGCGCCCGAGCGACGACGAGATGGAGAACCTGATCTTCGCGTGGAAGGCCTGCCGCGCGGTGAAGTCGAACGCCATCGTGCTCGCGAAGGACAACGCCACGGTCGGTGTCGGCATGGGCCAGGTCAACCGCGTCGACTCGTGCCGCCTCGCGGTCGAGCGAGCCGGCGACCGCGCTGCCGGCTCGGTCGCCTCCTCCGATGCGTTCTTCCCGTTCGCGGACGGCGCCCAGGTGCTGATCGACGCGGGTGTCACGGCCATCGTGCAGCCCGGCGGATCGGTGCGCGATGAGGAGGTCGTGGACGCTGCTCGCAAGGCCGGCGTCACGATGTTCTTCACCGGAGAGCGTCACTTCTTCCACTGACTGGTCGGCGGCACCGCCCGACCCCGCTTCTCCCCGAGACCCCGGCCTGCCGACGCAGGTCGGGGTCTCGGCGTCATGACCTCCACAGCGATGTCCGATTTCCGCCAGTCGAGGTCGGTGACGCGTGACAGAGTGGAGGCATGAGCTTCCCCGTGACCGACTTCGACGAGCGCTACCGTGCGATCAGCGCGCGGGACACCCGCTTCGACGGGCAGTTCGTGACGGCCGTCCGCTCGACGGGGATCTACTGCCGCCCGAGCTGCCCCGCGCGCACGCCCAAGCCGCAGAACGTGACCTTCTATCCGACCAGCGCCGCCGCACACGAGGCCGGATACCGTGCCTGCAAGCGGTGCCTGCCCGAGGCCGCTCCCGGGTCCCCGGCTTGGGACATCCGCGGAGACACGGCGGCCCGGGCGATGCGACTGATCTCCGACGGGGTCGTGGAGCGCGAGGGCGTGCCCGGACTCGCCGCGCGTCTCGGATACTCCAGCAGGCACCTCACGCGCCTGCTGACCACCGAGCTCGGAGCAGGTCCGCTGGCCCTGGCCAGAGCGCACCGCGCGCACACGGCGCGGATGCTGCTGGTCGGCACCGACATGCCGATCTCCGACGTCGCCTTCTCGGCGGGCTTCGCCAGCATCCGGCAGTGCAACGACACGATCCGGGAGGTGTTCGGCCTCACGCCCGGTGAGCTCCGCGCCCGACGCCGGATGCCGACCACGGCGGTGCCGGGCGCCATCGACCTCGTGCTGCCCTATCGGGGCCCGCTCGACGCGAGCGGCATCTTCACCTGGATGGCGGCACGCGCGGTGCCCGGCGTCGAGCAGGTCTCGGAGACGTCGTTCTCCCGACACCTGCGCATGGCCGGAGGCGCCGCCTGGTTCGAGGTGCGGCAGGACGACCTGTCACGGCTGCACCTGCGTGCCCGGGTCGCCCGGCTCGGAGACCTGGCACCGCTCGTCTCGACCGTCCGACGCATCTTCGACCTCGACGCCGACCCACTGGCGATCGACGAGGCACTCTCGGCGCACGCCGAGCTGGCCCCGCTCGTGGCTCGCACCCCCGGCATCCGGGTTCCCGGCTCGGCCGACCCCCACGAGATGCTCATCCGGGCCATGGTGGGGCAGCAGATCACGGTCGTCGCCGCTCGCACGGCACTGACGGCGCTCACCGAGGCGTTGGGCGAGCGCACAGAGGACGGACTGCTGTTCCCCACGATGGAGGCCATCGCCGCCCGCGGCGCCGAGGTGCTCCGCGGTCCCGCCGCCCGTATCCGCGCGATCACGGGTGCCGCGGCCGCCCTCGCCGACGGCTCGCTGACCCTCACGGTCGGCGACGACGGCCCGACGCAGCGTGAGCGGCTCCTGGCGATGCCGGGCATCGGGCCGTGGACTGCCGACTACGTGCGCATGCGAGTGCTCGGCGACCCCGACATCCTGCTTCCCGGCGATGTCGCCCTGCGCGCCGGCGCCGCAGCCTCCGGCCTGCCGGGAGAGGCGCGTCCGCTCACCGCCTGGGCGGAGCGGACCGCTCCCTGGCGCAGCTACCTGAGCGCACACCTCTGGCGCGCTGCGCCGGTGCGCCCCGCGGGACCTCGGCGCGCGGCATCCGGCCCACGCCCTCCCCGCATCGACCACACGACCTCGAAGGAGAACTCATGACCGCCCTCATCCAGACCATCGAGACCCCGGACGGGGCCTTCACGATCCTCACCGACGACCGGCAGCGGGTGCTGTCCTCCGGGTGGACCTCCGATGTCGAGGAGATCCTCGGGCGGCTCTCGACGGCAAATCGCCCGGTGGACATCCGCGAGGGGGAGACCGAAGCCGCCGCCGCCGCGCTGGCCTACTACGCGGGCGAGCTGTCGGCGATCGACACGGTGTCGGTCGCGCAGTCCGGAACCGCGCTCCAGCTCGCCGGCTGGGCGGCGTTGCGGGGGATCGAACCCGGCACACCGCTCACCTACACGGGCTTCGCCGCACGGCTCGGGAATCCGAATGCCGTGCGTGCGGCTGCGTCCATCTGCGCGCGCAACGCTCCGGCGCTGTTCGTGCCGTGCCACCGCGTGCTGCGCACCGACGGCAGCCTCGGCGGCTTCGCCTGGGGGCTGGGCGTGAAGGAGAGGCTGCTGGCGAGGGAGTCGACTGCCGGTTGAGTCGGCGCGACCACTCGGGGAGTTGCCCGTCGTGCCCACGGACGAAGCATCCGACCGGCGACGGCCATAGGCTCGTCCCGTGATCACGAACGAAGCACTCGACCTGCACCGCCGCGCCGTCGTCGGGGACGCGCACAATGATCTGCTGTGCTCCGTGGCGAGCCGTCCGTCGGAGCAGTGGTCGGAGTACTTCCGATCGCAGTGGCTTCCGCAGCTGCGCGAGGGCGGCGTCGACTTGCAGATCCTTCCTGTCTTCATCGATGACGTCTATCGTCCCGAGGGGGCGCTCCGGCGCACCATCCGCATGATCGAAGCCGCACACCGGGTGGCGGAGGGCAATGCCGGCGCGGTCGGGCTGTGCCTGGACGGCGCTGACGTCGACCGCGTGATCGGCGAAGGGCGCATCGCGCTGGTGCTCGCGTTGGAGGGGATGCCCGGCATCGCGGATGACGTCGAGCTGCTCGAGACCGTTCACCGGCTCGGAGTGCGCATCGGGTCGGTCGCGCACTTCGGGCGCAGTGCCTTCGCCGACGGAAGCGGCGAGGATGCCGCGGGCAGCAGGCTGACCCGCACCGGCATCCATGCGCTCGCCGAGATGGAGCGCATCGGCATGATCTTCGACATCAGCCACCTCGGGGCGGGCGGCGTCGATCACGTGCTCGAACTCGCCACACGACCGGTCATGGCCACTCATTCCTCGGTGCGCGCGCTCTTCGACCACCACCGCAACCTCACCGACGCGCAGATCGCCGGCGTCGCGGAGAGCGGGGGAGTCGTGTGCGTCAACTTCTTCGCGGGATACCTTCACGCGAGCGAGTACACGATCGACACGCTGATCGACCACTTCGAGCGGGTGGTGTCGGTCGCCGGCATCGCGCACGTCGGGATGGGTCCCGACTTCGTGCGCGAGGTGCTGGAGGACACCACGGCACCGTGCTGCGTGCAGACGACGGTCGAGGGCGTCCCCGCCGATCGGTATCTGCCGGGACTCGAGGGGCCGTCCGGGCTCCCACTCGTGACCGAGGCGCTGCTTCGTCGGGGCTGGCCCGAGGCCGACATCCTCGCCGTCCTGGGCGGCAACCTGCAGCGTTTTCTGCGGTCGGAGCTCGCCGTCGTCGCCGACGACTGAGCGTCCCGCCGTCCGGTCCCTCGCAGCCACCGAGAACCGGAGCCCACGAATCGGGAATGACTCTTGCGTTCAGCTGGTTCACAGCAATAGGCTGGTGGGCTGTCGCGCCAACCGGACGACATCGCCGAGCCCCTGAGGAGGACACCATGACCACGATCGCCACCGCGCGGATCGCAGCTCTCGGCTCGACCCCGGCGCGTCCGCTCCTCTAGAGCCCTCCCCGCCCCTTCTGCATCGGATGCCGGACTCCAGGAGTCCGCTCTCGCATCCGACCCCTTCGCAACCGCTGCCCATACGAAACTCGTCTGAGAGACATGTCTTCCTCGCCTTCCGTGCAGAATCCCTCGCCTTCCTCCACTCTTTCCACTCCGGCCGCACTGTGGCGCCTGAAGCCCTTCGTGAAGCCCGTCATCTGGCGGCTCGCCGGGGGCGCTGCCAGCGCGCTCATCGCGGCCGTCATCGCCCTCATGATCCCGATCGTGCTCGAGCAGATCATCAGCGGACCCGTCCGCTCCGGTGAGATCAGCGCGATCGTCTGGGGCGCCCTCGCCGTCTTCGCCCTCGCCCTCGGTGAGGCGCTGATGGTGTGGTTGCGCCGTCAGTTCGTGCTCAACCCCTCCACCGAGGTCGAGTACCAGATGCGCACGCAGCTCTATTCGCGTCTGCAGACGCTGCCCGTCGCCTTCCACGATCGGTGGCAGTCGGGCCAGCTGCTCAGCCGCATGATGCAGGACATCGGCCTCATCCGGCGCTGGCTCGCATTCGGACTGGTGCTGCTCGTCGTCAACGTCCTCACGATCATCATCGGCTCGGTGCTGCTGTTCCGCTGGCACTGGCTGCTCGGGGCGATCTTCCTGGTCACCGCCGTTCCGCTGTGGATCCGCGGCTACCTGTTCGAGAAGCGCTACGGCGCGCTCACCCGCCGCAGCCAGGACCAGGCGGGCGACCTCGCGACCAGTGTCGAGGAGAGCGTGCACGGCATCCGTGTGCTGAAGGCGTTCGGTCGCGGCAAGCACGCGCTCAGCCGCTTCAGCCGCCAGGCCGAGACGCTGCGCGAGACCGAGATGAGCAAGGCCGGCGCGATCGCGTCGATCTGGTTCTGGCTCGACCTGATGCCGCAGATCGCGTTCGGCGTCAGCCTGATGTCGGGAATCTGGCTCATCTCACAGGGGCAGATCGACGAGGCGCAGCTGTTCGCGTTCTTCGCGATGGCCGTCGTGCTCCGCTGGCCCATCGAGTCGATCGGCTTCCTGTTCTCGTTCATGCTCGATGCCCGCACGGCGACGGACCGCGTGTTCGACATCTTCTCCGAGACCAACACCATCACCGACCCGGAGAACCCGGTGCACATCGAGAACCCGCGCGGCGAGCTCGCGTTCGAGAACGCGCACTTCCGCTACCAGGACGCCGGTGCGCACGAGCGCGACCTGCTCGACGGCATCGATCTGGTGCTGCGTCCGGGAGAGACCATGGCGCTGGTGGGACTCACCGGCAGCGGCAAGACGACGCTCACGACGCTGCCCACCCGCCTGTACGACGTGACGGGCGGAAAGGTCACCCTCGACGGCGTCGATGTGCGCGACCTCCCACTCGCAGAGCTCCGGCAGCACATCGCCATGGCGTTCGAGGATGCGACGCTGTTCTCGGCGACCGTCCGCGAGAACGTGCTGCTCGGTCGCGCAGACCTCGACGTGCACAGCGAAGAGGGCGAGCGGGTGCTGCGGGAAGCGCTGCAGGTCGCCCAGGCCGCGTTCGTGGACTCGCTCCCCGAGGGCGTCGAGACCGTGATCGGCGAGGAGGGGCTCAGCCTCTCGGGCGGCCAGCGTCAGCGGCTCGCGCTCGCCCGCGCGGTGGCGGCGAAGCCGAAGGTGCTCGTGCTCGACGACCCGCTGTCGGCGCTCGACGTCGACACCGAGGCGCTCGTCGAGGAGGCGCTCCGGCACGTCCTCGCCGACACGACCGCGATGATCGTGGCGCACCGCCCCTCCACGGTGGCGCTCGCCGACCGTGTCGCGCTGCTCGAGGCAGGGCGGGTGACGGCCGTGGGCACCCACTCGGAGCTGCTGAAGACGAGTCGGCACTACCGTCACGTCATCTCCAGCCTGGAGGCGGAGGAAGCGGCACGCACCGGGGCGATCCCGATCATCCGCGACGAACAGCTCGAGGTCGACGAAGAGGTCCGCGCGGGCCTCGGGACGAAGGCCGCCGACGAAGACCCGATCACCGAGAAGGAGGTGCAGCGATGAGCTCCGCCATCACCGGAACCCAGGACGAGGACCGGTCCAAGTACACGCGTGAGGAGAGCAGGGCGATCCGTCGCCGGTCTCTTCGCCTGCTCGGATCCCTGGTCCGCCCGCTGAAGCCGCAGATCGTGCTGGCTGCCGCAGTGCTGGTCGTCTCGACCGCCCTGCAGGTCGCCGGCCCCATCCTCATCAGCATGGGCCTCGACCGCGCGCTGCCCGCGGTGCTGAACGACGCCGACTGGATGCCGACGTTCATGATCGGCGGCATCTACCTCTTGGCGGGGATCTTCGCCGCCGTCCTGATCGCCTGGTACGTCATCATCGCGGCCAAGCTCACCCAGGCGGTGCTGCTCGACCTGCGCAAGCGCATCTTCCTGCACACTCAGCGGCTGAGCCTGGAGTTCCACGAGTCGTACACGTCCGGTCGCATCATCTCGCGCCAGACCAGCGACCTCGACTCGATCAAGGAGCTCCTCGACGGCGGGCTGAACGAGCTCGTCTCCGGTGTGCTCTTCGGTCTCTTCACCTTCATCGCCCTGTGCTTCTGGGACTGGCAGTCCGGGCTGATCCTCGCCATCGGCGGTGTGCCGCTGTTCTTCCTGATGCGCTGGTTCTACTCGCGCTCGCAACTCGTCTACCGTGAGTCCCGCGTGATCAGCGCGAAGGTGATCGTGCAGTTCGTCGAGACGATGACCGGGATCCGGGCCGTCAAGGCGTTCCGCAAGGAGCCGCGCAACGACAAGGCGTTCCAGGATGTCGCGGGCGACTACCGCGATGTCAACCGCCGGTCGATGCTGCTGTTCGGCACGTTCGAGCCCGGGCTCATGGGCGTCGCCGCGTTGGTGCTCGGCATCGTCGTGCTCTGGGGCGGAATCCGCGTCTCCGAGGGCGCGCTCACCGTGGGTGTGCTGCTGTCGGCCGTTCTCTACGTGCGCAACTTCTTCGCGCCCATGCAGGAGATCGCGATGTTCCTGAACTCCTACCAGTCGGCGACCGCTGCGTTGGAGAAGGTGTCGGGCGTGCTCGAGGAGGTGCCGACGGTTCCGGACCCCGAGAAGCCGGTCGACCTCTGGGAGTCCCGCGGACACATCCGGTTCGACGAGGTGACCTTCGGCTACAACGGCGAGAAGACCATCCTCCCGAACTTCTCGCTCGACATCCCCGCCGGCGAGACGATCGCCCTGGTGGGCACGACCGGCGCGGGAAAGTCCACGCTGGCCAAGCTCATCTCGCGGTTCTACGACCCCTCCGCGGGTCGCGTGACCCTCGACGGCGTGGATCTGCGCTCGCTGCACCCGAAGGACCTCCGCCGAGCGATCGTCATGGTGACGCAGGAGGCCTACCTGTTCAGCGGCACGGTCGCCGACAACATCGCGCTCGGCAAGCCGGACGCGTCGCTCGAGGAGATCAGGGCGGCCGCCCGTGCCGTCGGTGCGGACGAGTTCATCTCGTCGCTGCCCGACGGGTACGGCACCGATGTGAACAAGCGCGGTGGGCGGGTCTCCGCCGGTCAGCGCCAGCTCATCTCGTTCGCCCGGGCATTCCTCGCCGACCCCGCGGTGCTCATCCTCGACGAGGCGACGGCATCGCTGGACATCCCGTCCGAGCGGCTGATCCAGGACGCGTTGCAGACCCTGCTCAAGGACCGCACCGCGATCATCATCGCGCACCGCCTCTCGACGGTCGCGATCGCCGACAGGGTGCTGGTGATGGAGCACGGGCAGATCATCGAGGATGACAGCCCCGAGGCGCTCATCGGCGGCACCGGCAAGTTCGCCCAGCTGCACGCGGCCTGGCAGGGGACGCTCGTCTGAACCGCCCCTCGGCTGCTGCGGCCACGTCCGACCTCGCCGGCATGGCAGGACGACGACGGCCGCAGCAGGCGAGACGGCGGGGGAAGGCCAGGGGTGCGCGTCGAGTGCGACGCCTAGGTAGCATCGACGTATGGACCCCTTGCTGCTCGCTGCCGAGTGGTGGTGGATCGCGCCGACTGCGGTCGCCGCGGGGACGGTGGGTGTGATGGGAATACGTCGTCGAAACAGCACGGTGACCGGACGCCGCCTCGCGGTCGATGCCGCGCGTCATGACCTCAGAGAGGCGCAGCTGGTCGCGGCCGAGCGGCGCACCGCGTGGAAGATCGCTCGTGCCGATCTGGCTCGCGTCACCGCCGAGCGGGCCGCCCAGCGCGCGACAGCCGAGCAGGTGGCCGGAGCGCGGCGGATGCTGAAGGAGCGGGAGCGCGACGCGAAGGCCGCATCGGCCGACGTGCGTGCGCGCCAGGTCCGCCTCAACGCCGCCAGGGCCGCGGTGCCCTCCGCCTCGGAGCCTCGGCCCCTGGAGCGGCTGCACGCCACCCACGATGCCGTGACGGCGCGGTGGATGCGGTACGAGACCGACCCTGCGCTGCAGATCTCCTATCCGGCGATGACGGATGTCAGGAGTCCCGAGACCGCCACGTACTTCCGCGCCGCCGGTCATGCGACGGAAATGCGCCGCGCGGCTGCCGGACGCATCACCCCTGCGGAGTTCGCCGCCTATCGGGACGCGGTCGCCGAGCTCGAGCGCGCGTTCGAGGCGGCGGAGCACGCGGCGAAGGTGCAGGCGGGGGAGGCTCCGGCAACGGCGGCATGGCAGGACGCCGCGCAGGACATGCTCAACCGTTCGGCCGAAGCGATCGATCGGGCAGCCGGCGCGGCCGCAGCCGCGCTCTCCTCATGGACGAGCCGTCGCAAGCACGGCGGGACGCCCGACGATCGTTCCTGACCTCAGGAGGTCAGCGTCATGAGAGCGCTCCCCACCAGCGCTGTGAAAGGCGACGAGGTCTCGATGGGGGAGGGGATTCGAGACCCCGCCGCCGGTCTCTATGCCGTGACTCGGATCTCGGCGATGACCTCGCCGTAGGCGGTCTCGCCGACGGGAGTGAACCCGACACGGTGGAAGAAGGTCTCCGGTCCGCCTTCGCCGGCCTCGTAGATCACGTCGACATGGTCGACGCCGCGTGAGCGGGCCTCTTCGATGAGGGCCTCGACGGCGTAGCGACCGACGCCGCGTCCCTGATCGTCGGCGTCCACGTTGATGCGCCACAGCACGGAGCGGAAATGCTCCTCGGGCGCCTCGGCGTCGAAGTTGGCGCTGACGAAGCCGACGACCTCGTTGCGGTCGAGGATCACCCGCTGCCAGGACGTCTGGGGGTTGATGACGGTGGCCGCGATCCCGTACGAGACCGGAGCGAGGAACTGCTCCTGTCCGGGCTTGAGCGACAGGTTGTTCACGGCGACGATCGTCGCAGCGGAGAGTTCGACCATGCGCAGTTCGGACATGCACCCAGGCTAACCCCTCCCGCGCGGAGGTACACGTTTCGGATGAACATTTCACCCGGAGTGGTCTCGCCGACCTTCCCGCGGGGCCGTCGGAAGGCGGCCCGGACACGCTGTCAGGGCCACTCAGGTATCTTGGTATCGAGACAAATAGACCACGAGAGCGGAGAACCACCCGGTGACCGACGACGCCATCATCTACACGCACACTGACGAAGCGCCGGCGCTCGCCACCGCCTCGTTCCTGCCGATCGTCCAGGCCTACGCAGGCCAGGCGGGCATCGGCTTCGAGACCCGCGACATCTCGCTGGCAGGGCGCATCCTCGCCGCCTTCCCGCAGAAGCTCTCCCCGGAGCAGCAGGTCGGCGACGCACTCGCCGAGCTGGGTGGCCTCGCCACGCTCCCCGAGGCGAACATCATCAAGCTTCCGAACATCTCGGCCTCCATCCCGCAGCTGAAGGGCGCGATCGCCGAGCTCCAGCAGCAGGGCTACGACATCCCGGACTTCCCGGACGAGCCTTCGTCGCTCGAGGAGAAGGACGTCCGCGCCCGCTACGACCGCATCAAGGGCTCCGCCGTGAACCCCGTGCTGCGCGAGGGCAACAGCGACCGTCGTGCGCCTCTCGCCGTGAAGAACTACGCGAAGAAGCACCCGCACCGCAACAAGCCGTTCGCCGCCGGATCGAAGACCCGTGTCGCGACCCTCGGGCGCGACGACTTCAAGCACAACGAGCGCTCCTGGGTCGCCGCCCACGACGATGTGCTCAGCTTCCGCCACACGGCGGAGGACGGCACGGTCACGGTGCTCAAGGAGGGCCTCAAGGTCCTTCCGCGCGAGATCATCGATGCGACCTTCCTCTCCGCCAAGGAGCTCGACGCGTTCCTCGCCGAGACGCTGGCGACCGCGAAGGCCGACGACGTGCTCTACTCGGTGCACCTCAAGGCGACCATGATGAAGGTCAGCGACCCCATCATCTTCGGTCACGTCGTGAAGGCGTTCTTCGCCGACGTGTTCGCGCAGTACGGCGAGCAGCTCGCCGCTGCCGGACTCAGCGCGAACGACGGCCTCGGTTCGATCCTCTCCGGCCTCGCGAACGTCGCCGGAGGCGAGGAGATCGCCGCCGCGTTCGACAAGGCCATCGCCGCGGGACCGCGCCTGTCCTACGTGAACTCCGACAAGGGGACCACGAACCTGCACGTGCCGAGCGACGTGATCGTCGATGCATCGATGCCCGCGCTCGTGCGCAACGGCGGCAAGCTGTGGGGCAAGGACGGCGAAGAGGCGGACACGCTCGCCGTCATCCCCGACTCCTCGTACGCCAGCGTCTACCAGGCCGTGATCGACGACGTGATCGCCAACGGTCCGCTCGACCCCGCCACGATCGGCACCGTTCCCAACGTGGGACTGATGGCGCAGGCGGCCGAGGAGTACGGCAGCCACGACAAGACGTTCGAGATCGCAGCCGACGGCATCGTCCAGGTTCTCGACAGCGAGGGCACCGTGCTCATCGAGCACAAGGTGGGCGCCGGCGACATCTGGCGTGCGACGCAGACCAAGCACATCCCGGTGATGGACTGGGTCAAGCTCGCGGTCACCCGTGCGCGTGCGACCGGCGTGCCGGCTGTGTTCTGGCTCGACGCGAACCGCTCGCACGATGCGCAGATCATCGCGAAGGTCCACCAGGGGCTGGCGACGCTCGACACCAAGGGCCTGACGATCACGATCCTCGCGCCCGAGGAGGCGACGCGCTACACGCTCGCTCGCATGCGCCATGGCCTCGACACCATCTCGGTGACCGGCAACGTGCTGCGTGACTACCTGACCGACCTGTTCCCGATCCTCGAGGTCGGCACGAGCGCCAAGATGCTCTCGATCGTGCCGCTGCTCGCGGGCGGTGGCCTGTTCGAGACCGGTGCGGGCGGTTCCGCTCCCAAGCACGTCCAGCAGCTGGTCGAGGAGAACTACCTGCGCTGGGACTCGCTGGGTGAGTTCTTCGCGTTGGCCGCCTCGCTCGAGCACTTCGCCGACCGGAAGGGCAACGAGAAGGCTCGCGTGCTGGCCGAGACCCTCGATGCCGCGACGGGCACCTTCCTCGAGGAGGACCGTTCGCCGGGTCGTGCGCTCGGCACGATCGACAACCGAGGAAGCCACTTCTACCTGGGTCTGTACTGGGCCCAGGAGCTGGCGAAGCAGACGAAGGATGCAGAGCTCGCCGCGGCCTTCGCGCCG
The DNA here is from genome assembly GCA_044900255.1 of Microbacterium sp. NPDC090218. Taxonomy (GTDB): domain Bacteria; phylum Actinomycetota; class Actinomycetes; order Actinomycetales; family Microbacteriaceae; genus Microbacterium. Next base: position 251,092 of record JBJDMS010000001.1, on the reverse strand, counting down.
ATCGCGGCGACGCTCGCCGAGAACGAGGAGAAGATCGTCTCCGAGCTCAACGCGGTGCAGGGCAAGCCGGTGGAGATCGGCGGCTACTACCGCCCGGACGAGGCGCTCGTCACGGCCGTGATGCGTCCGTCCGCGACGCTGAACGGCATCGTCGACGCGCTGCGCTGACACACGGGAAGGGGGCGGATGCTACGGCATCCGCCCCCTTCTTCGTACCTGCGCCGGCTAGACGCCGTCTGCTCCGGCCGTCGACAGAGCACCCCGGTTCAGGGGTGGGGCCGAGCGGTTCGGATCAGTAGTAGACGGAGATCTCGAGGCCCTCGGGGGACCAGTCGTAGACGTACTTGGCGAGATCGATCGGCAGGTTGACGCAGCCGTGGCTCATCCGCTGGCCGAAGTTGTTGTGCCAGTAGGTGCCGTGGAAGCCGATGTTGGGTGCGAACCAGGTGATCCACGGGACGTTCTCGGTGCAGTAGGGGGCTCCCTCGTAGCAGCCCATGTCCTGCATCGCAGTGTGCGCGAACACCTTGAAGTTGCCGGTCGGGGTCAGCGTGCCCGGCAGGCCGGTGGAGACCGCCCACGACTTCACGACCTCGTTGTTCTCGAACAGGTAGGCGCGCTGCTGGCTCAGGTTGATCTCGATGCGGCGGAACAGGCTCACCGTCTCGAACGCGGTCTCGCTCACGGTGAGCTTGTAGACGCCGTCGCCGGCGGCGAGCTGCTGAGCGAACTGCTCCGCGATGGCGGAGGTGTCGCCGATCGCGCGGCCCGCGACGCCCTCCTGCTCGGCGCGGAGCACCGTGCCGGCGGAGTCGACGATGTTCGTCGCGTTGACCGGAGCGCGATCGACGAGACCGGGGAGCGTGTCGACAGTGGCCTGGATGGCCTGCGCGTCGGCCTCGATGCGCAGCTGACCGTCTTCATCGACGACGGTCAGCCAGGTGGCCGCGACCGCCGGGGCGACCGGGACGGTGCGTTCGTCGCCGACGTAGAAGCCGATGGTCGAGAGCATCGTGTTGAGGGCGGTGGCGGTGGCCGTGGCGTCGTCGTCGGAGACGGCGGGCAGAGCCTCGGCGGGGCCGCCCGGGTACTCGAGCGTCGTGCTGCCGTCGGCGACCGCGTCGGCGAAGGCCGCGTTGAGGTCGTCGACGTCGATCCCGGTGCCCGTCTCCGAGGCGGTGATGACGTAGGTGCCGCTGGCGGCGTCGAACACGACTCCCGCATCCACCGGGTCGTCGAAGCTCGTCGGCACCGCGCTGCGCAGCGCGGCGGAGGCCTTCTCGGCGTCGAGGGTGATCTCGGCCGGGACGGGATCGCCCATCCACATTCCGAGGTTCCAGAGCGGACGCTCGGCGAAGGCGGTGTCGGCGAGCGCGGTGGCGTCGACAGCGGCGCCGAGGTCGGCTCCGGTGAGCACGGCGCCGTCGCCCTCTCCCGTGAGTGTGACCTCGGTCTGAGCGAGGTGGGTGCTGATGGCCTCGGCCGCAGCGCCGGGGGTCATCCATCCGACCGGAATTCCGGCGACGGTGGTGCCCGGTGCGATGAGGACCATGGAGGCGGCGCCCGCGCCCAGGGCGACGGCTCCGACGCCCAGGCCGATCCAGAGGCCGAGGCGACGCTTCTTGGGTGCCGGTTCGATGGGGGCCCAGGCGAGCGGCTGCTCGCCGGTGGTGGGCGGGACGGCATCGGTCGAAGCGTCCGCGGGCGAGAGGACCGCGGTGGGTGCGGAGTCGTCACCGTGCGCCTCGGCTGCTGCGCCCGGCGCAGAAATCAGATCGGTCACGAACTTCACCCCCCGGCTCTCAAACGTGCCCTGAGGATCAATGGTACGGGATGGGAGGTAACAGGAAGGCAACGGTCCGTGATATCGTCACCTCCCCGTTCCCCGGATCAGTCGATGATGGCGATGCCGTCGATCTCGACCAGCATCTCCTCGCGCGGCAGGCCCGTGAAGACCGTGGTGCGCGAGGGGAGCACGCCGTTCGTGGTGTGGGCGGTCACGAAGTCGCCGTACGCGTCGTTCATGATGGGGAAGTCCTCGCGCTTGGTCAGGTAGACGCGCAGCATCACGACGTCGTCGAACGTCGCGCCCGAGGCCTCGACGATCGCCTTGACGTTCTCGAGCGTGCGGGTGGTCTGCGCGGCCACATCGCCCGGGAAGAGGTACTCGTTCGTCTGCGGGTCGACGGGTCCCTGCCCGGAGACCTGCACGAACGGACCCTTGCGGATCCCCTGCGAGAAGGTGTGGGCGGGAGCGGGGGCGGCGTCGGTGGAAACTCGGATCTTCGCGGTCATGCCGCCAGCCTAGTAGCCTTGTTAGATGCCTCTACAAATTCCGGATCCCGTTCTCGGCGCCTGGACGAAGGGCTTCCCGGCGCACGCCGCGGGACTCCGTCTCTCCGAGGTCGCCGGCGCCGACCTGCGTCTCTCCGATCTGGTTACTCCGGTGCTCACCGTGCACGAGGACGCGCTGAGGCACAACGAGCAGACCGTCTTCGCCTGGGCGAGGGAGCAGGGGGTGCTTCTGGCGCCGCACGGCAAGACCTCGATGGCTCCGGCGCTCTGGCAGCGACTCCTCGATGCGGGGGCCTGGGGCATCTCGGTGGCGACGCCGTGGCAGGCAGAGGTGGCCGTCGACGCCGGCGTCCGGACCGTGTTGATCGCCAATGCGGTCGCCGACCCCGCTGCCGTGACTCGACTGGGTGCGCTGCTGGCCGCAGATGCGGATCTGCGCGTCCTGTGCTGGGCGGACTCGCTCGCCGGTGTCGAGATCCTCGCGGCAGGGATGCGCGAAAGCACGCAGCCGTTGGACGTGCTCGTCGAGCTGGGGGGCGCGCATGGCCGCACCGGAGCGCGCACCGTGTCGGAGGGGGAGCGGATCGCCCAGGCGATCTCCGACGCCCCCGGCCTCCGGCTCGCGGGCGTCACCGGGTATGAAGGGCCGTTCGGACCGGACCGCAGCGAGGCGTCCGTGGCGGCGGTCGACGCGTACCTGCGCACCCTCGTCGAGCTGCACGCGCGATTGGACTACCCCGAAGGCGTCCGCCCGGTTCTCAGCGCCGGCGGCAGCTCGTTCCCCGATCGCGCGGCCTCGGTGCTCGCACCCGAGCATGACACCGCCGATGTCGTGCTGCGGTCCGGCGCGTTCCAGATCCACGACGACGGCTTCTACTCGCGGATGTCTCCGTTCGGAGCCCTCACCGGCACCGCACCGCTCCGTTCCGCGATGCACGCCTGGTCGCGCGTCGTCTCGCAGCCCGAAGAGGGTCTCGCCCTGCTCGATGCCGGCCGGCGTGACGTCCCGTTCGACCTCGACCTGCCGACGCCGCAGTCGGTGCCGGGGGAGATCACCGCGCTGAACGACCAGCATGCGTTCCTCCATCTCTCGGATGGTGCAGCGGTGGCGGTCGGCGATGTCGTCCGGCTGGGCCTCTCGCACCCGTGCACGGCCTTCGACAAATGGCGCGTGGTCGCGGTGATCGATGACCCCGATGCCGCCGATCCTCGTGTGATCGGAGCGGTCGCGACATGCTTCTGAGCGCCGAGAAGGCTGCTGCCGGACTCGTGCGGCTCTACCGCGCGGCGACCGTCGTCGACGGGACGGGCGCGCCGCGTTTCGTGGCCGACGTGGCCGTGGAGGGCGCGCGCGTCGTCGCAGTCCTGCCCGCCGGGGAGTCGGTCGACGAGGTCGAGCTTCCGGAAGGCGCGATCGAGATCGATGCGGACGGCCTCGTCCTCGCACCCGGGTTCATCGACATGCACGCGCACAGCGAGCTCGCGGTGCTGAGCGGGGTCTCGCACGACGCGAAGATCCGGCAGGGCGTCACGACAGAGGTGCTCGGCCAGGACGGCCTCGGCTACGCGCCGCTCGACGACGCCACAGCCGCCGTCATCCCGGCCCAGATCGCCGGGTGGAACGGCATGCCGGTCGAAGCGCCGTGGCGGACCATGGACGATCTTCTCGCCGCGATTGATGCGGCGGCCGTCGCGAACGCCGCGGTGCTCGTCCCGCAGGGAAACCTCCGCATGATGGTCGTCGGTCACGAGAACCGTCCGGCGACCTCCGCCGAGATCGCCGCGATGGCGGAGATGCTCGGTGCGGCTCTGGACGCCGGTGCGTTCGGGATGTCGAGCGGGCTGACGTACACGCCGGGGATGTACGCCGACGTGACGGAGCTCGAGGCGCTGTGCCGCGTCGTCGCCGAGCGCGGCGGCTACTGGGCGCCCCACACCCGCAGCTACGGCGGGGGAGCGCTCGAGGCCTATCGGGAAGCGATCGACATCGGCCGCCGCACCGGCTGCCCCGTGCATCTCACGCACGCCACCATGAACTTCACCCCGAATCGTGGTCGGGCCGGCGAGCTCCTCGAACTGATCGACGCGGCCATCGCCGACGGCGTCGACGTGACACTGGACACCTACCCCTATCTGCCCGGTGCCACCACGCTGTCCGCGCTGCTGCCGAGTCGTCTGGCGGCGACGGGGGACCTGCTGCGCACCCTCTCCGAGCTCGATGCGACAGGTCGGGAGACCGTGCGCGTGGAGCTCGAGGAGATCGGGTGCGACGGTTTCCACGGCGAGAAGGCCGACTGGACGCAGATCCAGATCTCCGGCACGGCCAACCCGGCGCTCGCGGACCTCGTCGGGCGCACGGTCGCCGAGATCGCCCAGACGACCGGACGCCGCGCCGTCGATGTGGTGCTCGACACCGTGATCGAGGATGCCGGCGCGACGGGCATCCTCATGCACATCGGCGACGAGGAGAACGTGCAGGCGATCATGCGTCATCCGCAGCATTCGGGCGGAAGTGACGGGATCCTGATCGGCGCCCGACCTCACCCGCGAGGCCGTGGCACGTTCCCCCGCTACCTCGGACACTACGTGCGCGAGCTGGGCATCCTCACGCTGGAGGAGGCGGTCCGCCACCTGTCCGGGACGCCTGCCCGCCGCCTGGGGCTGGACCGCGGGGACGCCCCACGCGGAGTCATCCGCCACGGCGCGGTCGCCGACCTGGTGCTGTTCGACCCCGAGACGATCTCCGCCGGCGCCACGTTCGAGGCTCCACGCGCCGCACCGCAGGGCATCGTCGAGGTGCTGGTCGGCGGCGTGGCCGTCGTGTCCGACGCCGAACCCACCGGCGCCACGCCGGGGCAGGCGCTGCGGATGCCGCCTCCCGCCCATCGCGGGACGGTGCCCCGCGTCGCGGCCCGCATCGACCCGACGGCGACGGGCTTCGTCTGGTCGGAGGGGACGCCGATCGTCGCAGCCGTCGAGCTCGCCGCCGCCGTCGCCCGCCTGGGTGGCGGAGGGCACCGAGACGATGCGGCGCCCATCCGACTGCTGATCGATGACACGCTCGGCGCGGAGGCCGCGTCGACCGGTCGTGTCGCTGACGAGGCCTTCCGCGTGAGCGTGGGTGCGGAAGGCGTCGAGATCCGCGGCGCGAGTGCCGCCGGCGTCTATCGCGGGGCCACCGTGCTGCGCCAGCTCCGCGATCCGGAGGCGGCGAACGCGCTGATCCCGGCCGGTGTCTGGGAGGGCTCGCCGGCGTACGGCTGGCGCGGAGTGATGCTCGACGTCGCCCGGCACTTCCGGCCCGCCGACGAGGTCCGCCGTCTGATCGATCTTCTCGCCGACCACCACCTCAACATCCTGCACCTCCACCTCACCGACGATCAGGGCTGGCGCTTCGAGGTTCCCGGCTATCCACGGCTCACCGAGGTGGGCTCCCGCCGTGAGGCGACGCAGCGCGGCCACGGTCCGCTCGCGACCGTCGAGCCCGGAGTGCACGAGGGCTTCTACACGACGGCCGAGCTGCGCGACCTCGTGGCGTACGCGGCCGAGCGCTTCGTGACCCTCGTGCCCGAGGTGGAGCTGCCGGGACACGTCCAGGCCGCCCTCGCGGCATACCCCGAACTCGGCAACGTCGACGTCGGCGAGCCTGTCGTCTCCGCGTGGGAGCGGTTCGGGGTCAACCCGCGGACGCTCGCACCCACGGAGGCGTCGCTGGCGTTCGGGCGAGCCGCGATCGACGCGCTGTGCGACGTGTTCGACGCGGAGTGGATCGGTATCGGCGGCGACGAGGTGCCGGTGACCGAATGGGCACAGAGCCCGGCGGCCGCCGAGCGGATGAGCGAGCTCGGACTCGCCACCCCGCATGACGTGCAGCCGTGGTTCACGGCGCATTTCGTCGCACACGTCCGCTCCAGAGGGCGCACGGCGCTCGCCTGGGACGAGGTGCTCGAGGGCGATGTGCCCGAGGGCGTGCGGATCCTCGCGTGGCGAGGGCCGGTGGCGATGCGCGAGGCGCTCTCGCGGGGGATCCCCGTGGTGGCATGCCCGGACCTCGAGGTGTACCTCGACTACCCGCAGTCGGAGTCGGCGGAGGAGCCGATCAGGGTGGGGCCGCCGCTGACGATCGAGCGTGCCTATACGCTGCGCGTCGAGGACGGGGCGGTGGGCGGACAGGCCAACGTCTGGAGCGAGCACCTGCCCACGCGCGATCGGGTCGATTTCGCGATGTTCCCACGGCTCGCGGCGATCGCCGAGCGGCTCTGGGATGGCGGGGACCCGGCGCCGTACGCCGACTTCGCGCGCCGCCTGCCGACGCATCTGCGCCGTCTGCGTGCCGCGGGGGTGAGGTATCGTCCCCTTGACGGCCCCGCGCCTGACCAGCGTCGTCCGGGCGTGCCGGGCAAGCCCCTCACGATCGGGGCGCGGGAGGACATCGTCGCAGGCCTGGTCGCCCGCCTCGTGGAGCGTTCCCAGAGCACTCCCGCCGAGTATCGAAAGTAATGTAACGTTTCGGTAACCCTCCCCGCGCGTCTGCGGGGAGAGGTTGCGCAAATTTTGTTCGTAAGGTCTACTAACAAACATGTCCGTTTCGGATGAACAGCGTCCCGCGTCGCAGGTCGAGTACCTCGGCGCGAACACGCATGCCTTCGGGCCCGGGCGCCACCTGCGCTCGCGCACAAAAGTGCTCCCCGAGCACGCGCGCGGGCACAACCGCGCACTGGTGCTGCAGACGCTGTACCACGCCGGAGCCATGAGTCGAGCCGACCTGTCCCGCGAGACGGGTCTGACCAGGGTCACCATCTCCGACCTCGTCGCCGAGTTCATCGCCGACGGCATCGTCATCGAGATGGGCGTCCGCGAGGCCGTCGGTCCCGGCAAGCCGCCGATCCTGATCGACATCGATCGCTTCGGCCATCAGATCCTCGGACTCGACCTCTCCGGTCCGAGTGCCTTCACCGGCGCCGTGCTGAGCCTCGACGGCGACGTGCTCGAACGTCGCGAGGTGCCGCGTCCGGACTCGCCCGACGGCGAAGCAGCCTATGCCGCCCTGCGCGAGCTCGCGCAGACTCTCGTCGCCGCCTCGACCCAGCCGCTGCTGGGTGTCGGCATCGGCACGCCCGGTGTCGTGCGACCCGACGGGCTCGTGCTGAGCTCGCCGAACCTCGGCTGGACGAACTTCCCGCTCGAGGCGAAGCTCAGCGTCGATCTCGACCTACCCGTCCTCGCGAGGAACGATGCCAACGCGGCGGTGCTCGCCGAGTACACGTTCGGCGACGCGAAGGCCGACTTCATGCTGATCAAGATCGGTCGCGGTGTCGGCGCCGGTCTCATCACGGGGAGCCAGCCGCTGCTCGGCAGCCGCTTCGCCGCAGGCGAGATCGGACACGTCGTCGTCGGCACCGACGGCGGGCCGCGGTGCGCGTGCGGCAAGGACGGCTGTCTCGAGGCCTGGCTCAGCGTCAGTCGCCTGCGTGCGGCGATCGCCGCCGACCCCGACGCCCGCGATGAGATCCTCCGCGACGCCGGAACCCGCATGGCGATCGCGATCGCGCCGATCGTCGCCGCGCTCGATCTCTCCGAAGTCGTCCTGTCCGGCCCCGCCGACCTGCTCGACGGCATCCTGATCGACGCCGCCATCGAGACCCTGCACGCACGGACGCTGGAGGGCGTGTTCGAAGACGTCGTCGTACGTCTGACGCACCAGGACGACATCGTCCTGCGCGGTGCCGCCGTGATGGTGCTCTCCGGACAGCTGGGAGTGTCGTGACATCCGCTTTCACCGCCGTTGACATCGCAGGGAGTTGCATCCGATGAAGGGTGCGGGAACCGCCGACCGAGCCGGTCGGCAGATTCGAGTGGGCCTGGATGTCGGCGGCACCAAGATCGATGCGGTGGCCGTCGACGCCTCCGGTGACATCATCGGGCGCCTCCGTCGACCCACCGGGTGGGGCGACGACGCCGTCGTCGAGAGCATCGTGACCTCCGTCGCGGCGCTGGCCGACGAAGCGGGCTTTCCGGTCTCCCGGATCGGCTCCGTCGGCATCGGCATCCCCGGTCTCGTCGACGCCGACGCCGGACGCGTCGACCATGCCGTGAATCTCGGTGTGGAGTCGCTGGATCTCGCCGACCGGGCCGAGCGCACCCTCGGGGTGCCCTTCCGCGTCGAGAACGATGTGAAGGCCGCGGCCCTCGGGGCCGCCGTGCTCAGCGGGGTCGCAGGGTCGATGGCCTACCTCAATCTCGGCACCGGCGTCGCCGCGGGCATCGTGATCGACGGGCGCATCTGGCGCGGCGCACGGGGAACGGCCGGAGAGGTCGGTCACCTCTCGGTCGACCCGCGTGGACGGCTCTGCGGATGCGGGCAGCACGGATGCGTCGAGACCTTCTGCGGCGGCGGCGCTCTCGCCAAGGCGTGGGGACGACCCGGCGCGCTGCCGATCCGCGACATCTTCGACGCGGCCGACGCCGGAGACCCGCTGGCGATCGGCCTCCGCGACGATCTGTACCACGGCGCTGCGGCCGCGGTGCGCGTCCTCGTGCTCTCCGCCGACGTCGAGACCGTCGTCATCGGGGGAGGGCTCACGGCACTCGGAGACCGCCTCGAGAACGGCATCCGGGCGGCACTGCACGCCGGGGCGGAGGCATCGCCGTTCATGCGGTCGCTCCGCCTGGATGAGAGAATCGAACTGCTCCCCGCGGGGTCTCCCGCTGCCGCTTTCGGCGCCGCACTGGTCGGCGCATCCATCACCGAGAAGGAGATCGTTCCGCATGGCTGAGGTCGTCATCGTCGAGAATGCCGAGGCCGCCGGCGCACTGGTCGCCACCGAGATCGTGGAGCTGATCGATCGTCGTCCCGACGCGGTCCTGGGGCTCGCCACCGGTTCGACCCCGCTGCCCGTCTACCAGGCGCTGCGTGCACAGCTCGCCGGTCGCGACCTCTCGCAGGTGCGGGGCTTCGCACTCGACGAGTACGTCGGCATCGACCCGACGCACCCCGAGAGCTATCGCTCGGTCATCACGCGCGAGGTCGTGGAGCCGCTCGGGCTGGATCCGCAGCGGATCCACGTTCCCAACGGCGCACTCGAGACGATCCAGCACGCGGGCGACGACTACGAGGTCGCGATCGACGCCGCCGGCGGCGTCGACCTGCAGATCCTCGGGATCGGCACCGACGGACACATCGGCTTCAACGAGCCCGGCTCGTCGTTCGCCTCACGCACTCGTGTGAAGACCCTCACGGAGCAGACCCGCGAGGACAACGCCCGCTTCTTCGACTCGATCGACGACGTGCCGATGCACTGCATCACGCAGGGGCTCGGCACGATCCTGAAGGCACGCCACCTCGTGCTGCTCGCATTCGGCGAGGGGAAGGCCGATGCCGTCGCCGGTGCCGTCGAGGGCCCGCTCACGGCACTGCTGCCGGGGTCCGCGATCCAGCTCCACCCGCACGCCACGATCGTCGTCGACGAGGCCGCGGCGTCTCGCCTCGCTCTCGCCGACTACTACCGCTACACCTTCGCGAACAAGCCGGCCTGGCAGGGCATCTGACGCCTGTCCGAGCCCCTCAGCCCGCGAGCGCGGGCCAGGCGATCGGCAGCAGATGCTCGACGCTCAGCGGGGCCAGGGGGAGGGTCGCGACGTCGGCCGGGGTGATCCACCGCAGCTCTGCGAGCTCCGCCTGGACGCTCACGGATTCAGGATCGACGGATGCGGCGAAGGCCGCGGCGACGACGCGATGCCCCGGCTCGTTCGCGGCTGCGGAGATGAAGGTTCCGAGAGGCCGGAGGTCGGCCTCATCGAGCACCAGTCCGAGCTCCTCGTGAAGCTCCCTGATCAGGGTCTGCGCGGCGGTCTCGCCGAGCTCGGGCTTGCCGCCCGGCTGCATGAACCTCGTGGTTCCCTGCTTGCGTACGACCAGGACGCGGCCTTCGTCGTCGACGATCACGGCGGCGCTCACGTGGATGTCAGGCATCGGGGCTGAAGACCTTTCCAGGGTTGAGGATGCCGAGCGGATCGAACACCGCGGCGATCTGTCGTTGGAGGCGCCACTGGTCGTCGCCCAGCTCCTCGGCGAGCCAGCGGCGCTTCAGGACGCCGATGCCGTGCTCTCCGGTCAGGGTTCCGCCGAGTCGGATCGCGGCGCGGAAGAGCTCGTCGGCGGCCGCCCAGACCTGCGGCGGGACCTCCTGGCCCTCGAAGAGGAAGTTCGGGTGCAGGTTGCCGTCGCCCGCGTGCGCCACGGTCGGGATCGTCAGCGCGTACTCCCGCTCGATTCGGGCGATCTCATCGAACATCGCGGGCATCGCGCTGCGCGGCACCGAGACGTCCTCGATGAGCGGCGTGCCGAGCGATGCCATCGCCGCGTGCATCGATCGCCGGATCGCGAGCAGCCGTTCGCCCTCGGCACGGTCGTGCGAGACGACCGTGTCCCCGTCATGGGAGCGAAGGATCTCGGCGATCGTGTCGGCTTCGGCACCGGCGGCAGGGCCGTCGGTCTGAATGGTCAGCTGCGCGGCGCCTGATGGCGGAGCGGGGAGCGCGAGCAGCGCGTGCACGGCCGCGAGGCTGGCCGCATCCATCAGTTCCATGATCGCCGGTTGAACGCCCGCCGCAGTCACCGCGGCTGAGGCGGCGGCAGCGGCGCGGACGCCGGGGAAAGTGGCGGTCACCGTGCACGTCTCGCCGGGTACGAGCCTGCGCAGCTTGAGAGTGGCTCCGACCACCACGCCCAGGGTGCCTTCGGAGCCCACGACCAGTGCGGTGAGGTCGAGACCCGTCACGCCCTTGACGCTGCGGTGACCGAGGTGGAGCAGTCTGCCGTCGGCGAGTACGAGATCGACCCCGAGCACCGCATCGCGCACGACGCCGTATTTGGCGCACAGCAGGCCGCCGGCACCGGTGGCGATGTTTCCGCCGACCGTGGAGATGTCACGACTCGCGGGGTCCGGTGCCCACCACAGCCCGTGACGGGCGAGCTCGGTGTTGAGGTCGGCGTTGAGGATGCCTGGCTCGACGACGGCGAGGAGATCATCGGGACGCACCTCGTGGATCCGGGTCATGTGCCCCAGCGACAGCACGATCTCGCCCGTGCCGGCATTGGCGCCACCGGCGAGTCCGGTGCCCGCTCCACGGACGACGACCGGTGTGCGCGTGGCCGAGGCGATGCGCATGGTCGCCTGGACATCTTCGACACTCCGGGCGTGCACGACGGCGAGCGGGCGTCCGACCGCCGCGTGACCCGAGCGATCGGCCCTGGCCTGTTCGAGCGATGCCTCGGTGGTGTCGACGAGCGCGCCGAGGGAGTCCTGCAGCAGAGACAGGACGCTCACGACGGGACGCTCATGACAGGGTGCTCACGACAGGGCGCGCCGACCGCTGAGGACCCCGGCGACGACCGCCACGAGGGCGAACGCGGTGCCGATCAGGGCCTGTCCCATCGACCACCAGGCGATCGTCACACCGACGTAGATCAGAAGTTCGACGGCGGCGCGAAGGAACGGGTGCACGCGGAGGACAGGTCGCGGCGACAGGAACAGCGCCCAGATCAGGATCACGACGACGGGTGCCCCGATGCCGATGATGATGTTCCACGGGAGATCCCAGCTGGCGAATCCCCACAGCGCGAGGGATGCCACCGCGACGACCAGGACGATGGTGCGGACGATGTCGAGAGCGGAGAAGACCGGGCGCTCGACGCCGGGAACGGGTGCAGGATCCGAGGGCATGGATCCAGTCTATTCGCCGGTCGCGGCGTCCTCTGCCGGTGCTTCCGCGGTGACGGCGCCCACCGGCGCCGTCTCCTCGGTGACGGGCGCCGCCGGTGCGGGCCCGACCGGAGCGGGCTCCGTCTCGGCCGGCGCTGTCTCAGCCGGTGCCGTCTCTGCAGGCGTCGGCTCGACGGGGACCGGTGCGGGCTCCGCGGCGGGCGATTCCTCGGACGGTGCGGATCGCACGGCGTCGGTCGGGGCTTCATCGGCGGGAAGCTCATCGGCGGGAAGCTCGTCGCCCGGCAGCTCCTCGGGCGGCAGCTCGTCTTCGGGGCGGGGGAAGATGATGCCTCCCTCGGGCTCGAGGTCCAGGAGCATCACGTCGGTCGACGGTCCTGCACCCGAGGCGAGCACATAGCGGAAGGTGACCTTCGTCACCGAGGCGAGGATGTACTGCAACAGGCTGGGCGAGAGGTGGATCGTCCCGTTTCCGGCGTCGTCGAGGACGACGGTGCCACCGCCCGTGCTGCTGTCGGCGAGCAGGGCCTCGATCGTCGCACCGGGTGTTCCGGTGATCGGCACGCTGTAGTGGAATCCCAGGTCGTCCCACGTGACGGTCGCCGTCGACCACGTCGGCGGCTCCGTCGGATCCGGCTTCACGGGGTCGACGGGCTTCACCGGATCCACGGGCTTCGGCGGTACGACCGGCTCCACCGGGGCGGCCGGAGGTGCGACGAGTGGCGGAGCCTGGTCTGCGGCCGGTGTCGTGGCCGTCTCCGTCGAAGGCGCCGGCTCTTCGACCGGAGGGGCGACGGGCTCCTCGATCACGACCGGCTCGTCGAGGGCCATCGACTCGTCCGGACCGACGTCCGAGGTGATCGAGGACGGGTCGGTGTCCCCGGCGCTGGGCAGGGAGGTCGCGGGGTTCGCCCCGGCGAGTCCCGGGACGATCGCGGCAGCGGCGACGACCCCGGCCACCACCAGCGCTGCGGATCCTGCCCCGACGAGCGCACCCATGCCGGTGAAGACCCCGCCGGAAGCGGCGCCCGCGCCAGCTCCACCGGTTCCGCCGGTACCGGCTCCGCCGGCCGAACCCGTGGCGGTGCCGGAGGCTGCGAGACCGGCTGCCGCAGCCCCTGCGCCACCGTCTCCGCCGAAGACGACTCCGGGGATGCTGGACGGCATGGCAGCCAGGGCGACGATGGGAGTGCCGGCGCCCTGCAGGGTCGCCAGGTAGCCGGAGGCGCCGGCGACGCCGAGCACGAGAGGAAGCAGGACGAGCGCCAGACGCTTGGAGACGTCCTTGGCCTCCGCAGCGACGATCATGCATCGCGCGCACTCGTCGAGGTGCAGTTCGAGCCTCTTGTGGTCGCGCGTGCTGAGGTTGCCGCGTGAGTAGGCGCCGAGGTGCTCGATCGTCCACTGGCATTCGGAGCCTTCGGCGGCGCTGCGCAGGTGAGCCTGGATCCAGGCCTCGCGGAGACCCTCGCGAGCGCGGAAGGCCAGCTGAGACACGGCACCGGACTTCATGCCGAGGAGGTGGCCGACTTCCTGCGGCTTCATCTGCTCGATCTCGGTGTACCAGAGCACCTCCTGCCAACGGGAGGGAAGACTGCGGAACGCCTGCGCGGTGAGGCTGCGGTCGAGCGCCTCGTTCGCGGCCTGGTCGGTGGTGTCGGGATCGGCGACGGAGTCGAGCTCGTCGATCGCGGTCTCGCGGCGGGCGCGTCCCCAGCCGGCGGCGGTGTTGCGGATGCTCGTGAACAGGTAAGCGCGGAACGAGCCGTTCGGCCCGCCGCCCTTGATGATCGCCTGGTAGATGCGGGTGTACGCCTCCTGCACCAGGTCGTCGGGGTCGATCGAGGAGGTGATGGATCGGGCGACGGCGATGCCGGACGGGTAGTGGCGACGCCAGAGTTCACCGAAGGCCCCCGTGTCGCCGGAACGGGCGCGGAGGATCAGGTCGGCATCGCCGATCGGCTCGTCGTGATTCGTGTTCTCTTCGTGCACAATCATCCATCTGTCACTGGGCGCAGCTACGCCTCTGGAAGGTGAGACGCATGGAGGCGCCGCTCATCACGCGACTTCACCATTCTCTCGCGAATCTCCCAGGGAAGCCACCCTTTCCGACGAACTCGAAGCCGATGCGAGGGAACGCGTTCCCAGGAATCCGAGGGTGATCCTCCCGCACGACGGACGTTCTTCGAAGATTTCGGGCGACCCGCGTAATGAATTCGTCGGAGGCCCGTCTCATCCCATGGAGACAGCCGTACGAACTCCTCCGGGGGGAGGGTTCAGGCGCCGGTGCGAGGTGGATGCGCCGGTCGGGTGGCTCGGGATCCTCGGGGGAGGAGTTCCCGGCCGCCCTCTCCGGAGGTGAATGGGGCCGTCGACCTGGGGAGTGGCGGCCTCGCGGGCCTCGGGCGGACGATCGAAGGACATTCTCGAAGAATTTCCAGAAGTCGCGTAATGAATCGATGGGACTGCCGTCTCATCCCATAGAGACAGCCATGTGAACCCCTCCGGGGGGCGGGGTTCAGGCGCTGGTGCGAGGGGTACATGCACCGGTCGGGCGGGTCGGGAGCCTCGGGGGAGGAGTTCCCGGACCGCCCATCTCTGGAGGGGACGAGGCCGCCGATCTGGGGAACGGCGGCCTCCCGCCCCGCACACGAACGACCGGAGAGCGCAGAGCTGTGCGTCGCGCGGCGGCAGTACCTAGACGAGAAGTCGGGGTCCTGTCCAGACACGCGCGACGTGCAGTTCCGCATCCAGCAGGACGGCATCGCCGAGCATGCCCGGGCGCAGCCCGCCGAGCACGGAACCGCGTCCGATCGCCCGTGCCGGAGTCTCGGTGAGTGCTCGTACGGCCTCCGGGAGCGTCACGCCCGCGGCGACCGCCCGCTGCAGCGCCACATCCTGGGTGAGGGTGGAGCCGGCGATCGAGCCGGTGTCGTCTGCCCTGGCCACGCCGTTCTCGACTGTGACGCCGACCGAGCCGAGGTCGTAGTGGCCGTCCGCGCTCCCTGCCGCTGCCATCGCATCCGTGATCAGGGCGACCCGGCCGGGAGCGGAGTCGAACACGAGCTTGATGACGTGCGGGTCGAGATGCACGTTGTCGGCGATGGCTTCCAGCACGACGCGGTGATCGGCCGCAGCCGCGAGCACGGGGCCCGGCGCACGATGGTGGATGCCGGGCATCGCGTTGAAGGCGTGGGTGAGGATCGACGCGCCGGCCTCGAAGGCCGCACGCGCCATCGCGGCATCCGCATCGGTGTGCCCCACGGCAGCGGCCGATCCCGCGGCGACGATCTGCCGGATCGCGTCGAGTCCGCCCGGAAGCTCGGGAGCGATCGTCACCTGGCGGACCGTGCCGCGTCCGGCGTCCAGCAGCCGCGCGACGTCCGCCGTGACCGGATGGCGCAGCAGCGTCGGCTCGTGCGCCCCGTGGTGGCCGGGGTCGAGGAACGGCCCCTCGAGGTGGGAGCCGAGGATGTCGGCGTCCGTCTCGGTCAGGTCGGCGATCGTGGCGACGTTCCGGGCGAGTGAGTCCAGCGAAGCCGTCACGAGCGAGACGACGGCGCGGGTGGTTCCGTGCGCCCGATGCAGGTCGCGGCCGACGCGGATGGCCTCGATGCCGTCGTCGAACGATGCCCCTGCGCCCCCGTGGCCGTGGATGTCCACGAAGCCCGGGGTGAGCAGCGCGCCGGGACCGGCGATCGCCGTGGCGTCGACCACCTCGTCGGCCGTCGTCCAGTCCGAGCCCGTGCCGCGGGTCGCGACGGTGCCGTCCTCGATGCGGACCCAGGC
Source organism: Microbacterium sp. NPDC090218 (assembly GCA_044900255.1). GTDB lineage: Bacteria > Actinomycetota > Actinomycetes > Actinomycetales > Microbacteriaceae > Microbacterium. The sequence continues at coordinate 235,283 of JBJDMS010000001.1, read as the reverse complement.
GTCTTCGGCGATCACGCCGCCGTCGACGACACGTGCGGAGTGGATGACCAGCGAGCCGGTCGCGGTGGAGTGGGTGCTCAACGTTCGCTCCAGGGGATCTCGTCTGCGGGGTGGAAATCGACCCCCTCAGCCTTCCACAGCGGTGCGAGTGCTCCGACGCGCACGCGGAACGACTCCCAGGCGCGCTCCGGGGCCTCCCGCGGCGACCACGCGACCTCGGCCTGCGCTGCGGCGCGCGGGAAGACCAGCTGCTCGACCTCGCCGAGGGTGCGCGTGGTCTCGGACCACAAGGGTGCCTCGACGCCGAGGATCGCGGTGTCGGGCACGTCGAGGACGGCGGTCGGCTCCCACTCGTAGGCGGAGCGGACGTCGATGATGGCGGCCCAGGTGAGTCCGAGAGGGAAATCCTCGCTGTACTTCATGTCGAGGTAGGTGACATTCGCCGCCGACATGATCAGTGCGCCTCCGCGTTCGACGAAGTGGGCGGCCTCCTCGGCGTGCGTGCCCTCGGGCGTCGTCTTGCCCCAGTACTGGCCGACGGTGCCTTCGGCGATGTTCGCGGCGGAGCCCATCTCGTGCCACGCGACCGGGGTCTTGCCTGCTTCGACCACGATCGCGGTGGCGCGCTCGGCGAACAGGTCGAAGTCGGCCTGAGGGGTGCCGAGCGACTCGTCGCCTCCGATGTGGATGTACGGGCCGGGCGTCATCTCAGCCAGTTCACGGACGACGTCGCGCACGAACTCGTAGGTGCGCTCCTCATGGATCCGGACGCTGGAATGACCCACGCCCCAGCCCAGATACGTCTCGCCTGCGACGGGCAGAGGCTGGCCCAAGCGCGCGGAGTCCGCGATCAGGTTGTCGTTCAGCACCGGAGCCTCGACGAGTTCGGGATAGGCGACGCCGATCGCGTGGGTGTGGCCGGGCAGATCGATCTCGGGGATCACGATCATGTGGCGCGAGGCCGCGTAGGCCACGATCTCGCGGTAGTCGTCCTTCGTGTAGAAGCCACCGGGGTCGCCGTTCGCGGATGTGCCTGCCGAGAGCTCCGTCAGCAGCGGCCAGGAGTCGATGTGCACGCGCCACCCCTGGTCGTCGCTGAGGTGCAGGTGCAGGTGATTGAACTTGAGGGCACTCGTGCTGTCGATGAACTTCTTCACGTCGTCGACGCCGAAGAAGTGCCGTGCCACGTCGAGCATCACACCGCGGCGTGCGAAGCGAGGGGAGTCCGCGACGTCGGCGCCGAGCAGCCCCCAGCCGGAGTCGTCCTGCCGCAGCAGCTGCAGCAGCGTCTGGACACCGTAGAAGAGTCCGGCCTCATCGGCGCCGACGACGACCGCACGATCGCCGACTTCGAGCGTGTAGCCCTCCGGGGCGGACGAGGTCGGATCGACGAACAGCTCGATCTCTGCGGGTCCTTCGCCGACGACGGCGAGGAGGATGCCGGTGCGGCGCTCGATCGCTGCGACCAGCTGGGCGGCGGCCGGGGAGGAGCTGAGCACGCGCGTCGTCGCGGTGATCGGCATCCGTCCCTCTCTTGCGGCGGCGGAGACAGGCGCGGGCACGAGCGGAAGGGGATGAGGAAGGACCATGAACAAAACCTACCCGTCGTCGCCGTCCGGGGGAATGGGGAAGTCGAATCGATTCTGTGTCGCGGTCGGACCACCAGCGTGCGGGGCTCCTGCATCCGCTATGCTCGTAACCGTCGCGACTGGCGTCTGGGTGGACTACCACCGGGGAGCGACTGACCACGGAATTCGACCGCGCGCCTGGGCCGATAGGAACACCCCTTTCGAATCCGTTGTCAAAGGAGCACGTCATCATGACCGACCGTTACTTCAACGCCCCGCTCGCCGAGGTCGATCCGGAGATCGCCGAGGTCCTCGACCGCGAGCTGAAGCGTCAGCAGACCTTCCTCGAGATGATCGCCTCCGAGAACTTCGTGCCGGTCTCGATCCTGCAGTCGCAGGGCTCGGTGCTCACGAACAAGTACGCGGAGGGCTACCCCGGACGCCGGTACTACGGCGGCTGCGAAGAGGTCGACGTCGCCGAGTCCCTGGCGATCGAGCGGGCGAAGAGCCTCTTCGGCGCCGAGTTCGCGAACGTGCAGCCGCACTCCGGCGCCTCCGCGAACGCGGCGGTCCTGCACGCGATCGCCCGCCCGGGCGACACCCTGCTCGGCCTGTCCCTCGACCAGGGTGGTCACCTCACGCACGGCATGAAGATCAACTTCTCGGGCCGGCTGTACAACATCGTCGCCTACGGTGTCGACGCCGAGACCTCGACGGTCGACATGGCCGAGGTTCGCCGCCTCGCGATCGAGCACAAGCCGAAGGTCATCATCGCCGGATGGTCGGCCTACCCGCGCACAATGGACTTCGCCGCCTTCCGTGAGATCGCCGACGAGGTCGGGGCGCTGCTCTGGGTCGACATGGCGCACTTCGCCGGTCTGGTCGCCGCGGGACTGCACCCGAACCCGGTGCCCCACGCCCACGTCGTCTCGTCGACGGTGCACAAGACGATCGGCGGCCCTCGCTCGGGCTTCATCCTCACCAACGACGCCGAGATCGCCAAGAAGATCAACTCCGCGGTGTTCCCCGGACAGCAGGGTGGGCCTCTCATGCACGTGATCGCCGCCAAGGCGACCGCGTTCAAGCTCGCCGCCACCCCTGAGTTCAAGGAGCGCCAGGAGCGTGTCCTTCGCGGCGCCAAGCTCATCGCCGAGCGCCTGTCGCAGCAGGACGTGAAGGATGCCGGCATCGCCGTGCGCTCGGGCGGCACCGATGTGCACCTCGTGCTGGTCGACCTGCGCGACGCCGAGATCGACGGCAAGCAGGCCGAGGACCTCCTGCACGACATCCACATCACGGTGAACCGCAACGCGGTCCCGAACGACCCGCGCCCGCCGATGGTCACCTCGGGTCTGCGCATCGGGACGCCCGCGCTGGCAACCCGCGGCTTCGGCGACGCGGAGTTCACCGAGGTCGCCGACATCATCGCCCTCGCGCTGCTCCCCGGAGCCGACGTCGAGGCTCTGCGTGCGCGCGTCGACACGCTGGCCGCGGCGTTCCCGCTCTACCCGGACCTGCAGCAGTAATTCCGACACTCTCTCGCGAGTGCACGGGATCCTGCCGAGCGCACGGCTTGTCAACGCGACGAACCCGTGCACTCGGCAGGAGACCGTGCACTCGGCGATGACGACGCAAGATTTGAGGACGAACACATGACCGCGAAGATCCTGGACGGGAAGGCGGCGGCTGCCGCGATCCGCGCTGAGCTCACCGAGCGGGTTGCCGCGCTGAAGGCGAAGGGGATCACCCCAGGCATCGCGACGGTGCTCGTCGGCGCCGACCCCGCCTCGCAGCTCTACGTGGGCATGAAGCACCGGCAGTCCGAGGGGATCGGGATGAACTCGATCCAGCGCGAGCTGCCGGCGGACGCCACCCAGGCCGAGGTGGAGGCGCTGATCGACGATCTCAACGCCGACCCCGCCTGCCACGGGTACATCGTGCAGCTTCCGCTGCCGAAGCACCTCGACACGGATGCGATCCTGGAGCGGATCGACCCGGCGAAGGATGCCGACGGTCTGCACCCGACCAACCTGGGCCGCCTGGTGCTCAACGTCAACGGACCGATCCACACCCCGCTCCCGTGCACACCCCGCGGCGTGATCGAGCTGCTGCTGCGCAACGACTACGACCTCAAGGGCAAGCACGTGGTCGTGGTCGGCCGCGGGGTCACGATCGGCCGTTCGATCGGGCTCCTGCTGACCCGCCGCGACCTGAACGCCACGGTCACCCTCACGCACACCGGCACGGTCGACATGCCGCGATACCTGCGCGAGGCGGACGTGATCGTCGCGGCCGCGGGGGTCAAGCACCTGATCCGCGCCGAGGACGTCAAGCCCGGAGCCGCCGTGCTCGACGTGGGAGTCACCCGCGAGACCGACCCGGAGACCGGCAAGAACCTGGTGTTCGGTGATGTGGCCCCCGACGTCGCTGACGTCGCCGGGTACCTCTCCCCGAACCCGGGCGGTGTCGGCCCGATGACGGTCGCGCTGCTCATGACGAACGTCGTGGAGGCGGCCGAGCGCCTCGTCTGAACCTCAGCGGGAGGTTCCTCAGCCGAGCTCGTCGAGCATCCGACGCTGCTCGGGTGTCAGGCCGTCGCTGAGCTCGTCGCGTGCCGCGGCGGTCTCCGGCGACTCAGGTGCCGCGGCCGTCGTGGCGGGCGCGGGCTTCGAGCCGCCCCTCACTCGCGCCTGCACGGAGTCGTAGATCTCGCCGGCCTTGGCCCGCATCCGGTCATCGATCTGGTCGTAGATCATCCAGCCGAACAGCAGCGCCAGCGGGGGCAGCACGAAGGCCCAGAAGCCGGAGGCGCGCACGCCGCTCAGCCACACGGTGAGCACCCAGACGATGAGCTCGACGAGGTACACGAGCACGTACTGCACGATCTTCTCGCCCGTCTTCGTGCGCTCAGCGGCCGACTTCGCGGCGGACTTGCGGAACGCCCCCGCCAGCAGCGGCTTCACGAACAGCGCGGCGAGGGTCAGGATGACCGAAGCCCACAGTGCGTTCCACCCGACCGAGACGCCGGGCAGCAACAGGCCGATCAGCAACAGCACGGCGACGTTGAACACGTAGAGCGCGGCGAACCGGACGATTCCGTTCTTCATGCGACCAGAATCCCACATCGGTGCGAGGCGGTCGAGAGCGGCCCGACTCAGAGCGCCCGGTACAGATCCCACGCGCGCTGACACGCGTCGGCGACCTCGCGCACGTGAGCGGGGTCTTCACGGATCCAGTCCGTTCCCGGTCGGTGCAGCTCGGCGACCGCTTCCGGCCCGAGCAGGTACTCGCGCAGGAACTCGGCCTGCACCGCATCGAGCTCGAGCGCGGCTTCCGCTGCCCGGTCGGCGAGTTCACGGAAGCGGATTCCGGCGGCACGGATCTCCTGGCTGCCCAGGTAGGGGGTGTTCAGAGCGACCGCGTCTGGCCGGTCGACGCGGAACCCTGCGCGGTGGGAATCGGCGAGTGCGCGCAGGCGCTCCGGATCCATCGTCGGCGGGTCGGCCGGATCGCGCTCGTCACCCCGCGTGTCACCGCGGTTCGACAGCGCCACGACGGCGGGGAGCCGGTCCTCGGGGGCGCGGGCGACGTTCACGGCCCCGTCGCGGGTCGTCGTCGTGTTCATGGTGTCGTGGAACGACAGCCGTGTGAAGCGTCCGCCGCCGCGGAGCTTCTCGGTGAGGAAGCGCTCGGTCAGAGCGTCTCTGGTGCGTTCGTAGACGCCGAGTCCGCGCTCACCGACCTCCACGAAGGTGCTCACGAGACGGTCGCGTTCGGCTTCGTCGTCCGGAACGTCGAGGATCGGGAAGAACGAGAACGTCACCGGGCGGATTGCGTCGACCCCTGTGAGATCCACCTTCTGCCACGGTCCGGCGGCGCGGGTGCGTTCGATGGCCGCGGTCAGATCGGCGGCGATGTCGGCCGGACGGGCACGATTGGGGTCGCGCACCAGGCGCGGATGCGGATTGATGACCGCGACGATGCGGCGGTCCTGTTTCGCCCAGGCCCGCACGATCGCGTCGGTCGCGACGTCGGTGAAGTCGTACTGCAGCCTTCGGGTCAGCGCCGGCGACAGGAACGGCACGAGCTCTTCGGGGATGCGGGAGCCGGCGTGCGGGCAGCTCACCAGCACGTCGGCTTCTGCGATCGCCTCATCGAGCGTGCGCCGATCGCTGTCGGCGAAGACCGTGATCTCCTCGGCGGTGAACGTGTGACCGGCGGGGATGAGGTCGAGGTCGCTCATGCGCTCATGTTAACGGCGCCGCCCGGCGCGGTCACCCCTGCGCGTTGAGGGTGCTCTCGATGCCGCTGATGCGCGCCTGCTCATCGAAGCGGAACGTGGCCGTGCCCGTGGCATCCGACACGGTCGCGCCGGAGAAGGACTCATCGGTCCAGGTGAGGGTCCAGCCCGCGAGTCGCGCGAGGTCCCAGACCGCCGTGCGGGCGTCGGGGAGGCTCGTGCCGGAGAGCACACGCGGCAGCGCGACGACCGCCGCGGCCACGGTGAGGGGTGCGAGTGGAGCGTCGAGCAGGAACACGGCCCTCGTGCCGTTGCCGACCGGAGCCGAGTAGTAGGGAGAGCGTCCCGTGAGCTCGACGGCGACGCCGCCGACGGTGTGCGCGGCCTGCGCGATCCACTCGTCGTCGGCCGCAGCATCGGCGGGGAAGGGGACCTCCGACGTGGTCAGGTCGGCGATGCCGTGCTCGGTGCCGTAGGCGTGCAGCTGGGCCGCGACGCCCTGGGGGTCGCCGCTCGGGTGCGCCCAGGCCCAGAGCAGCGAGCGGGGGCCGGGGGCGATCGTCGCGATCAGGTGCGCGCGCGTGACCAGCTGACGCGAGGGGTCGTCGTTCGCCGTGAAGGTGAGCGTTCCTGCGGCCATGTCCGCGTCCCAGCGGTGCTCGCCGAGGGCATCGGCGGCAGCGGAGAGCGCGTCCTGTCGGAGGGCGACGAACAGAGCGGCACGGTCGGCGAGGGGCTGGAGCGCGGCGAAGGTCATGCCGACAGTCTCGCCGGAAAAGCTATGAATCCGCTAGTTCAGGCCGTGGTGCTCACGACCGCCTCCGGCCGCCCCATCCGCCAGACGCTCGGCACCAGCAGCGTGATCAGCGCGATCGCGGCGTAGACGATGCCGGACGTGACGAGCACGGTCGCGGGGTCTGCGTGGGTGATCAGCCATCCGTAGATCAGGGTGCCGATCGGCATCACGACGAAACTGCCGAGCATGTCGTAGCTGGAGACGCGGGAGAGCTTCTCGCCCGGGATGTTCTCCATCATCGCGAGGTTCCATCCGGTGCTGAAGATCTCGGCCCCCGCTCCGGCGATGAACGCGGCCATCGCGAGCAGGACCACGGCGGGATGGACCCCCAGGATCGTCACCGGAATCGCGAACGCCGCCATGCCGATCATGCCGTAGCGCAGCGGGCGCCGAAGCGGGAACCACATCAGCAGCAGGGTCATCAGCAGCACGCCGGCGCCCTCGGCGCTCACCACCCACCCCCACCCCGTGATGCCGAGCAGGTCGTTGTTCTTGGCGATGTAGGGGCCGACGACGCCCCACGCTCCGACGTGGATCGCGTTCATGACCATGAAGGCCAGCACGATGGTCCAGAGCCACGAGCGGCTCCAGAACTCCTTCCAGCCGACCCGGAGGTCGTGGAACATCGTGGTGCCTCCGGCGTGCGCAGGCGGGGGCAGCTTCACGAGCGCGAGCACGGGGATCGCGATCACCCAGCCCGCCGCCTGCACGACCATCGCCCAGGCAGGGCCGGCAGTGGCCACCAGGATGCCGGCGATGATCGGACCGCCGATCGTGACCGCGGAGCGCACGAACGACAGCATGGCGTTGGCCTGCTGCAGGTGCTCCGGCGTGGTCAGCTGCGGGATGATGCCCTGCATCGCGGGAAGCACGAACGCGGTCGAGGCGCCGTTGACGATCGAGAGGATGACGAGCAGCGGGATCGTCGCGTTCCCGGTGAAGAGGAGCGCGGCGATCGTCCCGATCGACAGGATGTCCACCACGTAACAGGCCTGGATGATCAGCGCACGCGGCAGCCGGTCGGCGATCACGCCGCCGAACAGCACGAACACGATGTTGCTGATCGTGAACGCGGCGAGCACGAAGGAGAGCGACCGGGCGTCGTTGTCGATCTCCAGCACGGCGAACGCGAGGGCGATCGATGACATGGACCCGGCGATCATGGTGATCGCGCGCGCCAGGAAGAACCACCGGAAGTTGCGATCCTGCATCGCGGCGAGGCCGCGGCTCACGTCATGGCCTCGCTCCTGTGCATCCGATCATCCTGTCACGGCGGGGAACGAGTCAGTAACTGGCTCGCGCCGTTCCGTCCGTGCGGATGAAGCGCGCGGCCAGCGCCTCGGATGCTCGAGCCAGCAGCGCCACGTCCGCGCCGACCGCCACGAAATCTGCGCCGGCGGCGAGATAGGCGTCAGCGGCGGCGGGGTCGAACGCGTTCACACCCACCGGCTTTCCGGCGGCCTTGACTGCATCGAACACGCTCGACACGGCGGCCGTGACCTCCGGGTGGGTCTGCTGACCGAGCAGGCCCATCGAGGCGGACAGGTCGGACGGCCCGACGAACACGGCATCGACGCCGTCGACCGCGGCGATCTCGGCCGCGGCCTCGACGCCGGCGGACGTCTCGATCTGGACCGTGAGCGAGGTGTGCTGTGCGGATTCCTGCAGGTACCGGTCGACCCGGTTCCATCGCGCGCTGCGAGCGAGAGCACTGCCCACTCCGCGCACGCCGGCCGGGGGATAGCGGGTGGCGGCGACCGCCGCACGCGCCTCGTCAGCCGACGACACCATCGGCACGATCAGATTCTGCGCGCCGAGGTCGAGGATCTGCTTGATCGCGACGGTGTCATTGGACGGCACACGGACGAGTGGTGCGATCGGGTAGGCGGCGACCGCCTGGAGCTGCTGGAGCACCGAGTCGAGCGTGTTCGCCGAGTGCTCCATGTCGATCAGGAGCCAATCGAGCCCCGATCCGGCAGCGACCTCCGCGAGGATCGGGCTGCCGGAGCAGACCCACATCCCCACGAACGGACGATCGGAACCTGCGAGCTGCTCGCGGAACGACAGGTCTAGACGAAGCGGCATGCAATTGTTCCCATCGGTCCGTAATCGCACAGCACTTCATCGCCGCGCGACACCCACATCGGGCGCGTGAACGATCCTGCCAGGATGATCTCCCCGGCCTCGAGACGCGCGCCGTGCTGATGGAACTTGTTCGCGAGCCACGCCACTCCGGTCGCGGGATGACCGAGCACGCCGGCGGCGACGCCGGTCTCCTCGATCTCGCCGTTGCGGGAGAGGACCCCGGGCACCCAGCGCAGGTCGATCTCGTCGGGACGCCTGTGCACCGTGCCGAGGACCATCGCGCCGTAGGCGGCGTTGTCACTGATCGTGTCGACGATCGTCCGCCCTTCGAGCTCGATGTGCGAGTTCAGCACCTCGAGCGCCGGCACGGCGTAGTCGACCGCGGCGAGGGCATCCTCCAGCGTGCAGTCGGGGCCTTCGAGCGGCTGCTTCAACACGAACGCCAGTTCGACCTCGATCCGCACGTTCGAGAAGTGATCGACCGGGATCTCCGCGCCCGACTCGTACACGGTGTCGTCGAACATCACGCCGTAGTCCGGCTCGGTGATGCCCGTCGCCTGCTGCATCGCCTTCGACGTCAGGCCGATCTTGCGCCCGACGAGACGGCGACCCGCGGCGATCTGCGAGTCCCGCCAGACCCCCTGGATCGCATAGGAGTCCTCGACCGTGGCCTCCGGATACCGTGCCGTGATCCGTGGGATCACCGCGTGCGTGTGGTCGGCCTCGGCGAGGTCCGCCGCGATCTTCGCGATCGTCTCCTCTGACAGCATCCGTGCCTCCTAGAGCTGGTGGCCCAGCTTGTATTCGCCCTGCTTGTACTCGGGCATCGACTTGTCGCCCTCCTCAGGACGCGTGTACGAGAAGCCGTCGGCCCCGATGGTCACGGCCATCTCGCTGGAGTCGGTGCGGGCGATCACGGGCTGCGGGTTGCCGTCGAGGTCGAGCACGAGCGAGGCGTCGGTGTACCAGGAGGGCACGACAGGGTTGCCCCACCAGTCGCGGCGCTGGTTGTCGTGCACATCCCACGTGACGACCGGGTTGTCGGGGTCGCCGGTGTAGTAGTCCTGTGTGTAGACCTCGACGCGGTGACCGTCGGGGTCGCGCAGGTACAGGTAGAACGCGTTCGAGACGCCGTGACGGCCGGGACCGCGTTCGATCGCGTCCGAGCGTCGCAGCGCGCCGAGCTTGTCGCAGATCGCGAGGATGTTGTGCTTCTCGTGCGTGGCGAAGCACACGTGGTGCATACGTGGTCCGTCGCCGCCCGTCATGGCGGTGTCGTGCACGGTGGGCTTGCGGCGCATCCAGGCGGCGTAGACGGTTCCCTCGTCGTCCTGGATGTCCTCGGTCACGCGGAAGCCGAGATCCTGCATGAACCCGACCGCGCGCGGCACATCGGGGGTGACCTGGTTGAAGTGGTCGAGGCGCACCAGTTCGCCCGGGATGTGCAGGTCGTAGCGCCACGACATGCGCTCGACGTGGTCGGACTGGTGGAAGAACTCGTAGGGGAAGCCGAGCGGGTCGACCACGCGCACCGAGTCTCCGATGCCCTTCACGAAGCCCTCGGGCGCGCGACGCACGTCGCAGCCCAGCTCGGTGTAGAACTCGACGGCGCGGTCCAGGTCCTCCGGGGTCCGCACGCGGTACGAGAACGCGGCCACGGCGGCGATCGGGCCCTTGCGCAGCACGAGGTTGTGGTGGATGAACTCCTCGGTCGAGCGCAGGTAGATCGCCTGGTCGTCCTCCTCGGTCACGTACAGTCCCAGGATGTCGACGTAGAACTGGCGGGAGGCCGCCAGGTCGGTGACGATCAGCTCCATGTACGCGCAGCGGAGGATGTCGGGCGGGCTGCTCTCCGGCGTCGCGACCGGATTCTCGGAGCGGATCGGCGCCTCCTGGGATACGTAGAATCCCGAGGAGGTCAGGGTCATGTCTTCGCGGTGTGTCATGTCAGCGTCCTTGCGTGATCAGGCTGAGCGGGTCAGTTCTTGCCGAAGGTCGGGTTGTGGGCGCCGCCGAGCGTGATGTGCACGCTCTGCTGGTCGGTGTAGAAGTCGATCGAGCGGTAGCCGCCCTCGTGGCCGAGTCCGGAGGCCTTCACTCCGCCGAACGGGGTGCGCAGGTCGCGCACGTTGTTGCTGTTCAGCCACACCATGCCGGCCTCGACGGACTGCGCGAAGTTGTGCGCGCGCTTGAGGTCGTTGGTCCAGATGTACGCGGCGAGCCCGTACTTCGTGTTGTTCGCGAGCGACAGCGCCTCCTCGTCGGAGTCGAACGGCGTGATCGCGACGACCGGACCGAAGATCTCCTCCTGGAAGATGCGGGCGTCGGGGGAGACGTCGGCGAACACCGTCGGGGCCACGAAGTTGCCCTCGTCGAACCCCTCGGGGCGACCACCGCCGGCGACCAGGCGCCCCTCGGTCTTGCCGATCTCGACGTAGCTCATCACCTTGTCGTAGTGCTCCGGGTGCACGAGAGCGCCGACCTCGGTCGCCGGGTCGTGCGGGTAGCCGACCTTGACACGCTTCGCCTGCGCCGCGTAGCGCTCGACGAACTCCTCGTAGATCGAGCGCTCGACGAGGATGCGCGATCCCGCGGTGCAGCGCTCGCCGTTGAGGGAGAACACCCCGAAGATCGTGGCATCCACCGCGGCCTCGAGATCGGCGTCGGCGAAGACCACGGCAGGGGACTTGCCCCCGAGCTCCATCGAGAGGCCCTTGAGGAACGGGGCGGCGTTGCCGAAGATGATCTGCCCGGTGCGGCTCTCACCCGTGAAGGAGATGAGCGGCACGTCCGGGTGCTTGACGAGTGCATCGCCGGCATCCTCGCCGAGGCCGTTGACGAGGTTGAAGACGCCCTGCGGGAGTCCGGCCTCCTCGAAGATGCCCGCCCACAGCGAGGCGGACAGCGGCGTGAACTCGGCAGGCTTGAGCACGACCGTGTTGCCGGTCGCGAGCGCGGGTCCGAGCTTCCACGACTCGAGCATGAAGGGCGTGTTCCACGGCGTGATGAGGCCGGCGACGCCGATCGGCTTGCGGTTGACGTAGTTCATCTGACGGCCGGGCACCTTGAAGGCGTCGTCCGACTGCGCCACGATCAGGTCGGCGAAGAAGCGGAAGTTCTCGGCCGCGCGGCGAGCCTGGCCCAGCGCCTGCGTGATCGGCAGACCCGAGTCGTAGGACTCGAGCTCGGCCAGACGGGCGTCGCGGGATTCGACGATGTCGGCGATCTTGTGCAGGACGCGCGAACGCTCGCGGGGGAGCATCCGCGGCCAGGGCCCCTCGTCGAATGCGCGCTTCGCGGCGGCGACAGCGAGCTCGATGTCGGCCTTCTTGCCGGCGGCGGCCGTCGTGTAGGTCTGGTTGGTGACGGGGTCGAGCACGTCGAACGTGTCGCCGTCGACGGAGTCGACGAACGCGCCGTCGATGTAGTGCTGGATGTGGTCGGGGAGGTCGGCGGGGATGCGCGAATCGGTCATGACGGTTCTCCTGTGGCGTGAGCGGTACGGGTGTGCAGTGCATCGAGGAACGCGTCCCTCGTGCGCCAACGGTGATTGCGGGCGGCGAGCTCGATCTCGAGCGGGTCGGCGCCTTCGCGGATGAGTTCGAGGATCTGCGTGTGCTCGTCGACGGAATGGTGGGCGCGCCCCGGCACGTACGCGAACGTGGTGTCGCGGATGCCGGAGAGGCGGGCCCAGCCGCGGTGGACCAGGTCGAGCAGGTGCGGGTTCGGGCACGGGGCGAACAGCACGGAGTGGAACTGGCGGTTCAGCTCGGTGAAGCTGTGCGCGTCGAAGTGGTCGAGCAGCCGCACCATGCGCTCATTGACCTCTGCGGCCTCGGCCAGAGCGTCGGCGTCGAGCAGGGGCGCGGAGAGCGCGGTCGCCGCTCCCTCCACGAGCCCCAGAGTCTGCATGGTGTGCGCGTATTCGCTCTCGTCGACGAGTGTCACCCGGGCGCCGACGTTGCGCTCGAACGTGACCAGGCCCTCGGCCTCGAGGCGCCGGATCGCTTCGCGCACCGGGACCACGCTCATGTCGAGCTCCTCGGCGATCGCACCGAGCACCAGTCGGTATCCGGGACCGAAGGTGTGCGCGGAGATGCGTGAGCGGATCCAGGCGTACGCCTGCTCCGACTTGCTGGCGCTGGCGACCGTGGTCATCGCGGGCTCCGGTCGGCGGTGGCGGCCTCGTAGCGGGCACGCCATTCCGCGTTGAGCGGGAACAGCCCGTCGACAGGGTGGCCGGCCGCGACCTGCTCGGCGATCCAGGCGTCTTCGATCTCCTGGGCGACGGCGTCCGCGGCGACCTCCTCCGCCAGGGCCGGCGGGATGACGATCACGCCGTCGCTGTCGCCGACGATGATGTCGCCCGGCTGCACGGTCGCGCCGCCGCAGGAGATGGTGACATCCACGTCCCACGGCACGTGCTTGCGTCCGAGGACAGAGGGGTGCGCGCCCTGGGAGAACACGGGCAGGCCGATCTCCGCCACGGCGTCGAAGTCGCGGACCCCGCCGTCGGTGACGACGCCGGCCGCGCCCCGGGTCTTCGCCCGCAGCGCGAGGATGTCGCCGAGGGTGCCGGTAGTGGCGTCGCCCCGGGCCTCGATCACGATGATCTCGTCTTCCTCGACGGCGTCGAATGCCCGCTTCTGGGCGTTGTATCCGCCGCCGTGAGCCTTGAACAGGTCTTCGCGGAAGGGCACGAAGCGCAGCGTCTTCGCGGTGCCCACGATCTTGCGACCGGGGATGTTGACCGACACCCCGTCGATGAAGCAGGAGTGGTGTCCGCGCTTGCGGAGCTGAGCCGAGAGGCCCGCCGTCGGGGCTTCGAGGAGTCTGGCGCGCAGTTCGGGCGACAGGCGCGGGCCCTTCTCGACAGGCTCGAGGCCGGCCTCCTCGCGGGAGCCCCAGGCCTCGGTGCGCTGCAGGTCGTCCACGGCCGGCAGCGAACCGATGTCGCCGTCGAACGGGACATCGCCCTGCGTCACGGTGGTGACCAGCCGGCCCGACGTCGGGGCGCCAGGCGCGTTCGGCGCATCCACCTCGACCTCGACGACGTCGCCGGGGACGATGACCGAGGAGCCGGCAGGGGTGCCGGTGAGGATCACATCGCCGGGCTCGAGGGTGAAGTGCTGGGAGAGGTCGGCGACGAGCTGCGCGAGCGGGAAGATGAGCCCGGCCGTGGTGTCGTCCTGGCGGAGCTCGCCGTTGACCCAGGTGCGCACGCGGAGGGCGGCGGGGTCGACCGTGCGGGCATCGATGACGTCGGGGCCGAGCGGCGTGTAGCCGTCGCCGCCCTTGGAGCGCACGTTGGAGCCCTTGTCGTTCGCACGGAGGTCGTACAGGCCGAGATCGTTCGATGCGGTGACCCCGCCGACGTGGTCCCACGCCTCATCGAGCGAGACCCTGCGTGCGGTCGTGCCGATCACGAGAGCGATCTCGCCCTCGAAGGCGAGCAGCTCGGTGCCGGCGGGACGTTCGACCGTGCCGCCAGAGGCGGCGACGGAGCTGGCCGGCTTGAAGAAGTAGGAGGGGGATGCAGGTCGTCTGCCGCGCTGATCGGCTCGGGAGGCGTAGCTCAGATGGATCGCGATGATCTTGCCGGGGCCGCTGATGGTCTGCGTCACGGGGCGCCTCCTCGCGCTCGTCGTCGACGCCTTGTGCGTCGTATTCGAAATCATATATCATCGGTTCACCCCTCGGCAAGCAATTCGGATCCGCTCCGCTGCGCGCCGTGACAATGCGGTCACAACCAAAGGAGACACCCCATGAGCGGGCAGTCACAGGATGGGTTCACGCCCACCGGAACCATCGCGACGGCGGCCGATCGCCGCCGTGTCGTCTTCGCCACCGTCGTCGGCACCACCGTCGAGTGGTACGACTTCTTCATCTACGCCACCGCGGTCGGGCTGGTGTTCGGGCAGCTGTTCTTCGAGCCGCTCGGCGCGAACAGCGCACTGATCGCCTTCGCGACCGTGGGAGTGAGCTTCCTCTTCCGCCCGCTCGGTGCCTTCCTCGCCGGCCACTACGGCGACAAGCTCGGCCGCAAGACCGTGCTCATGTGGACGCTGATCCTGATGGGCGCCGCGACCGCGCTCATCGGCCTCCTGCCCACGTACGAGACGATCGGGATCACCGCGCCGATCCTGCTGGTGCTGCTGCGCATCATCCAGGGCATCTCTGCCGGCGGCGAGTGGGGTGGCGCGGTGCTGATGGCCGTCGAGCACGCCCCCCGCAAGAAGCGCGGCATCTTCGGAGCCTCACCGCAGATCGGCGTGCCGCTCGGACTCCTGCTCGCCTCCGGCGTCATGGCGCTGATGACCGTCATCGCCCCCGGTGAGCAGTTCGCCGCCTGGGGCTGGCGCGTCCCGTTCCTGCTCAGCGTGGTGCTGATCCTCGTCGGCTACTACGTGCGTCGCAAGGTCGAGGAGAGCCCGGTCTTCACCGAGCTCGCCGCGCGCAAGGAGAAGGCGCGGATGCCGATCGCGCAGCTGTTCCGCAAGCACCTGCTCCTCGTGATCATCGCCGCGCTCGTGTTCGCCGGCAACAACGCGGTCGGCTACATGACCACCGGCGGGTACATCCAGGGCTACGCCACGAACCCCGACGGGGCCATCGGCCTCGAGCGCGGCCCGGTGCTCTGGGCGGTCGCGGGTTCGGCGGTCACCTGGCTTCTCACGACGCTTCTCGCCGGATGGCTGTCCGACCGCATCGGCCGCCGCACGACCTACATCATCGGCTGGGTGATGCAGCTGGTCGGGGTGTTCACGCTGTTCCCGCTCGTGAACACCGGTGAGATCGGTCTGCTGTTCGCGGGTCTCGCGATCCTCACGATCGGTCTCGGCTTCACTTACGGGCCGCAGGCGGCGCTCTACGCCGAGCTGTTCCCCGCGAGCATCCGGTTCTCGGGCGTCTCGATCTCGTACGCGATCGGTGCGATCGCCGGTGGTGCCTTCGCTCCGACGATCGCCACGGCCATCGTGAGCGCGACCGGATCGACGGACGCGGTCACGTGGTACCTCGCCGGCATGACCGTCCTCGGTCTGGTGGCCACCCTGCTGCTGCGCGACCGCTCCGGCATCCCGCTCGGTCCGGACCACGAGCAGGAGCAGGCCGTGAGCCCGATCTACGGACTCGCGAAGGCCTGATCCTCGGGTCGACCGCAGCCGGACCCGAAAGCACGGCCACTCCCGGGTGGGCGTGCTTTCGCGTCTGCGCGTCCGTCAGCCGTCGAGTGCTTCGCGGATGACGGCTGCCGAGCGCTGCAGTCGTGCGGCGATCTCGGCATCGTCGAGATCCGTCGCCACATGCACCACGGCGATCGCGGATGGGCGCTGTCCGCGCAGGGCGAGAGGCACCGCCACCGACTGCACGGTGGGGATGACCTCGTCGTGGCTGGTCGCATAGCCGCGGTCTCTGGTCGCCTCGACATCGGCCGGAAGCAACTCGGGGATGTCTGTCGTCGGCCACTCGCCGCTCGGGAGCTGCGCGAGGATGGCCTTTCCGGGTGCGCCGACCGTCACCGGGTGGCGGGCGCCCGGACGCTGCGCGACGCTGGCGACCGCGTGGCGGGGTTCGACGCTCGCCAGGGTGATGCACTCGGCCCCGTCGAGCACCGCGAGGAAGCACGTCATCCCCAGTTCGTTGGCGATCGCCGTGAGCTCGGGCAGGGCCTCGGCCTGCAGATCATGGGCGACGCCGGCCGCGAGCGCCGCCATCCGGGCGCCGAGGCTCACGGCACCGGCGGCGTCGCGGGTGACCAGTCCGTGGTCTTCCAGGGTGCGCAACAGGCGGTACGCGATCGAGCGGTGCACGCCGAGGCGGGCGGAGATCTCGTCGATCGTGAGCGGCCCGCGCGCGTCGGCCAGCACCTCGAGGATGCGGATGCCGCGGCTGAGGGTCTGCGAGGCGGGGGAGGTGTTCGGGCTCTCGGGCATGCGCGTGCTCCCTTGCGATCCTCGACGCGGCGGCTTAGGCTGTGTTCAATAGTAGAACATCGTGTTCGAATATAGAACATCGTGCTTCGCAATGCAAGACCCGACAGGCAAGACCGACGAAGAAGTCCGGAAGGAATCGACGACGATGCAGTTCCACCACCACGGCTATGTCTCCGCTGACCCGCGCGTGCAGGACGCCGCCGGCATCGGTGAAGACCGTCCCTCCGACATCCCGGACGAGATCGACGTGCTGATCGTCGGATCCGGACCGGCGGGAATGCTGCTCGCCGCCCAGATGGCGCAGTACCCCGGCATCTCCACCCGGATCATCGAGAAGCGCGACGGTCGGCTCCCGCTCGGTCAGGCCGACGGCATCCAGCCGCGCAGCGTCGAGACGTTCCAGGCCTTCGGATTCGCCGAGCGGATCATCGCCGAGGCCTACAACATCGGCTGGATGAACTTCTGGGGTCCGAACCCGGACAAGCGCGACGAGATCGTCCGCACCTCGCGCACCGCCGACTACGCCTACGACATCTGCGAGTTCCCGCACCTGATCGTCAACCAGGCACGCGTGCTCGACTACTTCGCCGAGGCCGCCGCGAACGGGCCCGGCAGGATCGTCCCCGATTACGGCGTCGAGTTCACCGGACTCACGGTGCACGACGAGGGGGAGTACCCCGTCGAGGTCGGGATCCGGTACGTCGCGGGGGATCGGGCCGGGGAGGCGCGCACGATCCGTGCCAAGTTCGTCGCCGGCTGCGACGGTGCCCGCAGCGGTGTGCGCCAGGCGATCGGCCGCACGCACGTGGGAGCCTCCGCCGCTCACGCCTGGGGCGTCATGGATGTGCTCGTCAACACCGACTTCCCGGACTGGCGCACCAAGTGCGCGATCAACTCCGAAGCGGGCAACATCCTGCACATCCCGCGGGAGGGCGGGTACCTCTCGCGCATGTACATCGACCTCGGTGAAGTCGCGGAGGATGACGACCACCGGGTGCGGCAGACGCCCATCGAGGAGATCATCCGCCGCGCGAACGAGATCCTGCATCCGTACACGCTCGACGTGCGCGAGGTCGCCTGGCACAGCGTGTACGAGGTCGGCCACCGGGTCACCGACGGCTTCGACGACGTGATCGACGGCTCGGGACGCACACCCCGGGTGTTCCTCACCGGCGACGCCTGCCACACGCACAGCGCCAAGGCGGGCCAGGGCATGAACGTGTCGATGCAGGACGGCTTCAACCTCGGCTGGAAGCTCGGGTCGGTGCTCGCGGGCCGGGCTCCGGAGACCCTGCTGGCCACGTACGGCGCCGAGCGGCGGCCCGTGGCCCAGCAGCTGATCGACTTCGACCGCGAGTGGTCGAGCCTGATGGCCCGCAAGCCCGAGGAGATCTCGGACCCCAACGAGCTGGCGACCTACTACCTCGCCACGGCCGAGTTCCCGTCCGGCTTCATGACGCAGTACACCTCGTCGATGATCACCGGGACCGACGCGCACCAGGCGCTCGCCGGGGGCTACCCGCTGGGCAAGCGGTTCAAGTCGGCGGAGGTCGTGCGCGTGGGCGACGGCAACGTCACGCACCTCGGGCACCACGCGAAGGCCGACGGCCGCTGGCGCGTGTACGCGTTCGGCGACCGCACGGGCGAAGCTCTCGCCGCGTGGGCCTCTGCTGCGGAACCGCTGTTCGCGCGCTTCACTCCGGCGGATGCCGACGTCGATGCGGTCTTCGACGTCAAAGCCGTCTACCAGCAGCCGTTCGATGAGGTCGAGGTCACCTCGGCTCCCGCACTGTTCCAGCCGAAGACCGGGCCGCTCGGACTCACCGACTGGGAGAAGGTGTACGCGGCCGGCCCCAGCAAGTGGTGCGAGACCGACATCTTCGAAGCGCGCGAGCTGTCGCGGGACGGCGTGGTGGTCGTGGTGCGACCCGACCAGTACGTCGCAGCTGTCCTCCCGCTCGAAGACACTCTCGAGCTGGCGGACTTCCTCGACGGAGCCCTGCTCCCCGCGCGCTGACCGTCAGGGGCGCTCGTTCTGAAGGAGAACGCTCGTTATGAAGGAGCGGCCGCGGCGATTCGTCCTTCGTTGCGTGCGTTCTCCTTCGTCGCGTGCGAGCCTCCTCACGCCGGCATGACACGTGTCATGCCGGAGAGATGACACTGCCCTCCGGTCTCGTCGTCCTCCGACGGCGAGGCTGGAACCATGAACAGATCCTCCGTGGAGTCGGCGACGCGGGACACCGCGCGACCGGCGTCCGAGACCCTGATCGATGATCCGGTGGTGCTCGAGCTGAGCGGCGTCACACGCCACTACGGTTCAGGCGATCGCCGTGTGCAGGCCGTCGACGGGGTGGACCTGTCGATCCGGCGCGGCGAGGTCGTCGCTCTGCTGGGCCCGAACGGTGCCGGCAAGACGACCACCCTCGACATGCTCCTCGGACTCACCGAGCCGAGCAGCGGCACCGTGCGCGTGCTCGGCGTCACTCCCGAACGTGCGACATCGAGCGGGGCGATCGGCGCCGTCCTGCAGACCGGCGGACTGCTCGGCGACCTGACCGTGGGCGAGACCGTGCGTCTCATCGCCTCGTTGTACGGGACGGAGGCGCTGGGCAGGGTGCCCGAGGTCATGGCACGGGCCGACCTGGACCACCTCGCCCGTCGTCGGGTCTCGAAGTGCTCCGGCGGCGAGCAGCAGCGGGTGAAGTTCGCGCTCGCCATGGTCTCCGACCCGGACATCCTCGTGCTCGACGAGCCGACGGCCGGTATGGACGTCACCGCTCGTCGGCACTTCTGGGACGTGATGCGCGCGGATGCGGATGCCGGGCGCACGATCGTCTTCGCCACCCACTACCTCGAGGAGGCGGAGCAGTTCGCCCGCCGGACCGTGGTGATGCATCACGGCACGGTCGTCGCTGATGCTCCGACCGCCCTGCTGCGCGCGAGTCTGGGCGAGCGCAGCGTCTCCGCGACCGTCGACGAGACCGCGACCGCGCTCGTCGCGACCCTTCGCGCCACCGACGGCGTCACCGCCGTGCGTCTGGACGGCGATCGGCTGAGCCTGCGTGCTGCGGACTCCGATGCGGCCGCCCGCATCCTGCTCGACAACGGCGCCCACGATCTGGAGATCGCCGCCCCGACCCTCGAAACCGCCTTCACGGCGCTCACGGAGAACTGACATGCTCGTCTCACCCACCATGCTGCGCATCGAAGGCGTCCGCCAGCTGCGCAACCCCTACACACTCGCTTTCACCCTGGCCATGCCGGTCGCGATGTATTTGCTCTTCGGTGCCGGGATGGGCTACGGCTCGCTGTCGGCAGGCAACGGCAACGTCTCGTTCTACGTGATGACGTCGATGGCCGCCTACGGCACGGCGGTCGCGATGAGCTCGCTGACATCGCTCGCCGCGACCGAGGCGAAGCAGGGCTGGGGGCGCCAGCTCGCCATGACCCCGTTGACCACGGCCGGATACGCGCTCACGAAGCTCCTCACGTCGGTCACCTTCGCGGCGCTGGCGCTGCTGGCGGTCTTCGCCGCGGGCATGATGACGGGGGCGCAGGTCGACGACGGCTGGCGCTGGGCCGCGACGGCCGGCATCATCCTCGGGATCGGCCTGATGTACGGGCTGTTCGGCCTCGGCGTCGGACTCTTCTTCAGCTCCGACTCGGCCGCTGCGCTCGCGTCGATCTCGATGACCTTCTTCGCGTTCTTCGGCAACGTCTTCATGCCGCTCGACGGCGTGATGCTCGACATCGCCCGGTTCACGCCTCTCTACGGCTTCGTCGCGCTGAGCCGCTGGCCGCTCACCGAGGGTGCGCTCACCACCGGACAGACCGACGAGCTGTGGATGCTCTTCCTCAACGTCGCCGTGTGGCTCGCGCTGTTCGCCCTCCTGGTGACGATGGGCATCAAGCGCTCGCGGGCCCGCCAGTAGCGACGCCGGCGACAGTAGGTTGGACGGATGACGCAGCACTCGAATCGGGAGGTCCCGGGAGCCTCGGGGACCTCCCGCGACGCCGCGCAGGCCGCAGCACTCGGAGCGGCACCTGCAGCGTGGTCGGCACCGGGCGCGCGGGGTGCGCGCGGCACGACGGGCAAGGACCCCTGGGCGCGGTTCGGATGGCTGATGGCCGTGATCTGGCTCGTCTTCCTCGTCTACCCGGTGATCGCCCTCCTGCGTTCCGAGGCGCTGCTGCCATGGGTGATCGTCGGCTGGATCGGCCTGGTCGCCTTCGTCGTGCTTTACGTCACCGGCTTCATGCACGGCATGCGAGGAGGCGGGGGTCTGGGACGCCCGCCGTCGAGGCGGCAATGGGCCACGTTCGCGGCCCTCATCGGATGCGCGTTGATCTCCGTCCCGGCGGCGGGCGGGTCGGCCCTCAGCTTCCTGCCGTTCATCATGTCGTTCGCCTCCTACGGTCTGACCCGCGTGTGGCACTGGATCACGACGATCGGAGCCGTGCTGGTCACGGTGGTGTGCATCTTCCTGATCCCGGGCGGGTTCAGCTACTTCTCCGTCCTCGCGATCGTGGTGCTTCTCGGTGTGGTGAACACAGTGTCGACGTGGCTCATCATCCGCTCGGCCGAGGCGGAGCGACTCGGCCTCGAACTG
Source organism: Microbacterium sp. NPDC090218 (assembly GCA_044900255.1). GTDB lineage: Bacteria > Actinomycetota > Actinomycetes > Actinomycetales > Microbacteriaceae > Microbacterium. The sequence goes on along the minus strand of JBJDMS010000001.1, from coordinate 214,050 downwards.
GCCACCAGTGAGGGACGTGAAGCGGTCGCCCGGGACGTGCATGACCTGATCGGCCATTCGCTGACGGTGGTCGGTCTCAAGGCGCAGCTCGTGCGCCGGCTCATGGACTCCGATCCGGAACGTGCGAAGGCCGAGCTCGCCGACATCGAGCGACTCACGGCCGAGGCGATCGCGGGGGTCAGGTCGACGGTCGCCGGAGCGCGCGCGACGACACTCGTCGAACAGCTCGCGTCGTCGCGGGATTCGTTCCATGCGGCCGATATCGAGGTGCAGGTCGACGGAGAGCCGAGCGCCCTGTCTCCCGCGCAGGCGATCACGGCGAGCTGGATCCTGCGGGAGGCGACCACCAACACTCTCCGGCATTCGCAGGCTCGCACGGTGCGAGTGCTGCTCGCGCCCGGGAGGGTGATCGTGGAGGACGACGGAGTGGGCATCGGCACGACCGAAGGGAACGGCATCCACGGCATGCGCGAGCGGGCTGCGGCCGCGGGGGCGGGATTCGTGATCGGAGCAGTGGATGCCCCCGGTGCTTCGGGCACCCGTGTGGAGGTGACCTGGTGACCGCTCCGAGCGATGGCGCGGTGATCCGCCTGCTGATCGCCGATGACCAGGCGCTGGTGCGTGGAGCGCTCGGTGCGCTGTTGGAGCTGGAGCCCGACCTCGCCGTGGTCGGCCTGGCGTCCGACGGTGCCGAGGCGGTGCGGCTCGCGGAAGAGCTGCGACCCGATGTGTGCCTCATGGACATCCAGATGCCGGGCATGGACGGGGTGGAGGCGACGAGTCGCATCCGCGGGGTGAGCGGGGGGACACGGGTCCTCGTCGTGACGACGTTCGCGCGGCCGGGCTATCTGCGCTCGGCGCTGGATGCGGGCGCCAGCGGGTTCATCGTGAAGGACACGCCGGCCGAACAGCTGGCGGAGGCCGTGCGCCGGGTGCATTCGGGTCTGCGCGTGCTGGATCCGGCGCTCGCCGCGGACAGCCTGTTCGACGGGGCCAATCCGTTGAGCGACCGCGAGCGGCAGGTGCTGCGCCTCGCTGCCGATGGACGCTCGGCTGCGGCGATCGCGGAGGAGGTGTTCCTCTCGGCTGGCACCGTGCGCAACCACCTTTCCGCCGCGATCGGGAAGACGGGCGCGGCGAATCGGGCGCAGGCGGTGCGGATCGCCCTCGACAAGGGGTGGCTCTGACGCCGACAGCTCGACATCGGTGACCATCGCCCGACGATCTCCCGCACGCTCTGGTGGGACGTCGGTGCCCCCGCGTACCGTGGACGCCGACGGGCGACGGCGCCCGACAGGAGGAGTGCGTGATGGACTGGAAGATCGAACTCATCTTCGTGCCGGTGACCGATGTGGACCGGTCCAAGGAGTTCTACGAGAAGGTCGGCTTCAACGCGGACTGGGACCAGACGCCCGTCGAGGGCCTGCGTTTCGTTCAGATGACGCCGCCGGGGTCAGCATGCTCGATCGCGTTCGGCACCGGGCTCGGCATCGACCTCGAGCCGGGGAAGCAGAACACGATCCAGGTCGTGGTGCCGGACGCCGACGAGGCCCTGGCGCACCTGAAGGGACTCGGCGTGGAGGCTCGGGGCGTCGAGGAGCTGGCGTGGGGCCGGTTCGTGTCGTTCGACGACCCGGACGGGAACTCGTGGACGCTTCAGGAGCTGCCTGACTACGGCGCATAGGGCCCGCCTGGGGGAGGCGCAGCCGCAGTCGGCCGGCATCAGGCGGTGCGGTGCGCCTCCCAGGGAGGACCGCGGGGCGGTCCGAGGTCACGAGTTCACGCGGATGATCTCCTGCTGGTACGGCGCGATGACATCCCCGGAGATGCGCAGATCGAGGAGCAGGAACCGACGGGAGGAGGGATCCTCGGCGGTCCAGGTGGCGAGTCGATCGAGGTCGGCGAGGGTGCGCACGACGACCCCTTCTGCGCCGACGGCGGCACCGAACGCGGCGAAGTCGACCTCGGGGATGCGCATCGGTCCCTCTGCCAGGCCCTTGAGGCCGTACAGGTTCACCTCGGCACCGTACGCGGCGTCGTTCCAGACCACGGCCATGCCCCGGCCGCCCGCCGCGCGGACGGCGGACTCCAGATCGGCAATCGCCATCAGCCCGCCGCCGTCGCCCGACGTCAGCACCACGGTCGACTCGCGCCGGGCCAGCGCGGCTCCGACGACGCTCGGCCACCCCTGGCCGATCGACTGGAACGCCGTGCCGATCATCATCATCCGATCCGGTGCCGCGACCGGCCAGTACATGTTGGCCCAGCCGATGAAGTGTCCGCCGTCGGACACCACGATGCGGTCCTCGGGGAGCAGCTCTGCGATCCGGCGGGCAGCGGACCGCGGGTCGAGGCGCCCGTCGGGCGCGAGCTCGTCACCGTCTTCGTAGGCGCGAGCGGACGCGATGTCGATGCTCTCCCGCCAGGGATTCGGCGTCGTGGTGGCGCCGAGGCGTTCGACGAGCGCCTCCGCAGCCACGCGGGCGTCGGCGCGCACGAAGCCGCCGACGTGCGCATGCGTCGCCGCGAGGGTGATGTCGACCTGGAAGACCTTGGTGCCGGGTGCGAACAGCTCACCGAAGCGCATCGTGAACTGGTTCAGCGAGGCCCCGAACACGACGGCGACATCGGCGGTGCGGATCAGCTCCATCGCCCCGTCGGCACCGAAACCACCGGTCACGCCGAGGTCGTACTGCGCCTCGGGGAAGACGCCGCGACCGAGAGCCGACGACGCGGTCAGCGCACCTGTCGCCGCGGCGAGCTCACCCAGGGCCGTGCTCGCACCGGAAAGCCAGGCGCCGCGGCCGGCGAGCAGGAACGGACGTTCGGCGCCGGCCAGCGCGGTGGCGATCTCGTCGAGCATCCCCTCGGCGAACTCCCCGCGCGGCGCGAGGGGCGCCGGAACGCGCGGCGACGGGGCCGTGGGCACCTCACCGGCTTCGAGCGCGGCGACGTCGTAGGGGATCGCGAGGACGACCGGAACCCGGTACGTGAGCGCATGCTCGATCGCGATGACCGTGGTGGCCGCAGCATCCGCGCGACCGACCGTATAGGTGCGGGCGCCGACGGCAGAGGCGAGCGCGATCTGGTCGACGTCCCACGGCCGGGGCCCGGAGGTCGGCTCATCGCCGACCACGAGGACGAGCGGCACGTGCGCCTGAACGGATTCGGCGAGCGCCGTGAGCGTGTTGGTGAACCCGGCGCCGTAGGTCGAGGTGCCCGCGGCGATGCGCCCGGATGCCCGGAAGTGGGCGTCGGCGGCGACCACGGCACCCTGCTCGTGGCGGACGGCGGTGAAGGTGGCATCCGTGTGCGTCTCGATCGCATCGAGGAAGTAGGCGTTGCCGTTGCCCATCACTCCGAAGACGGCGTCGATGTGCTGGGCGAGGGTGAGGGCGACGTGTGCAGACACGGTGGGCATGCGAAAGCCTTTCGAGACAGGGACGGAGGAACTGCGGGATCCGTATGTGTCTCGCCTTCGCGTCTTCGCGAAGTGCTTCGTGCCTCTTTTTCAGGCACCGGCGGGGCCGGACCCGCTCATTCTACCGGGGGAGGGGCACAGGAGGGATGCGGGAGAATGCAGGGATGACTGATGCATCGATCGAGCGCGAGACGCTCACCTGGGACGGCTTCGGAGCGGCGACGCGCGATCTGGCGCGGAACATCCTCGCCAGCGGCTTCGAACCGGAGGTGGTCGTGGCGATCGCGCGGGGCGGCCTGCTCCCGGCCGGTGCCATCGCGTACGGGCTCGGCGCGAAGAACTGCGGCGCGATCAACGTCGAGTTCTACACCGGTATCGGCACTGTGCTCGATGCCCCCGAGGTGCTTCCGCCCGAGCTCGACATGGCGTACCTCGACGGCCGCCGCGTGCTGCTGGTCGACGACGTCGCCGACTCCGGCCGGACGCTCGCTCTCGCCGTGCAGCTGCTCAAGGACAAGGGCGCCGACGTGCGGTCGGTGACGATCTACACCAAGCCCTCGACCATCATCCAGCCCGACTTCGCGTGGAAGGACACCGACCTCTGGATCAACTTCCCGTGGTCGTTCCAGGGCACCGTGCGCGAAGAGGATCTCGGGCTCGCGCCCTCGGCCTGATCCGCCGGCCCCGGTGTCAGCCGCGCAGCAGCGCGCGCAGATTCTGGATCGTGTCGGCCTCGGCGGTGGTCTTGTCGGGCCGGTAGCCCTTCACCCGAGCGAAGCGCAGCGCTAGGCCGCCCGGATACCGCGGTGAACGCTGCACGCCGTCGATCGCGATCTCCACGACGAGCTCCGGCCGCAGGAACACGGTGGATGCCGTGCGGCGGGTCTCGTGCTCGGGGAAGTGCTCGGTCTGCCAGCGCAGCAGCTCGTCGGTGAGTCCCTTGAAGGTCTTGCCGACCATGACGAACCCGCCGGGATCACCGAACTCACCTTCGGGGTCGCGGGCACCGAGGTGGAGGTTCGAGAGCCAGCCGCGACGTCGTCCGGAACCCCATTCCGCACCGAGCACCACGAGGTCGAACGTCAGGACCGGCTTGACCTTGATCCAGGACTTGCCTCGGCGGCCCGCCGCGTAGGGCGCGTCGATCGCCTTGACCACGACGCCTTCGTGGCCTGCGGCGAGGGCGTCGCGCGACAGCTGCTCGGCGGCATCGGGATCGTCGGTGACGAGGCCGGGCATCCGCCATTCGCCGGCCACGCGTTCGAGCTCGGCGAGCCGTGTGGTGAGCGGCTCGTCGATCAGGTCGCGTCCATCCACGTGCAGCACATCGAAGAACCAGGGCCGCAGCACCAGCTCCCGCGAGACCTCGGCGCCGAACCGTGACATGGTCTCCTGGAACGGGCGCGGCCCGCCGTCCTCGTCGAGCGAGAGCGTCTCGCCGTCGAGGATCAGGTCCTCCGCCGGGAGGGACCGCACGATCTCGACGATCTCGGGCACGCGGTGCGTGATGTCGGCGAGGCTCCGCGTGTAGACGCCGACCTCGTCGCCGTGTCGATGCACCTGGATGCGGGCGCCGTCGAGCTTGTACTCGACCGAGGCCCGGCCGGTGACCTCCAGGGCGGCGGACGGCGTCGCGGCGGTGGCCGCCAGCATCGGGAGGACGGGGCGCCCGACCTGCAGACCCACGGCTTCGAGGTCGCCTTCGTCTCCGGTGAGTGCGATGCGGGCGGTCTCGCCGAGATCGCCGGAGAGCATGGCCGCGCGCCGGACGAGGGCGGCGGGGCGGTCGGACGCCCGTGCGACGGCATCGAGGAGCACGCCCGAGAGCGCTCCGGTGCGCAGCTCGCCGAGCATCGCGCGGACCAGGAAGTCCCACTCGGCCGCCGTCGCGCGCGAGGCGAGGTCGACGAGGATGCCGGTGCGGGCTGCCGCCGAGCCGGAACCGGAGGTCGCGGCGAGTGCGTCGAGCGCGGCATCGACATCGCCGACGCTCAGCGTGGGATCGTCGGCGTGTGCGATCTCGATCGCTGTGAGTCCGCGCCATCCGACGCCGAGCCGGCCCTGCCGCGGTGAAGCGAGCAGCAGTCCCATCAGCGCGGGCAGCTCGGACGGTTCCGCGCGTGCGAGCAACTCGGCGAGGGCGTCGATCTTGGCGAGTCTGGACGACGTGGCCCCGACGCGGTCGGCCGTGGTGACGAGCTCTGCGAGCATCATCTGGGCATTCTCGCACCGGGGTCGGACATCCGCACCGGGGTCGAGGGAGGGGCTGAGGCGCGTTCAGGGGGTGGACGGTCTCGGCCGTCGGTGCGTCCGGAGATGTCCGAGGCGCATGCCACAATGAGGCGCATGATCGTCGAGACCGCCACGCTGGGCAGCCGTGCGGTCGGCGAGACCCTCACCCTCGCGCAGGTCGACGGCGAACGGTCCTTGCGCGGGATGCTGCGCATCCTGGTCGAGCAGGGCCTGGCCGACTATGAGGCGCATCGCGAGCGTTCGGCGCTGCTGCGGATCCTCACGCCCGCCGACCTCGTCGCGGGGGCGGAGACGGGGCGCTACGGCCGTGAGCCGCGCATCCTGCCGTCGGCTCCCGGGCTCGACGAGGCGCACGCGCGCGCCGTCGAGGCGTTCACCGACGAACTCTTCTTCGCCTTTCTGGACGATGTCCGGATCACAGACCTCGATGACATCGTCACGATCGAACCGCGATCCCGCCTCCGGCTGGTGCGGTTGGTCGCGCTGACGGGATAGGAAATCAGTGCTGACCGCCGAACAGGCCAACGACGAACTGCGCAAGTACTGCTCGAGCGATGGAAATGGTCGACGCCCGATCCGAGCGAACGGCGTCCTGGCCCCGCGACTGGCCCATCGGATCGCCGAGAACCTGAACGACCGCACGGGCGACTTCGACAGCGTCGTCCGCGCGGAGATCGTTCAGGCCGGGGCGCAACTCGCCGCGGAGCTCGATCAGCTCCCCGACGGCAAACGCCGCAAGGTCCTCCTGGCGCTGTGTCCGCCCCTCGGATCCGAACTCGCCACCTGGTGGGAACGATGGAAGACAGACAGGTCGGGCCACACGCTCGCGACGCAATGGTCGCTGCTCGTGCACCTCCTGAAGCACGCGACGCTCTACCCCCAGCCCATCGAATGGCAGGCGGCCTGGCTGCTCTACTTCGGCGACTATCTGCCGATGAGCGACCTCCTGGTCTCGGTGCTCGACGCCGGAAACCCCGCGGTGCGACGCATCCTGCTCGACAGCATCGGCGGAACCCATCCGGTCGGCGGGCCGTCGAAGCAGGGGTACAGCGCGTTGCTGGGTGCCGACGACCCCGAAGCGTGGGAGTTCGTCGGCCGGCAGCTGCTCGAGGCGGGACGCGCCGAAGGGCTCCGACAGACGATTCTCGAAGCCGCCTTCTCCGCTCATCCCGAGGCGTTCGCGATGCTGCTGGAACTCATCGTCGAGAACGACCTCGTCCGGTTCTCCAGCACGGTCCGCGCGCTTTCGGGGTGGGTGCAGGAGCCGTTCGACACGCGACGTTCCGCTCAAGCCTCGGCAGCGCTCGTGACGCTCGCGCAGGTCGTGCGGACGCCCCCGTCGGTCGAGCAGCTGCGCACGGGCTCTCCCGCCGAGGCCTTTCTCGGGTTGTGGACCCTGGCACGCCGAGACGTCGAGGCGACCGTCGCGGCGGCCTCGACCCTGCTCGCCGATCCCGATGCGAGGAAGCGGCTCGCCGCGGCCCGCATCCTCCGCGCGCTCGCCCGCCCGTCCGCTGCCGCGCCCCTCATGGCGACGGCGTTCGCGGATCAGGACCTGGCGGTGTTCCACACGGCGGTCCAGGCATGGTGGGTCCACGGCGGCGTGATTCACGGACCGGCTCCTCTTTCGGAGGACGCTCTGGCCTCCCTCCGAAAGCGTCTGGACCAGCTCGGCGCGGAGCAGAACGTCGATCGCGGGATCCTGGTGCCGCACATCGAGAAGCTGAAGAAATCGGATGTCATCGACCTCCTGACAGCAGCCGCCGCCCCCGACGAGATCGACCTCGCGATCGCCTCGGCGGATGCGCGTCGCTTCGCCGTGGGAAAGTTCTCCCAAGACCCGGTCAAATACCGTTCGCAGCTCTTCGCCCTTGCGATGGACGTCTCCTGGCACGTGCGCACGGCGGCTCGCCGGGCGCTCGACGTCGACGCGGTCACGACTGAGGAGGCTTTGATCCTCGAACAGGCGTTGACGCGCAAGACCGATGACATCCGGAAGACGGCGCTCCGACTCCTGCAGAAGCAGACCTCCGAAGACGTGGAAGCGACGCTGGGACGCCTGCGCGCCGGGAAGCCCGAGCAGCGACGCGCAGCCGATGAGCTCGCCGAACTCGCGGGGCTCGGGGGGAAAGACGCGGGAACGCCGTCGACGGACGCCGCGACAGGGAAGGACGCGGCGGCACCGAAGAACGGGACGGATGTGCCCGGCGCGAGCGGGGCTTCGGCCACCGCGCAGAGGCCCGCGCTCCTACGCTACGGCGTCGACGACCGCACCCCTGCCATCCGTCCGACCCCGCCCCCGGCATCGCAGTGGGCGGTCTACCACCCGGGCGCCCGGCGTATCTGGCAGTCGCTCGGCGCCTGGCTCGACGAGCACGCGAGCGTCGAGGTGCACACGCGCGGGGGAGTGGAGCTCCTCTCCAACATCACGGGTATCGACCGGAACGACGACGGATCGATGCCGCTCGAGGCCCTCGTGCAACCGTGGTGGGAGCGCGTCAGCGGCGACCTGGTCGACGGCGGTGTCGAACTCCTCCTCCTCCGGCTGCTCCGTGCCGGCGGAGACGCGCGGGCGCGGAAGGTACTCGGAGACCTGGGGGAGGAGAGCACCGCGACGAACAGATTGCTCCGCGTCGCGCTGCTCGGACATCTGGCTCGCCGGGAATGGCGGCCGACCTGGGTGGAGCCGGTGCTCGACCTGATCGAGTTGGAGGCATCGGAGCTGCCGACCGGAGCACTCATCGGCCCGAGGAACGTGCAGTTCGATGCGGATCGGGAGCGCGTCGGATCCGATCCGCGCGAGAACCTCGTCACCGTCGATCTCGCGCGCGGCTACCTGGACCCCGCGCTGCTCGACGACGGGCAGCTCACCCGCCTGTGGAGGACCCTCCGCTTCCTCGACGAGCCGGAGGGCGCCGTCGATCAGTGGGACGGCCCGCGGGTCGAACTCGCCCATCCGTCCCGGTGGGGCGCGGTGGAGATGGTCGTCGATCAGCCGTTCCGGTTCCGCCCGCCGGTCAACATCGTGACCGAGGCGTTCGAGCGGGGCATCGCCAGCCGTGCAGACCTCGTCGACCTCGTCATGATCCGTCCCGCGCTGCGCTGCGAACTCCGCAACGGTGACACGAACCCCCTGGCGACGTTCAGCGGGATCACCTCCGCCGCCCCGCAGGTTCAGGCTGTCGTGGAGAGCGTGCAGCGCGCAGTGGTCGATCTCGAACTTCCCCGGGGCGAGTTCGAGACGCCGTTCTCGGTCATGGCCATGTCGCTGCAGCGGGCGACCGGTGCCGAGAGCCTGGTCGCCGTGCTCCGCGCGCTGGGGCGTCGCCCCTTCGTGCGTCGCTACCTGTACGCCAAGGAGCGGGAGGGCGTGTTCTCGTACCTCGTGCGGATTCACCACCCCGCCGCCGACGAGACCGCCGAGACCGTCGCCCGCGCCTTCGCCGGCGCGAAGATCCCGGAGAGTCGGATCATCGAGACCGCGATGTACTCCCCCCAGTGGGCGCAACTGTTCGAGGAGTACCTCGGCTGGCCGGGGTTCGCTTCTGCGGTCTGGTGGATCCACGCGCACACCCCGATGGACGGGTACGAGATCGGCGTTCGGATCCGCAAGGAGCGATCCACCGAGATCCAGCGACGCACCCCGGTGTCCGAGGAGGACCGCGAACGCGGCGCATCGGATGTCGAGTGGTTCTCGCGGATGCACGCGGAGCTGGGCGACAATCGGCTCGATCGCGTGCTCAAGGCGGCGAAGTACGCGTCGACGGCCGGTCAGCACACGCAGGCGGAGCTGTTCGCGAACGTGCTGCGTGGCCGCACCGGTGAGGAGGAACTGCTTCCGCGCATGCTTGAGAAGCGGCACCAGGATGCCGTCCGCGCCTACGGCCTGCTGCCGTGGTCGGGCGATCCGGACGAGCTCCTGCGCCGCTACGAAATGCTCCGTGGGTTCGTCCGCACGGGGAAGTCGTCAGGGCCGCAGCGTCGCGCGGCCGAGACGGCCGCCGTGCACACCGCGCTGGAGAACTTGGCCCGCGCGGCCGGATACCGTGATCCGCAGCGCCTGACCTGGGCGATGGAGGCGAGGACCGCCGCAGATCTCGGCCGTGGCGCCGTCACCGCCGTCGACGGCGACGTGACGGTGAGCCTGAGCATCGACGATCTGGGCATGCCCGTCATCGAGGTCGACCGCGCCGGAAAAACGCTCGCCGCGGTGCCGGCGAAGAGTCGCAAGGTGGAAGAGATCGCGGCCCTGATCGTTCGCGCACGCGAGCTCAAGAAGCAGACGCAGCGGATGCGGGAATCCCTCGAGGCCGCCTGCGTGCTCGGCGACGTCATCGATGCGGAGGAGCTGGCACTCCTGCAGGCGCATCCGATTCTCGGACGGATGCTGCCCGCGCTGGTGATGGTCGACGGCGAAGGCCGTGCCGGATTCCTCAGCGCGGCGGGAGACGAGCTCATCCTCGCCGACGAATCGGTGATCCGCGCCGTCGGAGGTCTGCGTATCGCTCATCCGCTCGATCTGCTGGCGAGTGGCGACTGGCCGGATCTGCAGCACGCGGTCATGACCCGCGGTCTGCCGCAGCCGTTCAAGCAGGTCTTCCGCGAGCTGTACGTGTTCAACGAGAACGAGCAGGCTGAGCTGGGCATCTCGTCGCGGAGGTACGTCGGCCACCAGCTCGATTCTCGCCGGGCGTCCGCGCTCTTCACCGCTCGCGGTTGGGTGCGTGATTACGGGTTCGGCTACGAGCGCACCTTCCATAACGAGAAGATCACGGTGTTCTGCAACACCTCGGGTGGCTGGGGGACTCCGGGCGAGGTCGAGGAGGCCGTGACCGACGACGTCCGGTTCGGGCATGTCGGTTCGCGTCTCGCGATCCCGCTGTCGGAGGTCCCGCCGCGGGTGTTCTCCGAGACGATGCGAGACCTCGACCTGGTGGTGTCCGTCGCGCACGTGAGCGGTGTCGATCCGCAGAGCTCCGAGTCCAGCATCGAGCTGCGGCGACGCGTCGTCGACGAGACCTGCCGTCTTATCGGGCTGGAGAATGTCGAGACCGACGGGCACCATGCGCGCATCAAGGGCGCCCTGGGCACCTACTCGGTCCACCTCGGCTCGGGCATCGTGCATCGCATCCCCGGGAACACGCTCTTCATCATCCCCGTCAGCGCGCAGCACCGCGGACGCGTCTTCCTGCCGTTCGTCGACGACGATCCGCGGACGGCGGAGATCGTGTCGAAGGTCGTGATGCTCGCCGCCGACGACAAGATCAAGGATCCGACGATCCTGAGTCAGCTGGTGCGCTGACGAGCCGCTCAGCGCCCGCGGAACTCGGGCTTCCGCTTCTCCTGGAACGCGGCGAACCCTTCGCGGTAGTCATCGGTGTCGCAGAGCGCGGCCTGCGCGGCGTTCTCGATGCCGACCGCGTCCCACAGGGTGAGCCGCTCGTCGCGGATGCGGGCGACCAGCTCCTTGCTCGCAAGGAACGCGGCCGTGGCACCGCGCGCGGCCGCTGCTGCGGCATCCGTCGTCGCCTCGACGACCTCGTCGTCGGGGAAGACGCGGGAGAAGAGTCCGGAGGCCACGGCTTCCGCACCGCTCATGAGGCGCCCCGTGTAGATCAGGTCGAGCGTCTTGTGGGCGCCGAGCCGATCGAGGAACAGGGCATGGCCGCCGGAGTCGAGTGTCGCGCCGAGTGCCGCGAACGGGGAGCCGATCTTCGCCGACTCGGCCACGTACACGACATCGGTCGCGATCAGGAGGCCGAGGCCGACCCCGAGGCAGGCGCCGTGCGCGACGGCGAACGTCGGCGCGGGGAAGCGGGACATCCGCTGCAGCAACGGCGTCACGAGGCCGCCGAGGTAGCCGAGCACATCGTCATCCCGCGGGTCGACGCCGGAGATATCCCGCCCGGCGCAGAACGCGCGCCCTTCGCCGCGGATCACCAGCGCGCGCACGCCCGCGGCCTCCGCCTCCTCGTACGCGGCACCCAGTTCGGTGAGGGCGTGCTCGTCTAGGGCGTTCAGCTTCGACGGCGCGTTCAGGACGATCGTGGCGACGTCGTCGGCGATGGTGAGGTCGATCATCAGGGCTCCGGTCAGACGTCGTAGTCCACGACCACGCGGTCGCTGGTGGGATGGGACTGGCAGGTGAGCACGAACCCGCGCTCGAGTTCGTCGGGCTCCAGAGCGTAGTTCTCGGTCATCGTCACGCTGCCCTCGAGAACTCGCGCGCGGCAGGTGCCGCAGACTCCGCCTGCGCACGCGAAGGGAGCATCGGGGCGCACACGCAGTGCCGCGTTGAGCACCGACTCGTGGGCGTCGACCGGGCTCTCGACGGTCGAGGAGACGCCGTCGAGTGTGACCTCGATGCGTACGGTCTTCTCGCCGGCACGCACCTGCACGGGGCGGGCTGCACGAGCCGGTTCGTCGCCGGTCGTGAACAGCTCGAAGCGGATGTGGGAGCGGTCGACGCCGACATCCGCCAGGACGTCCCGGCACAGGTCGACCAGGGCGAGCGGCCCGCACAGGAACCATTCGTCGACGGTCGCGGGCGGGATGAGCGTGCCGAGGATCGTGCGCAGCTTCTCCTCGTCGATCCGACCGGACAGCACGGGGGCCGCACGCTGCTCCCGGGAGAGCACGTGGTGCAGCACGAGCCGGGTCGGATACCGGTCCTTGAGGTCGGCCAGATCTTCCAGGAACATCACGTCGAGAGTCGCGCGGTTCGTATAGAGCAGCGTGAACCGCGACGTGTCGGATCGACTCAGGATCGTGTGGGCGAGGGCCATCAGCGGCGTGATGCCGGAGCCGGCGGCGATGCCGACCACGTGCCGGTCTTCGAGGTCGTCGAGCGCCGAGGTGAAGGTGCCCTGCGGGCTCATCACGTCGATCTCGAAACCCGCGTGGAGGCCGGTCTGCGCCCACGTCGAGAACAGCCCGCCCTCGTCGCGCTTCACGGCCACGCTCAGTCTTGTGTCTTCGCCGTCGTCCCGATGCTCGGGGGCGCGGCACAGCGAGTAGGAACGGCGCACCTCGACGCCGTCGAGTGTGGTGCGCAGGGCGACGTACTGCCCGGGGAGGTGGTCGTACTCGTCGGCGAGGGCGGCAGGCACCGTGAAGGTCACCTCGACCGAGTCGTCGGTGAGCGGGCGCACGTCCTCGACGGTGAGGGTGTGGAAGCGGGCGCGCTTGCGAGGCGAGGTCGCGCGCGGGGCGGCCGACCGCGGGACGGATGCCGAAGCGGAGGCGAAGAGCGACATGTCAATGCACCTTGAAATGATCGAAGGGCTCGAGGCAGGCACGGCATTCGAACAGCGCCTTGCACGAGGTCGAGCCGAAGTGCGACACCTCGCGGGTGTCGAGGGATCCGCAGCGGGGGCAGCGGACGCTCAACGACAGCCGGATGGGTCCGGTCGACACGGCGGCGCGGCCGGAGGGCGGCGCGATGCCGTACTCGGTGAGCTTGGTCTTGCCCGCCTCCGTCATCCAGTCGGTCGTCCACGCGGGGGAGAGGACGAGCCGCACCTCGACTTCGTCGTAGCCTGCCGCGGTGAGGGCGAGGACGACATCGTCGCGGATCGTGTCCATCGCGGGGCAGCCGCTGTAGGTCGGCGTGATGTCGACCTGGACGTGCCCGCCGTCGACCACGACGGCGCGGAGCACGCCGAGATCCTCGATCGTGAGCACGGGCACTTCGGGATCGGGCACGGCGGCGGCGATGCGCCAGGCCGCCTGGGTCGGGGTGACGGTCACCATGTCGCCCCCGGATGCCGCCGTGCGAGCACCTGCATCTCCGCGAGGATGTGTCCGAGAGGCGTCGCGTGGGCGCCGTTCCGCCCGCCCGCGGAGGATGCCGCGACGGCCGGGACCGACAGCTCCGCCTGCGCGAAGACCGTGTCGACCACGCCGTCGAACCCGGCGCGGAGACTCGATGGACGCGTGGCCGCGTCACCGAGCCGCTCGACCAGGTCGTCGTCGCGGAACAGCTCATCGACATAGGGCCAGACGTCGCCGATCGCGCGGATGATCCGCGTGCGGGACTCCTCGGTGCCACCGGCCAGGCGCAGCACCCACTGCACCGCGTGATCGCGGTGGTAGTCGACCTCTTTGAGCGACTTCTCGGCGATCGCCGCGAAGGTCTCGTCGCTGCTGGCGCGGAGGGTCGAGTAGAGCTCGAACATGTAGGTGGCTACCACGAACTGTCGGGCGATGGTCTGGGCGAAGTCGCCGTTGGGCTGCTCCACGATCCAGGCGCACCGGAACTCCGGCTCGTCGCGGAAGAAGGCGAGCTCGTCTTCGCTGCGTCCGTCGAACGATCCCGCGTAGTGGAGGAAAGACCGTGCGTGGCCGAGGAGGTCGAGTGCGATGTTGCCCAGCGCGACATCCTCCTCCAGCTCCGGGGCGCGAGAGATCCAGGCACCCAGCTGCTGCGACAGGATGAGCGCGTCGTCGCCGAGCCGGAGGGCGTACTCGGCGATGTCGGCCGATGCGGCCACGGCGCCGGTGCCGGAGAGCTCCTGCGAGAGGCGGAGCTCGTCGACGGAGACGTCGCCGTGGACGTCGATGTCCTCGTGTGCGGTGCTCACAGGTGCGGCACTCCCTCAGAGGCCGTGTAGTACACGGCGTGCCGGTAGTTCTTGCCGGCGGGGCTCTCGAAGTACGCGCCCTTGGCGTCGGGGTCGCTCGTCGTGATCGCGTCCGCCGGGGCGACCCAGATCGAGACTCCCTCGCCTCGGCGCGTGTACAGATCGCGGGCGTTGCGGATCGCCATCTCGGCATCCGGTGCGTGGAGGGAGCCGACGTGCACGTGGCTCAGCCCGCGGTTCGCGCGGACGAACACCTCCCACAGCGGCCACGGCTCGCGCTCGTCTGCTCCCGGCGTCGCCATCATGCCACCGCCTTCGTCTTCAGGGACTGCTTGCGCGCGTACTCCGCCGCAGCCTCGCGCACCCAGGCGCCCTCTTCGTGCGCGGTGCGTCGGCGTTCGAGGCGCTCGGCGTTGCACGGGCCGTTGCCGCGCACGACCTCGAAGAACTCGTCCCAGTCGATCTCGCCGATCACGTACTGGCTGGTCTCCTCGTCGAAGCGCAGGTCGGGGTCGGGCAGGGTCACGCCGAGGATCTCGGCCTGGGGCACGAGCATCCCGACGAAACGCTGGCGCAGCTCGTCGTTCGAGAACCGCTTGATCTTCCACTTCATCGACTGCGCGGAGTTCGGCGACTGGTCGTCGGGAGGCCCGAACATCGCGAGGCTCGGCCAGTACCAGCGATCGACCGCATCCTGTGCCATCTCGCGCTGCTCCTCGGAACCCTGCATCAGCGTGAGCAGGATCTCGAAGCCCTGGCGCTGGTGGAAGGACTCCTCCTTGCACACGCGGACCATGGCGCGGCCGTACGGGCCGTAGGAGGCCCGGCACAACGGCACCTGGTTGCAGATCGCGGCCCCGTCGACGAGCCAGCCGATCGCCCCCATGTCGGCCCACGTCGGGGTGGGGTAGTTGAAGATCGAGGAGTACTTGGCCTTGCCGCTGATGAGCTGGTCCATCATCTCGTCGCGCGTGGTGCCGAGCGTCTGCGCCGCCGAGTAGAGGTACAGGCCGTGGCCGGCCTCGTCTTGCACCTTCGCCATCAGGATCGCCTTGCGCTTCAGGCTCGGTGCGCGCGTGATCCAGTTGCCCTCCGGCTGCATGCCGATGATCTCGGAGTGCGCGTGCTGGGAGATCTGGCGCACCAGGGTCTTGCGGTAGGCATCGGGCATCCAGTCGCGCGGCTCGATGCGCTGCTCGTTCGCGATGAGCTCGTCGAAGAGACGCTCCTCTTCGGAGAGCTCGCCCACCAGGGACAGGTCTGCGGGACTGGTCATCGTCGACTCCTCGGCATCCGGTCATCTTTACTGACCGATCGTTAGGTAATTCTGACACAGAGGAGGACGGGATTCAAGACGACGCTCAGCGCGAGCGGGAGATCAGCTCCAGCAGGGCGCGACCATAGGCCTCGGACGGGTCCGGATGCTCGAAGGAGAGCAGGGTGCCGGCGATCTCGATCTCGACCCGGAAGGCATCTTCGAGTCGCACCAGCGCGCGGAAGGTGCCGCGCAGCAGGTCACGCAGCTGGTCCTCCCTCGGCAACCACACCGCCTCCGCGAGAGTGACCGCATCGAGCGCCCATTCCGTCGTGCCGTTGAAGGCCAGGTCCGTTCCGCTCGGGGTCTGACGCGCCTCGATCGTCATCTCACTGACCGTGAAGACATCGGCCTCGGCTTCGAGTTCGACCTCGTCCGGCAGATCCAGCTGGAAGCGGTCGCCCTCCGCGGGGGTCCAGACCAGCCCGGCCTCTCGCAGGGCGACCGCGAGCTCGCGTGTGATCATCTCCCCACGCTAGACGACGAGGCTCGCCCGGAGACCGACGAACCTGTGGACGAGCGCACCGAGGTGTCGGCGGTGTGGGGCAGAGTGGGGGCATGACCTCCCCAGCCATCGCCGACACCCGCGAGAGTGCGCGCGCGGCGCTGCGCGAACTCGTCGGACGCCCGGATGCCGACTTCCACGACGGGCAGTACGAGGCGATCGAGGCGTTGGTCGAAGGTCGTCGCCGCGCCCTCGTGGTGCAGCGGACCGGCTGGGGCAAGTCCGCGGTGTATTTCGTCGCGACGCTGCTGCTGCGGAGGCGGGGTGCGGGCCCGACCGTGCTCGTGTCGCCGTTGCTGGCGCTCATGCGCGACCAGATCGCTGCCGCCGAACGAGCAGGAGTGCGTGCGGTCGCCATCAACTCCACGAACGCGCACGAGTGGTCCGACGTGCTCGGGCAGCTCGATCGCGACGAGGTCGATGTGCTGCTGGTCTCGCCCGAGCGCCTCAACAATCCCGCGTTCCGCGAGCAGCAGCTTCCGGCCCTCGTCCGCCGCATCGGCATGCTCGTGGTCGACGAGGCGCATTGCATCAGCGACTGGGGGCACGATTTCCGGCCCGACTACCGGCGGCTGCGGGACCTCATCGCCCAGATGCCCGCCGACGTGCCGGTGCTGGCGACCACGGCCACGGCGAACAGTCGCGTCGTGGCCGACGTCGCCGAGCAGCTCGGCACGCTGCAGGCTGCGGGGGAGGCGGGGGTCGAGCCGGTGCTCACGATCCGCGGGCCGCTCGCGCGCACGTCGTTGCGACTGGGCGTGCTGCGCCTGCGCGACTCGGCGAGCCGGCTGGCCTGGCTGCTGAGCCATCTCGACGACCTTCCAGGTTCCGGCATCATCTACACGCTCACCGTCGCGGCCGCCGTCGACACGGCACGTCTGCTGCGCGACCACGGGCACGACGTGCGGGCGTACACCGGGCAGACCGACGCCGAGGAGCGCGCCGAGTCCGAGGGGATGCTGAAGCGCAACGAGGTCAAGGCGCTCGTCGCGACGAGTGCACTCGGCATGGGGTTCGACAAGCCCGACCTCGGCTTCGTCCTCCACCTCGGTGCGCCTTCGTCGCCCGTGGCCTACTACCAGCAGGTCGGTCGTGCCGGGCGTGCGAGCGAGAGCGCCGACGTGCTGCTGCTGCCGGGCGTCGAGGATCGCGACATCTGGCACTACTTCGCGACGGCGTCGATGCCCGACCGCGAGCGGGCGGAGCGGGTGATCGGTGCGCTCGGGGACGCCCCGATCTCGACGCCGGCGCTCGAGGCGATGGTCGACATCCGCCGCACGCCTCTCGAGCTGCTGCTGAAGGTGCTCGACGTCGATGGGGCGGTCCGGCGCGTGCAGGGCGGATGGGTCGCGACCGGGGAGCCGTGGACCTACGACGCGGAGCGGTACGAGCGCATCGCCGCGGAGCGTGTCGCCGAACAGCAGCACATGATCGAGTACGAGCAGACCGACGGCTGCCGGATGGAGTTCCTTCAGCGGTCCCTGGACGACGACACGGCCGTGCCCTGCGGAAGATGCGACAACTGCGCGGGTGGATGGTTCCCCCGTGAGATCGGGGAGTCCGCGAGCACGCAGGCCGCGGAGTCGCTCGATCGTGTGGGCGTGCCGATCGAGCCCCGTCGAGCCTGGCCGACGGGCGCCGATCGCTGGGAGGTGCCGGTCAAGGGGCGCATCCCCGCCGACGAGCAGGCCGGAGAGGGGCGGGCGCTGGCCCGACTCACCGACCTGGGATGGGGTGGGGCGCTGCGCGAGCTCTTCGCCGCAGGCGCGCCGGATGCGGCCGTGACGCCACAGCTGCTCCAGGCCTGCATCCGCGTCCTCGCCGGGTGGGGGTGGGAGGAGCGGCCGGTGGCCGTGGTCGCCATGCCCTCACGGTCGCACCCGCTGCTGGTCGATTCGCTCGCTCGTGGCCTCGCCGACGTCGGTCGCCTGCCGTATCTCGGCGCGCTCGAGCCGATCGGGGGCGGACCGACCGGAGGCCCGGGTGGGAACAGCGTCTTCCGCCTCGCCGGGCTCTGGGATCGGCTCAGTGCCGCACACCTCGAAGTTCCCGGAGGGCCCGTGCTGCTGGTGGACGATCTGGTCGACAGCCGGTGGACGATGACGGTCGCGGCACGGATGCTCCGACAGGCCGGGGCGACCGAGGTCCTGCCCTTCGCCCTGGCGCTCCGCGGCTGAGCGTCCGGCCGGCAGGACTCAGTCGTCGGCAGGTGCGACGCGCGGCGGCCACGTGGTGGCGCCGAGTTCTCGCGAGATGTTGCGGGCGGTCTCTCGGAGGGCGTTGAGGATCGCGTCGGAGGCCGGGGTCTGCGATGTGGGCAGCACCACGGCCACCGCCGCGACGATGTCGTTCGAGGCGTCGGCGATGGGGGCCGCGAGCGACGACTCGCCGAGCACCGCCTCGTCGAACTCGCCCGCAGTCCCGCGCTCGGCGATCGCGGGCAGCTCGAGGGTCAGGCGCGCGATGTCGGTGACGGTGTCGCCCGTGAGGCTGCGCAGCGGCTGCTCGAACACACTCCGCTGGAAGCCCTGGTCGTAAGCGAGCAGCACCTTGCCCATCGCCGAGGCGTGCGCGGGAATCGCGACGCCGGTCTCCAGCATCTGCTGGCTGTCGTCGGGGCGCAGATTGTGGTGGATCACGAGCACGTCGGTGAAGTGCGGGGCGCCCAGGCGCACCGAGAGGTTCGTGCGTCGCGCGAGCTCCTGCGTCCACCGCATCGCCCGTGCACGCACGTCGAGCGTGTCGAGGTACACGTTGCTCAAGCGCAGCAGCGTCGGTCCGAGCATGTAGCGCTGGCCGCCGCGTTCCTTCGCGACGAGCCCGTGCGAGCGCAGCGACTTGACGATCCCGTGCACGGTCGACGGCGGCAGGCTGAGCGCCGCGGCGAGGTCGGTGATGCCGAGGTGGCGTGCTCCCTGGAGCAGTTCGAGGATCTTCGCCGCACGGTCGATCGCCTGGATCACGGGGAGCCCTCCTTCCGGTGCGTCGTCGAGCCGGTGTCTGTGGAGCCGGGCTTCAGGATTGATCTTGACAACCCGGCAGGCTCCGAGCATATTCGACATTAACGAATTGCTTTCGGATTTTTGCGAAAGAGACCACGAAGGATCAAAGGAGATCGAACGATGAAGAAGCTCATCAACGCCCCTGAGGACGTTCTCGTCGAGTCCCTGAAGGGTGTCGCGCTCGCTCATCCCGAGCTCTCCGTCGACCTCGAGAACCACGTCATCACGCGGGCGACGCCCAAGGCGCAGGGCAAGGTGGCGATCGTCTCCGGCGGTGGGTCGGGCCACGAACCGCTGCACGGAGGCTTCGTCGGAACCGGAATGCTGGATGCCGCCGTCGCCGGTGAGGTCTTCACCTCTCCGACGCCCGACCGCGTGCAGGTCGCCACCAAGGCCGTGGATCGGGGCGCCGGGGTGCTCCACATCGTGAAGAACTACACGGGCGACGTGCTGAACTTCGAGATGGCCGCCGAACTCGCCTCCATGGAGGGCATCGAGGTGGGCAGCATCACGGTGGACGACGACGTGGCGGTGCAGGACTCCCTGTACACCGCGGGTCGCCGCGGCGTCGGCCTCACGGTGCTGCTCGAGAAGATCGTCGGTGCCGCGGCCGAGGAGGGCCGCGACCTCGCCGCCGTCGTCGAGCTGGCCAAGAAGGTCAACGGACAGGGACGCTCGATGGGCATGGCGCTCACCAGCTGCACCGTTCCCGCGGCGGGCAAGCCCACGTTCGACCTTCCGGACGACCAGATGGAGATCGGTATCGGCATCCATGGCGAACCGGGACGTCATCGCGAACCACTCGCCCCGGCGGCGGACATCGCGCGGCAGCTCGTCGAGCCGATCCTCGCCGACATCGACGCCGCGGGCCCCGCGATCGTGATGGTGAACGGCATGGGAGCGACTCCGCTCATCGAGTTGTACCTCATGTACGGCGAGGTGGCGGCGATCCTCGAGAAGTCCGGTGTGCAGATCGCCCGGAATCTCGTGGGGAACTACATCACCTCGCTCGACATGGCCGGGTGCTCGGTGACCCTGCTCAAGGCCGACGATGAGTTGCTGCGCCTGTGGGACGCACCGGTGAACACCCCCGGCCTGCGGTGGGGCGTCTGATGGCCGCTGTCGACACCGCCGTCCTCGCCGATTGGGTCTCCCGCTTCGGCGCGGCCGTCACCGAGAAGCGCGACTGGCTGACCGAACTCGACTCGGCCATCGGAGATGCCGATCACGGTGCCAACATGGCGCGCGGCATGAGCGCCGTCGGCGAGAAGCTCGCTGCGGGCGCACCGGCGACGGTCGACGAGCTGCTGAAGACCGTCGGGATGACCCTGGTGAGCTCCGTGGGCGGAGCCAGCGGGCCGCTCTACGGCACCTTCTTCCTGCGGATGGGGATGGCCGCGGGGGCGGTTCCCGAACTCGACGGTCCCGGCCTCGCGGCCGCTCTGCGTGCGGGACTCGACGGCATCGTCGCGCGCGGCAAGGCCGAGGCGGGCGACAAGACGATGTTCGACGCGATGGCTCCTGCCGTCGACGCGCTGGACGCCGCGCTCGCCGCAGACTCGAGCATCGCGGATGCCGTCACGGCGGCGGCCGAGGCCGCGGCGGCGGGTCGGGATGCCACTCTGCCGCTCGTCGCGCGCAAGGGCAGAGCGAGCTACCTCGGCGAACGCAGCGCCGGCCACCTCGATCCGGGAGCCGCCTCGACGGCGATCCTCTTCGACACGCTCGCCGCGGCGGTCGCGGGCAGCGCCTGATGATCGGCATCGTCGCCGTCTCCCACAGCGCACGGCTCGGGGAGGCGGCACTGGAGCTTGCCCTGCAGATGGTCCAGGGCGGGGGCGTGCGTGTGCAGGTGGCGGCGGGCGCCGGAGTGGACGGGGAGGGTGTGCCCATCCTCGGCACGGACGCGGTGGCCGTCGCCGCGGCGATCGATGAGCTCGCCGCGGACTGCGATGGCGTGCTGGTCCTGATGGACCTCGGATCCGCCGTGCTGAGCGCGGAGCTCGCGCTCGAGCTGCGCGCGAGCGACGTGCCCGTTCGCCTCGCCCCGGCGCCGTTCGTGGAGGGCCTGCTCGCTGCGGTCGTCTCGGCTGCGGCCGGAGGTGGTTTGGATGCCGTCGCTGCGGAGGCGAGCGCCGCTCTCGGAGCGAAGACCGGGCAGCTCGGTGTCCCGGAAGACGCCGGGTCCGCAAGCGAGGCACCGGCGGAGACCGGATCGGACGCCGGCGGCGGCTTCGCCGGTGAGGACCTCGTGCGGCGTGTGCGGGTGCGCAATCCGCAGGGACTCCATGCGCGCCCTGCCGCCCTGATCGCCGAGGCCTCTGCCGGAGCGGATGTGCGGCTGCGACGCCTTCCCGATGGGCCGGATGCTTCGGCCGCGAGTCTTTCGCGCCTGCTTGTCCTCGGAGCCAGGCAGGGTGACGAGATCGAGGTGACCGCCCGCGGCGCGCAAGCCGCCGCAGCTCTCGACAGGGTGGCGGCGCTGTTCGACGACGGATTCGGGGAGGGAACCGAGGCGGCACCCCCGGCGCACGACGCGGCCGCCCCCGAATCCTCGCCCGCCGCGCCCACGGGCCCCGCACCCGTGATCGCGTCCGGCGCCGTGCTGCGAGGGCGCGGGGTGAGCCCAGGGCGCGTCGCGGCACCGGTCGTGCACCTCGCTCCGGCGGTCGCCGAACCCGACGCGGACACGGTCATCCCTGTGGACGAGCGCGATGCCGAGGTGTCGGCGATCGAATGGGCGGCCGTTTCCGTGGCCGATCAGCTGCGCACGCGCACCGCTCAGGCCCAGGGCGAGGCGAGGGCGATCCTCGACGCCTCGAGGCTGCTGGCGTCCGATCCGGAGCTGGTCTCCGAGGCGACGGCGCTGGTGCGCGCGAAGGGACGCAGTGCGGCACGCGCGGTGTGGGAGACCGCGGTGGCGCACGAGAAGGGGCTTGCCGCCCTGGGCGGTCGCATGGCTGAGCGCGTGGCGGACATCCGTGACGTGCGCGACCGGATCGTCGCCGAGATCCTCGAGGTCGACATGCCGGGGGTGCCGGAGCGCGATGAGCCGTTCATCCTCGTCGCGACAGACCTCTCGCCCGCGGACACCGCGGCCCTCGGCGAAGGCCGGTGCGTCGGACTCGTCACCGAGCAGGGTGGTCCGACGTCGCACACCGCGATCATCGCGCGTTCGCTCGGTCTTCCCGCCGTGGTCGGCGTGGCCGGTGCCGTCGGGATACTCGTGGGCGCGACCGTCCTCGTGGATGGCGGACGGGGAACCGTCGAGGTCGACCCGCCGGAATCCCGCGTCGCCGAAGCGGCGGCCGCTGCCACGGTGGTGGAGTTCGATGGCGCCGGACGTCTCTCCGACGGGCACCGCGTCTCGCTGCTCGCGAATGTCGGCGGGGCGACGGACGCCGTGAGCGCCGCAGCGGCGCACGCCGAGGGTGTGGGGCTGTTCCGTACGGAATTCTGCTTCCTGGACAGGGTGGACGCTCCGTCGATCGCGGAGCAGACCGCCGCCTACCGTGGCGTCCTCGCGGCGTTCCCCGGCCGCAAGGTGGTCGTGCGGACGCTGGATGCGGGGAGCGACAAGCCTCTCCCGTTCGCGAATGCCGATGAAGAGGACAACCCGGCACTGGGCGTCCGTGGTCTGCGCATCGCGCGTCGCCGTCCGCAGCTGCTCGACGACCAGCTGCGGGCGCTCGCGCTGGCCGCCGAGGCGGAGTCGGCGCAGGTCGAGGTGATGGCGCCGATGGTCGCGACGGTCGAGGAGGCGCGGGGGTTCGCAGAGCGGGCTCGCGCAGCCGGGATCGAGCGCGCGGGCATCATGATCGAGACCCCTTCGGCCGCACTGCTCGGCGCGGAGTTGTTCGAGGTCGTCGACTTCGTGAGTCTGGGGACGAACGATCTGGCCCAGTACACGCTCGCGGCCGACCGGCTGCTGAGCGATCTCGGCGACCTGAACGATCCGTGGCAGCCTGCCGTCCTACGACTGATCGGCATCGTCGGAGAGGCGGGGCGGGCGGCAGGGAAGCCGGTCGGGGTCTGCGGGGAGGCGGGTGGCGATCCTGCCCTGGCACCCGTGCTCGTGGGGCTGGGGGCGACCTCTCTGTCGATGACTCCGCGGTCGCTCGGCCGTGTCGCGGAGGCGCTCGCCGAGGTGAGCGAGGAGGAGTGCCGCCGCGCCGCGGAAGCCGTGCTCCGTGCTGCCACCGCAGACGAGGCGAGGGCAGCCGCGGCGGCGGTGGTGAGCCGCGCCGAGCCCCGCTGAGTCGTCGGTATATGCGAGATGCGGCATGCATCTCATCTCATTCTGATATCGACACGCGCTGTGCTCGTCCCGCTCGACGGGCACGCCCTAGGCTCGCCCGCACGGGGGTGCGTCGATTCCGACGCCATGGTGTGAATCGGAGGGGACATGTCTCAGAAGCTGTCGTTCGCGAAGGGGCTGATCGGCGTTCTGGCGGTCGGCGCATTCGTCGCTCTGTCGGGATGCGCGCCGACCCCTCAGTCCACACCGAAACCCGTCCCTTCGACGGACGCTCCGACGCCCGATCCGTACACCGGACCGATCGTCTTCGTCGGCGATGAACTGGACTGGTTCCTGTTGAGCGCCGAGGAGATCAGCGGCATGCTCCCCGAGGTCGGCGAGGTCAGTCCGGCGGTCCCGTCGCTGATCCAGGTCTCCGACGGCGGCGGCTACGATCCGGTCCCCGCCATCTGCGGCGCCATCTATGCCGAAGCGTCACTCGGCTCCATCGGGGCACGCTCCGTCACCTGGACGAGCGCCGTTCCCGACGGGCGGGACGGGTGGCTCCACGTGCTCCAGTTCGCCGACGAAGAGGCCGCGAAGGCCAGGATGGACCAGTACGTCGAGGCGGGGGAGCAGTGCGGCGAGTTCGAGTTCGGCGGACCATCCTCCTTCGCCTCCTCCGCGACGGACGGTGAAGGCGGCGTCCGAGCCCTTGCCGGCTCGATGATCCTCACCTACCCCGGGGGCGGAGGACACAGCCTCTACCAGAGCTACTCCTCCGTCGGGAACGTGATCGTCGAGATGTGGCAGCCGTTCACCGGCGAGCCGACGTTCGACACTGAGGCCGCCGCCGCACTGTTGCGCGATCGCGCGGGGGAGGCGCGGACGAAGCTGATCGATGAGCTGACCGCGAACCCGCCTGCGCCCGTCGAGACTCCTGCGGCGGCCGATCCGGCCGCGCCGTGGAGCGAATGGCAGATCACCACGGCGGGTGTCGGGCCGGTGCGTCTGGGGGTCGAGCTCGACGAGGCGATCGCGGCTGTCCCCGGAGCTCGAGTCGAGGAGACCGATTCGATCGGCGAGCCGGTACGACTGATCTCTCCCGATGATTCCGCTTCTCTGCTGCTCTCGACCCAGGAAGAGGGGACGGTGGTCTCGGCCATCTCGGTGGGATTCGCGAACGTCGCCGGGGATCGGACTGACGACGGTGCCGCACTTCCCGCTGCCGGCGGGGTGAAGGTCGGTGATCCGGTCTCGGCTGCCGTCTCCGCGTTCCCCGAGGGCACCGCACTCCGCGTCGTCTCGTCGGGGGAGTACTTCTACGAGTGGTCCACCCGTGAGGGAGTGGCGCTGCGTTTCCGGCTCGATCGCGATTCGGTGGACGATGGTGACGCCGTGATCACCGGGATCACGCTCGAAGACGCCACTCTGCGAACGTCGCTGATCTTCGGCTGAGGCCGTCGGGGCACATCGATCTTCACGGCGGGCTTCATTACTAACCGATCGTTCAGTTAGTATGGGCGCGTCGGGCACCGCTGCTGCGGCGTCCGCGCGACGAGGAGGTCGACGATGACGGAAGCGATGACGCACGCCACGGACGCGGTGCGCCCGAACCGCGCGATGATGGAGCGCGATCGCGCCTCGGCCGCGCTGGGACTCGTCGTGGAGCGCGATGACCCCGGCCATGCCGTGGTCTCGATGCTCGTCCGCGACGACATGACGAACGGATTCCACATCACCCATGGCGGGTTCGTCTTCGCCCTGGCCGACACCGCGTTCGCGATCGCCTGCAATGAAGACGACAGGGTCACGGTCGCGGCGGGAGCCGACATCTCCTTCCTGAAGTCGACCGTCTCCGGGCAGACGCTGACCGCGACCGCCGTGCGGCGCACTCGCACCGGACGCTCGGGAATCTACGACGTGACGGTGCTCGATGAGCTGGGCGACACGGTCGCCGAGTTCCGCGGCCGCTCGCGCACCACCAACCAGACCTTCTGACCGCCCACGACCATACGGAGTCTCTCGTGTCGATGACGACCGCTGCATCCTCCCGCATCCACCCGCCCTCGCCCGACGAGCTCGACCCCGAAGAGCGGATGAGCCGAGCGGAGATCGAGCAGCTGCAGCTCACCCGGCTGCAGCAGACCGTGCGCCACGCCTATGCGAACGTGCCCCTCTACACGCGCAAGTTCGACGAGGCGGGCGTGCATCCCGACGACATCCGTGCGCTCACCGACGTGCAGCGCCTGCCGTTCACGACCAAGGACGACCTGCGCGAGACCTACCCGTTCGGGATGTTCGCCGTGCCCATGACGGACGTCGCCCGCATCCATGCGTCGAGCGGAACCACGGGGCGCCCGACCGTCGTCGGCTACACCCGGGGCGATCTCGACCGGTGGGGCTCGCTGGTCGCGCGTTCACTGCGCGCCAGCGGCATCCGCCGGGGGATGAAGGTGCACAACGCCTACGGATACGGTCTGTTCACGGGCGGACTGGGCGCGCACGCCGGGATCGAGGCGCTCGGCGCCACGGCCATCCCGATGTCGGGTGGGCAGACGGCTCGGCAGGTGCAGCTCATCTGCGATTTCGAGCCGGACGCGATCCTCTGCACGCCTAGCTACCTCCTGACGATCGCGGACGCGATGATCGCGCAGGGCATCGACCCGCGGTCGACTTCCCTCAAAGTCGCCGTGCTCGGGGCGGAGCCGTGGACGAACGAGATGCGTCACGAGCTCGAACAGCGCCTCGGCATCGACGCGCTCGACATCTACGGGCTCAGCGAGGTGATGGGGCCGGGTGTGGGCAACGAATGCCTCGAGACCAAGGACGGCCCGCATCTGTGGGAGGACCATTTCCTGCCGGAGGTCATCGACACCGAGACCCGGGCCGCGCTGCCGGACGGCGAACTCGGCGAGCTCGTGTTCACCTCGCTCACCAAGGAGGCGTTCCCCGTCATCCGGTACCGCACGCGCGATCTCACCCGACTCCTGCCCGGCACCGCCCGCCCGGGGATGCGACGCATGGAGAAGGTCACCGGGCGCAACGACGACATGATCATCCTCCGTGGCGTGAACCTGTTCCCGACGCAGATCGAGGAACTGGTGCTCGGCATCGAGCAGCTGACGCCGCACTTCATCCTCGAGCTGTCGAAGGACGGGCGGATGGACACGATGACCGTGCGCATCGAGCGTCACCCCGATCTGTCGGTGGAGACCTGCACGAGCGCAGCCGAGGTTCTGGCCCAGCGGATCAAGGTCTTCGTCGGCTCCACGGTCGCCGTCCAGCTCGAGGAACCGGGCACGCTGCCGCGGAGCGAGGGGAAGTACAAGCGCGTCTACGACCTGCGCTGAACGCGGAGGCGGACCGAGCCGCGACGCCCCGCGGTCGCCGCTCCCGTGCGACCGGGCGAACGGATGCGAGACTGTGGATGATGTCCGAGATGCAGAGCACACGACGAGGCCGCCCGGGGTACGACCAGCAGGGGATCCTCGCTGTCGCCGTCGCTGCGTTCAACGAGCACGGGTACGACGCCACCTCGATCGGGATGCTCGCAGAACGCCTCGGGCTGTCGAAGTCGGCGATCTACCACCACTTCGGTTCGAAGGATGAGATGCTCGACCTCGCCCTCGACGCGGCGCTGAGCGGACTCGAGGCCGTGGTGGACGATCCGCTGCCGGCGTCGTCGACCGACAGCGGCGACACCAGCGCCGTGGCGCGGCTCGAGCACGTGCTGCGTGGTGCTGTGCACGTCCTGGTGGGGCAGCTGCCGGCGGTGACGCTGTTGCTCCGCGTGCGCGGGAACACCGAGGTGGAGCGTCGGGCGTTGACCCGTCGGCGCGCGTTCGACCGTCGGATCACCGCGCTGGTATCCGAAGCGCAGGCCGAGGGCACGCTGCGTGCCGACATCGACGCGAGCGTCGTCGCCCGTCTGGCCTTCGGCATGATCAACTCGATCGTCGAGTGGTACCGGCCCGGCGGACGTGAAGACGCCGATCGGCTCGCGGATGACGTCGTGGCGATCGCGCTCGACGGTCTGCGCCGTCGTGCCGACGACGCTGCGGGCATCCCGGCCACCTGACCGGGACACCCGCGGCACGAGAGCTACGCCGCGTCGGCCTGCTGCTTCGCGACGAGGGTGAGCACGTCGTACGTGGCGACGATCTCATCGCGCTGGTTCTTCAGCACCGCGTCCCAGCGGACCTCCCCGTACTCGTCGGTCTCCCGCGGGGTGATCTGCTTCGCGGTGAGTTCGACGCGGATCTCGTCGCCGGGGGAGACCGGGGTCACGAACCGCAGATTCTCCAGGCCGGAGTTCGCGAGCACAGGGCCGGGCGCCGGATCGACGAAGAGTCCCGCTGCCCACGACACGAGCAGATATCCGTGCGCGACGCGACCGGGGAAGAACGGGTTCGCCGCCGCTGACGTCTCGTCCATGTGCGCGTAGAACGTGTCGCCGGTGAACGCCGCGAAGGTCTCGATGTCGTCGAGTGTCACCGTCCGGGATCCGCTCGCGACCTGGTCGCCGATGTGCAGCTCGGCCAGCGACTTGCGGAAGGGGTGGCTCTCGCCGCTCTCCTGGTAGGGGCGGGCATCGGCTCCCTGATGCCAGACACCCGTGAGGGCTGTCATCATCGCGGGAGAGCCCTGTACCGCGGTGCGCTGCATGTGGTGCAGCACCGCGCGGATACCGCCGAGCTCCTCGCCGCCACCGGCCCGCCCTGGGCCGCCGTGCACGAGGTTGGGAAGGGGCGAGCCGTGGCCCGTCGAGGTGCGCGCATCATCCCGATCGAGGAACAGCACGCGTCCGTTGTACGCGGCCATTCCGGTCGCGAGGGCGACGGCGACTTCGGGGTCATGAGTCGCCACGCTCGTCACGAGCGATCCGCCGCCGCGTGCGACCAGAGCGCTCGCCTCGTCGAGGGTGCGGTAGCCGACGATGCTCGACACCGGACCGAACGCCTCGATCTCATTGACCGCCGCGCTCTCCGCATCGGGGAAGCGCAGCAGCATCGGCGCGAGGAACGCGCCATCCGGGGCGGGCCCCTCGCTGCCGTCGCTGTGGCGCACGTCGGGGGCATCGGTCGAACCGATCACCAGTTCGCCACCGCCGTCCTGCAGGCGCCCCACCTGACGCAGCACCTCATCGCGCTGGTCGGTCGAGGCGAGCGGGCCCATCGTGACTCCTTCGGCCCGAGGATCGCCGAGCACGACGCGGTCGGCGAGCCGTGCCCGCACGGCACCGATGACGTCATCGACCGTCCCGACCGGCACGATCGCACGCCGGATCGCGGTGCACTTCTGGCCTGCCTTGGTGGTCATCTCGGTTACGAGCTGCTTGACGTAGGCGTCGAACTCGGGAGTGCCGGAGACCGCGTCGGTCCCGAGGATCGACGCGTTGATCGAGTCGGTCTCGCTCGTGAACCGCACGCCTCCCGTCTGCACGGCATCGTGCGCCCGGAGACGCTCCGCCGTCGAGGCCGACCCGGTGAACGCCACCAGATCGCCCAGCCGCAGTTCCTCGAAGAGACCGGGAACGCTGCCAGAGACGAGCTGCAACGAGCCCTCGGGCAGGAGGCCCGATTCGACCATGATCCGTACCATCGCCTCCGTGAGATAGCCGGTCGGCGTCGCGGGCTTCACGACGGTCGGAACACCCGCGAGGAACGCAGGGGCGAACTTCTCGAGCGAGCCCCAGACCGGGAAGTTGAAAGCGTTGATCTGCACCGCGACACCGGGGAGCCGGGTGTAGATGTGTCGTCCGAGGAACGACCCGTCCTTGGAGAGGTTCTCGATGCCGCCGTCGACATAGACCTTCGCGTTCGGCAGCTCGCGACGGCCCTTGCTGGAGTAGGCGAAGAGCACGCCGATCCCGCCGTCGATGTCTACCCACGAGTCCTGCGCGGTGGCGCCCGTACGGCTCGAGATCTCGTAGAGCTCCGCCTTGCGCTCGGTGAGTGCGAGGGCGAGCTGCTTGAGGCGCACGGCCCGCTGGTGGAACGTCAGCTCTCCCAGCGAGGCCTGGCCGACGCGGCGGGCGTATGCGAGCGCCGCACCGAGGTCGATGCCCTCGGTCGAGACCCGGGCGACGACCTCGCCCGTGGAAGCGTCGCGCACCTCGGTCGCCTCCGCGTCGGCGGCGGGCATCCACCAGGCTCCCTGCACGTAGCTGGGGAGGATCTCGGTCATGTCTGTTCCCTTCATCAGGCGTCCCATTCGTAGAAGCCGCGCCCGCTCTTGCGGCCGAGGTTTCCCTCGGCGACGAGGCGCCGCAGCAGAGCCGGTGGCTCGAAGCGCTCGCCGAGGTTCGCGGCGAGGTACTCGGCGATGCCGAGTCGGACATCGAGCCCGACGATGTCGGTCAGACGGAGCGGGCCGACCGGGTGCTTGTAGCCCAGGGTCATCGCCGCGTCGATGTCTTCGGCGGAGGCGACGCCCTCTTCGAGCATCCGGATCGCCTCGAGGCCGATCGCAACCCCGAGCCGCGACGAGGCGAAGCCGGGGGCGTCCGCCACCACGATCGGTGTCTTGCCGAGCGCCTGCACCCAGCCGCGGACGGTGTCCACCAGCGGAGGAGCGGTCGCCGCGCCCCGCACGATCTCGACCAGTGTCGAGGCCGGAACGGGGTTGAAGAAATGCATGCCGAGGAAGCGGGCGGGGTGGTGCAGCGTCGCCGCGAGCTCATCGATCGAGATCGACGACGTGTTCGAGGCGAGTGCGGCATCGGGCCCGATCTGGGCTTCGACGCGGGTGAGGGCGTCGATCTTGAGGGCGAGGTCTTCAGGAACCGCTTCGACGACGAGGTCGCACGGTGCGAACAGGGCGGTGTCGGTGCCGGTGGTGAACCGCGAGCGGTAGGCGTCGCCGGGCTCTGTCGCCGTGCCGCGCGCGATCGACGCGTCCACGGACTCGAGCACGCGGCCGGTGGCCGCATCGGCGGCGTCGATGTCGCGTTCGACGACGGTCACTCGGGAGCCCGCGAGCAGGAACGCGTGGGCGATGCCGGCGCCCATGCGCCCGCCGCCGAGGACCCCCACGTGTGCGGGGGCGGGGTGGGTGCTCTCGGTCATCGGTCTCTCCGCTCGAGGAAATCGGTCATCCGCCGGAACTTCTCCGGGCTCTCGAAGAGCTCGGCCTGCGCGTCCAGGTCGACGGCGGGGTGGCGATCGCGGGGCGCGCGGAACACGCGCTTGGTCGCGATGGTCGCTGCGGCGTCGTTGCGGCCGATCCTGTCGGCTATCGCCTCGGCGGCGGCGAGGAGGTCTGCGCTCTCGTGGATCGCCGAGACGAGACCGATGCGCAGCGCCTCCTCGGCCTTCACCGTGCGGCCGGTGAGCAGGAGCTCGGCCGCCCTGGCATCGCCGACGATCTCCTTCAGCCGCCAGCTCGCGCCTGCCGCGGCGATGATGCCGAGGCCCGTCTCCGGGTTGCCGATCGCGAGAGTGGGGGTCGCGATGCGGATGTCGGCGGCGTAGGCGAGTTCGGCGCCGCCGCCCAGGGCGTAGCCGTCGATGGCGGCGATGACCGGCATCGGCAGCTCCGCGATCCGCACGAACGCGTGCGCGTTGATGCCGCGCAGCGCGTCGGCGGCCCGGCGCTCGCGCAGCTGAGCGATGTCGGCCCCTGCCGCGAAGACGCCGTCGGCGCCGGCGAGGATCAGGGTCTGCGGGGTCTCCTCGAGTTCGGCGCAGAGGAGGTGCAGGGCGTCGACGGTCGCCTGGTCGATCGCATTGCGCTTGTGCGGACGGTTGAGTGTGGCGATCACCCGGTCGGAGCGCCGCTCGATGAGCAGAGGTCCTTCGGCGTTCGGTTCCGCGTGCATCAGACCCTCTCCAGGATCATCGCCGCACCCTGCCCGACGCCCACGCACATCGTGGCCAGGCCATGGCGCGAGCCTTCGCGCTCCATCCGTCCGAGCAGGGTGATGAGCAGGCGGGAGCCGGACGAGCCGAGGGGGTGGCCGAGCGCGATGGCCCCGCCGTCGGCGTTGACACGCCCATCGTCGAGACCGAGCCGGCGGATGCAGGCGATCGACTGTGTCGCGAACGCCTCGTTGAGTTCGACCGAGCCGATGTCGTCGATCGAGAGGCCCGAGCGGCGGAGCGCTTTCTGGGTCGCGGGGACGGGCCCGAGACCCATGACCTCGGGCGCCAGACCGGCGCTGGTGCCGACGACGATCCGCGCGCGAGGCTCGAGCCCGTATCGCTCGACCGCGGCGGCGCTCGCCACCACGATCGCGGAGGCACCGTCGTTGAG
Organism: Microbacterium sp. NPDC090218; assembly: GCA_044900255.1. Lineage (GTDB taxonomy): Bacteria > Actinomycetota > Actinomycetes > Actinomycetales > Microbacteriaceae > Microbacterium. The sequence goes on along the minus strand of JBJDMS010000001.1, from coordinate 182,479 downwards.
GGCGCTGGAGTTGCCGGCGGTGACGACCTGGCCGCCTGCGACGACCGGGCGCAGTCGGGCGAGCGCCTCGAGGGTCGTCTCCGGGCGAGGACCCTCGTCGACGAGCCGCTCGCCGGTGCCGACCGGGACGCCGACGATCTCGGAGGCGAAACGTCCGGCGGCGATCGCCGCGGCGGCGCGCTGCTGGGAACGCAGGGCGAAGGCATCCGCCTCGTCCCGGGTGATCCCGTCGACGCGCGCGACCTCCTCCGCGGTCTCGGGCATCGTGAAGGTCGCCTTGTCGCGGGCCACCAGCCGGGGGTTCGGGAAGCGCCAGCCGATCGACGTGTCGAAGGCCGCTCCCGGCTTGGACCAGGCCTTCTCCGGCTTGGCCTGCACCCAGGGAGCGCGCGTCATCGATTCGACGCCGCCTGCGACGATGAGGTCGGCGTCGCCGGCACGGATCGCCTGTGCGGCCATCGTGACGGCGGACATCCCCGAGGCACACAGGCGGTTCACCGTGATGCCCGGGACGGTGTCGGGGAGCCCGGCGAGCAGCACAGCCATCCGCGCGACGTTGCGGTTGTCCTCGCCGGCCTGGTTCGCTGCGCCGAGGATCACCTCGTCGATCTCGATCGAGGTGGCATCCAGTCCGGCCCGACGCACGGCATCGGCGACGACGATCGCGGCGAGGTCATCGGGGCGAACGGTGGCGAGGGCGCCTCCATAGCGTCCGACGGGGGTGCGTGCACCTCCGACGAGGAATGCCTCGGTCATGCGGTTCTCCTGACTGCGTCGTCTCGGTGCTGGCCGTGCCATACGATCGGCCAGGGAATTACTGACCGATCGTATGGTAATTATGGCACAGGCGCGGAGTCCGCCGCGATCCCGACGCCCGATCAGGGTTCAGAGTGTCAGGTCGACGCCCTTCGTCTCCTTGACGAGCGACACTCCGATGAGCGAGATCACCGACGCGACGGCGATGTAGACGCCGATCGTCCACGCAGCGTGGAACTGATTCATCAGGGCCTCGGCGATCATCGGCGCGAACGCCCCGCCGAGGATCGCACCGAGCGCGTATCCGATCGAGACTCCCGAGTACCGCACGTTGGCCGGGAACATCTCGGCGTACAGGGCGGCCTGGGGGCCGTACGAGAGGCCCAGTGCGAACGTCATCACGAAGAGCGCGACGAAGTACCAGAGGATGTTCGCGGTGTCGATCAGGAACCACATCGGCACCGCCCACAGGGCCAGCGCGACGTAGCCGATCTGGAACGTGCGGATGCGACCGAGTCGATCGGAGAGATGGCCTCCCCACAGGGTGAAGATGAGCCAGCCGAACGAGGCGAGGGTCGTCGCCAGCAGCACGGGTGGGCGGTCCATGCCGAGAGCGGTGACGGCGTACGTCGCGAAGAACGCGATCAGCAGGTAGCCGGCGGCGTTGTTCGCGATGAAGATGACCGCGGTGAGGATGACCTGCTTGGTGTTCTGGCGGAAGAGTCGACCGAGCGGGGCGGAGGCCTCCTTGCGGCGACGCACGAGGTCCTCGAAGATCGGACTCTCGTCGACGGCGCGCCGGATCACGTACCCGACTCCGATCAGCACGATCGACAGCAGGAACGGGATGCGCCAGCCCCACTCGAGGAACGCCTCGGGGGACATCGAGCTCGTGAGCACCCAGAGCGTGGATGTCGCGAGGATCATGCCGACCGGCACGCCGATCTGCGGGAAGGCGCCGAAGAGCCCTCGACGGCCTCGTGGAGCGTGCTCGACGGCCATGAGTGCCGCGCCGCCCCACTCGCCGCCCGCCGAGAATCCCTGCAGGATCCGGAGCAGGATCAGCAGGATCGGCGCAGCGACTCCGATCGCCGCGTAGGTGGGCAGGATGCCGATCAACGAGGTCGACAGGCCCATCATGATGAGCGTGAAGACGAGCATCTTCTTGCGGCCGAGTTTGTCGCCGAGGTGTCCCGCGACGATGGCACCCAGGGGACGGAAGAGGAACGAGATGCCGATCGTGGCGAACGAGAGCACCTGAGCGAATCCTGGGCTCGATTCCGCGATGGGGGCGAGGAACAGCGGGGCGAGCACCAGGCCCGCCGCCTGTGCGTAGATGAAGAAGTCGTACCACTCGATCGAGGTTCCGACGAGGGTGCTGGCGAGCACCCGCCGCTCTTCGGCGGGCATCCGCCTCTTCTCGACCTGGTCGGACACTGCTGACGTCATGCGAACTCCATTGTTCTGCGATTCGAGTTCGACGGCCGGGTGCCGGCGAACATTCATGACCGAATGGTCGGTCAGTTAATCGCCGAGCGTAGCGCATCGCAGACGTCCCCGCCTCTCACATCCGCAATCGAGTCAGACCCTCCCGAATGCGCGCAGTGGATGCTCGATGAGCTCGGTCACGCGTCGCAGGAACCCTGCCGCGTAGCCGCCGTCGCAGACCCGGTGGTCGAACGCGAGCGACAGTTGCGCGATGCGTCGCGCGACGATCGCTCCCTCCACGACCCACGGACGCTCGATGATCCGGCCGATGCCGAGGATCGCGACATCCGGGTGGTTGATGATGGCTGCGGAGCCATCGACGCCGAGCCCGCCGTAGTTGTTGAGCGTGAAAGTCGACCCGCGCAGACGTTCGGGCGGCATGGATCCGGCTCTGGCCGTGGCTGCGAGCTCGCGCAGGGCGGTGTCGAGCTGCTCGACGGTCAGGGCGTGTGCGCCGGGGACGACCGGGACGAGGAGTCCGCGCTCGGTGTCGGCGGCGATCCCGAGGTTCACCCCATCGAAGGAGATCAGCTCCTCCCCGCTCTCGCTGAGCCGCGATGCCAGCACGGGGTAGTCCTCGAGCGCGAGCAGGACGAAGCGTGCGAGGAGTGCCGTCACCGACGGGGCCTTGCCGCCCTCGGGCGTCATCTGCGCGCGAAGGTCCCACAGCGCGGTCGCGTCGACATCGACCCAGACGGTCGCCTCGGGGATCTCGGACCGACTCCGGGTGAGCTTGGCGCTCACCGCTCGGCGCAGCGGTGACATCCGCTCGCGGGAGAGCACGCCGAGTCCGTCGATGGTCTCATCGGTGGCTGTCGTGGTCGTGGTCGTGATCGTGGTCGCGGTGGTGGTCGCGGTCGTCACGCGGTGATGCGCTGCGGCGCCGTCCACGGCGTTCTCGACCGCAGCGTGGAGCACGTCGGCGCGGGTGATCGCACCGTCAGGGCCGGTCGCGGTGATCGCGTGCACGTCGAGGCCGAGGTCCCGTGCGAGTCGCCGGACGAGAGGGGACCGGACAGCGACGGGGCGACGGTTCTTCGCGGGGAGCGATGTCGCGTTCGAGTGGAGCGGTGTCGTCGTGTCGGCCGGCGCAAGGACGTCGTCCGCGGGGGTCGCGGGGGTCGCGGGTGCGCCGTTCGATGCTGCTGCCGAGGCCGGGCGACGTGCGCCGGTGGAAGCGGCGGCCGGGCGGCGACGCCCCTTCGTGGTGGAGGCAGTGGTGCCGTAACCGATCAGGACGTTCCCCGAGCCGGCGCGCTCTTCCTCACGGTATGTCTCGTGCTCGGGCCGCGTCGGCCTCGCGGCGTCCTGATTCGCGGCGTCCTGATTCGCGGCGTCCTGATTCGCGGCATGTGGAGTCGGCGCGCCGTACGTCTCGGGCTCGCCGTCCGCGGGAGAAGGGGCTGCGGGGTCGACGACCTCGAGCACAGGGGCTCCGACGTCGATCGTGTCACCCACGGTGCCGTGCAGCGCGGTGACGAGGCCGGCGAAGGGCGAGGGCAGCTCGACGATGCTCTTCGCGGTCTCCACCTCGGCGATGGGCTGGTCTGTCACGATCGTGTCGCCGACGGCGACGAGCCATTGCACGAGTCCTGCCTCGGTGAGACCTTCGCCGAGGTCGGGCAGGCGGAACACCTGGCTGGCCGGGTGCGGTTTCAGCGGGGAGCTCATCCCTCGTCCTCCCAGTGCAACGTGTCGATCGCATCGAGGACGCGGTCGACGTCGGGCAGGTACCAGTGCTCGAACTTCGGAGGCGCGTACGGGGTGTCGAAGCCGGTGACCCTTCGGACGGGGGCGGCGAGGTACTCGAAGCAGCGCTCGAACACGCGCGCCTGGATCTCGGACGCGACGCTCACATAGCCGGGGGCCTCGGCGATGACCACCGCGCGACCGGTCGACTTCACGGCTGCGGTCACGGTCGCATCGTCGAAGGGCGAGAGCGAGCGGACATCGACGACCTGCACGCTGCGTCCTTCCGTCGCGGCGACTTCGGCGACTTCGAGGGCGAGCGGTACGGAGGAGCCGTAGGCGAGGAGAGTGACGTCCGTACCGTCGCGGGCGACGCGCGCCGTGCCGATTTCGGCGGTGATCGAGGTGTCGACCTCGCCCTTGGCCCAGTAGAGCTTCTTGGGCTCCAGGAAGATCACCGGATCGGGGGAGGCGATCGCCGCACGCAGCAGCGAGTACGCGTCCTGCGGCGTCGAAGGGCTGACGACCGTGAGGCCGGGGGTGTGCGCGTAGTACGCCTCCGAGGAATCGCAGTGGTGCTCCACTCCGCCGATGCCGCCGCCGAACGGGATGCGGATCACCAGCGGCATCGGCATCCCGCCTCGGGTGCGATTGCCGAGCTTCGCGACGTGGCTGACGACCTGTTCGAACGCAGGGAGCGCGAATGCGTCGAACTGCAGTTCCACCACGGGGCGCATGCCGTTCATCGCCATCCCGACGGCGGTGCCGACGATGCCGGACTCCGCGAGCGGCGTGTCGAAGCAGCGGTCCTCGCCGAACCGCGCGGTGAGGCCGTCGGTGATGCGGAACACTCCGCCGAGCGCCCCGACGTCTTCCCCGAAGACCACCACGTCCGGATCGGAGTCGATGGCGTCGGCGAGAGCTCGGTTGAGGGCGGCGGCCATGGTCATCGTGGTCACCGTCCCGACCTCGCTCTCCGTGCGCGTGTCGTCCTGTGCGATGGTCATCGGTGGCCTCCGTTCTGTGCGGTCCCGGCATCGGCGAGTCGCGACCGCTCGATTTCATCGCGCAGCAGATGCCACTGTTCGTCCAACTGGGGGGAACGGGTCGCCGTCACGAAACGGAACAGATCTTCGGGGTCGAGGTCGGCGTCGGTGTTCAGGGCGGTCCGCATGGCGGCTGCGATCTCCTCGGCGCCGGAGGCGAAGCGCTCCTCGGCCTCGGGAGCGAGAGCGCCGGTGGCGGTGAGGTGCGCACGAAGTCGTGCGAGCGGATCGCGGGCGATCCAGGCCTGCACCTCTTCTCGCTCGCGGTAGCGCATGTCGTCGTCAGCGTTGGTGTGAGCCTGCATCCGGTATGTGTGGGCTTCGATCAGCGAGGGACCGCCGCCGGCGCGGGCGCGTTCCACGGCCTCGCCGAGCACAGCCAGGACCGCGGCCACGTCGTTGCCGTCGACACGCTGCCCCGGCATTCCATAGCCGATCGCCTTGTGGGCGAGGGAGGGGGCGGCGGTCTGCCGCGACAGCGGGACTGAGATGGCGAACTCGTTGTTCTGCACGAAGAACACGACCGGGACGTGGAAGACGGCGGCGAAGTTCATCGCTTCGTGGAAGTCGCCCTCGCTGGTGGCGCCGTCACCGCAGAGGGCGAGCACGACCGTGTCCTCGCCCCGGTGCTTGGCGGCCTGCGCGAAGCCGACCGCGTGCAGCAGCTGGGTGGCCAGGGGTGTCGCCTGCGGTGCGACGCGGTGGGCGCGAACGTCGTACCCCGAGTGCCAGTCGCCCTTGAGGAGCACCATCGCTCCGGCGGGCTCGACCCCGCGCGCGATGACGGCGACCGAATCGCGGTAGGTCGGGAACAGCCAGTCGGCGTCTCCGAGGACCATCGCAGCGCCGACCTGACATGCTTCCTGGCCATGCGAGGAGGGATACACCGCGAGGCGGCCCTGGCGGACGAGAGCTCCCGCCTGGTCGTTGATCCGTCGGCCCTCGACGAGCCCGCGATAGGCGGCCAACAGGATGTCGGTGTCGGGAAGTGCGTACTGCTCGTCCGTGACAGGTGTCCCGTTCTCGTCGATCAGTTGCACCGCGTTGTCGCGCGGGAGCAGGTCGGTGTGCAGCATGCGTTCGCCCTCCTTGCCGAACTCGTTGGGGAAAGCATGCCTCCGGGCGCGACATTCATCCAAGATCAATTGTCGAATCCTGGATGAAAGCGAACCGAATGAGGCATTCTTGATCGAAGTGTCAGAAATCTTGGACCACTGGAAGGGTTCTCATGATCGCGTTGGACGAGACGGACCGGGCGATTCTCGAGGAACTGCGACGTGACGCGCGTTCATCGATGACCGCGATCGCCGATGCCGTGCACATCTCGCGCGCCGGTGCGCACGCGAGGATCAAACGCCTGACCGACGCGGGAGTCATCATCGGCTATTCGGTGCGGACCGACCCCGTCCTGCTCGGTCATCACGCGAGTGCCTATGTCACTCTCGCCATCGAGCAGGCGACCTGGCAGGCGGTGAGTGAGCGACTTCGGGCGATCCCCGAGATCGAGCACATGGCACTGGTCGGCGGGGACTTCGACGTGATCCTGCTCGTGCGTGCGAATGACGCGCGCGACCTGCGCCGCATCGTGCTGGAGGACATCCAGGCGATCCCGTCGATCCGCTCGACGAGGACCACCCTGATCTTCGAGGACTACCCGCGGGACTGAGTTTCTTACCAGTGGCCCAGGCGCGAGAGGGGCGGGGCGTGGGTCGGCCGATGGGGTCGACCCATCGTGTGTCGTCGGCGTGGCGCGAGTGTGAGTGCACAGGGCTCCTTTGGTGAGGGGGTGGTGCTCGATGAGTCCCGAGGTGGACGTGAGCAGGGACAGTCTGCGTGCTGGGTCGGACGTCGATCTGGTGGTCGGTCCGGCTTGCGAGGAAGGTGTGGAGAGGTCATTGATCGGCATGTTCTGTGGAGAGTTGGAGGGGTGAACAAGAGTTCTGGAATATTGCTTTGATCGGGGCTTTTCGCGATTCGAATGTCGGTGGTCCGGTGTTGACTCGAGCCATGAACGACAACCCCGTGCTGGTGCTCGATCGGCTGGTCGCCGACCTGGACGCCGTGCTGCTCGCCGACCCGATCGCGGGGATCAGCGACGCCCAGAAGATGGAGATACTGCGGGCCGCAGGCGAGGTGCAGCGGCGGATCGACGCGGTGATCATCGAGACGGTCGCGTCGGTCGATGTGCGCCCGGCGGGATCGGGGGAGGCGGGGTTCTGTGGCCGGTTCGGGTGCCGCACCGTCAGCGAGCTGCTGCAGCGGGTGTTGCGGGTGGATGCGCCGGGTGCGAGTCGGGTGGTGAAGGCCGCGGCGGCGGTGCGTCGTGAGATCGAGGTTTCGTCCGGGGGCTGGTCACCGGCGCGGTGGCCGGCGCTGCGAGCGGCGATGCTCGACGGTGCTGTCGGGGTGGCCGGCGTGTTGGCAGCGATCGGGCCGGTCGAGCGGGCCGGGGGTCGGGTCGGAACCCAGGATCGGTGGCGGGCGGATGCGGAGTTGGCCGCGCACGCGCGGGGGATCACCGTGTCAGGTGAGGACGCGTGTGCAGGGGTGGACTCCGCGCCGCCGGCGACGCCGGAGGATCTGCGGATTCTGGCGCAGGTGATCGTTCAGTACCTCGACCCCGACGGCGCGGAGCCGGCGGAGGACATCGCGATGCGCGCCCGCGGGCTCGTCCTCGGTCGCGCCAAAGACGGCGTGATCCCGATCCATGGCGGGCTGTTGCCGGAGGTCGCGGGGCAGTTGCAGCGCATGTTCGATGCGTACCTGAACCCGAAAGTGGAGGGGCCACCCGACCCGGGGGTCGTGTTCCGCCCGTCGGAGGAGATCGATCGGTCCGCCTGTGCTCGCGAGGATGAGGGCGAAGGCGAGGGTGCCGTGAGGGTGAGGGCGAGGGGGACAGCAGTGATGATGTGAGGGCGGCCATCGACGACGTGCTGCCCAGCGGAGACCCTGGGCGGATGATCGACACCCGCACCCGGGCGCAGAAGCAGCACGACACGCTCGCCGCGGTCCTGGGGATCGCGGCCCGCCACGACGACATGCCCCGTCTGGGTGGCGCGGCGCCGACCCTGATCGTCTCCGTCACGGCTGACGACTACGCCACCGGGCGAGGGTGGGCGCACGTCGACGGGATCGATACCCCCGTCTCCACGAGGGTCGCCGCACACACCGCGTGCGCGGGCGGGATCCAGCGGGTGCTGTTCGACCCGGGCGGGCGGATCATCGGGATCAGCACGACCGACCGGATCTTCAGCAGTCATCAGCGTCGGGCGATCACGCTCCGCGATCGGGAGTGCCTCATCCCCGGGTGCCACGTCCCGGCGAGCTGGTGCGAGATACACCACGTCGTCGAGCATGCCCAGGGCGGCCCCACCCACACCGACAACGGCGTCGCCCTGTGCTGGCACCATCACCGCACCCTCGATGCCTCCGGATGGCACATCCGCATGCGACACGGAGTCCCACTGGTCCGCGGGCCCGCCTGGTGGGATCCCATGCGGCGTTGGCGCACCCCACGAGCCACGGCCCGGGCTGCAACCACAGCCAGACCCGCCTCGGGCCGCTCGGTGCCGCTCAGGGTGTGAATAGCCGTGATCACAGGATGGGTGGGCGCAAGGCCAGTCCGGGGTGAGCATCGGGCCAGTCCCGGAGTGGGCATCGCGCCAGACCGGAGTGGGCGTCGGATCGCGGCATCCTTCGCACTCGGACATCTGCGGCGCGCTCCGCGACAAGTGCCGCAGGGAACGGCATCCGACAATGAGAGGACGACCAGCTTCTCGACCGTCGCTGGCCCGCGCCACGCTCGAAGGAGAGTCCCCGATGTCCGATTCCGCCGCTTCCGCAGCCGCTGCGCTGCTCGACCGCATCCAGGCGCCGGAAGGCGCAGGCCGGGAGATCCCGGATGCCGCGACCCGCGAGGTCATCGGTCGCGCACCCGTCGCCGCGGTCGATGACCTCGATGCCGCGATCGCCCGAGCCAAGGCGGCCCAGCCGGCGTGGGAAGCTCTCGGTCACGAGAAGCGGAGCGAGATGCTCCTCGCTGCGGCCGACGCCATCGACGCGAACGCCGAAGGCCTCGCCTACCTGCTCTCACGCGAGCAGGGGAAGCCGCTGAACGGTCCGAACGCCCGCTTCGAACTCGGAGCGTGCTCCGCCTGGCTGCGCACCAACGCCACGACCGCCCTCGAGCCGCAGGTCCTGGTGGACGACGAGACGCTGCACGCCGAACTCGTCTACAAGGCAGCCGGAGTCGTCGGCGCCATCGGGCCGTGGAACTGGCCGCTCATGATCACCATCTGGCAGATCGGACCGTCCCTGCGGATGGGCAACACGGTTGTCGCGAAGCCGAGCGAATACACGCCGCTGAGCGTGCTCGCGATGATCGCCGTGATCAACGAGGTGCTGCCCGCCGACGTCCTGATCGGCGTCTCGGGCGATCGCGAAGTCGGTGCGCGGCTCGCATCGCACCCCGACATCGCCAAGATCATGTTCACGGGCTCGACCGCCACGGGGCGCCGCATCATCGAGAGCTCCGCAGGCAACCTGGCCCGACTGACCCTCGAACTCGGCGGCAACGACGCCGGGATCGTGCTCCCCGGCACCGATGCTGCGGCGATCGCGGAAGACCTCTTCTGGGGAGCTTTCATCAACACCGGCCAGACCTGCGCCGCGATGAAGCGCCTGTACGTGCACGACTCCGTCTACGACGAGGTCGTCGACGCGCTGGCAGCGATCGCCGGTTCCGTGCCGATGGGCAACGGGCTCGACGAGAACAACGTGCTGGGACCGCTCCAGAACCGCGCACAGTTCGACATCGTCAGCCGTCTGGTCGACGATGCGAAGAGTCGCGGCGCCCGCATCGTCACCGGCGGCGAGTCCGCCCCCGAGCTGGGCGAGCTCTTCTACCGGCCGACCATCGTCGCCGACATCGAGAACGATGCGGCGCTGGTACAGGAGGAGCAGTTCGGTCCCGCACTGCCGGTGATCCGCTACACCGACGTCGATGATGCCTTCACCTGGGCCAACTCGCTCGATGTGGGCCTCGGCGCGTCCGTCTGGTCGAGCGACCCCGAGGCGGCACGCGATGCGGCCTCGCGGATGCAGTCCGGCACGGTGTGGATCAACTCCCACGGCGGACTGCACCCGATGGTGCCGTTCGGCGGCGTGAAGAGCTCGGGCTACGGGCTGGAGTTCGGCGTCGAAGGGCTCAAGTCCGTCGCCGTCACCCAGGTCGTCTCGGGACCCGGCCGGAAGGGCTGACCCGTGCGCTCTGCCATCGTCGTCGGAGCCGGAACCTCAGGAGCGATCGTCGCGCGACGGCTCGCAGACGCCGGTGTCGCGGTGACCCTGGTCGAAGCCGGTGGGTATGACACCAACCCGGCGATCCACGACCCGTCCCGCGCCGGAGAGCTCTGGCACTCCGACGAGGACTGGGACTACTTCACCGTCCCCCAGGAGCACGCGGGCGGCCGTCGCCTGCACCTGCCGCGAGGCAAGGTCACCGGCGGATCGCACGCGCTGAACGCCATGATCTGGGTGCGCGGCGCCGCGTCCGACTACGACGCCTGGGAGCGTGACGGCGCGACCGGCTGGAGCTGGGCCGATGTCGAACCCGTCTATGACGCGATCGAGAACGACCTGCTCCCGGTGACCGACGACTACCCGCTCTCGCCGATCCAGGCATCCATCGTCGATGCCGCGGTGCAGGAGGGCCTTCCGCGCAACCCGAACTACAACGGGGGCACGCTCGACGGGGTGTCGCAGGAGCAGGTGACCATGCGCGACGGGCGTCGCGCCAACACCTGGACGGCCTACGCGCAGCCGGTCGCCGACAAGCTGACGATCCTCACCGGACGCGAGGTCCACTCGGTGATCGTGCGCGACGGCCGAGCGGTCGGCGTGCGGCTGGGGGAGGGGGAGACCTCCGAGGAGGTCCTCGCCGACGAGGTGATCCTCTCCGCCGGGGCGATCGGCTCGCCCGTGATCCTGCTCCGTTCGGGAATCGGCCCCGCCGCCGAGCTCACCGCGCTCGGGATCCCGGTGGTGCAGGACTCACCCGGAGTCGGGCAGAACCTCCACGACCACCTGCTGTCGCCCGTGATCTTCACCACCCGGCGTCGTCCGGTCGGACCTCCCCAGACGGGCGTCTCGGTCACGCAGACCCACCTCTTCTGGCGGAGCCGCGACGGCCTCGCCGAGCCCGACACGCAGCCGATCCACTTCTCCGTGCCCATGTGGGGCGAGCTCGAGCCCCGCGGCGACGACGGCTTCACACTGATGGCCGGACTCGTCAGGCCGCACAGCCGAGGCGCTCTCCGCCTCACCGGACCGGGCCTCGCCGATCTTCCGGACATCGACCTGGCTGCTCTCGAAGACGAGCGCGACGTGGCCTCGCTCGCCGCGTCGGTGCGGCAGGGGCGTCGGATCGGCGCGCGCCCGGCGCTCGCCGAGGAATGGGGTGCGGTCGAGGTCTATCCCGGGCCCGAGGTGCCGGATTCCGGCGTCGAGGACTGGGTGCGACGAACCGCCATCACCTACCACCACCAGGTCGGCACCTGTCGGATGGGGACGGACGCCGAAGCTGTGGTCGATCCGCGACTTCGTGTCCACGGCATCGAGGGGCTCCGCGTGATCGACGCGTCGGTCATGCCGACCGTGCCCACGGGCAACACCAACGCACCGGCCGCGATGATCGGCGAGCGCGGCGCGCGCTTCGTGCTCGAGGGCTGAAGGCGCGGTACGTGATGCGGTCAGCGGGCGAGGGAGGCAGAGCGGCGGAGCGTCGACAGCAGCGCGTCGAGTCCGTCGTTCAGCCGCCCGTCGCCGGCCGAGTCCGGCATCAGCACCGAGATCATCTGCCAGCCCGCGTTGCGCGAGGCGATCTCGTTGACCGCGGTATCGATGTCGACGCCGTCGGCGAGTTCGCCGTCATCCCGAGCCTCGACCAGGCATCGGCGGAACAGATCGCGCCAGTGCAGGTTGTTTACGCGGTGGATCCTGGTGACCTCGTCATCCTGCGACGCGTGGTCCCAGAAGGCGATCACGACTTTGGCGTACAGCGGGCCGTTCGGGCTGTAGGGGAGGATCTCCCGACACATCAGCTCGAGTGCCGCCAGGCCGCGCACGCCTTCGATGCGGGCGTGGATGCGGTCGTTCGCCAGAGTGTACAGGCGAAGGAACGCCGCGGTGAGGATGCTCCTCTTGTCGGGGAAGTAGCGCGCGATCGCTCCATGTGCGTATCCCGCCTCCGTGGCGATCTCGCGCATCGTGAGGTTGTCGAACCCCACCCGGATGATCACCTGTGTCGCGGCATCGGCGATGTGGGTACGGCGCTCTTCATGGTCGACGATCTTCGGCATCGTGTTTCCCCCTCCCGTCCACAATTGTCCATTTGCTGTTTTTAGTCACCATCTGGTGACTAATGTAACCCGATCGTGATCAATCGTGCGCTGGGCACGAGTACGATCTTTAAAATCACCAACTGGTGACTAACTCGAAGAGGAGTTCTCCATGAACGTCAAAAGACTCGCACGTCGGGCATCCGGTGTCGCCGTGGCTGCCGGCGTGCTCGCACTCGCAGCCTGCACCTCCGCCCCCGCATCGTCGCCATCGGGCGGCGACGGTGAGCTGACGACGCTCAAGGTCGCCACGATCGGACTCGTCTCCGACGGCGCCCTCATCCTCGGCCAGGAGCAGGGCTTCTTCGAGGAGGAGGGGATCGCGCTGGAGACATCCGTGGTCGCGAACCCACCCGCCGGGCTCGCCGCCGCACAGAGCGGTCAGGTCGATGTGGCGTACGCGCCGAGCATCCCGCTGCTCAACGCCCTCTCCAGCGGCGTTCCGCTGAAGGTCATCGCTCCCGCCGACGGCTACGTCGCCGGCGCGTCCGACGCGGAGGACCCCGCGTCGGTGGACGACACGGGGCTGTATGCGTCCGCCGCAAGCGGCATCACTTCCGTCGCCGACCTGGAAGGGGCCACCATCGCCGTCCCCGCCCGCAAGGCACAGCTCGAGGTCGTGATCTCCGACGCGCTCGACCGCGAAGGCATCGACCCCGGTTCTGTGCAGTGGGTCGTGCTCGACTTCACCTCCGCCGTGGCCGCCCTCCAGAGCGGCAACGTGGACGCCGCCGGCCTCGTGAGTCCGTTCACGGGCGAGGCGGATGCCGCCGGTGCGGTGTTCGTCGCCGCTCCGTCGGTCGGGTTCTTCGAAGAGGGCGCGGTCGGACTCTGGACCGCGGGTGACAGCACCATCGCCGCGAAGGGCGATGCGATCGCCGGGTTCCAGCGCGCCGTGGCCAAGAGCAACGCGTACGCGAACGAGCACCCGGAGGATGCGATCCAGGCCGGCATCGACGCCACCGGGTCCACCCTCAGCGTCGACGACGTGAAGCTGCCCTTCTGGCCCGCCGAGGTCGCCCCGATCGACCTCGACCGTGTGAACGAGAAGCTCGTCGCCCTCGGGTACCTGCCCACGCCGGTCGATCTCAAAGGCATCGTCGTCAGCGCCGAATGACCGCCATGATCCGCTCCTCGCTTCTTCCTCCGCTGATCGGAGCCGCCGGCGTCCTCTCCGCGCTGGCGCTCTGGGAATGGTCGGCCACGATCGGTCCGCTCGCCGGGTCGCCGCTCCCCGCGGCGACCGCGGCGCTCGGCGAGACCGTGCGACTGCTCGGGACCCCGGCCACCTGGACAGCCGTCGGCGACACGCTGACGATGGCACTGATCGGGCTCCTGCTCGCCATCGTCATCGGCGTCGTGATCGGGGTGGCCATCGGCACCTCACCCTTGGCGATGCACGCCACGCGCGTGCCGCTGGAGTTCCTCAAGCCGATCCCGCCCATCGTCATCCTGCCGATCGTCGTGCTGGTGCTCGGTCCGACCCAGGGGATGGGAATCTTCCTGGTGTTCTTCGGCTGCTTCATCGCGATCGCCGTCCAGGCCTCGGCCGGAGTCTTCGACACCGATCCGGTCGCGCGTGCGACCGGGCGCTCGTACGGCATGGGGCGCACCGAGATCCTCGGACGCATCGTGCTGCCCAGCGCGCTGCCCTACATCGGCACCGCCATCCGCGTCGCGGCGCCGACCTCGCTCGTCGTCGCCGTCGTCGCCGGACTCCTCGGCGGCGGGCCGGGACTCGGACAGAGCCTCCTGCTCTCGCAGATCTCCGGCAACCAGGCTCAGCTCTTCGCCTACGTCCTCATCCTCGGCACCCTGGGACTGCTCGTCCAGGGCCTCAGCCAGTGGGGTGAGCGACGGCTGCTGCACTGGCATCCGCAATACCGGAAGCAGGTCGTCTGATGACCCTCACCACCTCGATCCAGACCCGCACCCGCCTCGCGCGTCGTCGCGGGCAGGGCACGCTGCCGCGCGGCGTGCTCGTCGGCGCCGAGATCGTCGTCCCCGTACTGTTGCTGGCGCTGTGGTGGTTCGTCTCGGCCGCATCGACGAACGCGTTCTTCCCGCCGCTGCAGACGATCCTCCAGCGGTTGTGGCAGTTGGTGCAGACGCCCGCGTTCCTGGTCGACATCGCTTCCTCCGTCGGGAACCTCGTGGTGTCGTTCCTCCTGGCGACCGTGATCGGGGTGCTGCTCGGACTCGTGCTCGGACTCATCCGTCCGCTGAGCTGGTTCGTCGAGCCGACCGTCCATTTCTTCCGGGCGATCCCGCCTGTGGCACTCGTGCCGATCTTCGTCTCCCTGATCGGCTTCGGCAACGAGACGCGGATCCTGTCGATCACCCTCGCCGCCGTGTTCCCGATCCTGATCTCCACGATCGACGGCGTGCGCGCCGGTGAGCCGACGCTGGAGATGGTGAGTCGCGTCTACCGGCTGAGCGGCCCCGAGCGGCTGTTCTCGGTGATGCTCCCCGCCGCGAGCCCCCGCATCCTCTCCGGGATGCAGGTCAGTCTCATCACCGCGTTCGTCGTGATGATCGCCAGCGAGATGCTGGGATCGTCCACCGGACTCGGGGCGGCGACCCTGCTCGCGCAGCAGTCGTTCGCGATCCCCGACATGTGGGCGGGCATCCTCGTCCTCGGGATCATCGGCTATGCGGCGACCGCCGTGTTCACCCTCTTCCGGCGCCGCGTGCTGCGCTGGTACATCGCCTCCCAGCAACAGGAGAAGAACGCATGACCACCACCGAAAGCGCCCCCGTCCGCCTCAGCGTGCGCGGCCTCGCGAAGTCATACCCGACCAGGAACGGCCTCGTCCCCGTGATCGCCGACCTCACCTTCGACGTGCACGTCGGCGAGGTGTGCTGCATCGTCGGACCCTCCGGCATCGGCAAGACCACGCTGCTGAAGTGCCTCACCGGGCTGCAGAGCGTCACCGCGGGCACCGCCGCGATCGACGGAGCCGTCATCGACGGGCCGCCCGAGGAGATGGCCCTCGTATTCCAGGAGTACACGCGGTCGCTGATGCCCTGGCTCACGGTCGAGAAGAACGTGAGGCTGCCGCTCAAGCATCTGCACCTGCCCGCTGCGGAACGCGAGGAGCGGGTCGCGGCCGCGCTCGCTGCCGTCGGACTCGCCGGCGCCGAGTCGAAGTACCCCTGGCAGCTCTCCGGCGGAATGCAGCAGCGCGTCGCGATCGCGCGCGCCATCGCCTACCGACCCGAGGTGCTCGTGATGGACGAGCCGTTCGCCTCGGTCGACGCGCAGACCCGGTTCGAGCTCGAAGACCTGTGCCTGCGCATCCGCGAGCAGTTCGGGATGACCATCGTGATCGTCACGCACGACATCGACGAAGCCGTCTACCTCTCCGACCGCGTGGTGGTGCTGGGGGAGCGCCCGGCGAAGGTCACCGAGATCATCGAGATCGACTTCGGCGCACCGCGAGACCAGCTCACCACGCGCGCCCTCCCGGCCTTCGCGGAACTGCGCACCGAGATCTTCGGACTGATCCGGAAGGCGGGCTAGATGTCGGTGCCGAGGGACGCGCGCGGCTACGAGCGCTTCGACGGTCGCGCAGCCGAGTTCACCTCCGACTCCGTGCCCTGGTGGCCGGAGCCCCGGCGCGCAGGGGCGACAGCGCCCAATGTGATCGTGATGCTGATCGACGACCTCGGGTTCAGCGACCTCGGGCCGTTCGGCAGCGAGATCGAGACGCCCCGCATCGACGGCCTCGCCGACGACGGATGGGTGTTCACGAACTACCGCACCGCGCCGATGTGCTCGCCCGCCAGGGCCGCGCTGCTCACCGGGCTCAACCCGCACCGGGCGGGATTCGGTTTCGTCGCCCACATCGACCCCGGCTACCCGGGATTCAGCTGCGAGCTTCCGGATGCCGCTCCGACCCTCGCCGAGTCGCTGCGTGCGGGTGGCTACGCGACCTTCATGGTCGGCAAGTGGCACCTCACGCTCGAGTCGCGCCTGCACGACGGCGCAGACCGGAGCAGTTGGCCGCTGCAACGCGGATTCGACAGGTACTTCGGCAGCATGGACGGCTTCACCTCGCTGCACCACCCGCACCGACTGGTACAGGACAACTCCGTGGTCGACATCCGCGAGTATCCCGACGGCTTCTTCCTCACGGACGAGCTCACCGATCGCGCGATCGGCATGATCGACGACCTGAGGGTGAACGAGCCGGACAAGCCCTTCTTCCTCTACTACGCGCACACGTCGGTGCACGGGCCCATCCAGGCGAAGGAAGCCGACATCGAGAAGTACCGCGGGCGCTACGCGGCCGGCTGGAACGCACTGCGGGAGCAGCGGTTCGCCCGCCAGCGCGAGCGCGGCATCGTCCCGGCCCACGCGGAGCTTCCGGAGGACGCGATCGCCGACGGCGGGCAGATCCCCGCGTGGGATGACCTCACCGAGGAGGAACGGCGGCTGTTCGCCCGGCACATGGAGGTGTATGCCGCCGCGGTCGACGAGATCGACCAGAGTGTCGGAAGACTGCTCGACCGGCTCGACCGCAGCGGGGAGCGCGAGAACACCATCGTCGTCCTCGCGAGCGACAACGGCGGCACCGCGGAGGGCGGACCGACCGGGACGCGGAGCTACTTCGCCCAGTTCGGCGCGCACGGCGCGATGCCCGAGGGGTGGATCACCGACGTGCCGCGCGAGGTCGCGGAGATCGGCGGTCCGCGCGTGTTCGGCCAGTACCCGACCGGATGGGCGCGGGTGTCGAACACGCCGTTCCGTTCGTTCAAGGCGACGACGTACGAAGGCGGCGTGCACGCGCCGCTGGTCATCTCCTGGCCGGACGCATCGATGGCGGGCGGCCTGCGCGACCAGTTCGTGTTCGTGTCGGATCTCGCCCCGACGATCCTCGAGCTGTGCGGGGTGCCCGCATTGGACCAGCGCCACGGCAGACCGGCGCTCGAGATGGACGGCGGGAGCATCGTCGATGCCCTCGTCGATCCCCGCGCTCCGGGGCGGGAGACCCAGTACTTCGAATGCGTGGGACGACGGGCCTTCGTCGACGGAACCTGGAAGGCGCTCTCGAACGTGCCCCCGACGAAGGAGGAGGGCCCTGAGGGCGGCGTGTGGGAACTCTACGACCTCACCGCCGACCCGACGGAGACCACCGATGTCGCCGCCGAGCACCCCGAACGCGTCGCCGCGATGGCGGCGCGCTGGCATGCCGAGGCCTGGCGCAACACCGTGTTCCCCCTCGACGACGAGGGCGCGTTGTTCCTGCTGCGCCCCGACACCGAGGAGCCGCTCTCCGCGCCGATCGACCTGGTGCCCTTCCGTCCTCCGCTGGAGCGCTTCCGTTCGGCGAGGCTCACCGTGCTGCGCTCGTTCGTGGTCGAGGTCGACCTCACGATCGACAACCGTGCGGCGGGTGTGATCGTGGCCCACGGAGATCAGGGCGGCGGCTACCTTCTCGCGCTCGACGACGGGGCGCCGTTCGTGGCGTACAACGCGTACGGCGAGATGCACCGCACCCGCGGCGCGGTGCTGTCGCCCGGCGCGCATCGGATCGTGCTGCGCGTCGATGAGCATCCTGAGCTGCGTTGGAGTCTGACCGTGGAGGTGGACGGACGCCCGGCGGCAGCGATCGACAGCGTGCCGATGCTCATCGGGATGTCGCCGTTCACGGGCATCAGCGTGGGCTACGACTACGGCGGCCCTGTCGACTGGGAGCTGCACGAACGACATGGCTCCTACGGGTTCCGGGGCGGGGAGCTGCACCGCGTGCGGTACGTCCCCGGTGCGCGCTCGCCGCACGATGCGACCGTGCTGCGCGCCGTCGGGCGTGCGGTGCTGACTGTCGCCGACTGATCCGGTGGACGGCTGATGTCGGCGTCTGAGGGGTCGCCGGCGTCAGCCGCTCACCCTCCTCCCTCGGTCTGATCAGCCTTGGTGGGTCATCCCTGCGCGTTCGTGAGCAGGGCGATGGTGACGAGGCCGAGGGCGACGATCCCGAAACCCATGCCGAACACCGTGAGGACGAGGAGCAGACCGCCTCCCGGGGTCGGGCCCGTCGCTGCGCCCGTCAGCACGGCGGTCACCCGCAACTGGCGACGTCGTGCGGCGAACCACAGCACGCACGCGGCGACGAGGCCGATCGCTCCCGGGGCGAGGCCCCAGGCCTCGGCGCCGAGGGGGAGGACGAACGGGAAGATCCGTAGCGAGACCAAGGACCCGATCGCGATGGCGAGGGCCGTGCGCCGCCAGGCCAGCTCCGTCCGCTCCGGTTGCAGCCCCGGGTCGTACAGGCGGTCCGGTTCGGCCGCCGGACGTCTCGTCATGGTCGCGGCTCCGTCAGCGCCACAGCACGCCGGCCAGGACGAGCAGTCCGACCAGCACGACGACCACCGCGAGGATGACGGCGGAGAACGCCCCGGGAAGCGGGCGCGACTGACGCAGCGCTCGCTCTGCCCGCATCCACTCCCACCAGGCGAGCGGTGCGACGGCCGTTCCCGCCACCATGAGCAGCAACGACGCGGCGAGCCGGAAGCCGGGGTGCAGGTCGAGGCCGAGGACCTCGAGCGCGACACCACCGGCGATCATGGCCAGGCCGGTGCGCGTCCAGGCCAGGAACGTCCGTTCGTTCGCGAGCGAGAAGCGCGGGTCTGGTTCCTCGCCGAGGGAGTAGACGGATGCCGGGAATCGCTTCATCGCCTCATCGTATCGGCGCGCCACGCTCTCAGTCGCCGTACACTCGACGGCCCGCGAACCAGGTCGACACGACCTCGGTACGCACGATGTCGTCGGCCGGGCCGGCGATCGCGTCACGGGCGAGGACGACGAAGTCCGCCGACTTGCCGGGCGTCAGCGATCCGGTCTCGGCGCCGAGACCCATCGCGGTCGCCGCGTTGATCGTGAAGACCTCGAGCGCCTCCTCGGCGGTGATCGCCTGCTCGGGCCACAGGGTGCCCGGCGCGCGTCCGAGCGGGTCAGCCCGCGTCACGAGGCCCTGCAGCCCCTCCAGGGTGTTCGGGGACTCGCTCACCGGCCAATCCGAACCGCCGGCCACCCGCGCGCCGGCGTCGAGCAGGGCCCTGTTCGGCTGGGAATGCTCCGCACGGTCGCCGAGGACCTCGGCCAGAGCCTGCGGGATGACGCCCGGGTACCAGATGAACGGCGAGATGTCGGCCGAGACGTCGAGTGCCTGCAGCCGCGGGATGTCGGACTCGGCCAGGAACTGACCGTGGGCGATCTGGACCGGGGTGGTGAACCCCTCACTGCGCAGCTGCTCCGTGGCGTCGAGCACGAGCCGGGCCGAGCCGTCGCCCGTGCAATGCACCTTGGCGCCCAGCCCGCGTTCCGCGACGGAGCGGAGCCAGCCGGTGAGCTCGTCGAAGGTCATCGTCGCCTCGCCGTGAAAGTGCGCGCCGTGCACGGCATCCGCGAGGTACGGCTCGAGGAACGAGGCCGTGCGCGCCGGGGGGACTCCGTCCAGGAAGATCTTCACGAAGTCCGGGCGGTGATGCGCGGTGCGGAACTCCTCGCCGCGGTCGAGGAGCGGTTCGCCGATCGGGTCGAAGCCGAAGATCTCATCGTTGATCAGCAGGGACGACACGACCCAGGCGTTGAGCTCGTCATCGCGGTCGAGGTCGGCCAGCGCGCCGAGGATGTCGACCGACACCCCGGCATCCTGGAATGCCGTGACCCCGAAGGAGTTGAGGATCTCGACGCCGCGGCGCGATGCGGCGGCGTGCTGCGCGGCGGTGAGGCCTCCGCTGCGGTCGTATGCCTCCTGCACCGGGATGCCCGCCGCCTCGAGCAGCACGCCCGTGGGAGTGCCGTCGTCGGGATCGAGCACGGTGACACCGCCGTCGGGGAGGCTGTCGACGGTGATCCCGGCCAGCTCCAGCGCTCGGCTGTTCGCCCAGCGATTGTGCCGGGAGTCTTCGACGATCACGACGGGCCGACCGCCGGAGGCCTCGTCGAGACGCAGCCGGGCGGCCGTGTTCGCCAGCGTCGGCAGCAGCGTCGTGGCGACGACGCCGCCCACGATCCAGGCATCGGCGGGGAGAGTGGCGGCCTTCTCGCGCACACGGTCGAGGATCTCGTCCAGCGTCAGCGACGGAGCCAGCGACAGCTCGAACAGCTCGGTGCGCCCTGCGAGCGCATGGTGGTTGTGCACATCGACGAATCCGGGGTACACGGCCGCGTCGCCGACCTCGAGCAACTGCGTCCGGCGTCCGCGGAACGACTCGATGTCGGACCGCGATCCGACCGCGAGGATCCGCCCGTCGCGCACCGCGAAGGCGTCCACGACCGGGTTCGTCCGGTCGGCGGTGCGGATCACGGAGCCGGTGACGATGAGGTCGGCGACGTCCGTCATGTCAGCTGTCTCCGAACGTCGCGGGCTCGAGCTCGGGCGTGTGCAGCGTGGTGGAGAGCAGCCGGCCGTGGGCGCCGAACGTGAAGTGCGTGGGCACCTCGCCGCTCTCGTCGAGTCCGAAGAGCACGCCGTGCGAGCGGATCGCGTTCACATCACGGTGGTCGGCGATCGTCACCGAGGCGCACGGGATGACCTTCTCGCGCCAGGCGAACACGTAGATGCCGGGGCGGACCTCCCACACGCTGTTCTCGTCGGTGTCGGCCAGACCCCGCTCCGGGCCGGCGAGGCACTGCCACGAGTACCACCGCGGCGAGAGGTACACGTGCTCGTAGGCGTGCTCGGTGCTGTAGACCCACTCCACACGGCGCCCGATGAGCGTCGTCGTCGGTGCGGCCTCTGCGCCCGTGACCTCGAAGCCCTCGATCACGCTCGGCGCGAAGTGGTGCTGCACACGCGTGCGGCCCTTCTCGGGGGCGGCGAGGATGTCGGAGATCACGGCCAGCGCGCGGCCCTGACGCAGATCGAGGATCAGCGAGACGGCCTCGTTCGGCAGGTACCGGTGGTGGAACTGCACGAAGTACAGGTCCTGATCGACCTCGAAGGCCTCGTAGTCGTCGGTGTCGGATGCCGCCTCGGTCGCGTCCTCCGCACCCGGCTGGTACTCCCAGGTGACGGTCGTGTCGGCGAAGCGATGCACGATCCGGGTTCCGCGGCCGTCGACGACCGTGATCTCGCGGCCGCTCAGGGCGGTGCTGTGCGGAGCCTTGTTGGCGTCGAAGCCGGGGGCGAGGCCTTCCAGCGGCAGCCAGGTGGAGGTGTCGGCGGGGTTCAGCGTCGTCATGATGTCGTCGTTCCTTCGATCGGTGAGGGGTTGCGGGGAGCAGTCAGCGGTCGCTGAACTTCTCCAGGTCGGTGGCGAGGCCCTCGTACACGGCGGGCTTCGCACGCTTGAGGTAGGCGCCGTACACGATGCCGCCGATGAGAGCGAGCACCAACAGCAGCGGCATCAGGCGGATCGCCAGTTCTTCGGACCCCGCCACGATGTTGAAGTTCACGATGGCGAGGATCGAGATCGCGGCGATGCCGAGGAATCCGATGCCGGGGGCGATGAAGGTGCTCCACCAGCGCGGGTCGCGACGCCGGCGGAAGTACACCACGATCGAGATGGCAGCGAGGCCCTGCAGGATCAGCACGCTCAGGGTGCCGAAGCCCAGCATCGCGGGCACGAGGGTGAGGATCGGGTCGGCTCCTGCGATCGCGAAGATGATCGCCACGATGCCCGCGAAAGCGGCCTGGACGATCCCCGCGAGCTGCGGCGCACCGTTCGTCCGGGTGCGGGCGAGCGCCTGGGGCAGGATCTTCGCGCGTCCCAGCGAGTACAGGTAGCGCGTCGCGGAGTTGTGGAACGCCAGCATGGCGGCGAACAGGCTCACCAGGAGCAGGATCATCATCACGGTCGTGAGCGGGCCGCCGAGATACTGCTGCGAGATCGAGAAGATCAGGTCGCCGGTGGGCAGGTGCTCGAGGGCTGTGGCCTGCGCCTGCGCGACACCGGTCGCGCTCACCACGGCCCAGGTCGTGACGCCGAGGATGATCCCGATCGCGATGATCGAGGTGTAGGTGGCTCGCGGGATCGTGCGCAGCGGCTGCTTCGCCTCTTCGCTGAACAGCGCCGTCGCCTCGAAGCCGAGGAATCCGGTGGCCGCGAGCAGCAGACCGATCGGCAGCGATCCCGAGAACACGGCCTCGGGGCTGAACGCCGCCACGTCGTAGCCGGTCTGCACCAGCACGGAGATGTCGAACACGACCAGCATCAGCACCTCCAGCACCAGGCAGACGCCCAGCACCTTGGAGCTGAAGTCGACCCCGATCCGGGCGAGCACGAAGCACACCACGATCGACAGGAGGCCCCAGACCAGCCAGTTCACATCGAGTCCGGTGAGGTCGCGGATGATTGTCTGCATGAAGAAGCCGCTCGTGCCGATCGTCCCGACCACGAAGAAGTTGTAGCCCAGCGTGGCGATCAGGCCGGCGATCAGGCCTCCCGTGCGTCCGAGCCCCTTCACCACGAAGGCGTAGAAGCCTCCGGCGTTGACGAGCTGCTTCGACATCTGGGCGTAGCCGACCGCGAACAGCAGCAGGATCGCCGCGACCAGGAAGAACGACATCGGCGTGCCGCCGCCGTTGCCGAGGGCGATGGCCAGCGACGCGACGACCACGATGCCCGTCAGCGGCGCGACCGCGGCGAGGACGAGGAAGACGATGCCGGCGACGCCGAGGGCGCCGGGGCGGAGGGAGGTGTGGTTCTGCGTCGTCGTGGACGCAGATGTCGGTTCTGCCACGTCGGCTCCTTTGCTGGGTGACGGCCGTGCGGACACGGCATCGACGACGAGGGGAATCGTCGATAGAGCGAGTCTGCTCGCGCTGCCGCCGTCGCGCTTGACCCTGAGCGAAAGACGGTGGTGTCACCGTGCACAGCCCGTCGCCGGACGTTCGCAGGGCCGAAGAGGGGGAGCAGGATGACCGAGACGACACCGCTGTCCTCCTGCCGCACCACCGGGTGCCGGACGGCGCGCGAAGGACGAGATGGATCTGCAGCTGCACGGGACGACGGCCCTCATCACCGGGGCGGCCAGCGGCATCGGCCGCGCCACCGCGATCGCGCTCGCCGCGGAGGGCGTCCGGGTCGCGCTGCTCGACCGGGACGGCGTCGCGCTCCAGGAGACGGCCGGCGTCTGCCGGGATGCCGTGCTCCTCGTGGCCGACGTCACCGACGAGGACCAGGTGGGTGCCGCCGTGCTCTCGGGTGTCGCGGCGCTGGGCCGGCTCGACGCGGTCGTGTGCTGCGCCGGTGTGTCCGGGCCGGTGGGGACGTCGATCGAGGACACCGACCTCGAGTCCTGGAATCGTGTTCTCGCCGTCAACGTGACCGGGCCTTTCCTCGTGCTCAAGCACGCGCTGCCCGCGCTGCGGGAGGCGGACGCCGCGTCCGTCGTGCTGATCGCCAGCGACTCGGCCTTCGTCGCGTCGCCCGGCATGGTGCCCTACTGCACTTCGAAGGCGGCCCTGTTGCAGTTCGGGCGTGCGCTGTCGGTCGACCTCGCCGACACCCGCATCCGGGTGAACGCCGTCGCCCCGTCGATCGTCGACACTCCGATGAGCCGCGGCGACCTCGGTGCCGGTGCATTCGAGGAGCCGGCGTTCCCGGTGCAGAGTGCGGCGGAGGTCGCCGCCCACGTGGCGTATCTGGTGTCGCCTCGCACCCGGGCGATCAACGGCACCAGCATCCTCAGCGATTTCGGGTACGCCGCCCGTTCGGGTTTTCCCGCCTGACGCGACCGCGTCGGGCACCCACAGCGCACGCGCGCCAGAACACATTGGAGCACACATGGGACTCGTGGTCGGATCGACCGTCTCCGGACGCGTCGTCGTCATCACCGGGGGCGGCACGGGCATCGGCGCCGCCATCGCCGAACGGTACGCGGCCGAGGGCGCGCACGTCGTGGTCGTCGGGCGCCGCCCGGAGCCGCTGCACGAGGTCGAGCGCGCGGTGGGCGCCCTGCCGATCATCGCCGATGCGGCCGATACGGCCTCCGCGAAGGCGGCCGTCGCCGAGGTTCTGGCGAGATTCGGGCGCATCGACGTCCTGGTCGCGAATGCCGGAGGCCACGGCTTCTCTCCGGTCGGCGAGACCGACGACGAGAGCTGGGACGCCGCGATCCGAGCGAACCTCACGACCGCGTTCACGATGGCCAGGGAGGCGCTTCCCGCGCTGATCGAGGCGAAGGGGCAGATCGTGATCGTGTCGTCGCTCGCCGGTCTGTTCGCCGGTCCCTCGGTTGCGGGCTACACGGTGGGCAAGCACGCTCTGGTCGGTCTCACCCGCACCCTCGCGCGCGACTACGGCCGTCACGGCGTGCGGGTGAACGCGATCTGCCCCGGCTGGGTGCAGACGCCGATGGCCGACGAGGAGATGGACGAGTTCGCCTCGCATGCCGGGCTGGATTCCCGCGAGGAGGCGTACGCGAAGGTCACGGCGGACGTGCCGCTTCGCCGTCCGGCGCGCCCCGCCGAGATCGCCTCGGTCGTGCGGTTCCTCGGTTCGGGGGAGTCGTCGTACATCACGGGCGCGGTGATCGTCGCCGACGGCGGCTCGCACGTGGTCGACGTGCCGACCATCGCGTTCGATCACGCCGGGATGTGACCAGGGGGAGCGGTCAGCCGATCACGAGGTCGAAGCCGTCGCCGGTCGGCACGATCCGCACCTGCGTGAGGTCGTCCACCCGGTAGGTGGGCTGGTGGGCGGCGGAGTGGGGACCGACACCCACCACTCGCATGCCGGCCGCGAGCCCGGCCTGGATGCCGGCGCCGGAGTCCTCGAACACGACGCAGTCCGCGGGGTCGATGCCCAGCTTCTCCGCTGCGCGGAGGAAACCCTCGGGGTCCGGCTTCGAGGCCGTGACGTTCTCGGCGGTCACCGCGAGCGCCGGGATCGTGAGTCCCGCCTCGCCCATGCGCGCCGTCATCAGGGCGACGTTGGCCGAGGTGACGATCGCGTGCGGGTGCGGCTGCAGCGCCGCGAGCAGGGCATCGGCCCCGGCGATCCTGATCACGCCGTCGACGTCGTCCGCCTCGGTGGCCAGCATCACCTCGTTCTCGCGGAGGTTGATCTCGTGGTCGCGCTCCGGGAGCAGGATGGCCATGCTCTGATGCCCCTGTCGGCCGTGGACCACCTCGAGCACCGTCTCGGGCTCGATCCCGTGCGGCTTCGCCCAGGCGAGCCAGAGTCGTTCCACCACCGCGGTCGAGTCGACGAGGGTGCCGTCCATGTCGAGGAGGGCGGCGCGGGCGTGGATGGTCTCGGTCACCTCTTCAGGCTAACGCCCCGAGCCGGTCGGAGAGTGTCGCGGTCACCCGCCGAGGTACGCGCGGTGCAGCAGCTCCGGGTCCGCCCGCAGGGCATCCGACGTCCCCTGGAACGACACCCGGCCACCGGCGACGACCACCGCCTCCTGGGCGAGGCCGAGCGCGAGCTGAGTGAACTGCTCGACGAGCAGCACGCCCACTCCGGATTCGGCGATCGACTTCACGATCGGCATCAGGCGCATGAACACCACGGGTGCGAGGCCGAGCGACATCTCGTCGATCAGCAGGATGCGCGGTTTCGCGGCGAACGCGCGTGCGAGCACCACCATCTGCTGCTCGCCACCGGACAGCAGTGCGGTCGGCGCATCGATGCGCTTCTCCAATTCGGGGAACTGTGCCAGCGCGGCGTCGAGCTCGCCGGGGGTGCGCGCGGTGAGGGAGATGTTCTCGCGCACGGTCAGCGAGGGGAACACGGCACGTCCCTGCTCGATGTGGACGATCCCGCGGCGGGCTCTCGTGACCCTCGACAGCTTGTCGATCGGCTCGCCGTCGAGGGTCATCGTGCCCGCCGAGTGCGGCGTGACCCCGGACACGGACTCGATCAGGCTGGTCTTGCCTGCGCCGTTCGGTCCTACGAGCGCCAGCACCTCACCGGCGGAGACCCGCAGCGAGACGTCGGAGATCACGGGGCCGGCGCCGCGACTGACGGTCACGGCTTCCAGGACGAGTTCGCTCACTTCAGCAGCTCCGTTTCTCCCATGTACGCCTTGACGACATCGGGGTTCGCGAGGACCTCGGCCTGAGGTCCGCTGGCCAGCACCCGGCCGAAGTCGAGCACCGTGAGGGTGGGGCACACGGACCGGACGAGATCGAGGTCGTGCTCGATGATGATCAGCGCGACGCCGTAGCGCGCCGGAAGCTCCCGCAGCCTCGCCGCGAGCGCCAGGTGCTCTTCGTGCGAGAGGCCGGCGGCGGGTTCGTCGAGGATCAGCAGTCGCGGGCGGGAGACCACGTTCGCGGCGACCTCCACGAGCCTCCGGGTACCGACGTCGACGCTCGACAGCCTTGCCCGCGCGGGCGGGCACCCGAAGAACTCGAGCACCTCGTCGATGTCTGACGCCGCGAGCCGGCGACGGGCGACGAACCGCACGTACGCGCCGACCGTGAGCGACGGCGGCACCCGGTCCTGCTGGAAGGTGCGGCGCAGACCCAGTCGCGCACGTCGGGTGGGGGAGAGGCCCGCGAGGTCACGGTCTCCCAGGAGCACCCGCCCGCCGTGCTTCGGCAGGAACCCGCTGATCGCATCCACGAACGTCGACTTCCCGGCGCCGTTCGGCCCGATGAGTCCCATGATCGACGCGGAGGGCACCTGGAAGGAGACGTCGTCCAGGGCCTTGAGCGCGCCGAACTGCACGGTCAGGCCCTCGACGGTCAGCACCGGCGCCCCGTCGAGCGCCGCCTCGTCGACGGTGGCCGTGGTCGTGGTGGTGATCGCCGCGGCATCCGCTCCGGCATCCGGGGGAAGCGCCGACAGCGCGGCGGTGGCGGTCCTGCGGTCTGCACGGCGCCAGATCAGGTTGCGGATGCCCTGGCCGAGGTTCGTGCCGCTGGTCAGAGCCTGCACGCCGAGCACCCCGAAGACGACGAAGCCCCAGTCCTGCGGAATGCCCCATCGCTTGAGGAGTTCGGGAACGAGGACCCAGAGGAGTCCGCCGAAGATCGCCATGTCGATCAGATGGGCGCCCGACATGATCGCGAGCACGTAGAGGGCGAGCGACTGCAGCGGCGTGAAGCTCGACGCGAACGGGAGCTGCACCTGACCGGCGAGCAGACCGCCGGAGATGCCGCCGAGCGCGGCCGAGACCGCGAACGCGGTGAGCTTCGCCGTCTGCACGCTCTGCCCCGCCGCGGCCGTGCCGCGCTCGGAGAAGGCGACCGCCTTCCAACTCGACCCCCAACGGCCTCGCTGCAGGAAGAACGCGCCGAGCGCGCAGACGGCGAGCACGACGATGGAGAGGAAGAAGAACTGCCGATCGTTCGAGAACATCTCGGGACGTTCGATCGCCGTCCCGTCGGCCGAGCCGGGGAACTGGATCTGCACGAGGGTCACGTCGGCGGCGGCCGCGAAGCCCAGGGTGACGACGGCGAGGTTCACACCGCGCAGCCGCAGCGCCGGGAGGCCGACGAGCATGCCGACCAGGCCTGCCGCGACTCCGCCGAGGATCAGCCACACGATGAACCCGCCGGGTGCCTGCATGACGTTCAGCAGCGAGACGATCCAGGCGCCGACCGCGGCGAAGGTGAGCTGGCAGAGCGCGATCATCCCGGCGGAGCCGGTGACGATGCCGAGCCCGAGGATGGCGATCGCGGCGGTGACCGCGCTGATCGCGAGGAAGACGAAGTACCCCGGCAGCGCGGCGCTGAGGATCGCGCCCACGCCGATGCCGGCGAGAGCGACCGCGAACGGCCAGGTGATCCGGAACCAGGGACGGTCAGCGAGCGGCATCCCACACCTCCTTGCGCTGCGTCCAGAGCAGCAGGACGACGATGAACAGGAACGGGAGGAAGTTGCGCACCAGCGCCACCTCGTCGATCTGGGCGACGAGCCCGCCGAGGACTCCCAGCACGATCCCGCCGACGACCGCGAGGTCGAGTCGGCGGAAGCCGCCGAGCAGTGCGGCCGCTGCGGCCGGGACGATGAGCATCGACAGGCTGGTCGCGTCGTTCGACTGCGAGGGCGCGACGATGATGATCGCGATCGCGCTGATGACGCCGGTGACGAACCAGACGGCGATCGACAGCGGGCGCGAGCGGATGCCGAGGAGCTCGGCGGTGGTCGGGCGCTCCGAGAGCGCCCGCAGCTGTGTGCCGACCCTCGTGCGGCGCAGCACGATCCGCACGACGATGGCCGTGATGATCGCCATCGCCACCGTGGCGACAGTGACCTGACTGATCACGACGCCTCCGAAAGAGAAGGCGGGGCCGGCGATGATCGGCGTGAAGGGCTGGGGCTTGTTGCCGAACAGGATGAACGACATCGAGATGAGCAGGAGGAGGGGGCCGACGGTCATCGCCGAACGGGTGGTGGTGGAGGCCTCGGAGAGCCAGGTCGCCGCGATGAAGCCGATCGCCGCGGCGAGGAGGCCGGCGACCACGACACCGAGCACGGATCCGAGCCAGATCGGCAGGCCGAGCTCGCGCACGAACCAGACCGCGGTGAAGGCACCGAACATCCCGGTCGCGGCCTGGGCGAAGTTGACCACCCGCACCAGGCGCGACATCAACGTCAGGCACACGCCGAGGACGGCGTAGAGGCCGCCGGCGGCGAGACCGGCGATGGCGCCTTGCAGCATGAGGCGTCCTTTCTGTTCCGAGGGAGGGGGCCTGCCGCCGGGAATGCGCCCGGCGGCAGGAGAGGTGTGGCTACTCGCCGATGCGGAGCCAGTCGTCGGCGACCTTCTCCCAGGCGTTCGTGCCGGACTTGAGGATGATGGGCCAGCCCGCGGTGTTCTGCGTGCCGAATGCGTAGGGCGTTCCGACCATCGGGTTCTCGATCGGCTTCATACCCTTGAGCGCCTCGGAGACGGTCTCCCGGGTGATGTCGCCGTCCATGCCCTCGAGCACCTCGATGAAGTACTTCGCGGCGAGGTATCCGCCCTGGCTGAACGAGGTGAGGGGGATGTCGTTGGCCTCCATCAGCTCTCGCCAGTCGGCGTTGATCTCGTTGTCGTCGGTGAACGGGTAGAACTCGGCCGGCACGTAGATGCCCGCACCCGCGTTGTCGATCGCCTCGGCGAAGTTCTCGCTGTAGACGCTGGTCAGGTACAGCCAGGTCACGTCGTCCCAACCCTGCGCGTTCGCGGCCTTGACCTGCCCGATCGCGTCGGGTTCCACCGGGTTGATCGCCAGGGCCTTGCAGCCTTGGTCGCGAGCCTTGACGATGTACGGCGTGTAGTCGGAGGCGCCGTACGGCACGGTGTCGTCGACGTACTTCGGCTCCTTGCCGGTGATCTCGGTCCACTTGTCGATCGCTGCCTGATAGGTCGGGCGGGTGGAGCCGGCGATCTCGAGCAGGATGCAGATGTCGTCCAGCCCGAGCACCTCGGAGCCGTACTGCAGCGTGAGGGTCATGTCGTTGAACGGCCCGACGTTCGCGGGCGAGATGTTGTCGCTCGCGAAGCAGCCGGTGTCCACCCCGATGCCCGGCATCGAGAGGATGCCCTCCTGCTCGTAGTACTTGGCGTTGATCTCGCACTCGATGAGGCTGGCGGAGCCGACGAGCGCGACCGCGCCGTCACTGCCGACCAGTTCCCGTGCGGAGGCGGTGGCCGTGGCCGGGTCGCCCTTGTCGTCCAGCGTCTTGTAGTCGATCTTGCGTCCGTCGAGCCCACCTGCATCGTTGAAGGCGTCGAACACGGCGGCGGCGGCCTGCGAGGCCTCCGGGAAGGTCGCGGGGCCGCTGATGGTGTTGACGGAGCCGACGACGATCGGGTCGCCTTCGCCACCGCCTGCGCCGCCGTCTCCACCGGCGCAGCCGGCGAGGGTGAGGGCTGCCACGGCGAGGAGTGCCGCGGTGCCGGATGCTCGTCTGTTCATGTGCTTCCTGCCTCTCGTGTTCGGGTGGTGCTGTGTTCGGTTGGTGCTGTGTCCAGATGGTGCGGTGTTCAGGTGTTCAGGTGTTCAGGTGTTCAGGTGCGCAGGGCGCGGTTCACGAGCTCCGTGTCGGTGAACTGCTCGAAGGCGACGACTTCTCCGCCGGCCACTCGCCACACGTGGACGACACGGGCGGCGAAGAACCGTCCGGTCTGCTTGTAGGTGCCGGAGTAGGTGCCGATCCCCACCACGACGTCGCCGCCGTCGACGACCTCGTCGATCGCGACGGTGTAGTCGTCCCATTCCTCCTGGATGCGGCCGAAGACGTTCTCGACGACGGCGTCGGGGCCGATGTAGGTGCCGGCATACGGGAATCCGGCCGCCTCGGTCCAACGGATGTCGGCGGCGAACGGTGCGAGCATCCCGTCGAGGTCGCCGCGGTCGTTGGCGGCGTAGTGCTCGCGGATCAGGTCTGCGTTGCTCATGCGTTCTCCTCGGAGTGCGTCGATCGCCGAAAGGTCAGACGGGCTGCGCGTCGGGGTAGGCGACAGTGCCCAAGGGGTAGATGTGGCCGCCGCCGCGGGAGTGCTCCGCGTCGCCGTCCCCGTTGAGTCCGAGGAAGATCCCGGTGGTCATCAGCTGGTAGCCGAGGTCATGCAGCCATACGCTGGCGACGGCGATGCGGAACTCGCGGAAGCAGAACAGGTACAGGCCGTCTGCGAACTTCCACACGGTCGACAGGTCCATGTCGCCGTGACCCCGCTGCACGCCCTCGAGGCACTGCCAGGCGTAGCGCTGGCTGGAGACGTACACGTGCTCGTACAGGTGGTGCGGGCTGTAGCGGTAGACATTGCGCTTGCCGATGAGGTCGCGGCTCGGGCCGGGGACTTCGCCGCTGACAGGACCACCGTCGGTGGTCGCCGCCCAGAACTCCTGGCCGACCTGAGGCGTTCCCTCGACCGCCTCGGCGGCGATCCGGGAGCGGATGACGGTGGCCCGATTCGTCGTGGTCGAGTACACGACGGTGACGGCCTCGCGCGGGCGGCTCCGCATCGGGATGTTGACGAACACGACGTCTTCGCGCACCCGCACGGCGTCGTAGGGATCCGTTCCGGACGCGCCGAGCCCGGACCAGGAGACGGCCTCGTCGGTGAACCGGAGGGTCAGGGTGGATTCGTCGTCGAGCGTGAGGGCGAGGGAGGTGCCGGCGAGCAGCGTGTTCGGCAGGCGGAACGTGTCGATGCCCGCGGCGAACTCGTCGTAGGTGCGCCACTCATCGAGCGCAGGGTCGGCGGAGATGTCGGTCATGGGGGTCCTGACGTCGCACGCGGCGGGGCCGCATCGCCCCGGGCACCGCGTCATCGCGGTGCGCTTGCCTCATGCTGGGTCCGCGCCCGTCATCCCCTCAAGGCCGCAGCTGCCATCGCGCGCCGAGAGTCAACCGGCGTGCCCTCCCGGGCAAGGGCCGTTCCCGCTGACCGGGGTGGAGCGTCAGTGTCCTGCGCGGTACTCGCTGGGCGAGACGCCGAACGTCGACTTGAACGCGCGGCTGAAGTGCGCGGCGTCGACGAAGCCCCAACGGGCGGCGATCGCCGCGACCGGGCGGTCGGCGAGCATCGGGTCGAGCAGGTCGCGGCGGCACTGTTCGAGGCGGCGCGTGCGGATCCACGTCGAGACGGTCACGCCCTGCTCCTGGAAGAGCCCGTGCAGGTGCCGAGTCGAGATGAAGTGCGCGGCGGCGATGGACGCGGGTCCGAGGTCCGTCGAGGCGAGGTTGCGGTCGATGTACGCGCGGATGCGCTGCACCAGGGCGCGGTGCGGATCGGCCGACACCTGATCGAGCCCGAGCTCGCGCGTGAAGACGGTGGTGACGAGGTCGAGCCCGCTGTGCGCCAAGCGCGCGCCCGTGGTCCCCGCGAGCTGGTCGAGGTTGCCGGCGAGCTGCGTCAGGTACGGCACGACCATCCCGCCGAGGCCTTCGTGGCCCGAGATCCGCACGGCGGTGAGCTGTCCGACCATGTCGGACGGGAGGCTGATGAGGTGCTTCGGGAACATCACGACCATCGTGCGGAAGTCCTCGTCGAACACCAGGGAGTACGGGCGGTCGGTGTCGTACACGGCGAGGTCGCCCGCCTGCAGCACCGCCTCACGGTCGTCCTGGATCAGCAGACCGGTGCCGGCGAGCATCAGGCTGACCTTGAAGTACGAGCGGTCGCCACGGGCGATGAGTTCGGGGGTGCGCTCGACGACGTGCGAGGTGGCGCGCACGTCGCTCACATGCACCTCATCGACGGAGGCGCCGCGGATCACGCCGCGGAAGTGGTCGGGCCCGGTGGTCGTGACCTGCAACGGGACGAACGACTCGGAGACGGCGGCGCGGAAGTCGCTGATGTTACGCGCGACGAGCGTGGACACCGATTCGGCGGTGGCGGCGGGTGCACCGTTCATGACTGATCACCTCGGGATGGTGGAACGACGACGTTGTATACGATCCGTTCCGCGATGTTATCACCGGCGTCCGCCGAGCGGGGCGACTTCTAGGATGTGGACCGTGACGGATCGACCGATGAAGACGGATCAACCGATGAAGACGGATCAACCGATGAAGATGCTCGCCGACCGCGTGATGCAGGTGCTGCGACAGGTCCGCGGCCCCGGCACCGCCGATGCGGTGTTCGAGGCGACGGCGCTGATCGTGGGCAGCGGCTTCCTCCTCATCGGGTTCCTGGTGGCGCTGCCGGTGTTCTGGGGCCATGAGCTGGCGATCAGCGGCAGCGGATCGATCGGCGTCTTCGCCGCGTTCGGCGGTGCGATCACGGCGGCGATCGCGTTCACGCTCGGACGACTCGCCGTGCGTCCTGAGGAGGTCGATCCGGGTGCCGTGCGGGACGGGTTCAGCGTTCCCGGCGATCGGCTGCGCTGGTACGACCTGGTCGCGATCGCCTTCGCGCACGCGGCGATCGCCTACTTGGGGTGGCTCGGGGTCGCCGGGCTTCTGGAGCGCAGCTTCACCGACGCCCCCGTGTACGCGTTCCCCGGTGCCGTGCTGGTGGCCGTGGCGTTCGCACTGACCGGCTACGTCTCGTTCCTGAGCGCCGTCGCGCTCACGCCTATGGTGCTGTCGCTCGTCCTGGCGGTGTTCCTCGTGGTGGGCGCGTTCGCGAGCATGCTCGCCTCGAGCGATGTGCATTGGTGGCGCGACAACCTCTCGGCGCTGGGCATGAGCAGCAACAGCTCGTCCGTCGCGTTCAACACGACCCTCGTCATCGCCGGCATCATGGTGACGACGATCTCGCGCTACGCGACAGCCGGTCTGCCCGCCGAAGACCGGGTGGATCGCCGAGGGCGGTTCATGGTGCGGGGCGGGCTGATCCTGCTCGGGATCCTCCTCGCGTGCGTCGGGCTCTTCCCGGTCGATGAGTTCTTCATCCTCCACAACACCGTGGCGACCGGCATGTGCGTGGTGTTCGGGGTGATCGTGGTCGGTCTGCCCTGGTTCCTCCGCACGATCCCGCGGGTGTTCGTGGGTCTGGGGTGGGCGTACGTGCTCGTGATCATCCTGCTCGCCGCGTTCTTCGCGGTCGGCTACTACAACCTCACCGCGGTGGAGCTCATCGCCGCCGTGCTGATCTTCAGCTGGATCATCGTGTTCCTGCGTACAGCGGGTTCGATCGGGGTGCGCGCGACCGCCTGAACGGCCGGCGCGGCGACGGCGTCAGTCGCGGAGGGCGCGCGTGGCCTGGCGGGTTCGCTGCAGAGCGTCGACGGTCTCGGCGAACCGCCGCTTCGCGACCCCGATGAACAGGCAGTCGACGAGCGCGAGCTGGGCGATGCGGCTGACCATGGCTCCGGCGCGGAAGGTCGACTCGCGCACCTCGGTGAAGAGGGCATGATCGGCTGCGCGGGCGAGCGGCGAGTCCTTCGCCGAGGTCACCGCCACCGTCGCCGAGCCGTTGGCGCGGGCCGTCTCGAGGAAGCGGACGGTCTCGATCGTGGAGCCGCCGTGCGAGAACCCGATCGCGACGGTGGGCGCGGACTGCAGCACGCTGGCGGCGACCGCCTCGTGCGAGTCGGAGAGCACGTGTGCGTTGCGTCCGACGCGCAGGAGCTTGTGGGCGAGGTCTTCGGCGACGAACTGGCTCGCGCCGATGCCGTAGAGGAGGATGCGGTCGGCGCTGTCGATCGCATCGATCGCCGCTTCGAGCACGGCGAAGTCGAGCTGCGCGACGGTCTCCTCGATGGCCAGCAGCTCGAGCGCGGCGAGTTTGGACACCGCCTCTTGGAGGGTGTCCTCGTCGGAGATCTCCGAGCCGTAGGCGCCACGGGCAGAGAACTGGGCGGCCTCCTTGCCGAGCTCGGTCGCCAGCGCCATGCGCAACGGGGCATAGCCGCTGAAGCCGATCGCCCGACAGAAGCGCACCACGGAGGCCACCGAGGTCAGGCACTCGTCGGCCAGCTCGTTGATCGTCTTGTCGATGACGACGGAGGGGTTCTCGCGGACCACCTTCGCGATGCGTGCGAGCGACGGCGGCAGGGTCGAGGCGGCGGCTTCGATCGTCGATTGGATGCTCAATCGGTCCTCCGGGAGTGTGGGATTCTCAGTATGTCGTGACAGGGGTCACGACATGCCTGGTAAATTCTTTTCAGTGAGTCTACTTCGCATGTAGTCTCTTTTCGTTGAATCCTGGCCGAGCCCCTGAGGAGAGCAGATGAGCGTGCAGTCGACCGCGTCCGTCGACCTCGGCAAGTCGCGGTGCCGGGTCGTGACCCACGGCACCACGCGCATCGAGCGCTCCGGTATGGGGGCGCCCGGACTCGCTGCGGCGGGAGGCGTGGTCGCCGCTCTGGAGGCGATCCTGCCCCTGCTGCCCGACGCGACGCATGTCGGCAGCATCGGAGTCGGCGCTGCGGGTGCGTGGCTCGCGCCTGCTGCCGCGCAGGAGCTGGCTTCCCGACTCGCTGCAGCCACCGGAGCGCGCGTCGCCGTGGCCTCCGACGTCGTGACCGCGCATACCGGCGCACTCGATGGCGGACCGGGTGTGCTGCTCATCGCCGGCACCGGCGCCGCAGCGCTCGGTATCGACGCCGACGGCGCACGCCTCATCGACGGCTGGGGCCCGGAACTCGGCGATCTCGGCAGCGGATCGTGGTTCGGCCGCGAAGCGCTGCGCGCCGTGCTGCGCGCCGACGCCGGACTCGCGCCGCACACCGCCCTCGCCGGGGCGCTCGCCGAGCCTGTCGGCGCGGTGGCCGACATCCAGAGCTGGCTCGCGCGGAGCGGCCACCTTCCGCGACGACTCGCGACACTCGCACCCCTCGTCCTCGACGCGGCGGAAGCAGGCGACGCGGTTGCCGGCGCGATCGTCGCCGAGGGCGTCGGACTCCTCACCTCGACCGCCCTCGCGGCCTCGGCCCTGACCACCGACGTGGTGGTCCACGGCGGGCTCGCCGACCATCCCTGGTTCCGTGACACCCTCAGCTCCTCCCTGCGCGCTGCCGGTCGCCGCGTCGCGCCGGCGACGGGCGATGCCCTCGATGGCGCGCTGCTCCTCTCGCGCCGCGCCGATCTCCCTCACGAAAGGTTCGTGCACCGTGCCGAATGACGATTCCCGACTCGCCGCCCTCCTGTCCGTGCTCGAGAGCCTCGACACCGAGGCCTCCACGACGGAGCGCGGAGACCTGGACCTGCTCGGCACTGCTGAGCTCGTCCGTCGGATGAACGCCGAGGATCGTCGTGTGCCGGAGGCCGTCGCCGAGCGCGCCGAGGAGATCACCGCCGCGGTCGACGGCATCACCGAACGGTTCCGCCGCGGTGGGCGCCTCATCTACATCGGTGCCGGCACGGCGGGACGCATCGGTGTGCTCGACGCGAGCGAATGCCCGCCGACGTTCGGCACCGACCCCTCGATGGTGGTCGGTCTGATCGCAGGCGGAGAGACCGCCATCCGCTCCGCGGTCGAGAACGCCGAAGACGACGCAGAGGCCGCGGGCATCTCGCTGCGCGAGCTCGACCTGTCAGACCGGGACACGGTCGTCGGCATCTCCGCGTCCGGACGGACGCCGTACGTGGTCGGGGGACTGAACTACGCCCGCAGCGTCGGGGCGTTCACGGTCGCGATCGCCTCCAACGCCTCGTCCGAGATCGGTGCCGCCGCCGAGGTCGCGATCGAGGTCGTCACCGGGCCCGAGTTCATCTCGGGTTCCACTCGACTGAAGTCGGGCACGGCCCAGAAGCTCGTCGTGAACATGCTCACGACGCTGTCGATGATCAACCTCGGCAAGACCTACCGCGGCGTGATGGTCGACCTGCTGGCCACCAACGAGAAGCTGCACGCCCGGTCGATCCGCACGGTCTCGCAGCTCGCCGGCGTCGGGATCGACGAAGCCTCCGCCGCCCTGGAGGGGGCGGGCGGCTCCGTCAAGCTCGCCCTGCTGATGCTCGCCACCGGTACGTCGCCGCAGACCGCGGCATCCGCACTCGAGAGCGCCGACGGCATCCTCCGCGACGCCATCGCCACGCTCGCCTGATCTGCGTCCTGCCGCGTGCAGGAGGCTCAGTGCTCGCAGGTGCAGGCGCCTCCTCCGCAGCAGCTGTCGGACATGGCCGCGTGAGCCTGCGATGACTCGGGCACATCCATCGCGGGATTCTGGTCGAGGAAGCCGTTGGGCTTGAACCGGAAACCGGCGGTGTCGACCGGCATGATCGGCCAGTCCTCGGTGCGCGGGAAATGCGTGAGGCCGAACGTGTGCCACAGCACCATGTCCTCGCCGTCGATCGACCGGTCGGCCGCCGTGTACGCGGGGAGTCCGGCACCGCCCTGGTGGGCGTTGGGGTACCGACCGGCCGGCCAGACCTGTCCCTGCTCGTAGCGCGTCGCCCAGAGGTGCTTGGTCGCGAAGGCGGCCCGTGCGGCGACCGATGACTCCGGATCGGCCATGAGCAGCGCCGTCGGCTCGGGGACGAGGTGGTACGCGGTCGGTCGCCCGACGTGATTCGTGCGTGTCGTGCTCTGCACCTCCCAGACGCGGGCGACGGAGGAGTCGGCTTCGCGCTGCGCGGCGGACTCGGTCGTCAACGGGGTCTCCGACCAGCTGAACGCGTTGCCGAACGGGTTGTCCGGCCCCATCGGCACGCGCTGCGCGTCGACCTCGACGAGCCTGTTCCGGTCGCCGTCGATCGCCACGTCGAGCCGCGCGCAGAACAGGTGCTGGTGCACGGGAGCGAAGACGCCGGGGGCGAGTTCGGTCGCGTGCTCCTGTCGCACCCCGGGCTCGCCGCCGCCGACGAACACGATGCCCGTTGCCTTGGCGACGACCTCGATCGAGCCGTCCAGGCCGAAGTACCAGTAGAAGCCGTAATCGTAATTGCCGATCGTGGAGAAGTACGAGACCACGAACCGGCGGGATCGGCGTACGTCCGCGCGCCCGGCGAGATCGGTGTGCTTCCAGAGGATGCCGTCGTCCTCCTCGTGCATGCAGACCACGTTGGGGATGCGCACCGGGTGGCCGTGGTCGTCTGCCACGTAGCCGTCGAGGTAGCGGATCACGCCGAGGCAGTCGCAGCCGAGCTCGAGGTGGTTGGCGTTCTTGCCGAGCAGGTACTCGCCGGCGTCGAAGTAGCTGATCCAGAAGCGGCCTGGGGCGGTGTCGCCGTAGGGCACCACCATCTCGGGGACGCTGGCGCGGCGGAGCACGGAGCGGTCCTGGAACGCGACGTCGTGCAGCACGAGACCTTCGCGGGCGTTGAAGTCGACACGCATCGACCAGCCCTCCCACTCGACGAGCGAACCGGAGACGGCGAAGCTCGGGCCCTCGGGCTGGGTGATCTCGATGGGCTTGAGCGAGGTGCGGGCCTCGCCCTGCACCTCGGGGTAGTAGTTGCCGTGGCCGGCCGGGACGGGGACGTCGCCGTGGTCTTCGACGCGGATGACGCTGTTCGAGGTGAGGTCGATGTGCACGACGAGTCCCTCGACCGGGTGTGCCCACGGCGAGTCCTGCTCGTCGTACTTGAGGAACGTGAGGGAGCGGATCACGCGGCGGCCGACCTCGTCGGCGCGGCCGGTGTAGCCCGGGGCGAGCGGCCCGCAGAATGCGAGCTCCATGTGCTCGGCGAGGCCGCGGCGCGTCATGGCCGCCTGCCATTCGGGGGACGCCTTGACGATCGTCTCGGCGCGCTCGTACTCCTCGAACAGGTACTGCGGCTGACCGTAGGGCGGGGCGTCGTTCGGCACGCGCTCGGTGCGCAGGACCTCGCCGCGCGCGATCGACACGATGGCCTCGGTCGCGATGCCGGTCGCCGTGTCGAGCAGCGTCACATCCACACGGCGGTCGATGGGGGAGCCGGGACGCCAGGCGGCGAGCTCCTCCTTCGTGGCCTCATCGGGGAGCAGCATCGGCACCCGGGTGCTCTCGGTCAGGAGTCCTGCCGCGTCGAGGATGGCTCGTGCGGCGGCGATCTCGGCGCCGGTCAGGGGGTCGTGCGGGTGCGGGGCCGCGATCTTCTCGATGGAGACGGGCTGCGGTGCGTGGTGGGACATCATCGACCTCACTATTTTCGAGCGAATGCTCAATAAACGGGTTGCCACGATGATACGACGGGTCGTCGGAGGTCCACAACCACCGATTCCGGGTGTGCCCGGAGGGGTGCGAGAGGGTTCAGGCGCGCCAGGGAGCGAGGATGCTGTCGAGCACGGCGAGGTGCGCGGCCGCGGGCTGTGGCTCGGTGACCTCGACGATCTGCTGCCCGTAGGTGATCGAGCGCAGGAGGGCCATCACGGCGTCGGTGGGGGTGTCGGCGCGTAGTTCGCCGTCGTCGACTGCTTCTTCGAGAGCGAGTCGGATGCTGTCCTGCCAGGTCGCGAGGGTCGGGGCGCCGGCATCCGGGGACGGCGCGAGGGCTGCCAGCCGCCCCCAGAAGCCGACCACGACGTGAGCCTCAGTGCGGGTGGGCTCGTCGATCGGCAGCACTTCGCGCATCAGGGCCTGCAGTCGTGCCAGTCCGCGCAGGCCCGCGGTCGCGTCGGCGATGCGCGCGTCGGTGCGGCGGGTGACTTCGGCGGCTGCGGCGCGGACGACCTCGTCGAAGCCGTCGAAGTAGTGCCAGAGCGATCCGGTCGCGACGCCGAGCTCCTTGGCGACGGCGCGCGAGGAGACGCTCTCGTGCCCGTCGCGGGCGGCGACGGCGAGCAGCGCCTCGGCGATCTGCCGGCGGCGCTCATCGTGGTCGACGATGCGGGGCACGTGCCCATCTTGTCGCATCGGAACCGGGTCTAGCTATATTGAGCGATCGATCAATATACTGCCCGGGTGGAGCATCTCCTTCCCGCAGCACCGTGGCTGATGGCCGCGGCGGCGATCGTCTCGGCGGTCGCCTGCATCGCTGCGTGGCGGGCGGTGCCCTGGCAGGGGCGGCAGACGGCGCTCATCATGGCCGGTGCGATGCTGATCATCGCCGTGACCGACGGCAACGCCCTCACCGGACTGATCCTCGGTGCCGTGCTCCTCCTCTCGGCGATGCTCGGCACCATGGGGGTGCGCGGCACTCCGTCGGCGGCCACGTGCTGTCACCGCGCGCTCGTGTCGCTCGTGATGGCGATCTGCTCGTTCGAGAGCGCGTCCGTGGGCGCGGCGGGGTTGGCCGGCGCGGTGACGGAGGTCGCGGTCGCAGGGCACGGCGGGCACGGGTTGAACGGTGTGCTTTCGGTGTTGGTGCTCGTCGGGGTGGTCGGGGTCGTGCTGTGGACCGTCGTCGCCGAATGGTTCGTGGCGCCGGTGCATCACGGCAGGACCGCACGGCTGCTGACGACCGAGTCGTGGGCCATGGCCGCCGGTGTCGCCGTGATGTGCCTCGGGTTCTGACCCGGGTGCGGCGCTCGTCCGTTCCGGTACCGTGGCCGGATGCCCCTCGCTCTGATCACCGGCGCCGCCCGTGCGAACAGCATCGCCGCCGGCATCGTCCCTCGTCTGCGCGCGGCCGGATGGACTGTCGTCACCAGCGACCTCCAGGACGCCGACCACCTCGCCGACCTCTCGACGCCCGACGGCCCCGAGGCGCTCGTGGCCGCGGTCACCGCCGCGCACGGACCGATCACGGCGCTCATCCTGAGCCACGCTCACGACGTCCAGTCGGGCATCCTCGACACGACGGCCGAGAGCTTCGACAAGCATGTCGCGGTGAACGCGCGGGCGAGCCTGCTGCTGATCGCCGCCTTCGCGCGCCAGGTCGGCGACGACGGGGGAGTGATCCTGGCGCTCACCAGTGACCACGTGACGGGGAATCTGCCCTATGGCGCGTCGAAGGGCGCGCTCGACCGGCTCGTGATCTCAGCTGCCCGCGAGCTCGGACCGCGGGGAATCTCCGCGAACGTGCTGAACCCCGGACCGATCGACACCGGGTGGATGGACGACGAGACCCGGACTTCGCTCGGGGAGATGACCCCGCTCGGCCGCCTGGGGCGCCCGGCCGATGTCGCGGCGGTCGTGGAGTTCCTGGTCTCGGATGAGGGGCGTTGGATCTCGGGTCACCTGCTCAAGTCGGACGGGGCGTTCTCGGCCCGGTACTGAGGGGTGGTGGGGCCGTTGGGCGCTGCAACGCCCTTGGCTCGTCGCAATCGAACGGATGCTTGGAAATCGACGAATGAAAGCAGCCATCAAAAGCATCCACAGCACGGATCTGGATGTCGAGATCTACCGTCCCGCAGACCCGTTCGACGATGGCAGTGGGTTCGATTGCTTATCGGGCCGGAGGATGGTCGCGGGGAGGAGTCGTTCGACGTGAACGCTCAACGTCACGGAGGGAAGCCAAAACCCAACTTCAAGCCGAATCAGAACGGGAGAAACAACATGATTGTCTTCGGGGGACGACGGATCGAAATCGCTTGAGGAGGCCACGGTGAAACGGGATCGACGTGCGGCAGAGGATGCGTTCGTCGCTGGGCGGTACTTGGACTTCTTGCGAGCCGCGAGAGGCGACGAAGGCAACTTCGATCAAGCGCTTATCAAGCGATTGATCCCAGCAGTTGACCTGGAGTCCGTCGAGTTCGAAGCGGGGGCCACGCCAAGCACTCTGTTCGAGCTGGCGGCTGTTGTGTGGGACGTT
This sequence comes from Microbacterium sp. NPDC090218, assembly GCA_044900255.1. Classification (GTDB taxonomy): domain Bacteria; phylum Actinomycetota; class Actinomycetes; order Actinomycetales; family Microbacteriaceae; genus Microbacterium. Next base: position 141,195 of record JBJDMS010000001.1, on the reverse strand, counting down.
GACGAGCGGCTTGCGATCTCGATGTTTCGCGAAGCCGCTTCCGGCGGCTCAAGTGCAGCACTCGCAGCGCTCGGCGAAGGCCTCAGTTGGATCGGTCACCACGAAGAAGCCGTGATCTGGTTGCGGAAGGCGATCGCCGCAGAGGCTGGCAATCCTGCACGACTTGCTGGCCTACTCGGAGAGAGCCTCATAGGCACGGGAGAGTTCGCAGACCTCAACGAAGCCGAACACCTCCTCAAGAGGGGGCTAGAAGACTCGGAAGAGTTCGGGGTACCGCTGGCGCAGCTTCTGCTCGGCCAAGGGAGGGCAGACGAAGCTCGAGAATTCTTGAGACGATCAGTTGCGGCCGAAGTCTACGGAGCCGCGCTTCTGCTTGGCAATCTTCTCGCTGAGGAACCAGGAAACTTCGACGCGGCTGAGTCCGCTTACACGGCGGGGATAGCCAGCGGCGATGGCCACAGTGCACACAACCTTGCAGTGATGTTGCTGGAGATCGGCGAATTCGCGCGAGCAAGAGAGCTTCACGAACTCGCAACGGCCATGGGTGACCCAACGCCGCTGGAAGCACCGCCCAACCAATCCTGACACCGAAGCTGGCAAGGTGGGGAGCAGCCGGTGGGAGCATTAGAGTCATCAACCGTTCGTGGTAAGGAAGTCCCCCAAAATGTCGAAGCTTGATCCTGCGCGAGTGCATCCGTGGTCTCGCGTTCGTCTGGCCCACCGACCCTATCGGAAGCGCCGACTTGGACGGCGAGTTCGATTGGCTATTCGCGCTGGACGTGGTGTCGACAGCGATAATGTTCGTACCTGGAGTCGGGACAGCTGCGGGACTCGCGATCAAGGCTGCTGTCGTAGCCACCAGGCTTGTGGTGACTGCCGTGCGCGCGAGCACTGTCGTGAGGAAGGTCACTTCCGCCGTCAACGTCGTTCGCACCGTTATCAAGAAGAACAACATTTTGAGAATTGGGCCATCGACTAAAGGGGCCCCAATCCGGGTGTCGATCGGCGCTCAGTTGAAATACTGGGAAAAGATGTCACCGCTGCGGCAGAGACTCCAACCTTTGCACGGTCATTTTGAAAGAACGAAAGGCGCGATCACTAACAACAGAACTCGTCAAGTCGTTTGGAAGTACGGAAAGTGGGTATTGTGAGATCGAATCTCCAGTTAGAAGCTCTCCTGCAGCGACTCGCGACTGAGGTGCAGGATTGCGAGACATTCGTTGAGGTGGAGGCCAACGTCGTGAGGTTTTGGATTCGGACCGATCTCTCGCCCGGGCGAGTCGCATCAATTTCACGATTTGATAGGGCGTTCTATGCACTCAATCTAGATCACTTGTACGTGATGGCTTGGGTTGACGAAGATCTCACCTTTCGCGAGGAGGAGGAGGAGATTCGGCGGCTAATTGGAATTGGCGAATCATACGTAAAATATGGAGGCAGAACAGGCCAAACCAAATTTCTCCGGACACCATACGTGGAGGTGCTGGTAGATAAGGAGATGGTTCGCGTATATCGCCCATTGGGCCGACGGGGAGGCGTATTGCTTTCCCCCTGGGAACGATTGGGGGGCTGACCGGCCGCCGACGGTTGATCGAGGGGGTGTTTAAGTCTCAGGATTTGCTCCTGGGGCGGAGGGCCGCAAACGCGTCCGCTGGTCGCCAATTTTGATAGAGCTTCGTGCGTGACGCTCGCCGCATGGTGGAAGCGATTCTGGATCCGAGGCAAGTTTGGGGGTCCGGAGTCTGGTCCGATAGCCATTGCGCGGTCGTCCGCCTCACAGCATCGCGGCTTGCTTCGGGTCACGCATCCGTCTGATGCGTGACCGCGGCCGCCGCGAGGTGAAGCTGACTCTTCTCTCGTATGGGTTCGGGTCGTCGGGTGGTTGTGGTCCGAACGTGGCGGCGGGGATGTCGGGAAACCGGACGGCTCTGACGAATGTGTGGACGGCGCCCGGGCAGGCGCCGGTGACGACGTCGACGTCGTATTGCTATGACTGGGCGGATCGGTTGTTGTCGTCGTCGGTGACGGGGGCGATCTCGGGTGCGACGACGGTGGCGGACGGGTTGGCGGCGTCGGAGATCGTGTATGACGTGCGGGGGAACACTGTTCGCCTGGGCGATATGCAGTTCTCGTATGACGCGGCGAATCGGCATGTCGGGACGACGTATGACGATGGGACGACTGTCGTGATCGTGCGGGATGTGTCGGGGCGGATCGTGTCGCGCACGATGGACCCGGCAGGGTCTAGTCCGGCGGTGACGACGAAGTACCTGTTCGCGGCGGGCGGTGATGCGGCGTGGGGTCAGAAGGTCGGGTCGGATCTGACGTGGAGTGTGGGGTTGCCGGGTGGGGTGTCGTGGACGAATCAGGCCGGGGAGGTGATGTGGTCGTTCCCCGGGTTGGGCGGACACGGGCTCGTGACACGTACCGGGACGACGACGAGCGGGTTGTTGTTGTGGGATCCGTTCGGTCAGCCGGTGGATCCGGTGACGTTCGCGATCGGCACGGTTGCGTCGGATGACTCCGGTCAGGTGGCGGGGAACACGCTGTGGCATCAGGGGGCGTTGAAGCCCGCGGAGTCGGCAGGGTCGGCTTTGGTGGTCGAGATGGGGGTGCGGTTGTATGTCCCCGCGCTCGGGAGGTTCCTGCAGGTCGACCCGATCGAGGGCGGTGGGGCGAACGACTATTCCTGGCCCACCGACCCCATCAACGGACATGACCTCAGCGGGAAGAAGTGGTGGAATCCTTGGGCCGGCGGTTCACAGGGCGGCAACTATGCGACTTCGCGGGCTATGCCCCCAAACATGCGCGGATATACCACCCCTATGGGAATCTACTCATGGCGGCGGATGACGCCAGTTGTCGCCCCGCGGGCAAATGTTCAATCGCAGAATCCGATGACCGTGAACCGCGCGGTCACAGTTCGGACCTCTCAGGCTCAGAAGAAGTTCGAGCATGCGGGCGATCTTGGTGTAACGGGTAACATGAATTCAGTCTCCTTGAAGGAATTCGAGACGGCCATTATCAACCACGTCAGAAATCCGAACACGATCCGTATTGACGGTGACTTGCGTCGCGTTGCGGTGACGCACTACTTTAATCCGCAGACCGGTGTAAACGTGATGCTTCAGGGGGACGACTTCTTGTCGCTATGGAAGCTGAGTCCAATTCAGGTGGACAAGTTGTTGACAACAGGGAGCCTCGGCGGTGGATGACGACGTCACGATACGTTTGAGTATGAATGAAGCGCTCGTCTTCTTCGACTGGTTGGCGAGCGCGAACGAGCGTGACGCGTTGGACGCTCTTCCCGCCGAGCACCGGGTTCTCTGGGATCTCGAGTCACAGCTTGAGCCGAAGCTGCCGATGGTTTTTGATGCGGACTATTCGGAACAGGTTGACAAGGCTCGATATGAGATCGAGCACCCATCAGACTGATTCAGCAGAGGGTGATGCATCAGTCGGAGATCGGGCCCACGCCGTGTTCGTCGATGCCGGGATATGACACGGTGCTGAGTCGGCGGTGACGACGAACTACCTGTATGCGACGCGTGGTGATGCGGCGTGGGGTCAGAAGGTCGGGTCGGATCTGACCCGGAGTCTTGGCCTGCCGGGTGGGGAGTCGTGGACGAATCAGGCCGGGGAGGTGATGTGGTCGTTCCCCGGGTTGGGCGGACACGGGCTCGTGACACGTACCGGGACGACGACGAGTGCGTTGTTGTTGTGGGATCCGTTCGGTCAGCCGGTGGACCCGGTGACGTTCGCGATCGGCACGGTTGCGTCGGATGACTCCGGTCAGGTGGCGGGGAACACTCTGTGGCATCAGGGGGCGTTGAAGCCCGCGGAGTCGGCAGGGTCGGCTTTGGCGGTCGAGATGGGGGTGCGGTTGTATGTCCCCGCCCTCGGGCGGTTCCTGCAAGTCGACCCTGTGGAAGGTGGTGTCGACAACGACTACGTCTGGCCCACCGACCCCATCGGAAGCGCCGACTTGGACGGTGAGTTCGATTGGCTCTTCGCGCTGGACGTGGTGTCGACAGCGATAATGTTCGTACCTGGAGTCGGGACAGCAGCGGGACTCGCGATCAAGGCTGCTGTCGTAGCCACCAGGCTTGTGGTGACTGCAGTTCGCGCGAGCACTGTCGTGAGGAAGGTCACTTCCGCCGTCAACGTCGTTCGCACCGTTATCAAGAAGAACAACATTTTGAGAATTGGGCCATCGACTAAAGGGGCCCCAATCCGGGTGTCGATCGGCGCTCAGTTGAAATACTGGGAAAAGATGCCGGTCTGGCGGCAGCGGATCCAACCGTGGCACGTCCATATGGAGCGCAAGAGCGCAGGCATAACGTACAACCCTTCTGGAAAATCCTGGAAGATGTGGGGGGACTGGAAATGATCACGACGCTTGAAGCGCTGCGCCTGCTGGAGTCGCGAGCCGGTGATCTGGAGAATCTGCACGTGGAGACTGGCGTCCGTGACGGGGCCGCCTATCTTCGCATAGCTAGCAACGAGCGATGGAGCGTTGTCTACACTCCGGGCGACCGCTGGTTTTCCGTAGAAACAGACCAGGGATTTTCCGCGAACCACTTCGAAGAAGACGTATCCGTAAGCGACGTCATTGAGATCTTGGATCATCAGATAGCAATCGCGTGCTCGTACGTGGGAGGCGAGTACGAAATGGCAAAGTCTCGCTTTCTAGGGGTGCCCGAGATCGTCATTCGAATCGGTGAGACGACGACGGTCCTCACTCTCTCGCCCCTCGGCGCCGTGCGCAGAATAAGGCACCGCGAACGCTAGCCTCGATCTTGCTACTGTCGTGATCGTGCGGGATGTGTCGGGGCGGATCGTGTCGCGGACGATGGATCCGGCGGGGTCTAGTCCGGCGGTGACGACGAAGTACCTGTACGCGGCGGATGGTGATGCGGCGTGGGGTCAGAAGGTCGGGTCTGATCTGACGCGGAGTGTGGGGTTGCCGGGTGGGGTGTCGTGGACGAACCAGGCCGGCGAGGTGACGTGGTCGTTCCCCGGGTTGGGTGGGCACGGGCTCGTGACTCGGACCGGGACGTCGACGAGTGCGTTGTTGTTGTGGGATCCGTTCGGTCAGCCGGTGGATCCGGTGACGTTCGCGATCGGGACGGTGGCGTCGGATGACACCGGTCAGGTGGCGGGGAACACGCTGTGGTATCAGGGGGCATTGAAGCCCGCGGAATCGGCAGGGTCCGCGCTGGTGGTGGAGATGGGGGTGCGGTTGTATGTCCCCGACCTTGGGCGGTTCCTGCAAATCGACCCCATCGAGGGCGGGGGAGCGAACGACTACTCCTGGCCCACCGACCCCATCAACGGACATGACCTCAGCGGGAAGACGTGGTGGGAGGATGTCGGGAAAGCGATCACGGACAACCCGATCGTCGAGTACGGTTGCATGGCTGCTTTCGGTTGGCTAGGCACAGCGGGTTCCGTTGCGAAGATGGTCGGCTACCGAACGCAATCGAAGTGGGGGATGTTGCCCTGGAGGGACTCGGAGCGATAACCGGTGGAATAGCGAGTAAGGCGATCCGTGTTGCCTTCGTAGCTCAGTGTGTAGTCAAAGCATCTCAGGGCGCAGTTCGCGCAACTGTCCGAACCAACTTGCGCACGGAACGCTGGTTTGCTCGGATCGGCGAGGTCGGAGCAGGAAGGGTGTTCTCGGCGGTCGTGAGCAGGGGGCCAGTCAGCTCTCCGGTTGCACCTAGTCGACTTCGCGGAGGCGGAAGGAGGATTGCAATTGCGTAGCTATCAGTCGCTTGATGCACCATTTCCGTCGGGACGCGCTGGACGAATTCTCATGCTCTCGGCGTCCACTTTGGTTGTTGGAGGGATCGCAATCGCGATCCTAGTTATAGGCCTCTCATCCGGTGGCGAGACCTGGCTACTCATCCCGTTCTCGGCCGTCGTTCTCATTGCCTATTTCTGGGCTTGGATTCGCGTGTGGCGGGTCGGTTTCAGAATCTACGAGCATGAGATCGTCGCCACTTCATGGTTCACGGTGACGACCTTCCGACGGGACAATCTGGTCAGGTGGTCATCTGAGTCCTATACCGGAGTGCTCTACATACTTGGGTGGCCGATCGCCAGCGGACGGCTGGAGGCAGGAATAGTGGCGGTGGACCTAGTCGACGGCGTGCGACGAGACGTGCGCGGAACCGCGACGTTGCGTACTACCGCCCGTGCCCAGGCGCGATTCTTGAACGGGTGGCTGCGGAACGACCCTTCGATGCCTGTCGCCACTGAATGGGTCGGCCGCTAGATGCGTTCGGATTTCTCGTCCAGGTGCAGAGGTAGTAGCGTCTTGTTCGCAACTCCCCAAGGTCCATTGACGACTCTCGGGCGAAACGTTGCCAGCGTCGGGGCCGCCTTCTTTGGCATTTTCTGCATTGCTCTTCCTTCTTTGCTCGGCGTGCCGGTGTGGAGTGCCTTGATATTCGCGTTGGTCGGCGCGGCGATGATTGGTGTATTCACTTTTCATCTGTTTCGGTGGAGACAAGTCTCTCGGGCTGCGAAAAGAGAAGCTGCGTCAATGGGTGCTCTTGCGGCGGCGGCATTTATGCAAGCCAAGATTCTTCAAGAAGGTTCTGGCCGTACTGAGCATCTCGGCCCTGGGTGGCTATTGGTCTTTGAGGATCGTGTGTTCATTAGACTCCGCCACGGAGGAGGTACCTACGGGAAGCAGAGAGATCCTGAGGAGATCGCTCTTCGGGATGTTGCGCGAGTATTGCGAACCGAAGAGACCAGTATGGAATATGCGGAGCTTGTCGTTGCGCTTTCGGCTGGTGCGAAGTATGCCTTTGTATTTGTGCCCAGCGACGGTTCGGGATGGCATGGACCGACTGAGGAAGAGGTTGAAGGAATCCAACACCGCATTCAGCGTCTACTGGATCTGCGAAACTGATCGCGATGCCGCCTCGGCGCGGAGTGACCTCTGGTCGTTTCGGCACCGATTCTCCCGCCCTCGCTGTTCTCGCCTTCCCGTAGACCTTTGGATTGCGAATTCTATTGGAGAGGATAATGATGGGTTCCAGTTGCATTCCTTCCGGAGCTTCGTATCTCGCGGCCTTTGGGTTTGGAATTGTTGCAGTCGTGCTCAGCTCCTGGCTGGTGCTGCTGATGCGAGCTGTGTACCGGGACGACAAAACCCTCCGGCGCGATCTCATGAACGCTGCGCCCCTTTGGATGGTAGGTTTCACTGGTTTCATAGTCTTGATCGCCAGCGGGATTTCACTGATCGAATGGGCGGATTCCTGTCTTCCCGCTGACGGTTGGAGCGGACTGGGCGCGGTGTTCATCGGGCTCGGTCTTGCTGTGGCAGTGACCGCGGTTGGTCGACTGATCTACAACCGTGTCCGCGTCGGAACGACCGGCGAACCGGTCGCGCGCGGCGACGAGAGCAGTTCTCAGCCTTCGTCCTCAGGGGAGACGCCCGTCGCAAAGCGTCCGCGAACCTTGCCCCTGGAGCGTCGGCGAGTGATCGTCGAGTACGTCATCACATACGGAGCCGCGGTCCTTGTCATCGTCATAGGCGCCGGCCTCGCATGGTACTGACGAGGCTCGCCGAGTTCTGCGAATCTGGCAGGGGTTCGTTCCAGTGTTCCTGTTCTCGGGAGTATCGTCGTGATTGGCTTCCAGATTCCTCGCGAGAGTGATCTTGACGATGTCGTGTAAGCCGACGCAAGGGGATGCTTGGGAGGGGAGTCACTATCTGGTGGCAGTCTGGCAGATCGGTCTGAGTGAAGGGCTACCGCACACCATGAAGCCATTTACCCCGCAATTGTACTTGGTTGACTACGCCTCGTGGTTCGTCGCCTTGGTGGTAGCTATTGCCGCGCCTCTTCCCTTGGTTACCACCTCGGAAGTTGCGCCCAGCAGTGCACTGGCAACAGGCCTCATCTCGCTCACAGCGATCGCGTGCGTGGTGGTCCTGTTGACTCGTGGGCGCGAATCTCGGAAGCTGTCGAAGGCGATCCCTCGAAACAAGAGCGAGGGGGTTGTGTTTTCCCTTGACATTGCTCAAGTGCAAGACGCGCAGGCGCGCATCGTCCGCGAAATCGCTCCGGCCGCCGTAGTGAGGGGCCCGACAGGGAGAATCGAACTATGGCAGTCGTCACCCACCAGGGTCGTTCTGATTCTGGAAGCGGAACAAATCGTGTCGGTCGAGAGTGTTCACGAATTCAGGCGATTCTGCTACCCTGTTCTGCAAATCACCCTCAATGATTCGTCATCAGTGCGGCTCAGGCCCGTGAAGCAGTCCGGTGTTCAATGGCGTTCGGGGATGACGCATCGAGAAGGCGAGATAGCAGCGCGCCAGATCTGGGGGTGCTCATTGAAGAGCGCGGTACACGGAGAGTCACCCGACTTCGGGGCGCAATAGTGGCCGATCTTGTGACATTCGTATTCATCACTCTTGGCGTGGTGACCGTGATCGCGGGAGTTGTTTCGCTCGTGTGGCGTGATCGGATCGCCCAGAACATAGTCAGCGCAGACGTTATCGGACGCTTCCGAAGTTCCGCAGTCGCTTTCGTCGTGCTCATCGGCGTGATGCAATTGGTGTTGGGCAGTCTGTTCCTCGCCTCTTCTGCCGTGATACCCCAGCGCGTTGGCGGCTTGGAGAAGATCGATGAGAGCGAGGGCGTCCCGCACCTCAGGTCCTAGTGGGTATTGTCTACGCTCGCTGAGTTAGTGGGCAAGGACATATCCGCGCAATCAGGGCTACTTTCGAGCCAATGCTTATTGGCTCGGGTCATCCTGTCGGCATTTTCTGAAGGTATACCTGGTCTTGTTGGAGGCTTTTGATGAGGTTTCGTAGCGGGCTCGGATGGGCGATGCTTCTGATCATCCGTGGCATTGTGCTGTGGGTGTTGAACCCCCTTCGCGTGCGTAGCCTGGTCGCTCGTTCATTCTTGGGCAGAGAAGGCCACGCCCAGGCCGCAGAGCTGGCAAGGTCGGGACGAGCCGGTGGGAGCATCAAAATCATCAACCGTTCGTCGTAAGGAGATCCCCGATGTCGAAGCTTGATCCTGAGCGAGTGCGACAGTGGTTTCGCCTTGATCGCACTAAGGCTGAGCAATACGTAATGCAGGTTGAGAACCTGGTCACGGATGTGGGGGAGTTGCGTGCCGCGATCGATGCAGGCATGTCTATCTCCATCTTCAGCGGTCCTGTTCCCAAGTCGCAGACGACGTCGTTGTCGTTTCTTGCCCCGGTCATCGGAGAGCTTCGTGATCTGAGCCTCATTTCCGCAGGTCGATTCACCGACCTGGAGGTCCTCAACGGGGCCACCAATCTGCGTTCGTTGAACTACGAGGTGGGGCCGAGCAGGGATCGGGTGGATCTGGCGGGGTTGCCGCGGTTCGAGGAGTTCACGGGAGTTCTGACGCGAACGGTTGCTTCAGTGGTGGAGAATCCGGGTTTGCGGTTCCTGAGCATCTACGGGCCCAAGCCCGCGCCGTTCGCGCGGGTGGTGGGGCCGGTGGAGATCTTCTCGTTTGTCGGGGCTCGGTCGCAGACTGTTCTGCCTGTGTTCGAGCACCCGAAGGCGATGCGGTCGATGACGAGGGTCAGCCCCTCCCGGTTCGATCTCGCTCAGCTCGGCGAGATGACGGGGCTCACCGAGATCAAGGTCGGCGCCTGCGATGATGTGGTCGGCTTATCCGCAATGGCGTTGTTGCCGAAGCTCAACAGCGTCACGTTTCAGTACTGCGGGACGGCGGAGCGGTGGGAAGACGTTCCCCGGGTGGCGGAAGGATTCCTCATGGCGGTCTCTCCGTTTCCGTCGGTGGCGTTTCTCGAGGAGCGCCGCGCGGCGGGGTGGATCGTTCCGCAACTGTGGGAGGGCGAGCCGGTGGAGGCGCTCACGGTCGACGAGTCTGCAGACGGCGAAGGGTGGGGTGTCTACATGTCTCGTTTCGACGATCTGGCCGACGCGGTGGAGCTGCTCGACGGGTCGGCGCCGGATGGTTTGCACGGGGAGTCGCTGATTCTCGGTGTGGTGGCTGAGCTGAACAAGGAAGGGGCGCGCCTGGATGCGGAGCCCGATTCTGAGGGCTCGTTCACCGCCGTGTATTTCCCCGATCAAGCCCAGGCGGAACAGGTGTATGCGCGGGCGAAGGACGTCCTCGCGAGCGACGCTTCCGCCCAACTGGCCTACCTGCGGAACGCCCACTGATCACCATCGCCCTGGCCCGTCACTGAGGCGCCGCGGCCGGCCGCACGAACACCCAGGCGGCGACGGCCGCGACGGCGGCGGCGAGCGTCATGGTGACGGCCATCGTGACCGCGTTCGTGCCGCCGAGTCCCGCGGCGAGGGGCGCGAGCACCGGCCCGAACAGGAACGTCGCCATGCCGAGCAGCGCTGATGCGGTGCCGGCGCGGGCACCGTGGTGTGCGAGCGCGAGGGTCTGTCCGTTCGGGCCGCCGAGCCCGGAGCACAGCATGAAGCCGATGAGCGCTGCGATGACTCCGTACACGCCGGTGCCGGTCAACGTCAGCACGAGCAGCACCGTCGTGGCGAGCAGCGTGGCCGTGATGCCGCCCAGATACACGCGCAGCGGCCCCCAACGCCGCACCACGAGCCGGCTGGTCTGACTGCCGACGATGCTGGCCAGCGCCCCCGCCGCGAACGCGAGGCTGAAGGCCTGCGGGCTGAGACCGAACTGGTCCTGCAGCACGAACGACGACATCGACAGGTAGGTGAAGAACGCGACGCCGCCTCCTGCTGCGGCGCACAGCACGGCCACGAAGAGGCGATCGCGGACGACGGCGCCGGCGTGCGCCCGCAGCGTCAGGAGCCCGCCGCCGTGCCGCTCCGAGGGGCGCAGCGTCTCGGGCAGCGCGAACACCACGACGAGGAGCAGCACGACCCCGACGGCGCTGAGCACGCCGAAGATGCCGCGCCAGTCCATGATCCGAGCGAGCTGCCCGCCGACGACCGGCGCGATGATCGGCGCCGTGCCGGACACGAGGAACAGCAGCGACAGCATCCGCGACAACTCGACGCCTTCGAACTGGTCGCGGGCGATGGCCAGGCAGATCACGATGCCGGCCGAGCCCGCGAGTCCCTGCAGGAAGCGGGCGACGAGGAGCAGCTCGATGTTCGGAGCGACGGCACACACGAGGGAGAGCACGGCGAACGCCGCGACGCCGACCATCAACGGCAGCCGCCGACCGAGTCGATCGCTCAGCGGCCCCGCCACGAGCTGGCCGAGCCCGAGGCCGATCATGCACGCCGACATCGTCACCTGCGCCAGAGCCTCGGTCGTGCCGAGCGAGGCGGCGAGCTGCGGCAGCTGCGGGAGGTACAGGTCCATCGACAGGGGACCGAACGCCTCCAGCATCCCGAGCACCAGCATCGCCCGCAGCGTGCTCATGCGCGGGCGAGGCGGCTCCTCGGGGACGGGGAGGCTCATCCGCCGAGGCGCAGGATGCGGCGCAGCCAGCTCTCGCGGGCGGCGACGGCGGCCTTCGAGACCTCCGCGTCGGGGGAGAACCCGGCGAACCCGTGGTAGCCACCGGCCCACACGTGCAGTTCGGCCTGCCCTCCGGTCGCCCAGATGCGCAGGGCGTAGTCGACGGCCTCGTCGCGGAACGTCTCCGCGGCGCCCACCTCGATGAACGCGGGGGCGAGGCCTGCGAGGTCGGTGGCGCGCGCGGGCGCGGTGTACGGCGAGACCCGGTCGGTGAACCGGTCGTCTCCGGCGATGGCATCCCACGCGGTGTCGTTGTTGTTCCGATCCCACGCGCCGAACCCGTCGTACTGACGGCTGGACGCGGTCTCGTTGCGATCGTCGAGCATCGGACAGCCGAGCAGTTGACCGGCCAGACGCGGGCCGCCCCGATCCCGGGCGATCAGCGCGACCGCCGCCGAGAGACCGCCGCCGGCGCTCATCCCCGAGGCGATGATGCGGTCGGGATCGATGCCGAGCTCTTCCGCGTGCGCGGCCATCCACTCCAACGCGGCATAGCAGTCCTCCGCCTGCGCGGGACCAGGATGCTCGGGCGCCAGGCGATACTCGACGGCCACCCCGACGACCCCGTGCCGCTCGGCGAGGTCGATGAGCTCCGCCGTGCCGAAGAACCGGGTGCCCAGCACCATGCCGCCGCCGTGGATCGACAGCACGGCGGGTGCCGGAGCGGAAGCCGGATGGGCAGGGCGCACGATCGTGATCTCGAGGTCGGGCGCGCCGGCGGGGCCGGGGATGAGCCGGTCCTCCCAGGTGATCGCGCGGCCCTCGGCCTGCGCGGCCATCGACGGGATGATCGTCGCGAAGTGGTCGCGGTTCGCGTGGATCGTGTCGGCACGCAGCGGGATGATCTCGACCATCCCGACGAACGCATCGAGCCCGGCGACGAGCTCCGGGTCGTACGGGACGGGCAGCGGCGCGCTCATCGCGCGGCCCGCCAGATGCGACGCAACCAAGAGGCGCGGGCCGCGAGAGCAGCACGCGAGATCTCGGCCTCGGGCATGTACATGTCGAAGCCGTGCGCGCCACCACCCCAGACATGCAGCTCGGCGTGTCCGCCGGTCGCCCAGATGCGCAGCGCGTACTCGGTGTCCTCATCGCGGAACGCCTCGGCCTCGCCGACCTCGATGAAGGCGGGCGGGAGTCCGGCCACATCGGCTGCGCGACTGGGAGCGGCGTAGGCGGGAGCATCCGGATGGAAGGCGAGGTCGTCGCCCAGCACGCATGACCACGCCAGCAGGTTCATCTCGCGCTGCCAGGTGCCGATGCCGTCGTATTGGAGGCTCGCGACCGTCGTGTTGGTGTTGTCGATCATCGGGCACAGCAGCAGTTGTCCGGCCATGACCGGGCCCTGCCGATCGCGGGCCAGGAGCGCGACCGCAGCCGTGAGACCGCCGCCTGCGCTGCCGCCTCCGACGATGATGCGCGCCGGATCGACGCCGAGCTCCGCGGCGTGCTCGTGCACCCAGACGAAGGCGGCGTAGCAGTCCTCGACTCCGGCGGGGTAGGGGTTCTCGGGGGCGAGGCGGTACTCGACGTTGACGGCGACGACCCGGTGCTCGTCGACGATGTCGACCACGCGACCCGTCTCCCACGAGCGGTGGCCGACGATCATGCCGCCGCCGTGGATGTTCACGAACGCGGGAAGCACCTCGCCGCGGGTGCCGGACGGGCGGAACACCGTGATCTCTATGTCGGGCGCACCGGCGGGGCCGGGGATGATGAGGTCTTCCCACTCGATGTCGCGGCCCGCGATGACCGTGTCGTTGTCGGGGAACATCCGGTCGACGCCCTCGCGCGGAAGGGTGTCGCGGGTGAGAGCCGGCTGAGGGTTCTTCGCGAGCTCATCGAGCACGCTCTGCACCTCGGGATCGAAGGGCACGGGGGTGACGGTCGGGTGTCCGGCGGCGGTGGCGGTCATGGTTCTCCTTGGGGACAGGGCGAAGCGGCGGGTCAGGGGCCTTCGGGGTCGACGACGCCGCGGTCGGCCCAGAAAGGTTCGACGAGGCGGCGCAGCTCAACGACGCCGACGCGGTCGACCAGAGCTGCGGCGTCGAGGTTGGCGCGCAGCTGTTCGATGCTCGATGCGCCGAACAGCGTGGTGGTGAGCGCCGGATGGGTGAGCGTGAACGCGATCCCGAGCTGCGCCGGTGAGACATCGAGCGAGGATGCGACCGCGGTGAAGGCGGGCACATCCGCGATGATCCGCTCCCGGATGTCGCCGGGGTCGCGCCCGATCTGCCGGTCGCCGTTGATCTTCCCGGCGAGCACACCGCCTTCCAGGCAGTCGGAGGCCTGCAGCGTCAGCCCCTGTTCCCACAGGCGGGCGAAGGGTGCACCATCGGGGATCGAGCGCCGGGAGACGCTGTACTTCAACTGTGCGATCTGCGGCCCGGCGACGCCCTCCGCGGCGGCGATGTCGATCAGGGTCTGGATGCTCGAGGCCGACCAGTTGTTCACACCCCAGGCGCGGATGAGCCCGGCCTCCTCGAGCCCGGCGAGGTCGAGCACCAGGTCGCGCAGTTCGAGGTCATCACGGCGCAGGTCGCCGAGGATCACGAGGTCGGCGTGCTCGACGCCGACCCGCATCAGCGCGTTCTCCAACTGCGGGCGGAACCCGTCGTCGCCGAACGCTTCGAGCCACAGCTTCGACGAGAGCAGCCACTCGTCGCGCCGGAGGCCCGCGGCGCGAACCATGGCCGAGAAGATGACGTCGGTGAAGACGGGCGGCGCTCCCGGTGCGGAGTAGACACCGACGTCGAACAGGTTCACGCCGCGATCGACCGCCTCACGGAGCATGGCGACCGCGTCGGCGAAGTCCATCCGGTCGTAGGTGTGCCAGGAGCCGAGGGAGAACAGCGAGGCGTCGATGCCGCTGCGGCCGATCTCGCGGCGGGGTAGGAGGGGAGCGGTCACGGGGGTCCTCACAGTCTCGGGTCGATGACGGCCTTGACCTCATCGAGGTGGTGCATGTGGGCGATCTTCGCGGAGGCCTCGGCGAGGCCGACCGGGGCGCTGAAGAGGTCGTCCCAGGGGAAGCGGTCCGCGAACGCGGTGAAGAAGTCGATCGCGCGGGAGTAGTCGGAGATGTCGCCGTTGAGCGAGCCGACCACCGTGAGCTCCTTGCCCATGATGGTGCTGAGCGGGAAGCCGTCGCCCGCGGGACCGGTGGAACCGACGATCGTGATCGTGCCGCGCTGCGCGGCCATCGCGATCGCATCCGGCCCGACGCTCGGCGCGCCGGCGAAGTCGAACACGTGGTCGGCGCCGCGGCCTCCCGTGAGCTCCATGACCTGCTCGACGACCGGACCATCACGGAAGTCGACGACCGCGTCGGCGCCGAAGCGGCCGGCGAGCTCCAGACGGGATGCGGGTGCGCCGACGGTGATGACCCGGCCCGCTCCGGAGATCTTCGCGACGGCTGTGGCGAAGATGCCGAGGGCGCCGGCGCCCTGCACGACCACGCTCGAACCGGGACGGATGCGCCCTGCCCGCTCGAAGGCCCGCAACACTGTCTTGGCCGCACAACCGGCCATCGACGCCCAGGTGTCCTTCACAGCGGCCGGGAGCAGCAGCTTGGCCGCTCCCGGGGTCACGTAGGCGTACTCCGAGAGCCCCGCGGTGGCGAAGGGGTGCACGTCGGCGCGCTGCAGGAAGCCGTATCCGCGGCGCGAGCAGGCGACGGGTTCGCGCAGCACGACGCAGCCGAAGCATTCGCCGCACGTCGACTCGGACCAGCCGATGCGGTCGCCGGGGGAGAGCGGATGGCCCAGGGCGTCTTTCGTGTCGGGCCCGGTGGCGACGATCTCGCCGACCATCTCGTGTCCGAGCACCATCGGGAGCATGCCGGGGAAGGTCATCCGCCCCTCCCAGATCTCGATGTCGGTGCCGCACAGCGTGGTGCAGGCGATGCGCACGAGGGCCGCGCGGGGTTCGATCTCGGCCGGGAGTGGGAGATCCTGCAGGGTGAGCGGCTCGCCGTGCGCGGTGAGCACGGCGGCGCGAGTCGTGGTGGGCAGGTCGGTGCGGGGCAGGTCGGTGGTGGGGAGGGACATGGTTCTCCAGACGGCGGTGTCGGTCAGACCAGGAGCTGTCCGCCGTCGACGGCGACGGAGACTCCGGTGATGTGGCTGGCGGCGTCGCTCGCGAGGAACAGCACGAGCGGGGTGATCTGGTCGACCTCGGCGATGGAGCCGAGCGGGATCCGCGACTCCCAGGCCGCACGCGCCTGCGGGTTCGACGCGAAGTCGGCGGTCAAGGGCGTGAGCACGGGGCCGGGGGCGACCGCGTTGACACGCACGCCCGATCCCGCGAGCTCGATCGCCGCGGTGCGGGTCAGGGCGTCCACCGCAGCCTTGGTCGCCTCGTAGTGGCCGAGGCCGGGGGTGGGCTGCCGGGCGCCGATCGAGGAGATGTTGACGATCGAGCCGCCTCCCGCCTCGGCGAGCAGGCCGCCGAAGACGCGGAGCATCAGGAAGGTGCCGCGCACGTTGACCCGCAGGGCCGCATCGACGACGTCGACCGGGACCTCCTGAAGGGTGCCGCCGCCGGCGACGATGCCCGCGTTGTTGACCAGGACCTCGACACCGCCGTCGGCGGCGAGCCGCTCGGCCGCGGCGCGCACGGATGTCTCGTCGCCGATATCGAGCGTGAGGGCCGTCGCACCGATCTCAGCAGCGACGGCGGCCGCGGCATCCGCGTTCACATCGCCGATGAAGACCTCGTCTCCGGCGTCGCGGAAGGCGGCGGCGATGCCGCGGCCGAGGCCGGATGCGCCTCCGGTGACCAGGATGCGGCGGGGAGATGCGGTCATGTTCGTCCTCACTGACGGCTGTTCTGACGGGATGTCTCCGTTATATTCTACAAACATAGAAAAACACAACCCCGTGTCTCGAGACGGCGAAGGAGCCTCCATGCCCGAAACGACATATCCCCGGAAACGCCTGGACCCCGCAGGCGTGCCCGTGCCGCCGCTGGCGCTCGGCTCGTGGAACACCTGGGATCGGATGGGTCCCGACGAAGCCGTCGCCCTTATCCGTCGGGCCGTGGAACTGGACGCCGGGTTCTTCGACGTCGCGTACTACAACATGGGCCCGCACGCCGAGAACTCGAAGACCGACGTCCTGTTCGGGCAGGCGCTGCGAGCCAGTGGCGTCGACCGCGCCGACATCGTGCTGTGCGGCAAGCTCTGGCTGTGGGACTGGCCGAATCAGGGGTTCCGCGCGCAGCTCGTGGAGTCGCTGGAGCGAGCGGGGCTCGACCGCTTCGACACCCTCGTGGTGGGGGACTACCTCGATGCGCCCGATATGCCTCGACTCGTCGCCGACGTGAACGAGCTGATCGCCGAGGGGCTCGTCGACTCCTGGGGGATCAACAACTGGCGCATCGAGCACACGCGGCGCGCGCTCGCCGAGGCCGCGGACCAGGGCGCGGCGGGTCCGGTGTTCGCGCAGCTGAAGTACGGGATCGCTCGCCGATCCATGGCCGAGGGCGACGCCTACGCTCCGCTGTTCGCCGACGGCACACTCACCTTGCAGGCCTCGGACGTGTTCGAGGGTGGCATCCTCGCCACCGGGCGTGTGCCCGAGCGGAAGATCGGCGCCGACGTCGGTGGCATCCGAGAGCAGATCGCCGCGGTCTATCCCGAGGTCGCGCGGGCCGCGGGAGAGTTCGGGGTCACACCGGCCGCGCTCGGCATCGCCTTCTGTCTGTCGAACCCCGCCACTGCGAACGTGCTGTTCGGTGCCTCACGGCTCACACAACTGGAGGCGAACCACGCGGCGCTCGCTCTCGCACGTGACCACGGGGCCGACGTGCGGGCGGCGCTCGCCGGATGCTGGGTCGACCGAGAGGTGCGAGCCGACGGGGCGTGGTGAAGAGGCTCTCTACTCTTCGCGCTCGCGGGCGACGGCCAGGGCGCGCTCGAAGGTCGAGACGATGACCTGCCGCCGGTCGGTGCGGTAGTCCTCGTCGGGTTCGAGTTCATCGATGTACCCGTCCCACACGCGGACGTAGCGGTCCCGCCAGGTTTCGAGCGTGCTGCTCGACGGGAACGTCGCGCCCACACGACCGGCGGATCCGATGTCGGTGAGGATCTCCAGCCAGGCGGGTGCCATCGATCCGCCCCACTCATCCGGCTGCAGCTCGGTGTCGTCGTCCTCGTCGGCGAACACCTCGGCGATCTTCGCGATGAGATCGTCCGTGATCTCGCTCAGCCCGTCCGCGACGGTGTCGTCCTCGAAGTTCCCCGGTCCCCACGTGCCCATGTCGCCCTCTTCCCGTTGCTCATCTGGGTCGGACCCAGTGAATCATGCCGAGGAGCGGATGCGCGTGCCGCCATGGCAATATGAGGCATCCCGATGTCCACGGCGGACAACAGGAGAAGGGGAGGCGAGATGAGCCCGGAACCCACACTGCCCATGGCCCTCATTCTCGGAGGTTTCCTCTTCGTCATCCTCTTCTTCACCGGCTGGTACCTGATCCTCGATCGGCGGGCCGATGCGCGACGTCGCGCAGCGGAGAGCGACGAGAAGGATGCGGCGCCCGGTGAGCCGGAGGGCGCCGCCGACGGCATCGAACTGAAGGTGACCGGTGCCGAGGCGCTGGTGCTCTTCGATTGGCTGGCGGCTGCATACGATGATGGAGCGCTCGACGTCGATGAGGCGCAGCGGCGTGTGCTGTGGGACCTGGGCGCCCAGCTCGAGACGAAGCTGGCCGAACCGTTCCTGCCGGAATATGCGCAACTCGTGGATGCCGCGAAGAAGACGGTTCTCGGCGTTTCCGCCGCGGAGGGGGAGTGAGCTGGCGGTGCGTCGTCAGTGCGCGCCGCCGAACTCGATCATCGCCACACCGGCCGCGATGAGCGCGACGCCGATCGCCATCATGAGCGAGAAGTGGTCTTTGAAGATCACTCGTCCCAGAACCGCGGTCACGGCCACGCCGGCGGCCGCCCAGATGCCGTAGGCGACGCCCACCGGCATCCCGAGCGCGAGGATCGTGCCGAGCAGCGTGAACGCCGCCAGGTAGCCGACGATGATCACGGGGATCCAGCGCTTGCGCCGGAGGCCCTCGGATGCGCGCAGGCTGAGGGTCGCGGTGACCTCGCTCGCGATCGCGAGGGCGAGTAGCAGCCAGGTCATGAGGCGACCTCCGTCGATTCGCGCTTGTGGGAGCCGAGCTCGACCAGCAGCACGCCCACCACGATCACGCCGACGCCGACGATCTGCACCGGGCCCAGCACTTCGCCGAACAGGACGGTGCCGAGCACGGCGGTGAGCACGACGCCGATCGCCGACCAGATGCCGTAGGCGACACCGACCGCCATCCCGCGATCGAGCACGACCGACAGCAGCCACAGTGAGCCCGTATAGCCGATCACGACGACGATCAGCCACAGCGGATGCGTGAATCCCTCGGCCGCACGCAGCGAGAGGGTCGCGCTGACCTCCAGTGCGATGGCGATCAGGAGGGGTGGCCAGGCCGACGGGCGCGAGGGATCTGTCATCGCGTGCCTTTCGTGGAGGGTACGAGGGAGGGAACGTGGGGAGCGGGTGGGGGATTCCCGCGAGGAAGCCGCGGGCGGTGGCCGGGGAGGTCGAGGGGGAAACGAGGGTGTCGGTGGTGGCCGGGAGATTGTCGCTGACCTCGGTGAACAGTGAGTTGTCGCCCGTAGCGCTCGACCGGAACGACCGCCAGAATACCGACATTCGTTCGAAGATTTGTTCGAGACTCGCCACGTGCTTCGGTAGAATCGAGTCATGTCGAAGTTGGCCGTCCTGCACGAGGCGATGTCCCGCCTCGACGCGGCGTGGGCTGACGCCGACGAGTCGGGCGAGTTGTCGCGGGAGCAGCTGATCGCGGTGAGCGCATCTCTCGGGGTGCTGCAGAGGCGGCTCGATGCGGTGCACGTCGAGGTGGCCGCGTGCATCTCCCGCGAGTCCCGTCCGGAACTGGGTGCGGAGGGCCTCGCGAAGCAGCAGGGGTTCCGCAATCCGGCGACGCTGATCGCGGCGACCGTGGGTGTGTCGCGAGGGGAGGCGACTCGGCTCGTGAAGGTCGGAGAAGCGGTCGCTCCCCGCGCGGACCTCTTGGGTGCACCCCTGCCCGCGAGGTATCCGGTCGTGCGGGAGGCGCTCGGCGCGGGGATGTTGAGCGCCCAGGCGGCGGCCGTGATCATCGCACTGCTCGATCGTTGTCGTATCGCGGTGGGCCTTGCGCGGGTCGCCGAGGCCGAGCGGGTGCTGGTCGAGAAGGCGTTCGGGCTCGCGCTGGACGATGTGCGCAAGCTGATCGTGCGGGCGGAGGCGTGGTTGGATCCGGATGGAGTGGAGCCGCGCCTGGAGGAGCAGCGTTCCCGCCGATCGCTCACCGTTCATGAGCGCGACGGGATGGTGCATCTGAACGCGATCCTCGACGCCGAGACGGCAGCCCCTGTCGTGACTGCGATTCGCGGCTACGTGAGTGCCGCGTTCGCTGCGCGGAAGGATGCTGCCGCGGCCGACGCTCCTGACGCAGACCGCCGCACGGTGCCGATGCTGCAAGCCGATGCGCTCGCCGTGTTCGCCGCGCACGTGCTCGGATGTGAAGCCAAGGTGCCGCTGGCGGGTGCGACGATCGTGGTGAGGATGAGCCTCGACGACCTGGAGGCCGGTACCGGCTCCGCCGAGATCGACGGGATCGAGCAGCCGGTCAGCATCGGAGCGGCGAGGCGGATGGCCGCTGGAGGAGGCGTCATCCCCTGCGTGCTCGGCGCCGCGAGTGAAGTGCTCGACTGGGGGCGCGAGAAGCGCCTGTTCACGCGATCGCAACGGTTGGCGCTTGTGGAGCGGGACGGCGGCTGCGCCATGTGCGGGCTGCCGCCCGAGATGACGAAAGCGCATCACATCCGGTGGTGGAAGCGCGACCACGGGCCGACGGATCTCTCGAACGGTGTGCTGTTGTGCGAGACCTGTCACCACCGCATCCATGACAACGGATGGGATGTCCGCATCGACGGCGGTGGTGGCCGGGGGAGGGTGTGGTTCATCCCGCCCGCCTCGGTCGACCCCGCGCGAGCCCCGCGCCCGGGTGGGAGAGCGCGCTTCGACATCGCTGCCTGAGCGCACTGCCTGGGCGTACTGCCCGCGTGCACTGCCTGGGTGCGCTGCCTACGTGCGCTGCCTGAGCGCACTGCCTGAGTGCGCTGCCTGGCCGCACTGCATGGGCGCCACGATTCACCGGCGCTCCGGCCAGGCCTGCGCGCTCGGACAAGCCCGGTGCGCCCCGAGGCATGAAGCGGTACTCGATGGTCGAGAAACGCTCTTGCGCTCTTTTTCCACACATGTAGACTAACCAGCACGACACATCGAAGTGACGTCGGATCCGGCCTCCGGTCAGCGGCACCTCGACCCTTCTTCACCACCCCCTGCACCCGAGAGAAGGAACCATGAAACGAATGCCCCTCGCGCTCGCCGCGGCCGTCGCCGCGACGCTCGCGCTCACCAGCTGCAGCGGCGGCGCCACACCCTCGCCGTCCGACGGCAGCGGTGTCGAGAGCCCCGACGCCCTCAACATCGGCAACTTCCTCGACATCACATCGTGGGACCCTTCGCTCGCCGACATCGGCTTCGACGGTCCGTACCTCTCCGCCGTCTACGACGCCCTGATCGCCCTCGACGCCGACGGCGACCCGATCCCGTCGCTCGCCACCGAGTGGAAGGTCGCCGACGACGACCTCAGCATCGACCTCGACATCCGCACCGACGCCGTGTTCAGCGACGGCACCCCGGTCGATGTCGACGCCGTGATCACGAGCCTCGAGTACCTCAAGGCGGGCGCCCGCTCCGGAGAGGCCTACGTCAACGTCGCCTCCTTCGAGAAGGTCGACGATGACACCGTCCGCATCGTCCTCACGCAGCGCGACGACACGATCCTCTACTTCATGGGTCTCGGCCGCAGCTACGTCGCCTCGCCGGCCGCCATCGAGGCCGGCACTCTCGGCAGCGACCCGATCGGCTCCGGGCCGTACGTCCTCGACAGCACGACGAGCGTCGCCGGTGCCGAGTACCACTTCACCAAGACCGCCGACCACTGGGACGCCAAGGCCTACCCGTTCTCCGAGCTCGCGATCTTCCCGATCACCGACGCCACCGCGCGCCACAACGCGATGCTCAGCGGTCAGATCAACGTCCAGTACGGCGATGTCGCCAACCTCGAGCAGGCGAAGCAGCAGGGCTGGAACACCGCTGAGCGCGTGTCCGGCTGGGCGGGCCTCGTCATCACCGACCACACCGGCGTCAAGAGCGAGCCGCTCGGCAAGCTCGAGGTGCGGCAGGCGCTGAACTACGCCTTCGACGGAGCCGCGATCCTCGCCGCCGTCGGCAGCGGAGCCGGCGTCGCCACGAACCAGGTGTTCCCCGACGGCGGGCCGATCAACGACGCGTCGCTCAACGAGACCTACGCCTACAACATGGACAAGGCCAAGGAGCTGCTGGCGGACGCAGGCTATCCCGACGGCTTCGCGATCTCGATGCCGATGTCGCCCATCTTCGAGATGTGGAAGCCCTCGGCGGAGCAGGCACTCAACGAGCTCGGCGTGAAGGTCACCTGGGACAACATGCAGATGCCCGACTACCAGCTGAACGCGCCGAACTACCCGATGTTCATCTCGTTCCTCGCGATGGACGGCAACGACGTCGCAACGGTCGCCCGCCAGGTGACCAGCGTGCAGTGGTTCAACCCGGAGCCCGACTACGCCGAGAACGAGGTCATCGCACCGCTCGTCGAGAAGGTGCAGACCGAGCGCGGGGACGCCCAGACCGATGCCGTCAAGGAACTCAACAAGGCCCTGGTCGACCAGGCGTGGTGGTCGGTCTGGTACCAGGCGAACAACATCTACTACACGGCGCCCGGCATCCAGCTGCAGCCGGTGGTGGGGATGATGTTCCCGACGCTGCGCTACATCACCCAGGGCTGACGCCCGCCGGGGCGGCCGCGACACCGGCCGCCCCGGCATCCTTCCCCCTCCGACCACACCCTCCGAGAGGTCCCCATGCTCCTGTTCACGGCGAAGCGGGTGCTGTCCGGCATCCTTCTGCTCGTCGCGGTCTCGATCGGCACCTTCTTCCTGGCGCACCTCGCGATCAGCGACCCGACCGCCTCGCTCCTGGGCACCACGGCGAGCC
Source organism: Microbacterium sp. NPDC090218 (assembly GCA_044900255.1). Classification (GTDB taxonomy): domain Bacteria; phylum Actinomycetota; class Actinomycetes; order Actinomycetales; family Microbacteriaceae; genus Microbacterium. The sequence continues at coordinate 118,547 of JBJDMS010000001.1, read as the reverse complement.
CGGCCCAGCAGGCGGCCCTCGCCGAGAAGATCGGCCTCGACCGTCCGCTCCTCGTGCAGTTCTGGGACTGGCTCACGCACGCAGCGCTGCTCGACTTCGGCGTCTCCTGGCGCAACTTCCAGCCCGTCAGCGCGCAGCTCGCGATCAAGGTCCCGGTCACCCTGTCGGTCGTGACGTTCGCGACGCTGATCACCGCCGTCATCGGCATCGCCTTCGGGATGATCACCGGGCTCCGGCCCGGCACCTGGTTCGACCGGATCATCAAGGGCATCTCGGTCGTGCTTTTCGCGCTTCCCGGGTTCTGGGTGAGCCTCGTGCTCGTCATGTGGCTCGCCGTGCAGCTGAAGTGGTTCCCGGCCGTCGGCTACGTGCCGCCCACGCAGTCGGTGGACGGATGGCTGCGCTCCATCACCCTCCCGGCGATCTCGCTCGCCCTCGGCGGCATCGTCGCGGTCTCCGAGCAGCTTCGCAATTCGGTGATCGCCCAGAGTCGCCAGGACTGGGTGCGCACGCTCCGCAGCCGGGGTCTCTCGGCCACCCGGGTCAACCTGCACATCCTCCGCAACGCCTCTCCGGCGGCCCTCACCGTGATCGCCCTGATGTTCGTGGGACTGCTCTCCGGCGCGATCGTCGTCGAGCAGATCTTCAGCCTCCCCGGTCTCGGGCAGCTCACGAACCAGTCCTCGCAGAACGGCGACATCCCGATGCTCCTCGGCATCACGGTCATCTCCATCGTCTTCGTCGTCCTCATCAACCTCCTGCTCGATCTCGTGCTCGGCTGGATCAACCCGAAGGTGCGCGTCGCATGACCACCACAGACATCCGGGTCGCCTTCGACCGGGCGGCGCAGAAGCGACGGTCGAGTTTGTTCCGCCGGTTCCTCCGGCACCCCGGCGGGTACATCCCGCTGGCGATCTTCCTGCTCATCGTGCTCGTCGGCGTGTTCGCGCCGTTGCTCGCGCCGATGGATCCGAACTTCGTCGACCTCGCCGCAGCCAAGGCGCCGCCTGGCCCGGAGCACCTCCTCGGCGGCGACTCGACCGGACGGGACATCCTCAGCCGACTCATCTACGGCACGCGCACGACCCTGTGGGGCGCGCTCATCACGATCGTCACCGCTCTCGTGATCGGAGTGCCTTCCGGTGTCGCCGCCGGCTACTTCGGCGGAGCCTTCGACCGGGTCGCCACGTGGATCAGCGACGCCCTGCAGTCGATCCCCGGAATGATCATCCTGCTCGTGGTCGCCGCCGGCAGCCGCAACAACTTCGAACTGCTGATGGCCACCGTCGGCGTGTTCATGGTGCCCGGCTACTTCCGCATCGCCCGTTCGCAGACCCTTGCCGTCCGCAGCGAGCCCTACATCGACGCGGCCCGTGTGTCGGGTCTGTCCGACGGACGCATCATCTTCCGGCACGTCATCAAGGCGGTGTACCCGCCGGTCATCATCCAGACGGCGCTCACCGCGGGGATCGCGATGGGCATGCAGGCCGGGCTCCAGTTCCTCGGCATCGGTGACTCCAACGTCCCCAGCTGGGGCGCGATGATGCTCGAAGGCTTCCGCCTGATGCTGACGTACCCGCTCATGCTGCTGTGGCCCTCGGCGGCGCTCGGGCTCACCATCGCTGTGCTCGCCATCATGGGCTCCACGCTCGCCGAGCTCGTGCAGGTGCGGACGCCCCGGGTCTCCCGTCGGCGCGCGGATGCCGCGGATGCCACGGCGGCCGCGATCGCACCGCGCAGCCCCGCCACCGGCAGCGCGCAGCACACCGCCGAAGGCTCGGCGCTGCGGGTCGAGAACCTCCGGGTCGTGCACGCCACCCCCGCCGGCGAGACCGAGGTCGTGCACGGCGTCACCCTCGACGTGGCGCCCGGCGAAGTCGTCGGCATCGTGGGGGAGTCTGGCTCGGGCAAGTCGCAGACCGTCTTCTCGGTGCTCGACCTGCTGCCCTCCACCGGCCGTGCGGTCGCCGATGCCATCTGGGTGGGCGGCACCGACGTGACGAAGGCGACCCCGAAGCAGCGACAGGCCCTGCTCGGCCGCGAGATCGGCTACGTGCCGCAGGAGCCGATGAGCAACCTCGACCCCTCGTACACGATCGGCCACCAACTCGTCGAGCCGCTGCGCCGCACCCACGGACTCCGCAAGGCGGCGGCGAAGGAACGGGCGCGGGCGATGCTCGTGCGCGTCGGTCTCACCGACCCCGACCGTGTCATGCGCAGCTACCCGCACCAGGTGTCGGGCGGCATGGCGCAGCGGGTGCTCATCGCCGGGGCGATCGCGGGCAAGCCGTCCCTCCTCGTCGCCGACGAGCCCACCACCGCTCTCGATGTGACGGTGCAGGCCGAAGTGCTCGAGCTTCTGCGTGAGCTGCAGGCCGAGTACGGCATGGCGCTGCTCATCGTCACCCACAACTTCGGCGTCGTGGCCGACATCTGCGACCGTGTGATCGTGATGCGCGGCGGCGACGTCGTGGAGTCCGGACCGGTCGATTCCCTGTTCGCCGCTCCGGCCGAGGAGTACACGCGCGAGCTGATCGCCGCCTCCCTCGACGATGCCGAAGGGCGCGCCGAGCTCGACCGCACCAGAATCGAGGTGACCGCATGAGCGCCCTACTCGAAGTGAACGACCTGGTCGTGGAGTACGGTCGCGGGCGGAACGCCTTCCGCGCGCTGCACGGCGTCTCGCTCGACATCGCCCCGGGCGAGTGCCTCGGACTGGTCGGGGAGTCCGGCTCGGGAAAGTCGACGCTCGGCAAGGCGATCCTCGGACTCGCGCCGGTGACAGGTGGGAGCATCCGCTTCGACGGCAACGAGATCAGCAGGCTCGGCGGCCGTGCGCGGCGCGCCCTCGCGGATGACGTGCAGGTCGTCTTCCAGGACCCGTACGGTTCGCTGAACCCCGCCATGACGATCGGCGACATCCTCGCCGAACCGCTGATCACGACCGGCATCGGGGCGAAGGCCGCCGAGGCGAAGGTCCGCGAGATGCTCGACCGCGTGCGCCTGCCGGAATCGGCCATGGATCGCTACCCGAGCGAGTTCTCCGGAGGTCAGCGCCAGCGCATCGCCATCGCCCGCGCCCTGGTGCGCGGACCGCGCCTCATCGTGTGCGACGAGCCGGTCAGCGCTCTCGACCTCACCACGCAGGCCACGATCCTCGATCTGTTCATCGAGCTCCAGCGCGACACCGGGGTGGCGTACCTCTTCGTCTCGCACGACCTGGGCGTCGTCCGCCGCGTCTGCCACCGCGTGGCGGTCATGTACCGCGGCGAGCTCGTCGAGGTCGGCGAAGGGGAGCAGGTCACTCGCGCCCCGCAGCATCCGTATTCCGAGCGGCTGCGTCTCGCCTCGCCCGTCGCCGACCCCGTCGCGCAACGCGAGCGACGTGCACAGTGGCTCGCTCTGCGGGAGGTGCGCGATGCGGCGGTACGGTAGCTCCAGGCCCGATCACTCCACGCACCGGAATCGGCCGGAAGGACCTCATGCCGAAGATCATCGATCACGACCAGCGTCGACGGGACATCGTCGAGGTGGCCAAGAGCATCATCCTGAAGGGTGGCTTCGAGGCGGCGACGATGCGCAGCATCGCGGCGGAGGCCGGATTCGCGAACGGCGCGCTGAAGCACTACTTCCCGGGCAAGGAGAGCATCGTCGCGGCGACCTTCGAGACGATACTGCAGCAGATGTCCGAGGGGGTGCAGGCCGCGGGCGAGGAGCCGACGTCGGCGGATGCCGCGCTGCGGGGGTTCCTGCAGGCGACGATCCCTCGCGACCAGGAGCAGATCGCCGCAGGCCGGGTGCTGCTCGCTCTGTGGGAGTACGCCATGGCGAACGAGTCGCTCGCCGAGCTGTATCGCGGACACCTGGCGTCCTGGCGGACATCCCTCATCGAGCGGATGGAGGCGGCACGCGACGAGGGATCGATCCGCGACCAGGACTACGGCCCGCTCGCGAACGAGTACATCTCGGCGGCGGTCGGCGCGACCGTGATCAACCTCATGTATCCCGACGGCGAGCGGATCGCCGACTACGAGACCTATATCGACCAGTTCCTGGCACGCCTGCGCTGAGCACGGCGCGCCGGCTCCGAGAGGACGGCGCGTCATGACCTCATCCCTGTTCGTCGAGCGGCACCCGGGTACCGGGCGCCCCGTCGTGTTCCTGCACGGCCTCGCCTCGTTCGGAGCGCAGGACTGGCCGGACGCCGAGTGGGCCGGAGTCTTCGGCGACCGCCCGCGCCTCGTGGTCGACCTTCCGGCGCATGGTCGGAGCCCGGCGCTCGGATCCGCGCCCACCTCCGCGGTGCTGGACGCACTCGCCGAGGCGGTCGGCGGCGAGGAGATCGACCTGGTGGGCTACTCGCTGGGTGCCCGTCTCGCCTGGGATCTGGCGAAGCATCCCCTCGTCTCCGTGCGCCGGCTGGTGCTCGGCGGCCTGAGTGCGGGGGAGCCCTTCGCTCTGGTGGACCTCGCTGCGGCGCGCACGGCGGTCGATGGCGGCGCCGCCCCCACGGATCCCCTCACGGGGATGATCGTGCACATGGCCTCGCTGCCGGGCAATCGCCCAGGCGACATGCTCGACCTGATCGAGGGACTCGCCGCGGAGCCGTTCCGCGCCGAGCCCGATGGCCTCACGCTGCCCGTGCTGCTGATCGGCGGTGCGGACGACGCGATGGCGGCCGGGATCGGCGATCTCGCGCAGTTGCTCCCCGCTGCCAGTGCCCAGCGTGTACCCGGCGATCATCTCGCCGCTCTGCATGCGGAGGAGTTCCGCACCGCGGCGCAGGACTTCCTCGCGGACTGAGTCCGGACCGCTTCTTCCGGCACATCGCCGCTCGTTAATTCCAACGTTCGTAGACAAATATCGAAAGGCCAGCACATGACCGACACCCCTACCGCGGACGCCGCACGGATCCTCGACATCGCCACCGGATACATGGCGTCGAAGCAGCTCTTCCACGCCAGCCGCATCGGCCTCTTCAGCGCCGTCGCCGCCGGCGCCGACACCGTGGCGGCGATCGCCGAGAAGTGCGGGGTGAGCGAGCGCATCGCGCACCTGCTCGCCGACGCGATGGCGGCGAAGGGGCTCCTGGTGCGCGCCGACGCTCGCTACACCGTCGCCCCGGATGCGGCCGCCTACCTCACCGGCGCCGACGCGGCGATCGATCTCGCCCCGTTCCTGACCTTCCTCGACGAGATCAGCTACCCGCACTGGCTGCAGTTCGCCCACACGGTCGACACGACCCAGCCGGGCGACCTGCAGATGGACGATGCCCGCTGGGCGACCTTCATGGCGGGCGTGATGACGTACAACCGTCTGCACGCTCAGGAGTTCGGTCGCCACCTCGACCTCGCCGGCGCGAAGAAGGCGCTCGACTTCGGCGGGCTCTCCGCCGACTTCGCACTTTCGGTCATGGCGCAGAACCCCGAGCTGCACACGACGTTCATGTACGCCTCCGGTTTCGAGGACGGCATCGCCGAAGCCGTCCAGGCGGCGGGTGTCGCGGATCGTGCTGTCGTCGAAGTCGCCGACACCGCGACCGCCGCACCGCAGGGGGAGTATGACGCGGTCTTCGCCAATCACGTCATCCACCGCTTCAGCGCCGACGAGAACGCGCAGATCTTCCGCAACCTGCGTGCGGCGGCGGTGCCGGGCGCGACGCTGACCGTGCTCGACTTCTTCCTCGACGACGACGCGGAGCAGCGCGGGATCGACGCCCTGCACGCGGGGGAGTACCTCGTCATCGACGGGACCGTCGTATACCCGGAGGCCCAGGTGCGCGGCTGGCTGAGCGACGCCGGATGGGCTGTGCGCGACAAGGTCGCGCTGCCCGGAAGCCCGCGGGTGCTCGTGGCGACCGCGGTGTGAGAACCGCCCCGGCGTCGGATCCCCGGCGCCGGGGCCACGGACTGGTCCGAGGGGGATCAGAGGCGGGCGGCATGCGTGAACATGCCGCCCGCCGTTTTCGCCCGTCCGGACCGATCCTGTCGCGAACGATCTTCGTCGCCAGCGGGTTCGTCGCGAGCGGGTTCAGTCGCGCGCGAAGACCGTGCGACCGTCGACGATGGTGCGGACGACCTGGAGCGACGCGAACGGGCGACCGGGGACCAGCGGATCCTCGTCGAGGACTGCCAGATCGGCGACCTTCCCGACCTCCAGAGAGCCCTTCCATCTCGATGCGCCGTCCTGGCGCGCGGCATCCACAGTCATCGAGCGCAGCAGCCGGTGACGCGTCTGGGTGTCGTCGGCGATGCCGTCGTCGGCGAGGAGGCCCAGCGACGCATCGAGACCCAGTCGCCAGTCCGGGCTCGCGATCGGGGAGTCGCTCGTCACCGTCGTCAGCGTTTCCGAGGTGAGCATCGCGGCCAGGGGCCAGGCGGCGGCGAGTCGTGCCTCGCCGAGCTGCACCGCCGCCCAGGAGTGCGTGTGCGACGCGATCAGCGGCTGCACGGCGAACCCGGCACCGACGCGTCGCATGCGGTCGATCTGCTCCGGCGTGGCCAGGTCTCCGTGGACCACGTAGTGCGGCGCCGCCGGCGCGGGCGCATCGGAGAGTCGCTCCAGGACCGCGAGGAACTCCGCGATCGACCGGTCGCCGGTCGCATGCACGGCGATCTGCAGACCACGCGAGGCGGCGAGCTCCACCATCCGCTGGAAGGCGGAGAGCGGGCCCTCCTCGCCCCGGGTGAGCAGGGCGCCGGTGGTGCCGTCGGCGTAGGGCTCCGCGACCCAGGCGGTCGCCATCGGCGGGATGCCGTCGGCGAAGATCTTCACCCCGGGGATCGCGAGCCACCGCGGGTCGCATGCCGGCGCCGGGGTGCGGATGCCGCGTTCGAAGTCCTCGAGTGTGCTCTCGCCGTCGATCGTGCCGAACAGCCGCAGCAGGGTCACGCGGGAGGTCTGGGCTCCCTCGCGATGCAGCTCGCCGTAGGTGTCGAGCATGTCGGTGCCGAAGCATCCCGTCTCGCCGGTGTCTTCCCCGGGCCCGATGCCGGGTTCGGTGTAGCTCGTGATCCCGCGTTCGGCGAGAAGGCGCCACGCGCGGCGGAGGGCGGAGCGCCGCTCTTCCGCGGTCGAGACGAGACGGCCGGCCGGCTGTTCCTCCGGAGGCGTGTCGGAGAAGAACAGGTGCGGCCAGCGCGCTCCGAGCCAGGCGGCGTGGAGGTGTGCATCGTTGATGCCGGGGATCGCCGTGCGTCCGTCGAGTTCGAGAGTGTCGCGTGTCCGGAGGCGTGCGGCCGCGTCGTCCGTCGCGACGATCACACCGTCGCGTACGGCGAGGGTGTGGGCGACGGCGCCCGTGCCGTCGAAGGTATGGATGCGGCCGCCGCGGATGATCAGGTCGGCGTCGTCGCCGGGAAATGTCTCACTCATTATTCCACCAGTGTAGACGTAAAACTCGACGGGAGGTGAGACCGGGAACATGCCGATTCGGCGCGTGGTTCCGGGGCTTGTACGCTGGAGCCATCCCCCGATCACCCGGCAACTCGCGCGCCGGCGATCTCGGCGCGCGCTCACACATGCAAGGACGCAGATGAACGATTCCGCGGCACACCGCGAAGACTGGACAGCGCGCGAGGAACTGGCGGAGCGGATGATCCCGCTCATCGGGGCCCTTCGACGCGAGCACGACGTGGTCACCTCCCTCCACGGACACCGCCTGCTCGGGCTGTCGGCGACCGGCCTCGTCGAGGTGCACGAGCGCGTGGCGCAGCTCGGACACGAGCGACTCCCGATCGAAGACAGCCTGGCCGTGCTGGAGGCGATCCATGCGCTCGCCCCCGGAGCCTCCTCTCTCGACGTCGCCCGCCTCGTCGCCGGCCATGCCGAGAGCGGCGAGCCGCTGGAGACCTACCTCGCCGAGGTGCTCGCCCCCGCGATGGGTGCCGTCGCCGCCGAGCCCACCGACGTCGTGCTCTACGGCTTCGGACGCATCGGCCGCCTGCTCGCCCGCATCCTCATCGCTCACACCGGCGGTGGCAGCGGCCTGCGGCTGCGCGCGATCGTCGTCCGCCGCGGCGCCGAGAACGACCTCGTCAAGCGAGCCTCGCTGCTGCTGCGCGACTCCGTGCACGGCCGCTTCGCCGGATCGGTCACGGTCGACGAGGAGGCCGAGCAGATCATCGCCAACGGCACCCGCATCCAGGTGATCTACTCCGACGACCCGGCGACGATCGACTACACGGCCCACGGCATCCACGACGCGATCGTCGTCGACAACACCGGCCGCTGGCGCGACGAGGCGGGACTCTCGCAGCACTTGCGTTCCCAGGGCGTCGCCCGCGTGCTGCTCACCGCCCCGGGGAAGAGCCCGCTGAAGAACATCGTGCACGGGATCAACGACGACACGATCGTCGAGGGCGACCGCATCCTCTCCGCAGCCTCGTGCACGACCAACGCGATCACCCCGGTGCTCGCGGCGATCGACGAGGCCTACGGTGTCGTGAAGGGTCACGTCGAGACCGTGCACTCGTTCACGAACGACCAGAACCTGATCGACAACTTCCACAAGGGCGACCGGCGCGGACGCTCGGCGGTGCTCAACATGGTCATCACCGAGACCGGTGCCGCCAAGGCCGTCGCCAAGGCGCTCCCGCAGCTGGAGGGCAAGCTCACCGGCAGCTCGATCCGCGTCCCCACCCCCGACGTCTCCCTCGCGGTGCTGCATCTGACGATCGAGCGTCCGGCGACCAAGGATCAGGTCAACGACTACCTGCGCCGCGTCTCGCTGCACTCGAAGCTGCGCCAGCAGATCGACTACGTCGAGAGCCCCGACGTCGTCTCCACCGACTTCGTCGGTTCGCACCGCGCCGGCATCGTCGACGGGCTCGCCACCATCGCCGACGAGGACACCCTCATCCTGTACGTCTGGTACGACAACGAGTTCGGCTACTCCTGCCAGGTGATCCGAGTGCTCGAGGTCATGGCGGGCTCGCACCCGATCGTGCTCCCCGAGCGCCGTGAGGTGACGCTGCAGGGCTGAGGCCGTACCTGCGTGCGTCGGTGGCGCCCGGCATGATGGGGTCATGAAGACCGCGACCCTGCTCGCCGAGCGCCTCCGATCGCACCGCCTCACCGCGCCGACCCCGACGGTGTCGGACGCGGCGCACCACATGCTCGCGGTGCAGAGCCAGGACTTCACCGCCGGCCGGTGGGCGCTCGCCGTGCGAACCAGGGGTCCGGTGCGGTTGAGCGACGTCGACCGTGCCTTCGATCGGGGCGACCTCGTGCGGGGCTGGACCATGCGGGGCACCCTGCACACCGTGCCCGCACGCGACCTCGGGTGGATTCTGGAGGTCACGGCAGCGCGGCAGCGGCAGCAGGCGGCCACGCGCCACCGGCAGCTCGGCATCGACGACGACGTGATCGCGGCGACCGTGCGGGCACTGACCCCGGCGCTGAAGGACGGCGGTCGCACGCGCGCCGAGGTGTTCGAGATCCTCGACGGGATCGGCATCGACCCTGCCGGTCAGCGCGGCATCCATCTGCTCTTCACCCTCACGATCGACGGACTGATCTGCCAGGGCCCCGTCGCCGCGCGCTCGGGGGTCACCCGGGAGCAGCGTTTCGTGCTCGTCGACGAGCACATCCGCGAGCGCACGCGCCCCGCCGATCCGCTCGCCGAGCTGTTCGTGCGCTACATCGACGGCCATGGCCCCGCCGGTGTCGCGGACTTCGCCTGGTGGTCCGGCCTCACGCTCGGCCAGTCCCGCGAAGCGGCCGAACGCGCGGCCGAGCGTGTCGAGGAGGTCGCCGAGGGGCTGTTCGCGGCCCTCGAGCGCCCGCGGCGGGCGGCGGATGCGGCATCGGTCCACGCTCTCGGCGCCTTCGACGAGTACTACATCTCGTACGCCGACCGCACGACCGTGTGCGCCCCGGAGCATCTGGCAGCGGTCGGCCCCGGCAAGAACGGCATGGTGCGCGCGACCCTCGTCGAGCAGGGGCGTGTGATCGGCACCTGGTCTCACGCCACGGCGACCCGCGATGCACCGCCCGAGCTGTTCGAGGAACCCGCGGATCCCGCGGTGATGACCGCCGCCCTGGCTCGATTCGCGCGTTTCGCGGACGACTGACCCTCGCGTCGGAGGGCGGCTGCGACTACTCGCTCGCGTGCCGCCCGAGGAAGTTGTAGACCTCGTTGTCGTCCACGCCGGGGAACGCGCCACGGGGGAGCGGCGAGAACATGTGCGTGTGCACGCGGGCGCTCGGCCAGGCGCGACCGCTCCACCGCTCGCTCAGCTCGGCCGACGGGCGACGGCAGCACGACTCGTCCGGGCAGGTGGATACGGCCCTGTCGTTCGTCTCGCGTCCGCGCCACCAGCGGGCGTCATCGAACGGAACCCCGACGGTCACCGAGAACTCGCCGTCGCTCGACGAGCCGGTCTGGGTCGAGCACCAGAACGTCCCCGACGGCGTGTCGGTGTACTGGTGGTGCTCCACGGTGCGGTTCTGTTGCGTGAACGCCGCGCGGGCCTGGAACTTGCGGCACACGCGCTGGCCCTCGACCGCGCCGGTGACGTCCATCGGCAGCGGCAGATCATCGTTCTCGTAGACCCGGGTGATGGCGCCGGTGGCGTCGACGCGCAAGAAGTGGAGGGCCATGCCGAGATGCTGGGTCAGCAGGTTGGTCATCCGCATGCCGGCGGCCTCGTGAGTCACGCCGAAGCCGTCGCGGAAGTCTTCGACGGCGAGGTTGCGATCCTTCTTGGCCTGCTGCAGGAACGCGACGGACGCGGTTTCGGGCATCAGGCAGCACGCGGCGAAGTAGTTGATCTCCAGGCGCTGCTGGAGGAAGTCGGCGTAGTCGGTCGGAGGAGTGTGTCCGAGCAGCCGGTGCGCCATGGCCTGCAGGGCCATCGAACGCAGACCATGGCCGCCGGGGATGGACGCCGGCGGCAGGTAGATCCGCCCGTTCTCGAGGTCGGTGACCGAGCGGGTGGAGTGCGGGAGGTCGTTGACGTAGATCAGCTCGAAGCCGAGCTTGTCGGCCATGATGCTCACCGTGCGGTGGGTGAGGGCCCCCTGCACGTGTCCGGCCGCCTTGAGGTGCTTCTCGGCGAGCTTCTCGATCTCGGGGAGGTAGTTGTGCTGTGCGCGCATGCGCAGCCGCAGCTCGGTGTTCGCGCGGCGCGCCTCCTCGGGCGTCGCGATGGCCTCGCGCTCGCGGCGCTCCAGCTCCCGGTGCAGGCCCAGGACCGACTCGATGGTCTCATCGCTCATGCCCTTGGTCACGCGCACGGGTGCGACGCCGAGCTGGCGGAAGACGGGGCTCTCCTGGGCGCGCTCGAGCTCGATCTCGAGGGCGGCGCGACGGTTCGGCGGCTCGCCGGAGATGAGGTCGGTCACCTCGGTCTTGGTCGCGTGCGCGATCGCCTGCAGCAGCGAGAGCTTGGGCTCGCGCTTGCCGTTCTCGATCAGGCTCAACTGCGAGCCGGCGACGCCGACGAGGGCCCCGAGCTCGTCGAGCGTGAAGCCGTTCTCTAGTCGGTGGTGACGGATGCGGTGGCCGAGAGTCGTGAGGTGGATGCCGGAGGACGCCATTCCTTGAGTCTAGCGAAAGAATCGCGGTTCTTATCGCCCGGAATCGCCGAAAGACCGGGCCGAAGCGGAAGAAGATAGGTGCAACGCCCCCAGTTCAAAGGAGCACACGTCATGGCGATCGCCGAAGTCTTCACCCCCCGCACGTCTCCCGTCACCGCGACGCGTACGTTCGGCGCGGCTCCGACGTATGACACTCCTGCCATGGCCGAGCTGGCCGCGTGGGTCGAGGAGATCCGCGAGCTCACCCAGCCCGACTCCGTGCACTGGGTCGACGGCTCGCGCGCCGAGAACGACTGGCTGCTGCACGGTCTCGTCGACGAGGGAAAGCTGATCAAGCTCAACCCCGAATGGCGCCCCGGCTCCTACCTCGCCCGTTCGCACCCCAGCGACGTCGCTCGCACGGAGGGACGGACCTTCATCGCCTCCGAGCGTGAAGAAGACGCGGGCCCCACGAACAACTGGGCGGCCCCGAGCGAGATGCACGCGAAGATGGACGAGATCTTCGAGGGATCGATGCGCGGTCGCACGATGTACGTCGTGCCGTTCTCGCTGGGACGTGTCGGCGGCCCGCTCTCGCACATCGGCGTCCAGATCACCGACAGCGCCTACGCCGTCGCCTCGATCGGCATCATGACCCGCGTCGGCGACGCTGTCACGCGGCAGATCGCCGAGGGGGCGCCGTGGGTCAAGACGGTGCATTCGGTCGGTGCGCCGCTCGCCCCGGGGGAGCAGGATGTCGAGTGGCCGTGCAACGACGACAAGTACATCGTGCATTTCCCCGAGACTCTCGAGGTCTACTCCTACGGTTCGGGCTACGGCGGCAACGCGATCCTCGCGAAGAAGTGCTTCGCGCTGCGCATCGCCTCCGTCATCGCCCGCGACGAGGGCTGGCTCGCGGAGCACATGCTGCTGATCCGCGTGATCGACCCCCAGGGCAAGGCTTACCACGTCGCTGCGGCGTTCCCGTCGGCGTGCGGCAAGACGAACCTCGCCATGCTGCGCCCCACCATCCCCGGCTGGAGGGTCGAGACGCTCGGCGACGACATCGCCTGGATCCGTCCGGGTGAAGACGGCCGCATGTGGGCGATCAACCCCGAGGCCGGCTTCTTCGGCGTCGCACCCGGCACCGGCGAGTCGACCAACGTCACGGCGGTCGAGACGCTCTGGGGCAACACGATCTTCACCAATGTTGCGCTCCGCCCGGACGGCGACGTCTGGTGGGAGGGCCTGACCGACCAGGCGCCCGCGAACCTGATCGACTGGGAGGGCAACGAGTGGACTCCTGAATCCGATCGGCCCGCGGCACACCCCAACTCCCGCTTCACGGTGTCGGCGGCGCAGTGCCCGCAGATCTCCGAGGACTGGGAAGAGGCCGTCCCGCTCGACGTGATCCTGTTCGGCGGACGTCGTGCGAGCAACGTCCCGCTCGTGGTCGAGGCCACGGATTGGACGCACGGCGTCTTCCTCGGCTCGAACATCTCGTCGGAGCGCACCGCCGCCGCCGAGGGGACCGTCGGAGAGCTGCGGCGCGACCCGTTCGCGATGCTGCCGTTCTGCGGCTACAACATGGCCGACTACTTCGGGCACTGGCTGAAGGTCGGTCGTGGCCTCCGCTTCGACCGTGCTCCGCGCATCTTCCAGGTGAACTGGTTCCGGCGCGGGTCCGACGGCAGGTTCCTGTGGCCCGGCTTCGGCGACAACTCGCGCGTGGTGGACTGGATCATCCGGCGCATCGCGGGTGATGTTCCCGCGGTCGACAGCCCGATCGGACGCCTGCCGCGGGTGGAAGACCTCAATCTCGACGGGCTCGACATCCCGGCCGCCGATCTCGACGAGCTGTTCTCCGTCGACGCCGAGGCGTGGAAGACCGAGGCCGACCTGACCGAAGAGTTCTACGACACGTTCGGCGACAAGGTCCCTGCGGCCCTGCGTGCCGAGCTGGCCTCGTTGCGCTACCGCCTCGCGAAGGCGTAGCCCCCAGACCGGTGCCGGTTCGGGGGAGCCGGCACCCTCAGGGCCCTGTGCCCTGCAAACCCGCGAAGGCGGGACATCAGAGACGAACCCATGGCTGAGTGGTCTCCGACGTCCCGCCTTCGTGTTGTCCGGCGACGGTGTGTTGTCCGGCGACGGTGTGTTGTCCGGCGACGGTGTGTTGTCCGGCGACGGTGCGTCGCCCGGGGACAGGTGCGTCGTCCGGGGACGGGCGTTCGTCAGGTGAGCAGCTGGTGACGTGCGAGGTCGCGGTACAGCGGCGTCGACTCGACGAGCTCGGCGTGCGTCCCCTGGCCGACGACGGTGCCGTCCTGCAGCACGACGATCAGGTCGCTGTCGACGACCGTCGAGAGGCGGTGGGCGATCACGATGAGCGTGCGGTCTGTGGACACGGCGTCGATGGCCTCGCGCATCCGCTGCTCGTTCACACCGTCGAGCGATGACGTCGACTCGTCGAGCAGCAGGATCGGTGCATCCGTGAGCAGCGCACGGGCGATCGCAAGGCGCTGACGCTCGCCACCCGACAGCATCACGCCGTCCTCGCCGACGGGGGCCTCGATGCCGAGCGGGTTGCGCTCGAGCACGTCGCCGAGGTTCACGGCGCGCAGCACGCGCTCGCAGTCGGCGTCGGAGGCCTCGGGGGAGGCGAGCCGCAGGTTCTCGGCGAGCGTGCCGGCGAGGGTGGGCGCATCCTGTTCCACGTACCCGAAGTTCGCGCGGAGCTCGTCGCGAGGGTAGGTGCGCGCATCGTGGCCGTGCAGGCGGATCGAACCGCCGGTCGGATCGTAGAAGCGCTCGATCAGCGACAGGATGGTGCTCTTGCCTGCGCCGCTGGGGCCGACCAGGGCGACCCTGGCGCCGCGGGGCACCGCGAAGGAGACTCCGCGGAGCACCTCGTGGTCCTGCGCGGCAGAAGCCGCGTCCTCCGCGGCCTCCAGGTGTGCATCCGCGAGGAGGTTCCGCGCCTCCTTCGCCGCAGCCTGGCGGGCCGCCACGACGTTGGCGGGGTAGTGGAAGCGCACGTCGCGGAACTCGACCGCCGGTGCGTCCGGTGCCGCGTCCGCCCGGGGGAGGGAAGCGGCGATGTCCTCGTCGTCCTGCGACTCGGTGGGCAGATCGAGCACCTCCTGGATGCGGCCGAGCGCGCCGAGCGCCTGGTTCACGGAGGTGATCGCGCCGAAGGTCGTGGCCAACGGCATCACGAGCAGGAAGAGGAACATGATGAACGAGATCAGCGAGGCGATCGTGATCGCACCCGCAGCGACGCGGAACCCGCCGACGCCGAGGACCACGAGCAGCGACAGCTGCAGGGCGATGCCGGAGACGGGCACGACCAGCGAGGAGATCTTCGCGATGCGCACGCCGATGCCGTACGCGTCACCGGCGAGCTGCGACACCGCAGCGGTCTCGCGCTCGGTGGCGCCGGACGCCCGGATGGTCCGGATCGAGCCGACCGCACGCTCCACACCTGAGGCCAGCTCGCCGACCTTCTCCTGCTGGGCGGTCGAGGCGGTGCGGATGCGGCCGCTCAGCAGCACGACCACGGCCACCGAGGCTCCGATCACCACGACGATGAGCAGGAGCAGGATGGGATCGATCACCAGCATCGCGATCAGCGCACCGAGGAACAGCACGGCGCTGCCGACCGCGTCCGCGAGCCCCTGGGTGAGCACGGCATACAGCAGGGTCGTGTCGGTTCCGACCCGGGAGACGAGGTCTCCGGTGCGTCGGGCGTCGAATTCGGAGGTGGGCAGATGCAGGATGCGCGCGATGAGCTTGCGGCGGCTCGAGTACACGACCGCGGTGCCGGTGCGCTGCAGCAGATAGTGCTGGAAGCCGGAGATGACCGACGACACGATCACGAAGCCGACGAGCAGCCACACGAGGATCCCGATCCCGGTGTCGGATTGCACCGCTTCGATGACCTGGCCGACGAGCAGCGGCTGCACGAGCGAGGTCGCCGCGCCGACGACGCTGAGCACCGCGACGACGATGAGGGTGCGCTTGTGCTCGAACAGGAAGGGGAGAAGCTGGCGGAAGGTGGCGCGCGGGCCTTCGGGCTGCGCGCCCCGTCCGCGGCGGCGTGCTGTCGCCGAATCGGACATGCGGGACCTCGATCTGGAGATGGTACTTCGACCGTACTTCGTGCGCGGGCGAATCCTATGGAGGGGCTGTATGCGCTGGATAGGATGAAGCACCCCCTGGGCGCGCCGTGGACCCGCACGGTCCGCGGCCGGCCGCCTCACGCCGATGGAGTCTCCGTGGCCACGATCGACCCCCGACGACTGCTCGTCCTGCGAGCCTTCGTGCTGTCCGACTCGGTCACGGCGACCGCAGCGGCGCTGCACCTGACGCCGTCGGCGGTGTCGCAGCAGCTCGCCGCCCTCGAGCGCGAGGTCGGACAGGCCCTCATGGTGCGCACGGGACGCAAGCTCGCGCTCACCCCGGCGGGACAGATCCTCTCCGAGCACGCGGAGGAGATCAACGTCCGCCTCCAGATCGCCGCGGCCGAGCTCGCCGCCCACTCCGACGGGCTGCTCGGTCAGCTGCGGATCGGCGCGTTCCCGACGGCGATCAGCTGGGTGGTGGCGCCCGCGATCGTCGAGCTGCGTCGCCATGCGCCGGGGATCGACGTGAAAGTCGTCGATGCGGAGGCCCACATGAGCCACCGCATGCTGATGCGCGGCGACATCGATGCGACCGTCAGCCTCGAGTACGAGTCCGACCCTGAGCGGGACTCTCCTGACGTCGTGAAGTTCCCGCTGTACATCGAGCGCTTCAAGGTGGCGTTGCCGCACAGCCACCCCCTCGCCTCCTCCGACGGCATCGAACTGACGCAGCTCGTCGAGGACGGCTGGATCATGCCGTCCCCGGGTAACCCTTCGCGCACGATGGTGCTGCAGGCATGCGCCGAGCTCGGCTTCCACCCGACGATCGCCCATGTGTCCGACGACTATCGGGCGGCCGTCTCACTCGTCGCCGCCGAGGCCGGGATCTGCCTCGTGCCGGAGTCGGCGCTGTCGGTGCGAGACGAGGAATGGGTGCGGATCCTGCCGACCCGCGGCATCGCCCCGCTCCGCAAGGTCATCATGACGACCCGTCGCGACAACCAGGGACACCCGGTCGTGCGCGCGGGCCTGGAGGCGATGCGGACCGTGCTCGCCGAGCCGGACTCGGAGATCCACGGTCCGCTCGCGCGGTCCGACACGTTCAGCGTGGAGTGACGGCTCCTGCAGACGGGGCGTTCTCTCGCAGGAACGCATCGACGTGCCGGTGGTACTCGACCGGGCGATCACGCCGGACACAGTGGTGCGCGCCGTCGATCACGACGATGTCGAAGCCCGGAGCGACGGCGGTCAGCCGCTCGCGGGAGTGCTTGTCGACGATCACATCTCCCGTGCCGGTGACGAGCAGCGCGGGCACCCCGGTCGGACCGACGGTGATCTGGCGGGCCGTGGGGGTCCAGATGCGGCGCTTCTCGTGCACCCGCTGTTCCATGTAGGCGATGTCGACCGCCTTCATCGCCTCCGCGAGAGGCCGCAGCTCCTCCTCGGGCCAGTGCGGCTTCTGCGCGCGCTGCATCTCGATCAGTTCGTCGACGGTCGCGGTATCGGCGAAGTCGAACGGGTCCTTCTCGGTCTGCTCGACGCTGAGCCACGGGTTGGGTCCGGCCTCCGGCACCCACCACGGCGGGTCCTCGAGCACCACGCCGGCGACGAGGTGCGGGGCGTCGGCGGCGACGAACGCCGCGATGCGCGCTCCCATGGAGTGTCCGACGATGAGTGTCTTGCGCCCCGTCTCCTCCAGGATGTCCTCGAGGATGTCGATCGCGTCCTGCACCATCACGTCGGTCGACGGCACACCCTCGTGCTCCGGCAACCGCCCGGGGGAGCGACCATGTCCCCGCGCATCGGGTGCGACGATGTGGAAGTCGTCCCCCCAGCGGCGGATCGCGTCCCCGTAGCAGGCGCCGGACTCGACGGCGCCGTGCAGGATCAGGATGACGGGTGCCTCTTCGGCGTCCCGTCCGAACTCTCGGACGAACAGGTCAGTGCCCACGTGTCCTCTTTCTGTCTCGTGCCGTGCCGGGTTCCAGCCGGACCACGGCGTCGTGGTCATTCGGTGAGTCATGGTCAAGATCGTCGCATGCGTCGGTGCCCGCGCGCACGGATACGCGTGCTTCGGCAGGCAGCTCGGCCTCGGGGGTGGCATCGACGAGGGACTGCGTGTACGGATGCTGCGGTGAGCGGAAGATCTCGTCGGAGGGCCCGGTCTCCACGATCCGCCCGCGGTTCATGACCGCGACACGGTCGCTGTAGAGACGGATCACGGCGAGGTCGTGGCTCACGTGCAGGAAGGAGATCCCCTGCTCTCGCTGCAGGTCGGCAAGGAGGTTGAGGATCTGCGCGCGCACCGACACGTCGAGAGCCGAGGTGGGCTCATCGGCGATGATCAGGTCGGGCTTGAGCGCGAGCGCCCTGGCGACCGCGACGCGCTGGAGCTGGCCGCCCGAGGCTTCGTGCGGGTAGCGACCCAGGTAGTCCGCTCCGAGACCGACCGATGCGAGGAGCTCGACCAGGGCATCGGTCGTCGTCGTCTCGCCGTGTGCGTGGAACACATTCTCGAGCGTCTGCCGCACGGTCTGCCGTGGGTTGAGAGAGGCGAGGGGATCCTGGAAGACCATCGCGACGTTGCGTCGCAGTCGCCGTAGACTCTTCCCGCCGAGACGGGCCACGTCCTGTCCGTCGGTGATGACCGTTCCGGAGGTGGGGGACACGAGTCCGTTCGCCATCCGTGCGAGCGTCGACTTGCCGGAGCCGGACTCGCCGACGAGCCCGAGGGCTTCGCCGCGGCCCACCTGCAGGGTGACGCCGTCGACGGCGAGGACGGTCTTCTTCTTCCTGCCGAACATCCCGCCGGTGCGGTACTGCTTGGTCACGTCGGTCATCGTGAGGATCGTGTCGCTCATCGGGCGGCCTCCTGCAGGTCCGGCACATGGTCGAGGTGGCAGGCAGCCCGGTGGACGCGGTCACCCTCGCTTCCGGTGCGCAGCGTCGGCAGCGGCAGCTCCGTCTCGCACCTGCCGCCGAGAGACGGGGCGAAGGCGCAGCGCGGCGCGAAGGCGCAGCCGGGTCCGGCGTCGCGCAGCGAGGTCGGGGCGCCGGGGATGGCGCGCAGTCGGGCGCGCTCTCCTTCGGCGTCCAGACGCGGTGTCGCCGCTCGAAGCCCCGCCGTGTACGGATGTGCGGGATCCACGAAGATGTCGCGCAGACTGCCGTACTCGGCTTCGCGGCCCGCGTACATCACGAGCACGTCATCCGCCGCACTCGCGACCACGCCGAAGTCATGGCTGATCAACAGCATCGCCATGCCGTACTCGTCCTGCAGCTCGCGCAGCAGCGCCAGGATCTGCGCCTGCACGGTCACATCGAGTGCGGTGGTCGGCTCGTCGGCGATGAGGAGCATCGGCCGGTTGACGAGTGCCATCGCGATCACGGCGCGCTGGCGCATGCCGCCGGAGAACTCGTGCGGGTAGCGTCGGGCGGCATCGGCCGGCTCCGGGATCCGCACGCGCTCCAGCATCTCCACCGCCCTGGCGGACGCGGCCCGCCGCGACACCGACGGGTCGTGCAGTCTCACCGCCTGCATGATCTGCGCGCCGACGCTGAGGTAGGGGCTCAATGCCGACAGCGAGTCCTGGAAGACCATCGCCACATCGCCGCCGCGGATCCGCCGCAGCTCCTTCTCCTCGGCCGTCAGCATCTCCCTGCCGGCGAGTCGGACGCTGCCGCGTGCGCTCGCCGCCGGAGGGAGCAGGCGCATGATCGAGCGTCCGGTGATGGTCTTGCCCGAGCCGGACTCGCCGACGACGGCGAGGGTACGGCCCTTCTCGACCGCGACCGAGAGTCCCCGCACGACATCCATGTCGCGACCGGCGAGGGAGAAGGAGATGGAGAGGTCTTCGATCTGGAGCACGGGTTCAGGCACGGCGGATCCTCGGATCGAGAAGCGGCATCAGGAGGTCGGCGAGCAGGTTGCCGATGATGATGAGGAAGGCGGAGAACAGGGTGACTCCGACCACCAGGCTCAGGTCGGATTCGTTGACTCCCGCGAGCAGCAGATCCCCCAGCCCATGCAGGCTGAACACCTTCTCCGCGATCACGGATCCTCCGAGGAGCGCGGCGACGTCGAGCGCGAACATCGCGACGATCGGGATCATCACACCGCGTACGGCGTGCGCGTTCACCCTGCGCGGCGATGCGCCCCGGGCGGTCATCGCCACCAGGTGATCCGATGACAGCTCGCCGAGCAGCTGCGTCCTGGTCACCCGGATGTACCCGGCGGCGAGGATGATCGACAGCACCATCCAGGGGCCGATCAGATGCCAGGCCCAGTCGGCGGGCGACTCCGTGAACGGCACGAACCCGGAGTAGGGGAGCACGTTCAGCATGAATCCGAAGACCTGTACGACGAGCAGGCCGACGAGGAACGTCGGCACGGCCAGGCCGAACATCGCGAACCCGGTGGAGAACCGGTCGATCAGGCCGCCCTTGCGGATGGCCGACAGCACTCCGAGTCCGATGCCGACGACGAGGCACAGGATGGCCGCGCCGAACGTGAGCGAGAGGGTCACGGGCAGGCGTTCGACGATCAGCGTGGTGACGTCGCTCTGGTTGGGGAACGAGTACCCGAAGCAAGGGGCGGCGCAGTGCACCTGCTGTGCGCCGGAGCCGTACGTGCGCCCGACGAACAGACCCTTCACGAACTCGACGTACTGCCAGAGCACGCCCTGATCGGTCTGCATGTACGCGCTCACCTTGGCGAGCGTGTCGGCGGGGCAGGGCTTGCCGCACATCGCGCGGGCGGGGTCGCGCGAGGCGCCGAAGAAGAGGGCGATCGTCACGAAGGCGATCGAGAGCAGCATGAACACCGCAGTGACCATGCGTCGGGAGATGTAGCCGATCATGAGGCATCCTCCGTGCGGACATCGAGGACGTCGCGGAGCGCGTCGCCGGCGAGAGTGGCGCCGAACACGATGCAGAACACCACGGCGCCGGGGAAGACCATGTACCAGACGTCGGCGCCGCTGTAGATCCACGGGAGCGAATCGGAGAGCAGCTTGCCGAGGTCGGGGACGTCGCCGCGCAGGCCGACGCCGAGGAACGAGAGACCGGCGACCATGCTGACGTTGGCGGGGAGCGACATCGCGAACAGCACGACGACCAGGCCGAACAGATGGGGCAGCATCTCCCGACGGATGATCTGCCAGGGCGGGGCTCCGGTGGAGCGCGCCGCCTCGACGAACGCCTGGGCGTTCACGGCGCCCGCCTGTGCGCCGATGATGCGGGCGGGGACCGTCCAGCCGAAGAACGCGAGGACGAGCACGAGCAGCAGCTCACGGGGGAACTCGGGCGGGACGATGACCATCACGGCGATCACGAACATGAGTCCGGGGAAGCCGAACATGAAGTCGATCACGCGACCGGCGACGGCGTTCAGCCATCCGCCGAAGTAGCCCATCGCGGTGCCGAGGATCGCCGCGAACACGATCGAGATGATGCTCGCGCCGAAGGCGATGAACAGTGAGGAGCGGATGCCGTACACGATCTGCGCGAACAGGTCGATGCCCGTCACCGGTGCGACGCCGAGCCAGTGCTCCGCGCTGACGCCGCCGAACGGTCCCAGCGGACGACCGCCGTCCGGGTCGAGCAGGTCGGTGTGGAAGGAGTACGGGTCCTGCCCCTCGAGTGCCACGAGGACCGGAGCGAGGAGCCCGGCCAGGAGCGGGATCGCGAGCATCACCACGCCCACGACGGCTGAGCGCTTGCGGAAGAAGCGGCGGAGGACCGACGGGCGTCGGCCCTCCACCTGCTTCGTGTCAGTGATCGTCACCGGACTCACTCATCGATGCCGACGACCAGCTCGTTCGCGAACGGCGGGTAGGCGGGAATGAAGTAGTTCACGATGTTCGATCCGGCGAGAGCCTGCGTGCGCTGTACGAGGATCGGAACGATCGGCGCATCCTCCATGATCTGCTTGTCGATCGCGGCCCACATCTCGCCGGCCTTGTCGAGGTCCGGCTCCGAGATCGCCGCGTCGATGGCCGCGTCCACCTCGGGGTTGGAGTAGTTCGAGGCGTTGCCGCCTCCGTTGCCGATCTCGCTGGAGGCGAAGAGAGGCTGGATCGTGCTCATGCCGCTCGGGAAGTCGGCGCCCCATCCGCTGGTGGTCATGTCGTAATCGCCGTCGCCGCTCGAGATGAGCTCGTACCAGGTGTCGGAGTCGAGGCCGTTGAGCTCGACCGTGATGCCGGCCTTGGCGAGCGAGTTCTTGATGCTCAGGGCCTCCTTCTCCTCGATCGCGCTGACGTCGGCCGGGTAGGTGAGGCTCAGGGTCAGGTCGGTGACGCCGGCGTCGGCGAGCAGCTTCTTCGCCTTCTTCACGTCGCCCTCGTCGCCGCCGTCGTAGAGGTCGAACTCCTCGTAGCCGGGCATGCCGGGGGTCATGATCGTGGAGCTGATCTGGCCGCCGAACTTCGGGCCGCCGTACACGCTCTGCACTTCGGCCTTGTTGAGGGCGTAGTTGATCGCCTGACGCACGCGCACGTCGCTGAGCTCCGGGCTGTTCATGTTCAGGGCGATGTAGCGGAAGTAGCCGGAAGGGCCGTTCGCCAGCCGGTCCGAGACCGAGGCGTCGGACTCGATGCGCTGGAACTGCGACGGTGAGATCAGGGCGTTGCTGATCGCATCCTTGTCGTCGCCCTTGTCGTCGATGAGGCGCTGCACGATGGTGTCGTTGTTCAGGCCCATGTCGACGATGATCTTGTCGGGTCCGGCGAAGCGCACGTCATCCGTCTCGGGGTCCCAGTTCGGGTTGCGCTCGAGCACCGCCTGCGAGCCCTTGGTGTACTCGCTGATCATGTACGGCCCACTGGCGACGGGGTGCTCGCCGTAGGTCTCCGGCTCCGTGTCCGCTGCGGCGGGAACCGGGGCGAAGGCGGGCATGCTCGCGATCCACGGCCAGTTGCCGAACGGTCGGTTGAGGTGGAAGACGATGGTCTGGTCGTCGACGACCTCGATGGAGTCGAGTTCCTCGCCGTCGTAGGGCCCCTCGTAGTCCTCGGCGCCGACGAGCAGCATCTTGTGGTAGCCGAGACCTCCCTGGAACATCGGGGCGAACGAGCGCTCGACACCGTACTTCACGTCCTGTGCGGTGATGGGGGAGCCGTCCGAGAATTTCAGGTCGTCCTTGAGGGTGAAGGTCCAGGTCTGGCCGCCGTCGTCCGTGGTCCCGGTGTCGGTGGCGAGGTCGGCCGTGAGCACCGTCTCCTTGTCGGGGAACGTCTGCCACGACGTCAGTCCGCGGTGCACCCATCGCAGGCGGCTGGTGGGGACCATCTGCGCGTTCGCGGTCTCCCATGACTCGTTTGCGCGGCGCGAGAGGTAGTGCAGGGTGCCTCCGGTGGGGACGGACTCCATTGCCGTCGCCGTGCCTTCGGACGTGGACTCCGTGGGACCGGAGTTCGCGTTGCAGCCGGACACCACGAGGGCGACGACGAGCGCGAGCCCTCCGAACAACACTTTCCGTGAACGATTCACCATTGATCGCGCTTCCTGTGAGGAGGTCCCCCATCGGGTCGGGGGATGAGAGTGATCTCTCAGGAATGCAGTCTGTCGGCGCGGCTGTGACGGCGTCCATCGAGCAGTTCTGCACGCGATGTTTAAGAAGAACTTAACGATTGCAGGCGGTGGCCTCAGAACTTCGGGGCCGACGACGCGGCCCCTGATCGTCCACGGAAAGTTTACTTCAGAATGGGCCCGCGCGTCGAGGGTGAGGGCGAGCCTGTCAGGAGCGACCGAATCTGCGGTGTGCGGCCTGCTTGCTGACGCCGAGCGCGCTGGCGATCGCCTGCCACGAGTAACCGAGGTTCCGGGCGCGACGTACATTCGCCTCCTCGGCGCGGGCGACTTCCGTGCGCAGCTCGGCGAGCCGGTGCAGCGCGGCGAGGGGTTCGCTTCCGTCGTCCTGTGCGATCGCGGTCGGCATTTTCATGATGGACCTCCTGCGTCAATGATCATTGACGTGTCGTGCATTTGTCAATATCTGTTGACGCGCGAGGCTGGGGATCCTGCCGTACGGCGGGACGATGATCGTGGACGGCGCTGCGCGCACGATCACCGCCGCCTACTGATCAGAGTTCGACGGCCGCTGCGACGCCGAGGTCGTCGTCGTAGTCGTTGTCCTTCGTCTCCGGGGAGAGGATCAGCGCGATGAAGGTCAGCACACCCATCGCCGAGAGGTACAGGCCCACGAGCCAAGGAGCACCGCCCGCCACCTCCCACAGCTTCAGGGCGATGAGCGGGGCCACGGCCGCGCCGAGGATCGACGACACGTTGTACGCGATCGCCGATCCCGTGTAGCGGACGTTGGTGGGGAACAGCTCGGGCAGCAGGGCGCCCATCGGGCCGAACGTCGCTCCCATCAGCATGAAGCCGAACACCAGGAACGCCTGCGTGAGCGCACCCGTGAACTTCGGGTCGACAGCCGGCAGGAGGAAGGCATTGAACGTGAAGCCGAACACGATGATGGCCCCGGTGACCCACAGCAGGAGCTTCCGTCGTCCGACGGCGTCGGCGATGGGGCCGGAGAGCAGGGTGAAGATGCCGAAGAACACCACGCCGATGATCTGCATCAGCACGAAGTCGGTGTAGCCGAAGCCGAGACCCGGATAGAACTGGGCCGCGAACTTGATCGGGTCGAAGGGGGCGCCGGTCGCTTCGGCCGCGGCCTTCGCTGCGGCGGAGGCGGTCTCGAGCGAGGCGGCCTTCGTGCCGTAGGCGAGCGTGAAGTTCGTCATCAGGTAGAAGAGCACATACGTCGCCAGCATGATGAACGTGCCGAGGATGAGCTGCTTCCAGTGGTGACGGAACACGGTCGCGAGCGGCAGCTTGCGGATCACGCCCTTCGTCTCGGCCTTCTTGAAGGTGTCGGACTCGACGAGCTTGAGTCGCACCCACAGTCCGATGATGACCATCACGGCGGAGAACAGGAACGGGATGCGCCAGCCCCAGGAGAGGAACGCCTCCGACTTCAGGACCGGGTTCTCGGCGTGGGGCAGCAGCCAGTTGATCGCGAGGAAGAGGAAGTTGGCGATGATGAAGCCCAGCGGGGCTCCCAGCTGCGGGAAGGTCCCGTACCAGGCGCGCTTGCCCTCGGGGGCGTTCTCGGTGGCGACCAGCGCCGCGCCCGACCACTCGCCGCCGAGCGCGAAGCCCTGCGCCAGCCGGAGGATCAGCAGGAGGAGCGCGGCCCACCACCCGATGTCCTGGAACGTCGGCAGCAGCCCGATCACGAAGGTCGCGATGCCCATCGTCAGCAGCGAAGCCACGAGCGTGGCCTTGCGCCCGAACTTGTCGCCGAAGTGGCCGAACACGACGGCGCCGATCGGGCGGGCGACCATCGCCGCGCCGAAGACCGCGAACGAGGAGAGGAGCGAGGTGGTGTCGTTGCCGGTGGGGAAGAACAGCACCGGGAACACGAGCACGGCCGCCGTCGCGTACGCGTAGAAGTCGTAGAACTCGATCGTGGTGCCGACCAGGCTCGCGGTGATGACGCGCGAGCGAGGATTCGCGGGCGCAGTGGCAGTACTCATGAAGCTCCTCCGATCAGTCCCTTGGTATACCAGGGACTCGGGTGAGTTTACGCCTTCCTGAGTGTTCGCTGTGTGCGATGCCGTCCATCGAGACACGGAGACGCCTGCAGGTGCGTATCGGAGGCGGCCATCTGCGTGATGCGAGCGTCATTCCTCCGTGTCGCCGAGAGCGGGGGTGCCGGCGAAGACCGCGCGGGACTCGATCAGCTGCTCGAGCTCCAGCACGACGATGCGGTTCGTCCCGGCGGTGGTCGCGGGCGCGGGGACGTAGAGCGTGCGCTGCGGACCGTTGCGCCAGTACCGGCCGAGGAAGAAGCCGTTCACGAACGCGTAGCCCTTGCTCCAGGCCGCCGTGTCGAGGAAGAGATCTGCCGGGGCGTCCAGCACGAACTCGGCCACCCACGCGCCCGGTCCGTCGTCGGCGTCGGCGTCGGCTTCGGCGGCGGAACCGCGGGTTTCGACGTCCGCGGCGATGGTGGCGACATCCAAGGGGGTCGAACGCCAGCCGGTCACCGGCGTTCCGTCGAGCGTGAGCTCGCCGATCAGACCCTTCTCCTCGCCGAGACGGTGGTCGTAGTTCACCCGTCCCTGATCCTCGACCAGGATGCTCAGCGTGCGGCCGGCAGGGATGCGGATCGCGCGGTCGTGCCGCGTGCGGGAGAGGGTGCCGATCATCCGACCGTCGACGCTGACCCAGGCGAGGTCGCGCACCTCGTCGATGATGAGCAGTCCGCCGTTCCCGTGCGGAAGCTCGACGTCGTAGCGCACCAGAGCGCTCTGATGCCCGAGCACATCGAAGGTCTGCGGCTGGGTGACGGCGGACGCAGATCCCGCGGCCTTCGTCCAGGCGCCGGCAGGCGCGAGCTGCACCTCGAACGCGGGTGCCGGCGACGCGACCGGCGGAAGCTCGTCCGGAACCGGCGCATGGCGCGCGATCACCTCCCGGAAGGCGAAGAACTTCTCCGTCGGGTTCCCGGCCTCGTCGAGGGGGGCGTCGTAGTCGTAGGACGTCACCAGGGGCAGGTAGCGGCCCTTGTCGTTCGCGCCGTTCGTGAGCGCGAAGTTCGTGCCGCCGTGGAACATGTAGATGTTGACGGAGGCGCCGGCGGCGAGGAGCGCATCGAGGTCGGCTGCCGCCGTGGCGACGTCCGTCGTGTGGTGGACGCCTCCCCACCAGTCGAACCATCCGTCCCAGAACTCCGCGCACATCAGGGGGCCGGTCGGCTGGTGCCGGCGCAGCGTCGCGAGGCGCTCGGCGCTGCGCGAGCCGAAGGAACCGGTCTTGTGCAGCTCGGGGAGGCTCCCGTCGCTCAGCATCCGATCGACGGGCTGGTCGACGGTCGTCAGAGGGACGGTGATCCCGGCATCGCGCGTGACGGCGACGAGGGCCTTGAGGTACGACTTGTCCGAGCCGTAGGCGCCGTACTCGTTCTCGATCTGCACGAGGACGACGGGTCCGCCGCGGTCGATCTGCCGCGGCGCGACGATGTCGTACACGCGGCGCAGGTAGGCGCTGACCTCGACGAGGAAGTCCGGCGCGGAGGAGCGCAGCTCGCGCACGCCACCGGTCAGCCACACCGGCAGCCCGCCGTTGTGCCACTCGGCGCAGATGTAGGGACCGGGACGCACGATCGCGTCCATGCCCTCCGCGTGGATCAGGTCGAGGAAGCGCCCCAGGTCGTTCCATCCGCTCGCGTCCCACTCGCCACGCCGGGGTTCGTGCGCGTTCCAGGCCACGTACGTCTCGATCGTGTTGAGTCCCATGAGCCGGGCCTTGTGAATGCGGTCCTGCCACTGATCCGGGTGCACGCGGAAATAGTGGATGGCGCCGGAGATCACTTGGTGCGGCTGTCCGTCGCGGAGGAAGTCGGTGTCGCCGAGGGAGAAGGAGGTCACGAGTCGTGGTGCTTTCGATGAGGCGGGCTGAGCCGGTCCCGACACGGGGGATCCGGGACCGGCTCAGCCGCGGGTGTTACTTGTTGACGGTGAAGCCCTGTGCGTTGCCGTACTCGACCAGTGCGTCCTGCCAGGCCGTGAGGCCCTCGTTCAGGTCGGTGCCGTTCTGGTAAGACTGGCCCACGGTGTCGCCGAAGATGCTGTTCGCGTACACCTGGTAGGGCAGGTAGCTCCAGCCTTCGACCACGTCATCCGCCGCGGCTGCGAGGACCTCGTTGATCTTCTGGCCGCCGAAGTACTCGGGTGCGTCCGCGAGGAACTCCTCGCTCGACAGCTCGGCCGTGGTGGAGGGGAAGCCGCCGGTCTCGAGGAAGATCGAGATGCTGTCCTCCGAGTTGTTCAGCCACCACAGGAAGCCCGCTGCCAGCTCCGGGTTCTTGCTCTGCTTCGTGACCGCCTGGCCGCCGCCGCCGTTCTCCGCGCTCGCCGGCTTGCCGTCGTAGGTCGGCATCGGCGCGACGCGCCAGTCGCCGGATCCGTCGGGCGCACCGGAGATGAGGTTGGCGGGCATCCACGCGCCGATCACGAGGCTCGCGAGGCTGCCGTCGCCCAGGCCGCGGAACCACTCGTCGCTCCAGCTGCCGTACGGAGCGATCAGGTCCTCCTCGACGAGACGGTTCCAGTTCTCGGTCCACTTCTTCGAGCCGGCGTCCTGCAGGTCGATCGTGACATCGGTGCCCGAGGTCTCGAACGGCTTCCCGCCGGCCTGCCAGATCATCGAGGTCGCGAAGCCCGCGTCGCCGGTGTCGTTGGTGATGTAGGCGTCGGGGTTCGCCGCGTGGATCTTCTTGGCCGCCTCGTAGTACTCGTCCCACGTCGTCGGCACCTCGACGCCGGCGGCGTCGAACACGGTCTTGTTGTAGAACAGGGCCATGGGGCCGGAGTCCTGCGGCAGGCCGTAGATGGCGTCGCCGTTGGTGACCGAGTTCCACGTCGAGGCGGTGTAGTCGTCCTCGAAGTCGGCGAAGCCGTAGGGTGCGAGATCGGCGAAGGCGTCCGTGAGGGCGAACTGCGGGAACGCGTAGTACTCGACCTGCACGACGTCGGGAGCGCCGGAGCCCGCCTTGATCGCGTTCTGCAGCTTGGTGTACTCCTCGTTGTTCGTGCCGGCGTTCACGAGGTTGACCTTGACGTTCGGGTACTCCTTCTGGAAGGCCTCGACCTGCGCCTCGGCCGACGGGGTCCACGACCAGTACGTGATCTCGCCGCCCTTCTCGAGGGCTGCCTCGACGGAGTCGAACGAGCCGGAGCCTGCGTCTCCGCCGGAACCCGCGTCGGACGTGCCGCCGGTGCTGCAGCCGGCCAGCGCCAGTGCTGCCACGGTTCCTGCGGCGAGCACCGCGAGGGCGCGCCGCGTCGGTGAGGGAAGGTGCTTCATTGCTGTGTCCTTTCGGGAGTGCGATCCAGCGTCGGATCACGGAGGTGTTGCAAGGGGGGTGCGGAGAGCTACTGCTTGACGCTTCCCGCGGTGAGACCTGACTGCCAGAAACGCTGCAGCAGCAGGAAGGCGATGATGATCGGGATGATCGTGAGGAGCGAGCCCATGATCACCAGGTTGTAGATCGGCTGGGATCCTGCACCGATGGCCTGGGCGCTCCACTGGTTCAGGCCGACGGTGAGGGGGTACCAGGCCGGATCCGACAGCATGATCAGCGGCAGGAAGTAGTTGTTCCAGGTGGCCACGACGGTGAACAGTGCGACCGTCACGATGCCGGGGGCGAGCAGTCGCATCGAGATCGTGAAGAACGTCCGGAACTCGCCGGCCCCGTCGATGCGAGCGGCTTCGAGCAGCTCGGTCGGCACCGACTCGGACGCGAACACCCAGATCAGGTACAGGCCGAACGGGCTGATGAGCGAGGGGATGATCACCGCCCATGGCGTGTTGGTGAGGCCGAGCTCGCTGAACAGCAGGAAGGTCGGGACCGCGAGCGCGGTGCCGGGCACGGCCACGGCGCCCAGGACCACGGCGAACACCGCGCGCCGCCCGGGGAAGCGGAACTTCGCGAGACCGTACCCGGCCATGGTGGCGAGCAGAGTCGCACCGCCGGCGCCGACCACGACGTAGAGGAGCGTGTTGCCGAGCCAGCGCAGGAAGATGCCGTCCCGGTACGAGAACGTGGCGACGAGGTTGTCGAAGAACGCGAAGTCGTCGGCGAACCAGAGCCCGAAGGAGCTGAAGAGCCCTGCCTGCGTCTTGGTGGAGCTGAACAGCAGCCAGACCAGCGGCACGAGCGTGTACAGCGCGTAGACGATCATGACGATCAGCAGTGTGTTGGACTTGCGCGGATTCATCGGATCGTTGCGCTTGCGCGAGGAGCGGGCGAGGGGGAGTGCCATGTCAGCGCACCTCCGACTTCGAGCCGCGCAGCTGCACGACGTAGGCGATGACCGCGGTGATGATGCCCATGATGATGGCGATCGTCGCGGCGTAGTTGAACTGCTGCCCGGCGAACGACAGGTTGTACGCGTACATGTTCGGGGTGAAGAACGTCGTGATCACATTCGGTGCGAGGGGACGCAGGATGTTGGGCTCGTTGAAGAGCTGGAAGCTGCCGATGATCGAGAAGATCGTCGCGATCACCAGCGCACCGCGCACGGAGGGGATCTTGATCGAGAAGATCGTGCGCCACGCGCCGGCACCGTCGAGCGAAGCCGCCTCGTACATCTCGGTCGGGATCGTCTTGAGCGACGAGTAGAAGATCAGCATGTTGTAGCCGACGAACTCCCACGTGACGATGTTGCCGATCGAGAGCAGCATCCATTCTTTGGCGAACGGGGTGATCGCGTCGACACCGAGGAAGTCGTTGATGTTGCTCGTGAGGCCGAACTGATCGCCGTAGATGTACCCCCACATGAGCACCGCCACGACGGCAGGCACCGCGTAGGGCAGGAAGATCAGGATGCGGAAGAACGATGCTCCGCGCAGACGAGCGCTGTCCAGGGCGAGGGCCGCGCCGAGCGCGAGGACCAGCATGATCGGCACCTGCACCACGAGGAAGATCAGCACGCGGCCGAACGCCTCCCAGAACTGCGGGTCGGTGAGCGCGCGGACGTAGTTGTCCAGCCCCACGAACGCCGTGCCGCCGATGAGCTTCTCCTGGAAGAAGCTGAGGTACAGCGCGTAGGCGAGCGGCGTCAGGAACACTAGGGCGAACACGACCATGAACGGGCCGACGAAGGCCCAGCCCTTCCAGTCGCGCTTGTCGCGGCGCCGGATGCCGGGGGCACCCAGGGCTGCGGGGATTGCAGTCGTCATCGACGAGTCCTTCTTACGATCCGGGCGCTTCGTGCGCCGTGTGTCAACGTCAACATATTCGATGGACTGCTAGTGTGTCAACGTCAACATATGAGGGGATGGGTGATCGTGATCCCAGAGCATCCGACAGAGACGTCGACGCGTCGTCGCGAGCCCTCCATGGAGGACGTCGCTCGCGAGGCGGGTGTCTCGGGGCAGACCGTGTCGCGCGTGGTGAACGCCCGAGGATACGTCGGCGCCGCCACGCGTGAGCGCGTGGAGGCCGCCATGCACAGCCTCGGCTACCGTCCCAACAGCGCGGCGCGCGCCCTGCGATCAGGACGCTTCCGCACCCTCGGCGTCGTGATGTTCTCGTTCAGCTCCTACGGTAATCAGCGCACGCTCGACGCCATCGCGGTGCGGGCCGCGCAGCTCGGCTACGCGCTGACCCTCATCCCCGTGGAATCGAGCGCCGGTGAGACGGTGGCCGGTGCCTTCCGGCGCCTGGAGGAGCATGCGGTCGACGGCATCATCATCGTGATCGAGGCGCACCAGCTCGACGAGGCCGACATCGAGATCCCCGAGGCCCTGCCCGTCGTGTTCGTCGACTCGAACCGCACGGCGTCGCATCCTTTCGTCGACACCGATCAGGCCCAGGGTGCGCGGCTCGCCACCGAGCATCTGCTCGAGCTCGGCCACGACACGGTCTGGCACGTCACCGGACCCGCCCGTTCGTATTCGGCGGAACGTCGCCGGGAGGCCTGGCAGGAGACCCTCGAGAGGCACGGACGCCCGGTGCCCGAAGTGCTGCCGGGGGACTGGTCCGCCGCATCGGGTTACTCCGCGGGGCTTCGGCTGCGCGAGATCGAGGGCGTGACGGCCGTGTTCGCCGCGAACGATCAGATGGCGATCGGCGTGCTGCGGGCCTTCCGCGAGGTCGGGCGCGAGGTGCCGGAAGACGTCAGCATCGTCGGGTTCGACGGACTGCCCGACGCCGCCCAGCTGTGGCCGCCGCTGACGACCGTGCAGCAGCATCCGGAGCGCGTCGGGGCGCTCGCGGTGGACGCGCTGCTCGCCGAGCTCGACGGCACCGAACGCCAGCAGACGCCGCTGGTGAGCACCGAACTCATCGTGCGGGAGAGTACCGCGGCCCCACGGAGGCGCTGAGCGCTCAGCGCCAGAGCATGCCCATGCCGGCGTTCGCCAGCGTCAGGATCCCGATCAGCCAGAACACGGCGGAGGGCACGGCCTCGCCGCGCTTCTGCCGCGCCGAGCCGATGCCCAGCAGGGCGCCGATGATCACGAGCACGACGAGCTTGACGCCGATCTTGACGTAGTTCAGGTCGTACTCGATGCCCCAGGGCGCGGCGAGAGCGAGGCCCGCGAGACCCGCGATCGCGAGGCCGTAGTCCATGATCTTCGTGATCTGGCGCTTGCCGCCGAAAGCCTGTGCGGCCCATGCGCCGAAGAGCACGGCGAAGCCGATGAGGTGGATGAACACGACGACCAGACGCAGAGTCTCCATGCCCTCACCGTACGAGTTTCGGGCGGTTCTGCGCTAGCAAGGGCAGGCTGACCTCAGCCGCGCAGCTCCCGGGTCACGAGCGCCGTGCGCAGGGCGGCATCCGCGGCCTCCGCGCCCTTGTCCTCCTTGGACCCCTCGAGCCCGGCGCGGTCGAGGCCCTGCTTCTCGTCGTCGAGGGTCAGCACGCCGAATCCGACGGGCTTGCCGGCGTCGAGCGCGACGCGGGTGAGGCCGTCGGTGGTCGCCGCCGACACGTACTCGAAGTGCGGGGTTCCGCCGCGGATGATGACGCCGAGTGCGACGACCGCGTCCGCGCCGCCCGCGAAGGCGGCCTGCGCGGCGATCGCGAGCTCGAACGAGCCGGGCACCCGCACGAGCCGGTGCGTGGCCTGCGCCGCGTCCAGCACGCGCTCTGCGCCGGCGATCAGGCCGTTCGAGATCGTCTCATGCCAGGTGCCGGCGATGATGACGACGTTCAGGCCGCGTCCGTCGATGTTCCCGGTCTCCGGTGCTCCAGCGCCGCTCATTTCTCGTCCTCTCCCTTGGCGAGAGCCTCTGCGAGCTCGTCTTCGCCGATGATGTGACCCATCCGGTCACGCTTGGTCTCCAGGTACTGGTGGTTGTTCGGGCCGACGCCGACGATCAGCGGCACCTGCTCGACGACGTCGAGTCCGAGTTCGCGCAGCTGCGCGACCTTGTCGGTGTTGTTGGTCAGCAGACGAACCTTCGCCACGCCCAGGTCGGCGAGGATGCCGGCCGCGGCCGCATAGTCGCGGGCATCCGCCGGCAGGCCGAGCGCGAGATTCGCGTCGACCGTGTCGAGCCCCTCCTCCTGCAGGCTGTAGGCGCGCAGCTTGTTGATGAGGCCGATGCCGCGACCCTCGTGCCCGCGCATGTAGATGACGATCCCGCCCTCCTGCTCGATCGCGTCGAGGGCGGAGTCGAGCTGCGGACCGCATTCGCACTTCAGCGAGCCGAACGCCTCGCCGGTCAGGCACTCGGAGTGCACGCGCACGAGCGCTGTCTCGGCGGGCTCACCCGACACGACCGCGATGTGGTCGGTCCCCGTGACGCGGTCCTTGTAGGCCAGGAAGCGGAAGCTGCCGTGCGTGGTGGGCACCGTGGCGTCGGCGCGCAGGCTCACGCGGCGACCGCGATGCGCGGACGGCGTGGCGCCCTCCGGGTCGATCTCGTTCAGGTGCGCGATGAGCTGCTCGATCGTGATGACCGGCACGCCGTCGCGCGCTCCGAGGTCCATCAGGCCGGGCAGGCGCATCATGCTGCCGTCCTCGGCGACGACCTCGGCGATCGCGCCGACCGGGCGCAGGCCCGCGAGCTTCATCAGCTCCACAGCAGCCTCGGTGTGACCGCTCCGCTCGCGCACGCCGCCGTCCACGGCGCGCAGGGGGAGCACGTGACCGGGGCGGATGACGCTGGTCGCGGTGGAGCCCGGGTTCGCCAGCACGTTCAGGGTGTGGGCGCGATCGTGGGCGCTGATCCCGGTGGTGACGCCCTCGGCCGCATCCACGCTCACGGTGTAGGCGGTGGAGCGCGCGTCCTCGCTCGCGGCCACCATCGGCTGCAGGTTCAGGTGGTCGGCCAGGTCGGTCGGCATCGGCGCGCAGATGAAGCCCGAAGACCAGCGCACGGTCCAGGCCACCCATTCGGGGGTCGCGAGCTCGGCCGACAGCACGACGTCGCCCTCGTTCTCGCGGTTCTCGTCGTCGGCGACGAGGACGGGACGCCCGGCGCGCAGCGCCTCCAGGGCCTCGGGGATCGTGGAAAGGCTCATCGAGAGCCTCCTTCCGGTGCGTCTCGGAACGCGAGCAGGCGCTCGACGTGACGGGCGAGGATGTCGGTCTCCAGGTTCACACGGTCGCCCGCGGCGCGGATGCCGAGAGTGGTCGCGGCGAGGGTCTCCGGGATCAGCGAGACCTCGAACCAGGGGGAGGGGGCGGCGGGCGCGCTCACGGCGCTCACGGTCAGCGAGGTGCCGTCGACCGAGATCGAGCCCTTGTCGACCACGAGCGGGGCGAGATCGGTGGGCAGGCTGATGCGCAGGACGCTCCACTGCGCGCCGGGGCGCACCTCGAGCACCTCGCCGGTGCCGTCGACGTGACCCTGCACGATGTGCCCTCCGAGTCGCGCGCCGACCGGCATGGCCTTCTCGATGTTCACGC
The DNA here is from genome assembly GCA_044900255.1 of Microbacterium sp. NPDC090218. Taxonomy (GTDB): domain Bacteria; phylum Actinomycetota; class Actinomycetes; order Actinomycetales; family Microbacteriaceae; genus Microbacterium. Next base: position 84,465 of record JBJDMS010000001.1, on the reverse strand, counting down.
GGGTGCCGACGGTCGCCGAGCCGATCGCGGCGACGTCGAGCGTCTGCTTCATCACGTCGGTGTCGAAGGTGTCGGCGGTCGAGCCCACGACGGTCAGGCACACGCCGGAGACGGCGATGGACTCGCCGTGCACGGCATCCGCGGCGGCACGCGGTGCGCGCACCGTCAGGCGCCAGCCGTCGCCGGCGGGTGTGATCGCGGTGATCTCGCCCATCTCCTCGATGATTCCGGTGAACATCAGGCGGCTCCTTCGTCCGTGGGGGTGTGGGTGGGGTCTGCGGGGCGCGCGATCGCGAGCAGGTCGGACCCGAGGGGGACCCACTCGTCGACGGTCAGACGGCGCGCCGCGTCGATGGAGGTGACGCCGATGTCGCCCAGGGCGAGCCGGTCTCCGCCGAGCAGCACCGGAGCGATGTAGGCCAGCACTCGGTCGGCGAGTCCCGCCGCGATGAAGGCGCTGGCCACGGTCGGGCCGCCCTCGACGAAAAGGCTCTGGATGCCGCGGGCGTGCAGGTCGGCGGCGATCACGTGCAGATCGTGAGTGTCGTAGAACAGGGGGGTGTGCGGATGCCGGTGCACCGCGGCGTCGGACGGCGTGGGGCGTGAGCCGATGATCACGGGGACGGGCTGATGCGGCAGCAGCGTCTCTCCATCGCGGGCGGTGAGTGCCGGGTCGTCGGCGAGGACGGTGCCCGTTCCGACCGCGATCGCGTCGGCTTCCGCGCGGCGGCGGTGCACGTCGGCGCGCGCGAGCGGTCCGGTGATCCACTGGCTCGAACCGTCGGAGGCGGCCGCACGACCATCCAGGCTCTGCGCCCACTTGACCGTGATGTGGGGGCGTCCGAGACGCTGGGCGGTGAGCCATCCGTCGATCAGCGCGTGCGCGGCATCCGCCTGCTCGCCCGATTCGACGTCGACCCCGGCGGAACGCAATCGCTCCGCCCCGCCGCCCGAGACGACGCCCGGGTCGTCGAGCGCGTACACGACGCGGGCGATTCCCGCCTCGATGAGCGCGACAGCGCACGGGCCCGTGCGCCCGGTGTGGTTGCAGGGCTCGAGGGTCACGACCGCCGTGGCTCCACGGGCCTCGCCGGGCGCGAGCTTCGAGAGCGCGTCGACCTCGGCGTGCGGCGTGCCGGCACCGTGGTGCCAGCCCTCGGCGAGGACCGTGCCGTCGGGGGAGAGGATGACCGCGCCGACCTGCGGATTCGCCCCGCGTGGTCCGCGGGTGGCGAGGTGGAGCGCGCGATCCATCGCGCTGCGCTCTGCCGCGTTCACTGCCATCCGTCGTCCTCCTCTGAGGCTCCGGGTTCAGACAGGGATGGCGGAACGGACGCACGGATGCGTCTCGTGCTGCCTCCCTTCCGGACTAGCGAGGTCTCCCTCGCATCACCGTCGGTCCCGGAATTCCACCGGATCGGCATCCCGATCTCTCGAGACGCTCGCGGACTGTCACCGCCGGTTCGGATTCCCACCGACCCCGGAGCACGTTGTTGCTCTGAGTGTACTCAACGCGTCTGCACGCATTTCATTCCGCGTCAGCGACCGGAGGCCGGGCAGGTGGCCCCACGCTCACTTCAGCAGTCGGGAGAGCCGGCGGTCGGCCAGGACCTTGCCGCCTGTCTGGCACGTCGGGCAGTACTCCAGCGAGCGGTCGGCGAAGAACACGCTGCGCACGGTGTCTCCGCACACGGGGCACGCCTCGCCACGACGGGCGTGCACCTGCATCCCGCGGCGCTTGGCGTCCTTGAGATCGGCGGGCGGCTTGCCGGAGGCTTCCGCGACGGCCTCCGTCAGCGTCTCGCGCATGGACGCGAAGAGGCGGTCGATCTCGGCGTCGTCGAGCTTTCCGGCGATCGCATACGGCGACATGCGCGCGGCATGCAGGATCTCGTCGGAGTAGGCGTTGCCGATCCCGGCGATCACCCCCTGGTCCCGCAGCAGACCCTTGATCTGCATCCGCCGATCCTCCAGAAGAGCGGCGAACGCCTCGCGCGTGAACGCGGGATCGAGCGGGTCGGGGCCGAGCCGTGCGATGCCGGGAACCTCCTGCGGATCGCGCACCACGTACACGGCGAGTGACTTCTTCGTCCCGGCCTCCGTCAGGTCGAACCCGCTGCCGTCATCGAGCGCGATCCGCAGCGCGATCGGCGACTTGCCCGGCTTGATGAGCGTCGCCGGGAGCGTCTCGTACCAGCGCAGCCAGCCGGCCTTGGCCAGGTGGAAAACGAGGTGCAGGTCGTCGCCGCACGAGAGCACCACGAACTTGCCCAGGCGGGCGGATGCCGTGATCGTGGCGCCCGGCAGCGCACTGATCGGCGGGTCGTAGGTCTTCAGTGCGGCGATCGCGGCGACCGTCGCGCGCGTGATCGTGCGTCCGACCGCACGCTCGGCGAGAAAGGCGGTCAAGCCCTGGACTTCCGGCATCTCCGGCATGGACTCATCCTGTCATCGGCCCCCGACACTGTCACGTGTGCGTTCGCGGCCGAGACTCAGAGCACCGGCCAGTCCACCGGCGTGCGGTCGTCGTCCGGCAGCAGTCCGGCCATCCAGCCGTCGTCGCGGCCCCGCGGACTCGTGAGCACCTGACGCTGCAGGCCTTCGAAGCGGAACCCGAGGGCACGAGCAGCCCGGGCGGACGGGACGTTGCCCGCCACGGCCTGCCAGTGGATGCGGGCGAGCCCGAGTTCGGTGAAGCCCCAATCGATCACGGCGCGAGCGGCTTCGAGCACGTAGCCCTTGCCGCGGGCCTCTGCGGCGACCCAGAAGCCGAGCTCGGCGTGCCCGCCGGCCGCATGCTCCTGGATGTGATGAAGCCCGATCACGCCGACGAACTCGCCCTCCGCGTAGATGCCCCAGATCGTCTGCGAGCCCTCGGCCCACCACTCGGCGACGAGCGCCACGAACCCCTCGGCATGCTCGCGCGTGTACGGACTCGGCACGGTGGTCCAGCGCGGGATCTCCGGATCCTGGCAGGCACGCTCGATCGCTTCGACATCGGCATCGGTCGGGGCATGCAGGACGAGGCGTTCGGTGGTCAGGGTGACGGATTCCATCCCGACAGCGTAGTGACCGCGCTCCCGCCGGGACCGGGCGCGGGCCGGAGTGTCGGTGGGCGCGACTAGTCTTGTCCGGTGACTGTTCCGGGGATTCTGCGCGCCTTGGAAGAGGCGTCTCTGTACCGTGACGCCCTCAGCTGGGCGCGCACCGACGCCGACCTCGGCCTGGTCGACGGGCTCGACGCGCCCGCGCTCGCCGGGCTGCTCGAGAGACGGGCCGCGGCAGGACACCCGGCCGCCCTCCTCGCCGTGGTGCCCACCGGGCGGCGGGCCGAGAGCCTGGCGTTGGCGATGCACGCGTACATGCCCGGTGCCGACGTCCTCACCTTCCCCGCCTGGGAGACGCTTCCGCATGAACGGCTCAGCCCCAGCCCCGACACGGTCGGCCAGCGCCTCCAGACGCTCCGCCGGATCGCCGAGTGGTCCGGCGAACACCCGCTGATCGTGGTCGCCTCGGTGCGCGCCGCACTTCAGCCGATCGCGGGGAACCTGGGCGAGATCGCCCCGCTCGAGCTCGCGGTCGGCAGTCGAGGGCACGAACTCGAACGCGTCGTCGAGCAGCTGGTCGAGCGGGCCTATTCGCGCGTCGACATGGTGTCCCGGCGCGGCGAGTTCGCGGTGCGCGGCGGCATCCTCGACGTCTTCCCGCCGACGTCGGAGCACCCGTACCGGGTGGAGTTCTTCGGCGACGAGATCGACCAGATCCGCGCGTTCTCGGTCGCCGACCAGCGTTCGCTGCCGGGCGACGTCGTGGGTGTCGATCTCCCGCCGACCCGTGAGCTGCTGCTCACCGCCGAGGTCCGCGATCGCGCCCGTGCTCTCGTGGGCGGCTTCCCGGCGATCTCCGGCATGCTCGAGAAGATGGCCGAGGGCATCCCGGTCGAGGGCATGGAGTCGCTGCTCCCCGCCGTGGCAGGACCCCTGAAGTCCCTGGCCGAGTACCTCCCCGCCGGGAGTGCCACGGCCGTCGTCGATCCCGAGCGCTCGAGTGCGCGCGCCATCACTCTGGGCGACACGAACCGCGAGTTCCTCGACGCCGCCTGGAGCGCGGCCACGTCGGGCGCTTCCGCTCCCATCGACCTGGGTGCCGGCGACTTCCTGACGATCGCCGAGCTCCGCGAGGTCGTGCGCGACCGTGGCGGCGTGTGGTGGCGACTCAGTCCGTTCGGCGCCGGACTCGGTGAGGGCGACGGGGATGCCGCGAACCTCGGTGCCGCCGTCATCCCCTCCTTCCACGGCAACGTCGACGGCGCGATCTCCTTCGTCGAGGCCAAGGTGACCGACGGGTGGCGGGTCGTCGTGATCGCCGCAGGTCACGGCCTGGTCGATCGTGCGCGCGACGTGCTCGCCGACCGCGGCCTCGCCGCCCGTGTGGTCGAGGCGCTCACGGAGGCGCCGGAGAACGGAGTCGCGACCCTCGTCACCGGATCCGTCGAAGCGGGTTTCCAGGTGGCGGAGGCGAAGCTCGCCGTCCTCACCGACAACGAGTTCTACGGCCGCACCATCGGCGGCGACCAGCGCGTCGTCAAGAAGCTCGCCTCGCGTCGCAAGAACGTCGTCGACCCTCTCCAGCTCAAGCAGGGCGACTTCGTGGTGCACGCGACCCACGGCATCGGCCGCTTCGTCGAGATGACCCAGCGCGAAGTGTCCACGGGCGGGCGCAACGCCACCAAGTCGGTCCGCGACTACCTCGTGCTCGAGTACGCGCCCTCGAAGCGCGGCTACCCCGGCGACAAGCTGTTCGTGCCGACCGATCAGCTCGACCTGCTCTCGAAGTACGTCGGCGGTGAGGCCCCGACGCTCTCGAAGATGGGCGGCAGCGACTGGTCGCAGGCCAAGGGGAAGGCCCGCAAGGCCGTCCGCGACATCGCCGTCGAGCTCGTGAAGCTGTACTCCGCGCGGATGAGCGCGAAGGGTCATGCCTTCGGGCCGGACACGCCCTGGCAGCGTGAGCTGGAAGAGGCCTTCCCGTTCGCCGAGACGCTGGACCAGCTGCAGACGATCGACGAGATCAAGGCCGACATGGAGCGGCCCATCCCGATGGATCGCCTGCTGTCCGGTGACGTCGGCTTCGGCAAGACCGAGGTCGCCGTGCGTGCCGCGTTCAAGGCCATCCAAGACGGCAAGCAGGTCGCGATGCTGGTGCCGACCACGCTGCTCGTGAAGCAGCACCTCGAGACGTTCACCGAGCGCTTCGCCGGCTTCCCTGTGAAGGTGAAGCCGTTGTCCCGCTTCCAGACCGACAAGGAGGCACGGCTCACGCTGCAGGGGCTCCTCGAGGGCTCGGTCGACATGGTGATCGGCACCCACCGCATCCTCACCGACCAGGTCATCTTCAAGGACCTCGGTCTGATGATCATCGATGAGGAGCAGCGGTTCGGCGTCGAGCACAAGGACGCGCTCAAGAAGATGAAGACCAACGTCGACATCCTCGCGATGAGCGCGACCCCGATCCCGCGCACGTTGGAGATGGCGGTCACCGGCATCCGAGAGATGTCGACGCTCGCGACCCCGCCGGAGGACCGGCATCCGATCCTCTCGTTCGTCGGCCCGCGCAGCGACAAGCAGATGGCCGCGGCGATCCGACGGGAGATCCTCCGCGAGGGCCAGATCTTCTTCGTGCACAACCGCGTCCAGTCGATCCAGCGCGTGGCGAGCGAGCTCGCGGAGCTCGTTCCGGAGGCCAGGATCGCCGTCGCGCACGGACAGATGGGCGAGCACCAGCTCGAACAGGTCGTCGACGACTTCTGGGAGCGCAAGTTCGACGTGCTCGTCTCGACGACGATCATCGAGACGGGCCTCGACATCGCGAACGCGAACACCATCATCATCGACCGCGCCGACAAGTACGGGCTCAGCCAGCTGCATCAGCTGCGCGGCCGCGTGGGACGCGGGCGCGAGCGGGCGTACGCGTACTTCCTGTACGACGAGATGAAGCCGCTCTCCGAGACCGCGGCGGACCGTCTGCAGACGATCGCGGTCAACAACGATCTGGGTTCCGGCATGCAGGTCGCTCTGAAGGACCTCGAACTGCGTGGCGCGGGCAACCTCCTCGGCGCCGAGCAGGCCGGGCACATCGCCGGTGTCGGCTTCGACCTGTATCTGCGCATGATCGGCGAGGCCGTGGCGACCTTCCGCGGCGACGAAGTCGAGACGGGGCAGGAGCTGCGTCTCGAACTGCCCCTCGACGCACGCATCCCCGAGTACTACATCGACAGCGAGCGGCTGCGTCTCGAGGCGTACCAGAAGCTCTCGGCGGCCTCCGCCGCGACCGCGAAGGACGACGCGATCGACCTGGTGATCGAGGAGCTCGTCGACCGCTACGGCACGCCCCCGGAAGAGGTCGAAGGACTCCTGGCGATCTCGCGTCTGCGACGCCGTGCCGCACGTGCAGGACTGACGGATGTGGTGGTGATGGGGTCGAACCTGCGCATCGCACCGGCGCGTCTCGAGGACTCGATCAAGGTGCGACTGCAGCGGCTGTACCCGAAGGCGAAGCTGGTGGCCGGGGGAGAGGCACTGGTCGTGCCGATGCCCACCGTTCCCGCCGCGGTCGGCGTGGGGCTCGAACCGCTGCCCGACGCGCAGCTGCTCGAATGGGTCGGACAGCTGTTCACGGCGATCTTCCCGGAGCCGGTCAAGTCCGAGTAGGTGCGACGCTCGCCCGGCTCGCGTCGTCTCGAGCCGGATTCGGAGAGGATGCCCGGCACAGCGGCACGCGCAGGACTAGTCTGGCCGCATGTTGTACGAGCACCTCGGGGCTCGCCCCCGCATCCATGACACCGCCGTCATCGCCCCCACCGCCGTCATCTCCGGCGACGTGGAGATCGGGCCGGGCTGCCAGGTGCTGCATGGTGCCGTGATCACCGCAGAAGGCGGCCCGATCACCCTCGGCGAGCACGTGATCGTGATGGAGAACGCCCTCATCCGGGCGACCGCGGCGAACGCGGTGCACATCGGTTCGCACACCCTGGTCGGGACGCTGGCGAGCATCGCCGGGGCGACGGTCGGCGAGGAGGTCTTCTTCGCGTCCGGTGCCCGCATCTTCAACGGGGCCCTGGTCGGAGACCGCTGCGAGGTGCGGGTCAACGCGATCGTGCATCGTCGCGCCGTGCTGCCGGAGGGCACCGTCGTCCCGATCGGATGGGTGGCGGTGGGGGACCCCGTCCAGCTGCTCTCGCCCGACCGGGAGGGCGAGATCGCGGCGGCGCAGCCGGAACTCGACTTCCCCGGTCACGTGTTCGGCGTCGACCGGGACACCCCCGACCTGATGGTGCAGCTGACCGAGCGCTACGGCAGCTCGCTCGCGCGGCATGCGCACGATGTGCGCGTCGACGAGAGCCACCGTGGGCCGCACCGCGACTGAGCATCAGTGCGTCCGGGGAGGCAACCTCAACTTCGAATCCCGCCGTCGTTCCGATTGTTAAGAGCGCATTTCGTGTCGAATTCACCGTAGCGCTGACGATTCCCTCCGGTCCATACTGATCCTCAGCGTCGGACGACCCGAAGTCCGACCCATGCGCTGTTCCCCGAGGAGTACTCATGGCCACGAAGACCAAGCCGCTCGCGCAAGGCGGAGGGACGCTCAGACGAAATCTCGGGTTGTGGGCGATCGTGGGACTCGGACTCGGCTACATGACGCCGACCGTCGTGTTCGACACGTTCGGCATGGTCGCCCGCGACACCGACAACGTCGTGCCGGCCGCCTACCTCGTGGCCCTGGTCGTGATGGTGTTCACGGCGATCAGCTACGGCAAGATCTCCGGGGCGATCCCGAGCGCCGGATCCGCCTACACCTACGTGCGCGAGTCGATCCACCCGAACCTGGGCTTCATGGTCGGCTGGACCTCGCTGATCGACTACGTGCTGCTGCCGATGGTGAACTGCCTCATCATCCGCAGCTACCTCGAGGCCCTGTTCCCCGAGATCCCCGGGTGGATCTGGGTGGTCCTGTACTGCATCCTCGTCACGAGCATCATCTACCTGACGATGCGCGGCACCTCGAACATGAACATGATCCTGCTGATCTTCTCGATCGTCGTGATGGCCGTGTTCGTCGTGCTGGTCGTCGCGCAGCTCATGCGCGGCGAGGGCGCGGGAACGATCGCATCGATGACCCCGTTCTTCCACGACGGCGCGACGATGGGCGCCGTCCTCATGGGCGCCACGATCGTGTGCTTCTCGTTCATCGGCTTCGACGCCGTCACGATGTACGCGGAGGAGGCCAAGGATCCGAAGATCATGCCGAAGGCGATCCTGCTGACCGTCCTGCTGGGCGGTGCGATCTTCCTGATCTCGGGCTACCTCACGCAACTGCGTTTCCCCGACTGGAACGAGTTCGCGCCGGGTGGCGACATGCAGTTCGTCGAGGACTCGACGCTGCCGATCATCGGAGACCTGGTCGGCGGGCCCGTGCTCATGGCGGTGCTGACCGCCGCCGGGTTCTGCGCGACGCTCGCCTCGGGGCTCGCCTCACACGCCTCCGTGTCTCGGATGCTGCTCGTGATGGGGCGCAACAACGTCCTTCCGCAGCGTGCGTTCGGCTACATCAACCCCCGCACCCACACGCCGACGTTCAACATCGTGCTGGTCGGGGCCATCTCGCTGCTGGCGATCCCGTTCACGCTCGAGCTGATCGCGGCGTGGATCAACTTCGGCGCGCTGATCGCCTTCACGTTCGTCAACATCTCGGTGATCGCATGGTTCGCGATCCGCAAGGGACGCCGCAAGACCCCGGGTGACATCTTCAACTTCATCGTGATGCCCGGCATCGGCATGGTCCTCACCGGCCTGCTCTGGGCGAACCTGCACGAGGACGCCCTGCGCGGTGGCCTGGTGTGGACGGCGATCGGTGTGGTGTACCTCGCGATCATCACGAAGGGCTTCCGCAAGAAGGTCGTCGCCTTCGACGAGAACCAGGCGGTGACGGGCTACAACAAGGTCGTCAAGGTGCCGGTCGACGAGAGCTGACCGGCACCCGCAGCGCGAGAAGAGCCGCCTCCCGAAGGGGAGACGGCTCTTCTCGTCGACTCGGGGAGGTTCAGATGACGCCCTGGGCGAGCATCGCGGCGGCGACGCGCTCGAAGCCGGCGATGTTGGCACCGGCCACGTAGTCACCGCCGACACCGTGGCGCTCCGCGGCATCGAAGGCGGCGTCGTGGATGTCCGCCATGATCTCGCGCAGCTTGTTCTCGCTGTCGGCGAAGGTCCAGCGCTGACGTGAGGCGTTCTGGCTCATCTCGAGGGCCGAGGTCGCGACACCGCCGGCGTTGGCCGCCTTGCCCGGTGCGAACAGCACGCCCGCCTTCTGGAAGGCCTCGACGGCGTCCGGAACGCACGGCATGTTCGCGCCCTCCGAGACGGCGCGCACGCCGTTGGCGATCAGCGCCTCGGCGTCGGCCAGGGCGACCTCGTTCTGCGTGGCGGAGGGCACGGCGATGTCGACCGGGACCTCCCAGACGCTGCCTCCCTCGACGAAGCGGGCGCTCGGACGACGGTTCGCGTACTCGACGATGCGGGCGCGCTCGACCTCCTTGAGCTGACGGAGCAGGTCGACGTCGATGCCGGCGTCGTCGACGACGTAGCCGGACGAGTCGGATGCGGTCACCGCGGTCGCGCCGAGCTGCGTGGCCTTCTGGATCGCGTAGATCGCGACATTGCCGGAGCCCGAGATGCCGACGCGCTTGCCGGTGAGGGAGTCGTTGTGCACGGCGAGCATCTCCTGTGCGAAGAAGACCGCGCCGTAGCCGGTGGCCTCGGTGCGCACCTCCGCGCCACCCCAGCCTGTGCCCTTGCCGGTGAACATGCCCGACTCGTGACGGTTGGTGACCTTGCGGTACTGGCCGAAGAGGTAGCCGATCTCGCGGCCGCCGACGCCGATGTCACCGGCGGGGACGTCGGTGTGCTCGCCGAGGTGGCGGTACAGCTCGTTCATGAACGACTGGCAGAAGCGCATCACCTCGGCGTCGGACTTGCCGTGCGGGTCGAAGTCGGAGCCGCCCTTGCCGCCGCCGATGCCCTGCCCGGTGAGCGCGTTCTTGAAGATCTGCTCGAAGCCGAGGAACTTGATGATCGACAGGTTGACCGAGGGGTGGAAGCGGAGCCCGCCCTTGTACGGTCCGAGCACCGAGGAGAACTGGATGCGGTAGCCGCGGTTCACCTGCAGCTTTCCGGAGTCGTCGATCCACGGCACCCGGAAGAGGATCTGCCGTTCGGGTTCGACGAGCCGCTCGAGGATGCCGCCGTCGACGTATTCCGGGTGCCGCTCCAGGACCGGTGCGATCGAGTGAAGCACTTCGTGGACGGCCTGGTGGAACTCCGGCTCGTACGGGCTGCGCGAGAGCACCGTGTCGAAGACGGGCTGCACGGAGACGGCGAGCGGATGGAAGTCAGCGGAAATCGTAGCGGTCACGCGGAAGGGGCTTTCTGGTGGGGGATGGTGGTGCAGGCGATCGTGTCGCGTGAGGCTTCGCCGGATCCGGCGGGAGATTTCACTCTAGCGGCGCTCGAATGAGGGTGACGCACGCGGCCGGACGGTGTGCCGGTCATCCGGTGTTCTGCAGGCCCGCGGCGACTCCGCTGACCGAGAGCAGGAGGAGGCGCTGCTGTTCGGCATCCGCTCCCGACCCCGTGGGGGCCTCGGACGCGGATCGCAGCGCCCGCAGCGCACGGAGCTGGAGGAGCGAGAGCGCATCGACGTAGGGGCTGCGCAGCTGCACGGCGCGCTGCAGCACAGGCTTGTTCTCGAGGAGGCTCTCGCCCCCGGTGAGACGGATCACCCAGCGCCGAGTGGTCGCGAGCTCGTCGAGCACGAGCTGCGCCAGGTCGTCGCGGTCGCCCAGTGCGAGGTACTGGCGCGCGATGCGCTCGTCGGTCTTGGCGAGGCTCATCGCGACGTTGTCGATCATGGTGCGCAGCAGCGGCCACTCCCGGTACGCCTCGACGAGCAGCTCCTCGTCGCCGACGGCGTCCAGCGCGGTGCCGAGACCGAACCAGCCGGCGAGGTTGATACGGGCCTGCGTCCACGCGAACACCCACGGGATGGCGCGCAGATCCTCGAGCGATTCCACGGAGAGTCCGCGGCGCGCGGGGCGGGAGCCGAGTGCGAGCAACCCGATCTCCTCCATCGGCGTCACGGTGGCGAACCAGGGAGCGAAGCCCTCCGCCTTCACCAGCGAGAAGAAGCGCTCGCGGGAGGCGGCGTCCATGATCGAGGCGACCTCGGCGTAGCGCGCGGCCGCGCGGCTCGTGCGCTCCTCCTCGGTGGGCGACGAGGCGAGCAGGGTCGCTGCGGCCACCTGGTCGATGTGCCGCATCGCGATGGCCGGCTCGCCGTAGCGCGCGAAGATGACCTCGCCCTGCTCGGTGAGCTTGAACCGGCCGTCGACCGAGTGTGGCGGCTGAGCCAGGATCGCGGAGTTCGCGGGCCCGCCGCCGCGCCCGAGGGCCCCGCCGCGGCCGTGGAACAGGGTCAGGACGATGCCGGACTCCTGCGCCCATCGGGCGATCTTCTCCTGAGCCTCGTACAGGGCGAGGTTCGCGGCCACGGGGCCGACGTCCTTCGACGAGTCCGAGTAGCCGAGCATGACCTCGAGGCGGTTGCCCGTGGCGGCCATGCGCTCGCGGAACTCCGGGAACGTCACGGCCTCCGCGAGGATGCCCGGAGCCGCCTGCAGGTCTGCGAACGTCTCGAACAGCGGCACCACGTCGAGCACCGGGGCGTCGTCGCCGAGGGCGTAGCGGGCGAGACGGTGCACGCCCGCGAGGTCGGAAGCCGCCTGGGTGAAGGAGACGACGTAGCGGCCGGCGGCGCGCAGCCCACGGTCGCGCTGGATGTCCGCGATCGCGCGGAAGACCTCCAGCACCTCCTCGGTCTGCGCGCTGATCGCCTCGCCCGCATCGAGCTCGGCCAGCGCTTTCGCGTGAACCTGGGAGTGCTGACGAACCTCGAGCTCGGTCAGGTGGAAGCCGTAGGTCTCGACCTGCCAGATCAGGTGCTGCACGCCGCCGAACGCGTGGCGCTTCGCTCCCGCGTCCGCGAGCGACGACTGCACCGCGCGCAGATCCGCGAGCAGCTCCTCGGGGCGGGAGTAGGCCTGTGCGCCGCCATCGCCCTTGCGGGTGGCGGCGATGCGTCGCGCCAGCACCAGCAGCACGCGACGGTGCGGTTCATCGGGCGAACGGGTGGCGAGCTCGGCGGCCACCTCCGGTTCCTCTGCGGCGAACCGCTCCCAGAGCGCCGTGACCTCGACACTCGGCGGGGTGTCGTCGGCGGCGAGGGTGAGGGTGCGGCCGATGCGCTCGAGGGCGCGCTCGAGACCGCGCAGCACGTGGTCGGCGGCGATCTGAGAGGCCTCGCGGGTGACGGACGCCGTGACGAACGGGTTGCCGTCGCGGTCGCCGCCGACCCACGAGCCGATCCGCACGAATGCGGGCACGACGGGCGCGCTCGAACCGGACTCCTCGCCCCGGAGCGCATCGTCGATGCGCCGGTACACATGGGGCACCGTCGTGAAGAGGGTCTCGTCGAATACGCCCATCACGGTGCGCACCTCGTCGGTCGGCGACGGCTTCTGCGAACGCAGCGGAGCCGTGCGCCACAGCGTGTCGATCTCCTCCAGCATCCGCCGACGGGCACGGTGCTCCTCCGAACCGCCCGCGCTCGCCGCATCGTGCTGCGTGAGTAGCTCGGAAAGACGGCGGATGCTCGACGACACCGCACGGCGGCGGGCCTCGGTCGGGTGCGCGGTGAAGACCGGGTGGAAGCGCAGGCCGTCCAGGCGGCGGCGAGCCTCTTCGTCGCCGACCTCGGTGCGCAGTCGTGCGTACGCGGTGGCGACGGTGTCGGCGGCGTCCTCGCGTCCCGGCTGTCCGGCGCGCTCACGCAGCACGCGCACGCGCTGGTGCTCCTCCGCCAGGTTCACCAGGTGGAAGTAGCAGGTGAACGCGCGCGCGACCTCGTCGGCGCGGGCGACGGTGAACGACTCGGCGATCGCCGCGGCGCGCTCGAATGCGTCGGGAGTCTCCTGGTCGTACGCCTGGATCGTCGCGAGACGCAGCCGCTCGACGTCTTCGAAGAGTTCGTCGCCGCCGCCTTCGCGCAGCACCTGCCCGAGCAGCTGCCCGAGCATCCTGACATCGGTGCGCATGGCATCGGGGATGCCGCGGCCGGCTTCGAAGCGGCCGATCACACGGATCGCCTCGGTGTTCGTGGGCTCGGAGAAGGAGTGTGCGGGGGTCACACGTCGAGAGTATCCCGCGCGATGGGGGTGTCCTGCACGCATGACGAACGCCCGGCGTCGTGATCGAGGCGATGAGGGGCGTGCGCGGCGAACCGGCAACCTACGATGGAAGGGATGCGCATCTCAGCGAACCCCCTCCGCGGGCAGCAGTTCCCCGCCGTCCTTCTTCTCATCGCGGCAGGCCTCGGCCTGCTGCTCGCGAATCTGCCGACGCACGACGCGCTGGCCGCGTTCCTGGATTTCCACATCGCGGTGCCGGGCACCGACCTCGATCTGTCGATCGCGCACTGGGTGTCGGACGGGCTTCTCGCCGTCTTCTTCCTCGTGGTCGCCATCGAACTGCGCCATGAGCTGACCCACGGCGAACTCGATTCGCCGCGCAAGGCCGTGCAGCCGGCGATCGCCGCGGCCGGTGGCGTCCTGGTCCCGATCGCGGTGTATCTGCTGATCGCCGGAGGCGACGGCTCGACGTCCTCGGGCTGGCCCATCCCGACCGCGACCGACATCGCATTCGCCCTGGGCGTGCTGGCGATGTTCGGCAAGGGGCTGCCGTCGCGCGTGCGCGTCTTCCTTCTCGCCCTCGCGATCCTCGACGACATCATCGGCATCATCTTCATCGCCGTCCTCTTCGCCGACGATGTGCAGTGGCTGCAGCTCGGCCTCGCGCTCGTCGGCGTCGCCCTCTTCTGGGCGCTCAGCCGGCTACTGCACGCGAAGGGTCACCCGCTGATCGCCGCGGCCATGGCCGTGGTCGGCGTCGTCACGTGGGGTCTTGTCGCCTCCTCCGGCATCCATGCGACGATCGCCGGCGTGATGCTGGGTCTCGTCATGTCGCCGGTTCCCGCGGCTCGCACGCGCCACGCACTCGAGCCGACCGTGAACGGAGTGATCCTGCCGGTGTTCGCCTTCGTCGCGGCGTTCGTGGTGATCCCCTCGCTCTCGCTCACAGAGCTGTCGCCCGCCTTCTGGGCGATCGTGGTCGCGCTCCCGGTCGGCAAGATCCTCGGCATCTCGTTGTTCGGCTGGGTCGCGATGCGCATCCGTCCGAAGGGGGCGGAGCCGGCCCTCCCGTTCGCCGACATCCTCGCGGCCGGTGCGCTCGGGGGCATCGGATTCACGGTGTCGCTGCTGCTCGCGAACCTCGCCTTCGCGTCCGACGGCGGTATCCGGGATCAGGCCATCCTCGGTGTGCTCGTGGGGTCGCTGATCGCGCTCGTGCTGTCCGCGTTCATCGTGTCGCTGCGTGCACGCTGGTACCGTCGGGTCGCATCCGCCTCGTCGTGAGCGCGGAGTCCGATTCCGGATCGATCCAAGGAGGAAGCGTGAGCTCTGAGATCGAGCCTCGTTCCGGCGCGGACGACCCGCTCCGCATCGCCGCCGACACCATGCACGCGGTCCGTGCACGCTGCGTCTGGTCGCAGCGCATCACACACCGCGACCTCGTGCCGTATCTGATCGAGGAGTCGCACGAGGTGATCGACGCGGTCGAGTCCGGCACCCGTGACGACCTTCGCGAGGAGCTGGGAGACCTGCTCTGGCAGGTGCTGTTCCACGCGGCCATCGCGTCGCAGGACGCCGAGGATCCCTTCGACATCGACGACGTGGCGCGCACCCTCACCGAGAAGATGGTGCGCCGGCATCCGCACGTCTTCGCCGGCGAGGTCGCCGAGACCCCGGAACAGGTGCTGGTGCATTGGAATGCTGCGAAGGCCGCGGAGAAGCGCACCCGCAGCAGCGTGCTCGACGGCGTACCGCGGGGGATGCCCGCGCTCGCGCTCGCGCAGAAGCTGGCGGGCCGTGCGGCGGGCGTGGGGGTGACGGTCGGTCCGGAGGGGAGCGTGGCCTCCCCGGGTTCCGAAGCGGAACTCGGCGACGCGCTGCTCGCACTGGTGTCGAGAGCGCGTGCCGAGGGATGGGACGCGGAACGCGCGCTGCGTGAGCGACTGCGCGCGCTCGAGGACGACGTGCGGGCGGCCGAAGCGGGCTCCTGATCGTGCAGGCGCACGGACCTTCCGGTCGACCTGGGAAGATGGACCCGTGGCTACTGTGAACCCGCCGCGCGGCATGCGCGACATCCTCCCCGCCGACAAGGCCCGCCGTGAGCGTGTGCTCTCCGTCATCCGCGAGCGCTACCTCGCACACGGATTCGACGAGATCGAGACGCCCGTCGTCGAGGACTACGACCGACTGCACGCCGGGATCGGCGGCGACAACGAGAAGCTCTCGTACAACATCCTGCGCCGTGGCCTCGATGCCGATGCGATCCGCGCCGCAGCCGAAGACCCCGCCGCGCTCTCCGACCTCGGTCTCCGCTACGACCTGACGGTGCCGCTCGCGCGCTTCTACGCGAGCAACCGCGGTCAGCTCCCCACCGTCTTCCGGTCGATCCAGATCGGGCCGGTGTGGCGCGCCGAGCGTCCGCAGAAGGGACGCTACCGCCAGTTCGTGCAGTGCGACATCGACATCATGGGCGACGACTCCTCGCGGGCCGAGGCGGAGCTGATGGTCGCTTCGCTCGATGCCGTCGACGCCCTCGGACTCGAGGGCGCGAACGTGCGGATCAACGATCGCCGGGTGCTGGATTGGATGCTGGACAGCTTCGGCTTCAGCGCCGACGAGCGTCCCGGCGTGCTCATCACGATCGACAAGCTCGACAAGATCGGACCGGAGGGGGTCGCGGCAGAGCTGCGCGAGCGCAGTGCGTCCGCCGCTGCCGCCGACGCCTTCGACGCCTTCCTGCGACGCCCGCAGACCATGGAGTACAACCCGTTCGGGGAGCGCCAGATCCGCAAGGCGCTGCCGGAGGGTGCCCCGGCCGAACTCGTCGAGCACCTGGTCGGCATCGGCGAGGCGGTGGCCGCGGGGCGCGGGCAGTCCGACATCCCGCTCGTGTTCGATCCGTTCCTCGTGCGCGGCATGGGCTACTACACCGGGACGATCTTCGAGCTCGCGCACCCCTCCGTCGGGTACTCGCTCGGCGGTGGAGGACGCTACGACGGCATGATCGGCCGCTTCCTCGGACAGCAGGTCCCCGCAGTCGGCTTCTCGCTCGGCTTCGAGCGGCTCGTCGATCTGATCGCCGAGGAGGCGGATGCCGAGGCGCAGGCCGTCGTCCTGATCCACGACGCCGACGTCCCCGTGCACGAGCTCGTCCGGCACAAGGCCGCTCTCATCGCCGGGGGCGCCAGGGTGCGGCTGGAGCGACGGACGAAGAACGTCAAGGCGCTGCTCGAGCGCTCGGCGGCCGACGGCTACACGGGCTTCGCGACCGTCTCGGCCGGAATCGACGACCTCGAGGTCAAGCCCCTCTCCTGACGCAGGGCCGGGGTGGCGGGCACGGCACGGGTCCGTTCATGTCGTGTTCACGGTGATCGGGTCGAATCGACGCGTGAGTCGCATCCGCATCCCGGTCGTCGTCGCCCTGACCGTCGCGACGGTGCTCGGCGGCATCCGCCTGGTCCTCGTACAGCAGGCCGCTCTCGCCCGCAGGCGGATCGGGAAGCCGCTGGGGGAGGAGTCGCTGGATGCGGATCGCACCTGGCGTTCCGGCCTCGACGGCGAGCCGATGGACCTGCTGCTGCTCGGCGACTCCATCGCCGCCGGACTCGGTGCCGAGCGTCGCAAGGAGACTCTCGGCGGGCGTCTCGCCAAGGCGACGGCGAGGCGGATGCACCGGCCGGTGCGGCTGCACACGGGCGCGGTCGTGGGGGCCGAGTCACCGGACCTGCCGGGTCAGCTCGATGCCCTGCCTGCCGGCTACCGTCCGCACGTGGCGGTGATCGTCGTGGGAGGCAATGATGTGACGCATCGTCTGCCGGTGGCGCTCTCGGCACAGCACCTGCATGAGACCATTCGGCGCCTGCGCGCAGGGGGTGCGGAGGTCGTCGTGGGAACCTGCCCCGACCTCGGTGCGCTGCGTGCCGTGCCGCAGCCGCTCCGGCGCATCGCGTCGAGCCTGTCGCGTCGTCTCGCCGAGATCCAAGATGAGACGGCGCGTCGGGCGGGTGCGGAGCCGGTCGATCTGCGCCGGGCCGTCGGGCCGATGTTCTTCGACGAGCCGGAGGCGATGTTCAGTCTCGACCGGTTCCATCCGAGTGCCCTGGGCTATCGCCGCACTGCCGAAGCGCTGCTCCCTGCGGTGTGCCGTGCGGCGGAGATCGCCGTCAGTTCGCGTCGTCCTCGGGCGCAGCGCTGAACGAGGCCGCCCACTCCGCGACCCGTCGACTGCTCTCCTCCTCGGAGATGTCCTCGACGCGGGTCATGATCGACCAACGCACCCCGTACGGGTCGCGGATGCTCGCGAATCGGTCGCCCGAGACGAAGAGCGACGGGGCCTCACGCACGGTGGCTCCCGCCGCGACCGCCTTCTCGACGACGGTGTCGACGTCGGAGACGTACAGGCCCATCGAGTAGCAGTCGTCTTCGCCTTCGGGAGAGCGGACGAGGTGGTACTCGGGGCTCGGCTCGCCGAGCTGGAGGATGCCCAGCCCGAAGTCGAGGTCGGCATGTGCGACCACGCCGCCGAACTCGGTGACCTCGATGACCCGCGCGCCGAACACGTCGCGGTAGAACTCGATCGCCTGTTTCGCGTCGGGGATGGCGAGGAACGGGGTGAGGGAGGTCGCGCTGTTCGGGCGGCCGTCCGTCGTGTGGGTCCCTGTCGCTCCGGTCGTGGGGGCATCTGTCGTGGGGGTGTCGTCGCTCATGTCGCCACGCTAAGCCGGACGGCGGATCGGCGGCTTGAAGATCCGCGACAACCTCCCGGCGTCGGCGGAGGAGCCTACGCTGGGCGCATGGTGAACCCGACCCGCGGCGTGCTCTATCCCGCACGCCTGCCCGAGTTCCACCGGCTGCCGGCGCCGGGAGCGGTGGACGAACTGGTCGCGTGGTTCTGGATCCCCGAGTGGGACATCGAACCGGGTCGCTCGTCGCGCCAGGAGATCGTCGCCTACCCGGCGCTCAACCTCGTCGTCGATGCGGATGCGGTGACGCTGTCCGGTGCGACGACCCGCATGTCGCACCGCGATCTGCGGGGGAGGGGCTGGGCCGTCGGCGCGCTCCTGCGTCCCGCTGCCGTGGCCGCGCTGATCGGGGACCCGGCATCGCTCGTCGACGGCGAGCGTGCCCTGGTGGCGACGGAGGCGGATGCCGACGGACTCCGCGAGGCGGTGGTGGTGGCGATGGGTTCCGGCGAGGGGCATCGAGAACGTGCGGTCGCGGCCTTCGCGCACTGGCTCGGGGAGCGCGTGGGGCCGGTGGCGGATCCTGCCCTGCAGGCGAACGCGCTGATGGACGTGCTGATGGGCGAAGACGCCGCACTCACGCCGGAGGAGGCCGCGACGCGTCTGGCCGTCTCGGTGCGGACCCTGCAGCGGATGACCCACCGTCACGTGGGGCTGTCGCCGGCCGCGATGATTCGGCGTCGTCGTCTGCAGGAGGCGGCGCAGCGCGTGCGTGAGGAGCCCGATGTCGACCTGGCCTCGATCGCCGCCGAGCTCGGATACGCGGATCATGCCCACCTCACGCGCGACTTCCGGGCCGTGCTCGGGATCGCGCCTCGGGCGTACCGGTCCGAGTCGACCCGCTGAGGTCAGGTGCGCGCGAGGCGGAGGCGCAGCATCCGGTACCCGACGCCGAGCAGCACCACGACGGTTCCGACGAGCGAGGCCAGCACGGGGAGCGTGTTCACCAGCACCAGGCAGCCGAGCGCGCCGAGAACCTGCAGCGCCCGCGGGTATCGACGCGCAGACCCGGTCTGCCGGAAGGCGGCCGCGTTCGCGATGAGGTAGTACAGCAGGACGCCGAACGACGAGAACCCGATCGCCTCATGGAGGTCGGCCGCGAGGACGATCGCGATCACGACGACCGCGATCGCGATCTCCGCACGCTGCGGCACGTGATGACGGTCGTCGATCTTCGCGAAGAATTTCGGGAGGTCGCTCTCGCGCGCCATGGCCAGGGTCGTGCGCCCGATCCCGGTCAACAGGGCAAGCAGCGCTCCGAGGGAGGCCGCTGCGGCGGCGACTCGCACGATCGGGGCCAGCGCGGGCCACCCCGCGCGCACGAGCACGTCGACGAGCGGAGCGGTCGATCCCGCGGCGTCGGCGCCGAGCACGAGGACGACCACGACGGCCACCAGGAGGTAGACGACCACGGCACCGCCCAGGGCGAGGACGATCGCGCGGGGGATGGTGCGTGCGGGGTCCACGACCTCCTCGCCCATCGTCGCGATCCGCGCGTAGCCGGCGAACGCGAAGAAGAGCAGTCCGGCACCCTGCAGCACTCCGTACGCCGTGGGGTCGGCCGGCGGTGGAGGCATCGCCGCGGGGGCTGCACCGAGTCCGAACCCGACCGCGACGGCGATGCCGAGGAGCGCGCAGATGACCAGGACTCGCGTGAGCAGCGCCGTGCGGGTGACACCGAAGCAGTTCACGACCGCGAGTGCCGCGACGGCGGCCACGGCGACCGGGACCTGCCATCCGGCGGGAGCGGCGTAGGCCGCGAAGGTCATCGCCATGGCGGCGCAGCTGGCGATCTTGCCGATCACGAAGCTCCAACCGGCGATGAAGCCCCACCACGGCCCGATCTCGGCACGGGCGTAGGCGTAGGTGCCACCGGCGACGGGATGCACGGCGGCGAGCTGCGCCGACGCGGTCGCATTGCAGTAGGCGACGACGGCAGCGATCGCGAGCGCGATGAGGATTCCGCTGCCGGCGACGCCGATCGCGGGCGCCCACACCGCGAACACCCCGGCGCCGATCATCGAGCCCAGGCCGATGGCGACGGCGTCCGCGAGGGTCAGGCGGCGGGCGAGGGGCATTCCGTCATCGTGGCACGCGGCGGTGAACGGCGGGTGACCCGGTCAGCTCCGAGATGCGGTGACGCGCTTCTTCTCGCGGATGTAGACCTCGCGGCGGACCTTCGCGACCACATCGCCTTCGCGGTCGGTGATGACGGTCTCGAACCACTCGAGCACCTTGGCTCCGCCGCGTGCGCGCTCGCGGATCTCCTCGGCCTTCTCCTTCGAGACCTCGAACTCCGCGGTCAGCACGCCCCGTCCCGGCTTGATGAACTCGATCTCGCCGCGGGTGTCCCACACGACGTGGTCGCGTCCGAGCTGGTGCATCACGAGCATGAAGAAGTACGGGTCGGTCATCGCCGACATCGATCCGCCGAACGCCGTCTTGACGTAGTTGCGGGTGAAGACGTTGACGTGGAGTTCGACGGTGGCGTGCGTCCAGTCCTCGCTGAAGCGGCGGATGCGGATGCCGCTGAAGAGGTTGGGGATCCACAGGCTCATGCCGATCGCGAGACGGCGGGGAGTGATGCGCATGAGGTCAGTGTGGAGCAACGGACCGAGAGCGACAAAGACGTCTGGAGGGTTGTCACAGTTGTTCTAGTTCGCCTAGAATAACTAGCGATTCCGATTTCGGTGAAAGGAGGATCGGATGCTCATCCGTGTCGACGCCGACAGTCCTCGCGCACTGTACGACCAGGTCGCGGCGTCCATCCGCTCCGACATCCTCGCGGGGGTCCTCGCGCCGGGGGACAGGCTTCCCGCGGCCCGCGATGTCGCCGAGGCTCTGGACATCAACCAGCACACCGTGCTGCACGCCTACCAGCGGCTGCGCGACGAGGGACTGGTCGACCTGCGCCGGGGCAGAGGCGCGGTCATCGCGGCATCGGCCGCCCCGCTCGCCGAACTCGCCCACGACATCGACGAGCTGGTGCGACGAGCGGCGGCCCTCGGGGTCTCCGCCGACACTCTCGCCGGCATCGTGCACTCGCACCGCGATGTCCGCTCCGATACCGACCGCTCCGACAGCCGCGAGGAGGACTCGCCATGACCACGCACGATCTCACCCGCACCCCGCCGCAGCTCCTGCGACGTGCCCGACTGACGTTCTTCCTCGTCGCCGTGATCGCGCCGATCGTGATCACGGCGGTCGCGGTCGTGGTGCTCCTCACCTGGTTGCCGACACTGCCGGAGCAGGTGGCGACGCATTGGGGTGTGACCGGTGCTGACCGGTTCGGCCCCGCATCCACGTACCTCTGGCTCCTGGTGGGGGTCGGGCTCGGACTCCCGCTGCTGATGGCGATCACGACGCTCGCCGCGGTCGGTGCGCATTGGGGCGGGGCGGCACGTCTGATGGGGGCGCTCGCCGCGGGCATGGCCGCCTTCGCGGCGGTCATGAGCCTCGGCTCTCTGACGATCCAGCGTGACCTGAGCGACACCGCCGACGCCCCGGGCATCGGCGGCGTCATGGCACTCGCCTTCTCCGCACTCCTCGTCGTCGGAGGTGCAGCCTGGTTCGTGCAGCCTCGTGTCCGTCCCGAGCAGGGACGCACGCTCGAACCCCGACACCGCGTCGACATCGCCAAGGGGGAGCGGGTCGTGTGGGTGGCGACGGCGTCGATGCCGCGAGGACCGCTCGCCTTCCTGGTCATCGTGATGCTGGGGCTCGCCGCGCTCGCCGCGTACATGCTCGGCGCCGGCGTCGAAGGCGGGTGGATCGCCGCGCTCGTTGTGGTCGTCGTCGCCTTCGCGCTCGCCGCGACCGCCTCATTCCGGGTGCGTGTCACCCCCGAGGGCTTCGCGGCGCAGGCCCTGCTGGGGTGGCCGCGCATCCGCATTCCGATCGACGACGTCGAATCCGCCCGGGCCGTCGAGATCTCGCCCTTCGGCGAGTTCGGCGGGTGGGGGTGGCGCGTCGCCGTCGACGGCCGTTCGGGCATCGTCCTCCGTCGCGGCCCGGCGATCGAGATCTCCCGTCGCGATCGACGTGCGTTCATCGTGACGATCGACGGTGCCGAGGAGGCGGCGGCGCTGCTGCAGGCCTATGTCGAGCGCTCCCGACCCGCGGGCGCTGCACCCACCGACCCCGGGAAGGCGACACCATGATCGACTCGACTCACCTGCGCCGCGTGCCCTGGCCGGCGGTCATCGTCTTCGTGGTCGTCGCCTGCGCCCTGGCCTGGCTGGTGGCGCTGCCGCTGTGGCTCGGCGAAGGGCTCGCCGGTCCGATGTCCGCCATCCTGCTGCCGGTCATGATGTTCACCCCGGCGGTGGCGGCCCTCGTCGTCACCTTCGTGATGGGCGTTCCCGCACGCGGGCGGCGCACTCGCTTCCTCGGACTCTGGCCGTTGCGTCCGGCCAAGCGCGTGGTCTGGCTGATGGTCGTCGGATGGCTCGCTCCGCCGTTGCTGGTCGGGCTCAGCCTCGTCGTGGCCGCAGCCCTCGGGTTCGTCGAGCTGGACCTGACCTTCGCAGCCTTCGCGGCCGAGCTGGCGCGCGCGCTCCCACCCGGCACGCCGCTGCCGCCCGTCGGCGTGGTGGTCTTCGCGCAGCTCGCGATGCTCCCCGTCGGCGCTCTGTTCAACAGCATCTTCGCGTTCGGGGAGGAACTCGGCTGGAGGGGGTGGCTGCTGCCCGCCCTCCGACCGCTCGGCACCTGGCCCGCCCTGCTTCTCAGCGGCGTCATCTGGGGCGTCTGGCACAGTCCGGTGATCCTGCTCGGCTACAACTTCGGTCGTACGGACATCACCGGCGTCCTGTTCATGATCGGTGGATGCGTGGCCTGGGGGATCCTGCTCGGGTGGCTGCGCGTGCGGTCGGCATCGGTGTGGCCCGCCGTGATCGCGCACGGTTCGCTGAACGCCGCAGGCGGACTGATCCTGCTCTTCGCTGCCGCGCAGCCCGATCTGGCGCTCGCCGGACCGCTCGGGGTCGCTGGATGGATCGTCCTCGCCCTCGTCGTCGCCGTGCTCGCACTGACCGGGCAGTTCCGGGAGCAGCCCGAGCTCGCCGACGCCCCCGGGCGTCTGCTCTCGCCGCCACGGTCTTGACGGGTCGCGGTGCCGGGGGTTGGCTGAGGTCATGGAATCCACTCCCGGCGCCTGGTCCCAGGCCGACTCGTTCCTCGTCGACACTCTCGTCGGCCCCGATGCCGAACTCGAGGCGGCCCTCGTCGCCCAGCGCGAGGCAGGCATGCCCGAGATCGAAGTCGCGCCCGTGGCGGGCAAGCTGCTGAACCTCCTCGTCCGCATCAGCGGTGCGCGTCGGGTGCTGGAGATCGGCACGCTCGGCGGGTACTCGACGATCTGGCTCGCGCGTGCCGTCGGCCCCGAGGGGCGGGTCGTGACGGTCGAGGCCGAGTCCGACAACGCCGCCGTCGCCCGTGCCAGCATCGATGCCGCGGGCGTGGGCGACCGGGTCGACATCCGGGTCGGACGCGGCGCCGATGTGCTGCCCACTCTGGTCGGCGGATTCGACCTGGTGTTCATCGACGCCGACAAGGAGTCCAACTCGATCTACCTCGACTGGGCCGCGAAGCTCGGCCACGCCGGCACGGTGATCGTGCTGGACAACATCGGACGCGAAGGCGAGATCGTCCGCGACGACAGCACCGATCCGAAGGTGGTCGGCACCCGTGACGGTCTCAGGATGCTGGGGGAGGACCCGCGCTTCGACGCCACGGCGCTCCAGACGGTGGGGGCCAAGGGCTGGGACGGCTTCGCGATCGCTGTCGTCGTCTGACGGCGACGGGTTCCGGATCATCGTCCACCGCGTCCGGAACAGTCCCTGAGGTCGCCGGGCGGCCGGGCTAGACTGGGCGCGGATCGACGACGCTCCACACCACGTTTTCCCCCTGAGCAAGGAGCACATCAGTGGCACTGATCGAGGCTGTAGGCGCACGCGAGATTCTCGACTCGCGCGGAAACCCGACCGTCGAGGTGGAGGTCCTCCTCGACGACGGCATCGTGCAGCGGGCGGCCGTCCCGTCCGGGGCATCCACCGGCGCGTTCGAGGCGTACGAGCTCCGCGACGGAGACAAGAGCCGTTACGGCGGCAAGGGCGTGCTCAAGGCCGTCGAGGCCATCATCGACGAGCTGGGTCCGGCGATCGAGGGTGTCGAGGCGAGCGAGCAGCGCATCGTCGATGAGATCCTCATCGAGGTCGACGGCACCGAGAACAAGAAGCGCGTCGGCGCCAACGCCATCCTCGGCGTGAGCCTCGCGGTCGCCAAGGCTGCGGCCGACTCGGCCGACCTGCCGTTGTTCCGCTACCTCGGTGGTCCGAACGCGCACGTGCTGCCCGTTCCGCTGTTCAACGTCATCAACGGCGGCGAGCACGCCGACAACGGCATCGACATGCAGGAGTTCTTCCTCGCGCCCATCGGCGCCGAGACCTACTCCGAGGCACTGCGCTGGGGCGTCGAGACCTACCACGTCCTGCGCGCCGAGCTGAAGGCCGCCGGCTACGCGACCGGCCTCGGCGACGAGGGCGGCTTCGCCCCCGATCTGCCCAGCAACCGCGAGGGCCTCGACTTCCTGGTGAAGGCGATCGAGAAGGCCGGCTTCACGCCGGGCACCGACATCGCCCTCGGGCTCGACGTCGCGGCGACCGAGTTCTTCAAGGACGGCGTCTACCGTCTCGACAACAAGGACTGGGACGCCGCCGCGCTCACCGAGTACTACGTGGGCCTGGTGAACGACTTCCCGATCGTCACGATCGAGGATGCTCTCGCCGAGGACGACTGGGACAACTGGAAGCACCTCACCGACGCCCTCGGCACCAAGGTGCAGCTCGTCGGCGACGACCTGTTCGTGACCAACCCGCAGCGCCTCGCCGACGGCATCAAGCGCGGCGTCGCGAACTCGCTGCTCGTCAAGG
The DNA here is from genome assembly GCA_044900255.1 of Microbacterium sp. NPDC090218. Lineage (GTDB taxonomy): Bacteria > Actinomycetota > Actinomycetes > Actinomycetales > Microbacteriaceae > Microbacterium. The sequence continues at coordinate 59,491 of JBJDMS010000001.1, read as the reverse complement.
TCAACCAGATCGGCACGCTCACCGAGACGTTCGACGCGGTCAGCCTGGCGCAGCGCTCCGGCTACACGGCCATGCTCTCGCACCGCTCCGGCGAGACCGAGGACACCACGATCGCCGACCTGGTCGTCGCGACGAACGCGGGTCAGATCAAGGCAGGTGCGCCTGCTCGCAGCGAGCGCGTCGCGAAGTACAATCAGCTTCTGCGCATCGAAGAGGAACTCGGCGATGCCGCGGTCTTCGCCGGTCGTTCGGCGTTCCCGCGCTACCAGGCCTGAGCGCAGCTGAGACAGCAGCACCCGCCAGCGCGGAGGTTGAGAGAGGCCGCCCGCTGAGCGGTACGACGAAGGAGGAGCCGTGGTACGACGACCGGCTCCTCCTTCGGCGTCTCCGGCGTCGAAGGCCCCGCGGACGGCGGGCAAGACGGCCGCGAAGCCGAAGCGTCCGACAGCGTCCCCGTCTTCGGCGAAGGCCGCCGCGTCGACGCGCGGATCCGCCGCCCCCCGCGTCGATGTGCGGGAGTGGGCAGCCGGAATCCGCCTCTCGGCGTTCTCCGTCATCATGCTCTCCCTCGTGGTGCTCGGAGCGTGGGTCCTGGTACCGACCCTCGGCACCTTCATCGATCAGCGTCAGAAGATCGCCGCGCTCGAGGCGTCCGTCCAGGTGAGCGAGGACCAGATCGCGGCCCTCATCTCCGAGCGCGAACGCTGGAACGATCCCGCGTACATCACGACCCAGGCGCGCGAGCGGTTGTACTACGTCAAGCCGGGGGAGATCGTGTACCTGATCGACAACGACCTCGATCCGTCCGCGCTCCCGCGCGAGCAGGAGCCGGTGAGCGAGACGATCGAGGAGAAGCCGGCCGACTGGATGCCGCAGCTGCTGCGCACCCTGGTCTCGACGGGGCTCAGCGACACCGCAGCGGTCGCTCCCTGAGCGTTCGCTCTGAGCATCTTCTCGGGCGGCTCCCCTACGCTGGAGGGGTGACCACGCCGCCGTTCCCTGCCCCCACCCCCGCTGAGCTCGCCGTCGTCTCGGCTCAGCTCGGTCGTCCTGCCCGGGGTGTGGTGGGTATCGCGGCCCGGTGCACCTGTGGCAACCCGACGGTGGTCGCCACGACTCCGCGACTTCCGGACGGCACGCCGTTCCCGACGTTCTACTACCTGACCCACCCGGCCGCGACGGCCGCGATGTCGACACTCGAAGCCACCCAGGTGATGCCCGAGCTCGCCGCGCTGCTCGTCGACGACGAGGATGTGGCCGCGGCCTATCTCGCCGCGCACCGGGCGTACCTCGCGGATCGGGAGCAGTTCGGAGAGGTCTCCGAGATCGAAGGCATCTCCGCCGGCGGCATGCCGACGCGCGTGAAGTGCCTGCACGCCCTGGCCGGTCACGCGCTCGCCGCCGGGACCGGAGTCAACCCCATCGGCGATGCCGCCCTGGCACGGTCGTCCTGGTCGCCGACGGTCTGCCGTTGTGAGGACCCCGGCGCCGCCACCCGTGATGAGGCGGCGCTGCCGGAATGACCGCACGCCGGACGCTGCGCAGCGCTGCCGCCATCGTGGTGGTCGCGGCCTCCGTCCTGCTCATCGGCGCTTCCGCGACACCGCCTCCGATCCCGGACGATCCGGCCGACCCGACGCGTGCGTCGGAGTACTGGCTCGACGGCGCCAGGATCCGCGAGGCGTGGCAGACGACCCGAGGTGAAGGCGTGACGATCGCCGTCATCGACACCGGCATCGGGAAGGTGCCGCAGGTGTTCGGCGATGCGGTGGTGGGCGGCACGGATGTGTCGGGTGCCGGCACACCCGACGGACGCACGCCGCTGGGGGCCATCGACGGCAACCACGGCTCCTGGGTGGCTTCCCTCGCCGCCGGGCGCGGGGCACCGGACGGCACCGGCATGATCGGTGTCGCCCCCGAGGCGAATCTCCTGTCCATCTCGGTGGGATTCGGTGCGGCCGCCGCCGTGCCGTTCACGGAGCAGGTCGCGAAGGGCATGCGCTGGGCCGTCGACAACGGCGCCGACATCATCAACCTGTCGTTCACGACGAACACGCTCGACTGGGACGAGAGCTGGGACGACGCGTTCATGTATGCGTTCGATCACGATGTCGTGGTCGTCGTCGCCGCCGGAAACCGGGGGAGCGGCACGAACATCATCGGCGCCCCGGCGACGATCCCGGGCGTGCTCACGGTCGGCGGCGTCGACCAGACCGGCACGGCGAGCGTCGAGGCCTCGACACAGGGCATCACCATCGGGATCTCGGCGCCCAGCGAGGGGCTGATCGGTGTCTCGGCCGACGGGACCGTCCAGCCCTGGCGGGGTACGAGCGGTGCGGCGCCCATCGTCGCCGGCGTCGCCGCCCTGATCCGCTCGGCCCACCCCGACATCAAGGCGATCGACGTGATCAACCGGATCATCAAGACCGCGATCCCCGTTCCGGATGCGGTCAAGCCGAAGGACCCGCTGTACGGCTACGGGCTGGTGGACGCCGCAGCGGCGATCTCCGCGGACATCGCTCCGGTCACGGAGAACCCGATGGGCGACCTCGCCGAGTGGATCCGGTGGTTCCGACGCGCGGAGGCCGAACCGGAGCCCGCGCCGCCCGTCACGCCGGTCGCCGTGCCGCCTCTCCCGGCCGCAGACGCACCCAGCGAGGCCGGTTCACCGTTGCTTCCCAGCGCTGATTCGCTGCGCTACGGTACCCTGCCGCTCATTGCGCTCACCGTCCCTGGTATCCTGATAGCGCTTGGCGTCACCGCAGCTGCCCGGCGCATCCGATCGGCGCGCGTTCCCGTACGCCAAATCCCCGACTCCGAGGAGTAGTTCTTCTGTGCCTCAGAACAGCACTGTGCCCAAGATTCTGATCGTCGGCGGAGGGTACGCAGGTTTCTACACCGCGTGGAAGCTCGAGAAGCACCTGCGCAAGGGTGAGGCCGACGTCACCATGGTCGACCCGCTGCCGTACATGACGTACCAGCCGTTCCTTCCCGAGGTCGCCGCCGGCTCGATCGAGGCGCGGCACTCCGTCGTCGCGCACCGCCGCCACCTCAAGCGCACGAACGTTCTCACCGCCAAGGTGACGAACATCAACCACGCGCAGAAGATCGCGACGATCACCCCGCCCGTGGGCGAGTCCTACGAGTTCGCGTACGACCAGATCGTCGTGACCGCCGGTGCCGTCTCGCGTACCTTCCCGATCCCCGGTATCGCCGACAACGCGATCGGGCTCAAGACGATCGAGGAAGCCGTCGCGATCCGTGACAAGGTCATGTCGAACTTCGACAAGGCGGCGTCCCTGCCGGCCGGGCCCGAGCGTGACCGCCTGCTCTCCGTCGTCGTCGTCGGTGGTGGTTTCGCCGGTATCGAGGTGTTCGCCGAGCTTCGCTCGCTCGCCTCCTCGCTCGTCGGCAAGTACCCGCAACTGAGCTTCGAAGACACGCACTTCCACCTCATCGAGGCCATGGGGCGCATCATGCCCGAGGTCTCGCTGAAGACGAGCGAGTGGGTGCTGAAGGACCTGGCGAAGCGCGGTGCCAACGTGCACCTCGACACCCAGGTCACCGGGGCGATCGACGGCAACGTCGAGCTGTCCACGGGCGAGGTCATCCCGACCGACGTCATCGTGTGGACCGCCGGCGTCATGGCCAACCCGACCGTCGTGCGCGGCGGCGATCTCCCGGTCGAGGAGCGCGGTCGGATCCAGACCCGCGCCGACCTGCGCGTGGGTACCCCCGAGGCGTTCGTCGAAGGTGCCTGGGCAGCCGGTGATGTGTCCGCCGTCCCTGACCTCTCGGGTGGCGGCGTCGGCGGATTCTGCGTGCCGAACGCCCAGCACGCCGTCCGTCAGGCGAAGCTCCTCGCGAAGAACCTCGTCGCAGTGCTCCGTGGAGAGAACCCCAGGGAGTACTTCCACAAGAACCTCGGTGCTGTCGCAGGTCTCGGCCTGTACAACGGTGTCTTCCAGTCCGGCAAGATCGCTCTCAAGGGCTTCGTGGCCTGGGTCGCGCACCGCGGCTACCACGGCCTCGCGATGCCGACCTGGGAGCGCAAGTTCCGCGTCATCTGGGGCTGGTGGAACAACCTGTGGCTGGGTCGCGACCTGGTGAACCTCGAGACGGTGCAGAACCCGCGTTACGTCTTCGAGGAGTTCGCCGCGCGCCCGCGTCCGGCGGCACCCGCAGCTCCTGCGGCCGACGCCGCTCCGGCCGCGAAAGCCGAGCCGCCCGTGAAGAAGGCTGCGGCGAAGGCTCCTGCGGCCGAGGGTGAAGCTGCCGCCAAGCCGGTCGCCAAGAAGCCTGCGGCCAAGAAGGCTCCCGCGAAGAAGGCTGCCGAGCCCGTCGAGGCGTCGGCGAAGTAGTCGCCCTCTCTCGTCCACGAAGATCGACCCCGCGCGCTCTGCGTCGGGGTCGATCTTCGTTTTCGCGCGGGGACGCATTCCGAGGCGACGCATAGGTGGCTCGGATAGCGTCGGCTGCGCAAGGGGAGTACTCCCGTCTGCAGCGTCGTCGTCATTACGAGCACGAGATCGTGCTCCGGCCCGCTGGCCCGTGAGGGTGGAGGAGACCTTGGCACCCGCATCGCGGGCTGCCGAGAAACCCCTGCCGTCGTTCCGACGTGGTGGATCCCGGTGGCCCGCTCCACGAAAGGGACCACCATGGGAAAGCTCTCCCGCCTGATCGGACTCGCCACCGAGGCTCTCGACAAGAACACCGGTTCTGGTCGCAGCAGTCATCCGGCCGACGGATCGCGCTCGACGGACTGGGGCGGGATGCTCCGAGGAGCTGTCGACGCGGTGCGCGGTCCCGGCGATGCCGTGTCCCCCGCGGGTCCGCACTCTCGTCCCGCACCGGCGGACCCGTACGCGCCGCCGACGGCTGGACACCGGGAGCGAGCGTCCACGGCCCGCGCGGCGTCGGGCCCCGCCGATTCGTACGCCCCGCCCGCTCCTGGCGGCTCGCGCGCCGCGCGTGCCGGTTCGGACGCCGATCGAGCCGCAATCGCACGCTACGACTATCTGCTGCAGACCGCGGATCCGCAGCGGATCGAGCAGATCCACCGTGAGGCTTTCGCCCGACTGACACCGGCGCAGCGAGCGCTCGTCGAGAGCCGCATGCGCGAGGAGTTCGCGCCGGACGAGCGTCCGCGCTCGTCTTCGCCGGAAGACCTCGCACGCGCCGCCGGACGCGCCGAGGCCATGAACCCGGGGAGGATGCGCGGGCTGCTGTCTCGGGCGCGGGGAATGGGCGGTGGGGGAGCCGCGGTCGCCGCGGGTGGTGCGGCCGTCGGGCTCCTCGGTGTCGTCGCCGGTGGTGCCGTGCTCAGCACCGTCGCCGGACCTCTGCTGGAGCAGGCCGCGAACATCGGCGTCGACTTCGGTGCGATGGCGGAGGGGCTGGACATCGAATCGCTCGCTGCCGGGTTGGATGTGGACGCGTTCGCGGGCGGGGCGGGCGACCTATTGGGGTCTGCCGGCGAAGCCGCCACCGGGCTCGGCGACGCGGCGACCGGGTGGGGTGAGAAACTCGGAGACCTCGGCATCCCGGGGATCGGCGACCTCTTCGGGCGCTGAGTGCGGATGCTTCTCTCGACCGAGATCGAACACGGGTTCACCGGCCTCACCGGATTCGCGGCGGATGTGCTCACCTCGCTCGGGGACCTCGGGGTCGGCCTCCTCGTCTTCCTCGAGGTGCTGATCCCGCCGATCCCGAGTGAGGTGATCCTGCCGTTCGCGGGGTACCTCAGCCAGAGCGGCCACCTGAACCTGGGCTGGCTGGTCTTCTGGAGCACGCTGGCGTCGTGGGCCGGAGCCTTGCTGCTGTACGGGCTCGGCGCCGCGATCGGCATGGATCGGGCGATGCGCCTGCTGGCGGCGACGCGGTTGGTGAGCCGGTCCGACCTGGAGCGCGGATCGGAGTGGTTCGTGCGCAGCGGCGCGTGGACGGTGCTCGTCGGTCGCATGGTGCCGGGTGTGCGCAGCCTCATCTCGATCCCCGCCGGGGCCGCGCGCATGAACCTGCTGACCTTCAGTCTCTTCACGATCATCGGCAGCGGAGCGTGGAACACGCTTCTCCTCGGAGTCGGTGCGGCCCTGGGTACGCAGCACGAGCAGCTGGAGCACTACCTCGGGTACCTCGACTACGCCGTCTACACGGCGATCGCAGTCGGTCTCGTCGTCCTGGTCGCGCGTCGGGTGAAGGAGGCGGCGCGCGAGCGGAAGGCGGTCGCCGAGATGGAGGACTGAACGCCGGTGTGCCCCCGCTGGGACTCGAACCCAGACTGAAGCGATTTTAAGTCGCCTGCCTCTGCCATTGGGCTACGGGGGCCTCGCCGCCAGCCTATCTTCGTCAGAGGGTGCGACCCGGTGCCGCCGGGGGTGATCCGGAGTACGAGGAGGCCTTAGGGTGGGGGAGTGCTCGACCTCATCGACGAACTGAGCCCCGTCCATGGTGCGCCTGCGGTCGCCCCCGAATGGGAGGACCCGGCCCGCTACTGGCCGCGCCTGTCCGCGGTGACGGGAAGCCTGCCGGCGCCCGTCGCCGTCATCGACCGAGAAGCCCTCCGCTACAACGCGATGGATCTTCTGGTCCGGGCCGGGGGACTCCCGATCCGCGTGGCCTCGAAGTCGGTGCGTGTGCGTGCCGTGCTCGACGCGGTGCTGAAACTCCCCGGCTTCCGCGGCATCCTCGCCTTCACCCTCGAGGAGGCGCTCTGGCTCGCCGAGACCCACGATGACATCATGCTCGGCTACCCGACCGTGGATCGCGCCGGGCTGGAGCGGCTCTTCGCCGATGAGCAGGCGGCCCAGCGCATCACCCTGATGGTCGACGATCTCGTCCACCTCGATCTGATCGACAGCGTCGCAGGTCCCGGATCACGACCTGACATCCGGGTCGCGATCGACGTCGACGCCTCCTGGCGCTCTTCGCTTCTGGGGCACATCGGCGTGCGCCGTTCGGCTCTGTTCTCGGCGGGCGAGGTCGCCGCATTCGCCCGCAAGGTCGTGGCCCGCCCGGGGTTCCGGCTGGTCGGGCTGCAGATGTACGACGCGCAGATCGCCGGTCAGGGCGACGACGCGGGCCCGGATGCGCCACTGATCCGGATGGTGCAGGCGCGCTCGCGGAACGAGCTGCGCGAGCGCCGCGCGGCCATCGTCTCCGCCGTCGGCGCGATCGCTCCTCTGGAGATCCTCAACGGCGGCGGGACCGGTTCGCTCGAGTTCACCGGAAGCGACGAATCCCTCACCGAGGCGAGTGCCGGCAGCGGATTGCTCGGCGGCCACCTGTTCGACGGCTACCGCTCGTTCCGTCCCGCTCCGGCTTCCGCGTTCGCCTTCGATGTGGTGCGACGACCTGCGCCCGACATCGCTACCGTGCTCGGTGGCGGCTGGATCGCCTCCGGTCCCGCCCTCGCCTCGCGTCAGCCTCGCGCCGTGTGGCCCGAGGGACTCCACACCCTGTCTCGCGAAGCCGCCGGTGAGGTGCAGACGCCGCTGCAGGGTCCTGCCGCGACGTCGCTGGGGGTGGGGGACCGCGTCTGGTTCCGGCACGCCAAGAGCGGCGAGCCTGCCGAGCGCATCGAACGCTACCACTTGGTCTCGGGCGACGAGATCATCGACGAGCTGCCGACGTATCGCGGCGAGGGAAAGGCGTTCCTGTGACGAGAATCGGCGGTTCCTGGCAGAACTGGGGCCGCTCGGCTTCCGTGCGTCCCGTGCGCGTGGAGCGTCCGCGCAGCCCTGAGGGCGTACAGCGGGCGGTGCTCGCCGCCGTCAAGCACGGGCTCAGCGTGAAGGCGGTGGGCGCCGGGCACAGCTTCACGGGCATCGCCGTGGCACCCGGTGTCCTGCTCGAGCTCGATGACCTGCAGGGGCTCGTCTCGGCGGATGCCGCGACAGGTCGGGTGACGCTGCTCGCGGGGACCCGACTGCACCGCATCCCCGGCCTGCTCGCGCCCTACGGCCTCGCGATGGAGAATCTGGGAGACATCGATCGCCAGTCGATCTCCGGGGCGATCTCGACCGGCACGCATGGCACCGGTGCCGGGTTCGGCGGCCTCGCGACCCAGGTCGTCGGCGTCACGATGGTCACGGCTGCCGGCGAGTTCCTCCGCATCGACGACGAGCGGGAGAGCGACCTGCTTCCGGCGGTCGCCCTCGGGCTCGGCGCCCTCGGGATCATCGTCGAGGTCACGCTCCAATGCGTGCCGGCCTTCGTCATGCACGCCATCGACGAGCCCGCGCCGCTCGACGATGTGCTCGCCACGCTCGATGAGCGCGTCGCCGGATCCGACCACTTCGAGTTCTACTGGTTTCCGCACACGGACGTGGCTCTCACGAAGCGCCAGACCCGCTTGCCCGAGTCGACGGTGCGCCGACCGCTTCCGGTCGTCGGCAGGTGGATCGACGAGACGCTCCTCTCCAACGGCGTGTACCGGGTGGTCTGCGCCGCGGGACAGGCGGTGCCGGCGATCACGCCGTCGTTCAGCCGACTCGCGGTGAAGCTCACCGGCGACCGCGAATACACCGAGCTCTCGCATCGAGTGCTGATCCAGAGCCGCACCGTGCGGTTCCGTGAGATGGAGTACGCACTCCCCGCCGAGAACGTCGTGCCGGCGTTCCAGGCGGTGCGTGCCCTGATCGCCCAGCGCGGGTGGCGGATCGAGTTCCCGATCGAGGTGCGTTTCGCCGCAGCGGACGATCGGTGGCTGTCGACGGCACACGGGCGTGCGAGCGCGTACATCGCGGTGCATCGGTACTGGCGCGCCGATCCGACCGAGTACTTCGGCGCGGTCGAAGAGATCATGCTCGAGTTCGGCGGACGCCCGCACTGGGGCAAGCTCCACACCCTGACCGACGAGGCGCTGCGCGAGCGTTACCCTCGGTTCGACGACTTCGTCGCGTTGCGCGACCGCCTCGATCCGGAGCGTCGGTTCGCGAACCGGTACCTCGAGCGGGTCCTCGGGACCTGATCCGACATCCGACGAGAGCATGCGATGCGCCCAGTCCACGTGCAGGGTGCGCGTCTAGGATGAGAGAAACACGAGGAAGGGTGGGCCTCTGATGGAATGGCTCGTGCCGGTACTGATCGTTGTCGGAGTGATCCTGCTCGCCGGCATCTATCTGTGGGCCACGTACAACTCGCTGGTGCAGCTGAAAGTGCGCGTCGATGAGGCGTGGAGCGGCATCACGGTGCAGCTGAAGCGACGAGCCGACCTCATCCCGAACCTCATCGAGACCGTCAAGGGATACGCCTCCCACGAGAAGGCGGTCTTCGAGAACGTCACGCGTGCTCGCGCCGAGACGCTGTCGGCCGGAGGGCCGGGCGAGGCGGGGATCGCGGAGGGACACCTCCAGCAGGCTCTGCGCAGTCTGTTCGCGGTCGCCGAGGCATACCCGCAACTTCAGGCGAGCACGAACTTCCTGCAGGTGCAGCAGGCTCTGGTCGACACCGAGGACAAGATCCAGGCGGCGCGCCGTTTCTACAACGGCGGTGTGCGGGAGCTCAACACGAAGATCAAGGTGTTCCCGAACAACCTCTTCGCCAAGGGGCTCGGCTTCACCGAGCGCGAGTTCTTCGAGGTCGCCGACAGCAGCGCGATCTCCGAGCCGCCGCGCGTGCAGTTCTGACGCAGCGCCCGCTCACCAGACGGACAGCACGAGGTCGTCGGCGGTGAACGCCACACCTCCGCGCACGCTCCACGAATCCGTCCGATAGGTGGTCGTCCGCTCCGTGCCGTCCTGTCCCGTGCCGGTCACCGTGGACACGAGCGATCCGCCGTCGGCGCGGAACTCGGTACCTTCGATCGTGACCACCGGCAGCTCCTCGACGCGATAGCGGAACTCGGACACCGCGCGGAAGTCCGTGCCCCAAGGGATCCTGATGCCACAGCCCTCGGGCGCCGCGCCGGCGGGTGCCGTGCAGGCCGTGAGATGTTCGTCGAGCTGTTCCTGCGCGGCGGCCGTGGCCTCCGGACGGACAGTGGCGTCCAGCGCGATCTCGGAGTCCTCGCCGGGGAGCACCAGCATGGAGCTCTGCCCCTCGAGCAGCGTGGTCGGCGCGGCGGCGATCGTGTAGACGGCCGGGAGTAGGGCGGTCTTCTTCGAGATGGGGAAAGTCTGTGCGCCGATCGCGACGAAAGAGCCCGTCGTGGTCGTCGCCGTCATCGTGCCGAACCCGGATGCATCAACGGTCCAGCGGCCTTCGACAGCCGTCAACGAGAGTTCTGCCGTGTGCTCCTCACCGTCGAGCAGGAAGGAGACCTCGGCGGTCGCCTTCTCATCGCCGGGGGGACGGCCGTCACCGCCGCTGACGGTGCGCACAGCGGCATCCTCGATGAAATCGGTCGCCGCCGCGAATGCTCCGAGCGCCTCAGCGGAGACGTCGACTCCTGCACCCTCCACAGCGTCGGGGTCACCGGATTCGAGCGCCCGCAGATAGCTGAGGGCGGATTCCTCCGGCGTCGGGGTGCGACTCGTCGACTGCCAGATCCACACCCCCGCGGCGACGGCCACCACCGCCGCGGCGCCGCCGATCAACCACCGACCGCGGCGACTCACGGCGCTTCCCTGGCGTGCACGTGACGCTGTACGGCGGTGCCCGTTCCCGTCAGCGCATCGTGCAGAGCTGCAGTCGCGTCGCCCCACCCGGAGACCGAGACATGTTCGAGACCCTGCCAGCGCGCGGCGAGCGCCAATTCGGCGGCGATCCCTTCGGCATCGCCCGGGCGGGCCTGGGGCTCCCACCACGCGGACTGCACCTGCAGCGTGGAGGTGGCGCGATCGGCCTTGAGGTCGACGCGTGCGACGATGCGGTCGCCGACGAGCACGGGCAGAGAGTAGTAACCGAACCGGCGCTTCTCGGCGGGCACATAGATCTCGATGCGGTAGTCGAGATCGAAGACCCGAAGAGCCCGCTCGCGGAACCACACCACGGGATCGAACGGTGTCAGCACCGCCGCCGCTCCGACCTTGCGCGGCAGCACGGCGTCCCTGTGTCGCCAGGCCGCGAGCGGACGACCGCCGCGTTCCCATCCGCGCACCTGCACGGGGAGCAGCTCGCCCGCCTCGACCAACTCCGCGATCGATCGGGAGATGGCTGCCCGATCGCGGATCCGGTAGTAGTCGGCGAGGTCTGACGCCGTCGCCACACCGCTCGAACGGGCCGCACGGCGCGTCAGCTCGAGGATGGCGTCGGCGCGGGAGATCTCCTGCGACCGGATGGCGTCCGGCACCACCTGCTCGGCCAGGGCATAGGTCCGCTCGAAGCCTCGGCGTCCGCTGACGGCGACGTCACCTGTGCGCCAGAGGTGTTCGAGCGCCAGCTTCACCTCGTCCCAGTCCCACCAGGTTCCCCGTTCGCGCGGTGCGTCGGCGCGAAGGTCGGCGGGTCGCAGCGGTCCGCGGGTGCGCAACTCGTCTTGCACCCACTGCACGGTCCGGGCGTTGCTGCTCATCCAGGAGTCCTCGTCGGCCCAACGGCGTCGGAAGTCCTCCATGCGGAACCGCCAGAGCGGCCAGTCCTCGATCGGGATGAACGTCGCCTCGTGCGCGAGGTACTCGACGTAGTGCGTGGTGCGGGACAGGAAGACCCGGTCGAGGAGAGCCGGCTCGTAGTCGCCGAGGCGGGAGAACAGCGGCAGGTAGTGCGAGCGGGCGAACACGTTCACGGAGTCGATCTGGAGCACGCCGAGCCGGTCCATCACCCGGTGGACGTGGCGAGCGGTCACCGACGCCGGCCGTGCGCGAGTGAATCCCTGCGCAGCCAGGGCCATGCGTCGCGCCTGGGCGGAGCTGAGGGTTTCGATCACGTCGTCAGCGTATCGCCGGCCTGCGACATCGCGACCGGTCGGAGAAGGATGCGTCCAACGGCATACGGCATGACCGTAGACTTGGGCGATGAGCGAGGACCAGCGACCCCGGCTGCGAGATCTCTTCCGTCCGCGCCCGGTCTCCACAGACCGCACCGTGACGACCGAGGCCGACGAGGCGGTGCCCTTGCCGCTGCGGATCACGGCGGGCTACGCCTGGCGTCTGCTTCTCATCGCCGCGGCGATCGGCGTCTTCATCTGGCTGGTGATGCTGCTCAAGCTGCTGGTCATCCCGCTCATGGTCGGCATCCTCATCACCGCCCTGCTCTGGCCGGCGTTCTCCTGGATGCTGCGGCACGGCGTGCCGCGGTGGCTGGCGATCGCACTCTCGCTCATCGGAACGGCAGCCATCGTCACGGGACTGATGTGGCTCGTCGTCTGGCAGGTGCGCGCTCAGCTGCCCGACGTGCAGGCGCGCTCGACAGAGGCCTTCGATCAGTTCCAGGTCTGGCTGCACGAGGGCCCGCTGAGCCTTTCGGACACGCAGATCGCCGACTACCTGCAGCAGGGCCTCGACTTCCTGACCGAGCAGACGCAGGCGCTCTGGACCGGGGCGCTGGCGATCGGCACCACCGTCGGTCACGTCGCGACGGGGGCGCTGCTCTCGCTGTTCATCCTCATCTGCCTGCTCGCCGACGGCGCGGGCATCTGGCGGTGGACCGTCAAGATCTTCCCGCGTAAGGCACGGCCGGCCGTCGACGGTGCGGCGCGCAACGGCTGGGCCACGATCGTCAACTACGCGCGGACCCAGCTGTTCGTGGCGACCATCGATGCGATCGGCATCGGCCTCGGGGCCTTCCTGCTTCAGGTGCCTCTGGCCCTCCCCGTCGCCGTGCTGGTGTTCCTCGGCTCCTTCATCCCGATCGTCGGTGCGGTGGTGACTGGCGCCGTCGCCGTGTTCCTGGCCCTCGTCTACAACGGTCCCTGGATCGCGCTGTGGATGCTGGTGGTCGTGCTGGCCGTCCAGCAGATCGAGGGTCACATCCTGCAGCCGATCATGATGGGCTCGGCCGTCAAGGTGCACCCCCTCGCCGTCGTCCTCGTGGTGGCGGGCGGTGCGATGATCGCCGGAATCCCCGGAGCGCTCTTCGCCGTGCCGCTGGCCGCTTTCGTCAACGTCGCGGCGGTGACGATCAGTTCGGGCTCGTGGCGCACAGGCGCGGGGCCGAGTGGAGACCTTATCTGGAGCACAGTACCGCGCGAGCGGAGACGGAGGAATCGATGAGCGAAGTCCCCAGCCTGACCGAGTTCGAGGAAGCAGCTCAGAGTCTGGCTGAGGTGATCTCGCACACGCCGACGCTGCCGTCGCGAGCCCTCTCCGACATTCACGGCAGCACCGTCCTGCTCAAGATGGAGAATCTTCAGCGCACGGGCTCCTTCAAGATCCGCGGTGCCGCCTACCGCCTGTCACGGCTGAGCGCCGAGGAGCGCTCGCGCGGTGTCGTGGCGGCCTCCGCGGGGAACCACGCCCAGGGCGTGGCTCTCGCCGCCCAGTCGCTCGGCATTCCCGCCACCATCTTCATGCCGCTGGGTGTTCCGGTGCCCAAGCTCCTCGCCACGCGCGGGTACGGCGCCGAAGTGGTGCTGGAGGGTGAGACCGTCGCGACATCGCTGCGCCTGGCGGCCGAGTTCTCCGAGCGCACCGGGGCCGTGCTGATCCACCCGTTCGACCACCGCGACGTCGTGATCGGGCAGGGGACGCTCGGGCTCGAACTGCTCGAGGACGCTCCCGACGTCGACACGGTCGTCCTCGGCATCGGCGGCGGTGGCCTCATCGCGGGCGTCGCCGCAGCCGTCAAAGCGCGTGCCGCAGAGCTCGGCCGCACCGTCCGCGTCATCGGGGTGCAGGCCGAGAATGCGGCCGCTGTGCCGCCCTCGCTCGCCGCGGGGGAGCCGGTCGACATCGTCACCCGCCCCACCATCGCCGACGGCATCCTGGTCGCACGTCCGGGTGCCATCCCGTTCGCCATCATCAAAGACCTCGTCGACGAGGTCGTCACGGTCTCCGACGACGACCTGGCGCGCGCCATCCTCATCCTGATGGAGCAGGCGAAGGTCGTCGTCGAACCGGCCGGCGCCGCCGGGGTCGCCGCGATCCTCGCCGGCAAGGTCTCCGGTACCGGCACGACGATGGCGGTGCTCTCCGGCGGCAACATCGACCCGCTGCTGCTGCAGCGCGTGGTGTCGCACGGTCTCGCCGCCTCCGGTCGCTACCTCACCATCCGCATCCCGTTGCCCGACCGTCCTGGTCAGCTCGCCCGTGTGTCCGAGCTCATCGCCGAGGCCGGTGCGAACGTTATCGAAGCTGTCCACACGCGTCACGGTCACGGACTCCAGATCAGCAACGTCATCCTCGAACTCAGTGTCGAGACGCGCGGTCCCGAGCACTCGGAGCACACGCTCGACACGCTGCGTCGTGCCGGGTTCGAGCCCATGCTCGTGCCCGACTGATCAGACGCTCGATCACGAAGAAGCGCCCCCGCGTCCGAGAGGATGCGGGGGCGCTTCTGGATGGTCCGTCAGCCGGTGTAGGTCTCGACGTTCACGATCTCGACGTCGATGGCGCGTCCGTTCGGCGCCTCGTAGGACGACTTCTCGCCGACCTTGAGACCGAGGATCGCCTGACCGAGCGGGCTGGCTTCGCTGTAGACGTCGAGGTCGCTGCCTGCGGCGATCTCACGGCTGCCGAGGAGGAAGACCTCCTCGCCGCCGGCCACGAGGGCGGTGACGACGGTGCCGGGCTCGACGATCCCGCGGCTCGCCGGAGCCTCGCCCACCTTGGCGGTCTTCAGCAGACCCTCGAGAGTGCGGATGCGGGCCTCCTGCTTGCCCTGCTCATCCTTCGCGGCGTGGTATCCGCCGTTCTCCTTGAGGTCGCCTTCTTCGCGGGCCGCCTCGATGCGCTTGGCGATCTCATCGCGGCCAAAGGTCGACAGGTGCTCCAGCTCGGCGACGAGCCGGTCATACGCTTCCTGCGTGAGGAAGGGAACCTGAGCATCGGTGGACATGACGAAGCTCCTTCTTTCGGGATCCCTCCGACATGCTGCGGGGGATATGCCAAGACGCCCCGGCACGGTGCCGGGGCGTCGTCTGTCTGGCACGAGTCTAGGCGACCCAGCAGGTGTTCACCAAACCTGTCGTCGCCTCCGCGACGGTCGGGATGGTGACCGACATGGCCTGCGAGTGGCTGTCTCCGGCGGCGATCTCGACGATCTTCCACCCGACCACACCGAACTCCTCGTCGAGCGCCTCGAGTGCGCACACGACGTCCTTGCCCTGTACGCCGGTGACCTGGAAGCTCACGTCCACGGAGAACTCGTCGACGAGGGTGAAGCCCAGATCATCGGCGTCCACCGAGGCCATCGACTGCGCGACGGTCATCCAGCTGAAAGCGCCGACGACCAGCAGCGCGACGGCACCGCCGATGATCCACGGCAGCCGACGCCGTCGGGTTCGGCCATAGCGTTCGTCGAGCTCTTGTGCGGTCGTCACAGGTGGGTCTTCCGGTCGTTAGGCTGGTGTTACCAGGTTATGCGACCTGCGTACGAAAGGCCGATTCATGTTCTCTCTGTCCGAGACCCCGATGCCGACACCGAGCATGACCGTGGATCCGGTGTCCGTCTCTCCGGGGTTCGTCGGCTTCGCCGCGATCGTCGTGGTCGTGATCGCGGTGATCCTGCTGATCTGGGACATGAACCGTCGCATCCGTCGCGTCCGATACCGCGACGAGGTGCGCGAGGAACTCGACGCCGAGGAAGCGGCACGGGCCGCCGCTGACGCGGACGCCGACGGGAGTGCTCCGGCATCCCCGACGTCCGAGCGGACGAGCGCGCGCGACGGCGACGAGGAACCGCCCGCACGCTGAGCGGTTCCGGTACGCAGGCGCCCGCACGACACGAGCGCGACGGAGGCTACGGTGCGCCCAGCGACGGGGACAGCGGAGCGAGTGCGATGAGCAGGCACGCGGTCCAGTGGCACAGGAACGCGAGCACCGTGCACACGTGGAAGATCTCGTGGAAGCCGAAGTGGCCGGGCCACGGATTGGGCTTCTTCAGCGCGTAGACGACGGCGCCGCCTGTGTAGAGGAGCCCACCGACGATCACCAGCACCATCATCGCGAAGTTCGCGTTCATGAGATCGACGATGTACATCACCGCCGCCCAGCCGAGCAGCAGGTACAGGGCGACGTAGAGCCAGCGCGGGGCGTGGATCCAGAACACGCGGAAGAGGATGCCGATCAGCGTGCCTCCCCAGACGAGGCACAGCAGAAGCAGGCCCTTCTGCGGGGGGAGCGCCAGCGTGGCGAGCGGAGTGTAGGTCCCGGCGATCAGCAGCAGGATGTTGGCATGGTCGATGCGCTTGAGGACCACCTTCACCTTGGGCGACCAGTCGAACCGGTGATAGAGCGCAGAGTTGCCGAACAGGAGCAACGACGTGAGCATGAACACGGCGGACGCCCATTTTGCGGGCGGACCGTCGGCCACGACGATCAGGACGACGCCCGCGACGATGGCCACCGGGAAGGTCGCGGCGTGGATCCAGCCGCGCCAGGTCGGCTTGATCTCGACCGCGGCATCCACAGCGGCGGCTTCGAGAAGCGGCAGCTGCGGGACCTCGGGACCTGACTGCTCGGGTGTGCTCACCTGCTCACTCTAGGCGGAGTGGCATTCCGCGCAGGGCACATATCCTCAGCATCCGCACACGGTGACGAAAGCCTCGGCACGATAGCGTAGGGAGGTGATATCACGCGAGAATCCGGTGCGAGGGCCGCTGTATCGGCTCTACACCAGTCGGCTGCGTCGCCACCTCGATCCGGCGTCCGTGCCGCATCACGTCGCGATGATGATCGACGGCAATCGGCGTTGGGCGCGCCAGCTCGGGTTCACCACTCCCGCGGAGGGGCATCGGGCGGGCGCGGCGAAGATGCACGAGTTCCTCGGCTGGTGCGATGAGCTCGGCGTTCGTGTCGTCTCGCTGTATCTGCTCTCCAGCGACAATCTGCGAAAGCGCGACTCCGCGGAACTCGCGGACCTCATCGAGATCATCGCGGAACTCGCCGAAGCCCTCTCGCAGGAGGGGAACTGGCGGGTCAAGCACGTCGGCCGCGCCGACATCCTTCCTCCGGAGCTCGCGCGCGTGCTCGCGGACGCAGAGGAGCGCACCAAGGACCACAGCGGCCTCCACGTGAACCTCGCGGTCGGGTACGGCGGACGCAACGAGATCGTCGACGCGGTGCGGAGCATCATCACCAAGCACGAAGCCTCGGGCGGCACGATGGAGGATCTCGCCGCCCACCTCACCCCCGAGATGATCGGCGAGCACCTCTACACCGGGGGACAGCCCGACCCCGATCTCGTCATCCGGACGAGCGGTGAGCAGCGGCTCAGCGACTTCCTGCTCTGGCAGAGTGCGCACAGCGAGTTCTACTTCGTCGAGGCATTGGGCCCGGACCTGCGCCAGGTGGACTTCCTCCGCGCGATCCGCGACTACGCCGATCGCGACCGACGGTTCGGCCGCTGAGCCGGGGGCGCGGCGCTCGACACCGTGCCACAATGACGCAGTGAGCACTTTCCAGGACTATGTCGACACCTTCGACAACGAGTCCGGCTATCTGAACTGGGCGGCCTTCGGCCCGCTGTCTCCGTCTGTGCGTGAAGAGGTCTTCGCCGATGCAGACCTTCTCGGCAGCGGACGTCCCTCCTCGTTGTCGCTCGTCGCGGAGCGGATCGGCCAGGCCCAGGAACTCGTCGCTGAACTGCTCGGCGGAGATGCCGACGACGTCACGCTGCAGCCCTCGTCGACTCACGGGCTCATGCAGGCCCTCTACGGCCTCACCGGTGCCGTCGTCGCGAGCACCGCGGAGTTCCCCAGCGTCAGCCTGACCGTCGAGCGGGCCGCCGCGGCCTCCGATCGTGCCGTCACACCGCGCTGGATCACCCCGCTCGACGGACGCGTGACGCCGGATGCCGTCACCGAGGCGATGGATGACGAGGTGGTCGCGTTGGCTGTGAGCCACGTCGACTTCCGCACCGGATACCGGGCCGACCTCGCCGCCCTCCGCGAGGTCATCGGCCCCGATCGTCTGCTCATCGTCGACGCCGTCCAGTCCTTCGGAATCATCGACGTCGACTACGGAGTCGCCGACGTGGTGGTCGGACACGGCTACAAATGGCTGCGGGCGGGGCGGGGCAGTGCCTTCGCCTGGTTCTCGGCTCAGGCACGGGAGCGCATCGCGCCCGTGCTCTCCGGGATCACCGGGACGACGGCCACCGGACTGTTCGTCGACGAGCTGCCGGCACCGGCGGCATCGGCGCGGGCCTACACGGTCAGCCAACCCGACACCCTCGCCGCCGGGCGGCTCGCGATCGGTGTGCGCGACGTGCGCGATGCCGGGGTCGCCGCGATCGAGGAGCGCATCGCCGAGCACGTCGACACGGTGATCGAGATCGCCGACCGACACGGCATCGAGGTGAGTTCGCCACGCGAGCGCGCGGACCGGGCGGGCATCGTCGCCCTCGCACCCGAGGAGCCCGCCCGTCTCGCGGCCGCACTCGCGAATGCGGGGCTCGTGGTGACGGCGCGCGGCTCGTCGGTGCGCATCGCTCCGCACGCGGGGACGGATGCGTCGACCTTCGAACTCCTCGATGACACGCTGCACGCGTTCGGCAACGAGACGTTCACGAGCGCGTAACGAATCGCTGGCGTGTCGAGGTCGGGTTAAGCGCTCTCGCGGTCGTACGGTCTAGGCATCGGGCAAGGCGCCCGGTCGGGTCGGCCTCAGGTTGACGACTCGTGACCCCCTGGTCGACTCGTTCGAATAGCCGGGATTCCCCGGGTCGGGAGTGGGTCGTGACCACACGTACAGCGCAGCAGTCCAGCACCGCGCAGCAGTCCACCCGTAAGACCACCAGACGCGCTTCGTCCGCAGATCCGGATCAGGACCTGCGCACGTATGTGCTCGACACCTCGGTGCTGTTGAGCGATCCGCAGGCGTTCTTCCGGTTCGCCGAGCATTCGGTCGTCCTCCCGGTCGTCGTGATCACGGAGCTCGAGGGCAAGCGCCACGACCCGGAGATCGGCTACTTCGCGCGGCAGGCTCTGCGACACCTCGACGACCTGCGCATCGAGCACGGACGGCTCGACTTCCCGGTCGAGGTCGGTGAGGGCGGCACCCTCCGCGTGGAACTCGCCAACACCGACTCCTCGGTGCTCCCCGCAGGCATCCGCCTCAGCGACAACGACACCCGCATCCTCTCGGTCGCCATGCACCTCGCGCAGGACGGCCAGGACGTCACGATCGTCTCCAAGGACCTCCCGATGCGCGTCAAGGCCGCATCGCTGGGGCTGCGGGCCGAGGAATACCTCGCAGAGCAGGCCGTCGACTCCGGATGGACCGGGATCTCGACGCTCGACCTCTCCGGTGACGACATCAGCGACCTGTACGAGAGCGAGGTCGGCATCAGCGAGGAGGCGCGAGGGCTGCCGGTGAACACCGGGCTGATCATCCACTCCGAACGCGGCTCGGCGCTCGGACGGGTCACCGCCGACGGAGAGTACCGGTTGGTGCGCGGCGACCGCGACATCTTCGGAATGCACGGTCGCTCGGCGGAGCAGCGGATCGCGATCGATCTGCTCCTCGACCAGGAGGTCGGCATCGTCTCGCTCGGCGGACGTGCCGGAACCGGGAAGTCGGCGCTCGCTCTGTGCGCGGGTCTCGAAGCCGTGCTGGAGCGTCAGCAACAGAAGAAGATCATCGTCTTCCGGCCGCTGTTCGCGGTCGGCGGCCAGGAGCTCGGCTACCTCCCCGGCGACCAGGGCGAGAAGATGGGGCCCTGGGGGCAGGCGGTGTTCGACACGCTCGGGTCCGTCGTCTCCGGAAACGTCATCGAAGAGGTCATCGAGCGCGGTCTGCTCGAGGTGTTGCCGCTCACGCACATCCGCGGTCGCTCCCTGCACGACGCGTTCGTGATCGTCGACGAAGCACAGTCGTTGGAGCGCAACGTGCTGCTGACGGTGCTGAGCCGGATGGGACAGAACTCCCGCGTCATCCTCACCCACGATGTGGGCCAGCGCGACAATCTCCGCGTCGGTCGCCACGACGGGATCGCGAGTGTCATCGAGACGCTGAAGGGACACGACCTCTTCGGCCATGTGACCCTGACACGCTCCGAGCGCTCGGCGATCGCAGCCCTCGTCACCGAGCTCCTGGAGGGTGGAGAGCTCAGCTGACGACGGACGAGGCGGATGCCGCGCGGACTGCCGCGGCATCCGCCCTCGTGTGTCGAGCCGGCCCTGGTCCCGCGCGCGGTGTGCCGCTGCCGGATGCATGAGGTGCGGCCGGATGCATGAGGATTCGGCCGCGCGCGGTCATGCAGGTGTGCGATCGTCATGCATCTGAGGGTCGGAGACGCGGGTGCCGGTGGGGAAGCCCCTCCTGCACGGTCGTCCGATTCGCGCCGCTCTCCACCGCTTGCGTGATCGTGGTCGGGTGATACCGGCACCGGACGCCACGATGGCACGATGATCGACGTCGTCTTCGTACTCAGGCATCTCGGGGGAGTCGCCCGCGGAACCACGCTGCAGGCTTTCGGATGCTCTCGTTCGAGGCTGACCGCGGAGTGCGCGAAAGGACGCATCAGGCGCGTTCGACCAGGGGTGTTCGCATCGGCGGAGGCGCCCGAAGAGGTGATCACGGCGGCAGCCCATGGAGGCGCCCTCACGTGCGGCAGCGCGCTGCGCGCGAGAAACGTGTGGACGCTCGAGGCGCCGACCGAGGTGCATGTCTGGATGGGGCTCGGCGGGCGACGACACCACGCGCAGCCCTGCGAATGCGTCGCGCACTTCACGCCCGGGCGGATGGATGTCGGCATCGCCCCGATCGAGGTCGCGCTCGTGCACGCGTTCGCCTGCTACGGAGCGGAGTTCTTCTTCGCCGCGTTCGAATCGGCGTGGAACAAGAGGATGCTGAGTGCCACCGCGCGCGCGATCATCCGCGCCTCACTTCCCGTGAGCGCACGCTGGCTCGTGGATCTCGCCCGACACGATGCCGAGAGCGGATTGGAATCGCTGGTCCGGTTGCGGCTCCACCTGATGGGGATCGAGGTGCGTGCCCAGGTCACGGTCGCCGGCGTCGGACGGGTCGACTTCATCATCGAGGAGCGGGTCATCCTCGAAGCGGACGGCCGTGAGAACCATGAGGGGGCGGTGCACCGGCATCGGGATCTCATGCGAGACGCAACCGCATCCGATCTCGGCTTCGAGACGCTCCGCTTCGACTACGCGATGATCCTGCACTCGTGGGACGTGGTCGCGGCGGCGATTCTCGCCGCCCTCGCGCGGGCACGCGCGTGAAGCGCCCCACTTGCATGATGCGGTGCCGGATGCATGACCCGTCGGGCCGGATGGTCATGCAAGCGTCGTCGGGTCATGCATCCGTACCGGGAAAGGGGAGCCGGAGCCCGCGAACGACGGATGCCGCGAGGAACGAGTCTTCGCGGCATCCGAAACGCTCAGATCAGCCCGGGTGGGTCATCGAGAGCAGGTCGAGCTTCTCGTCGAGCTGTTCGAGCGTGAGGTCGCCGCGCTCGACGTAGCCGAGGTCGATCACGGCGTCGCGCACCGTGATGCCGTTGGCGACCGAGTGCTTCGCGATCTTCGCCGCCGCCTCGTAGCCGATCAGCTTGTTCAGCGGGGTCACGATCGAGGGGCTCATGCCGGCGAAGGCCGCGGCCCGCTCGACGTTGGCCTGCAGGCCGTCGATGGTCTTGTCGGCGAGCACGCGCGAGGCGTTCGAGAGCAGACGGATCGACTCCAGCACCGCGGTGCCCATGACCGGGATCGCGACGTTGAGCTCGAACGAGCCCGAGGCGCCGGCCCAGGCGACCGTCGCGTCGTTGCCGATCACACGGGCGCACACCATCAGCACGGCTTCCGGGACGACCGGGTTGACCTTGCCGGGCATGATCGAGGAGCCGGGCTGCAGGTCGGGGATGTGCAGTTCGCCGAGTCCGGTGTTCGGCCCGGAGCCCATCCAGCGCAGGTCGTTGTTGATCTTCGTCAGGGAGACGGCGATGGTGCGGAGCGCGCCCGAGGCCTCGACCAGACCGTCACGGTTGGCCTGCGCCTCGAAGTGGTCCTTCGCCTCGGTGATGGGCAGCTCGGTCTCGGCTGCGAGCAGCGCGATGACCTTCTGCGGGAAGCCGAGCGGGGTGTTGATACCGGTGCCGACGGCGGTGCCGCCCAGCGGCACCTCGGCGACGCGGGGGAGAGCCGACTGCACGCGCTCGATGCCGAGGCGGACCTGACGGGCGTAGCCGCCGAACTCCTGGCCGAGGGTCACGGGCGTGGCGTCCATGAGGTGCGTGCGGCCGGACTTGACCGCGTCCTTCCACAGCTCGGCCTTCGCCTCGAGGGCAACGGCGAGGTGGTCGAGTGCGGGGATGAGGGTGTCGATGAGCGCCTGGGTCACCGCGATGTGCACCGAGGTCGGGAACACGTCGTTCGACGACTGCGAGGCGTTCACGTGGTCGTTCGGGTGCACGGTCGCACCGAGGATGCGGGTCGCGAGAGTCGCCAGCACCTCGTTCATGTTCATGTTCGACGACGTGCCGGAACCGGTCTGATACGTGTCGACGGGGAACTCTCCGTCGTGAGCGCCGGAAGCGACCTGATCGGCGGCCTGGGCGATCGCGTCGGCGATGGCGCCGTCGAGCGTGCCCAGCTCCTTGTTGGCGAGCGCGGCAGCCTTCTTGATGCGGGCGAGCGCGGCGATCTGCGTCGATTCCAGACCCTTGCCCGAGATCGGGAAGTTCTCCACGGCACGCTGCGTCTGTGCCCCGTAGAGCGCGTTCACGGGCACCCGCACCTCACCCATGGTGTCGTGCTCGATCCGGTACTCGGTGTCGGTCATTCCGAACCCTCCTTGGTTGCGGGGTCGATCCCCTGGATGTCGTCGTCGTTCTCGATGCCGACCGTGATCACCGGCACCGCGGTGCCCTCGGCCAGACGGTAGTTCGCGCCGACGAGGCCGAGACGGCCTTCGGCGACGGCGTTGCTGATGATCTCGGAGGACTGCAGCAGGTCGCTCACGGTGTTGCGCAGGTGCTCGCGTCCGACGAGCTCCGAGTCGATGTCGGCGACCGTGCCGCCGCCACTCTCCGCCAGGACCTTCCGCGCGGCCGGGACGATCGGCGCGATGAGCTTCCAGATGTGCGGCGGCAGGGGAGCGGCATCGATCGCGGTGCCGTCGATCGCGGCACGGACCGCACCGCAGGAGTCGTGCGCGAGGACGACGATCAGCGGAACCTCGAGGACCGCGACCGCGTACTCGAGGCTCGCGACGATCGATTCGCCCATGACCTGACCGGCGTTGCGCACGACGAACAGATCGCCGAGGCCGAGGTCGAAGATGATCTCCGCGGCCAATCGCGAGTCGGAGCAGCCGAACAGGGTCGCGACGGGGTGCTGTGCCGCGGCGAGGTCCTTGCGGCGGACCACGTCCTGGTTCGGATGCCGGGGCTCGTCCGCCACGAACCGGCGGTTGCCTTCCTGCATCTGCTGCCAGGCCGCGGACGGAGTCAGGGGATGCGTCATGAGGCCTCCGAGATGGCGCGGATCTGCGGGATGAGGGACTTCGCGAGCTCGGCCGTGGAATCGGGCGAGCGCGCGCCGTAGAGCAGGATGTAGTCGTCGCCCGCCTGGGTGCCGATGGCGTAGGTGACGTTCGCGTTCGAGTCGGCGTTGCCGGGCTTGTAGACGTCCCAGTCGAGACCGTCGATCCGGACCGTGTCGGTCGGCGCGATGCCGTTCAGGCGCTGCGGCGCCCAGGATGCGTCGGTATCGAAGGCCTGCGCGACCTTGATGAAACCTCGCTCGTCATCGGCGGCGGGAGCGAGAGTGACCTCCCAGACGACCGTGGCGCCGCTGAGCAGCTTCGCGGAGTTCGCCCGCCAGAAATCGCCGAGCTCGGGGATGAGCACCGGGCTGTCCATGGTCGATTCCACGCCCTCGGCGATGCCGGCGACATCGATGGGCTTGGCCTCGACCGGCTCTCCGCGCGGGACGGCGAAGATGATGACGGCGACCACGGCCACGGTGACGAGCAGAGCCGCGATCAGATTCCGGAAGGTCTGACTGGAGCGGTATGCCTTGCTGGACGCGGCCTTGCGGGCGGCGGTCTCATCCGGGGTCTCGGGACGGCCCAGTTCGGCGATGATGGGCGGCTGCTTGGTCTGCTTGCTCATGACTGCGCACCTGGTGTCTCGGGGTCGGATGCCGCAGCACGGGCAGCGTCCAGGCGACGCTTCGCTCCGAGCAGCCACTCCTCGCACCGAGCGGCCAGCGCTTCGCCGCGCTCCCAGAGCGCGAGCGAGTGCTCGAGGGTCGGTGACCCCTGTTCGAGCTCGGCCACGACCTTGACGAGTTCGTCACGGGCCGCCTCGAACGACAGCGTGTCGACAGGGGTGTCGTTCAGGGCGCTCACTCTTCCATCCTACGTCGTGCGGCGCGACGGTCCGGCTCAGGCTGACTCGGGGATCTCGCCTTCGGAACGGGCCGCCACCGACCCGCGATCGACCGTGATCGTGAGAGCCGTCCCGGCCGGTGCGTCTGCGGCATCGCGCAGGATCACCCCGCCGTCGAGGTGGGCGATCGCGTAGCCGCGGGCGAGGGTGGCCGCGGGGGAGAGCGCACGCAAGGACGCACGCAGCTCGTCGGTGCGACGGCTCGCGGTGTCGATCTGCCGGGTCAGGGTGTCGCGGCCGCGCGAGAGCAGCAGCCACAGCTCCTGGGCCCGGGCATCAATGATCGGATCGGGGGAGCGCAGGACCGGACGCGAGCGCAGTTGCTCGAGCTGCGCGATGTCATGGGAGAGGCGTTGAGTGAGGCGCGTCGTGGCGCGCGAGCGCAATTGGGCGATGAGGGCGCGCTGCTCGCCCACGTCCGGCACGACGCGCTTGGCGGCATCTGTCGGCGTGGATGCCCGCAGGTCGGCGACGTCGTCGAGCAGCGGGTGATCGTTCTCATGCCCGATCGCGCTGACGACCGGGGTGGATGCGGCGGCCACCGCTCGCACGAGCCGCTCGTCGCTGAAGCCGAGGAGGGTCTGCGGGTCGCCGCCGCCGCGGGCGATGATGATGACGTCGACGTCGGGGTCGGCATCGAGTCGTGCGAGTGCGGCGAGAGTGTCGGGCACGCACCGGTCACCCTGGACGGCGGCGTACTCGGTGCGGAAGCGCACCTGCGGCCAGCGCAGTTCGGCGTTGCGATGCACATCCTTCTCGGCGTCCGAGCGCTCGCCCGTGATCAGCCCGATGACGTGGGGGAGGAACGGCAGGCGCTGCTTGCGGGCCGGATCGAACAGGCCCTCCTGGCGCAGCTGGACGCGAAGCTTCTCGAGGCGCTCGAGCTGATCGCCGAGGCCCACGTGCTTCATCGCCGAGACCGTGAAGCTGAAGTCGCCCGCTTTGACGAAGTAGTCGGCCTTCACCGCGACGACGACGTGATCGCCGATGCCGATGTCGGCGGGGATGCGCCCGCGCACGCTCGACCACACGCGGATCGAGATCTGCGCGTCGGAGCGGGTGTCCTTCAGACGTGCGAACACGTTGCCGGCCCGCACGTTCCAGGAGGTGATCTCGCCCTCGACCCACACCGTGTTCCACCGCGCGATGAAGTCGCGGATGGTCCCGTTGAGACGCGTGACCGAGGTCGGGGCATCGGCCGTGGAGTCCCGCGGTGCGACGGAGTCGGCGGGTGGTGTCTCGCCCTGTCCCGTCGCCGCTTCGAAGACTGTCATCCGCTCCCGTTCCTGCCCGGAGTCTCCCCGGCCTCGCACAGCTGTGCGGCGGTAGAATTCAGGGGTGACTTCGACTGCTGTTCATCTTCCCATCCCCCGTCTCCCTCGTGTTCGGGCGGCGGCCGGGCGGCTTCAGGATAACCCGGTGGTCGGACACAAGCGGGTTCTGCTCGCCGCACCTCGCGGCTACTGCGCCGGCGTCGACCGTGCTGTCGTGGCTGTCGAGAAGGCGCTCGAACGCTACGGTGCGCCCGTGTACGTGCGCAAGCAGATCGTGCACAACATCCACGTGGTGACCGAACTCGAGGCCAAGGGCGCGATCTTCGTCGAGGAGGTCGACGAGGTCCCCGAGGGCGCTCATGTCGTCTTCAGCGCGCACGGCGTCTCGCCGGCCGTCGTGAATGCCGCATCCGGCCGCGGTCTGCACGCCATCGACGCCACCTGCCCGCTGGTCACCAAGGTGCATCGCGAGGCCGTGCGGTTCGCTCGGGACGATTTCGAGATCCTGCTCATCGGTCACGAGGGGCACGAAGAGGTCGAGGGGACGGCGGGAGAGGCTCCCGAGCACGTCACGATCGTGAACTCGCCGGAAGAGGCCGACACGGTGGTCGTGAAGGACCCGAACAAGGTCGTCTGGCTCTCGCAGACCACGCTTTCGGTGGACGAGACCATGGAGACCGTCAATCGTCTGCGCACCCGGTTCCCCGAGCTGCACAATCCGCCGTCCGACGACATCTGCTACGCCACGCAGAACCGTCAGGTCGCGATCAAGAAGGTGGCCGCCGGTGCCGACCTCGTGATCGTGGTGGGATCCTCCAACTCCTCCAACAGCGTGCGCCTCGTCGAGGTCGCCCTCGAGTACGGCGCGAAGGCTGCGTACCGCGTGGACTATGCCGAGGAGATCCAGCAGGAGTGGCTCGATGGTGTCGAGACCATCGGCGTGACGAGCGGCGCATCCGTGCCCGAGGTGCTCGTGCGCGAGGTGCTCGACGCGATCGGCGACGCCGGCTACCGCGACGTCGAAGAAGTGAAGACGGCTGAGGAGGACCTCATGTTCTCCCTGCCCAAGGAGCTTCGTCAGGACGCCTCGGGTCAGCGCGACGACCGTGCACTCGGCGGTCGGGCATCTGGAGGAGGCGCGTAGCGTTGAGCGCCGCGGAAGCGGAGCCGACCCTCATCGGGTCGGTGCAGCGCGCGTTGCGATTGATCGACATCGTCGCGAACTCGCCTCGTCCACTTCCCGCCAAGATGCTCGCCGCGATCACCGGGCTGACACCGGGCACGACCTACAACCTGGTGCGGACCCTGATTCATGAGGGCTATCTCAGCTCCGAGCCGGACGGACTGGTCCTCGGCTCGCGGTTTCCGTCTTTCCAGCAGCAGATCGACTCCCGTGGCGTGTTCCTCGCCCGAGTCCGCGCCGCGCTTCGCGATGTGACCGAGGATGTGGGGGCGACCGCGTACCTCTCCCGGTTCGACGACGGCGAGATGCATCTCGTCGACATCGTCGATGCGATCCGCAACCCCAGGGTCGAGCTGTGGGTGGGCCTGCAGTCCAGCGCCCACGCGACGGCGCTCGGAAAGCAGATCCTCGCCGACCTGCCGGACGAGGAGCGCCTCGACTACCTCTCGCGCCATCGCCTGGAGGAGCTCACCCCACGCACGATCAGCGACCGTCGGACGCTGTTGACGCAGCTGGAGCATTCGCCGGGGTGGGCGGTGGATCGCGAGGAGTATGCCATCGGCGCGACGTGCGTGGCAGTGCCCGTCATCGCTCCCGGGATCACCGCCTCCCTGGCGATCTCGTTGCCTGCGGACCGCGCGGTGGTGGACCGCGAGCTCGTCTCGACGCTGCAGCGCACGGCTCGTCGGCTCTCCCTGCAGCTCGGGGCCGCTTCCCTCGACGGTGGAGATGCGGGCGCGGAGTTCACTATCTGAAGACAGACCCCTGGTGCGGCGGCATGCGTTTTCCTATGATCAGGGGAGTAGCGCCATACAAGATCGCTACTGATCGCCCAGGCGTCCCCAGCGCCGGCGATCAATCTGGATGAGAAGCGTCCCCAGCGCTTCACGTCCGCGGCCCCGAGAAGTCCCCACTTCTCCGGGGCCGCTATCGTATCCGGCCGCCTCGCCCAGGAGGTCCATGCTGTGTGCCGCGCAGAGCCGGGGCGGTTAGCATGGCGGGATGACCGATCAGCGCCCGCAGTACGGCGAACTCGCGACGCCCGAGGAGCAGCGACGAGCCGCCGGCCTGCCGCCCCTGGAAGAGGTCGTCGCGACTCCGCCGGCCGCGCCTGCGCCTGCTCTCGCGGGCGTCTCCGATGCGGGGCGGAGCGAGGGGCCTATGGGCGCCGCCCGCCGTCACCCCGTCGACCGTTTCGCGACGATCGCGCTGCTCGCCTACGGTCTGGTGAACGTCGTCGTCACGGGACTGTCGTATCTCGACCTTCCGACGGTGATGAACGAGACGATGAAGATCCTCGGCATCGACGGGGAGTTCACGAACTTCGCCCAGGGCCGCACGTGGGGCACCATCGGTGCGATCGTCCTGGCGATCGGCTGGATGATCACGGCTGCGCTGTCCATCCGTCGTCTGCGTCGCGGTCGCCTCACCTGGTGGCTGCCGATCGTGGGCGCGATCGTGACGGGGATCCTCGTGTCGATGTGCATCGCCGTACCGATGATGAGCGATCCGGCCTTCGTCGCCTACCTGACGACGGTCGCACCGTAGCCCCAGACCGGCGCCGGTACTGTCGAAGGATGCTCCAGAACAGCTTCGGCGTCCATCTCTCCTCCGCCTCCGTGGATCGCGGCGATGGTTCCGACCCCCGTGCCACGGCGCAGGAGGTCCTCGCGCGACTCCGTGTCCCGGCAGGCCTGCGGGATGCGACCCAGGAGTGGGGAGACCGGGAGGAAGCCGTTCTCGCGGTCCCGGTGACGGACGACGGCCACGTGCTCACGCTCACAGAAGAGGACGGAATCGCCTCGACCCTGACCGCCGGCGAGCTCAGAGCCGCATTCCGAGAGCAGGGCCTCGTCCTGTGGCTGGACGTGGAGGTGGATCCTGCGGACGACGCCGGGGAGGCGGAGGACGTGGCTGCCGAGGATGAGCCCGATGCGGATGACGCGATCGATCCTTCGCTGTTCGCCTTTCCCTCGGTTCAGGTCTCCGCGTTCTCGCATCGGGGGCCCGGAGTCGCGCGCATCCTCGCGTCGATGCGTCGGATGGCGGTCGATCACCAGGAGTCCGGTGAGTGGTCGCTTCAGCAGTTCGTGACCGCGGATCCGACCGGGGAGTGGGTGACCTCCAAGGCGGAACTGCCCGTGATCGAATTGAACCGCATCGACTCGGGCGCCTGGATCGAGGTGACGGCGGGAAAGGGAGGCCCGATCCCGTTCTGGACCGATGCCGAACGCGACACTCGGCCGGTGCTCGACATCGAAGCCATCCGGGTCCCCGAGACGGCCGAGATCTGCCGACGACTGCTCGCCGAGGGCGACGGGAGTCGCGACGAGCTCCTCGAGATCGCGGCGGCGGTGACGCTCGATGTGGATGCGGCTCATCGCGCGCTGATGCCGGAGGCGCTGGGCGGAGTGGTCGGTTCCGAAGCGCGACAGCGAGCCTTCCTGGCCGCCTTCGGTGTCGCGCCCGACCTGATCGACGCGGCCTACGGCGACGGGATCGTCGGTGCGGGACGACGCTTCCTGCCGGTGAAGCCGTGGACCGCGTTGCGGGAGACGGCGATCGCGGGTTTCGGGGAGCTCACGCCGCTGACCCGTCGAGGACGACCCTTCGCCCGCATCAGCGAGGCGATCCGCCGTCGGCCTGCCGTCGGTCTTGCGCTGTCGCTGGCGGAGTTCACTGCGGGAACGTGGCTGACGTCTCGTGTGCGCGGTCGCGGCCGGTTCCTCGGCGTGCTGCTCGTGATCGATGCTCTGATCGATCTGGCGATCTGGATCGCGCGGATCCGTCGAAGCCGCCAGGGGTAGGTGCTCAGACGAGAGATGCCCCGGCCGTCGCGGCCGGGGCATCTCTCTCGAGCGAGAAGTGGATCAGCTCTTGGACTGGCCGTACGAGCCGAGCTGGCGGGTCGACTCGACCACGCGTGCCGCCATCGCCGTCTCGGCGACCTTGCCCCAGGCGCGCGGGTCGTACTGCTTCTTGTTGCCGACCTCGCCGTCGACCTTGAGCACGCCGTCGTAGTTCTTGAACATGTAGTCGGCGATCGCACGCGTGTAGGCGTACTGCGTGTCGGTGTCGATGTTCATCTTGATCACGCCGTTGGCGACCGCCAGGGCGATCTCCTCGTCGGTGGAGCCGGAGCCGCCGTGGAAGACCAGGTCGAGGGGCTTCGCGCCGGTGTTGTACTTCGCGGCGACCTCGGCCTGGATCTCGCCCAGGAGCTCCGGGCGCAGCTTCACGCCGCCGGGCTTGTACACGCCGTGCACGTTGCCGAAGGTGAGGGCGGCGATGTAGCGGCCCTGCTCGCCGAGTCCGAGAGCCTGCACGGCCTGGTCGACGTCGGCGAAGGTCGTGTAGAGGGCCTCGTTCGAGCCCTCGTGCTGCACGCCGTCCTCTTCGCCGCCGACGACGCCGATCTCGACCTCGAGGATGGCGTTGATGTTCTTCATGCGAGGGAGCAGTTCCTTGGCGATCTCGATGTTCTCCGCGAGGGGAACCGCCGAGCCGTCCCACATGTGCGACTGGAAGATCGGGTTGCGTCCGGCCTTGACCTCTTCCTCAGAGGCGGCGATCAGCGGCTCGACGAAGCCGGCGAGGGCATCCTTCGGGCAGTGGTCGGTGTGCAGAGCCACCGTGACCGGGTAGTTCTTCGCCACCTCGGTGGCGTAGCGCGCGAAGGCGAGGGCGCCGGTGGCGCGGGCCTTGACCGTGTGACCGGCGAAGTAGTCGGCGCCGCCCGTGGTGACCTGGATGATGCCGTCGGAGCCGGCCTCGGTCAGCCCCTGGAGGACGGAGTTGATCGTCTGTGAGCTCGAGACGTTGAATGCGGGGTACGCGAAGCCGCCGGCCTTCGCGCGGTCGAGCATTTCGGCGTACTGATCCGGGGTGGCGACGGGCATGAGAACTCCTGCGATAGGGGAAGCCGGGACATTGCCACTCTATCGGGGCGCGCGTGGGGTTGCCGCGGGGGAGACGGCGCTCGGACGGCTCAGCTTCTGCGTCATCGTTAAGAATCCCGATTCCTTCACGGCGTCGGGCGGGAAAACCGGGCTGATTCGTCGCGTCGATCGCTAGGCTGACCGCATGGTGAGTCTGACAGCGGATCTGAGCCCTCTTCGTCCCGATCGCAACCTCGCGATGGAGCTGGTGCGTGCGACCGAGGCGGCGGCCATCCGCGCGGTGCCCTTCATCGGGCGCGGTGCGAAGGAAGCCGCGGACGGGGCTGCAGTCGACGCGATGCGTGCGTTCCTCGGCACGGTCGACTTCCAGGGTCGCGTCGTCATCGGCGAGGGTGAGAAGGACAACGCGCCGATGCTGTTCAACGGCGAAGTCGTCGGCACCGGCCGGGGGCCGCTGTGCGACATCGCCGTCGACCCCATCGACGGGACCTCACTCACCGCGGCCGGTCGGCAGAACGCACTTTCCGTCATCGCGGTCTCCGACCGCGGGACGATGCTGGATGCCTCGACCGTCTTCTACATGGACAAGCTCGTCACCGGGCCTGCCGGCGTGGGCGTCGTCGACATCCGCCTTCCGATCGGCGAGAACATCCGCAAACTCGCCGGCGCTCTCGACAAGCCCGTCGATGAGATCGTCGTGTCGGTGCTGAATCGACCGCGTCACGAGCAGCTGATCCAGGAGATCCGCGATGCGGGCGCCGGAACACGACTGATGAGCGACGGCGATGTCGCCGGCGGGATCAACGCCGCACGGCACGACGCACGCACCGACATGTGCGTCGGTGTCGGGGGCAGCCCCGAGGGAATCGTCACGGCATGCGCGATCAAGGCGCTCGGCGGACACATCCAGGGTCGCCTCTGGCCGCGCGACGACGATGAGCGTCAGCGGGGGATCGACGCCGGACTCGACATGGACAAGGTCTACGAGGCCGACGACCTGGTGCAGGGGAACAATACGATCTTCGTCGCCACCGGAGTCACGGACGGACAGCTCGTCGCCGGCGTGCGCCGCGAGCGGGGTTACGTGTACACCGAGAGCGTCGTGCTCCGCGGTGCCTCCGGAACGCTCCGCCGCATCGCATCGGAGCACCTCGTCTCGAAGTGGCTCTGAGCCTCCGCTCCTCCCGGCAGACGGGGTGATCTCGGCGGCGTGATGCGCCATCGTTATCGAGCCGGTACCCGTTCGGAGTGGCGCGATCCACGCTTTCAGGAGCGCCGTGTCACAATTGTCACTGGGTTTGTCGCCGTCGACGGAGCCGTCAGGCACCGCAGGCACAGGAGGGCGAACGGATGACAACGCAGCACACGAGCGGCTCGAAGGCCGCCGCGACGAAGATCATCACGACGAACACGGGGCGAATTCTCCGGGTGAGCGCCGATGCCGAGTCCGGCACCGCGACCGCTCCGCCTGTCACGCCTCCGCCTGCAACCATGGTCGATCCGGCGCGTCGAGCCGACGTTCTGTTCCGTGTCCGCCGCGACGAGGGCCACGAGATCAGTGCATGGTGGATGATCGGGGCTTTCCTCGCGACCAGCGGTCTCGTCATCCTGTTGCTCAGTGGCGTCCCGGGTATCGCCTGAGACTGCCTGACCGTCACCGCACGGTCTCTAGAGCTCGTCCAGGCGCGAGCGCACGTCACCGACGTCCGCTCTGACTGTCGGCGTGCTCGCCGTCGCCACGGCGTCGCCCCCATCGCCGGAGGTCTCGTCAGCGGCAGTCTCGTCCGCCGCGATCAGTTCGGGAGCGGTGAAGCGGCGTCCGCTCGCCACGGTCGACGGCGATGCAGCCGCCAGCGCGGACGCATCCACACCCGGGAACTGCCGAGCCGTCACCAGCACGCGCGTCTCCAAGGATCCCGCGAAGCGGTTGTAGCTGTCGACCGTCCGCTCCAGCGCGCGGCGCAGATCGTCAGCGTGCCCCGCCAGGGTGCCGAGCCGGTCGTACAGCTGCGTGCCGAGCGCGAGCAGGGTGCGGGCCTCGGTCGACACCTCCTGCTGCGTCCAGGTGAAGGCGACCGTCTTCAGGACCGCCCACAGGTTGACGGGCGACGCGAGTGCCACGCGGCGGCTGAACGCGTAGTCGAGCAGCGTCGGGTCTTCGTCGATGGCGGCTGCCAGAAGGGACTCGCTCGGCAGGAAGCAGATCACGAACTCGGGACTCGCGTCGAGCCCGGCCCAATACGCCTTCTTCGCCAGCGCATCGATGTGCGCACGGACGGCCTTGACGTGCTTCTGCATGTGGACGCGGCGCTGCGGCTCGTGCGCGTCGCCGGCTGGAAGTGCGGAGGCCTCGAGGTACGCGTCGAGCGGCACCTTGGCGTCGACCGCGATCGAGCTGCCGCCCGCGAGGCGGATGACCATGTCGGGGCGGCCTTGGCCATGGTCGGACGAGATCGTGGCCTGCAGGTCGAAGTCGATGTGCCGGGTGAGGCCCGCGGCTTCCACCACGCGGCGGAGCTGAGTCTCGCCCCACACCCCGCGTGTGGCGGTCGAGCGAAGCGCTCCTGCGAGCGACTCCGTGGTCGCCCGGAGGGCTTCATCTGATTCCTGCGCCCGGCGCAGCTGCTCTTCGAGCGTTCCGAACTGCGCATGACGTTCCCGCTCGATCGCGGTGATCTTGGTCTGCATCTGCTGCAGGCTCTCCCGGACCGGTGCCAGGGCGGTCAGCACCGCGTTCTGCTGCTGTACGCGCTGGGCCTCGGCGCGTTGCTCGTTCCGGGAATGCTCGACGGCATCGCGGTAGAGGTCGTACTGGCGGTCGCGGTCGTCTCGGGCCGCAGACAGCTCGGCCTGCGCACGCGCGAGATCGGCGGCTCCGCGCCCCGCGCGCAGGAACCAGCCCACGGCGATGCCCGCCGCGAGGGCGACGAGGACGAGAACGACAGACAGTGCATCCATGTGTTCATGATGCGGCCGGCATCCGACATTCCACGGTCGCCGCGCACAGGCGCGGCGCGGTGGGTCAGGCGACGGCGCGCTCCAGCGCCGGCGCGACCGGTGCGACAGGCGCCGTCACGCGCAGGCTCAGGGCGTCGGCGAGCGCGAAGACGTCGGCGGCGCCTGCTCTGGCGGCCGCGTCGATCACGATCTGCGCGCAAGCGCGGGCGTCGGCGAGGGCGTCGTGGTGCGAGAACTCGGCGAACCCGGCGGCGGCTGCGGCGACGGGCAGACGATAGGAGTCGAGTTCATAGGTCTTACGGGCGACCTGGAGGCTGCACAGCGAGCGGTAAGGCGGGCAGGTCTGGCCGGTGGCCTCCGACGCGCGTCGGAGGACGTTGAGGTCGAAACCGGCGTTGTGGGCGACGAGGACGTCGGCTCCGGCGAAGGAGCAGAGACGGTCGAACTGGTCGACCCAGGTGGCGGCCGAGAGCACGTCCTCCGGCTGGATCCCGTGGATCCGCACGTTCCACTCCTGGAACTCGTCGTGCCCGGGCGGCGGCTGGATCAGCCAACCGGTGGTGGCGACGACCTCGCCGTCGCGCACACGGACGAGACCGACGGAGCAGGCGGAGGCGGGACTGGAGTTCGCGGTCTCGAAGTCGATCGCAGTGAAGTCCAGTGGCACATGTCCACTCTCCCTCCGAGGTCGGCGAGCACGCGGCAGACTCGCCGTAGGCTGGCGGCATGGCTGAAGACATGGCGACGTCGTTCGGAGCGCAGGCCGGGGACTACGAAGTCGGAAGACCCGAGTATCCCTTCGACGCGGTCGCATGGATGCTGGAGCGGATGCCGGCCGGTTCGCGGCGCATCGCCGACGTCGGCGCGGGAACAGGGAAGCTCACGCGGGTCCTCGCCGGAGCGCCGGATGCCGAGGTCGTCGCGGTCGATCCGGACCCGGAGATGCTCGCCACTCTTCGCGGCGCGGTGCCGGGAGTGCCGACCTTCCTCGGATCGGCGGAGAAGCTTCCGCTTCCGGACGCCGGCGTCGACGCCGTCGTCCTGGGGCAGGCCTGGCACTGGGTCGATCCGGTGGCGGCATCTTCCGAGATCGGTCGCGCGGTGCGCAGCGGAGGCGTGCTCGGCCTCATCTGGAACATCCGCGACGACCGCGTCGACTGGGTTCGCAGGCTCACCGAGATCATGCACGGCAGCCACGCCGAGATCATGCTCGCCGAGGGAGATCCCGTCGTCGCCGCACCTTTCGGTGCGCTCGAGCAGGAGCGCTGGGAGTGGGTGCGGCCCGTCACGCGCGACGTGCTGCACCGGATGGCGGCATCGCGCAGCTACATCATCACCGCCCCCGATGACGAGAAGGCACGCATCCGCCGGGAGCTCGACGCCCTCTTCGATGAGCTCGACCTGCATGGCGACGCGACCATCGACCTTCCGTACGTGACCCGCGCGTACCGCGCCGTCCGCGACTGACGCACAGCCTCCCGCAGGATCGCAGAGCACCGGCCAGGTAGACTCGTGCCCCGTGGCTCTCACTATCGGCATCGTCGGCCTGCCCAACGTCGGCAAGTCCACCCTCTTCAACGCACTCACCAAGAACGACGTGCTCGCGGCGAACTATCCGTTCGCGACGATCGAGCCCAACGTCGGTGTGGTGAACCTGCCCGATCCGCGTCTCGACAAGCTCGCGGAGATCTTCGGCAGCGAGCGGATCCTCCCCGCGGCGGTCTCGTTCGTCGATATCGCCGGCATCGTCCGCGGTGCGAGCGAGGGCGAAGGTCTGGGCAACAAGTTCCTCGCGAACATCCGCGAGGCCGACGCCATCGCGCAGGTCGTCCGCGGCTTCGCCGACGATGACGTCGTGCACGTCGACGGCACCGTCAACCCGGCCTCCGACATGGAGACGATCAACGCGGAGCTCATGCTCGCCGACCTCGAGACCGTCGACAAGGCGATCACCCGCTACGAGAAGGAAGTCCGCGGCAAGAAGATCGAGCCGGTCGTGCTCGAGACCGCGAACGCGGCGAAGGATGCGCTGGAGCGCGGCGTGCTGCTGTCCGTCGCCGGCATCGACCTGACGCCGATCCGCGAGCTGGGCCTGCTCACCGCCAAGCCCGTCATCTTCGTGTTCAACGTCGACGAGGCCGTCCTGACGGACGACGCGCGCAAGGCGGAGCTCGCCGCCCTCGTCGCTCCCGCGAAGGCCATCTTCCTCGACGCGAAGATCGAGTCGGAGCTGATCGACCTCGACCCGGAGGATGCGGCGGAACTGCTCGCCTCGACGGGCCAGGACGAGTCGGGCCTCGACCAGCTCGCACGTATCGGCTTCGACACCCTCGGCCTGCAGACCTACCTCACGGCCGGTCCGAAGGAAGCGCGCGCCTGGACGATCCCCAAGGGTTCGAAGGCGCCTCAGGCAGCCGGTGTGATCCATACCGACTTCGAGAAGGGCTTCATCAAGGCCGAGATCGTCTCGTTCGAGGATCTGGTCGAGACCGGTTCCGTCGTCGAGGCCCGCGCCAAGGGCAAGGCCCGCCTCGAGGGCAAGGACTACGTCATGCAGGACGGCGACGTGGTGGAGTTCCGCTTCAACAACTGAGTACGCCCCGCCTCGGCGGGCGACGAAGGCCGATGGCTGCCGCGAGACAGGCGGGTCCTGTTAGCTTCGCGCCCATCGCTGACGTGGCGGCACGGCACTCCAGGGCCAGCGATCGATCTCGGCCCTGTCTGCATGCCGGAGGATCGGGTTCCCGCGAACGCAGAGCCCCCAGAAGAGCACGCGCCCGCAATCGAGACACTCCACGAAGCTGGCGATCGTGTACTTCAGATCCGACTCGAGTAGAGGGATCATGTCCTCGAGCGGAACGTCGTGCCGCAACTCGCGCATCCCGCCCGCGTTCACTCTCTGGATCAGGGCCTGTGTCGTCGCGTCGATATCCCAGGGGAGCGCGCCGATGCCCGGCACGCCGGCCGAGTCGCAGGTCTTGCAGTCGTCCACGGGTCCAGTCTGGTCGATGAGACCGGCGGTGCTCTGCGATGCTGACGCTGATCCCAAGACCGAGAACGATGAAACCTGCTGCCAGGAGGCCGTGATGCATGTCGACCGACGAGAGCTGGACGCGCCCACGCCTGCCCGACGCCGCACGCTCCTCATCCGCATCTGTCTGACCATCGTCATCGTCGGGCTCGTCGTGAGCGGGGTCACCGCGTTCCCACTCCGCGAAGAGTTGATGCTCGGACGCGACATCCTGAGTGACACGGGCCTCAGCGCGGTCTTCCCCGACCTCGCATTCTGGGTCCATCGGGTTGCTGAGGGGCTCGAGGTCACAGGCACCGAGTACCCGTTCCTCGCCTACGGCACGGACTGGTTGGCGTTCGCCCACCTGGCCATCGCGGTCGCTTTCGTCGGACCGCTCATCGATCCGGTGCGCAACGTCTGGGTCACCGTCTGGGGCCTCATCATGTGTGCGGGCATCGTTCCGCTGGCACTCACCGCCGGCACGATCAGAGGCTTGCCGCTCGGCTGGCAGCTCATCGACATCTCATTCGGCGTCGTCGCGGCCGTGCCGCTGACGATCGCGCTCGTGCTGACCCGCCGACTCGAGAGCTCTCGTATCGGCACCCGCTGAGAACCCGCGTCGGCGCACCACCCGCACGGGTGACAGGATTGACGGATGACCGCAACACTCGTGGCCCAAGGGCTGGCCGGCGGGTACGGCCACCGCACCCTGTTCGACTCGCTCGACCTGACCGTCACGGCGGGTGACGTCGTGGGCCTCGTCGGAGCTAACGGTGCAGGGAAGTCGACCCTTCTGAAGCTGCTCGCCGGTGTCGACGAACCTCAGGCCGGGACGATCAGGCTCGCGCCGGCGGATGCCTTCGTCGGATGGCTTCCGCAGGAACACGAACGCATCGCGGGTGAGAGCATGGTCGACTACATCGCGCGCCGCACCGGGTGCGCGGCGGCGACCAGCGACATGGACGCGGCCGCAGCTGCCCTCGGAGACCCCTCGCTGGCGGCACCCGGGACAGATCCTGCCGACACCTACTCGGTGGCGCTGGACCGCTGGCTGGCGAGCGGCGCTGCCGACCTCGACGAGCGACTTCCGGTGGTGCTCGCCGACCTGGGACTCGACCTGGGCGACGACCCGGCCGAAGCGATGATGACCTCGCTGTCCGGTGGGCAGGCCGCGCGCGTCGGCCTCGCGGCGCTGCTGCTCTCGCGTTTCGACATCGCGCTGCTGGATGAGCCGACCAACGACCTCGACCTCGACGGGATCGAGCGACTCGAGGCGTTCGTGCGTGGCCTCCGTGGCGGGGTCGTGGTGGTCAGCCACGACCGCGAGTTCCTCGCCCGCTGCGTGACCCGGGTGCTGGAGCTCGATCTCGCGCAGAACAGCAACCGGGTGTTCGGCGGTGGTTACGACGCGTATCTGGAAGAGCGGGCCACGGTGCGCCGCCACCAGCGCGAGAAGTACGACGAGTTCGCCGACAAGAAGGCCGACCTCGTCGCGCGTGCCCGCACGCAGCGGGAATGGTCGAGCCAGGGTGTGCGCAACGCGATGAAGAAGGCGCCCGACAACGACAAGATCAAGCGCAAGGCCTCTGCCGAGTCGAGCGAGAAGCAGGCGCAGAAGGTACGTCAGATGGAGAGCAGGATCGCCCGGCTCGAAGAGGTCGAGGAGCCCCGGAAGGAATGGCAGCTCGAGTTCACGATCGGTTCGGCGCCGCGCTCCAGCTCGGTCGTGTCGACGCTGAGCTCCGCCGTGTTCCGGCAGGGAACCTTCCAGCTGGGGCCCGTGTCGTTGCAGGTGAACGCAGGGGAGCGGATCGGTATCACCGGACCCAACGGCGCCGGGAAGTCGACGCTGCTGCGCGGGCTGCTGGGGCGTCAGCTTCCGGACGAGGGGACGGCGAGCCTCGGTGCGAGCGTGCAGATCGGGGAGATCGATCAGGCCCGCGCGCAGCTGGTCGGCACACAGTCGCTCGCCGTCGCCTTCGAGGAACTCGTGCCGGAGATGGCCTCGGGCGAGGTCCGCACTCTCCTCGCCAAGTTCGGGCTCAAGGCCGACCACGTGACGCGCGCTGTCGATGAGCTGTCGCCGGGGGAGCGCACCCGCGCAGGACTGGCGCTGCTGCAGGCGCGGGGCGTCAACCTGCTCGTGCTCGATGAGCCGACGAACCACCTCGACCTGCCGGCGATCGAGCAGCTCGAACAGGCGCTCGAGTCCTACGAGGGAACCCTGCTGCTGGTCACCCACGACCGTCGGATGCTCGCGACGGTGAAGACCGATCGGCACTGGCGGGTGGAGGCCGGGCAGGTCGCCGAGGTATGACGAGCGTCGTCATCGACGCGGTTTCGCACGATCGTCTGACCACGGATGACGTGGCGCGGCTGCGGGAACTTTTCGATGCCGAGTACTTCGCTGAGTTCGGAGCATGGGATCCCGATCAGCCCTACGGCTATGCGCCCCACGACGTCCATGTCATCGCCCGACTCGGCGATGCTGTGGTGGGACACGTCGGCTGGGCGCGGCGCACCATCAGCGTCGGTACGGCGGAGGTCGTCATCGCCGGAGTCGGTGGGGTTCTGATCTCCCCGCAGGCACGAGGTCAGCGGGCTGGCGCCCGGCTCATGGAGCGCGCAGCCGCATCGATGGCGGAGGTCGGGGGTATCGAGTTCGGCTACCTCGGGTGCCGTGAGGAGGTCGTCGCGTTCTACGAATCGTGCGGATGGCACCGTGTCTCCGCAGCAGAGCACTCGATCGATCGCGCCGGTCAGCCCACCACACAGCTTCCGGGCCCGCCGATTCTGACACTCCCGCTCGGCTCCCCACCGCGCAGGTGGCCCGAGGGCACGATCGATCTTCGCGGGCGGGCCTGGTAGCGGCCGACTCTGCTGATCCGCTGCCGGAACGCCTCGCTGACCGCCGGGTCGGGATACGCTGGAGCATGGCGGCTCCGGCCGCGGTCCGGTCGCTGGCGTCCGCCGTGGACGTTCCGCCTGAGTTCCTGACACCGACGGCACGAGGAGATTGACGCCGATGACCGACACCCAGATCTTCGAGCCCGAGGGCCGCGCGATCCCCTTCGTCGATGAGGGTGACGGGCCCGTCAAGCTCGTCCTGATCCAGGAGCGCGATCTGGCGGCCGATGTCCTCGGCGTCGTCGCGCACTACCTCGCCGAAGAGGCGGGCTTCCACGTGCTGCGA
This sequence comes from Microbacterium sp. NPDC090218, assembly GCA_044900255.1. Classification (GTDB taxonomy): domain Bacteria; phylum Actinomycetota; class Actinomycetes; order Actinomycetales; family Microbacteriaceae; genus Microbacterium. Next base: position 19,581 of record JBJDMS010000001.1, on the reverse strand, counting down.
ATCGGCCACCGCGCCGAGGCCAAGCGCGAAGAAGTCTCGCTCGACGACCGGGTCGCGGACGCGCTCGACGTGATCGAGCACGTCGGGCTGGGCGACACCTGGATCGGTGGGCACGGATTCGGTGGCACCGTCGCACGGGCCTTCGCCTTGGCGCACGCCGACCGCGTGAACGGTCTGGCGCTGCTGGCCGTCGAAGAGAACGACACCCCGCTCGCCCCGGTGATGCCTGTCCTGATCATCCAGGGCACCAAGGACCTCGAGGCTCCGTTCGCCAATGGTGAGCAGCTGCAGTCCACGGCACCCGAGCGTGCGAGCGTGAAGAGCATCGACGGAGCCGATCACCTGTTCCCGATGACGCACCCGATCGAGACCGCGGTGGTGATCGAGGAGTACCTCGACTGGGACTGAGTCCCGAACGCGCTCCGCCTAGCGGCCTTGCCGCTTCTTGTACGGCTTCGGCTGCCCCTTCACCGCGGGCGTGCGACCCTTGCCCTTCGAGGCCTTGGCCTTGCCTCCGGCAGGGGCGGGGGCGTTGCGAACCGGCTCCGGAGCTGCCGCGACCTCTGCCTTCGCCTCCACCAGGAGGAGTTCGCCGACGGGGGTCAGCCGTGTCGGTCCTTCGCGATGGACGATCGGATGGCCGACCTCGGCCTCGAGCTTGTCGATGGACGTGTAGAGCGAGGCCAGCGGGATGCCGAGCTTCTCCGCTGCACGCGGAAAATGCAGTTCCTCCGCGAGGACGACGAAGCGGCGGAGCAGAGAGATCTTCACGGTGGCCTTTCGACTGGTCGCACGGGTTTGCGACCTCGCTCCAGGTTACGCGGTGCAGACAGGCGGATGCCGCGACCGAGTCGGCCGCGGCATCCGGAATCCTTCGGTCAGGCGACCTGAGGGGTGACGGCGAACGACACGGAGCCTTCGTCGTCCACTCCGGCATCGAGGATCTTGTCGTCGAGAGCGGCGACAGCCGACTCATCGAGGAACAGACGGGTACCGGCGACCTCCACGACCTGGTCCTGCGGCTCCGGGTCCGCGGCGACGAGCACGGCGAGGCGTGCACCGCCCTCGGGGCCCTGAGCCTCGGTCGAGTGGATGCGGAGCCCGGCATCCGGGGCGTCGGTCTGACGACTCACGAGGGTCGTCACGATGGCGGAGGCGTTGTCGGTGAGGGTGAGCACGAGACTCTCCTTCCGGTTGGGGCATGCCACGGTCGCGACATGTCCGGGCCACGATGCCGGACCCAGCCGATCGTCTCAACCCCCTTGCGCGGATTCGGAGGAGGCTCTTACCCTGCTCGCAGGTTCTTGCGCAGAAACACCTGCTCGGTGCCGTCGCCGTCGGGTACACGCTCGTGCTCCTCATAGCCGCACGACTCGTAGAGGCGGATGTTCGCCTCGCTCAGACTGCCGGTGAACAGCTCGGCGACATCCGCATCCGACGCCTTCTCGGCGCTCTCGAGCAGCAGTCTCCCGATTCCCTCACCCTGCATATCGGGGGCGATCGCGATCCTGCCGATCAGGAGCAGACCGTCTCTCTCGACGTAGCGGATGGCGCCGACGAGGCGCCCGTCGATGCGCGCCGTCAGCCCGGACTCGGACCGCAGCTCCGCCTCCAGTTCGGCGAGCGTCTGCGTCAGCGGGGGCATGTCGACGCTTCCGTAGATCGCGGCCTCCGAGACGAAAGCCGCGCGCTGCACGGTCAGCACCTCGCCGGCATCCTCGTCGCCGATCGGGGAGATGACGATCTCCGGCTGCGTTCTGTCCTGGTCTTCCACCACTGCGTCTGCATCACTCACCCGAGTCACATTCCGGGTTGTGTCCGCGTGGTGTCAACCCCCTCGCTCCGGAAGACAGCCCGGGATAACGTCGCCCGCAGGAGGTCACCACATGGCTCAAAGCACAACGACCAAGAAGACCGGCGGCTCGACGAAGGGCGCGGTGAAGACGACACGGCAGCAGAACGCGGAGAAGGGTTTCACCGCCTCGACGACGCTCGCGAACAACCTGCAGGCGGTACTCGTCGACCTGCTCGATCTGGCGATCCAGGGCAAGCAGGCGCATTGGAACGTCGTGGGCCGCAACTTCCGCGACACGCATCGCCAGCTCGACGAGATCATCGACGATGCGCGGACGTTCAGCGACACCATCGCGGAGCGTATGCGGGCACTCCACGCCGTACCGGACGGACGCAGCGCGACCATCGCGAAGACGACATCGCTTCCCGAGTTCCCGGCGGGGGAGGTGTCGACGACGGAGACGATCGACCTGGTGACCGCGCGTCTGGAAGCCGCCGTGGCGACGGTACGGGACGTACACGACGCCGTCGACGAGGAAGACCCGACGTCGGCCGACCTGCTGCACGCCATCATCGAACGTCTCGAGCAGTTCGCCTGGATGGTCAGCGCCGAGAACCGGAGCCCGGCAGGGCGCTGAGCCCGCTCGCACCCGCGGGCCGCGTCGTCACTCGGCGGCGGCTCCGCGGGTGAGCGGCCTGCCGCGCATGACCCGGGGCAGTGCCACCCAGAGGGATGCCACGAGCACGAGCGCTGCGACGAGAGCGATGATCCCCGCCGTGCGGTTCACCGTGAAGTCGACGATCAACGTGGTCACGCCGATGGTCAGCGCGCCGATCACGATCAGGTCGATGCGGACGATCCTCGCGGCGATACGGACGAGGTCAGGCTTGCGCTGACGCCCGAACAGCGCTCGATGCATCCCCACCGGCGCGAGGGCGAGAATGGTCGCCACAGCCGCTAGGGCGACGAGGACGACGTACAGATCGCGCTGGAGCTCGTCCATGTCGGTGAACCTCGGTTGGAAGGCGACCGCGAGGAGGAAGCCCGTGAGGATCTGGGTTCCGGTCTGCATGACTCGCAACTCCTGCAGGAGCTCATCCCAGTTGCGGTCCGCCCGCTCGTTCGCGGTCTCGTCGCGTCCGTCGGCGCGGTCGTCGAGTTCGTGTTCGCCGCCCGGCGGCTCCGATGTCATGATCTCAGTGTCGTTTCCGTCCGTCGCTGGTGTCCAGACTCTTGCGCCCACAGTTCGAAAGAAGGCATGATGACGCTCCCGCCGATCCGCGAATGGTGGCCCGAACTGTCCGAGGACGGACGCCAGGCCGTGCTCGACAGCGACTCCCCGCACCTCGACGAGGCGGTCCGTGAGGAGATCCGCATGATCACCGGCGCCGTGGTCGGGATGGTGGAGGCCTTGAGCGACGAAGACCTCGACTACGCTCGCGCACACACCGAGCAGCAGGGCTGAGTGCTCGCCCCTGTGCGTGCGCGGCCCGTTGTCTACGCGGTGTCGGGCTCGGTCGTGGTGTCGGGCTCGGTCGCGGCAGGATGCTCTTCGCGCAACCGCGGCTCGGTGCGTCGCTCGGGGCGAACTCCTGCCTTGTCGGCATAGAAGGCGCGGATCCGGTCCATGTCTGCGCGCACATCGCCGGTCAGGTCGATCGTCGGGCCGAGTCCGCTCGTCATGGTCGTGCGGTCCACGAAGCCCAGGGTCACGGGCATGCCCGTCTCGCGGGCGATCCGGTAGAAGCCTGACTTCCAGTACTCGTTGCCGCCGCGTGTCCCATCGGGCGTGACGACGAGACCGAAGACGGTGCCCGCGTGCACCTGCCCCACGACGTCCTTGACCACCCGCGCCGGGTCTGCGCGATCGACGGGGATCCCGCCGAGGCCGCGCATGATCGGACCGCGCCATCCGCGGAAGAGGCTCTTCTTGCCGAGCCAGTGCACGTCGATGCCGAGTCGCCAGGCGATCGCGAGCATCAGGACGAAGTCCCAATTGGACGTGTGCGGGGCCCCGACCAGCACTGTCGGGCGCGTCGGCGCTCCCTCGCTCACGAGGGTCCATCGGCTGAACGCCCAGAACATGCGGGCGAGGAGTCGTTTGACCATGGGTCAACCGTAGGGGAGAACGGCTGTTCTTCTGCTGTCGACGTCGCACGGACGGGTTCGGAGCCACCCGCTCCGGTCAGGCGTACGATCGAGGGATGAAGAAAACGCAGCAGGACTCCGTGCAGCAGGAAGCGCCCGTCGGGCTGCAGCCGCTCCTGGACTCTCTGAACCTGCTCGAGGGCGATGCCGTCGGCTACTGCAGCAATGGCGTCTGCCAGTTCCCCGCCCCGAAGAGCGAGTAAGAGGCAGACGCCATCGCGGGCCGTCTACGGACGGTCAGTGTCCTCCGTGGAAGCCTTCGCCGGCATCGTCGGCGGGCTTGCGGACGAACGGGCTGAGCGCCACCGCCGCGAGCGAGATGATCGCCGCGATCAGGAACGCCATCCGTGCCCCGGGCGCACCGGCGACCGCGGTCGACAGGCCCTCCTGCTCACCGGCGTGCAGGATCGACGAGTACGTCACCAGCAGCAGCGCCACCCCCGCCGCGCCACCGACCTGCTGCAGCGTGTTCAGCACTGCCGAGCCGTGTGAGTACAGCGAGCGCTGGAGCGATCCGAGCGAGGCGGAGAACAGCGGCGTGAACGACATCGCGAGTCCGACCGACATGGCCGCCTGCACGATGATCAGCACCCACCAGACGGTGTGCTCGCCGACGGTCGAGTAGAAGAACAGCGAGGCCGTGACCAGGATCGTGCCGGGGATGAGCAGCGGACGCGTGCCGCGCGCATCGTAGACACGTCCCATGATCGGCCCGAGCAGCCCCATCAGCAGCGAGCCCGGAAGCAGGATCAGACCGGACTGGAGCGGGTTGAGGCCGGCGACGTTCTGGAGGTACTGCGGAAGCAGCGTCAGGGTGCCGAACATCGACAGCGCCAGGATCGACATGATGATCACGGACAGCGTGAAGTTGCTGGAGCGGAACACGCGCAGGTCGAGCAGCGCGTCATCGATGCGCTGCAGCAGCAGCTGCCGCCACACGAAGAGCCCGAGCGAGATGACGCCGACGGCCAGGGAGATGATGCCGGCGGTCTCGCCCGATCCGCCCTCGCCGCCGAACTGGCTCAGTCCGAACACGATGCCGCCGAAGCCGAGCGCCGCGAGCGGGATCGAGAGCACGTCGAGCGGCACGGCGCGGGTCTCACCGAGGTTCGTCATCCACTTCACGCCCATGAAGAGGGCGATGAGGGAGATCGGGAGGATGATCGCGAACAGTGCGCGCCAGCTCGCGAGCTCGAGCACCGCACCCGCGAGGGTGGGGCCGATCGCGGGAGCGAGCGAGATCACGAGGCCGACGCGACCCATCATGCGACCACGCGACTGCGGCGGCACGACGTTCATGATCGTGGTCATCAGCAGCGGCATCATGATGCCGGTACCGGCCGCCTGGATCACGCGGCCGACGAGCAGCACGGCGAATCCGGGAGCGACGAGCGCGACGAGGGTTCCGAGCGAGAACGCGATCATCGCGGCGATGAAGACCTGCCGCGTCGTGAAGCGCTGCAGGATGAAACCGGTCGTCGGGATCACGACCGCCATCGTCAGCATGAAGGCGCTGGTGAGCCACTGACCGAGCTCGGGCGGGATGCCGAGATCCGCATTCAGATGCGGGATCGCGATGCCCATCGTGGTCTCGTTGAGGATGGCGACGAAGGCGGCGACGAGGAGCAGCCAGATCACCCGCATGTCCTTGCGCGCGATCTCGCCCCCCGTCGTTGCGGGGGTCGTCGAGATGGAGCCGGTATCGACGGCAGACATGGGCGGCCTCCTGGGCGAAGAAGAGATGGAAGTATCGCGAGAGTTCGCAAGAGTCCTTCAGCGTAACGGCGGCCGACGACATTTCATTCCGAACTCACAGAAATCCGCTGAGGGCAGACGCTCAGGTCGGCGATGTCGTCGAGGCTGAGTACGCTGGCGCCATGAGCATGGGCGGTGGGATGGGCGGAGGACAGCGCGGCGGTGGCTTCCGCGGGGTCGATGAGAACGCGCAGCGCAAGCTGAATGCCGAGGCACCTCGGATCAGCGGTCTCGGCGCACGCGTGGTCTCGCTTTTCAGCGCCTATCGCTGGCGCATCTTCTTCACCGGGATCCTCGTGATCCTCGGGGCGGCCATCGCCGTCATCCCGCCCCTGATCGTGCAGCGCATCTTCGATGACGCACTGTTCCCCGTCGCCGGGGGAGGCCCGCATCTCGAACTGCTGGCGTGGCTCGTCGCCGCGATGGTCGGCCTGTTCCTGCTCTCGGCCGTCCTCGGTGTCGCGCAGACCTGGCTCACGTCCACCGTCGGCAACAGCGTGACGGGCGACCTGCGGGTGAAGCTGTTCGAGCACCTCCAGGCGATGGAGCTCGGATTCTTCACACGGACCAAGACGGGCGTCATCCAATCCCGGCTGCAGAACGATGTCGGTGGCGTCTCGGGCGTGCTGACCAACACCGTCACGAGCATCTTGGGCAACGTCGTGACCGTCATCGCCTCGCTCGTCGCGATGATCCTGATCGATTGGCGCCTGACACTCATCGCGGTGATCATGATGCCGTTCCTGATCTTCGTTCAGCGCCGAGTGGGCCAGGTGCGCGCACGGATCGCGGGGGAGACGCAGGAGTCCCTCTCCGAACTCACCTCGATCACGCAGGAGACCCTGAGCGTCTCGGGCATGCTGCTGTCGAAGGCGTTCAACCGGCAGCGCACCGAGTCCGAGCGCTATCAGGCCGAGAACCGCAATCAGGTCGTCCTGCAGGTACGGAGGGCGATGAGCGGTCAGGGCTTCTTCGCCGTGGTCCAGGTGCTCATGGCCAGCGTGCCCGCGGTCATCTACCTGGTGTCGGGATATCTGATCGCCGGTGGTACCGGAGCCATCACTGCGGGAACCGTCGTCGCTTTCACCACTGTGCAGGCGCGACTTCTCATGCCGTTGATGGGACTGATGCGCGTTTCGCTCGACCTGCAGACCTCTTCGGCGCTGTTCGCGCGCATCTTCGAGTACCTCGACCTGGTGCCTGAGATCCAAGACGCTCCCGACGCGATCACGGTCGATCGGGCTCCGGGGCCCCGCGGGCGTCTCGAGTTCTCCGAGGTCGTCTTCCGCTATCCGGATGCCTCGGCCGATGCTCGGGCGACGCTGGACGGGGTCTCGTTCGTCGCGGAACCGGGGCAGCACGTCGCCTTCGTCGGGCCGTCCGGCGCCGGCAAGACGACGATCCTCTATCTGGCTCCGCGCCTGTATGAGGCGAAGGGCGGCGCCGTGATGTTCGCGGGTGCCGACGTTCGCTCGCTCACACAGGAGTCGATCATCGACCACGTGGGCATCGTGTCGCAGGAGACGTACCTGTTCCATGCGACCATTCGCGAGAACCTGCGCTACGCCAAGCCGGATGCGACCGAGGACGAGCTGATCGCAGCCTGTACGGCGGCGAACATCCACCACATCATCGCCGGGTTCGAGCAGGGGTACGACACCGTCGTGGGCGAGCGGGGGTATCGGCTCTCCGGAGGCGAGAAGCAGCGCATCGCGATCGCCCGTGTGCTGCTCAAGGACCCGCCGGTCCTGCTTCTCGACGAGGCCACCTCCGCGCTCGACACGGTGTCGGAGCGTGTCGTGCAGGAGGCGCTCGACGAAGCGGCGAAGGGGCGCACGACGCTGTCTATCGCGCACCGTCTCTCGACCGTGATGGGCGCGGATGTGATCCATGTGCTCGAAGCCGGACGCATCGTCGAGTCGGGCACGCACTCCGAGCTGCTGGCTCTGGGTGGCCTCTATGCGGAACTCGCCGCCGAGCAGGTTGCGGCATCGCGGGTGCTCGACACAGAGGCCGCGGTCGAGGAGGCGGTGACCGGTGGTACCGGCGCGGCGCTCGCCGACCGTCGTGCCGATCGGGCGCCCGTGGATTCCGCGGGGGCCGACGCCGTCGCAGCGATCACGGCGGCGGTTCCGCTGCTCGCCGAGCCTCGCCCCGACGAGCGGGTCTATCCGCCCGAGCCCTGAGACGCGACCGCCGGGCTCAGTGCACCGAGAGACCGCCGTCGACGAACAGGGAGTGCCCGGTCACGTAGCCCGAGCCCGCGCCCGCGAGGAAGACGGCAGCGCCGGCGAAGTCGCTCGGCAGCCCGTTGCGCCCGATCATCGTGCGAGCGGCGAGCTCGGCGATCTTCACCGGATCCTGCTGCAGGCGGGCGTTCAGCGGGGTGAGCACGAATCCGGGCACCAGCGTGTTGCTGGTCACGCCGGTACCGCCCCAGGCCTCGGCCTCGGAGCGCATGAGCGACTCCACCGCGCCCTTGGACGCGCCGTAGATCCCACTGCCGACGAAGGCGCGGTGCGCCTGCTGAGAGCTGATGTGGATGAGCCTGCCATAGCCTCGCTCCGCCATGCCCCGCGCGTAGCGCTGGCCCAGGAGGAAGGGGGCGAGAGCGTTGACCGTCATCGTCGCATCCCAGTCGTCCTCTGTGATCTCGGGGAACGGCGGGCGGATGTTGATGCCGGCGGAGTTGACCAGGATGTCCGGCTCGCCGAACGGCTCCGCGGCCGCCTCGGCGACCGCGTGGATGCCCGGGCGGGTGCTGAGATCGCCGACGACGCCCGCGGCACGGCATCCCGATGCCCGGAGTTCCTCGACGGTCTCGTCGATGCGGGACTCGCCGCGCGCGACGACGACGGTCGCGGCTCCGGCGCGGGCGAGAGCCGTGGCGATGCCCCGACCGATGCCGGAGCTGCCGCCTGTCACGACCGCGGTACGGCCCTCGAGGGAGAAGAGAGAGGAGAGATACTCGTTCATGAGGTCACCCGTTCGTTCGGAGGTGTGGTCTCACCACGCGAGCGCGGCGGCGATCGTGGGGTCGGGTGCGGCATCCGCGAACTCGGGCAGAGCCCGCAGCTCCTGGATGAATCCGTCGACCTCGACGGCGTAGGCAGGGTCGGGGTGGGTGCGCGCGATCTCCCGCAGGGGCGCGACGTCCATTGCGAGGATCAGGTCGAGGCGCGCGGTGACGGATGCGCGTGCACCCGCCTCGTGCAGCACCCGGATGCCCCCGCGGAGTGCCGCCAGGTAGTCGCGAAGGACGGTCAGCTGCGCCTTGCTCTGCGTGATCGACGTGCCGTCGGCGCGGAGCCGCCATTGCACGACGACGTCGGGGATCACGTCGAAGGCGCGAGCCCGGGTGTACATCAGCTGCGCGACGACCTGGTCCTCATAGGCGACGCCCTCGGGGAACCGGAGGTCGTGCCAGAATGCGGTGCGGCTCATCTTCGACCAGGCGACGATGTTCGACACCGCCTGTGGGTGCGCGGCGAGAGTGGTTCGGAGTCGTTCGGGTGCGGTCGCCGCCGCGACCCAGGGCTGCACGCGACCGGCGACGTATCCGTCGCCGTGGGGCCTTGAGCGGACGTAGGCACCGGCCACGAAGTCGCTCCCGGTCTGTTCGAGCGTTCCGGCCATCCGGGCGAGGGCATCGGGGCGGAGCTCGTCGTCGGCGTCGAGGAAGCCGAGATACGGGGTGTCGACCTGGTCGAGCCCGATGTTGCGCGCAGCGCCGAGGCCGCGGGATGCCTCGTGGTGGATCGTCGTGAAACGGCTGTCTTCGGACGCGGCCGCGGCGAAGATCGCGCCCGTGGCATCCGTCGAGCCGTCGTCGATGAGGATCGCACGCCACCGCGGCTCGGTCTGCGCGCGCAGGGAGTCCAGCGCGGCAGGGGCGAAGGCGGCGATATCGCGTCCGGGGACGATCAGCGTCACGATCGGGGCGGAGGCAGTCACCAGCCGAGTCTATGGCCGTGCATCAGCCGCGGGCCGCACGCACCGAGTCCGTGACGAGTGCCGCGAGCCGCTCGGGAGCATCGCCGGGAAGCGCCTCTCTTCCGAACGTGAACCGGACCGACGTCTGCGCCACCTCGGCCGGCACGCCGCAGGCGAGGAGCACGTGCGAGGGCTCGTCGCTTCCCGCCGCGCAGGCCGAGCCGCTCGACGAGATGACCCCGCGGCGCTCCAGCTCGAGGAGCACCGACTCGCCACTGGTGCCGGCGAAGGTGAAGCTCGCTGTGCCCGGCAGGCGCTGGAGGGGATCGCCGGTGAGCGCCGCCTCGGGAATGTCGGCGAGCAGCAGGGAGATGAATCGCCCCGTTGTCGCGCCGACCCGCGCCGCCACGACCTCCCGTTCCCTCTCCGCGAGTTCCAGCGCCGTCGCGAGCGCCACCGCCCCCGCGACGTTCTCGGTCCCCGATCTGCGCCCGCGTTCCTGACCTCCACCGTGGAGCAACGGCTCCACCGGCACGCGCCCGCGCACCGCGAGAGCTCCGATGCCCTTGGGGGCGCCCAGCTTGTGGCCCGCGATCGAGAGGGCGTCGGCGCCGAGTCCACTCAGGGGGAGCCACCCTGCCGATTGCACGGCATCCAGATGCAGGGGCACGCCAGCGGCCCGGGTCAGGGATGCCAGTGCCGCCGCATCCTGCACCGTACCGATCTCGTTGTTCGCATGCCCGACCGAGACCAGGGCCGTGTCGTCCCTGACCGCCGCCGCGAGCGCATCCGGTGCGATCCTCCCGGCGTGATCCACGGGCAGGGTCGTCACCTCGACGGCGTGGAAGCGCTTCAGGTACGCGGCGGACTCCAGGATCGATTCGTGCTCGATCGGTGAGATCACGAGATGCCGACGTCCGCCCTCGAGAGCCGCCAGGACGATGCCCTTCACCGCGAGATTGTTCGCCTCGGTGCCGCCCGCGGTGAACACGACATCGCCGGTGCGCATCCCCAGCACTCGCGCGACGCGCGCTCGGGCATCGTCGAGCGCGCTCGCCGCAGCTTCGCCGGCCGTGTGGTGGCTGGACGGGTTGCCGAACACTCCGGTGAGGTACGGCCGCATCGCCTCGAGCACCTCCGGTCGCACCGGGGATGTCGCCGCATGGTCGAGGTACAGCACGGTGGTCAGTCGATCCGCAGATCCAGGCCCAGGTCGAGGGCACGCGCGGAGTGGGTCAGGGCTCCGACCGAGATCACGTCGACGCCGGTGCGGGCGATGTCGCCGACCGTGTCGAGGTTCACCCCGCCGGAGGCCTCGACCGTGGCACGTCCGCCGATCAGGGCCACGCCCTCGCGCAGGTCGTCGAGCGAGAAGTTGTCGAGCAGCACCGTATGCGCACCGCCGTCGAGCACGGCCGGGATCTGGTCGAGGCGGTCGACCTCGACGACCACGTGCGTGGTGTGCGGCAGCCGCGACAGCGCGTCCCGCAGGGCCGTGGCGAGGTCGAGGCCGGAGCGGGTGAGGACGGCGAGGTGGTTGTCCTTCGCCATCACCGCGTCCGACAGCGAGTAGCGGTGATTGCGGCCGCCGCCCGACTCGACCGCGTGGCGCTCGAAAGCGCGCAGGCCCGGGGTGGTCTTGCGGGTGTCGGCGATGCGCGCCTCGGTGCCCTCGATCGCGACCACGTACGCCGCCGTGAGGGTTGCGATACCGCTCATCCGCTGCGTGAAGTTCAGGGCGACGCGCTCAGCCGTGAGGATGCTGCGTGCGGAGCCCGAGACCGATGCGAGCACGTCGCCCGGGGCGAACTCGTCGCCGTCGCCGACATGCAGGTCGACGGTGAGGTTCGGGTCGGTCAGGGTGAACGCCGCGGTGAAGACCTCCCCGCCGCTGAAGACGCCGGCTTCGCGAGCGATGAGGTCGGCGGTGGCAGTCGCTTCGGCGGGAAGCAGCGTGACGCTGGTCAGGTCGCCCCAGGGGGCGTCCTCCTCGAGAGCTGCTCCGACGACGCGGTTCAGGGTGGCGCGGGTGAGCATCAGACGGACTCCAGGATCGATGAGCGGTCGCGCGTGGGCGCGGTGTCCTCGGGGGCGAGGGCGTCGACTCGGTGGTGGGCACCGACCGACGTGGTGCGGGTGAGTGCCGCGGCAGCGGTGGCCTCGGCGAGCAGCCGCAGGTTCGCATCCTCGTGCTCGGCGACCGTGGCCGGAGCGGGTGCGGATGCGGCCCACGCGCGCACGGTGCCCAGTGCCCGTTCGAGCCCCGCGCCGGTCCGCAGCAGTCCGACCTCGTCCCACATCAGCTGCTGCAGAGCCGCGCGGGTGAAGATCTGCGCGGGAGACGTGGGTGAGGTCGACGTCTCGGGTTCGGCGGCGGGAGCATCGTGGGCGACCGCACACCAGGGCGTCGTCAGCGCAGCTGCTGCGCGGGCCCCGAAGACGGCCCCTTCCAACAGGGAGTTGGAGGCGAGTCGGTTCGCCCCGTGCACGCCGGTGCGCGCGACCTCGCCGACCGCGAAGAGTCCGGGGATCGTGGTGCGCCCGTCGAGGTCGGTGACGACGCCGCCCATCAGATAGTGCGCGGCGGGTGTCACGGGGATCGGCTCGCGTGACCAGTCGTAGCCCCGCGCCTTCGTCACCCGGTCGATCGTGGGGAATCGCGCGGCCAGCGTCTCGGCGCCGAGCATGGTGGCGTCGAGCCGAACGGGCGACCTCTGGATCGCCGACTGGCGCGCGATGGCGCGCGACACGACGTCCCGGGGAGCGAGTTCGCCGTCCGGGTGACTGTCGAACGTGAATCGGCGGCCGCTGTCATCGACCAGCGTCGCACCCTCTCCGCGCACGGCCTCCGAGATGAGGAAGGCTGGACCGGTCGCCAGGATCGTCGGATGGAACTGGACGAACTCCAGGTCGGCGACGGCCGCACCCGCGCGCAGCGCCGCGGCGATGCCATCGCCGGTGGTGCCGCTGGGGTTCGTCGTGTGCGCGTACAGGTGACCGGCACCTCCGGTCGCGAGGATCACGGCGTCAGCAGCGAGCTCGGAGGTCTCCGCGCCGATGAGGAGACGCACGCCCCGCGCGGTTCCGTCGGTGATGAGCAACTCGGTCAGGAGTCCATGCTCGATCACGGTGATCGGCGTACGTCGGACGGCGGCGACGAGTGCTGCGGAGATCGCGCCGCCGGTCGCGTCCCCGCCCGCGTGCACGATGCGGGCGTGACGGTGGGCGGCCTCCCGCCCGAGCTGCAGTGCGCCGTCCGGGCTCCGATCGAATGCGACGCCGCGGGCGATCAGCTCCGCGATCCGCTCTGCCGCATCGGCGACGAGAACCTCGACAGCGGCCGGGTCGGACAGTCCGGCACCCGCGTCCACCGTGTCGTCCGCGTGCTGTTCGGTGGAGTCGCCGGGGCCGTAGATCCCCGCGACACCGCCCTGCGCGAGCCCCGTGCATCCGTCGCCGAGCGCACCTTTGGTGACGATCGTCACGCCGTGGCCGGCCTCGTGGGCATGGAGCGCCGCGGTGAGCCCCGCGATGCCCGATCCGACGACGACGACGTTCATCGCACGCCTGCGGCCACCGGCGGCTTCGCGGCGAGCATCCGCTCGAGTGCCACCCGTGCGGGGGCGGCGACGTCACCGGTGACCGTGATGCGGTTCGGCGTGCGGCCGGCCACGAGCTCCTCCAGCACCCACGCCAGGTAACCGGGGTGGATGCGGTACATCGTCGAACACGGGCAGACGACCGGGTCGAGGCAGAAGATCTCGTGCTGCGGATACTGCGCCGCGAGCCGGCGCACGAGGTTGATCTCGGTCCCGATCGCGAAGGTCGTGGGCTCCATGGCTTCGTCGATCGCTCGGCGGATGTACTCGGTCGAGCCGGCCTCGTCGGCCGCGTCGACGACCTCCATCGGGCACTCCGGGTGCACGATCACGCGTACGCCGGGGTGGTCGACGCGGGCCTGGTCGATCTGGCCGACGGTGAAGCGGCGGTGCACCGAGCAGAAGCCGTGCCACAGGATCACACGCGAGTCGAGGAGTTCCTCTGCTGAGGAACCGCCGAGCGCTCGTCGCGGATTCCACATCGGCATCTGCTCGAGCGGTACGCCCATCGCCTTGGCCGTGTTGCGGCCGAGGTGCTGGTCGGGGAAGAACAGCACCCGCTGCCCTCGCTCGAAGGCCCACTCGAGCACGGTCTGGGCGTTCGAGGAGGTGCAGACGATTCCGCCGTGCCGTCCGACGAAGCCCTTGATCGCGGCGGAGGAGTTCATGTACGTCACCGGGATCACCGGCACACGTCCGGCGGCGTCTGCCGTATCCAGGTCTCCGAAGACCTCCTCGAGCTGCTCCCAGCACTCCTCGACCTGGTCGATGTCGGCCATGTCCGCCATCGAGCAGCCGGCAGCGAGATTCGGCAGGATCACGGCCTGGTCCGGCCGCGAGAGCAGATCGGCGGTCTCCGCCATGAAGTGCACGCCGCAGAACACGATGGCCTCGGCGTCGGCTCGGCCCTTGGCAGCGGTGGCGAGCTGGAACGAGTCGCCGACGTAGTCCGCGTGCGTGACGACCTCCTCCCGCTGATAGAAGTGGCCGAGGATCACGACGCGGTCGCCGAGCGTCGCCTTCGCCGCGCGGATGCGCCCGTCGAGCTCCTCCTCGGAGGCCTCCCGATACTCGGCGGGCAGCTCACCCTGTCGCGGAGAGCCGGTGGGGATGACATCGCCCATCGAGGACCCGGGTCCGTAGCCGGGGCGTGCGTCGAAGTCCCAGGGGGCCGCGGCGAGATCGGTGGCGCAGGTGGCGTCGGTCGAGGCGCCGGTGACGATCGCCTGGATCGCGTGGTCCACCGAAGGATCGAGAGGCGGAACGGCGGGAGCGGGTACGAAGGTGATGCTCATCGGGTGCTCGTTTCTTCGGGACCGAGCGGGCCGCGGTCGGCCAGCTCGACATCGGTGTTGTCGCGGTACAGACGTGCAGGACGGTGGCTTCCGGTGCGGAAGCGGTCGGTGGGGAGCAGGTTGCCCGCCGCTTCCACCTGACGACGGAAGTTGGCGGGATCGAGGGTGCGGCCGAGGATCGCTTCATAGGCCTCACGGAGCTCGGCCAGGGTGAACTCCTCGGGGAGGAAGCCCTGGGCGACCCGGCTGTAGCCGACCTTGTTGCGGAGCCGCCACAGCGCGTACTCGATGATCTCGCCGTGATCGAAGGCCAGTCGGGGGAGCTGGTCGACGTCGAACCACCGGACGTTCTCGGGGGCGCGGCCGGAGGCCTGGTGCGCGATGATCTGCGCCGTCACGTCGTCCTGCCGAAGCAGCGCCCAGTACACGATCGAGACGACTCTGGTGGGGGAGCGGTCGACGGCTCCGAAGGCGTAGAGCTGCTCCAGGTAGCTGGGCGAGAGCCCGGTGGTCTCGGCGAGAGTGCGTGCCGCGGCGTCGACGGGAGACTCAGCGGCCGTCAGCCAGCCGCCGGGAAGCGCCCATTGCTGCGCGAACGGTTCGCGGGTGCGCAGCACGAGCGGCAGGGCGAGCACCGCACGCCCGTCGTCGGTGCGCCGCAGCGTCAGGATGACCGTCGAGACGGCGACCCGGATGTCACTGCTTTGAGTCATGGACACCTTAACCTCCGTGATCGATCTTAGTGTCATCGAGACTCTTAGTGCGCGCATATGACGCCGATCCATGCCGAGTCCGAAACGTTATCTGCGGAGCGCGGGGAGGCTTGTCCACCGGTTCAGGGTTTGTTAGGTTACTGTCCTAACAAACCCCTTCACGGTGGCCGACAGGTCGCCGCCCCGGGGCCCGCGAACCCCAACACCGGGGTTCTGCTCCATCCGGAGCGATCCCTCCTGCAGTGCAGCACCGAGAGGAAACAAGAGAAATGATCCGAAACGGAAAGCGCAAGCTCGCGCTCACCGCTATCGCCGGAGCATCCGTCCTCGCCCTGGGCCTCACCGCCTGTGGCACAGGCGGAAGCGGCGACGACAACGCCGACAGCGACCGCGCCCTTCGTGTCTGGGCCGGAAGCCAGACGCCGATCGCGGCGAACTACAACCCGTTCGCACCGACCGTGCTCCATGGTGCGCTCGGCCCCATCTACGAGCCGCTGTTCTTCTACAACAAGACCGCGGACTCCGAGCCCGTCGGCCTGATCGGCGACAAGTTCGAGTACAACGAGGACGGCACGGTGATCAGCATCACCATCAAGCCCGACCTCAAGTGGAGCGACGGCGAGCCGCTCACCGCCGAGGATGTCGCGTTCTCCTTCAACTACGAGGCGAACAACCCCGAGGGCAACGGCCTCGTGTCGGCCGAGGCGACGGACGACACCACTGTCGTGCTGACCTACTCATCGGCGCAGTACACGACCGAGTTCCAGCGCCTCGGCTCGACCTACATCCTCCCCGAGCACATCTGGGCGGACATCACCGACTTCGCGAACTTCACGAACGAGGAGCCGGTCGGCTCCGGTGCGTACGTCGTCGACAAGACCACGAGCGAGTCGTACACCCTCGTCGCGAACAAGAACTTCCGCGACGCCGACAAGCTCGGTGTCAAGAAGGTCCAGTACATCGCCGTCGACAACAACCAGACTGCACAGGACCTGCTCGCCGCCGGCAAGCTCGACTGGACGGGCATGTTCATCCCGAACCCGGACGACGTGACCGCCAGCGGCGCCATCGACTGGATCAACACCCCGCAGGACCCCACGGTCCTCTACACCTGCTCGAACGCCGAGCTCGGCTGCACCGGTCCGCAGACCGACGTCGCCGTGCGCCAGGCGCTCAACGTCGCCATCGACCGCGCCACGATCAAGGACAAGGCGTTCGTCGGTCTGACCGGAGACATCTCTCCGACGTTCGCGCTCCTGCCGCGTGACGAGAAGTGGGTGGCCGATCCCGCCAACGAGGTCAGCCCCCAGGAGGCGAACGTCGCCGAGGCCGGCAAGATCCTCGAGGCCGCCGGTTACACCAAGGGCTCCAGCGGCATCTACGAGAAGGACGGCGTCCCGGTCGAGCTCACGCTCACCTCGGTCGACGGCTGGACGGACTACAACGACGCCGCGAAGCTGATCGCTGAGCAGGCCGAGGCCGCCGGCATCAAGATCACGGCGTCCACCGTGCAGTGGCAGGAGTTCTCCGACTCGCGCCAGGGCGGCGACTTCCAGCTGATCATGGGTGGTGTGATCGGCACGTCCGTCGCCGACCCGTTCCAGATCTACCGTGACTGGTTCGGTGGCACCGCGGTCGAGTCGACGAGCCCCGTCGGCACGGAGATCCCGGCAGGCCGCTGGAACTTCAGCCGCTACAGCAACCCGGTCGTGGACACGGCGATCCAGGCGGCGATCAGCACCAACGACGAGGCCACGAAGAAGGAGCTCTACGGCACGATCCAGACCGAGATCGTCCGTGACCTGCCCTACATCCCGCTCGTCATCAACGCGACCCAGACCTTCTACAACACGAAGGACTACACGGGCTGGCCGACCGAGGAAGACCTCTACGCCTTCCCGCCGTCCTGGGGTGCGATCGCGGCAGGCTACGTCCTGACGCAGCTGCAGCCGGTCAAGTAGCAAAGGAGTCGGGGAAGAAGGAAGTCAGGAAACAAGTGACATGAAGTTCTATGCACGAAGGATCGGGTTCTACGCGTTCACGCTGTGGGCCGCGATCTCCATCAACTTCCTTCTTCCCCGGCTCATGCCGGGCAACCCGGCCGACATCATGATCGCCAAGATGCAGCGGGCCGGCGGCGAGGTCTCCGAGACCGCCATCCGCAACATCAAGCTCCTGCTCGGCGGCGACGATTCCTCCCTGTGGGAGCAGTACCTCTCGTACTGGGGACGGATGTTCCAGGGTGACCTGGGCGTCTCGGTCACCAAGTTCCCCACGCCGGTGACGGAGCTCATCGCGGGTGCCCTTCCCTGGACGCTCGTCCTCGTGGGCACCGCGACCGTCATCTCCTTCGTCCTCGGCGTCGTGCTCGGCGCCTGGGCCGGATGGAAGCGCGGCACCTGGGTGGATCACCTGATCCCCGCGACCACCGTCCTCCAGTCGATCCCGTACTTCTGGATGGCGCTCATCCTCGTCGCCGTGTTCGCGGTCGGGCTGGGGTGGTTCCCGATCTTCGGCGGCTACGACGTCTTCGACTTCCCGGACGGCCCCGAGCCGACCTGGGCGTTCTTCAGCGACGCCGTGGCCCACGCCATCCTCCCGGCCATCACGATCGTGATCAGCTCGGTCGGCGGCTGGATGTTCGGCATGCGCAACATGATGGTCTCCACGCTCGCCGAGGACTACGTGCTCACGGCCGAGGCGAAGGGGCTGCGGCCGCGCCGGGTCCTCACGACCTATGCGGCGCGGAACGCTGCGATCCCGTCGATCGCCGGCTTCTCGATCACTCTCGGGTTCGTGGTGGCCGGCTCCATCGTGATGGAGCAGGTGTTCACATACCCCGGGATCGGAAAGCTGATGTTCCAGGCCGTGACCAACAACGACTACGCGCTGATGCAGGGCCTGTTCCTCGTCATCACCCTGACGGTGCTCGCCGCCAACTTCATCATGGACCTCGTCTATGGCTTCATCGACCCGAGGGCTCGCCAGAATGTCTGACACGAAGAACCCGCTCCTGACCCAGGAACCGCCCGTCACCGCGCCGGCCAGCACGGTGTCGCTGGCCACGCAGCAGGGACGCAAGCGTCGCCGCATCCTTCCCAGCACCTCGCCCAAGTTCATCATCGGCGTGATCCTGGTGGCCGCGATCGTGCTGTTCGCGATCATCGCGCCGATCTTCTCGCAGGATCCCCGCAGCACCGCCAACGCCGCGCTTCAGCCGCCCTCGGCGGAACACTGGCTGGGGACGACCAAGCTCGGCAACGACATGTTCGCCCAGCTCGCGATCGGCGCTCAGGGGTCTCTGCTCATCGGCGTGACGGCCGGGAGCATCGCGATCGTGCTGTCGCTGTTCTTCGGTGTTCTCGCCGGGTACCTCGGCGGCTGGCGCGAAGACGGGCTCGCTCTCCTCACGAACGTCATGATCGTGATCCCGGGCCTCCCGCTCGTGATGGTGATCGCCTCGTTCGTGCCGCAGCGCAGTTGGCAGCTCGTCGCCTTCGTGCTCGGCATCACCTCCTGGGCCGGAGCTGCGTATGTGCTCCGTCTCCAGACGCGGTCGCTCCGAACACGTGATTACGTGTACGCCTCGAAGGTCGCCGGGGAGCGGTCTTTCCGCGTCATCCTGGTCGAGATCATGCCCAACCTGCTGCCGCTGCTGACGGCGCAGTTCCTCTTCGCGATCATCTTCGCGATCCTCGGCGAAGCGGGCCTGTCCTACCTCGGGCTCGGACCCAACTCATCGATCACGTGGGGCTCGATCCTGAACGACGCGCAGTCCGGACAGGCACTCGGCCGTGGAGCCTGGTGGTGGTTCGTGCCGCCGGGGCTCATGATCGCCGTGCTGGGCGCCGGACTCTCTCTCATCAACTTCGCCATCGACGAGGTCATCAACCCGAAGCTGCGCAATGCGCCCGAAGCCGCGCGCCGCGTGCGCAAGGCTGCCAAGACCAAGGGAGTCACCGCATGAGCGAGAAGACAGCGGTTCTGACGGCGCGGAATGTGTCGATCGAGTATGAGGTGGATCCGCCGGTGCGGGCGGTGCGGGGTGTGTCGTTGACGTTGAATCGTGGGGAGATTCTGGGGTTGGCGGGGGAGTCGGGGTGTGGGAAGACGACTTTGGCGTATGGGATGAATCGGTTGTTGAAGGCGCCGGCTTTGATGACGGGTGGGGAGATCGTGTTTCATGACCGGGATGGTCATGACATCGACATTGTGGGTTTGGATGGGGAGGGGTTGCGGGCGTTCCGGTGGGACAAGATCTCGATGGTGTTCCAGGGGGCGATGAACTCGTTGAACCCGGTCATCAGTGTGAAGGCGCAGATCTTCGACATTTTCGACACGCA